>NZ_CP040005.1:0-2400000 GCF_005696555.1 Actinomyces sp. oral taxon 171 str. F0337 | reverse complement strand
TGACGGCTCGACCCTCGTAGCTGTCCGGCGGCTTGGTGCCGGGCCGGTCGTCCTCGGAGAGAAGGCTGTCGACGTTGAACCACGTGATCCGCGACTGGATGTTGTGCCACGCGAAGCCCGCGGCGGAGACGACGAAGATCGTTACCGCGAGCAGGCTGAGCCCTGCTCGGCGGGCCAGACGGCGTCCGAGCTCTTTGGATGAGTGCCGCGCGCGCGGCTTACTGAACTGAGGCACGGAAGCGATCATAGGGAATGAGGGAGGAGATCCATATGGGCCTCCCTACACCTGTTGCATGAGATTTACCCAATGAGGGGTGAAGCCCCTCACACGGGTAACAGGGCTAGGCTCTCTCCGTGACCAGTGTTGCGAAACCCACGCCGACCAGTACCTCGGCCACTCCCCTCAGCGCTTCGGATCAGGTAGAGGAGCGCTCAGGGGCTCCGGCCGCCGCCTCGACTGGCGGGAGGGCTAATGTGGAGACGGGTGGAGATATCCGCCAACCGGGCGGGCGATCGGACTCGGACACCGTCGGTGCATCAGCAGCCGGTGCCCCCGACGAGCAGAGTGTGCGAGTGGTGACGGTCGCCTTCAATCCGGGCGAGGAGCTGGAGCGCTTCCTGGCCTCCTTGGCCGCGGCGACGGCGCGTCGGCTCGTCGTCGTCATCGCGGACAACGGCACCGAGCACGATGTCGTCACCGCTGCCGCTCAGCGCCACGGGGCGCGTGTCGTCGGGGACGGCACCAACCTCGGTTACGGGGCGGGCGCCAACCTTGCGGCCGCGGACCTGGAGGAGGACTGGATCGTGGTGGCCAATCCCGATCTCGTCTGGAAACCGGGGAGTCTCGACGCCCTCATCGATGCAGGTCTGGCCAATCCGGCGGCCGGCTGCCTGGGCCCCCTCCTGCTCAACCCCGACGGCACCGTCTACCCCTCCGGGCGTGCCCTGCCCTCCCTGGTCAAGGGTGCAGGGCACGCCGTTCTGGGCAAGATCTGGCCGGCCAACCCCTTCTCCGCCGCCTATCACACTGCCGGACAGGGGGGCTGCGACGGGACCCGGACAGTGGGCTGGCTCTCCGGTGCCTGCCTGCTGCTGCCCGCCGCCGCCTGGAGACGCCTGAAGGGCTTCGATGACGACTACTTCATGTTCTTCGAGGACGTGGACCTGGGGGAACGGGTCGGGCGAGCCGGCTGGCTCAACGTGCAGGTGAACGACTCCGTCGTCATCCACGAGCAGGGGGCCAGCTGGAAGGCGCGTCCGGAGAAGATGATCCGGGCGCACCACGCCTCCGCTCGGCACTACCTCTGCGGCGTCTACGACTCCCCGTGGCAGGCGCCGGTGCGCTGGCTGCTCTCCGGCGGGCTGCACCTGCGGGAAGAGCTCGAGGTCCTCGCCTCCCGGCGCTGAAGGGAGAGCACACGGCGCCCTCCGGGCGCGCCGTGTGCAGTGCTCAGTCGTGAGTCGCAGGGGTGAGTCGTGCTGCGGCGGGCGGCTCGGGCGCGTTGTCCAGGGCGATGCGCCGGGCCAGGTGAGTGATCTGCCGCTCTCGGGCGCTGTTGCGCCGGAAGGAGGAGAGGATCTGCGCCAGGAAGGCGATCACCAGGGCGTACAGCAGGAAGTCGGTGCCTCGCCCGACTCCCATCCGGTGCGCGATCGAGCTCATCACCCAGGGGAAGGTGATGTTGAAGACGGCGAAGGCCACGAAGGCCAGGGTGACCAGCCTCCGGGCGGCCATATGACGGGCCCCGCCGGGGGTGCGCAGCATCATCCAGCCGACGGCGATCACGGCCAGGATCAGGGCGGCCTGGATGTAGAACTGGTGGTTCGTGATCGGCGTGACCTGGGCGGCAAACTGATGAGTCATGGGCTGTGCCTTCCGTATCGGACTCAGGTGAAGAGCAGGTCGACCAGGATGTTGACCGAGTTCCACAGGGACTGGCCCTTGGAGCGGGAGTAGTCGGTGTAGACGATGTGTACCGGGAACTCGCGCCAGGGCATGCCGGTGGCGCCGATCTCGCGAATGATCTCGCTGGCGTGCGCCATCCGGTTCTGCTTGAGGTCGAGCTGCGCCAGGACGTCGCGGCGGATCACCCGCAGGCCGTTGTGGGCATCGGTCAGACGCATGCCGGAGGTGTGCGAGCTGACGGCCGCCGCCGTGCGCAGGACGACCCGTTTGAGCCAGCCCACCGGGGAGGGGCCCTCAAGGAAGCGTGAGCCGAGGACGACGGCGAGCCCCTCATCGCGCGCCGCCGCGACCATGGCGGCGGCGTCCGTGGTGGAGTGCTGGCCGTCGGCGTCGAAAGTGACGATGTAGTCGGCGTTGGTCTTCTCCAGGACGTAGGAGAAGCCCGTCTGCAGCGCTGCTCCCTGACCCAGGTTGACCGGGTGGCGCACGACGACGGCCCCCGCGGCTGCAGCCTCTTGGGCCGAGGCGTCCTTGGAGCCGTCGTCGACGACGACGACGTAAGGGAAGATCTTGCGAGCCTGGGAGATGACCTCGCGCACGACGGTCGCCTCGTTGTACAAGGGAATGACGAGCCAGGTGTCGGTGACCGGGGACACCGGGGTGGGGTCCCCGGTCTGCGTTGCGTTGGAGGTAGTCACCTCCGCATTCTTGCACGCGATGAGTTGGTGTCAGCCCTCTTGCGGGAGGCGGGGGCGGTCGGTGTTGGTGGGGTAGGTCTCGTTCGGGGCGTGCCCAGGCGTCGTCTCGTGAGGAGGAGTCCCCTAGGATGGGGCAGGTCGTGCAGCGCCCGCCGCCCCCGGCGGCCGGAGCGGCACGGCTTCCGGCAGCCACCAGGTTGACCGGAATCGTACGATCGTCAGGGCGGTCCGAGCCGCCCGCACAGGAGTCGCCGTGGCCACCCGCATCGCCCCGTCCGCTGATGTCTCCGAGGACGCCGTGCTCGGAGAGGGCACCAGCATCTGGCACCTCGCGCAGGTCCGTGAGCACGCCGTCCTCGGACGGGACTGCATCGTGGGACGCGGCGCCTACATCGGCGAGGGCGTCGTCATGGGGGACAGCTGCAAGGTGCAGAACTACGCCCTCGTCTACGAGCCGGCCCGTCTGGCCGATGGGGTCTTCATCGGCCCCGCGGTCACGCTGACCAACGACCACTTCCCCCGGGCCGTCAACCCCGACGGCTCGCTCAAGTCCGCCGCCGACTGGGATCCCGTGGGAGTCACCATCGACGAGGGCGCATCGATCGGTGCCCGCGCCGTGTGCGTCGCCCCGGTGCGTGTCGGTGCCTGGGCCACGGTGGCCGCCGGCGCCGTGGTCACCAAGGACGTTCCCGCCCACGCCCTGGTCGCCGGGGTCCCAGCCCGCCGCATCGGCTGGGTCGGGCGCGCCGGCGAGCCCCTTGTTCCCGCCGACCCCGGCCCCGACGGCGCCCCGCGCTGGCGCTGCCCCGTCACCGGGACCCTGTACGAGCAGTCCGATGCCGAGCCCGGTACTGGGAACGGCACGCAGTCCAGCTCCGAATCCACCACCATCCGAGAGGTCACCCACTGATGTCACTCGAGTTCATCCCAGCAGCCAAGCCGATCATCGGGCAGGAGGAGCGCGACGCCGTCGACGCCGTCCTCGCCTCGGGCATGGTCGTCCAGGGGCCCCAGGTCAAGGCCTTCGAGGAGGAGTTCTCCGCCCAGGTCGTCGACGGCGCCCACTGCGTGGCCGTCAACTCCGGCACCTCGGCCCAGCACGTGGCGACGCTGGCCACTGAGCTCCAGGAGCGCGCCGGAGGGGCCCCGGAGGTCATCGTCCCCTCCTTCACCTTCGCCGCCACCGGCAACTCGGTGGCCATCAGCGGCGCCGTGCCGGTCTTCGCCGACATCGACCCGGTGACCTTCACCCTGGACCCCGCCAGCATCGAGGCCTCCATCACCGAGCGCACGGCGGCCATCGAGGTGGTCCACCTCTACGGTCTGCCCGCCAACATGCCTGAGATCCTCGCCATCGCCGAGCGCCACGGCCTGGCCGTCCTCGAGGACTGCGCCCAGGCGCACGGCGCCTCCATCGACGGCAGGCCCGTGGGCGCATTCGGGGCCTGGGGCGCCTTCTCCTTCTACCCCACCAAGAACATGACCAGCCTCGAGGGCGGCATGATCACCACGGCCGACGCCGAGCTGGCCCGCCGCTGCCGCCTCATCCGCAACCAGGGCATGGAGCAGCAGTACGCCAACGAGCTGGTGGGCCTCAACAACCGTATGACGGACGTGGCCGCCGCCGTCGGCCGCGTCCAGCTGACCAAGCTGGCCGGCTGGACCGCTGCCCGCCAGGCCAACGCCGCGCGCCTCAATGAGCTGCTGGCAGGCGTCGACGGCGTCGTCACCCCCTTCGTCCCCGAGGGCTACACGCACGTCTACCACCAGTACACGATCCGCCTCGAGGGGGCCACGGGCGCCGAGCGCGACGCCGTCCAGGCCGCCCTGCGCGAGGAGTGGCAGGTCGGTAGCGGCGTCTACTACCCGATTCCCAACCACCGCCTGGCCTCCCTGGCCCACTATGCCGAGGGCCTCGAGCTGCCCGGAACCGAGAAGGCCGCCCGCGAGTGCCTCTCCCTGCCGGTGCACCCCTCCCTGAGCGAGGCGGACCTGGAGCGCATCGGCCAGGCCGTGGCCGCCACCGTCAAGGCAGGTGCCTGACATGGGTGAGAACGTCGCCTTCGACGGCCAGGCCACGACGACCGGGCTGCCCGCGGTCCATCACCTGCCGGACAAGGGCACAACGGACAACCCGCTGCGCGTGGGTCTCATCGGCCTGGGCTCCATGGGGCGTCACCACGCCCGGGTCATCCGCGCCACCGAGGGGATGGATCTCGTGGCCGTCGCCGATCCCGGCGGCGACCGCTTCGGCGTCGCCGGTGAGCTGGCGGTCCTGCCCGACGTCCACGCCCTCATCGACGCCGGACTGGACGCCGCCATGGTGGCCGTCCCCACCGTCTACCACGAGGAGGTCGCCCTGGCCCTGGCCGAGGCCGGCGTGCACACCATGGTGGAGAAGCCCATCGCCCACGACGCCGCCGCGGGCCGCCGCGTGGCCGCCGCCTTCGCCGAGCGGGGCCTGGTGGGCGCCGTCGGCTACATCGAGCGCTGCAACCCCGCCCTGCGGGCGCTGCGCGAGCGCCTCGACGCCGGTGAGCTCGGCGAGGTCTACCAGGTCCTCACCCGCCGCCAGGGCCCCTTCCCGGCCCGTATCAGCGACGTCGGCGTCGTCAAGGACCTGGCCACCCACGACATCGACCTGACCGCCTGGGTCGCCGGCGCCCACTACACCTCCGTGTCCGCACAGGTCACGCACCGCTCCGGCCGTCAGACCGAGGACATGATGGTGGCCACCGGTCTGCTGGAGGGCGGCATCATCGTCAGCCATCAGGTCAACTGGCTCACGCCCTTCAAGGAGCGCGTCACGATCGTCACCGGGGAGAAGGGCGCCTTCGTGGCGGACACCCTCACCGGGGACCTCACCTTCCACGCCAACGGCACCGTGGCTTCCACCTGGGACCAGGTCGCCGCCTTCCGGGGGGTCAGCGAGGGCGACGTCATCCGCTACGCGATCCCCAAGCGTGAGCCGCTGGCCCTGGAGCAGGAGAGCTTCCGCGACGCCGTGCGCGGCGTGGCCCAGCGCCACGTCACCATGGACGAGGGCGTGGCCACGCTCAACGTCGTCGAGGCGGTGCTGACCTCGGCGAGCGAGAACCGGACGGTCGAGCTCTGAACCGGTCAGTCGCTTCGAGCGGACCCGTGGCGGGGATTTTCGCCCGGGTCCGCTCGGTCATGGAGTCCTCCCCGTTCCTGCGCCACGTCCTGACACTGGTCAGCGGGACGGCCACCGCCCAGGCCATCGTCTTCGGCATGACGATGGTCCTCACCCGCATCTTCTCCGATGCGGACCGCGGTCAGCTGACGCGCTACACCTCGATCGTCTTGATCATCACTGCCGTCGCGGCGCTGCGCTACGACATGACGATCATGCTGCCCAAGAAGGACGCCTGGGCCCTGGCCTGCGCCCGGCTGGGAATGGTGTCCATCGTGGTGGTCTCTGTGGTCACGAGCGTCGCGGCCCTCCTCCTCAAGCCGCTGATCGCCCGGCAGTGGGGGAACGATGTCGCCGCCTGGATGCCGCTGCTGGGCCTGACCACGCTGCTGCTGTCGACGGTTCAGCTCCTCCAGTACTGGTACAACCGCCAGTCGGACTACCGGACGATCTCGATCAACCGGGTCGAGCAGCAGGTCGGGCAGTCCCTCGGCCAGCTCGTCCTGGGGGCGGCGGGGATGGTCAGTGTCGGAGGTCTGCTGCTCGGTCAGACGATCGGTCAGCTCTGGGCCTTCGTCAATCTGGGGCGCAAGGCCAAGCCGTTGCACCGGCCGCTGCCGCCCGAGGCGCCCAGCCTGTGGCAGGTCGCCCGCCGCTACCGGCGAATGCCGCTGCTCAACGGCCTCAACGCCTTCGTCGACGCCGTGCGGCTCAACGGCATCAACCTGCTCGTGGGCTCCTACTCGGTGGCCAGCCTGGGGCAGTTCAACCTGGCTTGGACCTGCCTGGAGGTTCCGCTGGCCCTCATCAACGCCGCCGTGGGGCAGGTCTTCTTCCACAAGCTCGCCACGCTGCAGCCCGGACAGATGCGCCCGCTGGTGCGTCAGGTCATCAAGAGGGTCCTGATGATCGGGACCATTCCCTTCGCCCTGCTCTTCATCGTCTCGCCGTGGCTCTTCCCCCTGCTCTTCGGCGGCCAGTGGGTCGAGTCGGGTGACTTCGCCCGGGCCCTGACCCCCTGGCTGTTCATCCTGCTGGTCACCTCGCCCCTGTCCAACCTCTTCGTCGTCACCGAGAACCAGGACTGGATGCTGATCTTCTCGGTGGTCTACGCCGCCGTCCCCCTGGCCTGGCTCTGGCTCAGCCCGTACTCGCTGCTGACGACCACCTACGTCCTGGGCGCCATCATGTGCGTCATCCTCGTGGGACAGATCCTCATGGCCGACGCCGCAGCCCGCGGCTTCGACTCGCGCCCCCCGGCATCGGAGGCCAATGAGGGGCACTACGAGGCCGCCGGTGAGCCCGAGCCCTCCGCCTCCGTGCCCGCGACCGATTCTCACGATGAGGAGCAGTGACGTGCACATCGTCCTCACTCCCTCGTGGTACCCGGACGGGAACCGCCCCCACAACGGATCCTTCTTCCGCGACCAGGCGCGCATGCTTCAGCGCGGCAGGATGCGAGTGGGCGTCATCGCCCTGGAGCCGGTCTCCTTCTGGCAGGCGCGCCGCGAGCTGACGGCGGATGTCGAGGAGGGGATCGTCGTCGTGCGCGGCACGGTGCCCACGATCCCTAAGGGCGCCCTGCCCGGCGACCGGGTGGCGGCTCGCGCGGTGGCCGCCCGAGCGGTGCGGCTCTATGAGGAGACCATCCGCAATCTGCCCGAGTCGCCCGGCAATGGCGGGGCATGGGTGAATCCCGACGTCGTGCACGCTCACTCGGTGTTCACCGGCATCCACGTCGGCCGCTACGCCGCCGAGCACTGGGGCGCCGGACTGGCCATCACCGAGCACCGTCCCAGCTCGACGGACCGCAATGTGCACGGGTGGCGGTATCGGGCCCTGCGGCGCGACCTGAAACGAGCCGGAGGACGAGCCGTCGTCTCCACCCCCTTCGCCGAGGCCCTGCGGGACTACTGGCGGCTCGGGGAGTGGAGGAGCATCGCCCTGCCGGTCAACGACGAGGTCTTCGATGTCCCCAGGCCCGCCGATCAGGATCGCCAGGGCGACAGCGCCAGGGCCCTGACGGTCTGCCACGTCTCCCACCTGGGGCGTAACAAGCGCCCTGAGGAGACCATCCGCGCCGTCGCCCGACTGGCCCGCGCCGATCTCGCCGCCGGGCGTGAGCCCACGCGGCTGCTCCTCGTCGGAGGGGAGACCCACGAGATCGAGCCCCTCAGAGAGCTGGCCCGGGCCGAGGGCATCGAGCAGACCTCCACCTTCACCGGCCGGGTGCCCCACGACGAGGTCGGCGGACTCATGGCCGCCAGTGACGTCTTCGTCCTGGCCAGCGAGGTCGAGGCCGGGGGCACCGTCCTGGCCGAGGCCCAGGCCCTGGGACTGGCCTGCGTCGCCACGCCCACCTGGGCGGGACGCTTCATGGTCGAGCCCGAGACCGGCCTCGTCCTGCCCGCTGCGGCCCAGGCGGACGACAACGCCCTCGTCGCCTCCCTGACCGAGGCGCTCACCCGGGTGACCGACTCCATCCGCGCCGGGGGCTACTGCCCCGAGGCCATCCGGGCCCGTGCTCGCCAGCGGTTCGGGGAGGCGACCTTCGTCAAGGCCTGTCGGGAGCTCTACGAGCAGGCATGCGGCGAGATCACCGGTAGTGCCGGGAGTACCGGGAGTACTCAGTGATGGCGGTCTCGTAGGCGCGACCGTAGGCGCGCGCCACCTCGCTGGGGGAGAAGGCCCGTGGCAGCGTGTCCTGGATGTCGCGCGCCGTGCGGTCCGTGCAACGTCCCATGACGTCGACGACGGCCCTCGCCCACGTGGCGGGGTCGTCCTGACTGACGATCTCGGTCACCGAGGGATCCAGGAAGCTGGTGTGCGCCCCCCGGTCACTGGTGACCACCGGCCGGCCGGCGGCGACGGCCTCGGCGGCGCCCAGGAAGAAGGTCTCCGCGAGCGTGGGCACGAGAAAGAGGTCGCTGTCGGCCAGGACCTGCTGAACCTGGTCGCCCGGCAGCTGACCGGTCAGCTCCAGGTCGACGCCCAGGCTCTCAGCGAGATCGGTGCAGCGCTCGGCCAGCGGACCGCCACCCACCCAGGTCAGCCGGGCCGGCACCCCCTGCTCCGCCAGCGCCGCGACCACCTCGACGGCCAGGTCCGGGCGCTTGCGCTCGATGAGCCCCCCGATGCCGATGATCCGTAACGTGTCGCGCCCCAGCTCGATGCTGCGGCGCGGCGCCGGATCCTCAGGCATGGTGACCTCGTTGGGAACCGTCAGGATCTCGCCACGGGGGCGATAGACCCGCAGGTCGGCGGCGAGCTGGTCGGAGACGGTGGTGACGACGTCGGGCCTGCGCTCCAGACGCAGGACCACCTGGGCGCCCGCCCGCGCCAGGGAGCCGAGCTCGGCGCCGCGCTGGGCGATCCCCGACCAGTGCTCCGTGTGGAGCCACGGCTGGTGGGGCCGGCCCAGGGCGTAGGGCAGGAGGGTGGAGACCGCGTGGGTGTGGACGACGTCGCTGCCCCGAGTCAGAGCCTCCAGCTCCCGCCTGGCTGTGAGCAGCTCATGGGGCCGCGACAGCGTCATCGGCAGGCGGACGACGGGCAGGCCCATCACTCGGTCGTGCCGCACGCCGTCGTTGACGGAGGCCGAGGCGAGGTGGACGACACGAATGTCGTGGCCGGCTGCCGCCATGGAGGCGGCGTGGCGTGCCACGAAGACCCCCAGGCCCGGTGAGCGGTTCGTGGGGAACCAGGTGGTGACGATGGTGACGCGCATGATGCCGCTGAAGGAGTCGGTGCGGAGGCGATCAGCCGGGCAGGTGCTCGGTGAGGGCCTGGACCACTCGGGTGGCGGCGTTGCCGTCCCCGTAGGGGTGGGCATCGGCCTCGGCCGGCTCGGTCGGTCTTGGGCGGGAGGCGGCGCTCACCAGGGCCTGACCGGGCTCGACCAGGACGTTCCAACCCAGGTTGACGGTCTCGACCCACTCGGTCTGGGGACGCACCGTGGTGCACGGCGCGCGCAGAAGGAAGGCCTCCTTCTGCAGGCCTCCGGAGTCGGTGACCACGCCGCGGGCGTGCAGGGTCGAGGCGACGAGCTCGGGGTAGGCCAGGGGCGGGTGCATCCGCAGGTTGCCCGAGTCGCCCAGGGTGATGCCGTGCTCGTCGCACTTGGCCACCAGACGCGGATGGGCCAGGAGGACCACGGGGTGATCGACCGCCGCCAGCGACTCCAGGATGGAGCGCAGGCGCTCGGGATCGTCGGTGTTCTCCGCCCGGTGGATGGTGGCCAGCGAGTAGCCGCCCTCGGGCAGGTCCAGCTCGGTCATGACGGGGGAGGGGGTGTCGATGACGGAGTCGCGCACCGAGAACAGGATGTCGGTCATCACGTCGCCCACGACGACGGTCCGCTCGGCCAGTCCCTCGTCGGCCAGGTGAGCGGCCCCCACCTCGGTCGGTGCCAGCAGCAGGTCGGCGGCGTGGTCGGTCAGGATCCGGTTGATCTCCTCGGGCATGGCCCGGTTGAAGGACCGCAGGCCCGCCTCCAGGTGGGCGATGGGCACGTGGAGCTTGACGGCGGACAGCGCACCGGCCAGCGTGGAGTTCGTGTCCCCGTAGACCAGGACCCAGTCGGGGCGATGGGTCTCGATGGTCTCGTCCATGGCCGCGAGCATCGTGCCGGTCTGCACCCCGTGCGATCCCGAGCCGACTCCCAGGTGGACGTCAGGAGCCGAGATCCCCAGGTCGCTGAAGAAGACGTCGGAGAGCATCGGGTCGTAGTGCTGCCCGGTGTGAACAATCACATGGTCGATCCCGGCCTCTCGGAAAGCGGCGTCGATCGGGGCTAGCTTGACGAACTGGGGCCGGGCGCCCACTACTGACATGACACGCATGGCCGAGACTCTACCGTGACTCCGCAGGCTCCGGTGCCATCGGAGATCAGCGCATCGAGGATGCGCGCGCCTTTTCGTACGGTCGTGAGTGTCGTTGAGACGGTACTGAAAGGACTGTGCCTCGCCGGCCATCGGCCCGGGTTCCTCACTACGACTGCGAGGACGCTGCTCGCCGACGTCGTGTCAGAACTGTGATCGGCCGATGGTACTATCACTTGCGCTCGAGTCTGTCTGCTCTGTCTGCCTGGTGCGGCCGCGCCTGGTTCCTGAGATACCCCTTAAAGGAGGCAAGGCACCGTATGGCTGCGATCGTCTACCACGCCCCCTTCCCCCTGGATCGGGAGGCGTCGTCGGCTTCCGGTATCCGCCCCGTGCGCATGCTCGACGCCTTCCGGGAGCTCGGCTACACCGTCCTGGACGTCACCGGCTCGGCGCGGGAGCGATCCCGCCGCCTGAGAGCCCTGAGGGACCGCCTCCGGGGCGGGGAGCGCATCGAGTTCCTCTACTCCGAGTGCGCGACCATCCCGACCATGCTGACCGAGCCGCGTCACCTCCCGCCCCACCCCTTCGTGGATCCGGCGCTCATGCGGCTGGTGCACCGACACGGCGTGCCCACGTCCCTGTTCTACCGGGACATCTACTGGGCCTTCCCCGACTACCGCGAACGGGTCGGGACCGCGGTGGCCACGGCCATGGGCTGCGTCTACCGCTACGACCTCGCCTGGTACTCCCGCTACATCGACCGCCTCTACCTGCCCTCGATGCGGATGGGCGCCCACGTCCCCGGGTTCCCCGAGGAGCGCATGGCCCCGCTGCCCCCGGGCTGCGAGATCATTGACGAGGCGCCCTCGCCCCGTGCCGATGGCGAGCTCCACCTGCTCTACATCGGTGGACTGGGCGGCCACTACCGGCTCCAGGAGTGCCTGCGCGCCGTCCGTGACGTGCCCGGCACCAGCCTGACCATCTGCACCCGCCCCGACCAGTGGGAGGCGGCCGGCGACCAGTACGCCGACCTGGTAGAGGCGGCCGGCGGCCGGATCGAGGTCGTGCACCGTTCCGGAGAGGAGCTCTCCGCCCTCTACGAGCGCGCGGACCTCTGCGTCCTGTTCGTCGAGCCCGACCCGTATCGGGAGTTCGCCTCCCCGGTCAAGCTCTATGAGTACCTCGGACGCGGCAAACCGGTCATCGCCTCCCAGGGGACCCTGGCCGCCGAGGTCGTGGGCGCCGCCGGCGCGGGCTGGACCCTTCCCTACGACGCGAGCGAGCTCTCCGGGCTGCTGCGCGGACTCCTCGAACACCCCCAGGAGGTCGCCGAGGCCGCCGGCCGGGCCCGGGAGGCTCGGCAGGAGCACACCTGGCTCAGCCGGGCTCGCACGGTCGCCAAGGACATGGAGGCGGTGCGGGCCGGCGGACTCGCCCAGGCCCGTGCGCTGCGAGCGGGAGGAATCCGATGAGTGCGCGAGGCCTTCTCAAAGCGTCGCTGGGCGCTCTGGTCCTCGGTGGCACCGCGGCTGCGCTGGCGACGGCGGCGACGTCACGTCGGTGCGCCCGTTCCGGACGAGGAGGCGGTGTCCTGGTGGCTACCCGCATCCACCTGCCCGAGGCCGCTGCTGCGTCCTTTCGGCTCGACAGCGTGGAGAAGGCGCTGGCGGCCGATGGGGTGGCGGTGAGGGTCCTCACCAGCCGGGCCCCGGCCGACGCGCCGCAGGCCGACCCCGATCCTGACGGGGTCCGGGTCTCCCGCTGGCCGGTCCTGCGGGACTCCTCGGGCTACCTGCGCGGCTACGTGCCCTATCTCTCCTTCGATCTGCCCCTGGCCCTGAGACTGCTGACGGCCCCTCGGCCGGAGGCGATCCTCGTTGAGCCGCCCCCGACGACCGGCGCGGTCGTCCGGGCGGTGGCGGCCCTGCGCAGGATCCCCTATGTGTGGTACGCCGCGGACGTCTGGTCGGCGGCGGCCGCCTCCACCGGTGCCGCCGGCGTCGTCGTCCGGGCCGTCGAGAGGCTCGAGGCCTTCGCCGTCGGCGGGGCCGCACGCGTCATCGCCGTCAATGACGGAGTCGCCCAGTCCGTCGCCGAGCTCGTGCACGCGGTGGAGGACGATGACGCCTGGGCGCAGCGGATCCGGGTCGTGCCCAACGGAATCGACACTGCTGTCTTCGACGCCCACGGTCCGACTCCCTCCGAGCAGGACCGCGAGCAGATCGGGCTGAGCGGCCCGTACTTCGTCTACGCCGGAACGGCGTCGGAGTGGCAGGGCGCCGACGTCTTCGTTCACGCCCTGGCTCAGGTGCGTCGTACTCACCCGAAGGCCCAGCTGCTCTTCCTGGGCCGGGGAACGGCCTGGCAGGAGATCACTCAAGCCGCCTCCCAGCTGCCCGCGGGGGCCGACGGCGCTCCGGCCGTCATCATGCACCCGGCCGTGCCCGCGGCCGAGGCCGCCGTATGGCAGCGGGGCGCCGCCGCGGCCCTGGTGTCCATCAAGCCCGGGCAGGGATACGACTTCGCCTACCCCACCAAGGTCCTCTCCGCTCTGGGCTGCGGCACGCCGGTGCTCTTCGCCGGTGACGGGCCGGTGTCCGCGGACCTGCGCGACTTCGACCTGGGGTGGGCGGCCGAGCACGACGCGGCGGCAGTAGCCGAGGCCATGCGCACGGCGCTGGACGTCTACGATGCTGAGACAGCCTCGGGTGCGCGGCCCGCGACGGCTCAGCGCTTCCACGACTGGGTCGAGGACCACCGTTCGCTGCGTGCCACGGGGCAGTCCGCCGCTCGCATCGTGCAGGAGGTCATCGCCGGGGCCGATGACGCGAGCAAGAAGGTCGATGAGTTCAGTGACGTACGTCGAGTGAGTGAGGAACAACGTTGGTGACCAACAGCCTGGTCGACTGGTTCAACACCCTGCCAACCGCTGTCCTGCTTCTTTCGGCGCTCTTCGGGGTCGGATGGCTCGTGCTGCGCGCCGCCGGGATGAGAGGGATCCGTCCCGTCGCGCTGGCCCCGACCATCAGCGCCCTCGTCCTGACCGCCGACGGGCTCTTCCAAGCCGCCGTCGGCAAGCCCTGGGGCTGGATCCCCGTCATGGTGACGACCGCGATCCTGGCTCTTGCCGCGTACACGATGAAGCGTCTCATCGATCGCTGGGACCCGGGGATCCTCCTCATGCCCGAGGACCAGCGAGAGGGCATGACCATGCGCACCGATGGCGGACGCGCCGAGCGCAGGCTCTTCCTGACGGTCCTGGTGTTCTGGGCCGTCACCGCACTGCCCGTCATCCTCACGATCCCACCGAACGCCGTCTCCCAGAGCGGTGACGCCCTCTACCACTACATGCAGGTCGCCATCATCGAGCGTGAGGACTACGCCTCGATGTTCAACCCGAACGCCGGCATGTTCGGGCTGACGAGCCACGCGGGCTTCTACCCGATCGTGTGGCACCAGGTCGCCAGCCTGGGCGCGTGGAGCTGGCGCGAGACACTCATCGCCAACAACGTCCTGCTGCTCGCGGTGGCGCTGGTGTGGTACCTCGGCCTGGTCTACCTGGCTCGTACCGCGCTGCCGAAGGTCCGCCATGCCCCCTACCTGGCACTGGCCGCCTCGCTTCTGGCTCCGGTATTCCCCTGGCGGCTCACCTACGGCGCCGCGCTGTGGCCCTACTGCATGGCGGTGGCCACGTGCCCGGCCGTCATCGCCATGTCGATCGAGTGCTGGCGACGCGCCCGCACCCTCCTGGTGGTGGCGGCTCGCGACCAGAGCGCATCCCGCCGGGGCGCACTGGGCCGGGCAGCCATGGCACTGAGCGCCATCATCCCCTTCTTCGCCGGGTCCTGCCTCATCCACACCTCGGCGGCGGCAATGCTCCTGTGGCCGCTGTTCGGCATCATCCTGTGCTACGCGGTGGGCTCGGGGAGCAGGAGCTGGCGCTGCGGGCGACGCGGTCAGGCTGCGGCCCGGTGGATCGGCGCCGTGCTGGCGGTGGTCGCACTCGTCGCCTTCGTCTTCCTCCCCGGTCCCCAGCAGCACCACTTCGGCAGGTACACCGAGCTGGACTGGAGCAACCCGGTGACCAAGCTCCTCATCCCCGTCGCCCTGGACTACTTCGGCGGCTGGGCCATCGAGTGGGTTGAGATGCCGTTGACGATTCTGAGCGTCCTGGGCGCTGCGATCTGCCTGTGGCGGCGGCGGAGCTGGGAACTCGTGGTGGCATGGGTCTTCAGCATGTCCCTCATCCTGGCCGCCATCGCCCCCATCCCGGTGCTCTCATCGATCACCGGCCTGTTCTACCGCAACCCCCACCGGCTCAAGGCGATGACCGCTGTCCTGGCCGTGCTCCTCGTCGTCATCGCCCTGGACGCTCTGCGCACGTGGCTCGCCCCGGTCGCCGCCCGGATCGCCTCAGGCCTGCGCGGCGTCCTGGCCCGTACCGGCCTGGCGGACTCGACGATCTCGCTGGTGACCCGGGCCGCGGCCGCCTGCATCATCGTCGTCCTGTGCGCGCCCGCCACGGCGGTCGGAAGCCAGGCCATCGCCTCCGACGTGCGCGAGGGCTACCTGCCGGTACACGGAGACACCCGTTTCATCGCGGACAAGGCCGAGCTCGACATGATCCGCAGGCTGCCCGAGGAGCTGCCGGACAACGCCGTCGTCATCGGCGACCCGGTGGCTGGAACGGGATACATTCCCATCCTCACCGGTATGCGCAGCGTGTGGGTCTTCCCGGGGCAGGCGGCCGACGACGAGGACGGGATCTACCTGCGCGAGCACTTCAACCAGATCCGCACCGACCCCCACGTGTGCGAGATCCTTCAGCAGCACGGGATCCGCTACTTCTACGCCGACAAGGACATTCGCTTCAACAACTCCCAGCTCAGCAAGATCCGTCCCGGGCTGTACGGGGTTGACACCTCCAGCGGATTCACCCTCATCGACAGCGGAGGCTCAGCCGCGCTGTGGCGCATCGACATCTGCGGCTGACAGCCTCAGCTGACAGCCGCAGATGCCCTGAGAGCGCCTCAGCTCATGTCTTGCGTGTCGCCCGTACTCATGGGCACGACGGGCTCGGTGCTCCAGGTCCCCTCCAGGAACAGTCGGGCCCACAGGCCCGTCGAGGTGGCCCCTCGAGCCATGCGCCTGATCTGCTCCGTGCGGGGCATGGGGGCGTTGAACGCCTCGAAGGCCATGGGATGGTGCAGCATGGTCCTCATGGAGACTGCTCGTGCCAGGGCCGTGCGGGTGCCGGTGACGGTCAGTGCCGCCATGAGCAGGCGCCGTGGCCCGGCGGGGATCCGAGCCGCCGGCGCCTCGAAGAGCTGCGAGGCGGTGCCCGTCGCCTCGGCGTAGGCCTCCGCCGTGAACTGCGCGTACCAGTCGCGAGTGGCGGTCAGCTCCTCCGATCCCCGCAGCCAGGTGCGCCAGAGCTCGGTGTCGAGCATCGGCAGCGCCCAGCCGTATCCGAAGGCCTCGTAGGCCTTCAACGACTCGTTGATGTACTTGGCCTGGCGCTCCTGGAGGTTCACCCACTCCAGGAGCTCCTGGATGGAGCGTCCGCTTCCGGCCAGGTCCTCGTTCCGGCGCGTCGGGAAGGAGACCTCCTGGGCGCCTTGCATCACCGCCCGGCGCAGCAGGGGCAGGTGTCGCCACGCGTTGCGGTCGCCCTGGAGCAGCGAGTGGTGCCGGGCCACGGCGGCGAGCACGTCGTTGCGCGATGGTCGGCCCTCGAGCAGGTGCTCGTCATGCATATTCCCGACGATCGTGTGACCGGGCAGGAAAACCGCGTCAGTGTCGATCAGGGCGTCCCGGCGCATCCGGAGCAGGGCGTACCAGTCCTGGACGTGCGGCAGGGAGGTCAGGCCCCAGGTGCGCTTCTGGAAGCCGACGCCGTCGGGTCCGGCCCAGGTGCGAGCCACCTCGGCGGGGTCCAGGTCGACCGTGAACCAGTCCATCCCGAGAGCCTCGGCGACGCCCCGGGAGATGGCGACCTCGGTGCTGCCCGGCACCCCGTAGGTGAAGGTCACGACGTTACGGGCCCCGTGGCGCTTGAGCCAGACGGCCAGCAGCCGGGAGTCCAGCCCGCCGGAGAGGGGAACGAGGAGCTGGCGGCCGTCGGTGTCCTGAAGGACGCGCTCGACCGCGGTGTCGAGCGCGGTGCGGAAGACGCCCGCGAACTCCTGAGGGGACGTGATCGGGTCGGCGTCGTAGCGGTAGGTGTCCCACGAGCGGCAGCTCCAGGTCCCGTCGGGCCGCAGCTCCACCACCGAGCCCGCAGGAGTGGCGTACACCTCATGAGCAAGCGTCCGTGTCCCCGGCGTGAAGCCCGCGTGGAGGAAGACACCGGCGGCCTGCTCGTCGCGGACCCAGGCGGGAGCGTGCCGGCGCAGCTCCTGAGGGTCGTCACTGATGACCCAGGTGTCACCGGCGCGGGTGAAGAGGAGGTGGTGGGAACGGGTGCGGTCCGTGGTCAGGCGCACGACGCCGTCACCCGCCTCGATGAGGGTCCATGATCCCGTGCGCCGGGTGGGCTGCTCGCGCCGCAAGGACTCCAGCTCGCCGGTCCTGGGCGGCAGCGGTCGCCACAGGTGGTGCGGGCCTGACAGGGGTGAGGGCGACGCCGGCGACGCCGGAGACTCCGGAGACGCCGGAGACGCCGGAGACGCTGAGGACTCAGGGCCCGAGGGACTGTGCGTCCACGTCGGAGACATCAGGTGAAGCCGGTATCCGGGAGCGGACGTGTCCGTGCGGTCCGTGTGGTCCAAGTCGTGCATGTGGACATGGTAAGCGCCGTATCATACGGAGGGCTGCTAACCGAGCCGCCACCTGAGCATCAACCTGAGCCTCAGCCTGATCCGTCGGAAGGACCAACCCGTATGCGCATCGCCGTCGTCGCCCTGGGCAAGATCGGACTGCCTCTGGCCGTCCAGTACGCAGACAAGGGCCACGAGGTCATCGGAGTCGATGTCAACCCCGCCGTCGTCGAGGCCGTCAACGCCGGAACCGAGCCCTTCCCCGGTGAGGCCCACCTGGCCGAGAAGCTCGCCGCGCTGAGTCCCGCCACCGGCAACGGCGCTCTGCGCGCCACCACCGACTACGCCGAGGCCGTCCCCGACGCCGACGCGATCGTCCTGGTCGTGCCGCTCTTCGTCAACGACGCCACCTGGGAGCCGGACTTCGCCTGGATGGACGACGCCACCCGCTCCCTGGCCGCCCACCTGACCCCCAACACCCTCATCTCCTACGAGACCACGCTGCCCGTGGGCACCCTGCGGGGCCGCTTCAAGCCCATGATCGAGGAGATCAGCGGCTTGAAGGAGGGCACGGACTTCCACCTCGTCTTCAGCCCCGAGCGGGTTCTCACCGGCCGCGTCTTCGCCGACCTGCGCCGCTACCCCAAGCTCGTGGGCGGCCTGGACGAGGCCGGCACCCAGGCCGGCATCGCCTTCTACGAGTCCGTCCTCGACTTCGACGAGCGCGACGACCTGCCCCGCCCCAACGGCGTGTGGGACATGGGCACCGCCGAGGCCGCCGAGATGGCCAAGCTCGCCGAGACCACCTACCGCGACGTCAACATCGGTCTGGCCAACCAGTTCGCCGTCTACGCGGACAAGGCCGGCTTCGACATCGAGCGCGTCATCGAGGCCTGCAACTCCCAGCCCTACTCCCACATCCACCGCCCCGGCATCGCGGTGGGCGGGCACTGCATCCCGGTCTACCCGCGCCTCTACCTGTCCACCGACCCCGACGCCTCCGTGGTGCGCACCGCCCGCACCTTCAACGCCACGATGCCCGCCTACGTGGTGGGCCGGGCCACCGAGGTGCTCGGTTCCCTCAAGGGACTGCGCGTCGTCGTGCTGGGAGCCTCCTACCGCGGCAAGGTCAAGGAGACCGCCTTCTCCGGTGTCTTCCCTACCGTGGAGGCCCTGCGTGAGGCCGGCGCCGAGGTCCTCGTCCACGACCCGATGTACACCGACGACGAGCTGGCCGGTTTCGGCTGGACCCCCTACCACCTGGGGGAGCAGGTCGACGTCGCCATCGTCCAGGCCGACCACCCCGAGTACGGCGAGCTCACCGCCGCCGACCTGCCCGGGCTGCGCCTCCTGCTGGACGGGCGCCGCGCCACCGACGCCGGCAAGTGGACCGGCGTGCCGCGCCTGACCATCGGCGGAGGCGAGTGACCCCGGAGGCGCTCTGAGCGTGGTGGTCGGCTCGATTCCGGCGATGAGCCCGGTCGGTGACGGCTCCTGGTGGACCGTGTGGCCCACCGTGGTCGTCGCGGTCGCCCTGGCGCTGTTCCCCGGGTGGCAGGTGGCCCGTGCCTGGGGCATCCGCGGGATCACCGGAATCGGGGCGGCCCCTGCGCTCTTTCTGGGACTTGTCGGTCCGGGGACGGTGATCGCCGGGGCGCTCGGCATCCGCTGGGGCAGGGGCGACCTCCTCCTCGGGCCCGCCGGGTGGCTGTGGGTGGCCGGGGTGATCCTCGGGGCCCTCCTGACCCGCTCCGGGGGGCGCTCGCGCGACGGAGCCCGTCCTGGCGGTGCCGGCACCGTCCTGATGCCGTCGGCCCTCAGCCGCCGGGACACCAGGCTGGTGGCCGGGGCTGTCGGGTTCTCCGGCCTCATGACGGTCCTGCCCGCCCTCATCGGCACCCGTGGCCCGCAGTCGCCGCCCCAGGCATCCGACGCCGTCTTCCACCTCTCCGCCGTTGCCTTCATGCGCCAGGAGGGCGATGCCTCACCGCTCGGCGGGCTGGCCTCCATGTACGACGGTGCCGTCGGCTACTACCCGACCGGCTGGCACGCCCTGGCGGTCCTCCTGCCCGGGAGCGTCGTCGTCGGCGCCAATGTCCTGGTGCTGGTCACCGCCGGACTGATCTGGCCACTGGGCGTGGCGGCGTTGCTGCGCGAGGTGCTTGGCCGCATCCGCTCCTCCACGACCGCTGCCGACGGCGTCGTCCTCGCTGCCGGTACAGCGCTGTCCGGCTCGGTGGTGAGCCTTCTGCTGCTCCTGACCAGCACCTGGCCCTATGCCTTGAGCCTCGCCGTCCTGCCCGGGGCACTGGCCCTCGTTGTCAGGGCCTGCGCTCCTGGTAAGGCGGGTCCCGCCGTCCGGGCCGGTGCGCTGGCCATGGCGGCGCTGGCCAGTATCGGCGTCGTGACCGCCCACGGCGCCGGACTGTTCAACCTCGCCGTTCTCGGCGGCCCGGTGGCTCTGGCCTCGTTCATGCCGCTTCTCACCCGCTGGTGGCGTCGCGGTGGCGCCCAACGAGCCGCACTGCTGGGGGGCGCGGCCGGTGGAGTGATCGTCGTCGCCGCGGGCGCCTGGGTGATGCGCTCCTCCCTGGCCTCGGTCATGGCCTACCCGCGCCCCGGCGGGAACCTGCCCGAGACGACCTGGGCGGTCCTCACCGACCACCCGCTCCTGGCCACGTACACCCCCTGGTACCTGGGCAACGCCGTGGTGACTGGTCTCGCCCTGCTCGGGGCGGTCTCGGCCTGGCGGACGCCGGGGATGCGGCGCTGGTGCGCGGGGACCGGTCTGGCCATCGTCCTCATCCTGCTGGCGGCCGGCCCGCAGTGGCCGCTGCGAGCCCTGGCCGGGCCCTGGTACACCCAGCGGGCCCGCATCATGCCACTGGTCACGATCGGAGTGCTCGTCCTGGCCGCCTGGGGAGTCGCCGAGGCGCAGCGCCGCTGGGGGAGGGGCGTGGACGAGGCGGAGGAGAGTGCTGAGGGGACCTCCGCCCCTCACCCTGATGACCGCCCGCAGCGGCCCTCATGGCGACGTCGGGCAGGCATGCTTGCGAGGCGCAACGTGCCTGCCTGCCTGCTCCTGGCCTCGCTCGTCCTGGCCCCCGCCTGGCGCTGGAGCCTCAAGACGGAGATCCTCCAGTCCATCCACGACCCCTCGCGCATCGTCTACGGCACCATGCTCAGTGATGAGGAGCTCGCCCTCATCCGCCGTGCTCCCTCGACCCTGCCCGCTGACGCCGTCGTCCTGGGGAATCCCTCGAACGGGAGTGCCTACCTGTGGAGCGTGGCCGGGGTGAGGGTGGTCTATCCCTCCAGGCCGGAACCACCTGCGCAGGACCTGGGCTGGCTGGGACGCCACCTCCACGAGATCGGGTCGAATCCGCGGGTGTGCAGCATCCTCAAGCAGCGGGGCGTGCGCTACTACTACACCGACAGCACGGTGCCCGACGGCGCCACCGGTGGCGGCCGCGAGCCGCTGTGGGGTCAGGCCCTGGACCGGCTGCCCCACCAGTACCTCGAGGAGATCGACCGCACGCCGGACGGCACCGTCACCCTGTGGCGCATCACCGCCTGCGACTGACGCGGCGAACAGCCTGGTTCTCAGTCCTCCCAAGCGGTGCGGTCGGTGCCCAGCAGAACCGCGAGGCCGATCGGCGCGACCATGATGAGGGGCGCCGTGTAGCGGAACGGCGTAACGGTGGGAGCCGCAACCATGAGCGTTGCCCACAGCAGGATCACGGGTGTGTAGATCGCCACCCACTCTCGCCGCCCGGCGTAGACGAAGCCGACCACGCTCAGAGCCACCACCCACATCCAGGTTCCCGGGCCCGGCATGACCTCCATGGCCCGCACGGCGGCCTCCGCCACCGGTTGCCAGGGCTTCGGCAGGAGCGAGTGGCTGACGACACCGACGCGGGCGTAGTCGCGGATCAGCTGATCGCGGTCGGCCGGGTGGTTCGAGACCACGGAGACGAAACGGGACTGCCCCTCGGTGCCGATCGGGTCGGCGTCGAAGCGCCACAGGTTGCCGGTATGCACGAGGAAACCGGTGACGAAGGGGCGTGGGCACGCCACCAGTGCCCGTCCCCACGCGGAGAGGAACTGGCCGCGGTGCGTATCGAGGTAGGTCCTGTTGAAGGCCGGGGAGTCCTTGACCGGGTCGACGCTGGAAGGCCGGTAGGCCCGCTTCCAGGCCTCGGGGGACAGGATGCTGTCGAAGACCTGGCGGCTGGCCGGTGGCAGGCAGCCGGCGTCGTGGGTCAGGGTGTACCCGACCATCTGCAACGGGATGCCCACGCCCTCCTCAGCGTGCTGGGACTGCGCCGTCATGGCCGAGGGCACAACGATGATGACGAGGGCGAGGGCGGTGACCGCCAACGCCCGGCGCAGGTGTGCCCGCGACCACCACACCACCAGCGCCAGGGCGATCAGAACCACCGGCAGGGCGTTGCTGCGCATGAGCGCGAAGCCCGCCGGCACCACCACGACCACGGCGATGCCGCTCCTGCTGGACAGGATCCTCCCGGCTCCGGCACGTACCGCCAGCAGCACAGGGATGAGCGCAGTGGCGAACAGTGAGAAGGTCGAGTCCTTGACCACGGCGAAGGAGTAGTCGGCCACCAGCGGCATCAGTGCGCAGTATGCGATGAGAGAACCGGTCACTCCGCGTGAGGCCCCCTTGCGGTCCAGGAACACGACAAGACCGCTCACGCAGGTCGCCCACAACAGCATCTGTCCCACCGACAGCAGCACGACGCCGGTCAGGTCGCCCCCGACCAGGCGCCCCAGCCGGAACAGGGCCACGATCATCAGCCTGTAGGTGATGGGGTGCTGGGCCCCGGCGCCGAACGGGTCCGTCAGGATCCAGGCCGTGTCGTTCATTGAGGCCATCGGCCACAGGTGCCCGTACAGCAGGGACCAGCAGGTCAACGGAATCAGAAAGGCCCTCAGTGCCAGCCACCGCACGCAGCGGCGATCACCACCCTGCTGCGAGCGGGCTCCTCTGCGCCGTGCGGCCAGATCCACCAGGGCCAGGAAGCCCCAGCACGCGGCGCCGCTGAGAATCAGGGCGACCAGCAGCCGCAGTGGGCTGAAGGATCCCTCCAGGAGCGCTCCGGCTGCCCGCTGGACTCGGCCGACGGTCTGCGAGACGGTGTCCACTGCCGCGAAAGCGGCTGCGAAGAGGCAGGTCGTCACCGCCCGACGTCGTCGGCGAGGAGCGTCTTCCCGGGGATTGGGAGCCGGCTCCTGCGGTGGGCCGTGGTGACCGGACCGGGAGGAGGGGCACAGCGGTGGCGGTAGGCACAGTGGCACAGCGTGGATCTCCGGGCCGGGGACACATGGCAGAGCGCCGTAGCGCTGGATGGAGACGCGTGTGGGGTCCCCCGCAGAGGACCCCACACGTCACGGCTCATCGATGGCGGCTCGATAGTGGCGCTGCCCGGTCACTGTCCCTGGGCGGCGTACTTCGCCTCGACCTCGGCCTTGAGTGGGCGCCACCAGGCCTCGTTGTCGCGGTACCAGTCGATGGTGGCCTGCAGACCGGAGCGGAAGTCGGTGAACTTCGGCGCCCAGCCGAGCTCCTCGACCAGCTTGGAGTTGTCGATGGCGTAGCGCATGTCGTGGCCGGGGCGGTCGGCGACGTGCTCGTAGTCGTCGGGCGCGTGGCCCATGAGCTCCAGGATCAGCTCGACGACCTCCTTGTTGTTCTTCTCGCCGTCGGCGCCAATGAGGTAGGTCTCGCCGATGCGGCCCTTCTCGATGATGTCCCACACGGCGTCGTTGTGGTCCAGGACGTGGATCCAGTCGCGCACGTTCTCGCCGGCGCCGTAGAGCCTGGGGCGTACGCCGTCGATGAGGTTGGTGATCTGACGCGGGATGAACTTCTCGATGTGCTGGTAGGGCCCGTAGTTGTTCGAGCAGTTGGAGATCGTGGCCTCCACGCCGAAGGAGCGCACCCAGGCGCGCACGAGCAGGTCGCTTCCGGCCTTGGACGAGGAGTAGGGGGAGGAGGGGTTGTAAGGCGTCGTCGGCTCGAACTTGGCCGGGTCGTCCAGCTCCAGGTCGCCGTAGACCTCGTCGGTGGAGATGTGGTGGAAGCGCACCTTGTGGCGGCGCACCGCCTCCAGCAGGGTGAAGGTGCCCACGAGGTTGGTCTGGATGAAGGGGGAGGGGTCGCGCAGCGAGTTGTCGTTGTGCGACTCGGCCGCGAAGTGGACGACGACGTCGGCCTGGGCCACGAGCGGGTCGACGACGTCGGCCTCGGCGATGTCTCCGACGACGAGGGTGACGCGATCATCCACGTCCGCCAGTGAGCCCTTGTTCCCGGCGTAGGTGAGCTTGTCCAGGACGGTGACAGTGGCATCGGGGTAGCGCACCAGGGTCTGGTGGACGAAGTTGGCGCCGATGAAGCCGGCGCCTCCGGTGATGAGGACGTGCATAGAACTCGCTCCGATGGATGGGAACTAGGGGCGCTGGGCGCCCGATATGGCCGACGCCATCATGCCACAGGAGCGCAACGGAGCCCACGGGCACCTGCGGGATGCCGCCGTCCTGCCTCTCGCACCCCGGGCTGAGGTCGCCAGTGGCGGTGAGACCAGATTGCAATGGTCCCGCCGTGAGGCGGCAATACCGCGGTCTCTCAAGAAAAGACGAGGGGCGGGTGGGCGGTGGCCAGGATCGTGAGCGCCGACGCGTTCCGCACTGTCAGTCACCTCCCGTAACTATCAGTAAACTATCAGTAATCTCCCGGAAATTGCTCAGAAATTTGATTTCGTGCCTCTCAAGGGAGCAGCGTCGTCGGTTCCGATGGTGAGGCCTGATGGACGCCCGTCGGTATCACCTCAAAGGAACCCCATGAACGTCCCTCGCGCTCTTGGCCGCATCGTCCCTCACGGCGGCCATCGTCTCAGTGGTCATGTCGGTGGTCATGTCGGTGGTCATGTCGGTGGTCATGTCGGTGGTCATGTCGGTGGTCGCGGTGCTCGCACGTGCGCGCACCGGTCCGCCGGGCTCATCGCCCTGACCTCACTCCTCCTGTCAGGGCTGGCCCCCGTGGCCGGTGCCGCGCCTGACACCGGCGACTCCGGTGGCCAGACCGACGCCCCCGCCCCGGTTCAGATCCTCGACCTGACCACCTCCAGCGGTCAGGCCACCGAGGTCGCGCAGTCGGGGCTCGATGACGTCCAGCCCTCTGCAGGACCAGGTACGGGCTCGGGCCCTGGTGGCGGGGCGGGGTCCGGGACGTCAACGCCGTCGGCCGAGAGCGTCAGCAGCTCCGGTGACGCTGCCTCGGTGCTTCCGGCGACGGTGCTCAGTGCAACCGGCTCCGTGCCCGCCGTCGCTCGGACGACGGGAGCGGCAGGTGCGCCGATCCCGTCGATCCTGCCGGCAGCCACCGACCCGCAGGCGGACGCCGCTCTTCTGACCGACCCGCTCGAGGTCGACCGCTTCTTCGTCGCCGGCTTCACCTGGACCGGCGGTACCGACCTGCCCGAAGGCGTACGCATCTACCTGCGCGTGAGGGAGAACAGAACCTGGTCGCCCTGGTACCTCAACGAGGCGGCGGACGCCGGCCGCGACGACCGCGCCACCCCCGGCACGGGGGAGTTCGTCACCGGCGGGGCCGATGCGATCCAGGCCTCCGTCGTCGGAGGCTCGCTTCCTGCAGGACTGAGGCTGGCCCTCGTCCCCTCCCGGCCCCAGGGCGAGGAGACCCTCGAGGCCGATGACCTCAAGACCACCGAGGCCGCCCCCACCCCCGTCATCGAGGAGGCCGCCCTCCAGTCCCAGGGCGCGCAGCCGGACCCGGCTGCCACGGCGCTGTCCACGAGCCCCGCGCTGGTCAGCCGGCCGGTCGCCGCGCCTGCTGCTGCGCCTGTCGTCGCACCGGCTGCGACAACCGCCAACGGCCTCCCGGTTCCGGTGACCACCCGAGCCGAGTGGGGAGCCAATGCCTCCTACATGAGCTGGGATCCCGAGTACGCGAGCGCCGGCCACGTCGTCGTCCACCACACCGCAGGCACCAACAGCTACTCATCGGGCCAGTCCGCCTCCATCGTGCGGGGCATCTACTACTACCACGCAGTCACTCTGGACTGGGGCGACATCGGCTACAACTTCCTCGTTGACAAGTTCGGCACCGTCTTCGAGGGGCGCTCCGGCTCCGTGGCGGCACCGGCCGGCAAGATGAGCGTCGGGGCGCACGCCCGAGGCGTCAACACCGGCACCATGGGCATCTCCATGATGGGGGACTACAGCGCGGTGTCCCCCTCGGACGCTCAGCTGAGCTCCGTGGGCAAGATGGCCGGATGGTTCCTCAAGCGGGCCGGCATCTCGGATGTCGCCGGCTGGGCGGGCCTGCACGTGTGGACCACCGAGCGCTACCAGGCCGGATCCACCATCTCCATGCCCCGTATCCTCGGGCACCGCGACGTCGGCTACACCACCTGCCCCGGCAACGTCGGCTACTCCAGGCTCGGCGCCATCCGTACCATCGCGCAGTCGCAGAGCTCCGCCTCGCAGGGGGGAGGCGGTGGCGCGCCGTCAACCGTCGCCCAGAACCATCCGGGTGCCGCCGCCCTGCGCGGCGCCCTTCCCGCCAACGGCTGGATCGGAGCGGCCACCACCGGTGTCTACGCCTCCTCCAAGGGTGGGGTGTTCCAGCGCTTCGAGCGTGGTGTGGGCTACTGGAGTCCGGCGACCGGTGCGCAGTTCGTGGGGGAGCCGGTGCTCAGTGCCTGGGGTACTTACGGGTATCAGACCGGGTCGATGGGTTACCCGCGTAGCGGTGGCGTGGCCGGTGTCGGTGGCAGCCGTCACCAGATCTTCGAGGGGGGCATCGCCTACTGGCGCCCCGGGGGCCGGGTCAGCTTCATCCGCGGCTCGATCCTGACCGCATGGGCCGCCTCCGGCTGGGAGAGCTCCTGGATGGGCCTGCCCACCTCCAATGAGATCGCCTCCTCCAAGGGTGGGGTGTTCCAGCGCTTCGAGCGTGGTGTGGGCTACTGGAGTCCGGCGACCGGTGCGCAGTTCGTGGGGGAGCCGGTGCTCAGTGCCTGGGGTGCTTACGGGTATCAGACCGGGTCGATGGGTTACCCGCGTAGCGGTGGCGTGGCCGGTGTCGGTGGCAGCCGTCACCAGATCTTCGAGGGGGGCATCGCCTACTGGCGTCCTGGGGGCCGGGTCAGCTTCATCCGCGGCTCGATCCTGACCGCATGGGCCGCCTCCGGCTGGGAGCGCTCCAAGGTGGGGCTGCCCGCCGGCCCCGAGGTCCACCAGGCCGACGGCACCACGACCCAGCCCTTTGAGAGAGGAATGATATCGGTGGCACCCAATGGGAAGGTGACTATCCGCTGACATCCCGCAAGCGGACGAACGGCGGGGCGGCCAGGAGCGCATGAGACACTGGCCGCCTCGCCGCTTCGTTACCAGCTGCCTTCGTCGACCACCTGCCGGGGAGGACCTCCACATGAACCGAGGACTCGTCTACTTCCACTTCGATCCTCATCATCAGGTCCGTGACTACGTCGTCACCGCGCTCAGCTCCCTGCGCCCCCATGCCGACCACATCCTGCTGGTCTCCAACTCTCCCATCCGTGACGCCGACCGCTCCCGGCTGGAGACCTGCTGCGACCAGGTTCTCCAGCGCCCCAATGAGGGGCTCGACGCCGGTGCCTACCGGGCCGGTCTGGAGCACCTGGGCTGGGACCGGCTCGCCGACTTCGACGAGCTCATCCTGACCAACCACACCTGCTACGCGCCTCTGCGCCCCTGGGAGGAGGTCCTCACCCGTGCCGAGGGCTGGTGCGACATCTCCTTCTGGGGCATGACCGAGCACGCGGCCATGCGTCCCCACCCCTTCCTCGCCAGGCGAGAGCTGCCCCGACACATCCAGTCCCACTGGATCGCGGTGCGCCGCAGGCTGCTGACGGCTCCGGCCTTCCGTGAGTACTGGGAGCGGATGCCGCCGGTCTCCTCCTACCGCGACTCCATCCAGTGGCACGAGTCGCGTTTCACCGACCACTTCGCCGAGCTCGGTCACACCTGGGAGGTCGCCTTCCCCGTGGACCGCTACCGCTCGGACAACCCGGCCATCGAGGAGGCCCCGGCACTGCTGGCCGACGGCTGCCCCCTGCTCAAGCGTCGCGCCCTCTTCCACGACCCGCTCCACCAGGACCGGCAGGCCGTCGTCGGCGGGGAGCTGCTGGAGGATGCTGCGCGGGCGGGCTACAGCGAGGACCTCATCCTGTCCGACGTCGTTCACAATGCTCCCGCCCGTGACCTCATTGTCAACGCTGGCCTCACCGAGGTCGTCGTTGAGGCCGCCCCTGCGCCGGATGAGCCCGACCCGGAGGCGGGATCGACCGCACCGACGCCCTCGGGCTGCGTCGTCGTCCACGTCCCGGCCGGAGGGGAGGGGGTCGAGCGCGCCGAGGCCGATGGTCTTGCTCAGCGCCTGGCGAGCCTGCCGGCGCACTGGCGGGTGGTGGTCACCTCGCCCACGCACCTGGATGCCGCCGACCTGGAGCGTCTCACTGGTCGCCGCCCAGCGGACGAGGCCGCGGCACCGGGGGGCGCGGCTGTCGCCTTCCGTGCGGTGCGGGATCTCGATCCGCGTGGCACGATCCCCTTCCTCACCGAGTGCGGCGACCTGTGGGATCCTGGGCGCGCCACCGGCTCCGACGGTGGTGGCGACCTCGTCCTGCGGATCACCGTGGGGTCGCCGAGCGGTCCCGAGTCGAAGGCCGACGACGTCGCCCGCCGGCAGGTGCTCGACTGCCTACTGGCCTCGCCGGGATACACGGCCGGCCTCATCGACCTCTTCGAGCGTCACCCCGGCCTCGGTGTGGCCATGCCTGCCGCCAGTCACATCGGACAGGCTCACGGTGGACCGACATGGGACGGGCTGGCCGGTGCCGCCAAGACGCTGTCCCGCCGGCTCGGCCTGACCGTGGAGCTGGATCCGGTCGCCCCCGTGGTTCCGGTCGGCGCGATGTTCATGGCCCGCCCCGAAGCACTGCGCACGCTGAGCGAGGGGGCCAAGGAGCTCGTGCGACTGACCGAGCGGGCCGTCGCAGGTCCCGAGCAGTCGGCCGAGCGCCTCAGGGAGGCCCGAGCCGCCGAGGTGCTTGAGCTGCTGACCGTCTACGCAGCCATGTCCAGCGGCTTCCACCCCCGCGAGGTGCTCACCCCGGCCTGGGCCGGGCGGCTATACGGGTCCCTGGCCTACAAGCAGCGAGCCGTCACCGCGGACCTCCCGGCCTACACCGACGAGCAGGTCAGGTTCCTCCAGGCGCGGTTCGGACCTCAGGCCGGAGTCGGTGCCCGGGTGCGTTCCTACGTCGATGTTCACCACCCTGACGTGGGTGGTGCTCTCAAACCCGCCTACCGTTATCTGACCGGTGGAGCATCGGACCTGGCGCGGGCCGCAACGGCCGCCGGCAGGCGTTTTCGCGAAGCCGGTCGCCGTCGCCGAGAAGGCGGAGAGACGGCGGGGAATGAATGAGGTGTTAGCATATCGTGAGGTGCTCCCCGCACCTCCTGCCGGCATGGGCGGGTATGCCCCTCGGATCCCCTGTTGGAGCCCCGGCCTCAATCAATGAGTCACGTGAGGACCTTGACCTGTCCATGAAGAAGATCAGCGTCGTCATTCCCAGTTATAACGAGGAAAAAAGCGTCAGGTTGATGTACGACCGCCTGAACTCGGTATTTCGCACACGTCTTCCGCAATACGACTACGAGATCATCTTCGTCGATGACTACTCGACGGACGGTACCCGCGACGCGATCCGCGCTCTGGCGGATGAGGACAAGCGGGTGAAGGCCGTCTTCAATGCCCGTAACTTCGGTTTTCACCGGAATGTCTTCTCGGCTCTCACCTACGGCTCGGGGGACGCGACCTTCATGCTCTTCGGTGACCTCCAGGATCCGCCTGAGAACCTCCCGGAGTTCGTGGCCCGTTGGGAGGCGGGGGCCAAGGTCGTCATCGGGCAGCGGAGATCCTCTGACGAGGGCTTCATCATGACGGGGTGCCGTCACCTCTACTACAAGCTCATCGACTGGTTCGCCGACACCCCTCAGATCGCGCGTTTCACCGGATACGGGCTCTACGACGCCGAGTTCATCGATGTTCTCAGGCAGATCGGCGATATCCAGCCCTACTTCAAGACGGTCGTCGCCGAGTACGGGATCGGGCTCGAGATCGTCCAGTACGATCAGGCCCAGTCCTCCCGGGGGAAGTCGAATTTCAACTTCCTGCGCAACTACGACTTCGCCATGCAGGGGATCACCAGCTCCACCAAGCTTCTGATGCGCATGGCCACATTCGTGGCCACCTTCGTCGGCATCATCTGCCTGGGCCTGGCGACCTTCGTCCTGATCAAGAAGCTCATCGACTGGAACGCCTATCCGGTGGGTGAGGCCTCCCGCACCGTGGGCCTGTTCCTCCTCGGATCCATCCAGCTGTTCTTCATCGGGATCCTGGGCGAGTACATCCTCAGCATCAACGGGCGCGTTGTCAGCAAGCCTCGCGTGGTGATAGGTGAGCGCCTCAACTTCGGTCCCTCTGAGGGGTCGTCGGGCTTCGGGGGCGGCCCGGCGTCGCCGGAGGCGGGTAACCCGTCGCAGGGACGTCCCGGTGGGAACATCTCTTGAACGCCCTCCAGGAGAAAGCGCGCCCCCTCGTTCTTCAGTTCGGGCGCTTCCTCGTTGTCGGCGGCATCTCCTTCTGCGTTGACTTCGGCCTCTTCACCGTGCTGTACGGGCTGGGCGTCCCCCACCTCGTCGCCAGCGCGACGTCCTTCTCCACCTCGGTGGTCCTCAACTACATCCTCTCCAGGCGCTACGTGTTCGAGGCCCAGGAGAACGTCAGTGTCCTCAAGGAGTTCACGCTGTATGTTCTGCTCAACGTGGTCGCACTGGGCTTGAACACCCTCATCCTCTATGTGTGCGCCGACCTCGCCGGAATGAGTCCCTTCCTGGGGAAGATCATCGCCACGGCAATCGTGCTCATCTACAACTTCATCTCCCGCAAAGCCCTCCTGGAGCGTCTCGGTGCCTCCTCCGGGGCGACCGCCGTCCATCACTCCGACGAACAGGCAGGCTCTCGTGTCCGGTAAAGCTGCGAAGAACAGTACGGGTCAAGCAGGGAACGACAACGCTGAGAAAACTGATCACGACTCCACGCCGGAGACGCGGGCGCAGGAGAAGAACGGGCAGTCGGCCGGTGCGTCCGGCGGTACCAAGACTCTTCCTGCCTCAGGCGCCGGCTCGCGTCTGCGTGCGCGCTTCGACTCGGAGGTCGATCGTGGGCGCGAGGTGATCGAGCGCGTGGTGAGGAGCCGTCTCGGCCGTTGGTGGAACGACACCGAACGTCCCGGTCTCGTGGACTGGGCGCTGCTGGGCGTCATTCTGCTCGGCGCCTACGCCTTCTTCCTCTACGGCGACGTACGAGCCACCTTCGAGCACTCCTTCAACTTCCTGGACGCGGTTCTTCAAGGGCGGATCGGCGACTTCTACCGGATCGCGATCGAGCACACGTCGACCGGTCACCCAGCGGTCTACGACATTCCGCTCTACCTGCTCTTCGGGCTGTGGAACCTGCCGACCTACGTCCTATACCGGATCACCGGCTTCCAGTACCTGCTGTCGACGCCGGCGCAGCTGTGGCTCAAGACCATGATGGTGCTCGCCGCCCTCGTCGCCGCCAAGGTCCTGGTGGACATCGCTCGTGACCTCGGCGTCGGTCGGCAGCGCAGCAAGTGGGTCGCCTTCTTCTTCCTGTCCTCGATGACGCTGTTCGTCCCGGTCTTCGTCATCGTCCAGTACGACATCATCATGATCGTCTTCATCCTGCTGGGGCTGCGCGCCTACCTGCGCGGCCGGCTGGGCAGGTTCCTGCTGTGGTTCGCGATCGCCAACACGCTCAAGCTCTTCGCCATCTTCATCTTCGTGCCGCTTCTGCTACTGAGGGAGAAGCGGCTGCGCGTGGTGGCCCTCCAGGTCGTTGTCGGGCTCATCGGCCTGGTCGGGTGCCGCGCCATCTACCACGGCAATGTGGCGTACAAGGCGTCCACCGGGGGATTCATGAGCAGCATGCTTCAGAGGCTCACTGCCGTGGGGGTCCCGTGGCAGGGCAGCATGATCCCGATCTTCGTGGTGTTCATGGTGGGGATCGGCATCTTCGCCTACCTGCGCTGCCCTCAGGGAACGAAGGCGTTGGCGGCCGATGCGGTCTACATCTGCCTGGCCATCTACCTCGTCTTCGCGACGGTCGTCCCGCTCAATCCCTACTGGGCCGTCATGGTCTCGCCCTTCGCGGTGCTCATCATCTTCCTCAACCCGCGCCACGTGCTGCTCAACTCGGCTCTTGAGATGGGCGTTGGAACCGCGTTGTTCCTCATGTACACCTTCACCGGTTTCTCCATGTACGACCGGTCGATCCTCGATCAGCTGCTTCTGCCTCACCTGGCCACTCCGACGGCGCAGCCCCGCTATGAGAACCCCGCGCAGTTCCTCGACGTCATGGGAATCAGCAGGCAGGGGTCCTTCATCGTCGGCTTCATGATCGCCTGCGTTCTGGCGATCCTCTTCATCAACTTCCCGCGCGCCGAGATGGTGGAGAAGCTGGGGCGGGGCGAGCGGGTCCCGCGCTCCGCGGCCTGGTCGCGCCTGACCATGCCTGCGGCGTTCAGCGCGCTCGTGCTGATCCCCTACTTCGTGCCGGCAGTTCCGGTGGCGTACTCAGCGGTCACCGACACCCCCCAGCCGGGAGGCGTCAACATCCTCGGTGACGGAGCGAGCGTCACCGAGACCGTCACCCTGCCGTCGACCGTGGAGGTCAGCTCCATCAATATCGCCTTCCTGGCAGGAGACATCCAGTGGCTCGACTCCTCGGTGGTCAACGTCGAGGTCACGGACGCCTCCGGTGCCCGGGTCTTCAAGACCGCGGCGCCGGCGAACTCCCTCCACGAGGGTCTGCACGAGTTCCCGGCCAAAGGACTCGTCCTGCGCGCTGGTGAGAGGTACACCGTGAGGATCACCAGTGAGCTGACCGAGGGCGGCAGCGCCGTCGTCGAGATCAATCCCGCGGTCGACCAGTTCCCGACCACGGAGAACGGAACGACCGTCAACGGCGATCTCCTCATGTCCATCAGCGGCAGAACCAAGTGATCGTTCCGCGACCGCACCTGTTAGGATCCGGAGCCATGGCAAAGACAGTTCTCGTCACTGGAGCAGGCGGCTACATCGGTCGCCACGTCGTCACCGCGCTCCTGGAGCGCGGCCTGGATGTCAAGGCCCTCGACCTGCGACTCGACGGCGTCGACGAGCGGGCTGAGAGGCTCTCCCTGGACCTCTTCTCCGGGGATGCCGATATCTATGACCAGATGGGGCGTCCTGACGTCGTCCTGCACATGGCCTGGCGCGACGGCTTCAAGCACGCCTCGAACGCTCATATGGACGACCTGGCCAAGCACGTTCGTCTTATTGAGAACCTGTACGCCGGCGGTCTCAAGCAGCTCGCCGTCATGGGGACCATGCATGAGGTCGGCTACTGGGAGGGCGCCATTGACGAGAGCTCCCCCTGCAACCCCGCCTCGCTCTACGGCATCGCCAAGAACGCACTGCGGGAGACCACCTTCCTGTCGGCCAAGAAGCATGGCGCCGTCGCCCAGTGGATCCGTGCCTACTACATCGTGGGTGACGACAAGTTCGGCAACTCGATCTTCTCCAAGCTCCTGGAGGCCGCCGAGGAGGGGCGCACCACCTTCCCCTTCACCACGGGCAAGAACCGCTACGACTTCATCTCCGTGGATGAGCTGGCCACGCAGATCGCCGCGATCGTGGACCAGACCGAGGTCGACGGCATCATCAACGCCTGCACCGGCGAGCCGATGACCCTGGCCGACCGCGTCGAGGCCTACATTCGGGACAACGACCTGGACATGACCCTGGAGTACGGGGCCTTCCCGGATCGGCCCTACGACTCGCCCGGTGTATGGGGCGACCCGACGAGGATCCGCCGTATTCTCGCCTCAAGCGCGGGCTGACGCGCCCGGAGAAACCCTATTCCTCCGCTCTCCCGTCATGGTGAGCGGCTTGAACCACTGCCCAGAAGGGACATTATGGCAACGCTCGGCCAGGACCCGAAGCGACTCGGGATCTTCTTCTTCTTCGACGCTCAGGGCATCGTGGACTCCTACGTGGAGACCCTGCTCACTGACATGGTCAAGAACCTCTCCGAGCTGGTCATCGTCGTCAACGGTGAGCTGACCGCCAAGAGCTATGCCAGGCTGACCGCCTTCACGGACAACATCATCCTTCGGGAGAACAAGGGGCTGGACGCCTGGGCGTACAAGACGGCCATGGAGAGCTACGGCTGGGACAGGCTCGTCGAGTTCGACGAGATCGTCCTGTTCAACGCCACCATCATGGGGCCGGTGCACCCCTTCGAGGAGATGTTCACCGAGATGGCGGGGCGGGACATCGACTTCTGGGGAATTACCTGGTTCCACCTGGCCCCCGGCGACCCCTTCGGGCACTCTCTGGAGGGGTACCTGCCCCGTCATCTTCAGTCCCACTTCCACGCCTACCGGCGCTCCCTGGTCTCCTCCAAGGCGTTCCAGGACTACTGGGACAACCTGCCTCAGATCAATTCCTACGAGGAGTCCGTGGGGCTCCACGAGGCGCCCTTCACGCAGCGCTTCGAGCGGCTCGGCTTCGTCTCCGACGTGTATGTCAATACTGAGGACCTGGAGGGCTTCACCCTGCAGCCCATCCTCTTCACCCCCAAGCAGCTCATTGCGGAGAGGCGCTGCCCCATCTTCAAGCGCCGCTCCTTCTTCCACAGCTACGAGGACGTGCTTCACCAGGCCGTGGGCAACGCGACCGTCGAGCTCTACGAGTACCTGCGCGACCACACCGACTTCGACACGAACCTCATCTGGGACAACGCCCTGCGCTCCATGAACATGGCAGACCTGGTGAAGAACCTCCAGCTCACCTACGTCCTGCCCACGCAGGCGGTGGTTCGCGAGCCGAAGCAGCAGAAGGTCGCCCTCATCGCGCACCTGTACTTCATGGATCTCCTGGACTCCACGCTCGCCTACGCCCGGTCCATGCCCGAGGGGACGGACCTCATCCTCACCGTCGGTTCCCAGGAGAAGGCGGAGCTGGTGGAGCGGGCGTGCCAGGACCTGCCCTACAACGTGGACGTGCGTGTCATCGAGAATCGGGGCCGGGACGTCAGCGCGCTCCTGGTGGGGTGCAAGGACATCGTCGACGACTACGACCTGGTCTGCTTCATGCACGACAAGAAGGTCACCCAGCTAAGCCCCTACACCGTGGGCGAGGGCTTCGCCCGCAAGTGCTTCGACAATCTCCTCCCGACTCGAGAGTTCGTCGAGAACGTCGTCGCCACCTTCGACTCGGAGCCCCGGCTCGGTCTGCTCTCGCCGACCCCTCCCAACCATGCCGACTACTTCCCCATCTACTCCTACAGCTGGGGGCCGAACTTCGATCGCACGAAGATGCTCCTGGAGAAGGAGCTGAACCTGAACGTCCCGCTCGATGCTCACAAGGAGGTCATCGCCCCGCTGGGCACCATGTTCTGGTTCCGGCCGGCCGCTCTCAAGCCGCTCTTCGACCACGACTGGCAGTGGGAGGACTTCCCGCCCGAGCCGAACGACATCGACGGAACCATCCTCCACGCCATCGAGCGCGCCTACGGCTATGTCGCGCAGGCCTCTGGCTACTTCTGCGGGTGGCTCTTCTCCGACTCCTTCGCGCGGATCGAGCTGACGAATCTGTCGTTCTACACCAGGGAGTTCACCACCGCGGTGTCGCAGCACTGGGGGGTTGATGCCGAGCAGCGAATGATCCAACGGGTCCGTAGCGCTCGCAGCACTCGTCAGCAGGTCAAGGAGCAGGTCGGCCGCTGGATCCCGGCCGCAGTGCGCTCGCCCCTCAAGGGCGCCTACCGCCGAGTCAGGGGGATCGGGGAGTGACCGAGACGGGCGCGTCGGTGGGAGCGGCGGCTGCGAAGCCGGTCGCCGGGAAGCGGACCAGGATCTTCTACCTGGACCTGGTCCGAGCCCTGGCGGCGCTTCTCATCGTCCTCACCCACTTCAACAACCCCTACCTGGCTGATGGCGGCTACGTTCTGACCAACTTCCCCTTCGGCATCTATGTGGGCGGGTTGGGCGTCTCCCTGTTCCTCATCATCTCCGGGGCCGCCCTGACGGTGACCTATCGGAGACCGATCAATCTCAAACGGTTCTACTGGAAGCGCTGTCTCAACATCTACCCGATGTTCTGGACCGCCTGGATCCTCGCGACGCTCTACTTCTTCGTCGCGACCGGGGGCCGGCCGCCCAACAGCGCCCCGACTCGCTCCCTCATCTTCACAGTCCTCGGCGTGGACGGTCTGGTTGCCAACTTCCAGGTGCGCACCGCCTACCTCCTGGGGGAGTGGTTCCTCGGTTTCATCCTCCTGTACTACCTCGTCTTCCCGCTGCTGCTGTGGGCCATCGACCGCTTCCCGATCATCACCGGCGTTCTCATCCTGGCGGCCTACGCCGCCACCGTGATCATCATGCAGCGCTACTTCGCGGGCTACTCCTCGGCGATGATCCTCACCACCAGACTCCCCGAGCTGGCCTTCGGCAGCTACTTCGTCCTCTACGTCCGCCGGGTTCACTGGGGCGTGGTCATTCCCGCTGCAGCGGTCCTGGCCGTCTCGGCCATGCTCCCCGAGGAGATTCCCGAGGACGTGGCCACCACGCTCGTCGGCATCTCGGCCTTCCTCATCCTCGTGGTCGTCGGCCGCTACGTGGCGATCCAGCCGGTACGCGTACTCGTCGATCTCATCGCCAAGTACTCCTACCCGATCTTCCTGGTCCACCACGTCGTCATCATGGTCCTCTACGAGAAGATCAATGTGGCGGGCTTCGTTCCGGTTCAGCGCTACACGATGCTGGTCGCGACCTGCGTCATCGTCTTCGGCCTGTCGGTGGCGCTGGTGAGGATCACCGATCACGTCGTCGCTTTCGTCACCAGGGCCTTCAAGGGCATGAGCTGGCGTCCCGAGGTCTCCGAGGTCGAACGCTGATATGTGCGGCGTGCGGCTCCGAGCGGGGGCGAGGTCGTGGCCCGCGCCCCTGAGGCGTGTCGAAGGCAACGGCGGCTGCGGGCCCTCACGGCTCCGGGAACGCTGAGAATAGTGATGAGGCCGTTGTACGACGCGTGAGAGCTCGTCCCACCGCCCCGACTCGACTACACCAAGGGAGACCCTCGTGACCCGTACCTGCCTCGTGACCGGTGGCGCCGGATTCATCGGCTGCGCGATCTCGCGTGACCTGGCGGACGCCTTCGACCGCGTCGTGGCCCTGGACAACATGCACCCGCAGATCCACCCGTCCCAGGAGCGCCCCGCCGAGCTCGACGAGCGCGTGGAGCTGCACCGGCTGGACGTGGCCCTCGCCGAGGACTGGGACTCGGTCCTGGCCGCGGTAGCACCGGATGTCATCGTCCACCTGGCCGCGGAGACCGGGACCGGCCAGTCGCTCACCGAGGCCTCCCGCCACGCCAACGTCAACGTCGTCGGTACCACCCAGATGCTCGACGCCCTCGTGCGTCACGAGATCCGCCCGGACAAGATCATCCTGGCCTCCTCCCGGGCCGTCTACGGTGAAGGGGCGTGGATTGACGCCGAGGGGCGCCCCTCCTACCCCGGGCAGCGCACTCACGCGATGCTCGAGGCCGGACAGTGGGACTTCGAGGGCCTGACCCCCTCGGTCCAGTCCTCCTCCGAGGTCAAGGCATCCCCGGCCAACGTCTACGCCGCCACCAAGTTCTGCCAGGAGAACCTCGTGACCTCCTGGTGCGGCTCCTTCGGTGTCACGCCGGTGCTCTACCGGCTTCAGAACGTCTACGGCCCTGGCCAGTCCCTCATCAACCCCTACACCGGCATCGTCTCCCTCTTCGCCCGCCTGGCCAAGCAGGGGCAGTCCATCCCGGTCTACGAGGACGGCCAGATCGTGCGGGACTTCGTCTTCATCGACGACGTCGCCTCCGCCATCGTGGCCGGCGTCCTGCATTCGCCGGCCGCCGCCCTGCCCTACGACATCGGCCTGGGGGAGCGGACCACCATCATGCAGGTCGCTCAGACGATCGCCGAGCACTACGGAGCGCCCGCCCCGCACGTCACCGGCCAGTTCCGTGACGGCGATGTGCGCGCCGCCTGGGCGGACACCGCGCGCGCCCGCCAGGCGCTGGACTGGGAGCCCCGGGTCGGCGTCGCTGAGGGCATCAACCGGCTGTGCGACTGGATCGACGCCCAGGACGGGGCGGTTCCGCCAGCGCCCACCAGTACAGTGAAGGAGGCGTGAGCCTATGCGGCTGTCTCGACTGCTCCGTTCGGAGGATGCCCGCCGGACGCTGGACCTCACCCTGCGGCTGACTCAGCGCTCGGTCTCGTCGGAGTTCAAGGGCACGGCCCTGGGGCGCCTGTGGTCCTTCATCAACCCCCTGGCCACGGTCGCCGTCTTCTCTCTCATCTTCGGCGTCGTCTTCCGCGGCGGCGTGGCACCGGGCCGCAACTCCGGCATCGACTCCTTCGCACTGTGGATCGGTATCGGGGTGCTCAGCTGGAACTTCATGTCCAGCGGCATCATGGCCTCCATGAACGCCCTCGTGGACAACTCGGGGCTGCTCACGAAGGTCTACTTCCCACGTCAGGTCCTCATATACTCCGCGGTGCTGTCCCTGGCCGTCGACTTCGCCTTCGAGCTGCTCGTTCTGACCGTTATCGCCATGATCATGGGTGGCCCCGGGGTCCTCCTCATGCTTCCAGCGCTGCTCGTCGTCACCCTGCTGGCGGGCATGTTCGCCGTCGGGCTGGGTCTCATCCTGTCCATCGCCACCGTCTACTTCCGGGACCTGGGCCACCTGTGGCAGATCTTCAACCAGATCTGGATGTACGCCTCCGGCGTCGTCTTCTCCCTGACCATGGTCGACAAAGTCCAGAACGACCTGTTCGACAAGGGCTGGCAGATCAACGGCGAACCGATCCCGCTCACCACGATCCTGCGTCTCAACCCGGCCGAGACCTTCCTCGAGGCCTTCCGGTCCTGCCTGTTCGAGTTCGCCCTGCCGTCACTGCCCGTCTCCCTGGCCTGCCTGCTGTGGTCCTTCGTCATGCTCGGCCTGGGCCTCGTCTTCTTCCGCCGGCACTCGGCGAGCATCGTTGAGGAGCTCTGATACCCGAAGATGGCTGCATCAACCGGATTGTCCGCATCATCACTCGCCTCGTCGGCGCAGGCCGCTTCGTCGGCGTCCCCGCAGGCGCTCGCCGTGCGCATTGAGGACGTCTCCAAGCGCTTCAGGATCTACCGCCACCGCAACCAGTCCCTCAAGGGCGCGGTCCTCCAACGCAGCCGCGGCGTCTACGAGGACTTCTGGGCCCTGAAGGACATTACCTTCGACATCCCGGAGGGCAAGACCTTCGGGCTCATGGGGCACAACGGGTCCGGTAAGTCCACGCTGCTCAAGTGCATCGCCAAGATCCTGGCCCCCAACTCCGGCTCCATCACCGCCCGCGGACGCATGGCCGCCATGCTGGAGGTCGGCTCCGGCTTCCACCCCGAGCTCTCCGGAAGAGAGAACATCTTCCTCAACGGGGCCATCCTGGGGATGAGCCGCAAGGAGATCGAGGCCAAGTTCGACGACATCGTCGACTTCTCCGGGGTCGGCGAGTTTATCGACCAGCCGGTGAAGAACTACTCCTCGGGCATGTACGTGCGCCTGGGCTTCTCCGTGTCCATCCACGTCGAGCCAGAGATCCTCCTGGTTGACGAGGTCCTGGCCGTGGGCGACATGGAGTTCCAGGAGCGATGCATGGACAAGTTCGCCGAGTTCCGGGAGGACGGACGCACCGTCGTCGTCGTCTCCCACGGCCTGGAGCAGATGCGCACCTTCTGCGACGAGGTCGCCTGGCTCGACCACGGCAGGCTCAAGGAAGTCGGACCGGCCCCCGAGGTCATCGACAAGTACTCCGACGTCACCCACGGAGCCAAGAAGGTCAAGGAGGGCCAAGGAACCCGCTTCGGCAGCGGTGAGGCCCAGATCAGCCGGATCGAGCTGCTCGATCGCACGGGCCGGCCGGTGGGCTCCATGCGCACCGGGGACGAGGCCACCATCCGGCTGCACTTCCGCTGCGAGGAGACGATCGAGAAACCCGTCTTCGGCTGCTCCATCGACACTCGCGAGGGCATCTTCGCGTGGGGGCTTCACGGCCTCGACGACGGCTTCCAGCCCGAGAGGATCGAGCCGGGCGAGGGGACGGTGGACATCTCGATCCCCGCGATGATGCTGCGCCCTGGCGCCTACCTCATCTCCGGGTCCATCCAGCCCTGGCAGCTCTCCAGCGTCATTGACGCCTACCAGAAGGCCACGGCCTTCGACATCATCCCCGGGCCGCGCATGGAATCCGGGGGGCTGGTCGCCCTGGGAGCCCACTACGAGCGGATCGACCCGCCCCGCCCCATGGTCACGTTCACCAAGGACGACTGAGGCTCGGCGGGGCGGGCAGCGCCGCTGCTCAGCGCCTCTGGATCTTCTTGACCCCTTGGGCCACGGTGCGGAAGAAGGGCTTGGCCGTGGCCTCCACATGGTCGACCTTCAGGTTGATCGCATGAGTATGCATGAGGACCTGGCGCATCGTGTCATGCAGGTCTCCGATGGTGAAGCGCAGGTCGCGCATGGCCCTCTGGAGGTGCGCGATCTCCTTGTCCTGCTGCTCCAGCCTCTTCTGGATCCGGTGGTAGTACTCCGCCGAGACGAGCAGGAGTCCCAGGTTCTCGGAAGCGGCTGTCACGCCCTGCGGGGCGGAGGCCTCGGTCCCGGTGCAGTTCACTGACAGGCGGGCGTAACGGTCCCGAATGGCGAGGTTGTCGGTGCGGTGGTGGACGGCGTCGACGACGACGGAGTTGCCCACCGACTCGTCGGTGGAGTCGCGGTGGTGCCAGTGGGCCAGCGGCTCGCCGTCGATGAAGCCGACCGGGGAGGTCGCCAGCAGGCGGAGGTTGAAGTCCCAGTCGGCCTGGGTCAGCAGGGTGCCGTCCCAGTGGCCGATGCGGTCGGCCACCTCGCGGCGGATGAGCTGGGAAATCGGCGGCACGTAGTTGGCCACCATCGTGTCGATGAGGGTCCAGCTCTCCCTGTCCGGTGCCAGAATCCCTCGGTTGACCTCGATCATGCCCTCCTCTGAGACCGTCTCGGAGATCAAGTCGCAGCGCGTCGCCACAGCCCCATGGCAGGGGTGCTCGTCGAGGTGGGCCACGCAGGCGGTCAGGAAGCCGGGCTCCCAGGAGTCGTCATCATCATGGATCGCGAAGAACTCACAGGAGGAGACGGCCAGACCGTCCTCCAGAGCGGCCTCGCGCCCGTGAGAGGTCTTGTTGGTGACCACCGTGGTGCGCTCCCGCAGCCACTGGGGGGCGCTCTCCAGGGCGATGTCCACCGGCTCGGTGCTTCCGGCGTCGTTGACGATGACGAGCTCGAGGTCCTGGAAGGACTGGGCCCCGACCGACTGGAGTGCTCGCGTCAGCAGCATGGGACGGTTGCGGGTCCGGGTCACCACGGTGACTCGTGGGGATTGTGCGGCTTGTCCAGCCATTGTCGGGGATCCTCCTTGATCTGGTCAGGGGCGCATCGTGTTTGGCGATGTTATCGAAACGCCCGGGGCGTCTGATAAGGTCTCAGCCCCGTCACTGTATCGGGTGAGGTGGCATCGGCGTAGTCGGGAAGTGGAATCAGCGGTGCTCAGCCGAGGTCGACGAGCGTCTCGCGCGGCCCCTCGTGCGCCGACGCAGCTCGCGCGGTAGGCCGGCGACCGCCTGAGCAAGTCCTGTCATCACCGGGCCGCGCTGCGGTCCCCGGAGGGTCCGCACCAGCGTGCGTGCCAGCGCCTGCATCACCACCGGGGCCGGACTGTGGGCGGCCGCCGTCAGTATCCGGTTGCGGACGTTGACCCGGATGAACATCGGTGAGTCGGTGCCCGAGGAGGAGGCGTGCTCGTGGTGCGCCACCGCCTCGCGCACGTAGACGACCCTCCAACCGCGCTCACGCAGGCGCCAGGACAGATCCGTGTCCTCGTAGTACATGAACAGGTCCTCACGGAAGCCGTCCAGGGTTCGCCACGCCTCACGCCGGATCGCGCAGGCGCCCCCGCACAGGCCGAAGACCTCACTGGGGGAGTGCTCCCGCTCGGCTGGCACCAGCCAGTCCCGGTCGTAGCCGTTACCGGAGGCGTCCACCAGGTTGCCGGTGGAGTTGACCAGCACCTCCCCCTCGCCGCGGGAAGCGGCCTCGTCGTCGACCCGGGCCCACCGACCGGTGCGGGGGGAGACGAGTACGTCCTGCTGCCCCGGGGCGGCCGGCTTCCAACGGCCGGCCAGAAGGATTCGCGCCGTCGCCGCGGCCGGTGCCGCCGCGGCCGGTGGATCGCTCAGGGGCCTCAGGAGTGCCTCAAGGAAGCCGGGCTCGGCCATCGCGTCATTGTTGAGCAGGACGAGGACATCCTCAACCATGCCCTGGGCCCCGAGGTTGACACCGGCGCCGAAGCCCCGGTTCTCAGGGGACTCGACCACTGGGAGCCCCTCCCGGCGCAGCTGCTCGACCGAGCCGTCGCCGGAGGCGTTGTCCACGACGACGAGCACGTCCCCGTCTCCCAGCTGCTCTCGGATGGACCGGGCTGCCCGGATCGTCAGCTCGGCCTGACGCCAGTTGACGATGACAACGCGAGCTGAGGGACGCCTGACGGGCTGCGTCACACCGCACCTCCGATGAGGGCGTGATAGACCTCCGTGTGCGCAGCTGCACAGGCGTCCCAGGTGAAGGTCCGAGCGCGCTCGCGGCCGGCCCGGGCCAGCTCGTCGTGCTCCGGGCCGACGGCCCGGGCGAGCCGGTCCGCGATCTCGTGCGGCGAGGAGGGATCCGCCAGCAGGCCCGCCTCCCCGGTCACCTCGGCCATGCAGGTCCCGGCGCTGGTGACCACCGGGGTCCCGTAGGCCATGGCCTCCAGGACCGGCAGACCGAAGCCCTCCCAGACGGAGGGGAAGCAGAAGGCGCGGGCGCCGCTGTAGGCGGCAGCCAGCTCATCGTCGTCGAGCCTGCCGGTGACGTGGACCCGATCACCCAGCCGGGTCAGCAGCTCGCGCTCGACGGCATCGTCGCCCCATCCGACCGGACCGACGAGGACCAGGTCGAGGTCGCCGACGTCGTTGTGCTCCTCGTTGTGCTCCTCGATGAGGAGCGCGAAGGCCCGCAGCAGTCCCAGCAGGTTCTTGCGGGGCTCGCGCGTGCCCGTCCACAGGATGTAGTCGCGTGCGAGGCCCCGGGTGGCGCGGAAGCTCCCGATCTGTTTGTCGCTGACGGCCCGGGTGCGCACCCCGTGCGGAATGACGTAGAGGCGGGCGGCGTCGATCCCTGCCGCGATGCAGTCGTCGGCGGTGGCCTGGGAGGGCACGATGATGGCGCTCGCCTCGGCGATGACGCGCTCCAGGGAGCGGCTGAAGTAGGCGTTGCCGCGTGGGGTGAAGTGCTCCGGTGCGCGCAGGAAGGCCAGGTCGTGCACAGTGACGACCAGTGGCAGCGAGGTGGGGGGCAGGGCCCAGGTGGTGGCGTGAATGAGCTGGGCGCCGGGCAGGATGGACTCGGCCCGCGGCAGCCCCAGGCGGTTCCAGGACTCGTACAGGGCGGTGCGCGGCAGGTGGGAGGAGCGCATCGGCATCGGTGGCAGGCCGACCTCCCTGGGCGATGGAGCCCCCTGATGATGGGCGGTGATCCCGGCCACGGGCACCCGCCGGGCGCGCAGGGCCTGGGAGAGCTCGACGATGTAGGTGCCCGAGCCCCCGGGGACGGGCTGCCACAGCTGCTCAACCACCAGGCCCACTCGTGGACCGCGGGGGCGAGCCGACGGACGGGAGCCGCTGGCGCTGGAGGACCTGGAGGTCGTGGTGCGGGAGGCGGGGGAGGAGGAAGGGGCCGGGGAGTGCGCCGGGCGGGAGTGATCTGCGCTCATGGGCTCAGAGTACGGGGTGGCCGCGCGCGGCGCGGTAGCCTGCCGTCATGAAGGTTCTTCTTGATGCAACGGCGATCCCGGCTGATCTCGGAGGCGTGGGGCGCTATGTCGACGACCTCGTGCCCGAGCTCATCGCCTCCGGCGTCAACCTGGCCATGGCCGTCCAGCAGCGGGATGTCGCGCACTTCTCCGCCAAGGTGCCCAGCGCTCACCTCTTCCCGGTGCCTGAGTCCATGGAGTCGCGCGGTGCCCGGATGGCCTGGGAGCAGACGGGGCTGCCGGCACTCATCCATCGGATCCGCCCTGATGTCCTGCACTCGCCCCACTACACCTTTCCGGTGCTGCACCAGGTGCCCGTGGCCGTCACCCTCCACGACGCCACGTTCTTCTCCCACCCGCAGGCGCACTCGCCCTTCAAGCAGAAGTTCTTCTCCCGCGCCATCCGTCGGGCCGTGCGCGGGTCCGACGCGCTGATCGTGCCCTCCCAGGCCACCCGTGACGAGACCATCGCATACGCCGGTGGCGATCCCGAGCGCTTTCACGTCGCCTACCACGGTGTGGATACCTCCGTGTTCCACCCGGTCGACGACGCTGAGAGGGCCCGTGTGGCCGCCTCCCTCGGCCTGGAGGGCAAGCGCTACATCGGCTTCCTGGGGACCTTGGAGCCTCGCAAGAACGTTCCCAACCTGGTGCGCGCCTGGATCGACGTCTTCCGCGACTCCGAGGACGCCCCGGCCCTGGTGCTGGCCGGCGGTCCCGGCTGGGATGAGGAGATCGAGCCGGTCCTGGCTCAGGTGCCCCGGCACCTGAACGTCCTGCGGCCCGGCTACCTGCCTCTTGAGGATTTGCCCGGATTCCTGTCCGGCTGCGAGATCCTGGCCTATCCCTCCATCGGCGAGGGCTTCGGCCTGCCGGTTCTCGAGGCCATGGCCTGCGGGGCCGCCGTGCTCACCACTCGCGAGCTGAGTCTGCCGGAGGTCGGAGGCGACGCCGTCGCCTACTGCGGATCGGACGTCCAGGCCATTGCCCGTGGCCTCGTGGTCCTGGATGCCCAGCCCGAGCGGCGCCGGGCACTGGGGGCCGCAGCCCTCGATCGGGCGGCCGAGTTCACTTGGAAGGCCTCCGCCCAGGCGCACGTCGAGGCCTACCGCGCCGCCATGGCGCGCTAGCGCCGCACCCCTGTGCGGAGCGCGGTATGCCGTTTGTCCTTGGTGATATCGACCAAAGTGGCCGGCGCGCTCGTGTAGTGTTCATCGACGGGCTATGACCCATGGTGAGGCGTCGGCGAAACGACGCATGCGGGAAGGAAGAGACGGGCCGTGAACGACACTGAACCTCTGGGGGCCGAGGAGACCTCCCTCCCGTGCGCCGGGTGCCGAGGCGGGCAGGTGCGTGGCCGTGTTCTCCTCACCGGCGCCAACGGCCAATTGGGGCGCGCGCTCATGGCCCTGCTGCCACAGGCGGGTTTCGAACCCACCGGCGTCGATCTGCCGGAGGTGGACATCTCAGATGCGGCCGCCATGTCCTCCTGGGACTGGGCGAGCTACGACATCATCATCAATATCAATGCCGCGGCCTGGACCGACGTGGACGGGGCGGAGACTCCTGAGGGACGCCGCCTGTCCTGGCGGGCCAACACGGTCGGCCCGGTCAACCTGGCCCGGGCGGCCGTGCAGCACGACCTGACCCTGGTGCATCTGTCCACCGAGTACACCTTCGACGGCGTGACGGCTGTCCACGCCGAGGAGGAGTCTCCCTCGCCGTTGGGGGTCTACGGACAGTCCAAGGCCGCCGGGGACGCTGCCGTCAGCGTCTGTCCCCGGCACTACCTGGTGCGTACCTCATGGGTGGTCGGCGACGGCAAGAACTTCGTCAAGACGATGCTCTCCCTGGCGGAGCGCGGTGTCAGCCCGCGGGTCGTGGGCGACCAGACCGGTCGTCTCACCTTCGCCTCCGATCTGGCGGCGGGCATCATCCACCTTCTCGCCTCGGGCGCCGAGTTCGGCACCTACAACCTCTCCGGCGAGGGGCCGATCGTCTCATGGGCCGACGTCGCCAAACGGGTCTACGAGCGCGCCGGCCACAGTCCCGACGAGGTCACGCCTGTCACCACTGAGGAGTACTACGCGGGTCAGGAGGGGATCGCGCCCCGGCCGCTGAGCTCGGCCCTGGATCTCACGAGGATCAAGGCCGCAGGCTTCACCCCGGCCGACTCCACGGAGCGCCTGGAGGCTTATCTTCAGGACCTCCTGTAGGTTGAATCCGACCGGATTGAACTCCCTGATTCCCTGTTTTCCGTCGGAGACCAGCATGAGACGTGTGCTCACCAAGTACTTACGACTGCCGTCCCCGGGCCGCTCAGAGGCCGGGGCGCTCCTGTCGCGGCGCCCGGCACTGGTTGGTGGGCTCCTCCTCGTTCTCATGCTGCTGACCGGGCTCGGGTGGGCGGTGTCCTCGCCGGTGGAGTCGTCGCCGGACGACAACTATCACCTGGGCAGCATCTGGTGCCCCCGTCCATCGGGCGAGTCCTGCCAGACCAGCGTTGTCGACGGTGATCCGGTTGTCCGGGTTCCGATCGCGGTGGCGGACGAGTCGATGAGGTGCTACGTCCTCCAGTCGAACAAGTCAGCGGGATGTGCGCTCGGGTACGACGATTCTCATATGGTGTGGTCCAAGCGCTTTGACAACGGCGCCTACCCGATTGGCTACTACCACTTCCATCACCTCCTCGTCGGCAAGGATGTGCAGACCTCGGTTCTGGTGATGCGCGGCGTCAATGTGCTGATCGCCGTTGCTGTTCTGGGAGCCGTCGGCCTCTGCGCACCGCAGGGGCTGAGGCGGCCATTCATCGGTGCGATCGTCGCGTCGTGGGTCCCCATGGGGGTCTACTTCATCGCCTCCAACAATCCCAGCTCGTGGGCCGTCTCAGGGTTGATGGCCTACTCCTCGGCAACGTACATGGCCACGCAGCAGAAGGGGCGTCGTCGTATCGCTCTGGTGCTTTGCGCGGTGATCGGCGCCGTGATGTGCTTGACGTCGCGATATGACGCCGCCTTCTTCCTCCTCGTCGTCGGCCTCGCCCTGCTGTTCGTGGTGCCGTGGAAACGAGGGGGATGGATAGGGCTGAGCGCCCTCGCCGGGGTGGCCGTCCTCGGGGGCGTCACCTTCATGGCCTCGTCCCAGGTGTCGAAGGTCGCCTACTTCCTGCGGGTGTTCGAGGCGTCTGATCCCGCGACATCCGCCGATAAGCAGCCTTTCTTCGAGAAGCTCCTCGTTGGGCTCGAGACCGCCCCGAAGTATCTTGGCGGATTCTGGGGACACACATGGACCCCGGGCTGGCACGATGTTCCTCTGGGGGCTCGCGCCCCCTACGTGCTCACCATTATGGCGGCCGGTGCCTTCGTGGCGATCTCCTTGCGCCGCGGGGGATGGCGCAAGTGGACCGCCTTGATGATCCTCGTGGGGTCGATGTGCCTTCTTCCGGCCTTGTTCTACGCCAACGGCGCCATGGACACCATCGAGCTCTACCAGGCCCGGTACATCTTCCCGCTGCTGGCGCCCACCTTCTTCCTCATGCTGGCCGTCGATCAGGATGAAGATGCGTGGTTCACAGTTCCGCAGGCTGTCTGGGTCACCGTCTGCATCTCGCTGTGCCAGACGATCACCCTGCATACACTGCTGCTGCGATTCGTTCAGGGCGCCAATGAACGGTGGGAGCTCAACCTCAACAAGAACATCGAGTGGTGGTGGAGTGCGCCGGTCTCACCCATGATGGTCTGGTTCCTCACGACATGCCTCGCTACTGCGGCACTGGGAACCTCCATGGCGATGCTGACGCGCACGGCCGAGAAGCACGCGTAGAGCCGTCCGTGTGCTTGCCGGACAGCCCGCACCCGGGCCTGCTCCGTCGAGCCGCCGTTGAACGTCGTGGGCGGGTGGCGCGAACTGGCGCCACCCGCCCACACAGGCATGAGGGGGAGAGGAACGGGCCGGGTGCTCCGGCGAGGAGCCTCAGGACTGCTGGTGGTCCAGCAGACCCAGGAGGTAGGCGCCGTACCCGGACTTCACCAGGGGCTCGGCGCGCTGGCGCAGGCCCTCGTCATCGATGAAGCCCATGCGCCAGGCGACCTCCTCGGGGGCGCCGATGTTGAGGCCCTGACGGTGCTGGACGGTGCGGATGAAGCTGGTGGCGTCGGCCAGGGAGTCGAAGGTGCCGGTGTCGAGCCAGGCGGTGCCGCGGGGGAGGACCTCGACGGTGAGCCGACCGGCCTCCAGGTAGGTGCGATTGACGTCGGTGATCTCGTACTCTCCGCGGGCGGAGGGCTTGAGGTTCTTGGCGATCTCGACGACGTCGTTGTCATAGAAGTACAGGCCGGGAACGGCGTAGTTGGAGCGGGGGCGGGCCGGCTTCTCCTCGATGGAGATGGCCTTGAAGCTCTCGTCGAACTCGACCACGCCGTAGGCCGTGGGGTCGGCGACCTGGTAGGCGTAGACGACGCCGCCGTCGGGACTGGTGTGGCGGCGCAGCTGGGTGCCCATGCCGGGGCCGTAGAAGATGTTGTCGCCCAGGACCAGGGCGGCGCTGTCGTCACCGATGAAGTCGGCACCCAGGACGAAGGCCTGGGCCAGGCCGTTGGGCTCCTGCTGGACCGTGTAGGACAGGTTGACACCGAGCTGGGAGCCGTCACCCAGGAGGCGGTGGAAGGAGGGGGCGTCATGGGGGGTGGTGATGATGAGGACGTCCTGGATCCCGGCGAGCATGAGGGTGCTCAACGGGTAGTAGATCATCGGCTTGTCGTAGACGGGCACCAGCTGCTTGGAGGTTCCCAGGGTGATCGGGTTGAGTCGTGTGCCGGAGCCTCCGGCCAGAATGATTCCTCGCATGCTCCAAGCATGGCCCATTCCGGCCCCGAATGGCGCCAGGATCGGGTGGATCGGGAACTCATGTCCGTGGTTCCCGGCACGTTCGGCCCCTGTGGCCTTGTCTCCGGGGTGTCGGGCAGGTGGCGCCGATAGACTCCCTCAGTGGCGCCTCGCCGACGCGGTGGCGCCGAGACCGAGACCTATGTGCACAGAAGGGGCCATCAATGGGGCAGATCGAGCTGGGCAAGCCGCTCGCCATCGAGGAGACGCCGATTCCGGGATTCCTGCGGATCGACCTGACTGTTCATGGGGACAACCGAGGCTGGTTCAAGGAGAACTGGCAGAGGGAGAAGATGCTGGCCCTGGGGCTGCCCGACTTCGGACCGGTTCAGAACAACATCTCCTTCAACAACGAGGTCGGGGTCACCCGGGGCATCCACGCCGAGCCCTGGGACAAGTTCGTCTCGGTGGCCACCGGCCGCGTCTTCGGCGCCTGGGTGGACCTGCGTGAGGGGTCCTCCTTCGGGGCCGTCTACACCTGCGAGATCGACCCGTCGGTGGCGGTGTTCGTGCCGCGGGGCGTGGGCAACGCCTATCAGACGCTGGAGCCCAACACCGCCTACACCTACCTGGTCAACGACCACTGGTCGGCCGATGCCCAGTACACCTTCCTCAACCTGGCCGATGAGACGGCAAACGTGCCCTGGCCGATTGCGCTGAGTGAGGCCATCCTCTCCGACAAGGACAAGGCGCACCCCCGCCTGGCCGACGTCACCCCTTTCCCGGCTCCCGGGGCCAAGGCTTAGGAGGCACACCGTACCGGTACGGTAACGGGGCCTAGGACGTGCCTGCGTACCGGTACGGTAGGGCGCTATGAGACGACTTGAGCCAGCGCGCCAGCAGTACGCCTGGGGGTCGACCTCCGCCATTCCCGCCCTCCTGGGCAGGGCCGACGACGGTGCCCCCTGGGCTGAGGCCTGGTACGGCTCCCACCCGGCCGGCCCCGCACGGGTCGCCGAAGGCGCTGTCCTGTCCGACCTCATTGACGCCGAGCCGGAGCGTCTCCTGGGCGAGGACATCATCTGGCGCTTCGGGCGTCGTCTGCCCTTCCTCCTCAAGCTCATCGCACCTGAGCAGCCCCTGTCCCTCCAGGTCCACCCCAGTCAGGCTCAGGCCGTCGAGGGCTATGCCCTGGAGGATGAGGCCGGCATCGCACTGGACCACCCCTCCCGCAACTACAAGGACGCGAACCACAAGCCGGAGATGGTTCTGGCACTCACGCGGTTCCAGGCCGTCGCCGGCTTCCGGGCCCCGCGCCGGGCCGTCGAGGTCCTGGCCGGTCTGGACAGCCCCCTGGCCCGACGCATGCGCCGCACCCTGCGGCTCAACCCCACCCGTTACGGCATCCGGCAGGTCTTCTCCGACGTCGTCTCAGCCGCCACGCGTCCGAGTCCTCAGGAGATCGACGCCCTCGTCACTGAGATCGCAGCCAGGTTCGAGGCCGGCACGTCCCCGTCGCTTCGGGTGGACTCCAACGTCGTGAAGATGGCGGGCACCTTCCCCGGGGATCCCGGCATCGCTGCCGCGCTCCTGCTCAACCCCGTCACCCTGCAGGCCGGTGAAGCGCTGTTCGTGCCTGCGGGAAGCGTTCACGCCTACATCTCCGGTCTGGGTGTGGAGGTCATGGCCTCCTCCGACAACGTGCTGCGCGCCGGACTGACCGCCAAGCACATCGATGTCCCCGAGATGCTGGCGTGTGTCGACTACGTGGCGGCGCCGCCGGTGCGCCCTGCCCCCGAGTACCTCTCTCGTGCCACCCGTGCCTACTACGCGCCGGTGGATGACTTCGAGCTCATGGTCACTACCGTGGTGGCCGCCGACGGGCGCCTGCCGGTCCCCGGACGGGGCCCGCGCATCCTCCTGGCCGTCGAGGGCGCCATGACGCTGGTGACACAGGCCGACTCGCAGACGCTCGCCCAGGGCGAGGCCGTGTTCGTCGGTGCCGACGAGCGCAGCCTGTCCGTTGAGGGGGAGGGCACCCTCGTCCAGGCCGACGTTCCCTGACCTGCGCGCTCAGCGGGACTGAGTACGGTCAGTCCCCTCGGTGATGCCCTCCTGCCGGACGGCGGCTGCGGCGATGTCGTCACCGGCCTCGGGGGTGAGAAGCACCGCTGTGCGTCCTGTTCGCCAGGCGACCAGCACCTCCTGGAGCGCCTGGGCCGTGCCAGGACAGCGCACCAGGACGGCACGTGAGGTGGAGCGGCTCTCAGCCCCCGCGGTTCCGGCTGCCGCCTCGACACGGGACACCAGCTCGGCACGCGTCAGGGTGGCGGGCCGTGCGTCTGGCGGGATGGTGCCGGCGGGTCCGCCCTGAGTCGTCGGTGCTGCGGGATCAGTGGTGAGGTCACTGAGGCACGTCAGGTCGGCAGCGGCGCTCACCGGTGTGAAGTGGTCGGGATAGTGCATGAGGTCGGCGGCGCCGTCGAGTGCGAGGGCGGGAAGCTCGCCCGGCCAGCGCAGTGCCAGCGAGGCAGGAGGAACCAGCACCTGAACCTCTGCCTCATCGCAGAGGCGCTCCGCGGTGAAGGCCACACTCAGCTCAGGGGTTAGGCCGGCGGTAGCGATCTCCTCCTCATCCCCCAGGAGCACGCCCCGGCCCGCCAACCACGCACCGCACGTCCAGGCGACGGTCCGCCAGTGCGGAGGGAGACCGACGTGGACTCCATCACCCTGTGTGGACTCCGATGTGATCAATCCCGCGATCTTTGCCAGCCACATGGACAGGACGTGTCCCGTCAACTCGACTCGCTCATCGATTCCATAACAAATAAGCCACGGTCTGTCGGCGTCTTGAGGGCCGGGAAGCAGCGGCAGCAGGGGGTCGTACATGACTCCGATTGAAGCAGATCTACTGACTTTCAGGAATCTCCCTGGTAACGTCCAGTCGGTTGGGGCAATATGGAAACGTGCGTCAGGAACCCTGAAATTCTCTGAAACGCCACGCGCATTCCTGCTGTCAGCCAGGCTGCGGGAGGCTCTCAGGGGATTTGTAGGAAGCCAACATATGGTGGCAACCAGATGGGGTTATTCCTTGATATATCAAGGAATGATGTCAACGGTCACGAGAGGATGAACTTTCCCTGGCCGGCTTGACTGGCCTTGTCTCACACGCATGTAATTCTTACTGACAAGAAGCTCGGATCGAAGGGAGGCCGACATGTGGAACATCCTCGGCGACGGCCCGCTCAAGCAGCCGGAGGAGCCTGACGCAGAAGTCCTGTCGCTCCTCTTCGGTGGTGGTGACGACGTCGATGAAGGTCCTCTGGCGTGGCAGGAGCGCGCACTGTGCGCTCAGACGGACCCAGAGGCGTTCTTCCCGGAGAAGGGTGGTTCCACACGTGAGGCCAAGCGAGTCTGTGCGACTTGCGAGGTTCGTGAGGAGTGCCTCGAGTACGCCCTCGCCAACGACGAGCGCTTCGGTATCTGGGGCGGTATGTCGGAGCGCGAGCGGCGCAAGCTCAAGCGTCGCGCAGTATGACCCGCGCCGGCTCCACACAGGGAGCCAGTCGGGTAGGAGCCCTGGCCGTCGTCGTGTCGGCCGGGGCGAGCCCGTTTCTGGCGCAGACACTTTCCGCGATCGCCTCACAGACCTGTGCGCCTGACGTCGTCCTCGTCGTCGATGTCGCCTCGAGAGCCAACGGGCTGGGAGACGGGACCCCGATCGAGGAGCTTGTTGAGACAACGGGGCTGGATGCCGTCACTGCGGTGCGTGTCGTCAGGGTCAGGGAGGCCAAGAGCTTCGGGGACGCCGTCTCCCGGGGGCTGACCGCCTACGCCGGGCTCGTCGCCGCGGGCAACCGCAGACGCCGCAGCCCGGAGACCGTTGACGGCGCAGAGGGCTCGGACAGCGAAGCCACCTCGGGCGGGCCGCGCACCTCGGTGCGTGACCTTCTGCTGTCAGGCTCCGGTCCCATCACCGGTCCCACCGGAGCGCTCTCACCGATCACCGCCTACGAGCAGCGGCTCGTGGCCCCCACCGAGGCCACCCCGGAGATGCCGGAGCACCAGGTGTGGTTCTGGCTGCTCCATGATGACTCCGCTCCTGCTCAGGACTGCCTCGAGCGGCTCCTGACCGCCGCGACCAATGCGCGCTCCGTGGGAGTCGTCGGGCCCAAGCAGGTGGGCTGGGACAACCCCGAGCTGCTCCTGGAGGTCGGGCTGCGCGCCACTGCCTCGGCCCGTCGCGCCAACGACATCGTCCCCGGCGAGGTCGACCAGGGGCAGCACGACGACCGCAGCGATGTTCTGGCCGTGGGAACGGCCGGTGCCCTCGTCGACCGGGCGGTGTGGGAGGAGATCGGCGGCATCGCCCCGTGGCTCGGCCCCTTCGGTGACGGTTTGGAGTTCTCGCGCGCCGCGCGCCTGGCCGGATACCGCGTCATCGTCGAACCCACCGCCGTCATCCGCCACCGACGGGCCTCCTACCAGGGGCTTCGACGCCCCGCACCCGTCTCTCACTCCTCCAGCGCGCCGCCCCGCACCGATGCTGAGGCCATCGCGGTCAGGCTCCCGGAACCTGACCCGGAGAGGTCCTTCCGGGCTCGGCGCACTGCCCAGCTCACCAACTGGGCGGCCTTCTCAACCCGGCCCATCGGCCTGCTGCTGACCTGGTTCGTCGTTCTCGGACTGATGCGGGCCGTGTGGCGCCTCGCCTCCAAGGCGCCGGCGCTGGCCGGCGATGAGCTCGGTGCGGCTCTGGCCGTGGCCGGACGCGGTCGACGGGTCAGGGCGGCCAGACGGCGGCTCGCCCGACACACCAGCGTGCCCGCATCCGCGCTGGGGCGTCTCTACGCCACGCCGGCCGAGATCCGCGGGGTGCGCCGCGACCGCACCCGCCAGGAGCGTGAGCGTCGTGCCCGAGCGGCAGCTCCCAGCGAGCTCGAGCTGCGTGAGCTCGCCGCACTGGCCCGCAGCCGGCGTCGCACCCTGAGCGCCGTCATGGTGCTGGTGCTGGCGCTGAGCACCTACGGCCTGTCCCGGCTGCTGCTCACCCGCTCCATCACCGGTGGGGCCCTGCCCCTGTTCAGCGGCGGCTGGCGCCAGATGTGGGACACCGCCTGGAGCACCTGGATCGCCACCGCTGACGGCTATCCGGGAGGCGTCACCCCGTTGCTGGCCATCCTGGCCGGGCTGGCGGCTCTGGGGCGGCTGGTGGGGCTGGAGGCCGGCGTGCTCATCAGCGCCCTGGTGCTCCTGGCCGTGCCCCTGGCGGCGCTGGGAGCATGGTTCGCCGCCGGCACGATGACCCGGAAGGTGGTTCTGCGGGCCTGGGCGGCGCTCGTGTGGGCTCTGGCTCCCAGCCTCCTGCTCGCCCTGGGGCAGGGGCGTCTCGGTGCTCTCCTGGTCCACCTCGTCCTTCCCTGGGCGCTACTGGCCCTCGCCCGCGCCGTGGGCGCCGACCGGCGGGACCTCGTTCTGTCCGGGCTGGTGGGCGCTCACCTGCTCACCGATGAGGAACGCGCCGAGCTCGACCGCTTCTCCACCGAGAAGGTCACCGACCTCGCCCACCTGGACGAGGGGACGCAGGCCGCCTCGAGCGTCCAGGGCGATACCGGGTCCTCGCAGGAGGGGGGCACTGAGAAGACACCCGCCCCGGACGACGCCTCGGCGGGTGCTGCTGCGGACCCGAGCACCACCAGCGTGACGGCCTCCACCGACGCCGAGGCCGCGACCTCGGACGACGGCGCTCGTGACCGTGGTGAGGACGAGGAGGCCGGCCGAGCGGCGTCCGCCCTGGCGACCGCGCGCGAGGTTCTCGACTCCCTCAACGCCCCCGACCCGGCCGCTCCGGAGACCGAGGTCGATCTGCCCCCCACGGAGAAGTACGGGTACGGGTCGGCGACGGCCGCCGCTGTCGCCGGGTTGCTGCTGAGCGTCGTCGTCGCGGCCGTCCCGGCCACTGCGGCCGTGCTGGCCGTCATCATCCTGCTGCTGTCGGTGACCATGCGACGCGGGTTCAAGCTCATTCTCACCCTGGTTCCCATGGTGGTCACGGCCGCCCCGGCCTGGTGGGGCGCCTGGCGCCTGGGTCAGAGGGCCGGCTGGGCCGAGGGGGTCCGGCTGCTGCTGACCGACATCGGCCTGCCCATCTCCGTGCCCGCACCGAGCAGTCTCGACCTGCTGGCCGGCTCCCCAGTGGACATGGACGCCCTCGTGTCCTCCGGGGCCTTGAGCGCCCTGCTCCGGGCACTGCTCATGCTGGTCCCGGTCCTCGGCGTCGTCGGTCTCTTCATCTCTCGGCGCGTCCGGGTTGCCCGCACCGGCATCCTCCTGGCCCTGGGAGGCCTCGTCCTGGGCGGGCTCTGCCTGCGCACACCGACCGGGCTGGGCCCGGACGTCGCCGGAGACGGCCTGACTCCCGTCAACGGATGGGCAGGAGCCGGTCTGTCCCTGGCACTGAGCGGTTTCCTCACGGCGGCCCTGACCGCCGGCGAGACCATCTGGACCCTGATCGGACAGCGGGTCGGAAGCGGCCGCCGAGCCCTGGAGCGCCGGAGCCGGGAGGATACCGACGCGACCTGCGCGAAGGACTCCGTCTCCTCAGCCTCCTCGGCAGAGACCGGCCCGACGGTGAAGCGGGCGGGCTCGCGCCGGCTCAGGACGGTCTTCACGACGGCGGCCTGCCTCGTCCTGCTCGCCCCGGTGGTGCTTGGCGCCGTCTGGTCCTACCAGGCCCACCGCGGCAGCAACCCGCAGGTCCTGGCGCTGCACTCCACGCCCCAGCAGATCCCGCTCATCGCCGAGCAGTTCCAAGGGTCGGGGGCAGCCGGAAGAGTTCTCAGACTCACCTCCACCCCTCAGGGACTTCAGGCCACCATCTGGCGAGGGCCCGGCACCCAGATCAGCGACGTCCTGCCCGGAGCGGTCAACATCGAGGCGCGCACCCGTGCCGCAGCGGCTCTGGCCGACCCCGGACTCAAGCCCACCAAGGACGGACAGAGGACGGGGCGCAGCAGCACCTCCGCAGCCCAGGCTCTTGTCCTGGAGGATCCTGCCGACGCCGAGCTCGCCCAGATCGTCACGCGCGCCACCGCCGGCCAGGACAAGGGGGCCGCTGACGCCCTGGCGGCCCACGGCATCGCCGTCGTCCTGCTCGATCACAAGGAGGGCGACACCGTCACCGCCGAGGCCCGCGTGGGTCTGGCCTCGACGCCGGGACTGGAACAGCTCGCCCAGACCACCTCGGGGAACTCCTGGCGGGTCACGTCCTCGGCGCACCCCGACTCGGCCCGTCTGAGCCTTGTCGACGCCGATGGTGAGGTCGCCCCGGTCACCTCCACCGGTACCAGGTCTGGGACCCGCACCCGGATCCCCGCTGGAACGGGCACCCGCACCCTCGTCATGGTGGAGCGGGCCGACGCCGGATGGAGCGCCACCCTCGACGGCCGACGCCTCGAGGCCACGACGGTTCCCGCCCGGGACGGCAGCTGGAAGCAGGGCTTCACCGTCGGCTCCGAGGGCGGGCAGCTGGTCGTCACCCACACCCGCAAGTCCACCGCCGCTGCGACCTACACGATCTGGGCCGTCTGGGCCCTGACCCTGGTGGCGGCGCTGCCCCTGCGACGCGGAAAGGAGATGGCCTCATGACTCAGCCCCGTGAGGACGACGCCGACAGCCAGCAGGAGTCGAAGGACACGTCCGAGCCCCAGGCCCTGGAGCGCGGGTCGACGAGCCCGGGTCCGGAGCAGGCCGGGGACGAGACCACCACCGTGGGCAAGGTCGACGACACGGCCGACGACGAGGCCGCTGGCAGCCCCGCGCCCCAGGACCAGGACAGCTCCTCCGCCGATGATGCCCCTGAGGATGACGCCGGCGCTGACACCGAGGGGGTGGCCGACGCTGCCGCTTCCGAGGTCCCCGGCTCTGCCGGGCCCGACGCCCCCTCCGAGAAGCGTCGGAGCGGCTCCCGCAGCGCCAGGCGCCACCGCCGTTCGCTGGGGCGGACGCTCGCTCGCAGCGTCGGCATCCTGACCTCGGCCGCGCTCGCCACAGCGATCGGAGGCGTCACCTGGTGGGGGCACGCCGCACCGACCACGCCAACCCCGCAGCTGCAGGCCCTGAGCCTGGCCCAGCCCGGAGGCGCCACCACCTACGTGTGCCCCCACGCGCCCACCAATACGTTGCGGGGCACCGACGTCGGCGCCACGGAGTCCACCACCGCCATCGTTCCCGCGAAGGGAACCGGGACCGCCCAGTCGGCCACCTACGCGGGGCGGAGCATCCCCACCGACACCGCCACCTCCATGAACACCGCCGAGGGCGGCATCCTCACCCTCGTCCCTGCCGACGGCCGGGTGGCCAACGCCGTCGGATCGGTGACCACTCTGACCAGGAACGGTGACCTGAGGGGGCTCACCGCCGCCCCCTGCACCCAGCCGGCCGCCATGTCCTGGATCGTGGGCGGATCCATCGCAGCGGGCTCCTCGTCCGAGCTGCGACTGACCAACCCCGGCGTCACCCCCGCCACCGCGAAGGTCACCCTTTACGGATCCATCGGCCGACTCAGCCTGCCCAGCAACGGGGAGATCACCGTGCCCGCAGGCGGCTCCTCCTCGCTGCCCCTGGAGACGAAGGGCAGCCAGGACCCGCGCATCGCCGTATCCGTCGAGGCCGATGGCGGCTCCGTGGTGCCCACGCTCGTCACCGAGTCCCTCGACGGGGAGACCCCCGCCGGCACCGACGTCATCACCCCGGGAGCCTCCCCGGCCACCGACCTCGTGATCCCGGGTGTGGAGATCGTCGAGCCGGCCGCACAGGGCGAGGTTCCTGAGGCCAAGACCGGTGCCGACTCCTCCGACGCCCCGGCCGTGCGCATCGTCAATCCCGGCCAGGCTCCGGCGACCGTGTCGGTGACCATGCTCGGCAAGGACGGGGCCCGCCCGCTGAGCGGGGCGCAGTCCGTGACCATCGATGCCGGCTCCGTCTTCGACATCCAGCTGGCCGGCGTGCCCGCAGGCACCTACGGCGTGCAGGTCACCTCGAGCACGCCGGTGGGAGCCGCTGTCCGTATGGTGCGCAGCGGTGCCGAGTACCCCCAGCGCTCCAAGGCCCTCATCCATGACCAGGCGTGGGCGCAGGCCGGCCTGCCGGGAGCCGCGGACTCCGGCCTGCTGGCCGTGCCGCGCGGGTCCTCCCTGAGCTCCGCGGTCACTGTGGCCAACAGCGGTGCGACCACCTCCGTCACCCTGTCCTCCCTCGACGGTTCCTGGAGCCAGGACGTCAAGGTCGCCAAGGGCGGCTCCGTCGTCGTCGAGGTTCCGGCCAAGGTCGCCGCCGTCCGCCTGAGCACAGGAAACCAGGAGAACTCATCGGGGACGTCCCGCACCTCCAGCGGCCTGGCCGCCGCCACCATCGTGACCGCACAGGCCGGGGGAGACATGGACGGGACGCTCATCTCCACCGTGCCGGCTCAGCCCGACGCCACTGTTCAGGCCCAGCGTCGCATCCTGCTGGACTGACGGGCCTTCGCCCCGGGCGGGGGAGTCCGTCTTACGGAGCCGAGCCCGGATCGATCTCCTCAGGTCGACGTCCCAGCATGAGGGCCACCTGCTCGACGACGACACGGCGCACCAGGTCGGCCAGCTCCGCCTCGTTCGTGGCGCGGGAGGCCACCGGTCGTCGGTAGATGACGACGCGCGCCGGCAGCCCCGCGCGAGGCTCCGCGGTGAAGCCGCGTCCCAGCACCACCGAGCGCTCCCAGGGCGCCGGGTCCGAGGGCGGGACCTCCTCGACGGCGAACTGGATCTGGTCCACCGACGGCCAACGCCTGGCCAGGTCCTGGGCAGCGTCCACGACGAGCTCGTCGAAGCGCTCGGCGCGGGTGCGCCTGGCCGGGAGGTTCGGCGGCAGGAGCGGACCACGCAGCCCCCGACCGTGACGATCACGACGACTGCCCGGGCGCCGCACCGGTGCAGTGGCGGATCGCGGCGGAATCGGCCCGGGCGAGAAGGGGAACAGGTCGGTCACATCAGCCAGCCTAGGCGGCGTCTGGATGACCGTCGGGCAGCGGCACGGTAACCTGCGAGCGTGAGAAGAGTCCGACACTGCCGCAAGCCCGGCTGCGAGCGCCCAGCCGTGGCCACCCTGACTTCCGTCTACGCGGACTCCACCATCGTGCTGGGGCCGCTGGCCACTGAGGCCCAGCCCGAGGCCTATGACCTGTGCGATAAGCACGTCTCCTCCTTCACGGCCCCCCGGGGCTGGCAGATCATCCGCCTGGCCACCGAGTTCGAGCCGGCGCCTCCCAGTGAGGACGACCTCCTGGCCCTGGCCGACGCCGTTCGTGAGGCCTCCCGCGCTCCGCGCCCGGTCGCCTCGCCGGCCGAGCACAGGCCTCGCCCCGGCGGGATCATGCCGGCCTCCCTGACGGCCCCGCTGCCGCCCCCGCCGGAGATCGCCGAGGACGAGATCCTGCGGCGTGGACACCTGCGGGTCCTGCGCGGACAGAAGGACGACGTATGAGCCTGCCGGACAACGCATCCGTGCCCGAGCCGCGCCTCCTCCCCTCCGGGCTGAGGGCCGTCCTGCGCTGCCCGCTGAGTGGGGACGAGCTCGTTGACGGCATCGACGACGCCGGTCACCCGACACTCGTCTCTCAGAACACGGGCCTGGCCTACCCGGTGCGCGACGGCGTGCCGATCCTCCTGGTCCACGAGGCACGACGCGTGTGCGCTCCCGACCCTGACCCGCTGGGATGAGGCGGCGCGCCCCGTTCCAACCCGGATGATCCGTCCCAGGTGTGAGGAGGGGGCTTCAGCGCCGTCGGGCCTCCGGGCCCACCTCGTAGGGAGGACGAGCCATGTCTCGGAGCACGTCCTCCTCCAGTCGGCGGTCGCGGCTCTCCAGCACCAGCTCCCGGTTGCGCCGCTCGGTGAGGACCGCTGCGAGGAACCGTTCGGGGTGAGTACCCGCAGGCGGTGGGGGAGAGACGTACTCCTGGACCTGAGAGGCCAGCTCCAGCCCCAGCTGGTGGCGGGAGGCGGGCATGAGGGAGGAGGCGCGCTGCAGGAAGGTGCGCGCCGTCAGGCTCAGGTCCCCGGGCAGGGCGCGCAGGTCCGTGCCCGCTGCCCACTCGGTCAGCTCGGGGGGCATGAGCAGCGGTGGCGCCGTCTGGGAGCGGTGATGCTCTCGAACCACGTAGGTACCGGCCAGCATGTCCCCGAGCCGTTTCCCCCGCTTGGAGACGACGCTGGCGCACAGGGCCGGTACGGCCCAGGTGCCCCAGATCTCGACGACGGCGAGCAGTGTCCGCACCAGGCAGTGACGCAGCCTGACGGTGCCGCCGTCGTCCCGCACCACCCGGGCCCCGGTCACTATCCGGCCCAGGCTCCGGCCCCCGCTGAGGAACTCGACGAGCAAAGGGATGACGACCAGCCAGGCGAGCGCGACCAGGGACAGCACTGCCTGGAGGAACGCGAGATTGTCCTCGAGCTCTGAGCCGTCGGCGACGGCCAGTGCCATCACCACGAGCACGGACACTCCTGTCCCCAGGGCGTAGACGCCGTAGTCGATGAGTCCCGAGGTGATGCGATTGGCGACCGTCGCCGGGGTGATGTCCAGGGCGACCGCCTCGCCGGTGATGAGCAGCTCGGGCTCGATCATTCGCTCGGAGGATATGGGTGACGCGGTCATCGTGACAGACTCCTTGCGTGGATCTTGATGCCTTCTCTGCAGCGCACCGTGATCAGTGGGAACGCCTCGACGTGCTCGTGGGGCGCCGCCATCTCAGCGGCGCCGAGACCGATGAGCTCGTGGCTCTCTACCGCACCTGTGCCCGCCATCTGTCGCGGGTGCGCTCGGCCGCGCCGGATCCGCAGCTCATCGCCGAGCTGTCCTCCCGAGTGGCCACGGCTCGTGGCCGTCTGACCGGAACGCGGGAGGTGAGGAGCCACTCGGTGCGTCGATTCGTTCTCCAGTCCGTGCCCGCAGCCCTGTACCGCATCCGCTGGTGGACCTGCGGGGTGATGGTCGCCGAGATCGCCCTGGCACTGGTGGTGGGGGTGTGGACCCTGCACAGTCCTGAGGCCATGGCCGCCCTGGGCAGCCCTGAGAAGCTGGACGCCTACGCCCATGAGGCCTTCGAGTCCTACTACTCCACCTACTCCGCCCCAGACTTCGCCGCGGTGGTGTGGACGAACAACGCCCGTCTCGCAGCGATCTGCGTGGCTGGCGGGATCACCGGTTTCGTGCCGCTCGTCATGCTCTACAAAAACGCCGTCAAAGTGGGACAGTCCGGGGCGATCATGGCCGACCACGACATGCTCGGCGTGTTCTTCTCGCTCATCTCGCCTCACGGCCTGCTGGAGCTGACCTGCATCTTCATCGCCGGTGCGGCCGGACTCAAGCTCTTCTGGACCATGCTGGTCCCCGGCCCCCGCAGACGCGCCGCCGCACTGGCCGCAGAGGGACGCGCCCTCATCACGGTGGCCGTTGGCCTGACCGTCGCCCTGGCCGTTGCCGGACTCATTGAGGCATTCGTGACTCCGGCCCCCATTGCCTGGCCGGTCAAGATCACCATCGGAGCCGGTGCGCTGGCGCTGCTGTGGGCCTACACGCTCATCCTGGGGCGCTCCGCCGTTGCCGTGGGAGCCACGGGGGACCTTGAGGACGACGAGGCCGGTTACGTTCAGCCCGAGGCCGGCTGAGTCGGGTGTCGCCACAGTGCGTCTCATAGCCGCCCCGCCGCCTTGAGGTCCAGGTAGCGGTCGGCCAGTGCGGGAGCGAGCCCCTGGTCCGCAGCCTCCACGACCTCGACCCCGCCACGGCGCAGGCGGCGACGTACAGCCTCCAGCTCCACCAGGTCCTTCTCCGCGGAGGCGGCCACGTACACGGAGTCAGTGTCGTCACGCGCCGCCCTGAGCTCCTCCAGCTCGGGGTCCAGGGCCGAGGCGAGAACGACCGTGTGATCCCGGGCCAGCGTCGCCAGCGTCCGGATCATCGTCGCGTCCCCACCGCTGCCGTCCAGGGCGGAGATGACAACGACCAGTGCACGCTGCGAGAGCGTCGTGCGCACCAGGGATGCCACGAGGGTCCAGTCGAGCTCGGTCAGGCGCGGTTCCACGTCCGTCAGGTGCTCGGCCAGCTCGGTCATGAGCACCGGTCCGGCGCTGCCCCGCACCTGCGCGCGCACGGCGTCGTCCATGGCCAGGACGTCGACCCGGTCTCCGGCGTGGGAGGCCAGGGCCGCCAGCAGCAGAGTGGCCTCGATCTGGGCGTCGAGCCTGGGGGCGTCCCCCAACCGGGCGGCCGACAGACGACCTGAGTCGATGATGATGAGAACTCTCCGATCACGCTCCGGGCGCCAGGTGCGCACCAGGACCTCGCCTCGGCGGGCCGTGGAGCGCCAGTCGATGGAGCGCACGTCGTCTCCGACGACGTACTCCCGTAGGGAGTCGAACTCGGTCCCCTCACCGCGCACCATGACGGCGCTGCGTCCGTCCATCTCCCGCAGCCGGGCCAGGCGCGAGTGCAGGTGGTGGCGTGAGCGGAAGGCCGGCAGGACCCGGACGGAGGCCGGAACGCTCAATGACGCCTGGCGCCCCGCGATGCCCAGAGGCCCCATCACCCTGATGGTCAGCGGTCCCGCCTCACGATCCCCCCGGCGTCGGGGCGTGAGTACCGTGGAATGGCGACGGCGCTGGGCAGGTGGGAGCGTCATCGTCCCGCGCTCGTGGGTCGCCCCGGCGCTGGGAGGCCAGGCGTCGCGCAGCAGGAGGCGGGCCGTGCGCCGACCGGTGTTGGTCAGCGTCAGCGTCGCGGTGATCGACTCGCCCAGCCTCACTCCGTGGCTCACCGAGCGCGAGGCCCGCAGCACTCCGGGCGAGGGGGCGCAGACCACGTCGATGATGACGAGGACGATGACCACGCCGGCCCAGGCCAGCACGGTCGCCGGGCGCGGCGCGATGAGGACCAGGGCGATCCCCGCAAGCATCGCCCACACGGCGCGCATCGTCAGGAACATGCCACTCCTGTCGTGAGTCGGTCAGGTGAACGGTGTCTGTGCTGCTCTTGGCCGTCCGAGGCCACGCCTCAGCGCGGGACCGGAACGGTTCTCAGCACGGACTCGATGACGGACTGAGGGGTGATGCCCTCCATCTCGGCCTCGGCGCGCAGCTTGATGCGATGGCGCAGAGTCGGCAGGGCCAGCGCCTTGATGTCATCAGGAGTGACGAAGGACCGGCCGGCGAGCCATGCCCAGGCCCGCGACGCGGCCAGGAGCGCAGTGGCTCCGCGGGGCGAGACCCCCAGGGCCACCGAGGGCATGGAGCGAGTGGCGCGCACAAGATCAACCACGTAGGCCAGCACCTCCGGCGTGACTCCGACGGTGCTCACCTGGGCCCGGGCCTGAGCCAGGTCCTGGACCCCGGCGACCGCCCGTAGTCCTGCCGAGGGCAGGTGACGTGGATCGAATCCCGAGGCGTGACGGGAGAGCACCTCGATCTCCTGGGCCCGCTCGGGCAGGGGCAGCACCAGCTTGAGCAGGAAACGGTCCAGCTGGGCCTCCGGCAGCGGGTAGGTCCCCTCATACTCCACCGGGTTCTGGGTGGCGATCACCATGAACGGATCCGGCAGGCCCTGGGGCTCGCCGTCAACGGAGACCTGGCGCTCCTCCATGGCCTCCAGCAGCGCCGACTGCGTCTTGGGTGGGGTGCGGTTGATCTCGTCAGCCAGCAGGAGGTTGGTGAAGACGGGGCCGGCCCGGAAGGAGAACTGCGCGCTGCGGGAGTCGTAGATGAGAGAGCCGGTGACGTCCCCGGGCATGAGATCGGGGGTGAACTGGATGCGTTTGGTCTCCACGTCCAGCGCTGTGGCCAGCGACCGCACCAGGAGGGTCTTGGCCACGCCGGGGACTCCCTCGAGCAGGACGTGCCCGCCGGCGAGCAGGGCGATGACCAGTCCGGTCACGGCGGCCTCCTGGCCGACGACGGCCTTGCCCACCTCGCTGCGCACGGCCACCAGGCGCTTGCGCGGGTCGGAGCCGGCCTCCCCGTGGGGGGACGGCTGGGGGCCTGGGTGGCGCCGAGGGTGCCTGGGGCCTCCGGGCCCCCGGGAGCCCGCAGGTGGGGGACGCCGGCTTTCGCATCACCTGCGGTGCCCGGCTCGCGGGTGGGGTCGGTGCTGTCCATGCTCATACGGAGTGAACCTCGCTCTCGAGTTGATCAAGCTGAACTGCCAGGGTGGCCAGGGCGTCGTCGCTGGAGGGTGGCGGACCGTAGAGAAGAGAGTCCACCGTGGCCGGAGCGGCGCCCGAGGCCATGGCGACGGCGGCGATCACGTCGCGACGCGAGGCCCCGGGGGGCAGGCCCAGGGCGGCGCCCAGACGCAGTGCGGTACCCGAGCGCAGGGCCTGAGCCGCCCGGGGGCGGTCCGAGCCCTGGCGGTAGAGACGCCCGCGCGCCACCGTGGTCTCGGTGGAGCGCACGACGACGGGCAGGTCCTCACTCACGATGCCGCCGAAGCGACGCCCCTGGACAATGGCCAGCACTCCGGCGATGACGATGAGCTGAAGGATGAGGACCGGTAGCCAGGGGGGTGTGGAGGGGGAGTTCCACAAGGAAGGGGTCTTCATGCGCTGCCCGTCCAGCCACATGACACGGCTGTGATGGCCCAGCGCGCGCACGCCCATGGCCGCGTGCCCCTTCTGGGCCAGGTGAGCGTTGGCCACCGGTGCGGGGTCGGGCAGCACACGCAGGGTGGCACCGCTGGGCAGGGAGTCGGTGGCGTAGGCGTAGCGGTCCTTGCCCACCGGGAAGCAGCCGACGGCGTCGTCATCGCCCTGCAGGGACACGGAGGCGCGTGTACCGGCCAGGCTCCGGGCGGCCTGGGCGTCGGCGTCGTCGCACTGCGGCGCCAGGGTGGAGGAGGTCGATGCCGCGGTGCCCTTGGCGGTCATATCCGTCAGTCCCGCCAAGGCGTTGCCGCCCCCCTTGGCACCGATGACGACGACGTCTCCCCCCGCCTGGGCCAGGGCCCGCCTGTCCTGGTCGCTGAGCTGGTCGGCGTTGACCACGGCGATGGTCGCGCCCTGGCGACTGGCATCCACGGCCTCGGAGAGGCTGCTCGCCTTACTCACCGAGACCCCCTCGTGGCGCAGCAGCTCGGCGACGGCCATGGTTCCCCAGTCCTTGGGGTTGTCGATGGCCAGAGGGATCGTGGAGGTGGTGGTCCGCGCCCACACGGTGAGCAGGGCGGGGACGAGCATGAGGGTCACAGCGATGACACCCGGTCGCCACCGGCGCCAGCGCTGGGACCAACGCGGGCCTGTCGCCTGGGCCGCGGAGGCCTCGCCAGGGGAGGGTGGGGGCGCGGACTGCGGCGATGTCGTTGTGGGCGCGCTCATGCCGGCGCCCCCGGGGCCGCGGTGGAGGCGCCGACGAGGGCACGTCCGGTGGGCAGCGTGACCGTGGCCATCTGATCGGCGAGCTCGCGCATCTGCTGGTCCTGGGAGCTGGTGGAGACCACTCGGCCGTAGAGGACGGCGTCGAACAGGTGAGCGGCCTCGTGCAGCGGGGCCATGAGCCGGTGCTCGCCGAGGGCCTGGTGGGTGAGTGCGGCCGCCTCCAGGGCCGTCATGCCCGGGTACTCGTCGATGATCCCGCGTTCGTCGAGGGAACGGATGATGGCGCGGAACCGTTCGACGACGGCGGTGGCGAAGTCGGCCTGCGCGGCCGCCGTGTCTGCGGCCCGGGTCAGGGTGGTGGCATCACGGTCGTCAGTGAGCACGGACAGCGACGGTGGCGTCGATACCCGGCGCGTCGAGGAGATCCTGGTCAGCAGGAGGATCAGCAGCGCGATACCGGCCGCGACGACGAGGACCACGATGACCGTTGACATCCAGGATGGAACCCCTGGGACCATGCCGTCGGTGTTGAAGTGCTCCCGGAGCCAGCTCCAGATCCGGTCCCACAGATCATGATGATCGTGGTAGATCGGACGGGAGAGCTCCTTTTCCGCGGCGCGCCGCGCCTCGTCGGCATCGGGGGTCGCCGGGGCCTTGGTGCCGATCATGCTGAGAGGGACCACGGCCGGCTCATACTCCGGCGGCGCGACGCAGCTCGACGTCCAGGCCCTCGGAGCGCATCCGCAGGTCGGTGTACATGAGCGCGATCACGGAGGAGTCGAAGGGCAGAATAGCGGCCTGGACGAGGCTGTTGAGCAGCGTCGATAACGCCATGAGCACGATCACGGCGTCCGGAGCGGCGTACACGAGCCCTTGCGTGATGAGGGATACGCCGTAGGACGCCGCCTGGCTGGCGACGAGGACGATGAGGAAGGAGAGCAGGCGGATGCCGACGATCCGCCAGAAGTAGCCCCGTGTGAGGGTCCAGGAGCGGGAGATCCCCTCGAGGACGCCGATGTTCTCCAGGACCAGCGCCGCCGGTGCCAGGCACAGCTTGCACATCAGGGCGAAGAGCGACAGTCCGAGCACGGCGGTCACCGCCAGGATCACCAGGACGGCGAGCATGATGACTCCGGCGGAGTCCTCGTCAGCCCCGTTGGTAATGATGTTCCCCAGGAGCGCCCAGCCGATACCGGCGGCGATCGCGACGAAGACGGCCGTCACCACGAGGAGGATGAGCTGGATGAGGAGCGTCTGACCGATGAGTGCCCAGGCTCGCGGCTTGGTTCGCTGCCACACATCGCTCAGGGACGCCTTGCGGCCCAGGATGGTGCGTGAGACGGTCACGATGAGCAGACCGACGATGATCGAGGTGGCCATCGTGCCCAGCACGACGGTCACGCCGAGCTGGGCGAACAGGCCCACGAACGACGATCCGAGCTGGTCCAGGCTGGCCTGGGCCTCCGCTTCAGTGATCTCACCGGACCCGGCTATCACGCCTGGCGTGTCGAGCCGGGACAGGAACAGCACGAGGCTTCCGGCGGACAGGAGTCCTACGATGCTCATCACCACCAGCGAGGGCACGAACATCGCCCTGGGGTTGGCGCGCAGGGACTCGAAGGCGCCTCCGAGGATCTCCCCGATGGACAGCGGCCGCAGCGGAATGATCGACGGCTTGGGGGCCAGGACCGACGCGTAGCCGCCGTAGCCCGCCTGGCCACCGGGGGCGCCGGGATAAGGGGAGTAACCGGGCCCCGAGGCGCCTCCGTAGCCGGGCTGGCCGCTGGGGCTGTGAGGCGGGTACCCGGGCTGGCCGACCGGCGGTGTGTGATAGCTGCCGTAGCCGGGATACTGCGATCTCTGTGCTGAGCCCTGTGACGGGTAGGAGGAGGCCCCTGCGAATGTCCCGGCGTCCGGGGCCTGCCATCCGTCCTGGCCGCCTCCGGCGACGTCGTGGCCGGGGTCGGCGGGAGTCTCACGATCCGGGCCGCCGCTCGGGCTGACATTGTCAGGGTGGGAGTCGGTACTCATAAGCCCATGCTGTCATGCTCAGCCGTCACCTGGCCCTCCCCCTGAAGGAGGAAATCCTGCTGCAGGGGGCTGCGTGAGGCTCCATGTGCGTGTCCGGGCCGGGTCCGGGGGCGTCTCGAAGATCACGGTTCGGCCGCAATAATTCCGGCTCTTGGGCGCTCTGACGCCGTTTTTTCCCGTAACTGAAGGAAATCTCTTAAAATCCTGAGGAAACTGTGGACGCCACCTCATTGGTCCGGATGTCCCTCGGGTCCTGGGCTCATGCCAAGATACGGGCTATGAGCACGCGCATTCTGGTCGTCGACGACGATGCATCCTTGGCCGAGATGATCGGCATCATGCTTGAGTCGGAGAGCTACACGCCCACACTTTGTCATGACGGGGCCAAGGCCCTGGACACCTTCCATGAGGTCAACCCCGATCTGGTCCTGCTCGACCTCATGCTTCCGGGGCTCGACGGCGTCGAGATCTGCCGGCTCATTCGCTCCGAGTCCGACGTGCCGATCATCATGCTGACCGCGCGGACCGACACGCAGGACGTCGTCGCCGGCCTCGAGGCGGGCGCGGACGACTACGTGACCAAGCCCTTCAAGTCCAAGGAGCTGCTGGCCCGCGTCTCCACCCGTCTGCGCCGCACCAACCCCGGGGCGGCCGAGCACGTGCGTGCCGGGGACCTCGACATCGATGTCGCCGGTCACCAGGTCAAGCGCGGTGAGTCGATCATCTCCCTGACGCCGCTCGAGTTCGAGCTGCTGGTGACCCTGGCCCGCTCGCCGTGGAAGGTCTTCACCCGTGAGGAGCTCCTCAGCCAGGTGTGGGGCTATCAGCACCCGGCCGACACCCGCCTGGTCAACGTCCACGTTCAGCGCCTGCGGGCCAAGATCGAGAAGGACCCCGAGCGTCCCTCGATCGTGGTGACGGTGCGCGGTGTCGGCTACAGGGTCGGCGAATCGGCGTGAGCGACAGCGCATCGGGCGCCATACAATGAACCCGATGCGTAATTCAGTGGGCACGTCGATGGGGTCATCGGTGGGCACTGCGGAGGAGCGGCTGGTCCGGCGTCTGCCTCTGCCGGGGCTGCTGCGCCGCAGCCTTGAGGTGCGCATGGTGTGCACCGCCACCGTCATCGGCCTGCTCCTCATCGTGCTGCTGCTGACCTTCGTGACCGACCGCATCCGCTCCGAGGTGTTCGCCGATCAGCGTGACGTCATCCTCACCGACGCCGCGCTGCGCGCCAGCGTCGCCCAGGCCGAGTTCGACTCGACCACGGCAGTCACCGTTGATGAGGTCTCGGCCACGGCGGAGCAGCAGGTCAACGGTGCCAAGAACTCGATCTCCTCCTCCGGAGGGGTGGGGGTTCTCATGCTGCGCAACGAGGAGGAGACCTCGACGACGGTCGTCAACGACCTGGAGACCGACACCCGCCTGCGCTCCCTCATCACCAGTGAGATGTCCCGTGCCCTCGACGAGGGCGGGGCGCGGGCGCAGTACTGGCAGTCGGTGTCCGTTCCCAACAATGAGGGGGGCACGGATCCGGGCCTCATCGTGGGGACCCGGGTGAGCCTGCCCCTGGCCGGGGAGTACGACCTCTACCTCGTCTACAGCCTCGCCAGCGAGCAGCGCATCGTCTCCCTGGCCTCCCGCAACATCACCATTGGCGGGCTGGGCTTCCTGGCCATCCTCATCGTCGTGGTGTGGGCCTTCACCAGATGGGTGCTCAGCCCCGTGCGGCACACCGCACGGGCCGCTGAACGGCTGGCCTCCGGGCTGCTGGCCGAGCGATTGAGCATTGAGGGGGAGGACGAGATATCCACCCTGGCCAGGTCCTTCAATCACATGGCGACCTCGCTGGAGGACCAGATCGAGCGCCTGGAGTCCCTGTCCAAGGTGCAGCGCCTCTTCGTCTCCGACGTCTCCCACGAGCTGCGCACCCCGCTGGCCTCGATCCGCCTGGCCACTGAACAGATCCAGGACGCGCGTGAGGAGATCTCCGATCCCTTCGCCCTGCGCAGCATCCAGGTCCTGTCGAGCTCAGTGGACCGCTTCGAGACCATGCTCACCGACCTGCTGGACATCTCCCGTATCGACTCCGGAAACGTCAAGCTGCGACTGGAGGAGATCGACCTCGCCCAGGTGGTCGACACCGTCATCGAGACGACCCAGTTCCACTTCGAGGCCACCGGCACCGAGCTGCGCCTTCACCTTCCCGAGGATCCGGCCACCGCGGAGATCGATGTCACCAGGGTCGAGCGCATCATCCGCAACCTCGTGGTCAACGCGCTCGAGCACGGCGAGGGCAAACCGCTGGACGTCACCGTCGCCGTGGACGACGACGCGGTCGCGGTGCGGGTGCGCGACCACGGGATCGGAATGAGTCCCGACGTCGTCACCAAGGTCTTCGACCGCTTCTACCGCGCCGACCCCTCACGCAAGCGCAGCCTGGGAGGAACCGGCCTGGGACTGTCCATCGCCATGGAGGACGCCCGTCTGCACGGCGGTCGCCTGTCGGCCTGGGGGTGGCCGGCCGACGGCTCCTCCTTCCTGCTGGTCCTGCCCCGCACCCAGGGGGCCGACGGTGGTCCCGGTCGGCTGAGTGGTCCCGGGCCGCTCGAGCTCGTCCCGCAGGACGCGCCCGCCGTGGCCCGTGCCGGCATGCCGATCGATGAGGAGTCCTCCTTCTCCCCGGTCGGACCCCTGGGGCCCGCGCCCGCCACGCGCCGGGCGCGCCAGAGCGTCGTCCTGGGGGACATCCCTCTGGCCGGGGAGAGCCATGAGGCGGTCACCGAGGACGTCGGCCGGGTCGTCGTCGTCCTTCCCGGCCAGGAGCCCGCCACCCGCACACCCGAGGAGACTGAGGAAGAGGGGTGGCGCCGATGAAGCAGCCGATGAACAGCAAGGCGCTCACCGGGGGGCGCACGTCCCCCGAGTTCACCGAGTTCACCGAGGCCCTCGAGACCTCCGGGACGGCCCCGTCCTCCCCGTCGCGACGCAGCGCGCTGGGGCTGCTGTCGGCCACGGCAGCCGGCATGCTGGCCGGCTGCACAGCGCTTCCGAGCTCCAGCGGCGTCACCCGCTCCGGGGTGGCCGCCTCCGACACCAACGCCCTCATCGAGACCGCGCCAGGACCGGGCGAGGGGGACTCGGCCGAGGACATCGTCAACGGTTTCCTGCGCGCCGCCATCGCCGGGTTCTCCGACGACTTCGCCACCGCCAAGCAGTTCCTCAGTGATCACGCCGTCGCGCAGTGGAGGCCCCTGGCGACGGTGAGCGCCTACAGCGGGTCGACCGAGCCGCAGGTCTCCGTGGCGGCCAACGGCTCCTTCAGGGTGACCTCCGGGCAGGTGGGGGTCCTGGACTCCCTGGGCGTCTTCACCCCCGCCCAGGAGGGGCCACCTACGACGGCGAGTTCTCCCTGGCCACCAACTCCACCGGTCAGTGGCGCATCGTCGGTCTGCCCCAGGGCATCCTGCTGCCCTTCTCCCGGCTCATGCAGAACTTCGCGGTCAGCTCTCTGGCCTTCCTGTCCGGTGATCGGTCCAGGTTCGTCCCCGAGCTGAGGTGGTACCCGCGCAGCTCGCAGGCCGACTCCCTCGTCGCAGGGCTGCTGGCCGGGCCGTCGGAGTGGCTCTCGAAGGGGGCCTTCAGCCTCATCCCGCCCAACGCCGGGCGGGCGGGGCGGGGTGTCGTCGTCGAGGCGGGCACCGCCACCGTTCACCTGAGTGCGGACTCCGACCCCGCCTCGGAGGAGGACCGTCGGCTCATGGTGGCCCAGATCGAGCAGAGCCTCGTTCAGATCAGCGGCATCGACCGTGTCCGGGTGCTCGCGGGCACCGTCGACCTCGGTGCCCCCGCCCAGCTGACACCGATGGCCCCCGAGGTCGGAGGTGTCGTGGGGATGTCGGAGGGCTCCGTCGTCCGTGGCTCGGGGGCGAGGCGTGTCACCCTGGCGACCGACCGGGTTCTGGGGACCACTGATGCCCGTAGCCCGAGCCTGGGGGCGGACGGGGCCGTCTACGCCTTGTCGGCCTCAAGCCTGCTGCGTCTGCCCCGGGGACAGCAGTCCGCCAGTGTCATCCTCTCGGTAGGGGATCCCTCCGCGGGCGCTGGTGGGCTGGGGGCGCCGCTGGGTGACCGGCACGGCTGGGCCTGGTTGCTGGCCGAGGGGCGGCTCACCGCCGTCAACGGCTCGGGGCAGCGTGCCACCCTGGAATTGCCCTGGCTGCAGAATGGCGCGGTGACGGCCTTCGACCTGTCCGTGGAGTCCGAGCGGATCGCCGTGCGTCGAACCGACGGGCGGGTTGCCGTCGCCGTCATCATCAGGGACCAGTACGGCCGTCCCACCGGGCTGGGGCCTGCCCTGGAGATGCCTCGCGCCAGCGGGTCGGGCACGCGCGGACTCTCCTGGTGCGCCCCCAATGCCGTATGCGTCCTGGCCGCTGCCGGCACCGAGGGCGGGGGCGTGCCGGAGGTGCGTCTCATCCAGGTCGGCGGTGCGGTCAACACGCTGGTCGGAGTGCGCGGTGCACGCTCCGTCATCTCCGACCGCTCCGAGGAGTCCCTTCTCATCGTCGACGAGCACGGACAGACCTGGCAGCGTCGTGGCGCGATGTGGCGGGTGCTCACCTCGGAGGTCACCGACCCCTCCTTCCCCCTGCCCTGACCCCTCCACCCGCTCCCGCCGCCCGACTCTTACCCCGGTGACGCCCTCGGTCACGCAACTCCGGGTGCCCCCGGTCGGTGAGGACCGCGGAGCACCCGGATATCAGGACGGACCCCGCGATGCGGGGCCGGACGGGCTACAGCACCTGGGCGTCCAGGCGGATGACGCCGTAGGTCCATCCATGCCGGTGGTAGACGGCGCAGGGCTGCTTGGTGGACTTCTCGATGAACAGGTAGAAGGGGTGCCCCACGAGCTCCATCTGGTAGAGGGCCTCGTCAACGGTCATCGGCCTGGCCTCGTGCAGCTTCTGACGCACGATCACCGGGGAGTCGCCGAGCTGCGCCTCAACGGCGACGCCCGGTTCGGTGGGTGCGGAGGGGGAGTCCTCGATCGGTGCGTCATCGGTCTCGGGGACGAGGGGCTCCTCCGTGTCGCGTGCTGTCTGGAGGTTCTCATTCGGTGCGGCCACGGTGTGACGGCGGTGGTGGTCCTTCTTGCGGTCCCTGGCCCGGCGAAGGCGCTCGGTCAGCTTGCCCATGGCGATATCGAAAGCGGCGAAGCGGTCCGAGGAGGAGGCCTCCGCCCGGATGATCGGGCCCTTGGAGACGACGGTGATCTCCACTCTCTCGGCGGTGTCGGCCTGACGCGGGTTGCGCTCATGGGTGACCTCCACCTCGACGCGCTGGACCCGGGGGTCGAACTGCTCAACCTTGACGGCCTTGTCCTCGACGTAGTCGCGCAGGCGAGAACTGATCTCGGCGTTACGACCGACGACGGTGATATCCATGGTGGAACCTCTTTCTGGGCTCGTGGGCCGGCCCTGACGGGCCGCGTGACAAGTACCCGCCACGTCTCACGGCGGGTTCGGGACTGGTGTCATCACCTCCTGATCACCTCGTGAGGGCCCTCAGGCACCGAGGCGGGCCCCGGCCGACCGTCCTTGTCGGCGTCGGAACCGCCTGTGCTTTGTGCCACACAAGGTACACCATATGGGGCTGTTTATGCCTCCTTTCCGTACGCGCCACGCCCAGAAGAAGCCTCCTGATCGCCGCAGGCGGACAAGGCGGACGCTCCCGGATCAATCGACGTCACGGGGCTGCCGCGTCCCGGGACCGTCGGGGAGGGTCTGGCCGGCACCGTGACGCGCGCATGCGCCGGAGGCGGGGCGGCACTCAGTGCCAGGGCTCCCAGCACCCGCCCGCCGTCCGCCCGCAGTGCCCGGGCGCAGCTGCCCAGAGTGGCCCCGGTGGTCACGACGTCGTCGACCAGCAGGACCGGCAGGCCGGCGACGGGGGCCAGCAGGCGCGCAGCCGCGGCGCGGTTGCCCCGCCGCTGACGGGCGGATCGACCCGCCTGGTGCGCCCCGCCGCCCCGACGCCGCAGCAGGTCCGTGCTCAGCACGAGCGCGGCGGTCGGCCCCCCGGGAGTCGACGTCGGAGCCGCCACCTCCAGGACCGACGGGGCGGCGGGGGACGTGGAGCGCACCTGCTCGGCCCACTGCTCGGAGATCCCCCGGGTGACGGCGTCGGCCAGGCGGGCCGCCACCAACCGGCCGCGCAGACGGCGTGCGACCCCGGAGGGTGCCGGGACCACGAGCAGAGCCCGCGTGCCCCGGGGAGGGTCCGCCCAGACCTCGTCCGGCGCGTGCGTCTGCGCCCACCAGCGCCCCAGGTGCCGACCGGAGCGGGCCATCACCTCCGACAGGTCCTCCCGGGCGCCGTTCTTCCACCCCAGAACCATGGTGCGCACCGGACCGGTGTAGGACGCCAGGGCCTGGATGTCCAGGTCGCCGGCGGCGTCAGCGTGCTCCACGGCGAAGGGCTCCGCCTCGAGCAGCTCCCGGCACCGCGGGCACAGCGCCGTCTCCCAGCGTCCGCAGCCCGCGCAGCTCGTCGGCAGCCCCAGGGACAGGCCCGGTGAGAACCCCGCCCACAGGTCCAGCGGCAGACGGAGTGCGGTGGGATGCCAAGGCTCGTGCCGGTGCTGCGCCATGCCCTCACTGTGACGCAGGAGGATTGTTCCCGCTCCTGCTGGCGCTCGCGGTCCACATTGCGGCGGGGCGGTCGCCATCGCCGCCCCCTGTGGCCCCTTGCTCCGTCCGTGTCCTCGGTGGGAAGAATCTCGGTGCTGGAAAGACCGCCGCTCACCGAGGTCCACTAGAGTACGGAGGCAGGTAGCCGGTGAGACCTGAACCGATGCCGAGCCGATCCTGAGCCGATCCTGAGCCTATGCCGAGTCGGCGACTCGCGCCGAGACGGCATCCGTCTCATCATCGCTCTTCGCAATATGACGTCCCAAGGGAGAATGCAGCGTGTCGATCGTGGACCGGATCCTTCGCATTGGCGAGGGCCGCACCCTGAAGAAGCTTGATGCCATCGCCGACCAGGTGGAGGCTCTCGCCGACGAGTACAGCGAGCTCTCCGACGCCGAGCTGCGCGAGATGACTGATGATCTCAAGGAGCGCTACCAGGACGGTGAGACTCTCGACGATCTGCTTCCCGAGGCCTTCGCCACGGTGGTGGAGGCGGCCGACCGGGTCCTGGGCATGCGTCCCTACCACGTCCAGATCATGGGTGGGGCCGCGCTCCACCGCGGCAACATCGCCGAGATGAAGACCGGTGAGGGCAAGACCCTCGTGGCCACGATGCCCTCCTACCTGCGGGCCCTGACCGGCAAGGGCGTCCACGTCGTGACCGTCAACGACTACCTCGCCGAGTACCAGTCCGACCTCATGGGGCGCGTCCACCGCTTCCTGGGGCTGACCACCGGCTGCATCCTCGTGGGCCAGACCCCCGCCGAGCGCCGTGAGCAGTACGACTGCGACATCACCTACGGCACCAACAACGAGTTCGGCTTCGACTACCTGCGCGACAACATGGCCCAGCGCCCCGAGGACCTGGTCCAGCGCGGCCACGCCTTCGTCATCGTCGACGAGGTCGACTCCATCCTCATCGATGAGGCCCGGACCCCGCTCATCATCTCCGGGCCGGCCAGTGGCGACGTCAACAAGTGGTACAAGGAGTTCGCCACGATCTCCGAGCGCCTGCGCGCAGGCAAGGACTACGAGGTCGATGAGAAGAAGCGCACCGTGGGTGTGCTGTCCGCCGGCATCGAGCGGGTGGAGGACTACCTGGGGGTGGACAACCTCTACGAGTCGGAGAACACCCCCCTGATCGGCTTCCTCAACAACGCCATCAAGGCCAAGGAGCTCTTCCACCGGGACAAGGACTACATCGTGCGTGACGGCGAGGTCCTCATCGTGGATGAGCACACCGGCCGTGTCCTGCCCGGCCGCCGCTACAACGAGGGCATGCACCAGGCCATCGAGGCCAAGGAGCGTGTGGAGATCAAGGCCGAGAACCAGACCCTGGCCACCATCACCCTCCAGAACTACTTCCGCCTCTACCCCGAGGGCTCGCGCTCGGGCATGACCGGTACCGCTGAGACCGAGGCCGCCGAGTTCGCCGGCACCTACAAGATCGGCGTCGTCCCGATCCCCACCAACAAGCCCATGATCCGTGAGGACCAGCCCGACCTCGTCTACACCACCGTCGAGGCCAAGCTCGACGCCGTTGTCGACGACATCGCCGAGCGTCACGAGGTCGGCCAGCCGGTCCTGGTGGGCACTACCAGCGTGGAGAAGTCGGAGATCCTCTCCGAGCGTCTGCGCGAGCAGGGCATTCCTCACGAGGTCCTCAACGCCAAGCAGCACGCCCGTGAGGCCGCCGTCGTGGCCATGGCCGGGCGCAAGGGCGCCGTCACCGTGGCGACCAACATGGCCGGGCGCGGAACCGACATCATGCTGGGCGGCAACGCCGAGCACATCGCGGTCACCGCCCTCAAGGAGGCCGGTCTGGACCCCGAGGAGAACGCCGAGGAGTATGAGAGGGCCTGGCCGCAGGCCCTCGCCGCCGCCAAGGAGGCCTGCCGGGCCGAGCACGACGAGGTTGTCGAGCTCGGCGGCCTCTACGTGCTGGGCACGGAGCGTCACGAGTCGCGGCGCATCGACAACCAGCTGCGCGGCCGCTCCGGCCGTCAGGGGGACCCGGGCGAGTCCCGCTTCTACCTGTCCATGGAGGACGACCTCATGCGCATGTTCGCCTCCGGGCTCGCCCAGCGCATCATGTCCTCGGGCGCCTACCCCGATGACGTCCCCCTGGAGTCCAAGATGGTCACCCGCGGCATCGCCGGGGCCCAGCGTCAGGTGGAGTCGCGCAACTACGAGATCCGCAAGAACGTCCTCAAGTACGACGACGTCATGACCGAGCAGCGCGAGAAGGTCTACTCCGAGCGTCGCCGCGTCCTGGACGGTGAGGACCTCGAGCCTCAGATCGAGGCCTTCCGGACCCAGGCCGTCACCTCCATCGTTGAGGCCGGCACGGCCGAGGGCCGCCCCGACGAGTGGGACCTGGACGCTCTGTGGGGCGAGCTCGGCCGCCTCTACCCGGTGGGCCTGACCCAGGACGAGGTCGTCGAGGCGCTGGGCGGCAAGGACGTACTGACCTCGGAGCGCCTCATCGAGGAGCTCAGCGAGGACGTCGCCGTGGCCTACGAGGACGCCGAGGCGCGTATCGAGGCCAATGCCCTGGCCCACGTCCAGCTCGGCGAGGAGCCCATGCGCACCCTGGAGCGCCGCATCCTGCTTGCCGTGGTGGACAAGCGCTGGCGGGAGCACCTCTACGAGATGGACTACCTCAAGGAGGGCATCGGTCTGCGGGCGATGGCCCAGCGCGACCCCCTCGTGGAGTACGCCAACGAGGGCGCCCGCATGTTCCGGGCGATGATGGAGGGGATCCGGGAGGAGACCGTCGAGCAGATCTTCGCCAATGTCGCCCGCTTCGACGCCGCCGCCCAGCGCGCCGCCGAGGACGGTACCGTCGAGGCCGCCCAGGCGGTTGCCAAGGCCAACGCCACCGCAGCAGCCGGTATCCGCGTGGGTCAGGCGAACGGCCAGGGGCACGGCACGGTTCTGGGGGACACCGGCCAGGCGTCCATGGAGCAGCGAGTCACCTACTCCGGGCCCAGCGAGTCCGGTGAGGAGGAGAGATCGGGAGCCTCCTCGCGCAAGGCCTCCGACTCCGGCGGCAACCGGGCCGAGCGCCGTCGCTCCAAGAAGAGGCGCCGGCACTGAGGCTCAGTAAGAGCTGACAGGACTGCGGACGATCCCGTCGGAACCCGGTGACCAACCGGGCTCCGACGGGATCACGCCATCTCCAGGCTGGTGAGGATCCAGCGTTCGCGCAACAGCTCCAGGCGTGCCGCCGCGGCCCGGACCCGGTTTCCCTCCTCCAGGAGAACGGTTGCCTCGCAGGCCCCCGACATCGTCAGCTCGGTGCGTACGCTGCGGATGCGTGGTCTTCGCGGGCTCGCCTGGCGCCCGAGGATCCGTGCGGCCAGGCCTGCTCGGCGGGCGATGGCCTCGAACAGGGAGGGGCTCGTCCAGCGGACCAGGTGGTCCACGGGTCGCAGTCCGGCCAGGACCTCGCTGGCGGCAGTCACCACGATCGCGGCCGTGCGTGAGGCGTCGGTGCCGGTGCTCGGCTGTCTTGTCAGAGAGCCCCCCTGTGTGACGGATCCCGAGCTGTTCGCCGGCCTGGAGGGCTTCTGCGGAACGGCACGAGTCGGCGTCGGGTGACTCGGTGCGGGGCGGCTGCGGCGTTGCGGGCCGGTCTTGCGGTGCACGGGCTGAGTGGTTCGGGTGGTGGCGGTCATGGCGGGCTCCTGAGAGTAGGCGGGTGCCCGGTGGGCACGAAGTGTGAGGTGAACTGGTGACGGCATTCGAGGCCGACGGTGGAAGCCGTCGGTGCGGGTGCGGTGCGATTCATCGTGATGGCGCCTGGCCTCCTGTCGTCGTGCTCGGTGCTGACAGGGAGTCCGGGACACTCAGGACCGTGCCGGGCCGGATCAGTGACGGGTCGGCGCCGACGACGTCGGAGTTGGCGCGATACAGGACCGGCCAGGCCTGCGCGATCTGTTCGGGGCCGGATCCGGCGGGCAGAAGGCGGGCGGTGATCGACCACAGGCTCTCGCCGGGCACGACGGTGTAGGTGGGTGTCGACGAGGTCTGGGGGGCGGGGCCGGCGGAGGACTGCGCCCGGGAGCTGCTCGGTGAGGGCGGCTCCGCTGACTGGCTCGAGCGGTCCGAGGCGCTGGAGCCGGTCGAAGGGGCCTGCTCGGCTGAAGCCGTGGAGCTCTCGGACCGGGACTGGGAGGCTCCCGTCCCGGCAGTCGCCTCCGGAGCCGGTTGGTCGGCTTGAGGCGACGGCGTCGAGGACTGCGACGGTGGGGAGGCGGGCGCCGAGCTGGTGGGGTGCCATCCGAGGTCGTCCCCGCCGGCGGTCCCCTCGGCGGCCAGTGCCGGCGCCGAGGACAGGGAGACGAGCAGTGCGGAAGCGGTGATGCGCCTGACCGCGGGTGCTCCCCAGGCCTCGAGAAGCCTGGCCGCCAGTGCGGAGGCGCCGCCTCGACGGAGGGATCCGGGCCCGTCCGCCCTGGGAAGCGTCATGAGTGCCAGGAGGGCTGAGATCACGTGCCACAAGGCCCCCAGGGTTCCGAATGCGCAGGTCCCGGCGACGATGGCGTCGGACAGCTCGCTCAGACCCCAGGACTGCGGCGGGACCTCCAGGAGCTGCTCCGCGGCGCGGTGGGCCATGTGTCCCAGAAGTATCAGGACAGCCCCTGACGCTCCGGCCAGTAGCACCAGCCGTTGATGAGCCCGCATGTCATCCTCCATCACCGATGATGTTCTTTGATAATGTTAGGTGTACGCCTATAGTGCAAAGATGTCAATAGTCGTGATACGTCATGTCGCAATCCTGGGGCGTGGCGGTGGGGAGGGTGTTGCCGGTGGCACGGTATGAGCCGCCTCGGAACGCTTTCCTCGGCGTGCGGACTGTGGTGAGGTGGGCCCATGGACTGGGATGCGATGCTTGCCGACCTGGAGAGCGGCTTCGATGCTGAGCGTCGGGCGGACCTGGTGGCGCAGAGTGCGGAGCTTGCGGAGGCCGAGCAGGCCTCCATCGAGGTCGTCGACCGTCTGCGAGGCTCTGTGGGGCGGTCCATCCACGTGCGGACTCGCAGCGGTGTTCCTGTCGATGGTGTCGTCTCCCGGGTGGAGCCCTCCTATGTCCTCATCGATGAGGGGGAGGGGCTGCAGGCCGTTGTCCCAGTGGGTGCGGTGGCCACCGTGGTGTCCCTCGCCGGCCCGGCACCCCGGGATGGTCGACGTCGGCCCACGCTCACCGCTCTGATGCGTGAGATCGCCCGGCGGGGAGCGCGGGTGCGCCTGGTGATGGGCTCTGGAGAAGTGGTGGGGCGGCTGGTCCGGGTGGGAGCGGACCATGTCGATGTCGCCGTCGACCCTGAGGGTGGGGGCCGTTCGCGTCGTGGCCCCGGGGTGGGTGGTGCAGGGGTTGTCAGCGTTATGACCGCTGCCATCGAGGTGCTGCGCAGTCGCTGACGGTACCGGACGGGGTGGCTCAGGGCTCCTCGTCCTCGCTCCAGCCCGCCGCGACCATGGCCCTGGTCGAGGCGAGCTGGCGCTGGATGTAGTCCTCCAGGGCCTGATCCTCAATGCGCCAGAGCTTGCGGGCGCCGACCTGAATGGCCGGAAGGTCGCCGGTACGGATGAGAGCGCGCACGGCCTGGGCGGACAGCTGAAGCTGCTCGGCGACGTCGGCGATGGTCAGGAATCGTGTGCTCATACCACGATGATCCCACTGCTGGATCCTCTCCACAATTCTTAAAGACACTTGTGGATAACCTTGAGGTACTATTTTATCCCAACGATGATTGCAGGAGATCAAGGAGGATTCCCGTGATGTCATCTCGCCGTTCCCGATCCCTGACCAACCCTGAGCGTCCCCGGGGTGGCCGTTGGCGCCGTCCTGCGTGGAAGGACCCGCGCATGGCCGGGGGAGTGGTCCTGGTCGCCGCAGCCGTCGCCCTGGGAGCCTGGGCGGTTGACGCGGCCGCTGACACCACCCGCGTCTACGTGCTGTCCCAGGACGTCGCTCCTGGGGCGGACCTGGCTGCCGACGGCGTTCTCACGGTGGTCGAGGCCCACCCCGGGACCGATGCCTATGTTGAGGCCGGGTACCTGCCGGACGGCGCTGTGGCCACACGGTCCATGCGCAAGGGGGAGCTGCTGGCGACGGCGGCCGTCAACAGCGGCCAGGAACAGGCCCTGCGGCCGGTGGTCCTCAATGTCGCCTCCAATCTGCCGGCCTCGACGAGGGTCGGCGACTACGTCGATCTGTGGATCGTGCCCAAGGAAGGCGTTGCGGGCAGGCCAGCGGCCCAGGCGCCCGCCACTGCGCAGGCCGGGCAGGACGGCCAGACCGCTCAGAGCGGTCAAGGCGACCAATCAGGACAGGCCGGGGGAGTCGAAGCCCGCCGCGTGGCCACAGGACTGGTCATCGCATCGGTCGGTGAGGCCAGCAAGGGGCTGATCTCCGGACCCAGTACCGGAGTGGAGGTCAAGGTCCCCGAGGGCTCCCTCGCCGCGGTTCTCAGCGCCGTCGGCCAAGAAGGTGCACTCGTCCTGGTTCCCACCGGCCAGGAGGCGCCTGCGGAGAAGGCCTCGTGAGTGTCCCAGGAGCCGGAGTCCTCCTGGCTCTCAGCGGTGACGACGCAGACATCCTGCGTGTGCTGAGCCAGGCGGGAAGCGGACTGTGCGTCGTACGCAGATGCGCCGACCTGCCCGAGCTGCTCTCAGCGGGCATGGCCGGACTGGCAACCTTCGCCCTCCTGGACACCGGCTTCGACGAGATCGACCGCACCGTCCTGGACCGACTCGCGCGCGCCGGCCTGAGCGGGCTGCTCCTGGTCGATGACTGCGAGGAGGAGCGCTGGCGCAGCGCGGGTTGGCCGGTTCTCAGGCGCGATACGGATCCCAGCCGCATCTGCTCGGTCATGCAGGACCTCGTGCGTCGCGGCGCGCCCTCCGGCGGATCATCCCAGGGGACGGGACCGGCCAGCGCTGCAGTGTCGGAGACCGTGACTGGGCCGGTGGCCGTGGACACCGACTGGTTGAGCGCTGCCACCCCCGCTTCTACGGGCTCGAATGCGGCCGCCCAGGAGACCGCCTGGCTCGAAGAGCTGTGGCGCCAGTCGCCCGGCTCCCCAGGAGACGGAATGGTGCCGTCGCAGCCGTCCTGGTTCTCCGGTGGTGCTGGGACCGGTGGCATCTCCGGACAGAACCGGCGGCGCGGCCCGGAGCCGACTGCGATGAGCCCGGCGGACGACGGGCGCCGGGGGAGAATCGTCCTGGTATGGGGGCCCCATGGATCTCCCGGACGCTCAACGGTCTCCGCCTCCCTCGCCCACGGTCTGGCCGCTTCCGGCGGTGCGATCCTCGTGGACGCCGACGTCGAGGCGCCCAGCCTCGTGCAGCTCCTCGGCATGCCGGAGGACTCCTCGGCTCTGGCCGGGGCGGCCCGTCTGGCCACCCACGGCCGGCTTGACGCCGAGAGCTTTCAACGGGTCCTGGCGCCGGTGGGTGGCGGGCTCTCCCTGCTGGGCGGCCTGGGGCGATCCGGGCGCTGGCGCGAGCTGCCACCGGCCTCGATGACCGAGGTCTGGCTGCAGTGCCGTCGGGCCGCGGCCTGGACCGTCGTCGACGTCGCCGGCGGGCCAGTCGATGATGATGTCGACGACTTCACCCTGGAGCCCGGGCGCGGGGCCGTGACCGCCGACCTGGTATCGCATGCCGATGTGATTCTGGTCGTCGGCGGGGCGGACCCCGTCGGGGTGCGTCGTCTGCTCCAGCTTCTCGACGAGGTGGGGTCCTCCATGAGCCCCACCGGTCGGGTCGAGGTCATCATCAACCGGGTGCGTGCCTCGGCCGCAGGTCCTTCCCCCCAGCATGCTCTGCGAGAGGCGCTGGCGCGTTTCGGCGGGCTGGAGGACATTGTGCTCCTGCCCGACGACGCGGCAACGGCTGATGCCTGCCTGCTCCGGGGGTGCGCCGTCCTGGAAGGGGCGCCCACCAGTGCGCTGGGCAAGGCCCTGAGCGCACTGGTCGACCGGATCGATCCGCAGGCGGCAGCGGCTCGCAAGGCCCGTTCCCCTCGTCGTTCCCTGCTGCGGCGCTCGAAGAAGCGTGACGGGCACCGAGACCCCGCGGACCAGGTCCCAAGCACCAGAGGTAGAAACCGTTCGACCGCGCGCAGCGCAGGTGCGAGGCGTCGTCGCAAAGGCGGGGGCGGGGGACGAGCGGTTGGCGAGCGTCTACCGGCTCCCCAGGCGCCAGGTGGGCCCGCGCGCACCTCGCAGCAGCCGCTCCAGGCTCCACCGCCTGCGATTCAGCCAGTGAATCAGCCTGTGAATCATCCACCGGGGCGGCCGCAGGGACCGTCCCCGAGCCGCTCTCCGATCATTCCACCGGCTCAGTCATCGCCACCGGCTCAGTCGCCGCCACCGGCTCAGGGATCGGTCCCCGGTTCACCGTGCCGGCCCTCGGCGACGCCGTGGTCCGGTGAGGGGAGGGCATCGGGTGCGGGAAGCTCCCCAGGAGCGGTGCGAGGCCCGCAGGCCGGCCGCGCCCCGGGCGGGAACGACGATCGGGGCTCGGGTGACCCTCCGTCGGTGCCACCGGGAACCGGGCGACACCGCTACTGAGGTCGGGGGATGTGAGGGCGGTGCCGGTGCACAGGCTCCGTGCGCTTCTCGGGAGGCCGAGTGCGGTGGTAGGGCAGACTGAGGGCATGCGCATCTACCTGCCCGCCACCGCCGCACACCTGCGCGCAAGCGTCCTCGGCTCCTCGCACGAGCCGCTCGCGGCTCACGCCGCCACCCCTGCGCTCGCCCACGCTCTGCCCGAGGAGGATGAGGAGGGACTGGAGGTCTCCGCCTCACTGTGCGCCGCCGATGCCTCTCTCGTTCTGCTGGCCGAGCCCGAGGCTGCGGGGCTGGCCGACCGGCGCATCGTCATCGCGGCGGATGTCGACGCCGAGAACGTGCGCGAGCTTGCCGTGGAGGGCGATGTCCTGCCCGGCACGATCGAGGTCACCGGCGAGATCGCCTGGGATGACGTCGCAGCCCTGCTCGTGGACGAGCCGGAGGCGGACGCCGATGTGCGAGCCGCCAGACTCGGCGACGAGGACGCCTTCGAGCGTGCCGCCGAGGCCGACCTGCTCTGGTACGACGTCACGGAGCGAGAGGCGCTTGCCGAGAGTCTTGGAGTCTGACGCAGCTGGTGCGGCAGGTGGGAGGGGCGCCCCGTGCCTGGCGTCGGACCGGCCGCCGACCCTGGAGCACGGGCTCAGTCGGGCCGCTCCCGCCGAGCGTCGGCGGTGACGTGACCAGTTCCACGGCCTCTTGCCTTGCGTGGCAGAGCCCGCTGCTGGGTATGGTGCTCTCTGCCAAAGACCGCAGGTCGCCCGCTTCGGCGGGACCAAGTCCACGTGAGGTGGGGCCGGCGCAGGTGAGAACGAGACTTCGTCGGGCGTGCCCGAGAGCGAGCCCCGTGCCCACCGGCGCGGGGCTTTTCCAGTGAATGGACCCCTGCGGCATACCACGGAAGGAGGGCCCATGGCACGGCCTGACAAGGAAGCAGCCGTTGCTGCGCTGGCGGACAAGTTCCGCCAGGCTGACGCGGTCCTGCTGACTGAGTACCGGGGACTGAGCGTCGCCCAGCTCAAGGAGCTGCGTCGTTCCCTCGCCGGTAACGCCGAGTACACCGTGGTGAAGAACACGCTTGCTGCGATCGCTGCCCGCCAGGTCGGGCTCGAGGGCTTCGCCGACGACCTCACGGGCCCCTCCGCCCTGACGTTCGTCACCGGTGAGCCGGTCGAGGCCGCCAAGGCTCTGCGTGACTTCGCCAAGGACAACCAGCAGCTCGTCATCAAGGGCGGTGTCATGGACGGCACCGTGCTGTCCGCCGACGGCGTTGACAAGCTTGCCTCTCTCGAGTCCCGCGAGGTGCTGCTCGCCAAGACCGCGGGCGCCGTCAAGGCGTCCCTGTCCAAGGCTGCGTACCTCTTCGCCGCACCGGCCTCCAAGGCCGTGCGCACCGTCGACGCCCTGCGCGAGAAGCAGGAGACCGCGGCCTGAGGCCGCACGCGTCATCCACCAACCCTGCGCGCGCAGGAACCTGATAAGGAAGGAACGCCCATCATGGCGAAGCTGACCACCGAAGAGCTCATCGAGCAGTTCAAGGAGCTCACCCTCATCGAGCTGTCCGAGTTCGTCAAGGCCTTCGAGGAGACCTTCGACGTTACCGCCGCCGCCCCGGCCGCCGTGGCCGTTGCCGCTGCCCCCGGCGCTGCCGGTGACGAGGCCGCCGCCGAGGAGAAGGACGAGTTCGACGTCATTCTCGAGGCCGCCGGTGACAAGAAGATCCAGGTCATCAAGGAGGTGCGTGCCCTGACCTCCCTCGGCCTGAAGGAGGCCAAGGAGCTCGTCGACGGCGCTCCCAAGCCCGTCCTCGAGGGCGCCAACAAGGAGGCCGCCGAGAAGGCCAAGGAGCAGCTCGAGGGCGCCGGCGCCACCGTCACCCTCAAGTGAGCCTCTCCCCGTTGCCTGAGGCGGCCTGAGGGTCGCCGACGGCTGGGGAGGCCCAGCGTCACTGGGTCCCGTCCATCTGATGGTGGGCGGGACCCAGTCGCGTTCCGAGGCGCCCTGGCGCTGCCCGGCGTCGGCACGTTTCGACGTCGTCGAGCTCAGGCCGGAGACCGGCCGGGAGATACGCAGGGGCTGCAGCGGTCTGTGCGAGCCGGTCGGCAGTCACTCAGCGAGTGGGCCACGCCGAGGGACTCAGGTCACGCGACGGACACGGGTGGGGCAGTATGCGCGACTGTGGTGGGAATCGCAAGGAACCAGTGAGGATCGGCGTGGAGTCCTTGACGTCGGCCGTGTACGCTAGCGCTTTGCGTGCATTGTGTGTATTTGGTGCGAGGAGTATCTGCCCTCCGTGCGGGCCCAGGCCCGTCGGAACCTTGGCGGGCGTGAGCCCGGCAACGGAGATTCTACTCAAGCCAGTGCCCGCGGTGTGCGTTGTGTGATCCCCGATCTGAGGGAAGGATCCCCCTTTGGCTGCCTCGCGCACCTCCGCACCCACTGCTGCTGACATCGCCGCCCGTACCGCGTCGCGTCGTATCAACTTTGCCAAGATCGCTGAGCCCATGCAGGCTCCGAATCTGCTTGCCCTTCAGACCGAGAGCTTCGACTGGCTCGTCGGTAACGAGAGGTGGCGCGAGCGGATGACCGCCGCCAACAAGGCGCACCCGGGCTCCCTGCCCGAGACCTCCGGTCTGGAGGAGATCTTCGACGAGATCTCCCCGATCGAGGACTTCGGGGAGACCATGGCCCTGTCCTTCCACGACCACCGCTTCGAGGAGCCGAAGTACACGGCCGAGGAGTGCCAGGAGAAGGACCTCACCTACTCCGCCCCCCTCTATGTGGTGGCGGACTTCGAGAACTTCTCCACCGGTGAGATCAAGTCCCAGACGGTCTTCATGGGCGACTTCCCGCTCATGACCGACAAGGGCACCTTCATCGTCAACGGCTCCGAGCGCGTCGTCGTCTCCCAGCTCGTGCGCTCGCCCGGCGTGTACTTCGAGCGCACCACCGAGAAGGCCACGGACAAGTACGTCTACAACGTCAAGTTCATCCCCTCGCGCGGTGCCTGGCTCGAGTTCGAGATCGACAAGTCCGACCGCGTCGCGGTGCGCATCGACCGCAAGCGCAAGCAGGACGTCACCGTCTTCCTGCTGGCCCTGGGCATGGACGAGTCGGAGATCCGCAAGGAGTTCGCCGACTTCCCGGCCCTGACCTCCGCCCTGGACGAGGACCGCAAGATCACCACCCAGGACGAGGCGCTCCTGGACATCTACAAGAAGATCCGCCCCGGTGAGCCGCCGAGCGTCGAGGCCGGGCGCACCCTGCTGGAGAACTTCTACTTCAACCCCAAGCGCTACGACCTGGCCAAGGTCGGCCGCTACAAGATCAACAAGAAGCTGGGCCTGGCCTCGGACCTGACCGAGTCGACCCTGCGGATCGAGGACATCGTCGCGGCCCTGCGCTACCTGCTGGCCCTGCACGCCGGCGCCGAGACCGTTGAGGGTGTGCGTGACGGCGAGATCACCGAGATCGCCGTCGAGTACGACGACATCGACCACCTGGGCAACCGCCGCATCCGCGCGGTGGGCGAGCTCATCCAGGCGCAGGTGCGCACCGGTATGAGCCGTATGGAGCGTCAGGTGCGCGAGCGCATGACCACCCAGGACGTCGAGGCCATCACGCCGAACACGCTCATCAACATCCGGCCCGTGACGGCCGCGATCAAGGAGTTCTTCGGCACCTCCCAGCTCAGCCAGTTCATGGACCAGAACAACCCGCTGGCGGGCCTGACCCACAAGCGCCGCCTGAGCGCCCTGGGCCCCGGCGGCCTGTCCCGTGAGCGCGCCTCCATGGAGGTCCGTGACGTCCACACCTCGCACTACGGGCGCATGTGCCCCATCGAGTCCCCCGAGGGCCCCAACATCGGCCTCATCGGCTCGCTGGCGACCTTCGGGCGCATCAACCCCTTCGGCTTCGTCGAGACCCCCTACCGCGTCGTCGTCGACGGCCGGGTCACCGATGAGACCCACTACCTGACGGCCGACGACGAGGACCGCCACGTCATCGCCCAGGCCAACGTCACCCTCACCGAGGACGGCCACTTCGCCGAGGACCACGTCCTGTGCCGCGTCACCGGCGGTGAGCCGGCCCTCGTGCCCTCCTCGCAGGTGGACCTCATGGACGTCTCCCCGCGCCAGATGGTGTCGGTGGGTACCTCCCTCATCCCCTTCCTCGAGCACGACGACGCCAACCGCGCCCTCATGGGCGCCAACATGCAGCGCCAGGCCGTGCCGCTCATCCGCCCCGACGCCCCGTTGGTGGGCACGGGCATGGAGCGGCGCACCGCCGTCGACGCCGGCGACGTCCTCGTGGCAGACAAGGCCGGTGTCGTCACCGAGGTCTGCGCGGACTTCGTGCGCGTGGCGAACGACGACGGCACCGAGAACGTCTACAAGGTCGCCAAGTTCCGCCGCTCCAACCAGGGCAACTGCTACAACCAGCGGGTCGTGGCCGCCGAGGGTGAGCGCGTCGAGGTCGGTTCGGTCCTGGCCGACGGCCCCGCCACCAACGAGGGAGATCTGGCCCTGGGCCAGAACCTCTTGGTCGCCTTCATGACCTGGGAGGGCCTCAACTACGAGGACGCCATCATCATCTCCCAGCGCGTGGTCGCCGAGGACATGCTCACCTCGATCCACATCGAGGAGCACGAGGTCGACGCCCGCGACACCAAGCTGGGCGCCGAGGAGATCACCCGCGACATCCCCAACGTTTCCGAGGAGACCCTGGCCAACCTCGACGAGCGCGGCATCATCCGTATCGGCGCCGAGGTCCGCAGCGGTGACATCCTCGTGGGCAAGGTGACCCCCAAGGGGGAGACCGAGCTGACCAGCGAGGAGCGCCTCCTGCGCGCCATCTTCGGTGAGAAGGCCCGCGAGGTCCGCGACACCTCCCTGCGCGTGCCCCACGGCGAGTACGGCATCGTTACCGGCGTGCGCGAGATCGACGCCGCCTCAGACGACGCCGAGCTGCCCGCGGGCGTCAACCGCATGGTGCGCGTCTACATCGCCCAGCGCCGCAAGATCACCGTGGGTGACAAGCTCTCCGGCCGTCACGGCAACAAGGGCGTCATCTCCAAGATCCTGCCCGTGGAGGACATGCCCTTCCTGGCCGACGGCACCCCGGTCGACGTCATCCTCAACCCGCTGGGCGTTCCCAGCCGTATGAACGTCGGTCAGGTCCTCGAGCTGCACCTGGGATGGGTCGCCTCCCGCGGCTGGGACGCCACCGCCGCCCACGAGGCCGGCGAGGCCTGGACCGCCAACCTCCCCGAGAACGGCATCAAGGCCGAGCCCCGCACGCCTGTGGCCACGCCCGTCTTCGACGGTGTGAGGGACAACGAGCTCATGGGCCTGCTGAACTCCACGCTGCCGACCTCCGACGGTCTGCAGCTGGTCGAGCCCAACGGTAAGGCGCGCCTGTTCGACGGCCGCTCCGGTGAGCCCTTCCCGTACCCCATCTCGGTGGGCTACATGTACATCCTCAAGCTCCACCACCTCGTGGATGACAAGATCCACGCCCGCTCCACGGGTCCGTACTCCATGATCACCCAGCAGCCGCTGGGTGGTAAGGCCCAGTTCGGTGGTCAGCGCTTCGGTGAGATGGAGGTGTGGGCCATGGAGGCGTACGGCGCCGCCCACGCACTCCAGGAGCTCCTCACCGTCAAGTCCGATGACGTCAACGGCCGTGTCAAGGTCTACGAGGCCATCGTCAAGGGCGAGGACATCCCCGAGCCCGGCATCCCCGAGTCCTTCAAGGTGCTCATGAAGGAGATGCAGTCGCTGTGCCTGAACGTCGAGGCCCTGGACGCCGAGGGCGTCGCCATCGCCCTGGACGACACCGACGACGACGGCTCGCGCGCCGCCGAGGAGCTCGGCTTCGACCTGGGCCGGCGTCCGGGCGGGGCCATGGCCTCCACGGTTGACGAGATCTGAGTGGCCACCGCCTGGTGACGACTTCGTGACAACTTCATCGAGCCCCGGTTGAGGGCGGGTGGCCCACCCGCCGCCCGCCCTCCCACCAGGCTCGCAGGCGCCGTCGGAGTCATGGAACAACGACGACGGAACGCCCCCAGACCACCACCTGATGAGATTCACCATCGGAAGTAGGAACTGTGCTCGACGCCAACGTGTTCGACAGGATCCAGCTCGGCCTCGCCACCGCGGAGGACATTCGCTCGTGGTCCCACGGCGAGGTCAAGAAGCCCGAGACCATCAACTACCGCACCCTCAAGCCAGAGAAGGACGGCCTCTTCTGCGAGAAGATCTTCGGCCCCACCCGGGACTGGGAGTGCGCCTGCGGCAAGTACAAGCGCGTGCGCTACAAGGGGATCGTCTGCGAGCGCTGCGGGGTCGAGGTCACTCGCTCCAAGGTGCGTCGCGAGCGCATGGCCCACATCAAGCTCGCCGCGCCGGTCACCCACATCTGGTACTTCAAGGGCGTCCCCTCGCGCCTGGGTTACCTGCTCAACCTCGCGCCCAAGGACCTGGAGAAGGTCATCTACTTCGCGGCCTACATGGTCACCGAGGTTGACGAGGAGGGCCGTCACGACGACCTGCCCTCGCTGCGCAACGAGCTGGAGGTCAAGAAGAAGCACCTCGAGGAGTCCGGCCAGGCCGAGGTCGAGGCGCGCCAGCAGCGCCTCGAGGAGGACCTCGCCCAGCTCGAGTCCGAGGGCGCCGAGGCCTCCCAGCGCGACAAGCTCCGCAAGACCGCTGAGCGTGAGATCACGGCCATGCGTCGCCGCAACCAGCGCGCCCTGGAGCACATGGACAAGGTGTGGGACCGCTTCGTGAGCCTCAAGGTCGGTGACCTGGAGGGTGACGAGGTCCTCTACCGCGACATGGTCGCCGACTACGGCATCTACTTCAAGGGCTCCATGGGGGCCGAGGCCATCCAGGCCCGCCTGCGCAGCTTCGACCTGGAGGGTGAGGCCGCAGCCCTGGCCGAGATCGTCGAGAACGGTACCGGCCAGCGCAAGACCCGCGCCATCAAGCGCCTCAAGGTCGTCAACGCCTTCCGCATGACCGGCACCGCCCCGGAGTCGATGGTCCTGGACAACATCCCGGTCATCCCACCGGACCTGCGCCCCATGGTCCAGCTCGACGGTGGTCGTTTCGCCACCAGTGACCTCAACGACCTCTACCGCCGCGTCATCAACCGCAACAACCGCCTCAAGCGGCTCATGGACCTGGGCGCCCCGACGATCATCGTCAACAACGAGAAGCGCATGCTTCAGGACGCCGTCGACGCCCTGTTCGACAACGGCCGCCGCGGCCGCCCGGTCACCGGTGTGGGCAACCGCCCGCTGAAGTCCCTGTCCGACATGCTCAAGGGCAAGCAGGGCCGCTTCCGCCAGAACCTCCTGGGCAAGCGCGTGGACTACTCCGGCCGCAGCGTCATCGTCGTCGGCCCCCAGCTCAAGCTGCACCAGTGCGGTCTGCCCAGCCAGATGGCCCTGGAGCTGTTCAAGCCCTTCGTCATGAAGCGGCTCGTCGAGCTCAAGGAGGCCCAGAACGTCAAGGCCGCCAAGCGCATGGTCGAGCGCGCCAACCCCAAGGTCTGGGACGTCCTGGCCGAGGTCATCCGCGAGCACCCCGTGCTGCTCAACCGAGCCCCCACCCTGCACCGCCTGGGCATCCAGGCCTTCGAGCCCCAGCTCATCGAAGGCAAGGCCATCCAGCTGCACCCGCTCGTGTGCGGCGCCTTCAACGCCGACTTCGACGGCGACCAGATGGCCGTCCACCTGCCGCTGGGCGCCGAGGCGCAGGCCGAGGCCCGCATCCTCATGCTGTCCTCCAACAACATCCTCAAGCCCTCCGACGGGCGCCCCGTGACCATGCCCAGCCAGGACATGATCATCGGCACCTACTACCTCACCTCCGACCCCGACCCGGCGGTGGAGGTCGAGCGCGACGCCGAGGGCAACGAGATCGTTCCGGCCTTCTCCTCCTTCGCGGAGGCGGTCATGGCCTACGACTTCGGCAAGCTCCACGTCAACGCCGCCTGCGACATCCGCTTCGAGGAGGGCATCTCCGCGCCCGAGGGCTGGCAGCCGCCCGAGGACTGGAGCGAGGGGGACCCGATCACCCTGCGCACCTCGCTGGGCCGGGCCCTGTTCAACACCTCGCTGCCCGAGACCTTCCCCTACGTCAACTACATCGTTGACAAGAAGCAGCTGGGCAACATCGTCAACGCCCTGGCGGAGAACTACTCGCGCGTCGAGGTCGCCGCCTCCCTGGACGCCCTCAAGGCCAACGGCTTCTACTGGTCCACCTGGTCCGGTATCACCGTCGCCTTCGCCGACGTCGTCTCCCCGGAGGCAAAGCAGGAGATCCTCGTCCGCTACGAGAACGAGGCCGCCGAGATCGAGGAGCAGTTCGAGCTCGGTGCCCTCACCGAGGACGACCGCTACGCCTCGCTCATCGACATCTGGACCAAGGCCACCGCCGAGGTCGCCGAGGCGATGCGCGAGAACTTCCCGCAGCGCAACACCGTCTACCAGATGGTGGTCTCCGGGGCCCGAGGCAACTGGGACCAGATCCGCCAGCTCGCCGGTATGCGCGGTCTGGTGGCCGACCCCAAGCAGCGCCTCATCGAGCGCCCGATCAAGTCGAACTACCGCGAGGGCCTGAGCGTCCTGGAGTACTTCATCGCCACCCACGGCGCCCGTAAGGGCCTGGCGGACACGGCGCTGCGTACCGCCGACTCCGGCTACCTCACGCGTCGTCTGGTCGACGTATCCCAGGACGTCATCGTCCGCGAGGAGGACTGCGGCACCCGCAAGGGCCTGACCAAGCGGATCTTCTCCTGGATCGACGCGGGTGACGAGCGCATCAAGGAGCCCTCGGAGATCCTGGGCACCACCGTGTTCGGCACCACCCTGGCGCGCGACGCCATCGACGCCGAGGGCAACCTGGTCATCGAGGCCGGCGCCGACCTGGGCGACGCCGAGATCCGGGCCGCCATCGACGCGGGCATCGAGGAGATCACGGTCCGCTCCGTGCTCACCTGCGACTCCAACGTCGGCACCTGCGCCGCCTGCTACGGCCGCTCGCTGGCCACCGGGAAACGCGTCGACATCGGTGAGGCCGTCGGCATCATCGCCGCCCAGTCCATCGGTGAGCCCGGTACGCAGCTGACCATGCGTACCTTCCACACCGGTGGTGCGGCCGGCGCCGCCGACATCACCCAGGGTCTGCCCCGTGTGCAGGAGCTCTTCGAGGCCCGCACTCCCAAGGGCGAGGCCGCCGTGGCCGAGGCCGCCGGCACTCTCAAGATCGAGGACGATGCCGACGGCAAGCGCCTGGTGATCACCCGCGACGACGGCGAGGAGGACGTGATCGTCCCGGTCTCGCGCCGTCAGCGCCTGCTGGTGGGCGACGGCGACCACGTCGAGCCCGGGCAGGCCCTCACCGAGGGACCGGTCGACCCCAAGAAGGTCCTGCGTCTGCGCTCAGTGGCCGCCACCCAGCGCCACCTCGTCGAGGAGGTCCAGGAGGTCTACCGCTCCCAGGGCGTGGACATCCACTCCAAGCACATCGAGGTCATCGTGCGCCAGATGCTGCGCCGCGTGACCGTGCTGGACTCCGGGGACACCCGCCTCCTCCAGGGCGACCTCGTGGACGTCATGCACTACCGCGCCGAGAACCGCCGGGTCATGGCCGAGGGCGGCAAGACCGCCACCGGCCGTACCGAGCTCATGGGAATCACCAAGGCCTCGCTGGCCACGGACTCCTGGCTGAGCGCCGCCTCCTTCCAGGAGACCACGCGCGTGCTCACCGAGGCCGCCATGAATGGCAAGTCCGACCCGTTGCTGGGCCTCAAGGAGAATGTCATCCTCGGTAAGCTCATCCCCGCCGGCACGGGCCTGGCCCGCTACTCCGACATCGAGGTCGAGCCCACCGAGACGGTCAAGGCCGAGGTCTTCTCCCGCGTGGACCTGGGAGACGGCGTCTTCGGCGAGTCCGTCGCCCTGGACGACTTCCACTTCGGCGGGGACCTGCGTGCGGACTTCTCAGAGGACTTCCGTACCGGCTTCTCCAGCAGCGAGGACGTCGAGTTCTGATCGAGCCCTCACCAGGCCCACGGGGCCTCAGGCTCGTATAGCGTTCGGCCCGCTCCCCGGCAGGGGAGCGGGCCGAACGTCGTATGAGGTCGGGTGGAGAGGAGCGGAGCGGGACTCAGACCGTGAGCATGGTCTCGCGCAGGCGGCCGATCCAGGCGAGCTTCTCCTCCAGGGAGGCGTTCGCCGGAGTGTTGATCTTGAGGCCCTCGTAGACCTGGGAGCCCCCTGCGGCCTGCATCGTGGCGGCCACCCGCCCCGGCGTGAGCCAGCTGGTCGGCTCGTGCTCGGCCAGCGGCAGGTGAGCGTCGGCCCACGCCCAGGCCCACTGCGTCTCCTCGGGACCGGCGCCGGAGATCATGACACCTCCCAGCCGGCCGGCCTCCACGAGCTCGCGCACGTGGCTCTCCGGGGTGGCCGGGTCGTGGGTCTCGATGACCGAGCGGCCCCAGTTGACGGTGATGAGCGCCGAGGTGTCCCGGCAGGCGGCGATCTCCTGGGACAGCGACAGGAAGGCCTTCTCCGAGGGACCCACACCGCCCTCGGCGTCGCAGTGCTCCACGATCATCCCCAGGTTCCGGGAGGCGAAGTCCTCGGCCAGCTCGCTCAAGGAGGCGTGGAAGGCCTCGGCGCCGGCCTGATGGTGAGGCGCCGAGTGCAGCTCCACCCGGGTGATGAGCTGCTGGCCCGCAGCCTCGTGGAGGCGGTCGACCGCCTCGAGCAGCGAGCGGGTGTAGGCCAGCGCCTGGCCGCGTCCATCGTCGTCGGGGGAGGCCAGGCCGAAGGCGGGATCGGCCCCGGCACGTCCCATGGTTCCCGGAATCGCCGTGACGACGCACTGGGTGAAGCGCCCCGCCAGCTGCTCGACCAGCCATGGCGTGGGCGCGTCGAGCGCCTCCCGGAAGGGCAGCTCGATGCCGTCGACCCAGCCGAGGTCGCCCAGGGCGGCGTAGAGGGCAGCAGCCCCGCGGCGGTCCTCGTCATTCGGGGGAAGCATGGGGTAGGCACCGACGACGAAGGGTACGGCGTTGGGCTCGGCGGGTTTCTCAGTCCGATTCTCTGAGGTGGCGGACATGTGGTCTCCTTGAGGTTCTGGGATCGTGCTACAGTGCGCGATACATCAGACATCATATGACTGGATGTGCGGTGACGCACCGTCGCGCACGGCACTGCCGGTCGCACAACGCCGGTGGAGAGCTGATGCCGGCATTAAGGACATCCCCATGCTCTTCGATCTCACCGCATCCGAGACCTCCTTCCTGAGTCTTGGCGAGCATGATGTCGCTGCCCTGGCCGCCTGCAGGCAGGGCACGATTCTTCTCGATGTCGCGGCCAGGGCCGACGCCACCCTCATCGTGCTCACCGGCACCAGGGGACGGATCACGTTGTCCCTGCGCGCAGGCCGCCTCGACGGTGAGCAGGTCCTCGGCGCGGACGGTGCCCCGGAGGACGGCCCTGGATCGGGGGGCGAGGGAGGTGCCCAGCGGCGGGTACTCGATGCCGAGGACGCCCTGGGCCTGGATGACGGCCGCCCCCACACGATCGCCTTGACCGTCAACGAGACCGGCACCCACCTCTACGCCGACGGCTACGAGTGCTTCTCCACGACGCTGCCGGCCTTCCTCGCCCAGATCGGGCTGACCGATGTCGTGATCGACCCCGACGGGATCGCCACGGTCACCCGCCTGGCCGCCTGGGACGAGCCGCTCAGCGACCGCGCCGTCATGGCCCAGTCCCTGGCCGCCACCCCACTGGTCCAGTTCGCGGCCAGTGAGCTCTCCGCCCGCGACGCCCGCCGCACCGGAGCCCTGTCCGCCGGCTCTATCCGGGCACTGTTCCGCACCCGCGGCCGCGGCCAGGCCGGCACCATCATCGCCGCGAGCGGCCAGGGCGGCACCCTCCACCTCGACATCGACGCGGGAGGCCTGACCTACCGCGTGCTCCCCGGTGAGGACTCGCCCGAGGGCGAGCCCCTCCTCGAGGCGTGCGCCCCGGGCCACTGGGACGACGGGACCTGGCACGATGTCGTGGTCACCTCGGGGCGCGGCGCGGTGGAGATCCACGTCGACGGCTACCAGGTCGCCCTCACCCCCGGCAGCGCCTTCCTGGCCGACATCGCGCCGGTGACGCGCGTCGTGGTGGGGGCCGACCTGGACGGCAGGCGCCTCTTCGGCGAGGCGCAGACCGCCATGGTCTACGACGCCGCCCTCACCGACGCCCAGATCAAGCGCCTGGCCGGGGCCGCCCCGCTGCCCACGCGCGCCCTGTTCGACACCGGCTACCACGGCGCCGAGTCCTACCGGATCCCCTCCCTGCTCGCCCTGGACAGCGGCGTCATCCTGGCCGGCGCTGACCAGCGCGTCTCGATCCCCAACGACGCCCCCAACGACATCAACCTCGTCATGCGCCGCAGCCTCGACGGCGGGACCACATGGGAGGAGATGCGCACCCTGCTCAGCCTCCCGGGCACCGGGGCGCTGGGAGCCAGCCTCATCGACTCCGTCCTGGTCCAGGACCGCTCCAGCGGACGCGTCATCTGCCTGGTCGACCAGTTCCCCGGCGGCATCGGCCAGCCCAACGCCGCAGTCGGCACCGGCTTCGACGAGCTGGGGCGCCGCGTGCTGCACAACCGCGACGGCGAGCTGTTCGCCGTCGAGCCCGACGGCAGCGTCCTCACCGCCTCAGGTGAGGCCACCGACTACCGCATCGTCCTGAGTGACGACGATGCAGCCGGGGCCCGCGCAGGTGACGTGCTCCTCGGCGGTCGGGCGGCCGGCAGCATCTACCTCGCCCACGAGCAGGCCCCCGAGGACTGCCTCTTCCAGCACCGTGGTTCCCACTTGCTCATGATCACCTCTGACGACGACGGCGCCACCTGGTCAGAGCCGATCGACATCACCGCCCAGGTCAAGACCGACTGGATGTGCTTCCTGGGAACCGGCCCCGGCAACGCCATCCAGCTGACCGCACCGGAGCACGCCGGACGCATCCTCGTGCCCGTCTACTACAGCCACGAGGCCGGTGGCACCGCCTACCTGTCCTGCGCCGCCATCTGCTCCGACGACGGCGGGACCACCTGGACCCTGGGGGCCTCACCCAACGACGGACGTGAGGTCCTGGGCGCCGTCGTCCACTCCCGGGACCTCGCCGACGAGCGGGCCAGCCTCTACGAGTCCGTCCTCGTCGAAGGATCCGACGGCGCCGTGCACGTGTGGGCCCGCAACCAGCACCCCTCGGGGAGGGTCGCCCACGCCGTGTCCCACGACGGGGGCTTCACCTGGGGCGAGGTCGACTACGATGAGCAGCTCCCCGAGATCTTCTCCCAGCCCAACGCCATCGCCGTCACCGGTCTGGAGCGCGCAGCGAGCGTGGGGGACGGCGACGGCGCGGCCGGCCGGGGGATCGTCTTCGCCAACGCCTCCCGGATGCTGCCCTTCCGCGGGTGCGGCGTCCTACGGCTCAGCCAGGACGACGGCGCCACCTGGCCCCACAACCGGGTCGTCAACCCGCGCCACTACGTCTACCAGTGCATGGCCCAGCTGCCCAGCGGTGACATCGCCCTGCTGTGGGAGCGCGAGTGGCAGGGGCTCTTCCTCACCACCGTGCCGCTGGCCTGGCTGACGAGCTCGCGCTCGACCATCAGCTGAGCCCGCACGGCCCCGCCGACCCGGGTGACCGCGGTGCACGGGGTAGGGGAGAGGTTGGGGGAGAATCGCCCCATGACGATTCCCTCGCCCTCAGCCTCCACGCCCCGAACAGAGCAGGCACCGGGCACCGCCACGCCCCGCCTCGCCCCGCACGAGCTGCTGGGACTGGCCAGCCCCGCCTACGGCGGCGACTACAACCCCGAGCAGTGGGACGAGGCCACCCTCGCCGAGGACCTCGAGCTCATGACCGAGGCCGGCGTCAACCTGGTCTCCTTAGGGATCTTCTCCTGGGCGAGCCTCGAGCCGCGCGAGGGCCGCTACGAGCTCGACTGGCTGGTGGAGATCGTCGACCGTCTCCACGAGGCAGGCATCGCCGTCGACCTGGCCACCGCCACCGCCTCACCGCCCGCCTGGATGGCCACCGACCACCCCGAGTCCCTGCCGATGAGCGCCGACGGTGTGCGCCTGGGCGTGGGCTCGCGCCAGCAGTACTGCCCCAGCTCGACCGTCTACCGGGAGCGCTCCGCGGCCCTGGCCGCGGCGCTGGCCGAGCGTCTGGGTGACCACGCGGGCGTCGTCATGTGGCACATCGGCAACGAGTACGGCTGTCACACCGCCGAGTGCTTCTGCCCCGCCTGCGCCCGGGCCTTCCGGGCCTGGCTGGCCGAGCGCTACGGTGACGTCGAGCGCCTCAACGCCGCCTGGGGCACCGACTTCTGGTCCCAGCGCTACACGGACCTGGAGCAGGTCGCCCCGCCCGCCGCCATGCCCACCTTCCCCAACCCCGCCCAGATGCTGGACTGGAGGCGCTTCAGCGACCACCAGCTGCGCAGCCTCATGGAGGCCGAGGCCCGCATCCTGCGGGAGCGCTCGAAGCGGCCGGTGACCACCAACTTCATGGGCGACTTCCCGGCCACCGACTACTGGCGCTGGGCCGAGTCCCTCGACGTCATCTCCGACGACTCCTACCCCGATCCCGCCGACCCGGCAGCCGCCCACGAGGTCGCCTGGGCCGGTGACCTCATGCGGGGCCTGGCCGGCGGACGTCCCTGGATCCTCATGGAGCAGGCGCCCAGCGCCGTCCAGTGGCGCAGGCGCAACTCCCCCAAGCGTCCCGGCCAGCACCTCCTGTGGTCCCTGGCGCGCGTGGCCCACGGCGCCGACGGCGTCCTGCAGTTCCAGTGGCGTCAGTCCCGTCAGGGCGCCGAGACCTTCCACTCCGGCATGGTTCCCCATGCCGGGCGCGACAGCCGCACCTGGGAGGAGACCGTGGCCACCGGGCAGGCGCTCAGGCGGCTCGGACCGGTCCTGGGGGAGCCGGTGCGGGCCGAGGCGGCCGTCGTCCTGGACTGGGAGAGCCAGTGGGCGCTGAGCACCGCCATCGGCCCGGTCGAGGTCGGTGAGCGCTTCGAGGCGGCCCGCGCCTGGCATCGCAGCCTGTGGGAGGCCGGGATCGCCACCGATATCGTCCCGGTGGGCCGGAGACTGGACGGCTATCGCCTCATCATCGTTCCCGCAGTGTTCATCGACCGTCCCGAGCTCGCCGGGCACCTGGAGCGGGCGGTCACCGCGGGCGCCCAGGTCGTCGTGGCCGGCCCCACCGGGGTCGTTGACACCGGCGCGGGCGCGGTCCTGGGCGGATACCTGGGAGCCCTGCGGCCGCTGCTGGGGGTGCGGGTCACTGATCACGCCGCCCTGACCGGACCGGTCGGGCAGTCCGATCCCCGTGGCGCGCTCGTCAGCCGCCTCAGCCGCGCCGTCGGGACTCCCGGCTCAGAGACCTGGGTGGGACTGGAGGCCGTCAGTGAGCCCCTGCGCCGGGTCCTGGAACGGATGGGCACGCCGGCCCCCGATCTGCGTGCCGGTGGTTGGGCCGAGGAGCTTCGTGTCGACGCGGGGTCCAACGAGGCACCCCAGGATGCTCAGGCCGGTCAGGACCGGGGGACGGTTGAGGTCGTCGCGGTCTTCGACGGCCGCGGCGGGGGAGCGGATCTGGCCGGGCGCCCCGCCGTCACCCGGCGGACCGTGGCGGGGGCGGGAGCGGGCTGGTACGTGGCCGCCGACCTCGACTCCCTCAGCCGGGCCGCCCTGCTGAGACTCGTGTGCGCGCACGCCCGGGTGCGGCCGGTCGTGGCCGACCTGCCCGACGGCGTTGAAGCCCAGCGGCGCGGCAAGGTTCTCTTCCTGCTCAACCACGGTGACCGGGCCGCCGAGGTGGTTGGAGTCATGGGCACGGACCTGCTGACCGGTGATGCGTGCACGGGCCATGTGGTCCTGTCCCCGCGTTCGGCGCTCGCAGTGCGAGACAACATGCGGTGAGTCACCGCACGAGGACCTGAGGCTCCTCGTGCCTACGGCGTCGGTGGCGTAGCCTCGGGGACAGAGACCCAATCGATACCCCCCCGTGGCAAGGAGCCTCATCGTGTCCCGTCCTCTCTCCCGTGGGCCGCAGTTCGACGACGACGCAGAGGTGGACGCGGCCGTTGACCGCGCCGACCGTGACGATCACATTGACCGCGGACGGCCCACCGAGCGGATCGACCTTGACCAGATGGAGGCGCAGCCGGGGGTCACGGAGGCCATCGCCATGCCTCCGGGAGGCGAGGGGTGGGGGTACCTGCCGCCGTCGACGTCGACCCCGCAGCTGGCCGCCTCCCCGGACCAGCGCAGCCAGTACACCCAGGTCCTTCAGCCCACGCCCGCGGCGCCGCAGACGATGGCCATGCCGACGCAGGCGGTCTACCCGGCTGAGCCGGTTCAGCAGGTCCAGCCGGTCTACGTCAACCCTGAGCCCACGCGGCCCATGGCCTCCGAGGTGCCGGTGCAGGCGACCTGGAGCGAGCCCGAGCCGGAGCCGCCGGTCGAGCTACCTCGCCCGCCCGAGCGCCGTCGTACCGCCGCGCTGCCGGTGGGCACGATCATGGTGCTCGCGGCCTCCGGCGCCCTGGGATGGGGGACCTACACGCTGCTGACCACGCTCCACGTCTTCGAGATCATCTCGACTCAGAGCTGGACACCGAACTGGGGCGCCGTCGGCGCAGTCGGCGGTGGCGCGCTGCTGGCCTTCATCGCCTTCTTCGTCGCGTGCACGGCCCTGGCCAGAGCCAAGCCGAAGGCTCCTGCGGCCCTGCTGGTGCTGGCGGCGCTGTTCCTGCCCCTGGTGGCCACGGGAGCGGGCATCTACTACGGGGCGGGCGTGCTCAAGAAGCAGACCATGGCCGAGGCGGAGAGCTTCTCCGGTCAGATCAAGATCGGCAACGTCGACCAGGCCCTTAAGACGCTGCAATCAGGAGCGTCCTTCCCCGGACGGGACGACCTCGTCAGCATCCTCAACACGGTCAAGGAGAAGGCCGCCGAGCAGGGCGTCGCCCCGCAGGAAACTGACTCGCAGGGCACTGACCAGTCCGGGGACCAGCAGGACGGATCCCAGGACGGATCTCAGGACGGTGCCGGTCAGGAAGGCGGCGACGGTCAGCAGGGTGATGACGGCTCGGCCGGCGGTGAAGGCTAGGCTCAGGTGCGGTAGGAGGTTGGGCTCAGACCGCTGCTGGCGTGCCTGGTGACGCCTCCGTTCTCCATGACCAGCAAGAATGCCGAGCCTGAAGGGGGTTGAGGGCTCCTCCTCGCTTCCGGGGCTGAAGGTCGCAGGGGTAGGGTCGACCTGCCTCAGGAGGGCGACGGGTGGAGTGGGGCTCGCGGTCTCAGGCGGTCACCCTCAGGGTGGATCCGCCTGAGACGACGCGCCGCACTACGATGCGCTCGGCGATCTGGTCGCGCAGCTCGGCCACGTGGGAGACGATGCCGACGGTGCGCCCGCCGGCGCGCAGATGGTCGATCTCGGCCATCACCATCTGGAGGGTGTCGGCATCCAGGGTGCCGAAGCCCTCGTCGATGAAGAGGGTCTCCAGGCTCACGCCCCCGGACTCGGCCGAGACGACGTCGGCCAGGGCCAGGGCCAGTGACAGGGAGACGTAGAAGGTCTCCCCGCCCGAGAGGGTCCGGGGGTCGCGGGTGCGCTCGTCACCGAGGTGGTCGACGACGGCCAGACCCAGCCCCTTGCGGCGTCGGCGCTGGCTGGTCTCCTCGGCGACCCTGATGAGCTCGTAGCGTCCGGAGGACATCTGGGACAGGCGCTCGTTGGCGAAGACGAGGACCTCCTCGAATCGGGCCTGCAGCACCCAGGTGGCCAGGGGTGTACCGGCGTCGTTCTCCCCGCGGGCCAGAGCCGCCACCCGGATGAGGTCGGCGCTGGAGCCGGCCGCCTCCTCATAGGCGGCGGCCGCCTGCTCGACGCCGTCGACGGCCCGGCGCAGGTGCTCGTGGGACTCGGCGGTGCGCGCCTGAACGGAGGCGGCCTGCCGGGCGGCGGCATCGGCCCGGGCGAGCTCGGCGGCGGCAGCCTCGAGACGGTCCTCCTCCTGGCCGCTCAGGGCGGCGATCTGCGGGTCCTCCAACCCCAGGCGAACCCGTTCCCGGGAGGTGGCGGCGGCGCGCACGCTGGCCGTCAGGGCCTCGATGGCACCGCGTTCCATGAGGGCCGCCGTTGCCTGGGCCGCACTGGTGAAGCCCTCCTCTGTCAGTGCGGCGGCCAGGTCGGCCAGGGCGCTGCGGGCCTGGGCCAGGGCGGTGCGGGCGGTGTCGATGTCCTGTGAGGCGTCCTCGGCCTCCTTGGCCCGCACGAGGAGGGCGGCGGCGCGTGCGGTGACGCTCGGCCAGGTCCCGCGCGCCTCCAGGCAGCGCTGCTGGTCCTGGGCGAGGGCCTCGCGCTCGGCCTCCGTGCGGCTGCGGGCGGACTCCTGGGTGGAGCGGGCGGCATCGAGTGCGGTGCGCTCCTGCTCGGTGCCGGCATCGAAGGCCTCGAGGCGCCCGGCCAGGTCCTCGACGCCGTCGGCTGTTGCCTGCGCCGTGGCCAGGGCGGTGGCGGCCGCCTCCAGTGCCTCCTTGGCGGCGGGGGCATCCATGCCGTCACTGGTGCGCTGGGCCTCCTGAAGCCGGGTGGCGCAGGCGTCGCGTTCCCGGACGGCGCTGCTGAGTGCCTCGTCGGCCTGCCGCTGCTGTTCCTCGGCGGCCTCGACCTGCTGGCGGGTGGCGCCGTCGGTGCCTGCGGTGGCGGGGGAGGGGTGCGTGGTTGAGCCGCACACGGGGCAGGGCTCGCCTTCGGTGAGCTCACCGGCGAGTGCCCCGGCGGTCCCGGAGATCCAGGCCAGGCGGGTGGTACGAACCCGTTCGGTCGCCTCCCGCGCGAGCGCGGCCGCCTGAGCACAGGCGGCGTCTCGCTGGGCGAGCTGGGCGCTGAGCTGTTCGACGGCGAGGGCTGCCCGGTGATGCTCCTCGGCTCGGGTGCGGCGGTCCTGAAGGCCGTCGAGACCCGCGCGGGCCTCGCGTGCCGCCTCCAGCGTCTCCACCAGGGCGGTGCGCTGCGCGGGACGTTCGGCGAGCTTCTCCGTGCGCTGCTCCAGCTGGCCGGAGGCGCGCTGCAGCTCCGCCTCCCGCTGCTGCGAGGCGCTCTCGCGTGTAGGGAGGCCGGCCTCCAGGTCCACGAGGGTCTCGAGCTGCCCGTGCTCGCGACGGCAGTGGTGCGCCAGGTCGTCAAGGCTGCGGGGGCTCAGGGCCTCAGCGCGGTCCGACTCCGATTCGCCGGCCGCTATAGGGGGCTCTGCCGCGTCCGAGTTCTGCGGGGCCGTGTCCACTTTGGCATCGCCGGCCCTCGCCTCGCTGGGTTCATCCTCGAGGGCGGCGAGCTGGCGTTGCGCCTCACGGACCAGGGGCTCGACGAGGGCGGCGGGCGTCACCGCGGCGCCATGGCTGTCAGCCTCGCTGCCGGTGGCATCCTCCGCGCTGCCGGCACTGGTGACTCCGGTCTGCTCGGCGAGGTGGGCCAGCCTGCTCTGGTCGGCGCGGGCGGCCAGTGCGGTGACGGCCTGCTGGGCGCGGCTGCGGGCGGCCTTCTCGGCGACCAGGTAGGGCCGCACCCGTGAGGCGCGCTCGGCGTCCTGGAGTCGCTGGGCGTCTGTGGCCTCCTGCTCGGCGCGCTCAGCCAGCCGCTCATTCTCCTCAATGAGGACACGACGTCGCTCCAGGAGGTCGTGGAGGCTCTGCGCCTCGTCGCGGGCCGACTGGGCCCGGGTGAGGGCCTTCCCCGCGGCCTCGGCCCGAGCGTCGGCCGATGCGACCCGGTGGCTGGAGGCCTCCAGCACCTTGGCGCCGATGCCGCGGAGAGCCGCCAGGTCTGGGGCGGCTCCCGCCATGGCCGCCTCTAAGACCTTGGCCGGTGCCTGGGCAGGGGCGGAGTCGGCCTCCTCCGGCGCCTCGAGCTCGGCGTCTTCCGTGGGCAGCGCCAGTGTCTCCTGGGTCCCTCCGGACGGGCCCTCCCGTGACGAGTCCTCCGGGAGAACCGCCTGATCGGCGTCGGCGGCCTCTTCGCCGGTATCTGCGGTGGTAGTGGGGGAGGGGGCCTCGGTGAGGAGGGGGTGCCGTCCCAGGGAGGTGACCTGCCCGCGCAGGTCGGCGGCGGCCTGCTCGACCCGCTTGGCCCCGTCCCGGGAGGCCTGGATGAGGGCGTCCTGGATGGCGTCGTAGATGCCGGTGCCGAAGACGTCCTTGAGGAGGTGCTGGCGCTCGGAGGAGTCGGCGCGCAGGAACCGGGCGAACTTGCCCTGCGGCAGGACGACCGTCTGCGTGAACTGCTCCCGGCTTAAGCCCACGGCGCGCGCGATCTCCGCGTCGGCATCGCCCACGCGGGTGACGGGCTCATCGAGCGGCTCCCCGCCGACCTCGGCCAGGTGCCAGAGCTTGACGGTGCCGTTCTGGGTGGTGGTGCCTTGCCCGCGCCGCTTGGCCCGCTCGTAGGTGGGGGTGCGGCGCACCCGGTAGACGCCGGCGCCGGTGGAGAAGACGAGCTCGATGACGCTCTCGGTGTGCGGGCCCACGAGGGTGGAGCGGATGCGCTCCTTGGAGGAGTCGGCCGAGTCGGCCACGTCCCCGTAGAGGGCGAAGACGATCGCGTCGATGATGGTGGTCTTGCCCGAGCCGGTGGGGCCGGTGAGCAGGAAGCGGCCGGAGGCGCCCACCGCGTCGAAGTCGATGTGCTCCTGCCCCGCGTAGGGGCCGATACCGGTCATGGTCAGGGAGTGGATCCTCATCGCTCGCTCCTCGCGCTCGCCAGGGCGGACTCGTAGGCGCTGCGCAGGACGCCGCGCTCGGAGGGCTCGGGGGCACGCCCGCAGACGTCGTCGAAGAAGTCCTCGGTGATGCGCAGCGGGTCGGCCGCGGCGGTGACGGTGATGCGCTCGCGGGCGGTGCGCGTGGGGGCCTCGTGCTGGAAGGCCAGGAGGTCGGGGAAGCGCTCCTTGAGGGTGGCCAGGGCGCCGGGTGGCCGCTCGCCCTGGAGGATGACACGCACCCAGGCGCCGGTGGCGTCGTCGAAGGCGGGGGAGAGGAGCTCAGGCATGGTGCCTGTCAGGGTGCGCACCTGGTGCAGGACCGGGGTGGGGATGCGCTCACAACCGGTGACGCCGTCGGCGCTGAGATCCAGCAGGACGGAGGACTTGGTGGCGGAGTTGCGGGCGCCTTCGGCCTCGTCGAAGGAGAAGGGCAGGGGCGAGCCGGAGTAGACCAGGCGTGGGCCGGTGGGCCGGGTGAGCTCCTGGGGCCGGTGGAGGTGGCCGAGGGCCACGTAGTCCAGGCCGCCGCTGTGCTCGGCCAGGGGCGAGCCGCCCAGGGTGGTGAAGACGCCGGAGGGCACGGAGTCGACGCCGCCGACGCGAATGTCCCGCTCGGACTCGCAGGCCTCGCCGCCGACGACGAAGGCGTGGGCCATGAGCAGGCTCGGCAGGCGCCGGCTGCGGCCGGCGCGCAGGCGGTCCAGGTCCGCGGCCACGAGGCGCAGGGCGGCGGAGACGACGGCCTCGTGGGAGCGGGGCAGGCGCGGGCGCTCCGGCGAGTCCGGATGGGAGGCGGTATCCCCGCTCTCGTCCTGGTCTTCTCCGACTGTGTGCTTCGCGGGGGTCTCCTCGCCGAGGCGTTCGGTGAGGAGGGGCGGGAGGATCTCGCGGGCGGCGTCGGGGTCGAGGTAGGGCAGGGCGTGGACGATGGCGGCATCGTTGCCGTCGGCGTCGGGCAGGATGATGCCACGGTCGAGGCCGGCGGTGCGGGCCCGGATGATGAGGCCCTCGCGCATGAGGTCGGCGGCGAAGCCGAGGCGGGGGGCGGAGTCGTGGTTACCGGGGGTCAGGACCACCCGGGTGCGCTCGGTCAGGCGGCGCAGCGTCTCATCGAGGAGGGCGACGGCGTCGTTGGGTGGGATGGCGCGGTCGTAGACGTCCCCGGCGACGAGGACGGCATCGACCGACTCGGCGGCGACGAGCTCGACGAGGTGGTCGGCGAAGGCGGCGTGCGCGTCATCGAGCACGCGCCCGTGGAAGGTGCGCCCCAGGTGCCAGTCGGAGGTGTGGAGGATCCGCATGCCGACACTGTCTCACAGCCCACCGACATCAAAGACTGCGCCTTGTGGCGGTCAGCTATCGGTCTCCTGGTCCGGGTTGTCCTCGCTGTCTTTCTGCTCGTCCTCTTCGGAGTCCGACGGCGTCTTGAAGAGGCTGTCTGCATCATCGAATCTGCCCGCGGCGCGATAAGCCTCGGCGAGGTGGTGGCGTGTGGTGAGGGTGTGGGGGTGGTGGGGGCCCAGGATGCGGGTGCAGTCTTTGAGGGTCTGTTCGTACAGGGTGATGGCTTCGTCGAGCCTGCCGGCGTCCTGGTAGGCGCTGGCGAGGTTGTTGCGTGAGATGAGGGTGTCGGGGTGGTGGGGGCCCAGGATGCGGGTGCAGTCTTTGAGGGTCTGTTCGTACAGGGTGATGGCTTCGTCGAGCCTGCCGGCGTCCAGGTAGGTGACTGCAAGGTTGTTGCGTGAGGTCAGGGTGCTGGGGTGGTGGGGTCCCAGGATGCGGGTGAGGTCGGTGAGGGTCTGTTCGTACAGGGTGATGGCTTCGTCGAGCCTGCCCGCGTCGTGGTAGGTGACTGCGAGGTTGTTGCGTGCGGTGAGGATATGCGGGTGGTGGGGTCCCAGGATGTGGATGCTGTCCTCAAGGTTCTGTTCCTGCAGGGTGATGGCTTCGTCAATTCTTCCTGCATCCTGGTAGGCGACTGCGAGGTTGTTGCGTGAGGCCAGGGTATCGGGGTGGTGGGGTCCCAGGATGTGGATGCGGTCCTCAAGGTTCTGTTGGTGCAGGGTGATGGCTTCGTTGAGTCTGCCTGCATCCTGGTAGGCGTTGGCGAGGTTGTTGCGTGAGGCCAGGGTATCGGGGTGGTCGGGGCCCAGGATGTGGATGCGGTCCTCAAGGTTCTGCTCGTACAGGTGGATGGTTTCATCGAGCCTGCCCATGTCCCGATAGGCATCGGCGAGGTTGTGACGTGAGGCCAGGGTATCGGGGTGGTCGGGGCCCAGGATGTGGATGCGGTCCTCAAGGTTCTGCTCGTACAGGTGGATGGCTTCGTTGAGTCTGCCGGCAGCCTGGTAGGCGTTGGCGAGGTTGTTGCGTGAGGCCAGGGTATCGGGGTGGTCGGGGCCCAGGATGCGAGTGCGGTCTTTGAGATTCTGCTCGAGTAGGATGATTGCCTCCTCGAACCTGCCCACCTCTTGGTAAGCGCCAGCGAGATTATTGCGGAAGGTGAGAGTTCCGGGGTGGCTGGGCCCGAGAATGCGTTTAGAATCCTCTAGGTTCTGCTTATACAGAATGATTGCCTCCTCGAGCTTGCCTACCTCTTGGAGAGTGCCAGCGAGATTATTGCGTGAGGTCAGGATGTCGGGGTGATCGGGGCCCAGAATGCGGATGCGATCAGCGAGGATTTTCTCGAACAGGGAGGCGGCATCTTCGATATTGCCGCTGTCTCGGCTGGCATTAGCGAGGGTGTTGAGTGAGGCCAGGGTGGCTGGATGTGTGTCTCCAAGTAGTTTTCTGGAGTACTTGAGATTCTGCTGAACTAACTTGACAGCCTTTTCTATATGCCCTTCTAGTAGGTAGGCATCAGCGAGGCTGTTACGTGATGCGAGGATGTCAGGGTGATCTACCCCTAAAATGTCGCTAGCTTTAGTGAGTGGATTAATGAGGGTGAGTGTAATCTGATGCATGCCGAGTCGCCAGGCATTTTGAAGGGTTCTCGCGAGTATTGTGGCGATGGTGGGGTCAGCAAATAAAGGAAGTGAGTATTCTTGGGAGGCGATGATGCTTAGCTGTTCGATGAGGTTCTGCGTCTCTTGTCGTTCTCTGTCTAGAATGTCTTCAGTGTGTGTGCTAATGCTCTCCAGCACATGAATTGCCGTGGAAACAGCAGTGTTCAGCTCTGTTTTCGTGCTGAGATGGTTCTCTCTAAAAACTCGTCCTTGAAGTTGATGGATTAGAACCTTCTTGCCGTCTGCTGAGATTTGGCACACCGAGGAGTTCAATAGTGCACTGAGAGACTTCTTGGCGTTCTCTGTGTCGTTATAATCTTCCAGCCAGGTGATGGGTACTCCCGGTGAGGCGAGTAGGGATAGCGTGTTCATCTGATGGAGTGATAATTTCCCCTGCGTGGAGTTCTTCTTCTTGATGCTGCCTATTGTCGCTTTGCATGCAAGCCATAAGGCTGTGCTGATTGCTTGTGGGTAATGTTCACCTTCTTGTTTATCGATAGTGGCTGCTAGTGGAAAGTTGTTCAGTCTGCTGAGGTATTCAGTGAGGGTGTATCTCTCATTGTGGGCTGTCGTGGCGGCTTGTGTTATGGCGACGGGGAGGTCGCCAAGAGCCTCTGCGATCTGGTCCGCCGCATCGCGGTGAGTGTCGCCAGTGCGTTCGCAGAGGAGAGTGATCGACTCATCTCTTTCAAAGACGCCGACTGTGATTGGGTGCCATCCGAGACTGTCCCAGTCAAGGTGACGTGTGGTGGTGATGATGACCCGGACTCCTTTACCTTCAGGGATGAGGTGTTTCAGGTCGTCAAGGTTTTCTACGTTGTCGAAGACGAAGAGGTTGTCTGCCGCATCTGCTGAGCGTAGCTGATCTAGAATACGCCGAACGATGATCTCTGGAGGGGTGTCCTTCGTTGCGTTGACGCCGCTCCGCAGCGCGAACTCGTAGAGATCGCCAATAATATCCTTGCGTGAGGCCGCGTGGATCCATGCGACGATGGGCCATCTCTCGTCTTCGCACTTGGATGCAATCGAAGCGGCTAGCTGAGTCTTGCCACTTCCTCGCATCCCCGTCAATACTGTACGAGGCTCGTTGTGGGAGAAGATGGCGTCGACGAGTTGATTCTGCGCTGTTCGTGGAACGAAGTTGGTGGTAACCATAGGGCGGCTGCCGAACCGAATCTGTGTGGGGGTGGCGTGTAGTTGAGCGCGTGTGTTTTGGATGTTGTCGATAATCCTGTCCAAGCGCTCGTAAGTTTTCGTGTACTGATCTAGTAGTCGTTCCTGCCCGGCAAGTAGCTGTTCCTGGCCTGCGAGCAGCTGCTTGAGTGCAGCGATGTCGAAAGCCCGCGAGCCTGGAGCGCGGTAGATGAACTCGTCGGCGACGATGCGGGTCAGGTCGTCGAAGAAGGACTCAGCTGCTGCCTCGACGTTTTGGCGGCGGCTGGCCGTCCGCCGTCGGAGGTAGGTCTCGAAGTTGTCCGGGAACCGCACCGCCTCAATGACTGCGGCGTCGTCACCGCTGAGCTCCTTGAGCGCCACCTCCATCTCGGTGACGGCTCCAGCCAGGATGGATCGACTGATTCCGGCCAGTTCATACCTTTCGCTGGCGTCATCCACCTGCTTCTGAAGACGGCTCTTGATGGAGGCCTCCAGCGGATTCTCCTGTCCACCTCGCCCCCGTTGCAGACGTCTCAGGCTGCGCCACGCGTTAAGGGCATCGCTTGGCAGTGACGCCGCGCTGCCCCACGAAGGATCAACAGCCACAGCGGCTCCACGCATGAGCAGCCCGGTGATGCTGGCAGACAGGACAGCGAGGGAGAGGGGATCGGCCATGCCGCTATCGTACAAGCGGTCAGCGTCCCCGAAACAGAATTCTCACGGCGTCCTGAAGAGCTTCTCCGCATCCTCAATCCTGCCTGCGGCGCGATAGGCGCCGGCGAGGTTGTTGCGTGCGGTGAGGGTGACTGGGTGGGCAGGTCCCAGGGTGCGGGTGCGGTCCTCGAGGTTCTGCTCGAACAGGGCGATGGCCTCCTCGAGCCTGCCGGTTGCCTGGTAGGCGATGGCGAGGTTGTTGCGTGAGGTCAGGGTGTCGGGGTGGTGGGGTCCCAGGATGCGGGTGCTGTCCTCGAGGGTCTGCTCGAGCAGGGGGATGGCTTCGTCGAGTCTGCCTGCGTTGTGGTAGGCGATGGCGAGGTTGTTGCGTGAGGTCAGGGTGTTGGGGTGGCGGGGGCCCAGGATGCGGGTGCGGTCCTCGAGGGTCTGATCGAACAATGGGATGGCCTCATCGAGCCTGCCTGCGTCGTGGTAGGCGCTGGCGAGGTTGTTGCGTGCGGTGAGGGTGCCTGGGTGGGCAGGTCCCAGAATGTGGGTGTGGTCCTCGAGGTTCTGCTCGAACAGGGCGATGGCCTCCTCGAGCCTGCCCGCTGTCTTGTAGGCGTTGGCGAGGTTGTGGCGTGCGGTGAGGGTGCTGGGGTGGTGGGGGTCCAGGATGCGGGTGCTGTCTTCGAGGTTCTGCTCGAACAGTTTGATGGCCTCGTGGAGCCTGCCCGCTGTCTGGTAGGCGAAGGCGAGGTTGTCGCGTGAGAGCAGGGTGTTGGGGTGGTGGGGGTCCAGGATGCGGGTGCTGTCTTCGAGGTTCTGCTCGAACAGTTTGATGGCCTCGTGGAGCCTGCCCGCTGTCTGGTAGGCGAAGGCGAGGTTGTTGCGTGAGATGAGGGTGTCGGGGTGGTGGGGGCCCAGGATGCGGATGGAGTCGGTGAGGGTTTGCTCGTACAGGGGGATGGCCTCGTGGAGCCTGCCCGCTGTCTGGTAGGCGAAGGCGAGGTTGTCGCGTGAGATGAGGGTGTCGGGGTGGTGGGGGCCCAGGATGCGGGTGCGGTCGTCGAGGTTCTGCTCGTACAGGGGGATGGCCTCGTGGAGCCGGCCCGCTTCCCGGTAGGCGCCGGCGAGGTTATTGCGTGAGGTGAGGGTGTCGGGGTGGTGGGGGCCCAGGATGCGGGTGCGGTCGTCGAGGTTCTGCTCGAACAGTTCGATGGCCTCGTGGAGCCGGCCCGCTTCCCGGTAGGCGTAGGCGAGGTTGTCGCGTGAGGTGAGGGTGTCGGGGTGGTGGGGGCCCAGGATGCGGGTGCGGTCGTCGAGGTTCTGCTCGAACAGTTCGATGGCCTCGTGGAGCCGGCCCGCTTCCCGGTAGGCGTCGGCGAGGTTGTCGCGTGAGGTGAGGGTGTCGGGGTGGTGGGGGCCCAGGATGCGGGTGCGGTCGTCGAGGTTCTGCTCGAACAGTTCGATGGCCTCGTGGAGCCGGCCCGCTTCCCGGTAGGCGCCGGCGAGGCTGAGGCGTGCGGTCAGGGTACTGGGGTGATCGGAGCCCAGGGTGTCGCCCGCCCGCGTAACAGAATCAGTAAGGGCAAGTGCCAGATGTGGCATCCCAAGGTCGGTCGCATTCCGCAGAGTCGTTGCAAGTAGTGCAGCAAAATCCGGATCGGAGAATAATGGGTGAGAGTGGTGTTGAGGTGTGACAGCACTTACTTGTTCGACGAGATTGCGTGTTTCCTGTCGCTGCTGTTCAAAATTTTCTAGCTGGTCCACGTCGATTTCGTTGAGAAGAGATGTTGCGTGCGCACGTGCCTCGTTGAGCTTCTCTGGATTGCTCAGGTAGGTTTCGCGGTAAACTTTCCCCTGGAGGCGGTGAATGATGGTCTTGTTGCTGTCGATGGATTCTTGGAGAATTGATGCTCTCTTCAGGAATGACAGGGTGTCTCGGACTGCGTCGGAGTCATCGTCGAGCGCCAGAAGCCAGTGAGTCGGTACTCCGGAAGCGGCCAGAAGGGATAGAATATCAAGGAGTGAGGTGGCGACGCTCTCCTGCTGAGGGTGCTTGGTTCTGAGTTGTTCCAAGGCCTGTTCGTACGCCATGAACAGTGCGCCCCCGACGGCGTCCGGGTAGTCATCTCCCTCGAGGCGGCTGATACTTGACTCGAGCGGGTGATTGCTCAGCCTGTCAAGGTAGCCGGATAAGGTGTATTCACCCCATCTTGCTGTCGCAGCCACTTGGGTCACGGCGACAGGAAGATCGCCAAGCACCTCTGCGATCTGGTCAGCCGCATCTCGGTGAGCGTCACCGGTGCGTTGGCAGAGAAGAGCGATCGACTGCTCCCGTTCAAAGACGCCGACTACCATTGGTGACCACCCCAAACTGTTCCAGTCAAGGTGGCGCGTCGTGGTGATGAGGGCTCGAACTCCGTCGCCCTTTGGGGTAAGGTCTCTCAGGTCGTCGAGATTCTCCACGTTGTCGAAGACGAAGAGACGGTCCGCCGCATCTGCTGAGCGTAGCTGATCCAGGAAGCGCCGAATAATAGTCTCCGGAGGGACATCCTTCGGCGCATTGATACCGATGCGCAGTGCGAGTTCGTAGAGATCGGCGACAAGCTCCTTGCGGGAGGCTGCATTGATCCATGCGACCAGGGGCCAGCCCCCCTCTTCACACTTGGCGGCAACCGCGGCTGCCAGCTGAGTCTTGCCGCTTCCTCGCATCCCGGTCAGTACCGTACGAGGCTCGGCGCGGGTAAGAACGGCATCGAACAGCTCGTCCTGCCCTTCTCGCTTGACGAAGCCTGTAGTGACCTTGGGGCGGCTGCCGAAGCGAATCCGCGTGGGTGAGGCGGATTGTCCGCGCGGGATTGCGCCATGGATCTCCTTGATATCCGTCGCCATAGCCCCCAGCAGTCCGTGAGTCTCTGCCTGCCCCTCCAGCAGTTGCTCCTGCCCGGCAAGCAGCTGTTCCTGGCCTGCGAGCAGCTGCTTGAGCGCGGCGATGTCGAACGCCCGCGAGCCCGGCGTGAGACGGATGAACTCTTCGGCGACGATGCGGGTCAGGTCATCGAAGAAGGGTTCGGCTGCCGCCTCGACGTTCTGGCGGCGGCCGACCGTTTGCCGTCGGAGGTAGGTCTCGAAGTTGTCCGGGAACCGCACCGCCTCAATGACTGCGGCGTCGTCACCGCTGAGCTCCGTGAGTGCCACCTCCATCTCGGTGACGGCTCCAGCCAGGGCGGATTGAGTGACGCTGGTCCGCTCGTACCGTTCGCTGGCGTCATCCACCTGCTTCTGAAGTCGGGCCTTGATGGAGGCCTCCAGTGGATTCTCCTGTCCACCTCGCCCCTGTTGCAGACGTCTCAGGCTGCGCCATGCGTTGAGGGCCTCGCCTGGCAGTGACGCCGCGCTGCTCCACGAAGGATCAACGGCCACAGCGGCTCCGCGCATGAGCAGCCCGGTGATGCTGGCAGACAGGACAGCGAGGGAGAGGGGATCGGCCATGCCGCTATCGTACAAGCGGTCAGCGGTGACGAAACAGAATTCTCACGGCGTCCCGAAGAGCTTCTCCGCATCCTCAAATCTTCCCGCGGCGCGATAGGCGCCGGCGAGGTTGCCGCGCGAGGTGAGAGTGACAGGGTGAGCGGGTCCCAGGGTGCGGGTGCGGTCCTCGAGGTTCTGCTCGAAGAGGGGGATGGCGTCGTCGAGCCTGCCGGCTGCCTGGTAGGCGCCGGCGAGCGTGCTACGTGAGGTGAAGGTGTCGGGGCGGTCGGGACCCAGGATGCGGATGAAGTCGGTGAGGTTCTGCTCGAACAGGGGGATGGCCTCGTCGAGCCTGCCCGCTTCCCGGTAGGCGCCGGCGAGGCTGTGGCGTGAGGCCAAGGTTTCAGGATGGTCGAGGCCCAGCGTGCGGGCGACGTCGTCGAGGTTCTGCTCGAACAGGGGGATGGCTTCGTCGAGCCTGTCCGCATCCCGGTAGGCGCCGGCGAGCGTGCCGCGCGAGGCCAAGGTTTCAGGGTGGTCGGGACCCACAAGGCGGGTGAAGTCGGTGAGGTTCTGCTGATACAGGGCGATGGCCTCGTCAAGTCTGCCCGCGTCCCGGTAGGCGCCAGCGAGGCGGTGGCGTGAGACCAAAGTTTCAGGGTGATGGGGGCCCGCGAGCCGGGTGAATTCCTCGAGGTTCTCCTTGTACAGGGGGATGGCCTCGTCGAGCCTGCCCGCATCCCGGTAGGTAGCGGCGAGGTTACTACGTGCGGCCGAAGCGCCGGGGCTGTCGGCACCCATGATGCGCATGGCGTCTGCGAGGATCTGCTTTTTCAGGGTGATGGCCTCGTCGAGTCTGCCCGCTTCCCAGTAGGTGTCGGCGAGATGGTCACGCGCGGTGAGGGTGCTGCGGTCATCGGGGACCAGGACGCGGCTGCGGCCGCTGAAAACCTGCTCGTACAGGGCGATGGCCTCCTCGAGCCTGCCGCTCGCTCTGTAGGCGCCGGCGAGGTCGAAACGTGAGGTCAGGGTGCGGGGATGGTCGAGACCCAGGACGCGGATGGAGTCCTCGAGGATCTGCTCGTACAGGGCGATGGCTTTGTCGAGCCTGCCCGCATCCCGGTAGGAGCCGGCGAGACTGTTGCGTGAGGTGAGGGTGTCGGGGTGGTGGGGGCCCAAGACGTCGCAGGCCCGGGTCACGGAGTCAGTGAGGCCAAGGGCCAGCTGCGACATCCCAAGGCTGGTCGCGTAGTGCAGTGTCTCGGCGAGCTTTGAAGACACCTGTGGCTCAGAAAACAGTGAATGAGAGTATTCCTGTGATGTGACTGAGAGAAACTGCTCGATGAGATGGTGGGTCTCGTCTCGCCGCTGTTCACCATCCTCTAGGCGGTCTACGTCAATCCCGCTGAGAACTGATGCGGCGCACGTACGCGCCTCACCGAGCTTCTTCTGGTCATTCAGGTAGGTTTCCCGGTACGCGTGTCCCTGGAGCCAGTGAATGAAGGTCTTGTCGCCGTTGCTGGATTCTTGGATGACGGAAGCACTATTCAGAACAGACAGAGTGTCGCGTACTGTATCGGAGTCGCCGTCGAGCGCCAAGAGCCAGTGAGTCGGCACTCCGGAAGCAGCCAGGAGGGACAGCGCGCCGAGGAGCGATACGGCGATCCTCTCCTGCTGAGGGTGCGTGGTTCTGAGCTGCTCCAGGGCCTGTTCATAGGCCATGAGCAGTGCGATGCCGACGGCGTCCGGGTAGTCGTCGCCCTCGAGGCGACTGATGCGTGACTCGAGCGGGTGACGACTCAGTCTGTCAAGGTAGCCGGATGAGGCGTATCCACCCTGTTGTGCTGTCGCTGCGGCTTGGGTGATGGCGAGGGGCACGTCGCCGAGCACCTCCGCGATCCGGTCAGCTGCTTCGCGGTGAGTGTCACCGGTGTGCTCGCACAGGAGGGTGATCGACTGCTCCCGTTCGAAGGCGCCAACCGTCAACCGCAGCCACCCCGGGCCGTCCCAGTCAAGGTGGTGCGTGGTGGTGATGAGGGCCCGGACTCCAGTGCCCTCGGGGATGAGGTCTCGCAGGTCGTCGGGGTTCTCCACGTTGTCGAAGACGAAGAGACGGTCCGCTGCCTCTGCTGAGCGCATCTGATCCAGGAGGCGCTGAACAATGACCTCCAGAGGGATGTTCTTCGGCGCATCGATACCGATCCGCAGTGCGAGCTCGTAGAGACCGGCAAGGAGCTCCTTGCGTGAGGCTGCATGAATCCACGCAACCAGGGGCCAGCCCCTCTCCTCGCACCTGGCCGCAACCGCAGCGGCCAACTGAGTCTTGCCGCTTCCTCGCATCCCCGTCAGAACTGTATGAGGCTGGGAGCGAGCGAAGACGGCCTCGAAGAGCTCATCCTGCCCTTGCCGCTTGACGAAACCTGCGGCGATTGCGGGACGACTTCCGAAGCGAATACGCGTGGGAGAAATGGATGGGTGGCGTGTGGTCATGCTACGAATCTCCCCGACGTCTTTAGCCGACGTCCTCAGCGGCTCGTGAGTCTGCGGTTACCCCAGGGGGTGGTCGTGCCGCCTATCGTACAAGCGGACGACGATGCCGGAACAGGATTCGTACGGCGTCGGAGCCCGACGCTGAGGACCACAGAAAACACGTGGGGCAACGGAGAAATCCGTTGCCCCACGTGAAGAATGCCGGCGAAGGTGAATTGAGATCGGCGGCAAGAACTCCGTCAGGCGGCGATGGTGCCAGCGGCTACCAAGGCGATGATGATCAGGCCCAGCAGCACGCGGTAGACGAGGAAGGACGTGAACTTGTTGGAGGACACGAAGCGCAGCAGCCAGGCGATGGTCGCGTAGGCGACGATGCCGGAGACGACGGTCGCGACAATGGTGGGCGTCCAGCCCACGGTGTTGCTGATGGTGCTGGCCTCCGTTGCGGCCTCCAGCAGTCCGGCCGCGACCAGGGATGGGATACCCATGTAGAAGGACAGGCGCGTGGCCGTCACCCGGTCGAACTTGAGGAACAGGCCGGCGGAGATCGTCGCCCCGGAACGGGAGATGCCGGGGAACACCGGGGCCAGGGCCTGGAACGCACCGATGATGAGGGCGTCCTTGACGGTCACGTCCTTCATGCCCTTGGTGAGGTTCTGCTGGCGGTCAGCTAGCCACATGGCCCCCGACCAGATGATGAGGGCTCCGGCGATCACCCACAGGGAGCGGACCGGCCCCTCGATGAAGTCCTTGAACAGCAGCCCGACGACGGCCACCGGGATCGAGCCCAGGATGATGCCCCAACCGAGCGTGTAGTCGGGGTCCTGGCGGGCCCGCGGGTTGCTCAGGCCCCTGAACCAGGCGCTGACGATGCGGACGATGTCGGCCCAGAAGTAGATGATGGCCGCGAGGATCGCACCCACCTGGATGACGGCGGTGAATGCGGTCGTGCCCGCGGAGTTGATCTCGTAGCCGAGCAGCTTCTCGACAATGTTGAGGTGCCCGGTGGAGGACACCGGGAGGAACTCGGTGATGCCCTCGACGATGCCGAGGAGGACGGCGTGCAGCCAGTTCAAAGGGACTCCTGGGGTGGATGGATGGTGGACTCACGGCAGGTTACCGGCGCACGAGGTGGGGAAACGGCCGGGTAACTGTGGTACCCGCCGCAGCGGTGGCGGTTCAGCCGAGCGGCGACACCGGGGCAAAGGCCCGACTCTGTGGCCGCGTATCAGTTTGTGTCCCTTTTATAACGTTGGAGCCGTGGCAAGTCCAGTCCGTGTGATCCCGGCGTGTGGCCGAGGAGTGGCCGTCGGCTGCTGCGACTCACTCCATGACGAGGTGTGCTGCGTGCTCGCGCAGGTACTCGCGCAGATAGGGGGCGGCGAAGTCGATCTTGCCGTATCCGGCGGTCTTGATGATTCCGGCGGCGAGCAGCCGGTTGCGGTAGACCGACACGTAGTTGACGGGGCGGTCCATGCGTTCGGCGATGTCGGCGATCTGTGACGGACCGTCGTCCTTGGCCATGCACACGAGCATCGTGCGGTCGACGTCGGACAGGTCGCGCAGCGCCGGAGCGTGCACCAGGTTGCCGAGGCGCAGTCGGGCGGCGGTTGTTCCTGCGGCGACTGCTGGCTGGGTCACCGTGCCGTCACCACTGTGTTTCCACACCTGATACCCCACGAGCTGGATCATGAATGGGTAGCCGCCGGTCGCGTTCGCGCACTCCTGAGCCAGGTCGTTGCTCAGCGCCTTCTCGCCCGCGTCGAAGGTCGACTTCAAGGCGTCACAGACGTCGTCGATGGCCACCTCGCCGAGCTCGATCCGCTCGGCCCGGCGCAGGAAGGTGGTGATGTCGTCATTGAGGAGCTCCTCAACGGCCTTGGGGAGGCCCGCCATGAGAAGGCCGATGGGAGCCCCCTCGCGAATGAGGTGCTGCACCTCTGCGGACAGGGCTCGCAGCTCCTCGCGCGGAATGGCATGCACTTCGTCGATCGTGAGCAGCAGACCGGTGCCGTGTTCCGCGAGCCACTGGGTCAGTGCTCGCGCCTTCTGCCGCCAGGAGGGCTCAGGAGTGGGTGCGTGCTCGAGTGTTGCGCTACCGCCACCAAGCGGTGTGCTCAGGCTCAAGGAGGTCAACCGTGAGCGCTCCTTGCCGGCGAGCTGCGACAGCTGGCGAGTGAACTCGGCGGCGAGTCGGTCCATGAGCCCCTCTCGTGCGGTCTCATCAATGACCACCCAGCCGCGCTCTCGTGCCGAGTCTCCCAGAGCGGTGAGCATGACGGTCTTCCCGACGCCCCTGGCGCCAGTGATGAGTTCCAAGAGCCCAGGCGCTCCGGGGCCGTCGTCGAGGCTTTCCAGAAACTCCTCAATGACGCGGTTGCGGCCAACAAGCAACGGAGGCGTCGCGCCCGCTGTCGGTTTGAAGGGGTTGGCCATGTGTGATCGTCTCCACTTTTGCGCGCTTTAGATCTTTTAGATCTTTTATAACTTCGGGGTGTGCTGATGTCTAGCAGAAGGGAATGTCGGCTCAACCGGGGCCGGCTCAGTCCGTCTCGGCGCTCAGGTGGTGCAGGGCGACGTCGTGCAGCAGTGAGTTCGTGGCCACCGCGTTGCCGCCGAAGGGCCCGGGCTCGCCGTCGAGGGAGGTGAAGCGCCCGCCTGCCTCGGTGACCACGGGGACGAGCGCCGCCATGTCGTAGAGCTCGAGCTCTGGCTCGGCGGCCAGGTCCACGGCGCCCTCGGCAACGAGCATGTAGGACCAGAAGTCCCCGTAGGCGCGGGTGCGCCAGCACGACTGCATGAGGCCCAGCATCCCGCGCAGCCGCTTGGTCTGGGCCCACCCCGACAGCGAGGAGTAGGACATCGAGGCCCGGGTGAGGTCGTCGACGCCGGACACGGACAGTCGCCGCGCCGAGCTCAGTGACCGCCCGGTCCAGGCCCCGCCGCCGGACACGGCCCACCAGCGCCTCCCCAGCGCTGGGGCCGAGACCAGCCCGACGACGCACTGGCCGTCCTCGATGAGGCCGATGAGCGTGGCCCACACCGGCACGCCCCGCACGAAGTTCTTGGTCCCGTCGATCGGGTCGATGACCCACTGGCGCGAGGAGTGCCCGGTGGTGGGCAGCTCCTCGCCCAGGACGGAGTCGCGCCCGCGCGCCCGCCCCAGCTGCTCGCGGATGACGTGTTCGGCCTCCTTGTCGGCCTCAGTGACCGGCGTGAGGTCCGACTTGGTCTCCACGGTGAAGTTGCCGGCGTCGAAACGGGCCTGGGTGAGGCTGTCCACCTTGTTAGCGATCGTGTGCGCCAGGTGCAGGTCGTCGCGCCACCGCCGCTGCTTGGCCGGGGGCGCCGTTGGAGCGGGGGGCGCCGCTACCGGTGAGGGTGCCGCGGGCGGCTCCGGAAAGACGGGGCGCTGTGGGCGGGGAGTCTCGCTCATGGCACCACGGTAACGGGGGAGCGGGCTTGGTGAGACCCCGCTGTCATCGGGCGCGCCACCTGGTGGGCCGTCCGGGGTGTGCCGAGTCGTTATCCCGTCTTGAGATCCCGGATCGCGCGAGCGGTGTGGCGAGAGATGGTTTTTGTCTTTATGTTGCGGAAGAACGGCGTCCGTCATCGTGTGGATAGATGCCTTCGATTTGGCGGCCTGTTATTGGTTCGTTACGCTGACAAGTATGACCCAACCCGGGAGGCTCAATGCAGCATAATGCCGGTTTTACCAGGGATGACGTCGTCACGGCTGCCCTTGAGATCGGTGTGGACCGGTTCACGATGGGCAAGGTGGCGCGTCGACTCGGGGTGAGCGCGGCTGATCTGGGACACACCGTCAGCTCGCGCGACGACCTGCTCGTGGCCTGCCTGGAGCGTGTTTCCGCCGACGCCACACTGCCCCCCACCGGCCTGAGCTGGCAGGACTACCTGCGCCAGCTCTCCGACTCGCTGTGGGACGTGCTCGATGCTCATCCCGGCCTGGATCACACCCTCATCAACCTGGCCTGGGCCTACGTGCCTCTCATGTCCGTGGCCAAGCGCGCCCACAACGCCCTCGTCTCCGGGGGCCTGCGCAGTGAAGACGCCTACCTGGCGCTCAACTACACCTTCTCGACGGTTCTGACCGCCCATCAGCAGGCGGTCGCCATGGCCGAGACCGTCGAGTCCGATCGTCAGCCGGGTCGGGGCGAGCGAGGCATCGACGTCGCCACCCGTATGTGGGACGAGCGCTTCGGCGGCTCGGGTGCCGCCCTGGGCATGCGTGGGCCGCAGGAGCTGGACAGCGGTGACGACACCGACCGTGTCCCCTTCCGTCCCAAGGAGTCCTGGCTGGACCGCGGTGCGATGGCCCCTAAGCTGGAGGTCATCATTGGCGGCTTCTCCGGCCTGAGCGACGTCCTGTCCGCCTCCGGCGCCGGGGACGACGGCGCCTCACGGGGATCATCCCCCGCATCTCAGTCCAACGACACCAGGGAGTCCTCCGTGAACACTCTCGTCCTCGTCTTCCACCCCAATATCTCCGAGTCTCGGGTCAACAAGGCCCTCGGGGCCGCGGCGGAGTCGCTCGGCGGCAACATCACCGTGCGCTACATGTACGACATCTACCCCGACTTCAACATCGATGTGGCCACCGAGCAGGCGGCCCTGCTGGGCGCCGACCGGATCGTGCTGCAGTACCCCATGTACTGGCTCTCCTGCCCGCCTCTGCTCAAGAAGTGGCTCGACGACGTCCTCACCTTCGGCTGGGCCTACGGCTCGACCGGCACCGCCCTGCACGGCAAGGAGCTGCTCCTGGCCGTCAGCGTCGGCGGCGCCGGCAGCGCCTACGGCCGCGAGGGCGCACACATCTACACCATCCACGAGTTCCTGCGGCCCATGCAGGGAACCTCGCGAGTCATCGGCACCAAGTACGCGGTGCCCTTCCTGTCGGTGGGTGCCCTGGAGATCACCGATGAGGCCATTGCCGGCCGCGCGCATGACTACGCCGCGGTCCTCCAGACCCCTGAGCTCCCGCTGCTCGACATCTTCGGCTGAGGTTCCTGAGCGGTCCCGAGCCTGCTGGGTCCCTGCCGGCGCGATGACCGGCGGGGACCCGGCGTATCCATGGGGAGCGCCGTAGGATCTTGGCATGGTTGAGATCGTCGCGTACCGGCCGGAGCAGCGTCAGGCGCTGCTGGACCTGTCCCTGCGCGCCTGGGCCCCGGTGTTCCCGCTTATGGAGCAGGACGTGCCCGCCTTCGTCTACCACTCCTTCTACCCCGAGGGCTGGCGGCAGCGGCAGGTCGCAGATCTCGCCGAGGTCCTCGATGGTGAGCCCGACGGCGTCGACGTCGCCGTCCTCGAGGGGCGCCCGGTGGGCTGGGTGTGTACCCGGTTGCACCCCGAGGACCGGATGGGGGAGGTCTATATCGTCGTCGTCGACCCCGACTACCAGCGTCGCGGCATCGGGCGGGCCCTCATGAACCACTCCATGGAACGGGCTCGGGCAGCGGGAATGGCCATGGTGATGGTGGAGACCGGCGGGGACCACGGGCACGCCCCGGCCCGCGCCACCTATGAGGGGCTCGGCTTCCAGCGCTGGCCGGTGGCACGCTACTTCAAGGACCTGGCCGACGGCGACTGAGACGTCCGTGAGACGCGCCGAGGGCCCCAGGCCGGTTCGCCGGTCTGGGGCCCTCGGACTTGTGGAAGCTGCGTGCCGGTGTGCTCAGCCGTGAGGCTCCAGGACGGGCAGGTCCTTGGACTGCAGGACGGCCGCGTAGTCCTCGGCCCGCTGAGTCAGGGCCTCATCGGTGATGGTGAGGATCCCAGTGGTGGTAAAGGGCTTGAGGTAGGTCATCTGGACCATGTTCGCCGTCGCCTGGAGCGGGCGCAGCAGCTCGGTGATCGTGTAGCCGTAGGAGGCCTCGTGGCTGTAGGCGTCACTGGAGCCGCCGGTGCTGACGGCCACCAGCAGCTCCTTGCCGGCCAGGGCCTTGCCGGTGGAGCCGTAGGCCCAGCCGTAGAGGAGCACGTCGTCCTGCCACTGCTTGAGCAGGGCGGGAGTGGAGTACCAGTACATGGGGAACTGGAGGACGACCCGGTCGGCGGTCTCCAGGGCGGCCTGCTCGGCGGCGACGTCGACCTTCTGGTCGGGGTAGATGTCGTACATGTAGCGCACGGTGACGTCGTCAACGAGGGTCTCGGCCCTGGCCGCCAGGGGCCGGTTGACGCGCGAGGCGGACATGTCGGGGTGGAAGACGAGAACGAGGGTCTTCATGAACGCTCCTGTTGTCAGACGGTGATGGTGGGGCGTGCGGCTCGGATCAGGGCTCCAGGAGCACCTTGATGGCGCGGCGCTCATCCATGGCCTTGTAGGCCTCGGGGGCCTCCTCCAGGGGCAGGCGCAGGGTGAAGACCTTGCCGGGATTGATCTCGCGCTTGAGGATGCGGTCGATGAGGTCGGGCAGGAAGCGGCGCACCGGGGCGGGACCGCCCAGCATGTTGATCTCGGCGAAGAAGAGCTGGTCCCCGGGCAGGGAGACACCGTGGGCCACGCCCACGTAGCCGAGGTGCCCGCCGGGGCGGCAGGAGGCGATGGCCTGCATCATCGAGGTCTGGTTGCCCACGGCCTCGACGACGCCGTGCGCGCCGTAGCCGCCGGTGAGCTCCTTGACCTTCGCGGCGCCCTCGTCACCGCGCTCGGCGATGACGACGTCGGCGCCGAACTCGCGGGCGAGCTCCGCCCGGTCCTCGTGGCGGGAGAAGACGATGACCTTCTCAGCCCCCAGAGCCTTGGCAGCCAGGACAGCGGACAGACCCACGGCGCCATCGCCGACCACCGTGATGGTCTTGCCGGGGCCGGCCTGAGCCGCGACGGCCCCGAACCAGCCGGTTCCCAGGACGTCGGAGGCGGCCAGCAGTGAGGCGATGATCTCAGGGTCCTCGGGCCTGCCGCCGGGAACGACGACGAGGGGCCCGTCGGCCAGGGCCACGCGCGTGTACTCGGCCTGGGTGTCCCCGATGAAGCCGCCGTTGGCGCAGCGCGACTGGTAGCCGTCCTCGCAGATCTCGCAGGTGTTGTCGCTCAGGCAGAAGGAGCCGACGACGAAGTCGCCGACCCTGACGTTCTTGACCTCGTCGCCGACCTCGACGACGGCGCCCACGTACTCGTGGCCCATGGGACGGGCCTCCTCCACGGGGGAGATGCCCCGGTAGGGCCACAGGTCCGAGCCGCATACGCAGGCGGCCTCGAGCTTGATGACGGCGTCGGTGGGCTCGATGACGTGGGGGACCTCGCGGTCCTCGACGCGGACGTCACCGGCGGCGTGCATGACGACGCCGCGCATGGTGGTGGGCAGGGTGGGAGCAGAAGCAGTCACAAGCAGTCCTCACATCAGTTCGGGTTGATACGTGAAGACTAGGCACGCGCCTCGATGCGGGTCCACCGCCTGGCAGGTTCTGTCGGGGCCACCCAGTGGGGCTGCAGGGGACCGGTCTCTGCCTGGGGGCAGCGTGCTTCGGCCCGAGAGCGGGCGAAGACCGATGCCGACAGTCGGGCAGAGACGCTCGCGGACGATCACGGATGATCGCGCTCGGCCGAAGCCCGGTTGTGGGCGCCGCCGTTCCCTACCCGGCCTCCCCGGCCGACGCCGTATCCCGGGGCTTGCGCGGAAGCGGTAGAACCAGTGGGGTTCCGGTGAGTGGATCGGTGATGACCTGGACCGCCAGGCCGAAGACCTCCTCGACCATCTCGGCGGTGACGACATCCTCGGGGCGGCCATGGGCCAGGATGCTGCCGGCGCGCATGGCGATCACCTCGTCACCGTAACGGCAGGCCTGGTTGAGGTCGTGGAGCACCGCCACGATCGTGGTGCCCATCTCCGCGTTCAGGTCGCGGCACAGCTCGAGGAGGTCCACCTGGTGGGCCAGGTCCAGGTAGGTGGTCGGCTCGTCGAGCAGGAGGATGTCGGTGCGCTGGGCCAGGGCCATGGCCACCCACACCCGCTGGCGCTGCCCGCCGGAGAGCGCGGACACGTGCCGGTTGGCCAGGCCAACGACGTCGGTGCGCTCCATGGCCTCGGTGACGGCCGCGTCGTCGTCCGCCGACCACTGGCGAAGAAGTGACTGATACGGGTAGCGCCCGCGCGCCACCAGCTCGTGGACCGTGATCCCGGGCGGGGCGATGGAGGACTGGGCGAGCATGCCCACTCGCCGGGCCAGCTTCTTGGGGGGCAGGGTGGCGATATCGCGACCGTCGAGGACCACCTGGCCGGCGCCCGGGGAGAGGACCCGGCTCATGGCGCGCAGCAGCGTGGACTTCCCGCAGGCGTTGGGGCCCACGATCATCGTCACCGCGCCCGGGGTGATGGCCGTGCTCAGGTCCTCGATCACCGGATGGCTGGGGTGGTAGGCCAGGGAGATGCCCCGGACGCCCAGGCCCGTGGCGGGGGCCTGGGCGTCCGCGGGCGCCTTCGTCGAGACGGGACCGGGCACGGACTACTTCTTCTTCGGCAGAGTGTCCGCCACCGTCGTCATGACGAGCCGTGCCGCGGTGGGGCCGGCGTTGAGGAAGAAGGCGTCGTCGTCGACGCGCACGGCGTGCTTGTCGTTGACGGCCTTGAGCCCCGCCCACAGGGGGATGGCGGTCAGCTCGGTGTTGTTCCTGTCCTTGTCCTTCTCATCCTTCGGGGTCTTCTGCGCCCCGTAGAGGATCCAGTCGGCCTCGGCCTCGGCCAGGGTCTCGGAGCTGATGTCCTTGCTGCCGTTGTCGGTGAAGGTCTGGGTGCTGGGGCGGGCGACGCCCATGTCGGACAGGACCGAGCCGGCCAGAGAGACCGCCCCGAAGATACGAAGCTTGTCGCTGGTCTTGCGCAGCAGGGAGACGGTGGGGCTGCCTTCGATGGTTGTGCCGGCCTTCGCGGCGTCGGCCTCATAGGTCTCGATCCACTTCTTGGCAGTGTCCGGCTTGCCCAGGGCGTCGGCCATGAGCAGGAGGTCCTGCTTCCAGGCCTCGCTCTTGCCCTGGGTGACGACGGTCGGTGCCACCTCGGACAGGGACTTGTAGAGGGTGTCGATGTCGTCCTTGCCGGCCTGGTTGACGAGGATGAGGTCCGGGGACAGGTTGCCGATGTCCTCGACGCTGGGGGACTTGCGCGAGCCGACGTCCTTGATGGCGCCCAGCTTGTCAGCCTGCTTGGGGAAGGCCTTCTTGAGGTACTCCGGGACCGTCGCGGCGCCATCGCCCTTGGTTGAGCCGATCGGCACGATACCCAGGGTCAGGGCGGCGTCGAGCTGACCGGTGGACAGGATGACCACCTTGGTGGGGGCCTTCTTGATCTCGGTGCTGCCCTTGAAGTGGGCGACCTTGCGGGGGAAGACGCCGTCGGCCTTGCCCGAGCCCTTGCCCTCGGGCATGCCGGTGGGCACCGACGAGGTGGGCTTGGCCCTGGCGGACGAGGAGGCGCTGGCGTCGGCCTTCTTGCTGGAGCAGGCGGCGAGGACGGGGACGGCGGTGACCAGACCTGCGAAGGCGAGAGCGCTGCGGCGGCTGTAGTGGGATGTCATGGTCTCAGGCTAACCTCAGTCGTGGCGCTTTGATCAAGAATCATCCAGAGGAAAAGGTGGGGGTGGGGACGTGGCAGAGATCGCCCTTCGGGCGCAACCCGAGACGGGGCGTGCGGCCACAAGAGTCCCTACAGGGGTTGTCGTCATTGTCCTGGCGGTGCTGACCGTTCTCCTGTGCCTGGTGAGCCTGGCCGTCGGGTCGCAAAGTCTGACGCTGGAGGAGCTGGTGAGCGCCTTCGTTCCGGGGGAGAGGACGGTGGCCTCGATCATCGTCTGGCAGCTGCGAATGCCGCGGACCGTCCTGGCAGCCATGGTGGGTGCCGCGCTGGCCGTGGCCGGGGTCGTCATGCAGGGCCTGACCCGCAACCCCTTGGCCGAGCCGGGTATTCTCGGCGTCAACGCGGGGGCGTCATTGTCGGTGGTCCTGTCGATGTCTTTGCTGGGGCTGACCGACGTCGGCGAATTCCTCTGGTTCGCCTTCGCGGGGGCCGCCCTGGCCGCCTTCCTCGTCCATCTCATATCAGTGCGCAGCGCCGACGCCGGCCCCGCCAGACTCGTGCTGGCCGGGGTGGCACTGGGGGCGAGCCTGCGGTCGATCACCGGGACCGTCACGATGTACGACTCCGTCACCTTCGACTCCTACCGCTTCTGGGTTCTGGGCTCGCTGGTGGACCGTGATGCGGAGTTGCTGGTGTGGGTGGCGCCCTTCCTCGTCGTCGGACTGGTGCTGGCCCTGGCCTCGGGACTCACTCTCAACGCCCTGGCGCTGGGGGAGGAGCAGGCCCAGGCCCTCGGTGTCAGCCCGAGGCGCGCTCGGGCTCTGGCACTCACCTCGATCACCCTCCTGTGCGGTGCGTCGACGGCGGCGGTCGGGCCGATCTCCTTCGTCGGGCTGGTGGTCCCGCACGTGCTGCGGCTGGCCCTGGGGGCCGATCAGCGCAAGCTGCTGGTGGTCTCCGTCGTCGCCGGGCCGGTCCTGCTGCTGGCCGCCGACATCCTGGGGCGGGTCATCCTGGACTCCGGTGAGATGGAGGCGGGCGTCGTGACCGCGTTCATCGGTGGTCCGGTGCTGCTGCTCATGGTCATTCAGCGCATGGGGGTGAGAGGGCGATGAGGCGGGTGAGGGAGGCGGCCGACGGCTCGCCGTCGTTGATCGCGGGGGTGCGTCTCGGACCGCCGATCTCCCAGCTGCGGTATCGCGTTGGAGGACAGAGGGCGTTCCTCGTCCACCAGCGGGCCGCCGCGGTGACGGTGCTGGCGCTGGCCGCGACGTTGGTCGTGGTGGTTGCCTCGGTGCTGTTCGGTGCCTACAACATCTCCGCGGCAGACGCGCTGCACACGCTGCTGACAGGGGGTGGAAGCAAGATGGATCGTTTCTTCGTCCTCAACCAGCGGCTTCCGCGCGCGGTCGCGGCGGTGCTGGTGGGGGCGATGCTGGCGCTATCAGGTGCTGTTTTCCAAAGCCTGTCGCGAAATCCTCTGGGCAGTCCCGACATCGTCGGGTTCACGACCGGGGCCTCCACCGGCGGGTTGTTCATGCTCCTGCTGGCAGCGTCGGCGAGTGATCTCCAGGTCTCGGCGGGTGCGGTCGTCGGAGGGTTCGTGACCGCGGCGGCGGTTGCACTCGTCTCACGGCGCGGGGGTGTGGGTGGGGACAACCTGGTCCTGACCGGGGTCGCCATCTCCGAGATGCTCTCGGCGGCCAATAACTACCTCATCTCCCAGGCAAGTCTTCCCAGTGCCGAGTCGGCCAAGGCCTGGCAGTACGGCTCCTTCAACGCGATCTCCTGGGGGCAGGTCAGGCCCCTGGCTCTTGCCGCGCTGGTGCTGCTGTCCCAGGTCGTGTGGCTCGTGCGGCCCGCGGGTCTGCTGGAGATGGGCGACGACGCCGCGACCAGCCTGGGACTGCAGGTCGGCAGGGTGCGTGGCGCGATGCTCGGCTACGGCGTCGTGCTCGCGGCGATCTGCGTGGCAACGGCCGGGCCGATCGGTTTCATCGCCCTGGCCGCACCGCAGCTGGCACGCCGGTTGAGCCGGTCGGCCGGGATCACGATGATCACCTCGGCGGCGATGGGGGCGCTGCTGCTGGGCGGGGCCGATTTTCTGGCGCAGCGACTGCTCAGCCCTTTTCAGATTCCTGTGGGCCTGGTCAGTGCAGCAGTCGGCGGGTTCTACCTCATCTGGCTGCTCATGTTCTCCTCCGACCGCCGCGGGCAGACCGGCTGAGGCCAGCGTGAGTGCCAGCGCGTCTGCGGCCGTCGCCCGTGCCGAGAGGAGCATCACCTGCACCAACGCCTTCGCGTTCCGTGCCCTCGCAAGCACCTTGGTCGCCGACGTTGTTCCTTCGCAAGCCAGGCTGCTGCATTTTAGGAACTCGTGTCTCCCACGCAGCTGATGGACCTCCGCCTTGAGCTTCGTGAGTTTTAAGCCGACTCGGAGGTCTTCTGACTGTCCTGGCCGGTGGCATGCACCTTCCTTGCGGCCCGGTTGCCCACGTCTGTGGCTCACAAGATCGTAGGACTCGGTCACCTCCGCTGTGGTGGTCCTCCACAGGCCGCTTCACGCTTGATCTGTGTCCAGCAGTTCCTCTGAGTACTTCGCTGCTCGCATGGTCTTCTCCCATATCTACTCATGAAAAGAGAATCTCCCCAAGTCCGAGAAACGCCAGGCACTCCACACATGCCGGTGGTGACGTCAGTGGTGCAGCTCAAGCAGCTGCTCCAGAATGGACACCACCGCGCCAGGGCGTGAGGGGACGCGGACCGTCTGCCTCCTTGCCCTGACCTCTTTCAGCCCGTCCCCGACAATGACACCGATGTCTGCCGCGCAGATCATCTCCACGTCGTTGGCGTCGTTGCCTACCGCGACCCACGTGGAGACGGGTCGATGGCGAAGGGCCGGTGACTGCCCCATGATGGCTGTCCCTCCCATGGTACCCGCACCTCCCGAGGCGGCCGGCAGCCTCATGCAGACGCTCTTGTCCACCCCTGCCGCGCAGACATCGACCACGCCGTCCTCGTGCGGGTAGGCGACGACGCCGTCGAGGCGTAGCCCCAGCGAGTCCTGGAGAGTGCTCGCGGGCTCCGGCCCACCCGTATCCTGCGCGTCAGCAGCCCTCGTACCCGGACCAGCCGCTCCTTGTAGCGGATCAGTAATGCTCTGCCTGATGATGTCCTGCCCCGCACGGCCCCGGCACCTTTTGCTGACGACCGTCACCTTGAGCACATCCTCAGTCGGTACCTGCGCCGGGTCGGTGCACCACGTGCCATCCGGGTAGTCCCGCATGTGCTCCAGGCCGTCCCAGAGGCCCTGTGCCGTCCCGGAATCTTGGCTGTCCCTTCGCCGGGACTTCTTCTCCACCCCTGTCTCTGGAGACTCAGCGAAATCTGAGACCGCTTCAGACACTTCCCCCGACCACGGATCTGCGGCGGGGTCATGGCCCGCCAGTGCAGTGAAAGAGCTGCCCTGGTCCACGTAGAGGGGCATGCCCGCGCGGAAGGCGGCGTCCACGACGGCGCGGACGTGATCAGCCCTCATGGGGTAGCGCCTCTCCTTGTCTCCTAGGCGCAAGAGAGCCCCGTTGAGGCAGACCGAGCCTTCCAGGCAGGCCACGGCGTCGCCCAGTACCTCGGCCATTCCTCGGGGTGCACGCGAGGTCGCCACGATGACCGATATGTCCTCACGTCCCGCGGCCCGCCTGATAAAGGGGGACAGCCGGGGATCGGCGACTCGGCCGAAGACGACGGTCCCGTCCAGGTCTGTCACTACGCCCACCGGGCTGCTCAGCATTGGCCACGCATCCTTGCAATATCAGGAATGACCCTGCTCTGAAAGGTTGACCCATCGCCTGGCGAGCAGGTCACGGGGACCCATTCTACGGCCTCGATCTCAGAGCGAGGGACCGGGTCGCCCACAATATCGCACATGTAGACGAATAGGGTGATCATCCTGCTCCGGTCGAAGATGGAGACGTCATCGTAGGTACCAAAGTAGGTGGCCGACACCAACGAGACCCCGAGTTCCTCATCAAGCTCACGAGCGAGGCAGGCGACATGCGATTCCCCCCTCTCCAGCTTGCCTCCAGGAGAAATGAGGTCGGTCGTACCACGCTTGCGGACAAGCAGCATGCTGTTCCCGCGGAGGACGACCGCAGCGCACTTGATGACTGGCGGACTCTCCCCCATGTCACGCTTATCACGTCGCACCCGCTCTCTCCCTCCTTGAGCGGCGAATGTAGTACGTGTTGAGGCCGATGATCGCCCCGATGACCACCGACCCACCTACGAGTGAGGCCGCCCCGGGATTCTCACGGAAGAACAGCCACACCCACACCGGGCCCAGCACCGTCTCCGCCAACACGAAGATCGCCACATGGTGCACGGGCAGGAACTTCGGCCCAACCGATAAGCAGACCAGACCGACCGGCATGACCACGAAGCCCTCGGCCACCAGAGGCAGCCATGAGGAGGACTCATCAGGAGCCTCGACCCCGTGCAGAAGGGCAGCAGCGGTGAGTGCGCACAGCGCCCCACCGACGGCAGTGGTGAGGAAAGGGCTGGAGCGGCGTCTGGAGGAGCATACGAAACCACCGCTCATCGACACGGCAGCCAGCAGGGCCAGCAGTTCCCCCCGACCTGCGGCGCTGGACAGCTGTGAAGCGAAGATGACCGTCATACCGGCCAGCGACGCCAGGATCGCCAGGACCGTCGGCCGGTCGATGCTGGCTCGAAGAAACACTCGTCCCAGAACTGCCGACCATACCGGCATGGTAGCCATGATAAAAAGCGTGTTAGCGGCGGAAGTGCTCTCGATGGAGTACACGAACGCCACCGATGCCATCCCGAACATCAGTCCGTTACCCCAAGCAGCCCACTCGTTGTCCCAGCGTTGCTTTACTCCAGCAACGTGGCAGACTCCTGCCGCCAGCACCATGGCAGCGCATATCAGCACGCCGCGCCACAACGACAACACCCCGGCCGGCTGATCTACGGCACGGATGAGGGCTGCATCGAAGGACATGAGCAGGACCCCACCGAGCACCACCACCGCGCCCCGGGCATATCGGTCATCTAGTATTCCCGGCATCTGATCAGTCCTTCCAGGTCGCGGCAGAAGGCATCGGTAGCATCGATCCAGGAGTCATCCTTGCACCCCAGGGGCGAGTACGAGTAGCGAATGATTCCCTGACCGGGACGGATCACCCGAGGATCACCGGTCGCGAGCAACACCCAGGTTGAGCAACGCTTGATCTGCGCCATCTCGGGTACCCGGATGTCAGTAGACCTCACATCACCACAACGACCTTCCCCATGCCCAGAAGCGCGTCGCCCGACGCCGAAGCTCCGGTCAGTCGGCTGCTCCGGCCGCCCAGGCCTTCATGCCGCCCTCGAGGTTGATAAGCCGACCGGGGTAATTCGCTGCGCTTAGTGCCTCGATGGCTCGGACCGAGCGCACGCCAGCGGCGCATACGACCACGGTCGGACGATCCCCATCCAGCTCGTCCATCCGTGCCACGACCTCGCGCAGCGGAATGTGCAGCGCGCCCTCCATCGGCTCGAGCGCCACCTCGATGTCCTCACGCACGTCCAGCAGCGCCGGCGGCTCGGCGCCCTCCAGGAGCCTCCTCAGCCCGGCAGCTGAGACGGTCTCCACCCCTGCCCCGGGCTCCAGGACCTCACCGCCTCCCTGAATCCGAGGGGACGCAGCGTAGCTGGACTCGGAACTCCTGGGCTGCCGGCGGACGACGTCCCCGGAGCCGGGCTCCTGCGGCTGCGTGTCGGCCTTGGGAGTCCGGGGACTCACGCAGGCATCAGTCTCCGGAACCAGCGTCGTGATACTCGGGTTCTCCCCGCACACCGGGCAGGCCGGGTTCTTCGCCACCGGAATCTCCCGCAGATGCGCCCCCCAGGCGTCAAGCATCGCCAGCCTCCCCAGCAGCGGCTGCCCGCCGCCGATCACCAGCTTGAGCGCCTCGGCGGCCTGCATCGTCCCGATGATGCCGGGCAGTACCCCCAGCACCCCCGCCTCCGCACAGGAGGGCACCGATCCTGCGGGCGGTGGAGCGGGGTGCAGGCACCGGTAGCACGGGCCCCGGCGCGCATCGAAGACCCCCACCTGCCCGTTGAACCCCAGCACCGCCCCGTGCACCAGCGGCAGCCCCAGCATGACGGCGGCGTCGTTGACCAGGTACCGCGTGGGGAAGTTGTCCGTGCCGTCAATGACCACGTCCCAGCCGCCCAGTAGGTCCCGGGCATTGTCCGCCGTCAACCGAGTCCGGTGGGCAACGACCTCAACGTCGGGATTGAGCGCCCTGATCGCCTCGGCCGCCGAGTCCACCTTGGGGCGCCCCACGGCGGCCGTGGCATGGATGACCTGGCGTTGCAGGTTGGACACGTCGACGTCGTCGTCGTCAATGAGCCCGATCGTCTCCACCCCGGCGGCCGCCAGGTACAGGGCCGCCGGCGCCCCGAGCCCGCCGGCACCGATGAGCAGGACCCGGGACGCGCGGATGCGCTGCTGCCCCACGACCCCCACCTGCGGCACGAGCGCGTTGCGGTGGTAGCGCTCCAGCTCATCGCGGCTCAGCGGCCGCAGACGCTCCTCAGCGACCACCGAACTGCAGACGCCATCGCGAGTGCTTCGGTCAACGGTGCTCACAAGGCCCTCCCTCATCCTCATCCGGTACTTCTCTCAACGCCCCGGTACCGCAGTTCTCAACCCCGGCGAGCCAGGATACGCACCTGAACAGCCTTGATGACGCAGCAGATCTCCCGGCCCTCGGTGATGCCGAGCTCGGCCACGGCACCCGCGGTGACCGCCGCCGACAGCCGCTGCCCCTCCTCCAGCTCCAGGCGCACGCTCACCAGCGCCCCCGAGCGCTCCAGACCCGTCACGCGGCCGGACAGGACGTTGCGGGGACTGCCGTGCGGCGCCTGCCTGTAGAGGGCGACGGCGTCGGGCGGTACCAGCGCAATTCCCGGCGCTCCGGGGTGCAGGGCCTCGTGGACCTCGTCGTGGTTGTCCCGGTGGCGCTGCTCGCCGACCCACCCGTCAGGGGCATCCTCCCGGGGGCGGCCATGAACGACCTGCCCCGACGGCAGGCGCAATCCCGGCGCCTCGGCGTCGCCGTCAACGACCCCGGTGAGTACGGCCGTCCCCGTCAGGCGGGCGACGAAGTCCGAACGCGGCGCGGGCAGGACCCGCGCCGTCGGCCCCTGCTCCACGACTCGGCCACGGTCCAGGACGACGACGTCCTCGGCCAGAGCCGTCAGGTCCAGGACGTCATGGGTCACCAGCAGCAGCGTCAGCCCCTCCTCAGCGCATCGGCGTGCCACCAGGCGGCGCATCTCCTGGCGGGCGGTGACGTCAAGGGCGGCCATCGGCTCGTCCAGGACCAGCAGGCGAGGGCCCGTCGCCAGCGCCCGGGCCAGCGCCACCCGGGCCGCCTGCCCGCCCGAGAGCGCGCCTCCCGAACGGGAGGCCAGGTGATCGGCCCCGACGGCGGCCAGCTCGGCGCGGGCCCGGCGCGTCGCCTCCAGGCGGCCCACCCCCTGGCAGCGCAGCGCGAACATCACGTTGCCCAGCACCGACATGTGGGTGAAGACGCCCGGCTGCTGGCTGAGCAGCGCCACCTGGCGCCGCCCCGCCCGCACGAAGCCCCCGGGGCCGTCCAGGACTCGTCCGCCGAGCACCACGTGACCGTTCTCGGCGTCAAGCAGGCCGGCCACCACGGAGCAGACCGTCGACTTGCCTGAGCCATTGGGGCCGATGAGCGCCGTCGTGCGCCCCGCCTCCACCTCCAGGTTGACGACGACATCGCGCTCCGGCAGCTCGAAGGTGACGTGCAGGTCCTGGCCGCGCCCGGTGCCCTGGGGCGGTTCGGTGGACGCGGTGCTCGCGGAAGAGGGCACGTCGCCGTCGGATTCCTCATCCGAGGAGGGCTCGGACGACGAGGAGACCTCCTGCTCGGCCCGCTCCCGGCGACCACTCAGCAGCGCACCGACCAGACCGGACCAGTCCACGGTCGTGGCCCCGACGATGATGAACGACATCCCGATGAGCACGACTGCGAGGGCCAGGGCCGTGGCCGCGTCGCTCTCCTTCTCCAGGTAGATGGCCAGCGGCATGGTGCGGGTGACGCCCTCCCGGGAACCCGCGAAGGCGATGGTCGCCCCGAACTCACCCAGGCTCCGGCCCAGAGCCAGGGCGGTGCCCCGGGCCAGTGCAGGAGCCGCCAGCGGCAGCGTGATCTGCGTCAGCACCCGCCAGGGCCCCGCCCCCAGGGTTCGAGCAGTGGTCTCGGCCTGAGTGTCGCGGCTGCGCAGCGCCGCCTCCAGAGTGACCACCAGGTAAGGCATGGCGACGAAGACCTGGGCGAGCACGACGGCGGTCGTCGTGAAGGCGATCGGAGCATCCCAGGCCTCCAGGTAGGTGCCGAACACGCCCCGACGTCCGAAGGTCGCCAGCAGCGCGATACCGGCAACCACCGGCGGCATCGTCATCGGCAGGATCGCGAGGACTCGTGCGAATCTCACCCCCGGCCAGCTGCGGGACAGAAGCAGTGCCAGTGGTATGCCCAGCGCCACGCAGACGAGTGTGGCAGTCAGGCAGGTACGAATCGACAACCAGAGGGCGGCCTGCGCCGACGGCGTTCCCAGCAACTGGGGCAGCTGCCCCCAGGACACACGAGTGCCCATGCCCATCAGAGGCAGGATGATGGCGCAGCCCCCCAGGATCGCCAGGACAGTGACGAGTACCGGCAGAGGGGAACGAGCGGCCCGCCCACGCCCCAGGAGGGCGCGGGCGGGCCGCTGTACCGACTGCTGCGCGGAGCGCGCAGTGGGGGACATCTGCTTCACAGAATCATGTGTACCAGGTCCCCGAGCCAGACAGGTACGTCATCACGGAGCAGTCGTCTCCGCAGTGGGCTTGTCCGTCTCCGTGGCGGACGTCCCCTCAGCGGTCGCGGCCTGAGACGGGGCGGCGCCGGCTGCGGTGCTGGCCGTAGCGGCGCCCCCGGCGCTGGAGCTCGCCCCGGCACTTGCGCTACCGGTGTCGCCGGGCTTCCCGAAACCGTACTTGGCCAGGATGTCCTGACCGGGTTTGCTGGTGATGGCGTTGATGAAGACCTGAGCGGCCTCGGGGTTGGAGGGCTTGGCGGTCTGGGCGATCGGGTAGTGGTTCACGACGCCCTTGTTGTCGATGGTGATCTCATCGACCTTGTCCTTGGCGGCCACGGCGTCAGTCTTGTAGACCACGCCCGCGTCGGCCTCACCGGACTCGACCTTGGTGCGCACGTCCGTCACCTTCTGCTCCTCGGAGACCGGGTTGAGAGTGACGTTGTAGGCCTTGGCCAGCTCCTTGGCGGCATTGCCGCACGGGGCGGTCTCCACACAGACCACGAGCTTGGCGCCGTCGAGTGAGGAGTCAATGCCCTTGACGTTGGCGGGGTTGCCCTTGGGCACGATGAGGGTCGGGACGTTGGTGGCGAACTCGGTGCGCTCGCCGACCAGCTTCTGCTCCACGGCCTTGTTCATGGTGGGCTCGTCGGCCGTGGCCAGGACGTCGGCCGCGTTGCCCTCGGACAGCGAGCTGACGAGGGTCTGGGAGCCCTGGAAGTCGAAGGTGACGTGGAGTCCGGGGTTGTCCTTCTCCAGCTGGGTCCCGATCTCCGTGAAGGACGCCTTGAGGGAGGCGGCGGCCAGGACCTTGAGCTCGCCGGTGGCCTTCTGCGGGGCACCTGAGCCGCTTGCGGAGGCGGCGCCCGAAGCGGCGTTGGTGGAGCTGTTGGAGGCGGAGCCGCCGCAGGCGGCCAGGGAGACGGCGGAGAGCAGACTGACGGCGGCGATGGCGGCGCGACGGGAGATACCCAATGCGTGTCCTTTCGCTGAAGGCAGGGGCGGCCGGCTCAGGCGCCCTGGGAGGGAGTGACGTCGTTGACCCCCTGGTTGCCGGTGCCCTGGGTCCGTACCGGGGTCCAGCCACGTGAGGTCCGGGCAGTGGAGGTGGCCCCCTCGCGTGAACGGTAGACCACGTAGGGGCGGGTCACGTAGCCCACGGGCGCGGAGACCACGTGGACTAGGCGGGTGAAGGGCCAGATCGCCAGGAGCAGGAAGCCCGCGATGACGTGGAGCTTGAAGGAGACCGGCACGTCGGCCATGAGCTCGGGGCGCGGCTGGAGGACCAGCACCGAGCGCAGCCAGGGGCTGATCGTCTCGCGGTAGTCGTAGCCGTGGGCGTCGGAGAGCTGGTTGAGGACCGTGGCGGCCGTTCCCAGCAGGACCGGGACGATGAGGAAGCAGTACATGACCACGTCGTTGCGGGTGGTGGCCAGGCGCACGCTCTTGACGACGATGCGTCGGTAGATGAGCCCGACCAGGCCCACGATCGTCAGGATGGCCGCGAAGGTTCCCAGGTAGGTGGCGCCCAGGTGGTACATGTGCTGGGAGACGCCCAGCATCTCGGTGACGTCCTTGGGCACCAGGAGCCCGACGACGTGACCGCCCATCACCATGAGGAAGCCCAGGTGGAACAGGGGGGAGGCCAGGCGCAGGATGCGGGACTCGTTCCACTGCGAGGAGCGGGAGGTCCAGCCGAACTGGTCGGTGCGCCACCGCCAGACCATGCCTGCCACCAGCAGCACCAGGCTGGCGTAGGGCAGGGCCACCCACATGAGGTTCTGCTGAATCGGGCTCATGTCATGCTCTCCTGGCTGCTCGTGAGGGGGAAGGAACGGCGACTGGTACGGAGCCCGGCACAGTAGGTGCACCGGACAGACTCGGGTTGCGCACGGGAATGGTCGGGAAGGGCAGGGTGTCGGTGACACCGACGGTCTCGGTGGGAGGTCCGGCCGCCACGAGGGCGCGCACGCGCTCGGCGGTGGCCCCGTCGATCTGCGGCAGGGTCATCGAGACGGCCTCCACCAGCCCCGCGTAGGGGGAGGCGGCGTCGGCCAGGGCGCTGCGCAGCACCTCGATGCCCTCACGGTGGGAGGACAGAAGCGCACTGGCCACCTCGTCACCGCTGCGCGCGGACAGCTCGAGGACCACCGGCAGGTAGTCGGGCAGCTCGTCAGCGGCCATCTCGTAGCCGGCCGCCGCCAGCGCCTGCTTGAAGGCCAGTAGCGCGGCGCCCCGGTGCCGGGTGTCGCCCACCGTGTAGTACGTCAGGTACAGGCAGCAGCGCCGACGGCGGTCGAAGACCTCCACGTAGTGCTCGGCCATGGCCCGCTCGCCGCGGCGCCGCGCCTGAGCGACGAACTCCTCCAGGAGGACGGCGACCTCCGCCGGCAGCGTGGCCAGCTCGGCCTCGACGGCGTTCAGACGCGTCTCCAGAGTGCCCTCGGCCGGGTAGTCCAGCAGCAGCGAGGCCGCCATGTGCACGGTGGCTCGCTGAGAGGCCGTCAGGTACACCTCGGCAGGGGTCTGAAGGACCCTGGGGGCGCGGACGAAGGAGACCATCTCAGAGGTCCCTCGGGGCTGCGACCGCAGGGCCGGTCGAGGCTGCCCCTGCGGAGGAGTCGGCCGCCTGAGCCTGCCCCACCGGCTGAGGCACACCGACCTGCGGCATGCCCGGGCCGGCAGCCGGCACCGGCTCGCGGCGCACCGTCGGCAGCGGCAGGCTCACCGGGCCGTTGTTGACGCCGCCGGCAGCGCCCTGGCCGTGGAAGGAGGCGACGTCGGGGTGGCATCCGGCCGGGGCGCCCTCACCCAGGAGGGTCTTGACGTCGTTGCCCATGGACTCCATGCCGCGGGGGACCTCGGGCTTGGCGGTGGGGATGACGTAGCGGTCGTCGTACTTGGCAATGGCCAGCAGGCGGTACATGGCCTCCAGCTTCTTGCCGTCCAGGCCCACAGAGGCGGCGATGGCCGGGTCGGGCTCGCGGCCCAGGCGCACGTCGCGCATGTGGGAGCGCATCGCGGCCAGACGCCGCAGCACGAGCTCAACCGTGTTGGTCTCACCGGCCGTGAACAGGCCCGCCAGGTACTCCAGCGGGATGCGCATGTCGGAGACGGCCGTCAGCAGCACCTTGTAGTTCTCGCCGTCCAGGCCGGCGGCCGCAACCTCGTCGACGACCGGGGAGAGCGGCGGGATGTACCAGACCATCGGCATGGTGCGGTACTCGGGGTGCAGGGGCAGGGCCACCTCGTAGGTGTCGATGAGGTCCCAGATGGGGGAGGCCTGGGCGGCCTCGATCCAGTTGTCCGGGACGCCCTCGGCGCGCGCGCCCGCCACGACCTCGGGGTCGTGGGGGTTGAGGAGGATCTCGCGCTGGGCCATGTAGAGGTCCTGCGGGTCCTTGACGGCGGCGGCCTGCGAGACGCGGTCGGCGTCGTAAAGGAGGACGCCCAGGTAGCGCAGGCGTCCCACGCAGGTCTCCGAGCACACGGTGGGCTCGCCGATCTCCAGGCGCGGGTAGCACAGGGTGCACTTCTCGGCCTTGCCGGTGGCGTGGTTGAAGTAGACCTTCTTGTAGGGGCAGGAGGACACGCACATGCGCCAGCCGCGGCAGGCGTCCTGGTCCACCAGGACGATGCCGTCCTCGGTGCGCTTGTACATGGCGCCCGACGGGCATGCGGACACGCAGGTGGGGTTGAGGCAGTGCTCGCAGATGCGCGGCAGGTAGAACATGAAGGCCGACTCGATGTCGGTGCGCACCTTCGTGCTCATCGCCTCGATGATCGGGTCCTGCTGGAGGGTCTCCATGGAGCCGCCCAGATCGTCGTCCCAGTTGGGACCCCACTTGATGGTGGGCATGTACTCGCCGGTCAGCTGGCTCTTGGCTCGCGCCACCGGGAGCGCCGGGGAGTCCTTGGGTGCCGAGAGCAGACGGTCGTACTCGTAGGTCCACGGCTCGTAGTAGTCCTCGACCGTGGGCATCTCCGGGTTGGCGAAGATGTTGACCAACCGGCGCAGGCGCCCGCCCGAGCGGGGCCGCAGGCGACCCGAGGCCGTGCGCTCCCAGCCGCCGCACCAGGTGTCCTGGTCCTCCCAGCCCTTGGGGTAGCCGACACCGGGGCGGGTTTCGACGTTGTTGAACCACATGTACTCGGTGCCCTCGCGGTTGGTCCAGGCCTGCTTGCAGGTCACTGAACAGGTGTGGCAGCCGATGCACTTGTCGAGGTTCATCACCATTGCGATCTGGGCCATGACCTTCATCAGAAAGTCACCTCCTGGTTGCTGCGGCGACGGATGAGCGTGACCTCGTCGCGGTTGTTGCCCGTGGGGCCGATGTAGTTGAAGGCGTAGGACAGCTGCCCGTAGCCGCCGGCGAAGTGGCTGGGCTTGAGCACGATACGGGTCAGCGAGTTGTGCGTCCCGCCGCGCCTGCCGCTGGACTCGGTCAGCGGGGTGTTCATGGTGCGCTCCTGGGCGTGGTGCATGAAGACCATGCCCTCGGGGATGCGGTGGGAGACGATGGCGCGCGCCGCCACGATGCCGTTGCGGTTGTAGGCCTCGACCCACTCGTTGTCCTTGACACCGATCTTGTCGGCGTCCTGGGGACTCATCCAGATGGTCTGGCCCCCGCGTCCCAGCGTGAGCATGTGCAGGTTGTCGAAGTACTGCGAGTGGATCGCCCACTTGTTGTGCGCGGTGATGTAGCGCACCGCGACCTCCGCCGTGCCCGCCTGGCTCGTGGACACCGCGCCTGGTGCGGCCTCCCCGTACAGGGCGTGGAAGTCCAGCGGAGGCCGGAAGACCGGCAGGGACTCGCCCATGTCCCGCATCCAGTCGTGGTCGAGGTAGTAGTGCATGCGCCCGGTCAGGGTGTGCCAGGGCTTGGCGTGCTCCACGTTGACCACGAAGGCCGAGTAGCGCCGGCCGCCGTGCTCGGAGCCGGACCACTCCGGGGAGGTGATGACTCCCTGGGGCTTGACCTGGGTGTCGGCGAAGGAGATGAGTTTTCCGGCCTCCTCCTCGCTGAGCTCGACCAGCGGGGTGCCGGTGCGCTTGGACAGCGTGTCCCAGCCCTCGGTGGAGATGCGCCCGTTGGTGGTTCCCGACAGCGTGAAGATCGCGTCGGCGGCGCGGATGTCGGTGTCGAGCAGCGGCCGGCCGGCGGCCGCGCCGTCGGAGGAGACCCCGTGGTTGCGGGCCAGGCGCTCCACCTCCGGCCCGGGCTTGAGCATGATGCCCTTGCAGGGCAGTCCCAGTTTCTCGGCCAGGGGACCCAGGGCGTCGAACTTGGCCCGGATCTGGGTGTAGTCCCGCTCGGTGGGCACCAGCTTGGGCATCGTCACTCCCGGCACCCACTCCTGGGGCAGGGAGGACACGTCGCCGTGCGCCATCGTCAGGGCGTCGGGGGTGTCGTGGGTCAGGGGCGCGGCGACGACGTCGGTCTGGGTGCCCAGGTAGCGCGGCGCCCAGGCGGAGATGAGCCCGGCCAGGGTCTGGAAGACCTGGAAGTCGGTGCGCGCCTCCCAGGGCGGGTCGATGGCCGCGTTGAAGGAGTGCACGAAGGGGTGCATGTCGGTCGAGGAGATGTCGTGCTTCTCGTACCAGGTGGCCGCAGGCAGGACGACGTCGGAGTGCAGGGTGGTGGAGGTGTTGCGGAAGTCCGCGGTCCACATGAGGTCGAGCTTTCCGACAGGGGCCTCGTCGCGCCAGGTCACCGAGGCGGGACGCTGCTCGGGCGGGGTCTCGACGGCATTGACGTCGTTGTCCGCGCCCACCATGTGGCGCAGGAAGAACTCCGTGCCCTTGGCCGAGCTGCCCAGCAGGTTCGTGCGCCACGAGCACAGGATGCGGGGGAAGTTCTCGGGGGCGTCGGGGTCCTCGCAGGCGAAGCGCAGCTCACCGGATCGCAGCTGCTCGACGACGTAGTCCTTGGGGTCCATGCCCGCCTCGGCGGCCTGCTGGCCCAGGAGCAGCGGGCTGCGGTTGAAGGTGGGGTAGGACGGCGTCCACCCGCGCTTCATGGCCTCGACCATGGCGTCGGTGGTCGTCTTGCCCGCCAGGGTGCCCGGTCCCAGCGGGGAGGCCAGGCGCTCGGCGGAGGTGGTGTCGTAGCGCCACTGGTCGGTGGTGATGTACCAGAAGCCCGTGGAGATCATCTGCCGGGCCGGGCGGTGCCAGTCCAGGGCGAAGGCGTACTGCTGGAAGCCGCTGAGCGGGCGGACCTTCTCCTGACCCACGTAGTGGGCCCAGCCACCGCCGTTGACCCCCTGGGTGGCGCACATGGAGGTCAGCGCCAGGATCGTCCGGTAGATCTGGTCGGCGTGGTAGTAGTGGTTGATGCCCGCGCCCATGACGATCTGGGAGCGGCCGCCGGACTCCACGGCGTTGAGGGCGAAGTCGCGCGCCACCTGGATGATGGCGGGGCCCGGGACGCCGGTGATCTCGCTGGCCCAGGCGGGCGTGCCCGGGACCGTGGCGTCCTGGTAGTCCGCGGGCCACTCGCCCGGCATGGACGGGCGCTCGACGGCGTACTGGGCCAGGAGCAGGTCGTAGACGGTGGTGACCAGACGGTCCCCGATACGGGTGACCGGCACGCCGCGGCGCACGACGCCGCCGCCCACAGAACCCTCGGGGGTGGAGGAGCCGGGCAGGTCGAAGCGGGGCAGGAGCACCTCGGCGGCCTGAACCTGGGGGCCCTCGCCGTGCAGGTCCAGGATGCTCATGACCGGGTCGACGTCCTCCATGAGCAGGTTCCACTTGCCCTCGCCCTCGGGGGTGAAGCGGTCGGCCAGGGTGCCCCCGGGGTCGGCCGGGCCGCGCTGGCGGTCCCACACGAGGGGACGGAACTCGTTCTTCGGGGCACCGGTGGCGACCCCGTTGACGTCGGAGGCCGTTACGAAGCGGCCGGGTACGTAGCTGGTGCCGTCGGGGGAGGGCTCCAGGCCGATGAGGAAGGGGGAGTCGGTGTGGCGGCGCATGTAGTCCAGGAAGAAGGACTCCTCGCGCTTGACGTGGAACTCGGAGAGGATGACGTGTCCCATCGCCTGGGCCAGGGCGCCGTCGGTACCCGGGGCAACGCGCAGCCACTGGTCAGCGAACTTGGTGTTGTCGGCGTAGTCGGGGGAGACCGCCACCACCTTCTGCCCGTGGTAGCGGGCCTCGGTCATGAAGTGGGCGTCCGGGGTGCGGGTCAGCGGCAGGTTGGAGCCCCACATCATGAGGTACTGGGAGTTGTACCAGTCGCCGGCCTCGGGGACGTCGGTCTGGTCCCCGAAGACCTGCGGTGAGGCCGGCGGCAGGTCGGCGTACCAGTCGTAGAAGGAGAGCATCGTGCCGCCGATGAGCTCGTGGAGGCGGCCGCCGGCCCCGTAGGAGACCTGGGACATGGCCGGGATGACGCTGAAGCCGGCGATCCGGTCCGGGCCCCAGGCGCGGATGGTGTGGACATAGGCGGCCGCGACGATCTCCATGGCCTCGTCCCAGCCCACGCGCACCATGCCGCCCTTGCCTCGGGCCGACTTATAGGCCTTGGCGGTGGCGGGGTCATCGGTGACCTGCGCCCAGGCGGCGACCGGGTCGCCGTCGTTGTCGGCCTTCGCGGCACGGAAGGCGTCCAGCAGGACTGAGCGCACGTAGGGGTAGCGGATGCGCGTGGGGGAGTAGGTGTACCAGGAGAAGGCCGCGCCACGCGGGCAGCCGCGGGGCTCGTACTCGGGCATGTCCGGTCCCGTGGTGGGGTAGTCGGTGATCTGCTTCTCCCAGGTGATGATGCCGTCGGAGACGTAGACCTCCCAGGCGCACGACCCGGTGCAGTTGACCCCGTGGGTTGAGTGGACCATCTTGTCGTGGCTCCACCGGTGCCGATAGAAGGTGTCGGACTCGCGTCCGCCGGTCAGGAACAGGCGGCGGGCGTCGGCAGAGGCTTGTCCTCGACGCAGGTACGAGCCCAGCGTGAGCAGTCCGGGGGCGTTCTCGACCTGCTGGTCGGGTCCAGGGACGATCCCGGGGCCGGTGGTCTGGGAGCCGGTGGTGCTCATCAATGGTCCTTTGGTCCGTGAAGCTGGTGGGTGGTCAATGGTGTGTCTGTGTTCATCGGTGTTCAGCGTGGGGGCGCGGCGGTCCGGCGGGTCGATGGCGACCGGACGGGCACCGAGCGCCCCCGCCGACGGGGCAGGCGCGCGGGTGAGCCGTTAGCCGCCGCGCCGTTGTCCCCGTCAGTCGGTTACGGGTGGCCCGGGCGGACGCCGGATGCTGGAACTCAGCCCGGGAACGGGGCTCCCGGTCGGGCATAGCGCAGCCAGCAGATGACCGCGCACACGGCGCAGTAGGTGACCGAGATCCAGAACCAGGCGGTGGTGCCCAGGGAGGCGATGGCGACGCCGACGATGAAGGGGCCCAGGCTGGCAACGGCAGCCGTGAAGCCGATGGCGCCGCCGGCCTGCCGCTTAGGCATGATCATTGGCATTTGCTTGAAGGTGCCGGCGTTGCCCAGGCCGGAGAAGAAGAACATCGCCAGCATGGACCACAGGAACCCGGGGAACTGCGCCGGATCGGTCGGATGGAGGTAGAAGGTGGTGACGGCCAGCGTGGCACCCATTCCGATGATGGAGATGAAGGTCCAGATGGCCCCGCCGAAGCGGTCGCACAGGGGCCCCCACAGCATTCGGACCACCGACCCGATCAGTGGCCCGAGGAAGGCGTAAGTCGCCCCCAGGGGCAGAAGTGACTTGTCGAAGTGCTCGGCCAGGGCCGACTGAGGCCCGTAGGTGTTCTTGATGAGGAGTCCGAACTGTGCGGCGAACCCGGAGAACAGGCCGAAGGTCGCCACGTACATGAGCGTCATGTACCAGGTGTCGGGGTTGGTGAAGATGTCGATCTGCTGGCGGATGTTGGCCTTGACCGGGACGTCCTTGAGCAGGGCGAAGGCGAGAAGCGCGGCCACGATGGTCCACGGGATGAAGAAGACGGCCACGTTGTGGACCCAGACCTGGCCGCTGCCGGCGTGCTGGGGGGCGATCCAGGTGATGCCCAGCAGTCCGAAACCCATGAGCCAGGGGCTCAGCAGCTGGATGATGCTCATTCCCATGTTCCCGATGCCCGCCTGGATCCCCAGGGCGGTACCGGTCAGCCGCTTGGGGAAGAAGTACCCGGTCGAGGGCATGTAGCCGGAGAACGAGCCGCCTCCGATCCCGCAGGCGAAGGCCAGGGCGAGCAGCGTCCCGAAGCTCGTCTCGGTGCTCTGCACCGCGAAGAACCAGCCGAGCATCGGCAGTGCGTAGAGCAGGGAGGACCATGCGACGAGCTTGCGCGTGCCGACGATCGGCGGCAGGAACATGTAGATGAGGCGGATCAGGCCGCAGGACAGGCCGGGCATGGCGGCGAGCCAGTACAGCTGGCTCTCGGTGAGCTTGAAGCCGATCTCGGTGAGCTTGGGGGCGATCGCGCTGGGAAGGAACCAGACGCAGAAGGCCAGGATCATCGAGTAGGTCGAGACGATCAGTGTGGTCCAGGCGATCTTCGCGGACCAGTTCTCCGGCTCCTCGGGGTTCCACCCTGTCAGGACGCGACCGGAGGTGTCAAGCGTGGACATAGGGCTCCTGCTGTGTGTAAGGCCTGGTCTGCTGGGCGACGGCGCCGTGGACCTGAGGCTGTCGTGAAGATGTGGGAGGGGGCGTGCGGGCACGCGCCGCCCTCATGATGCAGGTCTGTGGTCAGATCTTCAGGCTGGGTGTGATTGTCTCAGCAATACAAGGGGAAAACGGAGGGTCGGCCGTGCTCGGGGCAAGCAAATTAAGATAAACTCATGTTATCTAATTGATGTGGGGTGGAGTGAGACCGCCGAGAACCCCTCGGGGAGCGACTCGTGCGGTGAGGGGTTCAGCGGACGCTCGTGCGGACTACGGTGGGGCTATGAGCGAGACCCCCATCGTCCAGAAGGGCCTGGCGGCCCTGCCCGAGCCCGTCAAGGGCGCCGTCATCACCGTCTCCGACCGCTGCGTCAGTGGTGAGCGCGAGGACCTCTCCGGCCCGCTGGCCCAGCGTCTCCTGGCCGAGCACGACGTCATCGTCGACACGGTGGACCTCGTGCCCGACGGCGTCGAGCCGGTGCGTGAGGCCATCAGGCGGGCGGTGTCCGCCGGCGCGCGGGTGGTCCTGACCACGGGCGGCACCGGCGTCACCCCCAGAGACCTCACCCCGGAGGCCACGGCGCCACTGCTGCAGACCCGTATCGAGGGCATCGAGGCGCAGATCCGCGCCCACGGGCTGACCAAGACGCCGCTGGCGGGACTGTCCCGCGGCCTGGTGGGAGTGACCTCCCGCGGTGCCGACGGAGCCCTGGTCGTCAATGCCCCAGGCTCTCGCGGCGGGGTCAAGGACACCGTCGCCGTCGTCGGCCCCCTGGTGCCCCACGTCCTGGAGCAGCTCGGCGGCGGAGACCACTGAGCGCCACCGTGCGCTACGGAGCGGATCGGCCTGAGCGGGCCCGTTACTCCGAGCGGCCTGCGTCCCAGGCGCGGACCTCGGCCCAGGTATCCAGGTCCCGCACGACATCACGGGACACGGGCAGCGCTGCGATCCGGAGGGGCCTGAGGGCCCGGCGCACGGCGGTGTCCCGCAGAGGTACGCCGCCTGGGGCCACGGCCGTGGCCAGTGCCCGGCGGCGGTAGAGGCCCAGCAGGTACTGGGTGTGCTCACCGTCGCGGGCGCAGACGCCGTCCAGCTCCGGCCCCGCCTTCGCCAGCGCACGGTGCAGAGTCGGCAGCACCTGCCAGGAGGACGGGGCGTCGCAGGTGAGGATCCCGGTGAGCCCCACGACCGGAACGCACCTGCCCAGGAGCTCCAGCCCGGCCGCGATCCCGGCGACAGGCCCTCCCAGGGGAGGGTCCTCCAGCGCCCGCAGGACGTCGCCGGGCAGCGCGACCTCTTCCGGAGCGACGACGCACACGCGCCCGAGCGCGAGGCCCTGTTCCCGTAGCCGCTCCACTCCGGCCAGGACGTGGTCGAGCAGGCGCGCCCCTCGGGCGACGACGTCGGGCTTGGAGGCTCCGCCCAACCGCCTGCCGGTCCCACCTGCCAGCACGACGACATCGGCGACATCGGCGACATCGGCGGCGCCGGCCGGGTCTGCGGTGCTCATGGTGGTGCCAGCCGTCTGCTCAGGCCTCGTCACCGCAGTCACCGCGCACCCAGTCCCCTGAGCGCCCCCCGGACTTGGCCACCACCTTGGCCTCGCGCAGCTCGACGCCGCGGTCCACTCCCTTGACCATGTCGACGATCGCCAGCCCCGCCACCGTGGCTGCGGTAAGGGCCTCCATCTCCACCCCGGTGCGGTCGGCAGTGCGCACCGTGGTCTCGATGCGCACGCCGCCGTCGACGATCTCCAGGTCCACGCGCGCCCCGTGCACGCCGATGACATGCGCCAGCGGCAGGAGCTCGGGGACCTTCTTCGTCGCCGCGATCCCGGCCACGCGGGCCACGGCGAGCACGTCCCCCTTGGGGACCGAGCCCCCGCGCAGGGCGTCGACGATCACCTCCGAGCAGGCCACGAAGGCGCTGGCGCGGGCCTCGCGCACAGTCGGGGTCTTGGCAGTGACGTCCACCATGTAGGCGGCGCCCGCCTCGTCCAGGTGGGTGAGGGTGATCTCGGGGCGAGTAATCATAGGGGCTCCTTCACAAGGGGTGTGGGATCACGTGTTGTGGCCGCGGTCCGGGGGCCTCGCAGGCGGTCCCGACCCGAGGGGTGGTTCGCGAGCTCTACGAGGCGGATAGCGGGATGAGGGGCAGCTCGTCGCCGACCTCGACCGCCTCGACCTCGGCGGCCACCACCGCCAGGGCCTGCGCGGCGGGCAGTGAGGCCACCAGGTGCGAGCCGGAGCCCAGCCGGTGGGTGGGCGTCACCCAGGGCAGGCCCGCGCCGTCACCGACGTCGGAACCGGCGGGGGCCTTGGTGAAGCGCACGGGCACGTGCTGGCGCCGTCCCGGTGGGGTCTGCCAGCCCACTGCCGCACGCGCCGTCAGGCGAGGCCGGCCCGGAAGCGACTCGGTGCCGCCGTCCGCCATCTCCTGACCGGACAGCCGGGCCAGAGCCGGGGCCACGATCGTGGTGAAGGACACCAGGACACTCACCGGGTTACCCGGCAGGCAGATGATCGGCACCCGCCGACCGTCGTCGGCGAGCACCCAGCCGTGCCCCTGGGGCTTGCCCGGCTGCATGGCCACCTTGACGAAGTCCAGGTGCACCGGGACCGCCTCGCCCTGCTGAGCCTGCGCCAGCATCGTCAGGGGATCGAAGGCCCCCGCGGACACGCCCCCGGAGGTGACGATGAGGTCGGCGTCGGCCGCGGCCTGCCGCAGCACCTTAGCCAGGGCCTCGGCCGTGTCGCCGCTGCGGGCCACGCTCGTGCACACCGCTCCGTGCTCGGCGACCAATCCGGCCAGCAGCAGGGAGTTGGAGTCGGGGATCGTTCCGGGCTCAAGCGCCTGACCGGCGTCACGCAGCTCGGCCCCGGTGGAGACCACGGCCACGCGCACCTGCGGACTCACCAGCACCGAGCCGAGCCCCACGGAGGCCAGGGCGGAGATGGCCGCCGCGGACAGCCTCGTCCCACTCGCCATGACCGGATCGCCCGCGGTCACGTCCTCCCCGGCTCGGCGCACGCTGAGACCGGGGCTCACTGCGGCGTGGATCTCGACGCGCTCCGGAACCGGTTGCGGGCCGGGATCCTGGTCGGTGTCCTCCACCTTGACCACGGCGTCAGCGCCCTCGGGCAGCATCGCCCCGGTCATGATCCGCTGGGCGGTTCCGGCAGCGAGGGGACGCGGCGCGGCGCCGGCCGGAACGTCCCCGCTCACTGGCAGAACCACGGGCGTCTGCGGGCCGGCGCCGGTCGTATCCTCAGCACGCACCGCGTAACCGTCCATCGCCGAGTTCGTCCACGGCGGCACCGGGACGGCGGCGGTCACGTCCTCGGCCAGCACCCTGCCGTGCGCCTGTCCCAGCGCCAGGCGGCTGCCTTCCAGGGGCGACAGGGCCCCAAGCACCTGGGCGACGTAGTCCTCCAGGGGAATCATCTGCGCCATCACGGTCCTTTCTCGACGGGCTGCCCTGGGGGTCGTGACCTCAGAGCGGACGGTCGCGGGCGGGGCAGTGCCCGAACGTCGTGGCCCTATCATGCCCGTTCATCCGGAGGTGCCCACATGGGTATGCTCGCGGCCGACCATCCGGTGACGCCCAGCCCGCCGCCCAGATCGAGGAGACTCCCGTGACGTCCAGTCCCGACCAGCCCAGCCGACCGCTCCCGGCTTCCACGCCCCGCGTGGTTCGAGCCGAGGTCACTGAGGCTCCCATCAGCGTCACCGAGCTCGCCGACGCCGTCCAGGACGCGGCCGCCGGCGCCGTCGTCACCTTCGAGGGCGTGGTCCGCAACCATGACGCTGATCGCGCCGTCACCGGCATCGGCTACTCCTGCCACCCCACGGCCGACCAGGTCGTCGAGCAGATCGCCCAGGACGTGGCCCAACGGGGTCGGGTGCGCGCCCTCGGCGTCGTTCACCGCGTCGGCGACCTGAGCGTTGGGGAGGCGGCGCTCGCGGTCGCAGTCAGCTCCGACCACCGCGCCGAGGCCTTCGCCGTGTGCAGCGAGATCGTCGAGGAGGTCAAGCAGCGCCTGCCCGTGTGGAAGCGCCAGACCTTCACCGACGGCTCGACCCAGTGGAGCAACATCGCCTGAGCGCCGCTCCACCTTCTTCGCTGAGCCGGGCACTCCTCGCACAGTCGGGCGGAAAAAATGGTTGGGGCTACGCGTAACCCGCCCGCCTCGATGCGGGCGCGGCGTGGGATCGGTGCGAGAACGCGGCGGGAGACTCACCCGCCGGCGAAGGGTGGGAGCACGTCAACGGCGTCGCCGTCGGCCAGGGGCGTGAGGGAGTCCGCCGGGGTGGAGACCGAGTTGACCAAGAAGCTGCAGATCGGGATGACCCGCGCCATCTCCAGCCCCTGCCCGGCCAGCTGCTCGCGCAGGCCTGCCAGCGTCGTGCCGGTGGGCAGGTCCAGGCGCTCCTCAGGGCGGCCTGCGGCCTCAGCGGCCGCGGCGAAGTAGCGCAGGGTCACGGAGATCTGCTCCGGACTCGCCTGCGCGACCGTCTCAGGGGACGGATCGGGGGAAGGACTCATCGTGGTGGCTCCTAACGACTCGGGTCAGCCACCGATGGCCGACATGGTGCGCTGCGGGCGGGCGAAGCCGTCGCCCTCGGTCTGGGGACTGTCCGAGCCGTGTGCGCGAGGCTTGCCCCAGGTGGCCCTGGACCAGATGCGGATGAGCTCGTCGTCGTCGGCCCCTGCGCGCATGGGGCCGCGCAGGTCGGTCTCGGTACTGGAGAAAAGGCAGGTCATGAGGCGCCCGTCGGCCGTGACACGGGTGCGGTCGCAGTCCGAGCAGAAGGGGGCGGTGACCGAGGCGATGACGCCCACCGTCCCAGCCGGATGGTCCTGGCCCGACGCGCTCCCAGCGGCAACGCGCCACAGTGCCGCAGGACGACGGTCCGGGCGGCCCACCTCGGTGAGGCTGAAGCCGGCCTCCCGCAGCACCCCCAGGATCTGATCGACGCCGACGACGTCCTGGCTGCTCCAGGTCTCGCGCGGTCCCAGTGGCATGTGCTCGATGAACCGCAGCTGCCAGCCACGGCGCAGGCACTCGGCCAGGAGCCGCGGAGCCCGCTCCTCCACGGTGGTGGGCACGGCCACGGCATTGACCTTGATGGGGTCCAGGCCGGCCTCCTGGGCGCCGGCGATCCCCGTCAGGACGTCGGCGAGCCGGTCTCGGCGAGTGATGGCGGCGTAGTCCTGCGGGTCCAGGGAGTCGATGGAGATGTTGACGCGGTCCAGGCCCGCCGCACGCAGCCCAGTGGCCCGTTTCTCCAGCCCCAGACCGTTCGTGGTCAGGGCGATGTCCGGCTTGACACCTGTCGACGTCCGCAGCGCGGACAGTGAGCCGATGATCTCCTCCAGGTCGCGTCGCAGCAGCGGCTCACCGCCGGTCAGCCTGATGCGCTCCACTCCCAGGCGCTCGACGGCGATGCGCCCCAGACGGGCGAGCTCGGCGGTGGTCAGCAGATCCGGGGTGGGCAACCACTGGAGCCCCTGCGCGGGCATGCAGTAGGTGCAGCGCAGGTTGCAGCGGTCGGTGATGGACAGGCGCAGGTCGCGCACGGTGCGTCCGTAGCGGTCGACCAGCTGCTGGGGGACGTCGTCGTCAGCCAGGGCCGGCGGCTCCGGGGCCGTCTCCGCAGAGAGGACCGGCCCCGACGGGCCCGGACGTCCAGATAACTCGGGTAGCACCGACCGGGTCGCCGGCACGGGCAGGTCCGCGGAGGTCCCACGGATCCTGCTCCGGCCGACGACCTCGGCATCGAGCGGTGCTGGTGTCATGCGTTGAGCATATCGGGAGCGCGCCGGTGGCATGCAGTGAGAGCCAATGAGGCCCTGAGCTCATGGCCGAGGGCTCAGACCCGCGGATGCCTCCCGCCAACCGGCTGCGACGGGGCGTGGATCAGGCGGTGCGCAGGATCTCGACGCGGGCGAAGCCCTCGGACTGCTCCAGCAGCGTGTGCTGGAAGGTGAAGGGCAGCTGGTCGATCTGGGCCAGCAGCGGGGTGGGCACATGCGGGGCCACCAGGTCGAAGCCCTCACCGGGGTTCAGGGAGGAGGCGGCACCGATGACCGCGGCGTGGCGCAGACGGTGCGGGATGGCGCGTGCGTCCAGGGTGAGGCGCTCGTCGCTGTGCTCGTGGCAGCCGCAGCTGGACTTCTTCTCAGTGACGGGCAGCAGCTCGGGGCTCTCGCTCATGGGGGTCTCCTTCGGAGTGTTTCTTACTGGTGTGCGTGACCTTACTACTACCGCAGGGCCAGCAGGAACGACCGTCCACAGCGGGAACGGCCGTCCGGCACGACCTGCGCCTCTCAAACCTACCGAAACTTCTTAGACGACAGCGTCGTCAACGACGCGGAGCCGTGTCGGCTATGACGTTCTTGTTGATGCGAGTGCGGGCGTTTCCAGCGCGGTTGGATACGGTTGGGTCGTGGAGACGGACAAGCCGGCGGCGGCCGCGCACGCGCAGGTCAAGGCGCTCGCTGATGACAACGCGGCCGGCGACGTGACCAACGGGACCGCCAATGCCGACGACGCGGCTGACAACGCGGCCGACCGGCTCGGTCGGCTCGGTCGGCTCGGTCGGGCGCTGACCATCCGGGTGGCACCGCGCCTGGTGGCCCTGGCCCTGGGCGCCGCCTGCATCCTCATGGGACTCAACGCCGCGCTCCTGCGTCTCAACCTGCCGGCGCCCATTGACGGGGCCGAGCTGGCGGCGCTCCACGGCCCCCTCATGCTCGTCGGCTTCCTGGGGACCGTCATCGCCCTGGAACGGGCGGTCGCCGCCCGCGCCCCCTGGGCCTTGCTCGCCCCACTGGGCAGTGCCACGGGCTGCCTGGCCCTCATGGCCGGTGCGCCCAACGTTGTCGGCAGGGGACTCATGACCGGCGCCGCCGGCATCCTGTGCGCCATCTACCTGCGGGTTCACCGGCGCGCCCCCAGCGCCGCCGTCGACGTCGAGGCCATGGGCGCGGCCGCCCTCCTGCTGGGAGACATCCTGTGGCTGGGTGGCCGCGGCATGGAGGACGTCGTCCCGCTGTGGCTGCTCTTCCCCACGCTCACCATCGTCGGTGAGCGCCTGGAGCTGGCCCGCATCGCCTTCCTCGACGAGATGGTGGAGACCGTTGTCGAGGTGCTGTCCGGTGCGGCGGTCCTGGGCGCCTGCCTGATGCTGATCGCTCAGGGCTCCTACCTCGTGGTCGCACCGGCCCTGCTGGGTCTGGCCGTCGTCATGGCCTACCACGACGTCGCCCGGCGCACGGTCCGCCTGCGCGGCGGAGTGCGCTTCATGGCGGCCTCCATGCTCGCCGGCTACGTGTGGCTCGCCGTCGCCGGGGCGGTCTGGTCGCTGTGGGGCCTGCAGGGGCTGAACGGGGCCGCCTACGAGACCGTCATCCACTGCATCACGGTGGGCTTCGCCTTCTCCATGATCCTGGCCCATGCACCGGTCATCATCCCCGCGATCGTCCACCGCGCCCTGCCCTACCACCGGCTCATGTGGCTGCCCTACGTTCTGCTTCACGCCGGCCTGGTGGTGCGCGTCGTCGGTCTGCTGGCGGAGGCCTCCACGGTCTGGAAGGTCGGCGGCGCCGTGGGAGTGGCGGCGATTCTCGTCTTCATGGTCCTCACCCTGGGGCGTGTCCTGACCTCCGGCAGCATCCGCAAGCCGGTCCGGGCAGGACCGCCGGCTGCGGCCGCGGCATCCGGGGCGACGACGTCGCGGGCGGGAGGGCGCCCCGCATGAGCCTGTCCATCGGTTCTCCCGGTACCGGGTCCGCCCCCCGCCCCGGCTCGCTTCCCGGCCCCGGTCGTCCCACCAAGAAGCCCTCCCGGCGCACCACCCAGGTGCGTCGCAACGCCCTTGTCATGGCCTGGCTGCTCACCGCCGCCGTCCTGGCGGCCCTGACCATCGTGGGCCCCCTGGTCTCCTGGGGCACCTGGTTGCCCCTGCACGCCCTGCTCCTGGGCGGGATCGGCAGCGCCATCACCATCTGGTCCGCCCACTTCGCCGACACCCTCCTGCACCGCCCGGCCCTGGGCGGCGCCGCCCTCCTGGACGCGCGCCTCTACGCCCACAGCCTCGGCACGGCCGTTGTGCTCACCGGCATCACCATGGGCCAGCAGGCGGTGGCGCTTATCGGGGCGGGCATCGTCATGGCCCAGGCCATCGCCGGCGTCGTGGCCATCACCGTGCAGTACCGGCGCGCCATCGCCCCGCGCCTGGCGTCCCTGGCCCTCCACTACGCCGTCGCCCTGGTCCTGCTGGCCACTGGTGCGCTCCTGGGCTTCCTCATCTCCTGGTCCAACGCCCACGGACGCTCCGACCTGGCCGACGGCTTCTACCTGGCCCACACGACCACCATGCTGCTGGGCTTCGTGGGTACCACGGTCCTGGGCACGCTCACCGTACTGTGGCCCACGATGCTGCGCACCCCCATGGAGCCGGTCGCGCCGCGCTGGACCACCCGTGGTCTGCCCTACCTCGTGGGTGGCACTGCTCTGGTGGCCGCCTGCGGGCTGTGGCCCCCTCTGGCGGGGCTGGGCACCCTGGTCTACCTGGGAGGTGCCTGCGGAGTCCTCGTACCCGCGTACCGAACCGCCCGCCGGGTCCCACCGGCCTCCTTCGCCACGGCCTCCGCCACGGCCTCGGTGGCCTGGTTCGTCGGCTGTGTCGCCCTCCTGGGGGCCCGCATGGCGCTGGCCGATGACGCCGCCACCGCCCGCCAGGTCATCCACGTCCTGCGCCTGCCCCTGGCGGCGGGCTTCGCCCTCCAGATCCTCGTGGCGGCCCTGAGCTACCTCACCCCGGTGATGCTCGGCGGCGGCCCTGCGGCCACGCGGGCCACCAACGCGATCATGGACCGCTGCGCCGCCTACCGGGTCACCGCCGCCAATGCCTGCCTCCTGCTGGCGCTCTACCCGGCGGCGCCCTGGCAGGTGCGCGTCGTCGCCGGCGCCCTGGCCGCGCTGGTGACCTCCTACCTCCTGGTGGGCATGATCCTCAGCCTGCGCCAGCTCTCCCGCCGCAAGCGCACGCCTCGCACCCCGGCCGACGCCGCTCCCACCTCCGACCCCGCGGGCCGCCGGTCCGCCCAGCTCCGAAGAGGAACCCGATGACCAAGACGCCCAACGCGCAGGCACCATCCCCCGATGAGGCCGCCGCTTCTGAGGACGCCACTGCAGGCGGCGCTCAGGACACCGCCGCCAACGGAACCGCGAACAGCGACACCAGCAGTGCTGCTCCGGCTCCCGGCGATGCCGCTGCCGGGAGCCCCGGGACAAGCGTCGACAAGCCCGATGCCGTCCGCCGTCGAGCGGTGACGGCCGGTACGGCCCCCGCCATCGACCGCAGCCGACGCCCCCTGCCTGGCGGGGCCGGCTCGACGCCGGGAGGCGGGGCCGCGGCAGCGTCATCGGGCGGTCTGCTCCAGTCAGCTGACCGCCGCGGCATCCTCATGGGACTGCTCACCGCGGGAGCGGCCGTCGTCGTCGGCAGCGTCATCGGCAACCGTGGTCAGGGCGGAGCCGCCCAGGACGTCTCGCCCACCGGGAACACCGTCAACGCCACCATCAAGGTGGAGGGCCTGCGGTTCGTGCCGGACACGGTCGACGTCACCCCCGGCGACCGGCTTGTCATCACCCTGGACAACACCGCCGATCAGGTCCACGACCTTGTCCTGGCCACCGGCCAGACCACCGGGCGCATCGCCGCCCGAGCCAAGGGCACCCTCGACGCCGGCATCGTTGCGGGGCCGATCGAGGGCTGGTGCTCCATCGCCGGCCACCGCGCCCAGGGCATGGTCTTCCACGTCACCGCGGGCGGGGCGTCCGCCGGCGGCCACCAGCACGGCGGGGGCCAGAGCAAGCACACAGGCTCCGGCAATGACGCGGTTCCCGACTACTCGGCCCGCCTGCCCGCCGACTTCAAGGCCTTCGACGCCGCTCTGCCGCCGGCCCCCGCCAGCCCCGACGGCGGTCCCATGACCCACCGGCACACCTTCACCGTCAAGGAGCAGGTCATGCAGGTCGGCGCCGGCGTCACCCAACGGCGCCTGACCTTCAACGGGCAGGTCCCCGGCCCCGTCCTGCGCGGCAAGGTGGGGGACACCTTCGAGATCACTCTGGTCAACGACGGCACGATGAGCCACTCCCTCGACTTCCACGCCGGGATCACCCCGCCCGATAAAGCGATGCGCTCGATCAACCCCGGGGAGTCCCTCGTCTACACCTTCAAGGCCCAGCACTCGGGGATCTGGCTCTACCACTGCTCCACCTCGCCGATGAGTCTGCACCTGGCCGCCGGCATGCACGGGGCCGTCATCATCGATCCACCGGGACTGCCGGCCGTGGACCGCGAGTACGCCATCGTCGCCTCCGAGGTCTACCTCGGTCCCGAGGGCGGTGAGCCCAACACCGACAAGATCGCCGCCAAGACCCCCGACCTCATGACCTTCAACGGGGTGGCCTTCCAGTACCACCAGCAGCCGCTCAAGGCCAAGGTGGGTGAGCGCGTGCGCTTCTGGGTCATGGCCGCCGGGCCCTCCCTGCCGACGCCCTTCCACGTCGTCGGCCTGCAGTTCGACCAGGTCTTCTTCGAGGGGGCCTGGACCCTCGGTGGCCCGGGCCAGATCGGCAACGCCTGGTCCGGTGGCTCCCAGGCCCTCGGCCTGCAGCCCGCCCAGGGCGGCTTCGTGGAGTGCGTCGCCTCCGAGCCGGGCCACTACGCGTTCGTGTCCCACTCCTTCGCCGACATGGAGAAGGGTGCTCACGGCGTCCTGGAGGTCAGTCCCTGAGCTGCGGCGTCCTCAGGCCATGGCTGGGAGTGCCACCGAACGCTGCTTCGGCCCCGGACGACTGTGCCCGGGGCCGAGGCCTTGCAATCTCAGAAGTGGTGGACGGGTGGATGGGGTGCTGTTGGAGCAGCGCGGTCAGGCGACGTCGGCGTGAACGACCTTGAGGTCCGGCTCCTCGTGGATGGGCTGAGTCGAGCCGATCTGGCAGCCGTCAGGCCCGTTGGGCAGGAACTTGAGGCGCTCGTAGGCAGCCGGGTCGGGGCCGACGACGGCCCGTAGGAAACCCTCGTGCATGGTGCACACCAGGTCGCGCGGCCGGTGGTTGCGCGTGATGAGCGGGCAGGAGCGCAGGACGACGGTGTCACCGGAGACCTCCGGGGCGAAGCCCATGACCGCCAGGTAGGGGATGAGGGCGGTGACCCGGTCCACCTGCTCGCCGTCGACCGTGGGCTCGGCAACGGTGCCGGGGGTCAGCTCGGCCCAGCGGCGACCGATCTCCAGAGCGGTGGCCCGGGCTTCCTCGCCCTCGCCCAGGGTGTCGGCGATCGCGTCGAGCAGCAGCAGGTAGGCGTCGACCATCTGCTGGGGGTCGGGGGCCGTTGAGGCGTAGCGCAGGGCCGGGCGGCCCCGCTTACCCGTCGGTTTGGTGGACACCGTGACGAATCCGGCGTCAACCAGGGCGTCGAGGTGCTCACGAACAGTGTTGTGGTGCAGGTTGAGTGCGCTGGCGACCTGAACGGCCGTCATCGCGTCGTTTGAAGCCTCCACGACCTCCAGGACGCGCCGGCGCGCCGCAGAGAGGTTGGCGCGTGCGGACAGGTCGCCCAGGGCGGGACGTGGGAGCGGAGGAGTCGGACGGTTGTGCATGTCATGAGACTATCGCGCTTTCGCTTGTGGGAACCGTCAAAATCGGTGTGTAGTTGAATCCTGCAACGGCTCTGTGATGTGAGTTCTAGCACATGATGTCCAATAGTGAGTCCATTGAAGCGTGAAAAAACTCAGTACTGACGCCGTTTCTGTCGGGTCGTCGCCCGGTGGCAGGACAAACGACCCTCAGGGAGAAGGATCCCGCTGTCGACGAAATTGTGATGCTCCCGGAAGGGCGCCGCCCGTGCTCAGGGGTGCTTCAGGGGCGGCTGGGATCCTCGGCCTCCAGCGAGGGCGCCAGCAGCCGGCGGAAGGACTCCACCCGTGCGCGTCGATCCTCGGGAGCCACCGAGGCTCCCGGTGCGGCCGGCCCGTCGGCCGTGCCGGCCCATGCGTCCAGGGCGCAGTCGACGACGTCGTCCTCGTGGGTGCACCCGCGAGGACAGTCCTCGGCCACGGAGGCCAGGTCCGGGAAGCCCCGAAGGACGTCGGTGCTGCCGACGTGGGAAACCCCGAAGGAACGCACGCCGGGGGTGTCGATGACCCAGCCGCCCCCGGGCAGCTCGAGGGCCTGAAGACTGGTGGAGGTGTGGCGACCTCGGCCGGTGACCTCGTTGACGTGTCCGGTGGCGCGGTCGGCTCCGGGTACGAGTGCGTTGATGAGCGTGGACTTGCCGACTCCGGAGTGGCCCACGAGTACCGAGGATGCGCCGTTGAGCGCCTGGCGGACCGCTTCGACGCCGTCGTCGGGCCGTTGGTCCCCACCGGTCTGGGAGGGCTCGGTCCCGGCGATGTGGGGGCTCAGTCTCGTGGCCAGGCAGCGCACGCCCAGGGGGCCGTAGAGGTCCGTCAGCGGGGCGGCGTCGGCCAGGTCGGTCTTGGTGAGCACGATGAGTGGCTCCATGCCGGCGTCGTAGGCGGCCACGAGGTAGCGGTCGATCATGCGTGGGCGCGGCTCGGGGTCGGCCACGGCGGTGACGATGACGAGCTGGTTCGCGTTGGCGACGATCCCCCTCTCGGTGCCGGCGGTGTCCCCGTCCTCGGCGCTGCGGCGCAGCAGGGTGGTGCGCTCCTCGATGCGGACCATGCGTGCCAGGGTGCCCTTGCGGCCGCTGGTGTCCCCGACGACGGCGACCCGGTCGCCGACGACGACCTTGCCCCGACCGAGCTCGCGGGCCTTCATGGCGGTGATGTTGCCGCTGGAGTCCTCGGTGAGGTCCGGCTCGTCCAGGCGGATGCGGTAGTGGCCGCGGTCGATGCGGGTGACCATGCCCAGGGCCGCGTCGGCGTGGCTGGGTCGCTGCTTGGTGCGCGGGCGTGAGCCCCGACCGGGGCGGACCCTCACGCGCGGGTCGTCGGTGCCGATGTCGCGGCGAGCCATCAGGCGCCATCTCCCGGGGGCGTCAGCTGAACGTGTGCCCCAGCGGTCGCTCCGGTGCGGTCCCCACAGGCGGCAGTGGCCAGCATGGCGGCCCACAGGTCCGTGAAGCCGGGCAGCGTCTTGGAGGTGCACTCGACGTCGTCCAGGCTCACCCCGTCCACGCTCAGGCCGATGATGGCGGCGAAGGTGGCCATCCGGTGGTCGGCGTAGGAGCGCAGGGCGGCGCCGTGCAGCGGTGCGGGGCGGATAATGAGCCCGTCGTTGCTCTCCTCCGCCTCCCCGCCCAGGAGGCGGATCTGGGCGGCCAGGGCCGCCAGGCGGTCGGTCTCGTGCCCGCGCAGGTGCGCGATGCCGGTGAGGGTGCTGGTGTGGCCCTGCGCCCCGGCGAGGGTCGCCAGGGCCGCCACCGTGGGGGCCAGCTCGCCGACGTCGGACAGGTCCGCGTGGATCCCGGTCAGCCGCCCGGTGCCGCGGGCCGTGAGAGTCCCGTCGGTGAGTGTCACCTCCCCGCCCAGGCGGGGGAGGACCTCGCGCCAGGCGTCGCCGGCCTGGGTCGTGGCCGTCGGCCAGTGGGGGATGCTGACCCGGCCCCCGGCCACGAGGGCCGCCGCCAGGAAGGGGCCGGCGTTGGACAGGTCCGGCTCGATGGCCACCCGTCCGCCGAGGGGGTGGCCGGGGTGGACCCGCCAGGTGCGCTCGCCGTCACCGGCCCCGGGGGCGGGCTCGTCAACGGCGATGCCCCGCTCGCGCAGCGTCTCCACCGTCATGGCCACGTGCGTCAGCGAGGGCACCGGCCCGGTGGGGGTGAGCTCCAGGCCGCCGGGCAGGAGAGCGCCCAGGAGCAGCAGGGCGGAGACGAACTGGGAGGATGCCGAGCCGTCGACCGCCACCCGGGCGCCCTCGGCTCGCAGGAGGGCGCCGTCGCCGGGGGCGACTCGGAAGGGCAGGAAGCCGGGCTCACCGAGGTGGGTGACTTCCGCGCCCAGGGAGGCCAGCGCGTCGAGCAGAGGCGCCATGGGGCGGCGCCGGGCGGCCTCGTCCCCGTCGAAGATGACCGGGGCGTCGGCCAGCGCGGCCAGGGCGGGCACGAATCGCATGACGGTCCCGGCCAGGCCGACGTCGATGCGTCCGATGCCGTCGGATCCGGTCTGCACATGCAGTGGCAGGGGAGCGGGCGTGACGCGCAGCCGGGTGCCGGTCTCGTTGAGGTCCTCGAAGCGGGCGCCGAGCACGCTCAAGGCGGCGAGCATGAGCTCGGTGTCGCGCGAGCGCAGGAGCCCGGTGAGCGTCGTCTGCGCGTCGGCAACGGCGGCCAGGAGCAGGGCCCGGGCACTGAGCGACTTCGACCCCGGCAGCTCCACGACGGCGTCCAGCCCCCCGGCCGCCACCGGTGCCCGCCACGAGATCGCTGGGGCTCCGGGAGATGAGTTTAATGCCATCTAGTTATTATGGCAGATGTGAGGCCCCAACTGCAGTTGGGGCCTCACATCTGTGCTGGTTTGGAGAGCGTAGCGATCGACGGCTCTCAGATAGAAAGCAGGTGCTCAGAAGCATTGTGTGACAGCGCCACTATTCAAGGTGCGTGTCAAGATGCATAGAGTATGGAATGTCAGCGATGCAGATGTTAAAGGGATGCCCTCGTATCTCTCACTCTCGCAAGAAGCGCCTTTTGGTGCTGTAGACCTCTGACATGATCTTTCCGTAGGCTCCCACCTTCTTCTTGCAGGGTGTTCGCAAAGTAATCATAGGTTTCATTGGCAGATATCGATATAGCGGCATCAATTTTTTCCTGATTATTTGGCGCCGCTTTAAGTTTTTTCCTCAGGGGACTCTTCATTTTCGTTAATCTATCTTGTATTTTTTCGTTGTCTTCTTCTTCGAAGTTACTGATAAACTCGGGAAGAGCTATAGCTGAAGCCATCATGGCAATATGATATTTCGCCGCTCGCAGGACTGAATGATTTGCCGTTCGTGCGATGTGTCGTTCCACCCGGTACGTAACCCATGCCGCATAATAAAAGAGTTCGGGTGGGTAGTCTCCCCAAACATAAGAATTTTCTTCCTGGAGTTCTTTGGAGTCAGATATAGCCTTGTTGGAGTCTCCGAAGACGGTAGCGGCGACGGCCCTGTCGAGTTCTAATGTACTAAATACTCTTGTCCTGGCGAAAGGGAGCCCTTCTCCGCGACGCTGCCTTTCATAGCGAAGCCCCTCGGATCCCGATCGGTCGAAGTAGCTCTCGACTTCTTTTGCTATCTGGGAACTAGCTTGAATGTCGGCATTACTGATTGCGCTTTGCAGGTTGGTTGAGACCGTCACGTTTGCTCTGATTTCAGGATTGGTAGACACGATTATTTTTATGGGAATCCAAACTGAAGACAGTAAGTCGTTTTTCTTGCTCTCGTTTAGGGAATCTGCCCACTGAACAATCTGGTTGCTCGTTTGTCCGCCGTTGACGATCTGATATACTGAAGCCAACATCCTATTGCCATGCACTTCAAGTCTTGTGGCGATCATTGTGACGCCGTTGTTTAGGAAGGGAAAGTTGCTGCGCTGCTCGGATTCGAGAGTCTTGTAGATGCGCTGATTTACAGAGTTCTTCCCTCCAAGATGAAGTCGGACGTTGTCGTCGAATATCCCTGGACGCAGCCCACTTTCGTCGCAAAGTAATTTCATAAGTTCCTTTGCGGAAATAACGCCAATATATGATATGGGGTCGTCGACGTCGTCTCCCCCGGAAATTGCGAGGGACTTCTCGAAATTAAACTGTACCTTTTGAGGTCCTCGATTCTCTTTTTCCTTTGCGTCAATCTGCCTGTAGCCTTGGGTTCGAATAGTGAGGTGCTCGTTGTAGACTTGCAGATCGTTGATTCTAGTTAAAGCTTCTGATATTTGAAGATCATTGGTGACGTTCTGTCCGTCGTTCGCGCTGGTGGTGACATAGTACAACTCACATGGAATTCTAAAATCGTCGAAATACTTTCCGTTGTCGGCGATGCATTCTAGTAATTTTGCGATATCGACTAGTTGGGGTGGTAGTTTGATAGACCCGGGCTTCATTGCATATTTTGCAACAGCCTCAACGCCGTGAAGGAACTTTGAAATCAGTTTGGCGTCGTAGCCTTCACTTGTTTTGGCTTGAATGAAAATTACTTTAGCTGAATTGGATGGTTGAGTTGATATCCTGTCTTCTATTTCTTTTGGGTCCGTCACGACTTCATTGTTGACGATTACGGCAGCGACATCTATTCCTTCGTCTGACCCGCCGCCCATAACTGCTGACCTGATTTGTTCCTTGTCTCCTTTTATATACCGATGGAGGTATACTGCCGCAGTATAGAGTTCAAATTTTTCTGCGTCTGAAACATCGAAACCGTAGTCTCTTGCAAATTTGTTTGCACGTTTTTCGATTAGGGCGTGCATGCTGTATTTCCTTTCGAGGTGCTGATTCGCTGATTTCTTTGATCCTTAGAATATGGGTTGCTCTTGTACTCCTTACTTTATGTGAGTTTACTGGAGCGCCTCGATGACCGCATTGAGGGTGGTCGAGGGACGCATGACGGCGTCGGTCAGGGCCTTATCGGGGCGGTAGTAGCCGCCGATGTCCACCGGGGAGCCCTGGACGGCCAGCAGCTCGGCCTGGATCGTGTCGTTGAAGGCCTCGAGCTGCTGGGCGATCGGGGAGAAGACGGCGGCGAGCTCGGTACTGGTCTCCTGCGCGGCCAGCTCGCGGGCCCAGTACAGGGCCAGCCAGGCGTGCGAGCCGCGGTTGTCGATCTGCCCCAGGCGGCGTGCCGGGGAACGGTTCTCCTCCAGCAGCCGGGCCGTGGCGGCCTCCAGGGCGTCGGCCAGCACCTCGGCGCGCTCGTTGCCACTGACCTGGCCCACGTGGTGGAAGGCCTCCGCCAGGGCCAGGAACTCGCCCAGGGAGTCCCAGCGCAGGTAGTCCTCCTCGAGCAGCTGGCGCACGTGCTTGGGGGCCGAGCCCCCGGCCCCGGTCTCATAGAGGCCGCCGCCGTTCATCAGCGGCACCACCGAGAGCATCTTGGCGCTCGTGCCCAGCTCGAGGATGGGGAAGAGGTCCGTGTTGTAGTCACGCAGCACGTTGCCGGTCACCGAGATGGTGTCCTCGCCGCGGCGGGCGCGCTCCAGGGACAGGCGCGTGGCCGCCACCGGGTCCAGGACGCGGATGTCCAGGCCCTCGGTGTCCTCACCTGCCAGGTAACGGTGCACCAGGTCGATGAGGACGGCGTCGTGGCCACGCTCGGGGTCCAGCCAGAAGACGGCCGGGGCACCGGTGGCCCGGGCCCGCGTGACCGCCAGGTGCACCCAGTCGCGCACGGGGGCGTCCTGCGTGGTGCAGGCCCGCCAGATGTCGCCGGCGGCCACCTCGTGGGACAGCAGCACCGCACCGGGCTCGGCGCCCGCGTCCTCGACCGCGACGACCTCCACGGTGCCGTCGGCCGGGATGAGGAAGGTCTTGTCGTGGCTGCCGTACTCCTCGGCCTTGCGGGCCATGAGACCCACGTTGGGCACCGAGCCCATGGTGGCCGGGTCCAGGGCCCCGTGGGCTCGGCAGTCCTCGATGACAGCCTGGTAGACCCCGGCGTAGGAGGAGTCCGGGATGACGGCGAGCGTGTCCGCGGTCTGGCCGTCCGGTCCCCACAGGTGGCCGCCGGCACGGATCATGGCGGGCATGGAGGCATCGATGATGACGTCACTGGGCACGTGCAGGTTCGTGATGCCGCGGTCGGAGTCCACCATGGACAGGCGGGGCCCGGCGGCGAGCTCGGCCTCGATGGCGGCGCGGATCTCCTCACCCTGGGGCAGCGAGTCCAGGCCCGCCAGGATCGAGGCCAGCCCGTCCTCGGGGCGCAGACCCGCCTCGGCCAGTACCCGCCCGTAGGTGGAGAAGACGCCCGGAAGGGCGGCGCGCACCGCGTGACCGAAGATGATCGGGTCGGAGACCTTCATCATCGTGGCCTTGAGGTGCACCGACAGCAGCAGGTCCTCATCCTTGGCGGCGGCCACCTGTCGGGCGAGGAACTCGTCCAGGGCGGCGGCGCTCATGAAGGTGGCGTCCACGACCTCCCCGGCCGTCACCGGCAGCGACTCCCGCAGGACGATCGGATCGCCGCCGTCGGACGGGCGCAACCGGATCTGCAGGGTGCCGGCCTCGGGCACGACGACGCTGCGCTCATTGCGCCGGAAGTCCCCGGTCCCCATCGTGGCCACGCGGGTGCGCGACTCGGGCGACCAGGCCCCCATCGAGTGCGGGTGGGAGCGGGCGTAGGCCTTGACGGCCGCCGGGGCGCGCCGGTCCGAGTTGCCCTCACGCAGGACGGGGTTGACAGCGCTGCCCTTGACGGCGTCGTAGGCGGCGCGCGCCTCCCGCTCGGCGGGCGTGGCAGGGGAGTCGGGGTAGTCGGGGATCTCGTGGCCCAGGGCCTGAAGCTCGGCGATGGCGGCCTTGAGCTGGGGCAGGGAGGCCGAGATGTTGGGCAGCTTGATGATCGTGGCCGCCGGGGACTGGGTGAGCTCACCCAGGCGGGCCAGGTCGTCGTCGGCCAGGGAGAAGGATGCCAGGATGCGTCCCGCCAACGAGATGTCCGCCGTGCCGACGCTCACGCCCGCCCGCTGGGCGAAACCGCGCACGACCGGCAGGAAGGAGTGGGTCGCCAACATCGGGGCTTCGTCGGTCCAGGTGTAGACGATGTCGGGCTCCTCAGCCTGCTTCGACTGGGTCGTCTGGCTTGCCTGAGCCGGCTGGGCGGACTGGACGGTCATGAGTGCTCCCTGCGTGTCGATGACGTGTCTGCGTGTGGTGATGAGGTGGTGCGGGCGCGTCAGGGCGCCGCGACCGGTCGGCAGCGGACCGGGGTGAGAGTAGCCGCCGCCCGTGACACCCAGGTGACAGCTACCGGAGCGTTCTAGACGGTGGCGGTGAACCGACGTCTGACCCGGGCCAGGGGCCGACGGGTTCCGACGTCGGCGCCTCAGGCGGTCACGTGGCGCTGCTGGACGGCCTGCTGGGCGGCCTGCATCGCCTCACGCTGCTGGCGGGCGTTGCGCACCTGCCAGGCCAGTGACGGCCTGCCCTGACGATCGACGGCGGCCAGCGCGAGCCCGGCCCCCAGGGCGGCCCCGCGCAGCAGCCCGGAGAGGGCCTCCTTACGGGCCTGCGTCCCCTTCACCGTCCACACGGGGTTGTTGACCACGGTGAGGGGTACGTTGAGGGCGGCCAGGATGGTGGCGTTCGTGCGGGGAGCTCGGCCGGCGGCCAGCCCCAGTCCGGCCACGAGGCTTGCGGCACCCGAGGCGCGGGTGAGCAGCCGGGCGTCGGCGGCCAGCACCGGTGGCAGGCCGACCCGCTCCAGCGTGGGGGCGACCTTCTCGAACTTCTCCACGTGGCGCGACGGACGCACCAGGGCGTCGAGCCCATCGACGATGAAGGGTGCAGCGAGCATGGGGCGGGCGAAGGATCGCAGAATGTTCATGCCCCCATCCTGGCCTACGTGGGCGGCTCGGGCCAGCAATATCGCCGTTCGAACGTGGCGCGTGCCTCGCTGAACGCGGACGGGGAATGAATCCGGGGCGTCATCGTGTTGGCCGGGACATGAGCACTCAGCAGCCGACCGTGCCGTCGTTGAGCCGGACCGCACGCCGACGGGGCGCACCGCCGGGCGGGCCACGAGGTCGTCATGAGCGATCCGGTCGCCAGGACGGGCACCGTCGGCACCGCCGCATGCCGGGACGAGTCGCCACGATGACCGAGCTTCTCGGCGCAGGTGAGGCCGAGGACTCCCTGGGCACGTTAGGCTCATGGTTGATGACGGACATCGACGACCACACAGATGAGATCGCCCTGGACGAGGTGATCGATCCGGGCGATGCTGCGCACGGTCTGGACCGGGCGCCGGCAGGTGAGGACGAGGCCGCCCGCGCCGCCCGCTTCGAGGCCGAGGCCCTGCCCTACCTGGACCAGCTCTACGGCGCCGCCCTACGCATGACCCGCAACCGAGCCGATGCCGAGGACCTCGTGCAGGATGCCTACGCCAAGGCCTTCGGCTCCTTCCACCAGTACCGGCCCGGCACCAACCTCAAGGCCTGGCTCTACCGGATCCTGACCAACACCTTCATCAACTCCTACCGCAAGAAGCAGCGCGAGCCGCTCCAGTCCGACGCGGAGACGGTCGAGGACTGGCAGCTGCACCGGGCCGCCTCCCACGACTCGGTGGGGCTGCCCAGCGCGGAGAACCTCGCCCTGGACGCCCTGCCGGACTCCGACATCAAGGACGCCCTGGGTCAGCTCACCGAGGACCGTCGCCTGGCCGTCTACCTGGCGGACGTGGAGGGCTTCTCCTACAAGGAGATCGCCGAGATCATGGACACGCCCATCGGGACCGTCATGTCCCGGCTGCACCGAGGGCGCCGCCAGCTGCGCGAGCTGCTGGCCGACTACGCCCGCGAGTACGGGTACGGGGAGGAGGAGAAATGACAGACCGCATGAAACCGGGAACCAGCAGCGACAACGCTGAGCCCGCCAAGAACCCCAAGACCCTTAAGACTACGGACGGCTCCCAGGACTGCTCCTGCGCCGAGGCCCGCGCCCACCTGGAGGCCTTCCTCGACCGCGAGTGCACCGCCGACCTCGCCGAGCGCCTCGCCCAGCACGTGGCCACCTGCTCGCACTGCTCGCGCATCGCCGACGCCGAGACCCACCTGCGTGAGATCCTGCGCTCGCGGTGCGCCGAGCAGGCCCCTCCCGAGCTGCGCGCCCGGGTCCTTGGGCGCCTGTCGGCCCTGCGCGCCACCGCGGTGAGCGTGACGACGACGTCGACCACGACCCGGACTCGGGCCTCCGCCTCCGGACAGGTGGTGCGCATCGTGGAGTCCAGGGTCGAGTCCTCCCGGACCGTCCGCTTCGAGCGCGACTGAGGGGGCGGCCCCGGGCCATCCCGGCTCCGTGTCGTCGTCGCCAGCAGTGACGTGTGGTCTCCTTCACCGGCTGGTCGGCGGTGCGAGACTGGCCGGGGCGCGTTGCCGTGTGCGAGAATTGGCGGCGTTCCGTGCCCCCTCGTGGGGCGAGTCAAGACACGAGGAGGCAGTGATGAGCAAGCGCGGTCGTAAGCGTCGTGCACGCGCCAAGTCCAGCGCCAACCACGGCAAGCGTCCCAACGCCTGAGCCGGGTGGCGCGCTGAGCGCAACGCCCTGAGATATAGCAGACGTCGGCCGGTCACCGCAGCGGTGACCGGCCGACGTGACGTAACCGGGGCCGTCGGGTCTCAGGACTCGGGGCGCTCGACGCCGAGCCACTCGTACCAGCCGCGGTGCAGCACCAGCCAGGCCAGCAGACCGTATCCGGCCTGGCCCGGGTGCGTGCCGCCGGCGGCAGCCACGTCGGCCGTCCACTGCTCGTGGTTGCGCAGCGGCTCGAAGGCGTCCACGTAGGGCACATTGCGGCGCAGGCACACCTCCTCGGCGGCCTGGGACAGCTGGGCGGTGGCGTCGGGATCGGCCTCCGGCAGGGGAGGGGGCCCGACGACGAAGCACTCGCGGTGGTCGGAGGCGGCAGTGTCGAGGATGTTGGCCAGGGCCAGGCGTGAGCGGGCGTATGATATGCCGGCGATCACGTCGGCCACTCCCAGTCCCACGACGAGCCGGTTGATGCCGGTGTGCGTGGAGCGCCGTGCCACCTCGGGCCCCCAGCGGTCGGACATCTGGGCGGTCGTCTCACCGGGAACCGCCAGTGAGGTCCACAGGATGTCGGCGTCCCGGGGCGTACGGGCCATGACCCGGCCCGTCCATCCCAGAGCGCGCCCGTCACCATGACCGGCCACCAGCTCGTCGCCGATGAAGCTCAGCCTCGTCTCACGCATGACAGCGCCTCCTCATGCCTCATGATTCCTCATGCTGCCTTGACATTATCGTGACCTTGCGTCGTAACGGGGGAGGCTGACGGCATTTCGATGGGGCTGACCGGGGACGGATCGGTGATGACCGGCCTGGTCTCAGTCCCGGGTGAAGGCCTGGTGGATGATCTCCTCCTGCTGGGCGCGGTGAAGGCCGGCGGTGCCCACCGCCGGGGCGGCGGCCTCGGGCCGGGAGACCAGCGTGGGCAGGACACCGCCGGTCAGGTCGGTCGGCAGGTTGAGCGCCAGGTAGGGCCACATGCCCTGGTTGGCGGGCTCATCCTGAACCCACACGAGCTCGGCCCCGCTGAAGGGAGCCAGCGCCTCGGCGATGGCAGAGGCATCTAGCGGGTAGAGCTGCTCGAGGCGGACGATGGCCGTGCCCGTGTCCCCGATCTTGGTCCGGTGGGCCAGCAGGTCGTAGTAGACGCGCCCCGAGCACAGCAGCACCCGGTCCACGTTCTGCTTCTGCGCCGCGGCTAGGACGGCGTCGTCGGTCTCCCCGATGACCGGCTGGAAGGTGCCGGAGGTGAAGTCCTCCACCGGTGAGCAGGCGGCCTTCAGACGCAGCAGCTGCTTGGGGGTGAAGACGATGAGAGGACGGCGTGGGCGGCGGTAGGTGTGCTCGCGCAGCAGGTGGAAATAGCTGGCGGGCGTGGAGGGCTGGGCCACCAGCATGTTGTCCTGGGCGCACATCTGCAGGTAGCGCTCGATACGGGCTGAGGAGTGGTCCGGTCCCTGCCCCTCCTGGCCGTGGGGGAGCAGCATGACCAGGCCGGAGCGCTGCCCCCACTTCTGGGCGGCGGAGGTGACGTACTCGTCGATGACGGACTGGGCGCCGTTGGCGAAGTCGCCGAACTGGGCCTCCCACATGGTCAGCCCCTCGGGCCGCTCCACCGAGTAGCCGTACTCGAAGGCCAGGGCGGCGTACTCGCTGAGCAGCGAGTCGTAGATCTCCAGGGGCGCCTGGTCCGGCGTGAGGAAGTTCAGGGGCGTCCACTCCTGACCGGAGGTGTGGTCGTGCAGGACGGCGTGACGCTGGGCGAAGGTGGCGCGGCGGGCGTCCTCGCCGACCAGGCGGATCGGCACGCCCTCCATGAGCAGGCTCCCCAGGGCGATGAGCTCTCCGAGCCCCCAGTCGATACCGCCCTCGCGTGTGGCCTCGCGGCGCTTGGAGAGCATGGCCTGGAGCTTGGGGTGGACGGTGAAGGACTCGGGCCAGGAGACCTGGGCGTCCCCGATGCGCTCGACGACATCGCGCGGCACGGCCGAGGTCCAGCCGAGCATCATGCCGATGCCCGCCTGCTGGGAGTAGGGGATCTCCAGGGAGGACAGGGGCACGCCCACCTTCGTGGGGTCCGACAGGTCCTGTGCGGAGGTGTTGGTCGTCTCGGCGTCGGTATCGGAGACCTTGCCCCCGGTGACCTGGAGGCGGGCCTCGGTGAAGATCCTCTCCAGCTCGTCCTGGTAGCTCTTGGCGATCTCCTGGGCCTCCTGCGGGGTGACGTCGCCGCGCCCCACGAGAGCGGAGGTGTAGACCCCTCGGGTGGAGTCCAGGGAGTCGATGAGCCGGTACATGAGCGGCTGGGTCATCGAGGGGTCGTCCCCCTCGTTGTGCCCGCGGCGCCGGTAGCAGATGAGGTCGATGATGACGTCCTTGTGGAAGGTGCGCCGGTACTCGTAGGCGTGGCGTGCGGTACGGGCCACCGTCTCGGGGTCGTCGGCGTTGACGTGGAAGATCGGCACCTGCAGGCCCTTGGCCAGGTCGGTGGCGTAGATGGTGGAACGGGCCGAGGCCGAGCCGGTGGTGAAGCCGATCTGGTTGTTGACGACGATGTGGACGGTGCCGCCGGTGCGGTAGGCGGGCAGCTGGCTCATGTTGAGGGTCTCGTAGACCACGCCCTGGCCGGCGAAGGCGGCGTCACCGTGGACGAGGACCGGCATGACCGTGTAGCCCTTCTCGCCCAGGCCGATGCGGTCCTGCTTGGCGCGCACGATGCCCTCGACGACGCCGTCGACCGTCTCCAGGTGGGAGGGGTTGGCGGCCAGGGAGACGCGGGTGGACACGCCGTCGGTCCCGGAGAAGACGCCCACGGTGCCCAGGTGGTACTTGACGTCCCCGGTGCCGGCGCCCTCGATGACGCCGTTGCCCTCGAACTCGTCGAAGACCTGGGCGTAGGACTTGCCGGCGATGTTGGTGAGCACGTTGAGGCGGCCGCGGTGGGCCATGCCGATGACGACCTCGTCGAGGCCGTCGTGGGCTGCGGCGTCGAGCAGGCGGTCCAGGGCCACGATGAGGGACTCCCCTCCCTCGAGGCTGAAGCGCTTCTGGCCCACGTACTTGGTCTGCAGGAAGGTCTCGAAGGCCTCGGCCTGCTCCAGCTTGGTGAGGATCCGACGGCGCTCCTCATCGCCGATGTTCTCCCAGTCCCGCTCGAGGCGCTCCTGCCACCAGGCTCGCTGGGCCGGGTCCTGGATGTGCATGTACTCCACGCCCACGGTGCGGCAGTAGGCGTCGCGCAGCATCTTGAGGATCTCGCGCAGGGTGGCCCGATCGCGCCCGCCCAGCCCCCGGGTGGGGAAGGAGCGGTCCAGGTCCCACAGGCTCAGCCCGTAGGAGGTGATGTCCAGGTCGGGGTGGCGGCGCAGGCGGTAGGTGAGCGGGTCGTTGTCGGCGGCCAGGTGTCCGCGCTGACGGTAGGCGTGGATGAGCTCGGCCACGCGCGCCGGCTTGCCGGTCTCCAGCTCGGGGTCGTAGGTGGTGTCACGCATCCACGCGACCGGCTCGAGGGGGATGCGCAGGGACTCGAAGGCCCGGTTCCAGAAGCCGTCCAGTCCCAGGAGCTTGCGTTCCACCAGGCGCAGGAAATCGCCCGAGGCGGCGCCCTGGATGACGCGGTGGTCGTAGGTGGAGGTCAGGGTGACGACCTTGCCGATGGCCTGGCGGGCCAGCGTGTCGGGGCTCGCACCGGCGAAGGCGGCCGGGTAGTCCATGCTGCCGACCCCCACGATGAGTCCCTGGCCGGGCATGAGGCGAGGCACCGAGTGCAGGGTGCCGATCATGCCGGGGTTGGTCAGGGTCACGGTGGTGCCGCGGAAGTCGTCGAGGTCCAGCTTGTTGTCGCGGGCCTTGGCCACGATGGCCTCGTAGGCCTCAACGAACTGGGACAGGTCCATGAGGTCGGCCTGCTTGATGGAGGGCACCAGCAGTCGGCGCTGCCCGTCAGCGCCGGGCACGTCGATGGCCAGGCCGAAGGCCACGTGGGCGGGCTCGTGCAGGACCGGCTTGCCGGCCTCGTCGACTCCGTAGGCGACGTTCATCGAGGGCATCTCGGCCAGCGACTCGACCACCGCCCAGCCGATGAGGTGGGTGAAGGAGACCTTGCCGCCGCGAGTGCGGGCCAGGTGGCTGTTGATGACGGCACGGTTCTCGATGAGGACCTTGGCGGGCACGGCCCGGGCGGAGGTGGCCGTGGGCATGGACAGGGAGTCGTCCATGTTCTTGGCGGTGCGGGCCGCCGCCCCCTTGAGCCGGACGGATCTCTCCTCGCAGCCGTCGCCCTCCAGGTCGTGCGCGGGGTGGGCGGCCAGACGCTGGGCGTAAGGCGAGGTCGGGGGAGCGGTGTCCGACGGCGGGGCCGGCGGAAGGTCTGAGCGCGTGACGTCCTGGACGGCGGAGGAGTGACGCAGGGGGGAGGCGACCTGAGGCGTGATGGTGGCCCGGCGCGGACCACCGGCAGCCGCCGACGCGAAGCCATTCGAAGGGTTACTTGACCGGTGCAGGCCGGCGCTCGGATCGGTCTCGAAGAGCTCTCGCCACTGGGGGCTCACGGAGGAGGGATCCGCTGACCAGGCGGCCCGCATCTCCTCCACCATCCACTCGTTGGCGCCGAAGCCTGGGCTGGTCTGGTCCTGCGTGGGCACGTCGGGTCTCCTCGGAGCTTGTCAGTCTCCCGTTCCGGCACTGGGAGCCTCAGCGGGACCCCGGGGGAGGAACGGCGGCATTCATCGGACATCCTAGAAGGCGAAGGGTGTCTCAAGCGAGTAAATGCGGGACCAAGGACACACGCGTGTCTCGACCGTGATGTCGCTTCGTGCCCGGGTTGTGACAGTCCTGGAGGAAGGCCGCGGTGGTACCGTTCGGTCACTATGCGATCGGCTTTCCGTCGGGCCCGCAGGCGCCGCACCCGCACGCACCGCGCCTCCTCGCCCGCCTCTGACCACCCTCACCCCGACTCGTCCTCCTCCGGCGCCCACGTCGCACTCCACGTGGGGGAGGATCTCGCATGACCGACTGGCTCATGATCGCCGTCGGCGTGGTCCTCACCGTGGGCACCGCCCTGTTCGTGGCCGGTGAGTTCTCCCTGGTGGCCCTCGACCCCTCCACTGTTGAGACCCGCGCCGCCGCTGGGAACAGGCGCGCCACCGTCGTCCAGCGTGCCCTGAGCCGCCTGTCCACCCTCCTGTCCGGAGCCCAGGTCGGCATCACCCTGACCACGGTGCTCCTGGGCTACACCATGCAGGCGGCCCTGGCGAACCTGCTCACCGACCTCATGAGCCACTGGCTGGCCACCTCGGTGGCCACCGGCGCCGCAGTCGTCATCGCCCTCATCGTCGTCAACGCCTTCTCCATGGTCATCGGCGAGCTCATCCCCAAGAACGCCACCCTGGCCGACCCCATGCGCGCCGCTGGGCTCGTGGCCCCCTTCCTCATGGGCTTCACCACCCTCCTCAAGCCCCTCATCGTCCTGCTCAACGGCGCCGCCAACGCCGTTCTGCACGCCATGGGCATCGAACCCGCCGAGGAGCTCAGCGGCACCCGCAGCGCCGGCGAGCTCGCCTCCCTCGTGCGCCACAGCGCCGAGGAGGGCACCCTCGACGCCTCCACCGCCACCCTGCTCACCCGCTCCATCGGCCTGGGGGCGCTGACCGCCATCGACGTCATGACCGACCGCGGCCGCCTCCACACTCTTGAGGCCGACGACTCCGCCGAGGACGTCGTGCACCTGGCCCGCGCCACCGGCCACTCCCGCTTCCCCGTCATCGGCCGGGACGTCGACGACGTCATGGGCATCGTCCACCTGCGCCGCGCCATCGGCGTCCCCTACGAGCGGCGCGCCGACGTGCCGGTGGCCTCCACCTCCCTCATGACCCCCGCGCCCCGCGTCCCCGAGACCATGCCGCTGGCCGACCTGCTCGTCGAGCTGCGCGCCCAGGGCTCCCAGATGGCGATCGTCGTCGACGAGTACGGCGGCACCGCCGGCGTCGTCACCCTCGAGGACGCCGTCGAGGAGGTCGTCGGGGATGTCGCCGACGAGCACGACCGCCGCCGCGCCGGCGCCCACCTCGACCCCTCGGGCCACTGGGTCGTTCCCGGGTGGATGCGCCCCGACGAGCTCGCCACCCGCGCCGCCATCCAGGTACCCGACGACGGCCCCTACGAGACCCTCGGCGGCCTGGTCATGACCGAGCTCGGCCGCATTCCCGCCGTCGGCGACGTCGTCGAGCTGACTCACGCGTCCCTGACCGTCGACGCCATGGACGGGCGCCGCGTCACCCGCCTCCACGTGCGCCCCAAGGACCCTGAGGTCGCGTCCGGGGGACGGGCGCCTGAGGGGGAGCCCCGATGAACACGCCGCTCGCCCTCCTGATCACCGTCATCCTCCTGGCCGGAAACGCCTTCTTCGTCGGCGCCGAGTTCGCCGTCACCTCCTCGCGCCGCAGCCAGCTCGAGCCGCTGGCCGAGGCCGGTGACACCCGAGCCGCCACCGCCCTGCGGGCCCTGCAGAACGTCTCGCGCATGCTGGCCACCGCCCAGCTCGGCGTGACTCTGTGCTCCACGGGCCTGGGTGTCGTCGCAGAGCCGGCCATCGCCCACGCCCTGGAGCCCCTGCTCGCGACCGTCGGCGTCGGGCACTCCGGCTCCCACGCCGTGGCCGTCCTCATCGCCCTGGTCATCGTCGTGGGCCTGCACGTCGTCGCCGGGGAGATGGTGCCCAAGAACATCTCCATCGCCTCCCCGGAGAAGGCGGTGCGCTGGCTCGCCCCGCCCCTGGTGTGGTGCTCGCGCGTCTTCAGTCCCGTAGTCAACGCTCTCAACGGCTTCGCCAACGGGGTCCTCAAGGTTCTGGGCATCGAGGCCAAGGAGGAGATCGCCGCCGCCTTCAACGCCCAGGAGGTCGCCTCCATCGTCGAGCGCTCCACGGCCGAAGGCGTCCTGGAGGACTCCACCGGCCTGCTCAGCGGCGCCCTGGAGTTCTCCGAGGAGACCGCGGGCAGCGTCATGGTGCCCCTGAGCGAGCTCGTCACCCTGCCCCAGGACTGCACGCCCGAGGACGTGGAACGGGCCGTGGCCTCCACCGGCTTCTCCCGCTTCCCGCTCGTTGCCGATCGGGCCGCAGCCGACGAGGGAGAGGAGCCGGCCATCACCGGCTACCTGCACCTCAAGGACATCCTCTACGCCGACGGCGCCGACCGCACCGAACCGGTACCCGCCTGGCGCGCTCGCGCACTCGTACCCGTCGGCTATGACGACGAGGTCGAGGAGGCGCTGGCGGCCATGCAGCGCTCGGGGGCCCACCTCGGGCACGTGCGCAACGCGCAGGGGCGATTCGTCGGGGTCCTCTTCCTGGAGGACATCCTCGAAGAGCTCGTCGGCGAGGTCAACGACGCCATGCAGCGCGAGGAGTACCAGCGCCGTGACTAAATCGTGATTCAAGGGGTGGGATCAGCGGATACCCACAGATCGGGCCGTTTCTGACGACAATCGTCGACTGCCGGTCAGGCTGCGGTGACCAGGAGTCGATTCGTTCGTATGACACGTGTTTCTGGCTCAGGAGTGGTGCCGCGAACGGGACCGTCACATTTGTGCGGGAAGTACAGGTCACACAAAGGTGTGCTGGTTCTCCTGGCAAGACCCACAGGAGACCGCTACTGTTTTAACCGAGTACAACCAAGGCTGTCGCCCTGGCAGCCACCACATCGTGACCGCCGAGTCGTCGGCAGCAACGACTTCCTTCCCTATGTCCCTATGACAACAGCCACCTGGAGGCTTCCCACGTGACCCCGCAGCCCATGAGTCGACGCCAGCGTCGCGAGGCGGAACGTGCTGCCGAAGCCGCTCGCCAAGTCGCTGAGGCGCAGGTCGGAGCCACCCCGCCGTCACCGTCGACGACGCACACCACTCACGTCGCCGGGGCCACTCGCCGCTCACGTCGCGACCTTCACACTCACCGCGCTCAGAATGGCGCCGCCTCCAGCCCCGTCACCGCTCCGAGCCCATCGGCTCTCCCCGACGTTCCGCTCGCCCCGCAGAAGCAGAACCATCCACAGCGGCCCGTGGCTCCGGCAGCGCCTCCGGCAACGGAGGCAGGCACTCGGACAGGAACGCGCCCAGCCGGCGGATCCTCCCGATCGGTCCCCGAAGACCCGACGGAGTCGCAGCCCGTGGCGCCGATGAGCCGCATGGCTCGCCGACGTCAGAACGCCATTGAGCAGCCGGAGTCCGCCTCGCGTCAGCCCGAGCATCCGCACATGTCGGCGGCGCAGGCGCACAGCGCCGCGTCTGTGTCCCCGTCCGTCTCCTCCTCGCCGCAGGTCGCCGGCGATACCCGTCCCACCCGGCGCTCCCGCAAGGACCTGCGTACCGCCCAGGTCGTCGAGGGCACTCAGCAGACGCGGGAGACCCCTGTCGTCGAGAGCACGCCGCAGTCCCAGTCTCGCCGGTTCGAGGGGCGTTCGGAGAACCGTCGTGACCGACACCGCTCTCATCGCGGCGAGCACGCTGAGTCCTCGTCGGCGGCGCCGTCAACACCCTCGGCCCTGACGCCCCTGGTCGCGGCCTCTCTGGCCGAGTCCACCTCGGATCTCGGGCGGGCAGCCAGTGACTCCACCGGTACCACGCCTTGGTGGGCCAGCGGTGGCACGGCTCCTGCTGCGTCCGACGGCACACAGCGCCGTCGTCATGCGGCCGCTCAGACCACCTCTGCCGGGCCAGAGGCCGGAGTAGTCTCGCAGACCGCGCCCCGTTCCGGGAGCCGACGTCAGCAACGTGCCTCCGCAGCGTCTCCCACTGGCGTCTCGGCCGCCTCGGCCAAGCCTGTCGTGGCCTCCACCCCCCACCATGCCGCCCTCTTCGGTGCCCCCGGCACACAGGCGGGCCGTGCCGCGGCCCAGACACCGCAGGCCGAACCATCAGTGCCCGCGACGCCCTTCACTCCCGAGGCGCCGCACGAGATCCGATTCTCACAGCGGATCACGGACTTCCGCGGCGCGGAGACCGTTGAGGTCCCTGAGGTCCGCAAGATCATGGCCGCACGCAAGGCCGGGGTGCCGCTGGCGGACGAGGAGACCCTTCGCGCCATCAAGGCCGCCCGGAGTGCCAGGAAGACCAAGCCCGAAAGGGCGGCTGCCGAGACCACGGGGACCGGGGCCGCCGACGAGTCTGTCGCCCCGGCGTCGTCGGCCAGGGGCGCGGCAGCGTCGAAGCCGGACACTCACCGTGACTCCTCAACCGGACCCGCCCCCGTGCGCCCTGTCCGCCGGCGCACCGGTTCCGGGATCCTGGGGCGCACCGCCGTCCTGTCGGTCCTGGCTGCGGCCACGGTGCTCGCCCCCTTGTCCAGCCACCTCGACAACACCCCTCTGGCCTCGGCCGCCATGAAGATGCACTCCGGCGGCTCCGCCACTCAGAGCCCGGCCGCCGGCGGAACGAGGTCCTCGTCCGTCGCTAGTGCCGTGCTCGGCAGCGACGACCTGGAGTCGGCCTCCGACACCCAGCTGTCCAACGTTCCCGACGCCGCCACCCGGGCCAGGATCCGCGAGGCCTTCCAGAACGCCGCCAAGACCTGCTCCTCGGCGACCGGCGCCTCCGGCGACACCAGCGCCTTCACCTCCAAGCCGCAGCTGTTCTACCCGATGCTTCCGGGAACCTACGAGATCTCCTCGGAGTACGGTTACCGCACCCACCCCACCCTCGGCTACCGCAAGCTGCACGCCGGACAGGACATGGCCGCCCCTGTGGGGACGCCCATCTACGCGGCCGCCGCCGGCACCGTCACCACCGCCGGCATGGTCGACGGCACCGGAACCATCACCATCAAGCACGAGATTGACGGCCAGGTCTGGTACACCAGCTACCTGCACATGTACGAGGACGGCATCCATGTCAAGGTCGGCGACACCGTCACGGCCGGTCAGATGATCGCCGGAGTGGGCAACACGGGCCGGTCCTCCGGGTCTCACCTGCACTTCGAGGTGCGGACCAAGGACGACACCGCAGACGAGTCCACCGTGGAGCCGTGGGGCTGGCTCAAGCAGCACAACGCCGTCGAGCTCACCACCAACTGCAGCTGAGGGAGACCCACTGTGCCGCCTGCCGCGTCACGAACCCGCCGTCCTGCCGTCATCGCCCACCGTGGTGGCGGACGCGAGGTTCCGGAGAACACCTGGAGCGCCGTCGAGCATGTGGCTGCGCTCGGGCTGGAGTGGATGGAGACAGACCTGCGGCTGACCGCCGACGGCGTCGTCGTGCTCAGTCATGATGAGGACCTGCGCCGCACCGCGAACGACCCCCGCACCGTCGGAGAGGTCATGTGGGCCGAGATGGCCGATCTCGACTCCGGTGACGGGCGCGGCTTCGTACGACTCGATGACGCCCTCCACGCCCATCCGACGATGAGGTTCAACGTCGATCTCAAGGACTCCTGCGTGGTCCAGGCCGCCCTGCAGACGGTGCGCGACGCCGAGGCCCTTGAACGAGTCCGGTTCGCCTCCTTCTCCGCCAGAAGGCTGGCCGTGCTGCGCCGCCAGGAGCCGCGGGCCATGACCTCTCTGGGAGTCAGCGACGTACTCGGACTCATGCTGCGCAGCGAGGCGGCCGTCCCCCTGCCCCAGACCCGCTGGGGCTGGACGCGCGGCAAGGTCGACGCCGTCCAGGTGCCGGAGAGCTACCACGGCGTCCCGGTGGTCACCCGCCGCTTCGTCGCCTCCGCGCACACCGCGGGCCTGGAGGTCCACGTCTGGACGGTGGACGATCCCGAGCGGATGCGTCGCCTGGCCGACCTCAACGTGGACGCCATCATGACCGATGTCCCCAGTCTCGCCCTGAAGACCCTCAACTGAAGGACCCGTCAAGAGCCCGGAGCCGGTTCACGGCCTCGCGGAACTCGCTTGGGCTCCGCCTCGGCCAGGGGAATTGTGCCGCAACACGCATGAGCGAGCCCCCGCCGCGGGTGGCGACGGGGGCTCGGGTGTGGTGCCCCGGACAGGATTCGAACCTGCGACCTTCTGCTCCGGAGGCAGACGCTCTATCCACTGAGCTACCGGGGCCCGAGGCGTGACTGTACCAGCGTCCCGGTCCCGGAGCGAAACCGGCACGAGACTGCGACATGTCCCACGATGCCCGGAGGCTGTTGGCCTCCCTCGTGATCCGGTCCGCCCGTTGACGGTACGCTGACGCGCGTGACCCCAGAAGAGCTTGCCGCAGCCATCCGCACCGTCCTGGAGGAGGCCTCCGCCGAGGGCTCCCTCGCCCTGCCCGCCGCCGAGATCCCCGACCCTCGCGTCGAGCGTCCCCGCAACCGCGACCACGGCGACTGGTCCACCAACGTGGCCATGCAGCTGGCCAAGAAGGCGGGCACTAAGCCGCGCGATCTCGCCGAGCTCCTCGTCCCGCGTCTTGAGGCCCTCAACGGCATCGCCTCCGTGGAGGTCGCCGGCCCCGGATTCCTCAACATCCGCCTCGACGCCGCCAGCGCCGGCGAGCTCGCCCGCTCCATCGTCGAGGCCGGAGAGGCCTACGGCCGCAACGACTCCCTGAGCGGCCAGCACATCAACCTCGAGTACGTCTCGGCCAACCCCACCGGGCCGGTCCACCTGGGTGGCGCTCGCTGGGCCGCAGTCGGCGACTCCCTGGCCCGGATCCTGTCCGCCTGCGGGGCCGAGGTCACACGGGAGTACTACTTCAACGACCACGGTACCCAGATCGACCGCTTCGCCCGATCCCTGCTGGCCTCCGCACGCGGCGAGCAGACCCCCGAGGACGGCTACGGCGGCGCCTACATCAGTGAGATCGCCCAGCAGGTGACCGCCGACGAGCTCGCCGCCGGCCGCCCCGACCCGGCCACCCTGCCCGACGTCGAGGCCACCGAGGTCTTCCGCTCCCGCGGCGTCGACCTCATGTTCGCCGCCGTCAAGGCCGAGCTGCACGCCTTCCGTTCCGACTTCGACGTCTTCTTCCACGAGGACTCCCTGCACACCTCCGGCGCCGTCGAGCGCGCCATCACCCGCCTGCGCGAGCGCGGCGTCATCGAGGAGCGCGACGGCGCCACCTGGCTGCGCACCACCGACTTCGGGGACGACAAGGACCGCGTCCTCATCAAGTCCGACGGCAACGCCGCCTACTTCGCCGCCGACCTCGCCTACTACCTGGACAAGCGCGAGCGCGGCGCCGACTGCGCCCTCTACCTGTTCGGGGCCGACCACCACGGCTACATCGGCCGCATGATGGCCATGTGCGCGGCCTTCGGGGACACCCCGGGCACCAACATGCAGATCCTCATCGGCCAGCTCGTCAACCTCGTGCGCAACGGAGTCCCGGTGCGCATGTCCAAGCGCGCCGGCACCATCGTCATCCTGGAGGATCTGGTCGACGCCGTCGGAGTGGACGCCGCCCGCTATGCCCTGGCCCGCTCCTCCATGGACTCCATGATCGACATCGACCTGGACCTGCTGGCCTCCTCCACCTCAGACAACCCCGTCTACTACGTTCAGTACGCCCATGCCCGAACCCGCAACGTGGCCCGCAACGCCGCCGAGCACGGCGTGAGCCGCGACCCGAACGAGGCGCCCTTCGAGCCCGCCGCCCTGGACGATCCGGCCGACGCCGCCCTGCTGGGGGTCCTGGCCCAGTTCCCCGCCACCGTGGCCCAGGCCGCCTCCCTGCGCGAGCAGCACCGAGTGGCCCGTTACCTCGAACAGCTCGCTGCCGCCTACCACGCCTGGTATGGCGCCACCCGCGTCACCCCCCGTGGGGATGACGCCGTGGGCTCCGGGCACGTGGCCCGCCTGTGGCTCAACGACGCCGTCGGGCAGGTCCTGGCCAACGGGCTCGGCCTGCTGGGCGTGGCAGCTCCCGAGAGGATGTGAGAGTCCATGACTGACCAGCTTCCCGCCGGCGAGCCGCCCCTGGGGGCCCTGGCCTGTCCCGAGCCCGAGGACCGTCCCGACCTGTGGCCCACCACAGCACGGCGCACCGCCGACGGCGAGCTCGCCCTGGGTGGGCTGACCGTCTCCGAGATCCTTGCCGACGCCCCCAGCCCCGTTTTCGTCCTGGATGAGGCCGATCTGCGCGGCCGCGCCGCCTCCTGGAGCGCCGCCATGGCCGAGGAGTTCTGGCCGAACTACGGCATGGCCGGGGGAGAGGCCTTCTATGCAGGGAAAGCATTCCTGGCCACCAAGGTGGCCCAGTGGGTCCTCGAGGAGGGGATGGGCATTGACACCGCCTCCCGCGTCGAGCTGGCCGTGGGGCTGGCAGGCCTGGAGAAGGTCGACGGATACGAGGCCACAACCCGTGCCCGCCGCCTAGGGCTGCACGGCAACGGCAAGACCCCGGCGGAGGTGACCACCGCGGTACGCCACCGGGTGGGGCACCTGGTCATCGACTCCCCGGAGGAGGTCGACTACGCCGTGGCCGCGGTGCACGAGCTGCGGCGCAGCGGCGACTTCGGCCCAGCGGAGCGTGCCCGCGTCATGGTGCGCCTGACCACCGGCATCCACGCCGGAGGGCACGAGTACATCTCTACCGCCCATGAGGACCAGAAGTTCGGCCTGTCGGTGTCCACCGGCGCGGCCCGACGCACCATCGACGCCATCATGGCCGCCGAGGAGCTCGAGCTGGCCGGCCTGCACTCCCACATCGGTTCCCAGATCCTGGACCTGGCCGGCTTCCGGGAGGCCGTCGGTGTCGTCCTCGGCCTGCGCCACGAGATCGCCGTCGATACCGGGCACCTGTGCCCGGAGATCGACCTGGGTGGAGGCTACGGCATCGCCTACACCGGCGCCGACCCCGTGGCGCCCTCGCCGGCACAGGTTGCCCGCGCCCTGGCCGAGGCCGTGCGCGAGACCTGCGAGCGCCTCGGAGATGAGGTTCCCACCGTCTCCATCGAGCCCGGTCGCGCGGTTGCCGGCCCGACGACAGTCACCCTCTACACCGTCACCGGCCTCAAGCGCGTCGAGCTGGGAGCGGGGGCCTCGCGCCTCTATGTCAGCATCGACGGTGGCATGAGTGACAACATCCGCCCCGCCCTCTACGAGGCCGCCTACACGGCCCTGGTCGCCAACCGTCGACCCGACCCGCAGGCCGGGCTGGTGCGCAGCCGGGTGGTGGGTAAGCACTGCGAGTCCGGTGACGTCGTCGTGCGTGACGTGGACCTGCCCACCGACCTGGCTGTCGGTGACGTGCTGGCCGTGCCCGCCACAGGCGCCTACGGGCGCTCCATGGCCTCCAGCTACAACCTCTTCACTCGCCCCGGTGTTCGCTGGGTGCTTGAGGGCGAGTCGGGATGGGTCCTGCGCCCTGAGACAATCGAGGACCTCCTGCGCCTCGAGGGCTGAGACCTCCGGTAACTCTCAGGGGCGTCGTCGTTCCAGGAACAATTCCTGGAACCACGGCGCCCCTGTGTGAATTCTGATGAAAGCGTGAGTTAATTCTGGAGGTAATGACAACCTAAAAGAACTCTGAGTGAAGTTGTTCTGAAATGGGGCTGACGACGAATTGTTTTGGAGGGGTGACACAACTGAAGCGCGGTACAACCGATAGGTGAGACACAGGGTTGGCATAGTCAGGCGATACTTGCATTGTGTGAAACCTACAAATTGTGGGGAACTGAGTTGTTTGAAAAGTAAGTTTTGGATGTGCTGAGACTGTGAGGTCGTGCGTGTTCTGAGTGTTCGCTGTTCCCAAACAGTCGGTTTGTGACACAGTGGTCTTGGTCATCACGGGGCGGCCTTTCCCTCTCCTGAACAGACGGTGGGAACGTTCGGTGATGTTTCACAAGGCAAACCCTTGTCATCTATGCCAGGAATCCGGAGAACCCATGAACACAATGTCCACGGGCGCCGCCTCTCGGCCGGCCCTCTCGCGAGGGGCGGTGAGGGGGGCCGCCGCCATCCTCACTCTCTTCCTTGTCGCGATCATGTCCCAGTTCGCCCCCCAGGCGAGCGCCGAGGAGAACAAGAGCGTCAACGTCACCAACCTGTCTCTGACACGTGTGGACGGCAACAACGTTGAGCAGGACGGAAAGCTCAACACCTACGACCTCGCCCGCCTCAGCTTCGACTGGAGCGGTGTCGACGCCAACCTCAAGTCCGGCGACTCCTTCACGATCGGTCTGGGTGAGTACTTCACCAACCTGCAGAACAGCGAGACCCACCCGATGACCGTCGAGCACGGCGGCAAGGACGTCGAGGTCGGCACCTGCACCCTGACTGTCAAGGACGTCACCTGCACCTTCAACTCCAAGGTTGACGAGCTGAAGGCCGCCGGCTTCCACAACTTCAAGGGTTCCGGCTCCGCCCTGGTGGCCGTTGCCAAGGCTGCCGACGTGCAGACTGTCGACTTCACCGTCAACGGTGTGACCACGGCCGTCACCCTGCCCGGTGGCGGCGGCATCGGCGGCCCCGAGGAGAGCAACTGGGAGCTCACCAAGTGGGCCTCCAGCTTCTACAACAACTACAAGGAGCTGACCTGGGGCGTGAACTTCGGGGCCAACCAGACCACTGGAGATAAGCTCGGCAAGACCTTCGACGGCTCCCGCCAGACCATCGTCTTCACCGACACGCTCGGTGCCGGCATGACCTTTAACCAGGCTGACGCCACCCGCACAGTCCTCAACCTGCGTCCCGCGGACGGCAAGTCCATCCCGGTGACCAACGCCGCTGGTCAGGACGCCACCACCCAGTACGGTGACTTCGACGTCAAGGCCACCTACTCCCAGGACGGCCGCACTGCGACTTATGAGGTGACTGGTCCGTTCCAGAACGGCACCAACTTCACCCTGGAGTACCCCGTCTCCTTCGTGGACGCCAACGGCAACGCCGTCGCCGCCTCCCGGGGCACCTCTTACGAGAACACCGTGAACCTCAAGGGTACGGACCTGACCAGCACCCAGCAGCAGTCCTACGTCCAGTACTTTGACATCTCGGTCCAGATGGAGCCCGGCTTCGGCGGCTTCGACGTGACCAAGGTCGTCGAGGGCGAGGCTGCCGCACAGGCCGCCGGCTCCAGCTTCGTCGTCGACGTCGCCTACGAGCTGCCGGCCGCAGCCAGCTCCTACCCGGACTGGAAGGCTCCCGAGGGCCAGAAGGCCACCGGAGAGGGCCGCACCGGAACCTCCTCCGTCACGGTCAAGCCGGGTGAGCCGGTCGCCTTCGACGGCACCTTCCCCGTGGGCACCAAGATCACGCTCACCGAGGACACCTCCAAGGCTCAGCCCGCCGCCTCCGGCTTCAGCTGGGGCGAGCCGGTCTTCACCGTGGACGGTCAGAAGACCAATACCTTCACCATCCGCGACCAGGAGCTCGTCAAGGTCTCCCTGACCAACACGACGACCGCGACGCCGCCGACGACCGCGCAGATGCCGCCCACGGCGTCCAACCCGCCGGCCACCCCGCCGACGACGACCGCGACGCCGCCGACGACCGCGCAGGCCCCGCCCACGGCGTCCAACCCGCCGGCCACCCCGCCGACGACGACCGCGCAGGCCCCGCCCACGGCGTCCAACCCGCCCGCGACCCCGCCGGTGAACACCCCGACGACGACCACGCAGGAGCAGCCGCCGAGCACTCCGGGTGCTCCGGTGCCGCCCACCTCCACCCCGAAGACGCCGAATGGTGGCACCCCGCCGCTGGCGCACACCGGTGCTAACGCCGTTGCGCTCCTGCTGCTCGCCGGTGCCGGCCTGGGTGGTGGCGCCCTGCTGGTGGCTCGCCGCCGCAAGGCCTCCTGAACGCGGGTAGCCGCTTCTCGAGCCTGAGCGCTCTGACATCGGAGCCCACCCAGTGGCCCCGCCCCGGTTGAACCGGGGCGGGGCCACTGGCCATCTCCGCCCAGCGGGCCGTTCGGCATTCCGTCGGCCCTGCTCGGGACGGACTGCCGGAAGCAGGAGAAACCCATGGGATCGTCTCAGCCTTGGGGAGGAGGATCCCTCCCCGCCAATCGTTCTCCTGGGGGGCGCTAGGTGGCGCGCTGCTTCCTAACCTGAAGGCATGAGCGCAACGACCTCCTCGTCCTCACTGACTGCCTTCGTCTCCTCCCTGGAGCAGCCGCCCCCGGCCTGGGGGTACTCCGACGGTGCGACCACCCCGGTATCCATGGGCCTGGGGCGGGTGATCGTTCGGCTGCTCAAGCAGATCATCTGGCGCCGCTGAGAGAGTCCCTCCCGTCCGTGCCTTCTCAGGCGGGTTCCGGAGGCGCCTCTCCCGGCTCCATCGGATCAAGGCGCACAGGGTCGGCCGTGTGTCCACAGGCGGACACGCAAGCGCTCCACGGCCGATGCCCCTTATGCTGGCCCGCAGTGATGGCCAGCGCGGGCGTGCGGCCGGTTGACCGTGCCCGTCGTGAGCGGCCTCATCGCATGACGCAGTCGAAGTGCCCACGCACGGCACGCAACACAGTACACACAGCAAGGTGGTCATCCCGTGGCTCAGGACCTCTCACCCGCCCAGCGCACACTCACCGTCGGCGTCCTCGGCGCCGGGACCGTTGGCAGTCAGGTCATTCGCCTCCTCAGCGAGCAGGCCGACGACTTCGCCGCCCGCTCCGGTGCACGTCTTGAGATCACGGGCGTCGCCGTCCGTGATGTCAACGCGCCGCGTGACGCCTCCGTCTCCCGGGACCTTCTTACCGATGACGCCACCGCTGTCGCCACCGGGAACGACCTGGTCATTGAGCTTATCGGCGGGATCGAGCCGGCCCGCACCCTCATCCTGGCCGCTTTCAAGGCCGGGGCCAGCGTCATCACCGGCAACAAGGCCCTCATCGCAGCCCACGGCCCCGAGCTCTACACCGCCGCGGCTGCGGCCGGCACTGACTTCTACTACGAAGCCGCTGTCGCCGGTGCCATCCCGGTCGTCTACGCGCTGCGCGAGTCGATGGCCGGCGACCGCGTCACCAGCGTCCTCGGCATTGTCAACGGCACCACCAACTACATCCTCGATGAGATGAGCATCAAGGGCCTGTCCTTCGAGACCGCCCTGGCCACCGCCCAGGAGCTCGGCTACGCCGAGGCCGACCCCACCGCCGACGTCGACGGCCTGGACGCCGCCGCCAAGGCCGCCATCATCGCCTCGCTCGCCTTCCACACCCGCGTGGGCCTCGATGACGTCTCCGTCGAAGGTATCCGTGAAGTCACCGCCGACGACATCCGGGAGGCCCACGCCTCGGGCTGCGAGCTCAAGCTGCTCGCCATCGCCCAGCACCGCGACGACGAGCACGCACAAGGCGTCTCCGTGCGGGTCCATCCCGCCCTCGTGCCCAACGACCACCCGCTGGCCAGCGTTCACGGCGCCTACAATGCCGTCCTCGTCGAGGCCGAGAGCGCCGGGCGCCTCATGTTCTACGGTCAGGGCGCAGGAGGAGCCCCGACAGCATCCGCAGTCCTGTCCGACGTCGTCGCCGCCGCCGCCCACCGGGTCCACGGCGGCCAGGCCCCCCGTGAGTCCTCCTACGCGAGCCTGACGGTCCTCGGCCCGGAGGCCGCCGTCACCCGGTACCAGATCCAGCTGCGCTCCGACGACGCCGTCGGCTCCCTGGCCGCCATGGCCACGGTCTTCGCTGAGAATGGGGTCTCCATCAACTCGGTGCGCCAGAGCGCCTACGTCACCACCGATGGCAGCGAGGACCAGGCCGTCGTGACCTTCGTGACCCATCCGGCTCCCGTCTTCCACCTCGACGCCGCTGTCGAGGGGCTGCGAGCCTCGGACCGGGTCGCCGAGATCGTCTCCATCCAACGCGTCGAGGGTGAGTGACATGCGCATCGTCTACGAGCGCGCGGCCGTCCGGGTCCCGGCAACGACGGCGAACATGGGACCCGGATTCGACTCCTTCGGTATGGCCTTCCGCTACTACGACGAGGTCTCGGTACGGCCGACCACCGGCACCACCCGCGTCATCGTCGAGGGCGTCGGCGCCGAGACGGTCCCCACTGACGACGACAATCTCGTCGTGCAGGCCCTGCGGGCAGGTCTGGACGCCGTCGGAGCACCTCAGGCCGGCTTCGAGATGCGCTGCGTCAACCGGATCCCCCACGGCGGGGGCATGGGATCCTCCGCCAGTGCCGCGGTGGCCGGGCTCATGCTGGCGCGCGGCCTCATCTCCGAGCCCGAGGCTCTCAGCGACGACCGGATCTTCGCCCTGGCCACCGACTTCGAGGGTCACCCCGACAACGTCGCTCCCGCCGTCTTCGGAGGCGCGACCGTCGCCTGGGTCGAGCGCGGGGGGCGCCCGCGCATGGCGCCCATGCCCGTGGACGCCTCCCTCGGCGTCAGTCTGCTCATCCCGCCGGCGACGACGCGCCTGTCCACCAAGGAGGCCCGCCAGGTCCTGCCGGTCTCCGTGCCGCGCGAGGACGCCCTGTTCAACACTTCCCGGGCCGCCGTGCTCATGCTCGCGCTCGCCGGGCGCCCCGACCTGCTCATGGCCGGGACCGAGGACCGGCTCCACCAGGAGTACCGGCGTGGGGTCCTACCCGCCTCGATGGCGGTCATGGACTCCCTGCGCGAGCAGGGCTACCCGGCCGTCATCTCCGGCGCAGGTCCCACGGTTCTGGTTCTGTCCACTCTGGCCGACCAGACCCGATTCGCCCTGGAGAACCACGGCTGGAGCGTGCTCAGCCCCGGTATCGACACCCGCGGGGCGGTCCTGACCTCCTGACCCGCACGAACGGCTTCTTCATCCGCCTTCTTGATCGCGGGCGTCCTCGAGTCCGAGGGCGCCCGCGATCCGCGTCCGCCTCGGAGTCCCGGTGGGGTGGTCGTGCCACGCTCCCACGTGGGAATCGCGCCACACTCACGAAGTTGAGAAATAAACTATCGATGTCCTCGGTTCCGTCAGCACACAAGAAATGAAGTAGATCCAGTGTAGAAAAGAGGACGTCTTATGCAGTTCGGAATCTTCACGGTGGGAGATATCACCACCGACCCGGCTACCGGTAAGGCACCCAGTGAGCACCAACGCATCAAGAACACTGTCGAGATGGCGGTCCTGGCCGAGCAGGCAGGTCTGGACTTCTTCGCCACCGGGGAGCACCACAACCCGCCCTTCGCGCCATCGTCGCCCACGACCCTGCTGGCCAACATCGCCGCACGCACGGACAAGCTGCTCCTGACCACCGCGACCACCCTCATCACCACCAACGATCCGGTGCGTCTGGCTGAGGAGTACGCCTACCTCCAGCACCTTGCCGACGGGCGCGTCGACCTCATGATGGGGCGCGGCAACACCGGCCCGGTCTACCCCTGGTTCGGCAAGGACATCCGCAAGGGCATCTCGCTCGCGGTGGAGAACTACGACCTGCTGCGCCGCCTGTGGCGCGAGACCAACGTGGACTGGGAGGGTGAGTTCCGCACCGCGCTGCAGGACTTCACCTCCATGCCCCGCCCGCTCGACGGCGTCCCGCCCTTCGTATGGCACGCCTCCATCCGCTCGCCCCAGATCGCCGAGCAGGCTGCCTACTATGGAGACGGATACCTGCACAACAACATCTTCTGGCCCATCGACCACGTCAAGAAGATGGTCGGCCTCTACCGAGAGCGCTTCGCCTTCTACGGCCATGGCAGGCCCGAGCAGGCGATCGTGGGCCTGGGCGGCCAGATCTTCGCCGCCAGGAGCGAGGCCGAGGCCATCGAGCGCTACACCCCATACTTCCGCAACACCTACGTCTACCAGGGGGCGTCTTTGGAGGAGATGACGCAGCACACGCCTCTCGCCGTCGGCACGCCCGAGCAGATCGTGGAGAAGTACCTGACCTACCGGGACGCGATCGGCGACTACCAGCGTCAGGCCTTCAATCTGGACCTGGGCGGCGTCCCGCACGAGGAGATCATGAAGCAGATCGAGTACCTGGGCTCCGAGATCGTCCCGGCGCTGCGCGCCGAGCTGGAGCCCACTACGTCCGAGGGTGTTCCTGACGCGCCGCTCCATCCGCGCCACCGGGCCCTGCTGGAGGGGGCCGAGCCCCCGGCTGAGGGGCCCTTCTCCATGTCCAACGAGTTCGACCCGCTCACAGGTCGGAAGGTGAGGATCTGAGATGGCCTGGGAGACCTTTGACACCACTGACACGACGAGTGACGAGCAGAAGAAGGATGACATGACCACTGGCACGACCGCGCCCGTCGCCCCGTTCGGGGGCACCCAGTCCCTGGCCGGATCGCCGACCTACGATGTCTACGCCAATACCCAGATGGGGCGTCTGAGCCGGATCGTGGCTCTGCACGCGGGGGTCTCGGAGCCCTCGACCTCCCGGATGCTCGCCGAGCGGTTGGCCGAGTCGACCCGCAAGGCCCTGGAGTCCGACTCCCGCCTCGCCAGCATCGAGGTCATCGGGCTCAGGCCCCTGGTCAAGGACATCGCCCTGGCCAGTGTGGGCGGACCGGTGTCTGCCGACCTGCAGAAGATGATCGACGCCCTGTCCGCCGCCGACGGCGTCATCCTTGTCAGCCCGGTCTTTCAGGCCTCCTACTCCGGACTGTTCAAGTCCGCCATGGATGTGCTGCCGGCTGGCACGCTTGAGGGCGTCCCCGTCCTGCTGGGGGCGACGGCCGGCACTGCGCGGCACAGTCTTGTCACCGAGATGGCGCTGCGACCGCTGGTCGCCTACATGAAGGCCCTGCCGACGCGGACCGCTGTCTTCGCTGCCAGTGAGGACTTCGGTGCGGCCTGGCAGACACCGTCTTCCTCTGAGAGGCCCGAGTCGCCCTTGAACGAGCGCGTGGCCCGGGCGGGGCGGGAGCTGGCCACACTCATGGAGCGCTTCCCGCGCCAGGCGCCGGTTGACCCGCTGGCCGACTTCGCGCCCATGGGGGCGCTTCTCGCAGGTCGCTGAAGCCGCAAGCCCGGGGGCTTGAAGGATAGGAGCCGGCTCGGGTGCGCCTGAGTCGATCAGCCTGGTGGGGCTGATCGTACGGACGGTCGGCCCCACCGGCGTCGAGGCGGCGAGAGACGTCATGGGTGGAATACCGGCGGCATCCCCGGCGTTGCTCGCCGGTGTTCCGTTAGGCACTGCGCGAAGGGGCTGCTATGCTGACGCCGTCGGCCGCGCGGATCGCACCACGCCGCTGACCGCACCAGCCCCGGACCTGAGGCTCAGGTCTCAGCAGAAACCGGCAGTGCATTGACCCACCCCGTGAACGATTCCGGGGAAGTCTCCCCAGTTGAACGTCTCCTTCTTCGGAGCGTCATCACACCGTTAGGACACTCGTGACCGAGACCTCCAGCGCCCAGCCCTCGCTTTCCACCATGCGTCTGGCCGAGCTTCAGTCGCTTGCCGGCTCCATGGGCCTCAAGGGCACCTCCCGTATGCGCAAGAGTGAGCTCGTCGCCGCCATCCGTCAGGCGCGCGACTCCTCCGCCTCCGCTCCCGACTCCCACAGCGCGTCGGACAGCTCGTCCGATGCCGGGGTGACCGACGTCGCCGACTCCTCTGCCTCTTCCTCCACCTCTCCGACTGGTGAACCCTCATCGGAGCAGTCCCGGAACGCCTCAGGGCGCTCCCGCCGCCGGCGCGCCACGGCGGCCTCCGGCGCCCCCGAGGGGCGCCAGACCGTGCCGGCTCTTGACCTGGGCCTCGATCTGCCGGATCGGTCCGGTGCCTCCAGCAGCGACTCGGCCAGCGGCTCCGGCCACGACGAGGAGCGTCCCGCACGCAGCCGTTGGCGTGAGCGCACTGAGCGCACTGAGCGCTCCTCGCGCGACCAGCTTCGCCGCGGCCGCCGACGCGCCCAGGCCTCCGCCGGCGCCCCCGAGAACCAGGAGCGCGCCTCACGCGAGCCCCGCACCGACTCGCCTGAGGATCACGCCGACGCCAAGGCCGCCCTCATGCGCGACCTGGCCGATGCCACTGGAAGCTCCGTCGTCGAGTCCCAGGAGCGCCCGCGCCGGGGCCGGGACGGCAACGACGAGTCCGACGGCTACGACGACGAGCGCGGCGGGCGACGCCGTCGGGGCCGCAAGCGCGGACGCGACCGCTTCGACCGCGATGACCGGGACTCCGGCCGTGAGGGCCGGGACAGCAACGCGGGGCGCGGCAACCGCAACCAGCCACGCGAGGACGAGGTCCTCCTGCCGGTTGCCGGCATCCTGGACGTCACCGACAACCAGCACGCCTACCTGCGCACCTCCGGGTACCTGCCCGGCCCCAAGGACGTCTACGTCTCCAACCAGCTCATCAAGGACAACGGGCTGCGTGCCGGCGACGCCGTGACCGGCTGGGTCCGTGAGGGCGCGGATTCCTCCACGCCTCACCAGGGAGGGCGCAACAACCGCCGTCAGAACCGGGCCAGCCGGGTCAAGTACAACCCCATGGTCAGCGTCGAGACCGTCAACGGCATGGACGCCGAGCGCTCCAAGCGCCGCCCTGAGTTCGCCAAGCTCACCCCCCTCTACCCCCAGGAGCAGCTGCGCCTGGAGACCACGCCCAAGGCCGTCACCCCGCGGATCATCGACCTGGTCTCGCCCATCGGCAAGGGACAGCGCGGACTCATCGTCTCCCCGCCCAAGGCGGGTAAGACGATCGTCCTGCAGCAGATCGCCAACGCCATCAGCGTCAACAACCCCGAGGCCCACCTCATGGTCGTGCTCGTCGACGAGCGCCCCGAGGAGGTCACCGACATGCAGCGCACGGTCAAGGGCGAGGTCATCGCCTCCACCTTCGACCGCCCCGCCTCCGACCACACGATCGTGGCCGAGCTGGCCATCGAGCGCGCCAAGCGTCTCGTGGAGCTGGGACAGGACGTCGTCGTGCTGCTGGACTCCATCACCAGGCTCGGGCGCGCCTACAACCTGGCGGCCCCGGCCAGCGGTCGGATCCTCTCCGGTGGTGTGGACGCCTCCGCCCTCTACCCGCCCAAGCGTTTCTTCGGGGCGGCCCGCAACGTGGAGAACGGCGGCAGTCTGACCATCCTGGCCACGGCCCTGGTGGAGACCGGCTCTAAGATGGATGAGGTCATCTTCGAGGAGTTCAAGGGGACCGGGAACATGGAGCTGCGGCTGTCGCGCCAGCTCGCCGACAAGCGCATCTTCCCGGCCGTGGACGTGGCCGCCTCCGGCACCCGCCGCGAGGAGCTGCTCATCGACCCCGCCCAGCTCAAGATCATGTGGCGCCTGCGTCGACTCTTCGCCGGGCTCGAGCAGCAGCAGGCCCTCGAGCTGGTGCTGTCCAAGCTCAAGGACACCCAGTCCAACGCCGAGTTCCTCATGGTGCTGTCCAAGACCACCCCGGCCGGCACGTCCCTGGCCGACGGCGAGGACGAGTAACGCAACCGGCCAGGTGCCCGGTCTCACGCGGCTCAGCCATTGCGATGGTGCGTGAGACAGTGGCAAAATCTGCTGCTGGCCTCCGGTTCACCCGCGCTCCCGTGTGGGACCCGGGACCCTCTGACGCTTAAGGAGAAACCTATGAAGCAGGGCATCCACCCCGACTACGTGGCCACCACGGTCACGTGCACCTGTGGCAACACCTTCGAGACCCGCTCCACCGTCACCTCCGGTGAGATCCGCGTGGACGTGTGCTCGGCCTGCCACCCGTTCTACACCGGCAAACAGAAGATCCTCGACACCGGTGGCCGTGTTGCCCGCTTCGAGGCCCGGTACGGCAAGCGCAGCAAGTAGCCGCGTCTCACGACGCCGGCGGCCGGCTCCCAGAGCCGCCGTCGGCGTCGTTTGCATATCGCACGAGTGCCGCTGGCGCCCGTCAGCACGACTCCTAGCCAGTGAAGGAACCCGAGTCCATGAGTGAGGACTTCTCCGCCGCAGAGCCGCTCCTGGCCGAGTACGCGGATATCGAGGCCGAGATGGCCGGGCCGGCGGCCGCCGACCCCGGTGCCATGCGTCGGCTGGGGCGCCGCTACGCCGAGCTGGGCAGGGTCGTCTCCGCCTACCGGGCCTGGCAGGCGGCCAGCGCCGACCTGGCCGACGTCCGCGAGCTGGCCGCGGAGGACGAGGACTTCGCCGCCGAGGTGCCGGCTCTTGAGACTGCTGAGGCTGCGGCCGGTGAGCACCTGCGCGAGGTCCTCGTACCCCGGGATCCCGATGACGCCCGCGACGTCATCATCGAGGTCAAGGCGGGTGAGGGCGGTGAGGAGTCGGCGCTGTTCGCCTCCGACCTGGCACGTATGTACTCCCGCTACGCCGAGCGGCAGGGATGGGCCGTGGAGGTCCTTGACGCCACCGACTCCGACCTGGGTGGCTACAAGGACGTGCGCCTGGCCATCAAGACCCGTGGGCCCACGGAGCCCCAGGACGGGGTGTGGGCGCACCTGAAGTACGAGGGCGGTGTCCACCGTGTCCAGCGCGTCCCGGTCACCGAGTCCCAGGGGCGCATCCACACCTCCGCGGCCGGCGTCCTCGTCATGCCGGAGGCCGATGACCCCGGCGAGCTCCAGATCGACGCCGCCGATCTGCGCATCGACGTCTTCCGCTCCTCGGGGCCAGGGGGCCAGAGCGTCAACACCACGGACTCGGCGGTGCGTATCACGCACCTACCCACGGGGATCGTCGTGTCCATGCAGAACGAGAAGTCTCAGCTGCAGAACAAGGAGGCGGCCATGCGGGTCCTGCGGGCCCGGCTCCTGGCTGAGCGTGCGGCGGCCGCGGCCGCCGAGGCGGCGCAGGCCCGTCGCAGTCAGGTGCGCACTGTGGACCGCTCCGAGCGCATCCGGACCTACAATTTCCCTGAGAACCGGATCGCCGACCACCGCACCGGCTTCAAGGCCTACAACCTCGACGCCGTTCTTGACGGTGATCTCGGCCCGGTGATCGCCTCGGCCATCGCCATGGACGAGGCTGAACGATTATCCCAGGTGGGTGAGGGCAGTGGTTCCTGAGTTGTGTGGCGGCGCGCCGGCGGGCGCGGTGGACCGCTACGGGCTGCGGGCGCTGGTGCGTCAGGCGGCCGGTCGGCTGGCTGCTGCCGGCGTGACCAGTCCTCAGGTCGACGCCCGAATCCTGGCCGAGCACCTGCTGGGGCGGGCCCTGCTGTTGGCCGACGGCGCCGACGGCGATTTCCCGGCCGCCTATGACGCGCTGGTGCTGCGCCGCGAGTGCCGTGAGCCGCTCCAGCACATCATCGGCCGCATGTGGCTGCGGGGCGCCGAGCTCATCAGCCGTCCCGGCGTGTTTATCGTGCGCCCGGAGACCGAGGTGGTGGCCGGGGCCGCCATTGAGGCGGCCCGCGAGGTGATGGACGGCGGCGGGGGAGTGGTCCTGACCGCTGACCTGTGCACCGGCTCGGGCGCGATCGCGGCCTGCGTCGCCAAGGAGGTGCCGGGAGCCCGGGTGGTCGCCGTCGAGATCAGCGAGACCGCTGCCTCCCTGGCCCGCGAGAACTGCGAGCGGTTGGTGCCCGGACGCGTCGAGGTGATCCACGCCGACGCCACCGACCCGCTAGTCCTTCACGACCTCAATGGGCAGGTCGACGTCGTCGTCTCCAACCCGCCCTACGTGCCGGCCGGCGCCGTGGAGGACACTGAGACGGCCCAGCACGAGCCCACGGTGGCGCTCTACGGCGGGGGACCTGACGGGCTGGATATCCCGATCGATGTCCTGGTGCGTTCGGTCGCGCTGCTGCGCACCGGCGGGGTGCTCGTCATGGAGCACGACCACGAGCAGGGGGCGCTGCTACGTGCGGCCGCGCTCGGGGCCGGGTTCAAGCAGGCCGAGACCGGCCAGGACCTCACCGGCCGCGATCGCTACCTGCGCGCCGTGCGGTAAACCCCGCCGGCGGGGCCAGCGGTGTTGAGAGTCCCTGTGGTTCTGAAGGTCGCCCCGAGCCCGACCGCGGCGGATACTTGTTTCGGCAGTGTGATGCTCACTCGCACTCGGTGAGCTGAGGCGTCGCAGATTGAGCAGATGTGGACTGGTGGTGGGCTCGTCAACACCGTTGACGAGCCCACCAGATCGGCGGAACAATCGCGCCTTGATGTTCCTCGACTACTTACTATTCACGCCGTCTCCATGCGCCTGCGCAATTCCGTCGCAGAACCAACGGGTGATCGATTCCGGGTGCGTGATCGCCGTACCAATGGTGACGGCTAGAGCCCCGCGTTGTAAGGCCTGAGCCGCTTCGCTAGCATTGTGAATTCGGCCCTCGGCAATGATCGGAACATCGATGTGCTCGCTCAGATCCTCAACCAGCTCCAAGTCGGGACCATGCGTTGCTTGGCGCTCACCGCTGTATCCGGCCAGAGTCGTCCCCACGAGATCAGCGCCCGCATCCCGACTGGCTAGGCCGTCGTCCAGCGAGCCGCAGTCCGCCATGAGGAGGGTACCGGGGAACTGACGCTGCACCTCGGTGATGGTTTCCCTGAGAGAATACCCATCGGGGCGAGGGCGGCGTGTTCCATCAATGGCAACGATCTCGCACCCAGTCTCGGCTACAGCGAGCGCATCCTTGAGCGTGGGAGTGATGTAGACGCCGACGTTGCCGACCTTCACCAGCCCGATGATGGGGACGTGCAACACCGATCTGGCGAGGCGGAGATCGTCCAGGCCCTTAAGTCGCACACCCACGGCTCCGCCACGGACTACCGACTGGGCGACCTGGGTCATAGTTTGCGGATGGAGCATTGGTTCGCCTGGATATGCCTGGCAAGAGACGATGAGTCCGCCGCGAAGTGCTTCGATGATGTCACTCATAGGGTCTCCCGATGCCGATGAGGTCTACCAATCGCTCGAGAACCAATTTCCTCGCCCTGTCGGCGATCCTTGGCCCGTTGAGACCGAGAATCCCGTGGCAGGTTCCGGGAAGCAGGATCGCCTCGGTAGGAACGTTTGCCTCCGTCAGAGATCTAGCGAATGCAAGATTCTCATCCAGGAGAGGATCGCACTGGTTCGCAAGAAGGAATGTTGGCGGAAACCCTGAAAGATCGGTCTCTCTTGCCGGTGCCGCGTGGGGCGTCGGCTTTTGATCACCAAGATATGCCTTCCACGAAGCAGTTGCGTTCGGCAAGTCCCATACGGCTGTACTGGTGGCGCCCTGCATCGAGGCAGTACTCAGACGGTCGTCCAGCACCGGTTCAATGAGGAATACATAGTCCGGCACGCGGATTCCAGTATCTCGACATCGAAGAGATAGCCCCGCAGCCAGGTTTCCCCCGGCGGAGTCGCCGTAGATGAATCGCGTTGCTTCCGGGTACTGCGTGAGGATCCATGTCCAGGCGGCAACGCAGTCCTCGAGTGGAAGTGGAAAAGGGGCTTCAGGAGCGAGTCGGTAGTTAGGGCTTACGACCGTTGCGCCGGTGCGCAGGGATAGAACGGCGTTCCACGCGTCGTCGTACTTTGCCTGCCCAGCAACAAAGCCTCCACCATGAATGGATAGGATGACCGCGCTCTCACCATCCTCCGGGGCATGAACTCTCAGTTCCAATTCCCCGCCATCGGTCGGAACTGTGAGGACTGTGCGAGTAAGCCCCTCAGGGACGGGGGTATCCTGGTCGAGGATCGTTGCCCCTGCGGCACGCATCGTCTGTGGATCCCAGGTGGTCTGGGGAGGAACCTCCTCCACAGCTACCACCACTTCAGGATCAAGAAGGCGAGAAGGCTCAAATGTCATGAGATGACCTCCTTCAGGAACGAGTCGCACACCGCATAGAAGCCCTCGGACTGGTCACGGCGCACGCAGTGAGATGCTCCAGGAACTAGGGTTGTACGGATTATGGTGTTGCCGAGAGAATGAACCGCCTGTAGTCCGTAAACTCCCAGGAGGACGTCATCGCCGTCAGACGTCACTAGGAGCGTGGGCATAGTCAGGACCGACGCCGTCTCTTTCCAGGAGGTATGGGGGGAGACATAGCCGGTGCGGATGAAGTCTCGATCTACCTGAACCTTGCCCTGCAACCACGCACAGGACTCTTCGAGGTCCCACGCGGGGTAAAGCTCTCGGTTCTCGGTTAGCGCCTTGTCCGGATGATCTGAGATCCATGCCATACGGGTAGCCAGTGCTGGCGCGTCGTTGCTGTAAGCGGTTCTCTGATCCTCGGAGAGCCACGCAGGTTCTTCTAGAACCAGTGCGTCAACGAGATCCGGACGCTGAGCGGCAGCGGCCGCTGCAACCGCACCGCCCATTGAATGGCCAATCAAGATCAGCGCAGTGCTGTGCTCGCGGCCCTCGAGGATGGTGATGAGGTCCTTGACCATTACCCCAACTGGATCGTTTAGCTCTGCGGGGCTGAAATGGGCGGATAGGCCGTGACCGCGTGCATCTATGGAGGTGACGTCGTAGTCATTCCGCCAGTGCCGGTGCGCGGCTGCCAGCGATGCTGCGTTGTCGGTGACACCATGATTAAGGAAGAGCTGAGGCGCTCCGGATTTGATGGTGTGGATGCGCGCGATTCCAGACGTGCTTGTCATGCTTCTCTCCTGACATACTCGCGCTCGATGTCCTCAAGTGTTTTACCGCATGTCTCAGGAATGACCTTCAGGGCGAAGACAGCCAGGAGAGCCGTTGCAACGGCGTAGATCCCGAAGGTGCCGACTCCACCAAGGGCATCGAAGAGGCTGAGGAAGGTTAGCGAGACAATGAAGCTCAGCGTCCAGTTGACTCCGATAGTCAGGCTCATGGCGGTCGCACGGATTCGTAGGGGATACAGCTCGGAAGGAATGATGAAGACGACGATGTCCAGTCCGACGGCGACTGCGGCAATGTACAGGAATATGCAGGCAACTCCGATGAAAGAGGTGGCGCCGGAGGTAATTCCACCCATGAGTAGGAAAGCGAAGACGGCGAGACAGATCGCTTGCCCTGCGGCACCGGCTGCGAGCAGTTTGGTGCGACCGATCTTGTCTACCAACCCCATCCCTATAACCGTAAAGATGATGTTGATAACGCCTACACCCACCGTAGCGAGAAGGGCCGATGAGGCGCCGAGTCCAGCGCTCTCGAAGATGGACGGGGCGTAGTAGACCACGGCGTTGACGCCAGTGAGCTGTCCTAGGATCTGCAGCCCTACACCTGCGACGAGAACATGGCGTAGCCGGGGATCGAGCAGTGCCTTCCATCCATCAGACTGGGTGGTCTCGTCAGTGGAGCGGATGTCCTCAAGCTCGGTCTTCACCTCTTCTGGGGTGCGGAACTTTTCTAGCACCTTCTGAGCCTCATCGCTACGGCCGTTGATGGCGAGCCAACGCGGTGATTCCGCCAGGCTGAGGACTCCGATGCCCAGGAGCAGAGAGGGGATGACTGCTAGGCCGATCATCCAGCGCCAGTCCTGGTTGATACCGGCAAGCGCGTAATTGGACAGGTAGGCGAACATGATGCCGGAGACGATCATCAGTTGGTTCAAGCTGACCAGTCTGCCTCGTAGGTCTGCCGGGGCGAGTTCGGAGATGAATACGGGGACGATGCTGGAGGCGCATCCGACAGCCAATCCTAGGATGACCCGGGAGACCACCATGATTGGTACAGACGTTGAGAACGCGGCCATCAGTGAACCAATGACGAATACGGCAGATGCGGCTAGGAGGACAGGTCGACGCCCGAACTTGTCAGACAGACGTCCGGAGGACATAGCTCCCAGCGCGGCTCCCACGGTGAGGGAAGAGACGACGACGCCTGAGGTGAAGGGTGTCAGTCCGAAGTAGTCGGTCATGGCGGGTAATGCCCCGGAAATGACTCCGGTGTCGTAGCCGAAGAGCAGTCCGCCCAGCGCGATGATGGAAGTGGCCCAGATGACGTGGCCATTTCGGGTTCCAGGCGTTGTCATGGTCAGGCTTCCGTTCCTTCAGTAGGGATGTCACATGTCGGGAAATTCAGGGAAAAAGCGGCGGCACCCAGCAGGGCTGCCTGTGAGCCTCGGGTCGCGGTGGTGATAGGAGTGTTGGCGACTACGTCCATGGCGTCATGGGCCACTCCCTGCTTGACCGCGTCGATCCACCCGCTGTAGGCCTCGGTGACGCCACCCGCAAGAGTGACTAGATCGACGTCGAGGGTGTTGAGCAGGCTGCCGATGACTCTGCCTGTGGCGAATCCTGCGATGCGGTATGCCTCCTGCGCGGCGGTATTGCCCTCCTCTGCGGCTCGAGCGAGGGCCTTTCCGTCCTTCGTTGCGTCATCACCAGCATTCAGCTTCTTGGCGACACGTAGGATTCCCGGGCCTGAGGCCAATGCCTCGATGTGTCCGTTGCGCCCGCAGGTGCACTTCATCCCCTCGGCCTCACTGACACCGATGTGCCCAAGGTGTCCAGCTGCACCATGGGATCCTTGAAGGAGGCTCCCGTTGGTCACGATGCTCCCACCGATTCCTGTGCCGACGGCCACCATCATCATTGAGCGGTGATCGCGGCCAGCTCCGAAGAGGGCTTCGCCCAAGCCATGCGCGTGGGCGTCGTTCAGAGCACGGAAAGGTGCGGAGAACTCGGCAGTGAATGGTGCGGAGAGGTCGGCTCCTCTCCAACCCGGGATAGTGTCAGTGGCGTGAGTGACGACACCACGACTGGAATCTATGACTCCGCCTGCTGACATACCGACAGCGTCGAGCTGAACGCCTGGGTGACCCGAGAGCACATCCCTGGCTACTCGAACGGCCGCCGCCAGGATACCGTCACTGCCGTCCTTAGCCACGGTCGGGGTTGTTGCTGACGTGATGATCTCGGCGTCGCCGCCGCTGATACGTACCAGCGCAGCGTTGATCTTGGTGCCGCCGATGTCCAGTGCCACGACGTTGCGTCGTGGGCTGGCTCCACTCTGATGCAATGGGGGTTGCATGAAAACTCACTCTCCTTTGAGCTAGTTCCGCGCGAGGTCCAGGGACCGGGATCTCACGCATCTGCCTGGGCCTGATACGATCCCAGTCAGATCACCATATGGTAATATTCCTAACCATAGGGTGTTTGTTACCGATGGTACACCTGTGCCGGGTGGATGGGAACGGTTTGATTAAAGATTGGAAAAGCCGTGCATAAGTACGAGCGTATTCGTGAGGCCATTGCGGTGATGGTGACTGAGGCTGGTCCTGGGGCGCGCCTGCCCACTGAGAAGGAGCTGGCTCGGCGCTTCGATGCCTCAACGATGACTGTGCGGCGCGCTCTGCAGGTGCTCGCGGAAGCCGGCCAGCTCTATGGGGTTCCCGGGAAGGGCATCTTTGTGGCGCGTTCTCGTGTGACCAAGGTGGCTTGTGTGTCTACCTCCTTCACGGAGGCGCTGCGGGCTTCGGGGCGTCGGGCGAGTAGTCGACTCATCTCGGCAGCTTTGCGGCCGCCCTTGGATGAGGCTGAGCGTGACTTCTTTGCTGTTGGTGAGGGAGGGTTTGTTGTTGAGGTGCGTCGCGTGCGCCTGGGGGATGGGGTTCCTATTGGATTCGAGGTCGCTACTCTTAATGCGGCTATACTTCCTCGAATTCTCGGGTGCGATCTTACTGGGTCTCTGTACGAGTTGATTGAACATCGCTACCATCTTGAGATTGAGCGCACAGGTATTGTTGTGTCATCCCGACTTCCGGATGGGGGTGAGGCGAAGCTACTTGAGGTAGCGACCACTGAGCCGTGCCTGCAGACAATTGTCACCGCCCAGGTTGCAGGTGGGCAAAACCTTGAGCGTACCGTAGCGCTTTATCGCGGCGACATGTATGAGCTTGCCATCTGATTCCGGTGTTTATATAGATGTGGTTCGCTCAAGTTGCTTCGGAGTGGCGGTTGTCGGGGCGGATTAAAGTAAGGGGTAGAAAATTCGTGCTAGCTGCGATGCGTTGTCTATCTGACGGGTGTCCAGCACTGCATATAACGATCTGCGCTCGGGGTCGGGTTCAAGCAGGCCGAGACCGGCCAGGACCTCACCGGCCGCGACCGCTACCTGCGCGCCGTGCGGTAGGTTCTTCGGTAGACGAGGCAAAGGTGGCCGGGCCGCCTGCCGCATTGGTCGGTTCTCTGGTCATCGTTCCGCGGTTCTGAGAGAATAGTTCTGTGGCGGTGAAAGTGGCGATCGATTCCAAGGAACTGTCGGAGGCGTGCGCCCGGTTCGGTGTTGCTCGATTGTGTGTCTTCGGATCAGTGCTTACCGATCATTTTGATCCCCATACCAGTGACATTGACTTTCTTGTTGACTTCCAGGTGGGGCGGGAGGATCGATTCGCGGATTTCTTCGGACTTCAGGATGAGTTGACGAGGATCTTTGGAAGAAAGATTGACCTGGTCGTTGCCGAGTCGGTCAGGAATCCTTACTTCAAGTCCTCGGTGCTGAGGGGTGCTGAGGATGTCTATGCTGCCGGAGTGACGGTGTTGGAGGCTGAGCCGATCCAGGTTGCTGCGGGTACTTGTGATGGCACCGTGATGCTCACTCGTATTCGGCGAGCTGAGGTGTCGCAGCTTGAGCGGATGTGAACTCACCGTTCATGGAGGGGTGTACGACCGGGGTCAGGAGTCGCGGCCGTCTGCGGAGGATAACTGTTCTGCCGACTCGTGGATCACCTTGGTGGCGTTTTCCAGGAACTCAATGAGCTGGTCGACCTGGCTGTCCGGCCAGTGCTCGACCAGAGCAGTCAGCTTCTGGTTGGCGGGCAGGAATATCTCGGCAAGACGATCAACGCTTGTTGCGTGGATGGTGAAGGATCGCAGGTCCGTCTCACTGGGGCGACGCTCCACCCATCCGTCGCGGACGAGTCGCCGCAGCACGCTCGTCATCGTTGTTGTCCCCATCCGGGTTCGGTGGGCGAGGGCAGTGGGGGTCTGTGGCCCGTTGCGGTGCAGGACGTCGAGCACCGCCAGATCGCTGTCATTGAGCCCGGTTTGGGCCGCAACAGCACGGTTGCTGGCGGTGAGTTCGCTGTTCATGGCGCGCAGCGCCTGAATGAGACGCTGATCGTGAATCCGTCTGCTCAAGCGATTCTCCTGATCCGGCTGAACGTGGATGAGCGTCAGGATAGATCGACGACGAGCTTGCCGCGGACATGCCCCGTCGCCAGCTCGGTGTAGGCGGCGCGAATCTGCTCCAGCGTGAAGGAGTAGGTACGGGCGAGTTCGACCTTGATGGCGTCGTCCGCCACCAGCTGTGCCACGTCCTCGAGGTCGCCGCGTCCACTGCTGTGGCGTGAGCCGGTGAACTGCACGCCCTTGAGGATCACCGCGGGCGAAGGAACCAGAGTGCCAATGGAGCGGCCTGTCAGCCCGAGATCGCGGCCAAGTCGTACGTAGCCGCCGCCGTAGCAGTCCAGGAGCTTGGTGACGGACGAGGGAGCCGCTTCGCGAACCCGGTTTGTCAGATTTTCACCGTATGTGACTGGAATAGCGCCCAAGGAGCGGAGGTAGTCCAGATTGCGGGCGCCGGCGATTCCGATGACCGTGGCGCCTCGGCTCACGGCCAGCTGAGCGGCGATCGACCCCACGCCGCCTGCTGCGGCACTGATGACAATGACATCGCCCTGGTGCAGGTTCAGCTGCCTGAATGCGCCGCACGCGGTTTGCGAGGCCACACCCAGGCAGGCTGCCTGCGTGAACGACAGTCGGGCCGGCTTCTTGACGACGTCGTCGGCGGGTGCCACCAGCTCGGTGATGAGTGCTCCGCGGGTATCGGCCTGGCCAGGAGCGCTTCGCAAGGTCCCCAGCACGGCATCGCCCACAGCGAGGTCGGTGACGTTCGCACCGACGGCGTCAATGACACCTGCGAAATCTCGGGCCACGCCCCTGGGGAAGCGAGCGGATGCGCCCTCGAACCAGCGTCGAGGGTGAATGATGCGCTGAACCCGTTCAAGCCGTCGCAGGTCGCCCTGGAAGGTCTTGAAGTCGAGGGGGTTGAGTCCGACGGCGCGCACCGCGACGCGTACCTCTCCTTCGCCGGGCGCCTGCTCCGGGCGCTCGGCCTCCTCCAGAACCTCTGGTCCGCCGAATCTGCGGTACTCGATCGCTCGCTTCATGGTTACCTCCTTGGGCTCGCTCGGCGGCGAGATGGCTGGTCGTTGCTCTGAAGTACTTCGTCGAATGAATAATACGATGATCGTACTAGATTGAGCAATGGTGTGTTTCTGGCCGCCTTCGCGACAACATCCATCGCTGTCGAGAGCTCTCCTCGTCTGCTCGCCCAAGCGGGCTTGGAGGTCTTGATGTTGAGGGAGTCCCTGAGTGCTCGATGTATGTTTTTGCACCTGTAACAAACTACTTGATCTCGAGTGTTGCAACGACCGACGCTGGGTGGATGTTGTCGAAGTGTTTGGTGAACTAATGTTCATCGAACTTGTGGTGTTCATGGGTTGTGAAATGTTGTGCTCGTCACAAATTATCGAGATCGTTGTGAGTGTTGAGTTTAGTTTCTTATGCTTGTGTTGTGCCATGCAGAAGAATTCGACCGTGAAAGCGGGGGTGACATGTCGACATTGCTGGAACACAAAGAGGCCATCCGTGAAGTCATAGATCTTTTCTCGAACCTGGAGATCGATGTGCTTGAGCAGGCTAAGCTCGTCACCTCCGACGTTCATTTCGAGGTCTACGACTCGGATGGTTCTGTCATGGTGGAACTTGACGGTAGAGATAAGCTTATTGAAGTATTTCAAAAGGCAATTTCGGAAATCAAAACTGCTTATCACCTCAATGGGCAGCAAGTCATTACTGTTGATGGCGATTCCGCCATCGATGTTCACTATGGCAAAGCGATTTTGGTGCAAGAGGTGGATGGTAAGGACGTTGTTGTGGATCGCTCCTATCGTTACACTGACACCCTCGTGCTGACAGACGGCGCTTGGCTCATCAAGCGTCGCATTCAGCATCTTGTTTTGAGTGAAACGCGGCCACTTTGAGTGTCGAGATAATCCCATTGCGTAACGTCGCAAGTTAATGGTCATGAGTGCCGTGTAGTCCCCCCGACCGTTGAGGAAGACCTGTTCCCCGGAGCTGGCCACTGCGTCGGCCGCAATTTCGGTGATCCGCATGATCTCTGCGGTGAAGGGGATCGTGTGGATGCCCGAGGCGGTGGTGACGCCCCGGTTGGTCACCACCGGGGCCTCCTCGTAGCGCGCACCACCGCGGTACCCACTGGCCTCCAGGTAGGAGGCGGCATTCGGGGTGTGGCGGCGCTCGTCAAGAGCGGAACGTGTCGGTGCCCTGGCCTAGGCTTGGCCTCACGATGAACGCGATGAACTCCCTCTTTGGCGCCCTGCCCATGCCCGGCTCCGGCGGTGCGGCCACGCCGCCGCCCGAGGCCGCGCTGCCCGCCCTCGTTCCCGCCGCAGGCTCCTTCGACGACGACTCCTGGGCCGACGTCGAGGCCCCGGAGGAGGACTGGGGCCCCGAGGACGCCCCACCGCTCGAGGACGAGTCCGCCGCAGCCCCCACCTGGCAGGAGCGCCAGGACGAGGTCTCCGCCCTGGTCGCCCGCGCCCAGGCCAATGCCGTCGCGGCCCGCGCCCGAGCCGACGGCGCCGCGCCGTTGGGCCAGCCCTCCGGCCCTGCCTGGGGGGTGACGGTTTCAGACCCGGCCGAGCTGCTCTCCGGCCTCAACCCCGCCCAGGAGGCCGCCGTCACCCACGCCGGCGCCCCCCTGCTCATCATCGCCGGCGCGGGCTCGGGCAAGACCCGGGTCCTGACCCACCGCATCGCCCGCCTCATCGCCACCGGCCGCGCCCGCCCCGGAGAGATCCTGGCCATCACCTTCACCAACAAGGCCGCCGCCGAGATGCGCGAACGCGTCACCGCCCTGGTCGGGCCCGCCGGCGAGCGCATGTGGGTCTCCACCTTCCACTCCGCCTGCGTGCGGATCCTGCGCCGCGAGCACGAGGCCGCCGGCCTGCGCTCCACCTTCTCCATCTACGACGCCGCAGACTCCACCCGCCTCATCACCCTCATCGTGCGCGAGCTGGGCATCGACCCCAAGCGCTTCACCCCCAAGACCTTCGCCCACCGCATCTCCGACCTCAAGAACGAGCTCATCACCCCGGCCCAGTTCGCCGAGCGCGCCGTCACCTCCAACCCCCTCGAGTGTCACCTCGCCGAGGTCTACCGCGCCTACGCCGAGCGCCTGAGCGCCGCCAACGCCCTGGACTTCGACGACATCATCATGCGCACCGTCGCCCTGCTCCAGACCCGGCCGGCCGTGGCCGAGATGTACCGGCGCCGCTTCCGCCACATCCTGGTCGACGAGTACCAGGACACCAACCACGCCCAGTACGTCCTCGTGCGCGAGCTCGTCGGCGGCCCCGGCACCTCCGGGGCGGGCTCGGCCCTGCCCCCGGGCGAGCTCACCGTCGTCGGCGACTCCGACCAGTCCATCTACGCCTTCCGCGGCGCCACCATCCGCAACATCGAGGAGTTCGAGGAGGACTACCCGGCGGCGCGCACCATCCTGCTGGAGCAGAACTACCGCTCCACCCAGAACATCCTCTCGGCCGCCAATGCCGTCATCTCCCGCAACAGCGGCCGGCGCGAGAAGAACCTGTGGACCGCCGCCGGCGACGGCGCCCCCATCACCGGCTACGTCGCCGACTCCGAGCACGACGAGGCCCGCTGGATCAGCCAGGAGGTCGACCGCCTGGCCGACGAGCACGGCGTGCGCCCCCGCGACGTCGCCGTCTTCTACCGCACCAACGCCCAGTCCCGCGCCCTCGAAGAGGCCTTCATGCGCGCCGGCCAGCCCTACAAGGTCATCGGCGGCACCCGCTTCTACGACCGCCGCGAGATCAAGGACGCCATCGCCTACCTGCGTGCCGTCGACAACCCCGACGACGACGTCAACCTGCGCCGTATCCTCAACGTCCCCAAACGCGGCCTGGGGGACAAGGCCGAGGGTGCCCTGGCCGAGCACGCCGCCCGCTACGCCGTCTCCTTCGGGCAGGCCGTCGCTGACGCCGCCGGAGCCCCCCGCGAGGACCAGGCCAACGAGCCTGACGGGACCGAGGGTGCCGACGGGCAGGCCCCCTCCAGCATCGGGACGAGCGAGCCGCCCGAGGTCGAGGGCCTGACCACCCGCGCCCGCAACCAGGTGCGCGGCTTCCACGAGCTGCTCACCACCCTGCGCCACATGGTCACTGCCGGTGACGGCGTCGCCGATGTCCTCGACTCCGCCCTGGACGCCTCGGGCTATCTCGCCGAGCTGCGCGCCAGTGACGACCCCCAGGACGCCACCCGCGTGGAGAACCTTGCCGAGCTCCACTCGGTGGCCAGCGACTTCCAGGCCGCCAACCCAGACGGAACCCTGGCCGACTTCCTCGAACGCGTCTCGCTCGTGGCCGACTCCGACCAGCTCCCGCCCAGCGCCGACCTGGAGGACGAGGACGCCCGACAGGCCGAGGAACAGGGCCAGATCACCCTCATGACCGTCCACACCGCCAAGGGCCTGGAGTTCCCGGTCGTCTTCGTCACCGGTATGGAGGACGGCACCTTCCCCCACACCCGCTCCCTGGCCGAGGAGACCGAGCTCGCCGAGGAGCGCCGCCTGGCCTACGTGGCCCTGACCCGAGCCCGCGAGCGCCTCTACCTCACCCGCGCCGCCGTGCGCTCGGCCTGGGGCGCCGCCAACGCCATGCCCGCCTCCCGCTTCCTCGACGACGTGCCGGACGAGACCATCGACTGGAAGCGTCTGGCCTCCTCCATGGAGGCGCTGCGCGGCGGCGGCACCGGCTGGGGTAGCAGCTGGGGCGAGGGCGGCTTCGGCTCGGGCGGGCGGCGCTCGGGCGCCTCTCGACAGAGCACCTACTCCGACGACGATGATTTCGCCCCACCCGTGGGCGCAGGCACCAAGCGCTCGGGCAAGCTGGGGCGCGTGGAGACCGCCCAGGACCGGGCCGCCAAGCGCGCCTCCGCCCGCCTCGAGGCCCGCGGGAAGCAGAGCGCCCCCTCATCGGCCGGCGCCGCCTCGGAGGACCTGCCCGCAGCCGTCGCCGGGCTGAGGACCGGCGACCAGGTGCGCCACGACTCCTACGGGGTGGGTACTGTCGTCGGCCTGGAGGGCAAGGGGCGATCCCTGACCGCCCGCGTCGAGTTCGTCATCGACGGCGCCCCCGCCACCAAGCGCCTCATCCTGCGCTACGCCCCCGTGACCAAGATCTGACGGTTCTGCTCTTGCTTCACCTTCCGCGGGATCGCGCCTGACAGCCCCAGATACTCCAGATACTTCGGTAGTCGCCCGAGTCACGACCGAGTCAGGAGCGGGCGGGCACCAGGCGCACGGGGCGCCGCTCGGCCCGGAAGTCGTTGACAGGGGCGCCGGAGGCGTAACCCAAAGCGAAGCCCGTGATGAGACGGTAGTCCGACGGCGCCTCGAACTCAGCGTCGAAGGGGCGGCGCCAGGTGGCCAGGACCCCCAGGGGGCAGGAGTCGACGCCGTGGGCCTTGGCGGACAGGAACAGGGTCTGCAGCATGATCCCGGCGTCGAGCGCGGCGAAGGGCATGAGGCCCTGGTGGACCAGGACGAAACCGATGACCGGGGCGCCGAAGGCCTCACAGTTGCGGCGGGCGGCCGCGTCACGGGCCTCACGGTCCTTGCGGGCGATGCCCATGTGCGCGTACAGCCGGCCACCGACCGCCTGGGAGTGGGGCAGCAGGTCCGCGGGGTAGGGCGCCCAGGTCGAGTAGTCGCCGTCGGGAGCCTTGCCGCTCAAGGCCAGACGGGCCATCGCCCCCCGCTCCTTGTGCTGGACGGGGAGGGTGGCATCGAACTCCTTGACGTAGGCCGCGCGCAGGCGGTCCGCCTGCTCACCGGTGGCCAGGGCCACCATGAAGGGGCGCGTGTTCGACCAGCTCGGTGCCTGGCGCGCATCCTCCAGGATCTCCTCAATGACCTCAGGCGGTACAGGATCGGCCCGGAAGTCCCGCACGGAGTGCCGGGAAGCGGCCAGGTCGGAGAAGGCTTCAGGGTTCATTGCGGCGTCTCCTCAGGCAGGTGCTGGTGGCGGGGGCCGAAGGTGGAGTCATCGAGCTGACGTAGGACCCGGGCCGGGTTGCCCACCGCCAGGCTGCCTGCGGGAACGTCCTTGGTGACCACTGAGCCCGCGCCGATGACGCAGTTGTCCCCGATGGTCACGCCGGGGCAGACAATGACCCCGCCGCCCAGCCACACGTTGTCCCCGATCGTGATGGGGTCGGCCGCCTCCAGGGAGCAGGCGCGCGGCGTCGGCTCCAGGGGGTGGACCGGCGTGAGCAGCTGGACGTTCGGACCGATCTGGCAGTGCGCACCGATACTGATCCGGGCGACGTCGAGGGCCACGAGCCCGTAGTTGACGAAGGTCCCCTCACCCACGGTGATGTTGTCCCCGTAGTCCACGCGCACCGGCGGCAGCAGACGAGCCTGGTCGCCCAGCCCCGGGATCGCTGAGCGCAGCAGGTCCCAGCAGTCCTCCTCGCCCTCGGCGAAGGCCCGCTCGAAGCGGTGGAGCATCTTGCGGGCGTGGGCGGCGATCCTGGCGTTGTCCGGGTCGTCGGCGACGTACCAGTCACCGGCGAGCATGCGCTCGCGGTTGGTGCGCTTGTCGCCCACGAAGTAGGGCTCGGCCTCCGGGAAGCGCGGGGCGGGACTCTCACTCATACCCAGCAGCCTAGCGGCGGCCCGATGCGCCCGTCGGTCCGTTCGAGCCGACCCGCCGGATCCGGTGCTCGGAGCCTGTTCAGGAGTGGGGGAGCACCTCGGCCACGGCCGCCCGCAGCGTCTCCGGAAGGCCCAGGGCCTCGAGCTCACCCAGCAGGGCGGTTCCGCTCAGACCCCGCTGCACCGCGTCCCAGGCCAGGTCCTTGGCCAGGTACTCCACCCGCGCGGCATCCAGGATCGCGTGGACCTCGGCCCGCCAGTCGGCAGGGGAGTGCTCGGTGCCGCGAAGGACCAGCTGGACGCCGTCGATGAGCTCCTGGCGGCTCAGCTCCTCCAGGTGCACCAGCGTCCCGGCCCCCAGGGTGAAGCCGTCCCCACTGACCTCCTCGGTGGCCAGCCGGCGCGCACGCTCACCCACCCCCAGCCAGGCGCCGGCCACCTGGCCGGCCAGAAGCCGCACCGTCACCAGTCGCGAGGCCGGCACGACCTCGGCCGCCCCCTCCAGGCGGATGCGCAGCACCACGTCGGCGCCGTCCTCGGCCTCCGGCCAGGTCAGCGCCATGTGGGTGCGGGCGATGCGGTCCTCCCCGGGCTGGGCCGAGCCGTCGTCCTCCTCCAGGGTGAAGCTCCCCGAGCCACCGGGCACGACGACGATCTCCAGCTCGCGCGGATTGTCCCCGGCCGCCTCCGTCAGGTTCCCGGCCAGGGGGATCACTGAGCCCGCCCGGGCCAGCACCCCGATCCGGTCCAGGGGGCGCGACAGGCTCAGCATGCGCCCGCGCCCGCCGGTCGTGGCCTCATAGCGGCGCCCCGTGGGCAGGTCGTACCAGACGCCGTCGGGCAGCCAGGTCAGCTCCCGACCCAGGCCGGTGGCCTCATCGAGCCGGGAGGTGAAGGGCACCACCAGCAGGTCCCCAAAGCAGAAGCTGCCCTGGTGCTCGTAGGCGGCCAGCTCGCGCGGGTGGTCGTGGTAGACCGGGCGCACCGGCCCGATGCCCTCACCCACCGAGCGGCGCGCCCACGTGTACAGGTAGGGCACCAGTCGGTGACGCAGCCGCAGGTACGCCTCCATCGTGGCGCGGGCGTCACGCGAGTAGCGCCAGGGCTCCTTGGAGGTGAAGCCCGAGTTCGACGAGTGCAGGCGGTTGATGGGGGAGAAGCAGCCCAGCTGGAACCAGCGGGCTGCCATCGCGTCGTCGCTGCCGCCCATCATGTGCCCGCCGATGTCGTTGGACCACCAGAAGTAGCCGATGTTGGCGGCCGTGGCCGTGAACCGGGGCTGAAAGCGCAGAGAGTCCCAGCTGATGATCGTGTCCCCGGAGAAGCCCACCGGGGTGCGGTGGCTCGAGGCGTCGGCGAAGCGCGAGAAGGTCACTGGGCGGCGACGCTCCACGCCTCCGCCGGCCGTCGGGCGCTCGCGGCCCGAGTCGAGGTAGTGGACGTGGTTGAGCATCCACAGCGGGTCCAGGCCGGGGACCGTCGTGGAGCCGCCCTGCTGCCAGTCCAGCCACCAGAAGTCCACGCCCTCGTCCTCCAGGGGACGGTGGAGGCGCGAGAGGTAGGAGCCCACGAAGTCACGGTCGGCGATGTTGAAGGGCACGTCCTCCCCGGTGCTCGCATCCAGGCCCAGGTCGGCGCAGACCTCCTCGTAGGCTCCCTCATGGCGCCGCACCCCCTGGGCCGGGTGCACGTTGAGCGTGGTGAGCATGCCCCGCTCGTGCAGGCGGGCCAGGAACGCCGCCGGGTCGGGGAACAGCTCCCGGTTCCAGGTGTAGCCGGTCCAGCCCGTGCCGATCGCCGGGTCGATGTCGGTGACGTGCCAGTCCATGTCGATGACGGCCACGGAGAAGGGCAGCTCCTCGGCGGCGAAGCGGTCCATGAGCGCCAGGTACTCCTGGTCGCTGTAGGGGTGGTAGCGGCTCCACCAGTTGCCCAGCAGCGCCCGCGGGATGAGGGGGCTCGGCCCGGTGAGGCGGAAGAAGTCCCGCAGAGCCTCCTGGTAGTCCTGGCCGTAGCCGAAGACATAGAGGTCCTGCGCCCCGTCGGCCAGGCGGTTGCCGGGTTCACGGGGCTGGACCCACTCGTCCTGGGTGAGCAGCAGCGAGGCCGAGTCGTCCAGGGCGGTGATGCCGTTGAGGCTCAGCAGACCCGGACCGAGGGCGACGGCGCCGTCGGCCTCATCCAGGGTGCGGGTGGTGCCGCCCAGGTTCGTCGGGAAGGTCTCGTCCGGATCCCACACGTCGCCGTGGTGCCAGGTGCCGCCGTGGGCGTGGAGTGCCGTCGAGCGCAGCCTGACGCTGAGCCCGGACGGGGAGAAGCCCAGGGAGGGCACGTGGGTCAGGTGCAGGTGCTCGGTGATGATCTCCAGACGGTCCTGACCATGCACCACCCGGAACGACGGCGTCTCACCCAGGTCGCGGCTGACGACCAGCTGGGTGGCGGCGTCGGTGAAGACGCCCGTGGGGGAGTGCTCCATGCGGATGAGCCGAGAGGTGAGCACCGTGAACCGGTAGCGGGACTCCTCCGACGAGGTCCCGGCAATGACCGCCTCAGGGCGGGCGGCGGCTGGACGCGGAGTGTCAGGGGCATCGCGGAGAGGAGAAACCAACGGTCGGCCTTTCAAAGCAGGAGTCGTCGCAGGGAGCGGCGGGAGAGGCAGCGCCCTGGCCAAGGCGCGAGAACTCATCTTAATCGGCCCTGGTCCCAGGAGTGTTCTGACACAATCGGTACCGATCCTCGAGGCTCCGTCAGTCCTTGGCGGTGCAGCAGGGGCAGGCCCTCAAGCACCCTGTCCGACCCTGCTTCTCCTGGATTTCCCTCGGATCTTCCCCGGCCGGTAGGAAGGAAATCGCCCATGACCTCTCCCGCACCCCTGGTCGTCTCCGCCCACCACGTCGGCGACGATCCGGATTGGTGGCGCCACGCCGTCGTCTACCAGGTCTACCCCCGCTCCTTCGCCGACTCCGACGGCGACGGGATCGGCGACGTCCCCGGCCTGACCAGCCGCCTGGACCACCTCGACGAGCTCGGGGTCGACGTCGTGTGGCTCAGCCCCGTCTACCGCTCCCCTCAGGACGACAACGGCTACGACATCTCCGACTATCAGGACATCGACCCCCTCTTCGGATCCCTGGCCGACCTCGACGCCCTCATCGAGGGACTGCACACCCGCGGCATGCGACTTGTCATGGACCTCGTCGTCAACCACACCAGCGACGAGCACCCCTGGTTCACCGCCAGCCGCTCCTCGACGGACAACCCCAAGCGAGACTGGTACATCTGGCGTCCCGCCAGGCAGGTCGACGGGCTCGCCCCCGGGCAGCCGGGCACCGAACCCACCAACTGGGGCTCGGCCTTCTCCGGACCGGCCTGGGCCTGGGACGAGGGCACCCAGGAGTTCTACCTGCACCTCTTCTCACCCAAGCAGCCTGACCTCAACTGGGAGAACCCGCAGATGCGCCGCGCCATCCACGAGATGATGACCTGGTGGCTGGACCGCGGCGTCGACGGCTTCCGCATGGACGTCATCAACCTCATCTCCAAGACCTACCCGCTCACCGACGCGCCCCAGGGCGAGGGCGACCTCTACGGCGACGCCTTCGCCGCCGTCGCCAACGGCCCCCGCATCCACGAGTTCCTCCACGAGATGAACCAGCAGGTCCTCGCGCCGCGGCCCGGACACGTCCTCACCGTTGGCGAGATGCCCGGGGCCACGCGAAGCGAGGCCGCCCTCTACACCGACCCGGCCCGAGGCGAGCTCGACATGGTCTTCCAGTTCGAGCACGTCAGCCTCACCGACGGACCCGGAGGCAAGTTCGACCCACAACCCCTCGACCTCGTCACCCTCAAGCAGAACCTGGCCCACTGGCAGGCCGCCCTCGCCCCCGCCACCGATCCATCCGGCGCCGTGAGCCAGGAGAAGGGCTGGAACTCCACCTACTGGGACAACCACGACCAGCCCCGCGCCGTCTCCCGCTTCGGCGACGACGACCCCGCCTGGCGCGTCCGCTCGGCCAAGACCCTCGCCACGATCCTCCACACCCACCGCGGCACCCCCTACATCTACCAGGGCGAGGAGCTCGGCATGGCCAACACGGTCTTCCGTGGCATCGAGGACTACCGGGACCTGGAGTCCGTCAATCACTTCCACGAGCGCGTGCACGCCGGCGACGACCCGGCCGCTGTCCTGGCCGGTATCGCCCCCGTCTCCCGGGACAACGCCCGCACCCCCGTCCACTGGGACAGCAGCGAGAAGGCCGGGTTCACCACCGGCGAGCCCTGGATCGCCCTGGCCCCCGACCACGGCACCGTCAACGCCGCCGCCCAGGTGGGAGTACCCGGCAGCGTCTTCGAGCACTACCGCCACCTCATCGCCCTGCGGCACGACGACGACGCCTTCGCCCTGGGGACCTTCCGGCTCCTGGCGGCCGACCACCCCACCGCCTGGGTCATCCTGCGCCAGTGGCGCGCCCCCGAGACGGAGGGCAGTGGCGTCGAGCATCTCCTGCTCATCGCCCAGTGCGCCCGCGAGGACCTGCCCCTGGTCGGTGAAGGCGGTCTGCTGGTCACGCTCGCGGCCGAGGGCCTGGAGCCGGGGGAGTGGAGCGGTGCCGAGCAGGTCCTGCGCGCCGGCGACCCGGACGTCCAGCCCGGCTCCGGACACGCAGGCCTGCCGGAGGTGCTACCGGGCTGGGACTCGCTCCTGCTGCGCCGATGAGCAGGAGGAGATCATGAACCGCGATCAGATGAACGCCGCCTTCGGGGTGACTGATGAGCAGCTTGATTCCTTGGCTGCCGACTACGAGTCAGGTGACTGGAAGGGGCGACTTGGTCCTGTAGTGCAGGGTCGTCCTCGTCTGTACGAGGAAGAGATGAGGACTGTTTCTTTCCGCATACCTGCTTCGCGTTTACAGGCCATCGATGCGCATGCTGAGCGTAACGGAAAGAGCCGGTCGGAGTTTCTTCGCCAAGCCATTGATGATGCCCTTCTCGCTGGTTAGAAGACTGGTGATGGCACTCTTCTACGTCGGCCCAGGAGGAGGATGAGACCGGCGACCACGGCCGCGCCGGCGAGCAGGATCGTCGCATTGAGCCACGAGATCTCGAAGTCGGGCAGGTTCTCGCTCTGGAGCTGGCCGATGAACAGGCCCAGGGCGTTTCCGCTGATATGCAGGCCCAGGGCGAAGAACATCGAACGCAGCCGGACCACCGACCAGCCGGCGAGCAGCCCGAAGAGCACCTTGTGCAGAATCTGCCAGGCGTAGCCCTTGAGACTGGTGTCGGAGGTCAGCCAGGTCGGAAGATGCAGGGCGGTGAAGGAGACCGTCGTCATCAGCACAGCAGCCGTTGCCCCAAGACGCTCGTGTACCGGCGAGAACAGGGTGCGTCTCAGCGTGATCTCCTCGGGGATCGCGTTGTAGGCGATGCCGACGGTCAGGGCGAAGACCAGGGCGTGAAGCACCGTGGATGCGGTGATCTCCGGCTTCCACAGCGGGCCGGTGCCCGTCGGCCCCATCCAGGTGTGCAGACCGCCGAAGGCGACTCCGCCCAGGGCGCCGGTGGTGAACAGGACGGTTCTGCTGCGAATGCCTCCACCGGTCAGCAGGTCGCACCAACCGCGGCCCGATAGCCCGAACCACAGGGCGAGCCCGCCCACGTGAAGGAGGACGAGCATGAGGAACCACTGCCCCTGACGGATTGCCAGGGCAGTACCCAATGCCGGAGCGCCGGCCAGCATGGCGACCGCGGTCAGGGCGACGCCTTCGGAGACAGCGGGCCGTCCGGTCTCGAAGGTGTAGGCGTCGGCCGCGGAGGGCCGTAACGCGTGACGAGGCGGTGCGACGTCATAGTGACGATCCATAGTGATTCCGATTGAGACATGCCTGCTGGCTGCGATCCGCGCAGGAGTATACGTTCGCTCGGTAGGATGAATGGCCCTGACACGTCGCAGGAGAGCTCATCTACCGCGCCCGCGAGGCCCTCAGACGCGAGCCTGCTGCATGCCACCAGGCGGGGGAGGCCAGCAGCGTGGCCGTCAGGACGACCGCCAACAGGGCCACCAGTGTCCAGGCTCCGGCGCGGGCCAGCTCCCAGGTGAAGACGATCCCGAAGACGGGGGCCCTCTGGGTGGTGGCGAGCACCGCCCCCGCACCGGCCATCGCCAGAGCCGGCACGCTTACCTCCACCCCGTAAGCATGGAGCACGACTGCCAGGGCGGTTCCGGCGCTTGCGCCCGTTGCCAGCGAGGGAGCCAGCCGGCCACCGGTGGCGCCGGCTGCGAGCGTGAGACCGGTGAGGACCGGCTTGAGGACCACGACGCCCAGCAGCAGGACCACACCGGCCCCCGCAGCGTCGCTCGAGACCTCGGGAACGCGAGTACCCAGGGCCACCTCCATGGCATCACGGCCATTGCCGACGACGGCTGGGACCCACAGACTCACCAGCCCGGTGACCAGCCCCGCCGCTCCGATTGCCGCTGGCAACCACCGGAGGGTGCGCACCCGGTGCGCCAGCATCCACGACCACAGCGCCCTAGCCCCCACGCCGAGCGCGGCGGCTACCGGCACGAGCAGGACCAGGCCGAGGGCGGTCCCCGACGACAGTCCGTTCGAAGCGACCTCGAAGGTGGGCCGCCCGTGGGAGTGCAGCCAGGAGACGATCGTGGCGATGAGGCACACCGGCACTGCCACGAGGGCTCCGCGCCGTCGCATCCCGGACACCATGACGAGCTCGACGGCGTAGGCCGCCCCTCCCATCGGCGCGTTGTACATGGCCGCCAGCCCCGCGCCGGCGGCGGAGGCGATGAGGATCGCACCCTCGGCCCTGCCGATCCCCAGGCGGGTGGTGAGCCTGGCCGCCACCGCTCCAGCAGCCAGGCGCGGGGCGCCTTCGCGCCCCACCGAGTTGCCCGCGCCGACCGTGAGGACCTGAGTGACAGCGTCGAGGAAGGGACGCGCCAGTCCCATCCGGGGAGCCGCTTCGCCGCTGCGATCCGCCACCGCGGACTCCACGTCGGCCACCTCGCCGGTTGCGCGCAGCCACCACCACAGGCCACCGGCGACAAGGCCTCCCAAGGCCGGGGCGAGTATGCGCCGCCAGGGTGGGGAGGCGGCCAGCCGCTCCAGGAGCCCGCCATGGGTGAGGCCGTAGAACAAGGACTCGAAGAGCTCCAGGAGCAGCGCCATCGCGATCCCGATGAGCCCCGCGGCCACGCCCGCCACGGCGGCAGCCACCAGGAACCGGGGTCGTATCAGCGCGCGCACGCCAGGCACGATACCCGGCCCCGCGCCTGCCGGGGCCGGTGGGTCAGCTGGCCGCGTCGTCGACCGCTTCACCGAAGTCGGGGATGTCCTGAAGCGCCAGGATCCCGGTGTCCTGGCTGACCAGCCCCACGGCGGGGCGCAGGCCCAGCCACCACTGGTGACGGGGGCGACGGTTGTCCCGGTCGAGGTCGTCGTTCATGCGGTCCAACGGGTGGTCGGAGACCTTGCCCCCCACCAGACCGACGTAGGAGGCCGTCGGCTCGCCGTGCTTGAGGGCGCAGGCCAGCAGCTCCAGGGAGTGGGCGACGAGCTTGGTCGCCATGATGCGGTCGAAGGCCGTGGGGCTGCCGCCCTGCTGCTGGTGGCCCAGGATCGCCTCGCGCACGTCGTAGAGGCCCTTGCCCTCCTCGGCGAAGATGTGGGCCAGGACGTCGGTGGTGTAGTTGACGCTGGCCCGCTCGTTGCGGATCACCAGGTAGAGGCTGCGGCCCGAGCGGAAGGACTCCACCATCCGCTCGGAGTCGGCGGCCAGGCCCTTCAGGGTGATGCCCTCCTCGTTGAGGTAGACCTTCTCCGCGCCGGTGGCCAGGCCCGACATCAGTGACAGGTAGCCGCACTTGCGGCCCATGACCTCGGCGACGAAGCAGCGGTGCGAGGCCGCCGCGGAGAGCTTGATGGAGTCCAGTGCCACCACGGCGTTGTTGAGGGCGGTGTCGGTGCCGATGCTCAGCTCGGAGCCGGGCAGGTTGTTGTCGATGGAGGCCGGTACGCACACGATCGGGATCTGGAAGGCGGGGTAGCGGTCCCGCTCGGTGACCAGACGGAAGGCGCTCAGGTAGGCGTTGTAGCCGCCGATGACCAGCAGGGCGTCGATCTCATGGAGCTCGATGGCCCGCCCCAGGGCGTAGAGCTGCTCGATGGTGGGCACCTCGCGGCGCGTGCCCAGCTGGGCGCCGCCGTCACCGACCCAGCCCTCGACGTCGGCCCAGGTCAGCTCGTGCACGTCGCCGTCGAGCAGGCCGGGGAAGCCGCCGTAGACGCCCAGCATCGTGAAGTCATGGTCGATGCCCAGGCGCACGGCCGCGCGCGCCGCCGTGTTCATCCCCGGGGCCAGGCCGCCGGCGTGGATGATGGCGACCCGCTTGGGGCGGTCGCTGGACGACGGCGTCGAGCCCGCATCGGTGGCCGGCTCGACGGGAGGCGTGGACATGGTCTCGAACAGCTCGAGCATCCTGCCGAAGCTGGCCCCGCGGGCCTGGATCGCCCCGAGGTAGTCGTGGGCGGCCACGAGGTCCTTGACGGCGCGGGTGGCCGCGATCTGCTCCATCATCGGCAGGCGGCGGATGCGGTTGTGGCGCTCGGCGATGATGACCGGCTCGCTGCCCGGCTCCATGGACACCACCTCGCGGGCGGCGGCGCAGCCCAGCAGCGTCGACATCCAGCGGTCGTAGGCGCTGGGGCGGCCACCGCGCTGGACGTGACCCAGGATGGTGACGCGGGCTGCCTCGCCCAGCTTGTCGGCGATGACCTGGCGGACGTCGTCGGCGGTGATGCGGTTGCCCTCGCGGTCGGTGGCGCCCTCGGCGACGATCACCATGGACTCGCGGCGCCCGGCCTCCCGGCCCGCCTTGAGCTTGGAGCACATGTCCTCCTCCCAGTCCTTGCCCGGGGGGAGCTCGGGGACCAGGACGTAGTCACAGCCCCCGGCCACGGCCGCCATGAGGGCCAGGTAGCCGCAGTGGCGGCCCATGACCTCCACGACGAAGGTGCGCTGGTGGGAGGCGGCCGTCGAAGAGATGTCGTCGATGGCCTCCAGGATGCGGTGGAGCGCGGAGTCGGTACCGATGGTCATGTCGGCGCCCACCAGGTCGTTGTCGATGCTGCCCACCAGGCCGGTCACCATGAGGACGGGGTGGGAGGCGGCCGTCTCCGCGCTGATGTCACCGGCCTCGACGAGCTCCTCGAGCAGGGAGGGCCAGTTCTTGCGGAACTCGTTGGTGCCGGTCAGGGAGCCGTCGCCGCCGACGACCACGAGCCGGTCGATGCCGTGCTCCAGGAGGTTGCGGGCGGCCGCCAGCTGGCCGGCGCGCTCGCGGAACTCGGCCGAGCGGGCGGTGCCGATGATGGTGCCGCCGCGCTGGAGAACGGAGCCCACCGAGTCCCACTCCAGGGGGCGGATGCCGTCGCCGCCGGACACGGCCCCGGCCCACCCCTCCATGACCGCGTAGGGCCTGGCCCCCAGGCGGATGGCGGTGCGCACTACGGCCCGCACGGCCGCGTTCATGCCCTGGGCGTCTCCGCCGGAGGTGAGGACCCCGATGCGCAGGGGCTCGCCGTCCAGGCCGAGCAGCGGGCCGGCCGACGAGCCGGTGGGGGAGGGGACGGTGTCTGAGGACATGGCGGCTGGCATGTGGGGTCCTTCCCTGGGATCGCCGGTGGGCCTGGCTCCCGACGTCGGCCGGGAGGGCATCAGCCCTTATTGTTGCTGGTGAGCGCCGCCACGTCATCCGCCTGTGGTCCCAGGATCGGCTCCACGCGTTCGTCGGTCCCCGGTGAGTACATGGATGAAGGGGAGTGGTGTGTCCGCTTGCTGTGGGAGCAGGGGCTGTCAGGTTCACGACCCGGGATCTACCCGCCTCGGCGGGCCCGGAACCTGTGGGGCTCGGCGTCGAGGACGCGCTTGCGTCGTCGGCCCCATCGCCTGCCGCTCCAGAGGCCGAGCAGCACCATGGCACCCACCATTGCGCTTGGGGTCTCTTACATGAGCGCCCTGCTAAGTGCCGCCGCGTTGGTCCTCAGATAGTGGACGTCACGTAGATAGACGGTGTCGTGGCCGTCGTCGAGGTGGGACTGGAACGCCGCGTCGCCCTGCGCCGCCTGCGACCGCATGTAGCTGACGAGATCGAGCAGCCGTCGGCACGCGGTCTCAACGACCTGAGTCCGATTCACCTCCCCGTACTTGTCGCAGAACAGCCGAGCCCGCCGAGCCTGCTCGGCCAGAGAGCCGAAACCGACCGCGTTTCCTGGTGCGGTGAGTGGGGCGAAACGATAGATCGCGTAGGCGACGTCGCGGATGCGAGGGCCCGGGTGCGCGGTGTCGAAGTCGATGATTCCAACCAGCCCGCTCCCGTCGAACACGCAGTTGTACGGCGCGAAGTCCCCGTGGCAGATGACCTCGTAGGGCTCAACTGCCTCCAGCATCCAGCCGTCCACCACCTCGGTCGCCAGGTCACTGGTCACCTCGTGCAGTGAGCGCAGCGCTCGGGCAGCTGAGATGAGTGCCTCGTCGCTGCGCAGTGCTGCAGGCAGTGGGTAGCTGCCGGCCCGACCCTCCATGAACTCGAGGACCTGCCGGTCGTCGTCGGACAGACCCAGGAAACGTGGGGAGTACCTGAACCCCCTGCGCTCCAGCACGGTGAGCAGCCACTCGACATTGGTGCTGCCCTGGCGCCGACTGCGAAGGACTCTGCCACCCACCTTGGTGATCTCGGTCGAGCCGCCCTGAAGGTCCTCGGGAATCTCGCTCATGACACCTGCCCCATCTCTCATCATCCTACGTGGGCGGACGGCGCGCGTGGCCGACGACGGCTACGAGACGGGCCGGTCAGTCGACCGATCAAGCAGTGAACCGGTCAATGGCTGAGCCGTGACGAAGGACCCGTCCGCACGCCCAGTCGTGAGACGCGGTGACCACGCTGTGTGAGACGCCGCCTCCTCCCGCTCGTGTCCGACCTCCCCGAGCGGTACCGGGACGTTAGGCTCACCACTGGTGCCTGCCCGGCCCGCAAGCCATCCACATGCCCCGAGAGGATCAGCTGCATGGATCTGTACGAATACCAGGCCAGGAACCTGTTCCGCCAGCACGGCGTCCCCGTGCTCGACGGCGCCGTGGCCACGACCCCCGAGGAGGCGCGCAGCGCCGCGCAGTCCCTCCTCGATGCGGGCAGTGAGCTGGTGGTCGTCAAGGCCCAGGTCAAGACCGGCGGCCGCGGCAAGGCCGGCGGCGTCAAGCTCGCCCGCACCGCCGAGGAGGCCGAGGCCCGTGCCCGCGACATCCTGGGCATGGACATCAAGGGCCACACGGTGCGCGCCGTCCTCATCTCCGACGGCGTCGACCTCGACGCCGAGTACTACTTCTCCATCCTCCTGGACCGCGCCGAGCGCCAGTACCTGGCGATGTGCTCGCGTGAGGGCGGCATGGACATTGAGACCCTCGCGGCCGAGCGCCCCGAGGCCCTGGCCCGCGTCGGCATCGACCCGCTCGAGGGCATCACCCCCGCCGTCGCCCACCGGATCGTCGAGGCCGCAGGCTTCGAGGCCGGCCCCCTGGCCGACGAGGTCGCCGCTGTCATTGAACGCCTCTGGGAGGTCTTCACCGCTGAGGACGCCACCCTCGTGGAGGTCAACCCCCTGGTCAAGGCCGCCGACGGCCGCATCATCGCCCTGGATGGCAAGGTCACCCTCGACGACAACTCCCGCTTCCGCCACCCCGCCCACGCCGAGCTCGTCGACAACGCCGCCACCGACCCCCTGGAGGCCCGCGCCCGCGAGGCCGGCCTCAACTACGTGCGCCTCGAGGGCGAGGTCGGGGTCCTGGGCAACGGCGCCGGCCTGGTCATGTCCACCCTCGACGTCGTCGCCGGCGCCGGTGAGCGCCACGGCGGTATGAAGCCCGCCAACTTCCTCGACCTGGGAGGAGGGTCATCGGCCGAGGTCATGGCCACCGGCCTGGAGGTCGTCGCCTCCGACCCCCAGGTGCGCGCCATCCTCGTAAACGTCTTCGGCGGCATCACCTCCTGCGACACCGTCGCCCAGGGCATCGTGGCCGCCGTCGAGTCCCTGGGCGGGCTGCCCAAGCCCGTCGTCGTGCGCCTGGACGGCAACAACGCCGAGACCGGACGCGCTATCCTGGCCGACGCCGCTATCGAGGGCGTCACCGTCGTCGACACCATGGACGGGGCCGCCGACGTCGTCACCGCCATCGCCGAGCAGATCAGCGGCCGGCCCGCTGGCAAGGAGGCCTGAGACATGAGCATCTTCCTGACTGAGAACGACCGCGTCATCGTCCAGGGCATGACCGGCTCCGAGGGCCGCAAGCACACCACCCGCATGCTCTCGGCCGGCACGAAGGTCGTCGCCGGCGTCAACCCCCGCAAGGCCGGCACCACCGTCTCCTTCGACGTCACCCCCATCGGCCCCGGAGCCGGTGAGGTCCAGGCCGGAACCGTCGAGGTCCCCGTCCACGGCACCGTCGCCGAGGCCAAGGAGGCCACCGGCGCCGAGGTCAGCGTCGTCTTCGTCCCGCCCGCCTTCGCCAAGGGCGCCGTCGTCGAGGCCGTCGACGCCGGAGTGCGCCTCGTCGTCGTCATCACCGAGGGCATCCCGGTGGCCGACGCCACCTGGATGCGCGCCTACGCGGCCGACCGCGGCGTGCAGATCATCGGCCCCAACTGCCCCGGCATCATCTCCCCGGCCCGCTCCAACGTGGGCATCACCCCGCCCGACATCACCGGCCCCGGCCCCCTGGGACTGGTCTCCAAGTCCGGGACCCTCACCTACCAGCTCATGCACGAGCTGTCCGATCTGGGCTTCACCACCTGCATCGGCATCGGTGGGGACCCGGTGGTCGGCACCACCCACATCGACGCCCTGGCCGCCTTCGAGGCCGACCCCGACACCCGCCTGGTCGTCATGATCGGTGAGATCGGGGGCGACGCCGAGGAACGCGCCGCCGCCTACATCCGCGAGCACATGACCAAGCCGGTCGTCGCCTACGTCGCCGGTTTCACCGCCCCCGAGGGCCGCACCATGGGGCACGCCGGTGCCATCGTCTCCGGCTCCTCGGGCACCGCCGATGCCAAGAAGATCGCGCTGGAGGCCGCCGGCGTACGAGTGGGGCGCACCCCTAGCCAGACCGCTGAGATCGCCCGCGAGCTCTACCGCCGGCTGGCCGGTGAGGTGAGCGCTTGAGCCTGGCGCGGCAGCGAGCCATCAGCCTGACGTCCTGGGCCCTGTGGTCCCTGCGCGTAGGGGTCGAGTCGGTCGGCCTGGTCTGGCTGGTGGTGGTGCTGGCGACCATCGCCGTGTCCAAGGCGGCCTCCGGTGTCAACGCCGCGGCCATTCTGAGTGCAGGTGACGCCCTGCACGCCGGGACGGCCCTGTGGAGCCTCGCCTTCGGGGGAACGGTCGCCCTGTCCTCCGAGGACGATGGCGTGCTCAGTCTGCCGCTGCTGGGACTCACCCTGGTGCAGGCGGGCTGGACCTGGTTCTGTGTGCGGCGAGCACGCCCCTCCCGACCGGCGGCCGGGGCGGCCATCGTCGCCGCAGCGACCGTCGTCGCGGTCCTGGCCTGCCTCACCGGCCCCTCGGGACTGGACACCTGGCCCGCCGTCATCGGCATCGCCCTGCTCACCGGCGCCATCGTCGCCATCCAGCTCACACGCGCCGGCCACGACTGGCCCCCCTTGACCCGCTGGTGGGAACGCCGTCCCCATTGGTTGGGGCCGTCCCTGTCACTGGCCTACGGGACCACGCGGGCCCTGAGCCTGCTGAGCCTGCTGGTGGTGGTCGTGGCCCTCTTCAACGGTGCCGGCCGGGTCTCGGTCCTGCACGACTCCCTGGCCAAGGACGGCTTCGTCGCGATGGTCGGCCTGATCCTGCTTCAGGCCGGCTGGGTGCCGACCATGGTCATCTGGGCCTGCTCCTGGCTCATCGGCGCAGGCTTCAGCGTCGGCACGGGCACCGTCTTCGCCCCCGACCGCGTGGTGGCCGGCCCCGTCCCACGCCTGCCACTGCTGGGACTGGTGCCGTCAGCACCGCTGAGCAGTGTGGGCCTGTGGCTGCCGCTGGTGGTGACGGCCGGCGCCATGGTCGCCGCCTGGCGGCGTCGGGCGGTACTCAACGCCCTGCGGGTGCGCTATGCCCTCAGCGCCGCCGGTCTGGCAGCCCTCCTCGTGGCCGGCGGTGTGGCTCTGCTGTGCCTGGCCGCCTCCGGGTCCGTGGGGCCGGACCGGATGACTGCCGTCGGCCCACTGGTTCTCTACACCGTCATCCTCGTCTTCGTCGAGGTCGGTGTCGGACTGGCCTCCATGGCCGTTCTGGCCCACCCCTACACGCGCACCTGGGCCAGGAACACCCTGCCCGAGTCGGTCCTTCCGGCCGCCTACCGGCGGCACGATCCGCGCGAAGGTGCCGTCCATGAGGAGGCCGCTGAGGAGGACGAGGACGACGAGGCGTAGACCCCGCGTCAGTGCGCCGTCGTGCCGGTGCTGCTCAGGGCATGGAGGGCCGCATCCACGCCCTCGACGAGCTCAGGCGTCACCGCCAGGAGCGCCGTCCCGGCCCGGTAGGTCATCCCGGGGATGGGGGTGTAGAGGACATTCGCCTGCAGGAGCGCCCGCCCCTCCTTGAGAGCCCGCCACAGCTCGGGATTCTCCCGGAAGAACCGCGTGACGCGCTCATCGGAGGCCAGGTGCTCCAGGACGTTGTCGGCCGACTTGTGCGCCACCCGCCCCGGCAGCCTGCGGGGAGGAATGTCGGTCTCGTCGTCGTCATCGATGGTGGGTGCCGCCCCCTGGTACTCAAGGACCACCAGCTGCTCCCCGTCGGGGGAGAGCGCCAGGGCGTGGACGGGGCTGTCCACCGGCCGCTGGTCGATGGCCTCCCCGCGGAAGTCGTCAGTGATCCTGAAGCCCTCCAGGATGGCGAACTGCTCGCCGTTACCGGTGTTGAGTCGGCGCGTCAGGCTCAGGATCTCGGCCTGCTGCTCCGCCACTGAGGCGGCCAGGTCTCGCATCTGGCCGACGACCCGGGAATCGGCCCCGGAGTCGGCCAGATCGGCGACGGTCTCGTCGAGTCGGCTGGGCTCCAGGGCATCGATACCGACGACGCCCAAGGACTCGGCGAGCTCTCGAAGACGCGCGATGTCGGCCTCCACCGCCACCTGCCGCTTGGTGCGCGCCGTGAAGAGCGCCTGGCTCTTGGAGAAGCTCTCAGCGCCCCGGATCCGCCGGTTGACGGAGAGCTCGGCGGCCAGATCGGTACCGCCCCCGGCGGGACTCGCGCTCAGGGCCGAGCGCGGCATGTATGTCATGGCGAAGTCCAGCAGCGCCAGGCACGCCTGTCCCGGCGTGAGCGTGACCAGGTGACCCAAGAGGCCGGTCGACGACGGTACTGTACTGATACGGCGCCTCGGCGCCCCCAGCGTCAGGACGAGGGACAGGCACATGGCCACCGCGGCCAGCGCGCCAATCGCGTAGAGGAGCCCCTGGGTGCCACTCAACCCGCTCCACCACTGGGAGAACAGGCGCGGCAGGGCTGAGAGGAACAGATCGTCCTCGGTCTCCTTGAGCTCGGGGGCGATCTGCCAGACGGTGCGTACCTCGTACATGCAGCACAGGAGGAACAGCACGACGCTGACCACCAGGATCCCCAGACGGAAGCCCTGACGGGCGTTCGGCTCGGCGCCCGGTGTCGTGGCCTCCATGGCGTCGGCCCGCACGCCGCGCACCTGCTCGGCGGTGGCCCGCCCCGCCCGCATGGCGTAGAGGCGTCCCTGGCGCAGGTCCCCGTAGGCGCCCCAGGTGACGGCCAGATCGCCCCAGGTGAAGTTCGCCAGGGCCACCACCGAGACGATGAGAGCGCGCACGAACGGCGGTGCCTCGGTGAGGTTGGGGTAGCGGGGAGCCGGTGCCCCGGCCACCGTCCAGCCGTGCACGCCCGCGTAGGCGCGGCGGTGGGCGTCCAGGAGCAGGCAGGCGGCCATGAGGATGACGGACAGGGGGATGGCGCTCAGGCCTCCGCCGTTGACCTTCCACAGGAACATGAGCAGCGCCGGGAAACCGCCGCCGGAGTCGCTCTGCCCGAGCTGCTGGGCGATCCTGGCGATGTAGGTGGCGTGGTCACTCACCGACTGCAGGATGACCACCGCCGGAAGGATCCAGGCCACGATCCGCAGCCACACGAGGTTCCTGGCGCCTTCGAAGGCCGGCGAGTCCTTGAGACGCCACAGCGTGATCGCCAGTGCCACCGCCATCGTGATGTTCGCGGTGCTCACCTGGTTGCTGACCGCCAGGACGTTGCTGTTCTCCTGGGTCATGGACCCAGAGGTCCACGGGTTGAAGGAGAAGGGCAGGCGCCCATTGCCCAGGACCGAGGAGAGCAGGCTGTTCTTCTCGAGCGCCCGGACGCCGTCATTGAGGGCCGTCAGGCCCGCGCCGGCGGCGAAGCCCAGCAGGGCCCAGTCGGAGGCCGCCAGACGGCGCATCCGGCCCGGTGCCAGGAAGACCACGAGCACCAGAGGCACCAACGGGCTGAGAACCTCCAGGGCGATGGTCAGCGCGATGCTCATCCCGTTACCCATGACGGACAGTCCTGCGCGGGTGCGCACCGAGCTCATGATCATGGCCACGACGAGCGACCAGGCTGCGCCGACGCCGTACATGAGGAGGACCGAGCGCCAGCTGATGGTGCGTGTGCGCGCCAGGAGAGCAACCACCATGAGGCATACGGCCATGAAGGCCGCCGGAACGGCGGCGTAGGCCAGCCGCGGCACCATCACCAGAGCAGCGATGAGCAGCGGGATCATGAGGGCGTAGGCTCCGCGCACCACCAGGTTCAGAGCGCTGGATAACCCCGGGTGGCGGCTCCACCAGCGCCGGTAGGCGGAGGCGGCCTCCTGCCACCGCTCAGGGGGAGTTCCCCGATATACCGGTGTTGCTGCGATATTGATGGGCGCAGTCATGTTGCGGACTGTATGCCGTATCTAAAGCCGCTCGCAAGGAAACAGGCCATTCGGTCGGGTGGTTCGCCGGAAGCGACATGGCACATGTCAGGGCAGGGAGGAACGTCGCCTCCTCCCGGTGGCGTCACTGCCGCCACTCGATAGGATGGGCCCGGCTGCGACTGGCGAGGGTGGGGCACCACCGGGGAGTGGCCGAGGCCGTCCATGAGCGGGGCGTCGCCCGCCTGGGCGTCCCGCTCCCACACGCCGCACCAGGAGCACCATGTCCTCGTCCATGTCCCCGTCGTCGTCCCCGTCGTCGTCCCGGTCCTCGCAGTCCACGAACCAGACGGTCCCCACCGCTCACGTCCCCACCGAGGGTCTCGTCAGCCCCGACAGCGTCCCCGTGCGCCGCGCCCTCGTCTCCGTCTACGACAAGACCGGCCTCGTCCCGCTCGCCCGCGCCCTGGCCGACGCCGGTGTTGAGATCGTCTCCACCGGCTCCACTGCCGCCACCATCGCCGCCGCCGGCCTGACCGTCACGCCGGTGGAGGAGGTCACCGGCTTCCCCGAGTGCCTCGAGGGGCGGGTCAAGACCCTCCACCCGGCCGTCCACGCCGCTATCCTCGCCGACCGCCGCAAGCCCGCGCATCTCAGCCAGCTCGAGGCCCTGGACGTCACCCCCATCGACCTGGTCGTCGTCAATCTCTACCCCTTCACCGACACCGTCGCCTCCGGCGCTCCCTTCGACGCCTGCGTCGAGCAGATCGACATTGGTGGCCCCACCATGGTGCGCGCCGCCGCCAAGAACCACCCCGCCGTCGCCGTGGTCACCAGCCCCAACCGGTACGACGACGTCGCGGCCGCCGTGCGAGACGGCGGCTTCACCCTGGCCGAGCGCCGCCGCCTGGCCGCTGAGGCCTTCGCCCACACCGCCGCCTACGACGCCGCCGTCTCGACCTGGCTGGCCGGCCAGCTCGAGACCGACGACGTTGCCGACGCCACGGACTCTGCCGACGCCCCCGCGTCCGAAGTGAGCAGGTCGGCCGCGCCGCCGGCCTATATCGGCGTCGGCTACGAGCGCCTGGCGAGCCTGCGCTACGGGGAGAACCCCCATCAGCGGGCCGCCGTCTACCGCGCCGCCGGGGCGAGCGGGGGAGTGGCCGGTGCCCGCCAGCTCCACGGCAAGGCCATGAGCTACAACAACTACACCGACACCGATGCCGCCGTGCGCGCCGCCTACGACCACGGCCAGGCCGTCACGGTCGCCGTCGTCAAGCACGCCAACCCCTGCGGCATCGCCGTCTCGGAGTCCGGTGACGTCGCCGAGGCCCACCGCAAGGCCCACGCCTGCGACCCGGTCTCCGCCTACGGCGGCGTCATCGCCACCAACACGCTCGTCACCGCCGAGATGGCCCGTCAGATCAAGCCGATCTTCACCGAGGTCGTCGCCGCCCCCGCCTTCGAGGACGAGGCCGTGGAGATCCTGTCCACCAAGAAGAACCTGCGCCTGCTCCTCGTCGAGGCCCCGGAGCGTGAGGGTTATGAGATCAAGCAGGTCACGGGGGGCGCCGTCATCCAGGAGCGTGACGTCCTGGATGCAGACGGCGACGCCCCCTCAACCTGGACCCTGGCCGCGGGGCCGGCCGCCGACGACGCGCTTCTGGCCGATCTCGTCTTCGCCTGGCGCTCGGTGCGAGCCGTGCGCTCCAACGCGGTCCTCCTGGCCCACGACGGCGCCACCGTCGGCGTGGGAATGGGGCAGGTCAACCGCGTCGACTCCTGCAAGCTGGCCGTCGAGCGCGCCAATACCCTGGGGCTCCGCTCCACCGGCGACGCCGCACTCGACGGCCCGCAGCAGGAGAAGGGCGCCGTCGGAGGGGCCGACGCCGCCGAGGTCCTGGGCGACTCGGTCGGTGACGCGGCCCCCGCACCGCAGCGCGCCCGCGGGGCCGTGGCCGCCTCCGACGCCTTCTTTCCCTTCGCCGACGGCCTCCAGGTCCTCATCGACGCCGGGGTTCGCGCCGTCGTCCAGCCCGGAGGCTCCATCCGTGACCAGGAGGTCATTGATGCCGCCCAGGCCGCAGGCGTCACCATGTACCTCACCGGCACCCGCCACTTCTCCCACTGAGCCGGCTTCGCCGCCTCGTGCCCGAATCCTCACGCCGGGCACAAGGCCTGCATGCGAGTCGGGGAGCCGGAGAAAGGGCATGGACCCGCACCCCACGCGCCGATAGGCTCCTGTCCGTGACTCATGACCCGCATCCCCAGCAGGCCGAGCACAAGGAGCCCTATCGCACCATCTGTGTTGTCCTCGTGGCCCTCGGCCTGGCAGCGGTCCCCGCCATCGCGCTGCTGGGGCACCGCCGTATTGCCGTCCTGTGGGCGGCCGCTGGGATCCTGACGCTGGCCATCGTCCGGATCCAGCGCCCTGACGGCACCTGGCTGGCGGCGCGCAGCCGCCTGTTCGACGTCGGTCTCGGCATCGGCCTGGCCGCCGTCCTGCTCCTCCTGTCGCCTTACGTCAACCTGCCCCGCATCCTGTGAGCGAGGAGCAGTCCGTACATCGCCTGAGTTCTCACGGCGACGCTGCGCGCCGCCCTGTGTGATCTGCGCCCCTGGGAGTGCTCGTTCTTTGGTCCGGTGCGGCGCTGTGACCGAGTGGTATGGCACGCTGGCCCCAGTCAAGACGTCTTGTCGCTTCGTTTCACATCCTGAAGGTCCCTTTATGCCAAGCAATCCCTCGTCCCTTACCAGGCGCCTGTTGGCCGCGGTGTGGAGGCTCCTATGCCCGATCCGGTGGCTGCTGGCTCTGCTGTGGCGGCCCGTCCGCTGGGTGCTGTTCCTGCCTCCGTTCAGGTGGTGCGGGCGCAAGATCAGAAGCTTTGCGCATCGGATGATTCCGGTGATCCGTCGTCTTCTGCACAGCATTCTGACCTGGGTCATTGGCGCGATCCTGTTGGCCCTGCTCGTGGGTTCGGTCCGCTTTGGGGGCCACCCGATCATTCCCAAGCCCGTCGGCAATGTCTTCGCGACCTTCTCCGACCTGTTCAGCCAGTTCCTCAGCTTCTCCATCCCGCTCATCATCATCGGTCTGGTGACCCCCGCCATCGCCGATCTGGGACGCGGGGCCGGCAAGTGGCTTGGAGTCACGACGGCTCTGGCCTACACCTCCACCCTCTTCGCCGGTTTCCTCACCTTCCTGGTGTGCGCCGCCACCTTCCCGCGGCTGCTCGCAGGAACCTCTCTGGCTGATGTCGCCAAGCCAGAGGGGGCTCTGAGCAGCTACTTCACGGTGGAGATGCCGCCGGCCGTCGAGGTCATGACCGCCCTGCTGCTGTCCTTCGTCCTTGGGATCGGTCTGTCCATGGTGCCCCGGGGCGTGCTGCGCAAGGGCTTCATCGAGTTCCGGGCCATCATCACCCGCCTCATCGAGCGGATCATCATCCCTCTGCTGCCTCTTCATATCTTCGGCATCTTCCTCAACCTCACCTACACCGGGGCGGCCGGGGCGGTGATGAAGGCGCTCCTGCGGGTCGTCGTCGTGGTCCTCATCCTCGAGGTCGTCATTCTGAGCATCCAGTTCCTCACCGCAGGACTCATCGGCCGCCGCAACCCGATCAAGGCACTGCTCACCATGCTCCCGGCCTACCTGACGGCTCTGGGCACCTCCTCGTCCGCGGCCACGATCCCGGTCACCCTGCGCCAGACGAGGAAGAACGGCGTCTCCGACGCGGTGGCCTCCTTCACCATCCCGCTGTGCGCCACGATCCACCTGGCGGGGTCGACCTCGAAGATCTTCTCCTTCGCCTTCGCGATCGTTCTCACCCAGGGCCTGCACGTGAGCACCGCCCAGTGGATCGGCTTCATCTTCATGCTCGGCATCACGATGGTGGCCGCACCGGGCGTGCCCGGGGGCGCCATCATGGCGGCCACCGGTCTGCTGTCCTCCATGCTCGGCTTCAACGACCAGCAGGTGGCCCTCATGATCGCCACCTACATCGCCCTGGACTCCTTCGGCACTGCCACGAACGTCACGGGTGACGGCGCCATCGCCATCATCGTCGATCGCATGGCCGGCGGCTCCGTCAATGACGAGGGCGACCCGGAGAACGTTCGCGAGCTCTCCTTCGACGGCATGGCCTACCTCCACGCCGTCAGTGTCGAGGGGGTCGTCAGTCCCGAGGAGCTCGAGGCCTCGGCCGCGGCCACCCGCTCCGGCGAGTAGAGCCGGGTGGAGCGCAGTCAGCCGATCGGGCTCCGGGAGTCAAGCGACTCTCGGAGCCCGATCCGTGCTTCAGTCTGATCCGCGTGAATCCGCCTGCTGCCGGTTTCTCTCAGCGACCTCGGCCGGTCAGCGTGCGCAGCGGTCCGGGCTCGGCCAGGAGCTTGGCCGGCGGCCCCGTCTGCACGATCGTCCCCGCGTCCATGACGACGACGTGGTCGGCCTGCTCGGACCACTGCAGGCGGTGAGTGATCTCGATGATCGTCGCCTGCGGAAGATAGGTGCGCACCCCGATGCGCACCCGCTCATCCAGCTCAGGGTCCAGGTGGGAGGTGAACTCGTCGAGGATGAGCACCCCGGGACGGGCCAGGAGCACGCGCGCCAGTGCCAGGCGCTGCCGCTGGCCCCCGGACAGCGACTGTCCGCGCTCGCCCACAAGGGTGTCGTAACCGTTCTCGAGGGCCTCGATGTCCTCGTCGATGCAGGCGGCTCGGCAGGCTCGGCGCACCTGGGCATCGCTGGCCGACGGCGCCGCCAGCCGCACATTGTCCGCAATGGTCGCCCGCATGAGGTTGACCCGCTGATCCACCATGCCGATCTCCTGATAGAGGCTGATGGCACGCAGATCGGTCACGTCCTGGCCGTCGATGAGAATGCGGCCTGAATCCGGCTCATCGAAGCGCACCGCCAGCTGGGCAAGTGTGGACTTGCCCGATCCGGAGGCCCCCACGATGCAGGTCCACCGTCCCGCCCTGGCCCTGACGCTGACGCCGCGAACGGCCTGGGCGGCGGTGTTGGGGTAGGAGTAGGAGACGTCCTGCCACAGGACCTCGTGGGAGATGCCGGCGGTCAGCTCCTGATCGCCGTCGCGCACCTCCACGGGAGCGTTGACAACCTCCCACACTCTTTCAGCCGAGGCGAAGGAGGCATTGAGTGCGCCCGAGAGCTCCTCGACGCCGCGCCCGGTGTCGGACAGACGCAGCACCGCAGCGGCCGCGGCAGCCAGGAGGGGGACATCTGTGCTGGAGCCGGTTACGGACATCATCGTGCCCACGGTGACGACGGCGATCGGCGCGGTCAAGCCCGCCAGCTGGCTGATGCCTCGTCGCACGGAGGCCCACTGGCCGTTTGGTCGCGCGGCACCGGCGATCTCGGCGTCGATCCTGGCCATCTCATCAAGACGCTCCTGGCTGCGCCCGTACCCGACGACCTCGCTCATGCCCTGAACGGTGTCGGTCACGTGCTGGGTGAGATCCGCCCGTGCCGCCGAGACTGAGCGGGAGGCATCCACCGAGGTGGCGAACCCCAGGCGGGGCACGATGAGCAGCTGGAGTGTCACGAAGGGGAGCGCCGCCAGGGCCACCAGCCAGGACACCCGCAGGCCGATGACCGTGAGCACCGTGATCGGGACGACGACGGCGCAGACCGCCGGAGCAAAAGTATGCGCGAAGAAGGCCTCGATCCGGTCCACGTCCTTGGTAGCCCGCGCCAGCAGGTCGCCCGAGCGCGACGTCGCACTGACCCTGGGGGAGCGGGGGATGAGGGAGCGGAAGATCTGGCCGCGCAGCAGCTCGAGCGCCTTGAAGGCCACCAGATGACCGAGGAACTGCTCGGCGTAGCGCAGGGCCGCCTTGAGCAGGGACAGCCCCGCCATGACGGCCAGGACCGGCCAGATGGCGGACACTGGTGCGCCAGTCGTCATTGCCAGACCTGCCCGGGCCACGGCGTAGGCCCCTAAGGAGAACAGGGCCACGCCGCACAGCAGGTCGGTGATACGGCACAGGGTGGAGCCCAGCAGCGGTGAGAGGACCGGGCGGGTGACCTGAAGCAGCCACCGCACCAGCAGCGCACGTGAGGGGGGTGCCTGCGCGGAGGCATCGGCCCGACCGGCTCCGCTGCGCTGCCCCGAGCCACCGGCCACCCGGGAGCGGGGCACCGATGATCGCCTCGACTGGTTCGATCGGATCATGCCCGCTCCTCCTGGTGATCCCCATCGGTGGCCTTGGGGGAGGACGCGTCGGCCTCATGGGTGCCGGGCTCAGTGGCCTCCTGATCGGGCGCTGCGCCGGCGGGGCCGGGGGCACTGGCTCCACCCGCCTCGTGCACCGCCCCGGCCTCGACCCTCACGGTCCGGTCCACTGCGGTCAGCGCCCCGGCGCGGTGCGAGATGGTGACGACGGTGCGGCCCCGGGCCAGCTGCTCAATGGACTTGACGATGGCTGCTTCGCTGGCCAGGTCCACCTGGCTGGTGGGCTCGTCCAGGAGCAGCACGGGGCGGTCGGCCAGGAACGCGCGAGCCAGGGACAGGCGCTGGGCCTGACCGCCCGACAGCCCCAGCCCGGCCTCGCCGACCTGCGTCTCCAGCCCCTCGGGCATGAGCGCCACCTCCTTGTCCAGGCGGGCCACCTCCAGGGCCTGCCACATCTGCGACGGCGTTGCGTAGGGCTGGGCCAGGCGCAGGTTGTCGGCGATCGTCCCGGTGAACAGCCAGGTCGTCTGCGCCACCAGCGCGGAGGCGGAACGCACCTCGTCCTGGGTGACGGCGCTCAGCTCGGTGCCCTCGACTTGCACGGACCCGCTGCTGGGCAGCAGGTTGCCGGCGAGCACCGCCATGAGCGTCGACTTCCCCGCACCCGAGGGGCCGACAATCGCCAGGCTCTCCCCGCGCCGCACGCTCAGGTCCACGCCCTCCAGCACGGGGTCCGCGCCCCAGGTGGCCTCGACGTCGTCGAGCACGATGGATGACTGCGCGGTCGCTGCGGGAGAGGTCCTGGCTCCGGGACTCGTGGTGGAGTGTGGCAGAGGGCGCGACAGAAGCCTGCGGATGGCCCGCTGGTTGGCCATTCCGCCCATGCCCACGTAGAAGAAGGCGCCCACGTGAGCCAGCGGCTCGAGGAGCACGTAGGAGGTCAGGACGATCGCCAAGGCGTCACCGACGTCGATCACTCCGGTGGACAGACGCAGCAGAGCCAGACCCGCGGCCGCGGTGATGAGGAAGAGCGAGAACAGGCCGTCGGTGAGCAGGATGACGAGCTGGTTGCCCGCCAGCAGCCCCATGACAGCGCGCCGGTTCGACTCCCCCTCCAGGCGCAGACGCGCGCTGGTGCGTTCCGCGGCCCGGGCCAGGGTGAGGGTCCGCAGCCCCTGGATCGCGTCGAGGTACTCGGCGGCCAGGCGCATACGGGCCCGTCGGGAGTCCGACGACGAGGCCCTCAGCCGTGAGTGGCACCAGATGATGAAGGCCGGCACCATGATGACGGCCGCTGCCAGGACCAGGGCGGGAACGACGTCGACCACCACGGCCAGCTCGATGAGTACCAGCAGAGGCGCTGCTGCGGCCGCCAGAGTGGGGGCCAGGAAGGTCTGACGGTAGAGAGCCACGCGCTCGGCGCCGTCGGTCAGCAGGGAGGCGGTCGCACCGCTGCGGACGTCGGCAGCGCGCGCCGGGCCCAGCCCCAGCAGGTGAGCCAGGGTGAGCCGGCGCAGGTGCGCCTCCTCAGTGATCGCACTGAAGCGAGCGACCCGCTGGGCCAGCAGCTGGCAGACAGCGCTCAGGGCGGCTGCTGCCAGAGCCTGAGCGAGCAGGCCCGCTGCCGACGAGGATCTCAGCAGCGCGCCCAGGGCGCGTCCGGTGGAGATGAGGCACCAACCGGATCCCAGGGCGCCCAGGAGCGTCAGACCGAATGAGAGGGAGCCTGCTCGGCGCCCGGCGGGCGAGGAGACCGCAGGACGGGGCGGGGAACCGCGGCGCAGTGGCGCAAGGATGGACGCGGGGGATCGGCGTGAGCTCATCACGGTCCTGGAAGCGAGAAACGGGCTGGGGAGGCCCCAGCGTATCGACCAGGACGGGATGTTGTCAGGGGCGGCGAGTATCTCACTGAGATCACGGGTACCAGGAGGAATGCGACCTCCCCGGCTCTAGGGAGTGGTGAGAGTCACGAAATGTCGCGGACTGGTGTGTTCACCTGCGCGAACGTCATAGCGTTGTCCTGCCGGGCTGCCGCCTGCGGCCCGCGACGACACACGTCTCGAAGGAGTCCTCGATGGCAAACGCCCCCGTCAACATCACCGTCACCGGTGCTGCCGGCAACATCGGCTACGCCCTGCTGTTCCGCATCGCCTCCGGCGCCCTCCTCGGCCCGGACCAGCGCGTCAACCTCCGCCTGCTGGAGATCCCGCCGGCCGTCAAGGCCGCTGAGGGGACTGCTATGGAGCTGTTCGACTCCGCCTTCTCGACCCTGGGCAGCGTTGACGTCTTCGACGACGCCAAGGCCGCCTTCGAGGGCGCCAACATCGCCTTCCTCGTCGGTTCCATGCCCCGCAAGGCCGGCATGGAGCGTGCCGACCTGCTCTCCGCCAACGGTGGCATCTTCGGTCCCCAGGGCGAGGCCCTCAACGCCGGCGCCGCCGACGACATCAAGGTGCTCGTCGTGGGCAACCCCGCCAACACCAACGCCCTCATCGCGGCCTCGCACGCTCCCGACATCCCCTCCTCGCGATTCACAGCCATGACCCGCCTGGACCACAACCGCGCCCTGGCCCAGCTGGCCACCAAGGCCGGCTGCCACGTCACCGACATCGACAAGGTCACCGTCTGGGGCAACCACTCCTCCACCCAGTACCCCGACCTGACCCAGGCCACCGTCAAGGGCGCCCCGATCGCCGACATCCTGGCCGACCGGGCCTGGGTCGAGAACGACTTCATCCCGACCGTCGCCAAGCGCGGCGCCGCCATCATCGACGCGCGCGGCGCCTCCTCGGCGGCCTCAGCGGCCTCGGCCGCCATCGACCATGTGCACGACTGGGTGCTGGGCACCTCCGGGTCCTGGACCTCCTCCTCGATCATGTCCGACGGGTCCTACGACGTGCCTGAGGGCATCATCTCCTCCTTCCCCTGCACCTCGGAGAACGGTGAGTGGAAGATCGTCCAGGGTCTTGAGATCGACGACTTCTCCCGCGGCAAGATCGACGCCTCGGCGGCCGAGCTCGTCGAGGAGAAGAACACGGTGGCGTCCATGGGGCTCATCTGAGCCCCTCGCACCCTCCGACTCGGCGCCCGGGCTCGGCCTGAGACCCCGCTCGGGCCCACCCCGTTCCTGGTACGGACCACCTTGGGGTGCGGGGCAGTGAGGCCTCGTCCGCTCCTCCTAGGTCCTCGCCGCTCATTCGAGCGGCGAGGACCCTTTTTCATGTCTGTGGTGGATGGGGTGGTGGATGAGCGTTGACATTGCTGGTACAGACCTGTGGTTCACGACCAGTATAATGATTGTTTGCGCAATGTATGCTTGAGTTTCACTCAGTTTGGGTCTACTCTCTGGCGAGATCAGATGACTAGACAACATCTGATCCTCCCGCCCGCGGCAATGGTGCCGTGGTCATGAGACACCGTCGTTTCTAAGGAGCAGTCCCATGCGTTCCACCCACTACCTCTCCCGTCGTGCCGTGCTGGCGGGGCTGGGAACCACTGCAGTCGCCGCTACCCTGGCCGCCTGCGCCACCTCCGGCAGTTCCGGCTCGAAGTCCGCTGGAGCCGCCGGTGAAGGGGACGCCAGCCAGGTCGACGTCGTCACATGGTGGTCGGCCGGCTCGGAGAAGCTCGGCCTGGATGCCCTGGTCAAGGTCTTCAACCAGCAGTTCCCCAAGACGAAGTTCGAGAACAAGGCCGTCTCCGGTGGTGCCGGCAGCCAGGCCAAGCAGAAGCTCGCCGCGGACCTGGCCGCCAAGAACCCGCCGGACACCTACCAGGCCCACGCAGGTGCCGAGATCAAGGACCACATCGAGGCCGGCTACCTGCTGGACGTCTCCGGCCTCTATGAGGAGTTCAAGCTCAACGAGGCCTTCCCGGCCACCCTCATGGACCGTCTCAAGGACTCCGACGGCAAGATCTACTCCGTGCCCTCCAACATCCACCGGGCCAATGTCGTGTGGGCCTCGGTGCCCGCCCTCAAGGCCGCCGGGCTCGACCCGACCAAGCCCGCCACTTCCATCGACGCCTGGATCGCCGACATGGAGAAGGTCAAGGCCGCCGGCCTGACGCCCATCACCATGGGCATGGCCTGGACCCAGCTCGAGCTGCTCGAGACCATCCTCATCGCCGACCTGGGCGTGGACGCCTACAACGGGCTCTTCGCTGGCAAGACCGACTGGGGCGGCGCCGAGGTCACCAAGGCGCTGGGTCACTACAAGACCATCGTGGGGTTCACCGACTCCTCCCTCTACACCGAGGACTGGGAACCTGCCATGAAGCCCATCATGGACGGCAAGGCCGCCTTCAACGTCATGGGCGACTGGGCCGTGGCCGGCTTCGACGCCGCCGGCAAGAAGGCCGGCCAGGACTACGTCTACTTCCCGGTCCCGGGCACCGACGGCGTCTTCGACTTCCTCGCCGACTCCTTCACACTGCCCGACGGCGCCAAGCACCCCGGTGGAGCCAAGAACTGGCTCAACGCCATCTCCTCCAAGGACGGCCAGATCGCCTTCAACACGGTCAAGGGTTCCATCCCCGCCCGCACCGACCTCAGCGACGAGGAGAAGGGCAAGTTCTCCGAGTACCAGCGCTCGGCCATGGAGTCCTTCGCCAAGGACAAGATCGTCTCCTCCATCGCTCACGGCGCGGCCCTGCCCGCAAAGGCCACCAACGCGATGAACGATGCCCTGACCAAGTTCGCTCAGGGCGCCTCCGACGTCACCGCCCTGCAGGCCGACCTCAAGGCCGCTGCCGCCTCCTGATCGGTTCCCCGGGGGTGGGAGCGGGCCGCGCATCCGCTCCGGCTCGCCCCGCCCCGGGGCCGACCTCTCACCGATCATTCAGCCGGCTGTCATCACTACGACAGACGGATTCTTCCGTCACCTACGTATCTGGAGAACCTTGTGAGCACCAAGAGCGCCCCCGTGCGGCGCCGTCGGACGGGCTGGAGGCAGTGGGGGCCCGGCCTCCTCCTCATCTCGCCCTCGATCATCCTTGTCGGCGTCTTCGTCTACGGGATGATCGGGATCAACATCAACACCTCCCTGCTGGACATGCACACCGCCGGTCAGGTCTCAGGACGCCGGGGCACCACCGTCGTCGGCCTGAGCAACTTCACGACCCTGTTCGGCAACCCGGACTTCCGGCACTCCTTCATCAACCTCATCCTGTTCACGGTCACGTTCCTGGCCGGCACCCTCGTGGTCGGCTTCCTGTGGGCCTGGCTCCTGGACCGCCCCATCAAGGGGGAAGGGGTCTTCCGCTCCATCTTCCTGTTCCCCATGGCCGTGTCCTTCGTGGCCTCGGGCGTGGTGTGGCGGTGGCTGCTCAACTCCGCGCAGGGCGAGAAGGCCTCCGGGCTCAACCGTCTCTTCGAGATGACCGGTCTGAGGTTCCTGGAGAACTCATGGACCCAGAACACCACCTGGGGGATCCTCGCCATCGCGCTGCCGGCCGTGTGGCAGCTGGCCGGTTACGTCATGGCCCTCTTCCTGGCCGGCTTCCGTGGCATTCCCGACGACCTGCGTGAGGCCGCCCGGGTCGACGGCGCCAGCGAGTGGCAGCTCTACAAGTCGATCATCTTCCCCCAGCTGACCCCGATCGCCCTGAGCGCCGTCATCATCATCGGGCACATGTCCCTGAAGTCCTTCGACCTCATCATGTCGATCACGGACCAGCGGACCTACTCCACCAAGGTCCCGGCCATCGACATGTTCAACTTCATGACCGACAACGACTATTCCAACGCCGCCGCCGTCGGCACGATCCTGCTGGTCCTGGTCGCCGTCGCCGTCATCCCCTACCTCATCCACGACGCCAAGGGCCGGAGGTGAGCGGCGATGGCACAGTCACTCACGACGCGCAGCCCGCGCCGCCCCGGCTGGGGCCAGACCGTCCGGTTCATCCTGCTGCTGGCCTCGGTGGTCCTCGTCCTCATCCCGGTCTACGTCCTGCTGGTGACCTCCTTCAAGGGCTCCGCCGACGCCGACCCCTCGCGCACCTGGTACCTGCCCGAGGTCTGGGTCACCAAGAACTGGGCCAACGCCTGGAACCAGCTCAGTGGTGGGCTGCTGCGCTCGCTGGCCCTGGTCATCCCCTCCTCGATCATCTCGGCGATGCTGGGCAGCGCCAACGGGTTCGTCCTGTCCAAATGGCGCTTCCCCGGGGCCAACGTGGTCTTCACCCTCATCCTGTTCGGCATGTTCATCCCCTACCAGGCGGTCATGATCCCGCTCATGCGACTGGTGACCAGCGCCGACCTGGGCTTCGGGATCCACACGCTGATCCTCATGCACGTCGTCTACGGCATCCCGATCACGACGCTCATCTTCCGCAACTACTACGAGACCATTCCCAACGAGCTCATTGAGGCGGCCAGGGTCGACGGGGCCGGCATGCTGCGCACCTACGTCTCGGTGGTCCTGCCGATCTCGGTGCCCAGCTTCGTCGTGGTCCTCATCTGGCAGTTCACCTCCGCCTGGAACGACTTCCTGTTCGCCCTGTTCTTCGGCGGCGGGGCACAGTCCGGGCCGGTGACATTGGCGCTGAACAACCTGGCTCACGGGTCGATCCTGGCCGACTACGGTGCCTCCATGTCCGGTGCGCTCATCGCCTCGGTGCCGACCCTGGCGGTCTACATCCTGCTGGGCAAGTACTTCGTCGGCGGCCTCATGGCCGGATCCGTCAAGGGCTGAGGCCGGCCAGAGGGCCGCTCACCCCGCTTCCCCTGCGGACCCCGCCTGTTCTCGCATCCGGCTGCCGCCCCCGGCTTGGGGACGGCAGCCGGATGTGATGAGATCTGGTCATGGCACGTCGCAGATCCAAGCGCCCCTACGGGCAGGGGCACATTCCCCTGAGCATGGACCGTCTCGCCTCCGTGCCGCGCACCCAGACCGGTCCCGGCGGCGCGGACTTCACCGTGCGCCACCTGCGTGGTGGGGACAAGTCCTACACCTGCCCCGGCTGCCACCGCGTCATCCCCGCCGGCACCGCGCACGTGGTGGCCTGGACCAACGAGTCCCTCTTCGGAGCCGACCGGGGACTGGAGGAGCGGCGCCACTGGCACACCTCGTGCTGGGAGCGCCGCCTCTGGTAGAACCCGGCACCGCGGTGGGAAGCGGTGGGGCTGAGAGTCACACGAGCGGCTCGGGGGAGCGCTCCTCCCAGCCCGGCAGCAGGCGGTCGAGCGCGAAGCGCAGCGGCACGACGTCGCCGTCACGCCCGCCCTCGCCAATGGTCATCGGCACGGGTTGACTCTCGGGCCTGACCCCGCGCAGGCGGTGCCGAAGGCTCAGCGGCATCGACAGGACGTAGTAGTTCCCCTCCGTGTCGATACCGACCTTCTCATCGGCCCTCAGGTACCAACCGTGCAGCGGGGTGCGGGCACTACCGCCCGCGTAGCCGCGCACCCGCAGAGGAACGTCCTCAAGGCCCTCTTCGCGGGCGACCCTGAGGAAGAGCCCCACGATGCGGCAGGCCCGGGCGTGCTCGGCGTCCTGATGCTCCTGGAGCATGCGGGCCCGCTGCATGGCCGCTCGACGACGCGACGCCGCCCAGTCGGAGTCACCAGGACCGGAGGTGCTGGTCGACTCGGTCTCGAACCGGGCGGCGTCGTCGGTGGTCACTTCTGCGTCTCAGCGGCGACCTTTGCCCTGGCGGGGGTGGCGATTGCCTGCGTTACCGGAGTTGTTAGAGCTCTTACCGGGGGCCGGAACGTGCTCAATACGACCGGCTCCACCCTTCTGGGCGTTCTTCGGTGCCGACTGCGTGCCAGCCTGCTGGCCACCGCCCGAGGTCGCAGCGGCCTTGCTGCCGGCCGACGCAGGGGCCGCCGAGGTGGCCGACGGTGCGGAGGCGGCGCTGCTCGAGCCGGCGGAGTGCGCGCTGCTGGCACTGCCGGATGCGGCCGGCTCCGCCGAATCCGCGGAGGACTGGTCCGGAGCCGGAGCCGGGCTCGACTCCTGAGGCAGGGCCGCGACGTGGTCGCTGAAGGTGGGAGCCTGGGGCAGTACGCCTCCCAGGACGCCGCGCATCTCGGTGAGGTAGGCGGCGACCGAGTCGCGCTGGCGCTCGAGCTCCTGGAGCTGACGGGCGGCCACCTGGGCGGTGACGTCGGCGTCCGCGCGGGCGTCGCTGATGATCTGCTCGGCCTCGATCCGTGCCTGTGCCAGGGTCTCCTCAGCCTGGGCGACCGCCTCCTCCTGGCGCTTGCGGGCCTCGGTGTCGGTGCGGGCGCGGACCTCCTCAGCCCGGGACAGCGCCTCCTGAAGACGCTCCTCGGCCTCCTGGGCCTGGATCTGGGCCTGCTCCTGCATCTCGCGGATGCGCTCGCGCGTGGCCTCGTGGGCGTCGGAGTCCTCCTGAGCGGCCTGCTCGTGCGCCGCGGCGATCTCCAGGGTCGCCTGCTGGCGCAGCTCGGTGGCCTCGGAGCGGGCCGCGGCCGCCTCGTCGGTGGCCGAGCGACGCAGTGTCTCGGACTCGTTGCGCGCCGAGGTGAGGATCTCCTCGGCCTCGCGCTTCGCCTTGCCGACGGTCAGCTCGGCCTCCTGCTTGGCGGCCGAGAGGATCTCCTCGGCCTTCGCCGTGGAGGTCTTGTGCAGCTCGTCGGCCTCGGCCGCGGCCGCCTCTCGGTTGGCGGTGGCGTCGCGCTCGGAGGTGATGGCGATCTCGGCGGCCTGCTTGCGAGCCTGAGACAGGACCAGGGCGGCCTCGCGCTCCGCGGTGGCTCGCATCTCGGTGACGGCCGCCTCGGAGTCGGCGGAGATCTGGGCGGCCTTGCGTGAGGCGGAGGAGACCAGCTCCTGGGCGCGGGCCTCGGCGTTGGCCAGGGCGGTCGAGGCCTCCCCCTGGGAGCGGGAGCGCAGCTCACTGGCCTCTCGGCGGGCGTCGGCGAGCAGGGTCGCCGCCTCCGAGGCGCTGCGCTCGGAGAGGTTCTTGGCGTTGGTTCGGGTGCGGGTCAGGAGGGCGTCGGCCTCGGCGTTGGCCTTGGACAGGACGGAGGCGCTCTGCTCCTCGGCGCTGCGCAGCAGCTGCTCGATCCGTGAGCCCAGGCCTGCGTAGGTCGGCTTGTCGGACTCCCGCAGCCGGCGCTGGGCGTCGGCCAGCTCGCCGGCCAGCGTCATGGCGCGCTGGTCAAGACTGGCCACCTCACGACGGGCGTCGGCCAGCTGACGCGAGAGCTGCTCCAGCTTCCGGTCGACCTGGGCACGGTCGTAACCGCGCATCGTGATGGCAAACTCGCTGTATTCCTCAGCCACGTCGGGTTCCTCCTCCTGGCGAGCCGGGGACGCTCACCACCGGGCCAAGCCTAACGATTGGGTGTGATCCGGACGGTAAACACGAAAGTGTGACCATGCGCACAAGAAGTGAGTGTGGGATCCGTTCCTGGCCGAGTGAGAGCGGCCGGGGATGGTGATGCTGATGGTCTGCTCGGGCGCGATCGATCTCGTGCGCACGTTTCTCCTCGCGTTCCTCTGGCTCCGCTTCGAGACCGGAGCGCTGCTCGGTGGGCCGGTGGCGCTCTTTCTGTCGGGGTAATCCCGGGAGATGTCGATTCGCTCAGCGCGTGTCTGGTTGTGATCTTGCGCTGAGGTCGGTGCGGTCGCGGGGTCCGTCATGCGATTCTGGTCCCCAGGCGGGCGCACGGTGAGCGCTCGCAGCGATACCCGGCTCCGTAGCCGGCCGTCGTCGAACCGTGTCCACGAACATAGGAGACCCGCGTCGTGAGTCGACGTATCTTGAGCGTGGTGGTGACCGTCCTCGGGCTGGTCCTGGTCGCCCTGGCCGTTTGCTCGGCCACCATCTGGAAACCCAGCTCCAAGGCCGAGGCGAAGCTCGCCTCCGCTCCTTCCCAGCCCTACGTCTTCACAGCCCCCGGGGTTCTCAGTGGTGTGGGGTCCGACGTCACCGTGACCGCGAGCTCCTCCGACGGCAAGGACGTCCACCTCTTCGTGGCCAGGGCGGCCGACCTCGACGCCTGGATGAGCCCCGACGCCGACAGGGCGCTTCCTTACACGGTGGTCACCCGTATCGACGCCGATGCCGGAAGTCTGTCCTCCAAGGACGAGACCAAGTACTGCCCATCGGCCTCCGCCACCCCCGCCGCCTCCGCTCAGGCGGGGGCGACGCCGTCGTCCGCCGGGACGCAGTGCTCGGAGCGCAAGGCCAATGCCGTGACCGCCTCGGGCTCCGATATCTGGCTGGGGGAGAAGACCGGTGGCTCGTCAGTCACCTTCAACACCGCGGAGGACGCTGACCGCGCCATGCTGCCGCGTAAGGACATCGACGAGCAGATCGTCGTCATGGCCATGACCGACGGCAAGGCCCCGGCTCCTAGTCTGACCGTCACCTGGGAGCGGCAGGTGGAAACGCCCTGGTACTTCTACGGGGGGCTGGTTCTGGGCGGCCTCTTCGTGCTCGTGGGGGCATTCCTGTTCTTCATCGACCTCCAGCTGCGCCGCGCCAATGTTGATCGGCGGACCCGTTCCGCCGAGCGTGCGGCCCGCATCGCCAACGCCGACTCCGTCTCCACCGAGGGTATCCCTCAGGTGGACGATCCCGACCGGCAGCTGACTCGCCGAGAGCTGCGGGTCAAGGAGCGCGCCGAGGCATCTGGCGAGCCCTGGACCGACCCGCGCACGGGGCGCGTCTACCTCGACGGCATCGAGACGTCCTCCGTCCCCCAGGCGCCTGAGGCGCCTCCCGCCAACGGTTACGGCTATGACCCCGCCGCCGGGATCAGCGGTGGGTCCAGCGGCGGGTTCGGCGACGAGCCTGACGGCGCCTACGGTGAGGGGCCCGGCGGTCAGGGTGATCATGCGGTTGCTGGAGTGACCCGAGGCGCGTCGGTCGTTCCCGGTCTTGATGAGGCCGCCACCCAGCAGTACCGAGCCGGCCGGGAGCCGGAGGGTCTCCAGGACGGCGAGGCGCTGTCAATCGCCTCGGATGCTGCCGACATGTCCGACTCGTCGGCTCGCTCCAACCCCCCGGCTCTCAGTGATGCTGCAGCCGGCGCCGGCCACATGGCCGTGGGCGTGGACCAGATCACCGACCAGCCCGCTGATGTCCAGGACCACTCCCGCTTCGCGCCGCCGGAGCACCGCACCAGCCACGTGGCAGGCGATGTCGATGCGCAGTCCTTCAAGACCGACACCGCCGGGCTCCAGGACGTGACGGCCTCGGCCCCGTCGCAGGACCCCAGCCTTCAGATGCCGACCGGAATCACCCAGCCGGAGGTGACCGACGCGTCGCTGAGCCGGAGTGAGCAGGAGGTCGAGCCGGCGCAGGGGACCTTCTCCCCGAACAGCTTCGGGGACTCCTCCGCGACGTCGACCACCGTGTCCTGGCCCTCCTACTCCGGCGGCGTCGAGCTGCCTCCCGAGACCGACCCCGCCGTCATCCAGGCCGTCGACGCCGAGCCTCTCGGCGAACCAGACCCCACCGCGGACCCCGACCACCAGGAGCACGCATGATGTCCACCCGTCGAGCCTTTCTGAGCGCAGGCGGTGCCTCCGCCATCGCCCTGAGCCTGGCCGCCTGCTCGCGGTCCCAGACCAAGACCGCCGAGACCCTGGCCTCCGGCACGCCGATCGCCGAGCCCGTCCTCAACGACAAGCAGCTCGCCGAGATCCTCCAGCGCGTCCAGACCGGCCTGGCGGCGGCGGACAAGGAGAAGAGCGAGGCGAAGGTCAAGGAGGTCATGTCCGGGCCTGCGGCGCGGATCCGTGCCGCCGAGTACCGCACCGCCTCCGCCAGTGGGAACGACTCGTTCATCCACGCCATGACCACGAAGATCCAGGGCGGGGGCGTGGGGCAGACCGTCGGTTTCCCGCGTAACGCCGCCGTCGCCTCGGAGGGCGACAAGAGCGTCTCGATCATCTCCCTGGAGCAGGGCTCGGCCCGGGACCAGTTCAAGGTGTGGGGCTGGGTGCAGGGATTCGCCGCGCAGGCGAGCATTCCCGTGCTGACCAAGCAGTCTGCCCAGCGCGCCAAGCAGGTGACGGCCGAGTCCACAGGGCTGGTCGCCACCCCCAAGGCCGTCCTCGACTCCTATGTCGATGCGCTCAACCACCCCGACGGTGAGAACGGCAAGGCCTTCCCCGATGACAGCCTGCGCCGAAAGGTTCACGACGCCCGAACGACCGACCTGAGCAACTACGGGGAAGTGACCGTGACGGCGGTCCCCGGTCAGGACGGGTTCCAGGGCCTCCAGCTGGAGGAGGGGGACGGCGGGGCGCTGGTCTTCACCACCCTGACCTTCACGGTGGTCTACAAGCGCACCGTTGACGGCTCCGACCTCACCCTGCAGGGCGATGTTGCCGCCTACATGGGTGGCAACCAGAAGATCCTCGGCACCGTGACCGCCACCTACGACTCCATGGTCGCCTTCTCCATCCCCAAGGAGGGAACCGGTGAGAAGGTGACCGTTCTGGGCGCCGAGACAGCGCTCATGAAAGTGGAACGGGATGACTCCAAGACGCCCGCCCCCACGGCGTCGGCATCGGCCAAACCGTCCTGAGCGCCACCGATCCCCGGCCCGGCTCCATGACCACTCGGGGCCGGGCCGCTGGTGCGACCAGGCCTCCGAGCGGCGTGAGGCCTGTCAACCGCGCCGATACTAGGACAACGAAAGACCCAGACCATAGAAGCAACCGGGCTGCGGCCCGAGGAAGGCAGAGCTGCTATGAGCATGTTCGGCGCCGTCGACCTGTCCAGTCTCGCCCCCGCCAAACCTGCCGGCTCTACCGGTGGTACCCCGAGCCCCGCCACCAAGGGCCCCGCGGGAGCCTCCGGCCTGCCGGTGCCGCTCGTCGTCGACGTCGATGCCTCCAGCCTGCGCGACGTCGCCGAGGTCTCGACCCAGGTCCCCGTCATCGTCGTCCTGCACAGCCCGCGCAGCCAGGCCAGTGCTGATCTCGCCACCGTCCTGGAACAGCTCGCCGGACAGTACGCCGGCCGCTTCCAGCTGGCGCGCGTGAACGTGGATGCCGCCCCGGAGGTCGCTCAGGCCCTCCAGGCTCAGGCCGTTCCCACCGTCGTGGCCCTCATCGCGGGCCAGCCGGTGCCGATGTTCCAGGGGACGGTGCCTCAGGAGCAGGTGCGCTCGGTCATCGACCAGCTGCTGGAGGTGGCGGCCGCCAACGGTGTCGACGGCACCATCGCCGTCGACGGCGCAGCCGGCGCTGACACTGAGGTCGAGCCCGAGGAGACCGAGGTCGAGCGGGCCGCCCGCGAGGCCATCGAGGCCGGGGACTTCGCCGCCGCCGAGGAGGTGTACACCCACGCCATTGCCCAGAACCCGGGCGACGACGACCTCAAGGTGGCCCGCAACCAGGTGCGTCTCATGGCCCGCCTGGACGGCCAGGACCCCCATCAGCTCCTTGCGGCGGCCGACGCCGCTCCCACGGATCTGGCCGCGGCCCTGGCCGGCGCCGACGCCGCCCTGGCCCTGGGGGATGTCAACGCCGCTCTGGGCCGAGCCCTGGAGGCCGTGCGTACCCACACGGGGGAGGAGCGGGAGACGGCCCGGCTGCGACTGCTCGAGCTCTTCGAGGTCATCGGCTCCACCTCCCCGGAGGTCGCCCAGGCCCGCCGCCGCCTGGCCACCATGCTCTACTGAGCCTCGATGGGTCCCGCTGAGGGCCTGGCAGTCCGGCGCACCAAGCACATACGAGCGCCCCTCGCCAGTGCGGTGAGGGGCGCTCGTATGTGCCTTGACGATCAGGCGATCGGCTCGGGATCGATCTTCCAGACCTCGCGGGCGTAGTCGCTGATAGTGCGGTCGGAGGAGAAGCGGCCCGAGCGGGTGATGTTCACCCAGGCCTTGCGCTGCCAGGCGCGGGTGTCCGCGTAGTCGGCCGCCATGGCGTCCTTGGTCTCGCGGTAGGAGGCGAAGTCGCCCAGGACGTAGTAGACGTCGGCGGGCTCGTAGGAGGCCTCCAGCAGGCTGCGGCGCAGATCGGCGAACCAGCCCGAGCCGTTGTCATCGAGGGTTCCGTCGGTGAAGGCGTCCAGGACGCGCTTGAGACCGGGGACGTTCTCGTAGTGCCACACGGGGTCGTAGCTCTCGCGCAGGGAGGGCAGCTCGTCCTCGGTGGCGCCGAAGATGTAGGCGTTGTCGTCCCCGACGGCCTCCAGGATCTCCACGTTGGCGCCGTCGAGCGTGCCCAGGGTCAGGGCCCCGTTCATCATGAACTTCATGTTGGAGGTGCCCGAGGCCTCCTTACCTGCCATCGAGATCTGCTCGGAGACGTCGGCGGCCGGGATGATGTGCTCGGCCGGGGAGACGTTGTAGTTGTGGACGAAGACGACCTTGATGGTCTGGGAGACCACGGGGTCGTTGTTGACCAGGTCGGCGATGGCGTTGATGAGCTTGATGACGCCCTTGGCCCGGATGTACCCGGGAGCCGCCTTCGCCCCGAAGATGAAGACCCGCTTGGGGACCTGCAGGCTCGGGTCCTGCTTCATGCGGAAGTAGAGGTCCAGGATGTAGATGGCGTTGAGCAGCTGGCGCTTGTACTCGTGGAGGCGCTTGATCTGGACGTCGAAGATCGCCTCCGGGTCGATCTCGACCCCCTCGCGACGGGCGATCCAGGCGGCGAAGTCCGCCTTGTTGGCGTGCTTGATCTCCGCCAGGCGGTCGTAGACGGACTCGTCCACGGAGTCGGTGTGCTCGGCCAGGACGGAGAGGTCCTTGACCCAGGTGTCCGAGCCGGTGACCTCGTCCAGGAGCGCCGACAGGCGCGGGTTGCACTGGCGCAGCCAGCGACGCGGGGTGACGCCGTTGGTCTTGTTGTTGAAGCGCTCGGGCCAGATGGCGTGCCACTCGCCCAGGGTCTCGCGCTTGATGATCTCGGTGTGCAGCGCGGCGACGCCGTTGATGGAGTAGGAGGCGTAGCAGGCGATCCACGCCATGCGCACCTTGTCCCCGGAGATGGGGGCCATGTAGTCGATGGTGCCCTGCTCCAGGCCGCGCTCGGCCATCTCGAGGCGGAAGCGGCGGTCGATCTCGCGAACGATCTCGGTGATGCGCGGGAAGAGACGGTCGAAGATGGAGATCTCCCAGGTCTCCAGGGCCTCGGCCAGCACCGTGTGGTTGGTGTAGGCGAAGGTCTTGGTGACCACCTCCCAGGCCTGCTCCCAGCCCAGGTGGTGCTCGTCCAGGAGGATGCGCATCAGCTCGGGGATGGCGAGTACCGGGTGGGTGTCGTTGAGCTGGATGGCGTTGTAGTCGGCGAAGCCGGACAGGTCCTCACCGTGGTGGCTGACGTAGTTCTCAACGATCTGCTGCAGGGAGGCCGAGCAGAAGAAGTACTGCTGGCGCACCCGCAGGACCTTGCCCTCGTAGGTGGTGTCGTTGGGGTAGAGGACACGGGAGATGTCCGAGGTGCGCTCGCGCTCGACGATGGCCTCGGTGAAGCGCTGGGAGTTGAAGGCGTCGTAGTCGAACTCCTCAAGCGGCTCGGCCTTCCACAGGCGCAGGGTCCCCACGTTCCTGGTGCCGTAGCCGGTGATGGGCATGTCGTAGGGGATGGCGCGCACGGTCATGTCCTGGTAGCGCACCAGGCGCTGGGCCTCCTCGTGGCGGATGACGAAGGGGTAGCCCTCCTCCATCCAGGGGTCGGGGTGCTCGGTCTGGAAGCCGTCTTCGAAGAGCTGCTTGAACAGCCCGTAGCGGTAGAGGATGCCGAAGCCGTTGACCGGCAGGTCGAGGGTGGCGCAGGAGTCGAGGAAACAGGCGGCCAGGCGTCCCAGACCGCCGTTGCCCAGAGCGGCGTCGGGCTCCTGCTCCAGGACGTCGGTGAGGTTGACTCCGAAGGAATCGACGGTCTCGCGCGCCTCGTCGACCATCCCCAGGTTGGAGAGGTTGTTGAGCAGAGCGCGGCCCATGAGGAACTCGGCGGAGAAGTAGTGCTCCTGGCGTCCGGCGCTGTACCTCTGCTCGGTGGCGTACCAGTCGTCCGCGATGGTGTCGACGACGGCGGCGGACAGGCCCTGCCAGACCTCCATGAGGGTGGCTGCGGTCTCGGGCCGACCGGATACGGCGCGCACCTGCGCGGGGGCGCTCGTGACCAGCTTCTGTGTCATTCTTCTTCCCTTGTCAGGCATCGTGGTCGCCGACTGCAAGACTCTTGCATCGGACTGAAACATCGTACATCGACGGGGCCGGACCGACCGGAGCGCGCAGGGAGCACAGGGCACCGGAGGCCGCGCGCCTGTGCGAGACAAGGCCCAGACTACCGGCTCATAGGTGATGGCGGAGGGTCGAGTTCAAGGTTCTGATCACGTTATGGGCATCAGACCGCGGTGGGGCGAGAGGCTCATGCCCCTCACCCCACCGCGGTGCGTGGTTTCAGCTCGGGTCAGTCCTGAGCCGGACGCAGGAAGACCGCTCCCATTGGGGGGACTCGCAGGCGCACCGAGGCCGGGCGCCCGTTCCAGGGCAGGTCCTCGGCCTCGACACGGCCCAGGTTGCCCACGCCGGAGCCTCCGTACTCCTCGGAGTCGGTGTTGAGGACCTCCTCCCAGTCCCCGGCGAAGGGCAGGCCCACCCGGTAGCCCTCGTGCGGGGTGCCGGCGAAGTTGACGATGCAGACCATCAGGTCGGCCCGCCCGTCGGCGTCGGTCCCCTTGCGCAGGTAGGACAGGACGTTGTGGTCGCCGTCGCCGGCCTCGATCCACTCGAATCCCCGGTGGGAGAAGTCCTCTGACCACAGGGCCGGCGAGCTCAGGTAGAGGCGGTTGAGGTCACTGACCAGGGAGAGCAGCCCCTGGTGGCCGGGGTCATCCAGGATCCACCAGTCCAGGGACGTGTCCGCGTTCCACTCGGTTCCCTGCCCGAACTCCTGCCCCATGAACAGCAGCTGCTTGCCGGGGTGGGACCACTGGTAGGCGTACAGGGTGCGCAGGCCCGCCAGCTCCTGCCAGGGGTCGCCGGGCATCTTGGACAGCAGGGAGCCCTTGCCGTGGACGACCTCATCGTGGCTCAGCGGCAGGATGAACTGCTCGGAGAAGGCGTAGACGAGGGAGAAGGTCAGCTCGCCGTGGTGGTAGCGGCGGTTGACCGGGTCCTCCGCGAGGTAGCGCAGGGTGTCGTTCATCCAGCCCATGTTCCACTTCAGTCCGAAGCCCAGGCCGCCGTACTCGGTGGGGGCGGTGACGCCCGGCCACGCCGTGGACTCCTCGGCGGCCATGATGATGCCGGGGTTCTTGCGGTAGGCGGTGGCGGTGGCCTCCTGCAGGAAGCTGATGGCCTCCAGGTGCTCGCGGCCACCGAACTGGTTGGGGTGCCACTGGCCGTCCTGGCGCGAGTAGTCCAGGTAGAGCATGGAGGCCACGGCGTCGACGCGCAGACCGTCGGCGTGGAACTCCTGGAGCCAGTAGAGGGCGTTGGCGACGAGGAAGTTGCGCACCTCGTTGCGTCCGAAGTTGAACACGTAGGTGCCCCAGTCGGGGTGCTCGCCGCGCTGAGGGTCTGGGTCCTCGTACAGCGGGGTGCCGTCGAAGCGGGCCAGGGCCCACTCGTCCTTGGGGAAGTGGGCGGGCACCCAGTCCAGGATGACGCCGATGCCGGCCTGGTGGAGCTGGTCCACCAGGTAGCGGAAGTCGTCCGGGGTGCCGAAGCGCGAGGTGGGTGCGTAGTAGCTGGTGACCTGGTAGCCCCAGGAGCCGCCGAAGGGGTGCTCGGCCACCGGCAGGAACTCCACGTGGGTGAAGCCGGCCTCCTTGACGTAGGGGACCAGCTCCTTGGCCAGACCACGGAAGCCCAGTCCCTGGCGCCACGAACCGATGTGGACCTCGTAGATGCTCATCGGTCCGCTGTGGGGGTCGGTGGTGGCGCGCTTGGCCATCCACTCCTGGTCCTCCCACTCGTGGAACTGGTCGGTGACCACCGAGGCGGTGGCCGGGGGGACCTCGGTGGCGCGGGCCATCGGGTCGGCCTTCTGGTGCCAGGACCCGTCGGCGAAGCAGATCTCGAACTTGTAGCGCGCACCGACTCCGACGCCGGGCACGAACAGCTCCCACACGCCGGAGGAGCCCAGGGAGCGCATGGCGGTGGCCGTGCCGTCCCAGTAGTTGAAGTCGCCGACGACGCGTACGGCGCGGGCGTTGGGGGCCCACACGGCGAAGGCGGTTCCCTCGACCTCACCCATGGGGCCGTCATAGTGCTTGACGTGGGCGCCCAGGACCTCCCACAGCTCCTCGTGGCGGCCCTCGGAGATGAGGTAGGTGTCCATCTCGCCCAGAGTGGGCATGTAGCGGTAGGGGTCGTCGACGGTGGTGGTCTCGTCGCCGTAAGTGACCTTGATGCGGTAGTCGGGGACCTCCTGGCCGGGCAGGACCGCCACCCAGACGCCGTCCTGCTCGTGGGTGGCCGGGTGGGTGCCGTCCTTGGTGACGACGACGACGTCGTCGGCCAGGTGGCGGACGGTGCGGATGGTGACTCCGTTCTCGCCGACGTGGGCGCCCAGGACCTCGTGCGGGTCGTGGTAGCGCGCGTAGGCGACGTCAGCCAGGATCCAGGGGTCAACGGGGACGGGGGCGAGGTCGGCCGGGGCCTCGGGGCCGAGGTCCTTCTCAGGGGTGTTGGCGCTCATACAGCAACTCTTCCATGCGTTGGTGATTAACGGGTGCTTTTGGACGTCGAACCGATGGGAATGCGGGGGATGGAGGATCGTTGCGTGCTCAGCCCTCCGTGTGCGTGGACAGGACCGACTCGATCCCCGCCATGGGGATGCCCAGCCAGTCGGGACGGTTACGGGCCTCGTAGACGGCCTCGTAGAGGGCCTTGTCCAGCTCCAGGCAGGTCAGGACCGTCTGGTACGAGGCCTCGGCCTGCTCCTGGTCGCCGGATGCCGCTGGCGACGGGGTGAGCGAGCCGGTCTCCTGGCGTCCCAGGCGGTAGCCCTCCTCGAAGGCGGAGCGCACGGCGGGGAGCCAGTCGGGGTGAGGTGCCTTGCCCACGGCGGCGGCGTAGTCGAAGGAGCGCAGCATGCCGGCCACGTCCCGGGCCGGCAGGTCGGGGTCGGAGCGCTGGGCCAGGGGGCGCAGGGGCTCGCCCTCGAAGTCCAGGACGTACCAGCGCTGCTGGCCGCCGATCTCGTGAAGCACCTGCCCCAGGTGGTAGTCGCCGTGGATGCGGGTGGCCGGCTCCAGGGCCTCGAGCGCCTCAAGCCGCTCCATGGTCTGCTCCACCTTGAGCTCCAGGGCTCGGATGTGCCCGGAGAGCTCGGGCACCTCCTCCAGCGCCCACCGGGCGCGCTTGCGCAGGGAGGCAGCGAGCTCGGTCGGCGTTGGCGGTCGGCTCGTGCCCAGGGAGGCGGCCAGGTGGTGGTGCATCTGCGCGGTCGTACGTCCCAGATCCCGGGCCAGCTCCACGGCCCGGGCCCGCACCGGTCCGTCGACGTCGTCGGTGGAGGCCAGTGAGCAGAACAGCTCGAAGCCGTCGTCGGCGCGGGGGACGAAGCTGCAGGCCACGGCCGAGTCGGTGGACTCCTCCAGGGCGGGCTGGCCGCAGCCGCCCATGCGCGTCCAGGTCATGGTGGACCAGGCCACCGGCGTGGGCACCCGGTCCCAGCCGCTGCGGGCCAGGGCCACCGACAGCTCCACGTCGGGATTGCGCCCGTGCTCCAGGACCCGCAGGAGCTTGACGATGAGGTCACCGGTGGCGGCGTCCTGCTCCCCAAGAGCCTCGGCGGGGTCGGAAGGGGCCGGCAGGATGACGGAGGTGTTGGACTGCTCCCCGGTGGTCACCCGCAGCCTCGGCGCCCGCTGGGCGATGGCCAGGGCTCCGGCCTCGCTCAGGACGGTGCCCGCCTTCAGCGTGCTCAGGGCCCAGGCCCGCCAGAAGGCCGGGTGGTGGGCGCCGTCGACGAGCGCCACCTGCGTGGGTGACCCCTGAGAGCCGGTGGTCACCAGCAGGCCGTGGTTGCCGGGGGCCTCACCGGGGGTGGCGAAGGAGTCGAGCGCCTCGGCGGCCTCCAGGACCACGGGCACGTGCAGCAGCACCATCCCGTCATGGTGACCGGTCTCGGCCTGGTTGCCCCGCAGGGCGGCGATGACGAGGTCGCGCACCCCCGCCTCCGGCTCCCAGGAGGCGATGATGCGCAGGGAACCCAGCGGCGGTGCGGCATCCCCCTTGAGGGGGAACCATCGCCGCTGAAGCATCCACGGTCCCAGTGCCGCCAGGATATCTGCGTCACTGGGCCAGGTCGACGGCGCCTGGGCGCTGCGCAGGGACCGTTCCTGCAGTGTGGCGGGCTGCGGTGCGGCGGGCTGTGGTATGGCGGAGATCGGCTCGTGGGGCATCAGACTTCCTCGGTCGGGTGGTTCTCGTGATCGCCCTCAGGGGCGTCGTCGGGGTCGGTCCTGTCGACGGACAGCCAGTAGTATCCGCGCGCACCCAGCGTCAGGGTGAGGCGGCCGCGGTCGTCGACGGGAGGGAAGGCGCAGCCCCCGAACAGGTCCGTGGTGCCCTTGCCCGCCAGCTCGGGAACCTCGATCGTCACCGATCGGGGGGTGGAGGAGAGGTTGGCGACGCACAGGAGGGTCTCGGCCCCCTCCACCGCGGCCTCGTCGCAACGCGTGTGCGCCAGGACGGCGTCGTCACTGGTGGGGCGCAGCAGGAAGCTCCCGCGCCCCAGTACGGGGTGGGCGCGGCGCAGGTGCAGGATCCGCCGAGTGAAGTGCAGCAGCGAGTCCGGCCGGGCCATCTCGGTGGCCACCGTCAGGTGCGCGTAGCCGGGGGCCTGGATGAGCGGAAGCGTCAACGCACCGGGATCGACCACGGAGGAGAAACCCATGTTGGGGGAGTCGTCCCACTGCATGGGGGTGCGCACGGCGTCGCGGTCCTCAAGCCAGATGTTCTCACCCATGCCGATCTCGTCGCCGTAGTAGAGGCAGGGACTGCCCGGCAGCGACAGGAGCAGGGCGTAGGCCAGCTCCACCTCGGCGCGTGAGGCGTCCAGGAGCGGCGCCAGTCGGCGTCGGATCCCGATGTTGGCGCGCATGCGCTCCTCGGGGGCGTACCAGGCGTACATCTGGTCGCGCTCGGCGTCGGTGACCATCTCCAGGGTCAGCTCATCGTGGTTGCGCAGGAAGGTCCCCCACTGCCCGTGAGCGGGAATGTCGGGGGTCTTCTCCAGCACCCAGCGGATGGCCTCGGCCGAGCCCTGCCGCAACGCGTAGAAGATGCGCGGCATGACCGGGAAGTGGAAGCACATGGTGCACTCTGGCGCCTCCTCGGTGCCGAAGTACTCCACGACGTCCTCGGGCCACTGGTTGGCCTCGGCCAGCGTGATGGTCCCGGGGAACTCCCGGTCGAGCATCTCGCGGATCCCAGCGATGATCTCGTGGGTGCCGGGCAGGTTCTCGCAGCTGGTGCCCTCCGACTCGGTCAGGTAGGGGATGGCGTCGAGACGGAAGCCATCCACCCCGGTGCGCGCCCAGAAGCGGATGACGTCGTGGATCGCCTCGATGACCGCAGGGTTGCGGTAGTTGAGATCGGGCTGGTGGGAGAAGAAGCGGTGCCAGTAGAACTGGCCGCGCTCGACGTCGTAGGCCCAGTTGGACTCCTCGGTGTCCACGAAGATGATGCGGGCGTCGTCGTAGCCGGAGTCGTCGTCGGCCCACACGTAGAAGTCCCCGTAAGGACCCTCGGGGTCCGAGCGGGAGGCCTGGAACCACGGGTGGGCGTCCGAGGTGTGGTTGACGACCATGTCGATGACGATGCGGATCCCGCGCTGGTGGGCCTGGTGGACCAGCTCCCGGAAGTCCTCCATCGTCCCGTAGCGCGGGTCGATGGCCGTGTAGTCGGAGATGTCGTAGCCGCCGTCACGGATGGGAGAGGGGTAGAAGGGCGGGATCCACACGCAGTCGACGCCCAGCCACGCCAGGTAGTCCAGCCGGGAGATGAGCCCGCGCAGGTCCCCGACGCCGTCGCCGTCGGAGTCCGCGAAGGAGCGCAGCAGCGCCTCGTAGAAGACCGCAGTGCGGAACCACTCGGGGTCCGGGCTCAGGCCGGGGCGGGCCTGAGCCGGCAGGGCCGGCACCCCGGGGATCGGCGGAGCCACCGCCAGCGGCATGGGGATCCCGCCGCTAGGGGTGGGGATCGCCGTCATCTGAGCCGCCACAGGGGCTGTGACGGGGACGCCCGCCGCAGGCTGGCTGAAGGTTCCGGCAGGCACCGCGGCCGGAACCTTGCTGCCGGTGGGCATCGGGGCAGTGCTCATCGGATCGGTGCTCACAGCGGCTCCACGGAGAAGACGTGAGCGGCCTGCCCGGCGAAGGGGTCGAGACGCACATAGTTCTGCCCCGACCACTCGTAGCTCGCGCCGGTGAGCTCGTCGCTCACCTTGACCACTGGGCGCGAGGCATCGACCCAGCCCGGCAGGCCCAGGGCCTCCAGGTTGAGGTAGACCTCGCCTGCCCGTGCTCCGTGCGGGTCGAGGTTGACCACCGTCAGGATGACGTCGTCCTTGCCCGTGGGGTTGTGGAAGGCGTCCACCCGCTTGGAGTAGGCGATGATCTGGTCATCGCTCGTGGGGTGGAAGTAGATGTCCCGCAGCTGGCGCAGCGCCGGGTGGGCCGCCCGGGCGGCGTTGAGGCGCGTGAGGAGGTCCTCGATGCCGTTGCGGCGAGCGGCCGCGAAGTCACGCGGCTTGAACTCGTACTTCTCGTTGTCGATCTGCTCCTCGTAGCCCGGGCGCGGCGTGGACTCGGCCAGCTCGTAGCCCGAGTAGATGCCCCAGGTCGGTGAGAGCGTGGCCGCCAGCACGGCGCGCAGCTTGAAGGCCGGCACCTTCCCGTTGGTCATGAAGGGGGTGAGGATGTCGTGCGTCGTGGGCCAGAAGGCCGGACGCAGCAGGTGGGCGGTGTCCTTGCTGAGCTCCATCATGTACTCGATGAGCTCTTCCTTGGTGTTGCGCCAGGCGAAGTAGGTGTAGGACTGGTGGAAGCCGATCATGCCCAGGGTGCGCATCATGGCCGGGCGGGTGAAGGCCTCGGCCAGGAACAGCACGTCGCGGGACTCGGCGTGGATCTCGGCGATGAGCCGCTGCCAGAAGGGCAGAGGCTTGGTGTGGGGGTTGTCCACCCGGAAGATCGTCACTCCGTGCGCGATCCAGGTACGCACGACCTCCAGGATCGCCTGATAGATGCCCTCGGGGTCGTTGTCGAAGTTGAGCGGATAGATGTCCTGGTACTTCTTGGGCGGGTTCTCGGCGTAGGCGATGGAGCCGTCGGCCAGGACCGTGAACCACTCGGGGTGCTCCGTCACCCACGGGTGGTCCGGGGAGCACTGGAGCGCCAGGTCCAGGGCCACCTCCATGCCCAGCTCGCGCGAGCGCGCCACCAGGGCGTCGAAGTCCTCGAAGGTGCCCAGGTCGGGGTGGATCGCGTCGTGACCACCGTCGGGGGAACCGATGCCGTAGGGGGAGCCGGGGTCGCCGGGACGGGCCGTCAGAGTGTTGTTGCGGCCCTTGCGGTTGGTCAGGCCGATGGGGGAGATGGGCGTGAGGTAGAGGACGTCGAAGCCCATGGCCGCGATGCGGTCCAGTCGCTCGGTCGCGCTGCGCAGCGTCCCCGAGTGCCAGGTACCGTCCTCGCCGGCCCCCGAGCCCAGCGAGCGCGGGAAGATCTCATACCAGGAGCCGGTCAGGGCGCGCTCGCGGTCCACCTGGAGGGGGTACTCGGCGGAGGGGGAGACGTGGTCGCGCAGCGGCAGTCGCTCCAGGGCGGTCTTGACCGAGTCGGACAGGCCCGCAGCCAGGCGGTCGGCCACGGGGTTGGAGGGGTCCCGCATGATCCACACGGCGTCGTTGAGGGCCTTGAGGCCCTCCTCGTCCCGTCCCTCGATGACCGCGGCCCGGTCCAGGACCCTGGCGCCCTCCTCCAGCATGAGCTCGACGTCGATGCCGGCGGGCACCTTGATGCCGGCGTCGTGACTCCAAGTGGCGTACGGGTCCGACCACCCCTCGACGCGGAAGCGCCAGTCCCCAGGGGCATCGGGCGCCAGGGAGGCCTCATAGCGGTCCAGGCCCGGGGCGATGTCGTGCATCCGGGCACTGGGGCCGTCAGTGCCGTCGGGACGCACCAGCACCGCGGTGGCGCCGTAGCGGTCGTGCCCCTCGCGGAAGACGGTGGCGCGGATCGGGATGACCTCGCCGACGACCGCCTTGGCCGGCCAGCGCCCATCCTCGACGACGGGGAAGACCTCGATCACCGGGATCCGGCCGATCAGCGAGAACGGGGCCGGCTGCGGAGCCGCAGAGGTCGCGGACGGGACCGATGGTGTGGCCTCCGTCCCGGTGCCCTGGGCAGATGCATCGGTGGGAGCGGCAGAGGACTTGGAGGGACGGGTGGACTGCTTCTTGCCGGCCTTCGGCGTCGTGTTCGGAGTCACAGGGGCAAGACTACGGTGAGAAACGACCTGAGTCACATGTCGGCTCGCAGGGCGCGGATCGGCCCGGTACGCGCGTCGCGAACCGGGCCGATCATGCGGTTGAGCCTGCGGGCTCAGCGGCAGAAAGGCCGTCAGTAGTTCATCTGCATGGCGGTGCGGACGTCGTCGAGCGTCCTGGTCGCGACCTCGTTGGCCCGGGCATTACCTTGCCCCAGCACGTCCAGGAGGTAGTCCTCGTTGGCCGCCAGCTCGGCGCGACGGGCCCGGATGGGGGCGAAGAACTCGTTGACTGCCTCCGTGGTGACCTTCTTGAGCGTGCCCGCGCCGCCGTCACCGATGCGCTCGGCGATCTCCTCGGGGGTGCCGGCCCCGCACAGGGAGGCCAGCATCAACAGGTTGGAGACCTCCGGCCGGTTGACCGGGTCGTAGGTGATGACGCGCTCGGAGTCCGTCTTGGCCTTCTTGAGGGCCTTGGCGGTCTCATCGGCGCTCATCCGCAGCTCGATCGTGTTGCGGCGCGACTTGCTCATCTTCTCCCCGTCCAGGCCCAGCAGCATTGGGGCCTCGCTGAGCAGCGCCTCAGGGCGGCGGAAGACCGGGTGCTCCTTGACGGCCCGCCCGTAGCGCTTGTCGAAGCGCTGGGCGATGAGCCGGGCCTGCTCCAGGTGGGGGAGCTGGTCCTTGCCCACGGGGACGAGATTGGCCTGGCAGAAGAGGATGTCGGTGGCCTGGTGGACCGGGTAGGTGAGCAGCAGGCCGCTCATGGCCCGCCCGTCGGTGGCCTCCAGCTCGGACTTCACCGTCGGGTTGCGGTGCAGCTCGGACTCGGTGACCAGGGACAGGAAGGGCAGCATCAGCTGGTTCTGGGCCGGGACCGCCGAGTGGGCGAAGATCGTCGAGCGCTGCGGGTCCACGCCCACCGCCAGGGCGTCGGTGACCAGGGACAGGACCCGCTCGCGAATGGGGCCGACGCCGTCGCGGTCGGTGATGACCTGGTAGTCGGCCACGAGGATCCAGGTGTCCACGCCCGCGTCCTGGATCGTCTTCCAGGAGTGCATGGTGCCGAAGTAGTGGCCCAGGTGCATGTTCCCGGTGGGACGGACCCCGGTGAACATCCGGTAGCGGCCGGGGTTGACGGCGATATCGGCCTCGATCTCGGCGGAGCGGGCGATCGATCGGGCCAGGGAGGCGTCATTGGTGGCGTTGGCCAGGGCCTCCTCGGCCGCGGTGGGGGTCTGAGTCATAACCTCATCCTAGGGGGTGCGGTTGCGCAGCGGACTGATGGCGGTCTGCTCCGCCTGAGTGCCGGTGCGGCTCAGTCCGTCTCGGTGCCCGGGGTCAGGTTCTCGAGCGGCTCACCGGAGAAGTAGACCCGTAGGGACAGCGGCTCCAGCATCGTCGTGTCGCCCGGACGGTCCTGATGACAGTCAGTGAGACTCTCAGCGGTGTGGCCGTCAGCGCTGCCGGTCACGGTCCTGACGTCCTTCACCTCACCAGAGTTGTCCGTCTCGATGATGACATCGGCCTCCGCGTCCTGGGGGCTGCGGCTCACCCGCCGCGCCTGGGAGAAGGGGGCGGTATGAGGCTGGGGGACCGCCCAGGTCGAGTCCCAGGACAGGTGCCAGTCGGTCCCGCGCCCCTCGGGCAGGACGACGTCGACCTGGTCCAGGGCGCCGTTGATGACCACGAGCATGTCGTCGTCGTTCCAGGGGTGGCCCGAGCGCAGCATCTGGACCACGCGAGTGTGCGGATCGTGCCAGGAGTCCCCGTCCATCGGTACGGCGTCCGCCCGGTACCAGGCCAGGTCCGGGATCGTGTCGCCCTCGAGGACCTGCCCGGTCGCAAAACGCGAGGGGCGCGCCACCGGGTGGGTCTGGCGCAGATGGATGAGGAAGCGTGCTGTGGCGACCAGATCGCGCTGCCAGACCTCCAGGTTCCAGTCCACCCAGGAGAGCACGGAGTCCTGGCAGTAGCAGTTGTTGTTGCCCTGCTGGGTGCGTCCCATCTCGTCGCCGGCCACCAGCATGGGGGTGCCGGCGCTCAGCAGCACCGTGGCCAGCAGGTTGCGCATCGACCGGCGGCGCAGCACCTCGATCGGGCCACCGTTGATGCCCTCGACGACGTCTCCCTCGAAACCGTGGTTCCAGGAACGGTTGTTGGAGTTGCCGTCTCGGTTGTCCTCCTTGTTGGCCAGATTGTGCTTGTGGTCGTAGACCACCAGGTCACGCAGGGTGAAGCCGTCGTGCGCCGCCACGAAGTTGACCGAGCCCAGCGGGCCGCGACCGCCGGGGAACTCCCCGTGGCTGAACAGGTCCGCACTGCCCGACAGGCGCGTCGCCAGGTCTCGCAGGTCCGAGCCCAGACGGCCCTTGGAGATCTCCGAGGCGTCATGCAGCCAGAAGGAGCGCGTGGTGTCGCGGAAGTGGTCGTTCCAGTCCTGGAAGGGCTCGGGGAACTGGCCGGTGCGCCAGCCGCCGGGCCCCACGTCCCAGGGCTCGCTGATGAGCTTGACGGTGCTGAGGACCGGGTCGGTGGCGATCGCCGTGAGCAGCGGGTGGCGCGGCGAGAACTCCGCGGCATGGCGCCCAAGGGTGGTCGCCAGGTCGAAGCGGAAGCCGTCGACGCCGACCTCGGTGACCCAGTAGCGCAGCGAGTCCAGGACCAGCCGAATCGCCCCCGTGGCCCGGAAGTCCACCGTGTTGCCGGTGCCGGTGACGTCCATGTACTGCGCCGGCAGGTAGGGGGCGTGCAGGTAGTAGTCCAGGTTGTCCAGGCCGCGCAGGCTTAAGGAGGGGCCGTCAACACCGCCCTCGCAGGTGTGGTTGTAGACGACGTCGAGCACGACCTCCAGGCCGGCCTCGTGGAGCATGGAGACCATGCCGCGCACCTCGTCCAGGACCGCCTGCGGGCCCGCCGCACGTGCCGCGGCCGTGGCGTAGGAGGGCTCGGGGGCGAAGTAGCTGAGCGTGGAGTAGCCCCAGTAGTTGGTCAGGCCCCGCTTGGTCAGGAAGGGCTCGGTCACCGAGGCGTGGATCGGCAGCAGCTCGATCGTGGTGATCCCCAGGCCCTTGAGGTGCTCGACCGTCACCGAGTGGGCCAGCCCCGCGTAGGTGCCGCGCAGCTTCTCGGGCACACCGGGAAGCTTGTAGGTCAGGCCCTTGACGTGGGCCTCGTAGATGATGGTGCGCTCGCGAGGCACGCGTGGCCCCGGAACCACCGGGAAGGTATCACCGGTGACCACGCCGACGGCGGTGCTGCCCGCCGAGTCCAGGTGAGAGGGCAGCCACGGCTCGGCCGCCGGAACCAGGTCGTCAGTGACCTCGTGGGCGTAGAGGGCCGGCCCCAGGTCCACTCGGCCATCCAGGGCGCGGGCGTAAGGGTCCAGCAGCAGCTTGCGGGGGTTGTAGAGCAGACCCTCATGCGGGTTCCAGGGCCCGTGGACGCGGTAGCCGTAGCGCTGGCCGGCTCCGACTCCGGGAACGTGGGCGCTCCACAGGCCCCGCGAGGGCCCGTGCATCCCGATCCGGGTCTCGTCCACCACGGCGCCGTCGGCATCCGTGGTCAGCAGGCACAGGTCCACGGCCGTTGCGTGCGGGGCGTGGACCGCGAAGTCCGCCCCGTCTCCGTTCAGAGCGACGCCCAGGCCGTGGTCAGGAGCTGCTGGCAGCTCGGCGCGCGGTGCTGGAGCGGGCTCTGGCATCGAAGACATGGGCCCATTGTCCTGGCGGCTGCTGGTTGCTACCACTTGAGGGGCAGTGAGGTCTCCCTCGTGGGAGTGCGCCGCGTCGCGTTCAGGGGCGCGTTCAGACACCCCGGCGCGATGGCGTCGCCATCATTCCGTCATCCCGATCATCGCCCTGACACCGTGTCAGGGTGACTGAGCGCTCAGTGGTGAGATGCCGCTGTTATGGCAACCTTGAGCCCATGAGAATCGTGGTCTGCATCAAGCACGTTCCCGACGTGCAGTCCGAGCGTCGTATCGAGGACGGTCGGCTCGTGCGCGGCGAGGAGGACGTCCTCAACGAGCTCGACGAGAACGCCGTCGAGGCCGCCGTCTGTCTGGCCGAGGAGGCCGACGGCGAGGTTATCGCACTGACCATGGGACCTGAGGACGCTGAGGACGGGGTGCGTCGTGCCCTGCAGATGGGCGCCGACTCCGGGGTCGTCGTCGCCGACGACGACCTGGCCGGAGCCGACGTCGTCACCACCGCCCGGGTCCTGGCCAACGCCATCGAGCGCATCGGTGAGGTCGACCTGGTCGTCACCGGAATGGCCTCCCTGGACTCCATGACCTCCATGCTGCCCGGTGCCCTGGCCGCCGCCCTGCACCGTCCGGCCCTGACGCTTGCCAACCACCTCGAGGTCGACGGCGGCGCCGTGACCGTCACCCGCACCGTGGGCACCGTCCGCGAGGTCCTCAGCGCTCCGCTGCCCGCGCTCGTCAGCGTCACCGATCAGGCCAACGAGCCCCGCTACCCCAACTTCGCCGCCATGCGCGCCGCGAAGAAGAAGCCCATCGACTTCTGGGACGCCTCCGGGCTCGGCCTCCAGATCGCCGAACCGGCCGTCGCAGTCGTCGACGACGAGGCCCGACCCGCCCGCGAGGCCGGCATCATCCGCACCGACGCCGGCGAGGCGGGCCGAGAGCTCGCCGCCTGGCTCGTGGAGAACAAGCTCGTCTGAGGGTGAGCCGCAGCGCCCGTACACTCAGCTCGGCGTCGTCCTCAATCAGGGCGCACGAACCGGGCGCGCTGCCCCACCCGCCTCATACCACCTGCGAAAGAAGCTGATTCCCATGCTCGATGCCCCCCTCCTCGTCCTCGTCGACCTCGAGACCGCCGAGGCCGCCCCCACCGGCCCCAGCCTGGAGCTGCTCACCGCCGCCCGGGAGCTGACTAGCGGCGATGTCTTCGCCCTGGCACTTCAGCCCCTGGGTGAGCCGGTCCGTGCGGCCCTGGCCGGCGCCGGAGCCACCCGGCTGCTGACCGCCGACCTGGGCGAATCCGCCCACCTGCCCGCCACCGCGGCCGACGCCGTTGTGGCGGCCGTCGGCGCCGTCCAGCCCGCAGCGGTCCTGGTCGTCTCCGACTACCGGGGCAAGGAGCTGGCCGGGCGAGCCGCCATCGTACTCGGCTCGGCCTGCGTCTCCGACGCCACCGCCCTGGAGGCGGTCGGTGCGGGCGACGACTCCGTGCTGCGCGCCTCCAAGCTGGTCCTGTCCGGCTCCTGGTCCACCACCGCCTCCGTCGGCTCGGGCGGCAGCGCCCCGATCATCGCCCTGCGCCCCGGGATCGCAGAGGTCGCCGCAGCCGACGGCGCGCCACTGACCGCCGAGCCCCTCGAGGTGCCCGTCAGTGCTGAGGCCGCCGCTGTTCGCCTCGTCTCGCGCGAGGCCACCTCCGTCGCCTCCGGCCCGGCCCTGACCGAGGCTCGCACCGTCGTCGTGGGCGGCCGCGGCGTGGACGGCGACTTCGACCTGGTCCGTTCCCTGGCCCAGCCGCTCGGCGCCGCCGTCGGAGCCACCCGCGTGGCCTGCGACGAGGGCTGGATCGAGCGCAGCGCCCAGATCGGCCAGACCGGCGAGACCATCTCCTCGCGTCTGTACATCGGCCTGGGCGTCTCCGGCGCCGTCCACCACACCAGCGGCATCCAGGGCGCAGGCACCGTCGTCGCCATCTGTGACGACTCCGAGGCCCCGATCTTCGAGATGGCCGACTTCGGCGTCGTCGGTGACGTCACCGAGGTCGTGCCCCAGCTCGTCGAGGAGCTCGCCACGCTGCGCGGCTGAGACGGCAACGGCGGACGGATGATGCGGCATCGATCGATCGGGAGGCAGGAAGATGACCGCAGGATCGAGCGGGTGGTCTGCGCCTGAGACGAAGCAGGTGCTGCGTCCTGCCGCTGAGGAGCGGTGGGCCGATGAGCTGGCCGCCCTGGCCGCCGCCGATGCTCAGCGCGGTGCGGAGATCCCCCGGGGGTGGCGCCTGTCGCCCCACTCGGTGCGCACCTTCATCGTTGGGGACGAGGACCTCGGCGTCACCCGGAAGTTCTACGGGGACGACCCGCTCGTCGACCGGGCGATCGTGACGCTGCTCGGACGCCAGGGCCTCATGCTCGTCGGCGAGCCGGGAACCGCGAAGTCCATGCTCTCTGAGCTTCTTGCCGCAGCGGTCTGCGGTGCCTCGACTCTGACCATTCAGGGCTCGGCAGGCACCACCGAGGACCACGTCCGCTACTCATGGAACTACGCGCTCCTCATTGCCGAGGGCCCCACGCGCAGGGCCCTGGTGCCCTCGCCGGTCTACCAGGCCATGGAGCAGGGCAGCATCGTGCGCTTCGAGGAGATCACTCGCTGCCCGCCCGAGATCCAGGACACGCTCGTCTCCGTGCTCTCCGAGAAGCAGCTCATGGTTCCGGAGCTGGGAGACGGGTTCCGCGTCAGTGCGGCTCAGGGATTCAACGTCATCGCCACCGCGAACCTGCGGGACCGGGGCGTCCACGAGATGTCCTCCGCGCTCAAGCGGCGCTTCAACTTCGAGACGGTCCGCCCCATCGCCGACCGCGCCTTCGAGGCCGATCTCATTGCTCGTGCCCTGGATGCCGAGCTCGGTGAGCAGCGGGTGCCCATGAGTCCCCAGGTACTCGGCGTCCTGGTCACCGCCTTCGCCGACCTGCGCACCGGGACCACGCAGGCCGGCACCCCGGTCAAGCGCCCCGAGACCGTCATGTCCACCGCCGAGGCCGTCAACGTCGGTGTGGCTGCGTCGTTGAGTGCCCGCTACCTCGGCGACGGCATGGTGAGGGCATCCGATATCGCCCGCCAGATGGTGGGAGTGGCACTCAAGGGCGAGGACGAGGACGCCACCCGTATCCGTTTCTACCTCGACTCGGTGGTGCGTGAACGGGCGGAGAGCAGCGCCGAGTGGAGAGACTTCCTGGTCGCCTCCCAAGGACTATGGGAGTGAGTGCTTCGACGACGCAGGTCCCCGCCCGGCTCCAGTACGCCTTGGACTCCCAGCGGCGCTGGGGCGAGGCGGGTGTTCACCTCGTCCCCGTCCGTCACCACTCACCCGCCTGCGCCCTGGCCCTGTCGGCGCTTCTGGAGGAGGTGCATCCCGCCACGGTTCTCATCGAGGGGCCGGTCGAGTACGCCGCCCTCCTGCCCTCCCTCCAGGACCCGCGAACCGTACCGCCGGTGGCGCTGCTCTCCCTGGGTGAGCGCACCGCCTCCTACTACCCGCTGGCCGAGTTCTCCCCGGAGTGGGTGGCTCTGCGATGGGCCGGGCAGCACGGGGCCGAGGCCGCCTTCATCGACCGCAGCGCCTGCCTTCGAGATGATGACGATCCCCGCGACGATGCTCGCGGCGCGGTCGCCCGCACGCTCCAGGCCGAGCGGTACCTGGCTCGCTCGCGCAGCCTGGACGCCCTCGCCCGGCGCCTGGGCTGCCGGGACCACGACGAGGTCTGGGAGCACCTCTTCGAGGACCGAGCCACCGCCGATATCCGATCCTGGCGCGGCTTCTTCTCCGACACACTGGCATGGTCGGGGCTGGCACGGCTCGACGTTGAGCGCGAGGTCCTCGACGCCGACGGCACCCACGCCCGCGAAGCCGTCATGTCGGCCGCCCTGAGACGGCACCTGCCGGCAGCCGCACCGACCGGTGCCGGCGAGAAGGGCTCCGCTGCTCCGGCCGCCCCGGTCGTGGTCGTCACCGGGGGCTTTCACATCATGGCACTGCTCGACTGCCTCGACGCGACCGAGCACGCCGCGTGGCTGCCCGAGCCGCAGCCCCAACCCGGCGGGCCGGCATGGCTCATCCGCTACGACTTCGCCCGCCTCGACGCCTTGCGCGGATACGGCGCCGGCATGCCCTCACCGGGCCTGTGGCAGCGAGCCTGGCGGGCCCGCACCGGGGCCAGTCCTCTCGATGGCAGTGGCACAGGCCCTCGACGAGCCACGCGGCGGACTGCCAGGCCCGTCCCGGAGCCGGCGGGAGCCGCCCGGGCCTTCGCCACCACCGTGGTCATCGACGTCGCCACCGCCCTGCGTGAGCTCGGCGAACCACTGGGGACCGCCCAGGTGCTGGCCACTGTGGAGCAAGCCATGCGGCTGGCCGCACTGCGCGGCCGGGCATGGCCCGGACGCTGCGACATCCTTGACGCCCTCACCAGCTGCCTGGTCAAGGACGAAACCGGGCTGTCGGGCAATCTGGGAGCGGCCGTCGCCTCCGTCCTGGCCGCCTCCGACGTGGGGGAGGTGCCCGACGGCATCGCCACCCCGCCACTGGTCCGCCAGGTGCGCGACCGCCTGCGCGCCGCGCGCTTCATCATCGACGACGCCGTCGAGCACCGCGTCAGCCTCGACACCAGCCGCCGACCTCGCCACCGCGAGCGCCGCGAGCTGCTCGCTCGCCTGCGTTTCGTCGGCTCCGGCTTCGCCCACCAGATCTCAGGGGCCGACCTCGTCGCCGGCACCGGCATGGGGCAGTTCCTCGAGGAGTGGGTCTACAGCTGGACCCCCATGGTGGAGGCCGCACTCGTGCGCGCGGCCCAGGAGGCCCCCGATCTCGATGTCCTCGTGCGAACCCGACTGGCCCAGCGGCTCACCGGTGAGCTCAGCGCTGAGACCCTGGTGGCGCTGGTCAGTGAGCTGGCGGTCATGGGGCTCGACGCCGAGGCCGGCGACGTCTGCGACCGCCTTGAGAACAGTCTCGGACAACTCAGCGACCTGGGGGAGCTCGTTGAGGCCCTGCACCGGCTGGCGGGCCTGATCGAGTCCACGTCCCGACTGCGCCTGGACCATGCCGCTGCCCGGATCCGGTCCATTCTGCACCGGGGCGACGCCATGATCGCCCGGCGTCTTTCCGATCTGGTCGGCCTGGAGGGCCAGGAGGCGCTTCAGGCCGTCGATGCCCTCATCTCGGTACGGGACCTCATCATCCGATCGGCTGCCGATGATGAGCGCATGGGTGAGGCTGCCCAGGGCGCCGGCTTCGGGGCGGTACTGCGTCAGATCGAGGTTCTGCGTCGAAGCCGCGACGCAGCCGCGGTTCTTGTCGGCTGTGCCACCGGCATCGCGGCCTCCGTCAGGGCACTCAGCCAGGAGGAGGCGGTGTGCGCCGTCGTCACTCATCTCGCAATGGGAGCGGATCCGGCACGGGCCGCAGACTTCATCGTGGGCCTGGTGCGATCCGCCCCGGACGTGCTTCTGCACTCTCCCGACGCCGTCGAGGCCGTCACCGGGGCGCTGACCGGCCTTGATGATCGGGCCTTCGTCGCCGCACTGCCCGACTTGCGGCGGGCCTTCACCGCACTGAGGCCCGTGGAGACCCATCGCCTGGCAGAGATGGTGGCACAGCTCATCGGGGCCGCCGCCTCCGATCTCGACACCGTCTGGACCGTGGATCCGGCCCACGTCGCGCTCGGGTCTCAGATCGAACGGGACCTGGTCGCCTCCCTGGTGCGCGACGGACTGGGGGAGTGGGCAGGATGACGAGCGGCACGCCGTTGAACGCCTCCGCCTCCTGGGAGGGGCCGGAGGGTGACCTGGCAGCACGTCGCTGGCGCATGGTGCTGGGCCGATACGCCGAGCCGAAACTGCCGCGCAGGCACCAGGACGCCGACCTCGATGACGCCCTGGGCTACATCTATGACCGCGAGTACACGGGCCGCGGGCACCGGCTGGGCGCCGGAGGCGGCGACGGCACGAGAGCCACCCTGGGACCATCGGTCATACGGGCGGTCGACTGGCTCGATGGCGCCCGCAGGCTCTTCCCGGCCTCCACCCTGCAACGACTCGAGAGCGACGCGCTGACCCGATACGGGCTCTCCGAGCTGCTGGCCGACCCGGACGCCATTGAGGCCATCGACACCAGTCCCGAGCTCGGGGCCGCACTGCTGCGGATCAAGGGGACGATCTTACCCCAACTCACTGACGGGCTGCGTGCCCTCATCTCCCGGATCGTCACCGACATCATGGAGCGCCTTCAGCACCCCGTGACGACGGCCCTGAGCGGAGCCCGTCGGCGCAGCAACAGTCCTCATGCCTTGGCGCGCAACTTCGACTGGCGTCGCACTATTACCGCGAACCTGGGCAACGTGGACCCGGGCACGGGCCGCATGATCGTCGAGGACGTGCGCTTCATGTCCCGCCAGAGGAGACGCAACCTGACCTGGGACGTCATCATCCTGGTGGACCAGTCCGCCTCCATGGCCTCCAACCTGCTCCACAGTGCCATCATGGCCTCGATCCTTGCGGGTCTTCCCGGCCTGTCCGTACGACTGGCCGTCTTCGACACCACCGTCGTCGACCTCAGCCACACGGTTCACGATCCCGTCGAGGTTCTCATGACCAGTCAGCTGGGAGGCGGAACGGACATAGCCAACGCCGTCGGCTACGCCGCTGGAACGGTGACCAGCCCCAGTCGGACGATTGTGACGGTCATCAGCGACTTCGAGGAGGGGGGATCGGTGTCCACCCTCGTCAAACGGGTGCGTGACCTGGTTGCCCAAGGCATGACCGTGCTGGGGCTGGTCTCCTTGGACGACAGGGGACACGCCTGGTACGACCATGACGTGGCCGAGCGCCTGTCCGAGGTCGGTATGAGGATCGCCGCCATGACCCCGGACCGGTTCGCCTCCTGGCTGGCTGAGGTGACTGTATGAACGAGCGGACCGGCCAGTCTCAACGCTCCGCCGGCGCCCCCGATGCCTCACAGACCCCGGGAGCCTGCGGTGACTCCTGGGCAGCTGCTTTCTCGGTCTATGGTGCGCTTGACGATGTCGCCCTGATCGCCCTGGGCAACCGGGGCCTGCTGCGTCGCGGACGTGCCGAGCTGGCCGCCGGCCGGGTCGAGCCCGTCAACGGGCCCATTGATCCCGAAGCAGGGGAGCAGCCAGTACCCGGGACAGTGACCATCGGAGTCGGCCGGCCAGCGGTTCCCGTCACCCTGACCGTCTCCGGCCCGCAGGACGCGCGCTGTCCCTGCCCCGTGGCCGGCATCTGCGTGCACATCCTCGCCGCCTGCCTGTGGCTGCGCGAAGCCGTCAACCGGGACGGGGCCGACGAGAGCACCACGGCCGCCGAGACGCCGACGAACCCCGCATCCCCGGATGCCTCCGTCACCCCCGCACCCGCCCAAGGGCCCCGAGCGATCCGGTCCTGGAGGAGGTCCTCGCCTGGAAGCCGGCCGACGTCGAGAAGTCCCTGGGGGCTGAGGCCCGGCGGCGCGCGCAGGCGTCCCTGGCCGGAACCGCACCGGACCGGCTCGCTGCCCCCACCGACGTGACCAGTGCTCCTGGACGCCTGAGCATCACCTGGCCCGACGCTCCCGAGATCGTTGTGATCGCGGGACTGGGGCCACGAGGCATGATCGTCTCTGGACGTCACTCCTCGGCCGCCAAGGCGGCCTGGTGCCTTCAAGCCGTCATCCGACTCTTCGCCCGCGCAGGCCGCCCCTGGCCGTGGCCGGATGAGAAGTCCACCTTCGACGACCGGAAGCGGGACGTCGTCTCAACGGTCGCAACCGCCATTGAGACTCTCCTCTCCGCGGGGATCTCACACGCCGGCCCCCGCAGCGCCACCGACCTGGAGCGCCTGGCCCAGGTCACCCGTCTGGAGGAGCTGCCCCGACTGTCCCGGCTGCTGACCTCCGCCGCCGGGAGGCTCCGGGCTCTCGCTGAGCGTGACGACGCCGTCGATGAGGCCACCGTCCTCAGCGCCCTGGCCGCGGCCTGGGCCCTGACCCAGGCGCTCACAGCCGTCACCGGCCCACCCGACCCCGCTCTCATCGGGCCAACCGACACTGAGACGGCCCACACCGGGCTGCTGCTCCCGCTGAGCGCCACCTGGTGGACGGCCCCCTCGGGAAGCCGAGGACTGACCGTCAGACTCTGGGACCTGGACCACGACCAACCGGAGATGGTCACCACCGGGCGAGCCGCCGGGACCGACGTCGCCTTCCACTACTCACTGGACGCCACCCTCCTGTGGGGCACATCGATGAGGAACATCCTGTCCGGCCCCCTACGCCTGACCGGTGCCGAGCGCCGGCCCGACGGCTCCCTGGCCCCCTCCAACCGCACGTCCGTCACCCGCCGCAGCGCTGAGGCCGGCTACGACGACATCGACCTGGAAGCCGTGGCCGATCATCTCCAACAGACCGGATCCGGGCCGGAGGTCGCCCGCTTCGAGGCGCCCGTTCCCCGGCTCCGTCTGATCATAGTTGCCCAGGACGGCCTGGGACCGATCAGCATCGACGAGGTCCACCAGCACTACCTGCTGCCGGTGACGAGCACCGACGGGCGCAGGCACCTGCTGTGTATGGAGGTCGGCGGCGGTGAGATGCAGATGGTCTCCGACGTGCTCTCCCGCGAACTTCAGGTGCATGCCATCACCGTCGAGGGCGACCATCCATCCGGTGTCTTCGTGCGCGAGCACGACCGGATCAGCCTTCTGGTGGCCACTTTCCCTCCTTCTCGCGGCGCTTCCGGGAGGGGATACGGCCGGCTGCGCAGACGCGTGGAGGAGACGCACACTCACGAGGCCCATACGAACCGGGGCGATCGCATGCCTATACGGGCACTGGTCCAGGACGTGCGCGAGGCGCTCACCGCGCTCGCGGCCTCCGGGACGACACGGCCCACGAGCACGGTGGCGCACGTGCTGCGCGCGCGAGTCCGCATGGCCGGTGACCTCCAGCTCACCACTCTGGCGGCCGTGCTTACCGAGGTGGACGACCGGCCGAGTCCCGGCGCTGTGCTGCGGGCCTGCGCCGTCATCGATCGGCTCGACGCCTTGACGCTCTGATATCACCGGAGCCTCCGGCCGAGTGGCACACGGCCCGCACAGCCTGCACGGACCTCTCGGCGGCGGGAACCGACAGCTCGAAATGGAGAAAGCGCTCAGGGCACGATACCGCACCTGTAGGATGACTGTCTGCTGACCGGTATATCGAGTCGGATTCATGCGCTGTGCGGATGCTTATGGAGAGTGTTGTGAATCGGGAAGAAGTCGCTGAAATGTGTGAGGTCGTCCCATCCGATGAACTGGCCAGGGCGCTCCTGCCCCTGCGGGTGATCAGTGCAGACCTCCATGAGAAGGCCGTCTCCTATGTGCTCTCGGGAGAGTCTGCGGATGTCGTGGAGCAGGTGTGGCAGGAGCCGGAGACGGACGCGTTGTTCGGTGGTGTTGGCGAGCTGAATAGAACACTTCCTGTGAGGGACGATCTTGCAGATCGGCTGTCTGCAGTAGGTGTCGCATGGTCGTCGGATATGAGGGAGCCCCCTCGAGATCGTCGCCGTGTTCTGTATTCACTACGTGACAGTCTGTATCGTTGTGATGCGTTCAGTGCTCAACAGTGGTGGCGATATGGTCAGCTCCTTCGTGCGATCTGGGCTGCCGATACTCCGGGAAAACAGGACTGGCGCCGGAAGGCTTTCACCCCTCTCTGGTTACTTCTCTTGAACGAGGATGTGGTCAGAACCGTCGACCCCTGGGAAGAGGCGGCGGTGAATATGGTGAAAGAGCGATTGATGTGGGGGCCTGAGCGCTTCGCTGAGGTCTTGGCCCTGGATGGAGTCAAAGCGGGCAAAATCCCCTCCCTGGTACTGACCTTGTGGTTGTCACGATACGCGTACTTAAATGACGACAGTCGAGTTCCCTGCCGTCTCCCGGGAATCGCGGAGTACCTGCAGTCACACGGGTCGCGGATTCCGGCGTCGTTCATCCGCAGCCTGAACGAGTACGACCGACGTGATCTTGTGCTGCTCCTGGCCGGTCTTGACATGGATCTTGGGCCTGTGGCCCACCTCCTGGTCCCACTGACGCTGGAGGAGAAGCGCATGACGCGTCTCCAAGCCATCGACCTGCTGGGGCGGGTTCCCGATACCCCACGCCGTGAGGCCCTCGCCGAGCTCCTGTCCGGGAAGGCGATCCGCAGCAAAGCAGGTTTCCAACGCTCCACCGACCTGCTCGACCACCTGGCCGAGGGAGCTGATGACGATCTTCTCGACGTCGCGGCCGAGAAAAACCCCGTGCTCGCCGTGGCGGTCGAGCAGCTGCGTGCCCGTGCGGCCTTCTCCCGGTGGGCGAGTGAGGAGTCCGAGCAGGCTCCCGTCGTTCTGCCGGAGGTCGAGCACATCGCTCTCGACCAGCCGGCCGATGCCGCACGGCAGCAGCTCTGGCGCATCCTCAACCGGCTCGTCGATGACGCCTGGGATCCTCAAGGTGCGGAATCTCGGGAGGAGATCGCCGCGAGGTACCTGGCCACTGAACAGGATGTGGAGGCCTTCATCGCAGTCGCCGAGGGTCGATCAACAGGAGTCCCGGCCATTCTCAGGAAGTACCGCCTTGGGTGGGTGGGCTCCTTCGTGCCGTCCCTGTCAGTCGTCCACCTTCTGCGGCTGACCGCCGACGAGCCCTCCACCAGATGGAGAGACGCTCTGTCGTGGGGAGAGGACGCGGATGCCGATCCTCGAGCCATTGAAGCGGTGCTGAGGCACTTCAACCTCCCGATTGACGGTGCGGTCCGTGACGTGGTCTGGCGTACGGGAGATCCCGTGATCCTTTGGCCGTGGGCGTGGGAGCACCTCGATGACCTGGCCGAAGGGCTCGATAGCTCGGAGAAGGTTCTTCGTGCGCTGGACATTCTGGAGGCATTCCCCAGACTGCCCGTCGACCTCCTCCCCAGGCTCGCGCGCATGGCGGTCACGGCCTCCCCACGGCTGCGACGTCGGGTGCAGCGGCTGCTCAGCGTCTCCCCGGCCGCACCCATCCTGGCCGAGCCCATGCTGAAGGACCCGTCAGCGGAGGTCAGGCGATCCGCGGCCGAGTGGATCGCCGCTCAGGCCCCTCAGCGATCCCTTGACCCCCTTCGCGCCGCCTACGCCACAGAAGAGGATGCGGCGACTCGTGCCAGCATGCTCAAAGCCATGCGGGCCTGCGGCGAGGATCTCACCGAGCTCCTGTCTCCCGGCCGTCTCCAGCAGGAGGCTGCCGAGGGACTGGAGGCCGATCCAGCAGCCGGTCCGGACTGGCTCGACTGGGACGGCCTGCCCACTGTGCGCTGGCGAGACGGCGCCCCGGTGAGCTCGCTGGTGATCCGCTGGTGGGTGAGCCTGGCCGTGATCATGAAGGATCCCGACGGTCGGGGCCTCATCGGCCTGTATCTGTCCCTCCTCGACCCGCACGATGCCCGTCGACTGGCCCTCCATCTGGTCAGAGCCTGGGCGGCGCGGGACACCGCTCACCCGAGCCCCGAGCAGAGCCTCGCCCATGCCCAGGACATCGGGCTGAAGCGGTATCAGTACTTCCAGCGGTACTGGACCTCGGCAGCCCAGAGCGACGATCCTGAGGAACGGGAAAGGGCCAGGCAGGGGCTGGCTCGACCTCTGGAGAGTTACGTCAAGCAGATCTACGACGAGCATCAGGGGACGTATCTGGGTTCGGCGATGGCGGACAAGGGCCTCATGGCCTTCGCCGTCGGAGCCGATGGCGGCGAGCTCGCCAGCCTGACCCACAGCTACATGCGGAGCCACCGCAACCGTCGTCCCCAGTACGAGGTCCTCATTCGGGCTCTTCGAGCCAACGGCCAGGACCCCGCTCTCCAGGTGCTGATCGGCGTGGCGCAGCGTCACAAGATGGCGAGCCTGCAGAAGACCGCCCGCGAGCTGGTGGACGAGGTCGCCGTCGAACGGGGCTGGAGCGCCGAGCAGCTGGAGGATCGGACCGTCCCCACTGCAGGCTTCGGCTCTGACGGCCTGCTGCACCTGAGCTACGGAGCCCGTTCCTTCACCGGCCGGTTGACCGCGGACTTCAAGATCGCACTGACCGGGCCGGATGGGAAGACCCGGGCCTCACTGCCGGCGCCCCGGGCCGACGACGATGCGGACGCGGTCAAAGCCGCCAAGAAACAGCTCACCGCCTCCCGCAAGGAGGCCAAGAACGTGCTCTCCCTTCAAAGCAGCCGGCTCTACGAGGCCATGTGCGTGCGACGCGGATGGAGTCCTGTCGAATGGCGTGACCTTCTGCTCGCCCACCCGCTCATGAGGCACCTCGTCACTCGGGTCATCTGGCAGCTCGACCCGGCTGACGGCGGCGAGTCGATCGTCTTCCGTCCCACACCGGAAGGGGACCTGCTGGGAGTCGACGACGCCGTCGTCGACCTCCCGGGCCAGGGGGAGATCACGGTGGCGCACGGGACCATCATCGGGCCCGACGCCGTGGCGGCGTGGCGAGAGCACCTGGCCGACTACGAGGTCGAGCCGCTGTTCGACCAGCTCTCCGCGCTCGCACCCGTCATCACACCGGGCCAGCAGCGGCTCACCGATCTTCGTGGGCACATGACCGACGCCTACTCCGTGCGCAATGTCGCCTCTCAGCGCGGGTACCGTCGCGGGGGAACGGAGGACGGGGGTTGGTTCACCGAGTATCTCCGCACGATCCCCGCAGCGGGCCTCACTGTCGCGCTGACCTTCACCGGTGCTTTCGTGTCGTGGGGTAACAACCCGTGTGCGACCGACAGCCTGGAGCTGCGTCGCGGAACTGGTCGTCGTTTGGTGGCACTGGACGAGGTGCCCACGCCGCTACTGGCCGAGTGCTACGCGGACTATGCGGCCCTGGCGGCGCTGGGGGCCTACGACCCGGACTGGGAGGACAGGACAAGACTGTTCTAGAGGCGGTGGTGAGGGCCCGCAGGGGGGGCGGCCGCGCTCGTAGGCGGCGCGGCTGAACAGTTCCTCCGACGTCATTGTGGGGGTGCACCATCTCGTCGACGGTGCACCCCCACAACGCGCCCGGGGCCGTCAGTTGACCTTGTGCTGCAGGTGGGTGATTCGGAAGCGTTCCATGTCAGAGCTCAGCAGCAGCCAGGACCCGTACTGCTTCTGCTCACTGTTGTTCGTACTCGGCCTGGGCGTCATCCACGGCTTCGACGGATCGTCCAGGGCGATCGGGCAGATGATCGTTCCCTGATCCAGGTCCATGGAGTTGGCGACCGAGGCGCCTGAGGAGTCCTTGGGGCCGGCCAGCAGGCAGGCGACCACCTTGCCTCCCTCGGGCAGGAAGGCGGTGCACATCGTGTCACCCGTCGGTACCCGCTCCGCGGGCTGATCCATGAAAGGCAGGATCGTGGGATCGATGTGCTCGGCCGCCTTGTCGTCCTGCCCCGAGGCGAGGGCGTCATAGACCTTCTGCACCTCGGCCAGGGACGGGCGCCGGTGGTCCCCGCTCATGGGCAGGCTGCCCGGAATGTGGTAGACGACGTCGGCGAGCGTCAGGGCCTGACCGTCCCATTGCGCGGTGACCGTCGCTGAGGCGCTGCCGCCGCAGGTCCGGCAGGACTCGTCACCGTAGAGCCGCAGCTGCGGCTCGTCGAAGATGACGGTGCCGCCGACAACGCGCAGGTTCTCCATGTGCGGGGCGGGAACGTAGCCGATCTCGTTGCTGCCCTCCATCATGAGGGAGCCGACCATCTCCTTGTCAGCGTTGTAGGCGACAAGAACATCGAAGCCGTAGTCGGGAAGGTCGGCGTTGCAGTCCAGGACGGCGACCATCACCGGTGAGGTGCCGAACAGACCCAGCTGTGTCGACTTCATGGCGATCGTGTTCGACGAGCCGCCCCCCAGGCCGTTACCTCTGGCGGTGCCGGCGGCCTTGCCGTCGGAGAAGGTGACTTTCGTCTTTTCCGGGGCCTGCTCGACTATGTCGGCCCTCGTCATCCCCGACCCCCTCGGCTGAAGGCCTCCGCGCAGATACCCGGGACGTCGAGGTCCGCGTTCTTGAGCTCCTTCAGGTCGGGAGCATCTGCGGAGACTGGGGCCGAGGTCGGCAGAGCCGTGGCGCGGGTCGAGCTCGAACCGGAGTCGAAGGCCAGGACTGAGGTCGTCGAGCCGTTGAAGACCACGACGTAACCATCACCGGCCGCCCACGAGGTCACTGGGGTGGAGACCCGCCAGATCGTGCTTCCATCGACTGGGTCGAGGGCGCGCAGCGAGTCCGGGTAGGCCATGACGATGGCGCCCTTGCTCGTCTGCCAGCGGGGTACCACCTCGGTACCCAACGTGTTGAGGGCGCCCACGTCCTCGGGGAGCTTGCTCGACCACAGCACGCTGCTGCCGTCGAGACCTGCCACGGTGACGCCGTCGCTGACCACCCAGATATCGCGGCTCATCGGCAGGCTGACACCGGCGAGCTTGCGGGACGCCTCGACTCGGGTCGCCCACACCGGCTTGGTGCCGTCAAGCTTCAGGCCGGAGACCTTGTCCCGGTTGACACTCACGGTGCCGTCGGAGCTGACCGACAGGGGCTTTCCGCTGCTGGGGGTATCGCCGAGCCGCACCGAGGCGGGCGCCGGCGCCGACGTCGCCGTACCTGGTGACGCTGTTGCGGCAGGAGTGGAGGACGAGGTGGCGGAGGGGGCCGCGGGGTTCGCAGAGGTCGTGCCGCTGGGAGCACTCGGAGTCCCGGTCTGGGCGGGCGCGTCGGAGCTGTTGTCGCTCGGCTGGGCCGGAACCGCTGAGGCGGGCGTCGTGGGGGAGGCGGCGGAGACGGTCGACGGCTTGGCGGGGGCGTTGATCCCCGAGGCCAGGTCGACGCTGATCTGGTCACCGCAGTCGAAGGTCTTGGCGTTGATTCGACAGTTGAGGTGCTGCCCCGCCAGGTTGTCAGGGACAGGAACCTGCCAGGCGGCGTAGAACGACGATGAGCTCGCGCTCAGGGCCACCAGCGTCTCACGGTGATCGGCGATCACCCGCAGGATCGTCAGCTGCTTGTTGGTGATTGCCGTGGTGCCACTCGCGTCGAAGGGTGCTGCCGCAGGCTCCTTGCCGAGGTTGGACAGGTCCTGCTGAGCCTTGAGGATCGGGGCCTTGACCATTGAGAGCGGGTTGGAGCCGCGCGTCAGTGCCCACAGCCCTCCACCGCCGAGTGCCAGGACCAGAACGACGACGACGCTGAGAATTCCGAGCCGTGCCCGATGCCGTCGTTGAGGTGATGGTGTTGAGGCGGAGACCGGGGCGACCTGGGTTGGTGCCGTGGGTGGCGGGGTCGTGGATGAGGGGATCTCGGGAGAAGAGAATTCGGGGGAGGAGGAGTCAGGAGACGGAGACAGGGCCGTAGCGTAGAAGGAAGCGGTCCGGCCGAGAGGCGAAATAGATGACCGATCAACTGGTGAATATACCTTCGTCTAGAAGGACGTATGTCCGGAGTAATGCTCCGTCATTTCCGCATCCGGTGCTCGTGAGGGCCGGCACAATACGGCTATGCCGGTCACGCCCAGGTCTCAGAACCCGTCCGACGACACAAGTCAGGAAGTCGTGAAGCAGGTGGAACAGGCAGGAGCGGAGTCGGGTGACACTTCACCGGTCGTGGTTCCCCCGATGATTCCTCTTCCTGAGGCTCGCGCTGCGGCGCTCGATGACCTGTGCCGCTCCCTGAACATATCTGACGGGGACATCGGCACAAGTACTCACCGCCACAGCCTGGAGGAGGGCCTGCCGTGGGACACCGATCCGCGCCTCGTCGCCGACGCGTTGGCCCGGGCGGGGCATCCGCCCGAGGTGGTGCGCACGATCACCTGGGGCTGGGCCCTGTGGACTTGTGAGTCCGAGGACAGTTGGCCGTGGATGGCCCAGGACCTGGCCAGGGCCCGTGACCTGCTGGAGGATTCCACGTCGGCGACGCGAGTGCTGTGCGCGCTCGCCCACTTCCCCGCCGTTCCCCAGAGCATGGTGCCGGCCCTGGCGCAGGTCGCGGTGGGGCGCTCCGAGTTCAACCGGATGCTGGCCCAGGAGCTTCTCTCAGGCCTCCCCGAGGTCGGGGATCTGGCCCTTGAGGCGGTGATGAGTCCGATTGCGCACGTGCGCCGGGTGGGTGCGGCCTGGCTGGCCGGTCTGATGATTCCCGACGGCGTCGCCCGACTGCGTGCCGCCCGCGCCCAGGAGAAGGACCGTCTCGCGCGGGCCAACCTGCTGCGCACGTTGCAGGTCTACGGGGATGACGTCACCGACATCGTCACAGCGGAGGCCCTCACACCTCCCAAACGGCGACTGAAGCGCCCTCCGGTGGCCCTGGACTGGTTCCCCTTCGAGGCTCTGCCCCAGGTGAGGCTCGCCGACGGGACGCCGCTCGACCCGGACATCGTGCGCCACTGGGTGCTCGAGGCCTACAGGCTCAAGACCCCCGACGGGGCCGGCACCATCGAGCTCTACCTGAGCCTGCTCGATGCGGCGGACACCCGTGAGCTGAGTGCCTTCGTCGTCGAGTCCTGGGTCGCCCATAACCGTGAGGCCGTCAAGGGGGAGAGCCTGAAGAACAAGGGGCTGCTCGCCTTCGCCGTCGGGATGGAGGGTGAGCGTCTTGCCGCCGCCGCCAGGAGCGCCCTGAGCCGCCATGCCACATGGCGCGCCGAGTCCGAGACCGTCCTGACCGCCGTCGCCGCGAACCCGTCCGCCGAGGCCCTGCAGGTCATGGTCTCGGCTGCAGCCCAGCACCGCTTGCCGCAGGTGCGTGGTTTCGCCAACCTGCTCACTCGGGCTGTGGCCGCCGAGCGAGGCTGGAGTGAGGCCGAGCTCGGTGACCGCAGCGTCCCCACGGCCGGTTTCGGACATGACGGCCTGCTGCACCTGTCCTACGGCGAGCGCGAGTTCCTGGGGCGCCTGACCCCTGAGCTGACCATCGCCCTGACGGACTCCGACGGACGGGCACGCAAGAGTCTGCCCGCCGCACGCAAGGGCGAGGACAGTGAGATCGTGGCGCAGGCCAGGCGCCGCCTGACCTTTGCGCGCAAGGAGGTGGCCGCTGTCCTCAAGGTCCAGAGGCGGCGTCTGTACGAGGCCATGTGTGTCGGGCGCTCCTGGCCGTTTCCGCTGTGGCGGGAGCTGTTCGCCGACCATCCGCTGGCCCGGCACCTGGCGGCTCGTCTGGTCTGGGTGGCCCGCCGTCAGGACGAGGGTGGGAGTGCTAATGAGCTGGAAGGCGGCGGCGAGGCGCCCCAGGCCTGGACCTTCCGCCCCGCCGAGGACGGTCAGCTTCTGGGGGCTGACGACGCCGTCCTGGAGCTGCCTTCGGAGGCCGTGGTCGGACTGGCACACGGGACGCTGTTGTCGGAGGCGGAAGTGGCCGACTGGTGGGAGCACCTGGCCGACTACGAGGTCGCTCCGCTCTTCGACCAGTTCTCTGCTCGGGTCCCGAAGGTGGGCAAGGGGCAGCGGGGCATCGACGATGGGGCGGGAAGGCGTGTCATTGCCCGTGACCTGCGCAAACGGGCCAAGTCCCGTGGCTACGAGCCCGACTCCAACATCCACTGGTACAGCACGTTCCTCAAGGACTTCCCGGTAGCCGGTCTGTGCAGCGTCATCGATTTCAGTGGGGTGGACGTGTGGAGTGAGGACCAGGTAGTGACCACTGGTCCCCTGTGCCTGGTCGATGGTCGTCGGGTCGTGCCCTTGGAGCAGGTGCCGCCTGCGCTTCTTGCCGAGTGCTATGCCGACTACCGCGCCATCGTCGATCCTCCTGACTGAGCCTTCGGTGGGAAGGGGTGGTCGACCCTGACCGACGAGGAGCTGCGGCCTCGAGTCCGAGTGTGGGCTCGAGGCCGTTCGGGTTGACGGCAACCCCTCCTTGTGTCACTGTATTAGTGCAGTAATACAGGTGGTCTGCTGAGGCCGCCTGTGCTGCGCTCATGAGCACTTCCCGTCCCCGAGCACTAGGAGAGCCATGGATCTCGACGACTCGCGTCCGATCTGGATCCAGCTGGTCGATGATTTCCGCATGCGGATCGTCACCGGCATCTGGCCCGCCGGAACCCGGATCCCCAGCGTGCGCGATCTCGCCACGCAGGCCGGGGTCAACCCCAACACCGTCCAACGCGCCCTCGCCGAGCTCGATCGCAGCGGCCTGACCGTTACCGAGCGCACTGCCGGGCGCTTCGTCACCGCTGATGCCGCGGTGCTCGACGCCGTCCGACGTGAGCTCGCCGTCGGCGCCACGGACACCTTCATCGCCGCTGTCACCGCCATCGGTATGGATCTCGCTCAAGCGGGCGAGACCCTTGCCGAACGGTGGCCGGCTTCCACCACTGACGAATCAGGAGAGCCCTCATGAGCAGTTCGCTGACGGCGGCGCCGTCGGATGTGCAAGGCTCCGATGCACGCTTCAATACCATTCCGTCCCTGGATGGCGCCCCGCCCCTGGTGACCGTGCGCCACCTGACCAAGACCTATCGCGGGCGTCCTGCCCTGCGCGATCTGAGCCTGTCGCTGCCCGCCGGACGCATCGTCGGCCTCATGGGCGCCAACGGTTGCGGCAAAACCACTCTGCTGAAGATTCTCGCCGGCGTCCTGGCCGACTACGAGGGTCAGGTGCGCATCGCCGGGCATGCCCCCGGGCCGCTGTCCAAGGCGCTGGTGTCCTTCCTGCCCGACGCCGACTTCCTGGCCACCAGCCTCACCCCGCCTCGGGCGATCGCCCAGTTCTCCCGGCTCTTCGCCGATTTCGACGCCGCCAAGGCCCGCCGGCTGGTCGACTTCTTCGCTCTGCCCGCTGAGCGCTCCATCAAGGAGATGAGCAAGGGCATGGGGGAGAAGCTGCGCATTGCACTGATGATGAGTCGCCGCGCCCGGGTCTACCTGCTCGACGAGCCCATCTCCGGTGTTGATCCGGCCGCCCGCGAGATCATCCTCGACGGCGTCCTGCGCGACTTCGAATCGGATTCCCTCATGCTCATCTCCACTCACCTCATCGCCGACGTCGAGCCGATCGTCGACTCCGTCGTCTTCCTCAAGGACGGTCGCCTGCTCCTGGCCGGCGATGCCGACGATCTGCGTCAGACCCATTCCACGAGCCTGGACGCCCTGTTCCGGAAGGAGTACCGCTGATGCTTCGCACGCTCTTCATCGAGGAGGCTCGTACCCAGGTGGGGCGCAATGCCTCTGTGACAGGGGCCTGCTGCCTCGTTCTGCTCGGGTTCCTCGGCCTGTGGTGGCTGCTGGCCGACGTGCCGGCGCTGGCCGGCCTCATGCAGCTGGCGTCCATGGCGGTGATCATCGCGATACCGGTCGCCGTCATGGTTCAGGTCGCCGTCGACTACTGGCAGTCCATGTACGGGCAGCGCGGTTACCTCACCATGGTCGTTCCGGTTCGCGGACGGGTGCACTTCGCGGCCAAGGCTCTTTACGCCTGCGTAGTGGTGCTGGTCGAGGGTGCGATCTGCCTGGGTGGTCTCATCGCCTGGTGCGCCGTTCTCGCCCACAGTATCGGGTCCACCACCGAAGATGTGCTCCAGCCGGTGCTCTGGGCCATTGATACGGCCGGACCGGGCAAAATGGCCTTGTTCGTCCTGATCGTGCTCATCGGGCTCTTCTCGCTTGTCATCGAGGTCGGTGCTGTGATGAGTATCGGTGGGCAGGGCCGTTTCAACCACCTCGGGTTCGGGGCACCCATGATCGGGCTCGTCCTGCTCTACGCGGTCAATCAGGTACTCGCCCTGATTGCCGTTCTCTTCGTGCCGCTCAGCATGGATGTCACCACCGGCGATTTCACGAGCCAGATGATGTGGCCGCAGTTCCTTGAGGCGCTCCGAACCGGCGTCCAGCCGTCGGTGATCGGTGTCGGGTCCGTGGTCGTCGGGCCGGTGCTGGCTGTGGTCCTGGCCTGGTGGGCGGTGCGCGCGATCGAGCAGCACACCTCCCTGCGCTGAGGCGGGGGCGTGGTGCGCCGGCCTGGCATCGGTTCTTCTGCTGATGCCGGGGCGGCGCACCAGTCGTGCGGCCGCGCCTTTCCTTCGTGCTGGCAGGCAGGGGATCGTCGGCTGAGCGCCCCCGTCCTGCGACGCGCAGCTCAGGCCACGGTTGCCTGAGCCAGTACCTGGTCACCGGAGTCGCCGCCGTAGACGACGACGGATTGGCCGGCCGCCAGGCCTCGCAAAGGGTGGTGCAACTTGGCCCGCAGCGTTCCGGTCTCGACATCGACGGCAACGTCAGCGGGGAGGGGGCGTCCGTGGGCGCGCACCTGGATGGTCACGTCCTGCCAGCCGAGGTCGCCGTCGTTGAGGGGGAGGGGGTCGGCCAGGAGGATGAGGTTGTTGCCGTCGACGCTCTTGCGGCTGAGCAGTTCTTCGGGGCCGACGACGACTTCGTTGGTGGAGGGCCGGGTCTCGATGACGTAGCGGGGCCGTCCGTCGGGGGCCGGGCGGGTCAGGCCCAGGCCTTTGCGCTGGCCGACTGTGAAGCCGAAGTAGCCGTCGTGGGTGCCGAGGACGTCGCCGTCGGGGGAGACCAGGGTGCCTTCGTGAACGCCGAGGCTGCGGGTGAGGAAGCCGCGGGTGTCGCCGTCGGCGACGAAGCAGATGTCGTAGGAGTCGGGCTTGGAGGCCACCGGGAGGCCGCGTCGCTCTGCTTCGGCGCGTACATCTGCCTTGGAGGGGGCGTCACCGAGTGGGAAGAGGGCGCGGGACAAGCCGTCGCGGCCGGAGACCGCCAGGACGTAGGACTGGTCTTTAGCTGCGTCGGCGGCGCGGCGCAGTGTTAGGCCGGTGGTCTCGCCTGGGCGACTGGAGGCGGCACCGCCGGTGAGGCGGGCGTAGTGGCCGGTGGCGACGGCGTCGAATCCCAGGGCCAGGGCGCGCTCGAGCAGGGCGTCGAACTTGACGCGCTCGTTGCAGCGCACGCAGGGGTTGGGGGTGCGCCCGGCGCGGTACTCGTCGAGGAAGTCGGCCACGACGCGCTCCTCGAACTCCTCGGACAGGTCCCACACGTAGAAGGGGATGCCCAGGATCTGGGCGGCCCAACGGGCGTCGGCGGAGTCCTCGATGGAGCAGCAGCCGCGCGAGCCCGAGCGGGTCTGGGTCCGGTTGCGGGTCAGGGCCATGTGGACGCCCACGACCTCGTGACCGGCGTCGACGGCGCGCGCCGCGGCCACGGCGGAGTCGACTCCGCCGGACAGGGCGGCCAGAACGCGCACGAGGGTCTCCTTCAGGCAGACGGGTAGCCGTTGCTACGGGCCGTGGCAGGCTACCGCAGGTTGACGGTGGTGGGGAGCAGGGGACAGTGAGGTAGTTGCCGCTGGGATATATTTATCCCAGATGAAGGAGCCCGATGACCGACGAGTACGCCATTGACGCCCGCAGCTTCGCCCGGACCCTGCGCGATCAGCGCCGCACGCGGATGAAGGGCGGCTTGTACCACCTCAACCAGGTGCTCATGGCGTACAACTCCAACCGTATCGAGGGCAGCCGGCTCGATGAGGAGCAGACCCGGTTCATTTACGAGACCCGCACCATTACGGGAGAGAACGTCCTCGTTGATGACGTCGTGGAGGCGGTCAACTCCTTCGAGCTGTTCGATGAGATGATCGACCGCCTCGGCGAGCCGATCACCGCTGAGACGATGAAGGACTACCACCGAGTTCTCAAACAGGGGACCGCAGATGCACGGCGGCCTTCGTTCGCCGTCGGGGACTACAAGCGCCTTCCCAACGTGGTGGGCGGACGCGAGACCGTGGCGCCCGAACATGTCGCGCTCGCCATCGACGATCTCATCGCGCGCACCCCGGCGAGCATGACCTTTGATGACATCGCCGACTTCCACTACCGCTTTGAGGTCATCCACCCCTTCCAGGACGGCAACGGTCGGGTGGGGCGGATCCTCATGTTCCAGCAGTGCCTGGACAACGGCATCATGCCGTTCATCGTGCTCGACTCGACCAAGGCTTTCTACTACCGCGGCCTGAGCGAGTACGAGCAGGAGCCGGGGTTCCTGCGGGAGACCTTCCGGTCCCTCCAGGACGACTACTACGCGCGCTTCGCCAGGTTCGTTGAGATCGTCGCCGGTGAGGAATGAACGAGCGGTCCTCGAACCCGTGAGGGGCGCTCCTGACTCATGACGCTTAGTGCGCCGGGGGTGGGGTGCTCGGGGTGGTGAGGATGTCGTTGGCGGCGTCGGTCAGACGCGGTGCGGCTGTGAGGTGGTGGCCGTTGAGGTTGATGGTGACGTCTTGGAGGGGTTTGAGGGCGCGGATGACGCGTTTGATGCTGATCCCGGTGGCCTCCTGGAGGTAGCCGGCTACGGCCAGGGAGGCCATGACCACGGTCAGGTGGGCCCAGGTGGCGTCTCGGGTGTGGTGGAAGACCGGGCGGGCCCTCAGGTCGTGCTTGCTCATCGGCGAAGGACTGCCCGGGCGTGCCACAGCTCGTGGTAGGAGGAGATGACATCGCCGGCGTCCATCAGATGCGCGGGGACGAAAGGTGACGTAGCCCTTGAGGCCGACCAGGGACCGGGCTCTGGCCAGGGAGGCCTCGTCCAGGGTGGCGTCACCGGCGTGGACGGTGACAAAACGCGTGCCCTTGGGACGCTTCTCACCGGCGACGGATGGCCCGGGCGCGATTGGCTTGAGCGGTCAGAGTCTGGTTGTCCCGGGCCGCGCGGCGCTTGGAGTATGCCCACACCGCCCTCCACGAGCCTGGATGGGTGTGCGGGTCCCACACCGGCTCATGGCGCCTGCTGACGTCACGCTGGCTCCGCGAGCCCCTCCTGGGGGTGATGGTGTCGATGACCTGCCCGTCGGCGGGGGCGTCGCCTTTCCAGCGGAAGTGCGCCTCCAGATCCCCGGGGGCGCGGACCTGTCGGGCCCCAGGCGATGAACCGCAGCCGAGCGTCGTCCAGGGCCGTCAGGTTGGCCGCTGAGAGCATGCCTGCGTCGGCGACCACCACGAGCTCGGCGATGCCGTGGGCGGCCTGGAAGGCCTCCACGATGGGGATGATCGTGGTGGTCTCGGCCTTGTTCCCCTCCCAGTATCCGACCTGGAGAGGAAAACCGGCCCGGTCGACCAGCAGCCCGACGATGATCTGGGGGTCGACCCTCCGCTCCTTGGAGTAACCCACCCGCCGCAGATCATCCTCACGCTCGGCCTCAAAGTACAAGGTGGTCACGCCTGCAGGCACAGGGCCAGACCCCCACCGGCGGTGACGTGATCGAACAGGGCCTGAGAGATCGCCTGGCGGTAGCCCCGCTCTTGGGCCCGGGCCAGGCAGGCTTGCAGGGTGTTGCGGTGGGCCGGGGCTGGCCAGCCGATCTCGGACAGGACTCTGGGGGTGTCGGCCTTGCAGGTGGTCGGCTCGACCAAGCGCGCGACGACCATCTGCTCAAACGCCCGATCACCCCCAGTAGCGTTCCTCAGTCCCAGACGGGCGTAGACCCCGTGCAGAACGTCCCACAGCAGGCCCGAGCGCTTGGACTCCACCGTTGCGCCTACCAGGCCGGTTCGTCCCGCTGCTGGTTCCAGGGACTCCAGGTCCAGCAGCCCCTGGCCCTGCCAGGCGGCCATCTTCTGCCGCCCGACCTCCAGCAGGGCCGCCACCTCGGTCTTGTTATGGGCTGAGCCCAGGTGCTCCACGATCCGGCGCACGCCGTCCTCCTTGACCGCGATCTGCACCGCCGTCGCCCCCGAGGAGGTCCTGACCTTACGCAGAAACGGGCTCATACCACCGCACCATCATGAGCCAGGCACAAAACTGAAATACGTAATTGGTGTTTGCGCAATGTTCTGATATGCTATAAAAGGTGTAGTTAAGTGAAATCTCGAAAACGACACTACAAAGGGAGAGAATATGCGCCACCTTTTTATTACACGTGGAATTCCTGGGTCTGGCAAAAGTGCCTTTTTGCAATCTGCTGGACTTGACCCATATACACTATCTCCTGATGCTCTGCGCCTAGCATATAGTGGCCCGGTGATGAATGACGCAGGACGTATCGTTATGCCATATCGGGATGATCGGCGGGTGTGGCAACAACTTCATGAGTTGCTTGACATGCGGATGGCTCGTGGTGAGTTCATTGTGGTTGATGCAACACATACAACGAGCTCGTACTTTCAGCAGTATGCTCGGCTTGCGCGAAAGTATCGCTACAAGCTGTACGTTATAGATTTTGCGGATGTGCCTCTCAAGGTTTGTCTGGAGCGTAATCGTCAGCGTGCACTACATAAGGTAGTCGATGATGCAGTTCTCGAGAAGATGCACGCTCGCCTCTCCACGTGTGCTATACCAAAACGATACACTGTCATACAGCCAGCGGAAGTAAAAGAGATTATCACGTCATATCAGCAACCGATCAATTTGAGTCAGTATGAGCATATTCACCATATTGGTGATATCCAAGGATGCTATACGCCACTGCGTGAATATTTTGAGCAGCACCCCTATGTCGAGCACGATTATTATATCTTTACAGGTGATCTGCTCGATCGTGGCACAGAGAATGCAGAAGTATTGCAGTATGTGTGCGATAATTTTGTCGACAGGCCGAATGTGACGTTTATTGAGGGTAACCATGATGGCTATATTTGGCAGTGGCTTAATCGCCAACCTATAAGAGCGCGAGAGTTTAATGGCCGAACTCGAGCGCAGTTAGAGCGTGCCAATATAGACAAGCGTGTTGTCAGTCGCTTGATGAACTCCATGCAAGATTTTCTCTACTACACATGGAATGATAAACAAGTATTTGTGAGTCATGCGGGAATGAGTAATCTACCGGAGAGTCCTTTGCTGCTTGCCAGCCAGCAGTATATTCGTGGTGTGGGACGCTATGAGCAGGTTGGTGCTATTGACGATGCTTTTGTTGCCCATACCCCTGATAATGTCTATCAAGTGCATGGCCATCGCAACGCTCAGAATTATCCAGCGCAGTATAATCAGCGGTGCTTTAATCTCGAGGGCAAAGTGGAGTTTGGTGGCACGCTACGGGTTGCTCAGCTTGCCGAGGAGGGTTGGTCGGTCGTTGAGGTAAGCAACCAGTCGGCTGAAGGCATCCTCCATCCGGAAAACGCACCGCTCATCCATGGTCTGCGTGCCAATAAACTGATTGGTGAGCGGTCACTGCCGGGCAATATTAGCTCATTTCACTTTAAACCAAAGGTGTTTTATGACAAAAAATGGACAGCGCAAACAGTGCGAGCTCGTGGACTATTCATGAATACACTGACGAACGAGATTGTAATTCGCGCCTATGACAAGTTCTTCAATATTGGTGAGCGACGAGAAACTGAATTTTCTGCGCTCAAAGATCAACTTGTCTTTCCAGTGCGCGCCTGGGTGAAGGAGAATGGTTATCTTGGCTTGGTAGGCTATGATGCGACACTGGGTGACCTCGTCTTTGCGTCGAAAACAACAACGGAGAGTGAATTTGCCGAGTGGTTTCGCCATCTGTTTTTACAGAGCTATGGCGAGCATGTTGATGTGATTCGTCAGTATCTTGCCGAGCATAATGCATGTTTGGTCTGTGAAGTAATGCTTCCGACAGAGGATCCACACATCATTGAGTATGTACAAGACCGGATTGTTTTGCTCGACATAGTGCATCGCCAGGCGGAATTTGCCGCTGTTGACCAAGTTGAGCGTGAGCGATTTGCGGCTATGCTTGGTATGGAAACCAAGCGGCTTGCGGCGACGTTCCAAACGTGGGAGGAGTTTGCGGCCTGGTATGAGCAGGTGCAGGGGCTTGACTATTTGTATGACGGTGTACCAATCGAGGGCTTTGTAATAGAGGATGCTCAGCATTGGCAGGTCAAAACCAAACTCGATTATTACTCATTTTGGAAGCGGATGCGTGGTGTGCTTGATGGACTTAAGGAGGGGCGCAGGCCAAAGCGTGCCGCTGCCTACCCATATCCTGAGTACGAAGCGCGTGTCATTGCCTATATGCAGGGCATCCCTACTGACGTGTTGGCTCAGATGTCTATTATCGATGTTCGTCACCGCTGGCAACGTGAGCAAGAAAAAGCCGTATAGCCGCATTACCAACCTTGCCCTTCCGAGTATAATAGAAGCATGAAAACGACACGCCGTCCTCCACAAGAGGTCGGTAAACTCGGTTTAGGGGATTGGTTGGGTGAGTAGTCTGATGGCTCGTGTGGGTCGTCTTGATAGGGATCTGGTGGTGTGGAAGAGGCGGATGAGGCCGGGTGGTCAGGTTGCGTAGTGCGGCTATGATCTCGGGGCCGTTGCGGGTGCGCAGCTGGTGGCGGTCCGCGTCGAAGATGACGTCTCTGATCCAGTGGAGCTGCTTCTCGATTCCCCAGTGCCCTTGGACCCAGGTGGCAACCTGCTCGGGCTGGGCTTGCTCCATGGGTAGTGAGCAGACCCGGGACGGCCCAGACACCCTCATCCACCGACTTTGCCGACCCCCTGAGGAGCCGGGGTTCCTGCGAGAGATCTTCAGGTCCCTCCAGGACGACTACTACGCGCGCTTCGCCAGGTTCGTTGAGATCGTCGCCGGTGAGGAATGAACGAGCGGTTCTCGAACCCGTGAGGGGTGCTCACCGGGCGGCGAACTCGTGACCGGCGCGAATGAGGTCCCTGAGCCAGTCACTCTGCGCGGCCTCCATCGTCTTGACGACGACGTGGTGGTTCCACCTGTTGGCACTGACCTGGTCAACGTGGTGGCAGTGCGGATCCTCCACGGGACGATCGAGCCTCACGTTGAGGAACAGGGTGCCGTCGCCCGTCCGCTCATAGGCCCAGACCCACAGGAACTTCCGGTTGACGGAGAAGCTCACCTGGGCCGTCAGGTGCTTCGTGACGGAGCCGAGCGAGAGGGCGTAGGACTCGATTGCCGCGTACATGGCGGCCGAAGCCGGCTTGCCGCTGAAGTCGCCGATCATCTTGTTGGAGGTGGTTGGCATGCGGTGCTCCTCGGCGCGAGCAGTGCTGTACGACGGGCGGCGGTCTCTTCGTTGTTCTCCTGCACGGGAGGACGTCGGGATCCTGAGATACAGAGTACAGGGTCTACATTACCCCGGTCGTCGGTAACCGAGCGTACCTGTATGGGCTTGACTGATTGTCAGGCTGCTGTGACTGCTGGCGCCGCAACGGAACCCACCGCCACCAGGTGACGCATCGCCACGCCCACTCCAGGGGGCCGTAGGCGAACCGGGAGAGCCAAAGACGGCAGAACACCCATTGGAGGGGCAGAACCGCGGCAGCGACGATGAGACCGGGAATCACGTCATGGGTGGAGCGCGAATCGAGCAGCACTCCCGCCGGCACCATGACGAAGGAAGCGGTGACGTAGCAGGTCAGCGCCATGCGGCCCAGGGGCTCGAATACCGCGCTCAGGGCCCGCCGCACCGGGGTGCGCCAGAGCAGCGCCAGAAGGCAGACGTAGAGACAGGCCATGAGTCCTCCGGCGACTCCGCCCGCCGTGAAGAACCTGGGATCACCGCCCTCGGCGGCCTGCCAGGGGATCGCGGCCGCGCTGGCGGCTGCGAATACGAGCGTCGCCGCCCCGATCCTACGGTCGGCGTGCTCGAGCCGTGCCGGAAGGCCGTAGGCCTGGGCCGCCGATCCCAGAAGGAACAGCCCGGGCAGTGATAGTGCCCCTCCTCCTGTAAATGCGTAGGCGCTGACCGTTGCCAGCAGACCGAGTACCAGACGCACGGAGCGCGGGACCTTGAGGGCGAATGGCAGGAGGATGGCTCCCGCAACCGCGTAGTCGCGCAGGATCTCACCGGGATAGAGGATCGAGTGGAGTAGCCCAATCACCAGGAGCGCGGCCAGGCGGCGCAGCAGGATCTTCCATGCAGGGGCACCCCGGCGGATCGCGGAATCGATGACGAACCCCATGCTCATTCCGAACATGAAGGAGAAGATCGGTACGAAGCGGGTCGCCACCAGGAAGTTCAGGACGTTCTCCGCCAGCGGGACGGCTTGGAAGGGCCGGACCGGGACGTCATGTCCCAGGCACATGAGATCTGCGGCGTTGACGAGGAGAATGCCTGCGACGGCGAAGCCGCGCAAGGAGTCGAGGAAATGGAACCGGTTGCTGGAACTCATGGAGCCGACCGTAGAGCCCGACGACGGTCATCGTGACCGATGGGGGCCAGTTTCCACCCGGGGTTGCAAGGTGTCGGGGCGATTTCCAACTCGGGGACGCGCAACCGGTGCCGGGTTACCCACCCACGCGCACGAGTCCGCTCTCGTAGGCCAGCACAATGAGCTGGGCCCGGTCACGCAGCTCCAGCTTGTGCAGGATCCGGTTGAGGTGGGACTTGATCGTTGACTCGGCCAGGACGAGGTGCTGGGCGATCTCGGTGTTGCTCATGGCGCGTCCGACCAGCGTGACGATCTCCTTCTCCCGATCGGATAGAGCATCGATGGACTCTGTGTGCACGGCGTCAGCTCTGCGCACCGAGAGTCCGCCCGGACCGGTAGGACCAGAGGGCGCAAACCACTGCTTCAGCAGCCGGCGTGTGGTCGATGGTGCCACCACCGAGTCTCCCCTTGCCACGGCGCGGATCCCGGCCAGCAGCTCGGGCGCCGTCGCGTCCTTGAGCAGGAATCCCGAGGCCCCGGCCCGCATCGCTGCCACAAGGTAGTCATCCAGGTCGAAGGTGGTCAGGATGAGTACCTTGAGGTCGGGATGGCTGCCCAGAACCGCATGGGTGGCGGAGATGCCGTCCAAGGTGGGCATCCTGATGTCCATGAGGACGATGTCGGGGTGAGTGGCCTCGACCATGTCCAGGGCGCTGACGCCGTCGGAGGCCTGACCGACCACACACATGTCCTTCTGGGCATCCAGAATCATGCGGAAGCCGGAGCGAACCAGGTCCTGGTCGTCCACCAGCGCGATGCGCAGCGGTCGGGTCATATCAGCTCACCTTCGGGTTGACGGGTGTCGGCTGCGAGGACTTGGTGGGGATGCGGGCGCACACGATGAATCCCCCATCGGGTCCGGGACCCGTCTTCAGGGATCCACCGACCACCGCCAGGCGTTGGTGCAGGTTGGCCAGCCCCTGGCCCCCGCCGACGGGTGCCGGAGTCGGCTCAGGCGAGAGATGACTGCCGAACGCCGGGGGAGAGGTCCCACTGCCGGCCGTGCCGGGGTGGTCGGCGACGGTCAGGACCACGTCCTTGCCGGGCGCGCTGTCACGGTACTCCAGTCGCACCTCGACCGAGGCTGCCTCAGCGTGCTTGAGCACATTGGTCAAGGACTCCTGAGCCGTCCGGTAGAGAGCGAGCTGCGCCTGCGCGCTGAGAAGGTTGATGCCATTCGGTTGCATGCCCTCGCTCATGAGCCGATCGTCCACTGACAGGGTGACCGTGAGACCGGTCGTGCGAACGTCGTCAATGAGCCCAGGCAGGTCGGAGATCCGCGGGATCGGACGCAGTGTTTTATCGGTGACCTGGGATGCGGCCCGGGCGTCGTCGGGCTCGGCGGAATCCGCAGCGCCTGGTGGTTCTCCCGGTTGTGGGGGAGAGGCCAGGGTCCGGGTGAGGCTGCGGGTGTCGGCCAGAGCCGAGCGCACCGTCGTCCGGATCTGCCCGAGAGCCTGCGCGGCCTGCTCCAGTCGCTCGTCGGCGGGGACGTCGATGTCATCCGAGCCGGCTGCCAGGTAGTGACCCGCCTCGGCCTGCACGGCGATCAGTGCCAGGGCGTGCCCGACGACGTCGTGAACCTCCTGGGCGATCTCGTTACGCAGCGCGGCGTCGTGCGCCGCCTGGCGGCTGGCCCGCAGCTGGCCGCGCTGCGTCACCAACCTGCCCAGCCCCCAGGTGGCAACGGCGACGCACAACTGAGTGACAAAGGCCTGCGCCATGTCCTGAGCCCAGAGGGAGAGCGGGACGACTCCCAACTCATCCCGGTTCCAGTCCCACGCGCCCAGTGCCGCGCCGACGACGACGGCAGCCGCCCAGACAGGCGTGAGCTCGCGCCTGCCCCGCCGGCCGACCGCATAGAAGGACGCAGCGACCGCAAGGTCCGCAGGAAGCGGGGAGTCGACAACGACAAGCTGTAGCGCGCACAGGACAAGGTGGGTGCCGAGCACGGCATCGGGGTGCTTACGGCACCAGTACAGGACGATGAGGGCCAGGGCAGCGCCCGCTGTGATCCCCCAGGAGCTGGTGAGTGCCCAGGTGCTCGCGGTTGAGACGCATGCCAGGGCGCCGACACCAAGGACCTTCGCGCAACAGATCACAATGCGTTTGTTCTGCCCGAGCATGCTTCCCACTATGGCAGAGAGCGTTGGGTGGTTCTGCGCTTCCTCCAGGACGATGACTGCGGCTACCTCCTCAAGCTCGTTAAGGGCCTATTGGAGGCGAGGGGGCTGGATGCATCAAAGAGGGGAGCGGAAGCCCGAACAATCAACCTTCGCAATGCGGCTTGTGCGTCACTTTCCAAGCGCGCCTGGCCCCCTCAAGAGCCGCGGGGAGCGCGGCGAGCAGGCGCTCGACGTCGTCGGGGCTCGTCTCCCGGCCCAGGGAGCAGCGCAGCGTGGAGCGGGCCGGCCCCTCCTCGAAGCCCATCGCCAGGAGCACGTGACTGGGCTGGGTGACCCCGGCGTGGCAGGCCGACCCCGCAGATGCATCAATCCCCGCCAGGTCCAGGGCCATGAGCAGCGCCTCGGCGTCGGCCTCCTCGAACCACAGGTGCGCCGTGGAGGCCACATGATTGGCACTTTCCGGCAACGTGGCGTGAACGCCCGGAAGCGCCCCGGCATCCTCAAGGATCCGACGCCGCAGCGTCGCCAGCCGAGCCTCCTGCTCCTCCTGCTCGGCGACCGCCAGCTCCACTGCCAGGGCCAGTGCCCGGGCCGCCACCACGTCCTGCGTGCCCGAGCGGAGCCCCCGCTCCTGACGGCCCCCGCCCGTGGCCGGCGTCAACGCCAGGTCGCGGCGAACCACCAGCGCTCCCGCGCCCACCGGCGCCCCCAGCTTGTGCCCGCTCAGACTCATCGCATCCAGGCCCCAGCCGTGGAAGTCCACGGGAACCTTCCCCAGGGCTGCGACCACGTCGGAGTGGACGGGCACGTACCCGGCCTCCCCGGGGCGCCCGCTGCCGCTGGCTTCGCGCACGCGCGTCACCAGCGCCGCCATGTCCTGCACCACGCCGGTCTCATTGTTCGCCGTCATGACCGAGACCAGGGAGGCGGGGGAGTGGTCGGTACTGCCCGCCGGCGCCACCGCCCGCTCCACCGAGTCGAGCTCGACCCGCCCCGCGCCGTCCACCTCCAACAGGCTCAGCCCCGCCCCCAGCTGGTCCACGGCGGTGCGCGCCGAGTCCAGAACCGCCGGATGCTCGATCGGGGAGACCACCAGCCGCCCGCCCGGAACCGCTCGCGCACGCCCCGAGACCACCAGGGCATCAGCCTCCGTACCACCGGAGGTCAGCAGCACCTCATGGGCATCCACCCCCAGGGCACTCGCCAGACGGGCACGCGCCTGCGCCAGCAGCGCCCCCACCCGCCGGCCCGCAGTGTGCTGCGCACTCGGGTTCGCCCAACCCCCGAGCCCACTGGCCAGGTCCTCGGCGACCTGCTGGGCGACCTCCGGGCGGACCGGTGACGAGGCGGCATGATCGAGGTAGGTGCGCACGCCCCCAGCCTAGACGGCGGTGCTGGCGACCATCGCGGCCCGCACGCTATCCTCGCACGAGGTACCGAAAGCAAAAGGCTGTGGGCCCGTACAGATGTCAGCAGTCTTCAACCGGTTCGCCGTCAGAGTCATCCCACACGAGCGTCTTCTCTCTGGCATAGCCCCGGCACTGGTTCCTGTCCCATCCCCACGCTCCTCCGGGCCGACGGCCGCATCACCGAAATATACTTCCGGCTCACGGACCGGCGCAACAAGATCTAGCCTTGAACTCGAGACTCAAGAGACAAGCGCACCAGTTTCACCAGCCGGCAGTTCCCATCCTACCTCCCAGTGCTTCATATCTTACCCGATCACCATCTCCACCCCCTGTACCTCATTTGAATCCCGGAGAATGCGATATGCGAAAAAAAATGGACATTGCCGTCATCGGCTCCAACATGGTCGGCCTTATTTCCTACCTCCGTCCTATGTCCTGCCAGGGGAAGCCCCTGGAAACCTTTGAAGCCCGCAGGGAATGTGAAGACAAAGAGGCCAATGGCCTCCTCTCACCTGATGATCTACATGACGCAGAAGAAGACATCGCCTCCTGTCGACTTATCGTCTTGCAGCTCGAAATCCCCCTGAATACTGTCTATGAGGCGATCGCCTTGGGACGTAAGTACAATGTCCCTGTTCTGCTCAACCCTGCTCCCGTCGACCCTCATCTCGATTTGGCGCGGATTCGCGGCTGTGACTACATTGTTCTTAACAACACCGAGCTGGCTATGATTGCCCGCATGTCGACAAGCACCCCTGAAGACGTTAGGAGGGCCGCCGTCGCAATACGCGAGAACGATATCGATAACGTCATTGTAATCCTCGGAGAGCAGGGCGTCCTGTGGATTTCCAGTGCCGGCGAGCGGATCCTGTCCGCGGCCCCTGACGTCACACTTGATACCACGAGCGCAGGTGACGCTTTCGTCGGCTGCTTCAGCCACCACCTGGTAAGTACTGGCAACGTGGAGCGATCCTTAGAGCTCGCCCTTACTTCGCAGATTCCATCGATAAACCGGGGGGTCGACCATTCTTCGCCGTCATCGTCGAGTTCGAGATCGAAATGTGAAACAAATAGCAAATTAAAAGCTCCTAAATGTAAATTCTGGGAGGGTGATAAAGATAAGAGTAGGGTGATTCGAGCTCGGATTCGACTATCTGAAGGCCACGTTCTGTGGCAGTTCCTGATGGTGATTTTCGCCCTCGGGCTGGTCCCTGCTGGGTGGTTTATGTTTGATCGTGGCGGTGTGTTATCGTGGGTTGCAGAGTTTCGGGAACGAGAGAAATGTCTTGCGCTGCGTCACTGGGGGGATTCATGGGGGCCAGGTGTTTATTTTTCGAACTTAGGTCAACTCTTTGCCTTGGTTGGGGGAGTCCTTGCTCTTACGGCGATAGCCAGTTCTCAGTTCGGTTCTGTTGCTGATAAATTGGGGCGCATTCTTGCTGAATCACGGAAGTCCTGGTGTGTGGCGCTGGCTATGGTGTTTTTGTTTTGCCTGGTTGTTTTAGTGAATTTCATCTGGTGGGTTAATCCGAAGACGTGGTCGGACGGCGTGCTGGTGCTGGGGGGAGTGTGCTTTAGTGTGCTCTGCGTAGGATCTCCCTGGGTGCTGATTGCGGTTGTTCATGAGCCTGTAGTAGAGAAAATAAACTCTCGGTTTGAGAGAAAGAAAAAAGAGTTGGACGCCTTGTGGGAAGAATATAAGAAGCACTCCGGCAACTTTGAGTCTACTGTGTATAGTGATGGTTTCGGAAATATTGTGGAGCTATATCCAAGTAGAGAGTATAGTCGTTGGATTGTTTTGACGAATCGAATTCTAGTGACTATTTCGTCACTATTCCTTGGGGGTATTTGTATCGCGGGGGTTCTGAGAGGTGGCGGGGGTCGAGAGGAAGCGCCTTCTTCCTGGGTTTTTGTGGCTGTTGTCACAGTTCTGGCTGTAATGTTTTCGTCGACTCTCATAACTATTTGGGTGTCTGTGATGAGGGTTATTTATGTGTTCTTTATGCTAAATGAAAGAGTTGTCGATGTTAATCGACGTAGATGGCTAGACCGCCCGCTTCGGGCACTCTATTTTGTGTTCGCATTGATTTATGGGATGCCGTTAGGTGTGGGATCGTGGGTCGCTGTTTGGCATGTGGCTAATGCTGCTGAAGGATCGCATGAATGGGCTTGGCTGGCGTCTGCGCTTTCCGCTGTGTTTTCGTTGGCTATCTCCTTCTATTTTCTTGCATATTTTGCCGGTGGTGTAGGTCGTTTGTGTCATCCGGTTTTAGCGGAGCTCCCAAGAAGGTTGATGTTATGTAGGGAGGAGGTGTTGGAGCTGAGTGAATGTGATGAATTTCAAAATAGGTAGCTTCCGGTGCTTGGTGTGATGTAGTGGTTTATTCCTGGAGCTGGCTGCTAGGTCTGTAGTCATCTTGCGAGTTGCGGGTGGTTAGCGTCCATGTGCACTTCCCGCTGCGGGATGGAAGAGTGACCCCATGCGCACCTCCCAGCTCGCCCTGTCCCGCTCCGCCACCGACCGCGACGCCGAGCGACGCAGCGAGCCCGGGCTGCTGGAGCGCCTCGCCGCCGACCCCGACACCCGGCTGCTGCTGGTCGACGCCCGCGGCCGCGTCGCCCTGACCGGCCCCGCCATCCACCCCGACCTGCCCGACGACGGCCTCACCCCGCCCAGTCTCATCGGCAGCCCCGGCGCCACAGCCTGGGAGGGCCCCGGCACCCGCAGCGGCTGGGGCCTGCCCGACCTGCGCGTCGGCTACCTCGGAGCCTCGGCCCCCACCCGCTGCCCCGACCTCACCGTCCTCTACATGGGCCGCGAGCTCGCCGACGACGCAGCCTCCATCGGCCCCAGCTGGATCGCCGTCGTCGTGCCCCAGGCCCTCGAGGTCCCCGACGCCCCCGAACCGCCCGCCACCGGCTCCGACGCCGAGGGCACCGCCGTCGACCACCCCGACCTGCGCCGCCTGCTGGAGCGCTACCCGCTCTCCGCCCTGCGAGCCATGGGCGCCCAGATGACGGCCCGCGACGCCGGCCTGGCCACCACGGCCACCGCCCTGGCCGCCTGGCACGCCCGCTCCGCCTACTGCCCGAGCTGCGGCGGACGCACCGAGATCATCGAGGCCGGCTGGGCCCGCCGGTGCTCCGACTGCGCCACCGTCCACTTCCCACGCACCGACCCGGCCGTCATCATGACGGTCACCGACACCTCCGACCGCCTCCTCCTCGTGCGCGGAGCCACCTGGGCGCCCCGGCGCTACTCGGTCGTGGCCGGCTTCGTCGAGGCCGGTGAGTCCGTTGAGGCGGCCGTGGCCCGGGAGGTGCGGGAGGAGACCGGGCTGCGGGTGGCCGATGTCGAGTATGTCGCCTCCCAGCCCTGGCCCTTCCCGCGCTCCCTCATGCTCGGCTGCCGCGCCCGCCTGGCCGCCGGCGAGGACCGGCCCCGCCCCGACGGCCAGGAGGTCGTCGAGGCCCGCCTCGTCTCCCGTGACGAGCTCACCGCGGCCGCCGATGACGGCAGCATCCTCCTGCCCGGCCCCACCTCCATCGCCCGCCTCCTCATCGAGGACTGGTACGGCGGCCCGATCGTCAGCTGACGCCACCCGGCGTGGGTCACCAGCCGTCGATTCCTGTCACCGCCCCGTGGCAGGCTGGTCCCGATGAGCCCGACCACCCTCCACCCCGCCCCTCTCGACGCATCCAGGCTCCTGGAGGCCCTCGACCCCGATCAGCGCGAGGTCGCCGAGCACCTCGAAGGACCCCTGTGCGTCCTTGCCGGCGCGGGCACCGGCAAGACCCGGGCCATCACCTACCGCATCGCCCATGGCGTGGCCACCGGCGCCTACCAGGCCACCCAGGTCCTGGCCGTCACCTTCACCGCCCGCGCCGCCGGCGAGATGCGTTCGCGCCTGGCCGACCTCGGCGTCCCCGGCGTCCAGGCCCGCACCTTCCACGCCGCCGCCCTGCGCCAGCTCACCTACTTCTGGCCCACCGCCATCGGCGGGCGCCGCCCCGACATCCAGGCCCACAAGGCGCCCCTGGTCGGTGCCGCCGCCCGCCGCCTGGGCCTGTCCACCGACCGGGCCACCGTGCGGGACCTGGCCGCCGAGGTCGAGTGGGCCAAGGTCACCATGACCCTGCCCGAGGACTACGCCCAGGCCGCCGTCGCCGCCGGTCGCACCGGCGTGGCCGGGCAGGAGGCGGCCACGGTCGCCCAGGTCCTGTCCCTCTATGAGGAGGCCAAGAGCGAGCGCGGCGTCATCGACTTCGAGGACGTGCTCCTGCTGACCATCGGGATCCTCCTGGACCGCGAGGACGTCGCCGCCCAGGTGCGAGGCCAGTACAAGCACTTCGTCGTCGACGAGTACCAGGACGTCTCCCCGCTCCAGCAGCGCCTGCTGGACCTGTGGCTGGGGCGACGCCGCCAGCTGTGCGTGGTGGGGGACGTCTCCCAGACCATTTACTCCTTCACTGGGGCCACGCCTGCGTTCCTCACCGGCTTCACCACCCGCTACGACGGCGCGCGCACCGTGCGCCTGAGCCGCGACTACCGCTCCACCCCGCAGGTCGTCTCCCTGGCCAACCGGGTCCTCTCGCGCTCGCGGCGCGGAGGCGGCGGCCTGCACCTGCCCGCCGGCGCCGTCGAGCTGGTCGCCCAGCGGCCCAGTGGCCCCGCCGTACGCTTCGAGACCTACGACGACGACATCGCCGAGGCCGAGGGCGCCGTCGCCCAGGTGCGCCGCCTGCAGGCCGCCGGGGTCCCCCTGAGCGAGATCGCGATCCTGTACCGCACCAACTCCCAGTCCGAGGTCTTCGAGCAGGCCCTGGCCGGCGCCCAGATCGGCTACCTCGTGCGCGGCGGCGAGCGCTTCTTCGAGCGCGAGGAGGTCAAACGCGCCATGGCCGTCATCCTCGGGGCGGCCCGCACAGAGAAGGCCTCCCTGACCGGTGACCTCAGCCAGGATGCACGCACCGTCCTGTCCCGCGAGGGCTGGAGCGAGGAGCCGCCCGCACCTCGCGGAGCCGTGCGCGAGCGGTGGGACGCCCTCAACGCCCTGGTGACTCTGGCCGATGAGATGGCCCAGACTCGCGGCGCCGACCTCGACGCCTTCCACACCGAGCTGCGTGAGCGCGCCGACGCCCAGAACGCCCCCACCGTCGAGGGCGTCACCCTGTCCTCCCTGCACGCCGCCAAGGGCCTGGAGTGGGACGCCGTCATCCTCGCCGGTGTCTGCGAGGGGCTGCTGCCGATCTCCCTGGCTGAGGGGCAGGCCGCCATCGAGGAGGAGCGGCGCCTGCTCTACGTGGGCGTCACCCGCGCGCGCGAGCACCTCATCATCTCCTACGCACGAGCCCGCAACGCCGGAGGGCGGGCCGCCCGCAAACCCTCCCGCTTCCTGGAGGGCCTGTGGCCCACCGGCCACGGAACCAAAGACGCCTCCCGGCGCCAGGGCCGCCAGAGCGCCAAGGAACGTTCCCGGCAGTCCGCCGCCGACTTCGAGGCCAACAACGACCCCCGCACCATCGCCCTGTTCGAGGAGCTGCGGGCCTGGCGCTCCGAGATCGCCAAGGAGAGGTCCAGGCCCGCCTACACGGTCTTCGCCGACGCCACCCTGCGGGACATCGCCGTCGTCAAACCCACCAGCCTGCCCCAGCTCTCCCTCATCCGCGGAGTGGGTGCCACCAAGCTCCAGGACTACGGCGGTCCGGTCCTCGCCCTCCTGCGCGACTTCGAGGCCGAGAACTGAGCGGCCAGGGACACTCCCGCTCGACGGCGTTCACAGCTGCGAGCACAGGCACTCGGGGTGACGCTCCCGCTCGACGGCGTTCACAGCTGCGAGCACAGGCACTCGGGGTGACGCTCCCAGGACCTCTGCCGCCCCCGGGGCTCCTGGCCGGTGACCTCCACCGAGTGCGTGGACCACCACGCGGCCGAGTCCTCGCTCTTCTCCCCGCCCGGTTCAGTCCCGTCCTGGGTGCCGTTGCCACTGGACTCCTGTCCTATCAGCGTGTCGATGACGGCCCGAGCCGTTGACGCCGCGGCCTCGTGCAGGACCAGGTGCTCGACGTCGGGCATGGGCAGGGTGCGCATCTGCGTGGCCAGCGCAGGCCAGCACGGGTCGGCGTCCCTCTCCCACAGCTCCAGGCAGGTCGAGCACGGGCCGCCACCACCCAGGACCGGGCCGATGCGCACCCCTGCCTCGCCGACGACGACCGGGAGATGAACCACGTCCTCCTGAGCGAGCCTGCGCGCGAGCAGCGGCTCCACGACGTGCGCATCCACCGTCACCATGACATCGGGACGGGTGCGCAACGGTGCCCGCGTCCTCAGGGCCGGAAAGCGCGCCGACAGGAGCGAAGCCAGGCCCCCGTCCTGCGGTGCACGGGTGGACAGGATCGTGCCCACCCCGGCCTCCGCCAGCCACAGAGCAGTCTCCTGAGCGAGGGTACTCACGCCGTGAATCGCCAGGACGGCCTGGGACAGAACCATGCTGCGGCCCTTGGCGTCGACGCCCAACCGGTCCCAGTAGACGCCGTCGGACCCGCCGAGCTCGCTGGTCGCCGTGGCCACCAGCGCCCCCTGACGCTCCAGGTCCTCGACGATCTGACGTGCCCGAGCCACCGGCACACGGCTGCGTCGGGCGGCCCGGTAGACGCCGGCGCTCTCCAGGTTGCGCGCGAACTCATCGAGCAGGCGCTGCTCGGCCAGGCTCAGGTCACTGACAATGGTGCGTCGCCCGGGACTCGTCCCGATCTGGCTGACGCCCTGCTGGCGCCACAGGATGGCGCACCCACCTCGTACACGCATCGTGCCTCCTCACAGGTCTCCTGGAACCCAGAGGGGGCGCCGGGAGCTCAACGTCCTGACGGGCGCGTCAGGGCTGGGGTGACAGTGGCACGGGTCGGAGCCGAGCCGCCAGAGGCAGCTGCCGGGCTGTGGATAACCATCCCCGGCTGAGCGCCGGTCCTGCTGGAGTCACTGGGCCGAGCAAGTGGCCAGGCCGGAGGTGTCTCCCGACGCGATCGCCTTGGTGGCGGTGACGGCCTCGTGCAGCGTACCGACGGCGAAGACCTTCATGCCTTCAGGCTCATGGCCCTTGACCTCGTCGCAGTTGCTCGTCGGGGCCAGGAAGAACGTGGAGCCCGCCTTGCGGGCACCGGCCATCTTCTGCTGGATGCCGCCGATGGGGCCGACCTGACCATTGATGTCGATCGTCCCGGTTCCGGAGATGTCCTTACCCCCGGTCAGGGCCCCCGGGGTGATCTCGTCAACGACCCCCAGGGCGAACATCATGCCGGCACTGGGACCGCCGACGTCGGACAGGCCGAAGGTGGCGTCCACCTGACTGTCCACCGAGATCTTCAGGCTCAGCCCCAGCAGGGAGCCGGTCGTCCCCTCCTGCGGGGCGATCGTGGTGAGTGCGGCGGCCACCTGCTGGTCGCCGCGGCGCACGCCGAGGGTCACCCGAGTGCCCTCGGCGATGGTGGTCATGAGCTCTCGCAGCTGGGAGAAGGAGGTGATGGTCGTCGTCTGACCGCCCTCAGGAGTGATGGTCTCCAGGACGTCCCCTGCCTGGACCTTGGTCGAGGTCTGTTGCTCGGTCACCTCAGTGACTGTCAGGTGCATGGCGCCGGCCTTGCCGGTCTCCACGAGCGCGGCGATGACGGCGGAGTCCTGCGAGGCGGTCATCTGGGCCTTACCGGTCTCCTCGACCTGCTCGGCGCTCTGGTCCTGAGGGCACACCTCGTTGCGGTCCACGATCCGCTTGTCCGCCGAGAACCAGGCGGCGATGAGGTCGGCGGTGGTCACCGGGTAGCCGGGGCAGCCCGACACCGAGACCGTCGTCATCCGCAGGGCGCCCTCGGTCGGGTAGGTCTCGGTTCCCGAGACCTTCAGGACGTCCTCGCTCGACGACGAGCCGTTGTCCAGCACGTTCCAGGTCGGACCGGGGGCCTCAATGACCACGTTGACCGGCACTGTGAAGACGGCGACGATGAGGGCCACCACTAGGAGGGCAGCCCCGGCGACCACGGAGCGCCGAAGCCTGCGCTGACGCCGGTCCTGCGAGGAGGGCCGCACGTGCGGGTCGTCCGCGTGCCCGGCCTGGGCGAGCCTGCTGCCCTCATGCTCCCGGGCCGACCTGGCGTCGTCCGGGGCGACTGAGATCGCAGCGTCGGTGTCGTCGTACTGGTCTGGGTGCGTCACGCGCTCATCATGCGACATCTTCCTGGGGAAGAAGGACAGTTATCGATACGAACCTGGCACAAAGTCGACACAATGCCGACACGGTGAAGACCAGGGCCGTACCGAGACGGTGCGGGCACGCCGTCGGCGAACGGAACATGGCCCCGGCACAGGAATGGGTGCGACCATAAGGCCGTTAGACGCAGTGTCCTGACGGTCCAGACGATGTCCCAGGACGACCCGGCGAGAGGAGACCCCGTGAGCGAGGACGCCTTCGACGAGCTCGAGAAGATGCTCGCATCACTGTTCGGCGAGCAGATGGCCTCCGACGCCGTCAGCGCCCTGCGCTCATCCGGGGTGGATCCCAGCTCCATAGCCCAGATGCCGGGAGTGGGGGACGTCTCCCAGCTCAGCCCCGCCCAGCTGCTGGCCATGCGCGCCCAGTTCCAACAGATGTTCTCCGCCTCCACCGCCGAGCCGGTCAACTGGCAGATGGGGCAGGAGCTGGCCCTCCAGCAGGCGCGTGGCAACGGCGACCCCACGGTGACTGCCGCGATCGCCGACTCCACGCGTCAGGCCCTTCAGGTGGCCGACCTGTGGCTCGACACCGCCACCGAGTTCATGCCCGCCCCCGGGCAGCGGGAGGCCTGGAGCCGCAGTGCCTGGGTCGAGCGCACGCTACCGGTGTGGAAGGACGTGTGCGCCCCCGTGGCTGAGGCCGTCACCACCGCCCTGGCCCGCACCCTGGAGAAGCAGATTCAGGACATGCCGGCCGAGATGGAGCAGGCTGCCCAGCAGATGGGGGCTCTCGGATCCATCATGCGCACCATGGCAGGCACGGCCTTCGGCCTCCAGATCGGCCAGGCCATCGGCGAGCTCGCCAAGGAGGCGCTGGGAGCCACGGACACCGGTCTGCCCCTGACCCGTGAGCCCGGTACGGCACTGGTTCCCGCCAACGTGGCAGCCTTCGCCGAGGGACTGGAGGTCGACGAGGACGAGGCCCGCATGTTCCTGGCCGTGCGAGAGGCCGCCTCCGCCCGCCTTTACGCCCATGTGCCGTGGTTGCGTGGACAGGTGCTCCAGGCAGTGGTCGCCTACGCCCGCGAGATCCGTATCGACACCGAGACCCTGGAGTCCGCCGTGGCCCAGGTGGATCCCAACGACCCCGACGCCCTGCGCGAGGCCCTCGAGAGCGGGCTGTTCGCGCCCCAGGAGACGGTGGCTCAGCGGGAGGCCCTCGAGGACCTGGAGACGCTCCTGGCACTCGTCGAGGGCTGGGTCGAGGTGGTCACCGCCCGCGCAGCCGCACCGCACCTGCCCCACCTCATGGCGCTGGCCGAGATGATGCGCCGGCGCCGGGCCCAGGGCGGTGCCGCCGAGCAGGTCTTCGCCCGCCTCATCGGGCTGACCTTCCGGCCACGCCGGGCCAGGGAGGCCGCTGAGCTGTGGGCCCACCTGGGCGCCCAGGCCGGCGACGCCGAGCGCGACGCCTTCTGGAACCACCCCGATGTCATGCCCACGGCCTCCGAGCTCGCCACCCCCAAGGACTTCCTCACCATGCGGCGCATGGCCCAGGACATCGATGCCGAGATCGACGCCGACCTGGCCTCCCTGCTGGACGGGACCCTCGGGTACGCCGAGGGCGCCAAGGAGGCCGATGAGAACAGTCCCGAGGGGCTCGGGGACCGGATCCTCACCTCCTCCGCCGACTCCGCCTCCCCGGAGCCCGGCCGGTCAGCCGATCCCGCCTCTGACGGTGCCGGTGACAGCGACTGGCCTGATGAGCCCGATGAGCAGGACCCGACCGATACGGACAAGGCCTGAGACATACGGGAGCACGCGGCGACGAGGACCGGCGCCGGGCGCTCACCCAGGGGTGACCGGCTTACAGGAAGGTCGCCGTCAGGGCCTCGACCAGGCCGGGAACCAGATGCTCGCCCTGGTAGACCGAGGCGTCGTCGTCATGACTGCGTGAGCGCAGCACGCACCAGGACTCCCCGCTGCGCAGGACCCCCACCGCCATGCGGATGTCCTCACGGTCCGGACGCTCCTGGAGGAAGGCGAGACGTTCGGCGGCATCGGTGATGGCCTCGGCCTCCTCCTGGGCCGCAGGCGGCAGAACCAGCCGCTCGACGCTGATCGCGGCGCCGTGGACCGAGTCGGGCCAGGCGAGCTGGGCCAGTAGGTGCTCCAGGTCCGCGGCGGGCGGCAGCCCCTCCTGCTCCACCACCATGAGCAGCTCGGGGTCTGTGCGGGCCTCCTCCACGGTGGCGGTGTCCAGGAGGCCGGCCACGTCCGGGTCGCTCTCGATGGCCTCAGCGGTACGCACCAGCGCGAAGACGCGCACCGGCTGGTCCCAGCCCCGGGCCGCCACGTGGGTCTCCGTCTCAGCCACCGCGCGGGCGAGGGCTCGCACCGAGGAGGAGACGGATCGGTCCGCGCCAGGGGTGGTCGCGTCGTCGTGCATCTCGTCAGTCACGCCGTCATCGTCTCACTGGAGGCGTCGTCTCTCCAACGACCCGGCTCCCTCGGTGAGGCCCTCACGGTGTTCCCGCCCGAGGCGTTTTCTCATCCTGGAGAAGGTTATGGCCGTGTCAGGGGTGTGTGGGACGATGACCCGAGCGGCCCTTCCGGCCGATGACGCCGCGTCTCATCGCGTGCGAGGCGGCGCCACCATGCACGTCAGACAGGGAGCAGGATCGTGAGCACCAGGCCCGACGACGAGTCCCAGGACTCGACCTCCGAGGAGTCCTCGAGCAAGACCACCGGCTCGTCCCGGCAGGAGAAGCCTGGCAACAGGACCGGGCTGTTCAGTCTTGGACGCATGGGCGGGGGAGGGTCCCGGCCTCCCCGTACGCCGCGCAGCAGGACAGGTGGCGGCCGTCCCGGCCCACTGACCCTGACCATCTCGATCATCGTGGCCATCGCCGTGGCCATCGGCATCATGTCGCAGGTGTGGACCGAGGTCCTCTGGTTCAGTCAGATCGGGTACGCCCGCGTGCTGTGGACGCAGTGGATCGCCCTCATCGTCCTCTTCCTCGTGGGATTCGTCATCATGTTCGGGGCCGTCTTCATCTCGATGACCACGGCCTACCGGGCCCGGGAGATCGGGATGCCCGACGACGAGGCCACGCGCAACCTCGAGGCCTACCGCACCGTCATCGAGCCCTTACGACGTCGACTGACCTGGATAGTGCCCGCGGTGCTGGCCCTGTTCGGGTCGGCCTGGGAGCTGGCCCCCAGCTGGCGAGAGATTCTTCTGGCCTTCAACTCCCAGTCCTTCGGAGTCAAGGACCCCCAGTTCGGGATCGACATCTCCTTCTACGTCTTCATCCTGCCCGCGGTGCTGACACTCGTGTCCTTCCTGTCCGGCGTCATCCTGTTCTCCGGGGTGGCCTCCATCGTCGTTCACTACCTGTACGGCGGTATCTCCGTAGCGCGCAAGCCCCACTTCACCAAGGCCGCCCGCATTCACCTGGCGGTCTTCCTGGCGCTGTACGCCGTCATCCGGGCCGTGAGCTACTGGTTGGGGCGTTACAGCGCCCTGTACGCCTCCAACTCCAAGTTCGACGGCGCCAGCTACACCGACGTCAACGCGGTCATTCCCGCCAACGCGATCCTCGCGGCGATCGGACTGGCCGTGGCGATCCTCTTCGTCGCCTCGGTGCGCTCCAGCTCCTGGCGCCTGCCGATCATCGGCGTGGCCGTCATGATCGTCTCCTCCCTGGTGGTGGGGACCGCATACCCGCTGGTCATCCAGAAGTTCGTCGTCGACCCCAACGCCCAGCGCCAGGAGGCCGAGTACATCCAGCGCAACATCAATGCCACCAAGGCCGCCTACGGCCTGGAGAACGTGGAGACCACCAACTACGACGCCACGACGAAGACGGCGGCCGGCCAGCTGGAGAAGGACGCCGAGTCCACCACCTCGATCCGGCTCCTGGACCCCGGACTCATCTCCCCGACCTTCCAGCAGGTCCAGCAGAACAAGCAGTACTACTCCTTCGCGAACCGGCTCAACGTGGACCGCTACAAGGTGGGATCCACCAGCCGGGACACGGTCATCGCGGTGCGTGAGCTGAACCTGTCCGGCCTCGGCTCGGAGCAGCAGACGTGGGTCAACGAGCACACCGTCTACACCCACGGCTACGGCGTCGTGAACGCCTACGGCAACACGGTGGCCACCCGCGGCTACCCCTCCTTCTGGGAAGGGGGCATCCCGTCCAAGGGGGACCTGGGAGAGTACGAGCCCCGGATCTACTTCGGCCAGTCCTCGCCGTCCTACTCCATCGTGGGTGGCAAGGACAACGGCTCGCCGCGCGAGCTGGACTACCCCGATGACCAGTCCAAGACCGGTCAGGTCAACACCACCTTCGCCGGCAATGGCGGTCCGAGCGTGTCCAACCCGTTCAACCGCCTGCTCTACGCCGCCAAGTTCCGGGAGGCCAACATCCTCTTCTCCCAGGAGGTACGTGACGGCTCCCAGATCCTCTACGACCGGGACCCCGCCAAGCGCGTCTCCAAGGTGGCCCCCTGGCTGACCCTGGACAACAGCCCCTACCCGGCCGTCGTCGATCACGATGACAACCCGGCCACCCCCAAGCGGGTGATGTGGATCCTCGACGGTTACACCACGACGAACAACTACCCCTACTCCCAGCACGAGTCCTTGGCCCGGGCGACGGCGACCGCCGACAACAAGGGCGGACTTCTCAGAGCACCGGAGGAGTCCAACTACGTGCGCAACTCCGTCAAGGCCGTCGTCGACGCCTACGACGGATCGGTCAAGCTCTACCAGTGGGATGACAAGGACCCGGTCCTCAAGGCCTGGCAGAAGGTCTTCCCCGGGACGGTCACGCCCATGAACCAGATGAGCGCCGACCTCATCGCGCACATGCGCTACCCGGAGGACCTGTTCAACGTCCAGCGCACCATGATGGCGACCTACCACGTCAACGATGCTGCGGAGTTCTACTCCGGTGGAGACTTCTGGAAGATCCCTGACGACCCGACCACGCCGGGGCAGGACCAGCAGGCCCCCTACTACCTGACCCTCAAGATGCCGGGGCAGGAACAGGCGAGCTTCTCCCTGTCCAGCGCCTACATCATCGGTGGAAACACCAACCGCAACGTGCTCACCGGCTTCCTCGCCGTGGACTCCGAGACCTCTCCCGGCACCGGGAAGAAGGGGGAGCGCAGTCCGAACTACGGCAAGCTGAGACTTCTGGAGCTTCCACGTTCCTCGAACGTGGCCGGGCCCGGGCAGGTGCAGAACATCTTCGACTCCAACCCGGAGATCTCCAAGGAGCTGAACCTCCTCTCCCAGGAGGGCTCCCAGGTCATCAAGGGCAACCTCCTGACGCTGCCCGTGGGAGGCGGCCTGCTCTACGTCCAGCCCGTTTACGTGCAGTCGTCGTCCGGCACTCAGTACCCCCTGCTGCGCAAGGTACTGGTCTCCTTCGGGGACAACGTCGGATTCGCCGACACCCTCTCAGGGGCGCTTGACCAGGTCTTCGGCGGCAACTCCGGGGCGACTACGGGCCAGGAGGCCATCGACGGCGATGCCGCTGCGGCCAATGACACCAATGAGACGACCGATGGCAAGGATCCGACTGCGGATGGTGGGGCCAAGGCCTCGCCGACCCCGAGCGCCGCGCCCACGGCCTCCGCGAGTGCGCCGCCCACTGCCTCCGCCAACCCATCGGCCTCGGGGTCCTCGGATCCGAAGGCTGAGCTCAACCAGGCGCTCTCCGACGCTCAGACCGCGATGACCGACGCGGACACGGCCAGGAGCAAGGGCGACTGGGCTGCCTATGGTGATGCGCAGAAGCGCCTCAACGAGGCCGTCAAGCGGGCCGTTGAGGCCCAGCAGAAGCTGGGCTGAGCCCGTTCGGAGCGCAGCATGAGGGCGTGCCCTGCGACCCGCCTCACCGGGCGGTGAGGAAGGGCACGCCCTCGCTATTTGCCTCAAGGGTGGGGTGCCCCCTAAGGTTGGTGACACCGACGCGGGGTGGAGCAGTTCGGTAGCTCGCCGGGCTCATAACCCGGAGGTCGCAGGTTCGAATCCTGTCCCCGCTACCACTCCAGAGGCCTCGGTCCCGACAGGGACCGGGGCCTTCTGCATGCCCGGAACATAGGGTGCCGGAATCCAACCTTCGCCACTGCGGGTGGGGTATAGATCGGCAACCTCTACGCCGAACATGTCGGCAGTCACCGCAAGATCGACGGCTGACCACTTGATGCGACCACGCAGACGGTTTGACACGCCTGGGTAGGCGATACCAAGTTCCTTCGCCAGTTTCGTCTGCGTAACCGAGCGCGCAAACAGGTACTGACTGATGGTGAAGCCAACCGCCTGGTCGAACTCGACGATCATCGCTTGATTCTGGGTGGGGGTCTCAGTCATGCAACTAACGTAACAGACGTAAGCAAAGCCTGCAAGTGAAGTCTTGACAGATGTTCATAGGGGATACATGCTAGTCTTATGGATGTAGGTAAATCGTATGCTCACAAGTTGAGAGGTCCACTACTCACCATGAAGGAGGTGATGAAGGGTGTCTGATCCACTGCTTACTGCGAAGCAGGTGGTGGAGCGCTGGCCGGACGCGGGCTTCTCACGCGATCAGATGCTCAATGCCGAGCACCAAAAGAGACTGCTGCACCAGCGAAAGCGGAACTATCGACGAGCGAGCTTTCATCAGTCTTCCTTTCGTGGACGGGCCTGGCTGGCGAACCGGGCCAGGCATTCTTCCCAGGCCTCGAAGGCTTTGGGTGAGGGGCCGTTTTCTACCGGCCCTGAGTACTGGATCGGGACGATGACGGTGAAGAGACCGTCATCACCGGATGAGATGGTGAGACCGCCACCCACGCAGCGCTGAACCGTCAGACCTCCCTCGAGGGGCGCGGTGGCTGTCTTGAGGAGGTCAGCGCCGATTAAGCAGGTGCCCCGATCCTGATGACGCATCTCCTTCACCATCGCGCCAGCAATGCTCTGCGCCACGCTCTCGTGGCTGGAGGTCGTCAGCGTCGAACTCCGACGATCATCAGAGTGGACGTGGATGGTAACGGTGTCTCCGATCGCAGCCAGAGACACCATCACCTCGCCGGTGTCACCATGGTCGGCGACGTAGTCGACCAGCGTCAGCGTCATGCGCGCAGCATCAGCATCGATGCTGAAGCTGCCGTCGACGTCTGATTCCACGCTGTCGGCAGTGCGCGCGACAGTAGCGACGATCCCGTCGGTCGCCGCCATCCACACCTCCGAAGCGATGGTGCGGAAGCTGATTCGCTCGAGCTCCGGTGAGCCGGAGCCCGGTTGCGCGGTGCTCGCAAGTAGAGCCTTGATGTGCGTCATCCATCGGGTACCGCTCATGGTGATGACTGTCAGGTTCACTTCTTCCCTCCTTCGTGAGTGACTGGTGATCGGCCCTAACGCATGAGTTGACTCAAAACGCCAGTGTTTATGTGATGTATGGTGTTGATATGAAACGCTGGTTATAGAAGCGTCTGAGGGTTGTGTACTCGAGCGCAACGATCGCGCCGTGGGCAAGCCAGCGCGTCCACGATACGAGACCGTGGACCTGCAACCCGGAGGTCGCAGGTTCGAATCCTGTCCCCGCTACCACTCCAGAGGAGCCCAGTCCTTTTCCAGGACTGGGCTCCTCTGATTCCATTTCCGTTGAGGGCTCCCTGCGCGCACGGGGGTGTGCTGTGCGAAACTCAAGCATGGCAAAGAAGCACCCCACCATGGACCGTTCCCTGTACGAGGCCGAGCTGCTGAGGCTGCAAGCGGAGCTGGTCGAGATGCAGGAGTGGGTCAGGGCCACCGGTGCCCGCGTCGTCGTCATCTTCGAAGGTCGCGACGCGGCCGGCAAGGGTGGGGCGATCAAACCATCACCGAGTACCTCAACCCGCGTATCGCGCGCGTGGTCGCACTTCCCGTGCCCACCGAGCGTGAGCGCACCCAGTGGTACTTCCAGCGCTACATCGCGCACCTGCCCGCCGCCGGCGAGATCTGCCTGTTCGACCGCTCCTGGTACAACCGCGGCGGCGTCGAGCACGTCATGGGCTACTGCACCCCGGAGGAGCACCGGCGCTTCCTCCAGCAGTGCCCGGTCTTCGAGAGGATGCTCGTCGACGACGGCATCCTGCTGCGCAAGTACTGGTTCTCCGTCCCCCAGAAGGAGCAGTACAAGCGCTTCAAGTCGCGGATGACCGACCCCATGCGACGCTGGAAGCTCTCTCCCACCGACCTGGAGGCCCTGCCCCGCTGGGAGGACTACTCGCGCGCCAAGGACGAGATGTTCGTCCACACGGACATCGACTCCGCACGCTGGCACGTCGTGGAGTCCGCCGATAAGCGCAAGGCGCGCCTCAACATGATCCACCACCTGCTGGAGTCCATTCCCTACGAGCACGTGGAGCGTCCCGAGATGACGTTCCCGAAGAAGTCCTCGTTGCCGTCGTCGGGCTACCGTCGTACGGACCGCTCCCTCCAGAGCGAGGTGCCCGACTACGCGGCCACTCTCAGCGAGTCCGGTACTCCCGAGCGCTACGTGGACCGTGAGGACCAGGGGATCGGTTAGGGCTGCCGGCTCCTGCGCTCCAGCTCCTGGAAGACCTGACCGACCGGCTCACGGATGATGAGGTCGGCGCGGAAGTCATACGGCGTGGGAGTCGCGTTCATGAGGACCAAGTGCTCACCGGTGTAGTAGTCGATGAGGCCCGCCGCCGGGTAGACGACCAGGCTCGTGCCGGCCACGATCAGCAGGTCCGCCTCCGAGATGGCCCGTGCGGCCCCCTCCATGACGGCGCTGTCCAGCATCTCCCCGTAGAACACGATGTCCGGGCGCAGCACCGAGGAGCACCCGGGGCAGCGGGGGACCTCGCCGGAGCGGGCGTCGTCGACGTCGTCCAGGGTGAAGCGCTCACCGCAGCCGGTGCAGGTCAGACGCGACCAGCTGCCGTGCAGCTCGAGGACCCGCTCGGAGCCGGCCCGCTGGTGGAGGCCGTCGATGTTCTGCGTGATCACGGTAGACAGCTTCCCGGCCCTCTCGAGGCCGGCCATGAACCTGTGCGCCGCGTTGGGGGCCACGCCCTCGCGGGCGTTCTCCTGGGCGAACCACTCCCAGTAGGCCTGCGGGTGCTCGGTGAAGAAGTCGATGGACAGGACCTGCTCCAAGGGGATCTCCCGGTCCTGGTGGTAGAAGCCCCTGGCGCCCCGGAAGTCAGGGATCCCCGACTCGGTGGAGACCCCGGCGCCGCCGAAGAAGACGATGCGCTGCGACTGCGTGATCCACTGACTGAGCAGGCCCCACTGGCTGTCCTGGTGGTCCATGCACCCCATACTAATGGTGGCGACCGGGCCTGCCGGGCACCGGGCGGCCTCGAGGGGCATCGGTTTGCTTGCTCCCGACTCACGTCAAACGGCGCCGCCTCCCGTTCTGGGAGGCGGCGCCGATGTGGAGAGCTCGAGGCTCAAATGCCGAAGCCGACCCTGCGGGGCTCGGCCTCGCCGAGCTCGATGTAGGCCAGGGAACCGGCTGGGACGAAGACCTTACGACCCTTGTCATCAGTAAGAGTGACGGCCTTGGTCTCGGCATTGGCCACGGCGGCCAGCACCTTCTCCTGAGAGTCGGAGGTCTCCAGGGAGAGCTCGCGGCTGGCGTGCTTGATTCCGATCGTGACCTGCATGGGGCTCCTTCGCATCGTCTGTGTGCCGTATTGAGCGGCATAGCGCCCATCGGGGAGAGGGGCGTGAACCTGCCCTGAATCCTAGAGTGGCCCCGGTTACACCAGCTCTTCGAGTGCCCGAAGAGCCGCGCCGTTTCGCGCCACGCGGAACATGCACGGTCAGCTCTCCCCGGTGACGGACTCACAACCGATGACGATCCGTTAACAGTGCGCGCTCCTGTCGGTGGGCCGTGGTGAGATGGTCCCATGCCCCAGGACCCCGTCCATCTCCTTCCGCCTACCGAGGCGCCGGAGCTGCCCGCCGTCGACGCCGATGGGCAGCGAGTCCTGGACCGCATGGCCGAGGGCTCCAACGTGGTCGTCCTGGGGGCTCCCGGGACCGGCAAGACCTCTCTGGCCCTTCGGCTGCTGGCCGAGGCGGTCGCCGGCGGCCGGGACGCCGTCCTGCTCGCCCCCACCCGTGCGCGGGCCGACTGGCTGCGTGGCCGAGCAGCCCACCTGCTGCGTGAGGGCCATGGCGACGGCGTCGTACGAGTGCGCACCCCCGCAGCTCTCGCCCTGACGATCCTGACCACCTCCTTGACCATGCGGCCCGACCCGCTGCCGCCCCCGGTGCTTCTGGCCGGTGCGGAGGAGGACTCGGTCCTGGCCTCGATGATCAGTACCGTCACCTGGCCGGGGCTGCCCACCGAGGCAACCGGGTCGCGGGCGTTCCGCTCCGAGCTGCGCAACCTCCTGGCGCGCGCCGGAGAGCTCGGCGTCAACGCCGATGAGCTGGCCGACCTGGGACGCCGACTCGAAGTCCCCATCTGGGGACCCGCGTCCCAGCTTCTGCGCACCTGGGACGCGCAGGGCCGGGCCAGCGCTGAGCGCCGGGCCCAGACCCGCAAGATGGACACGGCTCGTCTCCAGGACCGAGCCGTGGAGGCCCTGAGCTCCTGGGACTCCGACGTCGTCACCGTCCCCCGCCCCGTCCCTGACCTCGTCCTCGTGGACGACTATCAGGACTGCACGGCCGCCACGGCCAGGCTCCTGACCGCCCTGGCCACCCCGGACCCCGACGGGCATCGGGCGCAGATCGTGGTGCTGGGAGACCCCGATGTCGCGGTGGAGACCTTCCGCGGCGGCACGCCCAGCCTGCTCATCGCCGCTGAGGACCACTCAGGGTTCGGAGCCACCCGCCTGCAGCTGACCACCTGCTACCGAGGCAACCCGGGAATCGCGGCGGTGGTCGCCGACCAGAGCGCCCGGGTCCCGGTGACCGGCACGACGGCCCACCGGCAGACGACTCTTGCTCCCCAGTCATCGGCAAGGCTCTCCTCCGGCGGGTCCGACGATGAACGCCCGGCAGCAGCAGCCGGCGTCGAGGTGATCCTGGCCTCCTCCACCTGGCAGGAGCACGCACACGTCGCCCGGGCGCTCAGGCTCGAGCACGTCCACCACGGCATCGCCTGGTCGCAGATGGCGGTCATCGCTCGCAGCGCCGCCGATGCTGAGACCCTCGCCAGGGACCTGCGCAGGCGAGGCGTGCCCCTGGCCTCCCGCACACCCGCGGTGCTGCTGCGCGCGGAACCGGCCGCGGCCGCACTCCTGGACATCGTGCGCGCCGCCATCCGCGACCAGCTGGGCGGGCACGGTGAACCGCCTCAGCGTGACGCCGCCATCACCCTCCTCACCAGCCCCCTGGTGGGGCTGACCACCATGGACCTGCGCCGACTGCGCCGAAGGCTGCGCCAGGACCCGGAGGCCACAGCCACCCGTGTCAGTGGGACCGAGACCTGGGCTCGAATCGGTGCCGATGCCGCCCTCCTGGCCCTGCTGGCCGACACCGAGCAGGCCTCCGCCTTCGCCCGGTCCCTGGACGGGGAGCCGCTGAGCACCCAGGCGGATCGGCTCCTCACCGCAGCCCGGATCATCGAGGCTCTGCGCGCCGCCACCGGGGAAACGCCCGCCGACGCCCCTCGCGATGTCGAGGCCCTGCTGTGGGCCGCATGGAACGCCTCTGACCGGGCCGAGGTCTGGCGGGCCACCGCCCTGCTGCCCTCGGCAAGCCCCGTGCGATCACTCCTGTCCGAGGCCGCCGAGCACGACCTCGACGTCGTGACGGCCCTGTTCAAACGCGCCGAGGTCTGGGCCGAGCGTCACCCGGGCCAGGACGCCTCCTGCTTCCTGGCCGAGCTCGACGCCGAGGTCCTGCCCTCGGACTCCGTCGCCCCCCAGGGCCGGCGACCGGAGGGCGTCGCCGTCATGACCCCGGCGCGATGCGCGGGCCAGGAGTGGGAGCTCGTCGTGGTCGCCGGGCTGGAACGGGACCGCTGGCCCGACCTGCGCCTGAGAGACTCCCTGACCCGCACTGGCCTCCTCGTCGACGCCGTCACCGGACGCCTGACAGCAGGCACCACCGCCCCGGGGGACGGGACCGGCGGCAGCGGCGCCATGGCGGCCGCCCGGGCACAGGTGCGCGCCGACGAGCGCCGCATGCTCATCATGGCCCTGTCCCGTGCCACCAGGCGCCTCCTGCTGACCGCCACCGCCGACGCCGAGCACGCCCCCTCACCCTTCCTGACCGAGATAGCCCACCGTGCCGGGATCGCCCTGACCGACGCCGACGGTGCCCCCCTCCTGAGCCCCGACACCGGCGACCTCACTCTGCGCGGCCTGGTGGGGGAGCTGCGCCACGCCGCCATCTGCGGGAACCTGGAGACGGCCACTGACACCGAGCGCCGGCGCGGCCGGGTCGCTGTCGACCTGCTGGCCGACCTCGCCCGCCAAGGCGTATCCGGCGCCGACCCAGCCACCTGGATCGGCGCGGCCGGCCCCACCTCCCACACCCCCCTCGTCGCCCAGGGGGAACGGATACGGGTCAGCCCCTCCGACGTCGAGGGCCTGGCCGCCTGCCCCCTCAAGTGGTTCCTGACCCGCAACGGCGGATCGGCCCCCGCCAGCGACGCCCAGGCCCTGGGCAGCCTCGTCCACGAGATCGCCGAACGGGCGGAGAGCGAGCACCTGCGCGGTCCCGCTCTGCGGGAGGCCTTCGAGGAACGCCTGACCGACCTGGGCTACCCCGCCACGTGGCAGGGGGGCCTGGCCGCAGACCGCGCCCGCGCCATGATCGAGCGCCTCGACGCCTACCTGAGTGACTGCGACGCCCTGGGCATTCGCGCCGACGTCGAGCGGCCCGTCCGATCCGACGTGGACATCCCCCTGCGCGTCCTCAGCCCGGAGGTCCGTGAGCGGGCCGGCCTCCGTATGCCGATGGAGGGCCCCGACGCCGTCCCGGTCAGGATCTCCGGGCGCATCGACCGTCTCGAGCGCCTCGGCGGCAGCCCGGGAGACGACCCGGACGACACCGCCGGTATCGGCCGGAACGGCACAGTGCGCATCATCGACCTCAAGACCGGGCAGCGCGTCCCCCAGGACGTCCAGCGCCACCCCCAGCTGGCCACCTACCGGTTGGCCCTGAGTGCGCAAGGCCTCGACGTCGTCGGCGGAGCCCTCGTGCTCCTGGGCAAGGAGCCCTCCAAACGCTCAGGAGACGGCTACGTCCTGGCTCCGCCGGGCGCCGCCCTCGACCCCAGCCCCGCAGCCACCGAAGCCACGGACGAGCCCACGGAGAGGGTGGAGGACAGTGAAGCGAACGATGGTGCCCGGAGCAGTGAGGAGTACTGGGCCGAGGACCTCGTGGCCTCGGCCGCCGTGGCCGGAGTGGGCCCCGTGATCGAGGCCCGCACCGGCGAGCACTGCCGTACCTGCCGAGTCAAGGACTCCTGTCCCGTCCAGGTTGAGGGAAGGAGGGTCGTCTCATGACCCCCATCGGCTCGCGCGAGCTCACCCCGCAGGCCTTGGCGGCAGCGCTCGGCATCCACACTCCCACCCAGGAGCAGGCGCGCGTCATCGCCCACCGGCTCAGCCCCCTCCTGGTGGTCGCCGGAGCCGGCTCGGGCAAGACCGCCACCATGGCCCAGCGGGTCGTCCACCTGGTCGCCACCGGGCAGGTCCGCCCCGACCAGATCCTCGGACTGACCTTCACCCGCAAGGCCACCGCCGAGCTCGACCAGCGCGTCGCCTCCCGCCTGGCCGACCTCAGTGCGGCCGGCCTGCTCCCGGCCACCGCGTCGGATGATGACGGCGGCGTGCGCGCCGCTGACGCCACGGACGTCGGCGAGCCGATGATCGCCACCTATAACTCCTTCGCCGGCACCCTGGTGCGCGACCACGGACTGCGCATCGGCGTGGACCCCGACTCGACCCTCATCACCCAGGCCCGTTCCTGGCAGATCGTCTCCTCCCTGCTCGAGGCGCGCACGCTCCCGCTGCCCAACGAGAGCCTCAGCCACAACGCGAGCGCCGCCCTGGTCCTGGGCGACGCCCTGAGCCAGAACCTGCTGACCATCGAGGATGCCGCCAAGGACCTGGCCGACCTGACCGAGCAGTTCACTGCCCTGGCCGCCATCAAGGGCTGCAAGACCCTGGTCGGCAAGGCGCCCGCCGTCATGGCCGAGTGGGAGGCCCTGCTCGACGTCGTCGCAGAGCTGCGCGAGTACAAGCGTCACCACGGCCTGCTCGACTTCGGTGACCAGATCGCCCTGGCCTGCACCATCGCCGAGACCGTCCCCGATGCCGCCTCCCAGGTGCGGGCCCAGTACCCCGCGGTCCTGCTCGACGAGTTCCAGGACACCTCGGTGGCCCAGGTCCGGCTCCTGTCCGCCCTCTTCGCCGACTCCGGGGTGACGGCCGTCGGTGACCCCCACCAGGCCATCTACGGGTGGCGAGGAGCGAGTGCCGGAGCGCTGGACACCTTCCACCAGCGCTTCAACCCCACCGGCACCGCGCGCCTCGACTCCGGGGCGTCACCGGCCGACGCCACCCCCGTCCTGGAGCTGTCGACCTCCTGGCGCAACGACTCCACCATCCTGGACGTCGCCAACGTCGTCTCCGCGCCCCTGCGCTCCGGCGTCGTCGAGGACGGGGACCCGGTGGGCGAGCACATCACCGTCGCCCCTTTGCGGCCCCGCCCCGCGGCCTTCGGCCTGGAGTCCGGGGCGGTGCACGGGGCCTTCCTCCAGGACCCCGCCGAGGAGGCCCGCACAGTCATCGCCTTCCTCGCCGAGCGCTGGTCTCCCAGTGCCGAGATGGCCGTCCTGTGCCGCACCCGGGCGCAGATGGATCCCATCGCCGCCGAGCTGGAGGAGGCCGGCCTGCCCTACACGATCGTCGGCCTGGGCGGGATGCTCTACGTCCCCGAGGTCGCCGACGTCCGCGCCCTGCTGACCGTGGCCTCGGACCCGGAGCGCGGGGACCGGGTGGTCAGGCTGCTGACCGGTTTCGGCATCGGCGCCAGCGACCTGCGCGCCCTGGCAGCGCTGGCCCGTGAGCTCACCCGTCCCGCGCCCGAAGGCGACCAAGCCGGATCGCCGGTTCACGGCGACCAGGTCGAGGCCGACGCCCCACTGCTCAGCGAGGCCCTGGACACCCTGCTGCGATGGCATGAGGACGGCGCGCAGGAGGAGGCCGCCGCGACCCGGGACCTGACCGAGGCCGGACGGGCCGTCGCGTTGCGCACCGCCCGGGCGATCCAACGCATCCGGGAGGCCGACTCCCTGCCCCTGCCCGACCTCGTGGCCATGGCCGAGCAGGCACTCGACCTCGACATCGAGATCGCCGCCCGGGTCGGTCACCCGATGGGGCACCGGGCCCTCGACTCCTTCCACGAGACGGCCCTGGCCTTCGCCACGGACACCGACGCCCCCACGCTCACCGGCTTCCTGGACTGGCTCGACGCCGCTGAGGAGCACGAGGACGCGATGAGCGCCCCCGAGGTCGAGCCCTCGCCCGGGGCGGTCCAGATCCTCACCGTCCACGCCGCCAAGGGCCTGGAGTGGGACGTCGTCGTCGTCCCCGGCATGGACGAGCAGGTCTTCCCCTCTTATACCAGCGCCGTCAAGGACGATCTTCGTGTCGCGGAGACCGGGTGGATGGGCAGCACCTCGATCTTCCCCTTCCCACTGCGGGCCGACGCCGACGACCTGCCGCCGTTCACCGTCGGGGACCTCGACCCCGCCATGACGGACAAGCCCCTCCTGACCGAGACGATGAGCGCCTACAAGGAGGCCCTCGGGCGCCAGAGCCTGCGCGAGGAGCGCCGCCTGGCCTACGTGGCCTTCACCAGGGCCCGCCACGATCTCCTCCTGACCGGCTCCCACCTGTCCAAGACCGCCTCCAAGCCCCGCCGGCCCTCACGCTTCCTCACCGAGCTCCAGCGGCGTGACCTCCTCCTTCCCTACGCGGAGGGCTGGGTCGACTTCGATGAGTCCCGCCCCAACCCGCTGACCGCTCTGACCCAGGTGGGTACCTGGCCCCTCGACGCGGGCGGGATGGAGACACAGAGCAGCCAGACCCCGGAGACCGCGGGGAAGGACGCACCGATCGCCGACCGGGTCGCCGCTGCGCGCCGGGCCCGGCACGCGGCCGCCGCCCAGGTCGCCGCGGCCATGAGCGTAACCGGCCCCGCCGAGGAGGCCCCTGTGCAGGCGGAGCCCGACGACGAGACCGTGCGGCGGTGGCGACTCGAGGCGGGACTCCTCCTGGCTGAGCGCTCACGGGCCCTGAGCAGCGGACCTGCTGTCCGCCTGCCCGAGCACCTGGCCGCCACCCGCCTGGACGACCTGCGCGCCGACCGCCGGCAGTTCGCACTCGACCTACGTCGTCCGCTTCCACCTGAGCCCCGCGCCGCCGGACGGCTCGGAACCGTCTTCCACGACGCCGTCGCCCAGCGCCTGAGCGCACGCGGCACTCTGTTCGGCCTGGGGCAGGCTGGTGTCCCCGACAGCCTCGGTCCCCAGGACCGGGACCGCATCGAGCGCTGGCTGGACACCGCTGAGAACCTCCCGCTCCTGGAGGACTACATTCTGGCCGAGACCGAGACCGACCGGGAGATCACCATCGGCGCCACCACCCTGCGCTGCCGCATGGACGCCGTCTTCCGCCGCTCGGACGGGGCCGGATGGCTCATCGTCGACTGGAAGACCGGACGACGCCAGGTGCCAGTGGACCAGCTCAGCGTCTACGTCCACGCCTGGGCGGCCTCCCAGGGCGTGCCCACCGGCTCGGTACGCGCCGCCTACGTGTACGTCGACTATCCCGGAGGGCGCGTCGATGAGCTCACCGCCGCGGGCCTGCTCGACCTCGACCAGATCGAGTCAGCTCTGACACCGGGCTCCCCACCCGACGAGATGACACCTCTTCCCGCACCCGAGCAGCAAGGCTAACGTCAGCCTCAGGGCCGCCCGGGCTCGGCCGTTCGACCAGAGGCACGGCCGGTCCTGGCCCGGCGCACCGACTCTTCGCACCCGACGCCGCAAGGAGAACCCATATGCTGGTGACCTGGTCGATTGTCGCCTTCCTCATCAGCGCCCTGTGCTGGATCCTCGGCGACGTGCTCATCGTCGGATTCCGTCGGCCTGACCGGCACGAGCACGGCGAGTTCATCGACCTCATGGGAGACGACGCCTACGCCTTCTACACGCGCGTCAACGAGCCTCGCCTGCGATGGGGCGCGCTGGTCGCCAACTACTCCATCCCGCTCATGCTCGCCGGTCTCTATGCGCACTGGGTGCTGTTGCGCGGATCGCCGGTGGGGATGGCGGGAGCGGTGCTGCTCGGCGTCGGGTTCAGCCTCTCGCCCCTGGCCCACGCCTCCTTCTACCCGCTCGCTCTGGCCTCGGAGCGCGCCCACACCGCCCATCAGGCGTACGTAGCCGCCAGGGCGGCGAGCAGCGGGAAGGAGGACAGCGAAGGGCCCGACCCCGCCGCCCTGGAGCACGCGCGCAGGCTCTACCGCTTCCTCATGCAAGCCTGGGGCCCCGCCATCGGGCTGACGGCGCTGGGCTGGCTCCTCGTCTGCATTGCTCTGGGCTCAGGAGCCACCGCCTTCCCTCGATGGTCGCTGCTCCTGACCCCACCGGTGCAGGCCCTCCCGTGGTACGCCCTCACCCGCCTGCCCTATCCCGGCAAGCCACTGCTGGACGGGGCCCTGTTCAACATCGTCAACCTGGTGTGGGCCATCGCCTTCCTGGTACTCATGAGCCACAACCCGCTGACCTGATCCCGGGCGAGGCGCCGACGCGGCGTCAGTCGTCCTCGTCGTCGACGCGCACCATGGCCACCGGGTTGGTGACGGCGTCGGGCTCAGCCGGCTCGCGGACCCCGGGCACCGGTGCCAGTCGGGGCGTGGACGGCTCCACCAGCGGGGCGTCGCCCACCTGGGCGGCCAGGTCCTTCAGCATCGCGACCGCGTCATTGATGACCGGCTTGTCCCCGGTTCTCACTCCGTGCAGTAGCCAGCGCGCCAGGCTGAGCTCGCTGACCAGCTCGGCCCGCTCACGCAGGTGCCGGTCAACGCCCTCGGAGCGGGCGATGTCGTAGGCGTCCTCAATGGAGTCCAGGCAGTCCACCGGTGCCGAGGAGTACACCCAGGCCAGGTCCTCGGCCGGGTCTCCCACATGCGCCTGGGACCAGCCCCGCACGGCCACCACCGTGCCGCCGGCCACCAGGACGTTCTCCTCGGCGAGGTCGCCGTGCACCACGGTGGGGCGGAAGCGCCACAGGGCGGTGTCCTCCAGTGCCTGCTCCCAGCGCCCCAGCAGCGCCGGTGGGGTCCTGCCCGTCGCGGCGGTGTCGTCCAGCAGGCTCAGCCAGCGCCGACGCACCTCCTCGGCGTCGTAGACCGGCATGCCGGCCTCGGAGACCACCCTCATGGCCAGCTCGTGGATCTCACCGAGCGCCTTTCCCAGGCCTGCCGACATCCCGGGCCCCGGTCGAAGCGTCTCCACCGGGATCGGCTTGCCCTCCACATGGGAGCGGACCTGGATGTGAGCGTCCTTCTGCCGCAGGGACCCGGAGACGCGAGGAACGTCGAAGGAGAGCCGTCCGTCGTCGACGACCCGGCCGATGCGGCGCAGGACCTCGGCCTCGGCCTCCAAGGAGGCGCCCACGGCATCGGTGCGGGCCTCATGGACCTCCCAGTGCCGGCCCTGGGTGTCGATGACGCCGATGATGTGCCGCTCGGGGGTCTCGGACTGCGGAAGCGCCAGCCGAGTCGGGTTGAGTCCGGCGACGGCGACGCTCGCCATCGCCGCCAGGGACAGCGCGGAGCGATGGGGGCGGGGAGCCTCGGCGGCCTGGGGTGTCGAGACCCGCCGGCCTCCCTGTACAGACCCGGATGACGCCCCGGGCAGCGGAGCGACGACAACGGGGGCGCGATAGTCATCGTCATAGTCGGTGTCATCGGCATCCTGGTCATTGGGGGGTCCGCTGTGCTCGCTGCGGTCGTCGGCAGCTTGAGCCGCAGCACGCTCGACGTCGGAGGTCGCCTCGTCGGTGAGGCTGTCGACACCGCTGTCGACATCAGTGGTGCCGGGGGCGTCCGGGGACTGCGGAGGCTGTGACATGGTCCAACCGTAGGCGACAGGTCCTATGTCTCGCAGGACAGCCGCGCCCGTCCGCTGGCGGCAAACGTCCGCAGCCGTGGGAAGCGGCTTGAGGAATGCGCCATCTGGTCGAAGTTATCCACAGGTTCTACCGAGGTGGTGGCCATTTCGCGACCAGGTGCCCTAGAGTTTATTCGTGACAATGGTCACCGACCGGCCGGTGTGTCACGGTTCAGCGCAGAACCCCTGGTCGTTCCTCAACCATCCTCACTCATCCCTTCACACAACACCCACGCTGAGAGGCATCATGGACGCTGCCGATCTTCTCCTGACGGAGGTTCGCGAGCTGGTGCGCGCTCGCGGCATCGACCCCCTCAAGGACGCCTCCGACCTCGAGCAGCTCATCACCGAGGCCGAGAAGGACTATCTGCGTCGTTCCGACGCCGGACTCGTCCCCCCGCTTATCGACCCTCCGGGGGCGCGTTCCCACGTGCTGGACTCCATGGCGGGTCTGGGACCGCTCCAGAGCTACCTCGATGACGAGTCCATTGAGGAGATCTGGGTCAACGCCCCCGGCCGTGTATTCGTCGCCCGCTCCGGACGCCCCGAGCTGACCACCACGATCCTGGAGAGCGAGGACCTCACTGTTCTGGTCGAGCGGATGCTGCGGGCCTCCGGGCGCCGGCTGGACCTGTCCAGCCCCTTCGTCGACGCCCAGCTCGCCGGGGGACAGCGGCTTCACGTCGTCATCCCGCCCATCACGTCCCAGCACTGGGCGGTCAACATCCGCAAGCACACCTCCCGCGCCTCCCGCACCGGTGACCTCGTGCGCATGGGGTCGCTGACCAGCCAGGTCGCCGCCTTCCTGGACGCCTCCGTGCAGGCCGGCCTCAACATCCTGGTCTCGGGCGCCACCCAGGCAGGCAAGACCACCATGGTCCGGGCGCTGGCCGGAGCGATCCCGGGCGCGCAGCGGGTCATCTCCTGCGAGGAGGTCTTCGAGCTCGCCCTGCGCAACCGGGACTGCGTGGCCATGCAGACCCGGCCGCCCAACCTCGAGGGCGTCGGAGAGATCAGCCTGCGGCGCCTGGTCAAGGAGGCCCTGCGCATGCGCCCCGACCGCCTCCTCATCGGAGAGGTCCGCGAGGCCGAGGCTCTTGATCTGCTCATCGCCATGAACTCGGGCCTTCCTTCGATGTGCACCATCCACGCCAACTCCGCTCGGGAAGCCGTCATCAAGATCTGTACGCTCCCTCTGCTGGCGGGGGAGAACGTCTCCAGCGACTTCGTGGTCCCCACCGTCGCCAGCGCCATCGACCTGGTCGTCCACCTCGACCTGGATCGCGGCGGGCGCCGCACCGTCCGAGAGGTCGCAGCCCTGTCCGGTCGGGTCGAGAACGGCATCATCGAGCTCTCCGACGTCTTCCACCGCGATCCCGCCGGCAACCTCGTACGGGGCGTCGGGGCGCCCGACGCCGCCGAGCGCTTCAACCGGGCCGGCCATGACCTGACCGCCCTGCTCAACGCCCGCCCCACCAACACCCAGGAGGCCTACTGATGGGCGCCGTCGCCGGGCTCCTGGCCGGAGTGGGGCTGCTCCTGATCTGGATGGCCTGCACCTCCGACCCGCCCCAGTGGCGCTCGAGGCGCTCCCGTATCCTGGCCGACATCCTGGTCCAGGCCGGTGCCGGCCGCACCAGCCCCACGATGTTCGTCCTGGGCTCGGTCGGGCTGGGGCTGCTCGTCGGTCTGGTGTTCCTGGGAATGTCTCGGGCCTGGCCGGTGGCCCTCTCCTTCGCCTCCATCTTCACGGCCGTCCCCTTCCTCATCATCTCCTCACGAGCGCGCAACCGCCGCACCCGACTGCGCGAGGTGTGGCCCGAGGCCGTCGATACCCTCGTCTCCGGAGTCCGCGCGGGCATGAGCCTGCCGGAGGCGCTGACCAACCTCGGTGAGCGAGGCCCGGAGGCCGTCCGCCCCCAGTTCCGGGCTTTCGCCACCGACTACGCCGCCTCCGCCCGCTTCGACAGCTCCCTGGACCGGCTCAAGGCCCGTTTCGCCGACCCGGTCGCCGACCGGATCGTTGAGGCCCTGCGCCTGGCCCACGAGGTCGGCGGGACCGACCTGGGGACGCTGCTGCGCTCCCTGTCGCAGATGCTGCGTGAGGACATGCGCACCCGAGGAGAGCTCGAGGCGCGCCAGTCCTGGACCGTCAACGGCGCCAAGGTCGCGGTCGCCGCCCCATGGCTGGTCCTGGCGCTGCTGTCCACCCGGCCCCAAGCAGCGGCGGCCTATGCCACCACCGCCGGAGCAGTCATTCTCCTGGTCGGCGCCGTCGTATCGGTCATCGCCTACCGGCTCATGCTGCGCCTGGGGCGGCTTCCCGAGGAGGAGAGGACACTGCGATGAGCCCCATGAACGCAATACTCACCGGAGGGCTCGCCGGGCTGACAGGGGCCGTGGGCATCCTGAGCGTCATCTCAGCCCTTCGCCGGCGCCGGCCCACACTCATGGCCCGCCTGGAGCCCTACGTCCACCGCCAACCCACGACCTCTGGCCTCCTGGCCGCTCCGGCGGGGCTGGCCTCGGACGGGAGCACCGTCGTCGGTCTGCTCATGGCCTCCACCGCAGGGGCCCTCAATCTCGGCAGGCTGATGGACTCCCTTGGGTCGTCGGCCGACTCGGTCCGGCGGCGCCTGACGCGATCAGGATCGCCACTGGGGGTCGACCAGTTCCGCCTCCAGCAGGTCCTGTGGTCGACGACAGCGCTCCTCCTCGTCCTGGCCGCCGGGGGCCTGGCGGCCCTGGCCCGGTCCGTCAACGTGCCCGCGCTCATCCTCCTGTGCCTCATGGCGACGGTGGCCGGGGCCGCTGCCCGCGACTGGTGGCTCAGCCGGGCCGTGGCGAGGCGTCTGTCACGGATCGAGGCGCAGCTGCCCGACATCGTCGAGCTCCTCGCCCTGGCGGTGGGAGCCGGTCAGGGCCCGGTACCGGCCATCGAGCGCGTCGTCGCACTTGGTCGCGGCGACCTCATCGACGAGCTGGGCGCCACTCTGACCGACATCCGCTCCGGCACGGTCCTGTCCACCGCCCTGGACCGCATGGAGCGGCGAGTCGGTTCTGTCCACGTCACTCGCCTGTGCGAGGCGATCATCGTGGCCCTTGAGCGTGGCACACCACTGGCGGACGTTCTGCGCTCCCAGGCCACCGACGTGCGTGAGGCGGCGCGCCAGGACCTCATGGAGGAGGGTGGCAGGCGTGAGATCGCCCAGATGGTTCCCGTGGTCTTCCTCGTCCTGCCCATCACCGTCGTCTTCGCCCTCTTCCCGGGACTGTTCGTCCTGCGACTGGGGGTGTGAAGCGTACCCGTCACCCCCTGCGCCTCCAGAGCCCGACCAACCGTCATCCCCTCACCCGGATTCCCGCCCGACAGCAAGGAGCAATCATGAAGCGCCTCATCCCTCCCTCCTCTCGCACCTCTCAACACGGTTCCCGGCCATGGCGTGCCGCCGGCCCGACCCGGATCGATCTGCGCGATGAGCGCGGCGACGTCCCCGGCTGGGTCCTGGTGACCCTCATGACAGCAGGTCTCGTCGTGGCTCTGTGGACGGTGGCCGGCAGCACGCTGACCGAGGTCTTCCTCAACGCCATCGCGAAGGTGACGAGTGCGATCTGAGCAAGGGCCTCGCCGAGGCGCGGTCCCGTGGAGTGGTCGCGCACGACCCCGGGTGGGCCGCAGCCGCCGCAGCCGCCTCAGTGCGCAGAACGAGCTGGGGTCGGCCGTCGTCGATTTCGTCATGGTCGGTGCGCTCGTCATCACCGTTTTCGTGGCGCTCCTCCAGGTCACCCTGGGGGTCTACGCCCGCAACGTCCTCACCGACGCCGCCGGAGACGGCGCTCGTCGAGCCGCTCTGGTCGGGGGCACGGAGGCCGAGGCGCGCCAACGGGTGCAGGTTCTGTCCGACGCCGCCCTGAGGCACGGCTACGTGGACACCGTCACCATCTCGCGGGTCCCCTCCGGTGACCTGACGATCGTTGAGGTGACAGTGACAGCGCCACTTCCCGTCCTGGGGCTCCTCGGACCCGGGGGGACGCTGAGGGTCACCGGGCACGCCGTCGATGAGTCCTCCCTGATCCGGGAGAGGTGAGTACGGGTGATAGCCATGGCCGGCTCAAGGAGTCGCGGACGTCGTGCCGCATCTCGGTCACCGAGGAGGGAGGTCCCTTTCACCGGGCGGGCCGTCGGCTGGCTCCGAGAGCCTCTCAGGCCAGGCGGTCGGAGCATCCGGTGGCTCATGAGCCAGGAGGAGGGCAACGCGATCGTCGAGTTCATCGGTTGGAGTGCCGTCCTGGTGGTGCCCGTGCTCTATCTGGTGGTCACGCTCGCCCAGATCCAGGCCACGACCTTCGCCGTCGCCTCGGCGGCCGACGCCGCCAGCCGGGTCCTGGAGGTCGATGACTCGCCCTCCGCGATGGACAACGCGCAGGTGGCGATGCAGCTGTCCCTGTCCGATCAGGGCGTCGACGCCGATCCCTCCGGCTCCCTGTCGGTGACCTGCGCGCACGGCTGCGCCCGGGGACAGACGGCGACGGTCAGGGTCTCGGTCGGTGTGGACCTTCCCGGCTTCGCCTCGCTGGGGATCGGTCGCGACGTCGTCGTCGTGGACACCGAGCGCTCCATCACCCTGCCGGGCAAGGAGGAGCAGTGAACAAGATGCCCGGTCCCAGGGCTGCTCAGCGGCGGCTCCGTGCCCTGGCGCATCGGCTGCGCCGCGAGGAGAACGGGCAGACGCTTCTCCTGGGAGTCGGGCTCATCTGCGTCGTCCTCGCGCTGCTGTTCGTCGCGGCCTCGGCCACCGCCGTCTACCTCGACCTCAAGACCCTCACATCCCTGGCGGACTCGGCTGCGGCCGCGGGAGCCGACAGCATGGATGAGCACCCCTACTACGGGGGTGGCGCCACGGATACGGCGCCCGGAGCCCTCACCGATATGGGGGTGAGAAGCAAGGCGGCTGAGGACCTGTCCGCCCAGCCGGCAGCGGCCAAGCTGGAGGGGGCCACGATTGTCAGTGCCCGAGCCGCCGACAGCCAGACCGCCGTGGTGACGCTGCAGGCGCGTTCCCGTCCGCCCTTCCTGCCCTGGGGGATCCTTCCGGCCGAGGGCTTCACCATCACCGCCACGGGTTCGGCCCGGATGACGACGACGCAGTGAGTCGACAGGACTCGCTGCGTCGAAACGGGTAGGTGGAAGGTTGTGTGAGGGAGGAGTCTCGAGGAGGCCTGCGCCCTCAGGCCTGCTCGACGAAGCCTGCTGAGACCACGGGGGAGGAGCGCCGGCGCTGGTGCATCCGGGCCCACAGCTCCTCCTTCTGTCGGCGCGAGAGCTGCGCGATGTAGGCCCGCTTCACCGTGAACAGGATGTTGATGCCCACCATGAGGTAGAAGGCGTTGGCGATGACGCTGGGCCAGGCCCCGGAGCTTGCGCAGTTGATCGTCAGCAGCACGGATCCGGTGATGTTGAGGGCCTGGTACTTGAGCGAATCGCCTGCGATCGTGCCCTTGGAGACCATGAAGTAGGCCATGAGGAGCTCAGCGGCACCGATCCAGCCGCCGATAGAGATGAGGGAGGAGAGCACGTCGTTCACGGGGATGATTCTTGGACACCCCCGAATGAAGGTCAATCGCATCTATCTGCATGAGGGGTGTAGATTTACTTCATGCAGGTACTGCCTCAGAGGCTCTCGGTTCTATTGGCCGTCCATCGGGCCGGAGGAGTCGTCGCAGCGGCAGATCTCCTTCATATAACGCCGTCGGCCGTCTCCCAGCGGATTCGCCTCCTGGAGCGCGAGTGCGGTGCCCGGGTCCTGGACCGCACACCCACCGGAGCCGTGCTCACGGCGGCCGGGAAGGTTCTGGCGGACGCGGCCGAGCGCATTGAGGACGAGCTGACCACCGTGCGCCGTGAGCTGGCGGACCTGGACGACTCCATCCCCTCAGGTGTGGTGCGTGTTGGGGGCTTCGCCTCCGCCGTCCGTGCGCTCCTGCTGCCCCTCCTGAGCTCTCTGGTGACCACCAGCCCGGAGCTGGAGGTGATCGTCGAGGAGGTCGAGGAGCGCAACGCCCTGTCCCGGCTGCGTCGGGGCGAGCTCGACCTGGTCCTCATCGAGCGTGACGAGCACACGCTGCCCGCGGCGCCCCGGGGCATGGCCGACATCCCGCTGCTGGACGAGTCCTGGCTCGTTGTCGTGCCGGCCGAGCAGGCGGCCCCAACGACCCTGGCGGACCTGGCACGCGCCACCTGGATCGATCTGGCCCCGGGGACCGCAGGCGCCTTCGCCCTGGACCGCCTGGAGCGTCAGCTGGGGGTGCCGTTGACGACGCGGCACGTCGCCTACGACTACGACGTCGTTCTGGCCATGGTCGGTCAGGGGCTGGGGTGCGCCCTCCTGCCCGAGCTGGCCGTCTACTCCGGACTCGTCCCGGACGAGCTCAGCGTGGTGCGCCTGCCCGGGCTGGGCGCGCGCCAGCTGGTGGTGCGTCACCGATCAACCCGCACCGAGCCGGGCCCAGCGACACGCGCGGTGCTCGAGGCGCTGCTCACCCAGGCCCAGGGCATTGAGCTGGGGTGAGGGGCGGATCAGGGACAACAGCGGGCGTGACCGAGCCGTCGGAGCGGGCCGAGTCCGTCCCGACGGCACCCCTTGCGCGTTCTGCCGTAGACTCCCCTCTGTGGCCACTGACTTCTCCGCTGAGATCGAACGACTCCGACACACCTACGCCTCCATCGCCGCGGTTACCGACCCCGAGGCCCTGCGCGCCCGGATCGCCGAGCTTTCCGAGCAGGCCTCCGCGCCTGACCTGTGGGATGACCCCGACTCAGCTCAGGTGGTCACCTCGGCGCTGTCCCACGCTCAGGCCGACCTCAAGCGGGTTGAGAGCCTGGGGGAGCGCATTGAGGACCTCGAGGCGATGGTCGAGCTCGCCGGCGAGGAGGAGGGGGAGGACGCCGCCGAGATCCTCGCCGAGGCCGAGGCGGACCTGTCCGCCATCAGCAAGGACCTCTCCGAACTGGAGATCCGCACGCTGCTCAGTGGCGAGTACGACCCCCGCGACGCCGTCATCACCATCCGCTCCGGCGCCGGCGGTGTGGACGCCGCCGACTTCGCCGAGATGCTCTTGCGCATGTACACCCGCTGGGCCGAGCGGCACGAGTACCCCGTCAAGGTTCTCAACACCTCCTACGCCGAGGAGGCGGGCCTGAAGTCGGTCACCTTCGAGATCCACGCCCCCTACGCCTACGGGACCCTGAGCGTCGAGGGCGGCACCCACCGCCTGGTGCGCATCAGCCCCTTCGACAACCAGGGCCGCCGCCAGACCTCATTCGCCGCCGTCGAGGTCATTCCGCTCATCGAGTCCACCGACCACATCGACATCCCCGAGACCGACATCCGCATCGACGTCTTCCGCTCCTCGGGACCCGGTGGGCAGAGCGTCAACACCACCGACTCCGCCGTGCGCATCACCCACCTGCCCACGGGCCTGGTGGTCTCCATGCAGGACGAGAAGTCCCAGATCCAGAACCGCGCCGCCGCCATGCGCGTCCTCCAGTCGCGACTGCTCCTGCTCAAGCAGCAGGAGGAGGACGCCAAGAAGAAAGAGCTCGCCGGGGATGTCAAGGCCTCCTGGGGGGATCAGATGCGCTCCTACGTCCTCAACCCCTACCAGATGGTCAAGGACCTGCGGACCAACTTCGAGGTCGGCAACCCGGATTCGGTGTTCGACGGCGACATCGACGGCTTCATCGACGCCGGCATCCGCTGGCGCAAGCAGCAGGAGACCGCCGAGGACTGATCGGATCGCTTCATCAGAAACGGCATCGGAGTCAGGGATCCCCCGGAGGGGGCCCTGATTTCTTTTCCATGCGCCCCTGATTCCTCCGGGGTGCGATTGAGGTCGCAAAATGGTGAGCGTACCGTGAATTTCATGAGTGCATCACATGGAAAATCTCGGTCGGTGGAAGTCTCGTCAACGCTCTCGTCTCTAGAGTCCTCGGATCTCAGTGGGTATCGATCGGATCAAGGTCATCGCCTCACTGTGGGCGGCAAGGTTCTGCGCTTCGTGATTGCGTTTGCGATGATGTTCGCCTGCGCGCTCGCTCCGCCTTTACTGAAGCAGATTCCTGTCATCCAGTCTTTTGCTCTCGCACATGAGAATCCCGATGATCTCGTGGAGTCATTCGTGGTGGGGTCGTGTGTGCTGCTGATCTATGGGGCGGCGGTGGTGCTCGCTCTTACCCTGTGCTATGTCTTGGGCCGCACGCTTGACCGAGGCCGGCATGTCAGTATGGGCCTGCGCATCGACAGACGTGCGATGCTTTGGCTGGCAGGGATGATTCTGGCTGCGCTCGTCGTGGACCTTGTGGTGGCCGGCATGCTTCAAGTGCTCGGGTTTGCCGGTGGCGACCAGTCGGTACTCCAGGGTCCACTGTGGCTCGCGATCGTCGAGTCCTTCTCCGTAGCCTTCCTTCTTCAGGGAATTCCTGAGGAGATCATATGGAGGGGGTGGCTCTTCTCATCGCTGGGTGAGACGCGTTTCGCTGCGGCCTCCAGTGTCCTCGGATTCACTGTTCTTCATCTTCTCTCTCAAGTAGGGCAGCAGAATCTTCTTGAGCACATCACGTATCTTGCCTTGCCGTGTGGATTCGCGGTAACGGCGATGATTGTCCGAATCGTCTCCGGGTCGACATGGTCTGCGATCGGCGTGCATGGAGGGTTCCACCTGGTGAACTACTACGTGGCAGAATCCCTGCATCTGCCCGTCGGGTCGATCACCTGGATTCTCCAAGGTGTGATCTGGGCCGTGGTCGGCCTTCTCATTCTCGCGTTTCACCGCCGTCGTCAGCGGCTGGCGGTGTTAACAGACCGGACACGTTGACCCCCTCCATCTCCAGGAGCCATTCCTTCCGGTTGACCCCGCCCGCGTAGCCGCGCAGACTGCCGTTGGTCGCGACCACGCGGTGGCACGGCACGATGGGAACGATCGGGTTGCGCCCGACCGCGCCACCCACGGCCTGGGCGGACATCTGCTTCCGACCGGTACGCCGGGCCACCTCGGCAGCGATCTGGGCGTAGGTGCTGGTGGCGCCGAAGGGGATGGAGAGCATGATGGAGGTGACCATCTTCTTGAAGTCGGAGCCCTCAACCCTGATCGGCGGGGTGAAACCCGGATCGGCTCCCTCGAAGTAGGTGTCGAGCCACTGCGCCGTCTGCGTAAAGATGGGCAGATGGGGCTGGACTGCCGCGTCGTTGTCGATCGTCGAGCGGTCGTACTTCTGACCGTCGAACCACAGGCCCGTGAGGTACTCGCCATCGCTGGCCATGGTCATGGCGCCAAGGGGTGACTCGTAATGGCTGAGGTAGTGCATCTCTTCCTTCTTCTCGTTCCGCTTCTTGCTCTTGGTGGCGTGTTCGGATGCTGATTCTGCTTCTGCCCGGTTCCACAGGTGCATGACGGCGTAGGCCCGCCACGGTTTCCAACATTCAGCCAGGGTGAGGATCTTCCCTGGGGGCGGGGTTCCCAGCGCCTTTCTGACCTCCAGGTCGGTGGCGAGGAATGCATCGGGCCAGGCCAGGCAGCGCATGGCGATATAATTGGCGGTCCAGGCTCCAATGCCCGGGATCTCCATGAACCGAGCAACTGCGGCTTCAGGGTCGGGGCAGCAGGAGGCGTCGATGATGCCAGAACTCATCATCGCGGCCAGGCCGTGAATAGCCCGTGCCCGGGCCGCAATGATGCCGAGCGGTCCTAGATGCTGCTCGATCGCACCGTCGAGGTTGAGGAGCTCCTGAACCATGGGGAAGGTCATGGTCAGTCCGTCGATTCCGGTGTCCAGGGGCGAGCCGAGGGTCTGGACGAGCCGACCGGCCAGTGTCCTGGCCGCCTGGACCGTGACCTGCTGACCCAGGACCGCGAGGACAGCGGTTTCGAAGGCGTCGAAGCAGCCCGGTACGCGTATGCCCGGGATGAATGTTCCGAGTGCGGACTCGTCCATGCTTGTGAGCGCGCGAGCCACGGTATCCGGCTCGCAATGGAGATCGAACAGATTCTTGATCCCATCCAGCACCACCGGTAGTGCGGGCAGCAGGGAGGCGGAGACGGTCACCGTCAGCCGATTGTGCTCAGCGTCGTTGTCCACGGTCACCCAGCCGGTGAGATCACGTCCTGAGGAGCGCAGGCGGATCGTCCTGGCGTAACGATCCTCCTCGACCTTCTCGACGCCGGGGATGGCTCTGCGTGCCAGGAACTTCAGCATGAGGTCCCAACAGTATGGGGGACGGTACCCCAGACTGAGCCGGACGGCGTCACCATCGGTCCTACTGAGCCGTGCTTGGCTGCGCAAAACGGTGGGCGTCAGCCGGTAGCGACGTCGGAACACCTCGTTGAAGCGGCGCAGGCTGCCGAATCCCGCGGAATAGGCCACGTCCACCACAGATAGGTTCGTGTCGGTCAGAAGGCTCTTGGCCAGTAGAAGTCTGCAGGTCTGGCGGTACTCGACGGGACGCACGTGATAAGCGCCCTCGAAGACACGGCGCAGGTGACGGTTGGAGCATCCCAGATGACGGGCGATGTCCGTCAGGCTTCCCTGAACACCGCAGTTCCTCTCGATGTAGCGCGCCGCAGCGCGAGCCAGTGACGCTGAGGAGTCCACGGGCGCGTACCCGGGTGCCAACTCGGGCCGACACAGCAGGCACGGTCGGAAACCCGCCTGCTCGGCCTCGGCTGCCGTGGCGTAGAAGGAGCAGTTGACCGCAAGCGGTTTCCGCGCCCGGCACACTGGACGGCAGTAGACGCCGGTCGTGGCGACTCCGACGAAGAATCGCCCGTCGAACCGGCTGTCCTTGGCCAACAGGGCCTTGTACAGCGATTTACTGTCCAAATCCGGCATGATCCTCCTCAGAAACGCTCCAAGCATGGCATCGGTGCCTTAAGGAGTCCGGCCGTTTTCGGACATTGATGTCCAAGCCCTTGACCCGCTCCTTCCACAGACGCTTTACCTCCTGGCTTACCAGGGGCATGGTCCGAGAACATATGGGACCTCAGCGGGGCGCTGCGGATCCGCGTGCACCGTCTCACCTCCGCCGTCGTCGCCATTGCCCCGCGGCTCCCTTAGGCTTGGCCACGGTGCGCACGGAGGGGACCGGTCGGTCGCCGTCGTCGCGCAGAACCTCCGCTCACACCCTGACGAAAGGCGCAGACGAGCAGTGGCTGAGTACATCTACCAGATGATCAAGGCGCGCAAGGCCCACGGGGACAAGGTCATCCTCGACGACGTCACCATGGCCTTCCTCCCCGGAGCCAAGATCGGCATGGTCGGCCCCAACGGCGCCGGCAAGTCCTCCATCCTTAAGATCATGGCCGGCATCGACCAGCCCTCCAACGGCGAGGCCCGCCTGACCCCCGGCTACAGCGTCGGCATCCTCCTGCAGGAGCCCCCGCTCAACGAGGACAAGACGGTGCTCGGCAACGTCGAGGAGGGCGTTGCCGAGATCAAGTCCAAGCTGGACCGTTTCAACGAGATCAGCGCCGCCATGGCGGACCCGGACGCCGACTTCGACGCCCTCATGGCTGAGATGGGCACTCTCCAGGACGCCCTGGACGCCGCCAACGCCTGGGACCTCGACTCCCAGCTGGAGCAGGCCATGGACGCCCTGCGCTGCCCCCCGCCGGATGCCGAGGTCAAGAACCTCTCCGGTGGTGAGCGCCGCCGTGTGGCCCTGTGCAAGCTGCTCCTCGAGGCCCCGGACCTCCTCCTCCTGGACGAGCCCACCAACCACCTCGACGCCGAGTCCGTCCTCTGGCTCGAGCAGCACCTGGCCAGCTACCAGGGCGCCGTCATCGCCGTCACCCACGACCGCTACTTCCTCGACCACGTCGCCGAGTGGATCGCCGAGGTCGACCGCGGTCACCTCTACCCCTACGAGGGCAACTACTCCACCTACCTGGAGACCAAGGAGAAGCGCCTCGAGGTCCAGGGCAAGAAGGACGCCAAGCTCGCCAAGCGCCTCAAGGAGGAGCTCGAGTGGGTGCGCTCCTCCGCCAAGGGACGCCAGGCCAAGTCCAAGGCCCGTCTGGCCCGCTACGAGGAGATGGCCGCCGAGGCCGAGCGCACCCGCAAGCTCGACTTCGAGGAGATCCAGATCCCGCCGGGGCCCCGCCTGGGCAACCAGGTCCTGGAGGCCACCAACCTCAACAAGGGCTTCGACGGGCGCACCCTCATTGACGGGCTCTCCTTCACCCTGCCGCGCAACGGCATCGTCGGGGTCGTCGGCCCCAACGGCGTCGGGAAGTCCACCCTGTTCAAGACCATCGTGGGCCTGGAGCCGCTCGACGGCGGGGACCTCAAGATCGGCCAGACCGTCAAGCTGTCCTACGTCGACCAGTCCCGAGCCGGCATCGACCCCAAGAAGACCCTCTGGGAGGTCGTCTCCGACGGGCTGGACTACATTCAGGTCGGCAACGTGGAGATGCCCTCGCGCGCCTACGTCGCCTCCTTCGGCTTCAAGGGGGCCGACCAGCAGAAGCCGGCCGGTGTGCTCTCCGGCGGTGAGCGCAACCGCCTCAACCTGGCCCTGACCCTCAAGCAGGGCGGTAACCTCATCCTCCTGGACGAGCCCACCAACGACCTCGACGTCGAGACCCTGGGCTCCCTGGAGAACGCTCTGCTGGAGTTCCCCGGCTGCGCCGTGGTCATCACCCACGACCGCTGGTTCCTCGACCGCGTGGCCACCCACATCCTGGCCTGGGAGGGCACCGACGAGAACCCGGCCAGCTGGTACTGGTTCGAGGGGAACTTCGCCTCCTACGAGGAGAACAAGGTTGAGCGCCTCGGCCCCGAGGCGGCCCGCCCCCACCGGGTCACCTACCGGAAGCTGACTCGAGACTGAGTGGGCGCGGTCAATCACCCGCCGGTCGACCGCATAAGAAGAAGCGCCATTCCCTCGGCCAGATGGCCGAGGGAATGGCGCTTCTAGTCCTGTTTCAGGCGGCGAGCTCGCGCGTATTGTTAGTTGGGACCGATTGCGCTGATCGGTGTTGTGGGAGGTGTCATGATGAGTAGGAATACCCCAGTACTCATCCCCGAAGGCGGTGTCATCGGGAAGCTTCCGTTCGACGGGCAGTGGCTGACCGAGCGCAGCCCCACACACCGCGTTCCCAGCCACGGGACTCACCTGTTCGCCACCACGTACGCGCTCGACTTCGTTGCCGTGGACGACGTTGGTCGCACGGCTCCAGCGCGCAGCCTGCGTGCGCTCTTCGCCCCCGAGCCACCAGAACTCTTCCGCGCCTTCGGCCTTCCCCTGTACTCGCCTGTCACGGGAACCGTGGTCTCGGTTCACGACGGCGAACCCGACCACGAGGCGCGCCGCCCCGCACTGACACTCCTCCCGTACGGATTGAGTCAGCCCCAACGGATTCGGCAGGGACTTACTGCCATCCCCGGAAACCACGTGATCATCCAGGTTGCCGAAGGGCCCCATTACGTTGGACTCGTGCACCTTCAGCGAGGTTCTGTTCGGCACTCACCCGGTGACCGGGTGAGTGCCGGCGATCAGATCGGTAGATGCGGCAACTCCGGGAACTCCACGCAGCCCCATCTCCACATCCAAGCGATGGACAGCTCTGATCTCAATGCTGCGAAGGGTGTGCCGCTCCGTTTTGAGGAGTTCCGGCAATGCAGCCCGCAGCGAGGTGCTCCCTGGGTGCTTCACCGGCAGTCATGCCCTGAGCAGGGATCGGTTATCGCTGGACTTTGATGTGACGCCTGAAGGTCGGATCTGGCGCGGTGCGCTGATTATGATCTGCGGCAACGTTGGAGGTCGAGCAGAGCTCTCGAGATTCTGAGGTTGTCGCTCGACCGCATTGACTGTGGATCAGGCACGTCAACTACGTTGGACACCGAGTCGCTGGCGCGACGCGGGAGAACAACGAGGGCATCAGTTCGGGTCGTTCGATGAAAGGAATTTCGCAACCGAGGAATGAACATCTGGTTTTCCGGCCCAGTAGGCGTGCCTGGCATCTGGAACCATCAATACTTCCGAATTTGGGATTCTCTTTCCAAGAATTGCTGCGTTGCCGGGGTCGGAGATGGGGTCATTCGCGCCGTGGAGGATTAAGGTGGGGGTCGTGATTTTCTCTGGAGCTGGCCCGTCAGGTCGGTCTGAGGCCTTGCTGTGGATGCTCATTGCTTCTGGTGAATGAGGCTCAGGGAGGACGCTGGTGGCTTGTTGAGGATTTGCTGCGACCCAAACATCCGGATAGAAGAGTGAAGCCAGTGCGCTCGGGTCCCCGGATGCTAGGGCCGCTGCGCCAATGGTGGGGCGAGGTAGTCCAGTTCCGTCGCCAACGCTGGTGCCCCCAATGGTGAGTGTAATAATGCGGTCGGCGTGCTCCGCTCCGAGCCACTGAGCAATTCTTCCTCCCATTGAGTGTCCGTAAACGTGTGCCCTATCGATGCCTGCATGATCGAGGATGGTTACTACATCATTTGCGAAATCTCGTGTCGACCACTCTGAGTTCAGTGAAGCCGTGCTCTGGCCGGTGCCCCTGTGGTCGATGAGTATGATGGGTCGATTGGTGAATTCGTTCAGGACGGAGTCCCATCCATGGTGGTCCAGGCCTCTTCCTTGGACGAGTACTAATGGGGCCTTGGGTGATGATGCGCTTCTTATGGAGTACCAAAGATGTCCGTCGTTCGGCAAAGTTACAAAAGTCATGATTAAATCATATCATGAAGGCTTTGAAATTGATCGTTGGGGTGGCGGAGGTTGGTGTGATTGTGTTCATAATTGGGGGGCGTGTGTTGGTGAAAGTAGTTCTTGCACGCGGTCTTGCTTGCGTTTTTATTTTGGGTGGCTCCACCTCGACATCAATGTCCTCACTCTGTCGTCTCGATATTCAGGCTGACCTTATTCTCACCTCTGGAGAGAAATCCAGTACATGTATCTATGTCGTCCAAGTTGTGGGGATTTAGGCGATGGGGTGAGCAGAAGGCTTCAGCCGGGGATCGCGCTGCCGTCGTCGCCTTCACCCATCCGGATCCGCCAACGTCCCGAACCGCCGTCGGACTGGGAGCCGGTGGGCATGCGCACCATGCCCTCCTGGGCGATGGTCGACACCAGGCGACCGGATGAGTCGAAGACCTGGGCGCGAGCCATGCCGCGGCCGCCCTGTGAGGAGGGGGAGTCCTGCACATAGAGCAGCCAGTCGCCCATGTCGACGTCCCGGTGGAACCACTGGGCGTGATCGAGGGTCGCCAGACTCAAGCCCTCGCTGCGCCAGGACAGTCCCTGGCTTCGCAGCACCGGCTCCAGCATCACCTGGTCGCACACGTAGGCCAGTAGCGCCCGGTGCACTGTCTGGGAGGTCTGCTCCGGGATACGGCTGCGCGATCGCATCCACAGGTGCTGGCGGCCGGCACGATCCTCAGCGGGGCGCAGGTAGAGGTTGCCCTCCACGTGCCTGAGGTCGAAGGCCGCCGTGCGCCCCAGGAAACGCGCCACCGGATGATCGATGGTGCGGAAGATCTCCAGAGCGCTCGTTAAGTCCTCAGGTCGCGGAACCGAGGGGGCTGGGACATGGAGGTCGGCGCCCTCCTGCTCCTCCTGGAAGGAGGTGAGCATCGTCAGGATCTGCGTGCCCTCCTGGGAGGCGGCCGTGCGCCGTTGGGAGAAGGACCGTCCGTCGTGCAGGCGCTCGACGGTGAAGGTGATCGGCGTGTCGGGCTGTCCGCCTCGCATGAAGAAGGCGTGGACCGAGTGCGGCAGGCGTTCGCCGTCACCGTCGTCCTCGATTGTGGAGGCCGCGGCGAGCATGCCCTGGGCAACCACCTGTCCTCCGTAAACCCGGCCCGAGAGCTGGGGCAGGGAGCCCCCGGAGAAGATGTCCTCCCCGTCACCCGCCGCCAGGCTGAGGATCCGGGTCACCGACCCGAGGGGCTCCTCCGTGGCGGCGGGGACGGGGTAAGGGGTTGTCACAGGCCGAGCTCCTCCAGGATCGGCAGCTGCGCACGCACCGCCGTGCGCGCGTCCTCGGCTGTTGCCGCGTCCAGAGCGATCTTCGCCAGCTCCTGGCACTCGGCAAGCGTGACGGACTTCAGAACGGAATCGACATCCGGCAGCGCACGTGCCGTCATCGACAGGGAGGCGACTCCCAGACCCACGAGGACGGAGGCCAGCGCCGGGTCCGCGGCGGCCTCACCGCACACGCCTACCGGACGTCCCTTGGGGGAGGCCCCCTCGCACGCGGTGCCGATCAGACGCAGGACGGCCGGCTGCCAGGCCGTGGACAAGTCCGCCAGTGAGGACAGCAGACGGTCGGCCGCCATGACGTACTGGGTGAGGTCGTTGGTTCCCACGGAGGCGAAGTCGGCGTGCTCGAAGAGCTTGTCGGCCATGAGTGCGGCCGAGGGCACCTCGATCATCATTCCGGCCGTCTTCAGGCCGTAGGAGCGGGCCTTCTGCGTGAAGGCCTCGGCCTCGTCGGCCGTGGAGATCATCGGGGCCATGACCCACACCTTGGCCTCGGTGGCAGCCTCGGCCTTGGCCAGGGCCTCGAGCTGGTGGTCCAGGACCTCGGGGTCGCGGCGCGTCGTGCGGTAGGCGCGCACGCCGAGCGCCGGGTTGGCCTCGGTGGCGTCGGTCAGGAAGGGCAACGGCTTGTCCGCCCCGGCGTCAAGCGTGCGCACCACGACTTTCTTGCCGGGGAAGGCCTCGAGGACGCCCTGGTAGGCCTCCACCTGAGCCTCTACCGTGGGCTCCTCGGGCTGGTCCAGGAAGCAGAACTCGGTGCGGAACAGGCCGATGCCCATGGCCCCGGCCTCCGCGGCGCTGCGGGCGCCGGCCGCGTCACCGACATTGGCCAGCAGCTGGACCTCGTGGCCGTCCTTCGTGGCGCCGTCACCGTTGAAGACGCGCACGCGCGAGGCAAGCTCTCGGGCCCGGCGCAGAGCGTCCTCGGAGGGGTTGAGGGTGATGCTTCCCTTCGTGCCGTCGACCAGGACGATGTCGCCCTCGGCCAGGGCGTCGGTGACCTCCTCGCCAGTGCCGACGATCGCCGGCATGCCCAGGGCGCGCGCCAGGATCGCGGTGTGGGAGGTGGGGCCACCCTCGGAGGTGATGAAGGCGATGACCTTCTCGGGGTCCAGCAGCGCGGTGTCGGCCGGGGCCAGATCGGTGGCCACGAGCACGAAGGGCTCGGGCAGGCGGGGGATCCCCGGCATCGGGGACTCGGTCAGGACGGCGACGATGCGGTCGCGCACATCCTGGACGTCACGGGTACGCTCGGCCATGTAGCCGCCCAGGGACTCCAGCATGGTGGCCAGTGTCCCCGCGGACTCCCACACGGCGCGCTCTGGAACCAAGCGCTTCTCGCGCACCATGGCCTGCGCCGTCGAGGTCAGGGTGGGGTCGGCGGCCATCTGCGCAGTGGTCTCAAGGAGGGTACGGGCCTCGGCCTTGGCCTCGGCTGCGGACAGCTCCAGGCCCTTCTTGACCTGCTGGGCCGCCAGCGCGATGCGCTCGCACTCCTTCTCGACGTCGCGACTGGACTCGAGGGTCGCGATCTCGGGCTCAGGAATGGGAGGTGCCATCCTGGCGACGGGACCGGCCACAAGCCCAGGGCTCACACCGATGCCGGACAGAGTTGTGGAGGTGGTGTCGGACGCTGTCATGTGGTGCTCCTCATCGGAGACGAATGGGGATCATCGCTCATTGTGCCCCGACTGTGGCCGGGATGAGACGTTTCCGCCAGGGGAATAACGAGCTCCTCTGCGGCGTCGTCAAGGCATCTGTCGCGTTCCCGTAAGGTTACGTGAGGGAATGTCGTCAGGCGAGGAGGTTCCTCCTGCGCGGTCACCTCCGGTGCGTCAGGCCTGCGGCCTCCGTGCACACGTCCCTCCCGACCCGAATTCTTCGCCGCGGACGAGGTGGAGGTGGGATAAAGTGATCGTGAGCACGAAGGACCTCAGCTGCCCGACCAAGCGCATGACCGGGGATTGCGCGAGGACGGGAACCGGGAAGGAGAAGCCATGAGCACTGCATCAGACATCGTCGCCGGTCTCGGCGGCCAGGAGAACATCACCGATCTCGAGCCGTGCATCACGCGTCTGCGCGTCGAGGTCGCCGATCAGACGAAGGTAGATGAGGAGGCGCTGCGGGCGGCCGGCGCCTTCGGCGTGGTGCGTTCCGGCCGCATCGTCCAGGTCGTCGTGGGGCCCACGGCGGACAACCTCGCCTCAGAGATCGCGGCTCTCTGACTGATCACCCGGTTCCCGGACGGTCTGCACGGTCGCCCGGCTCCAGCACCTTCAACGTGGAGTCGGGCGACCTGTCTGTCCTTTTACATCACTCGGTACAGCACTCGGACTCATTCGGACTCATGTCGAGAACGGGACACCGGCCTTGCCCGCCGGCTTGCCGATCGTCGACCAGCCGTGTCGTCCCGGGCGCACCTTCCTCGAGTTTCTCATCCGCAGTGGCGCCATCCCGGCACCTCACGGTGAAACAGTTGCAGCAAAACATCAGAGAACACGGTGCGGCGCGTGCACAACCCTCAGCCGCTAGGGCACACTTGGACACTGCTAGTCCTGCTAGCGTCCGCATCCCGATCCGACCCATCCATCCCCAGGGGTGATGGCGGAGCGCAACCTTGCTCCATGCCCGCTCCATGGCGCTCCACCGCACATCTGCTCACGCAAGGCTGACCCACGCACATGAACGAGTTCAACGACGACCAGTTACCTGCTTCCGAGAGCCTCAAGCAACTCGCCGAGGCACACGGTGTCTCCACCGAGTACTGGGACTATCACGGCAACCTTGCCTCCCCGTCAAGCGCCACCCTCAAGGCCGTACTCGCCGCGTTGGGGGTGAGCACCCACTCCGAGGAGGAGGTCGGGCGCGCTCTGCGAGAGGTCGAGGATGCCCCCTGGCGCCAGACGCTCGCTCCCACGGTCGTCACGCGCGGCGGCGTGGAGTCCACCGTCCCCGTCTATGTGCCCGACGGTGCCAAGGTACGGGTACGCGTTGAGCTGGAGGACGGCGGCGTCCGTGAGCTGACTCAGACCGAGGACTGGACCGTGCCTCGGGAGGTGGACGGCATCAAACGTGGCCGAGCCTCCTTCATCCTCGGAGCTGATCTGCCCCTGGGGTGGCACCGGATCATCGCCGAGGTCAGCCCCGGCTCCAGCTCCACCGACCAGTCGGCCCCGCAGGGGGCTCACGCCGGGCCGCCCGCCGACGGTGAGGTGGAGACCGTCACGGTGACCTCGGCTCTGGCTGTCACCCCCAACCACCTCGATCTGCCCGAGTCCCTCGGTGAACGCGGCTGGGGAGTCATGACCCAGCTGTACTCGATCCGCTCGCGCAGGTCGTGGGGGACCGGCGACGCTGATGACCTCACTGAGCTCGCCGCCTTCCTGGGGGACCAGGGGGCCGACTTCCTGCTCATCAACCCGCTGCACGCGGCTGAGCCGGTGGCGCCGATGACCCCCTCGCCCTACCTGCCGGTGACGCGTCGCTTCGTCAACCCGATCTACATCCGGCCGGAGAACATCCTCGAGGTGGCCCACCTGTCCGGCCCCAAGCGCTCGCTCGTGCAGTGGGCCTTCGAGGAGGTCAAGGACAGTGACCTGAGCGCCGAGCCGATCGACCGCGACGTGGTGTGGAAGGCCAAGCGAGAGGCCCTCGAGGTTATCTTCGCCGCCGGTCGCTCCTACTCCCGCCAGCGAGACTTCGAGCGCTTCCGCGCCGAGCAGGGCGAGGGGCTGGAGCGCTTCGCCCTGTGGAGCGCGCTGGTGGAGAAGCACGGGCCCCTGCAGTCCTGGCCCGCCACGCTGCGGGAGGCGGACTCCGCCTACGTCGCCAACGAGGCGCACCAGCTGGCCGAGCGCATCGATTTCTTCGCCTGGCTGCAGTGGATCGTCGACGAACAGCTGGCCCGCGCCCAGACCGAGGCCCTGGCCTCGGGGATGGCCCTGGGCATCATGGACGACCTCGCCGTGGGTGTGCACTCGCAGGGAGCGGACGTATGGTCAAACCCGGAGGCCTTCGCCTCCGGAGTCACCGTGGGGGCTCCGCCGGACATGTACAACCAGCAGGGCCAGAACTGGTCCCAGCCGCCGTGGAACCCCGAGTACCTGGCGCGCAGTGCCTACGCCCCTCTGCGCGACATGGTGCGCACGGTCCTGCGTCACGCCGGCGCGCTGCGCGTGGACCACATCATCGGCCTGTTCCGTCTGTGGTGGATTCCTGAGGGCATGGGCGCAGACCACGGCGCCTACGTACGCTACGACCACGAGGCCATGCTCGGCGTCGTCCTCCTGGAGGCTCACCGGGCCGGTGCCGTCGTCATCGGTGAGGACCTGGGAACCGTGGAGCCCTGGGCGCGCGACTACCTGGCCAGCCGCGGCGTGCTGGGAACCAGCGTCCTGTGGTTCGAGAAGCAGCATGACGGCTGGCCCCTCCAGCCCCAGGACTACCGCAGGCTCGCCCTGTCCACGGTCAACACCCACGATCTTCCCCCGACTGCCGGCTACCTGGCTGACGAGCACGTTGATCTGCGTGAGCGTCTCGGCCTGCTCACCGAGCCGGTCGAGCAGGTGCGCACCGAGGCTCGCATTGAGCGCGACCGGATGACCGCCCGGCTGCGCGAGCACAGCCTGCTGGAGGACGCGCCCACCGAGCGTCAGGTCGTGGAGGCCCTGCACCGCTACGTGGTGCGCACCCCCTCGGTCCTGGTCGGCATCGCCCTGGTCGACGGCGTGGGGGAGCGTCGTGCTCAGAACCAGCCCGGCACGGACCAGGAGTACCCCAACTGGCGGATCCCGCTGGCCGACGGCGCGGGCGAGGTCGTCCTGGTCGACGACCTGCCCGAGAACGCGCGCCTGGGCAGCCTGCTGAGCGTCGTGCGCGACGAGATGGCTCCACGGGACTGAGGGATCCTGGTCCGCGCTCACCGGAACGGGCGGACCGGAGTCGGGTGGGTCAGTGAGATGCTGTGGACCCGACCGTCAGTGTGACGGTCGGGACCACGCGTAGTTCAGCAGGGTCCGAATGAGACCGGACGCGCGCTCGGACTTACGTCCAGGTCACGAGCGTGTCGCCGGCTGCGACCCTGCAGCCGGGTGACACGGGCTCCAGATCGGACTCATCGCCCTCCAGGGCGATGACGGGGACGATCGGGTTGAGCCCACTGGCCTCGATCCGGGCCGGGGACCAGCTGATGACGGGGCTGCCCGCGTCGACGGTCTCCCCCTCACCGGCCAGGAGAGTGAAGCCACTGCCCCCGAGACCCACGGTGTCCAGCCCCAGGTGGACCAGAACGCTGCGGCCGTCATCGTTGGTGATAACGTAGGCGTGGGGATGGATCTTCGTGATGGTTCCACTGATCGGTGCCAGGGCGCTGACCTCGTCCCCGGAAGCGGGGTCCGGGGTGACGGCCACACCGGGACCAACGATCTTGCCGGCGAAGACAGGGTCGGGAACGTCGTCGAGAGCGACGACGAGGCCGGAAACCGGGGACTGGACGGTCAGGCTCACCGCAGGTCCTCGATGTCCTCCGCGATCGTGTCCGCGTTGGGACCGACCACGACCTGCACGATGTCGCCGAGCTTGACAACTCCGTGCGCGCCCGCGGCCTTCAGTGCCGGCTCGTCCACGAGGGAACCGTCCTCCAGCTCGCAGCGCAGCCGCGTGATGCAGGGCTCGATCTCCACGATGTTGTCGAATCCTCCGAGAGCGTCGACGATGCTCTGTGCCTGAGACATGGGTTCCTCCTGGGTCTGCCCGGGCAGTTGCCGGGCTCGGTGGGTGATAGCGCCGAGATGAGGCGTCAGGACATGGGGGAGGTGCAGTCGGGTGCGGCACCTTCGCCGGTACCGGACTAATGGTCCATACCAGTATCCTATGGTACAGGTCGCCCGGAGGTTGTCCAGTGCCGAACTGCGACAGCTCCTCAACGCTTCGGCCGGTCGGGACGGAAGGCCGGCTTGGGCGCGGCCACCGGAACCCACAGGGTGTAGCGGTCAGCCCGGAACAGGGTGCGCGAGTAGTCGATCGCGCGGTGCTCGTGGAAGGTGCGCCGAGTGATGTCCAGGGTTGGGGCGCCTTCCTGGACGGATAGCAGGGCCGCCTCCTGTGCCGTGGCCGCATGGGCCTCGATCATGTCCTCGCCCCACTCGGGCGCCATTCCGACCTGGGTCAGCTCCGCGTAGACCGAGAAGTTCGGGCTGGTACGCAACAGGTCAGGAAGAAGTGCCGCAGGGATCCAGTTCTCCTCGATGGCCATGGGGATGGCGTTGGCGGTCAGCAGGCGACGCAGGTGGTGGACCTCGGCCCCCTCCGCGAGCTCAAGCGCCTCCGCCACGGTCTCGTCTGCGGGGACGGTCTCGGTCAGGAGCATGACCACGCCGGGCTCCATTCCGCGACGTTGCATCTCCTGGGTGAAGGAGGTCAGCCGAACCTGCAGGTCGAGCTTCGGGGGTGCCACGAATGTCCCCTTGCCCTGGTGGCGCTCCAGGATTCCGTCGACCACGAGGGTGTCGATGGCCTGGCGCACGGTCATACGGGAGACCTCGAACTGCTCGCACAGCTCGCGTTCGGACGGCACCGGACTGCCGTTGGCGAGCCCGTTCCTGACCAGATCCAGCAGGTGATTGCGCACGATGACGTACTTTGCCGGCTTCTTACCTGCGTTCTTGGGCATGGGGCTCCCCTGGTTGACAGTAGGTGGAGGCGGCCAGGAGAAGGGGGTGGTCGCGACCACTGCTTCCGCTCCGTCGCGTCGACTTTCATATCATTATGGCCGACGAGTGCACCCCGCGCTTGACATTGAAGGATCTATCGGTTTTTCTGGTGTCACTGGTCCAGACGTGTTCGATGCCGATCCGTCCCGACTACCACCGTCATGGTGGCTATCTCTGACGCGGCAGTGCAGCCGCTCGATCCTGAACTGGAGAACATCATGTCAGACAAGAAGAAGACGAGCGGCGCCTTCGCCCTTGCGCAGCGTCTGGGCAGATCCCTGATGCTGCCCATTGCCACGCTCCCGGCGGCGGGCCTGCTGCTGCGTCTGGGGCAGGCGGACATGCTGGGGACCGACGGACTCGCCTCGAAGCTGCCCTGGTTCCAGCCCGTCGCAGACGTCTTCTCCGCGGCCGGCGGAGCGGTCTTCGACAACCTGCCCCTCATCTTCGCGGTCGGCGTCGCCGTGGGATTCGCCAGGAAGGCCGACGGCTCCACCGGGGTGGCTGCCCTGTTCGGCTTTCTCGTCTACCGGGCAGTCACCTGGACCATGTCCCCCATCATCATGGGCAAGCCCGAGCCATTGAACCAGGAGGCCCTCGACTGCCTCCACTCCTTCGATCCCGCCAAGGGAGAGATCGCTCAGGTGGGCCCCTGGAACCAGGGCGTCAAGCTCTGTGACATTCCCACCCAGACGCCCATCAACTACGGGGTCCTCGGCGGTATCGTCATCGGTGTCGTCGCCGCCCTGCTCTGGCAGCGGTACTACCGCGTCAAGCTGCCCGACTGGTTGGCCTTCTTCGGTGGACGCCGCTTCGTCCCCATCATCACCTCCGGCGCCGCGCTTGTCATCGCCCTGGTGATGTCGGCGCTCTACCCGGCCTTCAACTGGCTCATCAACGAACAGCTCGGCGGATGGCTCATTAATGCAGGCAACTCCAAGGGCCTTGCCGGCGCTCTGGCGGTCTTCGTCTTCGGCACGGTCAACCGGCTGCTCATCCCCTTCGGCCTGCACCACCTCCTCAACTCCGTGCCCTGGTTCCAGCTCGGATCCTGCCAGACGGCCTCAGGCGGTACCGCGCACGGCGACCTCACCTGCTTCTTCCAGGGCGTGGACGGCTCGAACTCGTGGACCGGAGGCTTCATGACCGGCTTCTTCCCGATCATGATGTTCGCCCTGCCCGCAGCCGCACTGGCCATCTGGCACACCGCCAAGCCCGCCAAGCGCAAGGCGACCGGCGCCCTCATGATCTCGGTGGCCCTGACCGCCTTCATCACCGGCATCACCGAGCCCCTCGAGTACGCCTTCGCCTACGTGGCCTTCCCGATCTATGCCGTCCACGCGGTGCTCACCGGCTCCTCCTTGGCCATCGCCAACCTGCTCGGCGCGAAGGACGGCTTCTCCTTCTCCGCCGGGGCGATCGACTACCTGCTCAACTTCGGCAAGTCCGCCGAGCTCTCCGGTGGTGCGGTTCGTGGCCCGCTCGTGATCATCATCATGGGGCTGGTGTACGCCGTCATCTACTACTTCCTCTTCAGGTTCCTCATCGTCAAGTTCGACTTCAAGACCCCTGGGCGCGAGGACGACGACGTCGATGCCTTCGCCGCCGCGCAGGCCGCCGCCGCTAAGTCCACGGGCAAGAGCTCTGCGGAGTCGTCCCGGCGCTGAGCGATGCGGGTGCCAGGATGTCGGGGCCGGCACCTCACGGGCTGGGGCCGAGCGTGTCATGCGCTCTGCCCCAGCCCTTTGCCTCGTGCTGAGCCCGACCCAGGCCGCGGCGCTGCGCGGCTACTGGTGGTTCGTGCTCTCAGCGGCCTGGGCCCTGGCCACGCGCAGCGTGTCATCGAGGTTCTCGCGCACGATCCGCCGCAGTGCGGTCGGGGCCTGAGTGTGGGACTCCAGCCAGCCCGTCAGAGCGGCGGCCGGGTCAGCAGCGCCCTCCAGGCCCACCGTGGCGCAGGACCACAGGCCGGTCAGCAGATTCTCGGCCATGTGGAAGGTACGCGAGGACCACACGGAGTCGATGGCCTCCACGTACGCTCCCACGAAGGGAACCAGCAGCTCGGGGTGGCGCTCGACATTGGTCAGCCCCCGCAGCACGCGCACCTGGGTCTCATTGGGCATGGAGGCGTCGTCGACGAGCGCCCGCCAGGTGGCCTGCTTCGCCTCCGGGGTCGGGATCGAGGCACGGGCCTCGGCGGCGCGCTCCCGTCCCGTGGTCGTGCGGTCCCGAGCCTCCTCGGCACGAATCTGCTCCTCCCCGAAGCGGCCGGCGGCCACCAGGCCGATCAGCAGGTCCCAGCGCAGGTCCTGGTCGATGTCGAGGCCGCCAAGCGTCTCGCCCCCCTCCAGGAGGCCGGCGACGACGTCGAGCTGCTCATCGGTGACGGCGTGAGCGGCCAGGGCCCGGACCAGCTGGAGCTGCTTGTCGCTTCCGGCCTGGGCCGTCCGAGCCAGCTCCAGCAGCCGGTCGGCCGTTCCCGGAGCGAGGTCCCGGCGCACGGCCGGGGGCAGGAAACCGGACAGGCATGTCGTGATGCGCCCCAGAAGTCCCTGGATGACCGACGAGTGCTCCTCCACGCCCAGCGCCCGAAGCGCCGCGTCGAGGAAGCGGGAGGCGGCGAGCTCGCCGTCACGCACCATGTCCCAGGCCGAGGCCAGGACGATTGAGCGCGGCAGGGACTCGGTGAAGGACTCGATGTGCTCGAGCCCGAAGGACAGTGAGTCCTCATCGAGGCGGACCTTGGCGTAGGTGAGGTCGTCGTCGTTGAGAATCATGACGTCGGTCCGCCCGGAGCCGACCATCTCGGGAACCTCAGTCAGATCGCCGTCGACATCGAGCTCGATGCGGTCGGTGCGCTCCAGGCGCGCCTCGGCGCCCCGGCCGGTCAGGCTGTAGCAGCCGATCGCCACCCGGTGCGGGCGCAGAGAGGCCGGTGATTCGGCTGGGACCTCCTGAAGAACGGCCGCCTGGGTGATGACGCCGTCGGCGTCGGTGCCCAGCTGCGTGCGCAGGGTCGTCACGCCGGCCTCCTGGAGCCACAGACGGGTCCAGGTACTCAGGTCTCGGCCCGAGACCGCCTCCAGCTCACGGAGCAGGTCGCTCAGCTCGGCGTTGGCATAAGCGTGCGCCGCCAGGTAGCGCTGAATGCCGGCGAAGAAGTTGTCCCTGCCCACGTAGCCCACGAGCGCGGCCAGGACTGAGGCCCCCTTGGCGTAGGTGATGCCGTCGAAGTTGACCTCGACGTCGTGCAGGTCGTTGATCTCTGCAGCCACGGGGTGGGTGGAGCTGAGCTGGTCCTGGTTGTAGGCCCAGCCCTTCTCCAGGGTCTGGAAGGTCGTCCAGGCCTGGTTCCAGCGGGTGATCTCGGCGGTGGCCAGGGTGGAGGTGTACTCGGCGAAGGACTCGTTGAGCCACAGGTCGTTCCACCAGGTCATGGTGACCATGTCGCCGAACCACATATGAGCCAGCTCGTGCAGGATTGTCACGGCGCGCCGCTCCACGCGGGCCTCGACGGGCCTGGAACGGAAGATGTAGTCATCACGGTGGGTGACGCAACCGGCGTTCTCCATCGCCCCGGCATTGAACTCGGGAACGAAGATCTGGTCATACTTGGTGAAGGCATAGGGCGTGGCGAACAGGTCCTCGTAGTAGGAGAAGCCCCGCTTGGTCAGGTCCAGGATCTCGGCTGAGTCCATGTGCTCGACCAGGCTCCTGCGGCAGTAGACGCCCAGCGGCACGGTGCGTCCGTCTTCGGCCACGTACTCGTCGGTCACACCGACGTAAGGCCCGGCGACAATGGCCGTGACGTAGGAGCTCATCGGCTCGGTGGGGGCGAAGACGAAGGTGTGAGCGTCCCCTGATCCATCGGAGGTCTCGGTGGGAGTCGGCTCAGGAGCGGGGGAGTTGGACAGCACCGTCCAGCTCGACGGCGCGGTGACCGTGAAGGTGAAGGAGGCCTTGAGGTCGGGCTGCTCGAAGACGGCGAATACCCGACGGGAGTCGGGGACCTCGAACTGGCTGTAGAGATAGGTCTCGCCATCGGCCGGGTCAGTGAAGCGGTGCAGTCCCTCTCCGGTGTGCATGTAGGCGCAGTCGGCGGTGACGACCAGCTCATTGTCCGCGGCCAGATCCTTCAGTGCGATGCGCGAGTCTTCGTAGACCTCAGCGGGGTCAAGGGGGAGCCCGTTGAGGGTGATGGAGTGGACCGTCGGTGCCACGAGGTCGATGAAGGTGGAGGATCCCGGTGCGGCCGTGAACCGTGCCGTTGTGGTGGAGCCGAAGACCGTCTCACCGCGCGTGAGATCGAGGACGACGTCGTAGCTCTGGGTCCGTACGGTTGCGCTGCGCTCGGCGGCCTCAAGACGAGTCAGGTTCTGACCGGGCATAAGAACTCCTGTCTGAGAGGGATGCACGGCCCATGGGGGCGCGCCGGGCGATTGTCTCACCTTCCGTTCGACCCTGGCAGTGCCTGAGACGCTGCGCAACGACGCCGGGGGACGACACATGGCGTGTCGTCCCCCGGCGCTGAGGTTGTTCCCGTGGCTTGGGGAACGTCAGCGGATCAGGTCAGATCGGCTCAGGCCTTGTTGCGGCGACGCAGCAGCAGGGCTGCCCCTCCGGCCACGGCAAGGAATACCGCGATTCCGCCGAAGATCAGGCCGTTGGCACCGGTGTGGGCCAGAGACCGGTCGCTGTCCTTGGTGGTCTCACCGCCGGCCCGGTTGTCCGAGGAGGACTCCTTCGCGTTCGAGTTCAGGTCGTTGACCTTCTGATCGGTCCCACCCTTGTTCTCGCTGGCGTTGGCGTTGCTGTTGCTTCCACCGTTGTTGCCGCCGCCGTTGTTCTCGGAGGCCTTCTGCTCAGTGGCCTTCTGCTCGGAGGCCTTCTGCTCGGAGGCCTTCTGCTCAGCGTTCTGCTGCTCAGTGGCCTTCTGCTCAGCGTTCTGCTGCTCAGTGGCCTTCTGCTCGGAGGCCTTCTGCTCAGTGGCCTTCTGCTCGGAGGCCTTCTGCTCAGCGTTCTGCTGCTCAGTGGCCTTCTGCTCGGAGGCCTTCTGCTCAGCGTTCTGCTGCTCGGAGGCCTTCTGCTCAGTGGCCTTCTGCTCAGCGTTCTGCTGCTCGGAGGCCTTCTGCTCAGTGGCCTTCTGCTCGGAGGCTTTCTGCTCAGTGTTCTGCTGCTCGGAGGCCTTCTGCTCAGTGGCCTTCTGCTCGGAGGCTTTCTGCTCAGTGTTCTGCTGCTCAGTGGCCTTCTGCTCGGAGGCCTTCTGCTCAGTGTTCTGCTGCTCGGAGGCTTTCTGCTCAGTGTTCTGCTGCTCGGAGGCCTTCTGCTCGGAGGCTTTCTGCTCAGTGTTCTGCTGCTCAGTGGCCTTCTGCTCAGTGGCGGTCTTGTCGCCACCACCGCCGTTGGCCTGCTTGTCGCCACCGCCGTTGTTCTCGGTGCTCTCAACGGTGAAGGTGTGGTTGGAGACCGTGGTCACGGTCTGGCTGGTGGCCGTCTCGCTGTGGTGGGAGCCGGTCAGGACCAGGAGGTACTCCCCGTCGGGGGCGTCAGTGGGAGCAGGCAGATTGCCCGTGAGGTTGCCGTTGGCATCAACCGTCAGCTCTCCAAGGGTGTAGGAGATGCTGGAGTCGCTCTTGCTCCTGAGGAGGACGGTGACCTTCTCACTGGCGTAGAAGCCCTGGGCGTTGAAGGTGAAGGTCTGGGACTCGCTCTCCGTGCGGGCGGAGACCTCGTAGGAGCCGGAGATGCGCGTGTCGTCGAAGTAGATCTTCGTCTGCTGCTGCGTGGTCACCTGGGCCGTCTCAGTCTTGCCGCCGTAGGTCATGCAGCCAGCGCCGATGGTCCACCCGTCAGTGGTGGTGGCGGCGCTTGATCCGATGGACTTGATGAGTGCCGCCAGGTCGAGGTCGGAGGTCCAGCTGCCGTCCGAGGCCGCATTGGTCTTGACGACGTCGGAAACGGTGCCATCCGGTGCGTACAGCGCGATGCCGACGGTGGCCTGCTTCCCGGTGCAGCCGGTTCCCGAGACAGTGAAGGACGTGTTGGTGCTGGCGGAGACGAAGGTCTTCTCCTGGGTGATCTTGAAGCTGCTGCCCTCGCTGGTCTTGCCGGGGGCCGGAGTGGCTTCAGCGGTGCTGCTGGGGGCCGGGGTCGCCTCAGCGGTGCTGCTGGGAGCCGGGCTGCTGGAGCTGCTCGGGCTGTTCCGGTTGGAGCTGTTGGCGAGAGCAGGGGAGGCAATGAGCGAGGCTCCGGTCATTGCGGCCACCGCGCTGGCTGCGGCCAAGGGGCGTCCAAGACGCATGTGTCCTCCTAGGTCTGACGGGGGGAACGATGGGTGTCGGCGATCCTATTCTTCACCGACTCGTTATCTACCGTAACGAGGAATAGGGCGAGGGTGCAGGTCTCTGAAGTGATACCACCCACATATGCGAGTGTCCTCGCTCACGTGAAAATGTGTGGTGGTCGTGTGGGAAGGCGACGAAAGACTGATACGGCGGGGAATGCTGGCGTTTAGTGGTGAGTGATCAGGAGCCTGCTGGCCGACAGGTTTTAGGGCTGTACCCATAGCGGGCCAGCAGCTCGCGTGACTCCTGGCTGGGTGAGACGATGATCGACTCGTCACGGGGCTCTGTCGGAAGGTCGACGATCGTCGTGACTCCCGGCCGTCTGGCTCTCAAGGCACTACGTCCCAGTGTGGCCAGATCGCTGAGCCCGGTACCTGAGTCCAGGGTGATGTTCCCGGCCACGGTGTGCGCCATCTGATGGAGCGTGACGGGGTTGCTGGCTTTCTGCCCGACGGTGGACAGCACGGCCTGCATGACGGTGGCCGTGGACTGGCTGCGGCGTTGGGCGCCTTCAGCCTGGCTCATGGTCGCCCACGTGCCGTTGCGCAGGATTTCCGGGTGCCGTGAGCGCACAAGGGCCAGAGCGTCGACCCCGCTGAGCCGGTGGCGGCCGGCGGAGGTGAGGTTCAGCCCGGTGTAGGCGTCTCGGACCGGCTCGGGAACGTCCACCTCAATCCCTCCCAGGGAGTCGATGATCGTGGCGAACTCAGCCATGTCGATGGTCACCAGATGCGTGGTGGGGATCCCCAGGCCGGTGCACAGGGCGTTGACCGTGTTCTGCGGTCCGCGGACGTAGGTGGTGGCCAGGCGGTCCAGCTGCCTGCTCTTGCTGTTGATGGTCAGGTCCCGGGGAAGGGTGATGACGGTGAGTCCTTCCTGGGAAGGGCGTACCAGGGCGATGACGTCAGCACGGGAGCCCTCCACCTCTTGAGTGGTTCCGTAGCGGCTCGGGTCGCCCGGCACGGTGGCGCGGGAGTCTGTTCCCAGGATCAACCAGGTCTCGCCCGCTGTGGGAGATGACGTGGAGGGCATGACGATATCGACGCGTGCGGGGCGATGTGCCAGGACGGCCACGTCCGTGCCCAGTGCCAGAGCGGCCGTGATAACTGCGGCAATCAGGCCGACGACGATCCTGCGCCGCCTCGACCAGCGCCTGATGCCATGGCTGACTCCGCCTCGACGGTGCCGCAGGGACCGGGGGGAGACAGCATCGGTGGGGTCTCCGGTGCCGGCCGGAGCGGCAGAGGGGTCTGCGTTGTGCTCGTCGTTGGAGGTGGAGTCCATGGTCTCAGTGTCCACTTCGGGGTGGCGCTGCGTCGTCAGGCGCGGTCGTGCGCGCCGTATGAGGGCTGCGGGGGAGGACAAAGCCGCCGGGGAGGCAGCACGTGGCGGTGCTGTCTCCCCGGCGGGACGTGTTCCCAGTCAGGCTGGGAGGATGCGATTAGGCCTTGCGGCGACGCACGATGAGGGCACCGCCACCGATGACCACGAGGGCCGCGGCAATGCCGCCGAAGAGCAGGCCGTTGGCACCGGTCTGGGCCAGGGGCTTGTTGGAGGCGGAGGCCGCCGGGGTGGCGCCGGTGCTGGCCGGGACGTTCGCGCTGCCGCCGTTGGCGGGGGCGGTCGGGGCGGCGGTGGTGCCGCCGTTGTCGGCGATGCTGTTGTCGTTGTTGTCGACGAGGTCGAAGGCGCCGCCCTTGACGACGACGGTCTTGGTGCTGCTGCCGCCCTCGCCGTAGCGGGCACCCTCGATGGTCAGCAGATACTCGCCGTCAGGCACGTTCGAAGGCACCGACAGGTCGCCCTTGACGTTGCCCTTGGCGTCGGCAGTCAGCTTGCCGACGGTGTAGGTCTTGGAGGGGTCGGCCTTGCTGACCAGGGTGAAGGTGACCTCCTCGTTGGGGGAGAAGCCCTCGACGTCCACCTTGATGACCTGAGCGCCGTTCTCATCGGTGCTGATCTCGTAGGAGCCGCTCACCTTGGTGTCGTCGAAGGCGACGGCCTCCTGGGCCTGGCCCTTCTCCTCGCCGTAGGCGACGCAGCCGGCTCCGATGGACCAGCCGTCGGCCTTGCCGTCCGTCTTGGCCTCAACGCCGGTGGACTTGATCAGGTCGGGGATGTTCAGCTCGGCGGACCAGTTGCCCTCAGCGTCGGGGGTGGCCTTCACAATGGTGGACATGGTGCCGTTAGGCGCGTACAGGGCGACACCGACCGCCGCGTCCTGGCCTGTGCAACCCGTTCCGGACACCGAGAAGGCGGTGTCCGTGGGGCTGACGACGTTCTGCTGGTCGTCGGCGAACTTGATGCTGCCGTCGGCCAGGGCGGGGGAGGCGGCGAGGGAGGCGCCGATGGTGGCAGCCATCACGCTCGCGGTGGCCAGGGGGCGTCCAAGACGCATGAGTACTCCTAGATATGCGGGGATAGGTGGCAACCGGTGAGTCGGGGTGTCACCGCGTTGCCTCCACCCTAGCGTCCCTCAGGAACAGGTTCCATGGTTTTTTGTGAATGAGGTATCAACCTCAGTCGTGAGTAGTTGTGGATTCTCCTAAATCGAACAACGAGTTTTGGCTGCTCGGGCTTGATTCCGAATGTCCAGGATATTTACCAAATTGACACCCTTTCGTTCGGAGCCAGCCACAAGGCGTCCTTGGGATCCACCTCAAAGGCCTTGTAGAAGGCCTCCACATTGCGCACGATTCCGTTACAACGGAATTCCGCCGGCGAGTGCGGATCAACGGTCAGAAGGAGCTCGGCGTAGTCCGGACGGCTCTTGGAGCGCCAGATCCGTGCCCAGGAGTAGAAGAAGCGTTGCAGACCGGTGAGTCCGTCGATGACTGGGGCCTCCTCCACGGAGGAGACGCCGGCGTCGGCCAGGGCCAAGGAATAGGCCTTGAGGGCGATGCCCAGGCCACCCAGGTCGCCGATGTTCTCCCCGATGGTCAAAGCGCCGTTGACGTGCGGGATCTCCGTCTCCTCCGTGCCCGCTGCCCGGTGCTTGGCGACGACGACCTCGGGCGTGTAGGCGTCGTACTGGCTGATGAGCGCGCTCGTGCGCTCGGTGAAGGCCTCCCGGTCCTCCGAGGTCCACCAGTCGCTGACCTTTCCGGTGCCATCGAAGGTGGAGCCCTGGTCATCGAAGCCGTGGCCGATCTCATGGCCGATGACAGCGCCGATCCCCGCGTAGTTCACGGCGTCGTCGGCCTGCGGATCGAAGAAGGGCGGCTGAAGGATCGCGGCGGGGAAGACGATCTCGTTCATGGTGGGGTTGTAGTAGGCGTTGACCGTCTGCGGGGTCATGTGCCACTCGTCGCGGTCCACCGGCTTGGTCAGCTTGCTCAGCGAGTAGACCATATCGGCCCGCTCCACACTGCGCACCGAGGCCAGGACGTCCCCGGGGACGACCTTGACGGCGGAGTAGTCGCGCCAGCGCACCGGGTAGCCGATCTTGGGGGTGAACAGCGCCAGCTTCTCCAGGGCCCGCTCCCGCGTGGCCGGACTCATCCACTCCAGCGAGGAGATGGACCGGCGATAGGCCTCGATGAGCCGGCCCACCAGGGCCTCCATCATCGACTTGTGCGACGGTGGGAAGTGCCGCTCCACGTAGATCTCGCCCAGCGCCTCGCCCAGGCAGGACTCCACCAGGCCGACGCCGCGCTTCCACCGGGGCCGCAGCTCGTCAGTCCCCTGGAGCGTGCGGCCGTAGAAGTCGAAGTTCTCCTCCACGAAGGCGCCTGACAGCAGGGTGGCGCGCCCGTGAACGACGTGCCAGGCCGTCCAGGCCTTGAGATCCTCCAGGTCGGTCTCCTGCCAGACTCCGGCCGCGTGGGGGAGGTAGTCGGGCTGGGTGACGATGGCCTCGTCGAGGAAGGCGGTCTCCTCGATGCCTGCGGTTCGGGCGGCCGCGCGAATCCCCTCGCGCCACTCGTGCCAGGGCAGGCCCGGGGCCGAGTCCACGATCTCCTGCCAGGACATCGGGTTGTTCATCTTCTCCACGTCACGGCAGGTGACGCGGTCCCAGTGACCCTTGGCCAGGGCGGTCTCCACGGCCATGATCCGCTCAGCGAGGTCCTCACCAGGGGCGCCGAAGGACTCCGCCAGACCCGCCAGCGCAAGCATCCTGGCCACGTGCGCCACGTAGGCCTGGCGCAGCGGGGCCTGAGCCTCCTCGCGATAGTAGGACTCGTCCGGCAGGCCCAGCCCCGACTGGCCGATCCAGCTCGTGTAGCGTTCCGGGTCGTTGATGTCGACCTCGACATCCGCACCAACCATGCCCATGAAACCGATCGGGGTCATCCCTCCCAGCACTCGTGCCAGTTCCTCCTTGGAGGAGGCATCCAGTACTGGCGTCAGCTCCTCAGCCAGTGGCTCGGCCCCGAGCTCCTCCAGGTGGGCCTCGTCCATGAAGGCCTCGTAGAGGGCTCCGACTCGGCCCCGGTTGGTGGTCAGGACCTCCGGGGCCGTCTCGGGCGCAACGGAGGAGAAGTGCTCGGCAAGCTCCTCGACGATCTGGCGGCAGGCGGCCTCGGCCTCATCGCGCAACGTGGTGAAGGCGCCACTGCTGGGGCGGTCCGCCGGGATCTCGGCGGTGGCGAGCCACTGGCCGTTGACGAATCGGAACAGATCGTCCTGGGGGCGGATGGAGGTATCTGTGTGCGCCGTCTCCAGCACTCCGGCGAGAACCTCGTCGGCAGTGGGGTCGGGGGTGCTCGCCGGCTGAGAGCGCCGGGCCGGTGAGTCGGACGAGGAGCCGGTGGGCGTCGGTGAGGTCGCGGAGGCGTCAGTCATAGCGGACACGCTAACCCGGTCCGGTGCTGTCGGGCGTCCTGACGGCACCCGTGCCCTCATGGTGCGAAGCGCTGTTCGCGTGAGGCACAATTCTGCCCATGCGCATCCATATCGCCTCCGACCACGCTGGATTCGAGCTCAAGAGCGCCGTGATCGAGCACTTGAGGAAAGAGGGGCACACCGTCGTCGACCATGGAGCCCACTCCTACGACCCGGATGACGACTACCCCGCCTTCTGCCTGGACTGTGGGGAGGCCGTCGTGGCCGACGCCGGGAGTCTTGGCATTGTTCTCGGGGGCAGCGGCAACGGAGAGCAGATCGCCGCCAACAAGGTCGACGGGGTGCGAGCGGCACTGGCCTGGTCGATTGAGACCGCCCGACTCGCCCGGCAGCACAACAACGCCAACGTCGTCGCCTTGGGCGGTCGCATGCATGATCTGGGGGCGGGCCTGGCGATCATCGATGCCTTCCTCGCCGAGCCCTTCAGCGGGGACGAGCGTCACGCGCGTCGCATCGCCCAGCTCTCCGACTACGAGAGTCGTGCTCATGACGCCGCCTCAGTCGCAGATCCCAGCGGCGTGATCACCCCCACCGGGGCCTGAGCGTGCCGGAGGGACACACCATCCACCGGCTCGCCGCCGCCCTCGACGAGCTCTACGGTGGTCAGAACCTGCGCGCGTGCTCACCGCAGGGGCGTTTCGCCGACGGGGCGAGCCGTCTGGACGGCCAGGTCCTCCTGGGCAGTCAGGCCCATGGCAAGCACCTCTTCCTGCCCTTCGGCCCTCGCGCCGACATGTCCCTCGACGACACCTCCGTCACCTGGCTGCGGATCCACCTGGGCCTCTACGGGTCGTGGACCTTCGACGGTGACCGTGAGTTCACGGCGCCCCATGCCATCGGAGCGCCGCGTCGGCGCGTCGGTGAGCGCGGCGAGCATGCCCTCAAGGGCGGGGGAGGGTCGGCTCTGGCCGGATTGAACGGCGGGGACCTCGAGCCAGGAGGTCAGGACGCCGGCGCACACGGGCCTGACCCCGACGAGTGGGAGCCGCCCGAGCCGCGTGGCGCGGTGCGACTGCGACTGCTCGGCGAGCACGGGGTCGCCGACCTGACCGGACCGGCGGCCTGCGAGCTGCTGGACGCCGAGGGCGTGGCCGCCGTGCGCCGCCGCCTCGGCCCGGACCCGCTGCGCGCCGACGCCGACGTCGAGGCCTTCGTGGCCAAGGCGCGTTCCCGGCGCAAGAGCATCGGGGAGCTGCTCATGGACCAGGCCGTCATCGCCGGGGCGGGCAACATCTACCGCGCCGAGACCCTCTTTCGGGTCGGGATCTCGCCCTTCCGCGCGGGCAACCGCATCAGCGAGGAGCGGCTGCGGGCCATCTGGGAGGACCTGCGCCCCCTTATGGAGTACGGGGTGGCCACAGGCTTCATCACCACCGTCGACCTCGACGACGTCCCCGCCCCCCTGCCGCCCGACGACCCGGAGGCCGGCCGCTGGTACGTCTACCACCGCACCGGTCGTCCCTGCCTGCGCTGCGGGACCCCGGTGGCGGAGCGGGAGGTGGCGTCCCGCCGACTCTTCTGGTGCCCGACCTGCCAGGCCCGCTGAAACCGGTTGAGGACCCTCCGAACCCCACTAAGGTGGCGCCATGCCGAACGCCTCGCCCTCCCTGCACTCCTCGAGCTGGTCCTCCTCGACTGCCGGCCTGCTGACCCGCGACCACCGCCTGACCGTTCCCCTGGACCGCAGCGGGCAGGGGGACACAGGCCCGGACGGCACGAGCTCCATCACCGTCTGCGCCCGTGAGATCTCTGCTGCTGGCATCGACCCGATCTCCCGGTCCCCACTGGTCTTCCTCCAGGGCGGACCGGGCTGTGAGGCGCCGCGCCCCAGCGCCGATTCCGGGCTCGGCTGGATCGGCGCGGTCCTGGAGCATCACCGGCTCATCCTCATCGACCAGCGCGGCACCGGTGCCTCCAGCCCGGTGGACCGGCCCGATGCCGCCGGCACCCCCGCAGACACCGCTCGGTTGCTCACTCACCTGCGCGCCGACGAGATCGTGGAGGACTGCGAGGACCTGCGCCGTGCCCTGGGCCTGGAGCGCTGGAGCCTGCTGGGGCAGTCCTTCGGAGGGTTCTGCGTCACCCGGTACCTGTCCGAGCACGCCCAGAGCCTGGAGAGCGTCTACATCACCGGTGGTCTGCCCGCCGTCGGGTACAGTATCGACGAGGTCTACGCCCTCAGCTACGAGGCGATGCGTGCCAAGAGCGAGGAGTACTACGCCCGCTTCCCGCAGGACCGTGACCGGATGGCGTCCCTGGCGGCGAAGGCCGGTCGGGGCGAGCTGAGGACGGCAGGTGGGGACCTCGTCGGACCTGAGCGCCTGCGCTCGCTCGGCGCCCTGCTGGGAGGGGCCGGGGGAGCGGACACGATCCACTACCTCCTGGAACGCGCCCCCGACTCCTGGGCCTTCCGCTACGACCTGGGGCAGTGCCTGCCCTTCGGCGGCAGGTTCCCGCTCTACGCCGTCATCCACGAGTCCTGCTGGGCCGATACCGGCACCACCGACTGGGCCGCCCAGCGGGTGCGCCCTGCGGTCTTCGATGACGACCCCACCCTGTTGACAGGTGAGCACGTGCGCCGTGAGGTGTTCATTGAGGACACCGGTCTGCATCCCTGGCTGGAGGTGGCCGACCTCCTGGCTGCGCACGAGTGGCCGGCGCTCTACGACCCGGCCCGCCTCAAGGCCACGACGACCCCCGGGGCGGCCGCCATCTACGCCCGCGACGTGTTCGTGCCGATGACCACCTCCCTGGAGACGGCAGCGCTCATCCCCGGTCTGCGCACCTGGATCACCAGCGAGTACGAGCATGACGGCTCACGTGCCTCCGGCGGCAGGGTCTTCAAGCGCCTGCGCGACCTGGCCACCGGGGTGATCGCCCGCTGACCGGGTGCACGAGTGCATTCAACGGGCGACCCCGGGGTACGTCGGAAAGCTCGGGGGACGGTGTGAGGCGGTCGCCGGGCCGCTGAGACGCAACTCAGATGTAGTCACTCAGATGTAGTCAGATGTAGATGGTCGGGTCCATCATGAGCTCGGGGTCGGTGCGAGGATCACGGGCCCGGCTGGGCACGCCCACGGCGACATAGCCCCTCGGAAGGTTCTTCACCAGGACCGCATTGGCACCCACCTTGGCCCCGTCCTCGACGACGACCGGCCCCAGGACCTTGGCGCCGGCGCCGATCTGCACATCGTTGCCGATGGTGGGATGACGCTTGCCGGGACTCATCGACACCCCGCCCAGAGTCACCCCGTGGAACAGCAGGACGTCGTTGCCGACCTCGGCGGTCTCACCGATGACCACGCCCATGCCGTGGTCGATGAAGAAGCGCTCACCGATCTTCGCAGCCGGGTGGATCTCGATACCGGTGAAGTTGCGGGCGGCCTGAGACAGGGCGCGCGCCGCGAAGCGGTGCCCCTTGTGCCACAGCTTGTGGGCGGCCCGGTGCGCCCACAGGGCGTGGACACCCGGGTAGAGAAGGGCCACCTCTACGCTGGAGCGGGCGGCGGGATCGCGCTTGCGGGCCGTGGCCAGGTCCTCGCGGGCCAGGTCCAGAAGGGACCGTTTGGAGTTGTGCATGGTCTGCTCCTCTGATGGGTGACGGTGCGGCCCAGGTCGGCTTGTGAGCCTTCACCTCACCCGCAGCGCCGGTGACAACACCGACGGCGGCTCGCCTGTTCCCAGGCTCGCCGCCGTCGGTGAGCGTCAGTCGAGGTAGTCCTTGAACAGAGGCGTGGACAGGTAGCGCTCACCGGTGTCCGGCAGGACGGTGACAATGGTCTTGCCCTCCAGCTCGGGGCGCCTGGCCAGCTCGCTGGCGGCGGCCAGAGCGGCGCCCGAGGAGATCCCCACAAGGAGCCCCTCCTCCGCCGCTGCGCGGCGTGCGTAGGTGATGGCGACGTCGGACTCGATATGGAGCAGCTCGTCCCAGATGCCCTGGTCGAGGATCTCGGGAATCACGTTGGGGCCCAGGCCCTGGATCTTGTGGGGAGCGGCCTGGCCCTCGCTCAGCAGCGGCGACTCGGAGGGCTCGACGCCGTAGATCTTCACCCCGGGCTTCTCCTGACGCAGTACCTGGCCCACGCCGGTCAGAGTGCCCCCGGTGCCGATCCCGGCCACGAAGACGTCGATGTCACCCCCGGTCTGCTCCAGGATCTCCCGGGCTGTGGTCTCTCGGTGGATCTTGGGGTTGGCCGGGTTGCTGAACTGGGAGGCGAGGATCGAGTTGGGGGTGGCGGCCTGGATCTCCTCGGCGCGCTTGACCGCCCCGGCCACGCCGCCATCGGTGGTCAGCACCAGCTCCGCACCGAAGGCGCGCATGATGGCCCGGCGCTCCTTGGACATGGTCTCGGGCATGGTGATGATGACCTTGTAGCCCAGGGCCGCTCCCACCATGGCCAGGCCGACTCCGGTGTTCCCGGAGGTCGCCTCCACGATGGTGCCGCCGGGCTTGAGGTCGCCGGACTCCTCTGCGGCGCGCACGATGGACAGGGCGATGCGGTCCTTGACCGAGGCGGCAGGCTCGAAGGCCTCGACCTTGGCCAGGACAGTGGCGGGGGCGCCGTCGGTGACGCGGTTGATACGGACCAGGGGAGTGTTGCCGACCAGGGCGGTTGCGTCGGGTGCGTACGTCATAGTGATGTCCTTCGGGTGTGGGTTGGGTGAGCCCCGTGGTGACGGCGACCGGCGGAGCCACGTGATGAGGCGACGCCGGGCCCGCAAGAGCTCGTAACAGGAAGAGAAATAATGGGGACGGTCCGCATCCGTCAGAGGTGGCCACGTCGTACGGAGTGGCTCAAACAGCAGGTGTGACCGCCTGCTCCGGGAGCGCCGGGCATGCGCGCAGCGGTACGCGCACAGATGTCGTGGCCTGGCGCCCTACTGACACCGGCAGCAGCACGCGGGCGCAACAGGCACGGAGGGCGAGGACATGGTGCACATGACGGCCTTAACCATCATGGGTCCTCCTCTGTTCCTCACGGCGACTGGCTGCGCCTGCCTGGGCGTGAACTGCTCTTCAGCTCTTCCGAGGCGTGGTGCCCCGGCTGCTGGCGAAACCTTACCCCGTGTCCGACAGTGATCGCCACATCCGTCCGTCATCTGCTCGCATCGTGGTCGCGCGCCCGTCAAGAACCGGTGCACGCCGTGAGGGCGTTTCAGGGGATCAGCGGATCTTGTCCCTGGGTATCAGGCCGGGGCGCAGGGATCTCGACCAGTCGGCTGCCGGCCGGTTCGGCCGTCCCCTCGCCGCGAGTCAGGGCGGCCAGTGGGGCCTGCAGGAGTGCGGGATCGGCGCAGGACGTGGCCAGCACGAGGACGGCGTGGGTCGGTCCCCAGATCGTCTCCTCGACGTGAATGGTTGGGGCGGGGGTGCTGTCCTCCACCATCGGCCCCAGTGCCGCGGTGCGATCGCGGGAGCGCAGGTCCGCCTCGATCCGGCCGGCCTGAGCCACCGGCACCCGCAGGTCCCACAAATGAAGCCGGGTCAGGGTGACGCGCGCGGCCGCTCGCAGCGCCTGAGCGGTTGCCTCGGAGTAGGCGCGCACCAGTCCGCCGGTTCCCAGGAGTGTTCCGCCGAAGTAGCGGGTGACGACGACGGTCGTGTTCGCCAGCCCCGTTCCCCGCAGCACGTCGAGCATGGGCTGGCCGGCCGTACCGGAGGGCTCGCCGTCGTCGTTGGAGCGCTCGGTGGGTGGGGGAGGGGAGGCCAGGGAGTGCCCGTCCGAGAGGTCGGTGAGTGTCAGTGCCGAGCAGTGGTGGCGCGCGTCGGGGTAGGTGGAGCGCACGCTCGTGATGAAGCCGCGGGCCTCGTCCATGGAGTCCGTGCGGCAGGCGCGCGCCAGGAAGTGGGACTTCTTGATCTCCACGTCGATCTCGGGCTGCTCCCCGTGAGCCAGAGTGATGAGCCCGGAGGATCCCTGCTCCTGAGACGGCTGGTGCGATGGTGTGCGAAGGGCGTGCGGAGCCATGAGATGATCCTCGCACGGGACGGTTGCGGGACTGATGTCACACGCGTTGAGGCGGTCCTGGACTGGAAGTGGTCCCGGCGATGTCGTTATGGTGTCCCTCGGTCCAGTTTCGAGGGGTCGTCCGATCCCCAGGTTCATGAGAGAGGAGCGGGCCCATGGCAGTGCCGAAGCGGAAGATGTCCCGCAGCAACACCCGCAACCGCCGCTCACAGTGGAAGGCCAAGCTCACCGAGCTCAACACCATCCGCGTCCAGGGCCGCGAGATCTCTGTGCCTCGCCGTCTGGCGCGGGCCTACAAGGAGGGCCTCATCGAGCAGTGAGGCCGCCGGTGGAGGGGTGAACCCCTTCATCCATGCGGGTGTAGCTCAATGGTAGAGCCTCTGCCTTCCAAGCAGATTGCGCGGGTTCGATTCCCGTCACCCGCTCTGTGAGCCGAAAGGGGCCGCTCCTCGGCGGTCCCTTTCGTCACGTCACGGGCTGTGGCGCAGTTTGGTAGCGCACCTGCTTTGGGAGCAGGGGGCCGCGGGTTCAAATCCCGCCAGCCCGACTTTTCATCCCGAGGGTGATCGTGCCGTGTGGGCGGAGTGCTGGCGCCGGGCGAGCGCGCGGGCGCAACCGCGGCACGGGGCTATACGCTGAGGGCATGCCCTCGTATCGATCGATTCTCACGGTGTCCGTGCTCAAGGCTGGGCACGATCCCGGAGACGTCGAGTCCGCCGCACGGGGCGCCGTGCGCCGGACGACCGTTCTGGAGGCCTTTCAGGTCGACGTCGTGCGCGGTGAGCCTCGGGTGACGGCCCGTTTCACGGGGTCTGACGACGCCGAGGCCCGAGGCGTGCACGCACGCGTCGTCGAGACGATCGGTTCGGTCGCGCAGATCGAGCGGGCCTGGCTGGCCATCGTTGTCGGAGGACGGAGTGTGCCGATAGGGGAGAGGCCGTGACGGACGATGATCCTGTGTCCAGAGTCATGCACCAGGTACGGACGCATCATCGATCCCACTGGCCGTTTGCCCTAAGATGGCACGGATTGACGCCACAGACGCGCGTCCGCCGAACACCTCCGAACGCTTCGGTGTTACCGCAGAACTCAGACCTTGGGAGCAACCCCCGTGAAGACCACTGTCGAGAATCTTGACCCCAGTCGCATCAAGCTGACTGTCGAGGTCCCCTATGAGGAGCTCAAGCCCAGCCTGGATGCCGCTTACAAGGAGATCGGCTCCCAGATCCAGGTCCCCGGTTTCCGTCGCGGCCACGTCCCCAACCGGGTCATCGACCAGAGAGTCGGCCGCGGGGCCGTCATCCAGGAGGCCGTCAACAACAAGCTCTCCGACTTCTACCGGGACGCCATCACCGAGGCCGAGCGGGTCCCCATGCTCCAGCCCGAGGTCGATGTTGTCGAGCTGCCCAACGCCACTGGTGAGAACGGCGGTCAGCTCGCCTTCACCGCTGAGGTCACTGTTCGTCCCGTCATCGAGCTGCCGGACCTGAGCACGGCCAAGCTGACCGTGGACGCCGTCGAGGTCGCTGACGAGGACATCGACACCGAGCTGGACAACCTGCGTGCCCGCTTCGGCTCCCTGAAGTCCGTGGGCCGCAAGGCCAAGACCGGTGACTTCGTCACCATTGACCTCAAGGCGGTCATCGACGGCGAGGAGGTCGACTCCATCTCCGGTGTCTCCTACGAGATCGGCAAGGGCAACATGCTCAAGGGCCTGGACACCGCCCTGCGTGGCTTGAAGACCGACGAGTCCGCCACCTTCACCACTGAGCTGGCCGGCGGGGAGCACGCCGGCGAGCAGGCCGAGGTCACCGTGACCGCCACCGCTGTCAAGCAGCGTGAGCTGCCCAAGGTCGACGACGAGTTCGCCCAGCTCGCCTCCGAGTTCGACACCGTTGAGGAGCTGCGTGAGGACCTCGTCAAGCAGGTCACCGAGCGCAAGACCGGCGAGCAGGCGGTCGCTGCCCGTGATGCTCTCCTCGAGCACCTGCGCAGCGAGGTCACCTTCGATGTCCCCGAGGCCGTCGTTGAGGCGGAGGTCGCCCAGCACCTTCGGGCCGAGGGCAAGGATGGCGACGAGGAGCACGCCAAGGAGATTCGCGAGGACATCGTCACCGGCGTGCGCGACCAGATCATCCTTGATGTCCTGGCTGAGGAACTCAAGGTCGGTGTGGCTCAGGACGAGCTCCTGGAGTTCCTCTTCCAGACCGCCCAGCAGTACGGCATGGAGCCCGCCCAGTTCCTCCAGGGCGCTCAGCAGGCCGGTCAGATCCCCGCCTTCGTCTCCGAGGTCGCCCGCAACAAGTCGCTGGCCATGGCGCTGCGCCAGGCGGCAGTGGTTGATTCCAAGGGTGAGACTGTGGACCTGTCCGCCTTCATTGGTTCGGATGAGGATGACGCCGCTGCAGCAGCAGAGGCCGCCGCTGTTGCCGCGGCCCAGGACGGTGACGCCGCTGAGGGTGACGACGAGTGAGTCCACGGCGTTGAGACGCACAGCTTGACGCACGTTCCCCGCTCAAGCGGGATGCTCCGTGTCAAAGAGACGGGCCCACCTTCCCAAGGAGGTGGGCCCGTTGTCATGCCGAAGAGCGTTGCTGGTACGAGGGCGCCTGCGTTGGCTGGCGCGTCCAGGCTGAGGATCAGCTTGCTGTGACGAGTTCCTTGCGCTTGGGTCGAATGACTCCGAAATTGCGCTCAGGAATCGCCATCTTGAAATAGTAGGCAACCCCGATGGGAACCACGATGAGACTGACGAAGAGGCAGTAGAAGGGCTGGAAGATCAGCCACTTGTTGCCGTGGTCCCAGTGAAGCCACACGATAGCGGCGTAGTAGATGAACAGTGCGAGCAGAAGCGTCCACCCGGGATTCACGACGGCTATCCACCTGAGGACGAACATACTGATCACCACGATACCGCTGTACAGCCACAGGAAGGGGTGCTGGAAGACGAATCTGAAGTTGACGATGAAAAGTCTGAAGGAACCGCCGCTCCACGCGATCCGCTGGCGCCACCAGGAGTACAGTGTGTCGGGTGCGTTGGTGTTGACGTGGGCAAGAATGTGGACGGCCTTGTATCCCAGCGCGTCTCCAATAATCCCGGACTCGATGTCATTGCCCTGGAAGAACAGCGAGTGGCGGGCCATGATCTGGCGCATGACGTCGGTCTTGCCGATATGGAGGGCGCCGCTGAGCAGCCACGGCATGATTCTGCGGGCGCGCATTGAGACGACGTACTCATGGCGCTGCATCTGGACGATGAAGGGCCCCTTCTTCTGAGGAACGATGGTCACCGAGGCAAAGTCGGCCTTATTGGCCACCAGGGCGCCGATGATGTGGGTCAGCGGCTCTTGCGCTGTGGTGTCAGCATCAAGGCAGACGATGTAGGAGTTGAGTGGGGCGGCCAGCAGTGCGTCACGTACGACTGTGTCCCGAGTGATCCCCGAGGTGCTCCGCTTGCGTCCCACCTTGCGTGGGACGTAGTCGCTGCGGAAGATTCTGAATCCATAGCGGATGGCGATGTCCTCAAGATCGCGGTAGAACTCCTCCGACTCGCCGGAGGTGGTGCACAGGACGACTCGATCGCCATAGGGTCGCAAGTAGTCCGCGTTCTGCAGGTACTTGACATTTCCGTAGATCGGCACAAGGACACTGAAGTCGTCTGAGGTGATGCTCGGGTTCAGTTCCACGGCTTTATACCACTTCGAGGTGATGCCGGCCCAGATATCAATTCCGATCCAGAATAGGATTCCCACCAGCAGGGTAATGACGATCATGCGGTGGTCCTCTCTGGTGCATGGAGTTGTGCGAGCGTGCTGAACACGGTTAACCCCTTACTGGGTGGTGCGGCAGGCGGAAAAGACGTGCTGTTCGAGCAGGGATGGGGTTATTGAATGCTAAAAGAGTGTGGTAGGCTGGCGGCGGCGAGAAGCGGGCCTCTGTTGTCATCAAGCAGGCGAGTGCTCCGGCGTTCTCGGGTGGATAAAATCGATGGTGCCACGCCCGCCTCGCTGATGCCACGATGTGGGAAGCGGGTCACGTCAAGATCTCGGGCGCCTACAATCTAACCTATGGAAGGTTTAGTTTTCCTACAAGGATGCGTGAGTTGGATTACCGCTGCTTCGGGATCAAGGATTCGAGTGAGCCGCAACACTGCGCCCCATGCTCCAGGTGAAATCCGGTTGCTGGGGTGCTGCAACGCGACTGGATGAGGTGTCCGATTTAGTGGATCTCACAAGGATGTGGGGTGGGGGCGAAGACCTCAGTGCTTCGCACCCCACCCCACATGGTGGTGGCCGTTTGCGGGCCGGCTGCTGATCGGTAGCGGCTGCCAGCTCCCCGCGCTACTTGTCGGCCGTTGCGCCGACCTTGTCGACGTCGACCATGACCAGCTGCATACGGCACGGCGTCACGGCCGTCAGAGCGTGACGGTCACCCGGCGCCAGGTAGATGACGTCGCCGGCGCCCATCCTCTCGGTGCGCTCACCGATGGAGAAGTCCATCTCGCCCTCCAGGAGGGTGACGACCACCGCCCGGGGGGAGGAGTGCTCGGTGAGGACCTGACCGGCGTCGAAGGTGAAGACGACGGTGCGCAGGATGTCGTTGTTGACGACGACCCGTGAGGTTGTGGCCTCCTCGGAGATGGGGAGCGCCTCGTTGAGGCCGAGCCGGAACAGAGACTCGCTCGATGGAGTGCTGGATGAGGTGGGCATGTGTGCTCCTTCGGTGTTGGTGATGATGTTCGGTAGTAAGAGCTGTAGAGGGTGCTGATGCTACGAGGGCTGAGATGACCATGCCATGAGGCGCCGGCGCAGCGGCCGCAGAAGGCACAGCTCGAGCATCAGCGTCAGCGCCGCCATCATGGCGGACAGGGCGAAGACATCGGCCGTCTCCAGATTGGTGCGCGCCTGCTGGACCTCTGCGCCAAGTCCCGTCGGGGTGCTCAGAAGCTCTGCCATGACCGTGACCCTCACGGACTGCCCGACGGCAACCGTCAGGGCAGACAGTACCGGTGGTGCGACCGCGGGCAGGATGAGCCGACGGATCGTCCACGGGCGGGACTTGGAGAAGACGGTCGCCATCTCCAGCAGGTCGCCATCGACATTGAGGACCGCGTCGCGCATGGAGGCCACCAGCAGGGGCAGCGTGACCAGGGTGACCACCAGGATGACGACTCCCGCCGTCGGTCCGAGCCAGATCATCCCGACCACGACCAGCACGATCGGCGGTACCGCCATGAGGACCTGTACCCAGGAGTCCAGCAGCTCGCGCAGCCAGGTCCAGGTTCCCAGGACCCAGCCTGTCGGGATGCCAATGAGGCAGGACAGCCCCAGTCCGATGACCGCTCTGGAGAGGGTGAGCCACAGCGTCCAGCCCAGGCCGCCGTCGTCGATCAGCCCCAGGAAGGCGTGCCAGGTCGTCCCCGGGCCGGGCAGTGCGTACTCGGGCTGGTCCAGGGCGGCCCAGTACCAGATGAGGATCGCCAGGCCGATTCCGGCCCACCACAGGAGGCGGGCGCGCCACCGTCTGAAGGCTGACGACCGGTGCGGACTCACCGCGGGTCTTTCAGGTAGAAGTCGTCGGCCGGCATTTTGCCGCCGACGATGTCTGGGTTGAGAGTGGACAGACGGGTGTAGAAGTCGACGAGTTGGTCCTTGGCCTGGGCCGCCGGAACCAGGTTCAGTTGGAGGCGGGGGATCACCTCGGTGACGACCGGTGCGGGGACCTCGGTCTTCTGGGAGATGGTGTTGACGGTCTCTTCAGACATCGCGTTGGTGGCCGCGATGCAGGCCTCCACCTCATTGAGCACCGCTCCGACCGCTTGGGGGTTGGAGTCCGTGATCTCCTGGGGCATGACCAGTCCGGCCATGGGGAACTTCGCCTCGCCGCCGGTCACCTCTGCCCACACCTGCTGGAGGTCGGCCGTCCGCTCCAGGGTCTTGCTCTGCTGCTTGGCCTTGGCCAGTCCGGCGCTGGCCGCGTGCTCGGGCAGGACCGCGAACTCGGCGTTGCCCGCCAGCAGGTTGGACAGGGCCTCCTGGCCGTCGGCGTAGTTCTGGATCGCCAGGTCCTTACTCGTGTCCCAGCCCTTCTGGCCGAGCAGGTAGCGGAAGACGAGGTCGGGCATGTTGTTCGGCATGGGGACGGCGACCGTTTTGCCGCGCATGGCCTGGAGGCCCTGCGCCGATGAGCCCTTAGGGCCGACGACGTAGAGCATGCCCCACACCTGCATCGCCACCAGGCGCAACGGGACACCCTTGTTGAACAGGTTCGCGGCCGCGTATGAGGGTGTGGCGGCCAGGTCCGTCTGCTTCTGCAGGAGCAGCGTCCGCATGGCATCGATGCTCGACCAGTTCTCCACTGTGGCCTTGCCGATCGTCGGGGCCAGCTTGCCCTGTTGACCGAACAGGGTCATCGGCGCCATGTAGGCCAGAGTCGTGGGGACGTGGACGCGCAGGGTGTCGATGTGCCCGCCCGTCCCGCTGGACGAGGCCTTGCCCGAACGCGACGAGCAGGCCGACAGGATCGTCGGTGACAGCAGGCCAAGGCCTGCCAGAGTCATGAGGGATCGGCGCCTGATCGGGGCCGCCTGCGTGCGTAGGGTGTCTGCGGGCGAGTGCGTGTGGATGCTCATTGTGGTGCTCGTTGTCCTTCGTCGCTGGAGTGTGCGGAGTAGGGGTAGTAGGTGGGGTGTGTGGGGCGTAGGAGGCTCAGGAGGTGGGGTAGCCGTCAGTGGTGTGGACTTCAGGCGAGTAGCCGCCAGGTGCCCGGCGGGCCGTCAAGGTGGAGGTGAAGGTGTGAGACCTCCTCGGCCTCGTCGGGGTCGTGCGTGACCCAGACGGTGATGACGTCCTGGTCTGCGAGCAGTGCGATGAGATCGGCCCTCAGTGCCTTGGCCAGGGGGCGATCCAGGGCGGAGAAGGGCTCGTCCACCAGAAGCAGGCTCGGGTCGGTTGACAGTGCCCGGGCGATGGAGACCCGTTGCCGCATGCCGCCCGAGAGACGGGCCGGCGGGAGGTGACCGGCCGAGGAGAGCCCCATGCGCTCCAGCCACTGGACGGCCGTCAGGTCCGGCGTCGGACCGCCCACCACCAGGGAGATGTTGCGGTGGGCCGAGTACCAGGGCATGAGCCGCGGTTCCTGAAACACCTGGGACAGGCCCCCCTCGGGGCGCAGGATGGTGCCGGCGTCGGTGTCCGACAGCCCCGAGATCGCCCGCAGCAGCGTCGTCTTTCCGGCGCCGGAGGCTCCGGTGACCGCGAGGGTCTGTCCGGGAGCGACTGTCACGGACAGGTCCTCCACCAGGGTCAGGCCCCGGCGGATCATCGTCACGTGCTCCAGCCGGAGCTCGCCGCGGTCCTGTTGCGCGTGCGCAGCCCCACCCGCACGGGCCGAGGTGCTTCTCGCGACGTCCGTCATGATGCCGGGGCCACGTGGTCAGAGTGGTCAGAGACGTCTCTTGCGTCCTCGGTGACTATGGTGTTCCCGGCCCCTTCTGTGGCGTTGGCCGCCTGCTCCGTCGCCCCCTTCGGAGCGGGGGACTCGGGTTTGCGCGCCACCATGCCGATCGCGCTGAGGGCCTCGCCCTGAAGGCGGAAGCTCTGCCGCATGGCGTTGACCCGGTCCCGGGCTCCTGGGGTACGGCGCATGTTGCGCCAGAAGCGCAGGGCGCCCAGGATGCCCTCGTCCTCGATGATGCGGGAGGGCTCGAGCAGGCTCATGGACGCGGTGCCGGTCCAGGTCACCTCGAGCCCGGCTTCCCGCAGTAGCGCCTCCCATGCCGGCGCCGTCAGCGGACGCGCGCCGACCTTGATCGTGCGGGAGATGCTTCTGCGGATCTCCTCGAGCTCTTCGGGGGAGCGGTCTGCGCGCAGGGCCAGCTCGTGGATCGCGTAGCGGCCGCCGGGAGCCAGGATCCGGGCCGCCTCCGCGATGATCTCCCGTTTGTGGTCATCGGACTGGATCGTCAGCATCGCCTCGCCCACGACGAGATCCGCACTGACGTCGGGCAGGCCGGTGCTGGCCGCGTCGGCCACGACGTACTCGGTGTCGGTCTGCCGGGAGTGGGCGGCAAGGATGTCCGCGACCTGCTCGCGTCCCTCGGGACTGGGGTCCACGCCCTTGTAGGAGGCGGGCCGGGCGGCCAGGAGGATCTCAGCGGTCCGTCCGACTCCGGGGCCCAGCTCGATGACGCGGTCGGTCGACGTCGGTCCGGCGGCCTCCAGCAGGCGCCGGGTCAGGCCGATGCCGCCCGGGCGTAGGACTCTCTTACCGAGCCTGGCCAGCAGCCAGTGGCCCTGCATACGGGAGGCCTCGGGGCCCTGACGGGTCCCGCGTTTTCCGGGGGCGGCATTGCTTGATGCGGGGGAGGGGTGTGTACTCAAAAGGTTCCCTTCTGCTCCTGCCGTTCCTTCGCTGGCATGAGGTGCTGAGGCGGTGAGCTCAAACCTCTGAAATATGTGATGAAACCCTATCGTATTTGTTTATTGTGACAAAACTGATTGTTGTGACTCGTAGATGGTTGTGCGGGGGTGTCGAGGGTTGCGCTCCGCGCCGGCGGAGGCTGCGTGCCCCTGGCTTTCCTCCTTCAGTGAGCGCACCTGCGCCGTGGGCGAAAAGGGTGCGATGGCGGGCATGGTGGCCGGGGGCATCGCGTTAGCGTTGCGACACCGACCATGAGAGGACTGACGTGAGCGAGCTCTATACACCCGCTGCGGTCGCACCTCCCCAGGCAGCCGACGCCGCTGGCGCGGGTCTGGGGTTGACCGACTCCATCTACAACCGCCTCCTCAAGGAGCGCATCATCTGGCTCGGCTCCGAGGTGCGTGATGACAACGCCAACGCCATCTGCGCCCAGATGCTGCTGCTGGCCGCCGAGGATCCCGAGCGGGACATCTACCTCTACATCAACAGCCCCGGCGGCTCGGTGACCGCCGGTATGGCCATCTTGGACACCATGGAGTACGTCCAGCCCGACGTCGCCACGGTGGCCACGGGGCTGGCCGCCTCCATGGGGCAGCACCTGCTGTCGGCCGGTGCCAAGGGCAAGCGGTACCTCACCCCGCACGCTCGCGTGCTCATGCACCAGCCCTCCGGCGGTGCGGGGGGCTCCGCCACCGACATCCGCATCAATGCCGACCTCATCATCAAGATGAAGCAAGAGCTGGCGGAGATCACGGCGGCCAACACCGGGCACACGGTGGAGGAGATCATCGCCGATTCCGACCGCGACCACTGGTTCTCGGCCCAGGAGGCCCTGGAGTACGGCTTCGTCGACCACATCGTGCGCTCCAGCCGGGAGATCGGCAAGCAGAACGGAGACAACTGACATGTCCTCGACCCGTCCCTACTTCGAGGCCATCGCCCGCCAGGCCGGTACCTTGCCGCAGGCCCGCTACGTGCTGCCCCAGTTCGAGGAGCGCACCGCCTACGGCTTCAAGCGTCAGGATCCCTACGCCAAGCTCTTCGAGGACCGCATCGTCTTCATGGGGGTCCAGGTCGACGACGCCTCGGCCGACGACATCATGGCCCAGCTCCTGGTCCTGGAGTCCCAGGACCCCGACGGCCTCATCACCATGTACATCAACAGCCCCGGCGGGTCCTTCACGGCGCTGACGGCCATCTACGACACCATGCAGTACATCAAGCCGCAGGTGCAGACCGTCTGCCTGGGGCAGGCGGCCTCCGCCGCCGCGGTGCTCCTGGCCGCCGGCAGCGAGGGCAAGCGCCTGGCCCTGCCCAATGCGCGCGTCCTCATCCACCAGCCCGCAATGGAGGGGATGCAGGGGCAGGCCAGCGATATCGAGATCGTCGCCAACGAGATGGACCGCATGCGCTCCTGGCTGGAGGACACCCTGGCCGCGCACACCGGTCAGGACCGCGAGAAGATCCACGCCGATCTCGAGCGCGACAAGATCCTCACGGCCGCAGCCGCCAAGGAGTACGGCATCGTGGACCAGGTGCTCACCTCCCGCAAGACCCCGGCCTCTCCGCACTCCTCCTGAGGACTGGCGTTGTAGGGACTGGCGTTGTACTGACCGAACAATTGATGCTGTGTTGACGCTGTGTGCGGTGCTCCTTCTGTGACTGGAGGGAGCACCGCACGTGCAACCGGTGGAAATAAAACTCGCAAACGCTGGCAGCATCGTGCCCAACGTGGCATATTGCGGACTGGACACGCCGCCATGTCCTCGGCGCACCCGCCGCCTCAGCCCGTAGGCTGACGCAGGGCCGCCCGGGCGCGGGGGCCGATGACGAACCTGGAGGAAACCGTGGCACGTAACGCTGAGAGTGTGGATCTGCTGAAGTGCTCCTTCTGCGGCAAGAGCCAGAAGCAGGTCAAGAAGCTCATCGCCGGGCCCGGTGTCTACATCTGTGATGAGTGCATCGAGCTGTGCAACGAGATCGTCGATGAGGAGCTGGGCGACTCCGGCGCCGGCGTGCCTCTCGAGCTGCCCAAGCCCCAGGAGATCTTCGACTTCCTCAACCAGTACGTCATCGGCCAGGAGGCCGCTAAGCGCGCCATGAGCGTGGCGGTCTACAACCACTACAAGCGCGTCCAGGTCAAGGAGCGTTCCGTGGCCGAGGGCGACGGCCTGGAGCTGGGCAAGTCCAACATCCTCCTGCTGGGGCCCACCGGAACCGGTAAGACTCACCTGGCCCGAACCCTGGCGCGGCTCCTCGACGTTCCCTTCGCCATCGTCGACGCCACGGCTCTGACCGAGGCGGGGTACGTCGGCGAGGACGTGGAGAACATCCTCCTCAAGCTCATCCAGGCCGCTGACGGTGATGTCAAGCGCGCAGAGAAGGGCATCATCTACATCGACGAGATCGACAAGATCGGTCGCAAGGCGGAGAACCCCTCGATCACCCGTGACGTCTCGGGTGAGGGCGTGCAGCAGGCACTGCTCAAGATCATCGAGGGAACAACGGCATCCGTGCCTCCCGGCGGCGGGCGCAAGCACCCGCACCAGGAGTTCCTGGAGATCGACACCACCAATATTCTCTTCATCGCCGCCGGTGCCTTCGCCGGCATCGAGGAGATCGTGCGCCAGCGTCAGCGCAAGGAGTCCGGCGCCCAGATGGTGGGCTTCGGGGCGCAGCTGACCAGCGGCACGGGCTCGCAGGACGTCTTCACCGCACCGGTGCGCCCCGAGGACCTTCACAAGTTCGGCCTGATTCCCGAGTTCATCGGCCGTCTGCCCGTCATCGCCACAGTCCAGGACCTGGGGGTGCGTGAGCTCGTGCGCGTCATGACCGAGCCCAAGAACGCTCTGGTCTCGCAGTACCAGTACCTCTTCAGCCTCGACGGCGTCGAGCTTGAGCTGACCGATGCGGCCATTGAGGCGGTGGCCTCCCTCGCCCTGGAGCGCAAGACGGGTGCCCGGGGGCTGACCTCCATCGTCGAGGAGGTCTTGGGGCAGGCCATGTTCGAGGTCCCCTCCCTGCCTGAGGTCGGGCGCGTCGTCGTCGACGCCGACTCCGTCAGGGGCACCGGAAGGCCCAGCTACCAGTCCGGATCGGGCACGCTGCGCTCGACTCACAAGGTGGGGGAGCGGAGCCGGACCGCATGAGCGAGGGGCAGGCCGGGATTCCCCCGCAGCTGGCCGTCTACCGAGACACCATCGACAACCTCGACGCCGCCCTCGTCCATCTCCTGGCCGAACGCTTCCGCTGCACCCAGCAGGTGGGCCTGCTCAAAGCCCGACTGGACCTGCCGCCGGCCGACCCCGGGCGCGAGCGGCAGCAGGTGGCACGTCTGCGGGCCCTGGCTGAGGAGTCCGGTCTGGACCCGATCTTCGCCGAGAAGTTCTTCACCTTCATCGTCGCCGAGGTCATCCAGCACCACGAGGAGATCCGCGACGACCACGAGGCCGAGCGCGTCAAGCAGTCGTAGTCGCAGGAGTCAGGAGGCGGCTCCGCGCAGTACCAGCGGTGCTCCGCCCCTGCTGTTCACCCTTCTCCGTCCTGCGACGGCGAGGCGGTGGCGCTGGGTACGAGTGGCGTGCGCGTGTAGAGAGCCTCGATCTCAGCTGAGAAGCGTTCCTCCGCCTCAGCGCGGCGCACCTTGAGCGAGGGGGTCAGCAGGCCGTTGGCCACCGTGAAGTCCGTGGGCAGCACCTCGAAGGTGCGGATCGACTCCGCCCGCGAGACCGCCTCATTGGTCCTGGCCACCGCCCGCTCCAGGGCGGCGCGCACCCGCGGATCCCGGGCGGCGTCGACGACGGTCATCTCCTCCAGGCCATGGGAGGACAGCCACAGCGGCAGCATCTCCGCATCCAGAGTGAGAAGCGCGCCGATGCAGGGGCGGTTCTCACCGACAACGAGAACCTGACTGACCAGCGGGTGGCCGCGCAGACGGTCCTCCAGAGGGGCTGGGGCGACGTTCTTGCCACCGGCGGTGACGATGAGCTCCTTCTTGCGCCCGGTGATCCGAAGGAAGCCCTCAGCGCCTTCGAAGGAGCCGATGTCCCCGGTGCGCAGCCAGCCGTCGGCGGTGAAGGCCTCCGCCGTGGCCTCGGGGTTGTTGTGGTAGCCCGTGAAGGTGCCAATGCCCCGAACCAGGATCTCCCCGTCGTCGTCCAGACGAATCGCGCAGCCGGGAAGCGGGGTGCCGACGGTCCCGATCCGGGTGGCGTCCGGCAGATTGACGCTGCACGGCCCCATGGTCTCGGTCAGGCCGTAGCCCTCCAGGACGGTGACCCCAGCGCCGCGGTAGAAGTGTCCCAGACGCTCGCCCAGAGGCCCGCCCCCGGAGATCACGTGCGTGACCTGCCCGCCCAGGACCGAGCGCAGGGTGGAGAAGACGAGCTTGTCGAAGGCGGCGCGCTGAGCCTTGAGCCGGCGCGACGGGCCCTGTGGGGTATCCAGGGCCCGCGAGTACGCGATCGCGGTCTTGGCCGCCAGACGGAAGACCTTCTGCTTGGCGCCGGTCGCCTTGGCGTCTGCGGCGTTGTAGATCTTCTCGAAGACCCGGGGCACGGCCAGGACCGCCGTGGGGCGGAAGGAGCCCAGGTCGTTGACGAGATTACGCACGTCGGGGACGTGCCCCAGCACGCCCGAGCGCGAGCAGACGACCGCGATCTCCACGAAGCGGCCGAGTACGTGGGCCAGCGGCAGGAACAGCAGGAAACGGACCTCGGCCCCACCCAGGACCTCGGGCACGTGCGGGCAGACGTTGACGCACAGGTGCACGAGGTTGCCGTGGCTGAGCTCGACGCCCTTGGGACGGCCCGTCGTGCCGGAGGTGTAGACGATCGTTGCCAGGGACTGCGAGGTCAGGGCGGCGGTGCGCCGGTCGAGCTCGCCGGCGTCCACGCCCCGACCCGCCTTGATGAGCCCCAGGACGTCCTCGCGCTCGACGCACAGCACCTGCAGGCTCGCCAGCTCGGGCACGGTGGAGGTCAGCGCACCGACCATGGAGGCCATGGCCTCGTTCTCCACGACGATGAGCTTCACACCGGCGTCGGTGAGGATCCACCGGGCCTGCTCGGCAGAGGAGGTCTCATAGACGGGGACCACGACCAGGCCCGCCTCCCAGGCGGCGAAGTCCAGAAGCGTCCACTCGTACGACGTGTGCGACATGATGCCGACGGCGTCTCCGGGCTGAAGACCTCGGGCCACCAGGCCCGCAGCCACTTCACGCACCTGGGCGCGGAAGGCGCTGGCGCTCATCTCCCGCCAGCGCCGGCCCAAGGGGGACTTGCGGGCGATGAGCCCGCCGTCGGGGCTGCGGCGCACGCGCTCGGCCAGCGCCCAGGGCGTCGTCATGCCCTTGTGAACCGGGACCAGGAGCTCGGTGGTGTGCTCTCGGGGCGAGGCGGAGGGGCCGGAGTCGGCCGGAGGGGCGGAGGCGTCGGTCATGGTGGCAAGTATGCCCGCCTGAGGCCAGTAGTGAGGCTTGCTCCCGTTTACTCCCGCGGTCCTTTGCGCGTGGAGCTGTAGATGTCCGCGATGACGTCGGCGTGGGCCTCCATGACCGGGCCGCGCTTGACCTTCAATGACGGGGTGAGCAGTCCGTTGGCCTCGGTGAAGTCGGTGGCCAGCACCCGGAAGGTACGGATCGACTCGGCCCGGGAGACCGCGCGGTTCGTACGCGCCACGGCCCGGTCCAGGGCTGCGAGCACCTGCGGGTGGGAGGAGGCCTCGACGACGTCCATGGCCGCCAGCCCGTGGTTGCGCAGCCACTGGGGGAGCATCTCCTTGTCCAGCGTGATGAGTGCGGAGATGAAGGGCTCCCCGTCCCCGATGACGAGCACCTGGCTGATGAGCGGGTGGCCGCGCAGACGGTCCTCGAGCTGGGTGGGGGCGACGTTCTTGCCACCGGCGGTGACGATGAGCTCCTTCTTGCGTCCAGTGATGCGCAGGTAGCCGTCGTCATCGAGGGCGCCGATATCGCCGGTACGGAACCAGCCGTCGGCGGTGAAGGCCTCGGCAGTGGCCTCGGAGTTGTTGTGATACGCGGAGAAGACACCCAGGCCGCGGACCTGGATCTCGTCATCCTCACCGATGCGGATCTCGTTGCCGCAGGCGGGCGGGCCGACGGTGCCGATCTTGTTGAGCCAGTCGGTGTTGACGCTGACCGGGCCGATGGTCTCGGTCAGGCCGTAGCCCTCCAGGACGACCAGGCCCAGGCCACGGTAGAAGTGTCCCAGACGCTGCCCCAGCGGCCCTCCGCCGGAGATGATGAAGCGGGCGTTGGGCCCCATGAGTCCCCGGATCTTGCGGAAGACGAGACGGTCGGCCACGGCGCGCGCCCGACGGAGGCTGCGGGAGGGGCCCTGAGGGGTGTCCAGTGCGCGGGAGTGGGCGATGGCGACCTTGGCCGCCCAACGGAACAGCTTGAGCTTGGCGCCGCTGCCGGCCTTGGCGTCGGCGGCGTTGTAGATCTTCTCCAGCACGCGTGGGACGGCCAGGATGTAGGAGGGGGCGAAGGACTGCAGGTCGGGCAGGAGGGTCTTGGCGTCGGGGGTGTGTCCCAGCACGCCCTCGCCGGCCAGGGACAGCAGCTGGAGGCAGCGGGCGTAGACGTGGGCCAGCGGCAGGAACAGCAGGAGGCGTACGTTGCCGCCCCACAGGACGCCGGGAAGGTAGCGCACCCCGTGGTAGGGGATGCCGACGGCGTTGCGGTGGGTGAGCTCGACGCCCTTGGGGCGGCCCGTGGTGCCGGAGGTGTAGATGATGGAGTAGACGTCGTCGACCGTGAGGGCGTTGGAGCGCTGATCGACCTGGGAGGGGCTGACGCCCGAGCCCGCCTGGACGATCGTGGTGATCGCGTCGGAGTCAAGTGCCAGAACCTTCACCGTCTGCTCGATACCGGCGACGGCGCCGCGTACGAGCTCGGCCAGCGTGCCGCTCTCGGTGATGACCAGACGCACATCGGAGTCGGTGACGATCCACTCGACCTGCTCAGCCGAGCTCGTCTCGTAGATGGGCACCGAGATAAGACCCGCGCGGGCGATGGCCATGTCCAGGAGGAACCAGTCGTAGGAGGTGTGCGCCATGATGCCGACGGCGGTGCCCGCCTCGAGCCCCATGCCGATGAGGCCTGCGGCCACGTGGGCCACCTCCTCGCCGAAGGCTCGGGCCGAGACCTCTTGCCAGTCCCCGGACAGGGACGACTTGCGGGCCACGAGCGGCCGGTCACCGCTGCGGGCGATGCGGTCGGCGAGCAGCCACGGAACCGACCAGTGCGCCTCAGGCTGGAAGGGGATCTCGGTGCTGGAGACCCCGCCGGCCATGTGGCCGGGATAGCGCGGCGGCCTGGTGCTGGTGGCCTGGGGCGAGGAGTGGTGAGAGCTCACGGCCTCATTGTGTCAGGCGGTGGTCCGGGCAGCGCACCGTTGAGGTGAGAGAAGGAGGGTGACGCTGTGGAGGTTTTCACAGGAGGTGCACGCCGGTCTCGTGGAGATCGCGGGGCGCGGGGGACGGCCGGGGATCCTGCGGTTCGGAGGTTCCTCTCAAGACATCCGAGGGGGTGAATGTGAAATGGATTGACCGACTGGTTGCAGATGTGTAACGTGCCTCTCATGCCCAAGTCGACGCGCGTCGACAATGTGGGTCCTTCCGGAACGGAGCCGGTGGGCTCCGCAACAGTTTCAAGGAGGAAACACACATGACACCCCTACCCCGTCGTCAGTTCATCCAGGGCTCGGCCCTGGCTGCGGCGCTGGCCTCCGTCGGGGCCTGCTCCACCTCTCGCGGAGACGACGACGGTCCCGTCACCTTTGAAGGCACCGGACCAATCACCTGGGTCCAGGGCAAGGACAACTCGGCCGGCAAGGTGCAGGCCAGGATCGATGAGTGGAACAAGGCCAACCCCGGTGAGGAGGTCAAGCTCATTGAGCTCTCCGCCGAGGCCGACCAGCAGCGCACCGCCCTCGTCAACGCCGCCAGAATCAACTCCAACGCCTACGACGTCGTCTCCCTGGACAACGTCTGGGTCTCCGAGTTCGCCGCCAACCGGTGGGTGGTCGAGCTGCCTCAGGACGAGCTCAAGAACGACGACATCCTCGAACCCGTGTGGAAGACGGGCGTGTACAAGGACAAGCTCTTCGCGGTTCCCTTCGTCACTGATGCGCCGGTGATGTTCTACCGCAAGGACTTCCTGGCGAAGGCCGGTGTGGCGGTCCCCAAGACCTGGGATGAGGTCAAGGCCGCCATCGACAAGGTTCGGGCCCTGCCCGAGCACAAGGACATCGGTGGGTTCGGCGGTCAGTTCGCCAAGTATGAGGGCCTGACCTGCTGCGCCTCGGAGTTCATCCACACCGCCGGCGGTCGCTTCTATAACGACGACGCCCAGGTCATCCTTGACTCCACCGAGTCGGTCACCGGTCTGCAGTGGCTCATCGACGGCTTCGCCAAGGGCTACATCCCCAAGGAGTCCCTGGAGTGGAAGGAGGAGGACGGACGTAACGCCTTCGAGGCGGGCGACCTCCTGTTCTACCGTCAGTGGCCCTACCAGTACGCCAACAACAAGGAGTCCCTGGGGCCGGACAAGTTCGACGTCGCCGCCCTGCCGAGCATCGACGGCAAGCCATTCGTGCCGACCCTGGGTGGACACAACTGCGCCATCACCAAGGGTTCCAAGAACAAGGCAACTGCCTTGAAGTTCGTCAAGTGGTGGATCAACGAGGAGTCCCAGCGCTACCAGCTCAAGACCCAGACGCTCGCCCCGATCCTCGGATCCCTCTATGAGGATCCGGAGCTTCTCAAGGAGTTCCCCTACCTGCCGATCCTCAAGAAGAGCCTCGAGAACGCCAAGAGCCGTCCTCAGGCCGTCTACTACGGCGACGTCACCGCGAAGATCCAGGACAACATCTATCCCGCGATCCAGCAGCCGGGGAGCCGGTCCGCCAAGGACGTCATCGCTGCCCTGAGCAACGACCTGAAGAAGCTGGAGGGGTAAGGCCACAGCAACGGCCGCCGCCGCGGGCGGCGCCCCCTGAGACAAACCGGTCATGTCAACAAGGACGGTCAAAGGACAGTCATGAGTACAACGACGCACTCCGAGCAAGTCGTCAATCACCAGTCCAAGAGCTCCAAGGCCCAGGCCCGTCTGGCCTGGCTGCTCATCTCGCCCACGGTACTGGTGCTGACGATCGTCATTCTCATCCCCATCGCGCAGTCCCTCTACCAGTCGCTCTTCGGGCGGCCCCGTTTGGAGGACGACGGCTTCTTCTCCACCACTGAGCCCTTCGTGGGGCTGAAGAACTACACCGACATCTTCTCCAGCGCCGGTGAACGGTTCTGGGTGGCCTTCTACAACACGACCCTCTTCGGCGTGGTTACCGTGGTCCTGGAGACCATCCTGGGTGTGGCCATGGCTCTCATCATGCACAAGGCGATGAAGGGGCGCGGTATCGTGCGCGCCTCCATCCTCGTGCCCTGGGCGATCCCGACCGCTGTCTCCGCCATCCTGTGGGGCTGGATCTTCAACCAGAACGGTGTGGCCAACGCGATCCTGGGCCAGCACGTCATGTGGGCCTCGGGGGACCTGAGCGCCAAGATGGCCATCATCATCGCCGACGTGTGGAAGACGGCGCCCTACATCGGGCTCCTCACTCTGGCTGGGCTTCAGCTCATTCCCGATGAGGTCTACGAGGCCGCCAAGATCGACGGTGCCAGCGCCTGGAAGCGCTTCACCTCCATCACCCTGCCGCTGGTCAAGCCCGCGCTCGTCGTGGCCGTGGTCTTCCGAGCACTGGACGCCCTGCGGATGTTCGACCTGCCCTACATCCTCATCGGTCCCAGGAAGGGCAGTGTGGAAACCCTCTCCATGCTGGTCCAGGACGAGAGCTCCAACTCCCGCTACGGCAGCGCAGCGGCCTACGCCCTCATCCTGTTCCTCTACGTCTTCGTCTTCGCCGTCGCGTTCTTGAAGATCACCAACACCGACCTCAGTGGTAACGATGAGGCCCGACGCAAGCGCAATGAGCGCAAGCTGCCGGTCAGTGCCTTCTTCAAGCGCTCCGGCTCCTCCACCCCGGCCTCCCAGACGGCTACTGAAAGGAGCCAGCAGGCATGAGCACCTCCACCGCCGCACCCGTCCGCAAGACCAAGAGGGACTGGGGAAGCCTCTTCTCCACCGTCGGAATCGTCCTCATCGTCATCTACTGCCTGGCGCCCTTCTACTGGATGCTGGTCTCCTCGCTGCGCCCCGACAGTGAGATCTTCGAGAACAGCTGGTGGCCCCGCCACCCCTCCTTCGAGAACTACAAGGCGGTCTTCTCCGAGAAGAACGACTTCGCCAACGGCCTCATCAACTCCCTGGTCGTCTCGATCATCGTGACGATCGTGGCGCTGGCCGTGGCGACTTTCACCGCCTACGCCTTGGCGCGCCTCGACTTCCGGGGCAAGGGTCTGCTGATGCTCCTCATCATCGCCACCTCGATGTTCCCGCTCGTGGCCATCATCGTGCCGCTGCTGAAGAACTTCGCCGCCTGGGGGTGGACGGACACCTACCAGGCGATGATCGTCCCGGACCTGTCCTTCTCGCTGCCGCTGGCTGTGTGGAACCTGACGAGCTTCTTCCGGCAGATGCCCCAGGAGCTCGAGCAGTCCGCCATGGTCGATGGATGCACCCCCGGCCAGGCCTTCCGCAAGGTGATCCTCCCGCTGGCCGCGCCGGGAATCTTCACCACCGCCATCATCATCTTCATCGGCGCCTGGAACGAGTTCCTCGTGGCCGTCACAATGATCATCAACCCCTCCATGCAGCCGGCCACGGTGCTGCTGTCGAAGTTCACCGGGGACTCTCAGTTCAACACGCCCTTCGGCTCACAGATGGCGGCCGGAGTCATCATGACGCTGCCGTTGGTCATCATGGTGCTGCTCTTCCAGCGTCGGATCGTGGCCGGACTGGCCGCAGGAGGCCTCAAGCAGTAGAGCCGGCGCAGCCCGAGCCCGGCTCACTGGAGAGCTGGCCCATGACCAACGCGTCTCTGTGGGGGCGGCAGCACCACGCCGCCCCCACAGAGAACGTTCAGGACTACACTGGTCGCCCCCGACCTCCCTCTTCACCATCCCTCGTCTTCATTCAACTGGCCGCAGTGCCGCGGCCCGACCAGGACCTGTTCATGACCTCGACCAGCGCTCGTCCGCAGGGCCTCCTGCCGCGCACCGACACCGACGCCTGGTGGCGCGATGCCGTCATCTACCAGATCTACCCCCGCTCCTTCGCCGACGCCAACGGCGACGGCATCGGCGATATCCAGGGAATCAGGGAGCACGTCGACCACCTGGCCGCACTCGGGGTGGACGCCGTGTGGCTCTCGCCCTTCTACCCCTCGCCCCAGGTGGATGCCGGCTACGACGTCTCCGACTACTTCGACCTGGCCCCCGAGTACGGGTCCCTGAAGGACCTCGACGCGCTCGTCGCCGACCTCCACGAGGCCGGCATCCGCGTCATCATCGACCTGGTCCCCAACCACTCCTCCGACCAGCACGCCTGGTTCCGCGCCGCCCTGGATGCGGGCCCGGGGTCCCCCGAACGTGACCGCTACATCTTCCGCCACAGCGATGACGGCCCCCCGAACAACTGGGGCTCCCTCTTCGGCGGGCCGGCCTGGCAGCCGGTGGAGCCGCTCACCGGCCGCAGCGAGGACCGGGGCTGGTGCTACCTCCACCTGTTCGCAGCCGAGCAACCCGACTTCAACTGGTCCAACGAGGACGTCCACGAGCACTTCCGCGCCTTCCTGCGCTTCTGGGTGGAGCGCGGTATCGACGGGTTCCGTGTGGACGTCGCGCACGGCCTGGTCAAGGCCGAGGGACTGCCCGACGACGACCTTGGCCCGGACCGGTGGAACGTCGCCGACTCCCGGGACGGGGACACGGCCCGAGAGAAGCTGCCCGACGTCGGGCCGGCCTTCAACCAGCCCGGGGTCCACGACATCTACCGCGAGTGGCGCCGTGTCCTGGACGAGGTCGGCACGGACATCCTCCTGGTCGCCGAGGCCTGGGTGCCCACGGAGGCCGACGCCGCCCTCTACGTGCGCGCCGACGAGATGAGCCAGGCCTTCAACTTCCCCTTCCTGACCACAGGATGGGACGCCGACGGGCTGCGCCGCGTCATCGACGTCTCCCTGAGCGAGTACGGCGCCGTCGGAGCCCCTTCCACCTGGGTGCTGTCCAACCACGACGTCGTGCGCCACGCCTCCCGCCTGGCCTACCCCGCCGACATGGACACCGATCCCGGGATCGGCCCCAAGGATCCCCAGCCCGACACCGCGCTCGGCCTGGCCCGGGCGCGCGCCGCCACCCTGTTCATGCTGGGGCTGCCCGGCAGCGCCTACCTCTACCAGGGCGAGGAGCTGGGGCTGCCCGAGCACACCACCATGGAGGACGAGGCCCGACAGGACCCTCTGTGGGAGCGCACCAACCACCTCGTACCGGGGCGCGACGGCTGTCGGGTCCCCCTGCCCTGGACTCGAGACGGGGCCTCCTACGGCTACAACGCCACCGGCCGTACCTGGCTGCCCCAACCCGAGGGCTGGGGCGAGTACTCGCCCCAGGTCCAGGAGGAGCGCGAGGACTCCACCCTCGCTCTGTACCGGCGGGCCATCGCCCTGCGCCGCGAGCTCCGACTCGGGCGCGGGTCAGTGGAGTGGCTGGACAGTGAGCCCGGGGTCCTGCTTCTGCGCAACGGCACCACCGGGATCGTCCTCAACACTACTGAGCACCCGGTGGTGATCGAGGGATGTGGCAAGCCCCTCATCGCCTCCTGGCGCCGGACTGACCCGGACGGGGCGGATTCAGTGGATGCGACGGACGCAGCGGATGCCTTCGTCGTACCGCCCAACGGTGCCTGCTGGCTGGATACGTCCGCTGGAGAAACCGATGGCGGCGACCCGCGCTGACGTAGCTCGGGCGGCGGGTGTATCGCCCTCGACCGTCACCTACGTCCTGACCGGTCAGCGCTCGACGCGTTCGAGTACCCGGCAGCGGGTCATGCGGGCCGTGCGCGAGCTCGATTACCACCCCAACACCGCCGCCCGCTCACTGGCTTCGCCGGTGCTGCGCACCGTGGGGGTCCTGTTCCGGCGCCAGCGCTCCACCATCGACGCCAATGACCTCGACTACGTCGATGGTGTGCGCCGGGCTCTGGCTCCCAGCGGAATCCAGGTCGTCATCCCGGTCATGACCTCCTCCACGCCGTTGATCGAGCTGCGCTCGCTCGTGCGCTCCGGCGCCCTGGGTGGGGTGGTTCTCATGGACCTGGCCGACGGCGATGAGCGCGAGGCGATGCTTCTGGAGGAGAAGATCACCACCGTCCTTATCGGTTCCTCCGATCGAGCCGGCGGAGCGCCGGGCATTGACACGGACTTCGCTCAGATGGCGCACGCCGGCGTGGAGCACCTGGCCGGTCTCGGGCACCGTCGCATCGTCGCGCTCATGCGGGAGACCACCGACGACGACGCTCACGCCCGCCAGGACCAGGCCCATGAGCTCCTGCGCGCAGCGGATGATCTGGGAGTGGATGTCCTGGTGCGCCAGGTGCCGGAGGCGGCGCTGGCCGGCGCCGGCATCGTGGGAGCCGACGGCCTCATCGAGGGGTGCAGTGCCGTCCTGTCCAACAATCCCGCCGCTGTGGTGGGACTGTCCTGCGCGGCGCAGGCCCACGGGCTGTCCGTCCCTGCGGACCTGTCCGTGCTCACCCTCGGGATCACCCAGGACAGCGGCCGCCAGGGGGAGGCCTTCAGCGAGCTCAGTGTGGACCGTGAGGCCATGGGGGCTGAGGCTGGCTCGCTCCTGCTGGCCCGCCTTCGGGGAGAACCGGACCCGGCCCAGCACCTTAGGCTCATGCCCGCCGTGCTCACCGACCGCGGCTCAACGGCGCGCCGCCGAGCTGATGGCATGGATACGGGGCAGCCTCTTCGGCAGAGAACCGAAGGCGTGAACATGCCCGGCAGGGTCTAGAACGACGACGGTGGCGCCGCCCCGAAGAGGTGGCGGCACCACCGTTCGTCACAGGACCGGGTACTCGCGGCTCACTTCTTCTTGGCCGGGGCCTCGCCGAGCTCGGCGGCGGTCACGGCCACCGGGGAAGCGCCTTCAGCCGAGTCGGCTGTCGGGGCGACCTGCTCCACGGTGAAGGGGCCGGTCACCTTGGCGGCCTCCGTCAGGTCTGCACGCACCGCCTCGACGGCCTCTGCGTACTCGGGCCGGTCGACAGCAACGGCCAGCGCCACCGAGAGGATCGGAGTCTTCTGGCTCGTCTTGGCCTCCGACTTCACCTTGCGCAGCGCCGCCAGGGCGACTCCCGCGCGAGCGACGAGCTCTGCGTCGGCCCCGGCGGAGGCCTCCCGCAGACCGCCGGACTGCGGCCAGGCCGCCCGGTGCACCGAGCCGCTGCGGTACCAGCTCCACACCTCCTCGGTGGCGAAGGGCAGGAAGGGGGCCAGCAGGCGCACGAAGGTGTCTACGGCGATCGCCAGCGTCGCCCGCGCCGAGCGGACGGCGTCGGCGTCGTGAGAGCCGTCGAAGTCGTTGGCCCGGTCCTTGACCAGCTCGATGTAGTCGTCGCAGAAGGTCCAGAAGAAGGACTCGGTGACCTCCAGGGCCCGGGCGTGGCCGAACTCCTCGAAGGCCGCCGTGGCGGCGTCGACGACGTCGGCCAGGGCCGCCAGGACCGCGCGATCGATCGGCTCGCTGACCACCGAGGCATCCAGACAGGGGGCGGGGGCCGCGGCCACGGTGGCCTCGTCGGCGTCCCAGGGGATCCCCATAGACAGGGCGAACTTGGAGGCGTTGAGGACCTTGATGGCCAGGCGACGGCCGATCTTGATCTGGGTCTCCTCGAAGGCCGCGTCCAGGCCCAGGCGGGCCGAGCTTGCCCAGTAGCGCACGGCGTCGGAGCCGTACTGCTCCAGCAGGCCCATGGGGGTGACGACATTGCCCTTCGACTTGGACATCTTCTTGTGGTCGGAGTCCAGGATCCAGCCCGACAGGCCGGCGTTCGTCCACGGCAGGGCCGCGAACTCCAGGTCCGCGCGCACCACCGAGGTGAACAGCCAGGTGCGGATGATGTCCTGACCCTGTGGGCGCAGGTCCATCGGGTAGACCCGGCCGAAGAGGTCCTCATCGCTCAGCCAGCCCGAGGCCAGCTGGGGCGACAGGGACGAGGTGGCCCAGGTGTCCATGATGTCGAGCTCGCCGACGAAGCCGCCGGGCTCGCCGCGCTGGTCCTCGGTGTAGCCGGCCGGGACGTCTGAGGACGGGTCCACAGGAAGCTCGGACTCGGCCGGCGTCAGGATCGCGTCGTAGTCGACCTCGCCGTCGGCGTCGACCTCGTACCACAGCGGGAAGGGGACGCCGAAGAAGCGCTGACGCGAGACCAGCCAGTCGTTGTTGAGGCCGCGCACCCAGTTCTCGTAGCGCACGCGCATGAAGTCGGGGTGGAACTCCAGCTGGCGGCCGCGCTCGAGCAGCTCCTCGCGCAGATCGGTGCCGGAGGCCGGGTTCGTCCACTCCTTACCGCCGTTGCGGATGTACCACTGGCGGGAGGTGACGATCTCCAGGGGCTTGTCGCCCTTCTCGAAGAAGTTCGTTTGACGCACCGTCTTGACGGGCTCGCCGCGCATCTCGCCTGTCTGAGCCAGACGGGCCACGAGGGCCTCGCGGGCGGAGAAGGCGGTCTTACCGGCCATGTCCTCGTACATCTCACGGCCGGCCTCGGAGGTGATCCACTCGGGAGTCTCGGTCTCGACGCGCCCGTCCTTGCGCAGGATCGCGCGCAGCGGCAGCTGCAGGTCGCGCCACCAGTCGATGTCCGTGGTGTCACCGAAGGTGCAGCACATGGCGATCCCGGCGCCCTTGTCCTTCTCCGCAGCCGGGTGCGGCAGGACCGGCACCTCGACGCCGAAGACGGGGGAGGACACGGTGGTGCCGAACAGGGGCTGGTAGCGCTCGTCGTCGGGGTGGGCCACCAGGGCCACGCAGGCGGGCAGCAGCTCGGGGCGGGTGGTCTCGATGCACACGTCGACGCCGCCCTCCACCGGGGCACCGGCGGCCTCGGCCTTGGCGGCGGCCTCCTCATCGACGATGTGGAAGGCCAGACGGTGGTAGAAGCCGGGGTACTCGCGAGACTCCAGCTCTGCCTGGGCCACCGCCGTCTGGAAGGTGACGTCCCACAGGCCCGGCGCCGCCGCCTGGTAGGCCTCCCCGCGCTCGAGGTTGTGCAGGAAGGCGGTCTGGGCGACCTTGCGGGCCCGCTCGCCGATGGTCTGGTAGGTGTGCGACCAGTCCACGCTCAGACCGAGCCTGCGCCACAGGGCCTCGAACTGCTTCTCGTCCTCCACCGTGAGGCGCTCGCACAGCTCGACGAAGTTGCGACGCGAGACCGGCACCTGGTCGCGGGCCTTGATCGACTTGCCCTCCCCGCCGGTGTGCGGGGGCGTGAAGTCCGGGTCATAGGGCAGGGAGGGGTCGCAGCGCACCCCGAAGTAGTTCTGGACGCGGCGCTCGGTGGGCAGGCCGTTGTCGTCCCAGCCCATGGGGTAGAACACCGCCTTGCCGCGCATGCGCTGGAAGCGGGCCACGGTGTCGGTGTGGGTGTAGGAGAAGACGTGCCCCACGTGCAGGGAGCCGGAGACCGTCGGCGGCGGGGTGTCGATGGAGAAGACCTCGGCGCGCTCGGCGCTGCGGTCGAAGGCGTAGGTCCCCTCGGACTCCCAGCGCTCGCCCCAGGTGGTCTCCAGGCCGTCGGTCGACACCTTGGCCGGCACTCGCGGGCTGTGGGGCTCGGAGGGCAGCAGGCGGCTGGACGATGACGGGGGAGCGGCGTGGCTCGTGGGGGTCTCAGACATGGGGTCGATTCTGTCACGGCCCGGCCTGGGCCCTCGACACGGTCCGATGTGAGGTCGATGGGCGTCGGCACCGCTTCACGCTCCTCATAGACAAGGATCCGGGTTACGAAACGGGCGCGGATTGGTACGCTTGTACCAATACGGATCGAGGGGGACCCGCAGAGGCCCCGGGCCGCAGTCGAGGAGGACGCCCATGGATGAGGGACCGGTGGAGCACAAGGACCCAGCGGCGCAAACGATGTCGGGCGTCTCGCGGGACCCGTCAGAGGCCGGCGGGGAGGCCGGTGCGGGCACTACCGACCGTCTGCGGGAGCTCAGCGAGCACGCCGGTGTGCTCAGCCGCAAGAACACCCACCTGGCCAACGCCCTCAGGGCAGCGCGCCAGGAGCTGGCGGCCCTCCACGAGGACGTCAAGGCCCTTCAGCTCCCGCCCCTGGCGCACGCCACCGTCCTGGCCGTGGACGCCACCGAGCGCACCGCAGATGTCTCCATCGCCGGGAGGCGCCACCGGGTGGGCGTGGGGCCCGCCGTCGTGTCCTCCTCCCTCCACGCGGGTGACGACGTCGTCCTCAACGAGCACCTCGTCATCACCGCCACCACCCCCTCGCCGCGATTCGGGGAGGTCGTCACCGTCAAGGAGACCTACGACGACGGCACCGTCCTGGTCCTGGCCCGCCACGACGAGGAGCAGGTCCTCAGCCTCTCGGCGACCCTGAGCGACCACCGCCCCCGGGTCGGCGACGCCCTCGTGGCCGACCTGGCCGTGCGCATGGCGCTGCGCCCCGTGGTGCGCTCCGAGGTCGAGGAGCTCGTCCTGGAGGAGGTGCCCGACGTCGGATACGGTGACATCGGAGGACTGGGCGAGCAGATCGAGCTCATCCGCGACGCCGTCGAGCTGCCCTTCCTCCACCCCGACCTCTACCGCGAGCACCGGCTCACCCCGCCGCGCGGGGTGCTGCTCTACGGGCCGCCCGGATGCGGCAAGACCCTCATCGCCAAGGCCGTCGCCGCCTCCCTGGGGACGGGAGGGCGGGGCGAGGCCTACTTCCTCAACATCAAGGGCCCCCAGCTGCTGGACAAGTACGTGGGGGAGACCGAGCGGCGCATCCGCGTCATCTTCGCCCGCGCCCGGGAGAAGGCGGCCACCGGGGTGCCCGTCGTCGTCTTCTTCGACGAGATGGACTCCCTGTTCCGCACCCGCGGGTCCGGGAGGTCCTCGGACGTGGAGACCACCGTGGTCCCGCAGATGCTCGCCGAGATCGACGGCGTCGACGAGCTCGACAACGTCGTGGTCATCGGCGCCACCAACCGCGAGGACATGATCGACCCGGCGATCCTGCGGCCGGGCCGCCTCGACGTCAAGATCCGCATCGGACGGCCGGACCGGCGCGGAGCCGCCGAGATCCTGGCGACCTATCTGACACCGGACCTCCCCATCAGCGAGGAGCTCCTGGCCGCTCACGACGGCGCGCAAGGGGCAGTGGATGCTCTCATCGAGCAGGTGATCGAGGCCCTCTACACCCGCCGCCGCGCCACCGAGATGGTCGAGCTCACCCGCTCCGACGGGCAGGTCGAGATCCTCCACGTCGCTGACCTCGTCAGTGGCGCCATGCTCGCCAACATCGTCGACCGCGCCAAGAAGGCGGCCGTCAAGGACCTGGTCACCAACGGCAGGCGCGGCCTGACGCAGGAGCACCTGCGCCGCGCCGTCATTGAGGAGATCATGGAGAACGAGGGCCTGCCCGCCACCGTCCACCCCGATGACTGGGCCCGCGTCAGCGGGCGGCGCGGCACACCCGTGGTCTCCATGAGCGTGCTTCAACGCGAGCGGGAGGAGTGAAAGCAGTGGCGCCGGTGAGCACTCAGCGGGTCCCCGGCCGTGAGGTCACGGTCATGGGTCTGGAGACCGAGTACGGCATCCTCGGGGCCGAGCCCGAGGACGTCGTGGCCGCCTGCCTGGAGGCCGAGGGCCAGGCGGGGCGCAGCCGGGGCGTGCGCTGGGACTACTCCGGCGAGTACCCCCTGCGTGACGCCCGCGGCTTCGAGGTGGACCACTCAGCGGCCGACCCCTCCATGCTCACCGACATTCCCGGAGCCGCCTCCGTCGAGGCCCCCGTCCCCGGGCGGGTGCGCACCACCGCCGTCGTGCGCCTGACCGCCCAGGAGGAGGCCTGGCAGCGCGGTACCGCCACCTGCGTGGGCACCGGCGGGCGTCTCTACGTGGACCACGGGCACCCCGAGTACGCCACCCCCGAGTGCACCGGTGCCGCGCAGGCCGTCCTGGCCGACCGGGCGGGGGACCTCCTGGTGGCCAGCGGGGCCGAGCAGCTGCGCCGGCGCGGGGTGAAGGCCCGACTGTTCAAGAACAACGTCGACGGCAAGGGCGCCACCTACGGCACCCACGAGAACTACCTCGTGCCCCGCGCCCTCGACTTCGACGACCTCGTTCAGGCCCTGGTCCCCCTGCTCGTGGCCCGCCCGCTCCTGGTGGGCTCCGGCCGGGTCGGCACCGGCGCCATCGGCCAGGGTGCCGACTTCCAGATCAGCCAGCGGGCCGACTACCTGGAGAGGATCGTCGGGCTGGGTACCACGGTGGACCGCCCCCTGGTCAACACCCGCGACGAGCCCCACTCCGACCCCCAGCGCTGGCGCCGTCTCCACCTCGTGGCCGGCGACGCCAACTGCTTCGACACCATCGCCTGGCTCAAGCTCGGTATGACCGCCCTCGTCCTCCAAGTGCTGGCCGACGGCGTCCCCGCCTCCTGGCGCCGCCTGCGCCTGGCCGACCCCGTGGCCCAGGCCCGGGACGTCTCCCGCGACACCCGCCTTCAAGGAGTGCTCGAGCTCGCCGACGGCCGCCGCCTGAGCGCCCTGGAGATCCTGGAGCACTACCTTCAGACGGTGCGCAGCCACCTGATGGACCACGGCCGCCCCGCTCCGGCGCCGACAGGCGACCCCCTGCGCCCGGACCTGGCTGCGCTGGCCGACGGCGCCGACACCGACGGCGCCGAGACCGGTGCGATCCTCGCCTTCTGGGAGGCCTCGCTGGCCTCACTGCGCGAGCTGCAGGCCCAGTGCGCCGATCACGACGAGCCGGTGGAGTCGCAAGGAGCCGCCGGGCACCTGGAGTGGGTCGCCAAGAAGCAGCTCCTGGACGCCACCGCCCGTCGCCATCCCGGCACCCGCGGACACGACGTCCTCCACGCCGTTGACCTGGCCTGGTCCGAGCTCTCCCCAGCCGGGAGGGGCCTGGCCGAGCGAGTACCCGCCGGTGTCGCCGCGCGCGGTGGGCTCAGTGATGACGCGTTGGAGGCGGCCCTCGCCGAGCCGCCCACCACGACCCGGGCCTGGCTGCGAGGTAGGCTCGTGAGCGCCTTCCCCGGGCAGGTGGTCGCCGCCGGTTGGCACTCCATGGTCCTGGAGACCGGTGAGAGGGCCCAGCGTCGCCTGCCCCTGACCGACACCCTGTCCTTCACCCGCGCCGCCACGGCACCGGCCCTCAAGGACGCCGCCGACGTCGTCGAGATCCTCGCGCGCCTCACGGGCGAGCGTCCCGGCGACCCGGTGCGGGCCACCGAAGCAGTGACCACATCCGCCACCCTGTCAGGAGAGCAGACATGAGTGAGTTCGCCCAACCGTCCCGCAGCCGTCAGGATGACCCCGCCCCCGACGACGACCCGACACCCGCCCCCGGCGGTCCCGCCCGGGGCCAGGGCCTGGACTCGGTGCTGGACATGATCGATGACGTCCTGGCCGTTGACGCCCAGGAGTTCGTGCGCGGCTTCGTCCAGAAGGGCGGCCAGTGAGCACCATCGCCCCGGGGCCGCGCGTCACCGGCCTGGAGACCGAGTTCGGCGTCCTGTGCGCCCCCGTCGGGACGCCGGAAGCGGTGAAGGCGGACCTGCCGGACGTCGAGCGGGCGGCGGCGCTCATCTTCCGTCACCGGCCGGTCGGCTACCGCAGCACCAACCTCTTCCTGCCCAACGGCGGGCGCCTCTACCTCGACATCGGGGCCCACCCCGAGTACGCCACCGCCGAGTGCGTGAGCGTGCGCGACCTCGTCGCCCAGGACCAGGCCGGGCGGGCGATCCTGGCCGCCATGGCGGAGCGGGCCGCCACAGGCCTCGCCCAAGAGAGGGCCCCTGTCCGCTTCCACCTCCTGGCCAACAACACCGACTCCGCCGGCCACACCTACGGCTGCCACGAGAGCTACTCCGTACCCCGCAGCCTGCTCGACGCCACCGACCACCCAGCCGGCGCCGGCACTGATACCACCATGGCGGTCCTCACCTCCTTCCTGGCCACGCGCCCAGTCCTGGTCGGCTCCGGGCGCTCGCTGGCAGGCGGCCCAGCGGGGCCGAGCGAGGACAGTCGCGGTGCGGGGGACGAGGAGGCTGCCTGGGGCCTGTCGCCGCGCGCCCCCACCTGCAGGCCCTGACCTCGGCCGACACCACCGGGCAGCGCGCCCTGGTCAACACCCGCGACGAGCCCCATGCCGACGCCACCCGCCTGCGCCGCCTGCACGTCACCTGCGCCGACACCACCATGGCCGAGCCGACAACGGGGCTGCGCAGCGCCGTGACCCTCCTGCTCCTGGACGCCCTCGAGGCCGGCTGGGACTTCACCGACCTCATCCTGGCCGACCCGCTGGCCACGCTGTCCGCACTGGGGGAGAGCCCCTGGGGAGACGTTCCCGCCATCACCGTCGACGGCCGCCGCCTGAGCGCCGTCGACATCCAGGAGGCCTTCCTGGAGCGGATGACCTCCTACCTGGGCGACGCCGGAGTACCGGACTTCCTCCGCGGCGCCGATCACCTGCTCACCGACCTGGCGCCACGCGTCATCTCCGCGCTGCGTCGCCACGACGACGGCGCTATCGACACCGAGATCGACTGGGCCATCAAGCGTCGCCTCATGCGCGCCCAGCGCGAGCGCCACCCCCAGCTGTCCGGCCAGGCCCTGGAGGCCCTGCGCTCGCGGGTGGATCTGGCCTACCACGACCTCAACGCCGAGACCGGGCTGGTACCGCGCCTGACTGCCCAGGGGGCCATGGCGCACCTGTGCGAACCGGAGGAGATCGAGCGCGCCCGTCAGATCCCCCCGGCCACGCGCGCCGCCCTGCGCGGAGCCTTCGTGGCGGCCTGCCTGCAGGTGGGCGCCGACTTCTCCGTCTCCTGGGAGAGCCTGCGCCTGGACTCGCCGCCCACCGCGCCCGTGGACCTGCCCGATCCCCTGGAGACGGTCCACGATGCCGCCGAGTCCCTGACCCAGCGGGTGCGATGCCTGCGTCCCGAGGAGATGCACCGCATCGACCTCGTGGGCCGCGGCGGCCTGGGCGCGCCGGGCTGAGGCTACTGCGGGCCTCGCCGCGACTCTCTTCAGTGCCGGTTGACTACCCGGTTCTCCTCTCCTTTCAACGGTTGGTCCGGGGAGTCCGTGACTGCTCCGTGACTGCTCCGTGCCTGTCCGGCCCTTGCGGGATCCCCCGAGAAGGAGTAGACACTTAGGTGTGCCTCACCAAAGCTGGCGAGGCGGGATGAGTCGACTCTTGGGGGCATCCCTGAGGGGTGACCCATTCAGCCTGCCGGCTGCGCAGCCGGAGTCGGGCAATTCTCTAGACAAGTCAATAATGATAATGATTTGCAAAAGGGTTGGTGGCGGAGTAGATGTGCGGTCACCACGGAGGCGCGCCTGTCACGGCGCGCCCTCCGGGCTCCGGCACGACGTCGGAGCGGTCACCGTGACCTGGGAGAACACGCAAGGAGAAAGTATGAGCACCACCAACCGCACGCCGGCGGCCACTGAGCAGGAACATCCCTCGGTTCACACCTCGTCCCGCTCAGGCCTGGCCAACTCCGCCCTGGGAACTCGGAACCTCATGATGATCGCCGCGCTGGCTGTCGTCTCCATGATCCTCCTGGTACCCCTGAACTATCTGGCCCCCGCGGCGGGAGCCTCCCGAGACGCAGTGCTCCTGGGCTGCGCGCTCATGGGACTGTGGCTCGTTCCCTTCCTGCTGCCCGCCACCGTCGTGCGCCGCCCGGGTGCCGTGATGATCGCGTCCCTTCTTATGGGGATCATGAGTGTCTTCACCACACCTGTCGGCCCCGCGGCCATTGTCGGTAACCTCATTGGTGGAGCATTCGTCGAGGTGCCCCTCGCCCTCATGCTCTACCGGAAGTGGACCTGGTGGTCCTTCCTCATCTCAGCGGCGACCTTCGGCCTGCTCAACGGCCTCATGTACGTCTCCGTCATGAGCGCCTCGGCGGGTGTCGCCTTCGCGAGCGCCGGCGTCGTCATTGCCGTGGTCTCGGCCCTGGTCGGTGGCGGCCTCACCATCGTCCTGACCCGATTGCTCAACCGCGCCGGCGTCGGCATCGATCACCGCATGACCGGCCGTGCCTGAGTCAGCGCCTGCCGTGCTCGCTGAGCACGAGACCAAACAGTCTCCGTCAGGGGCAGCAGAAGCGGCGCTAGTGAGCATCGAGGGCCTCAGCGTCCACTACCTCGGGCGCGAGAACTGGGTCCTGGACTCCGCCAACCTGACCCATCTGTGCGGCCAGGTCACCGCCGTCATCGGCCCGTCGGGCTGCGGCAAGACCACGCTGGTGCGTGCCCTGTGCGGTCTTGTCCCGCACTGCCTGCCCTCGGAGTACGCCGGCAGCCTGAGGCTGGCCGGCACCGAGGTCGCCGACGCCACCGTCCAGACCCTGGCGCAGACCGTCGCCTATGTCGGTCAGAGCCCTGACGCCGCCGTCGTCACCCGCACCGTCCATGATGAGGTCGCCTTCCCCCTGCAGAATCTCTGCCTGCCCCGCAACGAGATCACCTCGAGGGTCGAGGAGGCCCTGCACGGGGTGGGACTCCTCGAGCGCATCTGGGACGACCCCTGGACACTCTCGGGCGGGCAACGTCAACGGCTCGCGCTCGCCGTCGCCCTGGCCATGCGCCCACAGCTCCTCGTCCTCGACGAACCGACCAGCACCATCGATACCACTGGGCGCGAGGAGTTCTACGCCCTCATCTCCTCCCTGACGGCCTCCGGGACGGCAGTCGTCGTCATTGACCACGACCTCGATCCGGTACTGCCCGTCGTTGACCAGGTCCTGGCTCTCAACGCCGACGGGCGGACCATCGGTGCCGGCTCGCCGCGCGAGGTCTTCATGAGACACCGCCGCGAGCTGACCGACGCCGGGGTGTGGATGCCCCGCGCCCTGCGTGACGCCGACGACGACCTCCCCTCGGGGGCTGCCGAGCCGGAGGCGGCGCTGACCTGCGCCGAGGCCGGAATCCGGGTGCCGCGGCTCGCCGACCTGTGTGCCGATGAGGAGGTGCGCTACCTGGAGAGACGGACGTGGGACTCCACTGAGAGCTGGCAGCAGGTCGAGGTCATCGACACCCGCCGCGTGCTCGCCGGCAGCCCCCGGCCCGAGCCCCGAACCAGCGTCGAGCTGATAGACCTCGAGGTCCCAGGGCGCTCACCCCGGGTGTCCCTGCGGCTGGGAGGCGGTGAGCTCGTGGCGCTGGTCGGCCCCAATGGTGCCGGCAAGTCCTCGATCCTGTCCGCCCTGGCCGGACTCGTCCGCTCAAGCGCCGACAAGGCAGTGGTCGGCGGCCGGGACGTCGGCAAGGGCAGGCACCTGGTCGGCTACGTCTTCCAGAATCCTGAGCACCAGTTCGTGGCCACCACCGTGAGATCCGAGCTCGCCGTCGGAGGCACCCCACCGGAGCGGGTCGACCGGCTCCTGAGGCAATTTCACCTGGTCAGTCACCAGGACCACCACCCGCTGACCCTCTCGGGCGGCCAGGCCCGCAGGCTGTCGGTGGCCACCATGGTCAGCGAGGAACGCGACGTCGTCGTCCTGGACGAGCCCACTTACGGGCAGGACTGGGACAACACCTGCGAGCTCATGGACTTCATCGACCAGCTGCGCGACCAGGGGCGTACGGTCATCATGGCCACCCACGACCTCGAGCTCGCCCTGGAGCACTGCACCCACATCATCGCCCTGCCGCGGCCGACGGTGCGAACCAGAACGGGCCCGGACCCAACGCAAAGGGTCGCCGCGGCCGAGGACGCCGGTGAGACGGCCAGGACAGTCGACGTCGAGGCGGATGCCTCGCCTTCCGGATCACCCTGCCTTCCCCCGGTCCCGCCCAGGCCCCAGCCGCGGCGAGGCCTGTTCACCTCCCTCAACCCCTTCACCCTCTTCCTGGCGGTCCTGCCCGTCATGGTGATGATCTTCGCCCTGCGCAACCATCACCTCAACCTGGGCGTCCTGCTGACCTCCTCACTTCTCGTCATCGCCGCGCGCGCCTCCCTGCGACGCACCATCGCCTCTGTGATCGCCCCTTGGATGGTCACTGCGCTCATGATCTGGATCTTCAGTAGCGGAAGCCACCACCAGGAGACTGCTGCGCGCCTCTACGACCTGGGTGATGCGGTGACCGGAGGCACCGGTATCGGTGCACTCATCGCACTGGTCCTCGTCTCCGGTGTCTCCACCGACCCCGAGGCCCTCATCCGCACCCTGACCACCACCTTCCACATGCCCTACCGCCTCGGGGCGGCGGGCACGGCGGCCATCGCCTTCATCACGCGCTTCCATGACGACTTCATCCTCCTGCGCACCGCCAGGGCGCTGCGCGGAATCGGACAGCGCTGGGGGCTGCTCGCGCCCGTGGCCCGCTGGATCGGATCCATCCTGCCGCTGATGATCCTCGCCATCCAGCACGCCGAGCGCGTCGCCCTGTCCATGGACTCGCGAGCCTTCGGCGCCCACCGGCGGCGCACCGAGATGACCGACGAGCCCTGGCGGGGGCGCGACTGGGGAGTCGTGGCACTTACCTGGGCGCTGGTCATCATCATCTGGAACACCCTCCACTGAGGAGAGCACATGACCAACCAGTCGACGAAACGCCTCACCGAGGAGCCGGCCGACCATCCCGGCCAGATCGGTAACGCCGGCGTCACCGTCGGCGCGCTCATCCGACCGGCGCGCCCGGCCATGATCGTCACCGCGCTACTGACCGCCGTCGGAGCTCTGATGTCCATCGTCCCCTTCGAGGCCATGCGCAACATGGCGGCCATCTGGCTGGGCGAGACCTCACCGGAGGGCTGGCGCGGCAGCCTGTGGATCTGGGCGGCCATCGCCGTCGGGGCGCTCTTCGCCTCCCAGGCCCTCTACCTGGCCGGCCTCGGGATCACGCACCTGGCCGAGGCCCGCCTGCGACACCACCTGCGTGAGCGGGTCGTCAACGCCATCAGCAGCCTGCCCCTGGGGCGGGTGGCGCAGATCCCGCACGGCACCATCCGCAAGATGGTCTGCGACGACACCACCTCCATCCATACCCTCGTTGCCCACGTCCCCGGGGACGCCACCAACGCCGTCGTCATGGCGGCGGCGGGGACGGCTTATCTGCTGTGGACCGACTGGCGCCTGGCCTGCGCACTGGTGGGGCTGTGGGTGCTCGCACTGGGAGCGATGTTCCTGACCATGTCCGGCCTGTCGGACATCACCGAGCGCTTCGGTGCCGCTCAGACCGCGCTGGCCGCCGCGACCGTCGAGATGCTCGAGGGCATCAAGGAGATCAAGGGCTTCCAGGCCACCGATGCATCCCGCACCCGGTTCAGCCAGGCACGGGCCGAGTTCTCCAGCCTGTCGTACGAGTGGGTGAGCAGGTCCGGGAAGGCCATCAGTGCCATGACCGCGGTCCTGCGGCCCTCCACGGTCTTCGCGACGGTCGCGGTCCTGGCTGTCCTGTTCACCTCCCAGGGGTGGACGCCGTTGTCTGCGACCCTACCGTTCTTCCTGGTGGCCCTCGGGCTGCCGGAGGGGCTCATGACCCTCATCGGTCTCATGCAGCACATGTACGAATCCAGGATGGCTGCCCAGGCCACCGCCGACCTGCTCTCCCAGCCGCCGATGCCCGAGGGGACCCATGGCGACGGTGAGGGGCCCGCCCCCGGGCGCGTCGACGTCGAGGACGTCACCTTCTCCTACGAGGACGGCTCCCCGGTCCTGCACGGCCTGTCCTTCACCGCCGAGCCGGGAACCGTGACAGCGCTCGTCGGTCCCTCCGGTGGTGGCAAGTCGACCCTGGCCCGCCTCATCGCCCGCTTCTACGACGTCGACGACGGTGCCGTGCGCATCAGCGGCGTCGACGTACGGGATGCGACTTTCCCCTGGCTGCTCTCGCGCGTGGCGGTCGTGCTGCAGGATGTGGCCCTGGCCCACGAGTCCGTCCACGACAACATCGCCCTGGGACGCCCCGACGCCACCCGGGAGCAGGCCGAGGCTGCCGCCCGCGCGGCCTGCATCCACGAGCGCATCACGCGTCTGCCCCATGGCTACGACACGATCCTGGGCGACGAGGGAGGGTTCCTCTCCGGAGGGGAGCGTCAGCGCGTCACGCTGGCGCGCGCCTACCTCCAGGACGCCCCCGTCCTCGTCTTGGACGAGGCCACCGCCCAGGCCGACCCGGCCTCCGAGCGTGACATCCACCAGGCCCTGTCCCGGCTGGCGGCCGGGCGGACCGTCATCATCATCGCCCACCGCCTGTCCACGATCCGTGACGCCGACCAGATCCTCGTCGTCGACGCCGGACACATCACCGAGCGCGGCACGCACGAGGAGCTCTTGGCCGCCGGCGGCCGCTACGCAGCCATGTGGCGCAGCCAGGACCTGAGCGAGGAGACCGATGCTGCGGCGCTGACCGCCCAGGTCGAACCGCTCGGAGCCGAGGTCGCAGGGCAGGAGGAGGAGTAGTCATGTGGAAGCTGCTGACGCGAGTCGTCAATGCCGCCGAGATGCGGACCATCATCGCCTGGTTCGTGGCCGCCGCCGTCCTCCAGGGACTCACCCTGGCCCTCATGATCCCCTTCCTGCGCGCCCTCTACTCCCGCTCGGGGTCGCTGACCGGTTGGCTGATCGCAGTCGTGGTCCTGGGGGCGGCGACCGCCGTCGTCGACACCATCGCCATGCACCGCTCCTACCGGATCAGTGTCTTCGAGGTCTGCGACACGATGATCGACCGCATCGCCGAGCACGTCCTGACCCTGCCCCTGGGCTGGTTCAGCGCCGAGCGGGAGGCCGCGGTCGTCAACGCCACCTCCAAGGAGGTCAACACCCTCTCCCACCTGGCCTCCATGGTGATCCCCAACCTGTGCAACGCCTTCATCGTCCCACTGGTCATGCTCGGGGCCACCGCTGTCGTCGAGTGGCCCCTGGCTCTTATCATGGCCGCCACCATCATCCCTCTGGTCCTCGTGCTGCGCCTCATGGGGGCCGCCACCACCCGTGCCAACGAGATGGAGGACCGCACCTCGAGCGCTGCCGCCGGCCGGCTCGTGGAGTTCGCCCGCCTCCAGCCGGTGCTGCGCGCCACCGGCGTCACCAGGACTGGCTGGGCTCCGGTGCGCTCCGCCCTTGAGGACGACGCAGAGTCCACGCTTGACGGTCTGCGCGTCAAAGGCCGGCCCGGCCAGTACTTCAACCTCATCGTCAACGTCGCCTTCGCACTGGTCATGGCGGTCGGTCTGTCGCGCGTGAGCGGTCACCGGCTCGACGTCGTCGCCTACCTCGCGATCATGGCCGTCACCGCGCGCACGCTCCTGCCGCTGACCAAGGCCGCCATGTACGCCTCCGAGGCGGACAACACGAAGGTCGCTCTGCGGGCCGTGGGGGACATCCTCGACGCGCGCCCCCTGCCCGATCCTGAGCCCGGGCAGGAGATCGCCCCTCAGGGAACCACGGTCGCATTGAGTGATGTCTCCTTCTCCTATGACGAGGGCCGCCCCGTCCTGGCGGGCGTCTCCCTGAGCGCACCACAGGGAAGAGTGACCGCCCTGGTGGGCCCGTCAGGGGCGGGCAAGTCCACGATCCTGCGCCTGGCCGCCCGGTTCTGGGACGTCGACGACGGGACCGTCACCATCGGCGGCGCACCGGTTCGCTCCATGCGCGCCTCGACGATCATGGGCATGACCTCCATGGTCTTCCAGGACGTCTACCTGTTCGACACCACCATCCGCGAGAACCTGCGCATCGCCCGACCCGCGGCCACCGACGCCGAGCTGGCCGAGGCCGCCCGACGCGCCCGCCTGGACCGCGTCATCGAGGCGCTGCCGCACGGGTGGGACACGCAGGTCGGTCCCGGCGGGCTGAGCCTGTCCGGCGGGGAGCGCCAGCGCGTCGCCATTGCTCGGGCCTTCGTCAAGGACGCACCCATCCTGCTGCTCGACGAGATCACCTCGGCCCTGGACGGGGAGAACGAGTCCGCCATCACCGAGGTGGTGCGCGAGCTCTCCGAGGGCCGCACCGTCATCGTGGTGGCCCACCGTCTGTCCACCGTCCGCCAGGCCGATGAGGTCGTCTTCCTCGAGCCGAGTCAGGCCGGTGCCCGCGTGGCCCAGCGTGGTACGCCCCAGGAGCTGGCTGCTGTCCCCGGCCCCTTCCGCGAGTTCATCGAGGCCTCCACGGCCTCCTCGCGCTGGCACATCCGTCAGGGGTGATGCAGGCCGCTTCGGGCAAGACAGAATGGCGGGTAGACGCTGTCCCATACCGGTTGGTATGGGACAGCGTTTCTGTTGTTATGAGAACCCTCAGGGCCCTTGAAACCTTCTGGTAATACTGAGTGGTATGTTAGATACCAACCGGTACGGATCGGTCTGGTGGCCGATCAGGTGCTCGGATCCAGGTAGTTGAACGAAAGGAGGGGGCTTCATGGCCGACGTACTAGCCATTGAGGACCTTCACAAGCACTTCGGAAGTGGGCCGCACGCGGTGAGAGCCAACGCCGGCGTCACTATGCGGGTGGGTGCCGGCGAGGTGGTCGGGCTCCTCGGGCACAATGGCGCGGGCAAGACCACGCTGGTCAACCAGGTGGTGGGGCTGCTGCGTCCAACCTCCGGGAGCATCAGGCTCGACGGGGTCGACGCCGTCGCCGACCCCGCTCTCGCCCGCCGTCTCACCAACGTCCAGGCACAGGCCAATGTCCCCATCACGGGGCTCACTCCTCTGACGGCCATCGACCTCGTGGGGCGCCTGCGAGGAGGGCGTCCGCGTCAGACGCGCAGACGCGCCGAGGAGCTCATCGAAGCCCTCGACCTGGGGGAGTGGGCCACGACTCCCGCACAGAAGATCTCCGGTGGCGTTGCCCGTCTGACGGCCTTCGCCATGTGCGCCGTCGTCCCCGGGCGCCTGGTCATCCTCGACGAGCCCACCAATGACGTCGACCCGGTACGCCGTCGCCTGCTGTGGGACCAGATCCGCCTCCTGGCCGATGCTGGATCCGCGGTCCTCCTCGTGACCCACAATGTGCGGGAGGCCGAGCGGGCAGTCGACCGCCTCACCATCCTGGACCACGGTCACGTCATTGCCGAGGGAACTCCCGCAGCGCTCGTGGCCGGCCACGGATCTCCCTTCGTCCTGGAGGTCAGCCGGACTCCCGGCCGGCGGATCGAGCCTCCCGCGGGAATGAGCCTGACACAGCACGACGCCGTGCGCGCATCCGTGGCGGTGGACTCTCAGCGTACGACCCAGGCCGTGGAGTGGGCCGCTCAAGCCCTCAAGGACGGAGTGATCGAGCGCTACGAGCTGGCACCGATCTCACTGGAGGACGTCTACGTGCACCTCACCGGGAGCACGGGTGAGGAGGTGCGCCGTCATGCCGCCTGAACCGTGTGAATCCGTGGGAGTCCCGGCCCGTCCCGATGATTCGCGTCATCCCCGCGCTGCCACGTAGGCGCGGTGCGACTCCAGTCCCCAGAGAAACATGAAACGTAAGGAGAATCCGATGCCTGCTCCAACCAGTGCCACTACTGAAGCGGCCCCGGCCAGTGAGACTGTTCTCGAGGTCGCGTCCCAGAAGACCTCGCTCTGGCGTCAGCTCGGCCTGCTCATCCAGTGGCAGTTCCGTCGCAGCCTCCCCATGCTTCCCTTCTTCATCATCGTCCAGACGCTGCTGTCCGTCTCCATGGTCCTGGGATACGGGCTCATCGCGGGCCACCCAGGCCGCGAGGCGAGCCTCTACCTGGCCGGCGGCGGCCCGGCGATCGCGCTCATCTCGCTGGGCCTCATCATGACACCTCAGTGGGTCTCCCAGTCCCGCACTGAGGGCAGCCTGGACTGGATGCGCACCCTGCCCGTCCCCAGGGTCGCCTTCCTCCTGGCAGACCTCGCCATCTGGACCGCTCTTGCACTGCCCGGCCTGGTTGTGGGCGTCCTCGTGGCCAACGCCCGCTTCGACGTCGACCTCGCCCCGCAGTGGTGGCTGGTGCCCGGCGCCGTACTGGTCGCTCTGACAGCGGCCTGCATCGGATACGCCATCGCCACGCTCCTGGCTCCGGCCCTGGCTCAGATCCTCTCCCAGGTACTTGCTTTCGGCATCATGCTGTTCTCGCCCGTCAGCTTCCCCGCCGACAGGCTCCCCGACTGGGCCCAGGAGATCCACCGCTGGTTGCCCTTCGAGCCCATGGCTCAGGTGGTGCGTGCGGGACTGTTCTCCCACGACGCCGCCATGCCCGCCCGTTCCTGGGGCCTCCTGGGCGGATGGTGCCTGGTGGCCGTCGCCGGAGCGTCATGGGCCCTGGGAAGGCGGCCCTGAGTCGGCCGGGATGCCCGAATGGTTGGAGCCCGGTGGGGGAAGTGACGAACGTGGAGGGGGAAGTGCCGTGAACCCCTTTCTGAGGGGCCTCCTCTACAGTGGGGGCATGACCGCCAGGAGCTCTGCCCGTGGGCCGAACAGTGACAGTGATGACTCCGGGGCCTCCGCCTCTGATGACATCAGGGAGGCGACGCGCGCCCTCAATGAGGCGATCACCGCCTTCTCCCGTGCGGTGGGGGCGGCCGGTCAGGGTGCGCGCCGGAGCAGTGAGAGTGCGGTAGCGGCCTCCCTGGACCTCGCCTCCCGGAAGCTGGCCTCCGCCTCCACTGCAGTCAGCGGAGCCACCCCGGGGCGGAGCGGCGGGCGCCGTCGGAGCGAGGAGACCAGGGCGCGGATTCTTGCTGCTGCCAGGGAGGTCTTCGCTGCCAAGGGCTACGAGGGGGCAGCGGTCAGCGACATCGCCTCGGCCGCTGGATTCACCAAGGGCGCCTTCTACTCCTCTTTCCCCTCCAAGGAGGCCCTATTCCTGGAGGTCGTCACCTGTGGTGAGGAGAGCTCGGATGAGGCCGCTCAGGAGCCGGCGACTCCCGAGCAGTGGAGTGAGCAGCTCCAGGAGCTTCCCATGGAGGATGTTGTCCTGCACCTGGAGACCTGGCTCTACGCGATTCGTCATGAGGACTCCCGCGACAGGCTGGCCGGCACCTGGCGCCGCTGGCTGAGAGAGACCTCCCACCTGGTGGCCCGTTCCCGTGGGCGCCAGGAGCCGAGCCAGCAGGATGAGGAGACGGCCTTCGGACTTCTGGCGGTAGGCATCTTCGGCCGCGTGAGTGCTGCAGCCACCACCTCGCAGGAGATCGAGCCCATCATCCAGCGCCTGTCCGAGCGGCTCCTTGATACGGCAGACGACTGACGCCGCCACTCGCCGAGAGCGACATGTTTCGCGTAGGGGTGTGGAAAAACGGTCGCCCTCCGCGAAGAACGCCCGGCTCGGGGCGGGGTGCGCTCGCGGTCAGGCGATCTGCTCCCGGTAGCGGCGGGCCACCAGCTCGGCGATCGCCGGGTGGTCGCCGATCGGGACGGCTACGACGTCGGCGCCCGTGGAGTGCAGGGCCCGGTGGAAACGCCCCTCCGCCAGCAGGTAGGTGGCCACACCCACCCGCCTGGCCCCCAGGGCCCGGGCCGTGCTCACCGCGTCACGGACGCTGGGGCGCGCAGCCGAGAGGTAGGCGGGCGTCACCTCGCGCCCCAGACGCGCCTCGAGCAGGCGAGTGATGGCCTCGACCTCCTCCAGCGCCGCCGCCTGACGTGACCCGGCCGCGCCCAGGACGATGCGGTCGAGCCCTGCGATCCCGCCCAGAGGCGCGGACGCCTCGTGGAGACGCTGTGCGATGGCCTCCACCAGGTGCTCCTCGACCCCCAGATGCCCGGTGACCGTCCCTGATCCGTGCTGTTCCACCGCGGCAGGTACGTCCTTGAGGACGTGATAGCCGCGGGCCAGGAAGAAGGGCAGCACCACTGGATCCACCAGCCCCTCCAGCGCCGTGGCCGGGTCCGGGGGCTGGAGCTCGACATAGCCGGTGCGCACCTCCACCTCCGGCAGGATCGTGCGGACGCGCTCGGCGGTGCGGGACAGGACTGAGGACGGCCCGGGCCGGCGCGAGCCGTGGGCCAGCAGCACCAGAGGACGAGTACTCATGCCGGCTCCACCACCAGATCCGCGCGCGCGTGAGAACGAGCCGGCTCGACCGGCCTCGACCCGACGAGACCACCGGAAGCGATTGGCTCGTCCGGTGCAGCAGTCTCAGGTGCGTGGCCGTGCCGAGGATCGGCGTGGACCTCCTCAAGCACCTGTTCGGTCTCCTCCCGAATCTCTGTGGCGGTGACGCGCGCCTTGCGGACCGCCAGGGCCAGGAAGACCGCCCAGACTACCCCGAGTACGCCGTACAACAGGACCCCGGTTCTGGCCGAGGCCCCGGCCCAGGACAGTAGCACCCGCAGGTTCGTGGCCAGGATCAGCCCGCCGACGGCGGTGCCCAGCACCGCCCCGGGCAGACGGGAGACCAGCCAGGCGGAGACCGGTGCGGCCACCAGTCCACCGGCCAGCAGGGTCAGGACGATCCCGAGGCTGATGCCCGCCGTTCCCAGGCCGGTGAGGAAACCGGCCGAGGCCGCCACCGTCACCAGGAACTCCGAGGCCCCTACCGAACCGACCACGGTGCGCGGCGCCGTGCGACCGCCAGTGAGCAGTGTCGTCGTCACCACCGGTCCCCAGCCACCACCGCCGGTGGCGTCAACGAAACCACCCACCATTCCCAGGGGGACCAGGAGCCGCCTGCCGTGCGGGGAGCGCCGGCTACCAGATCCCCTGGGCGGGCGCAGGGCGAAGCGCCCCAGGACATAGGCCCCCAGCAGGATCAGCAGGCTCGCTGTCACCGGGGTCGCTGCGCGGGTCGACAGGTGCGACAGGACCGTGGCGCCGCTGAAGGCCCCCACCGCACCGGGCAGCCCCAGCCGGACCACCAGGCGGGGGTCGGTGTTGCCCAGTCGCCAGTGGGAGGCCCCCGAGGCCAGGGTCGTGCCGATCTCAGCCAGGTGCACCGAGGCCGAGGCCAGTGCCGGGCTCAGCCCGGCCAGGAGCAGCAGGGAGGACGAGGTCATGCCGTACCCCATCCCGAGGGAGCCGTCGACCAGTTGAGCGGCCAGGCCGACGAGGGCGAGAAGAACAAGCTTGCGCATGAGAGACTCCGGGACATTCGGTCTGCACGCGCCGAGGCGGGCTCAGGCGGCGGGGCTTGCCGGCCTGGTCTCCTCGACGACTCGGTCGGCCCAGTACGGGCTCAGGGTGACGACGTCGCCGATGACGATGACCGCGGGGGCGGTCACGCCGTACCGGGTGGCGACGTCGGCCAGACATCGCAGCTCGGTGGTGGTCACGCGCTGATCGGGGTGGTAGCCGCGCTCGATGATCGCTGCCGGAGTGGCCGGATCGCTGCCGGCTTCCAGCAGGGAGGTCACCGAGTCCCGCAGGCGGGAGACCCCCATGAGCAGGATGAGGGTGTGATCGCGGCGCTGGGGGAGGACCCCAAGATCCGCATGAGCCGTGATGACCGAGAAGCCGCGCGACAGCCCCCGGTGGGTCACGGGTATTCCCGCCGCCGCGGGCACGGCGATGGCGCTGGTGATCCCCGGGACGACCTCGACGGCGATGTCGGCCTGGCGGCAGGCGGTCGCCTCCTCCCCGCCGCGCCCGAGCACGTAGGGGTCGCCGCCCTTGAGACGGACCACCCCCTTGCCGCGGCGGGCGAGGTCGACCAGGAGCGCATCGATCTCCTCCTGGCTCATGATGTGCCGGCCGCGCCGTTTGGAGGCGTCGATGACCTCGGTTCCGGGGGTGAGGTCCTCCAGGATGTCCCGGGGTGCCAGCGCGTCGACGACGACCACGTCCGCCCGGCCCAACAGCTCCAGGCCGCGGGCGGTGATGAGGCCGCTGCTGCCCGGGCCGCCACCTACCAGGGCCACCCAGCCGCCCGCGGGGCCGGTGGGTGCATGGGGAGAGATCTCGAGAGCCATGCCTCAACCCCTGCCTGAGGGGGCGGCCGTAGCGGGGTCACTGCCGCCTGTACCCGCCAGCTGCACCATGCCCGCACCCAGCGTGCCGCCCTCGTGGGCGTCGATGAGGAGGAAGGCGCCGTCAGACCGGGAGACCGAGTAGTCGGCCAACGGCACCGGGGAGGCCAGGCGCAGCTGCACCAGGCCGATGTCGTTGAGCTCTAGGGAATCGGCCGGCACCGTGGTCAGGTCGTCCAGGTCGAGGCGGCCCTCAATGGTGCCCACGATCGCCTGGACCGTCAGGGCGCCGTGCTTGAGCAGTACCCGCGCCCGGGGGCGCAGGGGCTCCTCGCTCAGCCAGGACACGCGGGCGGTGACCTCGGTGAGCACCTGCGGCGCATCGCCCGCCGCGGCCAGGGTGTCACCACGGGCGACGTCGACGTCGTCGCTCAGACGCACCGTCACCGACTGCCCCTCGACGGCCTCCTCCAGGCTGCGCTCACCCAGGTCGATGCCGGCTACGCGTGAGCGCCTGCCCGAGGGCAGCGCCACCACTGGGTCGCCGACGCGCACCGTGCCCGAGGCGATCTGCCCGGCGTAACCCCGGTAGTCGCGCAGCTCGGGTGCCGGCGCCGCACCCTGGGGGCGGATGACCAGCTGGACCGGCAGGCGGAAGGCGCCCTCGTCGCGGGCGGTGGGCAGGGACTCCAGGAGCCCCAGCAAGGTCGGCCCCGCATAGAAGGGAGTGCTGGCCGAGGCCTCGACGATGTTGTCGCCCAGGAGCGCGGAGGTCGGCAGGACATGGATCGCGGCCACGCCCAGCTCGGCGGCCACGGCGCGGATATCGGCCTCGATGGCCGCGTAGACCTCGGCGGAGAAGTCCACCAGGTCGATCTTGTTGACCGCGACGATGACGTGCGGGACCCGCAGGAGGGCGGCGACCGCCAGATGGCGGCGCGTCTGCTCCAGGACCCCGTTGCGGGCGTCCACCAGCAGCACGACGACGTCGGCCGTGGAGCAGCCGGTGACCGTGTTTCGGGTGTACTGCACGTGTCCGGGGCAGTCGGCCAGGATGAAGGAGCGCTGCGGGGTGGCGAAGTAGCGGTAGGCGACGTCGATCGTGATGCCCTGTTCCCGCTCGGCCCGCAGCCCGTCGGTCAGCAGCGCGAGGTCGGCGCTGGTCAGACCCCGGTCCAGGCTGACCTGCTCGACGGCGGCCAGCTGGTCGCGCAGGACGGACTTGGAGTCGAACAGCAGGCGGCCCACGAGCGTGGACTTGCCGTCGTCGACGCTGCCGGCCGTGGCCAGTCTCAGTAGTGAGCCGGTGGCGGCGGCGCGTGCGTCGGCCTCGGCGGGGATGTCGGTGAGGGTGGGGGCGCTCATCAGAAGTAGCCCTCCTTCTTGCGGTCCTCCATGGCCGCCTCGCTCAGGCGGTCATCGGCGCGGGTGGCTCCCCGCTCGGTCAGGGTGGAGGCGGCGACCTCCAGGACGATGTCGTGGTTGGTGGCGGCGTCGGACTCGACGGCGCCCGTGCAGGACATGTCGCCCACGGTGCGGTAGCGCACGGTGCGGGTGACGACCTCCTCACCGTCGCGCAGCCGGTTGACGCCGCCGCCCGCCAGCCACATCCCGTCGCGCAGGAAGACCTCGCGCTCATGGGCGTAGTAGAGGCTGGGCAGCGCGATGTCCTCGCGCTCGATGTAGCGCCACACGTCCAGCTCGGTCCAGTTGCTCAAGGGGAAGACCCGCACGTGCTCGCCGGGTCGATGGCGGGGGTTGAGCAGGTTCCACAGCTCGGGGCGCTGGTTGCGCGGGTCCCACTGGCCGAACTCGTCGCGCAGGGAGACGATGCGCTCCTTGGCCCGGGCCTTCTCCTCGTCGCGGCGTCCGCCGCCGAAGACGCCGTCGAAGCCGCCCTCCTCGATGGCGTCGAGGAGTGGGATCGTCTGGAGCGGGTTGCGGGTGCCGTCGGTGCGCTCGCGCAGACGGCCGTCGTCGATGTAGTCCTGGACGCGGGCCACCACGAGCCGCAGACCGAGGTCCTCGACCGTCCGGTCGCGGTAGGCCAGCACCTCGGGGAAGTTGTGACCGGTGTCCACGTGCAGGACCGGGAAGGGGATCGGAGCGGGCCAGAAGGCCTTGCGCGCCAGGTGCAGCATGACCACGGAGTCCTTGCCCCCGGAGAACAGCAGCACGGGACGGCGGCACTCGGCGGCGATCTCCCTGATGATGAGGATGGCCTCGGCCTCCAGGACGTCAAGGATGTCCAGGGTCTCGGCGGCCGTGGCGGCCCAGGAAAGGTCAGCGAGACCGACCGGTTCGCGGCCCGGAGCCTGAGCAGGGTCGGGGGAGGAGATCGGGGCCGATTGGGTGAGGGTCAGGGTGATGCTCATAGGTGGATTCCGCATTCTGTCTTGGTGAATCCGGCCCAGCGGCCGGAACGGGGGTCGTCTCCGGGGTTGACTCGCGCCGTGCACGGGGCGCAGCCGATCGAGGGGTAGCCGTCGTAGAGGAGGGGGTTGATGAGAACGCCGTGCTGGTCGGCGTAGCCGGTCAGGTCCGCCATGCTCCAAGCGGCCAGGGGGTTGATCTTGACGATCTCGTGGGTGGTGTCCCATCCGATCAGCGGCGTGCGGGTGCGGGTGGGGGCGTCCTCGCGGCGCACCCCGGTGGCCCAGGCCTCGTAGCCGCTCAGGGCCCGGGCCAGCGGCTCGACCTTGCGCAGACGGCAGCAGGCGGCCGGGTCCCGTGACCACAGGTCCGGCCCGTGGCGCTCGTCCTGCTCGGCCACGCTCAGCTCGGGAGCCACGTCGACGACGGTGACGTCCATGGTGGCGGCCACCGCGTCGCGGGTGCCCACGGTCTCCGCGAAGTGGTACCCGGTGTCCAGGAAGAGGACGTCGACGCCGGGCAGGACCCGGGAGATCACGTGCGGCAGGACGGCGTCGGCCATGGAGCAGGCCACGGCCAGTGTGCTGGGGAAGTTCTGGGCCGCCCACTGGGCGACGTCGAGGGCCGGGGCGTCGTCTCCGAGCTCGCGCGCTCCGGCCTCGGCGAGGGCGTGCAGCTCCTCGGCGGACCGCAGCGAGGCCCGGCCGGCGCCCCGTGACCTTGAGGCGGCAGGAGCCCGGTGCGGCAGGCCCAGGGGCACCCGGGCACTTTCAGCGGTTGCGGCGCTCACTGCAGGGCCTCCTCATCGGCTCGGTGCGCCCACTGGGCGAAGGTCTCCTCAGGGAGGCGCTGGTCCAGGTAGCGGCGCACCAGGCGCTCGACGTAGTCGGTCAGGCCGGAGGCGGGGACCTTGAGGCCCCTGACCGTGCGGCCCAGACCGGCCTCGGTGCGTCCGTCGGTGGCCAGGCCGCCGCCCAGGTGCACCTGGAAGCCGGGCATCTGCTCGCCGTCGACCGTGATGATCTGGCCCTTGAGGCCGATGTCGGCGATCTGGATGCGGGCGCAGGAGTTCGGGCAGCCGTTGACGGTCAGGGTGATGCGTCGCTCGAGGTCGGTGTCCGCCAGGCGTGCGTCGAGCTCGGCCGATACGCGCGCTGCCAGCTTCTTGGTCTCCACGATCGCGAACTTGCAGAACTCCAGCCCGGTGCAGGCCAGGGTCGAGCGGGTGAAGGCACCCGGGTCAGGATCGAGCCCCAGCGCCCGCAGGCCGGCGACGGCCTCGTCGACTCTGTCGGCAGGCACGTCCAGGAGCAGCAGGTTCTGCAGCGGGGTGGTGCGCACGCGGTCCGAGCCGACCCGCTCAGCCAGGTCGGCCAGACCCAGCAGGACGTCACCGCTCAACCGGCCGACGGGTGGCTTGGCCCCCACCCAGAAGCGGCCGTCCTTCTGCTCGTGGACGCCGATGTGGTCGGAGTCCCCGCTCGGCTCCTCGGGGGCCGGTCCGTCGGGCAGGGCGCGCCCCAGGTAGTCGTCCTGGAGGACCTGGCGGAATCTCTCCGGCCCCCACTCGGCCATGAGGAACTTCAGCCGGGCCTTGTTGCGCAGGCGACGGTAGCCGTAGTCGCGGAAGATGCGGATGACGCCGTACCAGACGTCGAGGGCGTCCTCCGGCGTGACGAAGGCCCCCAGCCGCTGGCCCAGACGTGGGGCGGTGGACAGGGCGCCGGCCACCCACAGGTCGTAGCCGGGACCGAGCTCGGGGTGGTTGACGCCGACAAAGGAGATGTCGTTGATCTCGTGGAGGATGTCGAGGCTGGGGGAGCCGGTGATGGCCGTCTTGAACTTGCGGGGCAGATTGGCCAGCTCGGGGTCGCCCAGGTAGGTGTCCTTGATGGCCCGGGCCAGTGGGGTCGGATCGATGACCTCGTCCTTGGCGATGCCGGCCACCGGGGAGACCAGGAACCCCCGGGGTGTGTCCCCGCAGCCCTCGATCGTGGTCAGACCCACCGACTCCAGGCGCTGCCACAGCTCAGGCACGCTGCCGATCTCCACCCAGTGGAGCTGGATGTTCTGGCGATCGGTGATGTCGGCGGTGCCGCGGGCGAAGTCGTTGGAGACCGAGCCCAGTACCCGCAGCTGCTCGCGGCTCAGACTCCCACCGTCCAGACGCACCCGCTGCAGGAAGTAGTGGTCGGAGAGCTCGGAGACGTCCAGCTGGGCGGTGCGGCCGCCGTCGATGCCCTGCTTGCGCTGGGTGTACAGGCCCCACCAGCGGAAACGGCCGTTGAGGTCGTCGGGTGCGATGGTCTCGTAGCCGCCGGGGCCGTAGATGTGCATGATCCGGTCGCGCACCGCCAGCGGGTCCCCGTCCTGCTTGAAGGCCTCGTTGTCATTGAGCGGCTTGCGCCCGTCGAGGGCCCACTGGCCGTTGGAACGGGCCTTGCGCGGCGGGCGCAGAGTGCGCGCGGGTGGCGTGACGGTGGTGGTCATTGCTCCTCCATGACGGTGGCGTGTCATTGGCGTATGAGGAGCGTCCGGGGTCGGCCTGGTGTGCAGCTGCGTGCAGAGCCTGCAGGGCCGTTCGGTTGGCGTCAGCCGTCTCAACGGGGCCTTCCGGACGCTTCATTGCGCCGGATACCTCGTTGCGGGGGTGAAGTCCCCGTGGTGTCAGGCGCTGGTCAGGCCCGACAACACATGACAGCATGGGCACGCAGAACGTCAGCGGGATGGGTACCGCTGAAGCGAGCTGCGTGAGAGAAGGTCATGGCCGAAACATTAGCCATGCATTTACCTGACGACAAGCAAGAATGATCTGTGCTTTGAATCACGACAGGGTTGTTGAGAGCCGCTTTATCGTGTCGGGACGCAGAAAAGGGTCGTGCTGCGCACGCTGTGCCTGTGGTGGCGTGCGGCAGCGGGGTGGGACCGCGTCTGAGCTCAGGCGCCCAGCTGCCGGTCGCGCTCGGCGATGGCCTCGAAGGCGCGCACGACGGCGTCGGAGAAACCGGCCCGTTCCAGGGCCACCATGCCCGCCACCGACGTGCCGCCGGGGGAGCAGACCGCGTCGATGAGGTCGGCCGGGGTGCGGCCATTGCCTCCCTCCGCGGTGCGCTGAGCCTCGGTCTGCACCGTGCGGGCGGTCCCCAGCACCGCCTGAGCCACGATCTGGACGGCCAGGGCCTTGGGGATGCCACCCATGACGCCGGCGCGCGCCAGGGCATCGATGAAGGCGCACACCAGGGCGGGGGAGGAGCCCGCCAGGCCAATGAAGGAGGAGAAGTCCTTCTCCTCCAGGATGACGGTGCGACCGATGCTCTCCATGAGGGTGCGCACCGTCTCCAGGTCCGAGGCGCTCGCACTGCTCCCCGGGGCCAGTGCCGTCATCGACTCGCCCACGGCGGCGGCCATGTTCGGCATGGTGCGCACCACCCGGGCCCCGTCGGGCAGCATCGACTCCAGGCGCTCCAGGGTCAGGCCGGCAGCGATGGAGACCACCAGGGGCCTGCTGCGGCCGATGGCCTCCGACAGCCGGGGCAGGACGTCGGGGATGACGTAGGGCTTGAGTCCCAGGATGAGGACGTCGCTGCGTGAGACCAGCTCGGCGGCGTCGGGCACGTGGACTGCTCCGACCTGCCCGGCCAGGCGCTCGGCGGAGCCGTGCTTGCTGGTCAGGAGCAGGTGCCCGGCCGGTGTCCCCGCGGCCACGGCCCCTCGCACAATGGCGCTGACCATGTTGCCGGCGCCGATGAACCCGATACGCATGAAGGCCTCCTGCTCGTCTGCGACGTGAGGTCATCACCGTACCGTGCCGGTGTGCCGGGCGGTGAGACTTCCGGGGGCCGGTGGCCTTCAGAGCACCATCGCGGCGATCCAGCCGGCGATGAGCAGGGGGATGTTGAAGTGCAGGAAGGTCGGGATGACCGAGTCGCGCATGTGGTCGTGCTGCCCGTCGGCGTTGAGCCCGGCTGTGGGACCCAGCGTGGAGTCCGACGCCGGTGAGCCTGCGTCCCCCAGGGCCCCTGCGGTCCCGATGAGGGAGACCGTGGCAACCGGCGAGAAGCCCAGGGAGACGCACAGCGGCACATAGATCGCCGAGATGATCGGCAGGGTGGAGAAGGATGAGCCGATGCCCATCGTCACGATGAGGCCCACGAGCAGCATGACGAAGGCGGCGGCGGGCTTGGAGTCCGCGAACAGGGAGGTCGCCGACTTCACCAGCGGCTCGATCTGCTTGGTCTCCTTCAGGACGGCGGCGAAGCCCTGCGCCGTGATCATGATGAGCCCGATGAGAGCCATCATCCGCATGCCGTCGGTGAAGATGTCATCGGCCTCGGCGATGGTGACGGCCCGGGTGGCCATGAACAGCAGCAGGCCTGTCAGCGCCCCGACCAGGAGCGGGTCGGCCTTGGACTCCGTCCAGGTCAGGAAGGTCTGGACCATGAAGCAGGCGACGACGGCGACCAGGGCGATCGCGACCTTGTGGCGGTCGATCTCGACCGGGCCGGAGATCTCCTCGCCTGAGCCGGTGCCGCCGCCGGTGTCGATCCGGTAGGCGCGGGGCTTGCGGTAGGTGACGAACACGGCGATGAGCAGCCCCACGACCATGCCCAGCGCCGGGATCCCCATGGCGTGGGTGGCTGAGATCTGGGAGACGTCCAGGCCCGCCTCCTGGATGTTGGCGTAGAGGATGTCGTGGAGGAAGACCCGTCCGAATCCCAGGGGCAGGAACATGTAAGTGGTGACCAGCCCGAAGGTGATGGCGCAGGTCACGGCGCGGCGGTCCAGCTGCAGCCGGCTCATGACGATGAGCAGCGGCGGGACCACGAGAGGAATGAAGGCAATGTGAACCGGGATGAGGTTCTGACTCATGACTGCCATGGCCGTGATCCCTCCCAGCACCAGAATGGTGGTGGTGCGCACGGCCTTACGGGAGGCGGACTCGTCCTCGTTCTCGATTCTGCCGATGAGCCAGTTCGCCAGCAGCTGGGGCAGGCCCGAGTGCGCCACCGCCATGGCGAAGGCTCCCAGGAGCGCGTAGGACAGCGCGATCTTGGCCCCGTCGGCCAGCCCGTTCTGGAAGGCGACCATGGTGTGGCTGACGCCCAGGCCGGCGCTCAACCCGCCGGCGAGCGCGCCGACGAACAGGGACAGGACCACATGGACGCGCAGCATCGCCAGGATGAGCATGACCAGGACGGCGAGGATGACGGCGTTCATAGGGGGCCTTCCGGTGGGGCCGACTGTACTGGGCTTCGCGAGTGGGCCTGGGTGGACCCGTGCGAATCGTGGTCGATTGTGCCAGGTGAGCATGACGGAGACGTATCGTGGGCTCATGAGTGAGAACCGCAAGAACGTCACCGTCGACTCCGCACCGGCCCGCCGCGCCCTGGTGACCGGGGCCTCCACCGGCATCGGCGCCGCCACCGTTCGCCTCCTGCGCTCCCACGGGTGGGAGGTTGTCGCCACCGCGCGGCGGGTGGAACGCCTTGAGGCGCTGGCCGCCGAGACCGGGTGCACGTGGGTGGCCGCCGATCTCCAGGAGCCCGACGACGTCGCGCGCCTGGCCAGTGAGGTGCTCGCTGAGGGGTCTGTTGACGCCGTCGTCAACAACGCCGGTGGTGCGCTGGGGGTCGACCCGGTCGCCGAGGGCAGCGTCGAGGAGTGGGCCACCATGTATGAGCGCAACGTGCTTGCGGCCCTGCGCGTGAGCCAGGCCTTCCTTCCGGGACTGCGGGAGCGGGGCGGGGACCTGGTCTTCCTCACCTCCACGGCGGCCCACGACACCTACCCCGGTGGGGGCGGTTACGTGGCGGCCAAGCACGCCGAGCGGATCATCGCGAACACGCTGCGCCTGGAGCTGGTGGGTGAGCCGGTGCGCGTCATTGAGATCGCACCCGGCATGGTGGCCACCGAGGAGTTCTCCCTCAACCGCCTTCACGGCGATGCCGAGGCCGCCGCGAAGGTCTACGCCGGTGTCGCAGAGCCCCTGAGCGCCGACGATGTCGCCGCCTGCATCGCCTGGACGCTGGAGCTGCCCGCCCACGTCAACATCGACTCCATGGTGGTGCGGCCCCGGGCCCAGGCATCCAACACGCTGGTGGCCCGGGAGCGGTAGGGGAGCGGGATCGCCGGACATAGGTGGTCCACAGGCTTGACCTGCCCCGGGCACAGTGCGGGTCCCTAACGTCTGTTCCAGCCCCGGCCGGGCCGGGAAACGGACTGAAAGGACACCCATGACCAAGCACGTCTCCTCCGGCGGCGACGCCACTTCCTCCCCGCGCGACGCGGCCACGGAGAGTCTTCCCACCAGGGACGCCGCCGACGACGCTGCGCAGCGCCTCTCGCAGGGCGCCACCAGTGGTCGCGGCAGTGACGGCAGCAAGGACGCCAAGGACCTCAAGAACCTCAAGGACCTCAAGGATCTCAAGGACACTGTGGAATCCGCTGACGCAGGCTCGGTGAGGACCGAGGCCTCTGCCAAGGACGTCACGCAGGACTCCGCAAAGGACTCCGGGACTGCTCGAGCTGCGGCCGGCAGCAGCACTGCCGACACCAGGCTGGGAGGGGCGTGGGTGTCCCCGGATGCTCAGAACGCGGCGGCCATCGGTGCCGTGCCCTCCACGTCCCCAGCGGCCAAGAAGGCCCGGGCCAAGGCTCGTGGGCCCTGGTACCGTCGTCGCGCCGTCGTGGGTGCTGCCGGGGTGGCGCTGCTGGCGGGCTCCTTCGGGGCCGGGTGGGGGAGCAACGAGCTCCTCAGTTCCAGCGCCCAGAACGGTCACGCCCAGCAGCAGGGAGCCGGCAACGGTCAGGGCGTGCCCGGAGGGGGCCAGGGAGGTCCTGGCGGGCAAGGAGGCCCTGGTGGTCAGGGCGGGCCTGGCGGACAGATGCCCGGTGGCGGCCCCGGCGGTCAAGGTGGCCAGGGAGGCCCCGGCGGACAGAACGGTCAGGGCGGTCCGGGAGGAGGCTCCGGCGGAGCCGGCCGGACCACCCCTAACGGGGACGCCTCCGGTGGTTCCGGCTCGGGCTCGAACGGCGGCCAGCAGTCGGGCTCCGGCTCGAGTGATGGCAGCAACCAGAAGGGTGGCTCAGGCTCCTCGGGTGTCCTCCAGCAGCAGGACGCCTCTCCAGGCGCCCAGGGCTGAGAGCGCCGGCGCCACCGCCCACAGAACAACATTTTCTTCAAAGGCGACGCGTATTCGTGTCGTCTTTGAAGTTCTTGTTGGTGTGTGCAGATTCGGTTACGGTCGCAGGCGTACCTCACATCGCTCACCCTGATGACACGGAGGAGAGGCCCCCCATGACTGACGCACACCCCCGCATGGCGCTGGGCACCATGCACTTCGGAACCCGCCTGTCCGCCACCCAGTCCGGAGAGATCCTCGACGCCTACCTGGATCTGGGCGGCCAGTGGATCGACACCGCGAACTGCTACGCCTTCTGGGGATCCGAGACCGGCCTCGGTGGCCAGAGCGAGACCGTCATCGGCCAGTGGCTCGCTGATCGAGGTGTGCGCGACCAGGTGAGGATCAGCACCAAGGCCGGTGCGGAGCCGACCCGCCCCCACGGCTTCCCCGACGCCGTGGAAGGCCTCAGCAAGGACACTGTCAATCGGGCCATCCGGGACAGCCTGCAGCGCCTGCAGACGGAGCGCATCGACATGTACTGGGCTCACATGGAGGACCGGGAGCAGTTGGTCGCCGATGTCGCCGAGACCTTCGGCGACCTGGTTGGTCAAGGGCTAACCTCACGGATCGGGCTGTCCAACCACCCGGCCTGGTACGCCGCCGCAGCCAACGTGCACGCCCAGCAGCGAGGCTCGGCCGGTTTCAGCGCTCTACAGCTGAGGGAGTCGTATCTCCATCCGAGGCCGGACATCCCGGTCGAGGGTGAGGACCACCCTCACGGGATGATGACCATCGAGAGCAAGGACCTCGTCGAGCGCTACGGGCTGGACCTGTGGGCCTACACGCCGCTGCTCACCGGCGCCTACGAGCACCCGGAGCGCCCGTTGCCCGAGGCCTACAGGCATCCGGGGACTGACAACCGTCTGACGGTGCTGCGCAGGTGGTCGGACAGCCTGGCCATGAAGCCGAGCCAGGTCGTGCTGGCTCTCCTCAACGCCCAGCAGCCGACCATCACCCCGATCGTGGGCGTCAGCAGCGTCACTCAGCTCACTGAGGCCGTCGAGGCCACCCGCTTCAACCTCCCTCAGGAGGCCGTCGAGGAGCTCAACGCAGCCGGCTAGACCGAGCGGATCCGAGTCGGTGATCAGCATCCAGGCTTAGGCTCCCCAGATCAACATTCTCTTCAGGGACGACGCGTATTCGTGTCGTCCCTGAAGTTCTTGTTGGTGTGTGCGGATTCGGTCGGGGTCGGGGCCGGGACAGGAGGGCGCTTGCCGCTATTCCACCTATTCCGCCGTCGGGTGTGGGAAGGACGACGTCGCCGAGGCGGGGTGCGAACTGGCCCCGGATGCATGCCGCCCACTACACTCCCCGGAGCAAAGGCACCGACCCGGCCATCACCGGCGAGCCTCCGGAAGAACCGGACCCCGGCGCACCAGCGCCGTCGGCCCGCAGTAGAACCGGACGGGACAGCCCGTCACAGCTGGAAACGAAGCGGTCGTGCACGCCGTCCCCGTCGGGGCATGCAGCACGGCAAGCGAGGTGGTACCGCGGTGCGGCACCAGCCGGGCACCAGTCCCGGCCGGGAGCCGACGTCGTCCTCGTCAGGCCCTGGGCACCCGCCCGAGGCGGTAGGAACGAGTGAGACGAGAGCACACCGCGATGGCTGAGAAGATGGCTGACAGCACCACCGCCGGCGGCAGCGAGCCGACCGGCGCCGCCTTCTACCCCCTGCACCGGCCGGGGGAGCAGATCGACCCCTCGCCCTCCTTCCCCGCCATTGAGGAGGACGTCCTGGCCTACTGGAAGGCCGACGGCACCTTCCAGGCCTCCATCGACAACCGCGGCGAGCCCTGCGACGAGTTCGTCTTCTACGACGGCCCGCCCTTCGCCAACGGCCTGCCCCACTACGGCCACCTGCTGACCGGATACGTCAAGGACGCCGTCGGGCGCTACCAGACTCAGCGCGGCAAGCGCGTCGAGCGCCGCTTCGGCTGGGACACCCACGGCTTGCCCGCCGAGCTCGAGGCCCAACGCCTGCTCGGCATCGATGACGTCACCGAGATCACCCGCCCCGGCGGCATCGGCATCGAGAAGTTCAATGAGGAGTGCCGCAGCTCCGTCCTGCGCTACACCAAGGAGTGGGAGGACTACGTCACCCGCCAGGCCCGCTGGGTCGACTTCGACAACGACTACAAGACCCTCGACCCCGACTACATGGAGTCGGTGCTGTGGGCCTTCAAGCAGCTGTGGGACAAGGGACTGGCCTACCAGGGCTACCGCGTCCTGCCTTACTGCTGGCACGACCGCACCCCCTTGAGCAACCACGAGCTCAAGATGGACGACGACGTCTACCAGGACCGACAGGACAACACGGTCACGGTGGGCCTGCGCCTGGAGGAGCCCCTGCGCCAGGGTGCCGAGCGCCCCGAGCTGGTCCTCATCTGGACCACCACGCCCTGGACCCTGCCCTCCAACCTGGCCATCGCCGTGGGCCCCGACGTCGAGTACGTGACCGTCCACGTCGACGAGGACCTCGACTCGCCGGTGGCCGGCCAGGACGTCGTCATGGCGCGTGACCTCCTGGGCGCCTACGCCCGCGAGCTCGGCGAGGAGCCGCAGGTCGTGTCCACCTGCACCGGGGCCGACCTGGTGGGGCGGCGCTACCACCCGATCTTCGACTACTTCGACGACGCCGCCCACCGGGCCGAGGGGGCCGCCCCCGGGCCGAAGGCCTGGCAGATCATCGCCGCCGACTTCGTCACCACCTCCGACGGAACCGGCCTGGTGCACATGGCCTCGGCCTTCGGTGAGGACGACATGATCGCCTGCACCGAGGCCGGCATCGAGACGGTCGTGCCCGTCGACGACGGCGGCCGCCTGACCGAGGAGGTGAGCGACTACGCCGGGCTGCAGGTCTTCGAGGCCAACAAACCCATCGTCGCCGACCTGCGCGACGGTACCGGTCCCCTGGCCCGCCGCAACGAGAACCAGCGCGCCGTCCTGGTGCGCCAGGCCTCCTACGTGCACTCCTACCCGCACTGCTGGCGCTGCCGCAAGCCGCTCATCTACAAGGCCGTCTCCTCCTGGTTCGTGCGCGTCTCGGCGATCCGCGACCGCATGGTCGAGCTCAACCAGGACATCGACTGGTACCCCGGTCACATCAAGGACGGCATCTTCGGCAAGTGGCTGGCGAACGCGCGCGACTGGTCGATCTCCCGCAACCGCTTCTGGGGCGCGCCCATCCCGGTGTGGGTCAGCGACAACCCCGACTACCCGCGCACCGACGTCTACGGCTCCTACGCCGAGCTCGAGCGCGACTTCGGCGTGAAGGTCACCGACCTGCACCGCCCCTTCATCGACACCCTCGTGCGGCCCAACCCCGACGACCCCACGGGCACGTCCATGATGCGCCGCATCCCCGACGTCCTGGACTGCTGGTTCGAGTCCGGCTCGATGCCCTTCGCCCAGGTGCACTACCCCTTCGAGAACGTCGAGTGGTTCGAGTCGCACTACCCGGGCGACTTCATCGTGGAGTACATCGGCCAGACCCGCGGATGGTTCTACACCCTCCACGTCCTGGCCACGGCCCTGTTCGACCGGCCCGCCTTCACCTCCTGCGTCTCCCACGGCATTCTCCTGGGCAACGACGGGGCGAAGATGAGCAAGTCGCTGCGCAACTACCCGGACGTCTCCATGGTCTTCGACCGCGACGGGGCCGACGCCATGCGCTGGTTCCTGCTCTCGGCGCCGGTCATGCGCGGAGGCAACCTCGTGGTCACCGACAAGGCCATCCGCGACACCGTGCGCCAGGTGGTGCTGCCGCTGTGGAACACCTGGTACTTCTTCGCCCTCTACGCGGGTCAGGCGGGCCAGTCCGGCTACGTCACCGACGGCGTCGACCTGAGCGACGCGAGCCTGTTCGCCAAGCACGGTGGCCTGCACGTCATGGACCGCTACGTCCTGGCCCGCACCAAGGATCTGGCCGAGACGGTGGCCGCCCAGATGGACGGCTACGACATCACCGGGGCCTGCGCCACGATCCGTGACTTCCTCGACGTGCTCACCAACTGGTACCTGCGCACCTCGCGCCAGCGCTTCACCGACGGTGAGACGGCCGCCTTCGACACCCTGGCCACCGTGCTGCGCGTGCTCACCGAGGTCATGGCGCCGCTGGCGCCGCTGGTGAGCGAGGAGATCTGGCGGGGCCTGACCGGTGGGCGCTCCGTGCACCTGACCGACTGGCCCGTGCTGCCCAACCACGTCGCCAACGCCGAGCTCGTCACGGCCATGGATGAGGCCCGCGCGGCGGTCTCGGCCGCCCTGAGCCTGCGCAAGGCCGAGAAGCTGCGCGTGCGCCAGCCGCTGCGCAGCCTGACCATTGCCACGGCCGACCCGGCCGGGCTGGCCCCCTTCCGCGAGCTCGTGGCCGAGGAGGTCAACGTCAAGGAGGTGCGGGTCCTGGACGCCGAGTCTGCCGGCTACGAGGCCCGAACGGACCTGGCCCTCAACCCGCGCGCCTTCAGCCCCGAGGTCCGCAAGCTCACCTCCAGGCTCTTCGCCGCCGTCAAGGCGGGCCAGTGGGAGCTCACCGAGGACGGGGACGTGCGCTTCAACGACGTCCTGCTCGACGGCACCCCCGTGGTCCTGGAGGCGGAGGACTCCGCCTTCACCCTGACCACCCGCATCGAGGTCGATGACGACTCCCTGGCCGCCACCATGCTGCCCTCGGGTGCCTTCGTCGTCCTGGAAACCGCCCTCGACGACGCCCTGGAGGCCGAGGGCTGGGCCCGCGACCTGGTGCGCCTGGTCCAGGACGAGCGCAAGGCCGCCGGCCTGCACGTGGGGGATCGGATCCGCATGGAGCTGAGGGTCCCGGAGGACAAGGGCGCCTGGACCGGTGCCCACCTGGACCTCATCAAGCGGGAGGTCGGCTGCGTGGATGCCTCCGTCGTGGCGGACCCGGCTGCGAAGGATCCCACCGCCACCGTCGAGAAGGTCTCCGAGACGACGGATCGCTGATCCGACACGACGGTTGATTAACTTTCCGATTGCCTGAAGGATGGGGTGGAGTAAAACCGCTGCTCGGTCACCAGGGCTTGGCTGAGTCACGGCACTTCCTCCCACAGGTCACCTCTCCCACCTCTCGGCCAGCACGCCTCTCGTGTCGTCATGGTGACGACACGAGAGGCGTCGTGCGCTGTTTCCTCCCTGGAACGGGGTCGCTGGCCGGCTTGGCTTTGAGAGGTGCGGAGGATGAGTATCAGGGGAGACGCTGAGGCCACTTCCCCCTGTCGGCTCAGGCTGGCTCAAGGTCTACGACTCCGCCTCTCAAAGGGCGTCTGGCGGACAAGTTCCTGGTGCGTAAGTGGGGAGCCGGCGCGGCTGGTGGAGGAGTGCCTCGTGCCCCTGCTGAGGGTGTGGGACTCGCCCGACGAGATCGGCTTCGCCTCCCTTCCGAGCCGCTTGGAGACCAAGCTCCAGGTGGCCAGCAGGCTTGGAAAGGGGTTGGCCTGTGTGCGCGTCGACTTCTATGAGGCGAGAGGGCGCGTCTGCTGCGGCGAGATCACCTTCACGGACGCGGACGACTGTCTGATTTTACTTCCCCCTCGTGATGGCATGTTATCGGAGCTCGAATTTTACTGACTGAGAGGAATTCGTTCACAGAGGTCACGCTGTGATGGTTTAAAATGCGGGGGATGGCGCTGTAGATCTTCCACGAAAGTCGTCATAATCGGTGAGCGATACCCTTCAATCTTCTCGGTGCGCATGAGGAGATTCTCATGAAAACCGCTAGTCACTTGCCTTTTCTGTGCTCTTGCGTGCTACTTTCTGTGCCATTAATTCTGGCTCTCCTTCGCAGGGGTTTCATGGCTGATGTTTCATGTTGATGGGTGCTGTGATCTATCGGTCCTGAATAATGGCAGGTGATACGCAGATGACGCTCGAGGATCTTCTCCGACTGAGTCGTCGACGTCTCGGATCTCTCGCTCTGGCACTCATGGAGGCTTAGGCACTCATGGAGGCTTATTCGTAGGGTGTTGAGGGTGTTTTAAAGGGGGGGCGTGTCGCTAAGTAAGATGGCGGTTTGCTCTTGAGAGAGTTTTGGTGTCGAAGCCAGCTCAACCAAGAACAAGCCGCCGCCATGAATAGTAGCGCGAGGATTACTCGCGATGATGTCCTGGATCTGTGCGAGACGATCCACGCCGACGGCCCCCTGCCGGCCTTCGGGGCCCGGGTGCTGGGGGTGTTCCTGTGTGTGCGCCTGACCCTGATCCTGGCTGAGGCACAACCTTCCCCAGGGGCTGCTCGCCGAGGTCTACTGCGTCTCCCAGGCCACCGCCTCCCGGGTGATTGGTGCCTGCACACCCCTGATAGCCGGCGCCCTCAGCGACCAGGTACCAGTCGTGGAGGACCTGGACCCCACCGCCCAGCTGATCGTCGACGGCACCCTGCTTGAGTGCTGGTCCTGGAAGGACCGCCCTAAGCTCTACTCCGGTAAGCACAGGACCACGGGACTCAGCGTGCAGGTCGCCTGCACCCTGTCAGGAGCCCTGGCCTGGGTGTCCGACCCCCCACGACGAGAGGGGCCACGACACCGAGGCGCTGCGCCGCTGTGGCCTGAGCGACGTCCCACCCCAGGACCTACCCGACGGAGCGCAGCCACCGTTGCATGTCGGCGACAAGGGCTACACCGGACTGGGCATGATCACCCCCAGGAGAGAACCCGCGAACCTGCCCCTCCACCCCAACGACAGGACCTGCAACCGGGCCGTCAACCAGATCCGCTACAAGACCGAAAGAGCCATCGCCAACATCAAGACATGAAGGGTCCTGCACACCGGCTACAGAAGACCACCAGACACCTTCCCAGAAACCATCACAGCCATCCTCAGACTCATATTCACATACACCCCATGAATAAGCCTCGTTGTGCTCAAGTGATTTTCGTGTCATTCATTGAGACGGAGGTGCGCGTCTGCATCTGTGGCTTCGCATGTGATGAGGTGGGTGGTCCGTGATCGCCCAGGGCGTGAGAGCCCGGGGCGCGGGGGCCTGCGCTGTCGCAACGCGCGGTGGGGCGTGTAGTCATCGCGTCGGACTTCGGCCATCAGGGGGCAGGGGAGCGGGACGGGCTGCTCGGGAGCCTCGGCTAGATTAGGGCGGGACCGGAGTGCATGAGAGAGCCTCTACCCAACCCTCCACGTCGAGTAAAGGATGGCACAGTGCCCGCAGACGACGACTCCAAGCAGACCACTCCCGGCGCCGCCTTCGGCATCCCCGAGGGCGCCACAGGGGAGGAGGTCGTCGACGCCGTCTTCGGTGAGACCGGTGTCGACCCCGAGCTCCTGCCCTACCTGGAGGCGGCAGGCGCCCCCCATCCGACCGAGAGCGATGGGCTGACTGTCTCCGCCGCCGACCTTCAGGCTGCTGGTGCTCAGCAGGAGGTCGACACCGAGGTCCAGGACCGTGAGGACCTTGAGGCTCTGCGCGAGCTCGTCGCCGCTAACATGATCCCCGGCGGCGACACCGACCGTCTCGAGGAGCTCCTCGCCGAGGTGGACGCCGATGACTCCGACGACTGGGACTCTTGGGAGCCTCAGCTCCCCGACGACTCCGAGGGTGAGCACCTGCGCGACCTGGAGGCCGCTGCCCGCGGCGTCGAGGTCTCCGCCCGCATGCGCGAGGTCGAGGCCGAGATCCTCGCGCGCGCTCCCGAGCACCAGGTCCAGCCCTCCCTGGAACGAGTCGAGGCCGTCCTCGATCTCCTGGGCAACCCCGAGCGCACCTACCGCACCGTGCACATCACCGGCACCAACGGCAAGACCTCCACCGCCCGTATGACCGAGCGCCTTCTGGCCGCCGGCGGCCTGCGCACCGGCCGCTTCACCTCTCCGCACCTGGCCACCATCCGCGAGCGCATCAGCCGCGACGGTGAACCGATCAGCGAGGAGGACTTCATCGCCGCATGGGAGGACGTGGCCCCATACGTTGCCATGGTCGACGAGCGCTCTCAGGCCGCAGGTGGGCCTCGCCTGTCCTTCTTCGAGGTCCTGGCCGTCATGGCTCTGGCCGCCTTCGCCGACTATCCCGTCGACGTCGCCGTCATCGAGGTGGGCCTGGGCGGGCGGTGGGACGCCACGAACGTCATCGGCTCCGACGTCGCCGTCATCACCCCGATCGGGCGCGACCACGAGCGCTGGCTGGGCTCGTCGATCACCGAGATCGCTCACGAGAAGGCCGGCATCATCAAGGACGGCTCCACCGTCATCGTCGCCCATCAGGTCCCCGACGCCGCTGCCGAGATCGAGCAGGCAGTGGTCTCTCACCGGGCGATCGTGCGTCGGGAGCGAGACCCGCAGGAGGACCCCGCCTCACCGGAGGCCGGCGTCCTGCAGGTTCTTGACCGCCAGCTCGCCGTCGGCGGCCAGATGGTCACCTTTGCTACCGCAGCGGCCGTCTACGAGGACGCCTTCGTTCCGCTGCACGGGGAGTACCAGGCCCACAACGCCCTGCTGGCCCTGGCGGCCGCCGAGGCGATCCACGGCGGGCGCCGGCTGCCCGCGCGCATCGTCGAGGACGGCTTCGCCTCCGTCACCAGCCCGGGCCGCCTGGAGGTGCTGCGCTCCTCGCCCACGGTACTGGTCGACGCCGGACACAACCCCCACGGCATCGAGGCCCTCACCGGAGCCATCGAGGAGGCCTTCGGCTTCCAGCACCTCGTTGCGGTCCTGGGCGTCATGGCGGACAAGGATGCCGAGGGCATCCTGGCGGGCCTGGAGCCTGTGACTGACGCCGTTGTGTGCGTCCCCATCGACTCGCCCCGGGCGATGGATGTTGATGATCTGGGCGGGATCGCCCAGGAGGTCTACGGTGCCGACCGTGTCGTCGTGAGCCAGCAGCTCGGCGAGGGTGTGGCTCAGGCCGTCGCCCTGTCCGAGGGGTATGACACCCCGCTGACCTCCTCGGGAATTCTCATTGTCGGCTCCGTGGTCCTGGCCGCAGAGGCCCGCGCCCTGTTCGGCAGGCCTTGACTCCTAGCTGCTCACTTGGTTCCCCTGGGCGTCGTGGACTGTGACGTTCGACTTGTCGAATGAGCTCCCGTTCCAGCTCAGGTCAGCGCTGCCCGTGCCTGATCCGCTGTGTATCCCACGGGTGTCCGTGGGGAGCCTCTCGTTGCTCCACTCCACGTGCAGGGTGTCGCCCTGGGGCTCCAGTGAGGTGACGGTGGGCTCGTAGGACTCTGCGTCGCTGATCTTCGACAGATCGTAGGAGGCGATGAGGTTCAGCTCTTCGTCGTAGAACGCCAGAGACGGGAAGGCGGCTGAACCGCCGCCGTTGCAGGTCAGCGCCACCGCGATGGTGGGAGTGCCGTTGACGGTGTAGGTGGCTGAGGGCTCCTCGATCCTGGCGAATCCCCCGAAGCTGAGAGAGGCCTGTCCGCCGGAGAAGGATGCGGGGCCGGTGGCTGGGCACGTCGAGGGCAGGGACAGTGAGGCATTGAGGAGCGTGCTGCGGTCGGGGGCGGTGTTCGCCGGTGTGGGGGTGGGGCTGTCGGCGGTCTGGGTGGGCTGAGATGGCGATGGCGAGGTGGTCTGCGGTGTTGTCGCTGATGGCTTCTGCTCGTCTGCGGGTGTCGACGGGGCTGTCGAGTGCGGTGCTGCGGAGGTCGCCTGGCTGGATGGGGTGGAGGCGGCGTCCAAGGGTGCTGCGCCGTTCGTGCCGCAGGCACTGAGCGTCAGGGCGCACAGGAGTGGGAGCACGGGCGAGGCCCACCGGGCTCGGGAAAGGAGGATTCGGTCAACGGACTTCTGGGTGCTCATGGGAGGGTCGTCTTTCTTATGGGGAGAACGAGGAAGATGGGACGCTATGCCTGAGGCTCGGGAGGATGATTCCGGAAACCGGTCACATGATACATAGCACAAAAGGGCGTATCGGTGAGTCATGTCGCTCCGAAGCATGTACACACAGCGATCACGTCGCTTGACGTCTCCGTGTCATGTGTGGCGGTGCACGTGATCGGACTGGTCGCCAACCAATTGGTTGCCTCAACGCGCGAGGCGGCAAGGTGCGTGAGAGGATGGAACCGCGAGCGGGCGATGAGCACCTCGTCGGCCTGCTTCGGCGCGTCCCACGGACGTTCCCGGGATGTGCCGGGGCCCATCGGGTCCGTGCGGGGCCCGATCACAGCCACATGGTCGTCCTTCACCCTCGGGTGCATGACGGTCAGGCCCGGAACCAACACCTGCCAAGACCCGAGAAGGAAGCACCATGTCTTTGGACGCCGCCTGGGCCCTCGACTGGGCCCGCCGCGCCGCTGATCTGATCGCTGAGAACCGCGCAGAGCTGACCGAGCTGGACCGAGCCATCGGAGACGCCGACCACGGGGACAACCTGGACCGTGGCATGAAAGCAGTGGTCTCCAAGCTCAACGCCGCTCAGCAGGCCGGAGGCATTCCGGCGAATCCCGGAGGAGTCCTCAAGCTCGTCGCCACCACCCTCATGGCCACCGTCGGCGGCGCCGGTGGGCCGCTGCTGGGAACGGCCTTCCTCAAGGCCTCCCGCTCCAGCGAGGCCGCCTCCTGGGGGCCGGAAGAGCTGGCCCGCGCCCTGGAGGAGGCCACCTCGGGCCTGGAGGTCCGGGGGCACGCCAACAGCGGGGACAAGACCATGGCCGACGCCTGGCGCCCTGCGGCGGTGGCCGCCAAGGAGGCCGCCGAGGTCGGAGAGGACGAGGTCGGTGTCCTCACCGCAGCGGCGCAGGCTGCTGTCAAGGGCGCCCAGGACACCGAGCCCCTTCAGGCCCGTCGCGGTCGGGCCTCCTTCCTGGGGGAGCGCTCCTGCGGCCACCGCGACCCCGGAGCCCAGTCCTCCGCGCTCATCCTTCAGGCGGCTCTTGACGCCGCCTGCGACCGTGCTCCGGCCTCGATCCTGGTGGTCGAGCAGGCCTGAGCCCGGCTCTGCCATGGCCGGCAGGGGCCCGGACCCGTTATGGTCCACTCGGTCTCTCACCCGCCAACCCACCAAGGAGCCCCCATGACCAGCACGTCCCAGACCGGTCGCATCCTCGTTCTCATCAAGCCCGACGCCGTCGAGCGTCGCCTCACCGGTGAGATCCTGCGTCGTATCGAGGCCAAGGGGTACGCCCTGACGGCCCTGAAGGTCCTTACGCCCACCGAGGAGATCCTTGCCGAGCACTACGCCGAGCACGTGAACAAGCCCTTCTACCCCGGTGTCGTGGAGTACATGACCTCCGGCAACGTGGTGGCCGCGGTCGCCGAGGGGCAGCGCGTCGTCGAGGGCGTGCGCAGCCTCATGGGGCCCACAGACCCCACTAAGGCCGCCCCCGGCACCATCCGCGGAGACCTGGGACGTGACTGGGGCACCCCGGCCATCCTCAACCTCGTCCACGGCTCGGACAGCGACGAGTCCGCCGCCCGCGAGATCGCCATCTGGTTCCCCGAGCTGGCCGGCTGACTCGCAACCCGCCGCGCAGAGCGCTTGACGGCTGCCATCAGACGACGATGGTGCGCCTCCCTTCATGGGGAGGCGTACCATCGTCGTCGGTATGTGGTCGGTGAAGGCGGATGAGGACCGTGCTCAGGCCCGCTCCGCCCTCCTGAGGACCTCCTTGAGCGGGACCCGGGCGCCGGTGCGGGTGACGGCCCGGGTGTAGATCGCCGCCGCCACGCGCACCAGCAGCGGAAGGAAGACGAGTGCGATCCCCAGGGCGATCAGCTGCTCGGTCCAGGAGGAGATCCCCAGCACCAGGCGCGCCGGCATCATGAAGGGGGCGAAGGGCGGCAGGTAGGACAGCACTCGGAAGGTCACGCTGTTGGTGTCCCCAGTGGCCATCATGAAGCTCAGGACATAGGGGATCATCGAGAGCATGACCAGGGGCATGCTCACCGAGCTGACGTCCTCCTGCCGGCTCACGAGTGAGGCCGCGGCCCCGAAGGCGACCGCGAAGATCGCGTAGCCCACGATCATCCACACGATCATCGCGACGAGCACGCCGTCCAGGTTGAGACTGATGTCCGGCATGACTCCCGTTGCCTTCGCGGTGATGACCCCGGCGACGGCGACGACTCCCGTGGTCAGCACCGAGGCGATGCCGATCCCCAGGATCTTGCCGGCCAACAGTGAGCTGGGCCGTACGCAGGCCAGGAGGATCTCCACGATCCGGCTCGACTTCTCCTCCACCACTCCCTGGGCGATGAACTGACCACCGCCCATGATGGCGAACAGCAGCAGGATGTCGATCGTCATGAGGATCGCGTAGCGCGAGCCGAAGTCGGCGGAATCGCGCTGAGGGGCATGAAGCACCGTGACCTCAGGCTTGGCGGCACTGAGCTGCGAGGCCACCTGGGCGGGATCGCCTCCCAAGGATGCGATCTGCTGGCCCAGAGCCGCCTGCTGAAGGAAGGCCGTGACCCCCGAGACGACCGCGTCGTCAGCCGACTTCTCCACCGTGATGGTGGGGGCGGAGCCGGAGACGTCGAGAACCATGTCCACGTGCGGCGTGCCCTCGGGGGCGTCGTCGGCCAGGACGTCCTTCGCCTGGTGAGCGGAGACGTCAACGAGCTCAATCGTCTCCCCGTTGGAGGCGGACACCTTGTCCAACCCGGTGGCCTGAGCAACCGTCACGCCCTTGAGTCCGACCCGGTAGGCCTGGTCCTGGCCCGAGGTGTAGAGCTTGATACCGACGATGCCGCCAATGGCGGCGATGAGCAGCACCAGGGTCAGGATGATGGTCGACTTCTTCAGCAGGTGCGCCCGCAGCTCGCGGCCGGTGACCAGGGCGATCTCCTGACGGCGAGTGATAGGGGTGGTCCGGTCGCTCATCAGTGAGCCTCCTTCGTCTCGTTCGTGTCTGCCGTCCCCTCACGGGCGGCAGTGGTGAGGACGTCCCGGAAGATCTCGGTGAGCGGGTGGCGCACCGGGCCGAGCTCGCGCACCGTTCCCAGGCGCTGGGCCGTACTCAGCAGCTCCTGCTCATCGGCTCCCGCCGCGGTGATGACCAGGCGGCCGGCATCATCGAGCTCGACCGCGGGGGCGGGCAGGTTCAAGGACGCGGCCTCCACTGGGGCGCTCCCGGCGGCCTGCTCGACGACGACCCGCCACCGGGGCGCCTCGGTGGCCTGCAGCTCGGGAATCGTGCCGTCGGCCACGAGTCGGCCCGAGCGGATGATGACCACCCGGTCACACAGGCGCTCGACGACGTCGAGCTGGTGGGAGGAGAAGAGAGTGGGCACTCCGGCGGCCGCCCGCTCCTGGATGACCTGGCTCATGACGTCCACGGCCACCGGGTCCAGGCCGGAGAAGGGCTCATCGAGAATGAGCAGCTCGGGGTCGCTCACCAGCGCGGCGGCCAGCTGGACGCGCTGCTGGTTGCCCAGCGACAGGCTCTGCACCTCGTCGCCGCGGCGCTCCTCCAGGCCCAGGCGCTCGGTCCACTGGTTCGCGGCCGTCTTGGCGGCGGAGGTGGACAGTCCGTGGAGACGGGCCAGATAGATGAGCTGCTCGGCCACCTTCATCCGGGGGTAGAGGCCGCGCTCCTCGGGCATGTAGCCGATGCCGCGTCGGATAGCGGCGTCCACGGGAGTGCCCTTCCAGGTCACGGTGCCGGCGTCGGCGTGCAGCACCCCCATGACGATGCGCATCGTGGTGGACTTGCCCGCCCCGTTCGCGCCGACGAAGCCGACGATCTCACCGCGGTCCAGGGACAGGGAGAGGTCATCCAGGGCCTGCAGGCTCCCGAAGCGTTTGGACAGACCGGACAGTACGAGCATCATGGCTCCTTCGGGCTCGGGGATGAGATGGGAGGGTGAGGCGGGTATGCGTGTCGCATGCCCTCCTCCCTTGATATGGAAAGTCTGTTTGTCTTATGTGGTCGTGTCAAGTCCCTTTGTCGTTTCTGTCCCCGTGAGAACCGCCTGCGCTGTTAGGGTGGCGCCCGTGCACCTCAAGACGTTGACGATCAAGGGATTCAAGTCCTTCGCCTCGTCGACCACCCTCCGCCTGGAGCCCGGCATCACCGCCGTGGTCGGCCCGAACGGGTCCGGCAAGTCCAACGTCGTCGACGCCTTGACCTGGGTCATGGGGGAGCAGGGCGCCAAGAACCTGCGCGGCGGCTCCATGGCCGACGTCATCTTCGCCGGCGCCGGCTCTCGCCCGGCCCTCGGGCGCGCCGAGGTCTCCCTGACCATTGACAATACTGACGGCGTCCTGCCGATCGACTACACCGAGGTCACCATCTCGCGCACCCTGTTCCGTGGCGGCGGGTCGGAGTACCGGATCAACGGCAGTCCATGCCGCCTTCTCGACGTCCAGGAGCTCCTCAGCGACACCGGTCTTGGGCGCCAGATGCACGTCATCGTCGGGCAGGGGCAGCTCGACGCGGTCCTGAGCGCCACGCCCGAGGACCGCCGCGGCTTCATCGAGGAGGCCGCCGGCGTCCTCAAGCACCGCAAGCGCAAGGAGCGCGCCCTTCGCAAGCTCGAGTCCATGGCCGCCGACCTCGCCCGCGTCTCCGACCTCGCCCAGGAGCTGCGCCGCCAGCTCGGTCCCCTGGCCAGGCAGGCCGCCATCGCCCGTCGAGCCCGGAGCATCCAGGTCGAGGTCCGTGACGCCACCGCCCGGCTCCTGGCCGACGACGTCGTCCAGGCCCAGTCCCTCCTGGAGGCCGGCGATGAGGACAAGGAGGCCCTGGCGCGGCGCCGCAGCGCCGTCGAGGAGGCCGAGCGCGTCGCCAGGGTGCGTCTGAGCGAGCTGGCCGCCATCGAGACCACCTCCGCCCAGCGTCTCGCCCGTGCCGGCAGCATCTGGGAGGATCTCACCGGCACAGCCCAGTCCCTCGGTGCGCTCGCGGACGTGGCCGGTGAGCGGATCCGGCTCCTGGCCTCCGCCCCCGCTCCGAGCCACGGCACCGACCCAGAAGAGCTCGAGCGGCGGGCCGAGGCCGCTGGTCGGGAGGAGGCGGAGCTCGCCGACGCCGTCGAGGCCGCCCGCACTGCACTCAGTGACGCCACCCGGGTGCGCACGGACGCGGAGACTGCTGAGAGGGCGGCGGACCAGGAGCTCTCGGCCGCTCAGCGTCGTGTCTCAGAGCGACGCGAGACCATCGCCCGGGCCGGCGGGCGCGTCGCCTCGGCCCGCAGCCGCCATGAGGCCAGCCTGGCCGCTCTCGAGCAGGCGCGCAGTGCGCTAAGGGCCGCTGAGGCTCGGGAGGACAGCGCCCGGGCCGCCCTGGTCAAGGCCGGGGGAGGAGTGGAACCGGTAGAGGCGGCCAGCGGTGGGCTGGACGATGCCGGAGCTCGACGGCAGGAGCTCACCGAGGCAGGCGTGACGGCCGACGTGGCGGCCCGGGCCGCATCCGCGCACGACGAGGCCACGCGGCACCTGGCCGAAACCCGTGAGGCTGTCGCGGCCGCGACAGACGCGCGTAGGGAAGCCGCCTCCGACCGGGCCACCTGGACCGCCAGGCGCGACACCCTGGCCATGTCCCTGCGTGGCCAGGACGGCACGGCCGCGCTGCTGCAAGCCGGTATCGATGGTCTCCTCGGCCCGCTTGCGGGGCACCTCAGTGTCGAGCGCGGCTGGGAGAACGCCGTCGCCGCCCTCCTGGGAGTGCTCGCTGAGGCCGGCCTGGCCACCGATGCCGAGGCGGCCCTGGCCGGACTCGATCATGCCCGCAGCCAGGACATCGGGGCAGTGCGACTGGTACTGGCCGATGATCCCTCATTGAGCGCTGCCGCCGACACCGATGATGAAGGGGCGCCGGCTCCCGGTCACGGAGCGCTGGCGGCTCGCAGGCTCGTCAGTCCCGCGCAGCCGGGGAGCCTCGAGCAGGTCCTGGACGGGCTGCTCAAGAGCTCCTGGGTGGTCGAGGACCTCGAGACCGCCAGGGCGCTGCGCGCCGAGCTGCCCGACGCCGTCGTGGCCACCCGCAACGGTGACGTCCTGGCGCCCGGCTGGGTCGCCGGGGCCGGCCGAGGGGCATCCTCGGTCCTCGAGCTCGCTGCCGCCCACGAGGAGGCCGACGCTGAGGCCGCCGCCGCCGCCCAGGCCGAGACCGAGGCCGACGCGGCTCTGGAGGAGGCTCGGCGCCAGGAGGATGCCGCTCGCCAGGCGCTCAGCGAGGCACTGTCCGCCCTGCGCCAGGCTGACGCCGAGGCCGCCCGGGCCGCCGAGGCGATGGCCCGTCTGACCTCGGCGGCCCACGCCGCCGCCGAGGAGACCGGACGTGCCCGCCGGGTGCTGGAGCGTGCCGAGGCCGAGTCGGTCCAACGCACCGCCGAGCTCGCGGCTGCCACCGCCGCACTGGCCGAGGTGGAGGGTGGGTCCAAAGATGCAGAAGATTCCGGAGCGGCCGACGGCGTCGGGGGGTCGGAAGACGTGGGCGCCTCGGGGAGGAGGCGCCCCGACAGCCATGAGCGCGTACTGGAGGCTGCCCGCCAGGAGCGTGAGACCGCTGCGGATGCTGCTCGCCAGGCCCGCGCCGCCGAGACCGACGCCAGGCTCGCTCTGCGCACCGCCGAGGAGCGTGAGCGCTCCAGCCGCGGTCGCGCCGACTCGCTGCGGGCGGCCGCGCGCCGTGAACGGGAGCAGCGTGCCGCCGCCGAACGGGCCCAGCAGCGCCGCAGCGCCCAGATGGCGGTCGCCACCCATGTGCGGGATCAGGCGCGCGCCGCCGCCGAGGCGGCGCGCCTCAGTGTTCAGCAGGCAGCCGATGAGCGCGCGGCCATTGAGGCCGAACGAGCCCAGGCCCTGTCCGCAACCAATGAGGTTCGTGAGGAGATCGACCGGCTGACCAAGGAACTCGGTAGTCTCACCGATGCCGCCCACCGCGAGGAGGTGGCCAGGGCTGAGCAGCGCATGCGTCTGGAGGCCTTGGCAGGGCGCGCCATGAGCGAGCTCGGCCTGGAGCTGGACCCCCTCGTGGAGGAGTACGGGCCGCACATGCTTGTCCCCGATCTTATCGAGGACGCTGACGCAGCCTCCGGGGCTGGCACTGACCCTGCTGGAAGCCGGGATGATGCTCATGCCTCGCCCAGCACCGGTCACATGGGCCGTCCCTACGTGCGCTCCGAGCAGGAGAAGCGCCTGGCCAAGGCCTCGCGCGACCTCGCCCGACTCGGCAAGGTCAACCCGCTGGCCCTGGAGGAGCATGCGGCCTTGGAGCAGCGTCACCAGTTCCTGGCCGAGCAGCTGGCCGACCTCAAGCGCTCACGAGATGATCTGCTGAGCATCGTCGAGGAGATCGACGCTCGGGTCCAGGAGGTCTTCGCCCAGGCCTACGAGGACACCGCCCGCCAGTTCGCCTCCGTCTTCGACCGGCTCTTCCCGGGTGGAGAGGGACGTCTGGTGCTCACGGATCCTGATGACATGCTCACCACCGGCATCGAGATCGAGGCGCGCCCCGCCGGCAAGAAGGTCAAGCGGCTCTCCCTGCTCTCAGGAGGCGAGCGATCACTGGCCGCCGTGGCCCTGCTGGTGGCGATCTTCAAGGCGCGCCCCTCGCCGTTCTACGTCATGGACGAGGTGGAGGCGGCCCTGGACGACACGAACCTGGGGCGGTTGCTGGAGATTTTTACCGAGCTGCGGCGCTCCAGCCAGCTCATCATCATCACCCATCAGAAACGGACCATGGAGGTGGCTGACGCTCTCTACGGCATCACGATGCGTGACGGGGTCACCAAGGCCGTCTCGCAGAGGCTGGCCCAGCCCGACCCCGGTACGGCTGTGACTCCTGATGTCTGAGTGAAACTTGAGGAGTATGTGATAGCTTGCTTACAGTATGACGGTCGTTTTCAGATTCGAGCCACCGTTGTGTCAGGAAGTTATCAGGTTTTGTTGTTGATTGGACGACAAATGCTCGCAAAGTCTGGTCAGATCGCATTTCGCAAGGCAGAATCCTGGCCATGGGTGTCATGATTCTTCCCCTCGTTGTCGTGCTGGTCGCCGGCCTGCTTGTGCTCGGCATGGTTTGCGCCGAGCGCTTCCCGGTGCGCTCCTGGCCCTCGCGTATTCGCGGCCTGGTCCGCAACTCGCAGGAGGTGCGTCTGGAGGAGCAGGATGTCGAGGTTGAGGTCGTGCCCCAGGAGGCTCGCCTCTCCGATCTCATGACGCGCGAGGGGCCGGCTGCCTATGTCGGGACCGATGGCTTCGGAGGCCTGGTCGGCGTCGTCGGAAAGGCGATGGATGCCGCGGAGAGGACCCGCGGCTCCGCCGGCTCCCGGCGTCGCGGCCAGGTGCATGAGCCGGCTACTGGTGGACTGTCTCAGCCTCAGAGGTGAGCGGTGACGGCCGCGTCGTGAAAAAACTATGGCCGACGATTATTTTCACGACGAGATGAGGTTGTGGCCTCGCTACTTTTGGATAAAATCCTGACCTCGGGAGAACGTTTCCTTGGCGCTCCTCGTGCTTTCTCTTTATCTCGCTGCCCTTATGGTGCTTCGGTCTGAGAGCGATACGGATCAACAGGCGACGACACGGCGAGAGAACTGCGAGAGAACCGCCCGTCCTGCAGCATGCCCACAGGCATGCTGCAGTTTTTCTCCCCACGACCGAGCCGTGCGTCCGTGACTCTTGCGCCTCCCACGGGTGAGAGGTGACCAGGGGAGGACGACCCTGCCACAGTGAGTCCATGATCGGGCATGATGGGCCCATGGAACCGATCCTCATCGTTCTCGGCATCATCCTGGTCATCGTCGTCGGAGGAGGGCTGTGGCTCTATGCCGGTAGACGGCGGGGCCAGGTCCCTGACGAGATCAGCGCCCACAAGCCCATATCCGTTGAGGACCTTCTGCCCTCAGAGGGTGAGGACGCCGAGGAGGCGGAAGGGGAGGCTGAGCCGGCTGCGACGCTGGAGTCCCCCGAGTCCATCCCTGGTCGCATGCAGCGCCTCCGCGCCCGCCTGGCCGGCGCCGGCGGCTTCGGTAAGGCGGTCCTGTCCGTCCTGTCCCGAGGTGACCTCACCGAGGAGGACTGGGAGGAGATCGAGGACACCCTCCTCACCTCCGACCTCGGTATCGAGGTGACCACCTCCCTCATGGACGAGCTGCGCACTCAGGCCAAGGTCCTGGGCACCTCCGACCCCGAGGCGGTCCGCACCGTTCTGCGCGCCGAGCTGCTCAAGCTCGTCGACCCCTCCCTCGACCGCTCCCTCAACCTGAAGCGCCCCACCCGGGCCGAGGGGGCGCAGGCAGCGCCCGCCGCGGCCATCCTCATGGTGGGGGTCAACGGCACCGGCAAGACCACCACCTGCGGCAAACTGGCCCGCGTCCTGGTGGCCCAGGACAAGACCGTCGTCCTGGGGGCGGCCGACACCTTCCGCGCGGCTGCGGCCGAGCAGCTGAGCACATGGGGCGAACGTGTAGGTGTCGACGTCGTGCGCTCGGAGAAGGAGGGCGCCGACCCCGCCTCCGTCGCCTACGACGCCGCACGCCGGGCCGCCGACCAGGAGGCGGACGTCGTCGTCGTCGACACTGCCGGGCGCCTGCAGAACAAGGCCGGTCTCATGGATGAGCTGGGCAAGATCAAGCGCGTCATGGAGAAGATCGCGCCGGTCGGCGAGATCCTCCTGGTCCTGGACGCCACCACCGGCCAGAACGGTATGCGTCAGGCCCAGGTCTTCTCCGAGGCCGTCGGTATCACCGGTATCGTGCTCACCAAGCTCGACGGCACCGCCAAGGGCGGCATCGTCGTCACTGTTCAGAGGGAGCTGGGCGTTCCCGTCAAGCTCGTGGGCCTGGGGGAGGGCGCCGATGACCTGGCTCCCTTCGATCCGGAAGGCTTCGTCGACGCGCTGCTGGGCTGAGCCGTCGCTCACGGGCCTGCCCGTCTCTGCGTAACACCTCCGGCCACTCGCCTCGTTTCAGAGCCTGGGTAGCCGGAGGCGTCTCGACCATGTCGGGTGAGGGCCCTTACTGAATGATCCAGCCCTTCTGGGCGGCGATATGCACTGCTGCGGCCCGGGTGGGCGCATCGGTCTTGGCCATGGCCTGGGAGAGGTGGTTGCGGGTGGTGCCCTCAGAGAGGTGAACGCGCCGGGCGACTTCGGCGACGGTGGCTCCGTCGGCGGCGGCCTGGAGCACCTCGGTCTCGCGGGCGGTCAGAGGGGAGTCTCCGAAGACGAGCGAGTCGGCGGCCAGCGCCGGATCGACGACGCGCAGTCCCGCATGGACCCGACGCACTGACTCGGCCAGATCTGTGGCCGGAGCATCCTTGACGACGAAGCCGTGCGCCCCGGACTGGACGGCGCGCCGCAGGAATCCGGGGCGCCCGAAGGTGGTGACGATGAGGACCCTCGTGGCCGGCAGCCGCTCCAGGAGACTGGCGGTCGCGCTCAGCCCGTCAGTGCCGGGCATGTCAACGTCCATCAGAACGACGTCGGGTCGGTGCTCGAGTGCGACGGGAAGGACGTCATCGCCGCTTCCTACCTGGGCGACGACTTGGATATCGGATTCCAAGGTGAGCAGCGCGGCCAGCGCTCCGCGCACCATGGCCTGGTCATCGGCCAGCATCACTCGGATCATCGATCATCTCCGTCGCTCGTGGTTCATCGAGGGCTTGGTGCATCAGCAGCTGCGTACTGCGGTTCGCCGCCGGCCTCAGCTCGTCGTGTCGTGCGTCAGTCGAGACGACAGATGGGCGCTCACCCTCAGAACAGTGCCCTTGCCGCTGGAAGGCGTCCCAGTGGTGAGATCGGCGCCGTTGTCCTGACAACGCTGGCGCAGCCCCTCCAATCCGTGACCGTCACCGGTGCCGGACGAGACGAGCCCGATACCGTCGTCGACCACCTCAATGGAATCAGTAGTCAGCTCCACCTTGCAGCGCGAGGCGTGGGCATGGCGCACGACGTTGGTGACGCCCTCACGCACCACCCAGGCGAAGAGCTCGCGCAGCTCGGGGTCAACGGCATCCACGGTCAGCGGCAGGTCGGTGCGGACTCCGGCAGAGGTCAGGACGTTCGTGGCCCGAGCCAGCTCGCCGGCCAGGCTCAGCTCGCGGTAGCTGTTGACGGTGGCGCGCACGTCGGCCAGGGCTGAGCGTGCCAGGGACTGAACCTCAGTCAGCTCCGCCTTGACCTGATCCGGTGCGGTGTCGACGAGCCTGGAGGCGAGCTCGGTCTTCAAGGCGATGACAGTCAGCGAGTGCCCCAGAATGTCATGCATGTCCCGGGCCATGCGGTTGCGCTCCTCATTGATCTCCAGCTCATGAGTGCGCTGCTCCAGAACATGGGCCACCCGCCGCTGCTCCATGATGTAGCGTCCGAAGACGCAGGCGCCTCCCGCACCGAGAAGAGCGATCCACGCGTCATCACTCGTGGACCAGGACGAAATCACCCTGGGGACGAGGAACAGCGTGCCGGCCAGGATCGCAATGGGGCCGATGGCCACCTGCCAGGGCAGGGAGAAGGCCAGGACAACGGCCAGGAACACCGCCAGCTGCAGGCTCTGAGGGCCCACGCCGAAGGCGGCCCCAGTGGCTGTGAGTGCGCCGACGACAATGAGCAACAGACCCAGGCGGCTGGGCCAGGTCAGGCCCTGACGCACCCGTCTCACGCTGAGCGAGCAGGTGGCGTACAGGCATGCGCAGGAGACAACGGCGCTGACGGCGCCCCACACCCCACCGCTGGATCCTTGGGCCAGCCCCACCCTGACGACCGGAACCATGAAGGCGGCCCACACGATTCCCCAGCCGACTGCCACAGCGCGGGTGCGGCGCGCCCGCGCCTCGTCGGGGGACAGGGCGCGGGCGGTCATGGACGAGATCGTACTCATTCTTGGAGCCTAGACCCGAGCAGTGTCGCGGCCCATCCTCCAGGCGGCCCCGCCCAGGAAGACGGCGAGCCAGGTCAGCACGTTGACCACCCACCACCAGGAGAAGCTCTCTGCGCCCATGGGCCACAGCGCCAGGTTGTGCAGCCCGTACATGGGGGTGAGGCTGCCGATGCGATCCATGGTGGAGCCCGGTGTCAACGGGATGAACATGCCCCCGAGGAAGGCGAGCAGGGCCATGAGCGGGCCGACCACCTGCATGGCGTTGTCCGAGGGCAGGAGGTAGCCGACGAACAGTCCGAAGGCGACGAAGACCAGGGAGCCCAGCCAGATGATGAGAGCCGAGGAGATCCAGGCCGTCGCAGGCATCTGCGCGTGACGCAGGGGGCCGCAGGCGTAGACGGCGCCGATGGCCAGAGCGCTGATGAGCATCCCCACGATCGTCTTGGCGGTGATGTAGGCGATGGGCTTGAGCGGGGTCAGACGCAGCTGGCGGCTCCATCCCGAGGCCCGCTCAGTGCTCACGGCCGCTCCGGCCCCGGTGGTGGTCATGAGTGCGCCGTACAGGGCCATGCCGATCATCATGTTCGCCACGACGTTGCCGTTGCCGTAGGGCGTGGAGGAGTAGTCAGTGGTGGTGAACATGAGGAAGAAGGCCACCGGAAGAACGATCGAGAAGAAGACGGACCGACGGTTGCGCAGGCGTCGGCGCACCTCGAGCGACAGCAGGGGAAGGCTCAACCCTCCCAGCGGCGGCGCGGTGCGGGAGGAAAGAGCAAGGCGGTCGACTGCTGATGAGGCGGAGGAGGACGAGGAGGACTGAGAAGAGGACATTGCGGTTCCGGTGGAGGACGTGGACGGGAGGGTGACGGTGCTGCTGGGACGGACGGAACGGCTCATGCTGACGCTCCGGTACTGGGGACGGAGGCGCTGTCGCTGGTCAGGGCCACGAAGGCGTCCTCCAGGCCTCGGCTGGTGATCTCCAGGTCCTTGGCCAGGTGATCGCCGAGGAGGAGCGCGGCAACGGCGTCGGTGTCGGTCGAGCTCAGGGTGAGCGTGCTGCCCAGGATCTCGACGTCGTGGATCCGGCCTCGGGCCTGCAGATCGGCCAGGGCTCCGCGTAGCCGCTCGGGCTCGCAGGTCAGGGTGGCCCGTAGGGTGCGGCCGCTCACGGAGGCGCGGATCTCCGCGGCGGTGCCGTCGGCGATGATGCGCCCATGACGCATCAGGACGATCCGGTCGGCGAAGGCGTCGGCCTCCTCGAGGTAGTGCGTGGCGAAGACGATGGTGCGCCCCTGCTCGGCGTCGGCATGGATGGCCTCCCAGAAGCTGCGGCGCCCCCCGACGTCCATGCCGGTGGTCGGCTCGTCGAGGATGAGCAGCGCCGGATCGCTCACGAGCGCCATGGCGAAGCGCAGGCGCTGCTGCTGGCCCCCGGAGCACTTCTTGACGATGCGCGAGGCGAAGTCGGTGACGCCGGCGCGGTGCATGGCTTCCTCGGCGTCGATTCTGTGGGAGAAGAGACTCGCCGTCAGCTGCACCGTCTCACGCACGGTGATGTCGGGCAGGAGCCCGGCGGTCTGCATGACTGCGGCGACCAGGCCCCGGTCGACCGCTTGGCGCGGGCTCATCCCGAAGACTCTCGCATCGCCGTTGGTGGGGCGGTTCAGTCCCAGGATCATGTCGATCGTCGTCGTCTTGCCCGCACCGTTGGGGCCCAGGAGGGCGACGACCTCGCCGGGACGAATGGTCAGGACGACACCGTCGACGGCGGTGACGTCACCGAAGGACTTGTGCAGATCGGTCAGTCGGACGGCGTCCACATGGTCCGTCCGGGGGACTTCCGGGACGGAGGTCTCCCGGCCGGTCCGAGGCGTTGCTGTGCTCATGGCTCAAGACTCGTCCCGCGTCGGCTGCGGTCTATGGCCCATCGGTCACTACTTGCTCATGACATATCTCAGGGGTCGGCGAGCCGTGAAAAACCGCGGTATACCTGGAGAAAACCCTCGTACGGAGTGGAGAGGCAGTCACGGCGCGCCGAGGCCGTGAGGCATGACGTAGTCAAGGCCGCCGGCCGGGGAGTGTGGGCTCAGTCCCGGTCCGGGCGCGGGGGAGAGGACCGGCCCGTCTTGCCGCTATCCTGGGTCGCAGTCAGCGGAGTCGCCATGGCTCACGGCCATGGACACTCCGCCCTCATCCACTCTCAAGTCTCCCGACCAACGCGCCCGACGGCGCCAGGAAGGACCATCGCGTGTTCGGCAACCTCTCCGATCGCATCACCGCCTCCTTCAACCAGTTGCGCGGCAAGGGTCGTCTCACTGAGGCCGACGTCAACGCCACGGTCACCGAGATCCGCCGCGCCCTCCTGGAGGCCGACGTCGCCCTGCCCGTGGTGCGCGCCTTCACCGCGGCGGTGCGCGAGAAGGCGGTCGATGCCGCCCGCTCCCAGGCCCTCAACCCGGGCCAGCAGGTCGTCAAGATCGTCAACGAGGAGCTCATCGAGGTCCTGGGAGGTCAGACCCGGGAGATCCACTGGGCCGACCGCGGGCCCACGATCATCATGCTCGCCGGTCTCCAGGGTGCCGGTAAGACCACCCTGGCCGGAAAGCTCGGACGCTGGCTGCGCGACCAGGGCAAGCGCGTCCTGCTGGTGGCCTCCGACCTCCAGCGCCCCAACGCCGTGACCCAGCTGAGCGTCGTCGCCGAGCGCGCCGGGGTGCACGTGTGGGCGCCCGAGCCCGGCAACGGCGTGGGTGACCCGGTGGCGGTGGCCCGCTCCGGCGTCGAGCACGCGCGCACCAACGGTTATGACGTCGTCGTCGTGGACACCGCCGGCCGCCTGGGTGTGGACGCCGAGATGATGGACCAGGCGATCCGCATCCGCGATGCGGTCTCTCCCCACGAGATCCTCTTCGTCCTGGACGCCATGGTCGGTCAGGACGCCGTCAACACCTCGGTGGCCTTCCGCGACGGCGTCGGCTTCACCGGTGTGGTCCTCTCCAAGCTCGACGGCGACGCCCGCGGCGGTGCGGCCCTGTCCGTGCGCGGCGTCACCGGCGCTCCGGTCCTGTTCTCCTCCACAGGTGAGGGACTGACCGACTTCGAGCGCTTCCACGCCGACCGCATGGCCTCGCGCATCCTGGACATGGGTGACCTGCTCACCCTCATCGAGCAGGCCGAGCGTACCCTGGACCGCCAGGAGGCCGAGGACGCCGCCGCCAAGCTCGCCAAGGGAACCTTCACCCTCGACGACTTCCTGGGCCAGCTGCGCCAGATCCGCAAGATGGGCTCCATGAAGAAGCTCCTGGGCATGATGCCCGGCATGGGCCAGATGCGTGAGGCCCTGGACAACTTCGACGAGCGCGAGGTCGACCGCATCGAGGCGATCGTGTGCTCCATGACGCCCGCCGAGCGCAAGGACCTGTCCATCCTCAACGGCTCCCGCCGTAGCCGCATCGCCAAGGGATCGGGAACCACGGTCCAGGCCGTCAACGAGCTCGTGGACCGATTCGAGCAGGCCAAGAAGATGATGGAGGCCATGGCCTCCGGCGGCATGGGCGGACTCGGTGAGGGCGGTCCCATGCCCGGCATGGGGTCGCTGCCCGGCATGGGCAAGCACTCCAAGGCCCGCCAGGCCCCCAAGGCCAAGCGCGGCAAGGGCGGCAAGAAGGGCCGCAGCGGCAACCCCGCCAAGGCCGCCCGTCAGGCCAAGGAGGCCGCTGCCGCCAAGCAGGCCAAGATCGAGGGCGGCCAGGGCGCTGCGCCCGCAGCCGGCTCCTCCTTCGGGCTCGGCGGCGGCCAGTCCGGCGCCTCCGGCTACGGGATCATGCCTCAGGCCCAGCAGCAGGCCCAGGCCGGAGCGCAGCCCTCGGACGACGACGTCGCCGACGCCATGGGTGCCCTGCCCGAGGACCTGCGCCGCCACCTCGGGCTGTAGAAGTCAGGCTCCGCTCACAGCCAGCCGTTGGTCTCGGCGGTGCGGGCAGCCTCGGTGCGGTTACGGGCGTGGGTCTTGGCGATCGCTGAGGATAGGTAGTTGCGCACCGTGCCCTCGCCCAGGCTCAGCCGCGTGGCGATCTCTCGGGCGTCCGCGCCCGTGGCCGCCGCCAGCAGAACCTCCTTCTCCCTGTCGGTCAGCGGATTGGGTCCGAGCAGAACTGACTCCTGGGCGAGCTCGGGGTCGATGACCCGCAGACCCGCATGAACCTTGCGGATCGCATCAGCCAGCGCCTCAGGCGGGGTGTCCTTGACGATGAAGCCCACGGCCCCCGCCTCCATGCTCCGTGAGAGGTAGCCCGGGCGACCGAAGGTCGTCACAATGAGACACCTGCACGACGTCTCGGAGGAGACGACCTCGGCGGTGGCCGCCAGCCCGTCGCGCCCCGGCATGTCGATATCCACCAGGGCCACATCCACGGCGTGCTCGCGCACCGCCTCCAGGACCTCGTCGCCCCGCCCCACCTGGGCCACGACCTCCAGATCGCTCTCCAGCCCCAGAAGCGTCGCCAGCGCTCCACGCACGAGGGCCTGGTCGTCGGCGATGAGTACGCGGATCGGGCTCACGGCAGCCTCACTTCCAGTCTGGTTCCACCGGACTGCACGTCAGTGGAGTCTGTGTCGACGGCGCCGGACGATTCGGTGCGACGGTTGATCGGACTGGTCATGGTGAGGCAACCGCCCTCCTGCTCAATGCGGGAGCGCAGGCCCTCCAACCCGTTGCCGGGTTTGTCACCGGCCAGGCCGATACCGTCGTCGCTCACCCGTAGCAGCCCCGGTGCCAGGTGCACGGTGACATGGGTGGCGTGCGCGTGCCGGACGACGTTCGTGGTGGCCTCGCGCAGGGCCCAGGCCAGCACAACTCGCTGCCGCTCGGGAATGTCCTGGGCGCTGCCGGTCACATCCACGCGGATCCGGGCGGCACTCAGGGCGGTACGCGTGGCCTCCACCTGGCTGACCAGGTCTGGGGACCGCAGGCGTGTCACCGTGGATCGCACGTCGGCTAGGGCCCCGCGGGCCAGGGTGATGACCTCGTCGAGCTCCCGGGAGGAGGCGGCCGGGTCGCGCTCGATGAGCCGGCGGGCGACCTCGGCCTTGAGAGTGAGCACCGTCAAGGAGTGTCCCAGGATGTCGTGGACATCGCGCCCGAGCTCCTCTCGCTGGGAGACGAGGGCGAGCTCCCGCTCGGCGGATGCTCTGCGCTCCTGGAGCTCCACCGCGATGCGGGCGATGACGATGGTCAGTCCCGATAGCGCAGCGCCCAGCACCAGCCAGCGTGACTCCGGATGCGTGTTCCACGCCAGGGAGGCGGCCGTCAAGAGAGTGACCGCGGTGATAACGGTCGGGAGTCCCCGACGCAGCGTTGTGAAGAACAGGATCAACGAGCAGAAGAAGGGGAAGAAGTAAGCGGTCCACCAGCCCAGAGCCGGCAGTGCCATCATGCTGAAGAGAATCGGGCCCGCCAATTTACCCAGAAGAGCACGAATCGGGAGATCAGGAAGAGGATCCCCTGCCCGCACCGCCTGGGGGTCCTGTATGGAGAAGGCCCAGACGTAGGCGACGATGAACCCCATGACTCCGGCGATTCCCAGCAGACGCTCCCACTGGGCGAAGGAGCCGAGGAGAAGCTGGACGAGGGGGATGAACAGGAAGAGCACCCACACCGTGGCGTCCCAGACGATATGACGGCGATAGCGGCGCCAGGAGCGGGAACGGGACCCTTCCTTCTGCGATGCTGAGGTCTCTACGGCAGCATCGTTGTCAGAGGGCTGCGATGTCGTCATCGTTGTCGTCACCGAGCTCATTGGTGGCCGGTCGCCCGGCGTCGGGCCCCGATCACGAGCAGCCCGAAGATGAGTGTCCACGCCACCAGGTTAGCCAATGGCATCCACAACGGGTCCTGAACGCCCGCCTGTCGATCCGGTACGTAGGTCCACCCCTCGCCCAGCGGCCACCGGGCCAGCGTCGTCGACCCGTACATCGGGGTGAAGCGACTGATCTTCAGGAGCGTGTGGTTCAGGGGCATGAAGGTGTTGCCGATGAAGGCGAACAGGGAGACCAGGGAGGTCGCGATACCGATCGATGCCGAGGACGGTAACCACATCCCGGCGGCCAGCCCCCACAGGACGAAGGGCAGGACCCCGATCAGGCAGATGAGGGGACTGGCGGCCCAGGCCCAGCCCTCCATCCGGGAGTCCGTCAGTGCGCCGGCGGTGAGCACGACGACGACGGGAAGAGCTGCGGTTCCCACCGCGGTGCCGGTCTTGACCACCAGGTAGCCGCGCAGGCCCCGGGAGGTGACAGCCATCTGCCGGCCCCAGCCCGCAGACTGTTCGACAGCGGCCGCCGCCGAGGCGCTCGTGGCACCCAGACAGGCGCTGAAGGAGGCCATGGCGAGCATCACCGATGCCGAGACATTGCCGTGAGCGTGTGGGCCGTAGTCCCCGGCGGAGGCGTTCAACCGGCCGAAGACGAGGTACATCGCCAGAGGGAAGGCGATGACGAAGAAGAGGTTGGCCGGCTCGCGCAGGCTCCGGTAGAGGTCGAGCCAGAGGTAGGTCAGAAGAGGGCGTGCGGGCCTGAGTCCTCCCGAACGGTGTGACTGGCCGCCGGAGCTGCCGGCAGAGGGACTCACGGGGGAGGCGGAGAGATCGGAGGCTGCCTGGGGTGTCGCGGTCATGATGTGGCCTCAATGCATGTGGTGATGGTGGTCAGGGTGAAGGATGCGGGCTAAGGCGTTGGCGGGGGTGCTTCGTCGGAGCCGCCGGAGGTCAGTGCGGTGAAGACCTCGTTGAGGCTCGCGGCGCCGATACCCAGGTGCTCGGCGGGGGTGGCGCTCAGCAGCCAGCGGGTGACGGTGTCGGAGTCCGTCGTGCGCAGCTCCACGTGCTCACCGTGGACGACCGCGTGCAGGATGCTGCTGGCCGCGGGGCAGTCGGCCAGGTGCTGACCCAGTGCTTCCTCGGAGATTCCGGGCCAGGTGGCGGTGACCAGGGCGCCGTCGCCCAGGGCTCGGATCTCATCGACGTTGCCGTCGGCGACCAGGCGGCCGTGGGCGATGATGACGATGCGGTCGGCGAAGGAGGCCGCCTCCTCCAGGTAGTGGGTGGCGAACAGGATGGTGCGACCTCGCCGGGTCTGGGTGCGCATCGTCTCCCAGAAGGCAATCCGGGCGCTGACGTCCATGCCGGCGGTGGGCTCGTCCATCACGAGGAGGTCGGGGTCTGGCAGCAGAGCAAGGGCCAGGCGCAGGCGCTGGCGCTCGCCTCCCGAGCAGCGGCTCACTCTGCGGGTGAGGATCCGGCCAAGATTCGCCTGGTCGACGACGTCGTCGAGCCTGGAAGCGTGCGAGACGCCGTCGCAGTGCCGGGGTCGCATCGAGGCCACGACCCGCAGGGTCTCCCCGACGGTGAAGTCGTCCAGAAGACCGCCGTCCTGGAAGATGACACCAACGCGACCAGCCTGGACCGCCTGGTTGGGGGAGGTCCCCAGAAGCTCGATCGTTCCGGCGTCGGGCCGGGCCAGCCCCAGGACCATGTCGAGGGTGGTGGACTTGCCCGCGCCATTGGGGCCCAGGAAGGCGACCACCTCTCCGGGCCGGACGGTCAGGTCGAGGTTGTCGACGGCGACGATGCTCCCGAATGTCTTACGCAGACCACGGGAGTTGATCGCGGGGGCTGGAGCTGTGCGCCCGACCTGAGGGCAGGAACTCGGGGAGCGAGTGACGGGGGCTGCGGTGGTTCGGATCATAGCGCCAGGTTCCCGCCGGCCCGCGGCTCCCGGTACTGAGCGCTGTCACCGCTGCCGCATGACAGGTGTCATATGACAGGGGCGCTCCAGTGGTGTACTGGAGCGCCCCGAGTTCTGTCGTGAGTGGCTTACTCCTCGTTGCGAGGTCGACTCAGAATGAATCGCAGGAGGAATGGGTAGAGGAATGCTGCCACCAGAAGGTAGGAGACATACCCGAGGAGGCCAGTGTGAGAATCATGAGAAATGACGAGAAAGACGATGGGGTTCATGAGCAGAATTGTTAAAGCCGTGATGAACGTTATGCTCCATGGGCCCAAGTGCCTGATCGCCATGCCCACACATACGGATGCGAGGAATCCGGGGAACGCCCCCAGGGGGACGAGGAGCCAGAGGTAAGGTCCGACTCCAGTGTACTGTATGACGTAGATATAGGTGACGTTTACGTTCCCTACTGCAATGTCCAATGCGGTGCAGATAGCCATGCCGATGGCGATGAGTGCGGTGGTCGCGCACGCGCAGGCAATCGTAATCCGCCAGATCGTCTGTGCGGTAGCTCCTGCGAACAGGAGAGAGCGTTCAGTCAAGGAGAGCGCAAACCCGACCGTGATGCCCCCGGCAATGAACTGAAGCGATCCGGCATACACGTAGGAGTCAGCCATTGGGGTGATGGAAATGACGATCAGAATGCAGATGATCTGCAGTGCAAAGAATGGTGTGACCCATCTCTTCAGTAGTGCTCTTGCTATGCGGGCTGCTCGGAGCCATTCGCCTGTGGTGGAAGGAGGGGTGGCTACTGCCCCTGACATGCCAGAAGATGTTCTCGTTGTGTCGGCATTCTCTTCAATGGTGAGACGGTCATGAAATGAAGAATGGATAAGTGAGGGCATGGTCCTGCTCCTTCTAGAGCCAATGCTCTGCGCGGAGAGATCTTACGAGAGTATGTGCCGCAGACATGTCTTAACTGGTGGTGTCCGACGCAGGGGTCGTCATGTCCACAAGTGCATCAGTCAGCGATGCCAGCGGGGTGTTGGGGGCGGTGGCGGCGGCTCGCAGGTCGTCGGCGCTTGCCGCCGCGCTCATGGTTCCGTGCTGCAGGACGACGACGTCCTCCACAAGGTCCTCAATGTCATCAACCTCGTGAGAAGAGATAATGATGGTAGGGCGCTCCCGTACGTAGAGGTCGAGCAGGGCCTCCCAGAACATGCGTCGAACCACGGCATCCATGCCCAGCTGGATCTCATCCAGGAGCAGGACGGGACAGTGGCATGCCAGTGCGAAGACGGCGTCGAGTGCGGAACGCTGACCGAAAGACAGTCGCGACGGACGTGTTGTGGCCGGTATCTCGAACAAGGTGAGATAGCGCTCGGCATCCTGACGGCTCCACCCCGGTCGAGAAGCCTCCCACAAGGCAAGCGAGTCCTTGATCTGAGAGCGTTCCAAGAGGCTCCTGCGCGTTCCGAGCAGACAAATCGACGACCGAGCCGCAGAGCTATCGATGATATCCATGCCTGATGTCGTCACTGCTCCCTCTGTTGGGCGACGCAATCCGGCGGCCAGATCCAGTAGTGTCGACTTCCCTGAGCCGTTTCTCCCCAGGAGCCCGGTGATTCTTCCAGGTTTGAAGGTGTGGGTGATGTTGTGCAGCGACCAGTTCCCCCAACGATGCCTGTAGCCGGCGTTGGAAAATTCTATGGAAAGTCCGCTGCTCGTCACCTGCTCCTCCAATGGCGAGTCAGAGTTTGAGGGGCTCGAGACAGGGGTGGAAGATGGTGAGGCGCTCATCATGGTCCTTCAGTCCTCTTGATCGTGGTTCCCGGCGATGTGCAGATGATGGTCAGCGCAGTGGTGGTGTTCTCAGGGTCAGCTGACGGCAAGTGATCGCTCCGAGGGTGAGAACTGCGGCAATGAACTGAACTGAGAAAGTGGTCAGTGATGGGACTGAGAGGGGCCCTGATGATGGGGTGTGGACCTCGCGGGTGAGGGCTGCACGAGGCAGGCCATAGGCGAGGATTCCAATATCGAAGGTGGCTAGCACGAATATCTTGACGATGGCGCTGAGAATCGGGTGTCGCAGCTCAATGGCTCCCATGGTTGCTCCTAGGTAGTAGCTCAGTGTGATGACGCCTGGCAGGAGCGCCCATCTGACGGGCGCTGAGAAGTTGGACCAGATATTGGCTGGCTCGGCGTGACCTCCGACGATGATGAGCTCACACCCGGCGCAGATCAGTGCATAGGGGACGCTCATCGCAAGGATCTGCCGTGCCGAGGTTGTGTGCGCTCTCCAGATGTCCGCCCCTGTCAAGCCCGCATACCGTTCAGCGAGCTCACGAGACGCCGCGTTCTCGCCGAAGAACAGCACGATGAGCGCGGGAACGGCGGAGATCACCAGAAGGACTACTGAGTACGTGTAGAACAACCTGGCATCATCGGGCGTCAACCGCACTGCCGTACCGACAAGAAGGTTGACGGAGGCGCCGAGGGTGAAGATCCGCAGCACTGCTCTTGTTGGTGCCGGTCTGAGTTGACTAAGAGTCGTCCGGTGGTGCGCGTCGTATGACGTGGCGGACGGGTCGGCGGATGAGTCCGTCATGGTCGCTACGGTCATGCTGGCTCCTTGAACGGATTGATGGGTGAGTCCCTCAGGTAGGTTCGTGCTGCCTCGACCAGGTCGTTGTCGCTCAGTCCCAGGACTCTCCCCGTGTGCAGGGCCGGACCAAGAGTGGTGTCCACGTACGTGCGGGCTCGTTCGCTGCGCAGGCGTTCCTCGGCGCCCAGTGCCACGAACATCCCGATGCCGCGCCGCTTGACGACGAGCCCTTCATCAACCAGAAGCGTGATGGCCTTGTTCGCTGTCGCGGGGTTGATGCGGTACCGGGTGGCGTACTCAGTAGTGGAGGTCAGCCGGTCTCCATCCGAGAGGTCTCCGGAGAGGATCTGGGTGCGCACCTCTTCTGCGATCTGGAGATAGATGGGTGTTGAGTCCTTGAAATGACGTGACATCCAGATCACCTCCTGTCTGTCCCACTGGTGCTGTTCAGACGCCGCTGCTGTTCAGGTGGCGCAGGTTGTCTGGTTCATTAGTCGACTAATGAACCAGACAACCTTGGCCCTGTCAACCGGTAGGTTCGCCTCGGGGTGTCGCGCCGGCTGTGGGCGATCTCGCACCGAGTGCTGGGGTGGTGTCCCGGCTCGGGCTGGCGACGTCGTCCGACGCTCTGGCAGAATGTCCGGCTGTACTCGATCGGACGTCGGTCCCTCTCCCGGCCCCGGTCGCGTCTCGGCTCACGCCGGAAACCGTTGCTTGACCCCACCGGGGACCAGCGCGCGCCAAACCATCCAGAACCAGGAGTTCAACCAAGTGGCAGTCAAGATTCGCCTCAAGCGCATGGGCAAGAAGTTCGCCCCCTTCTACCGGGTCGTCGTCCTCGACTCCCGCAAGAAGCGCGATGGCCGTGTCATCGAGGAGATCGGTGTCTACGACCCGATGCAGGAGCCCTCGCTCATCAGCATCGACTCTGAGCGCGTCCAGTACTGGCTCGGTGTGGGCGCTCAGCCCTCCGACGCCGTCTACAAGCTGATCAAGATCACCGGCGACTATCACCAGTTCAAGGGCCTCAAGGGTGTGGAGAGCACCCTCAAGGTCAAGGACGCCGACGCCGCGGCGGTCGCCAAGGAGGCCGCGGTCAAGGCCGCCGCCGACGACGCTGAGAAGCGCAAGGCCGCCGCCGCCAAGGCCAAGGCCGACGAGGAGGCCGCCGAGTCCAAGGCCGAGGAGTCCGTCGAGGACCAGGCCTCCGATGAGGCCGCCGCCGAGGAGGCCTGAGATGCTGGCCGACGCCCTCGAGCACCTCGTACGGGGCATCGTCGACAACCCTGACGACGTCACCGTCACCTCCCGGTCGCTGCGCCGCGGCGACCTGCTGGAGGTACGGGTCAACCCCGAGGACCTCGGCCGAGTCATCGGCCGCTCGGGCCGTACTGCTCGAGCACTGCGCACAGTGGTCGGAGCGCTGGCGGACTCGCCGGTGCGCGTCGACGTCGTCGACACCGACCGCCGCTGAACGCAGGGCCTTCAGGTCGGAGCAGCAGACCGCCTCGGCCGATCTGATCGATCACCACGAGTGCCCGGTCCCCGTGAGGGGGCCGGGCACCGTCGTCCTCCTGGGGCTGCGCGCCCAGCGTCGCGAGCATGACGACCGCCGCCGACAGGAGGAAGGTCTGCATCGAGTTGGCCAACCTCACGCCATCGGTGCCCCACCTCATCCCCGTGGCCGATGGGAACGCAGACCGGGGCGCGGTAGGTTGGCGTCAGATAATCAGACCTTCCGGCCAAGCCTTTCCATGCCCCGATCCCAGGAGAACAGGTGCTGCTCACCCTTGCTGTCATCGGTCCCGCCCATGCCCTCAAGGGCGAGGTGCGTCTCGAGATCCGTACCGATGACCCCGAGGGGCGTCTCGCACCCGGAACCACTGTCCCCACGGAGCCGGCCCACGCGGGTCCTTTGACGGTCAGCCGTCTGCGTTTCGACGGCTTCCGCTGGTTCGCGGCCTTCGAGCAGGCGCGCGACCGCACGGCCGCCGAGGCCCTGCGGGGCGTGAGGCTCCTGGTCGAGACCGACGACGACGCCCCCGGCGGAGAGGACTCTGAGGACTCGGACGAGTCCTGGTACCGCCACGAGCTCGTCGGCCTGCGGGCGCTGAGCGTCTCCGGTGAGGACCTGGGGGAGGTCACTGACCTGGAGCCCGGCGTCGCCCAGGACCGACTCGTGGTCACCACCCCCGAGGGGGACGATGTGGCTGTGCCCTTCGTCGCAGCGCTCGTGCCGGCCATCGACCCTGAGGCCGGCACGGTGACGCTGGCCCCGCCCGGTGGCCTGTTCCCCGGACGCGGAGAGGCGGAGGAGGCCAGGTGAGGATCGACGTCGTCACCATCTTCCCCGACTACCTCAAGGTCCTCGACCTCTCGCTCATCGGGAAGGCGGCCGACCGAGGCCCCCTCGACCTGCACGTCCACGACCTGCGCGACCACGCCCACGACCGGCACCGCACCGTCGATGACACGCCCCTGGGCGGCGGAGCGGGCATGGTCATGAAGCCCGACGTGTGGGGTGAGGCCCTTGATGAGGTGCTCACCGCGAACGCCCCCGGTGCAGGCCGCCAGGTGCTCATCATTCCCACACCCTCGGGCGAGGTCTTCACCCAGCGCACCGCCGAGGACCTGGCCGGCGCCGACTCCCTGGTCTTCGCCTGCGGCCGCTACGAGGGCATCGACGCCCGCGTGCCCGAGCACTACGCCTCCCGCGGCATCGAGGTGCGCGAGCTGAGCATCGGCGACTACGTGCTCAACGGGGGAGAGGTCGCCACCATCGTCATGATCGAGGCCATCGCCCGACTCCTGCCCGGAGTCCTGGGCAACCCCGAGTCGCTGGTCGAGGAGTCCCACGGCGCCGCCGGCCTGCTGGAGTACCCCGTCCACACCCGCCCCACCCGGTGGCGCGGACACGAGATCGACCCCGTCCTGCTCTCCGGTGACCACGGTCGTATCGCCCGAGCGAGACGGAACCAGTCCATCACCCGTACCGTCGAGCGCCGCCCCGACATGATCCGGGCCCTGGAACCCACCGGCCTGGATCGTCAGGACCGTGCGGTCCTAGCCTCCGTGGGGTGGGCGGTCCCGGCCGGAGCGGACCACCCGGTTCCGGTGCGCATTCGCAACGCCACCGCCCACGACGCCGACGCCCTGGCCGCGCTCGCAGCCCGCACCTTCCCTGATGCCTGCGAGCATGTCATCGCCCCCGAGTCCATCACCCGGCACATCGCCACCAAACTGGTTCCCGAGCTGTTCTCCGCCTGGGCCGACGACGATCGCGTCGACCTCGTCGTCGCCGAGCTGCTCGAGCCTCCACCGGCACAGGAGTCCTCCTCCGGGGGGGAAACGGGCACGAGCGCCGCTTCGGCTCTGGTCGGCTACGCCGCGGTGCTGCGCGAGGAACCCGACTCCGACGGCGAGCACCCCCACGGGATCGACCCTCGTCCCGCCTGCGTGCGGCCTCGCGGGGGAGAGGTCGTCGGCGAGCTGTCCAAGGTGTACGTCGACTCCACGATGAGGGGATCCGGACTCACCCCCGCGCTCATGGACGCCGTGATGCGCCAGGCCGCCGCCCACGGAACGAGCCTGCTCTGGCTCGGCACCCACATCACCAACAAGCGCGCCCAGAAGGCCTACAAGCGGGCCGGCTTCCGCCAGGTCGGTACCCGCACCTACAACGTCGGTGGCCAGGACGCCCACGACGTCGTCATGACTCGGCGGACAGGAGAAGGCCTATGAGCAGCGGAACCGACCAGAACCTTCAGGACAGGACTGACGGTGAAACGGATGAAGCAGTGATCCCGGGGAAGCGCCTGCGGGCCGACAATGACCGCCAGAAGGACCGCCGGGACAGGGGCGGCGCCCACAAGGACAAGGCCGGAGCCGCAGAGGCGGCCGAGCCGACGTCGCTGGGGGAGCGGGTCGTCTTCCGCCTCAAGCAGTGGGGCATCACCCTGTCCTACCTGGTCGTCGCCGTGGTGATCATCGCCCTCATCCGCACCTTCATCATCCAGAGCTTCACCATCCCGTCGGGGTCGATGGAGAACACCCTCAACGAGGGTGACCGTGTCACCGTGACGATGTACGACTCCGACGAGGTCAACCGGGGTGACGTCGTCGTCTTCACTGATCCGGACCACTGGTTGACGACCCAGGAGCCCACTGGTCTGCAAGGCGCCGCGCAGGACTTCCTCGTCGCGATCCGCATCTTTCCCCAGGACGCCGGCCACCACCTCATCAAGCGGGTCATCGGAATGCCCGGTGACCATGTCGTCGCCGACGGGAAGGGCTCCTTGACCGTCAACGGCGTCGAGCTCGATGAGGTCTACCTCAAACCCGGCCGGTCGGCCTCCGACCTCGCCTTCGACGTCACCGTTCCTGAGGGCTACATCTGGGTCATGGGTGACAACCGTGCCAACTCCTCGGACTCCCGCTACCACCAGAATGATGCCCACCGCGGCTTCGTGCCCCTGGGCAACGTCGTCGGCGTCGCCAAGAACGTCGTATGGCCCTACTCCCACTGGTCCAGCCTCAGCTCCGGACACGAGGTCTTCTCCCAGGTTCCGGAGCCGACATCCACCCCGACGGCGATTCCCTCCGGTCCGGCCGCTCCGGCGAGCACGCTGGCGGGCTCAGGGAGCTGATCGTCCCGGATACCTGCGAGGGCGTGAGAAAGGCGTGAACTCAGGCACGTCGAGGCTGACGCACTCGTCCGAGGACTGAGCCTGTGGCAAACTGAGCGGGCACTTGGGTCCTGCGGCTCCTCTGCCACTGGGGAGGCGACCGCTCTGAAGGAGCCCAGGAGCGTCCACCTCCGGCGCTGCCCCGTATGGCGCGGCGCCGCCGAACCAGCACTCCTGACCAGTGGCACGGGTGTGGAGAGAAACATGAACCTGATCGACGAGATCAACGCCGCATCACTGCGCGACGACATCCCCTCCTTCCGCCCTGGGGACACCCTCAAGGTCCACGTCAAGGTCGTTGAGGGATCCCGTACCCGCGTCCAGGTCTTCCAGGGCGTCGTCATCGCGCGCCAGGGCGGCGGCGTCTCGGAGACCTTCACCATCCGCAAGGTCTCCTTCGGCGTCGGTGTCGAGCGAACCTTCCCCGTCCACACGCCCTCCATCGAGAAGATCGAGGTCGTCACCCGGGGCCAGGTGCGTCGCGCCAAGCTCTACTACCTGCGCAACCTGCGTGGTAAGGCCGCCAAGATCAAGGAGCGTCGCGAGGACTGAGCGCCTGCACTCTCGAGGCGGCGCCCGGAGCCCTCGGGTTCCGGGCGCTCGCCATCTCTCACCGCCGAGCAGCGGCGGACCCATGTCCATCAATTCCGGGGGAAGGAGCACGGTGAGACCGGTGCAGGATGGGGCCGACGACGTCGGGCTGGACCTGAAACAGGCCGATCCCTCTCAGATCGGTCGGACCTCCCGGTCCGCGATCACTCCGGCCTGCAGCTCTCCGTCAGCGGACTCCCCCCAGGAGTCCCGTAAGTCTCCTGAGACGACCGGAGAATCCCCGAACCCCGTCCCGGTCGACGACAGCGATGAGTGGGACTACGACCCGTTCATCGACCCGGACGCCGACCCCGAGCCCGATGACGAGCCCATCGAGCTGCCTCCCTCCATCCAGCCCCGCCGGCACGTGGCCCCCGCCATCCCTCCGCCGCAGACCAGCTCCCTGTACCAACGGGTGATCAGGCTGGTGCTCGTGGTGGCAGTCGTTATCCTGGTGCCGGCCCTCCTGCGGGCCTACGTCGTCCAGATCTACGAGATCCCCTCGGGCTCCATGGAGCGCACCCTGCGCGACGGGGACAAGGTCGCGGTCCCCATGTACGGCTCCCGTGACGTCAAGCGGGGCGACGTGATCGTCTTCATCGACCCTGATGACTGGCTTCATGTCAAGGAGCCGACGGGTCTGCGCGGTGCCGCCCGGACGATCATGGTCTCAGTGAATCTTCTGCCCGAGCACACCGGTCATCACCTCGTCAAGCGGGTCATCGGTGTCGGAGGCGACCATGTGGTCGCTGATGGGAAGGGGACACTCAGCGTCAACGGTGTCGCGATCAAGGAGCCCTACGTCAAGGACGGTCAGTCCCCGTCCCTGACGTCCTTCGATATCACCGTCCCCCAGGGCTACGTGTGGGTCATGGGGGACAATCGCGGCAACTCGGCCGACTCCCGCTACCACCGCGATGACGCCCATGGCGGCTTCGTGCCGTTGACGAATGTGGTCGGGGTGGCCAAGGGGGTCTTCCAGTGGACGCACCTGAGCCGGTGGGCGACTCTGGGAGGAGGGGAGCGCGCCTTCTCAGACGTACCCGCGCAGGAGGCAACGCCGTCCGCATCGTCCGCTCCGCCCGGTACCCCGGGAGGCGGTGGGGGAACGGCCTCCGAGGAGGAGACGTCGTCGCAGGCCCCCGATGGTAAGGGCTCCGAGGACGACGGTGCTGCCGGTGAGGGACCCGGCAACGACGACGGGTCGCAGACCGCGCCCGGTGGGCCGGCCGATGTTCCGGACGCCTCCGGCGGTACGGCCGACCGGGAGCAGGCTCCGGGGAGAACGAGGTGAGTCCTCGGGGACGTACTCGCCCCGACCGGTGCCTGGAGAAGGCACTGCTTGAGACCTACGACTGCGTCGGCGGTCTGGACGAGGTCGGTCGCGGGGCTCTGGCCGGGCCGGTCAGCGTCGGGCTGGCGATCGTGGCGCGGCGTACCGATGACGGCTTCCCCGAGGGACTCGCCGACTCCAAGCAGCTGACGGCCCGGGCGCGCAGGGGGCTGGTCGATCCTGTACGCAGCTGGCTCGTGGACCACGCGGTCGCCCACGCCTCACCTGCCGAGATTGACGAGCGCGGCATCGTCGGAGCCCTGAGAATGGCGGGTCTGCGGGCCCTTCAGCAGGTCGCTGATCGCGGACACGCCCCCGGCATCATCATCCTCGACGGCGTGGCCGACTGGCTCACCGCGCCCCAGCCCGACCTGCTCACCGCCCTGGAGGGCGCTCCCCCCTTCAGATTCGCTCCAGAGCCCGTCGCAGTTCCTTCCACCCCTCCCGTGCTCATGGAGGTCAAGGCCGATGCCAGGTGCGCCGTCGTCGCCGCCGCCAGTATCCTGGCCAAGGTAGAACGGGACGCCCTCATGGTCGATCTCGATGACCCCGGCTACGGGTGGGCCTCCAACAAGGGCTACGCCTCACCGGCCCACATCAAGGGACTCAGCGCACTGGGGGCCAGTGACCAGCACCGGCGCAGCTGGCACCTGCCCGGCCTGGACCACCGCCACGGCTGACGCGGATGCCCGGCTGACAGGGCCGACTCGCCCCCGCGGCCTGCCGCCTCCAGCGGCTGCGGGCGGGCATGATGGGCCGGTGAGCGCAGAAGACCTCGAGTCCTATGAGAACGAGCTGGAGCTCTCGCTGTACCGGGAGTACCGCGACGTCGCCTCCCTGTTCTCCTACGTGGTGGAGACCGAACGGCGGTTCTACCTTGCCAACGCCGTTGACGTCCAGGTACGCACCAACGGTGGTGAGGTCTTCTTCGAGCTCACGCTCGAGGACGCCTGGGTGTGGGACATCTACCGCGCCTCCCGGTTCGTGAAGTCCGTCCACGTTGTCACCTTCAAGGACGTCAACGTCGAGGAGCTCACCAAGCTCGAGATGGATATCCCCTCCTCCTGACCCGTTCCCGATGCTGCGCCGCCAGTTCTGGCGGTGTCTGTTTCGCTGATCGGCCCGGCTCGCCGGGGGGCCACAGGACGTCTTCTGTCAGCGCCGTCCACAGAGCCGATGGGACCGTGGCGCGCACTGCCTGATCCGGCCTCAGGCTAGTGGCGGAGGTGATCGGGATGACCGACCAGGTCGTAGCAGCCACAACGGAAAGAACGGTGATCGCAGCGAGAGGCGGCGAACACGCGCTCACGCAGCTCGTCCGGGGCCCGGGTGCTGCAGGAGCCGCTCCTTCGCGAGCATCTCGCCAACGCACCGGACGCCGCGGCGAGGACCTTGCCGCCACCTACCTGGAGGACATCGGCTGGCAGGTCCTGGAGCGCAACTGGCGTCCGGAGCACGGCCTACGCGGCGAGCTCGACATCATCGCCCTGGAACCCGCCCACGCGCACCGCGAGCCGAGCAGCGCGCCCGTCGGCGCCCCCGGAGAGGCGTGGCCAGGGCCGAGGCTCGTCATCGTTGAGGTCAAGACCCGCAGCTCCCTGCGCCAGGGTCCACCGGCGGCCGCGGTCGACACCCGCAAGCTCGCCCGGCTGCGCGCTCTGGCGGCTGCCTGGGCGACCACCCATGAGACCCCGCCGCACACCGGCATGCGCCTCGACGTCGTCTCCATCCTCCTGCGCGACGCGCGTCCTGCGCTGCTGCGCCACCACCGGGCGGTGGACGCGTCATGGGGCTAGCGCGCACGCTCGCTGTCACGCTGACCGGGCTGGCCGGGCACATCGTCGACGTCGAGGCTCACTCCGTCCAGGGCCTGCCCGGGTTCACCCTCGTGGGCCTCCCCGATACCGCTGTGCGAGAGTCGCGTGAGCGCGTTCGGGCCGCATTGAGCACCTGCGGCGTCACCTGGGGCGAGCAGCGCCTGACCGTCAACCTCTCCCCGGCGGACCTGCGCAAGAGCGGGACCGGACTGGATCTCGCGCTCGCCCTGGCCGTCCTGGGAGCGCGCGGTCGGCTCGGACGGTCCGCGGCCGGGCTCCTGGGACGGACCGTCTACATCGGTGAGCTCGGGCTGGACGGCTCCGTGCACTCCGTTCGCGGTGTCCTTCCCAGCGTCCAGGCCGCGGTGGCCGCCGGGGTGGAGGAGATCGTCGTCGCCCAGGAGGCCGCCGCCGAGGCCGAGCTCGTCCCCGGCGCCCGGGTCACCGCCGTCCGACACGTCGGCCAGCTCGTCGAGCGCTACGGAGGGCGCCTGAGCGCGGCCGTGGCGGCAGCGGTGGAGCAGATCACCGAGGCCGGAGCAGACGATGCCCCGACGACCCCGACCCGCGACGCCGAGCTGCCGGACCTGGCCGACGTTGTTGGGCAGAGTGAGGCCCGCCAGGCGCTCGAGGTCGCCGCCGCCGGGGGACATCACCTCATGATGGTGGGACCCCCGGGAACGGGGAAGACCATGCTCGCCGAGAGGCTTCCCTCCATCCTGCCGCCCCTGGAGCAGACCGATGCCGTCACCGTCACCTCCTTGCACTCCGTGGCCGGAATCTTCGACCCCGCCCACGGACTCATCACCCGGCCGCCGTTGCGCGCGCCGCACCACACGGCGACTCGGGCGGCCGTCGTTGGAGGCGGATCCGGTCTGCCCCGCCCCGGAGACGTCTCCCTGGCTCACCGCGGCGTGCTCTTCCTCGACGAGGCCCCCGAGTTCAGCGCGGGCGTCCTGGACTGCCTGCGCCAGCCGCTGGAGTCGGGAATGGTCACCATCGACCGCGTCGGTGGGCGAGCCAGCTACCCGGCCGCCTTCCAGCTCGTCCTGGCCGCCAACCCCTGCCCCTGCGGAAAGGCCGGTGGGCGCGGTCTGGAGTGCACCTGCACCTCCCTGCAGCGGCGGCGCTACTTCTCACGGCTCTCCGGTCCACTGCTGGACCGGGTCGACATTACGGTCGAGGTCGGTGCCGTCAGCGCCGCTGATCTCGCTTCAGCGGGCAGTGGAGAGTCCAGCGCCGCGGTGGCGCAGCGCGTCCGGCGTGCCCGCAGGGCCGCGGAGCGCAGACTGGCCGGCACACCGTGGCGCCTCAACGCCGAGGTCTCCGGCTCCTACCTCAGAGGCCCCGACGGTGGACTCAGCGCTCCGCTCAGCCGCCGGCTCATGACCGCCCTCGAACGTGGGGACCTCTCCCTGCGCGGGGTGGACCGGGTCCTCAGACTGGCCTGGACCCTCGCCGATCTCGAGGACGTCGACACCCTCGCCCTCACCCACATCGGGACTGCCCTGGCCCTGAGAACCTCAGGAGTGCGCCCATGAAGCTGCCCTACGACATCGATGATCCGGCGCTGGCACGCGCCACCTGGGCCCGTCTGGCCGAGCCCAACAGCGCCACCGCAGCCATGGTGGTGGGGCGGCTCGGGCCGGGCCCCGCCCTGAGATGGCTCCTGGAGGAGGGCGTCGACTCCTCAGGACAGGTGCGCACCTCTCCGAGCCCGCCGGTGCCGCAGCCACCCCCGGGGATGTCCGGTACCGGTGACATCAGCACCTGCTGGGCCCAGGTCGCCGCCCGGTGGGCGCCGCGTCTGGAGGGACTCGACATCCGCCGCGAGCTCGATGTACTCGACCGTCTCGGTGGGAGCCTCATCCTCCCGGGGGAGCCCTGGTGGCCACCGGGGCTCAATGAGCTGGAGCACCCGCCCTTCTGCCTGTGGGTACGTGGTGACCCATCGCTGCTGGTCAATGCCGCGGATCTGAGGGACAAGGGCATCGGAGGAGGGCCGCCCGGGGCCGTTGAGGACGACGATGCCCAGAGCGTCGTGGGCGCCGGTCAGCCCGTACGTGAGCAGCGGATGCCGGTGGGACCGGCCAGTGGCCTGTGCCTGGCACTGGTGGGGGCCCGGGCCTCAACCCGCTATGGTGAGGGAGTCGCCACCTCCCTGGCCTCCGGAGTGACGGCCAAGGGCGGTCTCATCGTCTCCGGAGGAGCCTTCGGCATCGATGCCTGTGCCCACCGCGGGGCACTCCAGGAGGGACCAACCGTGTCGGTCTCCGCTGGGGGAGTGGATCGCCTCTACCCGGTGGGAAACACCGGAGTGCTGGAGGCGGTCATCGCCTCCGGGGCGCTGGTGGCAGAGGTGCCACCGGGCTGTCAGCCGGGCCGCCACCGGTTCGTCTCACGCAACCGCGTCATCGCAGCGATCTCCAGCGCGACGATCGTGGTGGAGGCGGCCTGGCGCTCAGGAGCCCTGTCCACCGCCCACCGCGCCCTCGAGCTGGGCAGGCAGCTGGGCGCCGTCCCCGGCCCAGTGACCTCCATGTCCTCGGTCGGATGCCATCGTCTCCTGCGCAAGGGGGCGGTTTGCATCACCGACACCGACGACGCCCTGGAGCTGCTGACACCCCTGGGCACCGTCGACGCGGACGCCGTCAAGGAGCAGGACCCCGCGCTGACCGGCGGCGGACTTCTCGACGGGCTGGACCCGGACGCCTCCCTCGTCCTGGATGCCATGCCGGCCCGGGCCGCGGCGAGCACCGAGTCCATCGTCCGCTCCTCGGGGTTGTCCCCGAAGGAGACAAGATCGGCACTGGGGATCCTCGAGCTCGAGGGGAAGGTGGAGCGCACCGCCACTGGTTGGCGAAGACGCCGTTAGCACCCGGAGGCACACTTTCGGAATTGCCCTCAGATCGGCTTGTTCCTGCTTGTTTGGGCACAGCGTGCCCATGGGGGCTTTGCGATAGAGGCTCACGGCAGCGCCAGCACTTGCGCAGGACGCGGGCCCTCGTCCAGCAGCTGAAGCCCCTCAATGAATCGACCTATCGCATATTGTCGATATGTAGGTTATGGTGCTGGTGGCAAGTCGCATCGCCGCGCTGGATACGGGAGCCGGCCGCTTGAGGCGGCTGACGGTCGGTGACAGCGGAAATTAGAGGTGAGGAGGGGGCGTGATGGTGCAGCATCTGAGTCGTGCTGTCGGTGGTCGGGTGAGAGGAGGAGCGATTGCGTGCGCAGTGCTCGCAGTGGGATGTTTGGCGCTCGGGGGAGTGTTCGTTCGGCTGAGTGAGGTCGGACCGATCGCCACCGGCGGCTTCCGGTCTCTGATCGCCGCCCCCATGCTGCTCCTGCTCGACACCGGGGTCGGACTGCGACGCAGGTCCCGAGCGCGGGAACGCATGCCCCTTCGTGACCATGTCACCATCGCCCTGGGCGGCGCCCTCCTGGCGATTGACCTGTGCCTGTGGAACATGTCGTTCTTCCACACCACGTTGGCTGAGTCCAACCTCCTGGCCAATCTTGTCCCCTTCGCCGCGGCGATCTACGGGTGGGTGCTCTTCAGGGAGGTTCCTGACGTCAGACTTGTTTCTCCGGCGATCCTGGCGATCGGGGGGCTGCTTCTCCTGACCCCGGTCGGTGTTCATACGGCCCCGGAGCACCTGCTAGGAAACGCGATGGCCTTGGCCACGGCATTCTTCTACACGGGATTTCTTGTTGTCGCCCAGGGGCTGCGAAAGAGGTATCCCGCGCCACGTATCATGGCACTACTCAGTCTGTGGTGCGCTGCGGTGTGTCTTGCGGTGGCGATACTGCGTGGGGAGAACCTGCTTCCGCGTTCCGCAGAGGGCTGGCTGCTGCTCGTCGTCCTGGCGTTGACCTCTCAGATACTCGGGCAGACCCTCATGGCGCACGCCATGCACTTCATGTCGCTGCAGCTCGGGTCGCTGTTCGCCCTGCTCCAGCCTGTGGCCGCGGCCGTCTACGCCTATATCCTCTTCTCCGAGACCTTGACGCTCCCTCAGCTCCTCGGTGTGGTGGTCCTCATCGCCAGCATCTACTGGGCCAAGCTCGTCCTCGGCACATGATGCGTATCGGTGTCGGAACGCCGGTTTCAGGACGAGTGATATGCTCGCCCGAACCTCGAGCCGCGGCACAGAGAGGGGCGGGAGGGGCAATGCTGGAGGATGTGCAGAGTCATTCGGCAGGTCATTCGGATTCTGCGGACCTGGGTGTGATGGTCGACGCCCTCAAGGTTCTCGCTCATCCGGTGCGCCTCCGGATTCTTCAGTGGCTCCGAGATCCTCGGGCGGAGTTCCCTATTGAGCAGGGGATCGCGGATCCCGATGAGTACGGGGTCTGCATCAAGCAGATCACTGACAAGGTGGGGCTTGCTCAGTCGACCGTATCGGCCTTCATGCGAGCTTTGGAGCGTGAGGGGCTGGTGACCTCCACGCGTATTGGGAAATGGACCCATTACAAACGCGACGAGCAGCGCATCGCCGAGGTCCGCTCACAGGTCGCCACGTTGTTATAGCTGTCTCACCCATGTCATTCGCCAGCGAGGACCGTCATCAAGGGGGCCTGCCATGTCTAGGACGCGTGCTGATCTGCTCGCCTCCTACCGCAGCTACCTGGCCCTGCAACGGGACCTGTCCGGGCACACCGTGCGCGCCTATCTCGTCGACGTCAGTGATCTGCTGAGCTTCCTCGGCGTCGGTGAGAAAGACACCGAGCCCGTCGACCCCGCCCTGGCTACCCTCGATCTGGCGGACCTGCGGGACTGGCTCGCCGCGATGGCCGCGAGCGGTCACTCACGTGCCACCTTGGCCCGTCGCTCGGCCTCGGTGAGGACCTTCTCCTCCTGGGCCTTCGAGGCGGGACTGCTCGCCTCCGACGTCGCCGCGCGTCTGCGCGCGCCCCGCGTCGACAACCGCCTGCCCGGCGTGCTGACGACTCAGCAGGCCTCGCAGCTGCTCAAGACCGCCGCGGACCTCGCCTCGGACAGGCAGGTCCTGGCTGTGCGTGATCTCGCCATCATCGAGACGTTGTACGCGACCGGCGTGCGGGTGTCCGAGCTCATCGGTCTTGATGTCGCCGACCTCGACCACTCTCAACGGACCCTGCGAGTCCTGGGGAAGGGCCGTAAGGAACGGACCGTCCCCTACGGGCTGCCCGCCGCCAGAGCGCTGGAGGAATGGCTGCGTCGGCGCGGTGAGATCTGCGCCGTCGACGCAGGAGGCGCCCTCTTCCTCGGAGCGCGGGGGCGACGCATCGATCCCAGGGCGGTGCGCGACGTCGTCCACCGCCTGTGCTCGGCCGCCCAGGTCCCCGATCTTGGCCCGCACGGACTGCGGCACAGCACCGCCACCCACGTCCTGGGTGGGGGAGCGGACCTGCGCAGCGTCCAGGAGCTCCTCGGTCACTCCTCACTGGCCACCACCCAGCGCTACACCCACGTCTCGGCGGAGCGGCTGCGCAGCGTCTATGAGCAGGCCTTCCCTCGGGCCTGAGCGGAACTCGTCGGGGCCTTGTTCTCAGTGAAGGGGCTTGAGGCGGATGACGGCCGGCTGCAGCAGGCGCAGTGGGTTGATGTAGGTCTTGGGGCCGGTGCGTGCACCCCAGTGCAGGGCGCAGACCCCGTCCGAGCGGTGCCCCGGCAGCAGGGTGCCGATGACCTGCCCCGCTCCCACCGTGTCACCCGCGCTGACAGTCGGTTCGACCGGCTCATAAGTGGTGCGGATCCCGTCGGCGTGATCGACGGAGACCACGGGACGTCCGGCCACCATGCCGGCGAAGGCGACCGTCCCCGCGGCGGCGCTGCGGATCTGTGTGCCCTCAGCAGCCGCAAGATCGACTCCCCGGTGTCCGCGGCCCCACACGACGGCGGGCGGATCGAAGTCCTCCACCACGGTGGCCGGTGCGCCGGTCGGCCACCGGTAGTGCCCCCGCGCTCGCCGAGGGTCCGCAGCCCGGTCCGTTCCCTCCTGACCGCTCGTCCCCGTCTCCTCAATGAGCCGGGAGGGGAGACTGGCGCTTGTGAAGAACGAGGCTGACGAGGTTGACGTCGACGCGGTTGGGAAGGGGATTACTCGGGGTGGTTCTGGCGCAGTCCCCGTCAGTTCGGGAATCACCGGCTCCTGGATCGGTGGGACCGGAGCCGTGGTCAGGGCGGCGCCGGTGGCTGAAACGGTGACTGCGCTCATGCCCTGAGCCGGTGGTGCTCCGGGCAGTGCGGCGAGTGAGCCGCAGGCGGCCAGGGCCGTTGCCAGCACGGCAAGACGGTGGGGTGAGATGCGGGGACAATACAGAGTCGTGCGATGTGCTCGGGTTTGCCGGTCCTGCCGGGAACGTTCTGGTTGCATGCCCTCAGAGTGCGCGTCTACCGCCCGTGGTCGACGGGAGTGTGATCGGCCCTGTGGAAAGCCCTCATCAGGAAGCGCCTGTGGTGACCGGAATGACTCTGAATACGGCTGATTCGGCCTCGGCAGGTGGTCCGGCCCTGTGATAGCCTCGCCTCCGCAGCATTCTGCGGATCGTTCCGGCGTCAGCGGGAGACGGGCCCGGAATGCTGACTTCGCGTGCCTGCACCCGAGCATCTCGGGACGTCCCTCCGGGCGACACGGTCGCGGTCCCGGTCATCACGGTTCGCCACGGTGAGCGGGTGGCCGTGCGTCGCAGGCACCAGGCCCCGTCCGCCGGCTCCCAGCCGGTCACCGGCTTCGGTGCGCGTTCGCAAGCGTGCGGAACCACGGGGAAGAACCCATAAGAAGAACTCCGGGACGCGCCCGAGCACGCAGCTCGGCCGTCCCCCGAATGATCGTGCGTCGAGCAACCTCTCGGCACACACGGAAGGACCGTCATGGCCGTCGTTACCATGCGCCAGCTCCTTGACAGCGGTGTCCACTTCGGGCACCAGACTCGTCGCTGGAACCCCAAGATGAAGCGCTTCATCCTCACCGAGCGCAACGGCATCTACATCATCGACCTCCAGCAGTCCATTGAGGGCATCAACACCGCTTACGACTTCGTCAAGGAGATCGTCGCTCGCGGCGGCAACATCCTGTTCGTCGGAACCAAGAAGCAGGCCCAGGCCGCCGTGGCCGAGCAGGCCCAGCGCGTCGGCATGCCCTACGTCAACCAGCGCTGGCTGGGCGGCATGCTCACCAACTTCTCCACCGTGCGCGCCCGCCTGGACCGCATGAAGGAGCTCGAGCAGATCGACTTCGATGACGTGGCCGGCTCCGGCCGCACCAAGAAGGAGCTGCTCATGATGCGCCGCGAGAAGGACAAGCTCCAGCGCACCCTGGGCGGTATCCGCGACATGAGCAAGCTCCCCGCGGCCGTGTGGGTCGTGGACACCAAGAAGGAGCACCTGGCCATCTCCGAGGCCCAGAAGCTCGGGATCCCGGTCATCGCCATCCTGGACACCAACTGCGACCCGGACGAGGCCACCTACGGCATCCCCGGCAACGACGACGCCATCCGCGCCGTCACCCTACTCACCCGTGTCGTCGCCGACGCCACCGCTGAGGGTCTGCTGGCCCGCTCCGGCGGCCGTGCCCGCACAGGTGAGGAGGCCGAGGTCGCCCCTGCCGACGCTGAGCCGCTGCCCGAGTGGGAGGCCCAGCTCCTTGCCGGAGCCGAGGCCGACGCGTCGGCCTCCGAGGCGGCTGAGGCCGCCGAGGCCCCTGCCGCTGAGCAGGCCTGAGCTCGGGCACATCGCCTCAGCTCCTCGTTCACAGCGTGGCGTCCACGCGCTGTGAACACCTCTCACTCGTCCTTTTTCACACGTCTATTAGTCACTGACTGACCAGGAGACATTCATGGCGAACTACACCACTGCTGACATCAAGGCGCTGCGCGAGAAGACCGGCGCCGGCATGCTCGACGTCAAGAAGGCCCTCGACGAGGCCAACGGCGACGCCGAGAAGGCCATTGAGATCATTCGCGTCAAGGGCCTCAAGGGCATCGCCAAGCGCGAGGGCCGCGCCGCCTCCGCCGGCCTCATCGCCGCCAAGGTCGTCGACTCCGGCGACGGCCAGGTCGGCGTCCTCGTCGAGATCAACGCCGAGACCGACTTCGTGGCCAAGAACCAGAAGTTCCTCGACTACGCCGAGCAGGTCCTCACCGCCGCCCTCGACTCCGGCGCCACCGACGCCGATGCTCTGGCCGAGGTCGAGGTCGGCGGCTCCACCGTCAAGGAGCTCACCGACGGCATGCAGGCCATCATCGGCGAGAAGATCGTCGTGCGTCGCGTCGGTCGCCTCGAGGCCGACAAGATCGAGCTCTACCTGCACCGCACCAACCCCGACCTGCCCGCCCAGGTCGGCGTCCTGGTGGGCACCGACGCCAAGGCCGCCGAGGTGGCTCACGACGTCGCCATGCACATCGCCGCCTACTCCCCGGAATACGCCACCCGCGACGACGTCCCGGCCGAGGTCGTGGACAAGGAGCGCGCCATCGCCGAGGAGACGACCCGCGCCGAGGGCAAGCCCGAGAAGGCCATCCCCAAGATCGTCGAGGGGCGCCTCAGCGGCTTCTTCAAGGAGAACGTCCTGGTCGACCAGGCCTTCGCCAAGGACCCCAAGACCACGGTCGGCAAGGTCGTCGAGGCCACCGGCGGCGAGCTGACCGGTTTCGTGCGCTTCCGCGTCGGCGCCTGATCCGCTCACCCCTCAAGTCGGCCCGCCCAGTGTGCGGCGAGGCCGGCTCCACCGGTGATATCCGGAGACATCCGGGGCGGGGGCACGAGCACCATGCTCGTGCCCCCGCCCCGTCATGTCGTCCCTCACTCGTCGATATCCATCAACCTCCGCTTCCCGGGAGCGCGTCCTCACGCATGCCTCAGGGTGCTCCTCGTCCCATGGCGTGTCTGACCGCCGGGGGTGACTCTCATCGGGGCCCGGTGCCGTCTCGAACGGGGTAGGCTGTGCGAAGCCTGCCCACCGAACCCAGGAGACATAACGCAATGAGTCAGGAACCGGCTCGTGACGACCGCGTGGCCCACGGCACGCACCCCAGGCGTGTTCTACTCAAGCTCTCCGGTGAGGTCTTCGGCGGTGGATCAATAGGTCTGGACCCCGATGTCGTCTCCGACGCCGCCCGTCAGATCGCCGATGCCGTACGCGCGGGAGTCCAGGTCTCCGTCGTCGTCGGAGGCGGGAACTTCTTCCGCGGCGCCGAGCTCTCGTCGCGGGGCATGGATCGCGCCCGCGCCGACTACATGGGCATGCTGGGAACCGTCATGAACGCCCTGGCCCTTCAGGACTTCATCGAGAAGGCGGGGGTGCCCGCCCGCGTCCAGACAGCCATCGCCATGGGACAGGTCGCCGAGTCCTACATCCCCCTGCGCGCCATCCGTCACATGGAGAAGAACCGTGTCGTCGTCTTCGGCGCCGGTGCCGGCCTGCCCTACTTCTCCACGGACACCGTCTCGGCCCAGCGCGCCCTGGAGACCCACTGCGACGAGCTGCTCGTGGGCAAGAACGGGGTTGATGGCGTCTACACCGCCGACCCCCGCAAGAACCCCGAGGCCCAGCGCCTCGACCAGCTCACCTACGAACGAGCCCTGGCCGACAGCCTCCAGGTGGTCGACGCCTCCGCCTTCGCCCTGTGCCGCGACAATGGTCTGGCCATGCGCGTCTTCGGCATGGGAGAGCCTGGAAACATCACCCGCGCCCTGCTGGGTGAGAGAATCGGGACACTCGTCAGCTGCGACTGACCCGGCTGCGGGCTCCGACGGGCCGCCGACGGCCCCGTTCGAGCTACGTGACCGCCCACGGCGCAGACGGCCAGCACACCGTCCCAACCCGCGGCCATCCCCACGATGGCCGATCACTATCTGACGAACCCACGACCGCCCAGTAAAGGAAGCACCATGATCGACGACGTCATGCTCGAGGCCGAGGACAAGATGGACAAGGCCCTTCAGGCCGCCAAGAGCGAGCTCGCCACCATCCGCACCGGCCGCGCCAACCCCTCGATGTTCAACGGGATCGTCGTGGACTACTACGGCGCCCCCACCCCGCTCCAGCAGCTCGCCTCCCTGACGATCCCCGAGGCCCGCACCGTCCTGGTCAGCCCCTTCGACCGCTCTGCCATGAAGGACATCGTCACCGCCATCCGCGAGTCCGACCTCGGCGTCAACCCCACCGATGACGGCACCGTCATCCGCGTCACCCTGCCGGCACTGACCGAGGAGCGTCGCAAGGACTACGTCAAGCTGGCCCGCTCCCGCGCCGAGGACTCCCGCGTCCAGGTGCGTGGTATCCGCGGCAAGGCCAAGAAGGAACTCGAGGCCATCAAGAAGGACGGCGAGGCCGGCGAGGACGACGTCAAGCGCGCCGAGCACGAGCTCGACGGTCTCACCAAGCGCTTCGTCGAGCAGATCGATGCCGCCCTGAGTGCCAAGGAGAGCGAGCTCCTCGAGGTCTGACCCGCCTCGTCCCGGGATCGGCCGTGCCTCCGCCCGGCCTCCCGCCCCTGTCCCGTCAACCTCTGTGAGCCCCGTGTCGCCTCTGCTGAACCCGCGCCCCACGCGCAACCACGACCCCCTGCCCGCCACCGGGCGGGCGGGACGCAACCTGCCCGCCGCCATCGGGGTGGCGGTCGTGCTCATCGCCGTGGTCCTGGGCTCCCTGGCCTTCCACAAGGTCATCTTCGTGGGTGTCGTCGTGCTGGCCGTCTGCGGGGCGTTGTGGGAGCTGGCGGCCGCCTTCGCCCGCAAGCGCATCCGCCTGCCCCTGGCGCCGCTGTGGCTGGGGACCCTGGGAATCTCCGTGTGCGCCTGGGAGGTGGGAGCGGAGGCGGCCTTCGGGGCCTATGTCGCCACTGTCGGCGCCTGCGTCCTGTGGAGCTTCATGGACCAGGCCGAGGCGGAGGTCGGTACCGTCCTCGAGCAGGCCGGTCACGACATCCCCCGCACCGAGGCCCATGACGAGGTCCGTCGCTCGCGCTCCAGCGCCGCGGCCGCCTCGGTCTTCGCCGCCACCTACCTGCCCTTCCTGGCCGGCTTCGCGGTCCTGCTCCTGGTGCAGGATCACGGAGTGGGAAAAGTCATGATGCTCATCGCCCTGGCGGCCGCCAACGACACCGGCGGGTGGATGGCCGGCATCACCTTCGGCCGTCACCCCCTGGCGCCCTCGGTCTCGCCCAAGAAGTCCTGGGAGGGACTGATGGGCTCCCTGCTGGCGGCGGTGGCGACCGGGGCCGGATGCGCCTGGGCCATCGACGGCCCCTGGTGGGCCGGAGCCGCGCTGGGCGCCTGCACCGTGGTCGTCTCCACCCTGGGCGACCTGGGGGAGTCCCTGCTCAAGCGCGACCTGGGACTCAAGGACATGGGCACGCTCCTGCCCGGACACGGCGGAATCATGGACCGGCTCGACTCGATCCTCGTGGCAGCCCCACTTGTCTACGCCTTCACCCTCCTGGTGAAATAGGGACGGCATGCCGCACCCACCCCTATCGATCAGCCCGGCCCTCCCCAGCCCCGGGACACGAGGAGCACGAGCGTGAACTCATCGCGAGCACAGCAGCGCCCCCGGCGCCCGCAGCCCGTCAGCATCACTAGGCGGCCGCGTGACGGCCAGGTCCAGGTCATGCCCACCGACCAGCCCCCGGAGGGCGCCACCAGCCCGGATGCCAGGCCGCGCCTGTCCTTCGCGGTGCCTGCGGTGCGCGGCAAGGCCCCCCGTCACCTGGCCGACCTCGATCTGGCCGGACGCAAGGCAGCTTGTAAGGACTCGGGACTGCCCTCCTTCCGTGCCGACCAGCTCTCACGCCACTACTTCACCCACTTCACCCGTCACAGCGCGGACATGACCGACCTGCCCGCCGCCCAGCGCGAGCAGCTGTGCGCCGAGCTGCTGCCCGAGCTCATCACACCGGTGCGCGCCCTGCGCGCCGACGGCGGACGCACCATCAAGCACCTGTGGGAGCTGCACGACGGCGTCCGCGTCGAGAGCGTCCTCATGCGCTACAAGGAGCGCACCACCCTGTGCGTCTCCTCCCAGGCCGGTTGCGGCATGGCCTGCCCCTTCTGCGCCACCGGTCAGATGGGCCTGACCCGCAACCTGTCCACCGGGGAGATCGTGGAGCAGGTGCGCCACGCCGCCCAGGCCTCGGCCGCCGGGGAGCTGACCGGGGGACCGGCCCGACTGTCCAACGTGGTCTTCATGGGCATGGGTGAGCCGATGGTCAACTACAAGAACGTCGTCGGCGCCCTCCATCGGCTCATTGACCCGGCCCCGGAGGGCTTCGGCCTGTCGGCTCGCGGTATCACCGTCTCCACCGTGGGCCTCGTTCCCCTCATCCGCAGGCTCGCCGGTGAGGGGCTGCCGGTGACCCTGGCCGTCTCCCTGCACGCGCCTGACGACGAGCTGCGCGACGAGCTCATCCCCGTCAACTCCAAGTGGAAGGTCGGCGAGCTGCTCGACGCCGCCCACGACTACTTTCTAGCCACCGGCCGGCGCGTGTCCATCGAGTACGCGCTCATCAAGGACATGAACGACCACGCCTGGCGCGCCCAGCTGCTCGCTGACGAGCTCAACCGCAGGGACACCGGGTGGGCCCATGTCAACCCCATCCCGCTCAACCCCACTCCGGGGTCCATCTGGACCTGCTCGGAGGTTGCGGTTCAGGATATGTTCGTTGACACGCTCCGGCGTGCCGGAATTACCACGACAGTGCGAGACACTCGAGGCAGCGACATCGACGGTGCCTGCGGTCAGCTCGCGACCGAGGTACTCAACCAGGAGAGGGTCAAGACGACATGAGCGACATGTTCCCCAAGTCAGCGCTCCTGCGACCGGGCTACCGCCCCGAGCAGGTGGACCGCTACTTCGAGACGGCTCACGAGATCTATGACGCCGGCGAGCTCGACGAGATGGACTCCGAGGGCGTGCGCACTGTCGCCTTCGACGTCGTTCTGCGCGGCTACCAGCCCCAGGCCGTGGACGCGGCTCTCGACCGGCTCGAGGCCGCATTCCTCCAGCGCCGGCGCGCTGCCTTCGTGGCCAAGAAGGGCCGCCAGGCCTGGATGGATCAGGTCACCCAGCTCGCCACCACCCTCTACCCGCGTCTCCTGCGCCCGGCCGGCGAGCGCTTCGCTCCGGCCTCCGGGCAGGGGTATGACAAGACCGACGTCGACGCCCTCATGGACCGCATCGCCGGCTACTTCGACTCCGACACGACCCTGACCTCCAGCGAGGTGCGCGGAGCGGTCTTCCGTCGTGCCCGGGGCGGCAAGGCCTACGGGGAGCCCAGCGTCGACCGCTACCTGGCGCGCGTCGTCGAGGTCCTCCTGTCCGTCGAGTGAGTCGAGCCCGTCGAGCCCCGTCCTGAGGAAACCCACCGCCCCATGACCAGCCACGCACCACTGCCTTCCCATACCCCAATCCCGCAGCGACTGGTTCTGCTCGGTTCCACCGGGTCGATCGGTACCCAGACCCTCGAGGTCCTCTCACGCCTGGGGGAGGTCGCTCCGCACGTGGCCGCCCTGGCCGCCGGCGGATCGCGCCTGGACCTCCTGGCCCGCCAGGCCATCGCCTGGGAGGTCCCCGTCCTGGCCGTCACCGGTGGGGGAGAGGATCTCTCCGACCGCCTGCGCCAGGCCCTGAGGGCCGCAGCCGCCCAGGCCGGCCGTCCCGACCCGGTCACCACCATTCTCACCGGCCCCGATGCCGCCACCACGGCGGTTGAGGTCGCCGGACTGGAACCTCACGACACGGTCGTCAACGGCATCACCGGCTCCGTGGGCCTGCTGCCCACGCTGGCCGCCCTGGGCAGCGGAGCCCGCCTGGCCCTGGCCAACAAGGAGTCCCTCGTCGTCGGGGGCGCCCTGGTTCGTCAAGCGCTCACCCGACCCGGCCAGATCGTTCCCGTGGACTCCGAGCACTCCGCCATCGCCCAGGCCCTGGCCTGCGGCCGTCACGAGAAGGGACTGACCAGTCCCGTCGTCAGCGGGCGCAGCGAGGTGAGACGGCTGGTCCTGACCGCCTCCGGCGGCCCCTTCCGCGGGCGCAGCCGCGCCGAGCTCACCGGGATCAGTGCCGCCGCCGCCCTCAAGCACCCCACCTGGGACATGGGGCCGGTGGTGACCATCAACTCCTCGACCCTCATCAACAAGGGACTCGAGCTCATCGAGGCCCACCTCCTGTTCGATATGGCACCCGAGCAGATCGACGTCGTCGTCCACCCCCAGTCCGTCATCCACTCCATGGTGGAGTTCACCGACGGCGCCACCATCGCCCAGGCCTCCCCGCCCGACATGCGCCTGCCCATCGCCCTGGGGCTGACCTGGCCCGAGCGCCCCGACCTGTCGGGCCTGGTGACTCCCAACGACTGGAGCGAACCGGTCAGCTGGACCTTCGAGCCGCTGGACGACGCCGCCTTCCCCGCCGTCGGCCTGGCCCGCAGCGCCGTGGCGGCCTCGGACACTCACCCGGCCGTGCTCAACGCGGCCAACGAGCAGGCCGTCGCCGCCTTCCTCGCCGGCGGCCTCGAGTGGCTGGACATCGTTGAGATCGATGCGGTCGTTGTTGGCGAGCACGAGGGTCTGACCTCCCCGAGCCTCGAAGACATCCTGGCCGCGGAGACCTGGGCGCGCACCCGCGCCGACGAGCTCATCGCGGCACGAAACGGAGGAGCGGACTCGTGAGCACCACCCTGGCCTACATCCTGGGCATCGTCATCCTCATCATCGGGATCGGTGTCTCGGTGGCCCTTCACGAGCTCGGGCACATGATCCCCGCCAAGAGGTTCGGCGTGAAGGTCCCCGAGTACTTCATCGGCTTCGGCCCGAGGATCTGGTCGGTCAAGCGCGGAGAGACCGAGTACGGCATCAAGGCCATCTGGCTGGGCGGCTACGTCAAGCTCGTCGGCATGCTGCCTCCCGCCAAGCCCGGCAGGCCGGACCGCAAGCGCAAGGACGGAAGCCTGGGCATGGTGGGGGAGGCGCGTGCCGAGGCCCTGGAGGAGATCCAGCCCGGGGAGGAGCACCGGGCCTTCTACCACCTCAGCGTCCCCAAGAAGCTCATCGTCATGGCCGGGGGAATCCTCACCAACCTGGTCCTGGGGATCGTGCTGCTGGCCGTGGCCATCGGCGTGGTCGGTATCCCCGGACGCACGACGACGCTGTCGACCGTGACACCCTGCGTCTCGTCCAACATCGACGCGGACGCCCCCTGCCAGGACTCCGACCCGACCGGCCCCGCCAGCGCCGCCGGTATCAGGGCCGGCGACAGGATCGTCTCGTGGGGCGGGGTGAAGGTCTCCTCCTGGGAGGAGCTTCAGGCCCGGATCGCCGCCGGAGGAACCAGCCCCACCCAGGTCGTCGTCGAGCGCGACGGAGCCGAGCGCACCGTGAGTGTCACCGCGGTCGAGGTCCAGCGCACCGTTCGCGACAGCCAGGGGGCCCCGGTCAAGGACGCCTCCGGGGCCGTGCGCACCCAGGCCCGTCCCTATGTCGGCATCTCCCCGTCGTTGGGAACCATTCCCCAGAGCCCCGGCAAGATCCCGGTTCTCATCGGGCAGGCCATCGGAGGGACGCTCAAGGCCATCGCCACCCTCCCGGTCGGCCTCTATCACGCCGTCCAGGCGGCGCTGGGCATCGAGCAGCGCAGCGTCGACAGCGGCGTCGTGGGCCTGGTGGGCATGGGGCGCATGGCCGGACAGGCCACCAGCGGCGGTGCTGCCGGAGGCGGGGAGGTCCCCCTGTCGATGCGGGTGAGCACCATGCTCATGCTTCTGGGCAGCCTCAACCTGGCGCTGTTCGCCTTCAACCTGGTGCCCCTGCTGCCCCTGGACGGCGGGCACGTGGCCGGGGCCTGCTGGGAGGGCATCCGGCGCTCGATCGCCAAGGTGCAGGGCAAGCCCGATCCGGGACCGGTGGACACGGCCAGGTTGCTGCCCGTCGGTCAGGTCGTCTTCGGTCTGCTCATCGTCATGGCCCTGGTCCTGGTGTGGGTGGACATCGCGGCGCCACTGTGACACCCGCAGGACCTGCGAGGGCGTGAGCAAACCGGTACCGGCGGGAGCGATGCCACACACCTGAGGTGCTGGGCCGAGCGGGGTGGGTGACATACTGGTCGGGTGACTGAAGCGATCGCTCTTGGCATCCCTACGATGCGTGCCCAGGCCCCGGTCCTGGCGCCGCGCAGACCGACCCGCAAGATCAAGGTCGGCAGCCTCAACGTCGGTGGGGACGCCCCTATCACCGTGCAGTCGATGACCACCACGAAGACCCACGACATCGGCGCCACCCTTCAGCAGATCGCCGAGCTGACGGCCTCGGGATGCGACATCGTGCGCGTGGCCTGCCCCACTGACAAGGACGCCGAGGCACTGCCGATCATCGCCAGGCAGTCGCGCATTCCCGTCATCGCGGACATCCACTTCAACCCCAAGTACGTCTTCGCCGCCATTGAGGCCGGCTGCGGCGCGGTGCGCGTCAACCCCGGCAACATCCGCAAGTTCGACGACCAGGTCGCCGACATCTGCAAGGCCGCCTCCGACGCCGGCGTCTCCCTGCGCATCGGTGTCAACGCCGGCTCCCTGGACAAGCGCCTGCTCAAGAAGTACGGCAAGGCCACCCCCGAGGCGCTCGTGGAGTCCGCCACCTGGGAGGCCGGCCTGTTCGAGGAGAACGACTTCCACGACTTCAAGATCTCCGTCAAGCACCACGACGTCGTCACCATGGTGCAGGCCTACAGGCTCCTGTCGGAGGCCGGTCAGTGGCCCCTGCACCTGGGCGTGACCGAGGCCGGCCCCGCCTTCCAGGGCACTATCAAGTCCTGCGCCGCCTTCGGCACCCTGCTCGCCGAGGGCATCGGTGACACCATCCGCGTCTCTCTGTCCGCGCCTCCGGTCGAGGAGGTCAAGGTGGGCACCAAGCTCCTGGAGTTCATGGGCCTGCGTCAGCGCCAGCTCGAGATCGTCTCCTGCCCCTCCTGCGGCCGCGCCCAGGTGGATGTGTGGACCCTGGCCGAGGAGGTGGAGGCCGGGCTCAAGGAGGTCACCGCCCCGCTGCGCGTGGCCGTCATGGGCTGCGTCGTCAACGGCCCCGGTGAGGCCCGTGAGGCGGACCTGGGCTGCGCCTCGGGCAACGGCAAGGGGCAGATCTTCGTACGCGGCCAGGTCGTCGAGACCGTCCCCGAGGACCAGGTCGTCGAGACCCTTCTCAAACACGCCGAGGGCATGGCCGCCGAGATGGCCGAGGAGCTCGGTGAGGAGGCCCTGGTCGGCACCAGCCCCATGGTCTCCGCCGCCGGCTGAGGACCGGTGAGGGCGGGGGCGCCGAGGCCCCGCTCGAACCTGGTGGGTATGAGCTTCCTGCGACACCGCGATCGCGGACGCGTTCAGCGCGGCGCTGACCGTTTGACACCGGTCCCCTCCGACCAGGTGTCAGGGGTCATGTCTCTGTGCGCCCTCGAGCCGGTCAGCGCCGTGGGCCTGGTCCAGCAGATGCAGCGCTGGTCTCGTTGGGGCCGCGGTGACGTCGTCGCCCTGGGTGGCCTGGCCCACCCCATCGCGGCGGCGTGGGCGGTCGGCTCGCTCATGCCCTTCGGCCTGGCCGGACGCTCCGAGCACGGCCTGCGAGCCGCGGACTCCGGAGAGATCTGGGCTCTGGCCGAGCATGCCAGACCTCGGCTGTCCCGTCGCGGCTCGGTCTCAGGACCGGCTCAGGACGTCGCCGCCGTCTGGGGCGCTCTGAGCGAGCAGGGGCAGCGCTCCCGCCACGAGCGCTGGAGGCAGCCGGTCCTCACCGCCCCTCACATGGGGGGTGGGCTGGTGAGCGCGTACCTGGGGCGTCGTTCGTCTCAGGCGTGGGTGGTGCAGGCGGTTCGTCCGGCCCGGCCGGATGAGGAGGAGCTGGTCCTGCCGGCCTCGGTGGACATGTTCGTCGGCGAGCTCGGCTACGACCCCACCGCCGACGGCCTCGGATACAGGCGCCACGTCAGCTGGCTCATTGAGCAGGGACGCAGCTACATCGTCCTCGACGACGGCGCAGGCCACCCGATCCGGCCCGGATCGCCCCGGGAGGTGGCTTTCAAGGCCGACGTCGGAGCCCTGTGGCGCTCCCCGTCCGGCGGCGTCGCCCAGCTGACCGGAGTGTGGACGCGCCCGGACCTGCGTGGGAGAGGAGTGGGGGCGGCGGCGCTGGCCGGCGTCGTGGATGCCGTCTACCGAGACCATGTCGGGGCCGACGGCGTCGTGAGCCTCTACGTCAACGACTACAATGCCGCGGCCTTGGCGCTCTACCAGTCCCTCGGCTTTCGACAGGTGGGCCTGTTCGCCACTGTGCTCCTGTAATACCGGTGAGGCAAGACGATGTTCCTTGGCACAGGGCGCCTGCAAAGCCATGGTGAACAACATATGGAGCACCCTGGGCAACTCGCCTACGATCACCAATCGTGCGCAATACGGTCGAAGTCGACTCCGAGAGCACGGAGCGTCAGAATAATATCGAGGTCTGGAACGATCTCGTCTCGCCCAGAGATTTGCTCATCTGTCTTCTGATTTCGGTGATGTGTATCGTTGCGGCGGTACTTTTATCCGCCTCTTTCGGGGGAAAGCCGCTGTTCTGGGGGCTGGGAGCCTCAACGATCGGATTTATCGCCTGCTGCTTCCTGGTGAGTCCCAAGCGCGAGGTCACCATTGTCGAGGAGCTGAGCATCGGCACGAGTGAGGGGGTGGACCAGTGACCGTGAGCCTTCTTCTCATGATGGTGGCCGCCATTCTGGCCGCCGTGCTGCTGTACACGTTCATCGGGTTCATTCCCGGCACCGATGAGACCGGGGTGCTCGCGCCCGTCACCCTGGCGATCATCCTGGCCGGAGCCCCGCCGCACGTGGTCCTCGCCTTCTTCATCTCCGCCGTGGTCACGCTCAACCTCATGAACGGCATCCCAACGGCGCTGGTGGGCCTTCCCGGCGGGGTCATGTCCGCTCCGCTCATGGATCATGCCATGGTGCTGCGCACCAAGGGCCTGGCCTCCGACACGATCCGGAAGATGGCGGTGGGCTCGGCCATCGGAACCCTCATCTCCATTCCCCTGAGCTTCCTCCTGGCCAGTCTGCTGCTTCCCATGGCCGACTGGATCAAGACCCATTCCGATATCGTCCTTGCGGCCGGAGCCGTGGTCCTGGCCCTGCTCGGAAAGAATCGCATCCTCTCACTGGTGTCGATTCTTCCCATGGCGCTGCTGTTTCAGGCGCTTCCGGCCCTCTACCGGGGCGCGGGCATCATCCCGGAGAAGGCCAGCGTCAACACCTCCTTTTTCCTCGGGATCACTGTGGGACCCATGCTCCTGACCCTCCTGGAGCTGCTCAACGCCAAGCGCCGGGAGGAGCTGCCGCACGGTAACCGCACCAAGGCCGAGCTGCTGCGCTCCGGTTTCGGCCGACAGGCGCTGTGGCCGGGTCGGCTCATCACCAGGTCCGAGGGATGGTGGAGTGCCGCTATGGCCGCCGCCTCCACCCCGCTGTTCATTCTCAGCCCGGTGGGCCTGACCTTCTTGCTGGGGGAGGCCTCCGTGGCCCGCCAGAACGAGGACCGGGTGCCCCGCGCACAGCGTGCGGTGACCGTTATGAGCGCCCTGGCCCACTCGACCTACCTCGCCGGCGTCATTATCCCGTTGGTGGCGCTCGGGGTCCCGATCTCCGGGGTGTCCGTCGGACCCGCCGGCCCGCTGTTCAATGCGGGCTCGGTCTACACCAAGCAGCACAACCTGCACCACCTGCTGGACTTGCCCGGGTTCATCATCACCGTGACCATTGGGGCTCTGATCGCGGTTGCGATCACCTACGTCATTGCGGTGCGCTGGTCCTCGCAGATCACCTACTTCGTCATGCGTCGGATCCCTCACGAGGCGGTACTGGCGCTGTTCGTCGCCTTCGTCATCCTGCTGGCCTACATCGACGCTGACCAGAAGGCGGGCCTGGCCAACGTCTTCGGGGTCCTGCTCGTAGGAGTCGTGTGCGGATCACTCAACCGCCTGGGAGTTGCCTACGGCGTCCAGTTCATGTCGCTTTACGCCGCCCCCGGCATCGTCAAGGCGCTGGCGGCGTTGGCCTGAGCGGCCCTCCAGAGGGAGGCGGCGGAGGCCGGGGACGGGCCTCCGCCGCACGCCTGTTCTCGTGAGGGACGTGAGACTTGGTCGCTGAGTCACGCCGGGTACCGGCAGGACGCCGATCGGGTCAGTCCGTCACCTCAACGGACATGCCCGCCAGCTGGAACAGCTTCGTCAGCTCCTGCTTCCCGAGCCATCCGTCCGGGTCGGTGGCGCCGCTGTGCTTTTTCTGGAAGCCGGTGGTTCCGCCGTAGCCGCTGGAGCCGTCGCCAATCGTTGAGGTTCCGTAGTGGCCATCGACATACCGAGACTGGATCCACTTGGTGCGGGCGAGCGCCGTCTCAAGGGTGAAGACCTCGTCGCCGTAGGGGCCAACCGGAGTGCCGTCCTTCTCGGGATCGGTGTACCGGGCCTCTCTGAGGTGGGACACCGAGACCGAGCTGACCAGCCGGGGCTTGCCGCCGTCCCCGACATCGGGCAGACCGGGCCTGGGGTAGATCGTGGTCGAGTCGAGTGAGGCCGGCCAGGTGGTGTCCTCCTTGAGGAAGAGGTGGACGTGATCCACATGATTCGCTGAGATGGATCCCAGGTCTTCCCCCGAACGCCAGGTTCCCGGGTGTGTACCCCCAGAACTCGGGGCGTGGCGCGGAGTCTCGGCTGAAGATGATGCCTTTGATCTTGATGTCGTCCGCGTGGTCGATGAGCCAGTTCACGAAGGCGTTGCCGTCAGCTCGCTCGTCCAGTGTGGGCTGCATTTCGGTGTCTGCGGTCACCATGATGTCGATGGATCGTGGCTTTTTGAGGAAGCCGGTCTCGGGGATGCTCAAGGCATCAGTGACGGTGGTGACGTCCTTGAACCCCGATACCCACACCATAACTACCGATAGGAAAAATAAAGGAGAGGGGTCGATCCCCCTTGACGAGACCGCCTGTCGACAGCTAAGCCTCGCTGCGGTGCGCCAGCCGCCCCAGATCGACGCCGAGCAGACGCGCCTGTTCGGCGGTGCGTCCGGTCACGACCACATCGGTACGGCGCAGCTGGGCCACATCGGCCGCTCCCAGCAAGGTCATGAGCGTGCGCACGTGGTCGCCCCAGGTGCTCAGCTCGCGGCGCAGGGCCTCGGGGCCCTCCTTGACCAGGGTGCGCAGCACGTGCCCGGAGGCCCCGACGGCGCAGGCCCCCAGGGCCAGTGACCGCACGACGTCGAGCGGGTTGCGCACGCCCCCGGAGGCCAGCACCGGCAGACCGACCGGGTCATCGACCGCCACAGACTCCAGCAGGCACAGCGCCGTCGGCTGCCCCCAGCCGACCATGTAGGACAGGTCGCGCTGCGGGCGGCGCTCGTTCTCGATGGCGATGAAGTCCGTGCCCCCCGCCCCGGCCACGTCGACGGCCGCGACACCGGTACGCGCCAGGGACTCGATGCTCCGGCGTGAGAGCCCGAAGCCCACCTCCTTGACCACCACAGGGACGGGCACGGCCGCGACAATGGTGGCGACCGCCTCCTCCCAGCCGCTGAAATCGCGGTCGCCCTCGGGCATGACCAGCTCCTGGGCCGCGTTGAGGTGGATCTGCAAGGCATCGGCCTCAAGCATCTCCACGGCCCGCGCCGCCTCCTGCGGGCTGACCGTCGGCCCGACGTTGGCCAGCACGAAGGCGCCCGGGGCCCGACGGCGGATGACGTGGAAGCCATCTGCCCGCTCGGGGTCGTGCAGGGCCACGTGCTGGGAGCCGCAGGCGATCGCGACTCCTGCCTCAGCGGCCGCCTCGGCCAGGTCAGCATTGATGGCCGCCGTCGCCTGCGTCCCGCCGGTCATGGCATTGATGTAGAACGGGACCTCCCAGCGGGAGCCCAGCACGGTGGTGCCGATATCGACCTGCTCAGCGCTGACACCCGGCAGGCTGTGGTGGATGAAGGAGACGTCGTCGAAGGCGTTCACACGGTCCTGGCGGTGCAGGTGCACCGCCAGCTCCAGGTGCTCGTCCTTGCGGGAGGCCCGCTGTGAGTCGGTGGACTCGTGGCTCATGAGGTGACCTCCATAGGGGGCACGGGGGAGTCGTGGGTGTAGATCGCCAGGTCCAGGGGCTGGATACTGGCCGACCTCCAGGCGGAGCTCATGGCGGCGATGTCCTTGTCCGGCGGGCACAGGGCGATACCGCAGTCCCCGCCGCCGGCACCCGAGCTCTTGGCAGCGGCCCCGTGAGCGCGCGCGATCTCGACCAGCCGCGTCAGCTCGGGAGTCTCGATGACACGGCCGCTGATCCGTCCGAGCTGCGCCAGAAGCGCCCGGTTTCGCGTGATTGCGCTCATGACCTGGCCGGCGTCGTCGGCCTCGATGGCCGCGGTCAGGGAGGCCAGGCAGTCCTGGCTGGCGCGTAGGAAGGACGCGTAGACGTCGTCGGCCCCGCGGGAGCCCGCCTGGACGCCGGCAACCAGGGCCGGGGTGGAGGCGGGAGCCCCGGTCCATCCCACCTGAAGCCTCACGGAGGGAACAGGCAGTCGACGCAGGCGCAGGCCGGGCCAGTCGGATTCCATCAGGTCTCCTGTGCCGCCACGGGCCTGCGCCCGTTGCCGGGCCCGGCGCAGCCACACGCGGTCGGGTGAGGCGTAGGCCACCCAGCCGGTCACGGCGCTGGCCGCGATGTCGCCCCCCGAGCCGATCGGCTGGACCGCGTCACTGGCCAGCATCGCCAGCTTGTAGACGCGCGAGTCGTCCAGACTCAGGCCGTAGAAGCCCGCGACGGCGCGCACCGTCGCCACGGTGACTGCTGAGGAGGATCCCAGGCCCAGCTTGCGCCCGTCCGCCTCGTCCAGCTCGCTGGAGATGTCCAGGTCGAAGGACCCCAGCCGGCCACCGCCCTCGGCCACCAGCGCCTCGACGACGCGGATCGCCGAGATCACGTAGTCGTCATCGCCTCCGACCGCCTCGGCCAGGCCGTCCTGCGGGCGGTGACGCCAGGGCCTGGAGCCGGTGGCGTAGAGCTGCGAGCGGATCGTGCCCGCGTACCCGCCGGCGGGGGAGCAGGGCGTGATCCGCATGGTGATGAATCGGTTGACCGCCACCAGGACCGCCCGGTGGCCGGGCTCGACGACGGCGTACTCGCCTGCGATGTAGAGCTTGCCCGGCGCCCTGGCGACCACGCCGTCGGCGTGAGAGGTCATGAGCCTTCCTCGATACGCACCCCGCCGCCGGGACGCCTCACCGAGACGGTGGTGCCGGGCAGACGGTCGCGCAGCGCGGCGGCGACCTCCTCGGCGCGGGCACCCTCCGTGAGCACCTTGACATTGGGACCCGCATCGATCGTTGCCCACACGGGCAGTCCTTCATCGCGCATGGCGCGGATCGCGTGCAGCGCCGCAACGGTCTGCGGCAGCCAGTAGACGATGCCCGGACGGGTGGCGATCATCGTGGCGTGCATCCCCAGGGCGTTGCCCTCGACAACCTCCCCGAGCCGCTCCAGGTCACCAGCCCGGACCGCGTCCAGCGCCACCTGAAGGTCCCCTCTGCTGGCCTCGACCCAGGCGGGGAAGAGCGGGGAGGTGGTCATCGTGGCTCGCATGGCCCGGGTGGAGCTGATGGGCTTGTACCGCTCGGAAAGCACGACGACGACCATCGCCAGATCCATCTCGCACCCGACCGGCTCGGCGTAGGAGGAGGCGTCGTCGTGGCCCGCGTTCCACAGGACCAGCCCGCCGAAGACGGAGCGCGTGGCCGACCCCGACCCGCGCCGGGCCAGCCGGGAGAGGGCACGGTCGTCGAGGTTCATGCCGGTGGCGCGGGAGGCGGCCGCCGCAAGCGCCGCGAAGCCCGCCGCCGAGCTCGCCAGCCCGGCCGCCAGCGGCACCGAGGCCCGGGAGATGACGGTAGCCGGTGTGGCGACGCCTGAGCGGGAACGTACCAGGTCGAGGAACCGGCTGACCCGGGCCAGCTCGGTGCTGGTCGGGCAGGAGCCGTTGATCGTCACCGAGTCTGCGGCGCCGGCACCGCCGTCGAAGGAGACCGTTGTCGTCGTGCGGGTCCCTGCGAGGGTGAGGGACAGGCTCGAGGTGGCGGGGATCGCCAGCGCCTCATCCACCTTGCCCCAGTACTTAATGAGCGCGATGTTGGTGTTGGCGCTGGCTGTCACCGTCGGGGCAGCGGCCGGGGAGAAGTCCGCGGTGGCTGGGGAGGCGGTGCTCACTCGTCCACCTGGCTCAGACGCATCCGGTAGCTCCACGTCGCCGCGGCGCCGGCCCTCTCCAGGGCGGCGCGAACCCGGCGCGTGGCCGGCTGCCCGGCCACCAGGGCGATGACGCAGCCACCAAGCCCCCCGCCGGTGAGCTTGGCGCCCAGAGCCCCGGCTCTGCGTGCGGCGTCGGCGAGGTCGTCGAGGATCGGCAGACTCAGGCTGAGCTTGGTGAGCAGCGTGTGCGCCTCATTCATGGCGGCCCCGAGGGCAGGGGCGTCGGCCTGGTCCAGTGTCATGATTGCGATCTGGGTGAGCGTCCCCAGGTGGTTGATGCGCGGCCCGATGTTTTCCGGATCGTTCTCGTAGCGCTGGCGCAGGCCACTGACGGCCTCGCGGGTGGAGCCGTGGACGCCTGAGTCGGCGATAACCAGGAAGGCGTTGTCGATGCGCTGGCTCAGGGGGCGCATCTGTCCGCCCTGGAACCGGATGGGGCACGGTGAGCAGGTGGCGGCGGCGTCCAGCCCCGAGGGCTTGCCGTGCGCGATCTGCTCAGCCATCTGCGTCAGCGCGAACAGCTCATCGGAGTTGGCCTCACGCCCGCAGGCGTCTAGGACAGCGCGAATGATCGCGCCGGCCGCCGCCGCCGACGAGCCGAGCCCGCGCTCATGGGGGAAGTCGCTCACGGTGGTGATATCGAAGGCCTGGCCCAGCCCCCCGGAGAACTCGCGGGCCACCTCGAAGGCCCGTGCGACACTGGCGAACCGGGACCCGGCCTGGTCCAGGGGCCCCGAGTAGTCCAGGCTGCTCAGCGTGGAGGGACCCGAGGTCGGGCTCGCCGTGGCTCGCATCCGCAGGTCCTGCAACGGTACGGCCACAGCGGGATGCCCGTAGACGACCGAGTGCTCACCCAGGAGAATGGCCTTCGCCCACGTCTGGCCGTGTCCCTCACGGATGGAGGAGTGCCTGTCCATATGTTTCCTTGCCAGTGGCCCACGCGCCGGGAAACCGTGATGCGGGCCGGATTCAGGGATAAGAGGGCTTGACGAACCCTTTGATGGGATCGAGCGTATCGGGCGCTTCTCGAGGGCTGCAAGTCCTACCTGACCAGCATCGAGACGGTTCGCGCGCAGCCGCGGACGCAGATGCGCTGTGACCCTTTGCTCCCGTGATTTCGCAGGGCCGAGCGGGCCCCGTTGGGGCGACGGCTCCGGGACCCCTTAGGATCGCCTTGTGCTGCACAGACTCTCCACCTCCTTCATCCGAACCCTGCGCGAGGACCCGGCTGACGCCGAGGTCGCCAGCCACCGGCTGCTCGTTCGTGCCTGCTACGTCCGCCGGGCCGCCCCCGGGGTGTACACCTGGTTGCCGCTGGGCCTGCGGACGCTGCGCAAGATCGAGGACATCGTGCGCCAGGAGATGGACGCCATGGGCGGCCAGGAGGTCCACTTCCCGGCTCTCCTACCGGCCGAGCCCTATCAGGCCACCGGGCGCTGGGACGACTACGGCCCCACCCTGTTCAAGCTCCGTGACCGCAAGGACGGGGACTACCTGCTGGCACCCACCCACGAGGAGATGTTCACCCTCGCGGTCAAGGACCTCTACTCCTCCTACAAGGACCTGCCGGCCATCGTCTACCAGATCCAGACCAAGTACCGTGACGAGGCCCGCCCCCGGGCAGGCATTATCCGCGGCCGCGAGTTCGTCATGAAGGACTCCTACTCCTTCGACATCGACGACGCCGGGCTGGCCGCCGCCTACCAGGCCCACCGGGACACCTATGAGCGGATCTTCACCCGTCTGGGTCTGGACTACGTCATCGTCAACGCGATGGCCGGCGCCATGGGCGGGTCGCACTCCGAGGAGTTCCTCTACCCCTGCGAGATCGGTGAGGACACTTTCGTGCGCTCCTCAAGCGGCTACGCGGCCAACGCCGAGGCCGTCATCACCGTGGTCCCCGAGACCGTGGACGCCTCCGGGGTCGGCCCGGCGCGCGTGGTGGACACCCCCGACACCCCCACCATCGACTCCCTGGTCGAGCTGTGCAACGAGGCCTACCCGCGCTCGGACGGGCGGGCCTGGACGGCCGCCGACACGCTCAAGAACGTCGTCGTCACCCTCACCCACCCCGGCGGTGAGCGTGAGCTGCTGGTCGTCGGTGTGCCTGGGGACCGCGACGTCGACATGAAGCGTCTGGAGGCCGCCGTCGCCCCTGCTGAGGTCGAGATGGCATGCGACACCGACTTCGAGACCCACCCCGAGCTCGTGCGCGGCTACATCGGCCCCACAGCCATCGGCCCCAACTCGCCACTGCGGCGCGTTGAGAGGCTCGACGACGGCACCGAGGTCCTCACCGGATCCGTGCGCTACCTGGTCGATCCCCGGATCGTGGAGGGAACCAGCTGGGTCACCGGCGCCAACACCGACAAGAAGCACGTCCTCGACCTGGTCATGGGCCGCGACTTCATCGCCGACGGCACCATCGAGGCCGCCGAGGTCCGTGAGGGCGACCCCGCCCCCGACGGCTCCGGCCCGCTCCACCTGGCCCGCGGCATCGAGATCGGTCACATCTTCGAGCTGGGACGCAAGTACTCCCAGGCCCTGGGACTGAGCGTCCTGGACGAGAACGGCAAGGCCCGCGTGGTCACCATGGGCTCCTACGGCATCGGCGTCAGCCGCGTCATGGCCGCCTTGGCCGAGGCCAACCACGACGACAAGGGACTCACCTGGCCCGTCCAGATCGCCCCCTACCATGTGCAGGTCCTGGCCACCGGCAAGGACCAGGCCGTTTTCGACGTCGCCGGGCAGATCGCCTCGTCCCTGGACGCCGACGGCGTCGAGGTCCTTTACGACGACCGCCGCAAGGTCTCCGCCGGCGTGAAGTTCGCCGACGCCGAGCTCCTCGGCCTGCCCTACACGGTTGTCGTCGGCCGGGACCTGGCCAGAGAGGGGACCGTGGAGATTCGCGACCGCCGCACCGGCGAGCACCGCTCCGTGCCTGCCGATGCCGCCGCGACCGAGCTCAGCGCCACCGTCCGCGCCGCTCTGGAGACTGCCCGTCGCTGAGCGGCATGGAAGCGCTCAGTCCTCCAGCCAGCGTCTGGTACGGCGCAGGCTGACTCGCCCGGTGGGACCACCGCTGCCGAGACAGGACAGGAGTGCTGCTGCGTCGTCAGCGTCACGGACCAGACGGAGGCGGCACGGTCCCACCCATACGGACCATGCGCGGGCAAAGGCGTGCATGTCGGCTCGTGAGCGAGCCAAGGCCGTTGGAACCGCGAGGAAGATACTGTTATCGCGGTTCCAAGCGCCTAGTGACAGCAACCTTCCCAGAAGGCGCCGCGGCCCGCTCAGTGGTCGCTCCGCATGGCCCTGCGCCCATGTGGCGGTGGCTACCTCGAGGATGAATCGAGGACGACGCTCCGGGGCGCTCAGAAGTTCTTCCACGATGCCCGCGAAACGTGCACTCCGGGTGGCCTCCGCCCCGTCCAGGCCGATGAGTACGGTACGAGTCGATCCACTGGCCGAGTCTGCTTGAGACTCGCGAACCACGAGGCGCGGGAGGTCCCCCTCGGAGGAATCGTTGTCGGCAGTGAGCCCGTCTCGTGAGAGGACGACATCGAGGACGGCCCGGGCGGCGCCGCTCCAGAAGGCGGTGGGCCGTCCCCGACGCAGAAGGTCCGCCGCGCTCGTGATCTCCACCGCCTCCAGCACCCGGCCGTGGTTGCGACGCGAGGCCCTATCGCCCGCCGGGCCCGAGGCGAGCCAGCGGTGCGCTTCCAGGTCACGATCAAGGCCGGCCGTCGTGACTGCGTTGAGCGCCTCGATGTCCTGCGGAACAGCCCCGCCCGCGACAGCGTCGAGCCTGTTGCACTGAGCGGGTGTGAGCATTGCTCGCAGACCCGTCTCAATGACGGGCGTGGCTGCCGCTATCGCCGGGTCGAGGGGAACCTCGTCGGGCCGCACCACCGACCAGAGGTGCTCGGCCTTGCGACGCAGTCGGTTCAGGTCCGCACCGGAGTGCAGACGGGGATGATCCGGTAGAAGACATGTGACGGACCAGTTGTGAGCGGTTTTACCGGCCCAGGTCGGGTCCAGACGGGTGGTGCGCCCGTACAGCTGCTGCGTCGCAGTTGAGGTCGTCGCCGTCGTCAGGTCGATGAGCGTGTTCACGGCGGGGCAGTCCCACCCCTCGCCGAGCAGTCCTCGGGTGCCTACCACGAGTCGTACCTCCCCGGCAGCGACCAACTCACTGACGGCCAGGACTAGCTCGGCGCCGCCGACTCCCCTCCCGGTCACCGACAGCATCCAACCATCATCGGTGGCCGGCAGCTCGAGACCGGTGCACCGGCGCAACCGATCCAACAGTGAGTTCTCCCCGCTGGCCAGGCCGAGCCGGGAGCTGGTGAGCAGCACCGGGTGCAAGGAGCGCAGATCTGCATCACTCAGCAGCGTGCTCATGCAGCGCACCGCGCCTCCCGGAGGGCCGGGACGTGAGGTCGGGAGCACGATGTCCAGCGCCCGATGATGAGCAGAGCGCTCGGCCGCATCGGTGACGACCACGGCCCGCATACGTTCGCCGATGGAGTCGAGCTCGTGACGCAGGATGTTGATGACGGCCGTGTCCTTGGCCCTCGATGCGGCAGTGATGGTATCCACCGGGGATCGTCCCGCCCGGATGCCGGAATCGGTCAGGTACAGGCCGAAACCTCTCAGCAGCTCGCGCGTGGACTCCCAGTCCCGCCGGCGCTCGGGCACTGCCAGGAGCCGGTCATGAGCGTACCGACCCAGGAGCCTGAGCTCATCGTCAAGATCGAGCAGCTCGAGCTCGGGCAGGAGCGGAACAACCCGGGTGCTCAGAGCCGTGGCCCGGTAGCTGCCTATTCTCTGCAGCAGCGCGGCCGCGGACGCGGCCAGTGTCGGATCGGCGTCGAAACCCGCAACGATCCGACGCACCAGTTCGTCATCCCCAGGAGGCCTAGTCGCTGCAGAGGCACGGTCACCATCCGCTCTGCGGGTACGAGGGGGTGGTTCCAGCCCGCCCCCGTCACCGAGTGCGGTGGTCGGAGCGGGTGGGGCGACGACTTCTAGCAGGTAGTCGACGCCGTCAGGGCTCAGCAGCAGCTCGTCTATCCGGTGATGAAGCTCTTCTCCGGCGGTGGTCAGGAACTCCGTTTCCTCCGGGGACGGGAGCGTGAACCAGGCCAGCTGACGACATGGGGCGAGATGACCGGCGCGGATGACGGCAGGAACCGGAATCTCGGCGTCGACGTCGCCCAGGAGCGCACGATAGCGCCGGGATGACCGGTCCTCGTCCGAAGGTCCAGTGGCCGTCAGGCCGATGAGAGTGGGAGACAGGCCCGCTCGCCTCAGGCGCCGTGCGAGGTAGTGGACGACGACGGCCCAGTGGGCCCTCAGATGGTGGCACTCGTCGAGGATGATGGTGGTGACACCCGCTTCGATGAGTGTGTCCAGACGTGCCTGGGCACCAGGTCCCAGAAGAGAGGCGACGGCGGCGTCGTCGAGCTCATCGACCTGGCGGCGGATGATGGCGGTGCGTGAACGGATCCCGCGGGTGTAGGCCCTGGGGTTGTCGGCCTCCAGCCGCCTCAACCACGCCTCGGCGCTCACGGCGCTTCGTCCGTCAGCAGTGAGCTCAGTGACCCAGCGCGAGCGGGCCGCTTCGTTCCAGGCGGGGGAGGAGTCGACGACGGCCAGAGACTGATAGGTCAGAACCGTCAGGTCGGCGCACTCTGCCACCTGCTCCAGACGCGCGCTCGGCAGGCGGGCGTTGACCGAGTCGGTGACCGAAGAGGAGCCGGAGGCGGGGGAGGTGTAGAGCTTCTGCGCTTGATGGATCCACTGGGCCCTGATGACCGTGGTGGGTGCTAGGACGAGCGCACGACGGCCGTTGCGTACGGCCAGCTCCAGCCCCACGAGAGTCTTACCTGCTCCCGGCGGTGCGAGCAGGTGCAACGTGGAGCCGTCGTCGGGGTGGAGCCGATCAAGCACTTCCTGCTGGTAATCGCGTAGCGGTACCTGACGTGCCCACCGGTGCAGCGGGCGCTGCGCGGTGGCGGCGGCTGCGCTCCTCATGTCTCACCTCGGGACCGTGTTCGCCTGGATGCTGGCCCGGATGTCGGCTTGGAAGTCGGCTTGGAAGTCGGCCAGGCGCTCCTCGGTCTCCTGCTGCTCAACCACGTGCTCGTGGGCCGGGTTGAAGACGTTGTCGATGGGACCCAGGAGGGCGCCACGTGGGTCGCGCTTGGAGCGCCGCCAGTAGATCCAGCCACGGCGTTCCATCCACAAGAAGAGCTGGTCCACGGCCGCCAGGGCGGCCATGAGGACCAGGACCGTTACGAGGAGACGCACGTCAGGCGGCGTAGCCGGGCAGGGAGGAGAAGTCCGTGCCCCAGGCGGTGGCGCGCCGGGCGGCGTCGACCGCCCCAGTGACGGCCGCTTCGCGGGCCGGACTGGAGGCCTTGGCGGAACCGGCCTCCTGCACCTCTCCGGAGACGATGTTGGACCACACCTGCCGGGCCCAGAGCACCTGGGTGCTGACGTTGGGATCGGTGGACTCGGTCGGGGCGACGTAGGCGCTCAGCCGCTTGTCCTCAGTGCCCGCGGCCACCGCGGCATTGACGACGGAGGTGGCGACCTTGGAGTCGGCAATCGCCTGGGTGCGCTGAGGGTCGTCGCTGCGCGCCGCGAGCTCCTCCATGGCGTACCGGGCCGCGTCGTAGGAGGTCAGCAGACCGGAACTGATCTTGCTGCCCTGCGCGACCTCCACCCGTGGCGTGTCCGCCGAGCTCGGTGGCGCGAAGAGGTCGTGCTGGAGACTCCAGGCCACTGTCAGCGAGGTGAAGAGCCGTGCGTCCTGCTCCGAGGTCGCGGTGATCGCCGCCCTGCGGGCCAGTGTCGATCCATCGGCCAGGGCCGTGGCCAGGTCTTGCACGGAGGCGCCCGCCGAGGCCGACGGCACCGGAGCAACTGTGGGGTAGGAGGATGGCACCTGCGTGGGCCATGGCTGCCATACTCCGCCCAGGGTCTCGAGCTGAGCGTCAGCCGTCTGCTTCACTCCCTCGGCCAGGGGAGCGGTGGTGGAGTCCACGCCGCCGGACTGTGCGACCACACCGGCGGTGGAGGAGATGAGCGCGGCCTGCCTGGCCAGGCCGTCACGAGTGGTCTCGGCCGCCGAGGCCGACGGCAGGGACGCCGGCGACCCCTTCCCCAGGCGCAGTCCGCAACCGCCTAGTGCCGCAGTCAGAGCCGTTCCCACCGCAAGCACTGCGGTGCGGCGCGTCAGGCCGTGGCCCGCCGCGCCAATGTCGCCACTGGTACGGGGACTGGCACCGACTCGGTCACCGTAGGGTGACGGAATGCCGTTCAGCTGGGTGGGGAGGGGAGTGCGGCGAGTGTTCACCGGGGAATCCTCCCACAGACGGCAGGTAGCATGACCCCGACCTCGACCACCTCGATCATGTCGACCACGTCCGCCCGAGCCTCGGCTCGGGCCAGCACGGGAGGAAGAACGACCATGGCAGCCCATGATCCGCGTCAGGATCCGCGCAAGCGCGCTGACGCTCTGGCCCGCAGTCTCACTGACCTGCTCGTCCCCGTCGTCAACGATGCCGGGCTTCATCTCGAGGGCGTGGAGACCACCCGTGCGGGCAAGTACTCAGTCGTGCGCGTCCTCGTGGACCTGGTTGACGGTCCCGGAGACCTCGATCTCGACTCCTTGGGGCCCGTGACGGCGGCCGTCTCCCAGGCCCTCGATGAGGCCGACCCCGTCAAGGGGCAGTACACCCTCGAGGTCTCCACCCCCGGAGCCGAGCGGGAGCTGACCACCCTGCGTCACTTCAGGCGTGCCGTTGGTCATAGTGTCCGGGTGCGCACGGCCGATGACGAGCTCACCGGCGTCGTCACCGCGGCTGATGGGGACGGCGATGCCAGTGAGCACAACGGCGGCATGGTCAGGATCAAGGTCGATGGCGTTGAGGACCGTATCGCCCTTGGGGACATCACAGAGGCACGGATGGTGGTGGCCGGGCTCTAGGGCCGGGCAACAGGCCGAAGGTCTATAAGATGCTCCCCGCGGATAGTGACCGGGAATAATGTATGTCCTGATAACTGATAGGTTGACGGACCGGCCCGGAACGATGTGATGGACCATCCGGCCCGTCACGGGCTACCGTCGACGGGAACCCAGTGCACACCCGCTCAGCGGACTAGAGAGGACCCAAGGACCCATGGACATCAATATGCCGGAGCTGCGAGGCGCTGCCGACGAGCTCGGCATTGACCTGGACAACCTGCTGCCCGCTATCGAGGACGCCATCCTGGGGGCCTACTCCAAGGTTCCCGGTGCCATCCGGGGTGCCCACGTCGAGATCGACCGCCGAACTGGGCACATGAGCGTTCTGGCCCCGGAGGTCGATGATGACGACCAGCCCACGGGGGAGTACTTCGACGACACTCCCGACGACTTCGGTCGCATCGCCCAGGCCACGGCCCGCAGCGTCATCGTCCAGCGCATCCAGGACCGCCGTGACTTCGAGGTCCTGGGTGCCTTCAAGGACAAGACCGGCGAGCTGATCTCCGGCACCGTGGAGCAGGGACGCGACCCCCGCATCGTCTACGTGCGCCTGGACGAGGAGCACGAGGGCATCATGCCTCCCCACGAGCAGGTCCCTGCTGAGCGCTACCGCCACGGCGACCGCGTGCGCGCCTACGTCACCGACGTCTCACGCGGCACCCGCGGGGCGCAGATCATCCTGTCGCGCACCCATCCCGGTCTGGTCCGCAAGCTCTTCGAGCGCGAGGTTCCTGAGATCTCCTCGGGCGACGTCGAGATCGTCTCCGTCGCCCGAGAGGCCGGTCACCGCACCAAGATGGCCGTGCGCTCCAAGGTCCGTGGCGTCAACGCCAAGGGGGCCTGCATCGGCCCCATGGGGCAGCGGGTGCGTGCGGTCATGACCGAGCTCGGTGGAGAGAAGATCGACATCGTGGACCACTCGGAGGATCCTGCGCGCTTCATCGCCAACGCCCTGTCGCCGGCCCGGGTGGCCGCCGTGGGCGTCATCGACGCCGAGGAGCGCACCGCTCGCGCCATCGTCCCCGACTTCCAGCTCTCCCTGGCCATCGGCAAGGAGGGGCAGAACGCCCGTTTGGCCGCCCGCCTGACCGGGTGGAAGATCGACATCCACGCCGATGCCGAGTCCGGTGAGATCACCCCCGGTCAGGGCTCCCAGTCCGACGACGTGACAGGTCCCTCAGAGCTGGGCGACTGAACCGCCCTGCGGGGCGATGTAGACTTTCCGGCGGACCTTTGCGGGTCCTGCGCCGGGATCTCCCGGCCGCGGTGCCCGCGTCAGCGGTTGCAGAGCAGCGGAAGGACACCGACGGACGGTGGTCACCATCCCCCACGTGCCCGAGCGCACCTGTATCGGCTGTCGACAAAGGGCCCCGCGGACGCAGCTGCTGCGTCTCGTACTGACGCCGAGCGGTGAGCTCGACGTCGATGCCCGGGCCGTCAGACCCGGGCGCGGCGCCTGGATCCACCCGGATCCGGTGTGCCTCGACCTCGCTGAGCGACGACGCGCCGCTCCACGCGCCCTGCGCACCGGCGGACCACTCGATGTGGCCCGGGTGCGCGGGTTCCTGGAGCGGGGAGTGGTCAACGACGGCGAGGCTCCCGCTGCCCGACCGGGTGAGCGGACCACCGATAGCGAAGGCGGGTAGGAAGCCGATGGGCACCCGATGAGTACCCAGCGATGAGCTGCCTCTAGAAGCACCCACCCCTGTCCGGGGTGGGAAACCGGACAGGAGTAATGTGGCTAAACCACGCGTTCATGAGCTCGCTAAAGAGCTCGACCCCACTGGCAAGAAGGTCACCTCGAAGGTGATCCTGGCCTGGCTCAAGGACCAGGGAGAGTTCGTCAAGGCGGCCTCCTCCGCCGTTGAGCCCCCCGTCGCTCGCCGGGTTCGTGAGCACTTCGCCGCCCAGGTGCAGGAAGCGCCGGCGGACACTGCGGTCGACAAGCCGGCCAAGACTGCCTCTCAGGCCCCCAAGCCCTCCAAGGGTGCTCCCAAGCCAGGAGCTCAGGCTGCCAAGCCGGGACCCGCCGGTGCTCAGGACCGGGCTCCGAGCCCCGCTGCCAAGCCGGCCGCCCCCAAACCGGGTACCGGCGCTCCCAAGCCAGGTGCTCAGGCCGCCAAGCCGAGTGGCGGAACCCAGGCTCCGGCGGCTGCCGACAAACTGGCGCCCCAGAAAGGCGCCGCCGGCGACGCGCCCAAGGCCCCCAAGCCCGGAGCCGGCGCTTCCAAGCCAGCAGGTGCAGCCCCCGGCGCGCCGACGCCCGGCTCGCGTCGTAGCGCCCCGACGCCGGGGCCGCGTCCCGGGGCACCGCGTCCTGGCAACAACCCCTTCGCCGCCTCCCAGGGCATGCCCCGTCAGGGTGGCCAGGGAGGCCGAGGCGGCCAGCGCTCGGGCCAGTCGCGCTCGGGTGCGCCGCGTCCTGGCAACAACCCCTTCGCCGCCTCCCAGGGCATGCCTCGCCCGGGCGGCTCGGGCGGTCCCCGTCCTCAGGGCGGCCCGCGCCCCGGTGGCCCCCGTCCTCAGGGCGGTGCACGGTCTCAGGGAGCCGGTCGTTCCGGTGCCCCGCGTCCGGGTGGTCCGCGTCCCAACCCGGGCATGATGCCCGGCCAGTCCTCCATCGGCCGCCCCGGCGCTCCGGCGCGTGGCGGTGCCGGCGGCGGAGGCCGCGGCTCGCGTCCCGGTGGTGGCGGCCGTCCCGGAGGCGGCGGCCGTCCCGGTGGCGGCTTCGGCGGACCCCGCGGTGGTCGTGGTGGTCGCGGTTCCACCCAGGGCGCCTTCGGTCGTGGCGGCGGCGCTCCGCGAGGACGCAAGTCCAAGCGGGCCAAGCGTCAGGAGTTCGAGCAGCAGAGCGCGCCGTCGATCGGCGGTGTCATCGTCCCACGAGGTGACGGCTCCACCCCGGTGCGCGTGCGCCAGGGGGCCACTCTCACGGATCTGGCCGAGAAGATCAACGCCAACCCCGCGGCCCTGGTGACCGTCCTGTTCCATCTCGGTGAGATGGCCACGGCCACCCAGTCCCTCGACGAGGACACCTTCGCCCTCCTGGGCGCCGAGCTGGGCTACAACGTCCAGATCGTCTCGCCCGAGGACGAGGACCGCGAGCTCCTGGAGTCCTTCGACATCGACCTCGAGCCCGACGAGGACGACGCCAACCTCATGCCCCGGCCCCCGGTGGTCACGGTCATGGGCCACGTCGACCACGGTAAGACCAAGCTGCTGGACGCCATCCGCTCCACCGACGTCGTCGCCGGGGAGGCCGGGGGCATCACCCAGTCCATCGGCGCCTACCAGGTGCGCGTCAACCTGAACGACGAGGAGCGTCCGATCACCTTCATCGACACCCCCGGTCACGAGGCCTTCACGGCCATGCGTGCCCGTGGTGCCGAGGTGACCGACATCGCCATCCTTGTCGTGGCCGCCGATGACGGCGTCATGCCCCAGACCGTCGAGGCCCTCAACCACGCCCAGGCGGCCAACGTGCCGATCGTCGTGGCGGTCAACAAGATCGACAAGGAGGGCGCCAACCCGGACAAGATCCGTGGCCAGCTCACCGAGTACGGCCTGGTCCCCGAGGAGTACGGCGGCGAGACGATGTTCGTGGACATCTCCGCCAAGCAGCGTCTCCACATCGACGAGCTCCTCGAGGCCGTCCTGCTCACCGCGGACGCCGCCCTGGATCTGCGGGCCAACCCGGAGACCGAGGCCCGCGGCGTCACCATCGAGGCCAAGCTCGATAAGGGACGCGGCGCCGTGAGCACCATCCTGGTCGAGCGTGGCACGTTGCGGGTCGGGGACCCGATCGTGGCCGGAAGCGCCTACGGGCGTGTGCGCGCCATGTTCAACGAGCACGGGGAGAACCTCACTGAGGCCGGGCCCGCCCGTCCGGCCCTGGTCCTGGGGCTGACCAACGTGCCCAGCGCCGGTGACTCCTTCATCGTCGCCCCCGACGACCGCACGGCCCGACAGATCGCCGACAAGCGTGAGGCCGCCGAGCGCGCCGCCATGCTGGCCAAGCGTCGCAAGCGGGTCTCCCTGGAGAACCTCACCGACGTCCTCAAGGAGGGTAAGGTCGACACCCTCAACCTCATCCTCAAGGGCGACAGCTCGGGTGCGGTCGAGGCCCTGGAGGACTCCCTGCTCAAGATCGACGTTGGTGAGGAGGTCGCTCTGCGCGTCATCCACCGGGGCGTGGGTGCCATCACGCAGAACGACGTCAACCTGGCCACGGTGGACTCCGCCGTCATCATCGGCTTCAATGTCCGGCCCGCCGAGCGCGTTTCGGAGATCGCCGACCGCGAGGGCGTCGACATGAAGTTCTACTCGGTCATCTACAACGCGATCGAGGACGTCGAGGCCTCCATGAAGGGCATGCTCAAGCCCGTCTACGAGGAGGTCGAGCTCGGTACGGCCGAGATCCGGCAGATCTTCCGCTCCTCGAAGTTCGGCTCCATCGCCGGTTCCATTGTCCGCTCGGGCATCATCAAGCGGGGCACCAAGGCCCGCCTGGTGCGCGACGGCGTCGTCATCAACGGCGATCTGTCCATTGAGACGCTGCGCCGCGAGAAGGACGACGTCACGGAGGTCCGCGAGGGCTACGAGTGCGGTATCAACCTGGGGTACAAGGACATCGCCGAGGGCGACGTCATCGAGACCTGGGAGATGCGTGAGAAGCCTCGCGACTGAGCGTGACGGCGTTCATAGACCGCGTTCATAGATGGTGGCCGGCCACCCCAGTGTGGGGTGGCCGGCCACCATCATCAGCGACGGACGCACGTCGGCCGCCTCGTGTGAGCCTGACCGAGTGCCGTGAGGCCGTCAGATGCGCGCGTTGACATCCTGGTACCCGGAGTCCTCACGGGTCCCGCCCATACCGTCACCGACCTCGCTGTAGTGACGGATCAACGTCACTGACCGGACCCACTTGATCATCTTGTACCCGTGGCTCGTCTCGCAGCGCAGGCGCAGCGGAGCGCCGAACATGCCCGACAGCGGCTCGTCATTGCGGTCCCAGGCCAGGATCGTGTCGTCCTCAAGGGCCATGTCCAGGGGCAGGCACGTGTAGTACGGCTCGACCGGGCGCCCGTCGTGCATGTGCTGGGCCATCCCGAAGGACTCGAACATCACCCATTCGGCCTCGGGATCGATCTGACCGACCTGCCCGAGCAGGTCCCGCACACGGATCCCCGTCCACTTGGCGATTCCCGTCCAGCCCTGCATACAGGTGTGCATAGTGATCTGGGACTGGCTGGAGATCGCCTTGAGCTCTGCGAGGGAGAAGGATGCCGGTGCTGAGACCATACCGCCCACCTCGAGGCGGAAGTCGGCGAAGTCATTAGCCGCCAGCTCCTGGTACTCCGGGGACTCCTCTCGAGAGGGGGTGCGGGTGTTGACCCAGTGGAACTTGGAGATGTCCTTCTCCGTCCACGGTTTCCTGGCCGCTTGCTGCGACTTGAAACGGTCGACCGTGACGCGGCGGATCCCACGCGTGGCATCCCACAGGATCCGCTGGCTGCGGCGAGTGTCCGTCAGCGTCCAGTACGACATGGCGATCCACAGCGCCACAACGACGACGACCGTTCCGATCACGGTGACGTAGGCCTGACCCACCCGGTTGGGGTCGTAGTAGCCGAAGACGATGTGGGTGAGGTTGTGGGGGGCGTGCACGATGAACACCAGACCCACGTGGACGATGGCGAAGCCCAGGTAGACGAACATGCCGATCAGGTGCAGGGAGCGGGCAGCCTGGCGGCCACCGAACATCTTGGCGTACCAGGGGAAGCGCCCCACGAGGGCGGGGGACATGACCGGCCCCGTCACGATCATCAGCGGGGCGGCGATGAAAACGATGAAGAAGTACCCGAGCTGCTGAAGGCTGTCGTAGGGGGTGAAGTCGCACAAGGACGGGGTGCGCAGGTGTGCGTAGGTCAGCAGGGAGTCCCAGGCGTCGGGCAGGATCTGCCACGTGGTTGGAACCAGGCGCTGCCACGCCCCGGTACCCACGAGGAAGGCGACGTACACGATGCCGTTGAGCAGCCAGAAGCTGGTGGCTATTCCGTGCCAGGCACGACCCAGCCCGATCTTGGCCCGACCGGGCAGGGACACTAAGGGGGAGAGGTCTCGCTGGTCGTCCCGGGCGGTGAAGGCGCCCTCCTCGAGGGGCACCTTGTCCTTGGTGAACCGGATCCACTCGGAGCCGGGTTCGCACTGGTCTTTGAAGTAGAAGCGTGGGTGCGAGGCGATGATCTCGATACCGGAGCGGATGAGAACGCCCATGAGGAGGAAGTTGATGAAGTGGGTGACGCGCAGCCACAGTGGGAAGGTCTCAGTATCGACGCACTGCTGGGCGACGTCGTTGGCGGTCTGGGCGGCAAGGGGCAGGAGGGACATCATCGTGCCTTACGAACGGGGTGACAAACTTTCCGTATAAATCATTGTACTGCTGTTTCTCAGTTCTATGTAGGGTGTGGTGACAAGATGTCGCGATCAAGGGTTCGACGTGACGGAACAGAACTTAAGTCAACCTTCCTTAAATAGGAAACATATTGGTATTTAAAATATGTGACACCCTGGCTGTCGCGTCATTCCACGTGTTGAATACCAACGGAGAGAATCTAATGAAATGGGACCGATCAGTCGTTATATCGACGGAGAGCTCCCGGATCGTTCCTCCTCTCGACCCTGCACGGCTTGTACGGTGGTTGTGACGACGCGGAAGACGTCCGCCGTCTCCTGAGATACACGGAGGTAATCTCATGTCATCCGCTGCCACGACTGAGGGGGCGGTCTCCCGGCGCGCTCGCCTCATCGGCAAGGGGTGGATCCAGGGCGTCGCCCTGGTCATGCTCTTCGGGTTCACCGTCATGGGCCTGCTGGCCTATCGCACCTATACCAACTCCATGCCTCAGCCACAGAAGGTGGTCACTGAGAGCGGCGAGACCGTCTTCACGACGCAGGACATCACCGAGGGGCAGAAGCTCTTCCAGGCCAGAGGGCTCATGGAGTACGGCTCCATCCTGGGGCACGGCGGCTACCTCGGTCCTGACTTCACTGCCGAGTACCTCCGTATGGAGGCCACGAGCGTCAAGGAGCAGCTCGCCGCCCAGGGGGTTGCCAACCCGGCGGACGCCACCAAGGAGATGATGCGGACCAACCGCTATGACCCCTCCACGGGAACCCTGGTGTGGACCGATGAGCAGGTCAAGGCCTACAACGAGGCGGTCAGCCACTACACCACGATGTTCGGGCCCGAAGCCCACAGTCACGGTCTCAAGCCGGATCTCATCACCGATCCCGTCCAGGTCAAGCAGGTGACGGCCTTCTTCGGCTGGACCGCCTGGGGCTCGTCCGCGCAGCGCCCGGGGCACGACTACTCGTACACGAATAACTGGCCTGCCGAGTCCCTGGTAGGTAACGCGCCCACCGGCGACCTCATGATCTGGTCGGTCCTGTCGCTGATCGTCCTCATTGGTGGAACCGGGGTCATGTTCGCCATCTACGGCCGCTGGAGCCAGAAGATCGGCTGGCACTCCGAGGAGGCCCCGGCGCTGTCCTTCCGACAACCTGAGGAGATCGGGCTGACCAAGTCGCAGAGGGTGGTTGCGTGGTACGTCTTCACCATTGCCGCCCTGTTCCTCGTTCAGACGCTCCTGGGAGCCCTGGCCGAGCACTACCGGGCCGATGTGCTGTCGTTCTTCGGCTTCGACCTGGGCCGGCTCCTGCCCTTCTCCCTGGCCCGCACCTGGCACGTCCAGCTCTCCTTGTTCTGGACGGCCATCGGGCTGCTGGCTGCAGGCCTGTTCCTGACCCCGTTCATCGCCAGGCGCGAGCCGAAGAAGCAGCACGTGCTGGTGTGGATCCTGTTCATCGCGGCCACGGTCGTCGTCGTCCTGTCCTGCCTGGCGGAGGGGGCCAGCCAGCACGGCCTGAGCTGGGCCAAGGGGCCGCTGTTCGCCCAGCAGTGGGAGTATCTCGACCTCCCCTTCGTCTTCCAGGTGCTGCTGACCCTGGCCCTGTTCGTCTGGGTATTCATCATCTGGCGCGCCATGCGCTCGCGCCTGAGGAACGAGCACGTGGCGAACATGCCCTGGCTGTTCATGTTCGCCGCCCTGGCGATCCCCGCCTTCTATGCCGTGGGGATGATGGCGCGCACCGGTACCCATGTCACTGTCGCCGAGTTCTGGCGCTTCTGGGTGGTGCACCTGTGGGTCGAGGACTTCCTCGAGCTGTTCACCACCGTCATGGTCGCCTACGTGTTCGTCCTCCTGGGCGTGGTCCGGGAGAGGATCGCACTGGGCATCATCTTCATGGACATCATCCTGTACTCCGCCGGAGGCGTCATCGGCACCATGCACCACCTCTACTTCTCCGGCACGCCGGTGGAGCACATGGCTTTGGGTGCCTTCTTCTCAGCGGCCGAGGTGATCCCCCTGACCTTCCTGACGGTTGAGGCCTGGGCCTTCATGCAGCTGGGCGCCAACCGCCACGGCAAGGAGGCCGGCCCCTTCCCGCACCGCTGGGCCGTCATGTTCCTCATGGCTGTCGGCTTCTGGAACTTCCTGGGCGCCGGTGTCTTCGGTTTCCTGGTCAACCTGCCCATCGTGTCCTACTACGAGATCGGGACCGCGTTGACGGCCAACCACGCCCACGCCTCCATGATGGGTGTCTACGGCTTCATGGCGCTGGCGCTGGGGATGTTCGCCCTGCGCTACCTGGTGCCGGCCGACAAGTGGCCCGAGAAGCTCGCCAAGACCTCCTTCTGGAGCCTCAACATCGGCCTGGCATGGATGTGCTTCGCCACCTTGCTGCCGCTGGGCATCCTCCAGCTGCGCTACTCGGTGGGAACGGGCTACTTCGAGGCTCGCCAGCTCACCTACGTCACCAACTCGGTCAACACGATCATCGAGTGGGGACGGATGCCCGGAGACCTCATCTTCATCATCGGCGGAGTCCTGCCCTACCTCTACATCGCCTTCCTGGGACTGAGGAACTGGCGTCGTGGACGAACAGTGGACACCTTCGCCGAGGACGCCCTCTACGAGGAGATCAAGGGCGGGCGCAAGGTCTGGCGCGGTGAGCGCGCGGAGCTGAACGACTGATGGACTCACCCGATCTGAGCGTATGGCTCATCTCCGCCTACGCGCTCATCATGCTGGCCGCTGGGTGGGCCGTGGACGTCCTCGGCTCGCGCAGCGCCCGGCACTCGATGTCCTGGCGGCACGCGGACTTCATGTACCACGACGACGTCGACGGCTGGAGGTGCCACGAGGATCAGTGGCTCTGGCCCACCGCCTTCGACCCGGACAAGCGCGTCATCCGCTACGAGGGGGCCCACGCGATCTGCGGGCGCTGCCCGTCCAAGGACAGCTGCTCTCCCACCCCCGGCCCGCGGGAGATCACCCGGCCCGTCGACCCGTGGCCCTACTCCGACGCCGGACGCTTTCATCGCGGCGTGGGCCTGGTCATCGCCTGCGTCGGCGTCTTCATCCCGATGCTGCTCATGGTGGCCTTTCACGCCACCGGCGACCTCATCGTCCTGGGCACGACGATGGTCGTCGTCATTGTCGCCGGAGTCCTGCCGCTGGCCCGCCACCTGTGGAACGTCCCCGACAACGCGCCGGCCCACCTGCCCCACGTCGGCTCCCAGGAGTACCGCGAGGCGGAGGAGGCACGTCGCTCGGCGAGCACCAGGCCCGTGCCGGTGGCGATCGGCTCACGCCCCTCGGGTTACCGCTCAGTGCGTGAGGCTGCCGAAGCGATCGCTGCCGCTCAGGCGCGTGCGACGGCGTCAGGGCGAACCGTGCACGTCTCCTTCCTCGCCGACTCCGACGGCGCCGGGAGAGCGGACGGCAGGACTGCTGCCTCCGCAGAGCCCGAGCTGCGTCGCGTGACCGCCCTGCGCACCCGCAAGCGAATCCCGACCGCCAGTGCCGAGCTCAGCTCGGACGGTGTCGGCGACGGCGCCCGCGGCGGAGCCCGGCGCTCATGGTCCTCGGTGTGGAACGAGGCCACCGACAACACAAGCAGATGATCCGGATCCAGCCCTGAGCCGTTTCGACCCACCTTCCTGAAGGACCCTCCATGACTACTCCCACCGTCGCCATCGCGGCCCTGGCCGTCCTCGTCCTGATCGCCCTGGCGCTCTCGCTCAAGATCATCACCCAGTACGAGCGGGGCATCGTCTTCAGGCTGGGGCGTCTGCGACCCGTCTACGAGCCCGGCCTGCACCTGGTCGTCCCCTTCCTCGAGCGCCTGGTACGGGTCGACACCCGAGTGGTCACCCTGACCATCCCGCCCCAGGAGGTCATCACGGAGGACAACGTGCCGGCGCGCGTCAACGCCGTCGTCCTGTTCAACGTCACCGACCCCGTCAAAGCCGTCATGGCGGTGGAGAACTACGCGATCGCCACCTCCCAGATCGCGCAGACAACGCTGAGATCCGTCCTCGGCCGGGTCGACCTGGACACCGTGCTCGCCCACCGCAGCGCCCTGAACGCCGACCTGCGTGACATCATCGAAAAGCTCACCGAGCCCTGGGGCGTGGAGGTCAGCGTCGTCGAGATCAAGGACGTCGAGATCCCCGAGCAGATGCAGCGGGCCATGGCCCGTGGAGCCGAGGCCGAACGTGAGCGCCGCGCCAAGATCATCAACGCCCGCGGTGAGCTCCAGGCCTCCGAGGAGCTGCGTCAGGCGGCGGACACGCTCTCGAAGTCACCAGCCTCCCTCCAGCTGCGCTACCTGCAGACCCTTCTGGAGCTCGGCGCCGACCAGAACTCCACGGTCGTCTTCCCCCTGCCGATGGACATTATCGGCCCGCTCCTGGAGCGCTTCGGCCCCCAGGCCGCTCTGTCGGACGCTGACGACGACGAGGGCGACGAATGAGCTGTCGCACCGCGTCACCGATGAAGACCGCCACCGCCGCCCACACCAGCACCATGGCCGCCCACCGGGCCGGCGGGATCTGCTCATGGAAGGCGCCCCAAGCCAGCAGGAACTGGATGGTCGGGGCGATGTACTGACCCATCCCGACCACAGACAACGGTACTCGCCGGGTTCCGGCTGCGAAGAGCAGCAGTGGCACGGCCGTCACCGGGCCGGCCACCACGAGCAGCGCCAGGATCTGCCAACCCTGGTCGGGGGCCTGCCAGGCCGACTGACCCTGCCAGGCCAGGTGGCCCATGTATGCCAGCGCAAGGGGAGCCACGACGGCGCTCTCCACCGTCAGCCCGGTCAGAGCATCCACGTCGGGCCCGATCCGCTTCTTGACCAGTCCGTACAGGGCGAAGGAGAAGGCCAGCGCCAGGGAGATCCACGGCAGCGAGCCCTGCAGCACCACCAGGAGGGCCACTCCAGCGCCCGCCAGCGCGATCGAGACCTGGTGCGCGGGGCGCAGCCGCTCATGCAGCACCAGCGAGGCCAGCGCCACCGTCACCAACGGGTTGATGAAGTAGCCCAGGGCCGCGTCGGCCGTGCGAGCGGTGTTGACGCCGTAGACGTAGACGAGCCAGTTGACCGAGACCAGGAGCCCGCAGACGGCCAGCATCCCCAGCAGACGAGGCGTGCGCACCACGCGGGCCAGCGTCACCCAGCGGTGCCGCAGGGCGATGAGCGCCAGGCAGGAGACGAGCGTCCAGGCGATCCGGTGACCGATGATCTCTACGCTTCCGGCCGCCGAGAGCAGCCGGAAGTAGAGGGGGAAGACGCCCCACAGGGAGTAGCAGCCGATGACCAGAGCCATCCCGGTGCCATCGAGCGTCCCTGACGCCGAGGCCGCGGTGGCGGCCGGAGTGTTCGGCGCGGCGGCGGGGTCGTGCTTCCAGGAGGGGGCATCGGGGGAGGAGGCCATTGTGATCTGTTCTCAGTCCGTTCGCGCTCGGGGATGGTGGCGCTATCCGCACCACCGCTCCACGTAGCATACTGAGGCGCGCAGATCCGCCAGGGGAGGGGATCACGTGACCCCGCTCCCGGCCGTGGACGGCGCGCACCGATCCGCCACGATCACGACGACCCGGACCCCGCACCTGAAGGAGCCCCGCCATGGCTGATACCGCCCGCGCCCGCAAGGTCGCCGACCGTGTTCACGAGACGGTGGCCCGCCTCCTGCAAGGGCGTATCAAGGACCCGCGCCTGGGTTTCGTCACCGTCACCGACGTCCGCGTCACCGGGGACCTCCAGCAGGCCACCGTCTTCTACACCGTCTACGGCAGCGATGAGGAGCGTGGGGAGACGGCCAAGGCGCTGCGCTCAGCCAAGGGACTCATCCGCTCCGAGGTGGGCAAGGCACTGGGAATCCGCCTGACCCCCTCGCTGTCCTTCCAGCTCGACGCCCTCCCCACCACTGCCAAGACCCTCGAGGACGCCCTGGCCCAGGCCCGGGTGCGCGATGCGCAGATCGCCAAGGTCGCCGAGGGGGCCACCTACGCCGGTGACGCCGACCCCTACCGTCATGACGAGGAGACCGAGGATGGCGACCCCGAGGTCGAGGAGACCGGTCCGGAATCCGCAGCGGATGCCGAGGACCTGTGAAGGCCTCCGAGCGGGCTGAGCCGGTGGAGCGGACAGGCCTCCGTAGCGGCCACGACCGTGCACGTCGTCGGCCCGACGTCCCCCGCGGCGTGGTCACGGCCGCCGACGGGATCCTCGTGGTGGACAAGCCCCAAGGGCTGACCAGCCACGACGTCGTCGGCGCCACCCGCCGCCTGGCCGCAACCCGCAAGGTGGGGCACGCCGGCACCCTCGACCCCATGGCCACCGGCCTGCTGCTCCTGGGCATCGGGCGCGCCACCCGCTTCCTCACCTACCTGGTAGGGGCAGGCAAGACCTACGAGGCCACCGTCCGTCTCGGGGTGGAGACCACGACGGAGGACGCCGACGGGGAGATCACCGCAGCCCGCGGCTGCCGGATCGAGGACCTTCCCGAGGATCGCCTCGAGGAGGCGCTGACGAGCCTGACCGGACGGATCCAGCAGGTGCCCAGTGTGGTCTCCGCCATTAAGGTCGACGGCGTGCGCGCCTACAAGCGGGTCAGAGACGGGCAGGACGTCGAGCTGTCGGCCAGGCCCGTCACCATCCACGAGCTGCGCCTGACCGGAGAGCCCCGGAAGACGATCACCGACGGAGCTCGGAGCGACGTCTCAGACGCGGTGGAGGCCGTCGACATCGACATCCTCGTCTCCTGCTCCTCAGGCACCTACGTGCGCGCCCTGGCCCGCGACCTGGGCCGGGCACTGGGCTGCGGGGCTCATCTGACCGCGCTGCGACGCACCGCAGTCGGCCCCTTCGACGTCGACGAGGCCCGCACCCTGGCGGCCCTGTCCGAGCAGGTCGAGGCCGATGCCTCGGCCCCTGAGCCTCGCGGGGTCGCCACGGTCCCGCTGGAGGAGGTCGCCCGGCGCTGCTTCGAGCAGCTGGCCCTCGCTGAGGATGAGGCACGCTCACTGCGCTACGGCCGGCCTCTCGACGCCGCGGTCCTGGAGCGGGCCGAGGCGCCCGAGGGCCGGCGATCGCCGGTCTCACGGAACGCGGCCGAGCAACGCGTCGTGGCCGGATTCGCTCCCAGCGGGCGACTCGTGGCACTGTTGAGGCACCAGGGCCCACGTGCGCGCCCGGTGCTGGTCCTTGATCCGGCCTGAGACGCGTACAACGGGCCGCCGGCCCGTCCGGCGGGAGCACACACGATGAGTACCTTTCCGTGAGGAGACATGATGAGCCAGACCGGCGGATGCCGCTGCGGATGCGGCGGGCACGGCAAGCGCAATGAGCAGGACGAGCGGGCCGCCGCTCCCACAGTCTCCCAGCCGGTGGGAGAGGGCTACCGGCCGGAGCCCGCACAGACCTCCCCGGAGGCCGTCGACGCCGTCGCCATCGCCTCAGCGGTGACGACAGCGCTGGGGGCGGCTGCGCCGCAGGGCATCACCCCTGGGCACAAGGCCGGCAACCTGCTGGGCCTGCGCGACGTCTCCGCGTCCGCCTCGAGCGGCGGCGGCTGCGGCTGCGGAGGCCACTGAGCCGGCCCAGTCACACGCTGCGCCGCTGGAGGGCCTCGGTGACCGTCGCCAGGCGTGAGGGCCCCTCAGCCTCCTCGTATCCGCCCAGGAGCAGGTCCTCCATGATCCGCCCGTCCACCAGCACCAGGACCCGGTCGGCCCGGGCCGCCACCTGGGCGTCGTGGGTGACCATGACGAGAGTCGTTCCCGAGGCGTGAATCTCCCCGAGCAGGTCGAGGATCTGCAGCGCGGTGGCGGAGTTGAGCGCTCCGGTGGGCTCGTCGGCGAAGACGATCCCGGGGTCGTTGATGAGGGCCCGGCAGATGCCGGCGCGCTGCAGCTGGCCGCCGGAGACCTCGGTGACGCCGCTGGTGGCCAGCTCGGCGATCCCCATGCGCTCCATCAGCTCCTCTCCACGCGCCGTGACCTCGGGACGCGGACGCAGACCCGCCAGGAACCCGGGCAGGACGATGTTGTCCAGCAGGCACAGGGTGGTCATGAGGTGCGCCCGCTGGAAGATGAATCCGAAGCGCGTCAGCCGCAGCACCGCCAGCTCCTTCTCACTCAGGCTCGTGATCTCAGTGCCGCCCAGGAGCACCGAGCCGGCATCGGGCCGGTCCATACCGCTCAGGCAGTGCAGAAGGGTGGACTTCCCAGACCCGGAGGGCCCCATGATGGCGACGAACTGCCCCTGCTCGACATCCAGGTCGAGGTCTCGCAGGACGGGGGAGTGGTAGCTCTTGGACAGGTGCTGGGCCCGTAGGGCTAGTTGTCCGTCTCCCGTGGGGACGGCTGGTTCCACGGCTGCTGAGCCGGTGCGCAATGCGGAGCCCGATGGTGTGGAGGCGCGCATTCTGTCTCTCCTTACTCGCCGGTGTTCAGGGTCATGGTCAGGGGCATGGTGCGCAGACGTTTGAGGGCCAGCGCGACGGCGCCGATGACGGTGGCCAGCAGCGCCCCCGGCAGGACGAGCCCCACCAGCCACCAATTGGGAAGGAGCTGGAGGTCGGGTGCTCCGCGTGAGGCCATGACCATCCCGATCGCAGGGCTGCCCAGGGCCGAGGCCCCCAGGAGCCCCAGCGCGATCCCTGTCAGCGCCAGAAGACCGAAACGGACGAGGTACTGCCCCGCAACGGCCCGCCTGGTGCAGCCCAGTGCCATCAGGACGCCGATCTGAGGCCGCTCCCGCGAGACGATGAGGACGGTGAACAGCACCGTGATGAGGAAGGACAGCCCCAGTGCGATGGCGCAGGCCAGCGTGGTGATGACGCGGACCTGGGAGCCGGTGGCCCCGAAGAACTGGGCGGCGTACTGATTCATGCTGATCGCCTGGACTCCCGGATACTCGCCGCTCAGCTGCTTGGCGAGGCTACTGGCCTGCTTGGTGGAGTGGGCGTCGGCGTAGACGATCTGCCACAGCGCGGGAGCGCCGTCGTCGAAGGTGGCCTTGGCGGTATGCCCGTCGTTGGTGATGTCCTGGTAGACGCCCGTGACCGTGAGGTCCTTGTTGCTGTCGGCGGTCTGCACGGTGACCGTGGATCCCTCCTTGGCGCCCGTGGCCTCGGCCTGGCTGTAGGACAGGGAGACCTCGTCGTCCGTGCTGGGACCGCGCCCGGAGATGTACTTCATGGGGAAGGCCTCATGGTTCCCGATATCGATGATCACCGGCTCCCAGCGGCCGGCGGCCGAGGACATCTTGTAGCTGCGGCGCAGCATGGTGGCGTGCCGGGTGACGCGAGGGTCGGAGTCGACGGCCTTCTCCACGGCGGCCAGGTCCTGGACCCCGGCGCGCACATCGATGCGCAGATCGGCCCGGCCCGCCCCCAGGTAGGTGGCGACTTGCGGATTGCTCAGGGTGGTGGAGACGTTCGTCGGCAGCACCATGGTGAAGGTGCACAGCGCCAGGATGCCGAGCAGCAGGGCGTTGGAGGGGCGCAGCGCCTCGCGCGCCCCGAGCCACACCTGAACCGGGAGGCGGCGGAGAGCGGCCAGTCTCCAACGCTGTCGGCGCGGGCGCAGGCTGGCGCTGGTGCCGCTGCGCAGTGCCTCGATCGCCGAGATACGGCCGATGCGCCGCAGGGCCAACCAGGTGAAGCCGATGACGCCGAGTGCCAGGACCAGCACCGTGAGGATCGGCAGCCCCACGCTCCACGGGGTTGTCGCGGGCCTGCCCAGGTAGAGGTTCGTCGGTGCCTCCAGGGCGGTGGCCAGGGACTGCCCCACCGCATAGCCCAGGGTTGCTCCCACTGCTGACAGGGCCAGGTACTTGGCCACGTAGAGGCGGCGTATCCCCCTCAGTGGAGCTCCGATGGCCTTGAGCACGGCGATCTGAGCCAGGTCCGTCTCGATGGCCGCGAACACTGTGTAGCGCAGGGCGAGGATGGCGACAACCGCCAGAACGATCGCCACCACCAGGGCCACGGCCACGATGAGCATGGTGTTCAGGGAGTTCATGAGCTGCATCATCGAGGCGCTGATGTTGATGCCACTGCTGGGCAGACCCGCCTCCTTGTAGGCGTCGATGACGCCACCGGGACGGGCGGAGTCGGTCAGGGTCATCTCAATGAGGTACTCGGGCTCGGTGATCTGCTGCTCCAGGGCGGAGAAGTCCTCGGGTGAGACCACCAGGCGCTTGGAGGGGATCATGGCGGCATTCATCTGGGCGTCGCGTGCGAATCCCACCACGGTCAGGGTCGTCGTCCTGCCGGCGCTGCTGACGGTCACCGTGTCGCCGACATCGGCGCTCTTGATCGCCCGGTAGTGGATCGGCAGGACCACCTCTCCCGGCCCCGGGCTGACGGGCTCGCCATCGTCGTCGAGCAGGAGGTCGAGGTGCTTGGGGGAGGTGACGAAGGCGGGCTCGTTGTAGGACTCGGACTGGTTGACGCCGTTGATGGACAGCTCCTGGCGCGCCACCGGCAGGGTCTTGATGACCTCGTGGTCGGTGACGTCGCTGCGGGCCTCCATCCACGTCTCGATCGCCTGCAGGTCGCGGTCGTCGATCCGGCCGGCGTGCATCTGTACCAGGTCCGGCAGCTCTGCCCGCTGCGAGAGCCGATTCGATGCCGACAGGCTGTCCACGATCAGTGACATCCCGGCCGACATCAGTGTGGCAGCCAGGGCGATGAGAGCGGTCAGGGTCGCGGCCACAACGGCGCCGCGCGCAAGGTCCGCCTTGAGAAGTCGCATCAGCATGACAGCAGCCTCCTTGGAGTCTGTCCTCGGTCTTGCGGGCTCTTTCACAGGTGAGGGATTCCCAGGTGAGGGAACGGTTCATGACGTTAATCGACTGGCAGTCGGTATCGAGAATAGACCGACGGTCGAAACTCGTCAAGGCGTGTCGAGGGCGACCGGGTCGCATCCTGCGGCGCCCCCGTGGCAGGGTTGTCCCGCACAGGCACCTCTCCCGACCCGGCCGGGTGGGCAGGAGCGTGCGGATGCGGATGCAGACAGGGGCGCGTTGCGCCCCGCGGGCCGATGAGAGCAGGGACAGCGACAGTGGAGGTCTGGTACGGCGCCGAGCAGGTGCCAGCGAGCCTGAGCGCTCCGGGAGGACCGGGTTCCGTGGTCACGATGGGCATCTTCGACGGCGTCCACCGCGGGCATCAGGCGGTCCTGGGGCGCGTCGTCGAGCTATCCCACGAGCTCGCCCACGGCGACCGGCGGCCCCTGGCCGTCGCGATCACCTTCGATCCCCACCCCCGTAGCGTCCACCAGCCGGAGGCCGACCTGCCCCTCATCGCCTCCCTGACCGACCGCCTGACCTCCCTGGAGGACCTCGGCCTCGACGCGGTCCTGGTCATCACCTACACGCTCGACTTCGCCTCCCAGAACCCGCAGGACTTCGTGCGCACCTGGCTGGAGGGGCTGCTCGGGGCCCGTGCGGTCGTCGTCGGCGACGACGTCCGCTTCGGTTGGCGCAACGCCGGAGACGCCGCCACCCTGGAGCAGATCGGGAGGGCTGACGGCTTCGAGGTGGAGATCGTCTCCACGATCCGCTCCGACGAGGGGCGGCGCTGGTCCTCGACGTGGATCCGGCAGTGCCTCAAGGACGGGAACATGGGGCAGGTCAGCCGGGTCCTGGGCCGGCCCCACCGGCTGCGCGGCGTCGTCGTACGAGGCCTGCGCCGCGGCCGCGAGCTCGGGTTCCCCACCGCCAACCTGGAGGCCGCCACCGCCGGCGTCGTGCCGCCGGACGGCGTCTACGCCGGCTGGCTGATTCGTGGTGGCGGTGACGGAGGCAGCGTCCAGCGGCTGCCCGCTGCCATCTCGATCGGAACCAATCCCACCTTCGACGACGTCCCCCAGCGTACGGTCGAGGCTCACGTCCTGGGGCGAGCCGACCTCAACCTCTACGGCGAGGAGGTGGGGGTCGAGCTCGTCGAGCGCCTGCGTCCCATGCTCGCCTTCGACGGGCTGGATCCGCTCCTGGCTCAGATGCGCTCCGATATCGAGGACACCGCCCGAATTCTGGGGGTTCCGGTCCCCGAGCCGATTCGTCCCGAGGACGTCACCGCGCAGTAGCCTCGGTGGTGAAGCTGAGTCCTCGGGGGAGTGCCCATCGTCAGGGCACGACCGTGGTATCCCGCTTCAGCCCTGCGATTGTGCCGGTTCACACAGCCTCTGGCGCGATCGGAGGGACACGGCGCTGGTAAGGTTGGCGGGCCGTCGATCGGCCACGGATACCTCATGCCCGGGAGAACCTGCCCCGGCGCTCCGTGCAACGAGACCCGAAGGAGTCCGCATGTCGGTTACCGCAGAGCGCAAGCAAGAGATCATCGCCGAGTACGCCACCCACGAGGGCGACACGGGCTCCCCGGAGGTCCAGGTCGCCATCCTCACCGAGCGCATCTCCAACCTCACCGAGCACTTCAAGGGCCACACCCACGACCACCACTCACGTCGTGGCCTCTACCTGCTCATCGGTAAGCGCCGCCGCCTGCTCGACTACCTCATGAAGGAGGACATCGAGCGCTACCGTGCCCTCATCGCCCGCCTCGGCATCCGCCGCTGAGCGCGCTGACAGCCTCGAGCCGTGCGGCCCGGCCCCCACTGTGAGGGGAGCCGGGCCGCACGGCGTTTCCGGGATGCTTCGCCCACGCTCAGAGCAGTGAGGTGTAGAGCGCCTTGATGTCCTCGCGGGTCGCGGGACGCGGGTTGCCCGGCGTGCACACGTCGGCGAAGGCGTCTTCGGTCAGGGCCTCGATGCCGTCGGCCTCCACTCCGACCTCGGAGATCCGGGTGGGGTTGCCCAGGTCCCGCGTCAGCTGGGCCACGGCCTCCACGGCCGCGGAGCGCGCCTCCTCCAGTGGCATCGTCCGGGCTTCCTCAACCCCGAAGGCCTCAGCGATATCGCGGTACTTCTCCCCGGTGTGCTCGGCGTTGAAGGCCATGACCGGTGCCAGGAGGATCCCGTTGGCAACCCCGTGCGGGGCGTTGTAGCGCCCGCCCAGCGGGTGGGCCATGCCGTGGACCAGACCGAGTCCGACGTTGGAGTAGGCCATGCCGTTGATGTAGGCGGCCAGGCTCATCTGCTCGACGGCGTCGGCGTCCCCGTCGGCAGCGGCCCGCAGGTTCGCCGCGATCATCTGGATGGAGCGCAGGCACAGGGCGTCGGAGAGCTCCCACGCACCCGGTGTGATGTACCCCTCGATGGCGTGGGTGAGGGCGTCCAGACCGGTGGCAACCTTGAGCGAACGGGGCATGCCGTCCATGAGGTCGGGGTCCACGATGGCCAGGACCGGGATGTCGTGGGGGTCGACGCACACGAACTTACGCTGCTTGGCGGTGTCGGTGATGACGTAGTTGATGGTGGTCTCGCTGGCCGTGCCCGCAGTGGTGGGCACGCCGATGATCGGCACGCCCGGCCTGGTGGTGGGGGACAGGCCCTCCAGGCTCAGCACGTCCTCGAAGTCGGGGTTGGTGGCGATGACCGAGATCGCCTTGCACGTGTCCTGGGGCGAGCCCCCGCCCAGGCCGATGAGTACGTCGGCGCCCGAGGAGCGGAAGGCTGCCAGTCCGGCCTGAACCTTCTTGATCGGTGGGTTGGGGGCAACGTCGGAGAAGACCTCCCAGCCGATGCCGGCCTCATCGAGCAGATCTGTGATGCGGGCGGCGGTGCCGTTTTCGGCCAGGACCGGGTCGGTGACGATGAAGGCCTTGGTCAGGCCCCGGCGGGCGATCTCGGGGGCGATATGGGCGATCGCGCCCCTGCCGAAGTAGCCGGTCTGGTTGAAGATCATGCGGTGGGTCATCGTTGACACTCCTGAGAAGAGAAGGAACAGGACTGCTTCGTCCTGCCGTCGGTCGCCACCTTGTCACGATCAGGTGAGCCCGGTCCAGGAAGTCATCGGTTCCGCGCGTCCCATCTCACGTGGCATCCGGTGGCGCTGATCGGCATCATGAGGCCGCGCACGATAGAATCTGCGCGGCTGCGCCCTCGGGTACTCGCCACGGCTCTTCGATGCTCTCCCAGCGTGTGAGCCGACCAGGAGTGCGGAGGAGTCGCAGTCCGCCTCCGGGAAGAGACCCGGAGAGCGGCCGGCCCCGTCGGTTTTCGGTGGTGGCCTCCGGAACCGCGCTCGCGCCCTTGGATCATGGAGATCTGCGTGTGGTAGCACTCGGCTCCGTGGGCCTCGATCGAAGGCCACGGACCCGGCACGACGATCGCGAGAAAGAGACTTCATGTTCATTGACGACCCCGAGGTCACCGCCGCCGAGGCAGTGATCGACAACGGCTCCTTCGGCAAGCGCGTGGTGCGCTTCGAGACGGGCCGCCTGGCCAAGCAGGCCGCCGGAAGCGCCATGGCCTACCTCGACGGTGAGACCGCCGTCCTGTCCGCCACCACCGTGGGCAAGCATCCCAAGGACCAGTTCGACTTCTTCCCCCTGACCGTGGACGTCGAGGAGCGCCAGTACGCCGCCGGCCGCATCCCCGGCTCCTTCTTCCGCCGTGAGGGCCGCGCCGGCACCGCCGCCATCCTGGCCTGCCGCCTCATCGACCGCCCGCTGCGCCCCTCCTTCGTCAAGGGCCTGCGCAACGAGGTCCAGGTCGTTGAGACCGTCCTGGCCATCCACCCCGACGACGACTACGACGTCCTGGCCATCAATGCGGCCTCGATGTCCACCCAGATCGCCGGCCTGCCCTTCTCCGGGCCCGTGGCCGGTACCCGTCTGGCCCTCATCGACGGGCACTGGGTGGCCTTCCCCCGCTACTCCGAGCAGCAGCGCGCCACCTTCCAGATGGTGGTGGCCGGTCGCGTCCTGGAGTCCGGCGACGTCGCCATCATGATGGTCGAGGCCGGCGCCACCGAGCACGCCTGGGAGCTCATCAACGCCGGGGCCGTGGCCCCCACCGAGGCCGTCGTCGCCGAGGGCCTGGAGGCCGCCAAGCCGCACATCAAGGCCCTGTGCGAGGCCCAGCTCGAGGTCGCCCAGCACGCCTCGAAGCCCACCGCCGAGTTCCCCCTCTACCTGGACTACTCCGACGAGCAGTACGACGCCGTCGAGAAGGCCGCCGAGGCCCACGGTCTGGCCGCCGCCATCGCCACCGAGGGCAAGCAGGCCCGCGACCTGGCCACCGACGCCGTGCGCGACGAGGTCCTGGCCGAGCTCGCCGAGTCCTTCCCCACCGAGGAGGACACCAAGGCCCTCAAGGCCGCCTTCCGCTCCGTGACCAAGAAGATCGTGCGCCACCGCACCCTCACCGAGGGCGTGCGCATGGACGGGCGCGGCCTGAAGGACATCCGCACCCTGGCCGCCGAGGTCGAGGTCCTGCCCCGCGTGCACGGCTCGGCCATCTTCGAGCGCGGCGAGACCCAGATCCTGGGCGTGACCACCCTCAACATGCTGCGCATGGAGCAGCAGGTGGACGACCTCTCCCCGGTCACCCACAAGCGCTACATGCACAACTACAACTTCCCGCCCTTCTCCACCGGAGAGACCGGCCGCGTGGGCGCCCCCAAGCGCCGCGAGATCGGCCACGGCAACCTGGCCGAGCGGGCCATCGTGCCCGTCCTGCCCGCCCGCGAGGACTTCCCCTACGCGATCCGTCAGGTCTCCGAGGCCCTGGGCTCCAACGGCTCGACCTCCATGGGTTCGGTGTGCGCCTCCACCCTGTCCCTGCTCAACGCCGGTGTGCCGCTGCGCGCGCCCGTGGCCGGTATCGCCATGGGCCTCATGCACGAGGTCATCGACGGCGAGACCAAGTGGGCCACCCTCACCGACATCCTCGGCTCCGAGGACGCCTTCGGGGACATGGACTTCAAGGTCGCCGGAACCCGTGACTTCATCACGGCCCTCCAGCTGGACACCAAGCTCGACGGCCTGCCCTCCGAGGTGCTGGCCGGTGCACTCGGCCAGGCCCGTGACGCCCGCCTGTTCATCCTCGACGTCCTGGCCCAGGCCATCGACACCCCCGACGAGATGGCCCCCACGGCCCCGCGCGTCCTGGCCGTGCGCATCCCGGTGGACAAGATCGGTGAGGTCATCGGCCCCAAGGGCAAGATGATCAACCAGATCCAGGAGGACACCGGCGCGGACCTGACGGTCGAGGACGACGGTACCGTCTACATCGGCGCCTCCGACGGTCCCTCGGCCGACGCGGCCCGCGACGCCGTCAACGCCATCGCCAACCCGCAGATGCCCGAGATCGGCGAGCGCTTCGTGGGCACCGTGGTCAAGACCACGACCTTCGGCGCCTTCGTATCGCTGACCCCCGGCAAGGACGGCCTGCTCCACATCTCCCAGATCCGCCGGCTCGTCGGCGGCAAGCGCGTGGAGAACGTCGAGGACGTCCTGAACGTGGGGGACAAGGTCCAGGTCGAGCTGGCCGAGATCGACCAGCGCGGCAAGCTGAGCCTGCACGCGGTCCTCACCGACGAGCAGCTCGCCGCCGAGGCCGAGGGCGAGGCCTCCCGCAAGGCCTCTCGTGAGAACGGCTCTCACCGTGAGGGCAAGGACGAGGACGGCGAGCAGCCGCGCCGCGAGCGCCGTCCGCGCCGTCGACGCATGCGCAGCGCCGACTCTTCCGAGGAGGAGTGAGGCCCGTTCAGCGGCGCTAGCCGGCTGACGTGCACGGTGTCCCCGATCGGTCCCCTGGGCCGGGAGGGGACACCGTCGTCATCGGGGAGCGCGTTCGCTGCGCGCGGCAGGGCGTGGCCGGGTGGGGGAACGACAGTGGGCCCCGCAGCCCGTTAGTCTTCGCGGGTGACCAACCCAGACATGCGACCCGGCTCAGCCCGGCCGGCGGCCTCTCAGCCCTCCTCGACCCCCGCGACCGGGGAGTCCTCGAGCCCGACCGACTACGCCGAGGTGGATCTCGGGCGCGGGCGGCCCGGCCGCGACGGGACCGAGCTGACCCTGCACGACGACGGCGCGCTCACCCGCCGCTCAGTCCTTCCCGGTGGGGTGCGAGTCATCACCGAGTCCGTGCCGGGGCTGCGCTCGGCATCGATCGGCATGTGGTTCGGTGTCGGGAGCCGTGACGAGGTGCCCGGCCAGGAGGGCTCCACCCACTTCCTGGAGCACTTGCTGTTCAAAGGCACCGCTACACGTGACGCCCACGACATCGCCGAGGCCTTCGACATGATCGGCGGGGAGTCCAACGCCGCCACCTCCAAGGAGCACACCTCCTACTACGCCCGCGTGCTCGCCCCGGACAGCATGCAGGCCCTCGACGTGCTCGCCGACATGGTGACCTCCTCCCTCCTGGAGCCGACCGACGTCGAGACCGAGCGCGGCGTCATCGTCTCCGAGCTGGCCGACGCCGCCGACGACCCGGCCGACGTCGCCCAGGAGGCCTTCGCCCGTGCCGCCTTCGGTGAGGACACGCCGCTGGGCCGGCCCATCGGCGGCACCAACGAGACCGTCACCGCGGTTCCGCGCGACGCCGTGTGGGAGCACTACAGGCGCACATACGCCTCCGACACCCTCGTGGTGGCGGCCGCCGGCGCCGTCGACCACGACGAGGTCTGCGAGCGGGTCCTGGCCGATCTGGCCGCGGCCGGCTGGGACGCCTCACCCGACGCCGTCCCGCGCGAGCGCCGCTTCGAGATCGAGCCCTTCGCGCCCCTGGACGTCCACGACATCACCGTCCCGCGTGAGAGCGAGCAGACCCACCTGTACCTGACCTGCCAGGGCATTGCCGTGCGCGACGAGCGGCGCTGGGCCATGAGCGTGCTCACCACCATCCTGGGCGGGGGTATGTCCTCGCGCCTGTTCCAGGAGGTGCGCGAGAAGCGGGGCCTGGCCTACACCACCTACGCCTTCGACGCCTCCTACGCCGGCGCCGGAGCCTTCGGGCTCTACGCGGGCTGCGCCCCCGGCGACGTCGACGAGGTGTGCGCCGTCATGATCGGTGAGTTCGAGAAGCTCGCCGAGCACGGCGTCACCGAGCGGGAGATGATGCGCGCCCGCGGCCAGCTGCGCGGGGCCATGGTGCTCGGGGGAGAGGACTCCCTGGCGCGCATGGGACGCCTGGGGCGGGCCGAGGTCGTCACCGGGCGCCTGCGCTCCATGGAGGAGAACCTGCGCCGCCTGGAGGCCGTCACCCCCGAGGCGGTCCGTGAGATGGCCGCCTGGCTGGTGGAGCAGAAGCGCGCCCGTATCCTCGTGGGCCCGGTCGACTGATGACTGCCGATAACTGAACGGGGCCGACGACGCACTGCGGCAGGCGTCGTTGGCCCCTCGTGCTAGTGATCCGCATGGGCCGGGCCTTGGGTCAGCGACGGAAGCCGAAGGCGGCGCTGATGAGCTGGTCGAAGGCGCGGTCGGGCAGGACCCGGCGCGCGGCGATGAGCGGCTTGGCCATGAAGCCCACGGCGTAACGGGTCCGGGGGTGGTGGGCGGTGACGATCTTGCCGACGGTGCGGGCGATGACCTCCGGCGGGGAGTAGCGACGCCGGTTCGACTCGCTGCGCATGGCTCCGGCCACGGCCCTGATCTGATTGGCGTAGGCGCTGCCGTCGGCCGTGGCCTCCAGGTGGTCGGCGGCGATCGATGCCCACTCGGTGCGGATGCCGCCGGGCTCGACCACGACGACGTCGATCCCGAAAGGAGACAGTTCGATGCGTAGGGCGTCGCTCAGGGCCTCGACGGCGTACTTGGTGGCGTGGTACCAGCCGCCCAGCGGTGTGGTCAGTTTCCCGCCGATGGAGGAGATGTTGATGATGGTTCCCGAGCCCTGGGCGCGCATGTGCGGGGTGACGAGCTGGGTGAGGCGCCCCAGGCCGAAGACGTTGACCTCGAACTGGCGCCGGGCCTCGTCGATCGGGACGTCCTCGATGGCCCCGTAGGAGCCGTAGCCGGCGTTGTTGACCAGGACGTCGATGCGGCCGGTCTCTTCCAGGATGCGGTTCACGCCGGCGCTCATGGAGGCGTCGTCGGTGACGTTCATGGCCAGCGGGCGGATGCCGTCAGCGGCCAGGACCTGGAGACGGTCGGTGCGGCGGGCTGCGCCGTAGACGATGTAGCCCAGTGCCTGGAGCTTGCGGGCGGTGTCCTCGCCGATGCCGGAGGAGGCGCCGGTGACGAGCGCGGTGCGGGTCGCACCGTGGTCTGCTGAGTCGGCAGGAGAGCTCGTAGTGGCGGTGGCCTGGTCGGGAGCGGTGGTGGTCATCGTCTGAGGTGTCCTCTCGTTAACATGAATCGTCGTTCAGGTACTATCGTGAATGTAGATTCATGTTTGTGCAAGTGAAATGCTCGGCACGGTATCGGGCATGCCTGAGGAAAGGGAGAAGAATGGCTCGGGTGACCCATGGTGCGGTCGATAGGGGCCGGACGGTGTCGGAGGCGAGCGGTGTGGTGTCGGAGCGCTCGGTACGGCGTGCTGATGCGGTGCGCAACCGGACCTCCATCCTGGAGGCAGCCAAGCAGCTGGTCGCCGAGCAGGGCGCAGACGTTGCCATGGGGGAGATCGCTCGGGCAGCCGGCGTGGCCGTGGGTACGCTCTACCGGCACTTCCCCAACAAGGCCGACCTGCTCGCGGCGGTTGTCAACGAGTACGTCGAGGCTCTGGCCGATGACGCTCAAGGCGCTTGGGAGCGTGTCGAGGCCGGTCGGTCCGATGTCGACCAGGAGCTCCTGGGCTTCCTGGAGCGGGCGTTGGAGCTGATCGCCCGCAGCCATGCCGCCAAGAGTGTTGCTCAGGCGCTGGGGGCGGAGGTGGAGTACGCCGAGCCGGAGAGTCGCGCCACCGAGGCGCTGGGGCGCCTCATCGAGGCGGGGCGCTCCAGCGGCCGGCTGCGATGCGACCTCACCGTCTCCGACCTCTACATCCTTATGGTCTTCTACCCCGGTGACGATTCTGCCGAGGTCCGTCGGCGCTGGCTCGAACTCATCCGCCCCGGTCTGCTGGGGCGCGCGAGCTCTGACTCCCAGGGGGTTTGAGAGATCCGAGGGTGGTGAGGAGTTCTGGTTGAGCCGTTGTCTAGGCCGGGGCGGCCGTTGCCATGAGGTGGCCACGGGCCAGGGTGTGAGTCCTGATCGTGAAGCCGAGCATCTCGGGGGTGGCGGTACCTGACTCCGGCAGCTGCTCGATGTCGAGAGCGGTCACGGTGAAGTAGTACCGATGCGGTGAGTCCCCCTTGGGAGGGGCCGCGCCCAGATAGCGGGGCATACCGGCGTCGTTGGGGACCTGAACCGCTCCAGGGGGAAGCAGTGTCGAGTTGGCGTCACCCGCACCTGCCGGCAGCGTGGTGGTGGAAGCGGGCAGGCCGTGCACTGCCCAGTGCCAGAACCCGGAACCGGTCGGTGCGTCGATGTCATACATGGTGACGACATAGCTCTTGGTTCCCTCGGGGCCAGGGCTCCACTCCAGCTGAGGGGACTGGTCCTGCCCGCCAGGGACCCCGAAGATGCCCGACATCTGGGCTCGGGGCAAAGGTGCCCCATCCATGAGGGTCTGACTGCTCACAGACAGGCTCGGCACCTTCGGCAGCTTCTCGTAAGGATCGTCCGGTGCCGAGGTGGCTGAAACGCTCGCTGACGTTGTTGTCGCTGCAGAGGTGGATGCGTCAGATGCGGAGATGGGGGAGCAGGCGGAGCAGCACAGGAGGACGATGCAGCCGATACTCATCCGTTGGCGTCTGCGGAGACAAGGTTCCTTGAGTGTCTGCCTGTTGAGCCGACTGAGAAGACGGGGGTCGTCGCCGGGGGTGGCGAGATGGTCTGAGGTGGGACTGAGAGCGTTTCGCATGGCCTCAACCATAGGTGGGGTGTCTCTTTATATGAACATCTGTCTCATGATTCAGACAAACGACTCTGCTGTTTCGCGAATCCGATCCAGGGCTTCGATGAGGCTGTTAATGGCAAGCGGAGTGCCTGCTTCCTGTAGTGAACGCTCCAGTGCGCGAACTCTCTTATCTGCTACTGCCAGGCTGCTTCTTCCGCGTTCGGTCAGCCGCAGGACCAGCGCCCTGCCGCCGTGCGGAGATGGCTGGAGGGCGATGAACTCCGCTTCCCTGAGCCGTTTGACGGTCTGACTCATGGCCTGCTGGGAGATGTTGCAGTCCCGTGCCAGTTGCGACGCGGTGGCTTCATCCCTTCGCTGCAGCATGATCAGGGCGTTGTACTGGGCCTTGGTCAGGCCGCTGTCGAGAATTGCTCGATCCTTGGCCTTCTGGCTGGCCTCGGATGTTAGACGGAGGTGAGGGAGTAGTCGGTTTGTGGATTCCATGTCGGGAGTATAACATTTAATTGTATTAAAACAAGTGCTTGTGATGATGGTTGGTTGATGATGCTGAGACTCATGGGCCGTGAGGGGGTATCCAATGTTTGGTGAGTCTCGCTTCGCGTAGAAGCCGGTGGCTAGGGTGGGGCCATGACGATTCGCGTAGCTGTTGTGGGCGCCGCCGGGCGCATGGGATCGACCGTCTGCCAGGCGGTGGAAGACGCCGAGGGGCTCGAGCTCGTGGCCCGCCTGGACGTGGGGGACACCCTCGACGCCGAGCACCTGGCGGGCGCCAACGTCGCCGTCGACTTCACCGTCCCCAGTGTCACCGAGACCAATGTTCACGCCCTGCTCGACGCCGGAGTGGACGTCGTCGTGGGAACCACCGGCTGGAACGAGGAGTCCTACGGGCGTATCCGCGAGCACCTGGCCCGGCCCGAGGCCGCAGGTCGCAGCGTTCTCATTGCCCCGAACTTCGCCCTGTCCGCTGTGCTGGCCATGGGCTTCGCCGCGAAGGCCGCCCCCTACTTCGAGTCCGCCGAGGTCATCGAGTTCCACCACCCGAATAAGGTCGATGCGCCCTCGGGCACCGCGGTCGCCACTGCCCAAGGCATTGCCGCCGCCCGCGCCGAGGCGGGCCTGGGTGCCATGCCGGACGCCACCCAGACCGACCCCGACGGCGCTCGAGGGGCGGTCGTCGACGGCGTCCACGTCCACGCCGTGCGCCTGCGGGGACTGACCGCCCACGAGGAGGTCGTACTCGGCAACCCCGGTGAGCAGCTGACCATCCGCACCGACTCCTTCGACCGGGCCTCCTTCATGCCCGGCGTGGTCCTCGCCGTGCGGCAGGTCGCCGGCCGCCCCGGCCTGACCATCGGCCTGGACGCCCTGCTCGACCTCTAAGACGGGGGAGTGGGCAAGGAGCCAGGCGGGAGTCGGTCAGGAACGGTGAGGTGCTACAGCGAGGCCGCCCAGCAGTCCTCGGTGATGCCCTCGCCGACGCCGAGCACCCGGTGGGCCCCGGTGGGCGCCATGCCGACCGAGGACAGGAGCCGGCTGACCGACTCGTCCCCGCGCACCGCCCATGCCACCAGAGCCCTGGCGCCGTCCTGACGGGCCAGGTCCACGGCCGCCGCCAGGAGCCGGGAGCCGTGTCCCCGGCGCTGACTGGCCGGCTCCACGCCCAGGGCCGTGACCTCCACGGCCTGCACCCCGGCCTCATCAGCCTGCCCCTCGGCGTCCATGGACTGGGTGGGGGCCAGGCCCAGCAGGCCCACCACCGTCCGGCTCGCGGCCTCCGCCTGGGCGGTGGTGGCCACCAGGACGTGGTGCTCGGGCGAGGGCGGCTCAGCCACCGCCGCCTCCCAGCCCGCTGCGATGACCGGGGCGGCGATCATCGCCCGCACGCCCTCGGGCAGCGGCGCACCGTGCTCGGCGGTGTGTCCTGCCTCCAGGGAGGCGAGCATGGTGGCGGCCTGGACCTGCCCGATCGCCGTCAGGTCCGCCGCCCTAGCCGGGCGCACGAAGCCTCCTGGTGCCTGGGGGGCGCTATGGTCATGCTCCGTACGGTCGTGAGCGCCGGGGGAGTGGTGGTGCGGTGCACGCGTATCCGGGTCTGGGGTGAGTCCGGCCAGCGGGTCGGCGCCCAGCACGGAGCCGTCCCGGCTGTCGGAGGGTGATGATGGTGATGATGACGATGATGGCGATGATGGCGATGCAGTCTCGGGGGTCGAGGAGGTCATGGACTGAGCCTAGGTGACAGTCCTGCCGGGCCGGCGGGCGCAGCCGGGAATGCGGGTGCCTATGAGACGGATCATGAGAAGGGGTCCTCTGCGGGCCGGGTGCGCGTTAGGGTGGCGCCATGAGCGCAGCCCCCTCCCGCAGCTTCGGTTCCGTCGGCGTCGCCATGGTCACGCCCTTCACGCCCAGCGGGGAGGTCGACTTCGACGCCGCCCGTGCCCTGGCAGTCAGCCTGGTCGACGACGGCGCCGACCTGATCCTCCTGTCGGGCACTACCGGTGAGTCCCCGACCACTCATACTCCCGAGAAGCAGGAGCTGATCCGCCAGGTCAAGGACGCCCTGGCCGGACGCGCCATGGTCATGGCCGGTGCCGGCTCCAACGACACCGCCCACGCGGTGCGCATCGGCGTGGCCTCCCAGGAGGCCGGTGCCGAGGGACTGCTCATCAACGCCCCCTACTACAACCGCCCCAGCCAGGAGGGCGTCTACCAGCACATCAACGCCGTCGTCGAGGCCACCGACCTGCCCGTCATGGTTTACGACATCCCCGGGCGCACCGGCGTGAAGATCACCGAGGACACCCTGGCCCGCCTGGCCGAGAACCCCCATGTCAAGGCCGTCAAGGACGCCACCGGCGACGTCGAGCAGGGCTTCCGCCGCATGGAGTCCACCGGCCTGGAGTACTACTCCGGCGACGACGGACTCAACTTCGCCTGGCTCACCCACGGCGCCTCCGGCGTCATCTCCGTGGCCGCCCACGCCGACGCCCACTCCTGGCGCCAGATGATCGGCGCCGTCGACGCCGGAGACCTGGCCAGCGCCCGCACCCTCGCCCGGAGCCTGCGTCCCCTCGTGCACGCCATCATGGGTGGCGGGCAGGGGGCCGTCATGGCCAAGGAGGCCCTCCACCTCCAGGGACGCCTGCCCAGCCCTGCCCTGCGCCTGCCCCTGGTGCGCGCCGAGGAGGATGAGGTCGCCGCCCTGCGCGAGGTCCTGGCCGCCTCCGGGCTGCTCTGAGAACCGGTAGGGCACCGACACCATGCGCATGTGGTCGCTGCACCCGAGCCACTTGGACCGTGCGGGCCTGGTGGCCTGCTGGCGCGAGTCGCTCCTGGCTCAGGCGGTCCTGGCCGGTCGCACGCGCGGCTACTGCAACCACCCCCAGCTCGAACGCTTCCGAGCCGCCCCCGATCCGGTCGCTCCCGCGGTGGCGGTGGGCGCCTACCTGTGGGGGCTGCGAGAGGAGGCCGTCCAGCGCGGCTACCGCTTCGACGCCACCCGCATCGACCTGCCCGAGCCGGAGTGCACCGGCGTCAGCCTGACGGTCACCGAGGGGCAGATGGACCTGGAGCGCAGACACCTTCAGGCCAAGCTGGCCGGGCGTGCCCCCGAGCTCCTGCCCCTGCCCGAGCGGCTTGAGGCGCACCCGATCTTCCGGGTCGTCCCCGGCGACGTCGAGCCCTGGGAGCGGGCACTGACCCCGTAAGCATCGGAGCGGGCTCAGAGGCGACCGCTATCTCGGCCGATCAGTCCTCTCCCGCGGTCCTTTCGAGCACTCGCTCGCGCACGACGCGGCGCAGGATCTTGCCGATCTGGGAGCGCGGCATCTCCTCAATGACCTCCAGGCGGTGCGGCAGCGCGTAACGCGGGACCGTCCGCTCGGCGTGCTCCCGCACCGCCTCCAGGGTCACGGAGTCCGGCGCGGTCCCCTCGGTGAGAACGGCGGCGGCGCACACGAGCTCGCCCATAGCGCCGTCAGGGAGCCCCACCACCGCGACGTCGGCCACGCCCTGCATCGAACGGATCGCCGCCTCCACCTGACTGGGGTAGACGTTGAAGCCGCCGGTGAGGATCAGCTCGCGCTTGCGGTCGGCCATCCACAGGAAGGAGTCCTGGCGACGCACGATGTCGCCCGTGCGCAGCCATCCGCCCGCCAGGATCGCGGCCCGCGTGGCCGCCTCGTCCTCCCAGTAGCCGGCGAAGACCTGGGGGCCGCGCACCAGCAGCTCGCCCGGCTCGCCGTCGGGCACCTCCCGGTCGGGGTCCGGCTCCTCGGGGTCGACGACGCGCACGTCCGTGGACGGGAAGGGCAGGCCCAGTGCGCCCAGTCGGCGCGAGGGCCCCATGGGCGTGCCCGCGACGATCGGACTCGTCTCAGTCATGCCGTAGCCCTCGACGAAGAAGCCGCCGGTCGCCCTCTCCCAGCGGACCCCGACCTCCGGAGGCATCGGGGCCGCCCCGCACACCCCGTAGCGCAGGGTGTCAAGGCTCGTGCCCCGCTTCTGGGCGCCGTCGAGGATCCGCTCGAACATGACTGGCACACCGACGAAGAAGGTGAAGGGGCGCCGCTCGTGCGCAGCGAGGACCTGATCCACCGAGAACTTCGGCAGCATCACCTGGGTGGCGGCCTTCTGTACCGCGCAGAAGAGGTTGAAGGTCAGCCCGAAGGCGTGGAAGAAGGGCAGTAGGCACAGGAAGTTCTCCCCGCCCTCGTGCAGCATCGGCACCCAGGCGATGGCCTGGTTGGCGTTGGCCCGCAGATTGGTGTGCGTGAGCATCGCCGCCTTGGGGGTGCCGGTCGTCCCACCGGTGTGCAGCAGGACCGCGACGTCGGAGCCTCCCGGGTAGGGGAAGCGTGAGGGGATCCGGTGAGCGCCGGCCACCTCCTTGTCCCAGGAGCGCACCCCTGCCGGCAGGCTCTGGGTCCGGAAGGATGCCCGCTGCCGGCGGGCCCGCTCCACCGGGAGACGCAGCGCGGCTCGAAGGCGCACCGGCATCGCTGCCGACAGGTCCACGCTGAAGACCGTGCGCCCCTGGAGCACGTCGCCGGCGCGCGAACCAGCGGCCGCATCCGTGACGAGATCGATGCCCTTCTCCCACACGATGACGACGCGGGCCCGGTGCGCATCCAGCTGGGAGCGGATCTCCTCGGCGGGCGCCAGCGGGTTGTGCTCAGCCACGACCGCGCCGATGCGCAGCGCCCCGTAGAGGGCGACGGCATGCTGCGGACAGTTCGGCATGATGAGAGCCACCCGGTCGCCCTTGTGCACCCCCGAGGTCCGCAGTACCTGCGCCGCGCGCTCCGAGGCCTCCAGCAGATCTCTGTAGGTCATTGCCGCACCCAGGAAGTCGATGGCGACCCGGTCGGGGTAGAAGCGCGCCGCCGTCTCCAGCAGCTCGCTCAACGGCGCGTCGGGAATCTCGATCGCCGCGGGGATACCGGGCTGGTAGTGCGGGCGCAGGTAGTGGCGGTGGTCCTGGGTGGCCTGCTGCGGCGAGGCTCCGGCGTTGATCGTGCTGTCACTCATGTCTGTGGAGTTGAATCGGGCTGTGGGTGGGAGCAGTCGGGTGATCTGGAGCGGCTGCGATCTGAGGGCGGGCCTTCATCGGGAGGCCGCGTTGTCCTGGGGGCCGGTCCTGCCGTCCTGGCCGCCCTCCTGCTGACCGCCGTCCTTGCGCTCGCTCCTGCCGGGGAAGTGCTCGACGATGGAGACGGCCGCCGCCGTCGCCGCCCCGGAGGCCGCCTCCCGGGCCGCCAGGAGCTCATCTCGCACCACGCGCCGCAGCACCTTGCCGATCTGGGAGCGGGGCATCTCGGTCAGGATCGCGATCTGTCGCGGCAGGGCGTAGTTGGACAGGTTCTTGGCCGCCCACTCGCGCACCTGCTCCAGGGTGACCGTCTGGCCCTCCTTGGGCAGGATCGCGGCGACGACGGACTCGTTACCGGCCTCTGCCGGCAGCCCGACGACGGCGACGTCCTCCACCTGCGGCATCGAGCGGACCGCTGCCTCCACCTCCGTGGGGTAGATGTTGAAGCCCCCGGAGATGATGAGCTCCTTGCGGCGGTCGGCGATGACGTAGAAACCGTCCGCCTCCTGACGCACCAGGTCACCCGTGCGCAGCCAGCCCCCGTCCAGCAGAACCTCGGCGCTCTCCTCGGGGTTGTCCCAGTAGCCGGTGAAGACCTGGGGGCCGCGGGCCAGCAGCTCGCCGACCTCCCCGGGGGCCACCTCGCGCTCGACGTCCTCGGGGTCCACCAGGCGCACCTGGGTGGAGGGGTAGGGCACTCCCAGGGTCCCGGGTCGACGCGCCGGCGAGATCGGGTTGCCCAGGATGATGGGGGAGGACTCGGTCATCCCGTAGCCCTCAATGATGGTGCCGCCGGTGGCCTCCTCCCAGGCCTGGGCCACCGCCAGCGGGTTGGGGGCCGCCCCGCACACGGCGATCTTGCAGGAGGACAGGGTCGCCCCCGTGGCCCGCGCCCGGGTCACCAGACGGTCGAACATGACCGGCACCCCCGGGAAGAAGGTGGCCGGGCGCCGCTTCCAGGCGGCCAGCACCAGGTCCGCCCCGAACTTGGGCAGCACCACCTGGGTGGCGGCCAGCCCCACCGCGCACAGCAGCGACAGGGACATGCCGAAGGCGTGGAAGAAGGGCAGGACCGCGTAGAAGGTCTCCTTTCCCGTGCTCGTGGTGCGAGACGCCCAGGCCAAGGACATCTCGGCATTCGAGCGCAGGTTCTCATGGGTGAGGCACACGGCCTTGGGTGTGCCCGTCGTCCCACCGGTGTACAGCAGAGCAGCCGTGTCGGAGACGCTCGGCAGCGGGAAGCCCGTGGCCAAGGGGATGGCGGAGGCTGCCAGATCGTCCCAGGAGCGCACCCCGGCCGGGATCCTGCCGCGCAGCTCACGACGTTGGGTGCGGGCGGCGGCCACCGGCAGCCTCAGGGCCAGGCGGCTGCGCAGCGGAAGATGACGGGACAGGTCCACCGAGTACACGCTCAGGCCCCCCAGACCGGCCGCCTCCAGGGAACCCACCGCCGTCACGAGGCGCTCGAGGGTCTTCTCCCAGGCGATGATGACGCGCCCGCGGTGGATGTGGAACTGCTCGCGCAGCTGGGCGGCGGGCGCCAGCGGGTTGTGCTCGGCCACGATCGCCCCGATGCGCCAGGCCGCATAGGCCACGACCACGTGCTGAGGACAGTTGGGAAGAATGAGCCCGACGACGTCCCCACGCCCGACCCCCAGGCCCCGCAGGGCCTCCGCGGCCCGCGCCACCTGAGTCTCCAGCTGGGAGTACGTGGTGGTGGCGCCCAGGAAGTCCAGGGCCACCCGGTCCGGGAAGTCCCGAGCGGCGTCGCGCAGCATGCAGGACAGGGGCTCGCTCACCGCCGGGATCGTGGAGGGCACCCCGGCCTGCCGGTAGACGGCCTCAAGGGCCTCATCGCCAGAGGCGTCCGAACCGGCCGCCGACGCGGCGTCGTGCGTGAGCGCGGCTACCGACGTGCGTGAAGCACTCATGGGTCTTCCCCCTTGTCTGCCGTGAACCTTCCTCGGACCGGGAAGGCCTCGCCCGCCGCGGGTGCTGCCCGGTGCGACGACGAGACGTCAGGATCAACCGTAACCTACGGTGGCGTAACCTGCGTGGTCGGCGGCGGTGACGGCCGTGTGCGATCCGGCTCACCGGTCGCCTGAACGCGGCTCCAGGCCCCGGGGCAGAGTCAGACGGCTGACCACCCGCAGGCGGCGCGTGGGGCGAGTCATCGCTACGTACAGATCCCCCGCGCTGCGCTCACCGACCTCAGCGGGGTCCACGAGCACCACGACGTCGAACTCCAGCCCCTTGGACAGCACCGGATCGACCACCAGCAGCCGCGAGCGCAGCACGTCGCCTCCCGGCGCCTCCATCGCTGCGGCCAGGTCCGGGGCCTCGCGCAGCAGCGCCTCAGTACGGCTGGGGGAGGAGGAGATGACCGCGATGCGCCCGACACCGGCACCCACCTGCTTATCCAGACGGGACGACTCCTGGGAGACGATCTCGCGCAAGACGCTCGCCCAGGCATCGGGCTGGGCACCCTGAGGGGACTGCGACAGGTCCGTGACCTCCAGGCAGTCCGGCAGGTCGCGCACCGAGCGCACCGGGTAGACCGGCGGGTGGCCCAGATGCGTCACCGTCTCCTCAGCCACCTCCATGATCGTGGCCGGCGTACGGTAGCAGACGCTGAGCGCCTCCTCTCGCAGTGGGGTCGACCCTCCGCGCGAGCGCCCCGACTGCCTGCCCTGCCGCGAGCGCGAACGGGCCCGGTGACGGGACTGTGAGCGGGAGCGGCCCGCAGTCTTCTCAGCCGATGCCGTCCCCAGAGCGGTCAGCACCTCGCCCCAGCTGCCCGGGGCGTGGGGGCCCGAGTACTGGGCCAGATCTCCCACCACCGTGAAGGAGCGCACCGGACAGCGACGCGCCAGCGCCCGCCACGCCATGGTGCCCAGCTCCTGGGCCTCATCGACGACGACGTGCCCGTAGGTCCACGTCCGATCCGCCCGGGCCCGCTCAGCCAGAGTAAGAGTGGGGCCGCTCTGGGAGACCCGGTCAGCCAGCATCTCGGCACTGACCATCCCGTCACCCAGCTCCTGGGACTCGATCGCCTGGGCCGCGTAGGCCACCAGGTCCTCGCGGCGGCGGGCCTCCAGCCGGGCGCGCCGGGCCTGGGCGTCCTCACTGGGGCCCAGCAGCTCGGCCAGCTCATCAATGAGGGGAATGTCCGCCGCGGTCAGTCCGCCTCCCGGCGCACGGCGCAGCAGCTCGCGCTCCTGCTCGCTCAAGGAGGGCGCCACCTGCTCCAGGAGGGAGGGGCGGCTCCACAACCGCTCCAGCAGCCCCTGGGGCGTCGTCGGCATCCAGCACAGGTTGATCTCCCGACGGGCGTCGCGGGCGGTACGGATGTCCTCACGGATCCAGGCGCGGGTGTCGGCGTCCGAGGCGTCCTGGTTGGTGGCCCCCGCGTACTGGTCGGTCAGGCGCTCCAGGAGCCAGATCACGAAGGCCTCACGGGCCAGGTTGTGGGGCTTGCCGCCCCGACGGGCCCGGTAGGCCGCCTCACGTACGTCGTCGGGCCTCAGGGACAGGCGCACACCCTGGACCTCGATCTCACGCGGAGCCTCCGGGACGCGCTGGAGGCCCCGCACCGCCCGCTCCAGTGCCTCGACCCACAGGGAGCGCCCCTTGATCTCGGCGACGCGGGCGTCCTCCTGCGCCGTGGCCCGCACCCCGGGAACCAGGTCGCCGATCGTCGTGGAGACCACCCCCGTCTCACCCAGTGAGGGCAGTACCTGCTCCACGTAGCGCAGGAAGGTGCGAGACGGCCCCACCAGGAGCACGCCGGAGCGCTCCAGGCGCTCGCGCTCGGAGTAGAACAGGTAGGCCACCCGGTGCAGCGCCACCGCAGTCTTACCCGTCCCCGGACCACCCTGGACCACGAGCACACCCCGGCCCGAGGAGGTGACGACCCGGTCCTGCTCGGCCTGGATCGTGGCCACGATGTCACCCATGCGGCCGTCACGGGCACTGGACATCGCGGCGATGAGCGCCCCCTCGCCCTGCAGGTCCCCAGTGGCCACGGAGGTCCCCGACGAGCCGGACGGGACCTGGCCGGCCTCGAGGGCGGCCAGGTCCAGGACCTCGTCCTCCACCCCGAGCACCTGACGGGCCCGGGTGTCGATGTGCCGCCGGCGCACCAGCCCCATGGGCTCGGAGGCCGTGGCCTGATAGAAGGCCCGGGCCAGAGGGGCGCGCCAGTCCAGGATCACCTCACGGTGCTGGGCGTCCTGCAGGCCGATACGACCCACATAGTGGCGCCGGCCCCCGTCCGTGACGGGGGAGGAGCCGCCCACGCCCCTGCCAGAGCCGGAGACTGCGGCCGGGGCCCGCCCGGAGGCCCCCGAGTCCGACGCGTCATCGGGCGAGGTGCTCATATCCATCCGTCCGAAGACCAGACGGTCCTCGACCCCCTCCAGGGAGGAGACCAGCGACGAGTAGTGCACGGCATAGGCGTCCCGCTCCCCGCGGGACTGATGGGTGCCGCTGACGCCCTGGGCCTCGGTGCGGGCAAGGGAGTGACGGGCCTGGGCCAGCTGGCGGTCCAGCTCGCTGTAGGCGAGGTCGACGACAACCTGCTCACCGCGCATCTCGCGCTCGCGGACACTGCCCGCATCTTCCTCCGCCCGCTGAGACGCTTCCTGCTGGGAGTGCGGTGGGCGAGAGGGGATCGTCTGACTCACAAGGCCTCGCATCGGTTCTGGTTCTGGCCGGCAGGCGCGTAGAACGCGCTGACCTGCTCTGGTTGACGCTGACGGGTACTGGGGTCGGTGATGGCTTCAGTACGGTCGACCCATTATTCTCCTGCTGACGCCCCGACGGGGACGCCGAGGGCGAACAAGCCGCCCGAACCCGGCGTGGGCGGGAACATCGACAATCCAGAAGGTGTTGGCAGAAGTGCCCAGGACGCTAACCGCCGTTCCCGGGCACTCGCCCGGATGAATCCTGATAAAACGCCGAATCGTGTCACTGAGACGAAGTCACTCGACGTCGCTCGACCGAGACGAACGTGACTGAGACGGGGTCGCGCCGGGCACCGAACCGAAGACCATGCTGAGACCATTGCACGACACGAACACGCCCTCCTCGGCGCCGTCGGTCTCGCCCGCGCCCATCAGGCCGGGCGAAGAGCGCACCGACGGACCCGCGCCGCGGGAGGATGAACCAGGCCAGACAGGAGGAGACGGGCTGTGAGACCACTGTTCACCATCCAGCACCCCGCGGATCAGCCGATCTCCCCGAGGGTCCTCATCCACCACTTCGAGGGCGCCATGGACGCCGGGAACGCCGGCGCTCTGGCCGTCGACCAGCTGCTCATGACGCTCCCCAGCGAGCGTGTCGCCACCTTCGACATCGACGCACTCGTGGACTACCGCGCCAGGCGTCCCACGATGACCTTCGTCCACAACAACTACTCCTCAGTCATCATGCCCGAGCTGGTCCTGGACCTCCTCCATGACGACGACGGTCAGGATGTCCTCCTGCTCCATGGCAGCGAGCCGGACTACCGCTGGGACGAGTTCGTCGGAGCTGTGGCCCACCTGGCCGTCTCCATGGGCGTGAGCCAGGCCGTCGGCATGAGCGGGGTCCCCATGGCCGTGCCCCACACGCGCCCGACCTATGTGCACCATCACGGCAGCCAGCCCGACCTGCTGCCCAACCAGCCCGAGCTCTTCGGACACGTCGAGCTGCCCGGATCGATGTCGGCCTACCTCGAGCTGCGGCTGGGCGAGCTGGGTCTGGACTCCCGAGGAGTCTCGGCCGCGATCCCGCACTACGTGGCCCGTGACGAGTTCCCGCAGGGAGCCTCGGCGCTGCTGACCGCCGTCGTGCAGGCCACCGGCCTGGCGCTGCCAGTGGGCGACCTCGAGGCCGCCGCCAGCATCAACCGCGCCGAGATCAACGCCGAGGCCGCGCAGCAGCCGGAGGTCAGTGCCGTCGTCTCCGCCCTGGAGGCCCAGTACGACGCCATGGCCCCCAGGATCGCCATCGGTGAGGTCGACGCGTCCGCGCCGATCCTCAACCTGCCCAGCGCCGACGAGATCGGTGCCCGTCTGGAGGCGTTCCTGGAGGCCAACGATTCCGGGGACCTGGGGCCCCAGGGCTGGAACCCCGGCCGCGGGGGCTGAGCGATGCCGAGCGGCCCCAAGCAGACCGGTTGGCCGCCTCTCGCGGATCTAGCCGCCCTCGGGCCGCGGTACGGCGGCGTCGTTGAGCAACCAGGTGCGCACCGGCAGCGGTAGACGACGCACCGCACGCTCGATCTCCTCGAGCTCGCTCGCCGTGAAGGGGGTCTGGCGGGCCACCAGCACCAGGTTGCCCCGACGCCGGCCGCGCACCGCTGCGGGGTCGGCGACGATGACCGCGCAGGAGGCGTCTCCGTCCAGGGCTCTGGTGAGCGCAGCGATCTCGGCACCGGCCTGGGCGCGCGGCATGGAGGCGGTGTTGACCAGCAGCAGCCCGTCAGGCGCCAGTGCCCTCAGACAGGTGCCGAGGAACTCCTGGCTCCTGCAGGAGGCCGGCACGCTCCCGCCGTTGAACACGTCCCGCACCACGACGTGCCACTGGCCGGGCCGCAGCCCTGTGACCACCTCGGCGGCGTCGCCGACCCGGATCCGCAGCCTGGGGGATCGGGGAAGGTCGAACCAGGTTCGCACCCGGTCCGCGAGGATCTCGTCGATCTCGACGGCGACCTGCTGGGAGCCGGGGCGGGTGACGTCCCACGCCCTGGCCAGGGCGCAACCCGCCCCACCCAGGTGGAGAGCCTTGACTGGGCCGCCCGCGCCGCGCAGCGCCGTCAGCACCGCGTCCATCTGCTGGTGGTACTCGAAGTCCAGGTGGGAGGGGTCGCGCATGTCCAGGAAGGAGGACTCCGCGCCGTCGAGCATGAGAAGGATCCCGGTGTCTCGCGCCACGAGCTCGGCCGTGGCGAAGGAGGTGCGCACCGGGCCTGAGGGCAGGGCGGTCGGCGCCGGGGCGCCGGAGGCCCTGCGTCTACGTGTCACAGCCCCACGGTAGCCTGAGAGGGGCACAGGGGGACTCATCCGGTCCTTCAGCCGGTGATCCCGTCGCACTCGTTGAGGAGGTGGAGATGAGCAGGGCACCCCGTTCCCGGGCCGCACGCCGGTCCTGGGGGGACGATGACTCCGCCACCCCCATCATCCACGTCGACATGGATGCCTTCTTCGCCTCGATCGAGCTCCTCGAGCACCCCGAGCTGGTCGGCCGCCCTGTCATCGTCGGCGGCCGTGACGGCCGGGGCGTCGTCTCGGCCGCCTCCTACGAGGCCCGCGCCTTCGGCGTCTCCTCGGCGATGTCCATGGCCGAGGCCTCCCGGCGCTGCCCCCAGGCCGTGGTCCTGCCCGTGCGTCACGGCCTCTACTCCCAGGTCTCCGCCCAGGTCATGGCCGTTCTGGCGGAGGTCACCCCCGTCCTGGAGAAGGTGAGTATCGACGAGGCCTTTCTGGATGTGACCGGGGCCAGGCGCCGTATGGGGCCGCCGGTGACCATCGGCCGGTGGGTCCGCGCCGAGATACGCCGACGAGTGGGCGTTCCGGCCTCGGTGGGCATCGCCTCCACCAAGTTCATCGCCAAGCTCGCCTCCTCCCACGCCAAGCCCGATGGCCTGCTCCTGGTGCCGGCCGGCGCCACGCAGGACTTCCTCAACGTGCTGCCGGTCGGGGCGCTGTGGGGTGTGGGCGCCCGGACGCAGGAGATCCTGGCCAGGTGGGATATCAAGGACGTGCGTACCTTGGCGGACACCGACGTGCGCCACCTGGAGAAGATCCTCGGCCGGGCCTCCGGACGCCACCTGCACGAGCTGTCCCACGGCGTCGACCCCCGCCGGGTGGAGCCGGTACGCGAGGAGAAGTCGGTGGGTACCGAGACGACCTTCTTCGAGACCCTCACCGACCGGGAGCACGCCCGGCGGGTCCTGCTGGACCAGACCCACCAGTGCGCCGCGCGCCTGCGCGCGGCGGACCTGCGCTGCCGTGTCGCCGTCCTCAAGGCCCGAGGGGCCGACTTCACCACCGTCACCCGATCACGCACCCTGGCTGCTCCCACTGACCTCGCCCAGGACATCTGGGAGACCGTCGCCTCGCTCTACTCCGCCCTGCCCAGCCCGCCCGGTGGTTTTCGCCTCCTGGGGGTGCGGGTCGAGGGGCTGCTGCGCCCCGACGACGGTGTGCAGCTCCTCCTGGACGAGGACCCTCGGCGTGGCGCCTCCGAGCGGGCTGCCGACGCCGTACGCCGCAAATGGGGTGCCCACGCGCTGGCCCCTGCCAGCCTTCTGCCAGGAGACGGGGCCGCACGGACGCCGATCGACGAGGTGAGGCGACCAGGGCAGGATGACGCGAGCTGGACGCAGTAGCGACGGGAGGTCGCTTCGGCAGAGGCACTGAGCCGGACGATTCCCAGGTGAGGCGGATCAGGACGGGAGAAACCGGTTCCATCCCGATCGGGTCCGGCCCAACCGCTCAGGAGAGTTTCTCCTGAGCCGCCACAGCGCCTATCCTGGCAACCACGGCGCAGATCCCCGGCCCCGCCCGGAAGCAAGGAGCATGATGGCACTGTCAGAGCGAGAGCAGCAGGTCCTGCGGGACCTGGAATCGCAGCTCCATGAGGATGACCCCGAACTTGCCCAGACGTTCCAGCGTGAGGAGCGTCGGCTCTCGCGCCCCTCGCCCCGCCATATCGGTGGTGGTGTGGCCCTGGTTCTCGTCGGCCTGGCTCTTCTCATCGCAGGGGTCTCGGTGCCCCACAACCTCCTCTCCATCCTGCTGGGGGTCACGGGCTTCCTCGTAGCCGTCGGTGGGGTCGCACTGGCGCTGACCCGGGTTGAGAGCGCTTCGAGCCCGCGTCGGCCCGCTGCAGGTCGAGGCAGGCCCACCAAGGATAGGAACGGAGGGAAGAAGCGGTCCTCCTTCATGGACCGCCAGTCCGAGCGCTGGGATCGCAGACGCGACTCCGAGGACTGACCAGCTCGTACCTTCCTCCCCGCCCTCACCCACTTTCTCTCCTTCTCCTCTCCGCCCGCATTCCTGCGCCCCTCAGGCTGTGTCGGCGCACGCCGACCTCCACCTCACTCCACTGCCTCCACATCCCTCCACCCGTGCATCACCCCCGCCGCTACGGCTCAACAGGTCCTGTCTCCAACGCTCACCCGTTCGAGACGGGACCTGAGTGTGCGGAGGACTCGACCGGCCTCCGGAAAACCCTGCGAGACCGGCGAAGAACCCTGGATATTCCAAGGAGTCCATCGGATTCCGGAACACTACGGGGAGAGCGTCGCGGCTCTCCTCGTGTCTCTCCGAAGAGGTCCTGAACCCCACCGGAACCCTGCGTGCAGGCCGAGTGGATCCTGTCTTTTTCCTGTGCATCCACCACGCCGAGGGCGGTGGTGGTGAACGCCTCCCTCCACCTGCTCTCCGCCGTCCTCCACCCTGCTTGAAGAGGTGCTGGATTGCTGTCATTACAACGAAGAGCGAGGGTTCTGCGTCAGTGGGATCTCCATCGGCGATATGCAGTTGTGATGCTCTCGAAGAGGAGGGGTGGGAGAAAAGGGAGGGAAGTGGAGTAGGGTGGGGTTCACGGGGTCGTCGAGGGGAAGGAGGTGGCTCGTGTTCCTGGGGACGCATGCACCCAAGCTGGACGAGAAGGGCCGTCTCATCCTCCCGGCGAAGTTCCGTGAAGAGCTTGCGGGTGGCGTGGTTCTGACCCGAGGTCAGGAGCACTGCCTGTACGCCTTCACCGCTGCCGAGTTCGAGCGCATGTACGCCCAGCTTCGTGAGGCCCCCCTCGCTCAGAAGCAGGCGCGTGACTACGTGCGTGTCATGCTCTCGGGGGCGGACTCGCAGATCCCGGACAAGCAGGGGCGTATCACGCTGCCGGCGCCACTGAGGGCCTACGCGGGCCTGAAGAAGGACCTGGCGGTGATCGGAGCCGGTGCCCGGGTGGAGATCTGGGACGCCGAGTCCTGGAGCACCTACCTGGTGGCTCAGGAACAGGTCTTCGCGGACACGGCCGAGGAGATCATCCCCGGTTTCTTCTGATGCCGCGACCTTGTCGACAACTGAACACAACCCGACGGACCGCACGCCGACGCCATCAGGGCTCTGGCGAACCATCTCGTGAGGTCTCCGCCCGATGTCGAGTCCGACGCCTCTTCCCCGGCGCCGGAACCACGGGAGGAGTCCTGGTGAGATGGCCGCCTCCCGGATCGCAGGCGGGCATCGAGGATGCCTCAACCGCCCCTCTCGCAGAGAGCGTGAGCGTCAGACGTCAAAGACCCAACAAGCAACTGAGAACCACCCAGGCACCCGGAGCGGGGGCCGAGCCAGCACCGGAAAGGAGCACGCCCCATGACCAGCTCACAGGCACAGGCATCCGCTGCCGACGCCGTCGGCCGGCACCAGCCGGTGCTCCTTGAGCGCTGCCTGGACCTGCTCGCCCCCGCCATCGAGGGGCACGCTGACAGCACATCGACGGGCGGTCCGGCCCGACCTGTCATGATCGACTGCACCCTGGGAATGGGGGGCCACACCGAAGCGGCGCTTGAGCGCTTTCCGGCCCTGAAGGTCGTGGGCATCGACCGCGACCCCGAGGCGATTGCGCTGGCCTCGGCGCGCCTGGCACGCTTCGGTGACCGCTTCATCGCGGTTCAGGCGACCTACGACGCCGTGAACCGGGTGGCTCGTGAGCACTCCGCTCGTGCGGAGGGAGCGGTGGACGCCGTTCTCATGGATCTGGGGGTCTCCTCCCTTCAGCTCGATGAGGCCTCGCGGGGCTTCTCCTACGCCCGTCCGGCACCTCTCGACATGCGCATGGACCAGGGCTCAGGAATGACCGCCCAGGACCTGCTGGAGACCGCCGACGCCGTCGAGCTCAGCCGCATCCTGCGCACCTACGGCGAGGAGCGGTTCGCCTCCCGCATCGCCGCCGCCATCGTGCGTCGGCGTCAGGCCGGGGAGCCGGTGGTCAGCACCCAGGACCTGGCCGAGCTCGTCCGTCAGGCGGTGCCCGCACCGGCGCGCCGCAGTGGCGGGCACCCGGCCAAACGGACCTTCCAGGCGCTGCGCATCGCCGTCAATGCCGAGCTCGACGTCCTGGAGCGGGCCGTGCCCCGAGCACTCAACAGCCTGCGCGTGGGAGGACGACTCGTGGTGGAGTCCTACCAGTCCCTGGAGGACCGCATCGTCAAACGGGCACTCGCCCACGGAGCCACCTCCCGGGCGCCCCAGGACCTGCCGGTCGTCCCCGAGACGGACCGCCCCTACCTCGAGCTGCTCACCAGCGGTGCGGAGAAGGCCGATGCTCGAGAGCTCGACCACAACCCCCGCTCGGCGCCGGTGCGACTGCGGGCGGCCGCCCGCCTGCGTCCGGCCGACCAGGCGCCTTCACCGGAGGGGCCTGCGCCCACCGGCGGCCGGGGGGCGGACCCCGGCCGCCGAAGCGGTCAACGCACCGCCCGCCGCCACCGGAGCTAGGCGGCCTTGCCGCTCCAGACGTCGACAGACCGTCCCAGCCGGTCATCGATCTCACTGCACCATCTGCACCATCGTCCATCCACACCAGTCCAGCTACGACACAGGGAAGGCACATTGATGAGCGCCACTGCTACTGCTCGAGTCACCCGCCCGATCGCGACGCGGCGCACCGCCCAGGCAAGTGGTTCCACCAGCACCCAGGGACGCACGGAGGCGGGCTCCGTCAAGCGGCCCCAGCTGCGCGTCGTCAGCGGCGCCTCCCGAGCGGCCTCGTCATCCCTCCCCTTCCTCACCCTCATCATCTTCGTGCTGGCCGGTGCCCTCATCACCTCGATGCTCCTCAACGCCAAGATGGCCGACACCGCGTACCGGATGAAGGAGAAGCAGGTCGAGCTCAACGTCGCCGAGGACCACGTCGAGACGCTGCGCACCCAGGTCCAGGAGGCCTCGGCGCCCGACGCGCTGGCCGGCCGCGCCAAGGAGCTTGGGATGGTGCCCGCCGCCGCCCCCGGCGTCGTCGACGTCAACAAGGGTCAGCTCACTGAGGGAACGCCTGCCCACGCTGCCAGGACCGGGAAGTAGTCGCCTGTGAATCCCTCGCGTCGTCAGGCTCTCCAGGTCGGAGGGCTGCTCGTGTTCTCCGCACTGGCCGGGCGCACCGTCTACGTCCAGGCGGTTGACGGACCGGATCTGGCCGAGAAGGCGAAGGCCGAGCGTACGGTCACCTGGGTCAACCGGGCCCCTCGAGGCGACATCACCGGTCGGGACGGTACCGTTCTGGCCTCCTCGGCGGTCAGCTACGACGTCGGCGTCAACCAGTCCCTCATCGCCCAGTACGAACGCACCGAGATGCGCCTCAACGAGTCCACCGGAGTCAATGAGGAGGTCGTCGTCGACTACGGTGCGGCGGCGGTCGCGGCCCAGCTGGCACCGATCCTGAACGTCGATCCTCTTGAGCTGGGAGCCAAGCTCGTGGGTGACCGGAGCTACCAGGTCATTGCCCAGGAGGTCTCTCCTGACACCTGGAGAAAGATTAAGGCCCTGGATATCTCCGGGGTCGAGCCCGACCAGCGCACCCGCCGCACCTATCCGGCCGGGACCGTGGCAGGCAACGTCCTGGGCTTCACCCACGAGGGCGATCGCAACCGCGAGCTCATCGGGGCGGCTGGGCTGGAGCTCACCCAGAACAAGCTCCTCACGGGAACCGACGGCAAGGGCAGTGAGGAGGTCGGGCGCAGCGGCGTCATCATCCCCACCGGTGAGCAGGAGGACAAGCCGGCCCGGCCTGGCGCCACGGTGCGAACCACCCTCAATTCTGATCTGCAGTCCATCGCCCAGGAGACCATCGACCGAACGGTCTCCGCCCAGCACGCGGACTGGGGCGTTGTCGTGGCCATGGAGCCGGCCACCGGCAAGGTCGTGGTCCTGGCCGACTCCAACTCGGTCGACCCCTCCGATCCCTCCGCCACATCCGAGGAGAACCGCACCGCCCGTAGCGTTCAGGCCGTCTTCGAGCCCGGAAGCGTCGGGAAGGTCGTCACCTTCGCCACCGTTCTGGAGGAGGGCGCCGTCAAGCCCGAGGACACCTGGACGGTTCCCTACACCTTGAGGGTGGAGAGCGGGGAGTCCTTCGAGGACTCCCATGAGCACGAGACCCAGACGATGACCACCGCCGGAATCCTAGCCAAGTCCTCCAACACAGGCACTATCCAGATCGGTCAGAAGGTCTCCGACGATGTCCGCTACGACTACATGAAGCGCTTCGGCTGGGGGCAGGCCACGGGCATCGAGATGCCGGCGGAGTCCGACGGCATCCTCTACCCGCCCAGCTCCTGGGACGATCGCACCCGTTACGCCACGATGTTCGGGCACGGGGTGGCCGGCACCGCCCTCCAGTCGCTCCAGGTGCTGGCCACCGTGGCCAACAAGGGTGTGCGCGTGGCCCCCCGCGTCATCGACGCCTGGATCGACGCCGATGGCAAGGAGACCCCGCAGGCCCGCCCCGAGGAGGTGCGGGTCGTCTCCGAGGCGACTGCCAAGACCCTCACCGAGATGCTCATCGGCGTCACCCAGGAGGGCGGCACCGCGGAGTCCGCCTCCATCAACGGCTACCTGGTGGCCGGTAAGACCGGAACCTCCGAGATCCTCACCGACGACTCCACCGTGGCCTCCTTCGTCGGCTTCCTGCCGGCCCGCAACCCGGCGCTGGCCATCGCGGTCATCGTCAACCGGCCTGATGAGACCTACGGAGGCACCGTTGCCGCCCCCGTCTTCCGGGAGGTGGCGCTGGCAGCCATGCAGGCGCTCAACATCGCCCCCGACCCGAGCGTCGTGGCGGCCCAAGCCGCTCGGAACGGAGCCGGGGGAGAGCGGGACGCGAACCAGTGAGGTGGTGTATGTGCTAGATGAGCGTGACCACCAGCACCTCGGCGAAGTGAGCCGGAGATGCTCTTGTGGAACATCGACAGTGGAAGGTCGCGATAGATTGAGGAACTATGAGCAACCACGCCTACGAGTCGGCCGCCGCCCTACGGCCGAGCTCCAATGGTCCCATTCCCATCAGTACTCTGAGCGAGCGCTTCTCCCTGGCTCCCGCCTCAGCTGAGGATGCCGCCGCCCTCAACGACCTGAGCATCCTGGGGGTCAGTGTCGACTCCGCCGACACCGCCCCGGGCGAGCTCTTCGTGGGACTGCCCGGTTTCACCGTCCACGGGGCCCGCTTCGCCGCCGAGGCCGTCGCCTCCGGGGCCGTCGCCGTCCTGACCGACTCCGACGGCGCCCAGATCGTCCACGAGTCCGCTCCCGGTACCCCGGTCCTTGTGCACGGCGATCCCCGGGCCATCGTCGGTCCTCTGAGTGCCGAGGCCTACCATCACCCGGCACGCGGTCTCATCACCACCGCCGTCACCGGAACCAACGGCAAGACGACCACCGCCTACTTCCTCGACGCCATCCTGTCCGCCCACGTCGGTGGCTGCATGGTGGCCGGAACCGTCGAGCTGCGCGTGGGGGAGCACTCCGTGGAGTCCCCGCGCACCACCGTCGAGGCCCCCGTCCTGCAGCGGATGATGGCCCTGGCCGTGGAGGACAGGGTCGGTGCCGCCTCCCTGGAGGCATCCAGCCACGCCATCGTCCTGCACCGGCTCGACGGCATCGTCGTCGATGTCGCCGGCTTCACCAACCTCCAGCGTGACCACCTCGACTTCCACAAGACCATGGAGGGCTACCTGGAGGCCAAGGCGCGGCTGTTCACCCCCGAGCACGCCCGCCGGGGCGTGGTCTGCGTCGACGACCAGTGGGGTGCCGCCCTGGCCGCCGATGCCCCCATCGAGATCGACCGCGTACGTGCCTACCCCGGTGACGCCCCCGCCGACTGGTGGGTCAGTGACGCCGCCGTCTCCCTGACCGACTCCGCCACCACCTTCACCCTCCACGGGCCCGACGGCGAGCAGATCGAGGCGTCCTGCCCCCTGCCCGGACTCGTCAACGTCCAGAACGCCGCCCTGGCCCTGGTCATGGCCATCCGTGCCGGGGTGCCTGCCGCCACGGCCGCCGCCGCCCTGGCCGGTGCCCACAACATCCCCGGCCGTATGCAGCGCATCAGCCAGCGCGACGGCCGACGCGGCCTGTGCATCGTCGACTTCGCCCATACCCCCGAGGCCATGGAACTGGCCCTCAAGGCCGTGCGTCCCATCACCCCGGGGCGCCTCATCGTGGTCTTCGGCTCCGACGGCGACCGTGACCAGGGCAAGCGGCCCATGCTGGGCCAGGTGTGCGCCCGCCTGGCGGACGTTCTGGTCATCACCGACGAGAACCCCCGCAGCGAGGACCCCCAGCTCATCCGCGACGCCATCCTGGACGGGGTGCGCGGCGTGCGCCCCGACCTGAAGGATGTCGAGGAGATCACCACCTGGCGCGGCGACGCCGTGCGCCGGGGCGTCGAGCTGTGCGGACCCGATGACACCGTCATCGTCACCGGGAAGGGGCACGAGCCCTTCCTGGAGATGGCCGGGGAATTCATCCGGTACAACGACGCGCCCGTCATGGCCGAGGCCGTCGAGGAGAAATGGGGACGGGCATGAGGCTCAGCCTGAGTCAGATCGCAGCCGCTGTCGGCGGCAGGCTCATCGGCCCGGACGTCTCCGTGACCGGACCGGTTGTCACCGACTCGCGTCAGGCCACCGAGGGCTCGCTGTTCGTCGCCGTTCACGGCGAACGCACCGACGGCCACGCCCACCTGGGGTCGGCCGGAGCCCTGGGCGCCGTCGGAGCCATCGTCTCCGACCTGGAGGCCGCACGCAGTGGGCTGTCTCAGGGGCGGACCGAGGAGCCGTCCATGGGGCTCGTCCTCGTGGAGGACACCGTGACGGCCCTCGGCGCGCTGGCCCGCACCCACCTGGAGGAACTGCGCCGTGCCGCGGCCGATCGCGGTGAGCGTCTCACCGTGGTGGCGATGACCGGCTCGGTGGGCAAGACCACCACCAAGGACCTCACCCGGCAGCTCCTGGCCCCCTCAGGCCCCACGGTGGCGCCCCGGGCCAGCTTCAACAACGAGATCGGCCTGCCGCTGACCGTGCTCGAGGCCGACGAGTCCACCCGCTACCTCGTCCTGGAGATGGGAGCCTCCGGACCCGGGCACATCGCCTACCTCACCGGTATCGCCCCCCTGGACGCGGCCGGGGTCCTCATGGTCGGTCACGCCCACATGGGCGGTTTCGGCTCCATCGAGGGCGTCGCCGCGGCCAAGGCGGAGATCATCGCCGGCTTGCGACCCGACGGAACTACCATCCTCAATGCCGACGATGCCCGCGCCGCAGCCATGGCCGAGCTCGCACCGGCACGCGTCCTCACCTTCTCCTCCCAAGGCCGGGCGGCCGACCTGAGGACCGAGAACGTGGTCCTGGACGTTGCCGCCCGAGCGGCCTTCGACCTTCACCTGCCCGGACTCGATGAGCCCCGACGCGTCCAGCTGTCCGTGGCCGGCGCTCACAACGTGGCCAACGCCCTGGCCGCCGCCGGCCTGGCCCTGGCCGCTGGCCTGGCCCCCGAGCTCATCGCCGAGCGGCTCGGCTCCGTGAGCATTGAGAGCCCCCACCGCATGGATGTGTCGGAGCTCGGTGGGGATCTTCTCCTCATCGACGACTCCTACAACGCCAACATCGACTCCATGACGGCGGCGCTGGCCGTGCTACCTGCCCTGGCCGGGGACCGGCGTCGCGTCGTCGTGGTTTCCGAGATGCTCGAGCTGGGGGAGTCCTCGGCTGCCGATCACGCGCGCACCGGAGAGCTAGCGGCCCAAGCCGGAGCCGCTATGCTCATCGGCATCGGCTCCACCCAGGAGGCACTCGAGGCGGCCGGGGCGCGAGGGGTCGAGGTCGTCGGTTTCGATGATGCCGCGACCGCCATCTCCCAGATCGACGCCCTGCTGTCCGACGGCGACGCCGTCCTGGTCAAGGGCTCCAACGGCTCGGGCGCCTGGCGCCTGGCCGATCACCTCAAGGAGGTTCGTCCCCGATGACCGCCATCCTCATCTCCGGCGTGGTCGGACTCGTGGGCACCCTGTTGGGGACGCCCCTGCTCATCCGCTACCTCCACGCCAAGGAGTACGGACAGTTCATCCGCCAGGACGGCCCCCAGGGACACTTCACCAAGCGCGGCACGCCGACGATGGGCGGCCTCGTCATCATCATCTCCACCGTCCTGGGATACACCCTGGCCAATCTCACCCAGCTGCGCACACCGCGCGCCTCCGGGGTCCTGCTGCTCTTCCTCGTCGTCGGGCTCGGGCTCATCGGATTCCTGGACGACTTCGAGAAGATCTCCAAGCAGCGCTCCCTGGGACTGCGGGCATGGCAGAAGATCGTGGGGCAGGCGCTCATCGGCATCGGATTCTCGGTGGCGGCCCTGCACTTCGCGGACCGCAATGGGCTCACTCCGGCCTCCACCCGGATCTCCTTCGCTCGGGACTCGGCGGTCAACCTGGCCTTCGCCGGCAGCGTCGTCGGGCTCATCCTGTTCATCCTGTGGGCGAACTTCCTCATCACCGCCTGGTCCAACGCCGTCAACCTCACCGATGGTCTCGACGGACTGGCCGCCGGCGCCTCAGCCATGGTCTTCGGTGCCTACACGCTCATCGGGGTGTGGCAGACCAACCAGTCCTGCAACTACGGACACGAGACCATGGTCCCCACCACCTGCTACCAGGTCAGGGATCCCCGTGACCTGGCCATGATCGCCGCCGCGCTCATGGGGGCCTGCTTCGGCTTCCTGTGGTGGAACGCCTCACCGGCCAAGATCTTCATGGGCGACACCGGGTCGCTGGCCCTGGGCGGGGCCGTCGCAGGCCTGTCGATCCTGACCCGCACCGAGTTCCTGGCCGTCATCCTGGGCGGACTCTTCCTGGCCGAGGTCATGAGCGACATCATTCAGATCGTCTCGTTCAAGTCGACAGGCCGACGCGTCTTCCGCATGGCTCCACTGCATCACCACTTCGAACTGGGAGGATGGACCGAGGTCAACGTGGTGATCCGCTTCTGGATCATCGCCGGCCTGTGCGTCATCGCGGGACTCGGACTCTTCTACGCCGAGTACCTGCGCCAGCTCATCTTCGGGTGAGCCCGGACGCTCGGGCCACCGCGACCCGACGAACCATTGATGCAGTCTTCTCCCGCCGGCAGCCCGGTGAGGAGCAGTGAGGAACCAGGAGCGTGAGCCCGCACCGTGACCAGTCTGACTGAAGTCCCCGGTGAACCGCCCAGTGCCGTCACCGGCCCTGGCGGGGCCCTGAGCGACCAGCTCGACGGCGCCCATGTGGCCGTCGTCGGACTGGGGCGCACCGGGCGCGCCGTCGTCGATGCCCTGGCCACGCTGGGGGCCCGCATCCACGTCTTCGACAGCCGTGAGTCCTCCATCGACACGCTGGAGACCCCCGTGGTCTCCGCCACCGTCGCCGACGGCGAGACGACCGCGGCCGCGCTGGCGGACTCACCGGCGCGACTCCTCGTCGTCTCACCCGGGGTCCCGGCCACCGGACCGGTCCTGCGAAGCGCCGAGGCCGCAGGTATCGAGACCTGGAGCGAGGTCGAGCTGGCCTGGAGGATCCAGCAGGACTCGTCGCATCCGGACGTCCCCTGGCTGACTCTGACCGGTACGGACGGCAAGACCACCACGGTCAGCATGCTCTCGACGATCCTGGCGGCCCAAGGGCTCACGGCCCCGGCCGTCGGCAACATCGGCACTCCCGTCATTGAGGCGGTGCTGTCCGGCAGTGCCGACGCCCTGGCCGTGGAGCTGTCCAGCTTCCAGCTCCACACCACCAGAACCCTGGCGCCCCTGGCCTCGACCTGCCTCAACCTGGCTGCCGACCACCTCGACTGGCACGGAGGCCTGGAGGCCTACGCCCGGGACAAGGCCCGCGTCTACTCCGGCACCCGGCTCGCCGCCGTCTACAACCTCGCCGACGCCGCCACCGAGGACATGGTCCGTCAGGCCGACGTCGTCCAGGGCTGTCGCGCCGTCGGCTTCACCCTGGCCGCACCGGGGCTGGGGCAGGTCGGCATGGTCGAGGACCTGCTGGTCGACCGCGCCTTCCATGCCCAGCGACGTTCCAGTGGTGTCGAGCTGGCCACCACCGCTGACCTGGTGCACCTGGCCCCAGGGCGGTGCGCCCAGAACCTTCCCGCGCACCTGCTGGCCGACGCCCTGGCCGCCGCCGCACTGGCCTGTGCTGCCGGAGCCGACCCGGAGGCGGTCACTGCCGGGCTGCGCGCCTACAGTCCCGGAGCCCACCGGATCGTCACCGTCGCCGAGGCGGAGGGCATCACCTGGGTCGATGACTCCAAGGCCACCAACCCGCACTCCGCCGAGGCTGCGCTGACCTCTCTGCCGCAGGGGACCGGTGTCTGGATCTGCGGCGGCGACACCAAGGGCGCCCAGTTCTTCGACCTGGTCCGCACGGTGCGCCCGCACCTGCGTGGCGCCGTTGTCATCGGCAAGGAGCAGGACGACATCTTGGCGGCTCTGGAGCGGGAGGCCCCCGACCTGCCGGTCACCCGCGTCAGTGACGGTACCGCCGAGCAGGTGAGCGCCGCGGCTGTGGAGGCCGCCGGCGCCATGGCCCGCAGCGGCGACACCGTCATGCTGGCCCCGGCCTGTGCCTCCTGGGACCAGTTCACGTCCTACGCCCAGCGCGGAGACCTGTTCGCTGCCTGCGCCCAGGCCTACACCCATGGCGATGGCGCCCGGAGCACGGACGTCTCCGGCGACCAGGAGCAGTCGTGAAGACCGGGTCCGCCTCGGCCACCGCTCGTCGCTCGTCGACCTCCCCCTCGTCAGGCTCCTCGCGGGCGTCCGGAGGCTCGTCGCAGGGGACCGGTGCCGGTCGCAAGCCGGAGCGGACCGCCCCCCGAAGGGGTGCGGGCGCGCCGTCCAAGCAGGCTGGGAAGCCATCCGGCTCACGGCCCACGGGCCCGGGTGGTCGTCTGCGTGACGCCTGGCGCAGGCGCCTGGCGCACTGGGGCGAGCGGCTCTCACGACCCTGGGACGGCAGGGCCTCTCAGGAGCGTCGTCGGCGTCCTTCGGCCGGTGAGCCCGACTCCGCTCAGAGCTCCGAGCAGGTGACTCTGACCTACTACTGCCTGCTCGTCTCCACCCTGGTGCTGGAGACCTTCGGGCTCATCATGGTCTTCTCCGTGCAGTCGGTGACCGTTGCCGCCAACGGCGGCAACGCCTTCACCGACTTCGCCAAGTACCTCATCTTCGCGGTGGTCGGGACCCTGGGCATGGTGGGGGTCTCCCGCATGCCGCTGTCCTGGTTCCCGCGGATGGCATGGGGGCTTCTGGTGCTGACGATCGCCTTGCAGTGCCTGGTGTTCACGCCCGTCGGAGTCAATGTCTACGGCAACCGCAACTGGATCCAGGTCCCAGGGGTCGGCACCGCCCAGCCATCGGAGTTCATCAAGGTGGCCCTCGCCCTGGTCCTGGGCACCCTGGTGACCTGGTACGCGGACAGCCGCCCACGGGACCGGGTGTGGATGGCGGGCTGGGGCGGTGTCGCCGTTGCGATCCTGAGTGTCCTGGGTGGTCAGGATCTGGGAACCGTCATCATCCTGGTGAGTATCGTCGCCGGGGCCCTGTGGGTGGGGGGAATGCGGAAGCGCTGGTTCGCCCTCCTGGGGGCCGGTGGCGTCATCATGTTCGCGGCCGCCTCCATGCTCAGCGCCAACCGGCGTGCCCGGATCACCGCCTGGATCCATCCCGAGGGCGCGGACCCCACGGGTGTGGGCTACCAGCCCAAGCACGGGATGTGGGCGCTGGGGACGGGAGGCTGGCTCGGCGTGGGGCCGGGATCCTCACGCCAGAAGTGGGGCTACCTCACCCAGGCGGACTCCGACTACATCTTCGCCGTGCTCGGAGAGGAGTTCGGACTGGTGGGCACGCTCGTCGTCATCGCCCTGTTCGCGGTCATCGGTGCCTGCTGCCTGCGGCTCATGAGACGCCACACCTCCACGTACGTCGTGGCCACGACCTCGGCCATCGGTGCGTGGATCGTGGGGCAGGCGATCATCAACATGGGGGTCGTCACCGGTGCGCTGCCGGTACTGGGCGTCCCGCTTCCCCTCGTCAGCCGTGGAGGGACCGCGCTGGTGTCGGTCCTCCTGGCCATCGGGGTGCTTCTCGCCTTCGCGCGCCACGAACCCGGTGCGCAGGAGGCCCTGTCCACGAGTCCCGGGGCGCTGCGTCGTTCCCTGGCAGTCATTGTCCCTAGGAGGAACCGTGCCCGAGACAAGTGAGAGCGCAGGCTCGCCCCAGCAGGTGAGTTCCAGCGGCTCGGAGCGACCTCGGCCGTTGCGGGTGCTGCTGGCAGGTGGAGGTACCGCCGGCCATGTCAACCCGTTGCTGGCCACGGCCGCGGCCCTGCAGGACCCTGCCCTGGGCGGTGATCCTCGTACGCGGATCCTCGTCCTGGGGACCGCCGAGGGACTGGAGAAGCGACTGGTGCCCGAGGCCGGCTTCGAGCTGGCCTTTGTCCCCAGAGTTCCTCTGCCTCGGCGCCCCAGCGGTGACCTGCTGCGCCTGCCGCACCGGCTGGGAAAGGCGATCGGCGCCGCCACTGAAGCCATTGAGACGATCGGGGCCGACGTCGTCGTCGGTTTCGGTGGCTACGTCTCGACCCCGGCCTACCTGGCCGCCAGGAAAGCCGGGGTACCAGTCGTCATCCATGAGCAGAACGCCCGTCCGGGCCTGGCCAACCGGCTGGGGGCGTCCTGGGCTCAGGCAGTTGCCCTGACCTTCGCCTCCACCCGCCTCAAGGCCTCCAAGGGACGTACCGAGGTCACGGGGCTGCCGCTGCGCCCGGCCATCGCCACCCTGGTGGCGCAGCGGGCCACGAGTGAGGGCACCCGCCAGGCCCGCGTCGAGGGCGCGCAGGAGCTGGGGCTCGACCCCGACCTGCCCACGCTGCTGGTGACGGGCGGATCCCTGGGGGCCCAGCACCTCAACGAGGTTCTGAGCGAGTCGCTGGGCTCCCTGCCCGCAGGGCTTCAAGTGCTGCACCTGACCGGCAAGGACAAGGACGCCCCGGTGCGCGCCGCCCTCGAGACGGCAGCGGCCTCAGGCGCTGCGCAGGACCTTTTGGAGCGGTACCACGTGCTCGACTACCTGACCACGATGGAACAGGCCTACGCCTGCGCCGACGGGGTCCTGTGCCGTTCCGGCGCCGGTACCGTAGCAGAGATCACAGCCCTGGGACTTCCAGCGCTCTACGTCCCCTTACCGATCGGCAACGGGGAGCAACGTCTCAACGCCGCTGATGTCCTGGCCTCCGGAGGCGGACGCATGGTGCTCGACGCCGACCTCACGTCCTCCGACATCCTTGACTTCGCGATGCTCATCTCCGACTCTGAGCGGCAGGCCGCCATGGCCCGGGCCGCGGCCTCCACCGGCGTCCAGGACGCGGCGGCCCGCCTGGCCGCCCTCATCCAGCAGTGCGCCTCCATCCACGACACTCCCACTGATGAGGAGAACGCGGCATGATCGCCACGACACCCCAGGACAGCTCCCACACCGCCTGCCAGCCGACCGGCGACGGTCATTGCACGCTGGCGGACAGGGGCTTCCACCTCATTGGTATCGGGGGAGCGGGGATGAGCGTGGTCGCTCAGCTTCTCGCCGCCCGTGGCGCCCGGGTCTCCGGATCTGATGCCCATGGCGGTCCCGCCTTCGACCATCTGAGCGACCTGGGCATCACGACCCACCTGGGGCATGACGCCGCACACGTTCCCGAACGGAGCACGGTCGTGGTGTCCACTGCCATCAAGGAGACCAACCCCGAGCTCGCCGAGGCCCGTCGGCGGGGCCAGGAGGTTATCCACCGGTCCCAGGCGCTGGCCCTGGCCGCTCAGGGGCTGGACTTCGTCGCCGTGGCCGGCGCGCACGGCAAGACAACGACCTCAGGCATGCTCGCAGAGGCCCTGACGGATGCCGGCGCCGACCCCTCCTTCGCCATCGGCGGGGTCGTGCGGGCCCTGGGCACCGGGGCACACCTGGGGAGCGGTTCCGCCCTGGTCGCGGAGGCCGATGAGTCCGACCGCTCCTTCCTCAACTACTCGCCCCGCGTGGAGATCGTCACCAACGTCGAGCCCGACCACCTCGACAGCTACGGCACCGCGGAGGCCTTCGAGGCGGCATTCGTCGATTTTGCTCACCGGCTGGTTCCCGGGGGCCTTCTGGTCGCCTGTGCCGCAGACGCCGGTGCACTGCGTCTGGCGCAGTCCGCAGCCGCCGAGGGCCTGCGCGTCGTCACCTACTCCTTCGGCGGCCCCGACACCCTCCCCGGCGGAGTACTCGTGGGGGAGGGGCACGTCCACCTGGACATCCAGGATCGCGGAGCCTCATCCACTCAGGCACTGCTGACCCTCACCACGGCGACCGACCGTGAGTCCGCCGGCGGCACCGGCGAGGAACCGAGCCGCAGCCCGGTTGAGCTGGTGCTGGCCGTGCCTGGGGACCATGTGGCCCTCGACGCCGCCGGCGCCTGGGCCGCGGGCATCGAGCTCGGCGTCGAGCCTGCCCGCATGGCCCGGGCCCTGGGAGTGTTCGGAGGCACGGGCCGGCGCTTCGAGGACCGGGGTGAGGCCGACGGCGTACGTGTCATCGACGACTACGCCCATCACCCCACGGAGATCGAGGCACTGCTACGCACGGCACGGGGCGTGGCCCAGGAGCGCGGTGGACGGGTCCTGGTCCTGTTCCAGCCGCACCTGTTCTCCCGCACCCGGGCCTTCGCCGACCGCTTCGGACAGGCGCTGGCCCTGGCTGACGCCGTTGTCGTCACGGATGTCTACCCCGCCAGGGAGACTCAGGCGGACTTTCCCGGTGTCACGGGGGACACGGTCGCCCAGCGGGTCCCCGGTGGCAGAGCCAGATTCGTCGCCGAGCGCCTCGACGCCGCACGCGCGGTAGCCGACTCGGCGCGCCCCGGAGACCTGCTGCTGACAGTAGGTGCCGGAGACGTCACAGAGCTTGCTGCTACGGCACTGGCCGACCTGGCGGTGCGTGAGGGCGGTGCAGCCTCCTTGCCCGCGGAACGAGGCGAGCGGGCATGAGGAAGCCCTCGGCCCCCCGTCCTGAGCGCTCCAACCGCGCTCAGGACGCCCCGGCCAGCATCCCGCCTCGCCGTTCCGGCCCCCGACGTCCGCGTCCCACCCGTTCAGCGCAGGGACCGTCCGCGCCGAGCACCCCGACGGATCAGGGGACTGAGCAGACCGGTCCGTCAGCCACTGCCAGGCGGCCCCGGACTGCCTCCGCTTCCAGGACATCCAGGGGCGCGGGCGGCGCCCTGCCACCTTCGCGGCCTCGACGTTCAACGATGTCGAGGGGCGCGTCCAGCGCCTCTCCCTCGTCGCGTCGCAGGGGCGAAGGCACCAGCCGAACCAGTCCCCGCCAGGCGTCTCCCAGTCCCGACGCAGCCGCAAGCACCGAGCTGACCGTGTTCGGCCGCCGGCAGGTGGCTCTTTCCGGAGGAGATGACCGGGTCGTCTCCACCGGGCTCGCCGATCGGCTCAAGGAGCGTCAAGCCGCCCTGTACCGGTTGCGGCAGCGAAGGGTGGTGACGACCGCCGTTGTCGCGCTCGCCATCGTCCTGACAGTCTGGGCCCTGGCCTTCTCACCTCTCCTGGGCCTACAGGTCCGCAGGATCTCCGTGGCGGGATCGGACGGCAGCGTCTCCGACAAGCAGGTCCGAGACATTCTGGCCTCGTACGAGGGCGACTCGTTGCTGCGGCTCGACACCGGCCGGCTCTCCACCCAGGTGAGCGACAAGCTGGTCCGGGTGCGCCGGGCGCAGGTGACCAGGGCCTGGCCCCACGGGCTGCGGGTGCATCTGACGATGCGCGTCCCGGTGGCCACCGTGCAGGACTCGGACGGATACCAGGTCCTCGACAACGAGGCCGTGGTCCTCGAACGGGTCTCCGAGGCGCCGTCGGGGCTGGTGACCATCGTGCCCGGTCCCGCTGCGCAGGCATCGGGGCCACAGAGGGTCTCAGCCAAGCAGGTGGCTGCTGTCACCCAGGTGGTGGGCTCTCTCGCGCCGGAGACCCTGGCCCAGGTGAGCAGCGGAAGCGCAACTGAGGCGGGGCAGGTCACACTGACCTTGTCCAGTGGGGCCAGCGTGGTCTGGGGGAACAACCAGGACAACGGGCTCAAGGCGCGGGTCTTGGCGACTCTCATGACGACCACTGCGTCCATCTACGACGTCTCATCGCCTCATCGTCCCACCACCCGATCCGCCGACGGGGCGACCACGACAAGCACGACACCATCGAAGGAGTCCTGAACGGTTCTTCCGCTCCACCGCTCCATGGCGTTCCGAGGGATGGTGGAGCGGGGAGCAGCGCACGCCGCTCAGTCCTTCAGGTTTATTGCAGGTAAATCGCAGTGATATAGCAGGGAATCCGCAGGCAACTGCACACGAACACGCCGGGCTTCAATGCGATACGACGTCCTGGAAGTCTCATAGCGTTGACCCCGTCATTCAGAGAATGACATAAGTATTGACCTTAACTTGAGGTTGAGGTTTGAGGGGAGTCCTCATGAGGGGGCTCAGGACGAAACTCGCGGAGGGGACGCCAGTGGTCGAGAGCATGGCTGTGGACGACTCACAGCACTATCAGGCAGAGATCAAGGTCGTCGGTGTTGGCGGCGGCGGCGTCAACGCCGTCAACCGCATGATCGAGGCCGATCTGCGTGGCGTGGAGTTCATCGCCGTGAACACCGACGCCCAGGCGCTGCTCATGTCCGACGCTGACGTCAAGCTCGACGTCGGGCGAGACCTGACCCGGGGCCTGGGGGCAGGAGCCGACCCGGCGATCGGCCGCAAGGCCGCTGAGGACCACGAGTCGGAAATCCGTGAGGCCCTTGACGGATCGGACATGGTCTTCGTCACCGCGGGTGAGGGGGGTGGCACCGGCACCGGCGCAGCTCCTGTCGTCGCCCGCCTGGCCAAGAGCATCGGTGCGCTGACCATCGGTGTGGTCACCCGTCCCTTCTCCTTCGAGGGGCGCCGCCGCTCGGCCCAGGCTGAGGACGGTGTCCAGGCGCTGCGCGAGGAAGTCGATACCCTCATCGTCATCCCCAACGACCGCCTCCTGCAGATCGCCGACAAGAACATCTCCGTCGTGGACGCCTTCAAGCAGGCTGACCAGGTTCTTCTTCAAGGTGTCCAGGGCATCACCGAGCTCATCACCACCCCCGGCCTCATCAACGTCGACTTCAATGACGTCAAGTCCGTGATGCAGGGTGCCGGCAGCGCACTCATGGGTATCGGCTCGGCCACCGGTGAGGGACGTGCGATCACGGCTACCGAGGAGGCCATCGCCTCGCCGCTGCTGGAGACCTCGATCGACGGCGCCCACGGTGTGCTGCTCTTCTTCCAGGGCGGCTCCGACCTGGGTCTGTTCGAGATGAACGAGGCCGCCAACCTGGTGCGCGAGGCCGTCCATCCCGAGGCCAACATCATCGTTGGAAACGTTGTCGACGGTGCCCTGGGCGACGAGGTGCGTGTGACGGTCATCGCCGCAGGCTTCGACTCCGAGCCGATCGTCGGTGGCCTGTCCGATCCGATGGCTCGGCTGTCGCGGGCCGCTGCTGTTCCGCCGGTGCCCTCGTCACCGGTCGACGACCTGCCTGCGGCTCCCGCTCCTCGCGGCGGTGCCCACGCGGCCCAGAATCCGGTAACCCGCCCGGTCCCGCTGGCCCCTCCGCCCTCGTCGTCGCCGGCGGCTGCGGCGCACTTGTCGGAGGTCGGTGCGGCTGAGGCACTCTCGTCGGGGAGCATGCCGGCCTACGTGGATGAGGCCTACAGCTCCTACGGCTCGGCACCGGCGCAGCAGTCGGCCTCCGATCTTGAGGTTCCTCAGGTGATCGGGGTCGACGCCGACGACGACGGCATTGATCTGCCTGACTTCCTGCGCTGAGCGGTGCCGCTGCCCGGGGGTGCTACCACCATGTGTGATGCCAGCGCCGTTGAGATCTCGGACCTGATCGAGGTGGATCTGGGCCCGCGGGCTCGTGGGTACTTCACTACCCGCGGTCTGCGGGCTCGTACCGTTTCCGTCCCGAACGCTGCCGGCACTCATGCCCGGGGAGGTGAAGGCGATGGCGGCGGACACGGGGGTGGGGCCGCCTACGACGGGTGGAACCTGGCGCTCCATGTCGGAGACGACCCACAACGTGTTCATTGTCACCGTCGTCGACTCGAGGATCTGCTGGGACTTGAGCAGGGGAGGCACCTGGCCTGGATGAACCAGGTTCACTCCGCCGTCGTGTCCACTGCCAAGGTCGATGAGGTGCCCACGGCGGACGCGCTCGTCCTGGATGCCCGGACGGTTGGTGCGCCTGCAGGGTGCTGCGTGCTCGTGGCCGACTGCGTTCCCGTTCTGCTGGCGTCCGGGGACGGTGCCCTGACTGCGGCAGTGCACGCCGGGCGGCGAGGCATGCTCGACGGCGTCGTCGCCTCCACGATTGAGTTCCTCCAATGTGCGGGAGCGGAGCCAGCTGATCTGTGGGCCGCAGTGGGGCCATCGATCTGTGGCTCCTGCTACGAGGTCCCAGATGACATGCTCGCGCTGTCCGCGCAGCGCGAACCGGCGTGCGCCTCACGCACATCGTGGGGCACGCCTGGCCTTGACGTCGCGGCAGGCGTCCTCGCTCAGCTCGAGCGTGCCGGCGTTGGCCACATCAGTGCTGATCGGTGGTGCACGTACGAGGACCCTCGCTTCTACTCCTACCGTCGTGACGGAGTGACCGGGCGCCTGGCAGGTATTGCTATTCCACGATAAGGCCTAGTCTGCTGAATAAATCCTGGGCGTGACCTACCTGAAACCTGAGGTGGGGGACACGCCGAGTTGAGGTCCCCAAGCGGTGTCGCGGGGGCGGATACCGTCGCAGCACATCCGGAACGCAGGGGACCGGACGAACCAAGGAGCGATAGATGGGCGCGCTGCGCAGTATGACCAGTTTCCTCGGCTATTCAGAGCCGGAGGAGGAGACCTACGAGGACAGCTATGAGGCTGCCGACGCGAGCTACGCCGTGCAGGAGCACGAGCAGGACTTCGTTGACGAGGGGTATGAGGACTTCTCCGCCCCGGCTGCGCCCGAACCCGTTGCCGCCGCCCCGGACCTTCGACGTATCGTCACGGTTCACCCCTCGACCTACAACGAGGCCAGGATCATTGGCGAGTCCTTCCGTGACGGCGTTCCCGTCATCATCAACCTCACCGGCATGAGTGAGTCTGACGCGCGTCGCATGGTGGACTTCTCCGCTGGTCTGGTCTTTGGCCTGCACGGCGCTATCGAGCGTGTCACCCCGCGCGTGTTCCTGCTGACGCCGGCCAGCGTGGAGATCGACGGCGGTGAGGTCGCCGAGGCTCGCGGCCGCTTCTTCAACCAGAGCTGAGCTGACCCGTACGTGAACCTCGTCTCTGTAGTGGCCGGGATCCTGTCAAGCATTTTGAGCCTGTACTTCCTCATCCTCCTGGTCAGGGTCGTGCTCGACTGGATTCAGGTCTTCGCCCGCCAGTGGCGACCTCAGGGGGTCGTCCTGGTGCTGGCCAACCTTGTCTACGCCCTGACGGATCCACCTCTGCGAGTGATCCGCCGGAGGGTTCCCATGGCACGCCTGGGAGGGATCGGTATCGACCTGAGTTTCCTAGTCCTGGTCTTCGGGATCTGGATGCTCCAGTGGTTCCTCCGACTTCTCATCTGAACAGGTGTGAAGTCGTGAGCGAACCGCTAGAGTGCTGTTCTCACGTCAGCGTGAGATAGCGCGCTTGATGTGGCCTGAACCTCGAGTTCAGGTACTCTGTCCGCATGAGTGACCGGATGCCCGGTGCTCGTGACCTTATCCGTAACGACACCGAGGTGACGACCATGACGCTGCTGACAGCAGACGACGTCCTCAACAAGAAGTTCCAGGCGACCAAGTTCCGTGAGGGCTACGAGCAGGACGAGGTCGACGAGTTCCTCGACGAGGTAGTCGAGGCGATGCGTCAGCTGGAGGCTGAGAACGCCGACCTCAAGGCCAAGCTCGAGGCCGCCAACCGCCGAATCGCCCAGCTCAGCGAGGGGGCTTCTGTCCCCTCCGCCCCCGCCTCCCCGGTATCTCCGGTCCAGGCAGAGCCTGCCATGTCCATGCCGGCCATCTCTTCCGGAGACTCCGGCGCTCAGGGCCCGGCTGCCGCGTCCGGCATGCTCGAGCTGGCCCAGCGGCTCCACGACGAGCACGTCGCCAACGGCAAGGCGGAGGGTGAGCGCATTGTCACCGAGGCTCGCTCCACCGGTGAGCAGATCGTGCGTGAGGCAGAGGATCAGCGCAACCGCACCCTCGCCCAGCTGGAGAAGGAGCGTGCCGCCCTCGAGCAGAAGATCGACGAGCTGCGGCGCTTCGAGTCCGACTACCGCACTCGCCTCAAGAGCTACCTGCAGAACCTTCTGGCCAACGTCGAGGACGGCGGCGAGAGCTCCATCTCCGGCTTGTGATCCTCCAGGCAGTGATCGCCTCCCGGCCTACGTTCGTGAACACTTCAGGGACTGGCCAATGGAGCCCCATCACGATGCTCCCCATCCGCTCAGGATGGTTCACCTCCTCCAGACGTCAGTGACGCGGCCTCTATCGAAGGGCGGTGACCCGCGAGGGTCGCCGCCCTTCGCTGGGTACACAGCCCATTCGTCACCTGTTCTCCTCTGAACGCAATGCGAGAAAGCCCTATGCCTGACCACGTCGATCCTGCCTCCTCCGTGGAGGAAGCCGCCGGCAATGCCTGTGGCGCCGGTAACACCGATAACGTTGTCTCGCTGCCCACAGACAACCCCTTCAGTGCCATGGAGAGATCCATGAAGCCTCAGGAGAACGGGGAGGCGGGCAGGAAGTGGTTCAAACGCCTCCCAGTGATCGTGCTGTGGTTGGTGGCGGTCGCCATCATCATCGTGGACCAGGCCACCAAGCAGTGGGCACTCTCCGCCCTGGCCGACGGTCGGCACATGGCGCTGATCGGTCACGCACTGGGACTGGTCCTGGTGCGCAACCCGGGTGCCGCCTTCTCCTTCGCCACGGGGCAGACCTGGGTCTTCGCACTCATCGCCTCCTTGGTCGTGGTCATCATCATCCGTGTCTCCCGGAACCTGGCGTCTCGGTCCTGGGCGGTGGCTCTCGGTCTGGTGCTTGGCGGGGCGGTCGGCAACCTCATCGACCGCCTCCTGCGTGAGCCCGGTTTCCTGCGTGGACACGTCATCGACTTCATCGACTACGGCGGTTACTTCGTCGGTAATGTCGCAGACATCGCGATCGTACTGGCCGCCGCGGGCATCATCATCCTGTCCCTGGGAGGCTGGGAGATCGACGGCACGCGTGCCGGCGCCCAGAACGCTCCGGAGGACGGAGGGGCCGGCGGATCGGCCTCCTCAATCCGCCGAGGATCCCGAGTCCACCGGAAGAACAGCGGCGAGACGCCCTCGAAGCCATCGGGGTCCTCAGAGGCGGCAACGCGGACGACCCCAGCGGAGCAGCAATGAGCACGCGCCTGCTGCCCGTACCCGACGGCTTCGACGGCGAACGCGTCGATGCCGCACTGGCCAGGATGACGGGGCTGTCCCGTAGCCGGGTCGGGGACTTGTGCGAGGCCGGTGGCGTGCGCAGGAACGGTGAGGACCTGGCCAAGTCCGCTCGTCTGCATGCGGGCGAGCTTCTCGAGGTCGACCTGCCCGACCCGCGTCCCGTCGAACCGGTTGCCACGCCTGTGGAGGGCATGGAGCTGCTCTACGAGGACGAGGACATCGTCGTCGTCGACAAACCTGCAGGTGTGGCCGCACACCCCTCCATGGGCTGGGACGGTCCCGACGTCCTCGGCGCTCTCAAGGCCATGCGCGTCCGGGTGGCCACCTCCGGCGCCGCCGAGCGCCAGGGCATTGTCTCGCGCCTGGACGTGGGCACCTCGGGCGTCATGATCGTGGCCAAGGGGGAGCGGGCTTACTCGGTGCTCAAACGCGCCTTCCGGGAGCACACGGTGGACAAGGTCTACCACGCCCTGGTGCAGGGCCACCTCGATCCCTCCAGCGGCACGATCGAGGCACCCATCGGCCGCCACCCCAGCCGGGAGTGGAAGATGGCCATCATCGAGGGCGGGCGCGAGTCCATCACCCACTACGACGTCATCGAGGCGATGCCCGGGGCCTGTCTGGCCGAGATCCACCTCGAGACCGGACGCACCCACCAGATCCGCGTCCATATGGCCGCCGTTGGCCACCCCTGCGTCGGAGACGCCACCTACGGCGCCGATCCGGCCATGACGGCACGCACCGGTCTGATCCGCCAGTGGCTCCACGCCCGCGAGCTCGGGATCGCCCACCCCATCACCGGTGAGCACATGGTCTTCACCTCCGGGTACCCTGCCGACCTCACCCACGCCCTCGACGTCCTTCGCCTACCGTGAGCGGCACCATGAGTATCAAGACAGACTCACCCGACGACCCGAGTTCCTGGTCCGCGGCATGGGTGGTTGCTGAAGGGGACAGTTCCGGTCTGCCCGCTCTTGAGATCCGCCCGGCCACCGTCGTCCAAGAGCCCATCGGCTTCGCAACCGCTCGCGGCGATGAGACGGGCCCCGAGGCTGACCGGCTCCGCACGGCCGTGGCCGACGTGCGCCTCGAGGTCTTCGTCGGTGAGCAGGCGGTTCCCCTCGCCCAGGAGATCGACGCGCGTGACGAGGAGGCCACCACGATCCACCTCCTGGCCAGCGGAGCCGACGGCACGCCCCTGGGCGCCGGACGCATCCTGATGGAGCCCGAGCACCCCGGTCGGGTCCATCTGGGTCGGCTGGCCGTACGTAGCATCGCGCGCGGTACTGGGCTCGGGACCCGTGTCGTCGCCGCCCTCGAGCAGACCGCCCTGAGTCACTCCGACCGGCCCCGCGTGGAGGTGGTTCTCTCCGCTCAGGAGCAGGCCATGGGCTTCTACGAGAGCTGCGGATACCAGGTCCTGAGTGGGCACCGCTACCTCGACGCCGGCATCTGGCACCAGGACATGGCCCGCACCGTCAGCAGTATCAGCGCCGAGGGCAGTGCCCGCCGCACCACCTGAGGTCGGCCACTGACACCCCCGCACACGTGCACGTGCGGACAACAGCAGGACCGAGAGGAGACACTCATGCGGATCGTCATCATCGGTGCCGGTGGCATCGGAGGATGGCTCGGCACCCGCCTGTCGGCCAGTGGCCAGCAGGTCGGGTTCCTCGTTCACAACCGCACCCTGGCAGCCCTGCGCTCGGGCGGACTGATGCTGCGCGACTGCTCCGGAGGCGAGCCCGGCACCGTGACCGCCCGCATCGAGACGCCACTGGCCAGTGATGCCCCGGAGGAGCTCACCGGCGCTCTGGGCGGTGACCCGGACCTGGTCTTCGTGACCACGAAGGTCGATGCGCTACCGCAGCTCGCTCCTACGCTCAGGCGCCTGACCGGCCCCACCACCGGCGTCGTCTCCACCCAGAACGGGATCAGCGCGCCCGGACTGCTCGCCGACGCCGTCGGGAAGGAGCACGTCCTGCCCGGAGTCGCCCGCGTCTACTCCGCCACCATCTCGCCCGGAAACGTCCGCACCATCGGCAGTGCCGGCTCGCTGGCCCTGGGGGAGTGGAGCGGCAGCGCCACCGCTCGCAGCAGCGCCGCGGTCGATGCCCTGGAAGCGGCCGGCGTCCGCGCCTGGGTACCCAGCTCCATCTGGGCGGAGCTGTGGCGCAAAGTCTCCTTCGTCGTCGTCCAAGGAGCACTCGGTGCCGTCACGAACGCGCCCATCGGCGTCCTGCGCAGCGACCTGAGAGACACCTTCACCGAGGCCGTGCACGAGGTCGTTGCCGTCGCCGCGGCCCTGGGGCACGACCTGGCCACCGACGACGCCCCCGACCCGCTCGCCGCGGCCCTGCGCATGGCCGACGCCCAGCCGGCCGACGCCACCACATCGATGCAACGGGACATCGCCTCAGGCCTGCCCAGTGAGCTCGACGCCCAGCTCGGCTCCCTGTGCCGCGCCGGCGACGAGGCGGGTGTGCCCACGCCCGTCCTCGATCTCACGCACAGTCTCCTCGTTCCACGGGAGGCCGCCGCCCGAGGGCGCAGCTGACCCCGTATCGCCTCTCGGGCACGGTGGGGAGCGTGTCCGCCCGCCAGCGGCAGATTTCTCACCCGGCTTACCGGGCTACCTCCCGGCCACCCCGGCAACGGTCCCTCAAGGCCGGGGAAACTCCGGCCCTCCCAGCGGACGACGCGCTCGGTCCCTCCAGGAGACACGACACCGGGCGGGCCTAGGATGGGGCCATGGCGGAGATGAGCAGTCAAGAAGATGCAGCCCCCAAGGACGACTTCGTCCACCTCCACGTCCACACCGACTACTCCATGCTGGACGGCGCCGGGAAGATCAAGGACTACGTGGCCGAGGCCAAGCGCCTGGGACAGCCAGCCCTGGCGATCACCGACCACGGCTACATGTTCGGAGCCTACGAGTTCTATGCGGCCGCCACGGCTGCCGGTATCAAGCCGATCATCGGGGTGGAGGCGTACATGACGCCGGGCACGTCCCGCTTTGACAAGACCCGTGTCTTCTGGGGCGATGAGTCTCAGAGGAGCGATGACGTCTCGGCCCGCGGCTCCTACACGCACATGACACTGCTCTCACGCAACAACGAGGGCCTGCACAACCTCATGCGCATGGACTCCTTCGCCTCCCTGGAGGGCCAGTGGGGCAAGGCGCCTCGTATCGACCGCGAGCTGCTCTCGCGCTACTCGGGCGGCCTCATCGGCTCCACCGGCTGCCCCTCGTCGGAGGTTCAGACCCGCCTGCGCCTGGGCCAGTGGGACGAGGCCCTGCGCACTGCCGGAGAGCTGCAGGACATCTTCGGCAAGGAGTTCTTCTACGTCGAGCTCATGGACCACGGCCTGGAGATCGAGCAGCGCGTCACCAAGGACCTGCTGCGCCTGGCCCAGGAGATCGGAGCCCCGCTGCTGGCCACCAATGACTCCCACTACGTGCGCCCAGAGGACCGCACCATTCAGGACGCGATGCTGTGCATCAACTCCGGCTCCGTGCTCTCCGATCCTGATCGCTTCAGGTTCGATGGTGACACCTACTACCTGCGCCCCGGCTCCGAGATGCGCCGTCTCTTCTCCGAGATGCCTCAGGCCTGCGACAACACCCTGCTCGTGGCCGAGCAGTGCGACGTGCACTTCCGCACCGTGGACGAGGGGGCATCGTTCATGCCGGCCTTCCCCGTCCCCGAGGGGGAGACCGACGAGTCCTGGTTCATCAAGGAGTGCTGGCGCGGCATGGACCACCGGTTCAACGGCGACATCCCCGAGGACTGCCGCAAGCAGGCCGAGTACGAGATCAGCGTCATCACCCAGATGGGATTCCCCGGCTACTTCCTCGTTGTGGCCGACTACATCAACTGGGCCAAGGCCCACGGCATCCGGGTCGGGCCGGGACGCGGCTCAGGAGCCGGGTCCATGGTCGCCTACGCCATGGGCATTACCGAGCTCAACCCGCTGCGACACGGACTCATCTTCGAGCGCTTCCTCAACCCTGAGCGCATCTCCATGCCCGATATCGACGTCGACTTCGACGAGCGCCGGCGCGACGAGGTCATCGAGTACGTGCGTGAGAAGTACGGCGCCGACCGCATCAGCCAGGTGGTCACATACGGTGTCATCAAGGCCAAGCAGTCCCTGAAGGACTCCAGCCGCGTCATGGGCTACCCCTACGCGGTCGGCGACCGGCTCACCAAGGCCATGCCCCCCTCGGTCCAGGGCAAGGACATCTCCATCAAGGGCATCTTCAACCCCGACGACGAGCGCTACGGCGAGGCCGAGGAGTTCCGCAAGCTCCACGCCGAGGACCCCGACGCCCAGAAGATCGTCGAGCTGGCCAAGGGGCTGGAGGGAATGACCCGTCAGTGGGGCGTCCACGCCTGCGCCGTCATCATGTCCTCAGCCACCCTGACCGACATCATCCCCATGATGCAGCGCCTGCAGGACGGCGCCGTCATCACCCAGTTCGACTACCCCACCTGCGAGCACCTGGGCCTGCTCAAGATGGACTTCCTGGGACTGCGCAACCTCACGGTCATCTCCGACGCCCTGGAGAACATCGTCGCCAACGGCAAGCCGGCCCTGGACATCGACCACGTCGAGCTCGATGACCGCGCCACCTACGAGCTGCTCTCACGCGGTGAGACGCTGGGCGTCTTCCAGCTCGACGGTGGGGGGATGCGCACGCTGCTGCGCCTGATGAAGCCAGACAACTTCGAGGACATCTCCGCCGTCGGCGCCCTCTACCGGCCCGGCCCCATGGGGGCTGAGTCTCACACCAACTACGCGCTGCGCAAGAACGGCCTGCAGGAGGTCGTCCCGATCCACCCCGAGCTCAAGGACGCCCTCGACCCGATTCTGGGGACCACGCACGGTCTCATCGTGTACCAGGAGCAGGTCATGAAGATCGCCACCGACCTGGCGGGATTCTCCATGGGCAAGGCCGACGCGCTGCGCAAGGCCATGGGTAAGAAGAAGATGGACATCCTGGCCAAGATGTTCGTCGAGTTCGAGGCCGGCATGGTCCAGGCCGGTTTCTCCAAGGAGAGCGTCAAGACCCTGTGGGACGTCGTCGTCCCCTTCGCCAAGTACGCCTTCAACAAGGCCCACTCGGCCGCCTACGGCGTCGTGTCCTACTGGACGGCCTACCTCAAGGCGCATTATCCCACCGAGTACATGGCCGCCCTGCTCACCAGCCAGAAGGACAACAAGGACAAGCTGGCCGTCTACCTGGGGGAGTGCCGCCACATGGGCATCACCGTGCTGCCCCCGGACGTCAACGCCTCGCGGGCGCAGTTCTCCGCGGTCGACGAGGACGTGCGCTTCGGGCTGTCCGCGGTGCGCAACGTCGGCATCAACGTCGTCGACGCGATCGTGGCCGCCAGGGAGGAGAAGGGCGAGTTCACCTCCTTCGAGGACTTCCTCGACAAGGTCCCCGCGGTCGTGTGCAACAAGCGCACCATCGACTCGCTCATCAAGGCCGGGGCCTTCGACTCCCTGGGACACACCCGGCGCTCCCTGCAGGCCTGTCACGAGGACTTCGTCGACGAGGTCATCGGGGTCAAGCGCAACGAGGCCGCCGGCCAGTTCGACCTGTTCGCCTCCCTCGTGGGCGGTCCCGACGACGCCGACGACTCGCCCTTCGGTAACGGTCCGGTCTTCTCCTCCGACGTTCCCAACCTGCCGGAGTGGGACAAGAAGGACAAGCTCGCCTATGAGCGCGACATGCTTGGGCTCTACGTCTCCGACCACCCCCTCATGGGGCTGGAGGGACTGCTCGGCAAGCTCGCGGACAAGGAGATCTCCGAGCTCCACGAGAACGACGAGCTGCCCGACGGCGCCATGGTCACCATTGCCGGCCTCATCACCTCGCTGACCCGCAAGACCACCAAGCAGGGCAACCTGTGGGCCATCGCCCAGGTCGAGGACCTGGCTGGAAGCGTCGAGGTGCTCTTCTTCCCCCAGACCTACCAAACGGTCTCCACCATGCTGGCCCCGGACACGGTGGTGACGGTGCGTGGACGTCTCAATCGGCGTGACGGGCAGGTCGCCCTGTACGCCCAGGAGATGACGATCCCGGACATCTCCAGCGCCGCCCACGAGGCGGTTCTCATCACCCTGCCCACCAACCGGTGCACCGGGCCGCTGGTGGAACAGTTCAAGGACGTGCTCGCCAAGCACCCGGGCGGGTCCACGGTCCGTCTGACACTGACCAGCCCGGGGCGCGAGGTGCGTACCCAGCTGGCCCCCTCGCTTCGGGTGGAGGCCTCTCCCGCCTTCTACTCCGACATCAAGGCACTCCTCGGACCGGGGTGCCTGCGCCACTAACGGCTCCTCTCCGGTGAGTGACCGAGTGGCATTGCACTCGCCCTGATGGAGTCACCGAACTGACGCCGGCCGGCGCGGGCGTCGTTGCGGAAGACTGTTCGTGATCTCGCCGTGTCCTGATCAATAAACCACGCGTAGCGGCCCGTCCGTGGTGCAGCCCTGCCCCAGGAAGGTGGAGACGGGGTGTGGGCTATATTCTCACGGTCGTGCAAACTCAGTGACGGCTCGCTCCCAGGTGGCGTTCTGGCTTCATCTTGATAGTCTCGTGATGTCCACAAGCAGTCGGTGACTGTATTGTCTACGAGGTTATTTGATGAGTGACGAGGATCTGAACCCTCCAACAATGACGCAGCAAGAGGAACGGGACAGCAGCCCGCAGTTAGAGCAGACAAAGCAGGCAGGGGAGACTCCCCAGGGCACGGCGGCCACCACACCGGCCTTCCAGACCTCCCCGGCAACCGTGAAACGGCGGCAGCGCCACCTGCTCGACCGCCTGAGACGATCGGTCTCACGCCAGCCTCACGACATCGGTGAGGGAATGGACAAGGTGGTCTTCGGCGTCGCCGCGATCGCGACCATCGCGTTCGTGGCGTGGGGCTTCATCGATCCGCACGGGTTGGGGCGGGTCTCCAAGTGGGCCCTGGGGGGAACGATCAGCAACTTCGGCTGGTTGTTCGTCCTGTCCTCGACCCTCTTCGTCGTCTTCGTCATCTTCGTCGCGGCCTCCCGGTTCGGCAAGATCCCCTTGGGCGGGGACGCCGAGGAGCCCGAGTACTCCACCGGCTCGTGGGTCTCCATGATGTTCGCGACCGGAATGGGGATCGGCCTGATTTTTTATGGAGTCGGTGAGCCGCTCTACTTCTACATGTCGCCTCCGCCGGACACCGTCGATCCTCAGACGGCCAAGGCGGCCAGCACCGCCCTGGGGACGGCCATGTTCCACTGGACCATCTACCCGTGGGCGATGTATGCACTGGTAGGGCTCGGAATGGCTTACGGAACCTACCGTCTTGGACGTTCCCAGCTCTTCTCCGCCATGTTCACCTCCTTGTTCGGGCGTCAGGCCATCGACGGGGTCGGTGGACGCATCATCAACATTCTGGCGATCGTCGCAACCCTGTTCGGATCCGCCTGCTCCCTGGGACTGGGGGCTCTGCAGATCGGTGGAGGCATGGTGTCGACCAATCTGGTCACCAAGTCCACCCCCGCGATGATGGTCGGCATCATCGCGATTCTGACGGCCTGTTTCGTGGCGTCCGCCATCTCCGGCATTGAGAAGGGCATCCAGTGGCTGTCGAACATCAACATGGTGCTGGCTGTGCTTTTGGCGATCATCGTCTTCGTCGGCGGCCCCACCCTGTTCATCCTCAACATCATTCCCTCGGCGATCGGTGACTTCATCGACGAGCTGCCCGCCATGGCCTCGCGCACGGCGGCCGTCGGGAATCAGGACATGTCCGAGTGGCTGTCCTCCTGGACGATCTTCTACTGGGCCTGGTGGATCTCCTGGACGCCCTTCGTGGGGATGTTCATCGCCCGTATCTCGCGTGGCCGTACCATCCGGCAGTTCGTCACCGGGGTCATGCTCGTCCCCTCAGTCGTCTCCCTCATCTGGTTCGCCATCTTCGGTGGCGGCGCCATTGGACTTCAGGAGCGTGCCGAGCGCTCTGGCAGGGCAGCGGACGCCCTCGTCCATTTCAAGGCCGACGGCACACCCGACCTGAACTTCGACACCATCCTGTTCGACCTGCTCAATGTCATGCCTGTTCACAAGGTGGTCCTCATCGTCCTCATGGTGCTGGCAGTCGTCCTGGTGGCGATCTTCTTCGTCACCGGCGCCGACTCGGCCTCGATCGTCATGGGAGGGCTCTCGGAGAACGGCGCGACCGAGCCGAGCCGTTTCACGGTCGTCTTCTGGGGCGTGGCCACCGGTGGTGTGGCCTCAGCCATGCTGCTAGCCGGAGGGGATGATCCGCGCGAGGTCCTCACCGGCCTGCGGGACATCACGATCGTGTCAGCCCTGCCCTTCGTCTTCGTCATGCTGCTGCTGTGCGTCTCACTCTACAAGGACCTGAACAACGACCCCATGCTGCTGCGGCACTCGCTGGCCAACCAGGTCCTGGTCGACTCGGTCACGACCGCGGTCACGACCGCCAATGAGCCGCATGAGGTTGAGACCATCGAGCTGCACACCAGCCTGTCGTCGACCACCGACAGCGACGACGGGGACGGTGAGAGTAGCGAGGCCGGCACCGGCGAGACCGCCGCAGAACCGAAGTCCGATATCCGCGCCGTCGACGGCGCGGATGACTCACCGACAGGATCCGATCAGGGGCAGGACGGCTAGGCCGTTCGACTGCTCCTGGTACTGGGGTCCGGGCTCATTGCCCGGGCCCCAGCTGCTTGACGGCGGCGCCCACCTGGTCTGCGGGGTGATCGACGACAACCACGTCACCGTCGGCCAGGTGGTGCCCGCGACGCGTCTCAATGGCGCCGTTGACGGTGACGTCGCCGGACTGGATGGCGATGCGTGCCTGCGCACCGTCCTCCACCAGGCCAGCCAGCTTGAGGAACTGTCCGAGCCTGATGCTTCCAGCCACTGAGACGACCGGGTACCGGGATGCCCGCTGGGATGTTACATGCGTCATAGGTTGATCCTTGCAGAAAGCACGTGAGTCGTGCACATCAGGGCAGGTAGCACCTTAGGAAGGTGGTCTGTGAGGTCGCTAGTGAGAGAAGCGTCTCTCGGAAGTATGCGGATATAACGGATGCCAAATATAATTTATCACGGTAGGGTAACGACGTTCTTATCACACTACGGAGACGGAGACACCATGAAGCGTCGAATCGTCGCCCAGATGGCGATACTCGCTCTATCGCTGTCGGCGCCTGTTCTGGCTGTGACTCATGCGCCAGAAGCAGCCGCTGCGGACGGCAACACCATTCACGTCTCGGCCGAGGGTGGCTCGGACGCGGGAGACGGATCCGCTGCCAAGCCCCTCCAGACCATTGGGGCCGCCCTGAAGAAGGCCGGCGGCGGAGACACCATCGAGCTGGCCAACGGCACCTACCGTGAGGGTGAGCTCGCCGTGGACAAGGGCGTGACCATCAAGGCGGCCGAAGGTGCCAAGCCGGTCCTCACCGGCGCCGAGGTCCCCGCCAGCTGGAACGCCGGCGGTGACGGAAAGTGGTCCACTGGCAAGGACATGGTCCGCTTCTGCACGGTCTGCACCATCAATGCCGACCCCACCAAGGAAGGGATCGCCGCCCACCCCGAGCAGGTGTTCGTCGACGGCAAGCCCCTGACCCAGGTGCTCAGTCGCGACGAGGTCACCGAGTCCACCTTCTACGTCGATGACCCCGACCCGGTCACCCTGAACAACCCGCACAACAACCAGGCCGGCTACAAGGCCAAGCCGCACCGGGGCACCTCCTACGTCATCGGCGTCGACCCCAACCAGCACCAGGTCGAGGTGGTTCAGCACTCTCGCGCCCTGTCCTTCAACGCCGACAACATCTCCCTGTCAGGGCTGACCGTGGAGAAGTACTCCGCGGTACAGCGCTGGGACTACAACGACCCTGAGATCGGCACCATCTCCGGTGGTGGAATGATCGTGGCCGCACATGGTGCTCCTCGTATCGAGAACTCCACCTTCCGCTACTCCTCGACCGCCGGAGCGCTGCAGGTCATCGACTCGACCAACGCGGTCGTGTCGAACAACCTGTTCGAGAACAACGGCTCCAACGCCTTCGGCATCAATGACTCCAGCGGAGCCAAGGTGGAGAACAACCTGTGGAGGAACAACAACACCTCCGGCTTCATCACGAAGGACTGTGGTGCCTACTGCACCCTGGCCGATACCAAGATCACCCACTCCAAGAACATCCGCTTCGCCAATAACACGGTGGACTACTCGGCCACCGGTGTGGACATCTCCGACCCCACGGCCTATGACCAGAACCGGGCCGCGGGCGTCTGGTTCGACGAGGGCGTGATCGACTCCGAGATCGTTGGCAACTACTTCGTCAACGTCCCGGTGGCGGTCTTCAACGAGGTCTCCTCCAACAACCTCATCGCCTCCAACATCGTGGCCGGAGCCGGTATCGGCATCCACGTCTCCGGGTCCAATGACACCCGCGTGTGGAACAACACCGTCTCCCATGCGCTCACCAGCCTGTGGGTCCAGGAGGACACCCGTTCCGACGGCTGCAACGCCCGCAACGCTCAGGGTGTGTGCACCCAGGTTCAGAAGTGGAGCGCCGAGCACGGACTGAGCTGGGACGCCACCAACACCACGGTGATGAACAACATCTTCTCCTCCGAGCAGACCACCCCCATGCCCGGGGACCCGTGGCGCTACTCGGCCATGGTTCAGGTCCTCGGTGGGGCCAACCAGGACGGTTCCGGCGCGGTCTACGCCAACGAGATGGTCACCACCATCGACTACGACGCCTACTACCGCCACGAGAACCCTCAGACCCTGTCCACCACGGTCCTGTGGAACTGGGGCCCGGACCGCAAGACCCAGTCGGTCAACGCCGAGAAGCTCTCCGACTTCACGGCCAGCTCGAGCGTCAAGGCTGCAGGTAAGGAGTCCAACGGTCTGGACCTGCACGGCTCTCCGGAGAACAACCCGTTCTTCGTCAAGGAGTCGGCCAACCCGATGGACAAGACCTCGGACTTCCACCTCAAGGAGGGAAGCCCCGCCTCCGGCAACGGCCACGCCCTGCCCGAGGACATCGCCAAGACCCTCGGCGTCAATGCCAACGTCGCCGTGGACCGCGGTGCACTGGTCAACGTCGCCTGGGGCGGTGGCGCCGTTCCCGGTGCCGGCGACACCCCCGCCGACAACGGTGGCAACAACGGCGGCAATGCCAATAACAATGCCAATAACAATGCCGGCAACAACAACGGCGGCAAGGGAGACAACGCTGGCAACAACGGCGGCAACAACAACGGTGGTAATGCCAACAACAACGCCGGGGGTAACGGCGGGAAGAGCGGCAACCAGCCCTCCACCGCTGTCTCCCCGAACACCAACGGCTCCACCGCCGCCGACAGTGCTACCAGTGGTAGTGCTACCGGCACCGCCGGGCAGGGCGCGCAGACCGCCAGCCCCTCTGGCTCCAAGGCGGGTGCTGGGCAGAAGAACTCCGGCATCGCCAAGCCTGGCGGCAACGCTCAGGCCGGTCAGGGCCAGGCCGCTGCAGCTGCAGCAGCTACCGGTGGTGGTCGCCTTCCGCTCACCGGCGCCAGCATGACCGCCATTGTCCTGGCGGTGGCCGCCATCGCCCTGGGCGGCGGATTCGTCCTGGTGCGTCGCCGCATGTCCAGCTGATCAGTGCCGGCCTCGGGGTGGAAGCGCAGAGAGAACGAGCTTGTGAGGAGCCCGGACAGCCCGGATCATCGCACTGTGTCTCAACCGCTCGCCATCACCGTCGGTGACTACTTCCCAGTGGGGGAGAGGATGCACCGGCTCACCCCGAGGCTGGCCCAGGCCACCAACACAGCACGCTCCGTCCTGATAGAGATCGCTCAGCACCGTGAGGTCATCACCTACGGCGAGCTCAGTGACTCGATCGGACGGAGCGTGCTGCCGCGTCATATGGGGCCGTTGCTCTCCATGATCAGCCACGACTGCGCTGCTCGAGGCGAACCGAGCCTGGCCTCCCTGGTGGTCTCGGCCGCCACCGGAGAGGTCAGCACCGGGGACTCGAGCTGGGCCCCGCCAGAACGGCGGGCCTGCTGGGCGAGATGGGATGGGAACCGGGACGGCGACTGAGCGGAGCAGTTCTCGCTATGTGGGACGCAGGCGAGGGTGGGAAACAGTCGTGGTTTGATACGCTCGACCATCCAGAGCGGCCGAGAGACCTGGTTCCATGACGCCGCAGCAACCCGGTACGCGGGTGCTTCAGCCAGGATCGATGGAGACGATGTGCGAGACAACGAGCCCACTGATGAGCCAACCGCCGCGGCAGGGAGCTGCGGTGACGGCCTGAGTAACGCCGACCCCGGAACCGTCCGGCCGTTGCCCACCGTCAGCCTGGAGCTCTTCCCGCCACGTCCGGGTAAGGCCGCCTCGGCCACCTGGGGCCGCATTGACAGGCTTCTTGCCACCGGACCCGACTTCGTCTCGGTGACCTACCGCCCCACCTTCGTCTCCGACCCCGCAGGAGGCAACAGCGACGGGGGTCATGAGGGGAGTCCTTCGAAGCCGGCAGCGGGCCGGTGCGACGTCGCGCCCCGCGTGCGCGTGGCCCAGGAGCGGACCAATCCGTCCGAGTGCGTGCTCGCCCACGTTCTGGAGTCCAGCACCATTCCCCTCATGGCGCATCTGACCTGTATCGGCTACTGCAAGCAGGAGGCCGTCGACATCGTCACCCGCTTCCTTCGTATGGGGGTGCGGCGCTTCCTCGCCCTGCGCGGTGACCCCCCAGCCGGTACCCGGGCCGACGACGTCGCTGGGGAGCTGCGCCATGCCGACGACCTCGTCCGGGTCATCCGGGAGGTTGAGGCCGACTTCTTCGGAGACGGCAGGCGCCACGTCACGATCGCCGTGGCCGCCTACCCGGCCGCTAATGACCATATCGAGGCCATCGAGGTCCTGGCCGCCAAACAGGCCGCCGGAGCCGACCTGGCGATCACCCAGGTGTTCTACGACGCGGCCGACTACGTGGCGCTGACCAACGCGGCCTCCTACGCGGGTGTGAGCATCCCGATCCTCCCCGGGGTGATCCCTCTGACCGACCTGCGTCGGCTCACCCGTCTCGAGGCACTCACCGGGGTGCGCGTGCCCGAGAGCCTGCGATCCTCACTGGGATCGGCCAGCGGCGCCACCCTCGTGGAACGCGGTATCGGCGCGACGCTCGACCTGGCCACTGCGCTGCTGCGCGCCGGGGCTCCCGGACTGCACCTGTACACCTTCAACCGCACTCGGCCGGCCCTCGACGTCATCAGCCACCTGCGTCTGGGTGGCATCCTGGCCGGAGCCGCGCCCGACCGGGAAGTGCGCGACGCCGTCGATCGCGGGTATCTCCAGGCCACCCCCGGTCGAGGCCCCTCCTTCCTGCGCTGCGGCACTCCCGGTGCAGCACTCTCTTCCCGCCACCCTGTCCAGCCCCACACCACCATCACCAAGGAGAACGCATGAGCGCCACCCCTGAGTCGGTCGCCCCCGCCTCACCGGCTGAGATCGCCGTGACGGAGTCACAGGTCCCCTCCGCCCCTCTGCCGGGGGCCACCATCCTGGGATACCCCCGCATCGGCAGGGACCGCGAGCTCAAACGCGCCGTGGAGTCCTTCTGGAAGGGGAACCTGAGCGTCGATGAGCTCAGGCACGCCGCCGCCGAGCTGCGCGGGGCGACCCGCTCGCGCCTGACGGACCTGGGGCTGACTCAGCCCGCCTCGATCCCCGCGGACTTCACTCTCTACGACCAGGTTCTTCAGGTGACTGCCACTCTGGGAGCCGCACCCGCCCGTTTCCGTGACCTGCTGAATGCCGACGGTGCCCTTGACGTCGAGGGCTACTTCACGCTGGCCCGCGGTGAGGGCGCCCGTCCGGCCCTGGAGATGACCAAGTGGCTGGACTCCAACTACCACTACCTGGTCCCCGAGATCGACGCCTCCACCCCCATCGACTACGTCGACAAAGCCATCGCCGCCCAGGTCCGCGAGGCCAGGGCCGCGGGGACCGAGGTGCGCCCCGTCGTCGTAGGACCGGTGAGCTACCTGCTCATGGCCAAGCCCTCCGACGAGGCGGCCGAGGGCTTCCACCCCCTGGACCGGCTCAGCGACGTTCTGCACGCCTACGGCCACCTCCTCATGGACCTGCACGAGGCCGGTGCCACCTGGGTCCAGCTCGATGAGCCCGCCCTGGTCTCCGACTCCTGGAACGTTGAGCGTCAGCGTGTCCTCGACGCCGTGCGCGACGCCTACACCTGGCTGGGCGCCATCGTGGAGCGTCCCCAGATCCTCGTGGCCGGAACCTACGGCTCACTGGGTGACGCCCTGCCCGTGCTCGGGCATGCCCCGATCGAGGCGCTGGGCCTCGACCTCGTGGCCGGCTCCCTGCCTGAGACCGGCGATCTGGCGGCACTGGAGGGCAAGGCCGTCGTTGCCGGTGTCGTCTCAGGACGCAACATCTGGCGCACCGACCTGAACCGGGCCATGGAAACGCTCGAGCAGCTGCGCGAGCGACTTCCCGAGGGCACCCCCATTACTGTGGCGACCTCCACCTCCCTGCAGCACGTGCCGCACGATGTCGAGCGCGAGACCGCCATCGACCCGGAGATCCGCTCCTGGCTCGCCTTCGCCGATCAGAAGGTCGGCGAGGTCATCACCCTGGCCAAGGGCCTGAGCCAGGGCCGTGACGCCATTGCCGCAGAGCTCACCCAGGACGCCGACCTGCGCAACCAGCGCGCCGCCCACCCGGGTGTGCGCCGTGACGAGGTGCGCACCGCCGTCGACGCCGTCACGGACGCCGACCGCACCCGCGCCCCTTACACCGAGCGCAAGGCGGCCCAGGACGAGCGCCTCGGCCTTCCCGAGCTTCCCACCACCACTATCGGATCCTTCCCTCAGACCGCTGAGATCCGTAAGGCCCGCGCCGCCTGGCGCAAGGGCGAGATCGACGCCGCCGCCTACGACGCCGCCATGCGCGCCGAGATCGCCAGTGTCGTCGCCCTTCAGGAACGTCTCGGCCTGGACGTCCTGGTCCATGGAGAGGCCGAGCGTAACGACATGGTCCAGTACTTCGCCGAGCTGCTCGACGGCTTCGTGACCACGGAGCACGGCTGGGTCCAGTCCTACGGATCGCGCTGCACCCGCCCCTCCATCCTGTGGGGCGACGTCGCCCGTCCCGAGCCCATGACGGTGGCCTGGTCGGCCTACGCCCAGTCCCTGACCGACAAGCCCCTCAAGGGTATGCTCACCGGCCCGGTGACGATCATGGCCTGGTCCTTCGTGCGCGACGACATCCCGCGCGCCCAGGTCGCCGACCAGCTGGGGCTGGCCCTGCGTGCGGAGGTGGCGGACCTCGAGGCCGCCGGTATCGGCGTCATCCAGGTCGACGAGCCCGCCATCCGTGAGACCCTGCCGCTGCGGCGCGCCGACCGCCCCGCCTACCTGGAGTGGTCCGTCGGCTCCTTCCGTCTGGCCACCGGAGGGGCGGCTCCCGCCACCCAGATCCACACCCACCTTTGCTACTCGGAGTTCGACGTCGTCATCGACGCGGTCGACCACCTCGACGCCGACGTGACCTCCATCGAGGCCTCCCGCTCGCGCATGGACATCCTTCCCGCGGTGGCCGAGCACGGCTTCGAGCGTCAGCTCGGCCCGGGCGTGTGGGATATTCACTCCCCGCGCGTGCCCAGCCAGTCCGAGTGCACCGAGCTGCTCCAGCGGGCCGTCGACGCCCTTGGGGCCGAAAAGGTCTGGGTCAACCCCGACTGCGGCCTCAAGACCCGCGCCTACCCCGAGACCGAGGCGAGCCTGGCCAGCCTCGTCGGTGCCGCCCGCGCTGTGCGCGGAGGCCGATGAGCCTCTGACTCAACCGCAGGCGTGCGAGGCGGCCCGGGAGAGGTGACGTGCTCTCCCGGGCCGCCTTGTGCGTGGCCGGTAGGCTTACGGACATGCTCACCCGCACTGATCTGCGCAGTAACCGACTCTCTGCACGCCAGCTGGCACAGGCCCTACCGCGGGCCGCCCTTGACGTCGCCTCCGCCCAGTCCGCAGTGGCTCCACTGATCGAGGACGTCCGCTCCCGGGGCGCAGCTGCACTGCGCGACGCCGCTGAGCGCTTCGACGGCGTGCGCCCCGTTCACCTGCGTGTGCCCGCTGCGGCCATCGCCCAGGCGCTCGACGACCTGGACCCGTCGGTGCGCGAGGCCCTCGAGCTGTCCATCGCCCACAACCGGGTCGGGCACGCCGCCCAGGTACCCGCCGAGCGCACTACGGAGGTGGTCCCCGGAGGCAGGGTGACCCAGTGCTGGATCCCCGTCGAGCGCGTCGGGCTCTACGTTCCCGGAGGACTGGCCGTCTACCCCTCCAGCGTGGTGATGAACGCGGTGGCCGCCCAGGTCGCCGGCGTTGAGCAGATCGCCCTGGCCAGCCCGCCGCAGGCCGAGTTCGCAGGTCTGCCTCACCCGACGATCCTGGCGGCGTGCGCGCTGCTCGGGATCACCGAGGTCTACGCCGTCGGCGGTGCCCAGGCAGTCGCGATGCTCGCCTACGGTGCTGACGCCCAGGACGACACCGACCGTGCAGACGCCGGGGGAGAGGTCCTGTGCCGGGGCGTCGACGTCATCACCGGTCCCGGCAACGTCTACGTGGCGGCTGCCAAGCGAGCCGTCATGGGAGCGGTCGGCATCGACGCCGAGGCGGGGCCTACCGAGATCGCCGTCCTGGCCGACGCCGGGGCCAACCCCGAGTACGTGGCCGCCGACCTGCTCTCCCAGGCGGAGCATGACCCCAACGCCGGCAGCGTCCTCATCACCGACTCCCCGGAGCTGGCCGACGCCGTCGATGCGGCGCTTGAGCGCAGGCTCAGTGCGACCCGGCACCTGGAACGGGCATCGACCGCCCTGAACGGTCCGCAGTCGGGAACCGTTCTAGTACGTGACCTCACGCAGGCCATTGAGGTTGCCAACGCCTACGCGGCCGAGCATCTGGAGATCCACACGTCCGATGCTCCAGAGGTCGCGCGTCGGATCCGCAACGCCGGCGCCATCTTCATCGGGCCCTACAGCCCTGTGCCCCTGGGGGATTACCTGGCCGGCTCCAACCATGTCCTGCCCACCGGTGGGACCGCCCGATTCGCGGCTGGACTGAGCGTGATGGCCTTCCTCAAACCGGTCCAGCTCATCGAGTACAGTGCGTGCGCCCTGGAGGCCATGACTCCTGCGCTGGAGGTTCTGGCAGGCTGCGAGGACCTGCCCGCCCACGGTGAGGCGGCCCGTGCCCGGAGGCAGTGAAAAAGCTGCTGAACAGGTCTTTCGAGCTCAATTTGTGACCTGTTCGTGATTATCCTCTGCTGCGTCCGGGGGTGGTTTCTGATGCGACCCCCACCTTCATTGATACTTCAATCGTTGAAATGACGCCATTTTTGGTTCTTGTGAGTCACCTCCAAGGGGTCGCTTATCGCGTGGTCGAATAACACAGTGTTGCAAAGCGTTACTCTATTGTTATATTTGGTTACGACGCACGGTGCGCCGTGCCCGACGGGATGAGTTCCCACATCCCGTCACCCCCGGGCGCGCCGCACCGAGGCGTTGGTACCGGCTGGATCTGCTCGCCGCATGCGGCGGTGCCGGTCGGTGCTGGCCCTACCCCTTGGATCCAGATGGATGGCCTCATGCACTACTCCCCATTCGCCGCCGGAACCGGACTGTTCGTCGTGTGGTACGTCGCGCCGGCAGGTTCCCCTCCCGCTCTCGTCGCTCGCTTCCTCATCGACTGCGCCGGTCTGGTGTTCGTCACCATCCTGGCGTTCTTCCTTCTGATCAACCTCTATGGCGCGGTCCGTGCCCTGATCCCGCACCCTGGGGGCGCCGCCGGGCGTCACGCGCAGCAGCGCAGCGGTCTGATGAGTCTGCGAGCGTGATGAGGACGCAGACCCCGTTCATGCCTATGGACTTCGATTCCTCGAGCCCCCTGGGAATCCTCGACCGTATCGGTTGGTGGGGTGCCCTGGGGATGATCGCAGTGGCGCTCGCATACACGTTCTTCATGCTCATCGTCTCCCGCGGGGCCCCACGGCACGGTGGGCCCTCGCAGCCGGATGCGCCACTGCTCATCGTCATACTCATGCCCTGCCTCAACGAGGCGGCGGTCATCGGCGCCAGTGTCAGGCGGCTCATCTCGATCCCGGATCCGGGCCTGCGCATCATGGTTATCGACGACGGCTCCGACGACGACACTGCCCAGGTGGCCGCCCAGGCCGGCGACGAGCGTGTCGAGGTGGTTCGCCGTCGTCCTCCCCACGCCCGCCTGGGCAAGGGGGAAGCGCTCAATGACGCACTATCGATCGTGCGCTCCCGATGCACCACGGCGTCCTCCTCGCGAGTCGTCGTCGGAGTCATGGATGCAGACGGCAGGCTCGATCCCCACGCCATCGAGGAGGTCCGCAGAGCCTTCGCCCCGCAGGAGGTCGGCGCCGTCCAGATGGGGGTGCGCATCAACAACCGTTTCGGTTCTCTGCTCGCCCGCATGCAGGACATGGAGTTCGTGATCTTCACCGAGGTCTTCCAGCGGGGACGGCGCCGAGTCCACAGCGTCGGCATGGGCGGCAATGCCCAGTTCGTCCGCCTCAGCGCGCTCGACGCGCTGGGACCCCGACCCTGGACCCGGTCGCTGACCGAGGACTTCGACCTGGGTATCCGGCTCAACGCCACCAGCTGGACCAACGAGTTCTGGCCCGCGGCCTCCGTTCACCAGCAGGGCGTGACCAACATGCGCCGCCTCATGCGCCAACGTACCCGCTGGTTCCAGGGAAACCTCCAGGCACTGCACCTGCTGCGATCCGTCGCCCGCGAGCAGCGTGGCCTGGGGCGCGCCGACACCCTCTGGCAGATCCTCACGCCCTACCTGCTCCTGACCGGGTCCCTGCTGACCCTGTCCTTCCTCATCACCATGGTGACCGCCGGTGTGGCCGCGGTCCTGAGATGGGAGCAGTCATGGATATGGCTCGTGGGGGCCTACGTCATCGCCTTCGGGCCGGCGCTCATCTACGCCTGGATCTACTGGCGCATCGAGCGCCGTGAGGGTTTGAACCTGCTCAAGGCCGTGGGCTACGCGCACCTGTTCGTCCTGTACGGGCTCCTGCCCAGCCTCTACGGCTGGCGAGCTGTCGCCCGGGAGCTGACCGGGCGCACCGGGTGGGCCAAGACCGCTCGCGAGGCGGAGCCGGCTCAAGGAAAGCAGACCGCCCCCAGCAGACCGGCTGCCGGCCCCAACGGATCGGCATCCGCGGGCTCACCGCTACCGAGCAAGCAGCGGCCACCCAGCGCGCCTGCGAGGACGGAGCCCCTGACGGCTCCACAGGCCGCGGGGCCGGGCAGTGCTGTCCCGGCCGTTCCGGCCCGCCCCCTGCTGAACCCCACCGCCATGATCGTGCGCCGACCCCGCCGTACATCCAGCAATCTGACCAATGAGGAGATGAGATGACAGCCGCCAACGCGCCTCAGCACGCAGGAGCTCTCGACGGAACCCGTCGTGGCAGGATCCTGCGTCGCGCACTCCTGGCGGTCTGCGTCCTGGTGCTGGTCCTAGGAGTCACCGTGTACTGCCACGCCCGAGAGGCAGGGACCCCCGACTGCTCCCAGTGGGAGATCATCTTCGACGGTTACGGCGAGGCCTCGTGCTCCGAGGGCCTGCTGCGCCTCAAGCCGACGTCAGCCGACTCCCAGGACAAGACCCACGCCGGGCTGGCCACATCCACCACGGTCGAGATCGAGGCGGGAGGCGTCCAGACCATCCACACCACGATGACCACCGTCCGACAGCTGCGCGAGGACGGCGAGCCCAACGCCTGGGAGGTCGCCTGGCTCCTGTGGAACTACACCGACAACAACCACTTCTACGCCCTGGCCCTCAAGCCCAACGGCTGGGAGGTCTCCAAGCAGGACACCGCCTACCCGGGGTACCAGAGATTCCTGTCCTCCGGCAACACGCCCGTCTACCCGCCCGGGAAGAGCCACGACGTCACCGTCACCATTGATACAACCAAGACGGCAGAGGTCACCTTCACCATCACCGTGGACGGGCAGGAGCTCGGAACCGTCACCGACAAGCAGTCCCCCTACCGGTCCGGCGCCGTGGCGGCCTACTGCGAGGACTCCGACGTCACCTTCACCCCGATCACCGAGGACGAGTAGGACCTCCCTCCCCTCCACGGCGACATCCGACGCAACCATCACTGAGCCCATCTCATCCCACTCCGACGCACGACCAGGAGAACCCATGACAACCGACTCCACGCAAACGGGCAGCCCCCTGAGGATCATGCTCGTCTACGGCACCCGCCCGGAGGCGATCAAGCTCGCCCCCCTGGTGGCAGCCATGGGTGACGACCAGCGCTTCGCCCCCATCGTCGTCGTCACCGGACAGCACCGTGAGATGCTCGACCAGGTGCACGAGTTCTTCGGCATCGTGCCCGACGACGACCTCGACATCCACTCGCCGGGACAGACGCTCACCCAGATCACCAACCGCTGTCTGCAAGGGGTGGGCCGGGCGATCGAGGTCCATCGGCCAGACGCCGTCGTCGTCCAGGGGGACACCACCTCCGCCTTCGCCGCCGCGCTCGCGGCCTTCTACCACACGGTCCCGGTCCTTCACGTCGAGGCAGGTCTGCGCACCGGTGACATCTCCTCACCCTTCCCCGAGGAGGCCAACCGGCGGCTCATCAGCCAGGTGACCGCCCTGCACCTGTGCCCCACCACCACCAGCCGGGACAACCTGCTGCGCGAGAGCACCGACCCGCAGACCGTCAGCGTCACGGGCAACACGGTCATCGACGCCCTCCTGGTCGCCGTCGACCGCCGGGTTCCGCCACCGGACGAGGAGCTGGCAGCAGCACTGAAGGACGCCTCCCGACGAGTCGTGCTCGTCACGGCCCACCGCCGTGAGTCCTGGGGCGAGCCGATGCGGGCCATCGGCCGTGCCGTCGCGCGCCTGGCCGAGAAGCACCCCGAGACGCTCTTCGTGCTGCCAGTCCACCGCAACCCCAAGGTTCGCGAGGACCTCCTGCCCCAGATCGAGGGCCACCCCAACGTCATCTGGTGCGATCCGCTGGAGTACGGTGCCTTCTGCGCCCTCATCGACCGCTGCGACGTCGTCCTCACCGACTCCGGCGGTGTTCAGGAGGAGGCCCCAGCCCTGTCCAAACCTGTCCTGGTCATGCGGGACAACACCGAGCGTCCCGAGGCCATCGCCTTCGGGGTCGCCGATCTGGTCGGGACCGACGAGGACCGCATCGTCGAGCGGGTCTCCACCCTGCTGACCGACGAGGCGGCCTACGCGGCCATGGCCCAGGCCGCCAACCCCTACGGCGACGGGCACGCCTGCAAGCGCATCCTGGCCGTCATCGCCGCCCTGTTCGGCCGCGGTGTTCCCCTTCCCGAGTTCGAGCCCGTTCCCACCTCGTCCAAGGAGTGCTCATGATCCTGCCGACCCTTCTGTCTGCACGACGCCGTCGCTGCGCACTGGCCGCCATCGCGGTGTGCCTGGGCAGCTCCATCGCCTCAGTCGGCCCCGCCCAGGCCGTTCCCGCCACCGGCGCGCAGGTTCCGGTCGCGGCCCAGGCCGCAGCGGCCAAGCCGGCCGGTGGAGCACAGCCCAATGACGCCGACCCGGCCAAGAACCCGCTGCCGGCTCCGCCTGAACCAGCCGCGGCGGCCAAGAAAGAGCTTCCCCTCAGGGGTGACAAGCAGGCCGACATTGATCTCAACAAGCCTGCTCCCGCCGCAGGACAGGTCAAGATCCGTGACCTCAAACAGAATGCGCCCGATGTACCTGCCGGTGCGGTGACCTTCTCCAACCAGGAGGCGGGACCGGCATCGACCCTGGTCCTGTTCGACACCACCGGTGACTACGCCAAGCTGGGGGAGTACTACGCCCTGAGCATGGGCACCCTGGCCAGTCACTCCGGAACCGTGACGACCCTTCCGGTCAAGGACTACGTCGCAGGCCTGGCCGGTCGCTTCACCAACGTGGTCTACGTCGGCTCCACCTACGACGAGCCCCTGCCACGGGCCTTCATCGACGATGCCCTCACCGGCAACATCCCGGTCATGTGGACCGGCTTCAACATCTGGCAGCTGACCAAGACCGACGCCGACCGCACCGCCTTCACTCAGCGCTACGGATGGGACGCCGCCACCTCCTACATCGACTCCACCGACCGGGTCACCAGGATCAGCTACAACGGTGCCTCCCTGAAGCGCAGCGAGCTCAACTCCGGTGGGATCATCGCCCCGCACATCATCCGCGAGAAGGACGTCACGGTCCTGGGGCGCGCCGAGTGCTCCAAGCCCGACGGCGCGGCCACCGCCTGCGCGTCCGTCGCCCAGTCCGGCACCACCTCCTTCCCCTGGGCGGTCAGCTCATCCGGACTGACCTTCATCGGTGAGATCCCGCTGACCTACCTGGGTGAGCAGGACCGGTACATCGCCGCTGCCGACATCCTCCTGGACTTCCTCCAGCCCGGCGCCCAGCAGCTCCGCCAGGCCGCTGTGCGCCTGGAGGACGTGACCCCCGACAGTGACCCCGAGGAGCTGCAGGCGATCGTCGACTACCTCCACAGTGAGAACGTGCCCTTCCAGATGGCAGTGGTGCCCAAGTATGTCGACCCCAAGGGCACCGAGAACAACGGGACGCCCAAGGAGCTCACTCTCGAGGACTCCCCGGAGCTGGTGGCCGTCCTCCAGGACGCGGTGAAGAAGGGCGGGACGATCATCCAGCACGGCACCACCCACCAGTTCGGAACCCTGGACAATCCCTACAACGCCGTCTCCGCTGACGACTTCGAGTTCATCCGCTCGTGGTGCTCGGCCACCAACGACACCAAGGCCCCGGCCGTCGACTGCGAGGACAAGTCCTTCGTCCAGATCGGAGGAGCCCTGCCGGGCACCTCCCAGGCGTGGGCCGCTGAGCGTGTGGACCAGGGACGCCAGATCTTCGGCGAGGTCGGCCTACCGACTCCGGAGATCTTCGAGACCCCGCACTACTCAGCCACCCGTGAGGCCTACTACGGCATCGGCGAGCACTACCCGGTGCGCTACGAGCGCGAGCTCCTCTACGCCGGCACCCTGACCAACACCCAGGCCGGTCCCCACGACTACTACGGGCAGTTCTTCCCCTATGCGGTCAACGATCCCTACGGAACCCACGTCCTGCCCGAGAACCTGGGTAACTTCGAGCCCAACGAGATCAACCAGCACCCGCCGCGCCTGGCTCAGGAGGTCATCGACGCGGCCAAGCTCAACCTGGTCAACACCCACGCCACGGCCAGCTTCTTCTTCCACCCCTACTACCCGCTGGCCGAGCTGAAGAGGATCGTCACCGGTATCAAGGCCGAGGGGTACACCTTCGTGCCGGCCTCGCAGCTGAGATGACTACGGCGACGGCTGTGATATTCAGGGGCCCCGGATTCGCGGACATGAGACCGTTCGGTCGAAGTGTCTCTCAAGAGGTTGGAAGAATACTTCCATGACTTTTGAGACCAACCGCAGAAGGGCACTGGCGCTCCTGGGCACCGGGATTCTGGCGACGTCAGTGTCCTCCTGCGGCCACGCGAATGTGACTCCGCAAGCGATGGGAGACGGTGCAACCACCCATCTGAGCCTTCGCGTCAGTGACGCTCAGGGCAACGCCCTCAACCTCGAGGCGCTGCGACGCATCCAGTCCAACGGCAAGGGCGAGGTCGGCTATGACGACGCGCTGCTGGATGCCAAGACCCTGGAGGTCATCGCCGTCGGCCCCCTCTACCAGGATGAGGGCGGTGTCATCGGCATCGATGTGCCTACCGCGCGTGCCTGCACGCTGACCATGTCGTGGCCCACCAGCCATGGCTACTCAGCCCTCATGGTGGACCTGCCGGCCTCCGGTGAGCACGATCTCCTGGAGCTGGCGGCCAGGACCCTTCACGAGCGGCAGGCCGAGCGCTACCAGCGGGCCACCGCGAATGGTCTCAAGGGCGCCGATGAGGCAGGCACGCTGCGGGCCTCCGCCCAAAAGTCTCTGGACGCCTGCGCCACGGCCCAGTCCTGGGCGGAGCGAGGCCGCCTGGCGAGCTCCGCCCTGGAGTCCGCCGCAGGGGCCCAGCTCGCCCTGGACCGGGTGCTGGCGGCCCAGGCGCCGCAGGACGCCGTCATCGGGGTGACCTTCACTCGAGTGCCCACGGCCGCCGAGATCGCTGCCGCCCTCGCCCCCGGCGGCCCCGGGGGCGGCAAGCGGAAGGTGTCGGCCCGCCTGGTGATCGGTGACCCCCATGATGCTCAGGAGATGGCCGGCTGGCGCGGCACGGTGGAGTCCCTGCACGCGCAGGGAGGTCAGGCCCTGGTCCAGATCTGCGACTCCCACGACATGGTCGTCCTGACCGACGCCGCCTGGGACATGCGGGTCGACGCCCTCATCAAGGCGCTTCCCAACGTCGATGCCTGGGAGGTCGGCAACGAGATCGGTGGGGACTGGCTGGGCGGTGGGCCGGTGGCCAAGGCGCAGCGAGCGGCCAAGGCCGTGCGTGATCGCACCAGTGCCACGACCGTGCTGACCCTGTACTACCAGCTCGGGCAGACAGACCCGACATACTCCCTGTTCAGCTATGCCGCCAGGGAGATCCCCGCATCTATCAGGGAGCTGATCGACGTTGTGGGGCTGTCCGTCTACCCCCAGCTCCATCCGCTGGGAACAGCCGCTGATCGGGTCCTGAACACTCTGGAGGCCGCCTTCTCCTCCTCCCGGATCGCCGTGACCGAGCTCGGGTACGGGGGTGAGGACCTCAACGCCGGCCCCTGGTGGTTCGGCTCGGCCTCCGACCCTGCGGCGGCCCGCACCGCCGTGGCCGAGCACGTCACCGGTGCGGCGCTGGGGCGATCCGATGCCTGGGGAGCCCCCTTCTGGTGGTACTACCTGGAGGACCAGGTCGGGACCCCTGGGGGGCAGGTGGCTCCGGCGCTGGCCGCCGTCTCCACTGGTTTCTAGTACGCCGGGCTGGTGGACGCCGGCTGCTGAGGTCACCCGCCGGCCCCTATCTCTGTGCCATGACGAAGGGGTGGACCGCCACCGCTCCCGCCTCGCGCAGGAGAAAGGCCGCCAGCGTGAGCGTCCAGCCGGAGTCGCTCCAGTCGTCCACGAGCACCACGACGCAGTCCCGCAGCTGTTCAAGGGCCTGATCCGACCACTCCCGGAGCGTCAGGCTGCGGGCCACCTGTGCCAGGCGAAATGCGGAGCCCACATCGTGCTGTGGCGGGTCCTGGCCGGCCAGACCCACGACGCCCAGGGCTCTGGCGCCCAGTCGCGTGGCCACGGCGTGCCCCAGCCCGCGGACCATGCGGGGACGGGTGCGAGAGTCCACGACCACGACGGCGAGCGGCTTGTCCGGCCTGTGGGAACCGGCGGAGTCCTGCTCACCGCGGATGATCTCGCCGAGCCGGTCCACCGTCTCAAGGACCTGCGGTCTCACGACCACCGGGACCTCGCCGTCGGCGGCGGAGGCCACCAGCTCACGCAGTGCTCCCGAGGTCCCCAACCCGTCCAGCCTCCCCACGGCCAGACCGGTCGCCGCCTGACGGTCGGCTCCGATACGGCCCTTGAGGTGGCCCAGGCCCAATCGATCCATCCCGGTGGGCCACTGGCGGCGTGCCCGCAGCTCGACCCCCGCGCGCCCGAGCGCCTGACGAGCGGCACCGACCTGCTCCTGGTCGAGGGCTTCATGCAGCTCCAGGCCCCCGCACAGGTCGCAGGCTCCGCAGCGCCATCCCGGCTCAAGGAGGGGATCATCGAGCGCCGACCTCAGAAAGGCCATCCGGCAGGGGACGGCTCCCTGCTCGGGACCGGGATCGTCCCCGAGTCCCTCATAAGCCACCATCGCCTCCTGCTCGGCCCGGCGCGCGGCATCGACTCTCGCGTAACGCCGTGCGTCATAGGACCAGGGCCGGCCGGTGGACTCCCAGCCACCACGAACTCGTTGCACGGCGCCGTCAACGTCAAGAACCTTGAGCGTGGACTCCAGCCGAGTGCGCCGCAACGAGGTCACTGTCTCCAGCACCGCCGTCGACGCCGCCCCGGCACCCTCGGCCCTCCGCTCCTCCAAGGCGTCCAGGACCGCACGAACCTGGTCCTCGGGCGGGAAGCCCTGCGAGCCGAACCACTCCCAGATGGCCCGGTCCTCAGCGCCGGGCAGCAGGACCGCCTCGGCCCGCTCCACACCGCGACCGGCGCGCCCCACCTGCTGGTAGTAGCTCACCGGGGAGGAAGGAGCCCCCACGTGCACCACGAAGGCCAGGTCCGGCTTGTCGAAGCCCATTCCCAGAGCGGAGGTGGCCACCAGCGCCCTGACCCGGTTGGCCTTGAGGTCCTCCTCCAGGCGCTCGCGCTCGGCGGCGTCGGTCTGTCCTGTGTAGGCGGCCACCTCCGTGCCGGTCGTGCGCAGGTACTCGGCGATCTCCAGCGCCGCCGATACCGTCAGGCAGTAGACGATGCCGCTCCCGGGAGCACGGCGGATGTAGGCGGCCAGCCAGGCCAGGCGGGAGGCGGCATCCGGCAGGACCTTGACCCCCAGGTGGAGGGAGTCGCGCTTCAGGGCTCCCCGCAGCACCAGAACCTGCTCTCCTGCAGTCCCGCCTTCCTCCAGGGACGCTCCCAGCTGCTCAGCGACATCGGCGCTGACCCGGGAGTTCGCGGTCGCCGTCGTCGCCAGGACGGGGGTGCACGGTGGCAGGCCGGCCAGCAGAGTGCCGATGCGCCGGTAGTCAGGACGGAAGTCATGGCCCCAGTCCGAGATGCAGTGGGCCTCGTCAATGACGACCAGGGCGGCGCTTGCAGCCAGGTGGGGGAGTACCTCGTCGCGGAAGACCGGGTTGTTAAGACGCTCCGGGGACACCAGCAGGACATCGACCTCACCCGCGCGCACCCGGGCCTGAATCTCATCCCACTGGGTGACATTGGCCGAGTTCATGGTCACGGCCCGGATCCCGGCACGCTCGGCAGCGGCCACCTGGTCGCGCATCAGGGCCAGCAGTGGCGAGATGATGACGCTCGCCCCGGCGCCGCCTCGCGCCCCGGGGGAGGGCGGTGGGTCGCCCGGCCGCCAGCCTCCCCAGCCCTCTCGCAGCAGTACCGTCGCCACGAAGTACACTGCCGACTTCCCCCAACCGGTGCGCTGGACCACCAGCGCACGGCGGTGAGCGACGACAAGCGCCTCGATCGCCCGCCACTGGTCCTCGCGCAGGTGCGCGTCGCCGCGACCCACGAGCTCGCGCAGGACGGTCTCGGCGCGCTCACGCACGGGCGAGTCGGGCAGATCGGGGTGCGCGGAGCGCTCAGCATCCTCAGCGGGGCCTGTGATCGTCACAGATCCACCGTAGCGCGGACGTTCAAGGCGGCGCGGCCCTTGGATACCCTTGGGCCCATGGACCTCCTCATCATCGCCGTACTGGGCGCTCTGGCCATTGCGGCGGCATCTCAGCTCAGTGACCGCATCGGGGTCGCCCCGGCGCTGATCCTCCTGGCCGGAGGCACGGCGGTGGGCTTCCTGCCCTTCATCCCGGCGATCGAGCTGGACCCCCAGCTGGTTCTGGAAGGAGTCCTTCCCCCGTTGCTGTTCTCGACGGCGGTGAGCATCTCCACCATCAACTTCCGCCGCGAGCTCGCCCCGGTGGCGGTGCTGGCCATCCTGCTGGTGCCCCTGTCCGCGGCAGTGATCGGCGGGGTCCTCACCGTCCTGGTCCCGGGACTCTCCCTGGCCTGGGCCATCGCCATGGGGGCGATCCTCAGTCCCACCGACGCCGTGGCCATCTCCATCGCCCGCCGGCTGGGCGTCTCCCAGCGCATCATCACAGTCCTGGAGGGGGAGGGGCTCCTCAACGATGCCACCGCCCTGGTGGTCCTGTCCTCAGCCATCTCCGCGGCCACATCCGGCGGCGTCAGCATCGGCGGCGTCCTGGGCGGCTTCGCCCTGGCGGTCCTCGTGGCCCTGGGCGTGGGCTGGCTCGTCGGTGAGGTGAGCCTGCGGGTGCGCTCCCACATCACCGACCCCACCGTGGACACGGTCGTGTCCTTCACCGTCCCCTTCCTCGCGGCGATACCGGCCGAGCACATGCACGGCTCGGGCCTCGTGGCAGCTGTCGTCGCCGGGCTCATCACCGGCCACCGCGGCCCCCGGATGCTGCCGCCGGCCCACCGGGTGGCCTCACGCACCAACTGGCACACCGTCGAGCTCACCCTGGAAGGACTCATCTTCCTGGTCATGGGGCTGGAGTTCTTCGGCGTCGTGGAGAAGGTCGACGCCTCAGCTCTCGGTGTTGTGCGGGCCATCTCGGTCGCTGTCGTCGCCGGCTTCCTCACCGTCGTCATCCGGGCCCTCGTGGTGGCACCAATGCTCAAGGTCCTCAGCCACCGGACCGCGCGATGGGCGATCCACTGGCGGGAGAACGAGGAGGCCATCCACCAGTTCCAGAACCGCTGCTCGGCCATTGTACGCGGAGAGTCCGAGATGCCCCCGGTGCCCTGGGACCGGAGCCCCTTGGCGCAGGTTCAGCGCAGGCTCCGCCAAGAGACCAGCCACGAGAGCATCGCCCGGCGCGCACGCCGCCTCTCCAGCCGGGTCAGACGCCGGGGCGCCGACCTGGACTACTTCGCGGCCGAGCCCCTGGGCACACGCGAGGGCGCCGTCATCGTCTGGGCGGGTATGCGCGGCGCCATCACCCTGGCAGCCGCCCAGACCCTGCCGACCACAGCGCCTCACTACCCCTTCCTCCTCCTGGTGTCCATGCTCGTGGCCGCCGGCTCACTGACGATCCAAGGCCTCACGCTGCCCGCACTGGTCCGCCTCGTCAGGCCCGCCATGGCCGGACCCGCCGACGAGGAGGAGAAGGCCGCCGTCATCTCGCTGCTGGTCAACGCCGCCCGCGACGTCGCCTCCGTCGGCACCCACGGCGCCTCCCAGCACGCCGTGATCACCGGTGCCACAGGCCCCGGCACCCCAGACGCTCAGGCGACGACGAGCACGCCTGAGCTGGACAAGGCGTCGCAGACCGCCCCCGACCCCGAGAACAGCGAGAGCCCCAGCCCCGCCTCTGAGCAGCACGGCCTCGTGCGCAGAGAGGGCAATGACATCGTCGTCTCGCCGGCAGCCGTTGCCAAGGCCTGGGCCGACCCCACCTGGCGCCACGACGAGCTCGCCCCTGTGCGAGAGCGCGCCCTGGACATGATCCGAGCCCAGCGCGAGGCCCTTCTCGACGCCGGTGACGAGGGTCTCTACTCGGCCGACTCCCTGGAGCACGCCCTGAACCGCCTCGACTTCCAGGAGATCATGCTCACCAGCGAGCCGCACTGACAAGGCCCGCAGCAGGACACTGCGGCCGCCTCCTCGGTGCCCGGCACCTCCTGCTGCGGGACCCCGTCCGCTGCAGCAGACCGAGCCGTAGACTCCTGGTGTGAGCGCGAACCTGCCCCTGAGACCGGACCTGGACGGTGAGGCCCCCTACGGGGCTCCCGAGATCGACGTCCCCGTGCGGCTGAACGTCAACGAGAACCCCCATCCGCCCTCGGCCGCCGTCATCGAGTCGATCGCCACCGCCGTGGCGCAGGCCGCCCAGGGCCTCAACCGCTACCCGGAGCGGGACTTCCCCCGGCTGCGGGCCGCGCTCGCGGACTATCTCAAGGCCGAGTCCGATGCGCACCCGGCCCCTGAGCAGATCTGGGCGGCCAACGGCTCCAACGAGGTCATGCTCCACGTGCTCCAGGCCTTCGGCGGCCCCGGGCGCACCTGCCTGACCTTCACCCCCACCTACTCGATGTACCCCGAGTACGCCCGGGACACACTGACCGACTACGTCACGCGACCGCGCCGGGAGGACTTCACGCTCGATGCGGACGCCGCGGTGACAGCGATCAACGAGCTGCGACCGGCCGTCGTCATTCTGGCCAGCCCCAACAACCCGACTGGAACGGCCCTGCCACTTGAGGACATCAGGCGGATCCTCGAGGCGGCGCGCGGTCACGGCCCTATGCTCGGAGCCGGGATCGGCTCACCGGCCCGTGCCAGTGACTGCGTCGTCGTCATCGATGAGGCCTACGCCGAGTTCCGCCGCCCGGGCGTGCCCAGCGCCCTGGAGCTGGTGGGGTCGGCCAACCCGCACCTGGCCGTCACCCGCACCATGTCCAAGGCCTTCGGGGCCGCCGGCCTGCGCCTGGGCTACCTGGCCGCAGACAGTGCCCTGGTTGACGCCCTGCGCATCGTGCGCCTGCCCTATCACCTGTCCGCCGTCACCCAGGCCGCGGCCCTGGCCGCCCTGTCTCACCGTGAGGAGCTCATGGCTCAGGTGGCCTCTCTGCGCAATGAGCGCGATGCCTTCGTGGACTGGCTGCGGGCCCAGGGCCTGACCGCGCACGACTCGGACGCCAACTTCGTCCTGTTCGGCCCGTTCCCGGACCGCGATACCGTTTGGAGGCGCCTGCTCGACGCCGGGGTCCTCATCCGCGTCGTCGGCCCCGAGGGCTTCCTGCGGGCCAGTATCGGCACACCCGCCGAGATGGAGCGCCTCCGCCGAGCCCTGGTCGCAGCCATCGGCGGATGACGAGGACGCCGGCAGCGATCACCGCCTGGGACCGGTAGGGTTGCTATCGATTGAGATACCTATGAACCACGCCGCTGAAAAGCGCGACACACGATGCTGAGGAAGCACCTATGAGCCGTACCGCGCGCATTGAACGAGCCACGAGCGAGTCAAGCGTCGTCGTCGAGATCAACCTCGATGGCACGGGCCAGACCGACATCTCCACCACCGTCCCCTTCTACGACCACATGCTCACCGCGCTGGGGCGCCACTCGCTCATCGATCTGACGGTGCGCGCCACCGGTGATACCGAGATCGACGTGCACCACACTGTGGAGGACACCGCCATCTGCATCGGTGAGGCCCTGCGCGCAGCCCTGGGTGACAAGCGCGGCATCCGCCGCTTCGGCGAGGCCAGCGTTCCGTTGGACGAGGCCCTGGCTCATGCCGTCGTCGACATCTCCGGACGCCCCTACCTGGTGCACGAGGGCGAGTCCGAGGCCTTCATCCACCACCTCATCGGCGGTCACTTCACCGGTTCCATGGTGCGTCACGTACTGGAGGCCATCGCCTACCACGCCGGTATCTGCCTGCACGTGCGTGTCCTGGCCGGGCGCGATCCCCACCACATCGCCGAGGCCGAGTTCAAGGCCCTGGCCCGCGCCCTGCGCGCCGCCGTGGAGGACGACCCCCACGTCGAGACCATCCCATCCACGAAGGGAAGCCTGTGATGGATCAGACCCCCCGGCCCGACGGGAACCGCGACGACCAGCAGGACCACCAGCGCGACCTGGACGCCGAGTTCGCCGCCCTCATGGGCGACGTGGAGCTCCCAGACGACCTCTCGAGCGGAGACATGGGGGCTCTTCAGGACGCCCCCCGAAGCGGACCGGGCCAGGAGGCCCGGTCCGAGGACGACTCCGTATCGGCCGGTGTCGAGGGGGAGAGCACGCCGGCAGAAGTGAGTCCCGACGACGTCCCCCACAACACCTACCATCCCCTGAGCGGGGGACAGGGCCAGACGGAGGACACCGAGGGCGTCTCCCGGCTCACCGACGCCCAGGAGGCGCAGATCGCCGCCGCGGCCGACTCCCTGAGCTCCTTCGTGCCCGGTCAGTCCGACGACCAGGCTCCTCGGGCGGTCAAGGTCGCCGTCGTCATGACACCGCTGAACCGGGCTGATGGATTGGCCGGAATGTGCTCCCTGATGGACCTCGACTGCACCGTGGTGCCCTCCTCCAACGGGGCCTTCGCGGTCAAGCGGTTCGTCTCCGCCCACTCGGACTGGGACGTGGCCGAGCTGCTCGGCGGCTCCGACTCCGAACCCGCTGAGGCCGCGGAGCTGGCCGCCCAGCTCTCTCGCCTGTCACGAGCCGGCGCGGTCCTCATGACCGCCGACCTGGCCACCGACGTCGGTATCGAATCCGGCCTGTCCGGGACGATCACCGCCCGGCACTTCACCAACGGCCAGCCCGGTGAGGAGGCCTCTGCGGGGCTCCTGCTGGCCTCCATGGACCAGGTCGTCGAGGACGTGCTCCTAGGAGTCATCGACGCCGACGACGTCCCGGGCGCGGTGAAGTCCTCCGAGATCAAGGCACCCCGGGCGATGCGCTGGTTCGGACGCGGCCTGCGCCGTCCCCCGCAGTGACGTCACACGGGATACCACAGCTACGAGCTGCCCCCTGCCGGCTGAGGGTGCGGCAGCGGCTCCTAACCGGCGTAGGAGCTCGTCCGCTGCCCGCTCTTGTCCGAGGCGATGCAGGAGAAGCCCCGCTTCCCGGCATTCCAGCCGGCCTCCCCCGGTCCCAGTACCGATGTGCTCGGATCGCTCGCCCCATACTGCTGGGCGGCCTCTGAGGTGCAGGTGGCCTGCACGTTGGGATCAGCTGCCAGGTCGTCATCGCTGGACCCCGAGGTGCTCTCCGCCAGGGTCCCCACCTGGTAGACCTCCCATGAGTGGGGTTCGTTGCAGCTGACCTTCCTGGCCGTTGTCTGACCCGAGATCGAGGTGGTTCCCGCCAGACAGGTACCCACCGGGTGCGGCGGGGTCGAGACGACGTCCTGACCCGACGATGAGGACTGGGACGCGGCCGAAGGCGCCCTGGTGGCACTGGCCGCAGGAGCCAGACGGGCGCCCGCCACCCATCCTGCGCTCAGACCGACGACCAGGCCGACGACTGCGCCGATCGCTCCGGAACGCAGACCTGCCTGACGGCGCTCTCGGCCGGAGAGTCTCATCGACTGGCTCGGCTGAGCCGAGGCGGGGGCGTTCACCAGCGCCTTCTCGGAGGGCTCCAGCCCGCCTGAGACGACTGAGGGGGCTGAGGCGGCGGAGCCTGAGGAGCCGGCTGCGCGGACCGGGAAGACGGAGTCGGATGATGGCCGCTGTGGTGCAACGCTCCGAGCATCGGAGTCGGGCGATCCCGTCCTCTGGTCGGGCTGAGGCGGCGCCAGTCCGGCCTCAACCAGCTGCAATGAGGTCACCGGTCCGCCGACAGCCAGGTTCCCCGTCCCGAGCTGCTCACGGATCTGCCCCAGGGCCCCGGTGAGCTCGGTGCCGTTGCGGAAGCGGTGCTCGGGGTCCGGAGCCATCGCCTTGCTCAGAAGCGGAAGCAGGACCTCGGGGACGTGCGGGTCGCTGAGGTCGAGGGGGTCGTCGAGAGAACGGACGATCTCCGGCAGGCTGCGCTGCACACCGTCGGGGCCTCGCCGGGGGCCTCGACCCGTCAGCAGGGCGAAGAGCACCGCACCCATGGACCACACATCCCCCTCGGGGCCGGGGCTGGCCAGCATGAAGGCCTCCGGTGCGGCGAAGTCGGGGGTGAGGCACTCCAGGGTCACGGTGGGATCCTGACCCTCGCGCTGGACGGCAGCGATGCCGAAGTCCGACAGACGAGGAGAGCCGTAGGAGTCCAGAAGGATGTTGGCGGGCTTGACGTCCCGGTGCATGACACCGGCCGCGTGGGCCGCCCCCAGAGCCGAGGCCGCGGCCTCCACCAGGGCCACGGCGTCGGAGGCGGGGGTCGGGCCGCGTGAGACGAGGTCGTAGAGGCTGCCGCCCGCGCACAGCTCCATGACCAGGTAGGGGTGCAGATCGGGCAGCTTGCCCGTGTCGACCAGCGAGACCACGTGAGGATGCCCCGAGATCCGCGAGGCCGCCTGCACCTCGCGCATGAACCGCCGCTCATTGCGAGGATCATCCAAGGGGCGGGAGTCCACCTTGACGGCGACTGGACGCTCCAGGGAGTCCTGCACCCCGGCGTAGACCGTGGCGAAGCCTCCGCGTCCCAGCACTGAGGTGATCCGTACTCCGGGGATGGAGAACGGCGTGGCGCCGCGCGACCCGCTGGACCCGCCTGATCCTGTGCCGGCCGCTGCACGGGAGTGGCTCGAGAAGGACTGCGAAGGTGCCAGAGGTGGGGGTGCCGGCGAAGGCGCCAGAGGCGGCGGAGGGACCTGGCCGGAGGGGAACTGCATGCTCACGGATGAATACTCGCCCATCTTGCGGAATCGTGAAAGGAAGCCGACTACCCGGCTTCGGATCGCACAATCGGTGCCGTGTCCCGGCGCTGTCCCTGCTCACGACCACAATCAGCTCAACGCATCACCGAAAACCGTTGAGTCAAGGCTGTTGAGCCGGCGCTGCCGGTCCTGGTTCTGCGCACGTCAGAGGGCGTTTCATAGTGTGGAGGACACTCAGAACGATCTGCCGGGACGGTAGGGTATGTCACATGCAAGCGCCACGCGTCACCGTCCTGTCCTACGGATCCGGCAACGTCCGCTCGGCGGTGCGCGCTCTGGAACGCGTCGGCGCGCAGGTGACCCTCACCAGCGACCCGCATGAGGTCGCCCAGGCCGACGGGCTCGTGGTCCCCGGGGTGGGTGCCTTCGGCGCGGTCATGGAGCAGCTGCGGGCGGTTGACGCCCCTCGTCTCATCGAGCGGCGCCTGGCCGGTGGACGGCCGGTCCTGGGAATCTGCGTGGGTATGCAGGTCATGTTCGAGCGCTCCGAGGAGCATGGGACCGCTGAGGAGGGACTGGGCCAGTGGCCCGGCACCGTGTCCCGCCTGAGTGCCGACGTCGTGCCGCACATGGGGTGGAGCCGTGTCCGCCCTCCCTCGGGCTCCGTTCTGTTCGACGGCGTTGCCGACGAGCGCTTCTACTTCGTCCACTCCTATGCGGCCACTGAGGACCCTGCCGAGCTGCTCGGTCGCGGTCCCACCCGTCTGCCCCAGGTCACCTGGGCGGCTCACGGGCACGACTTCATCGCCGCCGTCGAGAACGGTGCCCTGTGCGCCACGCAGTTCCACCCCGAGAAGTCCGGTGACGCAGGGGCTCAGCTGCTGCGCAACTGGTTGACGACTCTCTGAACCCCACCCGAGCCAGCCCACGACCACCGCAGGAGAAACGCATGCTCACTCTACTTCCCGCCGTCGACGTCGCCGATGGCAAGGCCGTTCGCCTCCTTCAAGGGGCGATCGGTTCAGAGACGGATTACGGCAGCCCCGTCGACGCAGCCCGGGACTGGGTGGGAGCCGGGGCTGCATGGATCCACCTGGTGGACCTCGACGCAGCCTTCGGACGTGGCTCCAACCATGAGCTGCTCGCACGCATCGTCGGCGAGGTCGGTATCAAGGTGGAGCTCTCCGGAGGCATCCGTGATGACGCCTCACTGGCCCGGGCCCTGTCCGCCGGAGCCGCTCGGGTCAACCTGGGAACGGCGGCTCTGGAGGACCCCGAGTGGACCGAACGGGTCATCGCCGAGCACGGGGAGAAGATTGCCGTCGGGCTCGACGTGCGCGGCTCCACCTTGGCCGCCCGGGGCTGGACCAAGGAGGGCGGAGACCTGTGGGAGACCCTTGAGCGGCTCAATACCGCAGGATGCGCACGCTATGTCGTCACCGACGTCACTCGGGACGGGACGCTGAGCGGCCCCAACACCGCCCTGCTCACCGAGGTCTGTCAGAGGACTGCGGCGCCGGTGGTCGCCTCGGGCGGTATCGCCCATCTCGACGACCTGGTCGCGCTGCGTCGTCTGGTGCCGTTGGGACTGGAGGGCGCGATCGTCGGTAAGGCGCTCTACAACGGCAACTTCACCCTTCAGGAGGCCCTGGTCGTGGCCGGCGAGGAGGAGGGACGAGAGCCCTCGAAGGGGCGTGTCTGAGCTCTGCCCGCCTCTGCCTGACGTCTCCCGACCGCGCGGCTGCTGCTACGCGGGTGAGCATGGGCGTCCAGGACGCCTCGGGCGTTGCCAGTGTCTGATGACGCCTCGAAGCGCGGTGGCGAAGACGACGCCGGTGGCCGCCAGGTAGGGGCCGTAGTGCTGCCGGGTGATCGGTCCCAACGGCTTGCCCAGTGTCCTGACGATGGCGGTGGAGGCCGCCATGCGCACAGCACGCTCGCCGGCCGCGTGAATGACGACTGAGGGCAGAAGAAGGTCACGGCGCCCGGACTCGGCGGCGAAGAGCTTCACCGGGATCCCGGTCAGTGCCTGCTTCCAGTACCCGTGGGGGCCCCGGCGCAGGTAACGGGAGGTCGCCGTCCTCATCTCGGGCGTGGTCCACGGCGCGGGAGGCTGGTGTCCGCCCCGGGTCAGCAGGTGCGTGACTGCCACCCCGGTGACTGAGCCCGCCACGACCATCGCCGCCCGCCGCCACATCCGCTCTGGGTGGGTCAGCCCCAGCCACACCTGGCTCATCTCCGCCATGATCGGGAAGGAGATGGCCTCGGCCATGCCCCAGACGAACATCACGGCGTCTCCGCGACAGCCCTCCATCGCGGTGCGCAGGACGGTGAAGACGTCTGAGACCGGCTCGGGTCTGCGGGGGCGCTGGAGCATCTCCACGATCTGCTCGCGCGCCCGGTCGCTGACGCCCTCCACGTCATCACTGGGGGCGATCGGCTCGCCGACGCGTACCTCGACGGGGGAGTAACGGGGCAGGCCGCTCTTCTTCGGCATCATCTCTCGCGTCCCCACCAGAGCCACCGGTAGCACAGGGATCCCGAAGTCTCGTGCGAGTCGGGCGGCCCCGGAGTGGAAGCGGCTCATGCTGCCATCCGTGGAGCGGGTGCCCTCGGGGAAGATGAGAATGCTCATCGACTCGGCCACCCGGTTGGCCAGCGTGCCCCGCAGCTCCTCGTAGGCGCCCTCGCCGTCGCGCCGCACCGGGTAGGCGCCCAGCAGTCCCCTGGCCACGAGGCGACGCGAGCGACGGGTGAACCAGTAGTCCTGGGCAGCGACCGTGACCACCCGCATGAGAGTGGGGGAGGCGCTCATCATCGCGATCGTGTCCGCGTGGGAGCCATGGTTGGCGACGACGACGTAGGGGCCGTCGGCCTCGAACTCGCCCTCGACCCGAACACCCCCGAACGGAGCGATGACGGCGGACCAGAAGCGCTGACGCAGTACCGCGCGCCAGGTGACCTTCTGGGGCGTTCGCACAATCGATCGCAGGCGTCGTCCCGCCGAGGCGATCTCGGCCGAACCTGGCACCGAGGGGATCTGAAGGGGCATCGGGCTACCTTTCCGTGGGTTGTGCGGGCGATGGAGGAGGGTGGCTCGGAGGTGGAGAGACAGGACGGGGCTGGGGCGGACGTCGGAGAGATCGGCCCACTCACCCCAGAACGGCGGCCAGAGGCAGGACCAGGAGCAGGGAGTCGACGCGGTCCAGAAGACCCCCGAACCCGGGCAGCCAGGTACCGGCGTCCTTGACCCCGACGGTGCGCTTGACGAGAGACTCCAGAAGGTCTCCCAGGACGCCGCCCAGACCGACGGCGATCACCAGGCCGGGGGTGATGTCGCCCAGCAGGGTGAGGATGAGGGCGGCCCCGATGACGGCCCCCGCCAGTCCACCGAGCGTCTTGTTCGGGGACAGGGGGGACAGCGGACGTCGTGCCCAGGCTATTGGACGCAGGAAGGTCCCACCGGCCCACGCGGCCACGTCGGCGGCCGCAGCCGCGAAGGCGATGAGGAACGCGTCGTGCCACAGCACCACGAGGTGCGCCAGGGACCAAGGAATCCAGATCGAGGCGAAACCGGCAATCGTCGCCCTCCTCAGACCGTGCTCGACGTCGCCGGACAGGACGGCGGGCACGGCGCACGCGAGCACCGTGAGTGGAGCGAGCGCCATGAGGCCCGGGCGCAACCAGGCGGCCAACGGATAGATCACCGCCAGTGAGGCCAGCATCAGGGTCTCCGCCCTGGGCAGTCGAGTGAGCCGGGAGAGCTCGCGAACGGACTGCAACCCGAGGGCGGTGGCGAGCAGCGCCGTCGTCCCCCGTCCGATCCAGATAGGAATGCCGACCGCCGGGATGATGATGGCCCACGTGGTCCAGCGGCGGCGCAGCTCCGCCTTGCGGGACAGGGCCACACCGATGCCGGCCAGGAGCAGGATCGCCACGGCCGTGGTCGCGAGGAACACTGCTCGACCCGTGAGGACCCACCCCGGCCCGGGAATGGTCACGGTCCACGAGCGGCTGCCGCCCACGATCCAGTCGATCAACCCGCCGTCCGCCTCGTGCCCCGCCCAGGCGCTGATCCTGGTGGTCACGACTGGGCTCCTGGGGCGGCCTCGTCCTCAGGAGCACTGCGGCCTATGCGGCTGATGTCCTGCGGAGGCGGTGGTGCCATGGTGTCGGCCATGGCCGGGCCGGTACGTCCGGCGAGCGCGGTGGCGGTGCGTGCCAGCCGCACGCATGCCGTCACCGCAGAACCCATGATGATGACCCAGGCGATGATCACCAGGTACTGGGGGAGGGCGGCCGCCACGACCGCCGCCAGGCACCGCTCGGTCTTTCCGAACGGCCCACCGTTGAGCCTCGTGGCGCCAGCGCCTGCGGCGGCCAGGGAGATGAAGGTCGGTAGCGTTGCGGCCGCCAGAGCGATGAGGGTCAGGTAGACCGTGGTGGTCGATGAACCGGTGCGCAGGGCGAGGCCCACCAGACCGGCCATGATGAACAGGTCGGAGACCCGGTCCCCGATCTCGTTGAGGACGAAGCCGAAGGGTCTCGATACGTCTCGGGCCCGAGCCACGGCACCGTCAAGATTCGCGCCCCCGAGCCGGGCGGCCAGCAGGATGAATGCCAGAGGCCACCAGCCCATGACCAGTGCCCCGCAGCCCAGTGCTGCGGCGATGACGCCGACGGCGGTCCACACGTCAGGGGAGATACCGCGGCGCACCGATGCCTGGATGATGACCCCCAATCGGCGGGTGTACCAGTACTTCAACGAGTAGAGCGATACCACCGCAGCAGGTTATCGAGCCGAGTCCTCGAAGGTGAGTGAATGGTTCGGAAGGTGTTGGGGAGTAATCCCCAGGGCTCGGACGCGCTACGGTGAGTGCTATGAGCAGGTCTTTGGATCACCCGCTGCCGACTCCACGGCCCGAGGCGGTGCCCCAGGTGGCTGCTGCCATGTCCGCCAGAGCGAAGCTGGAACGACTTCTCGCCGCGCCCTCACCCTTCGCCGGAGATGATGGGGCAGTCCGTCCAGAGGTCCAAGCCGCCTTGGAGGCCACGGACCTGGCGCGTCACGAGTACCTCGACCGGTTGTGGTCGGCGCTCGTGGATGGACGCCTCATCGTTCCGGTTGCCGCCCATGCCCTGCCAGGCTCCCCGGAGAAGCGTGGACTCCGGAGTACCGACCTGTCGCGCGGCGGTGCGCCCGAGGTCCCGACCCATGAGGTGCATTCCGCCGACGCCTGCCAGGACGCGGCGACCCTGGCAGTGAGCCTGCCCGACGGGCACATCGCCCTGCCGGTGTTCACCAGCGCCGAGGCCATGAACCGGTGGCGCAGTGACGTGCGCCCCGTGCCCGTCTCGCCCGGACGAGCGGCGCAGGTGGCCTGCCTGTCCACCGATCAGCTGTGGGTGCTCGACCCCGGAAGCCGGGACCTGCGTCTGCCGCGTCCCGCCGTCGTGGCCCTGGCCGGGGGAGAGGCATGGGTGCCCTCATGGCGCAACGAGCCGGTGCAGGCCGAGGTGCGCGCCCAGCTCCAGGAGGTCGACGGAGTCACCGGCGTGGCCTTCGGGCCCGGTGAGGGAGCCGAGCTGCGGGTCTTCATCCGCATCGATGCCGCGGATGGCCGTGCCGGCGTGGCCCGGAGCCTGGAGGGCTGCCAGCACGTCATGGTCAACCCGGCCTGGGGCGACCTCATCGACACCGTGGAGCTGTGCCCGCTCCCCGCCTGATCCGAGACACCGGACCCCGATCTCAGGGGCGTCCCAGGATCAGGGTCTTCCACTGCTCGACCTGTCCGTAGTGGTCCTCCAGCGGCCCGGCCACCTGGTCGAAGCGGGCAACGACCTCGCGCAGGACCCGGGCGTCCTGGGTGCGTCCGTCATTCTGGATGATCCGGGCGGAGGCCTCGGCGATGGTGCGGATCTGGGCGAGGTCCCAGGTCGAGACCATCACCCGGCCGGGGCCCGGGTCCCTCGTGGTGCTCCAGTCGGTTCCGGACTCACGGGAGGGGGCGCAATCGTCGTCGGACGCGCCATGCGGGTCCGGGGTCCTCACGCTGTTCCAATCCATGACTGCGGAGCGTAAGGCATCCGATTCGACCAGGCCACCGAAAAAAACGTGTGTTGGAATAGTACCGATGAGCGCAATATCGACCACCTCAGTCCCATCTCAGCCGGAGCCTGTGTCAACACCCGCTAACCGGCATGAATCCGCCGACGGTGAGGTGAGTCCCATGGTCGGGGCCGCAGCCTCCACCAGCAGCTCCCAGCCCCCGGCGGTGAGCCGTGAGCCACTGGTGAGCGCCTGTGACCTCAGTGTCGGATACAGCGACCAGCCGGTCTGCGCCCCGGCCACCTTCGAGCTGCTTCCCGGACAGGTCCTGGCGCTGGTCGGAGTCAACGGGGCCGGTAAGTCGACGATCCTGCGCACCTGCTGCGGGCTACTGCACCCACTGGCGGGGCAGGTTCACGTACTCGGACACGTCCCCGACCCCCGCTCAGGTGCCCAGCGCGCCGCTGTCGCCACTGATCTGGGGCAGGAGTCCTTCTTCCCCACCCTGACGGTCGCCGAGCACCTGCGGATGGTCTGCTTCGGGCACGGTGTCGTCGAGGCCGACGAGCGGGTCAGTGACCTGCTGGAGGACCTGGAGCTGCGACGGCTCGCGGGGCACCTGCCAGAGGAGCTCTCCTCGGGGCAACGGCGCCGACTGGCGCTGGCATCGGTCCTGGTCCGGCCCCGCAGGCTGCTGGTCCTCGACGAGCCCGAGCAGCGCCTGGACCGGGTGACCCGCCTGCTCCTGGCCGACATGCTCGTCGAGGAGCGCGAGGCCGGCGGGGGAGTGCTCATGGTCTCCCACGACCCGGAGATCGTCGAGGAGGCGGCCACTGACGTGCTCCTCGTCGGACGCGACACCCGGATGCTCAGCGTGGACGACGGCGTGCGCGCCATTGAGGAGGGGCTGAGGTGACGCCGCTGGGTGAGCGGGAGACGCAGGCCCTCCCCATGACCCCTGAGGAGGCGACGTTTCCCGACGGGGCCGCGCTGCGCAGCTGGGTGCGGCGCCGTACCCGACGGCACCGCCGCGGTGTCTGGGCGCTCGTGGGAGACATCTACTCCGTACTCCTGACGCTCATCGTCGTCGTGACGATCCTGGCCCCTTACCTGCGCCGGCTGCTCGCCGCTCAGCCCGGTTCAGCGGCTGGGAGCGGTGCGCTCGGCGGCTTCGTAGCGGCGGGTCTCGATTCCGGGTGGCTGGGCCTGGCTCTGCTCATGCTACTGGGGGCGGTCGGCGTCGGTTCACTCGGCCGGCTCGGCCCCCTCTTCCTGCGCCCCCACGAGGCCGCCTGGTGGCTGCCCATGCCCGGGCAACGGGACAGTCTTCTGGTGCCGGTGGCCCACGTCGAGTACCTCATCGCGGCTACCGTGGGAGCCACGGTGGGCGTGCTCCCAGCGCTGGCGGCCGGAGGCGGCTGGGTCGCCGCCGCGGCGTGGCCGGCCCTGCTTTCGGCCGGGACCTGCCTGGTGCTCACCGAGCTCATCAAGGCCCAGATCCTTGACCGCGGTGTCGAGCCACTGCGCCGTCTTCTCATCCTGGCGGGGATTGGAACGTGCCTGGCCGGCGTGGCGCTTCCCTTCCCGCGCTCCCTGCTCGGGCACACGGCGGTGGCCCTTCTGGCCGGGGTGCTGACCGTCCTCGCCGTGCAGGGATGGCGGCGGGCCAGACCCAGCCTGGAGCAGGTGCATGATGCTGCGCTCCTCGCCGTTGTCGCGCGGTCCTTCGGTGCGCACGTCTCACTGCTGTCACTGGACACCAGGGCCCTGGGGCGGCTGCTCTCCCCGGAGCCCGCCAGGCCCGCGGAACCTTCACCGTTGCGACTGGCCCGGATCGGGAGCCGACTGCCCCGACCCCTCGGGGTGCTGATAGGAGTGGCTCAGACGGACTGGCTCCTGCTGCGCCGCCAGGGCCGGCGCCTGCTTCAGATGGGGGTCGGACTGGCCATCGCGGTGCTGCCGTTCCTGTCCGGAGCCGTCGGTGACCCCCTGCGCGCCGTCGGCTATCTCATCGGAGGCTGGGTCGCGACCCTGGCCGTTGCCGAGCCGGCGCGTCAGGCCTGGTTCGACGGCGGCCCTGACGCCTCCTGGCCGGTGGCGCCCTGGGTGGTTCGAGCAGGCCACCTGCTTGTGCCGGCCGTCCTCATGAGTATGTGGTCCTTGCTGAGCCTGGCCCCGGCCATGGCGGCCCTCGGGGCTGCGGCTGACGGGAAGAAGGGGCTCGCCATCGTTGTCGCTCTGGCCCTGGTGAGCGGCTGGGCCTGGGCTGGGGCTGCGCTGCGTTCGGGGTTCCGCAGGATGCCCGACTTCGCCGCCGGACTCATCGCCTCGCCAATGGGTTCCCTGCCGCCGGGGCTGATGCAGATGCTGACTGAGGGGCCTGACGCTGTCCTCGTGGGAGCGCTGGCTGTGGCGCTCGTTGCCAGTGGTATCGCAGCGCCGACGACGACGCTGCTCGGGATCCAGGCCGCCACCGGTGCTGTCGCCGTCGTGTGGGGAGTCCGCACGAACCGCTGGGCCTCCTGACACTCTGACTCGCCTCATATCCGCCTCATATCCGCCTCATACGTGGGAGGACTCACGCCAAGAGGGGCGAGGACGCAGTGGGAGAGCGAGCCCGTGCCCTGGTAGCATTCCTCACTGACCACCCGGGGTTCGCCCCGGTGCGCAAGCGGAGCGATCCCACCTGGGTTCCTTTTTGGGAATCGGGTTCATGCGAGGGTGACAAGCCCTTCGCGGTCCCTGCTCGGCCACGGCTGTGCGGTGATCGCGCTCATCACGAGGCCTCCGACCTGCGCGGCAGGAACGGGGGCCTTTCCTCGTTCGGCAACCATCCGTGACTCAGAGTGAGGAACCGACATCAGCGAGCCCCGTATCAACGAACGGATCCGCGTTCCCGAAGTGCGTCTCGTCGGCCCCAGCGGCGAGCAGGTCGGCGTTGTCCGCGTGGAGGACGCCCTGCGTCTGGCTGAGGAGGCCGACCTCGACCTGGTCGAGGTGGCACCCGACGCCCGCCCTCCGGTGTGCAAGCTCATGGACTACGGCAAGTTCAAGTACGAGTCGGCCATGAAGGCGCGCGACGCGCGACGCAACCAGGCAAACACCCAGCTCAAGGAGATCCAGTTCCGCCCCAAGATCGATGAGCACGACTACGCCACCAAGCGCGGCCACGTCGAGCGATTCCTCAAGGGCGGGGACAAGGTCAAGTGCATCGTCCGCTTCCGTGGCCGTGAGCAGTCCCGGCCCGAGCTCGGGATCAGGCTCCTGCAGGGCCTGGCCGAGGAGATGGCCGAGCTGGGCACCATCGAGTCCCACCCCCGTCAGGACGGCCGCAACATGGTCATGGTCCTGGCTCCGGTCCGCAAGAAGGCCGAGGTCAAGTCCGACCAGCGCCGCCGCCGCGAGGAGGCCCGCGCCGCCCGCCGTGCCGAGAAGCACGCGGGCCGGGCGCCCAAGGGCGCCAAGGCCTCGGACGGGGAGCCTGCCGGCGAGAACTCCTGAGAGCGCTGTCGGCGCTCTCGATACTCACCTGACACCACCGACCCACCCCCTCGCCGCCGCGAGCGGGGTCCGCAGTCCCGGCGACCACGCGTCTCCCAGGGACCGAGAAGAGGAAATTACCCATGCCGAAGAACAAGACGCACTCCGGTGCCAAGAAGCGCTTCCGGGTCACCGGCAGCGGCAAGCTCATGCGCGAGCAGGCCAACAAGCGCCACCTGCTGGAGGTCAAGTCCTCCCGCCGCAAGCGCAAGCTGTCCCAGGACCAGCCGGTCGCCCCGGCCGACGTCCGTCAGGTCAAGAAGCTGCTCGGTCGCTGACCGCCCAACCCACCAAGGAGTCTCACCATGGCACGTGTGAAGCGGGCTGTTAACGCCCAGAAGAAGCGTCGTTCCGTTCTCGAGAAGGCCTCAGGCTACCGCGGCCAGCGCTCGCGCCTCTACCGCAAGGCCAAGGAGCAGGTCACCCACTCCGGCGTCTACGCGTTCCGCGACCGTCGCGCCCGCAAGGGCGACTTCCGTCGCCTGTGGATCCAGCGCATCAACGCTGCCGCCCGCGTCGAGGGCCTGACCTACAACCGCTTCATCCAGGGCCTTGGCCTGGCCGGCGTGGAGATCGATCGCCGCATGCTCGCCGAGCTGGCCGTCAATGAGCCCGAGGGCTTCAAGGCCCTTGTGGAGGTGGCCCGCAAGGCCCTTCCCGAGGACGTCAACGCCCCCAAGGCCTGACATCAACCAGTGCAGTCGGGCGTCAGCCCCCACTGACACATCATCGCTGAGTCCTCGTCACAGACCCTGAGCCGGTTTGTGGCGAGGACTCGGTGTTCTGGTCGGCCGCTCGCGTAGGCTGACGGCATGAGCCCTACCGCCTCCACCGTCCCTGATGAGTTCCTCGAGGACTCTCCCGAGCGTCCTCAGGCCCGCGGTCCGCGGCGGCGCACCGTCAGCGAGGGCCCGGCCGCCGGCCGTGAGGTGCTGAGCAATCCGGCGTCGGCCCGCATCTCCCGCGTGGCGGGCCTGTCGCGCCGCAACGCGAGGGCCAAGCACCGTCGCTTCCTCGTCGAAGGTCCCCAGGGCGTGCGCGAGGCCGTCCGGCACGCCCCAGGCCGCGTGCTCGACGTCTACCTCACTGAGGCGGCCCTCGAGCGCCACGGCGAGATCTGGGATGAGGCCGTGGCAGTGGGTCTCTACGTGCACGTCACGACTCAACAGGTCATGGACGCCATGAGTCCCGACGCGCAGGGTCTCCTGGCCGTCGTGGCCACCGAGGAGGTCACTGGCTCCGAGGCACTGACCACCGCCCTGGAAGGGGCCAGGCTCGTCGCCGTCCTCGCCCAGGCCCAGGATCCTGGAAATGCCGGCACCATCATCCGGGCCGCCGATGCCGCCGGCGCCGACGCCGTCGTCCTCGTACGCGGCAGCGTGGACCCCACCGCGCCGAAGGTCGTGCGCTCCACCGCCGGAAGCCTCTTCCATCTGCCCGTGGTCACCGGCGTGGCCCTCGACGACGCCGTCACCGCGCTTCACAGTGCCGGACTCACCGTCCTCGCCGCCGACGGACGTGGGGACCTCGACCTCTTCGAGGCTGAGTCCCTCCTGGAGGCCCCCAGTGCCTGGCTGCTCGGTAACGAGGCCCACGGACTGCCCTCAGAGGCGTTGAGCCGAGCCGACGCCGTCGTCTCCATCCCCATCTACGGCAAGGCGGAGTCCCTTAATGTCGCCGCTGCCGCGGCCGTCTGCCTCTACGCCAGCGCCAGGGCGCAGGCTTAGGGCGCAGGCCCAGGACCCGGGCCGCCGCAGACTCACAGCAGCTCGCAGATCGCCTCGGCAGCCCGGCCCGGTCCGTCCAGCCCCTCCATGAGCCGTGCCATCCGCCGAGCGCGCGAACGCATGCCGTCGTCGGCCAGGGCCTGGCGCACCAGCGCGGCCCAGTCGGTCCTGCGAGCCTCCTTCTGCGATACGAGTTTGGCCGAGCCGAAGGCCACGCAGCGCTGAATGTTGAATCGCTGCTCGAACTGCAACGGAATCCCGATGAAGGGCCACCCCTGGACGCAGCTGGTCTGCACCGTTCCCTCCCCGCCGTGAGTGATGGCCAGGTCGACGGCGTCGCCCAGCTGGTGCGCCGGGATCCAGTCAGTGACGTGGACGTTGAGCGGAAGAGTCTCCAGGTCCTCCTCGTGAAGGTGGGAGCGCACCGGCGCCAGTACCTGGCAGTCCGCCTGGCCCAGGCCTGCGAGGACGTCAAGGACGAGGTCACGGTTCCCCGATGAGCCCATGGCGAAGTACACCAGGGGCTGGGGGCCGGCAGCCAGGTCGGCGAGGAGCTCGGGAGTCTCCCCGGGCAGACGGGCGTAGACCGGTCCCACCACCCGGTGCCCCTCCGGCATCCTCAGCCATCGAGGCAGCAGGTGCGGAGCGCTGGCGATGAGATTGAGGTCGGCAGTGAGCCCGGCGAGCACTCCCTGGGGCAGCGAGACGCCATTGGCCTTGGCCACCTGATGGAAGGATCGAGGCAGGGGGACCCGAGTTCCCAGCGCATGGAGCGCGTGGGCGGCCACGTTGTCGAGGAGGCACTCCTCGGGGGATGTGCGCGGCAGGAAACCGGTGGCCCCGGTGGTGCGCGCCGCCTCCAGATGCGCCAGGGAGTAGGCGAAGGGCCGTACGAAAACCAGTGGCACGCACTCCGCCCGCGCAGAAATAAACTGGCTGGGAGTTACTCCGATGACAACGGCGTCCGGGCGTAGGGCGCGCAACAGCACCCGCTCACTTGTCACCCGCTGAGCGAGCATCTGCGCCGTGAACGGGTGGTGCAGGCTGCGACCCTGGTCGAAGTCCAGCGCCAGCCTTCCCTCCTCCTCGCTGAGGTAGGGGGTCAGCAGACGGAACTCGAAGCCCGCGGCCTTGATGTACTCGGAGTTGCGTCGCGAGAAGCCGGCAAAGACGCACTCAACGTGCGAAGGCATCCGGCGGGCCACCTCGATCGCGCGGGTTACCTCGGCGAAGTTGAAGGTCTCCGGAGCGAAGAGGACGCGCGATGTCCTGCGGCGTACAGCCACCACACCTCCAGTGGTGCCATCAGGCATGATTGGCTCTCCTTCTGAGAGCGAGGGGCACCATCATGTGGGGATCCCTCATCGTCGTTATATTGTACGTCTTGTACAACTGAGGGAGAGGTTAGCACGCCCGAGTCTATGTGAATGTCTTTTTTTACGTCAGGTTTGGAGTGCTGGAAAAAGTGTGTGGTGGGGGCTCGGCTGAGGCCTGATCCTCAGTGCGGTTCGGCGGCCGCCCTCAGTGGTCGCCCGCCAGGTCGTGGGCGGTGCTCGGCGCTGAGGCCTGCTCGGAGGTGTGCTCAGCGCCTTGCCGAGCCTGGGACACCAGGCTCCGTAGCGTCTGGGCCGACATGTTCGTGATGGTCTCCTGGCTGATCTCGGGGTGATCCAGCCAGGCCAGGCACAGGGTGATCATGGTGCTGATCCACACCTCAGCGGCGAACATGGCCTGCTCATCGGGCTCTGCGATACCCAGGAGCATGAGCACGAGACGTTCGTAACGCTCGAAGCTGGTGGCCAGTGCGGCCGCGATCTCAGGGTCCTGGTCAAGACCTCCGGTGTGAAGTGCTCGAAGGCTGTCGGGCCTGGCCTTCACGTAGCCTGCGAAGGTGGAGATCGCCCCTTCCAGGGTCAGTGCCGTCTGCTGCTCGACCAGGCCGTGAAGATGAAGGATCTCGTACTCCACGATGGCTCGGGCGAAGGCGATCTTGGAGGGGAAGTAGTGATAGAAGAGTGTGCGTGACACACCGGCCCGCTTGATGATCTCGTTGACGTGAGTGCGGTCGAGCGTTCCTTCCGCGAAGAGCTCAACGCCGACTCTCACCAGCTCCTCCCGACGCTGCTCGGGCTGGAGACGGCGACGCGGATCGGTGGTGCTCGCGGGGCTCATGCGCATGAGACTACGACCGGATGGTCGACTCGCGCGGTTAGGCGCTCTGCTCGGTGTGTGAGCATCATCCCAGGGTCATGGGCGCTCAGGATTGGTTGACGCCCCGGTTGCCGACGGTGCTACTCTTCCTGACGAGAGGTCGGAGCTTTCTCAAACGTGCAGGCTGACATGACGCAAGGAGGAATGCAGTGCGCATGTGGATGTGTTGCTGTTGCTGTCGATGAGACAGATGACGCTCCCATACCCATGTTGAGACGAGGTACTCGTGACCGTATCCGCACCCTCTCCTGATCAGGCAGCCGCAGACCAGAACGATGACGTCCTGGTGCGGATCAGCCACGTCACCAAGTACTACGGCCGCTTCAAGGCTCTCGATGACGTCTCGCTCGACATCCGCCGTGGCGAGGTCGTGGCCGTCATCGGCGCCTCCGGATCGGGTAAGTCGACCCTGTGTCGTACTGTCAACCGTCTGGAGCCGATCCAGAAGGGGCGGATCGAGATCGACGGAACCCCACTGCCTCAGGAGGGTCGGGCTCTGGCACGGCTGCGCGCTGAGGTGGGCATGGTCTTCCAGTCCTTCAACCTCTTCCCGCACCGTACAGTGCTGGACAACATCACCCTGGCGCCCATCAAGGTGCGTGGTGTCCCTCGGGGCCGGGCTGAGGAGCGTGCCCGGGAGCTACTGGCCCGAGTCGGTCTGGAGGACCAGGCCGGAAAGCGTCCCTCCCAGCTCTCCGGAGGGCAGCAGCAGCGCGTCGCCATCGCCCGCGCGCTGGCCATGGACCCCAAGCTCATGCTCTTCGATGAGCCCACCAGCGCCCTGGATCCGGAGATGATCAACGAGGTCCTCGACGTCATCAAGGACCTGGCGACCTCGGGCATGACCATGCTCGTCGTCACCCACGAGATGGGCTTCGCCCGCTCGGTCGCCGATCGGGTCGTCTTCATGGACGGTGGCCAGATCGTTGAGTCTGGCCAACCCGCCGAGTTCTTCTCCTCCCCGCGCACCGAGCGCGCCCGCGACTTCCTCTCCAAGGTGCTCAGCCACTGAACCCTGAACCGCACCTCCTCCCGAGTGCGGCGACCACCGCAGGCCCAGCGCCTGGGACGGCCCCTCCCCGTCCGAACGAAAGGAACACCATGACCATCCTCTCCCGCCGCGGACTCCTGGCCACGACCGGTGCCGTCTCCCTGGCCGGCGTCCTGGCTGCCTGCGCCGACACGGGTGCCGACGGTAAGGCCGTTGCCTCGTCGACGGCCTCTGAGGCCGCCTACGACAAGGCCATCAACTCCGGTCCGGTGGCTCCCGCCGACGTCGTGGCCGCCTCCCCCTGGGCCGCCGCCGTGAAGCAGGCGAACAAGCTCGTCACCGGTGGCACCAAGACCTCGGAGGTCTTCTCCTGGGAGGACTCCAAGACGAAGAAGATCTCCGGCTTCGATGCGGCCATCGCCCAGGCGCTGGCCCGCTACATCATCGGCGGCGACGACGCCCGCTCCCTCCTTGAGGTCCAGCAGGTCACCGCCGACACTCGCGAGACCGTCCTGACTAACGGCACGGTCAAGGCCGTCATCGCCACCTACACGATCACCCCGGAGCGGGCCAAGAAGATCGACTTCGCCGGTCCGTACTACGCCTCCAGCCAGGCCATCCTGGTCAAGGCCGACAACCAGGACATCACCGGCGTCGACACCCTCACCGGGGACGTCGCGGTCCAGTCCAACTCCTCGTCGGCCGCTGCGTTGAAGAAGCACGCCCCCAAGGCCAACGCCAAGCCCTTCGACACCCAGGCCAAGTGCGTCGCCGCCGTCGAGAGCGGGCAGGTCAAGGCCTACGTCGTGGACCAGTCCCTGCTCAAGAGCGAGGTCCTGTCCAATGACAAGGTCAAGATCGTCGGTGAGACCTTCGCCGAGGACCCCTACGGCATCGGACTTCCCAAGGACTCCGGTGCGCAGGCCTTCGTCAACACCTTCCTGAAGACGATCGAGGCCGACGGCACCTGGAAGAGGATCTGGGACGCAACGATCGGAAAGTCCCTCGGTGGCACCGCCCCACAGCCGCCGGCCATCGGGTCGGTCCCCGGGTCCTCGACGGCCGGTGCTGACGGCGCTCAGCAGACTGCCGCGCCGGAGGGCGGCTCAGCGCCGGCCTCCGAGCAGGCCGGTGATAAGACTCCGCAGAACTCCTGAACGACTTCGTTGCCTGTCAGGCTTGCCGTGTCCTCGGTCCGAGTGGACCCGCCGCAGGGCCGACGGCGCGGCGGCCGGCAGCACTCTCGTCATAGTGACGACCCGCATCTTTCAAGGAGACGACCGTGAGTGCCATTACCGACAATCTCGCCGATATCGGCTGGGGACTGCTGGTCACCCTGGTGATCTCCGCCCTGTCCTACCTGGGCGGGCTGCTCCTGGGATCGCTCATGGCCGTCTTCCGGGTCGGTCCCATCCCTCCGCTGCGCGCGCTGGGCGCGGCGTGGGTGACGGTGGCCTGCAACATTCCGAATCTGTGCCTCATGGTGCTCATCGGTCTGGCACTACCCCATGTCGGTATCACGATCCCGCTTTTCTGGTCGGTGGTCGTCGCGCTGATCTTCTCCTCATCCGGATTCGTGTGCGAGACGGTCCGCAGCGGGATCAACTCGGTGCCGAAGGGACAGATCGAGGCCGCTCGCGCGCTGGGCATGCCCTTCGGGCTCATCATTCGTGGAATCGTTCTGCCCCAGGCGCTGGCCCGCACGATCCAGCCGCTGGTCAACATCTTCATCGCCTGCCTCATCGGCTCCTCGCTCGCCGCGGCTATCGGCGTCGTCGAGCTGACGGCGGTCACGCAGAAAATCAACCAGGACCGAGCTGCGGGAGTCATCACCTTCCTCACCTCGGGACTGACCTACCTGGCGATCGCCTTCGCCGCCACGAAGCTCGGCGGCCTTCTTGAGAGGCGCCTCGAGTTCATGGGGAAGGAGCGAGCATGAGCGAAGAGATCATGCCGATGACAGATCCCCGTCCCGTCAAGCAGCGGGGTCAAGGTTCTGGGGCAACGGATGCGGCGCTGCTCTTCGATGAGCCGGGGCCGCGGGGGCGCATCCTGATCGCCGTCGGATCGGTCTTCGCGGTTCTCGGAATCGCGGCGCTGGCAGGTGCGGTCCTCTATCGACTGGATCTTGCAGGGCAGCTCGACTACCCCGAGTGGCGCTACTTCCTGGGGCACTCGGTCGTCAGCCAGCTCCTGGAGGCAGCCGGTACCACGTTGAGCCTGGGGGCCGTTGCTGCCGTCCTCACCTTCCCTCTGGGAATCGCCCTGGGGTGGCTCCGCCTGCTGGACAACCGTCCCGTGAGGTGGCTGGTGGGCCTGTGGATCGATGCCATGAGGGCGGTACCGATGCTGCTGCTCGTCTACTTCTTCCTCCTGGTGGTTCCGCGCTTTGCGACGGTCTCGGACTTCTGGAAGCTGGCACTGCCCATCGTCATGTGCACCTCGGCGACGACGGCGGAGGTCTTCCGCTCCGGTGTCCGGGCGCTGGACCGGGGCCAGACGGAGGCCGCTTGGGCGCTGGGGATGAGTTCATCGCTCACGATGCGCCTCATCCTGGCGCCACAGGCCCTGCGCCTTATGCTCCCGACTCTTGTGACCCAGCTGGTGACCATCGTCAAGGGGACGACGCTGGCGTACGTGCTTGCCTACCCCGAGCTCATGTATCGCGGTTCGACCATAATTGGGCAAGCGAAGATCGACGCTCGCTTGTCGGTCTTCTTCCAGACCTACGTCATCATCGGCGTGCTCTACATCATCGTGAACTGGTCCCTGGGGGCACTGGCCAGGTACATCGAGTCGCGTACCCGTTGAGGGTGGGGCGGGCGACAAACATCGCTGCACCCTCACAGGCGGAGTCAGCCGGCTAGGAGGCTGGTCCACTTGTGTCGGTCGAGTGCGACTCCGACGTAGAGGCCGAAGTGCTTCGTGATGTTCTCATGGTTGTTGTCGGGCCATTTGCTCCACGTGTTGTTGAACGCGACATTCGGGGCTGAGCTGTAGAAGGCCAGTCCCTTCTTCGCGTTCCCAAGGGCGTCATACTCTTTGGATGAATCCTGTTTTCCGGTGACCCAGTTCAGTGAGAACTTGCTTCGATCCTGGGGGGAGAATGAGATTCCAGTCTGGTCATTCGGGGCATCGCCTCCACCGAAGACAATGAATCCTCCACCTTTCATGCTTTCGGCATACTCGGGGAAGAAGCTTTGGGTGATGAACTCGGATCCTCCGGAGTAGCCGATGAGCCACACTTGGTCCATGGTGCACCGGTGCTTGGTGCTTTCCCTCTGGATTGTGTCCGCCAAATACTTGACATTGTCTCCGCTCCACCACTTGCCGTCCGCGCTGGGGGTGCGAACGGATAGGACGTCATGGCCCCGGCTCGTTGCGGCACCAACGATTCCGTCCGTTCCAGCAAGGCCGCCGGGGATAGAGGACGTGTTGTTGCTGTCGCTGTCATACAGCTCCTGGCCGTCGCCGTCGAGGTAGACGACCAGTCCTTTTCTGCCGTTCCGACCCGCGTAGAATCGTGTTGCAGGAACGGAAGCATCGTTGCTGTTTGTTGAGGTGGCCGCTGCTGCTCCTGTGCTATGTCCGATGTAGGCGCTCGCTGCGAGAGCAAGCGGCAGACCAAGGGTATGACGCCGGGAAATGAGCCTTGCCATCAGTGATTCTCCTCGTGTGATGGTGTTGCTGTCTGCGTCGGGGTAATGGGACGCTAGCACGAGCAATCGCGACAGTAAAGCGGGGCGGGAGAGCGTTCAGTCATTATGGTGCAGTTTGCAAGGCGCCGCTGGGTAGAGGGCCGGAGGCGGGCTGTGGTGATGGCATTCAGGAGGGCAGGTCGCGGCGGGTGTAGGCGACCAGTCCGATCATGATGCCGGTGAGTCCCACCGTCGTCTGGACGGCCAAGGGTTTCCAGTCAGGTGAGCCGACGACGTCGAGATGGTGTCCGAGCACACTGAGGTCCTTGGCCCAGTCCTCGAGTCCGCGTCGGCTGGGGTGTGGTGAGGTTCGGCAACCGCGCTCTGTGCATCTCAGGCACTTTTGGCTGCTATGACGTCGTCACTTCGGCAGTGGGTGCTGCCGCAACACCGGGAGCATATCCATTGCAGGAGTGTGTGCTGTCCTTGTGTTGGAAGCTGGTGAACGGGCCTGGGCTACGCCTTGTTTTGTCCCGTGGTCACAGAGGCTGAAGGAGTGAGGGTAGGAGCCTGTCCAAGGCCTGTTGATCGTTGGGGGAGAGGAGCTTGCGCAGGTCGTCGTCAAGTTTCTCGACGACGACGGTGGCAGTCTTCAACAGCCTACGCCCTTCGTTGGTGATCTCGATGGTCTGCACCCGACGGTCGTTCCGACTGCGCTCCCTGCGCACGGCGCCGATGTTGACGAGCTGGTCAACCAGCGACACGACCAGGCTCGGGGCGACACCGAGCTGCGCGGCGATCTCACGCTGGGAGCTCGCCAGTCCGGCGTCGACGACGGCGAGCAGTCCCACCTGCTTGTGGGTCAGACCGGTGCGCTCAATACGTCTTGAGAACGACTGGGTGATCCGGCTGCCGGCGACGCCGAGCTGGAAGCACGTCGAAGCCAGGATGATGTGGCCATCTTGTCTGCTCATGAGACCAACGATACGCTAGAGAATGATTCAGCAATGAACGATAGGGGCCTCATGCCATGGTGGTTGGCGGTGCTGAACTCGTTACTAGGAGTCGTCTCGGCGGGGTTCTGAGCCGTCGCGGTGATCCGCCCGCAGACGCTCGCCCCGCTGCTGGGACATAGAGGGAAAGGTGGACGTTTCTATCCGGCGATGTATGCGGCCCGCAGTATTCCGCTCGGTGTGCTGGTCGCAGTCGTCGTCTGGCTGGATCCTGCCCAGTCGTCAACTGTGCTCGTCCTAGCCGCGGCGGCGGCCGCTCAGCTTGGAGATATGCTGATCGGTGTCGTGCACCGTGTGCCGGGAATGGTGGTGATTCCTCTTGCTGCTGCCGTTCTTCATCTGGCCGGTGCGACTTATCTGCTATGAGGGCGTAGGTGCAAAGTTTGAGATGTACCGCCGCTGCCAGGGCGTCTCCGCTGCTCGCGGGTGGTAAGTGTCTCGTATGAACTTCAATGCGCTGACTGGGTCCATTCCGTCAAGTATTGCAATGCATGCTAGCGCGGTGCCTGTTCGCCCCACACCCCCGCGGCATGCTATGTCGACCCTGGAATATGTTGCCCTCTCGAGGGTTAGTTCCAGTGCGTGGCGCGCTTCGAGCTTGTTGACTGGGAGGCAGAAGTCCGGCCATTTGATCCAGCGGATTTCCGCTTCAGGGGGATGGCGTGGGTAAAAACTTGACAAGATGAGAATGTGGTCTGGCGAGTCCCTACTTGTTTTGTAGTAACGGATAGGTCGCCCTCTTATTTGTGTGCCGGAAGGGAAAGTGACGATGCCTGATTCATGTGTGTTCCACTGTCCGATAAAGGCGTTTATTTTATTCATGATACTCTTGATGGTGATATGTCGGATTCGAATGACTGCAAGAACAGCAAGTTGAGTCAGGAGGGCAGGTCGCGGCGGGTGTAGGCGACCAGTCCGATCATGATGCCGGTGAGTCCCACCGCCGTCTGGACGGCCAAGGGTTTCCAGTCAGGTGAGCCGACGACGTCGAGATGGTGTCCGAGCACACTGAGGTCCTTGGCCCAGTCCTCGAGCTCCACGAGCCCGCCGAAGAACTGGGCGAAGCCGCTCCAGGCCATGATCGCCCAGGACATGCCGGTCAGTCTCGGCGCCAGACCCACCAGGGCGGCCGCGATCCCGATGGCCGCCACCATACCGGGCAGCTGGCTCACCGTGAACACGAAGGACCGCGCCACGGCGTGGTCGTCCGTGAGCTGAGTCGCCGTCGTCGCCGCAAGGACCGCTGCCGAGGCGAGCAGCAGGACCATCGACTCGATCAGCGCGTACAGAACCTGGGAGAGGAACACGCGTCCACGACTGACTCCAGCAGCGAGCTCGATCTCCATCAGGCCCGCGCGCTCCAGACCTGCCAACCAGTTCACCCGCCGTAACACCGCTACAGCCACGAGCAGCACCGTCACCACTGTCATGAGGGACATGAACTGCTCCACCGGGGAACCCACGGCGACCTTGCCTACCCAGGACGCCGTCGGCGAACCGGGGGCCAGCAGATCCTTGACGCTGCCCGAGACGGATCCGTACAGGAGCGCAAGACCCGTTGAGGCCAGGACCCAGCCGACGAGACCGCGCCACGACAGGCGCCCGAGCAGATCCATATGGCCCCGCACCCGCCACCGACGCCGAGACGAGCCGAGGTCGGGCAGATAGCCGTCCAGGTACTCACGGCGCATTGCGAGCACCATGGCACCGAGCGCCAGCGCGACCGCAACGGCGCAGCACACCGAGAGCACTGTGAACCGATCGTCGGAGTACGGGCGCACGAGGTCGCGCCAGCCCAGAGGAGTCAGCCACCTGAGCCAGTCCGAGCCGCCGGCGTCAGAGATCTGGTCAGCACTCACCCGCATCACGAAGGCGAGTGCGAGCGCGACCATCGACAGGCCCCTGGCCTGGCCCAGGTGGCGTCCCAGTTGGCAGGCCACCGCAGCAGCACCCGTGAACGCCCAGCCGCTCACGCAGATCGTTCCGGCCAGCGCCCAGGCCCCGGAGACCGTCAGCTCCGCAATGCTCCTGGTCTGCCAGGTCAGAATGCCTCCGACTCCTGCAGACAGGCCGCCGACAGCCGTCCAGACCACCATCACCGGGACCGCATGCGGAACCGCCCTGCCGGCACCGGTGGACCGCAGGACCTCGATGAGCCCCTCATCCTCGTCCCCCCGCAGCATCCGGCAGGTCAGCATGATCGCCATGAGCGCGGTGCACACGAGCAGAAAGGTCCCGGTCTCCCACTGCAGGAGCTGCCCGAGCCGGCCAGGAGTCGGGACGTATCCGTAGAGCAGACGCGTCCCCGGAGACTTGCGCATCTGGTCGATGAGTACCGTCCGGGACTCCAGTGAGGGGTAGACGCTCTCGTAGCTCGGTGCGGTGACACCGACCAGGAGCCACAGGGGCAGGACCCATGCCACGATCTGAACCCGGAAACGCCTGAACGCGATCCGCAGGTACACGACCCATCCGGACAGGGCGCCACCACCGTCCGCACCATGCCTGCCGGGCACGGGGCCGCCTGCACCACCTGTCGGTGCCGACGCCGCTGTGCTGACACTCATCAGGCCTCCTCGTAGTGACGCAGGAAGAGATCCTCCAGACTGGCCGGCTCACAGGTAACGTCCTGAATCCGGTGCTCACCCACGAGGCTCAGCACCGTTGGTACCTGCTCCGCCGGCACCTCAAGGCTGAGACGGCCACCGTCCTCGACGACATCGAGCCCCATGGCCCCCAGCGCCTGCGAGACGGCCCCGACCTCAGCGGTCGGAGCACTCATCTCAATGTGCGTGAGCGACAGCCGCCGCAGCGTTCCCAGGTCGCCGTGCTCGACCACGCGGCCGCCCTTGATGATCGTCACCGCGCTGCACAGGCCCTGGACCTCGGCCAGGATGTGGCTGGAGAGCAGAACTGTACGGCCCTCGCCGGCGGCTCTGGTGATCTCCTCGGTGAAGACCCGCTCCATGAGCGGATCCAGACCGCTGGTGGGCTCGTCGAGCACGAGCAGACTCGTCGGTGCCGCCAGGGCGGCCACGAGCGCCACCTTCTGCCGGTTCCCCTTGGAGTAGGTCCGTACCCGCTTGGTCGGGTCGAGATCGAAGCGCTCGATGAGCTCGGCCTCCCGATCGGTGTCGCGCGCTCCGCGCAGTCCTGCCAGGGTGTCAAGCACCTGGCCGCCGGTCAGGGGCGGCCACAGCGCCACATCACCGGGAACATAGGAGACCTGCCGGTTGATGACCGCGGCCTGTCGCCATGGCTCGCGGCCCAGCACTCTCACGCTTCCGTCGTCGGGCCGGTAGAGCCCCAGCAGGATACGGATCGTTGTGGACTTACCCGCCCCGTTGGGACCGAGGAAGCCGTGGACGCTGCCCGCCTCCACCTCCAGGTCCAGGCCATCGAGCGCCCTGAAGTGCCTGAAGTGCTTGACCAGACCGCGCACGAGCACCGGTGCCTCAGCCCTGCCTCCGAGATCACGGACCGCGGCGGGAGGAGAGCCCGTCGTGGGCTGATCCGAGCCCGCGCCAGATGCTGCTGACGTGCCCGGTGCCTTCTTTGCCTCGCCTCTCATAGCGCTGGCTCCTCTCCCGCCGAGCGGCGGATAGTTGCGGCGAAGTCCGGATCGGTGAGCATGAGCTCCATGAGCTCAGCCACGAAGGCCTGCTGAGCCGGATGGGGGTAGCTGGAGGTGGCCAGCACGTGGGTGAGCCGCCACATGGCGCGCCCCAGAGCGCCCGAGGGCAGGTCGTTCAGGACGGCCAGGGCGTGCTCCTTGTGGCGGGACGCGAGCCCCCAGCTGTTCTGCGCCAGCCGGTGAGCCTCGGCGAGGCCCTCGTTCTCGCTCAGCGTTGCCAGACGGGTGAAGTCCATGACCTGCTGAGCGGACAGCTCGCGATCATCCTCGTCCAGCCCTTCGATGAAGGGGATCGCACTGTCGGGCACCATGCCCAGAGAGGCGAGCACCACCATCATCTGGCGCTCGGCCCTCAGCACTCGCACACTGCCGCCCAGCCGGGCGATCCGAGCCTCGATGTCGTCATAGAAACGCGTCAGGGCACTGGGAGCGGGGGACAGGCCCTCACCGCGCTCCACCCGGGCGATGAGCTCATCGACCCGGGAGGCCTGCTCGGCCAGGCTGCGCTGCTGCGCCTCGATCGTGCCCCGAGTGGCCCACAGATCGCGCAGCACCGCCTCGCGGCGGGAGTCCTGATCGGTGCCGATCGTGTCCGAGGCGAGCATCTCAGCCACCTGTGTCAGCGACAGTCCACCGTCGGCCAACCACCGGATCCGCATCAGACGGGCCACGTGCTCGACGCCGTACTCGCGCCGCCCTCGCACCGTGGGCGGAATCTCCAACAGACCCAGGTGGTGGTAGTGACGCACCGCCCTCGGCGTGGTCCCGGCGATCCGGGCAAGCTCCTTGACGTGCATAAACCCATCTCAGCAGGTGACGTAACGTCACCGTCAAGTCCCACCGGTCCACGGCGTACCCCAGACCTCAACCGGGCGGAAGGAGGCCCTCGCCCCCGCCGGCGAGACGATTTACGCCCTCGCGACGGCGCGGACTACCCTTAAGGGCGGACAACCCCGGAGACACCTGGTGGAAGGCACCGCATATGACTGACGCTCCCGGCGCGCTCTCGCCCCTGGACGAGGCCGGCATCAATGCCGCCGTCGAAGAGGCCCTGGCCGCCTTCGCCACAGCCGGCACCCTCGCCGAGCTCAAGGAGGCCCGCCTGGCCCACACCGGCGATACCTCACCACTGACCCTGGCCAACCGACTCATCGGCACCCTGGACAAGGCGGACAAGCCCACCGCCGGAAAGCTCCTGGGGGGCGCTCGCGGGCGCATCGCCAAGGCGCTGACTGCCAGGCAGGAGACGCTCGAGGCCGCCGCTGAGGAGGAGATGCTGCGCACCGAGGCGGTCGACGTCACCATCCCCACCTCGCGGACGCAGACGGGCGCCCGGCATCCTCTCGACGTCCTCGTCGACGAGGCCTGCGACTTCTTCACCTCCATGGGGTGGTTCATCGCCGAGGGGCCGGAGGTGGAGCACGAGTGGTTCGACTTCGACGCCCTCAACTTCGACGCCGACCACCCCGCCCGCCAGATGCAGGACACCTTCTACATCGACGGTGCCAGCGTCGGGGCGGACGAGGGGCAGGCGGCCAACCTCGTGCTGCGCACCCACACCTCACCTGTCCAGGCCCGCGTCATGCTCGATCAGCAGCCCCCGATCTACGTGGCCTGCCCCGGCAAGGTCTTCCGCTCCGACGAGCTCGACGCCACCCACACCCCCGTCTTCCACCAGGTCGAGGGCCTGGCCGTGGACAAGGGCCTGACCATGGCGCACCTCAAGGGCGTCCTCGACCACTTCGCCAAGGCCATGTTCGGCCCCGAGGCGCGCACCCGCCTGCGCCCCTCCTTCTTCCCCTTCACCGAGCCCAGCGCCGAGATGGACCTGTGGTTCCCTCAGAAGAAGGGGGGCGCCGGCTGGATCGAGTGGGGAGGATGCGGCATGGTCAATCCCAACGTGCTCACCGCCTGTGGCATCGATCCCGAGGTCTACACGGGCTTCGCCTTCGGCATGGGGCTGGAACGCACCCTCATGCTGCGCCACGGAATCGCCGACATGCATGACATCGTCGAGGGCGATATCCGCTTCTCCCAGCAGTTCGGCACCACCGGAAGGGGAAACTGACATGCCCTACGTCCCTATTGAATGGCTGCGCGAGCACGTCGACGTCCCCACCGGCCTGAGTGCCGAGCAGCTCGCCGCCGACCTCGTCCGCGTGGGCCTGGAGGAGGAGCGCATCGTTCCGCCGGCCGTCACCGGCCCCCTCGTCGTCGGCAAGGTCCTCACCCGCGAGGCCAAGGAGCAGTCCAACGGCAAGGTCATCAACTACTGCCGCGTCGACGTCGGCCCCGAGCACAACGATGCCCCCGGCACCGGTAAGGAGCCCTCCGACCTGCCCAGTCGCGGCATCGTCTGCGGCGCCCACAACTTCGACGTCGGGGACTACGTCGTGGTCTGCCTGCCCGGCGCCGTCCTGCCCGGCGACTTCTGCATCGCCGCGCGCAAGACCTACGGTCACGTCTCAGACGGCATGATCTGCTCAGCTCGCGAGCTCGGCATCGGCGAGGATCACTCCGGCATCATCGTGCTCCAGCAGTGGCTGGCCGAGCACGGCCACGAGGGCGAGGAGCCACCCGCTCCCGGGACCGACGCCATCGGCATCCTCGGCCTGGGGGAGGAGGTCCTCGAGATCAACGTGACCCCGGACCGCGGCTACTGCTTCTCCATGCGCGGTGTGGCCCGCGAGTACTCCCACTCCACCGGCGCCCGCTTCACCGACCCCGCCGACGCCACCAATACGGGGCTGTACCCCAATGGCGTGGCCCCCGCCGGCGAAGGCGGTTTCGACGTCGTCGTCCCCGAGGACCCCCGCCCCATCCACGGACGCCCCGGCTGCGACCGCTACGTCGCCCGTCTCGTGCGCGGCATCGACCCGAACGCACCGTCGCCTGCCTGGATGCAGGACCGCCTCACCGCTGCAGGTATGCGGCCCATCTCCCTGGCCGTCGACGTCACCAACTACGTCATGCTGGACCTGGGCCAGCCGCTGCACGCCTTCGACGCAGGCAAGCTCGCCGCCCCCATCGTCGTGCGCCGGGCGAAGGACGGTGAGCGCCTCACCTTCCTCGATGACGTCACCCGCACCCTCGACCCCGAGGACCTGGTCATCGCCGACTCCCCGGAGGGCGAGGGCTCACGGGCCCTGGTTCTGGCCGGTGTCTTCGGCGGCGCCCTCAGCGAGGTCGACGCCGACACCCGCGACGTCCTCATCGAGGCCGCCCACTTCGACCCTGTTTCCGTTGCCCGCTCCTCCCGACGCCACAAACTGCCCACCGAGTCCTCCAAGCGCAACGAGCGCGGCGTGGACACCGAGCTGGCGCCCATCGCCGCCCAGCGGGCCGTCGACCTGCTCGTCGAGTACGGCGGCGGCACCGCCGAGCCCGTCGCCACCGACATCAACCGTACCCAGGCCCCCGAGCCCATCACCATGCGTGCCGACGCCGCCGAACGACTGACCGGTGTCGCCTACGGAACCGAGCGCGTCACCGAGCTGCTCACCACCATCGGATGCACCGTGGAGCGCAGCGGCTCCGCCGATGACGGAACCGTTCTGCTGACCGTCACCCCGCCGACCTGGCGACCGGACCTGGTGGGACCCGCCCACCTGGCTGAGGAGATCGCCCGCCTTGACGGATACGACGCCATCCCGGTCATCGTGCCCGCGGCCCCCGCCGGCACGGGACTGAGCGCTGACCAGAGGGCCCGTCGTGACGTCGTGCGCGCCCTGGCCGACGACGGACTCACTCAGGTCCTGTCCTACCCGTTCATCGGGGACATCCACGACCTGCTCGAGATCCCAGCGGACGACGTTCGCCGCCAGACGGTCCGGCTGGCCAACCCCCTGGCCGAGGACGCCCCCTATCTGCGCACGAGCGTGCTCGACTCCCTGGTCGATGTCGCCCGGCGCAATGTCTCGCGCGGCCTGACTGACGTCGCCGTCTTCGAGGTCGGCTCAGTCACCCACCCGGCCGGCACCGTTCCCGCCCCGATCCCCGGAACCGCGGGGCGCCCCACCGACTCCGAGGAGACGGCCCTGGAGGCGGGCATCCCCGCCCAGCCCACCCACGTCGGCGCCGTCATGACCGGTGAGCGTGAGCGCGGTGGAGTCCTGGGGGCCGGTCGCCCCTGGGACTGGGCCGACGCCGTCGATGTCGTTCGCACCGTGGCGAGCACGCTCGGGGTGGAGATCGAGGTCTCCGCTCCGGAGCGCCCATGCGCTCCCTGGCACCCCGGCCGCACCGCGGAGATCCGCCTGCCCGGTCGGCGCCGGGGCAAGGAGATCGAGCCCGGCAGGCTCGTCGCCCACGCCGGTGAGCTCCACCCACGGGTGGTCCGCACCCTCGGACTTCCGGAGCGGGCCTGCGCCGTCGAGATCGACCTCGACCCGTTGCTGGAGACTGTCCGCAGCACCGGGGCGCTCCAGGTCAAGACCATCTCCACCTTCCCGGCCGCCAAGGAGGACATCGCCCTCGTCGTCGACGAGTCCACCACCGCCGCCGAGGTCGAGGCCCTGGTCAGGCAGGCTGCAGGGGACCTGGCCGAGGAGGTACGTCTCTTCGACGTGTTCCGAGGTCCCCAGCTCGGCGAGGGCAAGAAGTCGCTGGCGGTCTCCCTGGTGCTGCGAGCCCCTGACCGCACACTGACCGCCGAGGAGACCGCCGCAGTGCGCAAGCGCGTGGTCAAACGGGCCGCCAAGGTCCTGGGGGCCGAGCTGCGCAGCTGAGCTACGCACGTACTACCAGCGTTAATGGCCATGGTGTGACGCACATCATGGCCATTAACGCTTCTTCAGTGCTGTTGTCGAGTAGGGGATCCCAGACAGCGAGTGTGGTCTCGGTAATACTAGGCGGCATGAAGATCCTGCTGACCTCTTCCTCCAAGCACGGGTCCACCGATGAGGTGGCTGCGGTGATTGCCGAGCGGCTCCGGGCTGCCCAGATCGATGTGGAGACCAAGCGTCCCGAGGATGTTGACAGCGTCGAGGAGTATGACGCCTTCATCCTGGGCAGCGCGGTCTACATGACCACGTGGATGCCGGAGGCCGTCGACTTCACCACGCGCTTCCGTGACGTCCTCAGGGCCCGGCCCGTATGGGCCTTCTCCGTGGGGCTCTCCGGCCTGCCCAAGGGCAAGGTCTCCGACCCCACGCGCATCGGCCCGGTGCTCCTGGCCATCGACCCGGAGGATCACGTGACCTTCGCCGGGCGCTTCGACCCCTCCAGGCTCAGCCTGCGCGAGCGTTCCATCGCCAGGCTTGGGGGAGCGAGCGAGGGGGACTACCGCGACTGGGACGAGGTGCGCCAGTGGGCCGACGCCATCGCCACCTCCCTGCATGACGACACGCTCACCGGTCGTCACGGTCGCTCCTAGCTCTCGACAGTGAGGCGGGGAAGGAGAAGAATCACAGCAACCATTGATGAATGCATTTCTATGCAGGCGGATGTATGGTTGCTGTATGACTTGGACAGTTGCTGTTGCCGGAGCCACTGGCTACGCAGGCGGTGAGGTCCTGCGCCTGCTCACGGCCCACCCCGAGGTGGAGGTCGGCGCACTCACCGCAGCCTCGTCCGCCGGCAGTCGACTCGGCGACCACCACACGCACCTGCTGTCCCTGGCGGACCGAATCGTCCAGCCCACCGAGGCGGAGATCCTCGCCGAGCACGACGTCGTCGTCCTGGCCCTGCCGCACGGGGCCTCCGCAACAATCACGGCAGCCCTCGAGGAGCTCGCGTCGGGCGGTGACGCCCCCTTGCTCGTCGACTGCGGGGCGGACCACCGCCTGACCAGCCAGCAGGCATGGGAGGTCTTCTACGGCTCGGACCACGCCGGAGCCTGGACCTACGGCATGCCCGAGCTCCTGCACCACGGCGAGACGCGCGCCCGTGCTCAGCGCGACGAGCTGGCAGCCACCAGGCACATCGCAGTTCCCGGCTGCAACGTCACTGCCGTCACCCTGGCCGTCCAGCCCGGCGTCGCCGCCGGACTTCTCGACCCCTCCCGACTGACCGCCGTGCTGGCCGTCGGATACTCCGGCGCCGGTAAGACGCTCAAGCCTCACCTCACCGCCGCTGAGGCCCTGGGCTCGGCCCAGCCCTACGCCGTCGGCGGCGCTCACCGGCACATTCCCGAGATCATCCAGAACCTTGAGGTGGCCGGTGCTGCCGCCGGCTCTGTGCACCTGTCCTTCACGCCGGTCCTGGTCCCCATGAGCCGCGGCATCCTTGCCACCGTCACCGCCCCCATGACTCCGGCTCTGCGTGAGGCCCCCGACCCTGAAGCCACCCTGTGGGCGGCCTGGGATGACGTCTACGGAGCCGCCGGCAGCGGTGAGAGCCTCATCCAGCTGCTGCCCGAGGGCGTCTGGCCCACCACCGGCACCGTCCTGGGAAGCGGAACCGCCACTGTTCAGGTCGCTATCGACCGCGGCGCGGACGTCGTCGTCGCCATGTGCGCCATCGACAACCTCGGTAAGGGCACCGCCAGTGCCGCCGTGCAGTCCCTCAACCTCGCCCTCGGTCTGGAGGAGACCACCGCTATCAGCACCCAAGGAGTCGCACCGTGAGCGTGACCGCAGCCCAGGGATTCCGCGCCGCCGGCGTGCGCGCCGGTCTCAAGGCCTCCGGCAAGCCCGACCTCGCCCTCGTCGTCAATGACGGACCGCTCGACACCGCGGCCGGAGTATTCACCACCAACCGGGTCGTCGCCGCCCCCGTGGTCTGGTCACGCCGGCTCCTGGCCGGTGAGGAAGGTGGGCAGCCGGGCCGCGCCCGCGCCGTCGTCCTCAACTCCGGCAGCGCCAACGCCTGCACCGGCACGCAGGGCATGCACGACACCGAGACCACCGCCGCCCGCACCGCAGGCCTGCTGGGAGCCGAACCGGGCCAGGTCCTGGTCTGCTCCACGGGCGTCATCGGAGAGCGCATCGATATGCCTGTCCTGCTGGAGGGAGTTGACGTCGCCGCCCTCGCCCTGGCCGACACGTCCCAGGCCGGCACCGATGCGGCCACCGCCATCATGACGACCGACACCGTCTCCAAGGAGGATGCCCTCACGATCGGTGCCGGCGATCAGGGCTGGACCATTGGCGGCATGATCAAGGGAGTGGGCATGCTGGCCCCCGGCATGGCCACCATGCTCGCCGTCATCACCACCGACGCCGCCCTCACCCCTCAGCAGGCGCGGGACGCCCTGGCGTCCGCCACGGCACGAACCGTCAACCGGATCAACTCCGACGGCTGCATGTCCACCAATGACACGGTTCTCCTGCTGGCCTCCGGAGCCTCCGGCACCACCCCCTCTGGGGCCGAGCTCGACGAGGCGCTCACGGAGGTGATGAGCAGGCTCGGCCGGCGCCTCGTGGCCGATGCCGAGGGCGCCACCCACGACATCGCCATCACCGTCTCCGGAGCCGTCAGCGAGGAGGCCGCTGAGGCCGCGGCCCGCACCGTCAGCTCCTCCAACCTCCTCAAGTGCGCCGTCGCCGGAGCCGACCCCAACTGGGGGCGTATCCTCTCCCAGCTCGGGACCGTGCCCGAGGACGTCTGCCCCTTCAACCCCGACGAGGTCGACGTCGCCATCAACGGCATCACGATCTTCAGCCACGGCGCCCCCCAACTCAACCGGGACGCGGTGGACATGAGCCCTCGCGAGACCCGCATCGACATCGACCTGTCGGCGGGCCGGGCCGAGGCCACCGTGTGGACCAACGACCTCACCCACGGATACGTCACCATCAACGCGGACTACACGACATGAAACGGACCCCTCTCGACCCACAGACCAAGGCATCCGTCCTGCTGGAGGCCGTGCCGTGGCTGCGCACCTACAAGGGCGCCACCATGGTCATCAAGTACGGCGGCAACGCCATGGTCAACGATGACCTCAAGCGCGCCTTCGCCCAGGACATCCTCTTCCTCCACCAGGTCGGGGTGCGCCCCGTCGTCGTCCACGGCGGCGGGCCCCAGATCAACGCGATGCTCAAACGGCTGGGCATCACCTCGGAGTTCCGCGGAGGTCTGCGCGTGACTACCCCCGAGGTCATGGACGTGGTCCGCATGGTCCTCACCGGCTCCGTGCAGCGAGAGCTCGTCTCCCTGCTCAACACCGACGGCTCCGCCGCCGTCGGTATCAGCGGTGAGGACGGCGGACTCCTGCGAGCCCGGCAGCGACTGGCCACGGTGGACGGGAACAAGGTCGACGTCGGCCTGGTCGGTGACGTCGTCGACGTCAGCCCGCAGCCCATCATCGACCTGCTCGACCAGGGCCGCATCCCGGTCATCTCCTCCGTCGCCCCGCTGACGACGGACTCCGAGACCGTCCTCAACGTCAACGCCGACACGGCCGCCGCCGCGATCGCTGTAGCCCTCAAGGCCCGCACCCTGCTCATGCTCACCGACGTCGAGGGGCTCTACTCCGCCTGGCCCGACCGCAGCACACTGGTGCCCTTCATCAGTGCCGCCGCGCTGGAGGAGCTCCTGCCCACGCTCGAGGCCGGGATGATCCCCAAGATGGAGGCCTGCCTGCGGGCCGTCTACGGCGGAGTCGCACAGGCACACGTCGTTGACGGGCGCCAGGCCCACAGCATGCTGCTCGAGATTGTCACCGACCAGGGCGTCGGCACCGTCATCCACCCTGGAGACGCCCCGGTACCACCGCTGAACGGAGGCAAGAGCCTATGACCCCCTCCTCACAAGCGCCGGCTCCCACCACCGAGTCGACCGGGACCAGCACTGACAACACCGGATGGCTGACCCGTTACACCGACGCCGTCATGAACACCTTCGGCACCCCCGGCCGGGTCCTCGTGCGCGGACGGGGCGCCCACGTCTGGGACGCCGACGGCCAGGAGTACATCGACCTGCTGGCAGGTATCGCCGTCAACTGCCTGGGCCACGCACACCCCGCGATCATCCGGGCCGTCACCGACCAGCTCGCCGAACTGGGTCACGTCTCGAACTTCTTCACCACCCCGGCCCAGGTCGGCCTCGCCGAGGAGCTCGTCCGGCTCACCTTCCCCAGCCGTCCCGCCCACGACTCCCGAGTCTTCCTGGCCAACTCCGGCACCGAGGCCAACGAGGCCGCCTTCAAGATCGCGCGCCGTCACGGCGGTAGCCGGCGTCCCCGGGTCCTGGCTCTCCAGGACGCCTTCCACGGCAGGACCATGGGCGCCCTGGCCCTGACCCACAAGGCCGCCTACCGTGAGCCCTTCGAGCCGCTGCCCGGCGGTGTCGAGTTCATCCCCGCCGGCGACATCGAGGCACTGCGCGCCGCACTGGGGCCGGACGTGGCAGCACTCGTCGTCGAACCCATTCAGGGTGAGGCCGGGGTGCGAGAGCTTCCGGCCGGATACCTGGAGGCGGCCCGCGAGCTGACCGAGGCCGCCGGCGCCCTGCTCATCATCGACGAGGTCCAGACCGGTATGGGACGCACCGGTGCCTGGATGGCCCACCACCTGCTGGCGCCGGGCGTCGTTCCCGACGTCGTCACCCTGGCCAAGGGACTGGGCGGAGGCATCCCCATCGGTGCGGTCGTCGCCACCGGCCAGGCTGCCACTCTCCTCGCACCGGGGCAGCACGGCACCACTTTCGGCGGCAACCCCGTGGCCTGCGCGGCTGCGCTCGCCGTCATCGAGACCATCCGCAGCCACGCCCTGCTCGACCGGGTTCAGCAGCTCGGCTCGGCCTGGTCCCAGGAGCTGGCGGCCGTCGACGGAGTCGACCAGGTGCGCGGTAGGGGCCTGCTGCTCGGCGTCGGACTGGAGGGCGGGCTCCCGCCCGCTGCTGAGCTCGCCGCCGCTCTGGCGACCTGCGGCTTCATCACTAACGCGCCGCGTCCCGACACGATCCGCCTGGCTCCGCCCTTCATCCTGCCCGATGACGACGCCAGAGCCTTCACCACCACGCTGTCCGAGGTCCTTGCTCGGGCACTGTCAGAGAAAGCCGGTTCATGAGCGCCACCATCGAGGTCTCTCAGCGCGACCTGGCGGCAACGGCCCCACTGGTACCAGGGACCAAGACCGCCAGGCACGCCAGTATTGTCCAGATCCTCTCGCGTGAGCGCATCCGCTCCCAGGCCCAGCTGCGCAAGGCCCTGGCACAGCGAGGCATCAGCACCACCCAGGCAACGCTCTCGCGGGATCTGGTGGAGCTGCGGGCCACGAAGATCCGCGCCCCGGGTGGAGAGCTCATCTACTCCATGCCTGAGGCCGGCGCCCCCGGCCAGGTCCATGCCGACACCCTCTCCGAGGCGGAGGAGACCGACGACTCATTGCGCGCTCACACCACCCCCCGTCTGGCCCGGTGGTGCGCCGAGCTGCTCGTCACCGCCGAGTGGGCCGGTCCCCAGGTGGTCCTGCGAACTCCGGCCGGAGCCGCCCAGCTACTCGCCGGGGCCGTCGATGACGCCATGATGCCCGGCGTCATGGGGTGCATCGCCGGAGACGACACCGTCCTGGTCATCACCCGTGGCGCCCAGGTCGCAGCCGATGTGGCCCGGCACCTGCTCGCCCTGGCCGACCCCTCCGCCCGAGCCTGAGCTTCTCCCCGCCGCCCTTGACATCTCAAGTCACCTCAGCGCCGCTTCGCCGGCGTCATCACGAAGAGAAGAGTGATCCCATGAGTATCCATAAGGACCGTGTCGTCCTGGCCTACTCCGGAGGCCTGGACACGTCTGTCGCCATCGGTTGGATCGGCGAGGCCACCGGTCGAGAGGTCGTGGCCGTCGCCGTCGACGTCGGTCAGGGTGGCGAGGATCTTGAGGTGATCCGTCAGCGAGCCCTCGACTGCGGCGCCGTCGAGGCCTATGTCACCGACGCCCGCGATGAGTTCGCCAACGACTACTGCATGCCCGCTCTCAAGGCCAACGCCCTCTACGAGGGGACCTACCCGCTCGTCTCGGCCCTCTCCCGTCCCGTCATCGCCCGCCACCTGGTCAAGGCCGCCCGCGAGTTCGGCGCGCACACCGTGGCGCACGGTTGCACCGGCAAGGGCAACGATCAGGTCCGCTTCGAGGTCTCCATCACCTCGATGGCCCCTGACATGGACTGCATCTCCCCGGTGCGCGACCTGGCGCTGACCCGTGACGTCGCCATCGACTACGCCGAGAAGCACAACCTGCCGATCGAGACCACCAAGCACAACCCCTTCTCCATCGACCAGAACGTCTGGGGGCGCGCCATTGAGACTGGGTTCCTCGAGGATCTGTGGAACGCCCCCACCAAGGACGTCTACGTCTACACCGATGACCCCGCCTACCCGCCCCTGCCCGACGAGGTGATCCTCACTTTCAAGGAGGGCGTCCCCGTGGCGATCGACGGTCGCGACGTCAGCCCCCTGGAGGCGATTCAGGAGCTCAACCGCAGGGCCGGCGCTCAGGGCGTGGGACGTATCGACATGGTCGAGGACCGGCTCGTGGGGATCAAGTCCCGCGAGATCTACGAGGCTCCTGGCGCCGTGGCTCTTATCGAGGCCCACCGGGCGCTCGAGGCCATCACCCTGGAGCGCATGCAGCACCGCTACAAGCGGAGCATGGAGCAGACCTGGGCCGAGCTCGTCTACGAGGCCCAGTGGTACTCCCCGCTCAAGCGCTCCATGGATGCCTTCATCGAGGACACGCAGCGCTACGTCAGCGGTGACATTCGTATGGTTCTGCACGGCGGCCGGGCGACCGTCAACGGGCGCCGCTCCGAGACGGGCCTGTACGACTTCAACCTGGCCACCTACGAGAGCGGCGACACCTTCGACCAGTCCTCGTCACGGGGATTCATCGAGATCTACGGGATGCAGTCCAAGCTCGCCGCCGCCCGCGACGTGCGCGCCGGCAACGGTCGGGGATTCTGACTCTGAGCTGCGCCAGAGCCCCACCAGCTCCGCAGCACTCGGCTAATCGGCCGCTTGCGCCTCGTTCTGGTGGGGCTGGCTGCGCAGCCAGCGGGAGTCGTCATTGGCGTAGGCGTAGTAGGCGCCGATCAGTAGCCCACCGCCCACGAAGTTGCCCAGCAGTGCCACAGCCACGTTAGCCAGCGCCGGCAGGACATCGATCCCGTGCGTCAGGCCGACGATGGTGAACAGGACCGTGTTGGCCACTGAGTGCTCAAGGCCGAGGAAGGCGAAGACGAACACGGAGATGATCATCGAGAAGATCTTGGACCAGTCCTCGCGGATGAATCCGTTGTAGATGAGGAGCATCGCCAGGTTGATCATGAAGTTGCACAGGATCGCCCGCACGAACAGGTCCCCGATCCCCGAGGCCGATGACAGGTAGTGAAGCTTGACGGCCACTGAGTGCGTGGCCTGTTCGCCAGTGGCTCCCTCCACGAGGGTGGAGAAACGGTACATGACCGCGAAGACGAGCCCTCCCACGAAGTTGCCGGCCAGGCACATGACCAGCACCCTCAGGACCCTCCACGCTGAGATCCGCTTGTAGTAGTAGCCGATGACCACCACCATCATGTTGCTGGTGAGCAGCTCGGACTTCGTGTAGTAGATGAAGACGAGAGCGGGACCGAAGGCCAGTGCCCCCAGGAGCTTGCCGATCCCCGCCAGAGAAGCATCCCCGACGTGGAGACCGTCGAAGACACCGACGATGGCGTAGTTGACGATGTAGAAGACCGCCACGACCATGCCGGCCATGGCCGCGCGCATGAGATAACGGTGGGCGATCACACCGGTCATCCTGGTCTTGGTCTCCAACGCCTCGAGCACGGTGGAGATGAACTGCTTGCCTGGGAAAAGGGCGTCTTGTTCGGCGGGCATCGACACATCATGGCATGGTCGGTCAGCCGCCATGCGGGCCTTTCTTCCTTCTTGTCGGTTGACGTCCCCGTTCCGCACCCGCTCCCGTAGCTTCCTCAAGAAGGCGTGGGTCGTTTTGCCTGCGATCCACGACAGGTCCCTTCTTGATCGGCTGTTGAGGAACCTGTGCGGGGAGATGAGTCATGATGGGGCCATGAGCCAGTTCTCCAGCCACCCCGCTAAGCCATCCGCTGTCCAGGTCGTTGCCTCAGATGCTCAGCAGGACCCGGCACCCGCCGGCGTCAGCCTGTGGGGCGGTCGATTCTCAGGAGGACCCGCCGACGCGCTGGCGGCCCTGTCGGTGAGCACCCACTTCGACTGGCGCTTGGCCCGCCACGACATCGCCGGCTCCCGGGCCCATGCCCGTGCCCTGGCGCAGGCAGGCCTGCTGGACGCGGTGCAGCTCCACGCCATGCTGGAAGCCCTGGACCGCCTCGAGGCTGATGTCGTCGCCGGCATCTTCGTCCCGGAGGCCACCGACGAGGACGTCCACACCGCCTTGGAGCGCGGCCTCATCGAACGCGCCGGTGACAACCTGGGGGGCCGTCTGCGCGCCGGCCGCAGCCGCAACGACCAGATCGCCACCCTCATCCGTATGTACCTGCGTGATCAGGCCCGCCACGTGGCCGGACTCGTTCTCGACATCGTCGACGCCCTCATCGACCAGGCCGCCCAGGCCTCGGACGCCATCATGCCCGGACGCACCCACATGCAGCACGCCCAGCCGGTGCTCGTCGCCCACCATCTGCTGGCTCACGCCTGGCCGCTCATGCGCGACGTCGAGCGCCTTGAGGACTGGGACTCCCGCGCCGCGGTGAGCCCCTACGGCTCCGGTGCGTTGGCGGGGAACACTCTCGGCATGGATCCCGATGCCGTGGCCGCCGACCTCGGATTCGAGGCCGCTGTAGAGAACTCCATCGACGGCACCGCCGCTCGCGACGTCGTCGCCGAGCTGAGCTTCGTGCTGACGATGGTGGCCGTCGATGTCTCACGCCTGAGCGAGGAGATCATCATCTGGAACACCAAGGAGTTCGACTTCGTCACGCTGGACGACTCCTACTCCACGGGCTCGTCCATCATGCCGCAGAAGAAGAATCCGGATGTGGCCGAGCTCGCCCGCGGCAAGGCCGGGCGCCTCATCGGTGACCTGACCGGGCTGCTCGCCACCCTCAAGGCCCTGCCCCTGGCCTACAACCGGGACCTGCAGGAGGACAAGGAGCCGGTCTTCGACGCCGTCGATACCCTGGCCGTTCTCCTGCCGGCCGTCAGCGGCATGGTGAGCACGATGACCCTCCACTACGAGCGCATGGCGGAGCTCGCCCCCCAGGGGTTCTCCCTGGCCACCGATATCGCGGAGTGGCTCGTCAAGAACGGCGTGCCCTTCCGAAGCGCCCACGAGATCTCCGGCGCCTGCGTACGCGAGTGCGAGAAGCGCGGCATCGAGCTGTGGGACCTGACCGACGACGACTTCGCCGCCATCGATGAGCGGCTCACCCCGGGCGTGCGGGAGGTCCTCTCAGCTGAGGGGTCCGTGGCCGCCCGAACCGGGCACGGCGGCACCGCGCCGGTGCGTGTTGTTGAGCAGCTCGCCCGTGCCATCGCACGCAGCGCCGAACTGCGAGTCTTCGCCTGGGAGGGCTCCTTGCTGGACGGCCCCGCGGGTCCCCAGTGGCCCGGGCCCAGTGAGACCGATGAGGAGTGGAGCGAGGAGGAGCAGGGCTGAGCCGGGGCGAGAGGACGATGTCGGACAGTACCGTGAGGGCGACGGCGACGGGGCTGAGCGCACAGGCCGCATCGCTGCTCAGACGCGACAGTCTGGAGGTGGCTCCGGCGCTGCTGGGCGCCGTCATTGCCGTGACTGACCCGTACGGGCACGTCGCGATCCGGCTGACCGAGGTGGAGGCTTACCGCGGCGAGGAGGATCCGGGCTCCCACGCCTTCCGGGGGCGCACGGCGCGCAACGCCTCCATGTTCGAGGCTGGCGGGTGCATCTACGTTTACTTCACCTACGGCATGCACCATTGCCTCAACATCGTCACCGGACCTGCCGGGGTCTCACGCGCGGTGCTGCTGCGCGGGGGAGAGGTCGTCGAAGGGCTCGAGCAGGCCAGGGGACGCCGCCCCGCAGCCCGCACTGACCGCGACCTGGCCCGTGGCCCGGCCAGACTGTGCGCCGCACTGGGACTGGACCGCTCCGACGACGGCGCGCTGCTGGGCGGGCCGGGATCACGCATCAGCCTGACGCTGCCGCAGCAGGCACCGGATGCCGGACGCATCCGCCGTGGGCCACGCACCGGGGTGGCCGGCCCCGGGGGAGACGGAGAAGCCTTCCCGTGGCGCTTCTGGCTGGACGGAGAGCCCACCGTCTCGCCATACCGGCCGGCCGTCACCAGGCGACGCTCACAGGGCTGAACCTCGCCGAGCCCAACTCCGATGGGTCTCCACTTGCCCGCGCCACTCCTGTCCGCTAATAATGGGTACACAGATTATCGCTGCAAAGACTATTTGTGGTGCGGAACCTCCGAGCGCGGAGGACGAGGAAGGGGACGGCCATGTGGTCGACTGAGTGCCAACGGACAGTGGATCTCCCGGCGGAGGTCCTGTGGGAGACCTGGATCAAGGTTCTCTCCGGTGACATCGAGCTCCCCCAGGGAGATCGCTACGAGCCGCGCGAGCCTGTGGGACCCGGCGCCTCGATCACGATGACTCCGGAGGGGCAGGACAGTATCGAGATCACGGTGATCCGCTGGGAACCCCCTCATGTCCAGGCGGACCGGGTCTCCTACGGGGGAGTGGAGCTGACCTTCACCCACTCCTTCATGCCCGCGCAGACACAAGGGAAGAGCGTTGTGACCACCCGCCTCGACATCGACGGCCCCGGTGCCGACGATGTAGGCCCGACGATCGGTCCGGGAATCGCCGAGGACTTTCCGCAGGCCATCGACTCGCTCGTTGAGGCTGCTAGGGTCGATATGTGAAGACACGGTTCCAGGGGCCGGAGGCGAGCCCCGGCTTCCTCATGTGGAGGGCCGCGCTGGCCTGGCAGCGCGACATCGCTGCCGCCCTGGAACCGGTTGGGCTGACGCACTCCCAGTTCGTCCTCCTGGCCTGCACGCAGTGGCTCGAGGAGCAGGGAGACGGTGCCAGCCAGGTCATGATTGCGGCCCAGGCGGGAATGGACGTGAAAACCGCCAGCCAGGTACTGCGCAGGTTGGAGCGGGCCGGCCTGGTGTCGCGTCAACCGGATCCCAAGGATGCCCGCGCTCGGATCGTGACAACAACAGCAGTGGGACGAGAAGTCGGGGCCAGCGCAACGCATCTCGTGGAGGATGCCGATGAGGCATACTTCGCCGTCATGCCCCACCTGCGCGAGGCGCTGCTATGCGACGCCGGTGCCGTGGTGCGCGGATCTGCAGCGCAGCCCAACGAGCAAACCGATGCGTCCGTCGGCCGGAGCGCGAGCCCCAAGACCTCGAGTGACACGGTCGGCCCGACCACGGCGGCTGCTCCACCAGGCTCCCGCAGTGGCCAGTGACTACTGGAACCACAACGTCGCCTTTCACCGGTGCATCAGCACCTTCGAGGCGGTCAGCTGCGTGGTCACGCGTGCTCCGAGAGAGTCCCTGGCCGAGATTCGTGCGGCGGCATCCTGGATGCTTCCCGAGGCCAGGATCCGACGGCGCTTCTACTGCCGACACACCCTCCTGCGGGACCGCCCGACAGAGATCTTGTGAACGATCCCGGTAGTCGGCTCGTGGCTCCGTGCCCTGGTCTCTTCGTGGAGGCCGAGCCGGAGCATGGCAGACTATCTGCGCCGGAGGTATCAGCCGGACCCGAGCGTGGCACGCCGGGAACACGCGTGCGGTAAGCACGACAACCCACGGAAGGCGACTGGACAGTGACGGACATCCTGGACGAACTGCAGTGGCGCGGGCTCATTGCCCAGCACACCGACATCGACGCGCTGCGAGCAGCGCTCACCGACGGGGCCGTCACCTTCTATTGCGGATTCGACCCCACCGCGCCGAGCCTTCACCACGGGCACCTTGTGGCCGTCAAGGTCATGCGTCATCTTCAGCTCGCCGGACATCACCCCTTGGCGCTGGTGGGTGGGGCGACGGGGCTCATCGGCGACCCGCGTGCCAAGGGGGAGCGCACTCTCAACACCAAGGACGTCGTCGCCGGCTGGGCGGCCGGCCTGCAGGAGCAGCTCGAGAACCTTCTCGACTTCAGTGGGGACAACCCCGCGCGGATCGTCAACAACCTCGACTGGACCCAGGCGATGAGCGCCATCGACTTCCTGCGGGACCTGGGCAAGCACTTCCGCATGGGAACCATGCTCTCCAAGGACATCGTTGCCCGGCGCCTGGCCAGTGAGGAGGGCATCTCCTACACCGAGTTCAGCTACCAGGTTCTCCAGGCCAACGACTACCTCGAGCTCTACCGGCGCTACGGCTGCACCCTGGAAGTCGGCGGCAACGACCAGTGGGGCAACCTCGTGGGCGGGATGGACCTCATCCACAAGGTGGAGGGCGACTCGGTCCACGTCATGACCAACCCCCTCATCACCAAGGCCGACGGCACCAAGTTCGGCAAGTCCGAGGGCGGGGCGATCTGGCTCAACCCCGAGATGCTCAGCCCCTACGCCTTCTACCAGTTCTGGCTCCAGGTCGACGACGCCGACGTCGTGCGCTTCCTCAAGGTCTTCACCTTTCTGGAGCGCGAGGAGATCGAGCGCCTGGAGGCGGCGACGGCTGAGAACCCGAAGGCGCGTGAGGCCCAGCGGGTTCTGGCGCACGAAGTCTGCACGTGGGTGCATGGAGCCGACGCGACTGCCCAGGCCGAGGCTGCGACCTCCGCGCTGTGGGGGCGCGGGGACCTCACCGACATCGACGAGGCGACGATCCTTACAGCCACGTCCGATCTGGCCTCCAGCGATGTCACGGTCGGAGGGACCACGATCGTGGACCTGCTCGTGGGCACAGGGCTGGAGCGAGGGCGCAACGCGGCTCGCAAGACCATTGCCGGAGGCGGGGCCTACCTCAACAACGTCAAGGTGGCCGACGAGACCGTGGTCATCGGCCCCGAGCACCTGCTCGCCGGGGGAGTGGTCCTGGTGCGCAAGGGACGGCGGAACCTGGCCGTCGGACGCACGGTTTAGGTTCCCTCCTAGGAAAAGCTGGATCTCCGAACACAGTTGCTGAGCGGTGACGGCGCCTTGTGGGCACCGTCACCGCTCTGCAGTTTGACGGCTTGGTGGCCGGTGCGTAATGTTCTCTCCGGCCCGAAACGGGGAGGATGAATTTCCTCAGACCGGCCGGGAACTGAGAACTGAAGAGAGCCGAATGAGAGACGAGGGTCACCAGCCATTCGTTTGACTCATAAAAAGCGGCTCGCTAAAGTTTCCCAGGCGCTTCTGAGAGCGAAGCGAAAGGCGAATTGCCTTCCGAATAGTTCTCGGTGGGTGTGTTGTTTGAGAACTCGATAGTGTGTCATGTTTTTTATGCCATGGTCCCTTGGGGCTGCGCATGGTTGTGTGTGGTTTTTTGGGGCTTGTTTTGTTTTGGTTTGCCTGGTCCTGCTTTTTTGTTGTGGGGTTGGGTTGGGCCTGGTCTGGTTTTCTGGACTGTTGTTCTGACTGTTGCTCTGGCTTGGCTTCATGCTTTGTTGTGTGGGGTTGGTTGGGGTTTGTTGGTTTTGTTTGGAGAGTTTGATCCTGGCTCAGGACGAACGCTGGCGGCGTGCTTAACACATGCAAGTCGAACGGTGAAGGGGCCTGCTTTTGTGGGTCCTGGATGAGTGGCGAACGGGTGAGTAACACGTGAGTAACCTGCCCCCTTCTTCTGGATAACCGCATGAAAGTGTGGCTAATACGGGATATTCTGTGCCTGCTGCATGGTGGGTGTGGGAAAGATTGTGCCTTTGGGTGTTTTCGGTGGGGGATGGGCTCGCGGCCTATCAGCTTGTTGGTGGGGTGATGGCCTACCAAGGCGGTGACGGGTAGCCGGCCTGAGAGGGTGGACGGTCACACTGGGACTGAGACACGGCCCAGACTCCTACGGGAGGCAGCAGTGGGGAATATTGCACAATGGGCGCAAGCCTGATGCAGCGACGCCGCGTGAGGGATGGAGGCCTTCGGGTTGTGAACCTCTTTCGCCAGTGAAGCAGGCCTGTCCCTTTTGTGGGTGGGTTGACGGTAGCTGGATAAGAAGCGCCGGCTAACTACGTGCCAGCAGCCGCGGTAATACGTAGGGCGCGAGCGTTGTCCGGAATTATTGGGCGTAAAGAGCTCGTAGGCGGCTGGTCGCGTCTGTCGTGAAATCCTCTGGCTTAACTGGGGGCTTGCGGTGGGTACGGGCCGGCTTGAGTGCGGTAGGGGAGACTGGAACTCCTGGTGTAGCGGTGGAATGCGCAGATATCAGGAAGAACACCGGTGGCGAAGGCGGGTCTCTGGGCCGTTACTGACGCTGAGGAGCGAAAGCGTGGGGAGCGAACAGGATTAGATACCCTGGTAGTCCACGCCGTAAACGTTGGGCACTAGGTGTGGGGGGCCTTTTCCGGGTCTTCCGCGCCGTAGCTAACGCATTAAGTGCCCCGCCTGGGGAGTACGGCCGCAAGGCTAAAACTCAAAGGAATTGACGGGGGCCCGCACAAGCGGCGGAGCATGCGGATTAATTCGATGCAACGCGAAGAACCTTACCAAGGCTTGACATGTGCCGGTCGGCTCCGGAGACGGGGTTTCCTCCTTGTGGGGCCGGTTCACAGGTGGTGCATGGTTGTCGTCAGCTCGTGTCGTGAGATGTTGGGTTAAGTCCCGCAACGAGCGCAACCCTTGTCCCGTGTTGCCAGCACGTTGTGGTGGGGACTCGCGGGAGACTGCCGGGGTCAACTCGGAGGAAGGTGGGGATGACGTCAAATCATCATGCCCCTTATGTCTTGGGCTTCACGCATGCTACAATGGCCGGTACAGAGGGCTGCGATACCGTGAGGTGGAGCGAATCCCTTAAAGCCGGTCTCAGTTCGGATCGGTGTCTGCAACTCGACACCGTGAAGTTGGAGTCGCTAGTAATCGCAGATCAGCAACGCTGCGGTGAATACGTTCTCGGGCCTTGTACACACCGCCCGTCACGTCATGAAAGTCGGCAACACCCGAAGCCCGTGGCCCTACGGGGAGCGGTCGAAGGTGGGGCTGGTGATTGGGACGAAGTCGTAACAAGGTAGCCGTACCGGAAGGTGCGGCTGGATCACCTCCTTTCTAAGGATAGGTTATGTGTGGGGGTGGCTTCCTGGCCGTTTGATCTTGCTCAGGCTGTTGAATGGGTCTGGGCCGGCTGGAGGGGCTGCTTCTGCGGAAGGGCGGCTGGTCGTGTCTCGTGGGTTGGTTCTCGCGGGTGTGGCTGGCTTGTCCGTGTTGGTATAGGAGACACACTCTCTGCTGCCTGTGTTTGGTGGTGGTGGGTGCCCCCCTTTTGCGTGCTTGGTGCGTGTGGGGGTGGCATGCTGTCGGGGTTCTGGGGCAGTGCGCCCTGGGTTGCCCGGCCCGTCCAGGGTTCCATTTCTTGGGGTTTTGGGTGGGTGTGGGTGGGTTGGTTGTGAACTGTATAGTGGACGCGAGCATCTTACTGTAAGATTTCTGCGACAAGTTTCTTGATTTTGTCGTGTGTTTTGTTGTTTGTTTTTTTGAGCGTTCGGTGGATGCCTTGGCATCAGGGGCCGATGAAGGACGTGGTGGCCTGCGATATTCCTCGGGGAGCCGGCTGGCGGGCTGTGATCCGAGGGTTTCCGAATGGGGGGACCCGGCACGAGTTATGTCGTGTCACCTGCATCTGAATTGTATAGGGTGTGGGGGGTGACGCGGGGAAGTGAAACATCTCAGTACCCGTAGGAGAAGATATTCCGTGAGTAGTGGCGAGCGAAAGCGGATGATGGTTAAACCGTGTGCGTGTGATACTCGGCAGGGGTTGCGTGTGCGGGGTTGTGGGGCTGTCCTGTCCTCTTCTGCCGGAGAGGGGGCGCGTGTGCTGGCTGGTAGCTGAATCGTCTGGGAAGGCGTGGCGTAGTGGGTGATACCCCCGTAGGCGGAACTGGTTGGTGCGTGTCTGGGATGGTGTTGCCCGAGTAGCACGGGGCTCGTGGAATCCTGTGTGAATCTGCCAAGACCACTTGGCTGCCTGAATACCTCCTGATGACCGATAGTGGATAGTACCGTGAGGGAATGGTGAAAAGTACCCCGGGAGGGGAGTGAAATAGTACCTGAAACCGGGCGCTTACAAGCCGTCAGAGCCTCCCGCATGTTTTTTGTGTGTGGGGGTGGTGGCGTGCCTTTTGAAGAATGAGCCTGCGAGTCAGTGGCGTGTCGCGAGGTTAACCCGTGTGGGGTAGCCGTAGCGAGAGCGAGTCCGAATAGGGCGAGTGTAGTGGCGCGTTCTGGACCCGAAGCGGGGTGATCTACCCATGGCCAGGTTGAAGCACGTGTAAGAGCGTGTGGAGGACCGAACCCACCTAGGTTGAAAACTGGGGGGATGAGCTGTGGGTAGGGGTGAAAGGCCAATCAAACTCCGTGATAGCTGGTTCTCCCCGAAATGCATTTAGGTGCAGCGTCGCGTGTTGCCCGGCGGAGGTAGAGCTACTGGGTGGCTGATGGGCCCCACAGGGTTACTGACGTCAACCAAACTCCGAATGCCGTTCGGGTTGTAGCGTGGCAGTGAGACTGCGGGGGATAAGCTCCGTGGTCGAGAGGGAAACAGCCCAGATCGCCGGCTAAGGCCCCTAAGCGTGTGCTAAGTGGGAAAGGATGTGCGGTCGCGCAGACAACCAGGAGGTTGGCTTAGAAGCAGCCATCCTTGAAAGAGTGCGTAATAGCTCACTGGTCAAGTGATCGTGCGCCGACAATGTAGCGGGGCTCAAGCACACCGCCGAAGCCGCGGACCCATGACAGTGTTCCTTTCACCGTCCGGCTTGCCCGGGTGGTGGCAGGGGTTGTGGGTGGTAGGGGAGCGTCCTGCACCGGGGGAAGCCTGTGGGTGACTGCTGGTGGACGGTGCGGGAGTGAGAATGCAGGCATGAGTAGCGATACTAGGGTGAGAAGCCCTAGCGCCGAATGACCAAGGGTTCCAGGGCCAGGCTAGTCCGCCCTGGGTGAGTCGGGACCTAAGGCGAGGCCGACAGGCGTAGTCGATGGATGACGGGTTGATATTCCCGTACCGGCGAAGCACCGCCCATGCTGACGCGCGGGTGCTAACCCACGCCCGGCCGCCATAATGGCCGCGCCTACTCCTTTCGGGGGGTGGTGTGGTTGTGGTGGTGGGGTCTGGGGACCCTCCGTGCAGGTAGGCAAGCGTGTTAACAGGGGTGACGCACAGTGGTAGCCCGGCGGACCTGATGGCTTGGTCCGTTCAAGCGCGCAGCCCGTCCTCCAGGTAAATCCGGAGTGGCTGTCTTTGATGACGGGGGTGAGGCGTGATGGTGACCCCACGCTGGTGGGGGATAACAGGGTGATCCTGGGGTGCCGAGAAAAGCCTCGACGCGATGGTGCCAGCCGCCCGTACCCTAAACCGACACAGGTGGTCGGGCAGAGTATGCCTAGGCGCACGAGTGAATCATGGTTAAGGAACTCGGCAAAATGCCCCCGTAACTTCGGGAGAAGGGGGGCCCGAACCCTGAAGCCCCTTTTGCGGGCTAGGGGGGAGGGTCGCAGAGGCCAGGGGGAAGCGACTGTTTACTAAAAACACAGGTCCGTGCGAAGCCGTAAGGCGATGTATACGGACTGACGCCTGCCCGGTGCTGGAAGGTTAAGAGGAACCATCAGCCCCCTCTTGGGGGTGAAGTGGTGAATTTAAGCCCCAGTAAACGGCGGTGGTAACTATAACCATCCTAAGGTAGCGAAATTCCTTGTCGGGTAAGTTCCGACCTGCACGAATGGCGTAACGACTTCCCCGCTGTCTCAACCATGAGCTCGGCGAAATTGCAGTACGAGTAAAGATGCTCGTTTCGCGCAGAAGGACGGAAAGACCCCGGGACCTTTACTACAGCTTGGTATTGGCGCCCGCTATAGCTTGTGCAGGATAGGTGGGAGACTGTGAAGCCGCCACGCCAGTGGTGGTGGAGTCGTCCTTGAAATACCACTCTGGTTATGGCGTGCGCCTGAACCTGGGCCCGTGATCCGGGTTAGGGACAGTGCCTGGTGGGTAGTTTAACTGGGGCGGTTGCCTCCTAAAGTGTAACGGAGGCGCTCAAAGGTTCCCTCAGCCTGGTCGGCAACCAGGTGTTGAGTGCAAGTGCACAAGGGAGCTTGACTGTGAGACCGACGGGTCGAGCAGGTACGAAAGTAGGAACTAGTGATCCGGCGATCCCGTGTGGGTGGGTCGTCGCTCAACGGATAAAAGGTACCCCGGGGATAACAGGCTGATCCTGCCCAAGAGTCCATATCGACGGCATGGTTTGGCACCTCGATGTCGGCTCGTCGCATCCTGGGGCTGGAGCAGGTCCCAAGGGTTGGGCTGTTCGCCCATTAAAGCGGTACGCGAGCTGGGTTTAGAACGTCGTGAGACAGTTCGGTCCCTATCCTCTGCGCGCGCAGGAGACTTGAGAAGGCCTGTCCCTAGTACGAGAGGACCGGGACGGACGAACCTCTGGTGTGCCAGTTGTCCCGCCCGGGGCACGGCTGGTTGGCTACGTTCGGGAAGGGTAACCGCTGAAAGCATCTAAGCGGGAAACCATCTTCAAGATAAGGTCTCCACAAGAAGGACTTGTCCTTCTTGGTAGGCCCCCAGCAGACTACTGGGTTGATAGGCCAGGAGTGGAAGACCGGCAACGGTTGACTGAGCTGACTGGTACTAATAGGCCAACACAAACAACAACACCCCTCAACACCACACACCTAGCGTGCGTGAGAATGCCGGGGGTGAGCGATACAGCATGCGCAAGGCGTCCACTATACGGTCCACACCCAACCCAACCACACACAAGCACACACACGCAGCGTGTGGTCAGCGGGCAGCCCAGGCAACCAGATAATCGAATAACCGTCACCACAATCAAGACGGCCCACGCACTGCCCGTACAGTCGTCTCGGTGGTCACAGCGACAGGGAAACGCCCGGCACCCATCCCGAACCCGGAAGCTAAGCCTGACAGCGCCGATGGTACTGCACCCGCCAGGGTGCGGGAGAGTAGGACACCACCGAGCACACACCACACAGCTGGCCCGGGAACCGCCAACAACAGCGGCCCCGGGCCAACTGCTCTACACACCCACAAACAACAGTACGCAGTACAGCCAGCGCGCGCCACGCTGCGTGTTGCTGGGGGCTCGTTACGCCTCCGAGCCTCGGTACAGGTAGGCTCCTCCCAGGTCTTCAAGGACAGCGGAGGAACTGACGGCAGTCCCGGAGTGAAAGAAGGACTATGGCGTATCAGGACCGTCGGCACGGGTCGGACCAGGGCGACGCAGGTCGGCGTCGCCGCAACGGTGAGCGTCACGGCTTCGGCGCACGCAGCCCTTTCTCAGAGGAGGACGGTCGCTTTCGCCGTGGCGATCATGCGGGACGGGACGACGACTCCTACGGCTCCCGCGGACATTCCCATCGGTTGAGCCGAGGCGAACACACCTCTCGCAACGATCGTCGGCACCGTGACGACTGGCGCGATGAACGGCGCCGCGACGGGGACAGCGGTGACGGGCGCAGCGACCGCAGTGATAGGAGGGCAGGCCGTTCCAAGGACCGCTCGGGGCGGAAGGACTCGCGGGACGAGCGTCGAGGTCGGCCGCCGCAGCGTCAGCGTGTCCCCGAGCCCAAGGTCCCGGACGACGTCGAGCCAACAGACCTTGAGCGCGGTGCGCGGGGCGATCTGCGCGCTCTGGGACGTGCCAACGCTGAGAACGTCGCCCGGCACCTGGTTATGGTTCAGCGCCTCCTCAACGACGATCCCCAGGCGGCCTACGAGCACGCGCGCTACGCCTCCTCCCACGCGGGCCGCGTCGCCGTCGTCCGGGAGACGACTGGAATCGCCGCTTATCTCGCCGGCCACTACAGCGAGGCGCTTCGAGAGATTCGTGCCGCCAGACGACTGTCCGGCCTCGATCTCCACCGAGCCATCGAGGTCGACTGCGAGCGAGCACTGGGCCACATCGACAAGGCCCTTCAAGCCGCTCAAGCGGCCGATCCGCGTCAGCTGGATGCGATCGAGCGGGCCGAGCTGGCCATGGTCGTCTCCAGTCTTCGCCATGACATGGGCCAGACTGATCTTGGTCTGCTCATCATTGAGGACGCCATCAGAGCGCGCCCTTCGGACAGTGACACCCTCAGGCGCCTGCACTCGGTGCGTGCCGACCGGCTCGAGGAGCTCGGGCGCCACCAGGAGGCCGAGGCCATCCGCCACCGTATCGGCCCTGAGCCGGTGGAGGAGGATGAGGTCGAGGTCTTCGATATTGAGGACGACTACGACTCCGAGGCTCAGGAGCAGGACAGCCCGGAGAGCTCCGGTACTCAGCCCACCAGCCGCTCCGATGGCGACAGGGACGATGAGGCCGTGAGCGAGACGACCGTGGCCCCAGAGGCTCTGGCTGAGACGCTTCCGGACCAGACCTCAGCAGACGTCGATCTTCGTGATGAGCCCGTGGGCCAGGACGAGGATGCTCAGTGGTCGCAGTCCTTCGCCGAGCGCGTCGAGGCCGAGATGGCCGAGCTGCTCCAGGACGCCCAGGAGTCCCCGACGTCTTCCACCAACGCTTCTGAGGAGTCCCGATGACCATGCCCCAGGCCACTGCCGCCGCTGCTCCCGCCACCCTTCTGGGCAGCGAACAGGCCCTGTGCGCCGCCTACGACGTCGCTCTGCTGGACCTCGACGGCGTGTGCTTCGCAGGCGAGGCCCGAGTGCCCCACGCCGCCGACAACGTCAACGCCGCCCGAAGGGCAGGAATGCACCTGTCCTTCGTCACCAACAACGCCTCACGGGCCCCTCAGACGGTTGTGGACAAGCTGGTGGCCAACGGCATCACTGCCGAGGCGTCGGAGGTCTTCAGCGCCGCCATGGACGCGGCCGCCATGCTCACCGAGCACATCGAGCCAGGCTCCACGGTGCTCGTCGTCGGTGGCGACGGCGTCCGCCAGGCCCTCCTCGACGAGGGCTTCCAGGTGACCAGCAGCGCGCAGGACGAACCGGTCGCCGTCGTCCAGGGCTGGGACCCGGCGGTTGACTGGGCGCTGCTGTCCGAAGGCGTCTACGCCATCAATGCCGGGGCCCTCCACGTGGCCACCAACCTGGACGCGACCCTGCCCACCGAGCGGGGCTTCGCCCTGGGCAACGGCAGCCTCGTGGCCGCTGTGGTCCACGCCTCCGGCAAGGAGCCTCTGGCCGGGGGCAAGCCCTTCCCCGGTATCTACACGCGCGCCCTCAAGCGGGCCGGCGGAACCAGGCCCCTGGCTGTCGGGGACCGGCTCAACACCGACCACGTCGGGGCCCGGGCCGCCGGGATCCCCGGGCTCCACGTTCTCACCGGTGTCTCAGATGCCCGGGACGTCATCGCAGCACCGGCCACCGAGCGTCCCAGCTTCCTTCACACCGACCTGCGTGGCCTGACTGAGCCCCACCCCGAGCCCGTGCGAACCGAGCAGGATGGTCAGGTGTGGTGGAGGGTCGGCAACCGTAGTGCCCGCGCCCTCGGCTCTGGTCTCGAGCTCCAGGATGCCGGCGCCGTGTCCTCCCCGGACGGCACCCCGGTGCGTATCGACCTGGACTCCTACCGGGCACTGGCCGTGGCCGCCTGGGACTGGGCCGACGCCCAGGGCCGCAGCGGCGAGGCCGCAGCGCTGGAGCTGCCCGAGATCGAGGTGATCGAGCCCTGAGAACCCGGTCGGGGCTGGAGAGGCTCCTTCCGGAGGAGAAGAGGAAAACACAGCGGCAGCAGGAACGATGGCGATGGGAGGCAGGAATGAGCCGCAACGAGTCGAGGACCGACGTCGGAGAGGAGACGCCGGCGATGGTGGACTCCTCGCACCGGCCGGTTCCTCGGCCGCCGGTGCCCGCGCCCCCGCGAGCCGACGCCGCCCTGACGGCGGCCCAAGGGCTCAACGACCATACCGACGAGCTCACCGAGATCGCTCAGATGCCCCTGGAGGAGCGGGCAGCCGCCCTGTCCGCCATCCACGAGGACCTCGCCTCCGTCCTGCACAAGGCGGAAGCCTGATATGGCCCGGCTCATCCGCATCGACTCAGAGCTCGTGCGTCGTGGGCTGGCCCGCTCCCGCACCCACGCCGCCACCCTCATCACCGACGGTCACGTCACCCTCGACGGGCAGGTCGTCACCAAGCCCGCCCGTCAGGTCGACCCGGCCCAGGCCATCGAGATCCTGGTGCCCTCCAGCGACGACTACGTCTCCCGCGGCGCCCACAAGCTCGCCGGCGCGTTGGACGCGCTGGGCCGACGCGGTCTGGCACCCCGCATCGAGGGCCGACGCTGCCTGGACGCTGGCGCCTCGACCGGGGGCTTCACCGACGTCCTCCTGCGACGCGGTGCCGAGCACGTCGTGGCCGTCGACGTCGGCTACGGCCAGCTGGCCTGGTCGCTGCGCTCCGACCCCCGTGTCACCGCGCTGGACCGCACCAACATCCGCACGCTGGATCCCGAGGCCGTCGCCCCCGCGCCGGAGCTGGTCGTGGGCGACCTGTCCTTCATCTCCCTGACCCTGGTCCTTGAGCCGCTGCTGCGCGCCGCGGCCGACGACGCCGACCTTCTGCTCATGGTCAAGCCCCAGTTCGAGGTGGGCAAGGATCGGATCGGGCACGGGGGAGTGGTACGTGATCCGGAGCTCCATGTGGAGACCGTCATGACGGTGGCTGAGCGAGCCCACGCCCTAGGCGTAGGAGTCGGCGCCGTGACCGCCTCCCCGTTGCCAGGTCCCGCAGGTAACGTTGAGTACTTCCTGAGCATGCACGCCTCCCGCGCCGGTTGTCTTGGGGACCTGCGCGGAGACGAGCTGCGCTCCAGCATCCAGGACGCCGTCGCCACCGGACCCGCGGCGCTCGGACCGCGACGACGCAGAACAAGGACCCACTCATGAGCAAGCTGAGCCCTTCAGACACCAGCGCTGCAACGCGGCCGGCTGAGTCGGCCGGCCTCCATCAGACCTCGGAGCAGCCGGCAACGGAGCAGCCTTGCCGGAGGATCTCGCGCGTCATGCTGCTGCAGCGCGAGCTCAACGACAAGCCCGTCCCCGTCCCCAGGCCCAGTGCTCCGACGTCCACCGCTGTGGCCCGGGCCTCGGCGGCACTGCGTGCCCACTGTGTGGAGCCGGTCGGCCCGGACTGCACTGACCACGTCGACCTCGTCCTGGTGCTCGGTGGCGACGGTACGATCCTGCGCGCCTTCGAGATCGCCCGTGAGCGGGACATCCCCCTGGTGGGTATCAATACCGGCCACGTCGGTTTCCTGGCCGAGGCCGACCCCGACGGCATCGAGCAGGTCGTCGCGGATCTGGTCGCCGGCCGCTACACGGTCGAGACCCGCACCACCTTGAACGTGGAGGTCATCTGTCCTGACGGCACGGTTACGCGCGACTGGGCTCTCAACGAGGCGGCCCTGGAGAAGCGCGACCGCGCCCGCATGATCGAGGTCGCCATCGGCGTCGACGGCCAGGCCGTGTCCTCCTTCGGCTGCGACGGCCTCATCATGGCCACGCCCACCGGCTCGACCGCCTACGCGTTCTCCTGCGGCGGCCCCGTCATCTGGCCCGAGGTCGAGGCGCTCCTCCTGGTGCCCGTGGCCGCGCACGCCCTGTTCACCCGGCCCCTGGTCCTGGGGCCCGACTCCTGCATGGAGGTCGTCGTCCAACGAGCGGGCTTCGGAGGCGCCGAGATCTGGTGCGACGGCAGACGCAGCCTGGATGTGCCGGTTAGCGCCAGGATCCGCGTCACCCGGGAGGAGCGTCCGGTGCGCCTGGCACGTTTCAACGAGGCCCCCTTCGCCAGCCGCCTGGTGCGCAAGTTCGACCTGCCCGTGGAGGGGTGGCGGGCCTCCAGCAGCGCCGACGAGGCCTACTCGGCTGAGGGCGACGTGCTGACCCAACCGATGGTCACCATCGCCGGTCATTGCACCGACGGTGGGGTCCGGCCGGACTCCTCGGGAGGGACGGCGTGATCGAGTCCTTGCACATCGAGGACCTCGGTGTCATCGAGGAGGCCGATCTCCCTCTCAGTCGCGGCCTGACCGCCCTGACCGGTGAGACCGGCGCCGGTAAGACGATGGTGCTCACCTCCCTCGGGCTGCTGCTGGGGCAGCGGGCCGAGACCACCATCGTGCGCACCGGCGCCGAGCGCAGCCTGGTTGAGGGGGCCTTCCTGGTCGACCCGGACTCGCGCGTTGCCGCCCGCGTCGTCGAGGCCGGGGGCGATCTCGACGACGACCTCCTCCTGGCCTCACGCACGGTCCCCGCCTCCGGACGCTCCCGCGCCTATCTGGGAGGGCGCTCAGTTCCGGCCTCGGTCCTCAGCGAGGTCGGTGGCCGACTGGTCTCCGTCCATGGTCAGGCCGATCAGCTGCGGCTGCGCTCGACCGCGGCCCAACGCGCTGCGCTGGACTCACTGGGCGGTCAGGACCACGCCGCCCTGTGCCGCCGCTACGCCAAGGCATATCAGGCGCGCCGCCGGGCCGACCAGGAGCTCCAGGAGTGGCAGGCATCCGCTCAGGCCCGAGCCGTCGAGGTGGCTCAGCTGCGCACCTGGCTCGAGGCCCTGGAGGAGATCTCCCCCCGCAGCGGTGAGGACCGGGAGCTGACGGCGGAGGCGGAGAGACTCGACCACGCTGAGGACCTGCGCAGGGCCGCCACCGGGGCCCGCGGCGCGCTCAGCGGGGAGGAGTCCGCCACCGGGCAGGCGCCCGACATCGTCTCCCTCATCGCCCACGCGCACCGCAGCCTGGCTGCCGAGTCCGACCGTGACCCCGCCCTGGCCGAGCTGGCCACGCGCACCCAGCGACTGGGCATCGACGCAGCCGATATCGCCGCCGAGCTGAGCGGGTACCTGTCCTCGCTGAGCGCCGACCCGGCTCGCCTCGCCCAGGTCCAGGACCGCCGCGGGGAGCTCGCTCGCGCCTGCAGGGAGATCGGCGGGCCTCAGGAGCAGCTCGACGACGTCGACGCCCTCCTGGCCTGGGGCGAGCGCGCAGCCGCTCGCCTGGCCGAGCTCGACGGCCCCCAGGACACCGCCACCGTCCTGGCCGAGCGCCTGGCCGCCGCCGATGAGGAGCTGGCCGGTGCCGGCGACGAGCTGAGCCGGGCCCGTCGGCGGCTCGGTGAGCGTCTGGAGCAGGCCGTCACCGCAGAGCTGGAGGGCCTGGAGATGAAGGGAGCCCGGCTCGTCGTCGAGCTGGAGCGACTCGACGAGCCCGGGCCCACCGGCCTTGAGAGTGTCGCTCTCACCCTCGTCTCACACCCCGGCGCGCCCGCCCTGCCCCTGGGGAAGGGAGCATCGGGAGGCGAGCTGTCCCGCATCATGCTCGCCCTGGAGGTGGTGCTCGCGGACGCCGCGGCCTCCGCGGGCGCTTCGACCCATACCCGCACTCTTGTCTTCGACGAGATCGACGCCGGCGTGGGAGGCCGGGCCGCCCGGGAGATCGGCAGGCGCCTGGCGCGCCTGGCGCGACATCACCAGGTCATCGTGGTCACCCACCTGGCCCAGGTGGCGGCCTGGGCCGGCACCCACCTCGTGGTGCACAAGGAGACAGTCACCGAACCCGCATCCGGTCCCGGCCTCTCAGAGGCGTCCGAAAGGAATGTGAGAAAGTCCCAGCCGGGACGCACCCGCACACAGGTCCTCGTCGTTGAAGGCCAGGAGAGAGAACGAGAGCTGGCCAGGATGCTCTCCGGGCACGAGGACTCACAGGCCGCGCTCCGGCACGCCGCTGAGCTTCTCCAGGAAACTGTCGTGGGACAATCCGAGCCGTGAGGAATCCCTTCCGCAGGAAGCCTGCGTCCGTCTCCGAGCATCCCAGCGGTGTCGTGCGCGTCGACGCGCGCACGAAGAAGCTCACCAAGCGTCTCCAGCCCGGGGAGATCGCCATCATTGACCACACCGACCTCGATCGGGTGGCCGCGGAGGCACTGGTGGAGTGCGGTGCCTCAGCGGTCCTCAACGCCTCCCCGTCCATCTCCGGGCGCTACCCGAACCTGGGCCCCGGCATCCTTCTCGACGCGGGGATCCCCCTCGTGGACGATCTGGGCCCCGACATCATGCGCCTGCACGACGGCCAGCGCATCACCGTCGAGGACGGCTCGGTGCGGATCGAGGGCAAGGAGCAGGTCATCGCCGAGGGCTCGGTCCAGACCAGGCAGACCGTCGCCGTGTCCATGGAGGAGGCTCAGAAGGGCCTGGCTGTTCAGCTGGAGGCCTTCGCCGCCAACACCATGGAGTACATGCGCGGGGAGTGGGACCTGCTCCTCAACGGTGTCGGCATGCCCTCACTGACCACGCGGATGAGCGGCAAGCACGTCCTGGTGGTCGTGCGCGGCTACTCCTACAAGGAGGACCTTCAGGCGCTCAAGCCCTACATCCGCGAGTACAAGCCCGTCATCATCGGCGTTGACGGAGGTGCCGACGCCGTCCTGGAGGCCGGCTTCAAACCGGCCATGATCGTGGGCGACATGGACTCCGTGTCCGACAAGGCACTCACCTGCGGTGCCGAGATCGTCGTTCACGCCTACCGCGACGGGCGCGCCCCGGGCCTGGCCCATGTCGAGGAGCTCGGGGTCGAGCATCATGTCTTCGCCGCCACCGGTACCAGTGAGGACATCGCTATGCTCATGGCCGATGAGGCCGGCGCCGAGATCATCGTGGCCCTGGGGACGCACGCCACCCTGCTCGAGTTCCTCGACAAGGGACGTGCCGGCATGTCCTCGACCTTCCTGACCCGGCTCAAGGTCGGCGGCCGCCTCATCGACGCCAAGGGCGTCTCCCAGCTCTACCGCACCCGCATCTCGGGGTGGTGGCTGCTGTTCCTCGCCCTGGCGGGCACCTTCGCCCTGGCCATGGCCCTGATGTCCACGCCCGGTGGACAGACCTTCTTGGGACTGTCCGGTGCCGTGTGGGACGACATTGTCAACTTCTTCCGCACACTGCTGGGCCTGGCCCCGAACTCACCCACCGTCTAACGACCCCCGCCCATCTGAGAGGCAGTCCCTCTCACGGTCATCTTCAAGGTCTTCAACCATGATCGACTTCCGCTATCACCTGGTATCGCTCATCTCCGTGTTCCTGGCTCTCGCCGTCGGGGTCGTCCTGGGGGCCGGTCCGCTGCAGAACTCCCTGGGAACCGCGCTCAACGACCAGGTCACCGCCCTGCGTGAGAACCGCAACGCCACCCAGGCCAAGCTCGAGCAGACTGAGACGGCCGTCAACGAGCGGGACTCCTACATCACTCAGGCCGCCAGCAGTCTCCTGCCCGGAACCCTGGCCTCCAAGAGTGTCGCCATGGTGCTCCTGCCCGACGCCAAGGCCGAGGACGCCGACGCCATCACCACCCAGCTCAAGAGCGCAGGCGCCACCGTCACCGGCCGGGTGAGCATGACCAGCACCTGGGTGGACGTGTCTCGGGAGAACTACCGCTCCAACCTCTCCGGACAGGTCCAGGGGCACCTGGGCAGTGCCAGCTCCCAGGACGCCAACGGCATCCTGGGGGAGGCACTGGCCAAGGCCCTCACCGCCAATGACGACTCCTCCCGAGTCCTCATGGACATGCTGTCGGTGGACAAGGCCGGCACGCCCTTCGTCACCGTGGACTCCACACCCACCGGGCCGGCGGAGATGATCGTCGTCGTCGGGCCCCGCCCGCAGGCATCCTCCGGCAAGGGGGCGACAGTCGAGGCCTCGCCGGGCCAGGATCCCAAGGCCTGGGCCAAGGCACTGGCGGGTACGGCCGGCCGGGCGCCGACAGTCGTCGTCGGTTCCGCCGACGGCGACGACAACGTCGTCAGCATCATCCGATCCGAGGGCGCGAAAGTGACCACCATCGACTCCGTCGGCCAGGTCGCCGCCTCGGTCTCCACGCCCCTGGCCCTGGCCCTGGTCTCTACCCGGGCAGGAACCATCGGCCACTACGGCTTCGACAAGGGGGCAGACGCCGTCATGCCGCCAGTGACCAAGTAGCCCCTGTCCTCAGGTGCTCCGGCCCCATCATGGGTGCCGAGGCCGCGGTCCGTCCTCGCCCTGCCTTAGGCTGAGCCCATGGCTGGCACGATCACGCGAGTAAGCTCCTGCGCCCGAGGCCTGGCGCAGGTGGGCATCAAGGCGGCGGGCGTCACCCTGTCCTGGTCCGCCGCCCTGGCGCCCATCGCCCAGGGCCTGGAGCGCACCAACTTCCATGGCCGCACAGTGAGCCTGCGCGGAGGCGTCGGAGCCGCAGCCGGAGCCGTGATGGCCGGGATCGAGGCCGGCAGACTCATGCGGGACAGGACGGCATCGCCCTCACGTGCAGGGCTCGCCGCCACCCTCGCGGCAGCGGCCGGCGGGTGCGCCGGCCTGGCCGACGACCTCGATGCCGGTGCCCACGACGGCGACACCCCCGCCAAGGGGCTCAAGGGCCACCTGACCGCCCTCGCCCACGGGCGCGTCACCACCGGAGCCCTCAAGATCGCCGTCATCGGCTCAGGGGCGCTTGTCGGTGGCGTCCTCCTGACTCGCCACCGCAGCTCGGGCACCGGCGGGCGTCCGCCGATGGAGAGTGTCGCCGATGCCGCCTCCAGCGCCGTGGTCATCGCGGCCTGGGCGAACCTCCTCAACCTGCTCGATCTGCGCCCCGGACGGGCGCTCAAGACCGCCTGCATCGTGAGCACCCCGCTGCTGGCCACCCCCGGACGCGACGGCGAGCCCACTCGTCTGCTGGCCGCAGGAACCCTGGGAGTCAGTCTCGTGGCCCTGCCGGAGGACCTCTTGGAGAACACGATGCTGGGTGACACCGGAGCCAACGCCGTCGGCGCCCTGCTGGGAACCGCCCTGGCGTGCCACCCCCACGCCGCGGTGCGCGCCGGGGCCGCCCTGAGTGGGGTGAGCCTCGTCCTGGCCAGCGAGAAGGTCTCCTTCTCCAGCGTCATCACCGACACCCCGATGCTGGCCGCACTCGACGGGCTGGGGCGCCGTCCCTGATGACATCCCAGCAACGCCGTGGCGGCCTGCTCTCAGCGGCCGGGTCCGTCGCCGGCCTGACCCTCGTCTCCCGCGTCCTGGGATTCCTGCGCTGGCTCGTCCAGGCCGCCACCGTCGGCACTGGCACGGTGGCGGGCGCCTACACCACGGCCAACCAGCTGCCCAACACCCTCTACGAGGTCGTCGTCGGTGGCGTGCTGGCGGCCACCGTCGTTCCGCTTCTGGCCGCCCCGATCACCGCGGGCAGGCGCGAGGAGGTCACCGTCACCGCCTCAGGGCTGCTCGGCCTGGTCCTGGCGGTCCTGACCCCGCTGTCCCTGGGGCTCATCGTCCTGGCCGCCCCGATCGCGGCCCTGTTCCCCACCTCCCAGGGCGTGGACCCGACGCTCCAGCACGAGCTCGTCGCCTCCTTCCTGCGCATGTTCGCCCTGCAGGTGCCCATGTACGGAGTTGCGGTCGTCCTCACCGGGGTCCTCCAGGCTCACAACCGCTTCACCTGGCCGGCTCTGACACCGATGCTCTCCAGCCTCGTGGTCATGGCGACCTACGGCCTCTACGGGGTGCTGGCCGGCGGTGACGACGCGACCGCCTCCAGCCCCGCCCTCCAGGTGCTCGGCTGGGGGACGACCCTCGGGGTGGCCGCGCTCAGCCTCCCGCTGCTGTGGCCGGTCCATCGGCTGGGACTGGGGCTGCGTCCCACCCTGAGACTGGGCGGCTCCCAGGCCCGGCGGGCGCTGCGGCTCGGCGGCGCCGGGGTGTGGACGATCCTGGCTCAGCAGCTGAGCGTCCTGGTAGTGCTGGCCATGGCCCGCTGGGGCGGGCAGACCGGAACAGCGGCGGTCTACCAGTACACGCAGGCCGTCTACGTCCTTCCCTACGCGGTGCTCGCCGTTCCCGTGGCCACCGTCCTCTACCCCCGCCTGACCGCCGCCTTCGAGGCCCGCACGCACCTGCCGAAGAGCTCTGGCAGCACTGGTGCGGATGAGGACGTCTCGCGTCTGGTCGCCACTTCCACGGCCCTGGTCACCGCCGTCGCCGTCGCCGGAACCGCCATGCTCCTGGCCGCCAGCGCCGCCGCCGAGCGCTTCTTCTCCTTCAAGCAGGTCGACGGGATGGGCCAGGCGCTGGCCGTCCTGGCCCCGGGGCTGATCGGCTACGCCCTCATCTATCAGGTCACCCGGGTCCTCTTCGCCGCCGACCGCTCTCGACCCGCCGCTCACGCCACCGCGGCCGGCTGGCTGACCGTGGCCGTGGCCTGTGCCGCCTGCGTGCGCCTCATGGCGCCCTCGGGCGGAAACGGGCGCGCCACCCTCGTGGCACTGGGAGTAGGCACGACCATCGGGATGACGGTGGCTGGGGTGAGTCTGCTCGCCGTCCTGGCCCGGGTCATGGGAGGCCGGGTGCTGCGTGCGACCCTGACCGCGCTCGTCGCGGGGCTGCCCGTGGCCCTCGCCCTCGGGCTGGCTGTCCGTGCGGCGACCACCCGCGTGACCTTCCTGCCGCTGGCCGTCATCACCGCCGTGATCGGTGCCGCCGCGGCCGCAGCCCTCGTCCTGGCGGCCATCCACCTGGCTGACCGCAGCCTCCTGGCATCGATACGTGGCGGGAGGCCAACGGTGACGACGGAGGATGACAAGGAGAGACCATGAGCCCCAACGGCGTCGACAGCAAGAACGAGCCCGGTGCCCCGCAGAGCCCGCACGCAGTGCGCCGGCGGATCCTCCAGGTGTGCGGATCGGCCGCCGGAGGGGTGCGGGCCCACCTGGCCGACTGCGCCCGGCTCCTGGCCGCCGACGGCCACGACGTCATCGTCGAGGCGCCGGCCGCGGTCCTAGACGGACTGGATGTCGATCCAGCCCGCGCCGAGGCGCTCGAGATCGGTCCCCGCCCCAGCCCCAACGACGCTCTGGCCGTGGCCAGGCTGCGTCGGCTGGGCCGGCGCGCCGACGTCGTTCACTCCCACGGCCTACGAGCCGGGGCCCTGGCCGCCTTTGCCCTGGGACGACGCCGCCGTGGACGCACCCGGCTGGTCGTCACCCTCCACAACCTCACCGTCGGTGGACGCCTGACCACCCTGGTGGGGGAGGGACTCGAACGGCTCATCGCCCGGCGCGCCGACCTCATCCTGGCGGTCAGCCCCGACCTGGCCGAACGGGCACGGGAGCTCAGTGCCCCGCATGTCGAGCTCGCCATCATTCCTGCAGCACCCCCGCCGCAGGCCTCCGAACTGAGCCCCCCCGACTCAGTGGTACCGGAGGATGCCTGGCCGCAGGGCGGCGCGCGCCTCCTGACCGTTGCCCGCCTGGCTCCCCAGAAGGGCCTGCCGCTGCTGCTCGATGCCGCCGCGATCCTCTCCAGCGAGGTCGACGCCGGCCGGCTCGAGGCCTTCACCTGGGCGCTCGCCGGAGAGGGGCCCGGCCGTCAGGAGGCCGCCGAGCGCATTGCCGCCGAACAGCTCCCAGTCACCCTCCTGGGGCGGCGATCCGATGCGCCTGCTCTCATGGAGGCCGCTGACATCGTCATCCAGACCAGTCTGTGGGAGGGCCAGCCCCTCACCATCCAGGAGGCCCTGCGTGCCGGCGCCGCGATCGTGGCCACCGACGTCGGCGGTACCGCCGTCACAGCCAGGGGAGGAGCCATCCTCGTGGTCCCTCAGGCCCAGGCCATCGCCGAGGCGCTCGAAACACTCCTGAGTGACCCCGAGTCCCGCTCCCGCGCCGCTCAACGCGCGCGAGAGGCGGCACAGCGCCTTCCCGGGCTCGAGGACCTCTGCGCCCAGCTGCGTCAAGCGATTCGAGCCCGCGACTGATCCGGCCATCGTGACGGCCGGCGGTAGCATCATGGGTGCGCAGGCGCGTATCAACCACAGCGCAGGCAGTAGGTGAAGGAGGCGACCATGGACCAGCCGGTGACCGGGGTCGGTCAGAGCAACGGATACGCAGGCCGTGAGGTCATCCTCAACGATGAACGTGACCCGGGGCGTGAGCGCCTGTCCAGCCAGAGGGTCTGGAGCGGGCCGATCTTCGCCGTCGACGCCGACCACGTGCTCCTCGCCCCCGGTCAGGACCCGGTGGCTCGTCAGGTCGTCGTCCACCACGACGCCGTCGCCGTCGTGGCCCTGCGTGAGGGTGAGGAATCCTCTCAGACCGACGGCGCCGCGGAGATCCTCATGATTCGCCAGTACCGCCACCCCGTGCGCGCCTGCCTGTGGGAGATCCCCGCGGGACTGCTCGATGTGGCGGGGGAGGCCCCCGCCGTCGCCGCCGCCCGCGAGCTCGCTGAGGAGACCGACTACGCGGCGGCCACCTGGAACACGCTGGCCGAGTTCTACGCCTCGCCCGGCTTCACCACCGAGGGGGCGCGGATCTTCCTCGCCCAGGACCTGAGCCTGCTGCCCGAGGACCAGCGCACCGCCCGCAAGGACGAGGAGGCCGAGTTCGTGCCCACCTGGGTCCGACTGGACGAGGCACTCGACGCCGTCATGGACGGCCGCCTGCACAACCCCTCCACCGTGCTCGGAGTCCTGGCCACGGCCCAGGCCCGCGCCCGTGGTTGGGATGGGCTGCGTCCGGCTGACGCCCCCTGGCTGCGCAGCCCGGAGAGCCTGTAGGTGCCTGCACCGGGCCAGCGGCAGCGTGACTAACGGGGCGCCGTCATAGCGGCAACCCACTGGTTAGGTATTCCTAGGTAAGGCTTACCTTTCATTAGGTGACGTGTTCAATCCCACCCCGCGACGCTCCGTCGTGAACTTGCCAGTGTTGAATTCGGCAAGCAAGATCTTGGTTAAACTCGTGGCACGACGACCAGCGACGCCTCGCAGGTCGATCCTGGAACCGGTCGGCGGACTGGCTGGCCGGCTTGGCCGGCAAGGAAGCGGTCGAACCGGTCGCAACGGGGACAGGCCGTGAGGCGTCGGAAGCGACTAGGGGAGGAGAACGGTCATGACGCAAAGTGACGACGACTCTACCCGGGCACGTGTTCTCGACCTCATCGCTGAGAAGGGACCGGTGTCGGCGGCTCAGCTCGCCAAGGTCCTGAGCCTGACGCCGGCCGCCGTGCGCAGGCACATCACAGCGCTCGAGGACGCTGAGCAGATCGAGGTTCACACTCCGGCTCAGACGGGTAAGCGTGGCCGCGGTCGCCCCGCCCGCCACTACGTCCTGACGCCCAAGGCCCGCACCTCCTTCGCGGAGGGCTACTCCGACCTGGCCAACCGCGCCCTGCACTACCTGTCCCAAGTGGCCGGTGACAAGGCGGTGGACTCCTTCGCCGCGGCCAGGGGCCGTGACCTCGAGCGCCGCTACGCCGCCGTCGTCGAGGCGGCCGGCAGGGACCCCTCGGAGCGGGCCCGCGCCCTGGCGGACGCCCTGACTCTCGACGGTTACGCGGCCTCGGTGCGCGACGTCGGAGACGGGTCCTTCGCCGTCCAGCTGTGCCAGGGCAACTGCCCGGTGCGTGACGTCGCCGGGGAGTTCCACGAGCTGTGCGACGCCGAGACGCAGGCCATCTCCCGGCTCATCGGCGTCCCGGTCCAGCGTCTGGCCACCCTGGCCGGAGGCGAGCACGTCTGTACCACCCACATTCCGATCGCCATGCCCGCGCTGCGCAAACGCGCGGTCCGGGCGGCGGCTAAGACGCGAGGCCTTGAGACCAAGCGAATGGAAGGAACCCGATGACACTGCCGACAACCGAGACCACGCGTAGCACCGATGACGAGATCATCGACTCGATCTCAACGAGCTACGACTTCGGCTGGCACGACTCCGACGAGGCCGGCGAGAAGGCCAGGCGAGGCCTTGATGAGCAGGTGGTCCGCGAGATCTCCGCCATCAAGGGCGAGCCGGAGTGGATGCTGGCCAAGCGTCTCAAGGCCTACTCCACCTTCGAGCGCAAGCCCATGCCCACCTGGGGCGTGGACCTCTCCCAGCTCGACATGGACGCCGTCAAGTACTACGTGCGCTCCACGGACCGGCCGGCCAACTCCTGGGACGACCTGCCCGAGGACATCAAGAACACCTACGACCGCATCGGCATCCCCGAGGCCGAGCGTGAGCGCCTGGTGGCGGGGGTGGCCGCCCAGTACGAGTCGGAGGTCGTCTACCACCAGATCCGCGGCGACCTGGAGGAGCAGGGTGTCATCTTCGTCGACACCGACACGGCCGTGCGCGAGTACCCCGAGCTCGTCAAGGAGTACTTCGGGACCGTGGTGCCGGCCGGCGACAACAAGTTCGCCGCCCTCAACACGGCCGTGTGGTCCGGGGGCTCCTTCATCTACGTCCCCAAGGGCGTCCATGTCGAGATCCCGCTCCAGGCCTACTTCCGCATCAACACGGAGAACATGGGCCAGTTCGAGCGCACGCTCATCATCGCCGACGAGGACTCCTACGTCCACTACGTCGAGGGCTGCACCGCCCCCATCTACTCCACCGACTCCCTCCACTCGGCGATCGTGGAGATCGTGGTCAAGAAGAACGCCCGTGTGCGCTACACGACCATCCAGAACTGGTCCAACAACGTCTACAACCTGGTGACCCAGCGCGCTACCTGCGAGGAGGGCGCCACCATGGAGTGGATCGACGGCAACATCGGCTCCAAGCGGAACATGAAGTACCCGGCCGTCTTCCTCATGGGGCCCCACGCCCGTGGCGAGGCCCTGTCCATCGCCTTCGCCGGCGAGGACCAGCACCAGGACACCGGCGCCAAGATGGTCCACATGGCGCCCCACACCTCCAGCCACATCGTCTCCAAGTCGATCGCCCGTCACGGTGGCCGCAGTGCCTACCGCGGACTGGTGCAGATCATGAAGAACGCCCGGCACTCCAAGTCCAACGTGCTGTGCGACGCGCTCCTGGTCGACGAGATCTCCCGGTCGGACACCTACCCCTACGTCGACGTGCGCACCGACGACGTCGAGATGGGGCACGAGGCCACCGTCTCCAAGGTGAGTGCCGACCAGCTCTTCTACCTCATGCAGCGCGGGCTGACCGAGACCGAGGCCATGGCCACGATCGTGCGCGGCTTCGTCGAGCCCATCGCCCGGGAGCTTCCCATGGAGTACGCCCTCGAGCTCAACCGGCTCATCGAGCTGCAGATGGAGAACTCGGTGGGCTGACCCACCGCAGCAGATCCTCCCACTTCAGCCCACTCAGCCTACGACCCACACCTCATTACACCGGCTGGCTGCCGGCCAAGGAGCACCTCCACATGCCTGAACTCTCCACCGACCACTCGAGCGCCACGCTCGACGGCGCCCACTCCCACGGCGGGCCGCGCTACGTCTCCTCGCGCGCCGACCGCCCCACCTCCTTCGACCCGGCCGACATCCCGGTGCCGCGAGGCCGCGAGGAGGAGTGGCGCTTCACGCCGATGAAGCGCTTCGCCCCACTGTTCGACCTCGACGCCATCCGCGCTGCCGCCGGCGCTGCCCAGACCGATGCCGGCGCCGTCCGTGTCGAGGCCGACCTCCCCGATGGTGTGAGCCTTGAGACCGTCCCACGCAGCGACGCCCGCCTCGGCACCGTCGGCGCCCCGGTCGACCGCACCGGCGTCACCGCCTGGAACGGCACCGAGACCGCCACCGTGCTGACCCTGGAGCCCGGCGCCCAGCTGGAGCGGGCCGCACGACTGAACATCATCGGCCAGGACGCGCAGCTCGCCCGCCCTACCGCCCAGCACATCCTCGTCGCCGCCGAGTCCGGCTCCAGGGGAACCGTCGTCCTCGACCACACCGGTACCGCCGCCCTGACCCAGGGCGTCGAGGTGACGGTCGCCGACGGCGCCGAGCTCACCCTGGTGACTGTCCAGGGCTGGGAGGACGAGGCCGTCCACGCCTCCAACCACCGGGTCAAGGTCTGTGGCCGCGGCGTCCTCAAGCACGTCGTCGTCAGTCTCGGTGGAGACGTGCGCATCTGCCCCGACCTGGGCTTCTCCGGCGAGGGTGGGCACATCGACGCCTACGGCGTCTACTTCACCGATTCCGGCCAGCACCAGGAGCACCGCCCCTACGTGGCCCATACCGAGCCGCACTGCTACTCGCGCGTCACCTACAAGGGCGCCCTTCAGGGCGAGGGCGCGCACGCGGTGTGGGTGGGGGACTGCCTCATCGGTCAGGCCGCCCGCGGCACCGACACCTACGAGCTCAACCGCAACCTGGTCCTGACCGAGGGGGCCAAGGCCGACTCCGTGCCGAACCTGGAGATCGAGAACGGCAACATCGAGGGCGCCGGCCACGCCAGCGCCACCGGCCGCTTCGACGACCAGCAACTGTTCTACCTGCGTGCCCGCGGTATCCCCGAGACCGAGGCCCGTCGCCTCGTCGTCCTGGGCTTCTTCAACGAGATCGTCGCCGAGATCGGTGTCGATGAGGTCGAGGAGCGCCTCATGGCCGCCATCGAGAAGGAGCTCGAGCTCACTGGACTCATCGCCGCCCGCACCGACCAGGACCCCGCCGCCCTGCCGGCAGCCGAGTGACAGGCCGGACCCGCACGACAGTCCGCCCACCCGCAACCAGACCACACCCCAGCTGAAAGAAACGTCGCATGAGCACTCTGCAGATCAAGAACCTCCACGTCCAGGTGGCCACCAATGACGGCCCCAAGCCCATCCTCAAGGGTGTCGACCTGACTATCGACTCCAACCAGGTCCACGCCATCATGGGCCCCAACGGCTCGGGCAAGTCCACCCTGGCCTACTCCATCGCCGGTCACCCCGACTACGAGGTCACCGATGGTGAGGTCCTCCTCGACGGTGTCGACCTGCTTGAGATGAGCGTGGACGAGCGTGCCCGCGCCGGCCTCTTCCTGGCCATGCAGTACCCCGTCGAGGTCCCCGGCGTCACCGTGGCCAACTTCCTGCGCACGGCCAAGACCGCCATTGACGGCGAGGCCCCCAAGGTGCGCCAGTGGGTCGGCGAGGTCAACCAGGCCATGAAGAACCTGCGGATGGACCCCGCCTTCTCCCAGCGCGACGTCAACGCCGGCTTCTCCGGCGGTGAGAAGAAGCGCTTCGAGATCCTCCAGATGGAGCTGCTCCGGCCCCGCTTCGCCGTCCTGGACGAGACCGACTCCGGCCTGGACGTCGACGCCCTGCGCATCGTCTCCGAGGGCGTCAACCGCCTCCACGACGAGACCGACGCCGGCTTCCTCCTCATCACCCACTACACGCGCATCCTGCGCTACATCAAGCCCGACCACGTCCACGTCTTCGTCGACGGGCGCGTGGCCGAGGCCGGCGGCCCCGACCTGGCCGACCGCCTCGAGGAAGAGGGCTACGACCGCTACCTCGCCTGACGGTCCTCACTGTGCCGGGGCCGACGACAGCGCGCCGCGCAACATGGCGTCGTCGCCGGCCCCGGCACTGATGAAGGGGGACTAAGGTTCCTCGTGACCTCAGCCCCCGCCGTCGGCGATCAAGCCCGGTACCGCTCGCACCGAATCGGAAAGGCACGTCATGACCCAGTCCACGGCCCCGCTCACCGGGGCGCCTTCGGCCAGCGCGCTCAACGCGGAGGAGGTCGCCGCGATCCGCGCCGACTTCCCCTACCTGGAGCGGCCCGCCCGCAACGGTAAGGCACTGGCTTACCTGGACTGGGCGGCCACGAGCCAGAAGCCCGCCGGCGTCATCACCACGGAGGCCGACTTCTACCGCATGTCCAACGGTGCGGCCGGGCGATCGACCTACCAGCTCGCCGACGAGGCCACTGCCACCTTCGAGGACGCCCGCGACGCCGTCGCCGCCTTCGTCGGCGCGCGCGGCAGCGAGCTCGTCTTCACCAAGAACGCCACCGAGGCCATCAATCTCGTCGCCCTTGCCATCGGGCACGCCAGCCTGGGACGGTCGGCGGCCCGCGGTGGCGGACCCGCGGCGACTGATGACCCGTCTCGGCGCCTCATCATCGGACAGGGCGACGAGGTGGTTGTCACCCGCGCCGAGCACCACGCCAACCTCGTGCCCTGGCAGGAGCTGTGCGCCCGCACCGGCGCCACCTTGCGCTGGCTGGACCTGACCGAGGACGGGCGCATCGATACCTCCACCCTGGACGTCATCACAGAGCGCACCCGTGTCCTGGCCCTGACCCACGCCTCCAACGTCACCGGCGCGATCAGCCCGCTCGATCTCATCCTCCCGCGCGCCCAACAGGTCGGCGCGCTCGTCATCCTGGACACCTGCCAGTCCGCCGCCCACCTCCCGCTGGACTTCGGCGCACTGAAGATTGCCGGTGTGGACGCCATGGTGCTCTCCAGCCACAAGATGCTCGGCCCCACCGGCATTGGTGCGCTCGTGGCCACCGAGGAGCTCCTGGCGGCGATGCCGCCCGTGCTGAGCGGCGGCTCCATGATCGAGGTCGTCACCATGGAGTCGTCAACCTTCATGAGCGGCCCGCCTCGTTTCGAGGCCGGTAGCCAGCCGCTGGCGCAGGCCGCGGGATGGCGCGCCGCCGTGGAGTACCTGGCGGGGATCGGCCTGGACCGGCTGCACGCCACCGAGCAGGTCCTCACCCGGCAGGTGCTTGAGGGGCTCACCCAGGTCCCCGGGCTGCGGCTGGTCGGCCCGACCGACACCACCGACCGCCTGGGCGTGGTCGCCTTCTCCATCGAGGGAGTCCACCCCCACGACGTCGGTCAGGTCCTCGACGCCGCCGGCGTCGCCGTGCGTACCGGCCACCACTGCGCCCAGCCGATCCACCAGCACTTCGGCATCCACGCCTCCTCGCGCCTGTCCTTCGGGGCCTGTTCCACGCCCGAGGAGGTGGACCGCTTCCTGTCCGCCATCGCCGACGTCCGGCGCTACTTCCAGAGGTGACCATGAACGAACTCGACCAGCTCTACCAGCAAGTCATCCTCGACCACTCCCGCGAGCGCCACGGCTCCGGCGCCCTCGACGCCCCGGACGCCACCAGCCACCAGGTGAACCCCACCTGCGGAGACGATGTGACTCTGGGTGTGCGCGTCAAGGACGGAAAGATCGAGGCCGTCGGCTGGGAGGGGGACGGATGCTCCATCTCCCAGGCCTCCATCTCCGTCATGCACGACCTCGTCAACGGCGCCGACCTGGCCACCGTCGCCCGTCTCGAGGCGGACTTCGATGCCCTCATGCACTCACGTGGCAAAGGCGTTGATGACGCCGTCCTGGACGACCTGGAGGACGGGGCCGCCTTCGAGGGCGTCTCGAAGTACCCCAACCGTGTCAAGTGCGCCCTGCTGGGCTGGATGGCCCTCAAGGACGCCCTGGCCAAGTCCGGCGTCGCCCTGCCCGCCGTCGAGCCGAACGACCCCGAGTAGCCCGACCGTCCCTCTCACCACCGTCCGACCTGCGAGGAAGAAGGAAGAAGCCATGAGCGAGAACCCCAGCGGGATGCCGGCAGCCGCCGACAATCCCATGGCCGCCCAGCAGCCGCCGGCCCCCGTCGCCAGCACCGAGGGCGTTGACGTCGCCGCCGTTGAGGAGGCCCTGCGCGATGTCATCGACCCCGAGCTCGGTATCAACGTCGTCGACCTCGGGCTGCTCTACGGGGTGTCGATCGAGCCCGACGGAACCGTCGTGCTTGACATGACCCTGACCACCGCCGCCTGTCCGCTCACCGACGTCATCGAGGAGCAGGCCCAGCAGGCACTGTCCCTCATCGCCGACAAGGTCCGTATCCAGTGGGTGTGGCTGCCGCCGTGGGGACCGGACAAGATCACCCCTGAGGGTCGCGAACAGCTCCGCGCCCTGGGATTCAACGTCTGAGACCCCACCGTCGGCGCTGTGACGCGCCCTCTTGAGCGCTGCATGCCTCAGGCCGTCATGAGCCACACTGCTGATCCGATATGGACCACCACGGCGAGCAATGGCGGTGCCGCTTCACGTGGGTTACGGCTTGCCACAACCATCGCATCCAGCAGCTCAATGGCTCCAGCCGCCAGGAGCCAGATCGCCGCCTGACTCGGCAGCAGGATGCACACGGCCGCCGTGGCGATCCCGAACGGGACGGCCCTGGCGGCATACATGCGTGCGAAGTAGGTCGTCGCCTCGCTCGGCTGCGTCATCTGAGAGCCGGGGGAGGTCAGTGGCCGTCCTGGCATCGCCTGTGGCCTGAACAACGCGACGAGGCCGAAGAACATGGACCCCAGCGCGACAGCGGCGTTGAGCGCCATCAACCAGGTCATGGGTGGAATCTCCTGTTGTTGACAGAGGTCGTGCGGGGCGAGGGTGTCGGCGAGGGTGTCGCAGTGCCGTCGATAGCGGAGTTCATGTCAGCTCCTCCTCGATACCGAGAATCGCCTCGCGCAGGACACGCGCGTGGCAGTGGACGTGGTCGTGGCCGGCGAACAGGAGCGTTACGCGTCCCTTCAGAGCCTCGTCGCGCAGGTGCTCGACGGCGGCAACCGCCTCGGGCCGTTCGGTGAGCTCGGCACGGTAGGCATCGACGAACTGGGGCCAGGGCATCTCGCCGTTGTGAAAGGCCCGCCGCAGCTCGGTGGTGGGGGTGGCGTCCTTGGCCCACTCATCGAGGGCGGCGCGCTCCTTGGAGATGCCACGGGGCCAGAGACGGTCCACCAGGACCCGCGCTCCGTCCTCGGCACTGGGCTCCTCGCGGATGCCTTTGAGGACCACGCTGTCTGAAGAGGGAAGATTCTGACTCATACCGTCGACGCTACTCGTCTCTGCTTCCGGTGTGACCCCATCGGCTCGCAGTGAACCGAGTCTGCTCGTGTCGCTTACTCGCTCAGGCGCCATCGATTGATCGCGGTGAGGAACTCCCGTTCCAAGGCCTGGGTGTGTCGGGTGTCGGGGTAACCGGTTGCGGCGATGAGGTCGAAGAGTGCCCGCACCGACTCGGTGTCGATGCTGCCGGCCAGGGCCGCAAGGCGCTCAGGCGGCAGCTGGGCCTCCATCCGGGAGACGATGAGCCGGGCACGCTGCTCGATCTGCGTGTCTGACAGCTCGGCCGGATCCTGGGAATAGAGAGCCAGTGACTCGGCGTCGTAGTGAGGATCCGGGTCGACGAACAGGGACTCCGCCTCCGGCGGCATCTGACCGCGGTAGCAGGCCAGGTCGGTCAGGTCCCGCTCCTTGCGCACAGCGCTGCGCGTGGCCTTATCGGGAGCGGCCTGCTCCAGCCGGTCGAAGAAGGCCGCCATGCGCGGGGACATCGGTGAGACAGCTGAACCGGTTCTGGCCCGCTCCAGCAGGCCGGCAAGCATGTTTTTCTGTCTGGTCACCTCGGCCAGGTGATCCTCCACGGCAGCCAGGGCCCCGGCCAGGTCCTCGACAACGCTTCCGGCCGCCGAGCGCGCTTCAGACGCGGGTGCATCGTCGATCCGCTCGATGCCGGTCGCCTCAGGCTCGTCAAGGACGCGCTTGATGGTCTCCAACGACACTCCGGCCTGCACCAGCCAACGGATCCGGGAGAGTCGGGCCACGTGGCTCAGGTCGTAGTCGCGCCAGCCGCCATGCTCACCGGGAATCGGAAGCAGCCCCAGCGAGTGGTAGTAGCGCACCGTGCGCACGGTTGTCCCGGTCAGCTCGGCGATCTCTGCAACGCGCATGGGGACAGTCTCACACGGCATCTGGCCCCTGAATTCTTCCACCGGCGCCCATGAGCCAGGCCGGATTCAGGACCACGCGTATCCGCCTGGTGGGTGCGGGCCATGGGGAGCGCGAACCGTTTGCCGGGGCATGCCCATGTTGCTACTGTGCCCGCGTGATGACAGGCGGATCAGGTATCGACGGTGGCAGTATCGCCCCGTCGGCTCCTCCGCAGACGGGAGGATCCTGGTGAACGGCACGCGAGCCAACCTGCAGGTCGGCGACCTGCTTCAGGGAAGTGCGGGTGCCCTGTCGGTCAGGGGATGCCTGCTCTTCAAGGAGTGGGACACCCAGGACCATTGCTTCTACTACTGGGAGGAGTGGCAGCTCATCGGTGCCGGTGACGCCGATACCTGGGTCGAGCTCGACCACGATCCCGGCGAAGTCCTCTTCTACGAGCCCGTTCGCCTCGAAGAGACGATCGAGCCGTGGGCGCTGAGCGTTGGCCAGAGGATGCAGCTCACGATCAACGGCGCTCTTCACCGGGGCCTCGTTGAGGAGGTGACCACCGGCACGCTCGAGAACGTCATCGGCTCTCCGGTGTGCCCGCTGAACATCGGCGAGACCATGACCTACGTCGAGGTACGGCTGACGGACCCGGCCGGTGTGACCAGCCGACTGACCATTGACAGCCACCGTTTCCGTGACCTCCTGGCCTACCGCAAAACCTCCTTATCCACGGCTCAGCAGAAGCAGTTCTTCGGGCGAGTCCTTTGCAACGGCCAACCTGTTGCCGGTAGAACTGGCCGAAACGTCGGATGTGCCATCGTCGCGGCCTTCATCAGCATCGTGCTCGCCGTCGGACTGTTCTCCGCGTGCTCCAGCAGCAGCCGCTCCAGCGGCAGTGCCGACTCCACCAGCACCTCGGACTCGAGCTCCTCACGGACCTATCGCCACCGTCCGGTCTACGGAGGCGGTGGAGGCGGAGTCGGCAAGTAGGCCCGCACTCGTCAGCGACGGCGTGCCCGCATGCGTTCCCGGCGCCGGATGGGCGTGAATGGGGACCTCACCCCGTTTGTCCGACTCCTGCCTCGTTGCTACCGTGCTCGCGTGAGTGCGGTGAGCCTGTGTTCTGTCAGCTACAAGATCAGTGGAGCCGAGCCGAACGCACTCGACGATCTTTCCACCATTGAGTCTATTCTGCACGACGCCGCCCAGACTGCGGGACTGACAGCCGTATCCAGTGCGCACCACCAGTTCGAGCCCCAGGGCCTGAGTGCCGTCATCATTCTGTCCGAGTCGCATATCGCCGCCCACACCTGGCCCGAGTCCGGCAACGGCTACGTGACGCTCACCAGCTGCCGCACACTGGCCCCCACGCAGATTGAGGCCGTGGGGGAGATGGTGCGCAGGCGCCTGCGGGCCCAACAGGTGACCAGCTCGGGGATCACGCTGTGAGTATCAGAGGCGATCTGAGAGTCGGTGAGACGCTTCGGGGTTCCCTGAGGAAGAGGGGCCGCTACTACACCGTCATGGGGCGAGTTGTCCTGAAACGACGGGATCAGCGAAGCCGGCGCCTCATCCGGTGGGAACAATGGCGTCTCGCCGACGACGACGGTAAAGAGCTCTGGCTTGAGATTCGCCGAGATACCAACAAGGTTATTCTTCACGAGCCCGTTCCCGTCCAGCCGACGATTGACCCACTCACCCTCGAGGTCGGTTGGACCCGGAAGTTGAGAGTCCGTGGCCGGCCGTGCACCGTCGAGGTTACGAATGTGCGCCGTGCTGAGATCGACCACGAGACCGGGACCATCGATCATTCCCAGGGGGCTCGCACCGCGACAACGTGTGCCGAGCTCCGCGTGGTGGATGCGCAGGGCTCGATCTCCACCATGGTGGTCGATGCACACCGCCTCCATGCTCGAGAGATCTATAGCGAAACAGGTATGTCCTCCTCGAAGCAGTACAAGGTCTTCGGTCGGCCCGTGATCCGACCGTGGTGGATACCCAGCTTCCTGCGAAGGTTCTGGCGGTGGTTCCCCGCGGCGATCTCCGGGACGAACGGAAGCGTGTGGGCCCCCGTGTTCTGGATCGTCCTGATGTTCGTGGTGCTGGTGCTTGCCGAGCTGATCGATGAAGATGAGGGTTTCTTTCCCTCAGGAGGCGGCGTCCCCTTCCGGAACCGCTCGGTCTACGGCGGCGGGGGCGGCGGCGTCGGAAAATGACCTGGAGCCCACTCACTCAATCCCCTCGACGGACACACACGAAGGAGAAGACATGTCGCTCATGACCATCGCTCACCACTCATCGGTCGACCTCAACTGGCAGTCACTGCTCAGCACCGTCGTCTACGCGGTGCTCGGAGTAGTCCTGCTCATGGTGTTCGCACTGCTGGTCAACCGCATCTTCCGCCTCGACCTCAGACGCGAGCTCATCGAGGACCAGAACATCGGTCTGGGGGTCGCCTTCGCCGGTACGGCGCTCGCCATCGCCATCATCATTGCGGCCACCATCCTGAGCTGAGCCGCACACCATGACCCACGGCCGGATCGGGCGACGGGAGAACGTCGCCCTGTTCACCGCGGCCCTGCTCGCCGCGATCGGCGGCCTCATCTATGAGCTCATCCTGGGCACGGCCGCCTCCTACCTCCTGGGCGACTCCGTCCTCAGCTTCAGCCTCGCCACCGGCATCACCCTGTTCGGCATGGGGATCGGCTCACTGCTGGTCAACCGCTTCCGTACCGCACCGGCAGTCGTCTTCGGCGTCAGCGAGGTGCTTCTGGGGCTCATCGGTGGCAACTCCGTCCTCCTGCTGTACCTGGCCTTCGGCCGTACCCGCCTGCACTGGGTCGTCTTCGGCGGCATCAGCCTGACCATCGGCATCCTCATCGGCCTGGAGATTCCGCTACTGGTGCGGACCTTCGCCGCCTTCGGGCGCCGCTCGACCAGTGAGCTGCTCGGCAAGGTCATGGCCATCGACTACTTCGGCTCACTGGTGGCCTCCCTGGTCTTCCCCCTGGTGCTCCTCCCACAGCTCGGGCTCATGCGCGGGGCCTACATGGTCGGGGCGCTCAACGTCCTGGTCGCGGTGCTCGTCCTGCTCCAGGTGCGCACGCCTCGCAAGATCCTGTGGGCGGCCACCGCCGCCGTTGTGGCGCTGGTCGGCATGTTCATGGCCGCCAACCGCATTGAGCGCAGTGTGGAGGCACTGACCTACAACGACCCGGTCGTCTACTACCAGCAGACCGCCTACCAGAAGGTCGTCCTCACTGAGTACCAGGACGACCTGCGCATGTACCTCAACGGCCAGCTCCAGTTCTCCAGCCTGGACGAGGCCAGGTACCACGAGACCCTGTCCGCCAGTGCCATGACCTCGGTGAAGGACCCCGCTCACATCCTCGTGCTCGGTGGGGGTGACGGTCTGCTGGCCCGGGAGATCCTGCGCTACCCCAGCGTCAAGGATGTCACCATCGTCGATATCGACCCCGACGTCACCGAGCTGGCGCGAAGCAACCGCCTACTCAAGGACCTCAACAAGGCGTCCCTGTCCGACCCCAGAGTGAAGGTCGTCAACGACGACGCCTTCACCCACGTCCAAGACTCCAAGGCGACCTACGACGTCGTTCTCATCGACTTGGTCGACCCCTCCAACGAGAAGCTCGCCAAGCTCTACTCCACCGAGTTCTATCGAAACGTCGAAGCGCGGCTGGCACCCGAGGGCGTCATGGTCACCCAGGCCACCTCCACGTTCTTTTCACCCCATGCCTTCTCCACGGTTGCCAGCACCGTTGCCGCCGCCCAACCGGATCGGAAGATTCTGCCCTTCTCGACCAATGTCCCCTCCTTCGGGGAATGGGGCTTCGTGCTGTCCACCAGGACGCCGCAGAACCTCATCAGCCAGTCACTTCCCGAGGGACTGACCTACCAGGACCGGGAGACCCTGGAGTTCATCATGCGAACCAAACCGGCCCGTACCGAGACCATGGAGCCCTCCACCCTCCTGCATCCGCGGATCGTTGAGGTCTACAACCGAGACATGCGCCAGTGGCGCTACTACTGAACCACTCAGGGAGAGGCGGCGAAATCGGCTCGGTCTGAAGAATTCCGGAGTCGACTTCGCCGCTGCGCTGTTACGTACCGAGTCGGCCGCTTTATCTCATCTCAGGATTCTGATGGTCAGCCAGGCCGCAATCCCGGCGATTACCACACAGCTCATGAGGGACACGATGACCGCCATGCCGATGATGAACAGATAGAGCATTGACGTCAGCGTTGCCAGCCAGATGAGTGCGACACGAGCAGCGCGAGGAAGGGCAGTCGCCAGGCATGCCCCTGCTGCGACGATCACCAGGCCGCTGACGGCGAAGCTCATGAAGCCGGGGTCAGTGACGCTGACCGACTCGAGCGTCCCTCCCCAGATGATGATGAGGAGACCGCAGACGGCCAGGCATGCTCCGGTGATGTTTCGTCCGCTCAGCTGCAGCCGGGACGACTTGTCATGGTTCGTTGCTGTCATGTTGTTGTTTTCCTTCCGATGATGAGATGCGCAGTTTTCGCCAAGACGTCTGTCGTTATCTGGTGTTCGCCGAAGCCGCGAGTTCGCGTCCCCAGCTGTGGGCGTCGGTCTTCTCTCCGTCAGCCAGCGGACCCTTGTTCGCCGTGACCACGAAGTTCCTGACCGAGGCCGTCCTCCTGCCCTGATGACGCTGCAGCGCCTTGGCGATCGCCTTGGCCGCTGAACCGCTGAGCCAGCCCTTGGAGATGACCGTGTCGAAGGCGGCAGCGCTGGTGGATGCCGGGATCACCGTGGTCTCCAGCCACCCACCGATCCCGTGGGATGCCTTGCCTGATCCCGCCTGCGCACAGGCCTTGGCCCGCGTTGCCGCAGTCGGCAGCCCCCGGTTGTGGGTGGGGGCTCCCAGCACGAGCAGATCCAGGTCTGCGGGCAGGGCGCTTGGAGCCTGGGAGACGTCGATGATCTGAGCGTCGACGCCGCCCTCGATCAGCCCGGTGGAGACGGCCTCGGCGATGGCACGGGTATTGCCGAAGTAGGACTCAACAATGATGAATGCCCTGGTCATGGTGTCCTCCTGAAGGCCAGTACCGGAGATGTTGCTGGTGACACGGGTGTCATGAACCCACTGTCGGGTGTGACGCCACGTCGTACGCAAACGGGGTCCGTCGCTCTCAAAGCGGCGGACCCCGTCAGACCGAGGGGATCGGTGGAGGAGACGAATCAGAGGGCGAATGACGTCGCCGCGTTCGTCTCAGAGCTGGGAGGCGTCGACGGCGAAGGTGTTGCAGGCCTGTACCGAGCCGGAGTTCATCCCGGTGGTGAACCAGCGCACGCGCTGCTCGGAGGAACCGTGGGTCCACGTGTCGGAGTCGACGTGCCCCTTGGCCCGCTCCTGGATGTGGTCGTCGCCCACGGCCTCGGCCGCACCCAGCGCACCTGTGATCTCCTCACTGCTGGGGCGGTTGAGGAAGGGCTTGCCGGTGTCCGGGTCGGGGGTGGAGGAGGCATGGTTGACCCAGATCCCCGCGTAGCAGTCCGCCTGGAGCTCCAGTCGCACCGAGTCGGAGGTCGCGCCGCTGCCCGAGCGGTCGGCCTTGGCCATCTGCCCGGTCAGGTGCTGGATGTGGTGGCCGAACTCATGGGCCACGATGTACTCCTCCGCCAGGGGCGTGTCAGTGGCCCCCAGGGACTTCTCCATCTCGGAGAAGAAGCTCATGTCCAGATAGACCGTCTGGTCCCCTGAGCAGTAGAAGGGCCCCACCGCCGAGGAGGCGTTACCGCAGGCCGAGGAGATCTGGGTGCCGTCCCACAGGACGAACTCGGGCTTGGCGTACTTGAGCCCCGCCTGGGAGGGCAGTTGCTCGGTCCACACCGCGTCGAGGGACTCGGCGGTGGCCACCATGCGGCACTGGGTGTACTTGTTGGCGCTGTCCCCGCTGGTGCACACGGAGGTGTCGATCGATGAGGCAGTCGACGTCGTCGTCCCGCTCTGCTGCTGCGCCCCCAGCATGGAGGACAGGTCCACCCCCGTGAGCTGGGAGATGAGGACCACAGCGATGACGGTCAGGATGGAGCCACCACCGATCATGGCGCCCCGGCCTCCGCCGGAACGGGTCTGGACCCGATTGGGGTCGAGCTGGATATCACGATTGAAGGACACTGGCCACCTCTGAGAACACGCCTGCAATGAGGCTCGGACGAAGCCCACGCTACCGTGACACCGCCACAAGAGCGAAGTAGGAACACCGAGGAGAATAAGGGTGGGATCCTGCGCGGTTCCTGTAAGACCAGGTCGGGGTAGCCTGAGGCCGTGCTCTACGACCTGCTGTACAAGACCGTCCTGACCCGTATCGACCCCGAGCTGATCCACGACGTGTGCCTGGACGCGATCGAGGTCACCAGCAAGGTTCCCCTCGTCAGAGACGCGGTGCGCCAGATGTGGGGGCGCAGACCGGCCTTCCCCGTGCCCTCGGCCAACCAGGGCGGCCCTTTCGCCCGGCCCGTGCCCGGCATCCTGGGACTCGCCGCCGGGATGGACAAGGAGGGGCAGGCCGTTGAGGGCCTGGACATGCTCGGTTTCGGCTTCATCGAGGTCGGCACGTTCACCGCACACCCCCAGAGCGGCAACGACAAGCCCCGCATGTGGCGCTATCCGCAGATGCGTGCGGTCCGCAACCGCATGGGCTTCAACAACTCCGGGGCGGACGAGGCCGCCAAGCGGCTGCGCGCCCTGCGCCGTACCCCGCGAGGCCGCTCCATCGTCGTTGGCGCGAACATCGGCAAGACCAAGGTGACCCCGCTTGACGAGGCGGTGGAGGACTACCGCTACTCGGCCGCGGCAGTGGCCCGCTGGGTCGACTACCTCGTCGTCAACGTCTCCAGCCCCAACACCCCCGGGCTGCGCAGCCTGCAGAGCGTTGAGACGTTGCGACCGATCCTCGAGGCGGTGCGCGAGGCAGCCGACCGCGTCGCAAGGCGGCACGTCCCGCTCCTGGTCAAGATAGCCCCGGACCTGGCTGACGAGGACATCGACGCCGTTGCGCAGATGGTCCTGGACATGGGGCTCGACGGGGTGGTGGCCACCAACACGACCATCGACCACGACCTGGGGGAGGGTGGCCTGTCCGGCGCACCTCTTCTGCCTCGTGCCCTGGAGGTCGTGCGCCGTCTGCGCCGCGGGCTGGGCCAGGAACCCACGATCATCGGTGTTGGCGGCATCTCCTCCATCATGGACGCTGAGCTCATGCTCGACGCGGGAGCGGACCTGCTTCAGGCCTACACGGCCTTCATCTACAACGGTCCCGCCTGGCCGGGGCGGATGAACCGGGCCCTGGCCACTGGGTTCCCCGCCCGGGTCACTGGTTGATCCCCGAAGCGACTGGGGCGACGGCACCGGGGCGGACTGGAACGGAAACGGCTCAGGAGGGGTACTGGCCCCGCCTGACCAGGGTGGCGGGACGGCGCCAGCGCCGCAGCATGAAGCAGCGCGACATGACGTAGAAGAAGATCGTTCCCTCGTCCTTGACCCGCTCCTCGCCGAACTTCTCGGTGAGGCGGCGGCGCAGGCGCGCCCAGCACCACACGGCGTCGGCGATCGCCAGCAGCAGGTAGCCGTTCATAGCCAGCACGGTGTAGAAGCTGACAAGCGGGTAGTGGGGCAGGATGCGGCTGAACCCGAAGGAGACGATGAGCAGGACGAAGATGAGGGGCATGAAGAACTCGCCCAGGCTGATGCGCGCGTCGACGTAGTCACGGATGTAGCGCTTGACCGGCCCCTTCTCCCGGGACGGGAGGTACTTCTCGTCACCGGTGACCATGGCCTCGTTCTGGCGCTTCCAGGCGGCGTCGCGGGCTGCTCGCGCCTCCCGCTTGGCGGCCTGACGGTCCTTGGGGACCACCGGGTGCAGGTTCTTGGCCTGCTGGTCCTTGCGCCGGGGCGTGGGGCGCCCCTTGCCGACGGGCTTGGGGGAGGGCTCGGCCACGGGCTCCGGCTCAGGGGTCTGGCTGCGCTTCTTGAACAGGCTCACGGTGCACAGACTAGCGGCAGCGGCGCGATACCCTGCAAACCATGATCACCGTTGATGCCGTGCGCACCGCCGTGCACACCTCCATGCCCACCATCGTCTCCGACCTGACGGATCTGGTCGCGATCCCCTCGGTCTCCGCCTCCAGCCACGATCAGTCCCAGGTCCAGCGCTCCGCCGAGGCCGTGGCCGCGCTCCTGCGTGACAGCGGCCTGGACGCCGAGATCCTCTCGGTGCCCGCTCCCGACGGCACCCCCGGCAGGCCCGCCGTCCTCGCCCACAAGGCCGGCCCCCAGGGCAGCCCGCACGTCCTGCTCTACTCCCACCACGACGTCCAGCCCGTCGGTGACCCGACCGGCTGGGACCAGGCCGACCCCTTCACCGCCGAGCGGCGCGGTGAACGGCTGTTCGGCCGCGGGACGGCTGACGACAAGGCCGGCGTCATCACCCACGCCCACGCCCTGCGCATCCTGGCGTCCCTGGCCGACGGCGAGCTGCCCTGCTCCGTGACGGTCTTCATCGAGGGTGAGGAGGAGGTCGGCAGCCCCTCCTTCGAGAGCTTCCTGACCACTCACCGCGCCCGGCTCGCCTCCGACGTCATCGTCGTGGCCGACTCCTCCAACTGGAAGGTCGGCATCCCGTCACTGACCACCCTGCTGCGCGGCGTCGTCCAGGTCGACGTCCGCCTCGACATGCTCGACCACGCGCTTCACTCCGGTCAGTACGGTGGCCCCGTGCTGGACGCCGCCACCGCCATGTGCCGTCTGATCGCCTCCTGCCACGACGACGCCGGCGACGTCGCCGTGGCCGGGCTGGTCAGCCGGTCCCAGGCCGATGCCGACTTCCCCGACTACTCGGAGGCCGACTTCCGTGCCGACGCGGGAGTCCTTGACGGTGTCGAGCTGTCAGGCACCGGGGACCTCACCGCCCGGCTGTGGACCAAGCCCTCGCTGACGCTCATCGGCATGGACGTCACGCCCCTGGACCTGGCCGGCAACGTGCTGACCCCCTCGTGCACGGCACGACTCTCGTTGCGCATCGCTCCCGGGCAGGACCCGGCCGCGGCCCAGGAGGCCCTGGTCTCCCACCTGGAGAAGCACGTTCCCTTCGGTGGCCGTGTGACCGTCACCGGCCGTGAAGCCGGACCCGCCTTCGACGGATCCGAGGTCACCCCCGCCTCCGAGGCCGCCCACTGGGCCCTGTCAACCGCCTGGGACACCGAGGCCGTCAACATTGGACAGGGCGGCTCCATCCCCTTCATCGCCACCCTCAAGGACGCCTTCCCCGATGCCCAGGTGCTCGTCACCGGGATCGAGGACCCCGACACCCGGGCCCACAGTGAGAACGAGTCCATGCACCTGGGCGAGCTCGAGCGCATCGTGGTCGCAGAGGCGCTCCTCCTGGCCCGGCTCGGCGAAGCCATCGGCTCATGACGGCCAGCGCTCACCGGGATCGCCACCGGAGCATGAGCACGTGAAGGTTCTTCTCGCCCCCGGTGGAATGTGGCCCGAGCCCAATGGAGTGCCTCTGGCGGGCTCGGGGCACGGCCTTGCCCCGAGCCGCGTCGCCTCCTGCCTGGCGCGCGGTTGGCGGGCGACGCGTCCCCATGACGCCTTGACCCTGCTCCCCATGGCGGACGGCGGACCGGGCTCGGCCCAGGTGATCGCCCCTGAGCGGGTCGCCTCCCGGGAGGCCATTCAAGGACAGGGACCGCTCGGACAGGTCAGAGAGGTCGACCTGGTGCGTCTGACTCCCAGCTCGTCACGATCCGGAAACCGGCACCGCACTGAGGCACGCACCTGGTTCCTGGACGCCGCCCGTCTCCTGGCACTTCCGGCTGATCCCGAAGAAACGGCTCAGGAGGCCCTTGAGGGCAGCACCTACGGCCTAGGAGGAGTCATCGGCACCGCCCTGAGCCATACCGGCCCCTCTGACACGCTCCTGGTCGGGATGGCGCGCTCCGCCGTTCACGATGGGGGCCTCGGAGCGATGGATGCGCTCGGGGGCCTGCGAGCGGCCAAGGACCTGTTGGCGCACCGCAGCCTCGGACTCGTCCTGGCCGACGACATCGCCCTGGGAGGCATGAACGGTGCTGGGGCGGCTCTTGCGAGCGTCACCTCCATCAGCCCTGAGCGGGCCCAGGAGCTGGACCGTCGCGCCTGTGCCCGGGCGATGGAAGGCGTCAGTGCGGCCGAGGACCTCGGTCCCGGTGCCGCTGGCGCACGCAGGTCCCTGCCTGTCGTCTCCTCACTCGACGACGTCGGGCCGCCCTCCGCCTTCGCGCACGCGGCGGACTCCACAGGGACTGCTCGTCTGAGAGTGTCGACCTGGGGAACCGGGGCGGGCGGGGGCAGCGCACTGGTGCTGCGGGCCCTGGGAGCGTGGGCGCGACCAGGGGCACGTGTCATGGCGGAGCTCGTCGGTCTGGGCGATGCTGTACGCGGTCAGGACCTGGTGGTCGCGGCCTGGGGAGAGCTCTACGACGTTCTGGTCGACGGCGTCGTGGGCGTCGTCGGACAGCAGGCCGCCTCTCAGGCGCTGCCGTGCGTCATGGTGTGCGGGCGCTGCGCCGTGACTCGCGGTGAGCTGGCCGCTGCCGGCGTCACCAACGCCTACGGGCTGCGGGAGCCCCGTGCCGCAGACCCCTGGGACGCCGCCGGAACTCACGAGCTGGAGTCACAGCTGACAGACATCGGCTCCCGACTGGCCCGTACGTGGTCGCGCTGACCGGACGGTTCACGTCAGGACGTCGCTGCGTGCTGCCTTGCGCCTCAGTCGATGGGTGCTGCGGCGGTCGAGTCGCGCACGATGAGGTCGGGGGCGAAGAGCATCTCGGTGTCGGCCGGCCGCTCCCCGTTGAGCTGTGCGAGTAGCGTGGAGACGGCCGCCCGGCAGATGGCGTCCACGGGCTGGCGCACCGTGGTCAGCGGCGGGTCTGTCATGGGGATGAGCGGTGAGTCGTCGTAGCCGATGACGGAGACGTCGTGAGGCACTGACCTGCCCGTCTGACGCACCCCGTGGACCACGCCCAGCGCCATGACGTCCGATGAGCACACGATGCCGGTGCAGCCCTGCTCCAGCAGATGAAGTGCCGCGCTGACACCGCCCTCGTAGGTGTAGAGCGTCTCCACGATCCGCAGTGGCTCCTCGGGCAGTCCCTCGTTCATGGCGTCCTCGTAGCCGGAGCGCTTGCGCTGAGCCGGCACCATGCGCATCGGCCCCATGGCCAGACCGATGCGCTGGTGACCTAAGGCGATGAGGTGATCCACTGCCACCCGGGTCGCCCGGCGATCATCGGTGGCGAAGCCCGGGGCCTTGATGGTCGGTGCGTTGCCGTTGACCGTCACCAGCGGCACGCCGCGCTCACGCAGGCGCTGGTAGCGGGTGACGTCACCGGTGGTGTCCGCGTGACGTCCGGAGACGAAGATGATGCCGGCGACACCGCGGTCCACGAGCATCTCGATGTACTCGTCCTCGCTGATACCACCGGGGGTCTGGGTGCACAGCAGGGGAGTGTGCCCGGAGGGCGCCAGGAGCTGCTCGATCTGCTGGGCGAACAGGGGGAAGATCGGATTGCTCAGCTCGGGCACGATCAGCCCCATGAGACCGCGGGAGGTCTGGTGCACCGACTCGGGCCGCTCATAGCCCAGGATGTCGAGTGCCGCGAGCACCTGCCGACGGGTCGAGTCCGCCACGTTGGACTTTCCATTGAGCACACGCGAGACGGTGGCGGTGGAGACACCTGCCTGGTCGGCGATGTCGGTGAGAGTGAGTCTCTGTGGCATGAGTGAATCCTATGAGGATCGGTGAAGGTCCAGGGGCCAGTTCACGCGAACCGACCGTGGTTCGTCGTCCAGCCCCAGGCCGCAATCATCGCAGATCAGACGTTGTTCTCGTCAATCATGAACCGACGTCTTGAACATGCTTCGACGCGTGGCACCCGGCTACACTCGTGAGCCGTCCCTTCGGGGCGACCGTGCTGGATGGGGATGTGGGGCAGACCCGCCACCGCTCCATCCTCCTCAGAGGACAGGGTGGTTAGGCAACAGTCGTGGCCTCCAGCCACGTCGTCGTTGTCGGAGGCACGAGTGGGCGCCCCTTCTCCTGACGCGGGGGCTGAGAGGACAGAAGAACCTTGGCCTCAGCCGGCAGAGTGACAGGGGAGTCGGAGGTGTTGACCACGACCAGGACTCCCCGCACCAGGAAGGCGAGGGTCTGGGGCGGGCACCACTCCAGGCCGGTGACGAAGGCCAGGGGCGCGCAGGCCAGGTTGTACTCGAGACGCACATGCGCCGCGTGCCGCACGGTCGCGGCCGGAGAGCCGAACTGGGAGGACTGCACCTGCGTGTGCTCAGCCACCATGTCGGCCAGCTCCAGGGGAGCGGTTGGCTTGTCGGAGTCGGACAGGGCGATCTCGTCGCCCTGACGCAGGTAGAGCGAGCCGGGGAGGGCCAGCATCATGGCCTGCAGCGCCAGCCCCCGACGCAGCCGTTCGTCGTGGTCAACGGAGTACCAGCGCTGTCCGTCACCCGGATCCAGGTGCTCGGAGAGAATGTGGGGAGGCAGGAAGCGCCAGGTGGGGGGAGCGCCGAAGCGGTCGTGCTCATCGAGCGACCGGGTCAGGTGGGACGTGAGCGACTCGGCGTTCCACCGTGTCAGCGTCAGACAGTCGTCGCGCAGGTGGTGCACCCAGTCGTCCTGGAGGTGATGGCGGAGCGACTCCGGGTAGTCGGCGGTCACGTCGGCGCCGATGATGCCCTCATCGACGTACTCGGCCAGCTGGCCGTGCAGCATGGCGCAGTAGGCGCTGAGCCGATCCAAACGGATCCCGCTGGTGATCTGAGGGGGCACGATGGTACCCAGGTCGATCCCGGCCGCACCGGCCCGCAGGTAGGCCTCCGAACGGCGCAGCAGGTCGTCGGCGGATCCTTCGAGACCGGTGACGAAGCCGGTGGTCTGCTTGGCGTAGGGGCCCGTGATCGGACCGAGTGCGCCGGAGATGCGCACGATGGTGCGCAGCCCTTGCTCGCCTGCCTTGTCGATGAACCGACGGATCGAGTCCATCTCGGTGTCGACGTCGAGCAGGCTCGGACGGATGAGCACCGCATCCATGCCCAGGTAGAGGGCGTGCTCAATGATGGGGGCGGTGCGGTCCAGCTCGGCGGCTCCCAGGGTCGGCGAGGGGATCTCGTAGACCAGCGCGTGGCGCCACCACTCTTCCGGACCGTCGTAGGGCCGGTGAACGAGGGTAGTGGTGGTGGTCACGGCAGGTGTCTCCCTTCCGCCGGGCGCGCGCCCAGGGGCTTCACGCCCAAGAGGTGATTCATCGATGTGAGGAGGGTGCGTGGCGACCGCATGGTGGAAGGATCGGGTACCGGCGCTCCCCTGGGACGGTGTCGGAGGTGTCGGAGGTGTCGGAATGGTGACGTCCATGGTAACCCGCTTCTGCGCTACCTTGTGACTATGTCAGCGCAGCATTCTGGATCCGAGCCTGTGCGTATCGACGGACACGATGCCCTTGGTCTGTCCGGGTACCGGGTGGAGGACGTGGAGCGCTTTGTTCACGAGCAGGCGAAGAATCCCCAACGCACCCCTTTTGAGCGTGACCGGGCCAGGGTCCTCCACTCCTCGGCGCTGCGACGTCTGGGGGCCAAGACCCAGGTGCTGGGGCCGGCGGCCGATGACTTCGTGCGTACCCGGCTCACCCACTCCCTGGAAGTGGCGCAGGTGGGGCGCGCTCTGGGGCAGGCGCTGGGATGTGACCCTGATGTCGTCGATACCGCCTGCCTGTCCCATGACCTGGGCCATCCTCCTTACGGACACAACGGTGAGAAGGCGCTCGACGTCGTGGCCCGCCAGATCGGAGGCTTCGAGGGCAATGCCCAGACCTTCCGGATCCTCACCCGGCTGGAGCCCAAGACCCTTGATGAGGCTGGGCGGCCGGTCGGTGTCAATCTCACGCGGGCCAGCCTCGACGCTGTCGCGAAGTACCCCTGGCTCAAGGGGAAGGGACCGGGTGGCCCGAGTGGACGTAGCGCGCGCAAGTACTCCGCCTACGATAGCGACGTCGAGATCTTCGCCTGGATGCGTCAGGGGGCTCCGGAGGGCAGGCGCTGCATCGAGGCGCAGATCATGGACCTGTCCGACGACGTCGGCTACTCCGTCCACGATGTCGAGGACGCGATCGCCCTGGGACGCGTGGACCCGGCCTGCCTGACCGACCCGAACGAGGTCGAAGAGCTTCTCGAGGCCACGCGGGCCTGGTACGGCACCGACCTGAGCGCCGACGCCCTCGGAGCGGCTTTCGAGAGGTTGTCCGACCAGCCCTACTGGATCCGCTCCTACAACGGTTCAGTGGCCGACGCCGCACGCCTGAAGAACCTCACCAGCGAGATCATCGGCCGCTTCGTCTCAGCGGTCGCCGCCGCCACCCGCCAGACCTACGGCAATGGCCCCCTGCCCCGCTATGAGGCCGAGCTCGTCATCCCCGAGGAGACGGCTGCGGAGATCCTCCTCCTCAAGGGCATCGCCGTGCGCTACGTCATGGAGCCCCGGGAGCATGAGCCGGTCTACATGCGCCAACGCACCCTCATCTTCGATCTCGCCGATGCCCTCATGACCGGCGGTGGGAAGGGGATCGACCCGGTTCTGCTCGATGTCTGGAACCGGGCCGAGAGCGATGATGAGCGCCTGCGGGTGGTCGTCGACCAGATCGCCTCCCTGACGGATACCTCTGCGCGGGCCTGGCACGCCCGGCTGTGCGGCATGTTCTCCGAGGTCTAACCGGCGCTCAGTGAAAACCCTGGCGCCGGATGTCGGAGCCCTCGCCTACGATGGCCCTGTGGCGGGACTGATCAGGCGTGAGGACATCGAGGCGGTGCGCGAGCGCGCCAGGCTCGAGGACGTCGTCGGTGAGCACGTGACTCTCAAGAGCGCCGGTGTCGGTTCGCTCAAGGGTCTGTGCCCCTTCCACGACGAACGCACCCCTTCCTTCCACGTCCGCCCTCAGCTCGGCTACTGGCACTGCTTCGGCTGCGGTGAGGGCGGTGACGTCATCACCTTCATCGAGAAGATCAATCACCTCGGTTTCGCCGAGGCAGTCGAGTACCTCGCCGACCGTACCGGGGTCCAGCTGCGCTACGAGGAGGGCGGCGCGGTGCGGCGTGGGGTGGAGCCGGGCACTCGTCAGCGCCTCATGGACGCCAACCGTCTGGCCGAGGCCTGGTTCCGCGAGCAGCTCGCCACCCCGGAGGCCCAGCCGGGGCGGGACTTCCTCACGGCCCGGGGCTTCGACCGCCACGCCGCCGCGCACTTCGGCGTCGGCTACGCGCCGGCCGGATGGGACCATCTCACCCGGTATCTGCGCAGTGCCGGCTACACCGAGGCCGAGCTGGTTGACTCCGGCCTGTGCAGCCGGGGCGGGCAGGACGGGCGACGCGTCTATGACCGGTTTCGCGGCCGCCTCATCTGGCCCATTCGAGACGTCACCGGAGCCACTGTCGGCTTCGGGGCGCGCAAGCTCTCGGAGGAGGACCAGGGTCCCAAGTACCTCAACACGCCCGAAACCCCTGTCTTCCATAAGAGCCAGGTCCTCTACGGGCTGGACCTGGCCAAGCGGGAAGTCGCCCGCTCGCACCGGATCGTCGTCGTCGAGGGCTACACCGACGTCATGGCTGCTCACCTGTCCGGGGTGACCACGGCCGTGGCCACGTGCGGGACCGCCTTCGGCGCGGACCACGTGCGGGTGGTACGCCGTCTCCTAGGAGACGTGGACGACCCCGCAGCGGGAGTCGTCACCGGCCAGGGACGCGAGGCTCGAGGCGGCGAGGTCATCTTCACCTTCGACGGGGACGCAGCCGGCCAGAAGGCCGCGTTGCGCGCCTATGCCGAGGACCAGCGCTTCGCCACCCAGACCTTCGTGGCCGTCGACCCCGGCGGCCTGGACCCCTGCGACCTGCGCATGAAGGAGGGGGACACGGGCATCCCGCGCCTGCTGTCCCGACGGGTGCCGCTGTTCGAGTTCGTCATTCGCACCTCCCTGTCCCACCTGGACCTGGACACCTCCGAAGGGCGGGTCCGGGGCCTGCGCTCGGCGGCACCGGTGGTGGCCGGCATCCGAGACCGGGCGCTCAAGCGCGAGTACACCCGACGGCTCGCCGGATGGCTGGGACTACCCGATGCTGAGGTCCACGCCGCAGTCCAGGCCGCAGGGAGGCGAGGGGCACAGCCCAGCGCTGCACGGGGCGGTCAGTGGCCCACCGACGAGACCGCCGGCCCCGATGCTGCGGCCCCCGTGCGGGGGCTGCCGCCGGTGACCGACCCCGTCGAGCAGCTCGAGCGTGAGGCCCTGGCCGTCATCATCCAGTTCCCGGTGGCAGCCCACCACGCCGGTGCTGACGAGATGGGAGCCGACTCCTTCGGCCAGCTCACCCACCGGGCCGTTTACGAGGCCGTCGCCGCCGCCGGAGGTACTGCGGAGGTGTTGGGGCTGGTCCAGCAGGCGGTGTCCGCAGGCACGGGGGAGCAGGAGGCGCAGCGCCGGGCCACGCTGCGTTGGCTCCAGCAGGTGCGCGACGGCGCCATCGACCTGGTCGAGGCCGCCATCACCGAGCTCGCCGTGGCGCCCCTGCCACTTCCCACGATCCGGGGACGCGGCACCGAGGTGGACGCCTCCGGGCTGGAACGCTACGCCAAGGGCGTGCTCGGCTCCCTCGCCGTCATGGGTATCAACCGGCGGCTCGTTGAGATGCGCTCACGCCACCGGCGGATGTCGCCGCAGGAGGAGGGCTACCGCGAGCTGTTCTCCCAGATCGCTGCCCTTGAGCAGCGCCGCATGCAGATCAGGCAGGGAGCCTGAGGCAGGCCGGTGGCACACCAGGTGAGCAGGTGCGGGTAGCCTGACGGTCATGTCGATCCTGCGACGTCGTCAAGGTTCATCCACCCGCTCCACCGCCGCACTTCCGCTGGAGATGCGTGAGCAGCTGCGCGAGCCCGCCCTGGGAGCCGTCCCCCTCAATGCGGATGGCTCGGCGTGGGCGGTGGCCACGACCGGATCCCTCGTGGTCTTCAACGGGTGCAGCAGGCCCAAGACCCATTCCTGGGACGAGGTGGAGCAGGGTACCTGGGACGGGCAGGAGCGCGTCTTCATCCTGAGGTGGTCGCAGCAGGATCGCGAGGACCTCGTTCTGAAGGTCCCGGCAGGAGTCCGTAACGGCGACGCCTACGCCTCCGCTGATGCGGCCCCCTTCGCCAAGGCCCTGCGCCAGCGGGTGGAGGCCGCCATCGTCCACAGCGCCGTGACAACGCTTCCCAGCGGCGCCACGGCCACAGCGAGTGTGCGTCGAGGCAGTGACGGTGAGCTCTACTCCGTCACCCGGCCACTGATCTCACAGGTCGATGAGGTGGAGGATTGCCAGGCGCTTCAGGAGCTGGAAGACCGCGTCCGCGAGGGTGTGGGCCTTCCCACACGGTAGGATGTTGTTGGAATAGCAGCGTTTCCTCCGATTCGCCGGATTCGACGTCGCCGCGGGATGTTGCTAAAGTTCACTGCGCGTCAAACGCATTCCTGCGTAGCTCAATGGCAGAGCATCCGACTGTTAATCGGACGGTTGCTGGTTCGAGTCCAGCCGCAGGAGCCGCCAGGGAAGTCCTCAGCTGATCGGGCTGGGGGCTTTTCGTTTTCGTCTGTGTTTGGAGCCCATCCGGTCTTCGACGGGTGTCGTCGGTGGTGTGCGAACACCTGATCACGAGACGGGCCGGACATGACCTCGTCGCTTCGGTCATGGGAGGATGCCGCCATGGCATACCGCGACATCCGCATCATTGGCGACCCGGTCCTGCGCACCGAGTGCGACTGGATCACTGACATCGACGACTCCGTCAAGGCCCTGGTTGAGGACCTGCTCGAGACGGTCGACGAGGACGGCCGGGCCGGCCTGGCCGCCAATCAGATCGGGATCGGTCTGCGCGCCTTCTCCTGGAACATCGACGGCGAGATCGGCTACATCCTCAACCCCAGGATCGTCGAGGTGTCCAAGGACGAGTACCAGGACGGGGACGAGGGCTGCTTGTCAGTGCCGGGCCTGTGGTTCCCCACGGAGCGGGCGTGGTACGCCCGGGCCGAGGGTGTGGACCTGGACGGCAGGGAGGTCGTCGTCGAGGGGGAGGAGCTCATGGCCCGCTGCATCCAGCACGAGTGCGACCACCTGGAGGGCCGCCTCTACCTCGATCGCCTCGACCGGAAGAACCGGGCCAAGGCGATGAAGGAGCTGCGAGCGCAGGGGCTGTAACGCCCCAAGGATGTGGACCGGGTGGGGCAACAGGTGATGAAACCTGTTGCCCCACCCGGTTCTCAGGAGGCGATGCGGCGAGCTCCGCGGGGTGTGCTCCTAGCCGACGCGGTGCAGCCAACGTACGGGTGCACCGGCTCCGGCGTAGCGGAAGGGCTCGAGCTCGTCGTCCCAGGCCTGTCCCAGAGCCAGGTCGAGCTCGCGGCGCATCCTCTCAGGTTCAGCCGCGTAGACGAGCGCAGCCCGGATCCGGTCCTCGGGGACGACGACGTTGCCGTGAACATCCGTCTGGGCGTGGAAGATGCCCAGATCGGGGGTGTGGGACCAGCGGCCGCCGTCGGTGCCGACGCTCGCCTCCTCAGTCACCTCGTAGCGCAGGTTCGCCCAGCCGCGCAGGGCCGATGCAAGACTGGCTCCCGTTCCAGCGGGTCCCACCCAGCTGGTCTCGGCCCGCATCATGCCCCGTGCCGCAGGCTGCTCGGTCCAGTCCAGGTGGACACGTGAACCGAGCACCTCGGCCGCTGCCCACTCGATGTGGGGGCAGAGCGCCCGAGGTGCTGAATGCACGAAAAGTACACCGCGGGTGTAGGCACCGATCATGAGTATCGCCTCCTGGTTGGTTTCGAGATTCGCCTTCCCCAACGGTCTCGACCCACAACCGGGCTCATGTCATGACGTACGCGGCATGCACGGCTTATTGTGCCTGACCGCACCGGCCGGGTCCAGCGCGGTGGGTCACAGGCGAGGTCTCACGGCACCGCCCGCCCGAGCACGACTACTGGCGGGTGAGGAGCAGAGCGACGTTGTGCCCACCGAAGCCGAAGGAGGTGCTGGCCGCCGCCTCCAGCTGGGGCAGGGCGCGGCCCTGCGGCCCAACGACGTCCAGACCGAGCCGGGCCAGCTCCGGATCCACTCCGGCTGGCAGCAGCGTGGGCGGGGCCCAACGCTCCTGCAGCGCCATGACGGTCAGCACCGCCTCCAGGCCCCCGGCCCCGCCCAGGAGGTGACCGGTGGCGGACTTCGTGGCGCTGATCGCCGCACTCGGAACCGTCCTGGCCAGGACACCGGCCTCGACGACGTCGCCGGCGGGTGTCGAGGTGGCGTGGGCGTTGACGTGCCCGACGGCGCCGGCATCAAGGCCCGCGCGATCCAGAGCCAGCCGCAGGGCTCGTTCCTGCTCCGCACCCGATGGCTCGGGGCGTGCGACGTCGTAGGCGTCGGCAGTGACCCCGGAGCCCGCCAGCACGGCCAGGACCTGTGCGCCACGGGCCGTGGCGTGCGCGGCTCGCTCCAGGACGAGGAGCCCGGCCCCTTCGCCCAGGACGAAGCCGTCGCGGTCCGGTGCGAAAGGGCGAGAGGCGGTCTGCGGGTCGTCGTTGCGCGTCGACAGGGCCCTCATGGCGCCGAAGGCGGCCACGGTCATCGGGTGAAGGGCCGAATCCGTGCCCCCGGCCACGACGACGTCGGCCCGTCCCAGAGCGATGAGGTCCGCACCGTATGCGATGGCCTCAGCCCCCGAGGCGCAGGCTGAGACCGGAGCGTGGATACCGCCGTGCGCCCCCAGCTCGATCCCGACGGCCGCCGCCGGGGCGTTGGGCATGAGCGCGGGGACCGCTGTCGGCAGCACGCGCCGGGGCCCCTTGTCCCTCAGGGTGTCCCACGCCTCCATGACCGACAGGACCGGGCCCATTCCCGGGGACACGGACACGGCCAGACGCTGCGGGGCGACCTGTGGAGCCTCGGCCTGCTCCCAGGCCTGGCGGGCGGCCAGCAGCGCGCACTGGCTGGCGCGGTCAAGACGGCGCATCTGGCGGGGTGGGAGCATCTCGGCGGGATCGACCGCCAGGGGAGCGCCGATCCGCACGGGCAGCTCATGGTGCCCGACCCACTCGTGCTCAAGGGTGCGAACCGCGCAGGTGCCCTGGTGCAGAGCGCTCCAGGTGGTCTCGACGTCTGCGCCCAGAGGGTTGACGGTCCCCAGGCCGGTGACGACGACGTCGTCAGGGCGGCACTCGGCTTCCGGGCTCATGTCTGTGGTCAGGCCTTCTTGGAGGTCACCAGGTCAACCAGCGCTCCGACGGTGGGCAGGGTCGGGATGAGGGAGTCGTCAAGGGCCACGCCGAAGCGTTCCTCGACCTGGGTGGCGATGGTCAGCAGACCCAGGGAGTCGACGTCGAGATCCTGGGCGAAGGTGGTCTCACGGGTGATGTCCTTGGCGGCGACGCCGGACTCCTCGCTGACGATCTGGGTGATGACGGGCTGGACGTCGTCGTTGCTCTGCTCAGCCATGGTGGCTCCTTCTGACGCCGCGACGGAGCATCCAGGATCCGTGACGGCACTGTGGCTCGATGATGGTTGTGGTTCGCCCGCGGCGGCGCCGCAGGTCGGACCATTGTCCCAGATGAGAATGGGTGCTCCGGAATAGGTGCGTTACCGGGGAGCGAGTCGTGACCGACGTGTTGTCATAGCGCAGCGACCGGACCAGTCCGAATGGGACGGACGGTCCGGTCGCCTAGGAGGGGGACGCGGATGCTCACCACGTCCGCGGCGCCTCAAGCCTCTCGGCTGACAGCCAGTCGGCCCACGATGATCGCCATGTGCAGCATGAGGCCGTCACGGGCGTTTGTTGCGTCCCAACCGACTTGTTCACTGACCCGGCCCAGACGGTAGCGCACCGTATTGGCGTGCACGAACAGGTTTCGTGCGGTGGCTTCCAGGCTCCCGCCCAGGGCCAGGTAGGTGGCCACTGTGCTCTCGAAGGGGTCGCCCATCTCGTGGAGGGGTGCGTGCACCAGATTGAGGATCTGCTCGCCGGCGAGCTCGTCGCCGGCCAGGAGCCGCTCGGGCAGGAGGTCATCGGCGTGAACCGGGTTGGGCGCCTCGGCCCACCCGGGCAGGGCCCGCAGCCCGGCCAGGGCGGAGCGCAGTGAGCGGCCGGCGTGCGAGATTCCCGAGACCACGGGGCCGACGACGGCCGACCCTCCCAGGCCGCCGGCCACTTGCATGGCCGCCTGGTCCACCAGCTGCTCAGCAGTGGCGTCCCGGGAGGAGTGCTTGGATGCCGAACCGGGGGCGGCTGAGCTGTCGCCCAGGACGATGAGGACGGAGTCACCACGTACCGATACCAGGCAGTCACTGGCCAGGTTGCGGCACTCGTGGCGCAACCTGGAGACCCCGAGCGCATCCAGGGTGGTCTTGGCAGCGATGGCCACCACCGGTCCGGTTCCGTTCCAGCCGGCAGTTCCGGCCCGGGTCGCGGCGTCCTCGGGGGCGTCGTGGAGCATCGCGTCGACCGCTACAGATTCCAACCGGGCGTCCCAAGCGCCTCGTGCCTCTGCTGCCCGGGCATACACCTCAGCCGCAGCGAAGCCGACGTCGCGCCCGAAGGTCAGGACGAGGATGCGGACAGTGTCATGATCCTCCGCCGGCACGGCGCGAGGAGCCTCGTCAACAACAACGTCGAGGACGGTGCGCACCAGAGCCAGGGTCTGCTCCAGCGTGATCACGCCGGTCAGGGCGGCAGGGGCCACGGAGAAGATCTGAGAGGGGGCCAACGGGGTCGACGGGTTCTCCGCCGAGTCGACGAACATAGTGACGCCCAGGCGGGCCACCGCTGCGATCTGGTCGCGCGATCCTTCCGGCAGGGTTCGGTAGAAATCATGGGCCGAACTGATGCGGTCCAGTGAGTGTTCAATAATTGTGTCCTGCGCCTGTCGCAGTGCAGACACTCCCGGAGCGCTCAACTCATCCATGCTGTGGATGCTACCGACTGGAATATCGTGGGGACAGTAGGTTCCCGATTGGCGCGGCGTGTGATCCGACACGGGTTTGTCTTGAAAATACGGGGATAACTAAGGATGGTGTGTTGTGCAGGCGGAGTGGATTACACAGGTTACAATAGCGTAACCATTGTGGAAGCCCATGGTATGTGAATCTGCAATGACCTGAGTGTGCGCACTGTGTGCCAGCATAGATGTGCGCACGTAGGCGCCTGGCTAGACAACTCGGAGGCTTAAGATGACGCAGGCAACCCGTACGGAGGAAGATCTTCTTGGTGCACGGGAGGTTCCACTGGAAGCCTATTGGGGAATCCACACGCTACGCGCGATGGAGAACTTCCGGATCTCTGGATCGGTGGTCGGTGATGAAGAGGCCTTTGTTTGTGGCATGGTGCAGGTGAAGAAGGCCTCGGCGTTAGCGAACAGTGATCTGGGAGCTCTTGACCCGGAGGTTGCTGGTGCGATTGTGTGGGCGTGCGACCAGGTGCTGGTTGCTGAGCGCTGCCTTGATCAGTTTCCGGTCGACCAGTTCCAGGGAGGTGCCGGAACCAGCGTCAATATGAATACCAATGAGGTGATTGCCAACCTCGCTCTGGAGTTCCTAGGATATGCCAAGGGTCGCTATGACATCGTCAACCCCAACGACCATGTCAACAAGTCCCAGTCGACGAACGATGCCTATCCAACTGGATTCCGTTTGGGGCTGTTCACTCTTGTCGGCTCGCTCATCGAGGAGCTTGAGCGACTCATCGCCTCCATGCGTGCCAAGGGGGTGGAGCTCGTCAATGTTCTGAAGATGGGGCGTACGCAGCTTCAGGACGCTGTTCCTATGAGCCTGGGGCAGGAGTTCGAGGCCTTCGCCGTTCTGTTGGAGGAGGAGGTCAGTCGGCTTCACAACAACGCCGCTCTGCTTCTGGAGGTGAACCTCGGAGCCACGGCGATCGGCACGGGGCTCAACACCCCGCCGGACTATCAGAGCACTGTCGTCGGGCATCTGCGGGAGATCACTGGTCTGGATGTTCGAGGAGCGCATGATCTGCTGGAAGCCACGAGTGACACAGGTGCCTACGTCTCGATGCATGCGGCGATCAAGCGTCTGGCGGTGAAGCTGTCCAAGATCTGCAACGATCTGCGACTGCTGTCCTCTGGGCCTCGTGCGGGGCTGGGGGAGATCAGGCTGCCTGAGCGTCAGGCTGGTTCCTCCATCATGCCGGCCAAGGTCAATCCGGTGATTCCGGAGGTGGTGAACCAGGTCTGTTTCAAGGTTATTGGAAATGACGTCGCGCTGACCTTCGCCGCTGAGGCCGGACAGCTCCAGCTCAACGTCATGGAACCGGTGATTGCCCAGGCCATCTTTGAGTCCATCAATCTTCTCACTCGTGGGATGTCGACCCTGCGGGAGCTGTGCATCGTGGGGATCGAGGCCAATGAGGATGTATGCCGTCGCAATGTGCTGGACTCGATCGGAATCGTTACCTACCTCAACCCGGTAATCGGCCATCACAATGGCGACATGGTGGGGCGAGAGTGTGCCCGTTCAGGACGCAGCGTGCGAGAGGTGGTTCTGGAGATGGGGCTGCTCGAAGAATCTGTTCTTGATGAGATTCTCAGCCCGGAGAACCTTCTTCGTCCCCATTTCCGTGACTTGAACGTCTACTCGGGATCCGATCCCTCAACTCCGCCGGTTGTGTCGACGGTGACCGACTCGGAGGGATAAGGAGGCTCGGCCTTCCGATTGCACCGTCTCACCGATGTCGGAAGGCCTTGTCCGACTCTGTCGCGACCGCCATCATGAGAAGGAGCGGCAGGAGCGGATGACAGGGGCGTTGACATCCTTGCCGATCATGTTGACGCCTTGTGGATCCACCTTCGACTGTGGAGGCCTGGAGCGCCAGAAGACGTAATTGAGGTTGTCTCCGTCGTTCGGGCCGAACGTGACTTTATTGGATGCATCGATCCAGATCGTGTTGTCGAACCCGTGGACGGTGAGTGACTCGATCTCTCCCTCGATGACGACCACGAGATTTTGTGCAGTGATTGTTACGTCTCGTGCCCCAGCCGAGACCTTGACCACCTGATCGGTGGAGAGCTCGTTGGAGGTGACATTGACCTGGTCGGAGGCGGGCACCACCTTGGTGACCTCGGCCTCTGCCTGGGCTCGGGTGTCCTCCGCGTCGTTGTTGGTCAGGTCGTCATCGTAGTCGCGTATCTCGGAGGACGTGCAGTTCCCGTACTCCAATGGATCAACGGGACCGGTGTCCTCCAGTTTTCCAGTGGGTTCCTCCTCGGCCTCCTCGGCGGCGGCGTCATGAGCCTGGTTCGACGGAGACGAGGACGCCCCCGTGGTACCGGTCCAGCCGACTGAGCAGCCAGACAGGGTCAGCAGGCACGCGGCCATGAAGGAGGCGGAGCGCAGGAGCAGGGAACGGGACAACGGAGGACCTCATTCGGCAGACATGGTGGTGCCGGTGGAACGCGGAAGACCGCGTTCCACCGGCACCACAATTGGTCAGTGCGTCCAACTATAGCCGCACGGGGCGGGTCAGGACTCCCCGCCCTGGGAGCCGGAGGTGCCTGCGTTGACGTTGGTCAAGTCGTAGCGGGCAATGGCTTGGGCCAGCACGGAGTGGTCGAGGCGTCCCTGCTCCACCAGCGCCTGGAGGGCGCGAACCACCACTGACTGGGCGTCGATGAGGTAGTGGCGCCTGGCGGCGGCACGAGTGTCGGAGAATCCGAAGCCGTCAGCACCCAGGGTGTAGTAGTCACCGGGCACCCAGGCTCGGATCTGGTCAGGGACAAGATGGTCGTAGTCGCTGGTGGCGATGAAGGGACCAGTGCTCTCGGAGAGCTTCTGCGTCAGGTAGGGGACCTGCCGCTGGGCATCGGGAGCCAGGAAGTTGGCCTTCTCCACCTCCAGGGCCTGGCGCCGCAGCTCGTTCCAGCTGGTGACGGACCACGTGGTGGCACGTACGTCCCAGTCCTCGGCCAGGATACGGCGGGCCTCCTCGATCCAGGGCACTCCGACGCCGGAGGCCAGGAGCTGGACCTCGGGTCCCTCGCCGTCGGGAGCCGTGCTGATGCGGTGAATACCGCGCAGGATTCCCTCGACGTCGACGTCGTCGGGTTCAGCGGGCTGGTGGATCGGCTCGTTGTAGACGGTCAGGTAGTACATGACGTCCCGGTTGCGGCCCGAGTCCGGTCCGTACCAGCGCTCCAGGGCGTCGCGCACGATGTGCCGTATCTCGTAGGCGTAGGCCGGGTCGTAGCTGATGACGGCGTCGTTGGTGGCCGCGATGATGGGGGAGTGGCCGTCCATGTGCTGGGTGCCCTCACCGGTCAGGGTGGTTCGCCCGGCGGTGGCTCCGATGATGAAGCCGCGGGTCAGCTGGTCGCCTGCGGCCCAGAACTGGTCGCCGGTGCGCTGGAAGCCGAACATCGAGTAGAAGATGTAGACCGGGATCATCGGCTCGCCGTGGGTGGCGTAGCTCGTGCCGGCCACCTGGAACAGGGAGACCGAACCGGCCTCATTGATTCCCGTGTGCATGAGCTGACCGGAGGTGGACTCCCGGTAGGACAGCATCATGTCGGCGTCGACTGGAGTGTAGTTCTGGCCCTGGGTGTTGAAGATCTTCTTGGTGGGGAAGAGCGACTCCAGCCCGAAGGTGCGCGACTCGTCCGGAATGATCGGGACGATGCGCCGGCCGATGCCCTTGTCCTTGATGAGCTCCTTGAGCAGGCGGACGAAGGCCATCGTGGAGGCGACCTCCTGCTTGCCCGAGCCGCCCTTGAGGATGTCGTAGGTCTTGTCTCTCGGCAGCTCGAGCTCGACGCCGGCATCGCGGCGCTCGGGGACGAAGCCTCCGAGCTGACGGCGGCGGTCCAGCATGTAGAGCAGCGAGGGGTCGTCGTCGGCCGGCCGGTAGTACGGCGGCATCTTCGGGTTGGCCTCGAGCTGCTCATCGGTGATTGGGATGTGGAGCCGGTCCCGCAGGGCCTTGAGGTCGTCCAGCGTCAGCTTCTTCATCTGGTGGGTGGCGTTACGGCCGGCGAAGTGGTCGCCCAGGAGATAGCCCTTGACCGTGTGCGCCAGGATGACGGTGGGCTGGCCCTTGTGCTCCGTGGCAGCCTTGTAGGCGGCGTACATCTTGCGGTAGTCGTTGCCGCCGCGCTGCAGTGCCCAGATCTCGTCATCGGTCCAGTCCTTGACGAGCTCGGCGGTGCGCGGGTCGCGGCCGAAGAAGTGCTCGCGGATGTAGGCGCCGTCGTTGGCCTTGAAGGTCTGGTAGTCGCCGTCGAGCGTCTCCATCATGAGGTGCTCGAGCGCGTGGTCCTTGTCCGCGGCGAGGAGCTGGTCCCAGCCACGGCCCCAGATCACCTTGATGACGTTCCAGCCCGCGCCCTTGAAGAAGGCCTCGAGCTCCTGGATGATCTTTCCGTTTCCGCGCACCGGGCCGTCGAGGCGCTGCAGGTTGCAGTTGATGACGAAGGTGAGGTTGTCCAGCTGCTGGCTGGCCGCCAGCTGCAGCATGCCGCGTGACTCGGGCTCGTCCATCTCACCGTCGCCCAGGAAGGCCCAGGTGTGCTGCTGAGAGGTGTCCTTGATGCCGGCGCCCTGAAGGTACTTGTCGAACCAGGCCTGGTAGATCGCCTCGGACGGGCCAAGCCCCATGGAGACAGTGGGGTACTCCCAGAAGTCCTCCATGCGGCGCGGGTGCGGGTAGGAGGGCAAGCCGCGGCCGCCTGCCGGGTGGGACTCCTCCTGGCGGAAGCCGTCCAGGTCCGGCTCATTGAGGCGGCCCTCGATGAAGGCGCGGGCGTAGTTGCCCGGTGAGGCGTGGCCCTGGAAGAAGACGTGGTCACCGCCGCCGGGGTGGTCCTTGCCGCGGAAGAAGTGGTTGAAGCCGACCTCGTAGAGGGTGGCCGTCGAGGCGTAGGAGGAGATGTGGCCGCCTACTCCCACGCCAGGTCGCTGGGCGCGGGTGACCATGACGGCGGCGTTCCAGCGCAGCCAGCGCCGGTAGGTGCGCTCGGCGCTCTCGTCACCTGGGAAGTAGGGCTCGTTGGCGACGTCGATGGTGTTGATGTACGGCGTCGTCATCTCGGTGGGAACCGTGACGTTCTTCTGCCGGGCCTGAGCCAGCATACTGAGCAGGATGTAGCGCGCGCGCTTGGCGCCCTTGTCCGCGATGAGGGCATCGAGGGACTCGTGCCACTCCTTGGTCTCCTCTGGGTCGTTGTCGGTCACCTTCGTCAGGAGGCCGTCAATGAGCGGCGTGGAGTCACTGGTGGGGCTCACGGAATCCTCTTTCCTCGCGTCTGTGCGGTCAGTCCGAGCCTCATTGCGTGCCGTGGCGCCGATGGAGCGTCGGCGTACGCCTGAAGTCAGACCGCTATGGATGACGGCCCTAATCTACGACCTGCGACGGTGTGAACGCTGCACACGGCGGGAGGAAAGTCCCACCTCACGTATGGTGTGACTCACATGGTAACGGGTTGGTCTCGGTGTCGAGGGCTGAGGAGGCGTGGGGCCTGAAGCCGGTGGCCGCACCGGAGCCGATCTTCAAAGGAAAGTCCAAGGTAATCTGACATGCGTGTTCACTTGCGCCGCTGGTACCGGGTGCGGTGGGCTAGTGCCCATCGCCCAGCAGCGGGCGAGCGATAGACGGGCGCAGCCCAGAAGGACGGTGTAAGGACGTGGCGAGTACAGCGGGTGGGGCTTTCGGCTTCGCCTCCGGTCTCATCATTCAGGAGTTCGGCTACGACGACGACGTCGACGAGACCTTGCGGCAGGCCGTTGAGGCGGAGACCGGAACCACTCTGGTGGACGAGGACTATGAGGACGTGGCCGACTCGGCCATCGTGTGGTGGCGTGACGACGACGGCGACGTTGACGACCTCACCGACCTCCTCATGGACGCCCAGGCCAACCTCGACGGCGCAGGGCTCATCTGGGTGCTGACGCCCAAGGCGCGTACCACTGGCGCCGTCCAGGCCGCCGAGGTGGAGGAGGCTGCTGCGACAGCCGGCATGCATGCGACCTCCGCCGCCTCCATGGGGCAGCACTGGAGTGGTATCAGGGTCTCCAGCCGAGGGCGCTGAGTCGCTCCAGTGGTCGACCTGCGTACTGTGCCGCCGGATGCGGAGATGATTGGTGGCTTTCCCGGCGGAGGCGGTAAAGTCTCCTCCGGCTGAGGCGGCTTGCGCCGTCAGTCGCATGTGCGGGCACCGGTAGCCTGGGGGATGTCTGCACCTGGACCTGTAGCTCAGTTGGCAGAGCAACGCGTTTACACCGCGTCGGTCGTCGGTTCGAGTCCGGCCGGGTCCACCAAGGCGTGACCTCTGTTGCCCGCGCGCCCGCAGCGGCCTCAGGTCCCACCTCGTGAGTGGAGACGCCGAGCCAGGCCGGCGACGGCGTCGACGAGATCCGTGACTCCGGGGTCTTCGACTGGGAAATGGCCGCACTCGCGCAGCACCACCAGCTCGGCCGGACCTGCGGCACGCGACAGTACTCGGGCGCTGAGCTCGATCGGCGTCCACGCGTCCCGACCGGGGTGCAGCAGCGTCACCGGCGTGCGATTGCGTTCGGGCGGGGTGTGCGCGAACCGCAGGTAAGAGGCGAGGAACCCCAGGGGGACCCTGGCGGCGCCCCCACGCGGGTCGATGGCGCACAGGCGAGACAGTGCGCGGTCGCGGCTCATCCGCCGCAGGTTCGCCACTGCGTTCATCGGCACCATGGTGCGCTCCAGTCCTCCGCGTGCGAGTGCCGACAACGGCCCGCCCAGGACGCCCAGTGCTGCCGCACGCGTCATGTGTGTCCGGGCGCGCCAGTCACCCGGGTCGAGCAGACACGTGGCGGCCACCGCCGCCACGTGCGGCGAGCGGGCCGCCACCTCGTAGGCGAGAAGGCCGCCGATGCTGGCGCCCAGAAGCACCAGCGGACGGTGGTCGTGCTCGGCCTCGACGAGGTCAACGAGGAGGTCGATCCAGGTGTCGTAGCGCACGGCCGTGGGATCCGGTGACGTCGTGCGTCCGTACAGAGGCAGGTCGACGGCGCTGACGTCGATGCCGCGTGAGGCCACCAGTGCGGCAATCGGCCACAGCGCTCCACTGTGCCCACCAGCTCCGTGGACGAGCAGCACCCGGGCCGGCGCCCCGGGGTCGGGGGCACGTGCGATGTGCGTACGGTGGCCGTGCCACCGCCACCACGTCGACTCGGGTACCAGGGAGGCCGCGCGCCGGTGGTGCTGAGGCAGGAAGGATACGTACGGATTGGCCGGCATACGTTGATGCTAACCGCGGTGCCCGCGCTTCACCGCAATGAGTTCACGAAGCCGTCCCAGCCCTCCTGCCTTGCATCACCCTGAAGCGGGCGCATGAGGAACCTGGCACGCTGCTGGTCGAGGATGATCACGTCCTCCTTCTGTGCTGGCTTGAGGCAGCTGTGATGCTGTTGGAGGCATCGAGGTGGGGGAGTGGCTATGGTGGTCATGGCAACGGAGGAAAAGAGGGCCGCCACAAGCGCCCTATTCGATTCTTTATCCGTGTGGTACTTCTGTCAATCAGCCAGAGGAGACGCAATGAGTGACGAGCAGGCAGGAATCCCGATAGAGCTCTCCGATGTGCTGTCGGAGAATAAGGCGGCGGAGAGGATATTCGCAGCTCTGCCCCCATCGCACCGGAACGAGTACCTGCGCTGGATCAGTGAGGCGAAACGTGCCGAGACTCGCCGTCGTCGGGCCATCAAAGCAGCAGAGATGATGGTTGATAAGCACGGTAGACCTGGTCCTGGATGAGTTCCTAGCCGGCTCTTATTTAAGGTGATGGGCCGACGGAGCCCGCTGCCTCGTGGCGGATCGTCTTGACGTGATGCCTCAGGCGCGCTTGGTGAACCGGTGGTGCTGCTCGGCGTGGATGCTGAAGTGCTGAGGGCGATGCTGCCCGCGGAGAATGGCCTGATCGTCGACCCAGCGCTCCCACTGCGTGGCGCGCTTCCGCTCGCCGGCACCCCGTGGTTTAGCCATGCCGGTGTCGAGCAGATCATCGAGGATCAGGAACGAGGGCTCGGGGGTGGCTACCTTCCAGTCGACGATCCCCCATGGACCGTCTGGGCTGAGGAGAACCAGTGAGCGGTTGAGATCGTGCAGGTCGTTGAAGTGCTCGTCCTTGCCGCTCTCGGAGCTCCAGTACCAGCGTGCCAGCCGGAATGACTCCGACACCTGCGTCCAGCTCCGGTAGTGCTCTCGCAACGCACGATCCAGGACCGCGAGCGTGTCCCAGGTCTCGTCCTCAGTCAGCCAGCCCATCGCGAATCCGCAGCGTGTCAGCATGGCGGCACGGACCAGGTCCCAGGCGGCGAAGTCCACGTTTCGGATGTCCCGGTCGTTGTTGAGCATGCGCTCGAGGCGCCACAACGTCTTTGCTGCGTCCGAGGACGAGTCGGCAGTATCCCACAGCTCGTGGCGCTCGGCCTCCGCCAGGGAGGTGCTGACCCAGCGAGCACGCTCCGCATCGAAGCCGGTGCGGTGGCCTGAGGTGATAAGCCAGTAGATCCGAGCGAGGAGATCGGTGCGGGAGCATACTCCCCAGTCGAGGGAGAGCATGGTGCGGGTGCCATCGAGATCGGAGCAGATGAGACGGTCCCACGGGTCCCGGCTGCACAGGGAGTACGGCGCACAGATCGCCAGGAGCCGTTCATGCGGGCCGGTGGTGAACTCATCGGGCTTGGACTCTCTGACAGGTCGATGGTGCTCAGTGAGCTCATTCCATGTGGACTCCTCACCCCGATGCGGGGCGGAGGAGGCCCTGTCGCGGCGCAGACGTATTCTCTGATGGATTGACCTGAAGATCTCGGTGGTAGCGATTACTCCAAAAACTACTAGCGCGACGGAAAGGAGCAGAGTCTGCAAGGGCATAAAGAGAATTGTGCAGCATGTGAACAGATGAGCGCCAAATTGTTGCACAGAGGTGATGCGGATTCATTGAGTTGAATGCCTGTATATTTACAGGCGGTTGATCAGTTTTTCGAGGCGCTTCATTCCTTCATGCAGCTCGTCACGGGAGGCCGCGTAGGACAGCCGTACGTGGGAGCGAGCCGTGGTCGTGGAGAAGTCCTGTCCCGGAGTGAGGGCCACATGCGCCTCCTCCAGGGCACGGTGGCAGAAGGTCTGGGCGTCGAGCCCCGTGGAGGAGACGTCGAAGTAGACGTAGAAGGCGCCGTCGGGCAGGACCGGAACAGGTAGGCCGATGCGTTGCAGCCCGTTGAGCACAATGCTCCTGCGGGCAAGCAGCTCCTGCCGGCGGTCCTCGCATACTGAGATGGATTCGGGGGAGAAGACCGCCAGCGCAGCTTGCTGAATAGGCGTCGAAGCGCACAGGAAGTAGTTGACAGCCAGGTTCTCTGCGGGTTGCACCAGCTCCTCGGGAAGGATCGCCCAGCCCAGGCGCCAGCCCGTCATCCCGAAGTACTTGGAGAAGGAGTTGATGACGATTGCCTCGGGATCGGTCTCCAGGACGCTGTGCGCCGGCGTGCCGTCATCATCTGGATCGGCCAGACCCAGGTAGATCTCGTCGACGATCCGCCAGGCGCTGCGTTCACGGGCCAGCGCGCAGATCGATGCCAGCTCCTCGAAGGGGATCGATGTGCCCGTGGGGTTGGATGGTGTCGCCAGCATCACCGCGCTCGTCTGCGGAGTCCACGCCGCCTCGGCTGAGGCTCGGTCCATCTGGTAACGGCTGGCAGGACTGGTGGGCGTCAGAATGATCCGACCGCCATAGGTTTCCACGAGCTGCCGGTTGCAGGGGTAGGACGGATCTGCGATGACGACGTCGTCGCCGGGCTGTGTGGTGGCGGCAGCCACTAGCAGGAGTGCTGACGACGCGCCGGTGGTCACGACGATCCGGGCTGGATCGACCTCGACTCCGTGCCTGTCCCGGTAGAAGCCCGCAATGGCCTCGCGCAGTGCGAGCAGGCCCAGGGCGGGGGAGTAGGGAAGTGGTCGGCCATCCATGACACGGCACATCTCCTCGCGGACAGCGGGAGGGGCGCCGAAGTCGGGCTCACCCAGGCTGAGCTTGGAGATCGAGTGGCCCTCCGCCTGGAGGATTCCAGCGCGTTCGCCAATGCTCATCGCGTGGAAGGGCTGAGCGGCTTTGGCCCGGTTGGCGATCTTCATGACGGCTCCTTGACTCGGGGGCGGACAGAACTAGTGTCCACCTTCCCACAGTGGGAGGGCAAAGGTCTCGTGAAGGAACAGCGACGTTTCGGGAACTGGTAGTGAGGGTTTGTATAGCGATGCTGTGGTGCCTCCGGCGGGACTCGAACCCGCACGCCCGTAGGCAGCGACTTTTAAGATCGCGGTGTCTACCGATTCCACCACGGAGGCGAGACGCGGCCCAATGTTTGAATAACTGGGGCGTCAGTACCCCCACTGGGATTCGAACCCAGGACCTTGTGCTTATCAGGCACGACACGAGGTATAAGCTCGCTGCTCTAACCGCTGAGCTATGGGGGCGCGGCCGCGACATCGACGGTGTCGAGGAAGCCGACGCTGCCAGTACCGGAGGGGCTTGGCAGCGCGGAAGTAGGTTACCCCAGATGGCGGCCGCGTCGGTCGTTTTCTCACTGTGTTCCATCAGGCACGCCCTCACGCGGGCGGCACAGGTCGTCGACCCCCTCACGTCTCTGGGCCTGCCTGCCTTACCGCTAGCCTGGTCGCATGAGTCATACTCCTGCCCCCGCATCTTCTGAGGCCGGACACGAGCCCTCACGGAACACTCCGGAAAGCCTCCTGACGGTCGGCGACGTCGTCGCCCTTGTGGAGGCCGCCGCTCCTCCCGGCCTGGCCGCCTCATGGGACTCCAACGGGCTCATCTGCGGTGACCCCGCCGATCCGGTGCGCAGCATCCTGCTGGCCGTCGATCCGGTGACGGCCGTCGTCGACGAGGCCATCAATGCCGGCGTCGATATGGTCATCACCCACCACCCCCTCTATCTGCGCGGAACCGATCACGTCGCAACCACCGATCCCAAGGGCCGCTGCATCCACCGCCTCATCCGCGCAGGCATCGCGCTCCTCAACGCCCACACCAGTCTCGACGCCGCCCACGGGGGAGTCGCCGATGCCCTCGCCGACCGCGTCGGACTCATCTCAGCCGTGCCGCTTGAGCCCGACCCCGTCTCCCCGGATCAGGGCATTGGACGGATCGGCACGCTCCCACAGCCCGTCACTCTGCGCCGGCTCGCCGCCGACGTCGCTGCAGCCCTGCCCGACTCGGCCCCCGGCCTCCTCGTGGGTGGGGACCTCGATGCCGTCGTCGGGCGCATCGCCGTCTCAGGTGGGGCGGGAGATTCTCTCTTGCAACGGGCCCGCGAGGCCGGAGCCGACGTGTTCCTCACCGCCGACCTGCGCCACCACCCTGCCTCCGAGCACCTGGAGGAGGGCCGCCCCTATCTCCTGTGCGGAACCCACTGGGCCACCGAGTGGGTCGGCCTGGAGCCCCTGGCTCGTAGGCTCCAGGAAAGCGCCCACTGCCATGGAGCCTCGCTGGCCGTTCAGGTCTCCCACATTGTTACGGACCCCTGGGCGCTGCGCCTGCCCACCGGACCAGACCGGGCATGAGAGGATTCGCAGCATCAACCTGTACGCACCTGAAGGAGCACACGCCGTGACAAGCGCCCCCATCGCCCAGCAGCGCCTTCTCATCGACCTCCAGGACCTCGACTCCCGCCTGGCACGGTTGCGTCACGAGCGCAAGCACCTTCCGGTCCTCGCCCGAATCGAATCAGTCATCGAACGTCTCAAGGCGAATAAGCGAGCCGCCATCCAGGCCGAGGCCGCCCTCGACGAGGCCAAGAAGCAGGCCACTCGCAGCGAGGACGAGGTCGGGCAGGTGGTGCGCCGTGCCGAGGTACTGCGCGAGCGCCTCCACTCCGGCACCAGCGCGGCCCGAGACCTCTCCGCCATTCAGGGAGAGATCGACCAGCTCGGTCAACGGCAATCTGCCTTGGAGGAGGCACAGATCATGGCCATGGAGGCGCTCGACTCCGCCCGGCAGAAAGCGGAGCGCCTCAGCCGGCAGGAGTCCGAGATCCGCACGGCCGGGCGGGAGCTCACCGCCAAGCGCGACGCTGAGTTCGCCCGACTCGACGAGGAGATCGAGTCCCTGGAGAACCAGCGGGCAGACCTGGCTGGAACCATTGAGACGTCCCTCCTGGCGGACTACGAGGCCGTCCGCACCTCCACCGGCGGGCTCGGCGCGGTCGCCCTCAGGGGACGCACCGTTGAGGGCGGCGCCGTCGAGATCAGCCCCCAGGAGCTGGCCCGCATCGCGGCCGCCCCGAAGGAGGAGGTCATCCACGCCGAGGAGAACGACGTCATCGTCGTACGCATGGACATCTGACAACGGTGCGTCGTAACCAACCGCTAAACGACCGGCCCATGGTCCGGATGCTCATGGCGGTCGCAACTGGCCTCAGCGAGTCACCAGGGTGAGAGCCTGTTGCCCCTTCCGGTCCGGCTCGGAGACCTCGACGTTGTCAATGCCGTCCAGGCGCCCGGCGACACGTGCGATGTCGTCTACGCGCGCTGACGCAGGCAGGGTCCCACCGGCAACGGCCCTGATAAGCTCCCCGGCGAGTAGCCCGCGAGCGTGCTTGGCCATGTGGGAGACCACCTTGCGGGAACCGTCGTCCGCGGTGCGAACCACGCGCACGGTCGCGACCTCGATGCCGTCATGCGCAGCCGGCTTCCAAGCGGCGGCGTAATCTGCCGACCGGCAATCGACCACCAAGCCCTGCGCAGCCATGGCGGTCAGGGACGGTCCAAGGTACGGCTTCCAGAACGCCGGCAGGCGTCCCGGTCCGGGCAGGGACGTGCCCATCGACAGGCGGTGGTCGGGTACCAGGTCAGTGGGGGAGAGGATGCCCCACAGACCCGAGAAGACAACGCAGTGGCGCTCCAGTGCGGCGCGGCCCGTCGGGTCCTTGGCGATAGAGTCGAGCCCAGCAGCCTCGTACAGGACCCCGGTGAACAGCCGATGGGCAGGGACGCAGGGTGAGGTCTCCAGTGACAGATTTATCCCCACCTGCTCAGCGCTACGCGGTCCCAACCCCAGGACGGAGGCCGCCTCGGCGCTGCGGCTCACCCCGGCCAGCGCGGACATCACCTCACGACGCGCGGCGGTAAGCCTCTCCGCGTCCAGCAGCGAGTCGAGATCCAGTGACGGTCCACTGGCAGGAGCAGTCTTTCCCTCAGAGGGAGGAAGCAGGATCAGCACCCGCACATGATAGGTCGCATCACGACTCCTGGCAGGCCGGGGCTGCGCGGTGGGCGCGACCCTTCGACGCCCCCGTACCGCTACACTGATCCGTGCGGATGAGCCGACCGGGCGGCCGCGGTACCGGTTACCGTCTTCATGGCGGTGCAGGGCTGAGGAACGTCCGGGCTCCACAGAGCAGGACGGTGGCTAACGGCCACCCGGGGTGACCCGCGGGACAGTGCCACAGAGAGTAGACCGCCCATCGGATATCGGTGAGTAAGGGTGAAAGGGTGGGGTAAGAGCCCACCAGCGCGACGGGTGACCGTCGCGGCTCGGTAAACCCCGTCCGGAGCAAGACCGTACAGCTGGCGCTTGAAGGCTGCTCGCCCAAGCCAGTGGGTAGGTCGCATGAGGCCGCTGGCAACAGCGGTCCAAGATGAATGGTCGCCACCGCCCAGGCCGGCAACGGCGGGCGGCAACAGAACCCGGCGTACAGGTCGGCTCGTCCGCCCCTCCTCGTTTTTTGGATAATGATTGTGGGGCGACCAGGAATTCCTGGTCGCCCCACAATCATGCGTCAATTGAGTGAATCACTTTGCAGCGAAGTACACCTCCTGGTCGGTCAGGTAGAAGCCCTTGACTGCGAAAACGCCCTTGCCGTCGTTGACGGTGGATGCGTCTACAAGGAATACGAAGTTACCTTTTGCGGTCCCTCCATCGCGAGGCATGGACTGCCGGTCGAACATGTCGTCGCTGCCGATGTACTCCGATTTCGCGGTATTTCCATCGTGAGAGTACGTGACCTGCAGGTCTGACGACTTGTACTCGCCTTTACCCTTGTAAGCAACCTCCACGGGTACGCGGATGTAGACCTTACCTGCGGGCGGCTCCTTGTAGGCGCCCCTCATTGTGCTCTTGAGGTCGTCGTTAACGTTCCACTCCACAGCCCCCATGGTCACGGTTACTGTAGCGTCCGGATCGGTAGAGTACTCGTCGGCCTTGAATTCTACAGACTTGGATGTGGGATCAATCGGGTTGGCGGCAGATGATCCGGGTCCGTCACTCTTGTCCGTTGAATCGTCAGAAGGCTTTGATGATGAGTCGTCGCCCGGCTCTTTCGTCTTCTGCTTTGCGGAGCTTCCTTTATTTTCCTTCGACTCCGAGCTTGACGTGCTGTCAGCCTTGTTGTCGCCATTGCCGGAATCGCCCTTGAACATGAACACGATGCCGATGACCAGGGCGACCACGACGACTGCGGCGATGCCGGTCCAGAACCACCACTGCTGAGTCAGTGGCTTGGAGCCGTTACCAGGGCCTGCCGGAGCGGCGCCGGCGGGCTGCCATCCGCCGGCCGGGGGCTGCATACCTCCTCCGGCCCCCTGATTCTGGAACGGCGTGGGCGACTGGGCGTAGTCCACGTTGGCCGCATAAGGGCTGGCACCGGCAGCTGCGGGCTGACCGGTGTAGTCACCGGAGGGGGCGGAGGCGGACATGCCTGTCGGGTCGGCAACAGGGGCGTTGGTGTTCAACGAGGCGGTCGGGGCGGTCGATACCGCCTGGGTCGGAGCCCATGCCGGGTCGGCTTCCGCAGCGGCACCTGCGGCCGAAGCAGCGGACCCGCTCGAGGCGGCGGAGTCATCGACCCAGATCTGCCAGCCTTCGGGAGCCGGCCCCCAGGCGGGGTCGGGTTGCCAGCCTGCAGGTGGTTCGAAGCCCTCGGGTGGCGCGGGCCAGTTCGGCGGTGGATTGAAGCGCAAAGCCATGAGAACCTCCGGGAGGAAATAACAGGGAGAAACCCGCACGGGCTTCCTGGGCAGAATGCAGATGTCCGCTGTCCAAGGACCTTACGTCGTCACCTCATCGTGAGGCAACGTGACAGAGGCCGATCGGCGTGGACATGGATGGGGAGCGATCCCCAGCACCTCAGGGCAGGGTAAGCACCTCAGCACCTTCCTCGGTCACCACGAGCGTGTGCTCGAACTGCGCAGTGCGGGAACGGTCCTTGGTGACCACCGTCCAGCCGTCGTCCCACTGCTCCCAGTCGATACTGCCGAGAGTGAGCATCGGCTCGATGGTGAACACCATGCCCGTCTCAATGACGTCGTCGTTCAGAGGGGCGGCGTCGTAGTGGGGGATGATGAGTCCTGAGTGAAAGGCCTCGCCGACGCCGTGGCCCGTGTAGTCGCGCACCACCCCGTAGTTGAAGCGCTTGGCGTAGGCCTCGATGACGCGGCCGATGACGTTGACCTCGCGTCCCGGTTTGACGGCCTTGATGCCCCGCTCCAGCGCGGTGCGGGTGCGTTCGATGAGCAGCTCCGTCTCACGGTCGACCTCGCCGACGGCGTAGGTGGCGTTCGTGTCGCCGTGGACCCCGCCGATGTAGGCGGTGACGTCAAGGTTGATGAGATCTCCCTCATTCAAGCGGGTCGAGTCCGGAATGCCGTGGCAGATGACCTCATTGATCGAGGTGCAGATCGACTTGGGGAACCCCATGTAGCCTAGGCAGGAGGGGTAGGCGCCGTGGTCGCACAGGTACTCGTGAGCGATCCTGTCCAGCTCATCGGTGGTCACCCCCGGAGCGATCGCCTTGGCGGCCTCGGCCAGAGCGCGGGCGGCCAGTCGGCCCGCCACCCTGATCCGCTCGATCGTCTCCGCATCCTTGATCTCTGAGGCCGTGACGTGCTCGGGGCCGTCGTGGAACATGTACTCGGGGCGTGCGATGGACGCCGGAACATGCCGCTGAGGAGTGAGCGTCCCGGGAGTGAGCGTGCCACGCGGTGCGCGGTCGGCCAGTGAGGAGGAGGGCGCCGAGGGCACGGAGGAAACCGAAGAACTCATGGCCTCAGCATAGAAGGAGGCATCCGGTTCACGGGACCTTCCCTTCAGCTAAAGGCCCAAGGCTTTCATCATCACGCTATGGGCATTATCACTGTCAGGAACCGTCAGGAGCTGAACCAGTGCTTCTCAGCGGGGAAGGACTCCTCGCGCACCGCGGCCCCGTAGTCGGCGGCCGCCTGACGCAGGGCCTCGCCGACCTGCCCGAACTGATGAGCGAAGCGCGGCGACCATTCCGTCATTCCGGCCATATCCGTCCAGACCAGGACCTGGCCGTCACAGCGGGCGCCCGCACCGATACCGATCGTGGGGATCGTGAGTGACTCGGTGACGCGCGCGGCCAGAGGCTCGGGCACCATCTCCAGGACGAGAGCGACCGCCCCCGCATCAGCCAGCGCCCGCGCGTCGGCCAGCAGCTCCTCCGCGGCCTCGCCGCGGCCCTGAACCCGGAAGCCACCGAGCATGTTGACGCTCTGCGGGGTGAACCCCAAGTGACCCACCACTGGGATGCCCGCCTGAGTCAGCGCCCTCACGCCTGCTGCCCGGGGCCTGCCGCCCTCGAGCTTGACGGCATTGGCACCCGCCTTCATAAGACGCACAGCGCTGGCCAGTGCCTGCTCAGGACCGGCTTCGTAGGTGCCGAAGGGAAGGTCGGCCACTACGAGTGCGCGCTTGGTCGCCCTCGCTACCGAGCGCGTGGCCACCACCATCTCGTCGAGCTGGACCGGCAGCGTGGAGTCGTGCCCCAGCATGACATTGCCGATCGAGTCGCCCACCAGCAGCAGGTCGGTTCCCGCAGCGTCCAGGATCTGGGCGGTCACGGCGTCGTAGGCGGTCAGCATGACCAGCTTGGCGCTGTTCTTCTTGGCGGCTGCCAGGTGATGAACGCGCACGGGCTTGCCGCCTCCGACGACGTTGGGGGACGTACCGTAAGGGGACTCGGGTGTAGGCATGGCACGAGGCTACCTGAGGTGCCGCAGCGCGTTGGCCCGCCGGATGCCCCACCGGCATCCCTGGCCGAGGACGTTCTCCGAAACCTGCCTGACGCACCCGCGCACTAGGCTGGTTCCAGCAGAACATCTCAGGTGCAAGACCGCCGGTCACGTCGTCGGCCGGCTACTGCACCACCGTGCTGAGGAGGTCCCATTGGACAAGCAGCAGGAGTACGTGCTCCGAGCCATCGAGGAACGCGACATCAGCTTCATCCGCTTGTGGTTCACTGACGTCTCCGGACAGCTCAAGTCCGTGGCCATCGCGCCGGCCGAGGTCGAGAGCGCCTTCGAGGAGGGCATCGGCTTCGACGGATCGGCCATCGAGGGCCTGACCCGCGTCTTCGAGTCCGACATGCTTCTGGCGCCGGATCCCTCCACCTTCCAGATGCTGCCGTGGCGGGACGGGGATAACGGTGTGGCCCGCATGTTCTGCGATGTCCTCACGCCCGACGGCGAGCCGGCCCGCACCGATCCGCGCTCCGTGCTCGAGCGCCAGCTCGCCCGGGTCGCCGAGGCCGGCTTCACCTGCTACATCCACCCGGAGATCGAGTTCTACCTGGTCAAACGTGACGCCGACGGGCGCATCCGCCCCACTGATGACGCCGGTTACTTCGACCACGTGCCCGGGGGAACCGCCCACGACTTCCGCCGCCACGCCATCCTCATGCTCGAGCAGATGGGGATCTCGGTACAGTTCTCCCACCACGAGGGCGGCCCCGGCCAGAACGAGATCGACCTGCGCTTCGCCGACGCCCTGTCCATGGCGGACAACGTCATGACCTTCCGTGCCGTGGTCGAGGAGGTCGCCCTGGAGGAGGGCTGCCTGGCGACCTTCATGCCCAAGCCCTTCCCCGACCAGTTCGGCTCGGGCATGCACACCCACTTCTCCCTGTTCGAGGGGGACCGCAACGCCTTCTTCGACCCCGCCGGCCAGTACCAGCTCTCCGCCACCGGTCGCTCCTTCATCGCCGGGCTGCTGCACCACGCCTCGGAGATCACGGCCGTCACCAACCAGCACGTCAACTCCTACAAGCGCCTATGGGGAGGGGACGAGGCCCCCAGCTACGTGTGCTGGGGCCACAACAACCGCTCCGCCCTCGTGCGCGTCCCGATGCACAAGCCAGGCAAGGCCCAGTCCGCACGCGTGGAGTTCCGCGGCATCGACTCCTCGGCCAACCCCTACCTGGCCTATGCGGTCATCCTGGCTGCGGGCCTCAAGGGCATCGAGGAGGGCTACGAGCTCCCCCCGGAGGCCGAGGACGATGTCTGGGCCCTGTCCGAGATGGAGCGCAGGGCGCTGGGCATTCACGCCCTGCCCACCTCGCTCAAGAGCGCGGTTGCCGCCATGGAGGGCTCCGACCTGGTGGCGGACACCTTCGGTGAGGACACCTTCGAGTTCTTCCTGCGCAACAAGCGCCGCGAGTACCGGGCCTACGACGCCCAGGTCACCGATTTCGAGATCAGCCAGTTCTTCCCGCGTGCCTGAGCGGAGCAGGGGACAGCTGTGAGAGACCGCAGCGAGAAGCGAGCGCCGATCGGGTCCCCCTCCCGGCACAGCTCCTCGCCCAGGACCGTCCTGCTGCGGGCAGGATTCCAGAACGCCGCCCGCGCCGGGGCGCTCCTGGGTGATCCGGCGCTGCTGCCCTTCCTCCCGGCACACGCTGAGGCCGACGACGTCGGCGAGGTGGGAGACCCCGACGGATGTGCCCCGGCAGATCGCTCCAAGCGGCCAGGCAGCCGACCCGCTGACGTGAGACTCGGGCCGGCCCGTGAGGACCTCGTCAGTTCCCTGGCCCTCACCGCCGATCCCGACATGGCTCTGCTCAGCCTCGTCCGGCTCGCCGAGGCCGCCACCGCAGCCGAGTCGACTCACCGGGCATCGGCGGGCAGTGTCGAGCCCGGGTGCACGACGACACCGGCAGCACTTCTGCGCAGCATCCTGAGCGATCCGGCCGCAGAGCACCGTGAGCACAGGCAACGCCTGCTCGCGGTCCTGGGGGCCTCGCAGGCCCTGGGCGACTTCCTCGTGGCCCATCCCGAGCGCCTCACGGCGCTCGCACCGCTCAGGGCGTGGAGCTCCCTTGAGGAGCCCAGCCCCAGTGAGGCGCTGCAGCGGGTGGTCCAGGAGGCGCTGGGGCAGGCCGGCCCTGCGAACGCTGCCCCGTCAGACGGTGGTGAGACAACCCCTCAGCCGGGAGGAACGGACCAGGCTGTCAGCCGGGCGACCGCGGCGCTGCGGCGCGCCTACCGGGACCGGCTCACGGCGATCGTCGCCGACGACCTTACCAGCGCCGACCCGATCGAGCACGTCCCCACCGTCTGTCGTCGCATGGCCGAGCTCGCCGACGCCGCCCTGGACGCGGCTCTGCTCGTCGCTCGCGCCGCCGTCGGACCACAGGCGGATGAGGTGGCCCTCGCTGTGATCGCCATGGGCAAGACCGGGGCCCGCGAGCTCAACTACATCTCGGACGTCGACGTCGTCTACGTCGTAGGCCCCGCCCACGAGCCCCGGAGTGCTCATGAACCGGTCAGCGAGGAGCACCTCGTGGACGTCGGCACCCACCTGGCCACTGAGCTCGCCCACGTCGTCTCCGCCACCGCGCCCGAGCCGCCCCTGTGGCCACTGGACACGGCGCTGCGCCCCGAGGGCAAGGACGGTGCACTCGTGCGCACCCTTGACTCCCACCTGGCCTACTACCGCAGATGGGCCGCCTCCTGGGAGTTCCAGGCCCTGCTCAAGGCCAGGGCCTGTGCCGGGGATACGGAGCTCGGTGCCCGCTACGAGCAGGGCGTGGCGCCCTACGTGTGGGAGGCCAGCAGGCGGGAGAACTTCGTTGAGGACGCCCGTGCCATGCGGCGCCGTGTGGAGAAGGAGTCCGTGCCGCGCGGAGGAGAGGACCGGCGTATCAAACTGGGACCCGGTGGCCTGCGAGACGTCGAGTTCACCGTCCAGCTCCTCCAGCTCGTCCACGGCCGCTCCGATGAGAGCCTGCGGGTGCGCGGCACCCTGGAGGCTCTCGACGCTCTCAGTGCGGGCGGCTACGTCAGCCGAACCGATGCCGCGGCCATGAGCAGCTGCTACAAGGCCCTGCGTCTGCTGGAGCATCGCAGCCAGCTCTTTCGGCTGCGCCGCACTCACAACCTTCCTGAGAAGGAGGAGAACCTGCGCCGCATCGAGCGGGGCATCAGCGGCTGCCTGGGACGGGGCGACAGCCTGTGGGAGGGCTTCAAGGACCTGCGTCGGCGAGTGCGGTCCCTCCACCAGGAGATCTACTACCGCCCCCTGCTGGGCTTCGCAGCCGCCCTGAGCGCCGACGAGATGGCCCTGAGCCCTCAGGCGGCGCGAGAGCGCCTCGCCGCCGTCGGCTACACGGACCCCGACGGGGCCCTGCGCCACATCCAGGCCCTCACCGAGGGCGTCAGCCGTCGAGCCGCGATCCAGCGCCAGCTGCTACCGGTCATCATCGGCTGGATCGGTGAAGGCGCTGACCCCGATTTCGGCCTGCTGTCCTTCCGGCGGCTGTCTGAGGCCATCGGAGGGTCGCACTGGTACCTGGCGATGCTGCGGGACTCGCCGGTGGCGGCACGCAGACTGTGCCAGGTCCTCTCCAGCGCCCACTGGGCCACCGAGCGCCTGGCGGAGTTCCCCGAGTCCATCGCCTGGCTCGACGACGACGACGAGCTCGAGCTCCGCCGATCCGGCGCCCTGGCGGAGGAGGTCGCCGCCGTCCTGCGCCGTCGCAGCCTCACCGGCCCCGATGAGGCGACCCTTGCCGAGCAGGCGATCGAGGCCGTCCAGGCGATCTTAAGAGTGCGCGCCCGCGAGGAGGTGCGCGCCTCACTGGCGGACTGCCTGGACGGCATCGACCCCGAACGCACCGCCTCCATCCTCTCCGACGCAACCGACGCGGTGCTGGAGGGGGCTCTGACCGTGGCCACCGGGCTGGTCATCGCCCAGCGCGACGGGGCGGAGGCCGTTTCCGTGGGACCCGACGCCAGTGGCCGCTGGCAGGCCGCCCTCGCCCGGCACGCCATCGTCGCCATGGGACGCCTGGGAGGCCGCGAGATCGGGTACGCCTCCGATGCGGATGTCCTCTTCATCCATGAGGCCCGTGACGGGGTGGACCAAGACGCCGCCGCTCAGGAGGCCGAGGCCGTCGCCAAGCAGGTCATGGGACTGCTGGCCTCAGCGCTCCCGCACCCCCTCGAAGTGGACTGCGATCTGCGCCCCGAGGGCCGCAACGGCGTCATGAGTCGCTCGTTGAACGCCTACCGCGAGTACTACGGCCGCTGGTCCGCCCTGTGGGAGCGCCAGGCGCTGCTGCGCGCCCGTCCCTGCGCCGGTGACCGCGATCTGGGTCGGCGTTTCGAGGAGCTCATCAACCCGTTGCGCTGGGCGCAGGAGGGACTGCTGCCCCAGGACCTGCGGGAGATCCGCAGGATCAAGGCGCGGGTGGAGGCCGAGCGCCTGCCCCGGGGCATCGACCCGGCCCGTCACCTCAAGCTCGGCCCCGGAGGACTCAGTGACGTGGAGTGGAGTGCGCAGGTACTCCAGCTCGCTCACGCCGGTCGGATACCCGAGCTACGGACCACCTCGACCGTCGGTGCGCTCCAAGCCGCGGCCCAGGCCGGGGTGCTGAGCGCGGACGATGGGGGAGAGCTGGTCGCCGCCTGGATCCTGGCCAGCCGCCTGCGCTCGGCGATCGTCCTGGGAACCGGGCGCGCCTCGGGGCCGCGCTCCCAGGTCCTTCCCATCCAGATCCGGGAGATCCGCCTGGTGGGGCGCCTCATTGGTCTGGGCTCGGGCAGGGAGCGAGAGCTCGAGGACCTTTACCGTCGCAGCGCCCGCCACGCGCGCGCGGTGGCCGAGCGCATCGTCTTCACCGATGCCGCCGCCCACGGCTCCTCCGCACCGACGCCGTCGCCCACCACGTCAGTGGCTCAGCAGCACAGCGCGGACTCACCGCCGCCCCACCCAACGGGCCGAGCCCGGAACGGCCGTGCACAGTCCCGTCGGGGCTTAGGAGCGGCAGGCTCCAAGAGCACCAGTTCCAAGAGCTCCAGGCAGGTACGCCGCAACCGTGTCACCAGAAGGCGACCGGAGGGGCCCTACCCCTGGAGCTGACCGGGCGGAGACGGCGCCAGGCGGATACCGGCCGGGTGTCAGCCGGACGCCGCCGGGCGATGAGGATCGCACTGTCGTCGAGGGCCGTCGTGCTGCGAACCTGGCAGACTTGGCGCCGTGAGGCTCATTCTCGTACGCCACGGTCGCACCGGGGCCAATGTCATGCAGGCACTTGACACCGCCTTCCCCGGAAATCCCCTGGACGAGGTGGGTCTGGGGCAGGCCGACGGATTGCCGGACCGTCTGGACAAGGCCGGCCTGCTTCAGGGGCTGGGATCGCTATGGGTCTCCCCGATCCTGCGCGCCAGGCAGACCATCGCCCCCATCGAGGCCGCCACCGGCCTGAGCGCCACCGTCGACTCAGGACTGCGTGAGGTCCTCGCCGCCGACCTGGAGATGAACACCGACGCGCGCTCGGTGGCCTGCTACGTGGACACCACCCGGGCCTGGATGGCGGGTCGCCCCGCCTGCCGCATCCCCGGCTCCCCGGAGGACGGGCACGACACGCTTCAGCGCTTCGACGACGCCGTCGGCCGAATCTACGGGCAGACCGCTCAGGCGGGCGACTCAGCGGCCCTGCTCGTCTCCCACGGAACCGCGCTGCGCCTGTGGACCTCCCTGAGGGCCGCGGCAGGAGGCGGCGTGGACCCGCTGTGGGTCGCCGACCGCCCCATGCACAACACCGGGATCACCGTCGTCGACGGTGATCCCGGTGCCGGGTGGAGCCTGACCTCCTGGGATGACGGCGCCTGGGACCAGGCCGCCTCCTGACCGGCCCGCCTTAGAGCACCGAGGAGAGGAAGGCCCGGGTACGTTCGGCCTGGGGATCATCCAGGACCTTGACGGGGTCACCGGACTCGCAGATGACGCCGCCGTCCATGAAGATCAGCTGGTCGCCGACCTCGCGGGCGAAGCCCATCTCGTGGGTGACCACCACCATCGTCATGCCGGAGGCGGCGAGATCCTTCATCACCTGAAGGACCTCACCAACCAGCTCGGGGTCCAGCGCGGAGGTCGGCTCATCGAAGAGCATGAGCTCAGGATCCATCGCCAGGGCGCGGGCGATCGCCACCCGCTGCTGCTGACCACCGGAGAGCTGGGAGGGGTAGTGGTCGAGCCGGTCACCCAGCCCCACCCGCTCCAGCAGCTCGATGCCGCGTTCGCGGGCCTTGGCCTTCGGAGTCTTCTTGACCAGGATCGGCGCCTCCATGACGTTCTCCAGAGCCGTCATGTGGGGGAAGAGGTTGAAACGCTGGAAGACCATGCCGATCTTGGCGCGCTGAGCGGCGCGGGCCCTGTCCGACAGGGCGTGCAGCTTGGTGCGACCACCGCGCTCGACCTCACGCATACCGATGAGCTCGCCGTCGACCTTGACCCGGCCGGCGTCGATGGACTCCAGCTCGTTGATGCAGCGCAGCAGCGTCGACTTCCCCGAGCCGGATGGGCCGATGAGGACCGTGACCGAGCCGGGCGGGACGATGAGGTCAATACCCCGCAGCACGTGCAGCTCGCCGAAGAACTTGTGCAGGTCGCTGATCTCGACCTTGGGCGTCCCCGCCGCGGCGTGGGTTGATGTGCTCATGGGGTGACCTCCAGGAAGGGATTGTCCTTGGTGGTGTGGGCATCGAGGATGGCCTGCTGGCGCGCGGACAGGCCCCGGCCGGAGGAGGCGGAGGACTTGTCGGAGTCGAAGCCCTTGCCGTAGTAGCGCTCGATGTAGTGCTGCCCCACCATGAGGATCGAGGTGATGACGATGTACCAGATGGCCGCGACGAGGAGCAGCGGAATGATCTGGTAGGTCAGCGACGCGTAGGAGTTGGTCACGAAGGTCAGATCCAGGGTGAAGGGGACCGCCAGGACCAGGGAGGTCGTCTTGAGCATGGAGATCGTCTCGTTGCCGGTGGGCGGGACGATGACCCTCATCGCCTGCGGCAGGACGATCCTGCGCAGGATCTGGCTCTTACTCATGCCCAGGGCCCCGGCGGCCTCGCTCTGACCCTTGTCCACCGAGTTCAGGCCCGAGCGGACGATCTCGGAAAGGTAGGCGCCCTCGTTGATTCCCAGCCCCAGGACCGCCGCGACGAAGGGGGTGAAGACCGCCGTCGTCTTGAAGGTCAGCAGCTCGGGGCCGAAGGGGATTCCCAGGCTCAGCTTCTGGTAGAGCGCGGACAGCGCCCCCCAGAAGACCAGCTGGGTGTAGATCGGGGTGCCGCGGAAGAACCACAGGTAGGCCAGTGCCACCCAGCGCAGGACCGGGTTGGAGGACTGACGCAGGATCGCTGTGGTGACCGCCAGCACGATGCCGATGGCCATGGCCATGAAGGTCAGCAGCAGCGTCCAACCGACGGCCTTGACCACGTGGACCTCACGCAGGAAGAACCAGACCGTGGACCAGTGGAACTTCTCGTTGGTGACCAGCCCGTGGATGAGCATGGCCCCCAGGACCGTGACGATCGCGGCACTGATCCACGTTCCCGGGCGGGGGACTGGCTTGGGTTTGTTGAGGGCGACCTTGTCGTCATCAGGGGTGGGCGAGGCGGTCACGGCTCACTCCTTCACTGAGGGATTGAGTTCTGCGGTGGTCAGGGCGGCGTCCTTCACGCCCCAGTTGTCCAGGATCTTCTGCCAGATGCCCTGGTCCATGAGGTACTGGATGGCAGCCTGGATCGCGGCGGCGAACTGCGGATCGGCCTTGGAGGTCACCACCCCCTGGGGGGCGGCGTCCTCGATCTCCCCGAGGGTGACGATCTGGCTATCGGTCAGCTCGACGGCGTATCCGGCCACGGTGGAGTCGGAGTAAGTGGCGTCGATGGTGCCGCCCACCAGGCCGGTGGTGGCCTCGGACTGCTTGGAGTAGGAACGCACGGACAGGACCGCCTTACCCTTCTTGGCGCATTTCTCGGCGGCGTCGCGCATGGTGGTCTCCTGGGCGGTTCCCACCTGGACGCCGATGGTCCGTCCGCACAGCTGGAGGTGGTCGGAGGTCTCGACGCCCTTCGGGTTGCCGGCCTGGACGTTGAATCGAGAACCCACGTTGATGTAGGAGGTCATGTTGACCTCCGCGATCCGCTCGGGAGTGACGGTGAAGGAGGAGATGCCGGCGTCGTACTTCGAGCCGATCGATGCGATGATGGAGTCGAACTCGGCCGTGTGCACCGTGCCCTTGACGCCCAGGACGGCGGCGATCGCGTTGGTCAGATCGACGTCGTAGCCCACAGCCTTGCCCGAGGGGTCGAGGAACTCCGCCGGTGCGTAGTCCGTGGATGCGGCCACGTTCAGGACGCCATCCTCGAGAGCGCCGTGGGGGAGCTTGGCGATGATGTCGGGCTGCGCCTGGATCGACGAGGTGTCATAGGAGTGGATCTGCGAGCTCCGGTTCGCGTTCCAGTCAGCAGCGTTGGTACATCCGCTGAGGACCAGGCAGGCTGTGGCTGCCAGCCCGAGGGCGGCGTGTTGGTGGATCCTCATTGTGGGATCTCCTCTTCGGAGTGGAGCAAGACAGAGAAAGAATATCCGCAATGCAGTATAGGTATGCAAGCATGGAAGGTGGCGTACAGCACGACGGCGGCCCTGAGCCTCGTGCGTAGAAGGCTCAGGGCCGCCGTCTGAACCGAGTCAACGGCTCACAGGTCGTAGTAGAGCTGGAACTCGTAGGGATGGGGGCGCAGTCGCAGCGGCTCGATCTCGTTGGCGCGCTTGTACTCGATCCAGGTCTCAATGAGATCAGGGGTGAAGACGTCCCCCTCGGTGAGGAAGTCGTGATCATCCTCCAGCGCCTCCAGGGCCTGGTCCAGGCTGTCGGGGAGCTTGTCGATGTCGAAGTACTCCTCGGGAGCGAGCTCGTAGAGGTCCTTGTCGATGGGCTCACGGGGCTCGATACGGTTGCGGATACCGTCGATGCCCGCCATGAGGACGGCGGCGAAGCACAGGTAGGGGTTGGAGGAGGGGTCCGGCACCCGGTACTCCACCCGCTTGGCCTTGGGGGAGGAGCCCGTGACCGGGATGCGAATGCAGGCCGAGCGGTTACGGGCCGAGTAGACCAGGTTGACCGGCGCCTCAAAACCGGGGACCAGGCGGTGGAAGGAGTTCACCGACGGGTTGGTGAAGGCCAGCAGCGCCGGGGCGTGAGCCAGGATCCCGCCGATGTACCAGCGGGCGAGGTCCGAGAGCTGGCCGTAGCCCCGCTCATCGAAGAACAGCGGTTTGCCGTCCTTCCACAGCGAGTGGTGGGTGTGCATGCCCGAGCCGTTGTCGCCGAAGATCGGCTTGGGCATGAATGTGGCCGTCTTACCATTTCGCCAGGCCTCGTTCTTGATGATGTACTTGAACTTCATCATGTCATCACCCGCTGCGAGCAGAGAGCTGAAGCGATAGTTGATCTCCTGCTGTCCGGCAGTGCCGACCTCGTGATGCGCCCGTTCGATCTCCAGGCCGGAGGCGAGGCAGGTGCGGACCATGCGGTCGCGGATATCGGCCATCTGGTCGTTGGGTGAGACGGGGAAGTAACCGCCCTTGAAAGCGGTCTTGTATCCCTTGTTGCCGCCCTCCTCCTCACGGCCTGTGTTCCAGGCCGCCTCAGAGGAGTCGATGGCGTAGAAGGACTCGGCAGGCGAGGACTCGTAGCGCACTGAGTCGAAGAGGTAGAACTCGGCCTCCGCTCCGATATAGCAGGTGTCGGCGATTCCGGTGGAGCGCAGGTAGTCCTCCGCCTTGGCGGCGATCGAGCGAGGGTCGCGCGAATAGACCTCGTCCGTGAAGGGGTCAACGATCGAGAAGTTGACGACCAGGGTCTTCTCCTCGCGGAACGGGTCCAGGAAGGCGGTGGTCACATCTGGAACCAGCTTCATGTCCGACTCGTGGATCGCGGTGAAGCCTCGGATTGATGAGCCGTCGAACATGAGACCGTCGGTGAGGGCCTCATCCTTGAAGGCGGCCACAGGAATAGTGAAGTGCTGCATGACGCCGGGCAGGTCGCAGAACCGCACATCGACCAGTGCGACGTTCTCCTTCTCGATGAACGTCAGTGCCTCGGACGCGTCCTTGAACATATCTCCTCCAGGTGGGAATGGCGCACATACTCCACACGTATGCACTGCGGCTGACATCGGTCACTATATTGACGCTACCGTGACAAAGGAATGGCGCCAGTGTTGCCTGAGTGTTTCGCCCGTTATTCTCCGTCCCTTTGAGGCGGTAGGCGCTGAGTGATGGAAGGTAGAGGTGACCCGGAAGGTGTTTCAGCGGCCGCGCATCGCACGGCGGTCGGGACGGACTCGATTCGGATCAATGTGCTTGGGAATCGGCAGGTTCCTGCCCGCCATCGAGGTCAGGCGCTTGGAGACCTGCGTGATCTCGCTGTCAGTCAGTGACGTGGGCTTGGTCGGAAGCCGGCGCAGCGTCTTGGACAGGTCGGTCAGACGCACCTGTCCGGCGTCAGTGCCCACCTGGAGGGTGTGGATGGGAACGGTCGACAGCAGCCGATGGACCTTGCGCTCCTCCTCGGCCAGCATGCGCCTGGTACGGGTGCTTGGTCCCTCGGCGATGAGAACGACCCCGGGGCGTCCCACCAGCCGCCACACGAGGTCCTGGTCCTTGGTGAAGGCCACAGGCTCGGACTCGACGTACCAGCCCCGGCCGATCTGGTCCAGAACGGCCTTCGCCGCTCCCGGCATTCCCTCGATCTGGGAGTAGGAGGCGCGACGCACGGCGACAGACAGGATGATCATGTCGACCATCAGCGCCATGAGGATGCCCAGGAACAGCCAGTACCACAGAGACATTCCGCTGGCGAACGATATTGCCAGGCCCGCTGCGACGCAGGCGATGGTTGCCGCCAGCATCGCCCACCCGATCCACGGATAGCTGCGCCGCGAGATCGTGTAGGAGTCCTTGATGTTCTGAAGGTACTGAGCCAGCCGGCGCTTCTTCTTCGGCTGGGGGGACTGGGCACTACTCACGGGCACACAATAGACGACGTCGGTGGCCTGCACACACGGTCTCGCCGTCAGCGTTGCCGGCCGGTGCGCATCAAGAATCCCGCTGTGTGGGACTCGGCGTTTCGCCCTCAGCAGGCGGCGGCGAGGTGGGGGTGGGTTCCCAGCAGGGCCGATGCCTCCTGACGGGCGGTGGCCGGTTCGGCGAGCTGCGACAGGTGCTCGGGGATGGGACGGCCGCGCTTGACCATGGCCCGTCCCCACAGCATCCCGGCACGGTAGGATGAGCGCACCATGGGCCCGCTCATCACGGCGGCGAATCCGATCTCTTCGGCCAGACGACTCAGGTCGACGAACTCCTGGGGCTTGACCCAGCGGTCAACGGGGTGGTGAAGCTTGGAGGGGCGCAGGTACTGCGTGATGGTGAGGATGTCGCAGCGCGCCTCCACCAGGGCGGCCATGGCCGCCTCGATCTCGTCGCGGGTCTCGCCCATGCCCAGGATGAGGTTGGACTTGGTGACCAGGCCCGCCTCCGCAGCGGCCGTGATGACGTCGAGGCTGCCCTGGTAGGAGAAGGCCGGTCGGATCCGCTTGAAGATGCGTGGGACCGTCTCCAGGTTGTGGCCGAGAACCTCGGGGCGCGAGGAGAAGACGTCCTCCAGGGCCTCCGGGTTGCCTCGGAAATCGGGGATGAGCAGCTCGACCCCGGTACCCGGCGAGAGCTCGTGCACCTGACGGGCGGTCTCGGCGTAGAGCCAGGCGCCGCCGTCGGGGCGGTCGTCACGGGCCACCCCGGTGACGGTGGCGTAGCGCAGCTCCATCTCCTTGATCGAGACCGCCACGCGCCTGGGCTCATCGACGTCGTACTCGGTGGGGCGGCCGGTGGCGATGTCGCAGAAGTCGCAGCGCCGGGTGCACATCTCGCCGCCCACCAGGAAGGTGGCCTCACGGTCGTTCCAGCACTCGTAGATGTTGGGGCAGTTCGCCTCGGCGCACACCGTGTGCAGGCTCTTCTCCCTCACCAGGCCGCGGACCTCCTGGTAGGTGTCTGAGACGACGGCGCGGGTGCGCAGCCAGTCGGGCTTGGACTCAATGGGTGTCTGGGCGTTGTGCGCCTCGACCCGCAGGAGCTTGCGTCCCTCAGGGGCCACGGTGGTGCTCACGTCTACCTCTCCTCGCCGACGACGGTTCTACAGGGAGTCTAGTACTCTCCTGAGGCTTATAGGACCTCCGACCTAGGGGTGACGTCCGTTGTCACGTGGTGTCCGCCACCAAGGGGGTCAGTTGGTTCTCCAGGGCCGAGACCAGAGCGTTCGCGGGGGCGCCGGTCGACAGGTGCCGGCCGGTCTCCGCTCCCAGTGAGGTCACGCCGGCGTCGTCGATTCCACAGGGAATGATGCGTTCCAGGGAGAAGGCCTCCAGATCGGGGTCGACATTCAGACCGATCCCGTGCATGGTCACGCCGCGGGCGACCCTCACCCCCAGGGCGCAGATCTTGCGCTCGGGGCGCGGGAGCCGACCGACCCTTTCCACCGTCTCAGGCTCGGCGGGCAGCCAGACCCCGGAGCGCCCCTCGACGCGGATCGTCTCCAGACCGTAGAGGCCGCACAGCTCGATCACGGCGGCTTCCAGCGCCCGCACATAACGGATGACGTCAATCGGCTGGGTCAGGCGCAGGATCGGGTAGACGGTCAGCTGGCCCGGCCCGTGCCAGGTGGTCTTGCCGCCGCGGTCCACGTCGACCACCGGTACGTGCCCCGGCTCGACGACGTCAGTGCTGGGCCGCTCCCAGGAGTGGGCCCTCCTGCCGACGGTGTAGACCGCCTCGTGCTCCACGAGCAGAAGCGTGGAGGGACGCCGTCCCTCCACGACCTCGGCATGGAGATCCCGCTGCCGCTGCCAGCCCTCATGGAAGGGGATGAGTCGGGAACCGAGCTCCATGTCCTCACGCAGCACGGGCGCAGTCTACGCGACCACAACCGGAACCGGAGCCCGAGTTATCCACAGGCCGGTCGAATGGGCTGGTCATCCAGGGGTGCCGTGATGACCATGGAATGCATGAGCCCGACGACGTGCCCCCACCCTGCCGACCGCTCTCCAGGTGGTGCCTCCGGCCGCGAACGGCCCCGGCGCCGTCCCGTGCCTCGACGTCGGCCTCGCCGCTCCGGCGCCGTTCGCCCTCCCTCGCTTCCGACATCCGACGCCGAGCCGAGCATTCCCGACTCGGCACTCGGCGCCCTCTCGCAGCAGGGCTACACCATTGGCGAGGTCATGGGGCGCTCCACCGCTCCCAGTGCTCCTCGTCGTGGACTGGATGCGCAGGGGCACCATGTGGTGATCCGGGTCGTCGACCTGCCCCAGGGGCGCGCTGGAGCCTCCGTCCTGCGTCGCTTGGCCGATCTGCGCGTGCTGCGTCACCCTGGTCTGGTGACCGTCCGGGAAGTGGTGTCGCTGCCCGAGCACCGTGCGGGCGTCATCATGGACCTCGTCGAAGGAGCGGGACTCGACGTGGTCCTGGGGGCACGGGGAAGGTTGAGTGCCTCCTACCTGGCCACGCTCCTGGACGTTCTGGGCTCGGCACTGGCCTACCTGCATGAGCACGGTGCGGCCCACGGTGACGTATCGACCGGCAACGTCCTGGTGACCACGGAAGGGCAACCGGTCCTCGTCGACCTGCTGGGCTCCGTCATGGAGACGGGCACGCAGGAGTATGCCGCGCCGGAACGCCTTGCCGGTGCTCCGGCGTCCGCGGCCTGCGACGTCTACGCCCTTGCTCGTCTGCTGACCGAGTGCTCGGGGCAGGGAGGCGCCGTCCACCGGCGTCTGGCGGGGCTCCTGACCGATGCTCTGGCCGAGGACCCCGCCGACCGTCCCACGGCCCGGGACCTGACCGCCCGAGCGCCTCAGCTGGGGAACGCCTCACCCATCGAGCTGCCCGACGGCGCCCGCCTCGCTGCAGGCTCTCTGCGAGCAGCGGCCCGCACCCCGACTCGCACGGTCGGCTCCAGGCTCAGACCTCAGGCCAGGGCGGGCGCCCGGCCGACGACGAAGCGCGAGCCCCGAAAAGACCGTGGCGGCGCCGGCAGCACCGGGCGAGGGCCTGCGGCCATACGGTGGGGGAGAAGAGGAGGATCGGGGCGCAGACGTTCCCGCGCCTGGGGGCTTGCGGCGGCACTGCTGGCGGCCGTCTGCCTGGCTGCCTGGGGGCCGGCCAAAGCACTGGTGTCGTACAGGCCCGCATGGGCGCTCGGTGCGGCCACGAGCCCATCGAGCCCGGCGCGACCGGTGGCCTCCACCCTCCCCGCAGGAAGCCCATCTCCCGTCGCTGCTGGAAGTCCGGCCGCAACGGCGTCGACACCGGGTCCTGGCGGGAGCGGTGGCTCGGACATGGCGAGTGTCGTCGTCGGACTGTCCGCGGCTCGAGACCGGGCCCTCATGGCCGGCGATGCGACAGCCCTGGCGGCCACGACGGTACCGGGGTCGCCCGCGGCCGAGGCCGACACCCGGGTTCTCACCGAGCTGCTCGACTCCGGTGAAGGCGTCGGGGAACTGCACACCTCCGTCAGCCAGGTCGCTGAGGTGACGCTGCCTGACGACGCGGCAGCACAGTGGCCCAGCGCGAGAGCGCTGCAGGTGACGCTGTCTCAAAGTGCCTCAACGCGTTCGGGGCCTGAGGGAACGCGGACGGTTCCGGCCCTCCAGCCCCGGCAGGTCATGCTCGTTGTCGTCCCGGCGCCGTGGCGCGTTGCCGACATTCGAGCCGTGAAGTGACCCGCAGGCCCGCCCGCCTGTGACGCGCGGCCAATGATCGGGGTGGACTCGGGGTGGGCATGGACCGCACGGCGCTCAGTACGGCTCGGTCAGGATTGACGTGTAGCCCTCGCGCTCGAGCACGTGCCGTGTGTCCGTCACCATCGCCGCCGAGCCGCACAGGTAGACGTCCGTGCTGCCGGGGTCGAGGCGAAGGTCGTGGGCGAGGTCGGTGACTGCCTGGGTGACTCGTCCGTGGAACGCTCCCGGCGCCTTCTCGCGGCTCAGGCAGCGCACCACGGTCCCTGGCATGGGTGAGCTGATCCTGGTGGTCAGGTCCTCCTCCTGGTGACGGCACCCGAAGATCAGCGTGTCGTGCTCCAGTCCAGGAGCCTGAGCGAACATGGCCAGCATGGGGGCGATCCCAGTGCCGGTGGCGATGAATAGGCGGCGCCTACCCGACTCGGCGAGCCTGAATCCACCCAGGGGCAGCTCCACCTCAGTGCGTGTGCCCTCGTCCGCGTTCTCGATGAACTGTGATCCTTGGCCACCTGTCCGCGTGGAGATGAGTAGTCGAAGACGACTGTCCTCCAGGCCTGCGATCGAGTAGTCGCGCCATGCGTTGTCACCCACGTGCAGACGCGCGAACTGTCCCGGTGCCCACGGGCCGATCATGCCGTCCAGCTGCAGCACCGCCTCCCACACGCTGGGAGTCACACGGCGCTTGGAGACCAGGACGGCACGGTACTTGCCCTCAGGCAGTGCGTGTACTGCGCGAGAGTCGGAAGCTGCGGGAGCCGAGCGCAGGGCGGAGGTGATGGTGGGGTACCCGCGGGGCCCAAGGACCTGGCACGCGGCTGCCGCCCCGCCCATCATGGCTCCCATGATGCCGACGCTGCCGGCGTCCTGGCCGGAGAGGAACAGGCCGGAAACTGCTGTGCGCGGCCCCAGGGGCCTGGACCGGTACCTCAGCGGAGTGGCCGGAAGCCCGTAGAAGGCTCCAGCAGGGTGAGCGGTGTAGTGCTCGTAGGTCAGAGGGGTGGAGGTCTCCACGTAGTCCACGAGGTCGGTCAGCCCGGGAACCGCGCTCTCAGCCAGCTCCAGCAGGCCGTGGGCGATGCGCTCCTTCAGGGCGGAGTACTCGGGGCCTCGGCGTCCTCTGGGGTGCTCGGCCCACTGCTGGAAGGCCTTCGCGTCGCAGAAGGAGATGAGCTCGGCGGTGTGAGGGGACTCGCCGGACTTCAAGGAGGGGAAGGAGACGTAGACGTCGTGAGGACGACCCTCGAGCAGCGCATCGCCGTGTTGGGGCGTGTGCTCGTGATCGAGGTCCCGGTTGACCCAGACGTTACCGCCATCGACGCCAATACCGCGTGGGTCGTCACGCAGGCGCAGGAACACACTGACCGCTGATGTGCCAGTGCCCAGATGACCCAGCGTGCGGCGTGCGGGCCCGGTGAGCCGGCCGATCTCCCCGAATGTAGGCAGGAGGCGGTTGAAGGTGTTGGAGGCGCCAATGGCGGAGACGATGACAGGGGCACGGTAGATGCGTTCCCGTACCTGCGCTCCGCGGTGGTCCATGACTCGGACCCCAACGGCCGCCCCGTTCTCGGTAAGGATTTCCGTCGCCTCCTGAGCGACGCGGACGGCGCCTCCGGCCCGCTCGATGCCCTTCTCGAAGGTGCGGGCGATCCGAGCGCTGCCGCCGCGGGGAAACCATCCGCCCTCGAGGTAGTGGGAGACGATCAGCGCGTGCGCGGCGAAGGCCGAGCGTGACGGCGGCAGTCCGTAGTCCCCCCACTGGCTGGCCAGGACGGCCTTGAGCTCGGGGGAACGGATGTGGGCGTCCAGGTACTCCTTCGTCGTACTGGTGGCCGTCCGTCCACCCAGGCGTTGGGCGGCTCTCAGAAGTGGTGCTATCGGACGGGGAACCATCCCCTGGGCGAAGCCCATGGTCACCCACGCCGTCGTGCGGCGAACATCCTTGAAGTAACGGTGAATGGCTTTCGCCTCCTGAGGGAAGGCGGTAACCAGGTCGTGCTCGTAGCGATCCGGGTCGCTGCTGACGCTCAGATCGAGACCGGGGTAGACGAACCTGTCGTAGGCGTCCGGCATGCGGTTCCACTCCAGCTCGCCGCCGGAGAGATAGTCGAAGTAGGTGCGGCCCTGGCTTCCGGGCGCGACCTGTCCGATGTAGTGCACGCCCACATTGCAGGAGGCGCCATCGCGCCGGAAGGTATGAGTCAGGCCGCCCGGTTCCGTGTGCCGCTCCAGGACAAGAACTCGCTTGCCGGCTGCGCGTGCCAGCAGACCAGCAGTCGTCAGGCCTCCGATTCCCGAACCGATCACGATGACGTCGTAGGACATGGTGTACCCCTTACGTGACTAGACAGTGTCAAGTCAGCATAGCAGCCAACTGGACACTGTCTAGTTGGCTAGTTCTAGACTCTTCCCATGGCATCTGAATCGACAGGCTCCTCAGGGCGCCGCGGTGGCCGCGACCTGCGCTCCGAGCTATTGCGAACCAGTAGGCAGCTCCTCGACGAATCCGGTCCCAGCACACTGAGCATGCGGGAGGTCGCGCGTCGCGCCGGCTGCACGCACCAGGCGCCCTACCACTACTTCGCCAACCGCGAGGCCATCTTGGCGGCGTTGGTGCACGAGGGCTTCGATGAGCTCACGGACATGCTCGCCTCGGCGCGCGAGGGGCTTGGGAGCGCGGATCTGCGCGCGATCCTGACGGCCTCGGGAAACGCCTACGTCGAGTTCGCGCTACGTCACCCCGGGGTGTTCCGGGTGATGTTCCGGCCCGACGCCTGTGATCCCGAGAGCTTCCCGGAGGTCGCGCAGGCCGGTGAGCGTGCGCGCCATGAGCTGGCCCGTCTGGCCAGGGCCGTGATGGGTGACGACGCTCATCTCGAGGCGGAGGTCCTGATCTGGTCCGGCGTGCACGGCCTGGCCTCACTGCTGCTCGACGGCCCGTTGGCGGGCGAGTTCGGCTCGATGGAGGAGCGCACCGACTTCGCTCGCCGCGTCGTCGGTCTGGTTGAGATCCCCTTCGCCGGCGTCGGGCCGGCAGCGGACGAGGGCTCCTGAGTCCGAGCGGGGAGGTCGGGAGTGGACCGGGGCGGTTGCGCCTGCCCGATCGTGTGACCTGATGCCTCTGCCAGGACGAACGGGGCCCCGCACCGTGATGGTGCGGGGCCCCGTTGACGGCCTAGCGGGCCGAGCGCAGGCTCACAGCCCCAGCTCGCCGCCGAAGTCGCCCTCCTCGAGGCGCTTCTTGACCGTCATGAGGTAGCGGGCCGCGTCCGCGCCGTCCACCAGTCGGTGGTCGTAGGACAGGGCCAGGTAGCACACCGAGCGGATGGCGATGACCTCGCCGCCGTCGGCGTCCTTGATGACGCGGGGCTGGCGCTGAATGGCACCCAGGCCCAGGATCGCCACCTCCGGCTGGTTGATGATCGGCGTGTCGAACAGGGCACCGCCGCTGCCGGTGTTGGTGATCGTGAAGGTCGAGCCGCTGAGCTCATCGGGGTTGACCTTGTTGTCCCGGGTGCGGGCGGCCAGGTCGTTGATGCGCTTGGCCAGCCCGGGGATGTTGAGGTCCCCGGCGTTCTTGACAACCGGCACGAGCAGGCCGCGCGGAGTGTCCACTGCGATGCCGACATGCTCGACATCGTGGTAGGTGACGTTCTTGCCCTCGATGGAGGCGTTGATCTTCGGGTGGGCCTTGAGAGCCTCCGTGGCCGCCTGGACGAAGAAGGGCAGGAAGGTCAGCTTGGTGCCGTTCTTGGCCAGGAAGTCGTTCTTCGCGCGAGCCCGCAGCGCGGCCACTCGAGTCACATCCACCTCGACAACGGTGGTCAGCTGGGCGGAGGTCTGCAGGGAGTCGATCATACGATCGGCGATGACCTGACGCAGTCGGCTCATCTTCTCCGTGCGTCCGCGCAGGGTCGTGTCCACCTCGGGCCTGGTCGAGGCCGGCTTGGCCGCGGCGGCGGGCGCCGAGGCCTCAGCAGCCGGAGCCGGGGCGGCTGCCGCCGCGCGGGCCTCCTCAGCGGCCTTGGCGGCAGCCTCCACGTCCTGCTTGCGGATGCGGCCGCCCACGCCCGTGCCGGTGACGGTGGACAGGTCCACACCCTTGTCCTTGGCGAGCTTGCGAACGATCGGCGTGACGTAGGAGCCCGTGGCGCCAGAGCTCACCGGTGCGGGGGCGGCGGGTGCTGGCGCCTCGGCGGCCGGAGTCGGGGCCGGTGCGGGAGCCGGGGGCTCGGGAGCGGCCTCGGGCGCGGGGGCTGCCGGTGCTGGGGCGGAACCCGCCTCGGAGGGGTCGCCGATGATGGCCAGGACGGTGCCGACCTCGACGGTCTCGTCCTCGGGGACGCGGATCTCCAGCAGGACGCCGGATGCGGGGGAGGGGACCTCGGTGTCCACCTTGTCGGTGGCGACCTCCAGCAGGGGCTCGTCGGCCTCGACGGTGTCTCCCACGGCCTTGAGCCAGGAGGAGACCGTCCCCTCGGTGACGGACTCACCCAGAGCCGGCATCGTCACCTCAGTGCCCTCGGCCGAGCCACCGGCCTGCGGGGCGGCTGGTGCTGGCGCCTCGGCGGCCGGAGTCGGGGCCGGTGCGGGAGCCGGGGGCTCGGGAGCGGCCTCGGGCGCGGGGGCTGCCGGTGCTGGGGCGGAACCCGCCTCGGAGGGGTCGCCGATGATGGCCAGGACGGTGCCGACCTCGACGGTCTCGTCCTCGGGGACGCGGATCTCCAGCAGGACGCCGGATGCGGGGGAGGGGACCTCGGTGTCCACCTTGTCGGTGGCGACCTCCAGCAGGGGCTCGTCGGCCTCGACGGTGTCTCCCACGGCCTTGAGCCAGGAGGAGACCGTCCCCTCGGTGACGGACTCACCCAGAGCGGGCATCTTCACGGACTCTGACATTGCTGTCTTCCTTACTCTCGTCTAGCTGGATCAGCCGTGGTTGTGCAGCGGCTTGCCGGCGAGGGCCATGGCGGCCTCGCCGAGGGTCTCGTTCTGGGTGGGGTGGGCGTGGACCAGAGCGGCGACGTCGTCGGCGTCGGCCTCCCAGGACACCATGAGCTGGCCCTCACCCACCTGCTCGCCCATACGGGCGCCGACGGCGTGGAAGCCCAGGATGGGGCCGTCCTTGAGGGAGACGAGCTTGACGAAGCCCTGGGTCCCCAGAATCTGGCTCTTGGCGTTGCCGGCCACGTTGAACTCGGCGGAGGTGATGTTGTCCTTGCCATGGATCTCGGCGGCCTTGGCCTCCGACAGCCCCACCGAGGCGATCTCGGGCTCGCAGAAGGTCACCTTGGGAACCAGGACGTCGTCGACCGGGGTGGGGTCCAGGCCCGCGATCTTCTCCGCCACGACGATGCCCTGGGCGAAGCCGCGGTGGGCGAGCTGGACGCCGGGAACGATGTCTCCTACGGCCCACACGCCGGGGACGTTGGTGCGGCCGTACTCGTCGGCCAGGACGAAGCCGCGGTCCATGGCGACCCCGACCTCCTCGTAGCCGAGGTTGGCGGTCGCCGGTCCGCGACCCACGGCGATGAGGAGGACCTCGGCCTCGTGGGTCTTGCCGTCCTGTGTGCGCACCGTCACCCCGTCGTCGTGGCGCTCCACCGACTCGAACATCGTGTTGGTGCGGAAGGCGATCTTGCGCTTGCGGAAGGCGCGCTCGAGCTGCTTGGAGATCGCCTCGTCCTCATTGGGCACCAGGTGGGGCAGCCCCTCGATGATGGTGACCTGGCTGCCCATGGACGCCCAGGCCGAGGCGAACTCGACCCCGATGACGCCGCCGCCCAGGATCACTGCCGAGGCGGGGACGTGGTCCATCTCCAGTGCCTCCTCGGAGGTGATGACACCTCCGGAGATCTCCTGTCCGATGGTCTTCGAGTAGGAGCCGGAGGCAAGGACCACGTTGCGGCCGGTGATGCGACGGCCGTCAACCTCGACGGCGTCGGCTGCCACCAGGCGTCCCCACCCCTGGATCAGGTCGATGCCCCGCGAGGACACCAGGCCCTCAAGGCCCTTGTGCATCCGCGAGACGATGCTGTTCTTGTACTTCTGGACGCCAGGCATGTCCACGCCCTCGAAGGCGGCCTTGATGCCCACCGCGGCGGCCTCGCGCACGGCATCGGCGGTCTCGGCGGCGTGCAGCAGGGCCTTGGTGGGTACGCAGCCGCGATGCAGGCAGGTACCCCCCAGCTTGTCCGCCTCGATGAGGGCGACCTTGAGGCCCAGTTGGGCGCCGCGCAGGGCGGCGGCGTAGCCCCCTGATCCCGCGCCCAGAATGACCACGTCGTAGACGGTCTCTGTCACGAACTCACTCCTTGTTGGTTGGTCACGTCGCCCACGCGGGGCGGCTCGGCACGGGGCCATTGTTCCACCTGAAGAGGGCACGCAGGAGCCAGGGGGGTTGCTGTTTAGGGACCAGAGTCCCGAAAACTGGGTGATACGCATCACCGCCCACGGGCGGAGCCGGTCACGAGGCGTGCCGGGGACCGCTCACGCAGACCCCGGCACGGGCGCCGTCGACTCGTTGCCGGCGGACGACGACTCAGGAGAGGATGCTGACCTCGGCGGACAGCGAACGGAGCAGCTCCACCAGGGTGGAGACCCCCATGCCCGTCCCGCCGGTCGGAGTCAGCCCCCAGGGCGAGGAGTCGTTGTAGGCGGGGCCTGCGATGTCGAGGTGCGCCCACGGTCGGCGCCCGACGAACTCGCGCAGGAACAGCCCGGCCGAGAGCATCCCGCCGGCGCGCGAGCCGACCTTGGTGTTGCGCAGGTCGGCGAAGGGCGAGTCCAGGGTGGCGCGCAGATGCGCGGGCAGTGGCATCGGCCAGAAGGACTCTCCGGCCCGCTGCGCCGCGGCGACGACCTCCTCGCGAAGGTCCGGCGTCCCCATGACGGCGGCCACGTGGTCGCCCAGTGCCACGATCTGCGCCCCGGTCAGGGTGGCCACGTCCAGGACGGCATCGGGCTCCTCCCTGACGGCCCGGGCGAGGGCATCGGCCATGACCAGGCGCCCCTCGGCGTCGGTGTTGGTCACCTCCACGGTGGTGCCGTCGAACATCGTGATGACGTCGCTGGGGCGCTGAGCGTCGGCCCCCGGCATGTTCTCGGCCAGCGCCAGCCATGCGGTGACGCGGATGGGCAGTGCCAGGCGCGCGGCCGTGACGATGGCGCCCAGTACGGTGGCGGCTCCCGCCATGTCGGACTTCATCTCCGGCATGGACGAGGCGGGCTTGAGGGACAGACCACCGGAGTCGAAGGTAATGCCCTTGCCGATGAGAGCGACGTGCTTGGGGTGGCCCGCCGCCCCATCGCCTTCGGTCTGCGAGCTCATCTGTTCGCCGGCAACCTCGGCGGCACGCACCGGCGACCACTCCAGACGGACCAGGCGTGCCGGGTGCACCGAGCCCTGAGCCACGCCGAGGATCCCTCCGAAGCCCTGCTCGACCAGTGCCGGGGCGTCCCAGATCTCAACTCTGATGCCGGCCTCCTGCCCAGCTGCGCGAGCCCTCTCGGCGAAGACCTCGGGAGTCAGCCGATTCGGCGGCTCATTGACCAGATCCCGGGTCAGCGCCGTGGCCTGGGCCAGGACCAGGGCTCCTGTCAGCGCCTCCTGCCCCTCGGGGGTGTCGGCCAGGGGAGAGACGATGGAGATGCTCTTGAGCGGGGAGTTCTTCTTCGAGATCGTCTCCTGTCCGGGGCGGTCCTCGTTCTTCGTCGCGCTCCAGGAGTAGGCGCCCAGGGCGGCTCCGTGCGCGACGGCGGCTACCTGCTCCTCGGAGAGCGTGGGCAGTGCCAGGGCGGCGGAATCGGTCCCGGCCAGTGCTCGGGTGGCGCATCCGGCGGCCCGGCGCAGGAGGCCGGTCTGGTCGTAGCCCAGTGCGGCCTCGTCGTCAGTGGTGACGGCGAGTGGATCGGTGTCGGCCCATCCTGTTCCGACGCCGACCACGAGGATCGTCGAGGGTCCCTGGTAGCCCTGGGCGGTCACTGACGAGGAGGGCAGGCGCACCACGGAGTCCTGGGCTCCCGAGAAGCCCAGAGCCGGCAGCAGGGCCACGAGAGCATCGATGTCCAGGCCCTTCAAAGCGGTGCTCGAGGGCGGCTCGAGGCCCTCCAGGAGGATCTCGGGCGCCTCGACCCCCTCCCTGCCCGGTGCCGCGGCCAGGACGAGCACGTCGGTGTCGGCCTCGGCGCTGGAGGCAGCATCAGGCTCGACTCCGGCTGACTCCCCGGAGCCGCTGCCCGTGCTGGTGGCGCCGTCGGTGTCCTCCTCCTGGGTCTCGGTGTCCTCCTCGTCGCTGTCGGAGTCCCGCTTCAGATCCTGCCTGGTGCCTGTTGAGCCGGCCCCGTCCCTGGCTTGGGGGGCCTCGGAGCTCTCAGTCTCCTCGACCGTGTCGACCTCGGCCTGACTGCTGAGGTCGGTATCCTTGCGGTCGTCGTCCGCCGAGGCGCGTGCGTTCAGGGATTTGGTCAACTTAATGGTGCTCACGTTGTGAATAGTAACGTTCTGGCATTGGTTGGAGGTTGAGTCGGCGCTGCGCGTGCCGCAGGTCATCACGTGGAAAGGTCATCCCTCATGGACGAGCGCTCAACGGTACGTCCGGTTCAGGACACCCGCCGTCCCGCATACGGGTGGGGGCGGATCCTGGTCGGCGTCTTCGCCGTCTTCGGGGCCAGCGTTCTCATCCCCTCCCTGACGACGCTGCTGAGAAGCCCCCACGAGGATCCGGCGGTGTGGTCCCTCAACGTCCTGGGGGGCGGCCTGTACATCCTGCTGGCCGTCTGCGTGGCCCACAACGGGCGCCGGATGCGCAACATCGGCTGGATGTGCCTGGGGGCACTGGCCACCATGGCGGTGCTCATCGGCGTCCTCACCTTCCCCACTCCCTCGCCCGCCGACCTCAGCGCCTCGGTGTGGGCCCACTGGGGTCGGTCCCGGTGGTACCTGCCTGCGATCCTCCCGGTGGTCGCCGCTGCGTGGATGTGGATGTCTGACCCTCGGCGCATCGTGGCCAACGCCGAGCGCATCACCGAGTTGTCGGACACCCTCACCGAGAGCATCACTGAGAAGGCCCGGGCGGTCCAGGAGAACCGTACCCTCAAGACTCCTCGCAGTGGTCGGCACCGTTGAGGCGGTACGCCGCACTGTGAACAGATCCCGAATGCGTCAAGTCTCGACGGACTCTCATCGACGTCGGGAACGGCGCGAGCTGCGTGAGCTGATCCTGCTGGTTCTGCGTGGCGGAACGGGGCGGGAGTGCCACTTGTCCTGCAGACGTGAGCCCCAAGAGGTATAGGTGACGGAGGCCGCGCGGGCCTGCGCCTGGACCTCGTAGATCCGTTCGACGATGATCCGCTGGGACACCCAGCCCACCAGCCCCTCGGCACCGGAGCCGGCTGCGCGGGCGACCACCGGAAGCCCCTCCAGGCGGGTGCTGGTCAGGGCCTCGAGCACATCGGTCGCCTCGGCCTCACAGGGCAGACGGTCGCAGACCAGCGACAGCTCCGCCACCGTCGCCGGCCGGGGTGAGGCGTCGTCGGAGTCATCGCTCAGGAGCGCTCCGGCGAGCTGTGCGGCCGTCACGCAGCCGAGCAGCTCACGGGCGCCGTCCTCTCCGGTTGTGACCACGGGCAGGGCCGAGACGCCACGTCGGCTCATCAGGGACGCGGCCTCGTTGAGCTGCGCCGTGTCCTCGAGCACGGCAGGCGGGTCCACCATGAGCCGGGAGGCGTGGGTTCGTCCCAGGAGCGTCGTGGTCATCGGGTCCTCGACATCCTCTCCGCGACGACGCAGCTCCTCGGTGAACAACGTGCCGCGTGAGAGGAAGCGGCTGATGAAGGTGGCCAGCACCGTGGCCAGCATGAGGGGGAGCAGCAGCGCGTGCTGCCCGGTCATCTCGATGATGAGCAGGACCGCCGTCATCGGGGCGCGGGCCGCACCGGCGAACACCGCTCCCATTCCGATCACCCCGAAGACCCCGGCGGCCGGCGCGTAGCTGGGAGCTACGAGGGTACCGAAGGCCGCACCGAGCGTCCCGCCGATGAACAGGGACGGGGCGAACACCCCGCCGACGAAACCCATCCCCAGGGTCAAGGAGGTCGTTATCATCTTGGCAACGCACAGCACCAGCAGCAGCGTCAGGGTGTAGCGCCCGGCCAGCGCCCGGTTGAGGGTGGCCGACGACTCCCCGTACATCTCGGGAAGAATCAGGAGAACCGCACCGACCGCGAGCCCACCAGTGCCCGGACGCGCCCAGATCGGAACGCCCAGCCTCTGCCAGGCACGGGTCAGGGCGTCGAGCATGATGAAGCGAAGGCGCATGAAGCCGATGCCGACGCCCCCGCCCACGACGCCCAGCAGCGCGACCCAGCCCAGCTGGGCGTCGCCGGACAGGTCCAGGTAGGGAAGCGACAGCGACAGCGTCGTTCCCAGGAGGTGATGGGACAGGACAGTCGAGGACACGCAGGCCAGGACGATGACGATGAAGGCGTCGGCGCTGAAGCCCATGAGGACGACCTCCAGGGCGAAGAAGGCCCCCGCCAGCGGAGCATTGAAGGCGGCGGCGATCCCAGCGGCCGTTCCGGCGGCTGCCAGGTGGCGGATCGAGAGCCTGGGCAGTCGCAGCCCCCGTCCGATGACGCTCGCCGTCGACGCGCCCAGCTCGGCGATCGGCCCCTCCGGGCCGACTGAGCCTCCGCCTCCGATCGTCAGCGCGGCCGACGTCGTCGTGGCCAGAGCCGGCAGCGGTGCCATAGTGCCGTCGCCGTGGCGCGTCGACCAGATGACGCCGGCCACCCCGTGGCCAGTGGGCGTACGGCCCAGTCGGGACATCAACGGTCCCGTGAGGAGTCCGGAGAGCACCGGAGCGACCAGGACGAACCAGGATCCCAAAGGCGCCAGGAGCCCGACCGAGGGGCCCATCGACACGGTGTAGTCGTCGGCTCCGTTGAGCAGCTGGGACCAGGCATCGATCCCCAGCCGGAACAGCACTGCGCCCAGGCCCGAGGCGAGCCCCACCAGCACCGCCAGGATGTAGAGGCCGAAGCGATGATGACGGAAGAGGCTGCCTGCGCGCCGCGACAGGGGCTGAGACAGCCTCTTCCAGGCATGATCCATCAGTGCAGGTTCTCCACCTTGACCGTGAAGGTCTCCTCCTCGCTCTGGCCGTCGGGCTCGGAGCAGGCTCCGCCGATCTTCCACACCTGCCGGTAGAAGCTCAGCTCGGCCTCGTAACGCCGTCGGATGTTCGCCGCCAGACGGAAGCCGTGGCCCTCACCCTGGAAGACCTCCAGGGCCACCGGCGCGCCGGCCTCCTTGAGGGCCTCATACATGGCTGTGGCCTGTTCGGCCGGCACGATCGGGTCCTCCGAGCCCTGGATGAGCAGCAGCGGGACGCTGATGTCCTCGATGTGGTTGATGGGGCTGCGCTCGTCCAGAACCGGGTCGTCGATGTCCTGGGTGCCTATGAGCTGGCCGATGTAGTGCGACTCGAACTTGTGGGTGGTGCGCACCAGTCTCTTGAGATCGGTCACCCCGAAGCAGGAGCTGGCCGCCGTGAACACGGCGGAGCGGGTGATGGCCGACAGCACCGTGAAGCCTCCGGCCGAACCGCCGCGGATCGCGATGCGGCGTGGGTCCACGAGCCCGGCGTCGACCAGGTGCTGGGCCCCGTTGACGCAGTCGTCGACGTCGTACACGCCCCACTTGCCCTCCAGAGCCTTGCGGTAGCCCGTCCCGTAGCCCATGGAGCCGCGGTAGTTGACGTCCAGGTAGCCGAAGCCCCGGCTGGTCCAGTACTGAATGCGCAGGTCGTAGCCGGGTACGGCCGTGGCCGTCGGACCTCCGTGGACGTTGACGATCAACGGTGGCAGCTCGCCGTCGGTGCCTGCGTGAGAGGCCGACGTCGGTGGGTAGTAGAAACCGTGGGCGGTTGCGCCGTCGCTGGTAGGCCAGGAGATCGGCTCGGGGAAGGAGACCCCGGTGTCCTCAGGGACGAACTCGCCTGAGCCACGCAGCACCTGCACACTGCCGTTCTTGACCTCCACGATGCTGGGCATCGACATCTCGTTGGATGCCAGCATGACGACGCGGCCCGCGTTGGAGGCGACGTTGCCGATCGGCTGCCACCCCACGTTCCACTCCTCGAGCTCCCCGTTGGCGAGCCTGATGGTCCCCAGGTGCGAGACCGCGTCGCGGGCCCAGGAGGTGATGATGTGCTCGGAGTCGAGCACGTCGAAGGAGTGCGGCCCCAGCTGCCAGGCCGGGGTGGTGAAGGTGACCTCGGCCGGGTGCAGCGGCCGGGTGCGCAGCTTCTCCGACCAGCCGGTGCGGTTGGTGCCGCGTACCGGGAAGCCCTCGGTGCGATAGAGGTTCCAGAAGCCCGAGGCGTTGGACCCGTGAACCAGCTCGCACTCCTCGGTCCAACGGGGCTCGGAGACCGAGTGCCCGTGACCTCCGTCCACCAGCGTCTGCTCGCCGAGTGTCCCGTCTGGGCCGAGGTCTCCCACATGCAGGCAGGCGTTGTCCCACGGCATCCCCGGGTGGTTCCAGGTGATCCACGCCAGATGCTCGCCGTCGGGGGACAGCGTCGGAGAGACCACGAAGTCCGTTCCCGACACCAGCGTGCGCACGCGGGAGTCGTCGCGGGCCGCCGAGCCGTCCAGGGGAATCGCGACCAGGGTGTTCACGGCCTCGCCGTGGCCCCGGTGGTCCTCACGGACGGCGTAGACCAGTCCCCGGCCCGTATCGATCTCCAGGTCGCCGTGACGTACGTCTCCGTAGATCGTCAAGGGGACCAGGCCGCGCATGCGGTGCGCCACGTCGTAGCGGTACAGGCGCCCGTCCCCAGCGTGCGAGACCACGATGATCCCGCCGTCAACGGCGTAGGCCCGTCCTCCGTACTCGTGCACCCGGGTGCGCACATCAACCAGCTCGTCGGCAGGCGTCAGCGGAAGCACCTCACCGATCTGGCCGTCGCCGTCACGGCGAAGCAGCACGTTGCGGCCCGCCTGCGAGGCGCGCTGCTCCACCCAGTAGGTGTCTCCGCCGTCCACACGGACCTGGGAGAGCAGGACCGTCCGGGTCGTGATGGTGCCTGGAGTGATGGGCGAGGGCCAGGTACCGAAAGGGGCTGTGGTGCTCATGGTTCCTCCTGGAGGGCAGTCCTGAGGGGCGGTCGGGCGATCAGGAACAACGTCGCGGACCGGTGGGCGCGGACGGTTCGACGCCCAAGGCATACATTACGTGCTCAGCCGTGACCCGCGTGACACGCGACCGCACAGCGGCCGGGACGGCTCTATGCTGAGCACCCTTGGATCGCTCAGGGCATCGTCCCGGGTGGCCATACAGTCACGGAGCCCGGAGAAGCAGCCTCTGCAGGAGACACCGCCGCCGTGGCAACGGCTACCCTGTCCCGAGTGCCGCTTCGGCGACCCGCCGGCTCGCTCATGAGCGACGCACCATCGCATGAACGACAACAACTGACTCGTCATCACCTTCGACAAGGAGGCGCACCGTGCCAGCAGCTGCTGAGCGTCCTGGGCGGCCCGCCGGGCAGACCGGTAGGGCGCTCCTGCCCCGCGTGCGCAAGCCCGCCGACCTCGACCGGCTCACCAGTGAGCAGCTGGTGACGCTCGCCTCTGAGATCCGCCAGCATCTCGTCGCCTCAGTGGCGCGCACCGGTGGCCACCTCGGCCCCAACCTCGGTGTCGTCGAGCTGACGATCGCCCTGCACCGGACCTTCCGCTCACCGCGGGACACCATCGTGTTCGACACCGGTCACCAGGCCTATGTCCACAAGCTGCTCACCGGCCGTCAGGACTTCACTGATCTGCGCGAGCGCGGCGGCCTGTCCGGCTACCCCTCGCGGGCTGAGTCCGTCCACGACGTCGTGGAGAACTCCCACGCCTCCACCTCTCTGTCATGGGCCGACGGCATTGCCCGGGCCAACCACCTGCAGGGCCACGACGAGCGCCACGTCGTCGCCGTCATCGGGGACGGGGCCATGACCGGGGGGATGGCCTGGGAGGCCTTGGACAATATCGCCGACTCCTCAGATCGCCACCTGGTCATCGTCGTCAACGACAACGGCCGTTCCTACGCCCCCACCATCGGGGGACTGGCCCACCACCTCGACGCCCTGCGCACCAATCCCGGCTATGAGCGGGTCCTGTCCGGGGTTAAGCGGACGCTCCTGTCGCAGGGCGCCCCCGGCCGGGCCGCCTTCGACGCCCTCCACGGCCTCAAACGAGGGCTCAAGGACGTCCTTGTCCCCTCGGCCTTCTTCGAGGACCTGGGGATCAAGTACACCGGACCGGTCGATGGCCATGACATCACGGCCATCGAGTTCGCCCTCACCCGCGCCCGTGAGTACGCGGAACCGGTCATCGTCCACGTCATCACCGAGAAGGGCCGGGGCTACACCCCGGCCGAGGAGCACGTCCCCGACCGCTTCCACGCCGTGGGACAGATTCATCCCGAGACCGGGCTGCCGGTGGTGGCCGAGCGCTTCGGCTGGACCTCCGTCTTCGCCGAGGAGATCGTCTCCCTGGCGCGCAGTGACGAACGGATCGTCGGGGTCACCGCCGCCATGCAGGCCCCGGTGGGCCTCCAGCCCCTGGCGGATGCGATGCCCAAGCGGGTCATCGACGTCGGTATCGCCGAGCAGCACGCGCTGACCTTCTCCGCCGGGCTCGCCTTCGCCGGCATGCACCCGGTGGTGGCCCTCTACGCGACCTTCCTCAATCGCGCCTTCGACCAGGTGCTCATGGATGTCGCCCTGCACCGAGCGGGAGTGACGATCGTCCTTGATCGGGCCGGAATCACGGGAACCGACGGGGCCAGCCACAACGGCATGTGGGACATGGCGCTGCTGGCGCATGTTCCGGGTCTGCGCCTGGCAGCGCCCCGCGATGAGACGACGTTGCGCGAGAGCCTGCGGCTGGCCGTGAGCATTGACGATGCGCCCGCCGTCGTGCGCTACCCCAAGGGTGCTCTGCCCGAGCCGCTGACGGCGGTGCGCCGTCTCAGCGGGGGACCGGATGAGTCAGGGTGTGGCGAGGAGCCGGTGCAGAAGGAGGCGCTGTCCCCGTGCGCCTTCGACGTCGTTGATGTCCTGCTCGAGAGCCTGCGGCCGACCGGCACTGCGCGGATCCTGCTGGTGGGCGTGGGGGCCATGGCCCCCGAGGCCTACGAGGCCGGCCGGATCCTTCAGCAGGAGGACCGCGCCGTGACTGTGGTGCATCCGCACTGGGTCATCCCGGCCCCGGCTCCTCTCGTGGCGGCCGCCGCCAACGCCGATGTCGTCGTCGTGGTCGAGGACGGGCTGGTCGACGGTGGCATCGGTTCCCAGCTGCGTGATGCGGTCGAGGGCTACCGGGCCGCCCACACCGGTGCAGGGGGCTCGCCGGTCTTCCGCCGTATCGGTATTCCGCGCCAGTTCATCGACACCGCCACGCGCGCTCAGCTGATGGAGGACTTCGGCATGCGGGCCGCCGATATCGCCGAGGCGGCTCGGATCGCGGCCGATGGCGTCGCAGGCGCCCGCACCAACCAGGACCTTGGGACCGAGTAGGGGTGTGGCGGCGGTGTCTCGCTCCCTGTTTTCGGCAGGAAGGCGGAGATCCGCTGGGACACCTGTCCTAATCGTCTCAATAGGTCGACATGCTGGGAGCGCAGCTCCATTCCTCTCCGTTGCCGAAGGCCGGACAGTGTTGAGGGCCGGTGAGGCGTATCTTTCTGGGAGTCGATGGAGGGACTTATGTCCTGGATTGCGATGGCATTGATCGGCCTGTGAGTCATCTAACCGACTCTTCTTGGGACCAGTGGCTCACAGGTCATCCTCTGAGTTCTACTCTGAGATCGACGGCGCGCCGATGTGCCGCCTCGCCTCACAAGGGCGATCACAACCGGGTGGCTCTCCGGTCACCCACATGAGGAGGGCACGGATGACCACTGAGGTCACAACATCTGCCACCACGGCGAGCGGCAATGACGCCTGGGAGGGTTTCGTTACCGGACCGTGGACCGAGGACATTGACGTCCGCGACTTCATTCAGCGCAACTACACCCCCTACGACGGCGACGCCTCGTTCCTCGCCGACGCCACGGACAAGACCCTGCGTCTGTGGGACACCCTGGAGAAGAACTACCTCTCCGAGGAGCGCAAGGTCCGCATCCTCGACGTTGACACCCATATCCCCGCCGACATTGACGCGTTCCCTGCCGGTTACATCAGCGAGGACGATGACGTCATCGTTGGTCTGCAGACGGACTCCCCGCTACGTCGCGCCATGATGCCCAACGGTGGCTGGCGCATGGTGGAGACCGCCATCAAGGAGGCGGGCAAGGAGGTCGACCCCGAGGTCAAGAAGATCTTCACCCGCTACCGCAAGACCCACAACGACGCGGTCTTCGACATCTACACCCCGCGCATCCGTGCGGCGCGCTCGAGCCACATCATCACCGGGCTGCCCGACGCCTACGGCCGCGGCCGCATCATTGGTGACTACCGCCGTGTGGCGCTCTACGGCGTCGACTTCCTCATCGAGGAGAAGCAGAAGGCCAAGGACGCCGTGGCGGACAAGCCCTTCTCCGAGCACTGGGCCCGTTACCGCGAGGAGCACTCCGAGCAGATCAAGGCGCTCAAGAAGCTCAAGGTCATGGCCGCCTCCTACGGCTACGACATCTCCGGCCCGGCCAAGAACGCCCACGAGGCGGTCCAGTGGACCTACTTCGCCTACCTGGCTTCCGTGAAGTCCCAGGACGGTGCTGCGATGAGCATCGGCCGACTCTCCGGCTTCCTGGACATCTACTTCGAGCGGGACCTGCGCAACGGGGTCATCGACGAGACCCGCGCCCAGGAGCTCATCGACAACATCGTCATGAAGCTTCGCATCACCCGCTTCCTGCGCACCATCGACTACGACCAGATCTTCTCCGGCGACCCCTACTGGGCCACCTGGTCCGACGCGGGCTTCGGTGAGGACGGTCGTGCCCTGGTCACCAAGACCTCCTTCCGTCTGCTGCAGACCCTGCGCAACCTCGGTCCGGCCCCGGAGCCTAACATCACGATCTTCTGGGACGAGAACCTGCCGCAGGGCTACAAGGACTTCTGTGCCCTCATCTCGATCACGACCTCGTCCATCCAGTACGAGGCCGACGAGCAGATCCGCGAGCACTGGGGTGACGACGCCGCGATCGCCTGCTGCGTGTCCCCGATGCGCGTGGGGAAGCAGATGCAGTTCTTCGGTGCTCGCGTCAACTCCGCCAAGGCCCTGCTCTACGCCATCAACGGTGGCCGCGACGAGATGACCGGTAAGCAGGTCGTCACCGGTCTGCCCGGTGTCGAGGGTGACGGTCCGCTCGACTTCGACGATGTCTGGGACAAGTACGAGAAGATGCTCGACTGGGTGGTGGCCACCTACGTCGAGGCCCTCAACATCATCCACTACTGCCACGACCGCTACGCCTACGAGTCCATCGAGATGGCGCTGCACGACTCCGACATCGTGCGCACCATGGGCTGCGGCATCGCCGGACTTTCGATCGTGGCCGACTCGTTGGCTGCCATCAAGTACGCCAAGGTCACGCCGGTTCGCGACGAGACCGGCCTGGTGGTCGACTACGTCACCGAGGGTGACTTCCCGATCTACGGCAACGACGACGACCGCGCTGACGACATCGCGGCCACGGTGGTCCACACGATCATGTCCAAGATCAAGGCCCAGCCCTTCTACCGGGACGCCATCCCGACGCAGTCGGTGCTGACGATCACCTCCAACGTGGTCTACGGCAAGGCGACCGGCTCCTTCCCCTCGGGGCACCAGAAGGGCACCCCCTTCTCACCCGGGGCCAACCCGGAGAACGGGATGGACACTCACGGCATGGTCGCCTCGATGCTCAGTGTCGGCAAGCTCGACTACAACGACGCCCTCGACGGCATCTCGCTGACCAACACGATCACCCCGCAGGGACTGGGCCGCACGCTCGACGAGCGCGTCGCCAACCTCGTGGGCATTCTCGACGCAGGCTTCGTCCCTGACGACTGCGCCGAGATCTGATCGAGCCGCTCACCCGGCTGATCACACCGCAGCAATTTCTCACTCATCGATAACACCACCTCAGAAAGGGGCCAAAATGGCCACGTACGAAGAGCGCCTCGCCTCCATGAAGGCACAGCGTCAGGACAACGGCGGCGTCAAGGGCCTGTACCACGCCAACATCAACGTCCTGGACCGCAACATCCTCGAGGACGCGATGGAGCACCCGGAGAACTACCCGAACCTCACGGTTCGCGTCTCCGGCTACGCCGTCAACTTCGTCAAGCTGACCCGGGAGCAGCAGCTTGACGTCCTCCACCGCACCTTCCACTCCCAGGCCTGAGCCCCGGAGCACGGCGAGCGGTCATGACGCAGACCACGACGACCGTGCGCGACGGCGGTCGGGACCAGGACTTCCTGGCCCCGGCCGCACGTTTGCGCGGGGCGGGTATCGGAGGGCTCGAGGAGCTGACGGATCTTCAACGCTCGGAGCGCCTGGCTAGGATGCGGGACGGCGAACTGGGCTCGATCCACTCCTGGGAGCTCGTGACCGCGGTGGACGGTCCCGGCACCCGGATGACGGTCTTCCTCAACGGATGCCCCCTGCGGTGCCTGTACTGCCACAATCCCGACACCTTCCTCATGAAGGACGGGGAGCCTGTGGAGACCTCTGAGCTTCTCCGCCGCATGCGCCGTTACCGGGGCGTGTTCCGCGCGTCCAAGGGCGGGATCACGCTGTCGGGCGGTGAGGTCCTCATGCAGCCGGCCTTCGCGGGCAAGCTCCTGGCCGGCGCCAAGAAAATGGGTATCCACACCTGCATCGACACCTCAGGTTTCCTGGGCGCCAATGCCAGTGACGAGATGCTCGATGACATCGACCTGGTCCTGCTCGACATCAAGAGCGGTGACGAGGAGACCTATAAGAAGGTGACGGGGCGCTCCCTGGCTCCGACCATCACCTTCGGTGACCGGCTGGCGGCCAAGGGAATCGAGATCTGGGCGCGATTCGTGCTGGTTCCGGACCTTACTGACGATCCTGAGAACGTCCATCATGTTGCCCGAATCATCGAGCGCTGGGGCTCGGTCAGCCGTGTCGAGGTGCTGCCCTTCCACCAGATGGGCACCGACAAGTGGGACGCCCTGGGGCTGACGTATCAGCTTCGCGACACCCGACCCCCGGAGCCGGAGCTGGTGGAGTCCACTCGTGCGATCTTTCGTTCCTACGGTTTCGAGGTTCACTGAGGCTTCCGGAGGATGCGGGTTTCTCGAGCCGAGCTCGTGGTGACTTCTTCTCTCGTGCGCCGTCCACGTCACAGTGGGCGGCGCACTGTTGCCTGCGCTTCGTGGCTGTTCAGCTCAGGGCTGTCACAAGGGCAGGGGCGGCCTGCTCGATCTGCCACGGCCTGGCTCCCAGGGCGGCCAGACGCTCACCGATCTCCTGAGCGCTGACGCTGCGGGTACGTCCGGCCTCGATCTCCTCGCCGAGGTCCCAGGCCAGATGACGTTGGCACCCCGGGGTCAGGAGAAGCTCCTGGGGTACGCGGATCTCCTCGGCGCGCTGCCTGATCGCCCCGCGTACGTGGGTGAGCCGGTCGGCGGCCGCGGCGTGGTGGCGCTGCCATGTGCGCGGGTGGGGGAGCTCGTCGGGCCCTAGCGGCGCGCGTGTGGGGGGAAGCTCGTCGTCGGGCAGCTCCAGGGCGCGTTCGATGGCTCTCCACCAGCGTTCCTGGTTCTGGCGCGCCTGCCGGGAGGAGAACTCCTTGAGGGCACTCATTTTGCGTCGTGAACGGGGTCGGGCAACGGCGGCGGCGACGAGAGCCTGGTGGGGAAGGACCTTGGAGGGAGTGCGGTCGAGCTCTGCGGCCAGCTGCTCCCTTGAGTTCCACAGCTCGCGCAGGATCGCCAGTGAGCGGGGGGAGCGCACAGAGCTTCCCGCTCGCGGGGTCTTGCGCCACGGGTCGACCTTGGCCGGTTTGGCCGGTTTGGTGCGCACGTGCTCGAACTCCTGGGCGGCCCACTGGTCCTTGCCGGCTGCTTTGAGCTCGGTGGCCAGGGCGTTGCGCAGGTCGATGAGCAGCTCGACGTCGAGGGCGGCATAGGTGAGCCAGGAGGCGGGCAGAGGCCTGGTGGACCAGTCCGCTGCCGCGTGGTCCTTGGCCAGGCGCAGGCCCAGGGTCTCCTCGATGACGGCGCCCAGTCCGACGTGCTGTCGCCCCAGGAGGCGGGCTGCCAGCTCGGTGTCGAACAGGGAGTCGGCTCTCAGCCCGAGTGCAGTCAGGCAGGGGATGTCCTGGTCGGCGGCGTGGAGGATCCACTCGGGTCCGTCGAGGGCCGTGGCCAGCTCGGTCAGAGGGCCGCTGGTCACCGGGTCGACGAGAAGGGTGCCGATGCCGTCTCGTCGGAGCTGGATGAGGTAGGCGTCCTGTCCGTAGCGGAAGCCGGAGGCCCGTTCGGCGTCAACGGCGACGGGGCCCTGGCCATCCGCCAAAAGCTGAGCGGCTCGGCTCAGCTGGGTGGGGGTGGCGGTGATCTCGGGGAGCCCGTCCTGGGGGCGGGGGTAGTCGATGATGTTGTCCGGGCTGATGGGACGGTCCGTTGTCCCGGGGGGGACGGCTGGGCGGGGCACGGCCGAGGATGCAGCTGGGCGGGGCACGGCCGAGGATGCAGCTGGGCGGGGGGCGCCGGTGCGACGGGGCGTCACCTTCCGACTCCGGCGAGAGTCAGGGGGTGGACAGCGGCCGGTTCGTGGCCGGAGGCGACCAGCAGCAGCTCGTGCCAGGCAGTGAGGTGGGGGCCGAGCTGGGGGCTCGTGGGGGACCAGGACGCTCGGATCTCGGCGTGGGCGCAGGAGTCGGTGAGGGTGAGTCCACCGAAGGTCTCGGACAGGACCTTGGTGACGGTTCCTACCAGCGAGTGGTAGCCGGCGCGGGAGTCCTCAAGGCCGTCGGTGAGCCAGCTCCAGGCGGCGGACTCGAAGACGGGGTCCATGCCGATCTCATCGTCGATGCGGGCGCGCGCCTGGACGACGATACGGAAGTCTCCGTCCCACGCCTCCTGACCGTCGGGGTCGTGGAGGACGACGAAGCGTCCGGTGGCCACGGGAGTGGCTCCAACTGTCTCAACGGTCTCGGCGCTCAGTGCGGCGGAGTAGGGGGCCAGCTTCTTGGGGGCGGGCACCTCCTCCATGAGGAGCCCTCGGGAGCGGGGAGCGTCACGAAGGGACAGGAGCGCTTCCTCGAATCGTTCGGGGATGGCACCTACCTCGTTCTGGCGCGGCCTACCGTTGACAGTCACGGATGCCACGCTAGTGCGCTACCACAGCGGGCACATGAAGCCACGCCGCACAGATGGTTGCATTGTGTCAACGAGGAGCCTGCCTTTCTGAACGGATGTGCATCATTCGTCTGCGGTGCGCTGGCATGCGACCGGCTGGTACTGGCTCCTGGTGTGGCTCGTCAGCGTCGGGCGACGAGCGTCTGACCAGGAGGCAGACAGGTCAGGTCGGAGTGGACCGGGTCCCAGGACAGAAGCACCTCTGTCACAGCGGGAACGGGCTGCTGCCGCCCGGAGAGGTTGGTGGCGACGACAATGTCCTCATAGATCACCGTGAGAACGTCGTCGATCTCATCGATTCGCGGCCAGGCGGTGCGCTGGGACCATGCCAGATCGCGGCGCAGGGCGGTCAGTGCCCGGTACCAGGCCAGCATGCGGGCGTGATCGGCCTCCTCCAGCTCCGACCAGTCCAGGCGTGAGGCTTCGACGGTTCCGGCGGCCTGGGGATCGGGAATATCGTCGGCGTCCCAACCGAAGCCGGCGAACTCCCGGACGCGCCCCTTACTGACGCTGCGGGCCAGGTCCTCCTCCTCGTGGTCGGTGAAGAACTGGAAGGGGGTGCGGGTCCCCCACTCCTCGCCCATGAAGAGCATGGGAGTGTAGGGGGACAGGAGCACCAGGGCGGCAGTGGCGGCCAGGGCGGCATCATCGAGGCCGGCTGAGGGACGGTCTCCGACGGCTCGGTTGCCGATCTGGTCGTGGTTGGAGCCGAAGACGACGAAGCGCCTGGGGTCGGTGCCCTCGGGCACGGGGGCGCCCCAGACCCTGCCGCGGAAGGTGGACCAGGTGCCGTTGTGGAGGAAGGCTCCGCCGTAGGCCTTGGCCCACGCGCCGGGCTCGGCGAAGTCTCCGTAGTAGCCCTGATCCTCCCCAGTGAGCCGTGCGTGCAGGGCGTGGTGGACGTCGTCGGCCCATTGAGCGGTCATGCCCAGGCTGGGAGCTGTGGCCGGAGGCTCCTGGTCGGTGGGGGTGATGACCCCGACGTCGTTGAGGTCGGCCTCGGCCACCAGGCTCAGGGGGCGGCCCAGCTCGGCGGACAAGGCGGTCACGGCGTCCGAGAGCTCGGCCAGGACGTGCGTCTGAGGCGGGTCGGCGGCCTCGGCGTCGTCCTTGATCTCGTGGATGGCGTCCAGACGCAGGGCGTCGATGTGGAAGTCGCGCAGCCAGCGCAGGGCCGAGTCGATGACGAAGGCGCGTACCTGTTGGCTGCCGTCGTGGTCATAGTTGACAGCCTCGCCCCACGGCGTGTGGTGGGCGGGAGTGAAGTAGGGGCCGAAGACACTGAGGTAGTTGCCCGATGGGCCCAGGTGGTTGTACACGACGTCGAGGCACACGCCGATACCGGCGTGGTGGGCGGCGTCGACGAAGCGCATGAGGGCGTCGGGGCCTCCGTAGGCCTCATGGACGGCCCACAGGCCGACTCCGTCGTAGCCCCATCCGGCTCTGCCGGGGAAGGCGGCCAGAGGCATGAGCTCGACGATGTCGACGCCCAGCTCGGCCAGGTGGCCCAGGCGGGAGATGGCGCCGTCCAGGGTGCCCTCGGGGGTGAAGGTGCCCACGTGGAGCTCGTAGATGACCGAGCCGAGCAGGTCCTTGCCCGTCCAGTCCTGGTCGGTCCACTGCCAGGCGGTCGGGTCCACGGTTCGCGAGGGGCCGTGGACGCTGTCGGGCTGCAGTGCGCTTCGGGGGTCTGGGCGGTCGGGGGAGCCGTCGACACGGAATGCGTAGTCGGTGCCCGGCTCCAGGTCGAAGGGGGCGGTCCACCAGCCGTCCGGGGCCGGGACCATGTCGACCAGCCGGTCATCGCCGGGCAGGTGCAGCTCGACCCTCTTCGCCGCAGGGGCCCACACGGGCACGCGGGGGCCTACGGGGAGGGCCGGGGAGGTCCAGGCCCGGGGTTCCGTCGGGCTCATCGGGCGGTCTCCTCGGAGCAGTAGGCGGAGTCGGTCTCGCGATCCGGGGAGGCTACCTTGGCCAGGACGACGACGGGGTCGTCCCCGACCACCTCCGCCAGGGGCCGGTTGCCTCCCTCCACGGTGCCGTGGCGCAGGACGTGTTCCCAGGTCCCCTCCGGCAGCACGATGCTCTCCTCGCGCCATCCCCCCAGCTGCTCGAGCCGCCTGGACAGGCGTCTGACGATGACGACGACATCGGGGAGCTCGTCGAGCAGGCGGGTGTAGGCGAAGGCGAAGGAGGTGGTCACCGGGATCGTTCGGTAACCCGAGCGGGGGCCGACGAAGGTGTGGGGGCGGGCGGCGCGCAGGCGCGTCAGGCGTGAGGTGAGAAAGAGCTTGTCCTCATCGAGACTGCGCGGTGCGGCTCCGGAGTCGAGGCGCTCCAGGGCGTTGATGAGGCCCATGGGTCCGGTGTAGTTGACCGCGCGGCGGTTGTCGGGGTCGACCAGTGATGTGCGGGTGGTCTCGCTGCCCTGATAGATGTCGCTCACGCCCATCCAGGTCAGGGCCATCGCCTTGCCGGCCAGGATGGCGGTGCGTACGGACCTGGCCGTCAGGGCCGCGAAGGCCTCGAGCTCGCCGGAGACCTCCTCGCTGGTGAGCAGCTGGGTGGCGTAGTCGGTCAGGGCCTGCTCGCGAGCCAGGTCCGGGGCGGTCCAGGTGGTCCAGGTCTTCTGCTCCCGGGAGGCCTTGATGAGGTAGGCGCTCAGCCGCTCGGGGGTCATGGGGTCGTCGCTGTCGGGTGCCCAGGTTCCCCACAGGGTCTGCCACAGCAGGTTCTCGCTGCGTCCGTCAAGGTCCAGGGGACGGAACTGCGCCGTCATGGCGCGCAGACGGTGGATGAGGTCGCTCCACTCCTCGGCGTAGGAGGCCAGCACGTCCAGGCGGGCGCGCACGTCCTCGCCGCGCTTGGTGTCGTGGGTGGTGGAGGTGATCATCGTGTCGGGCCAGGTGTTCTGGACCCGGTCGGCCCAGGCGTGGGCCTCGTCGGTACTCAGCGCGAAGCCGGCCGGGTTGCCGCCGACCTCGGTGAGACTGGTCAGATGGGTCCAGCGGTAGAAGGCCGTGTCCTCCACGCCCTTGGCGGTGACGGCCCCGCACACCTGCTGGAAACGGATGACGGCCTCGGCGCGCTCAGGGGACTCCGACAGGCCCTCGGAGCCGACCGCCTCGCCCAGGAGGATGGCCACCACGAGGTCGAGGGTCTCTCCCTGGTCCGGTTCGAGGCGCTGACGGGCCCGCTCAGCGTCGGCCTGGAGGATCGCGGCCGTCTCCGGGCCGGGAGGCGTACCCGGAACGACATAGACCCGGTACTGGTCCGCGGCCACGAGCAGCTCGACGACGCAGGCCCGCAGGTCGCGCAGAGTGTGATCGCGCAGACGCACGTCCTGTGAGGTCAGGGAGTCCAGGATGCGGGCCAGACGGTCGACTTCCGCGGCCAGTGAGCCGGCGATGACCTCGCGCTTGGCCTCCTCGACGATGCGGTCATAGTCCACGGGTGCGTCCCCCGTGATCTCCTGCATGAGTGCCCCCAGCCGGGCGGCGCCGGCAGGGTCCACCTGAAGCTGGTCGATCCGCCAGGCGGCGTCGTAGCCGGTGGTTCCGGCCACCGGCCAGGAGGTGGGCAGGGACTCGTCGGGCGCCAGGATCTTCTCCGCGGCGATCCACGCCCCGCTGGTGGCCTCGGCCAGCTGGGTGAGGTAGCCACCGGGGTCGGCCAGGCCGTCGGGGTGGTCGACCCGCAGGGCGCTGATGACTCCGGCGCCCATGAGCTCGAGGATGAGGCCGTGGCTTCCGGCGAAGACGTCGGGCTCCTCGACCCGGATCGCGGCCAGGGTGCCGACGTCGAAGAACCGCCGGTAGTTGATCTCCTCGTCACCGACTTTCCAGTAGGCCAGGCGGTAGTGCTGGCGCTCAACGAGGACGTGCATCGGCAGCGACTCGGTGCCCTGGGCGACGGGGAAGGCATGATCGTAGTAGCGCAGCACCCACTGCTCGCCCAGCTCCTCCTGCCCCGGAACCACCATCTGCTCCAGGGTGAGCTCCTCGTCGGCCAGGACAGCACCGATGCGCTTGCCCAGGACCGGCATGAGGATGGGCTCGTCCAGAGAGAGGTCGAACCAAGCGGCGTACGGGGAGTCCGGTCCCTCGCGCAGCACCGACCACAGGGGCAGGTTGTGCCAGCCGGGGGTGGGCACGGCCATGTGGTTGGGAACGATGTCCACCACGACGCCCATCCCGTGGGCGTCGGCCTCGGCGGCCAGGGACTCCAGCTGCTCCCGTCCGCCCATGACGGCCGAGACCCTGCGGTGATCGACGACGTCATAGCCGTGGGTGGATCCCGGCGCGGCGGTGAGGATCGGGGAGAGGTAGAGGTCGGTGACTCCCAGATCGGCCAGGTAGGGGACCAGGGCCTTGGCGTCGGCGAAGGTGAGGTCCTCACCCAGCTGGAGACGGTAGGTGGTCACCGGAGTGCGGTGCTCCGGCGCGGGCACGTGCCCCGACCAGGGCGCGTAGGCCGGCGTCTCCGCGCAGTCCGCCGAACCGGCCTTATCCACTGCTGCGTCCACTGCGTCGGTCATGTCACTTCCTGAAGCTCGTCTGGTCTGCGTCGGGTGGTGCTGCTTGATGGGTGATGTGCGTTCGGTGGCGCGCCGGAGGGCCGCGGAGAGCCCCTACCTCGGGTGGCGCTCCGTGGTGGCGTCGGACTCGGGGGCGTCGGTGAGGAAGAGCATGGAGCGGGCCTCGACCACGACGGTGTCGTCAGCAGCGAGAACCGGGTCGGAGTCCCCGTCCACTGCGGGAGCCGTGTCCAGCGCGACCTTCCAGGTGGGGGCGTACCCCTCGCCGGGCAGGGTGAAGGTGATGTCCTCGTCGGAGGCGTTGATGAGTACGAGGAAGGAGTTGTCCACGATCCGCTGGCCCCGCTCATCGGGCTCGGCGATCGCCTCCCCGTTGAGGAAGACCATCATGGCCCGGGCGTACCAGGTGGTCCAGTCCTGGTCGGTCATGGACTCACCGGCCGGAGTGAGCCACTCGATCTCGCCGAGCTCGCTCTCTCCGCCGTGGCGGGCGTCGCCGGTGAAGAAGCGTCGACGCCGTAGCACCGGGTGGTCGCGACGCAGCCACATCATGGTGCGGGTGAACTCCAGCAGGTCGTTGTCCTGCTCACTGAGATCCCAGTTGATCCAGGTGATCTCGTTGTCCTGGCAGTAGGCGTTGTTGTTGCCCCCCTGGGTGCGTCCCATCTCGTCGCCGTGGCAGATCATGGGCACGCCCTGACTGAACAGGACGGTGGCCAGGAAGTTGCGGGTCTGGCGCTGACGCAGCTCGGTGATCGTCGGATCGTCGGTGGGTCCCTCGGCGCCGCAGTTCCAGGAGCGGTTGTTGTTGTCCCCGTCGGCGTTGCCCTCGAGGTTGGCCTCGTTGTGCTTCTCGTTGTAGGAGACCAGGTCGTGCATCGTGAAGCCGTCGTGGGCGGTGACGAAGTTGATGCTGGCTACCGGTGTGCGACCGGCGTGCTGGTAGAGGTCGGAGGAGCCGGTGATGCGGGAGGCGAACTCGCCCAGGGTTGAGGGCTCGCCGCGCCAGAAGTCGCGCACGGTGTCGCGGTACTTCCCGTTCCACTCGCTCCACAGGGTCGGGAACCCGCCCACGTTGTAGCCGCCGTCGCCCACGTCCCAGGGCTCGGCGATGAGCTTGACCTGGGAGAGCACCGGGTCCTGGTGGATGATGTCGAAGAAGGCGCTGAGCTTGTCCACCTCGTGGAACTGGCGTGCCAGGGTGGAGGCCAGGTCGAAGCGGAACCCGTCGACGTGCATCTCGGTGACCCAGTAGCGCAGCGAGTCCATGATGAGCTGGAGGACCGCCGGCGAGCGCATGAGCAGCGAGTTGCCGGTACCGGTGGTGTCGAAGTAGTGGCTGGCCGAGCCATCGACGAGGCGGTAGTAGGAGCTGTTGTCGATGCCTCGGAAGGACAGCGTGGGGCCCAGGTGGTTGCCCTCGGCCGTGTGGTTGTAGACCACGTCCAGGATGACCTCGATGTCGGCCTCGTGGAAGGCCTTGACCATGGACTTGAACTCCTGGACCTGCTCACCCTCGGTGCCGTAGGCGGCGTAGGTGTTGTGCGGGGCGAAGAAACCGATCGTGTTGTAGCCCCAGTAGTTCGACAGGCCCTTCTCCTGCAGGTGGGTGTCGTTGACGAACTGATGGACCGGCATGAGCTCGATGGCCGTCGCACCCAGGTTCTTGAGATGGTCGATGACGGCGGGCTGTGCCAGACCGGCGTAGGTGCCCCGCAGGTCCTCGGGAACCATCGGGTGCAGCTTGGTCATGCCCTTGACGTGGGCTTCGTAGATGATTGTCTCGTGATACTCGTGCTCCGGGGGGTGGTCGTGTCCCCAGTCGAAGTAGGGGTTGATGACCACCGAGCGCATGGTGTAGTCGGCCGAGTCCTCCTCGTTGCGCACCTCCGGGTTGTCGAAGGAGTAGGAGTACAGCGTCTGGGACGGGGTCACCTCGCCGGAGATTGCCTTGGCGTAGGGGTCCAGCAGCAGCTTGGAGGGGTCGCAGCGGTGACCGGAGGACGGGTCGTAGGGGCCGTCCACCCGGTAGCCGTACTTCTGGCCTGGGGAGGTCCCCGGAAGGTAGGCGTGCCAGACGTCGCCGTCGACCTCCTTGAGCGCCACCCGCTCCTCGTTGCCCTCGTCGTCGAACAGGCACAGGTCAACGCCGGTGGCGGCCGAGGAGTAGAGGGCGAAGTTGGTTCCTGAGCCGTCGTAGGTCGCCCCGAGTGGGTAGGGGTGGCCCGGCCAGATCTGGCGCTGGGGGTCTTCCTGAGGTTCCTGTTCGGCCTGAGGTGTGGATGTTGTCGGCGTGGTCATAGGGACAACCCTGCCACGACTGAGGTGTGAAGGCAGGCGTGTGGGCGAAAGACATGCCACGTCGTTCCGTCATCCGCCGGAGCCCTCCCGCATCCTCCTGTGGTCGTGTGAGGAGATGCCTGCAGCGTGAGACACCTCATGAAGGAACAGGGCCGGAAGGTTTTGCCTCCGAGAGACACCTCTGCTACCTTTCTTCCCGCACCCCACAAGGGTGTCATGCGGATGTGGCTCAGTTGGTAGAGCATCACCTTGCCAAGGTGAGGGTCGCGGGTTCGAGTCCCGTCATCCGCTCGGGCGATTGGCGCAGCGGGAGCGCGCTTCCCTGACACGGAAGAGGTCACTGGTTCGATCCCAGTATCGCCCACCAGATCTGACGGTCGATCCGAGCCCGGAGCACAGTGCTCCGGGCTCTTGTCGTTCCATCGGGCGGTGGCTCGCGCGGGTGGTATGTGTCACCGAGAAGTCGCGGCATTCTCCCCGAGTTCAGGACAGTTGCCTGGAATCCTGCTGGATTCCACGTGTGGAGTGGCCATGGTCGCGGTCGGCCGTGTGTCCGGATCGTGATGTTCCCATGGTGGTCGGGAACGGGGCGTCCCGCCGTGCTCTACCATCTGGGGGAGGAGTTGGTCCCTGCGGCAAGAAACGGATGGTCATGACGGAACGCTTCAGGCACCTGCTGCCCGTGGTCCTCGGTGGAGATATTGGAGCCTACGCCCTGGCGCGGCAGCTTCACGAGGTCACCGGCACGTCGGTGACGGTCGTGGCCTCGGATCCGATCGTGGCGATCTCCGAGTCGGTCTACATCACCGTTGTGCACCAGGAGGCCGGGGCCCCGCCGGAGCTGACCATTGCGCTGTTGCGGGAGCTGGCCGAGGGCAGAGGACCCCGCAGTGCCGTGCTCATGGCCAACACCGATGCCGCGGCCGCCATGATCTCCGCTCACCGCAGTGAGCTCGAGCCCACCTATGTGCTGCCCTTCCCGGACATCGACGTGCTCGACGCCGTGAGCGACAAGGCCTCCTTCTCCCGTCTGTGCGCCGAGGTGGGGGTGCTCACGCCCCGGGAGGTCGTCGTCGACCTGGCCGACCCCGACTGCGAGCCACCGACCAGCGCCTCCGAGCTCGGCCTGGAGTTCCCGCTCGTGGCCAAAGCCGCCATCGGCGCCGACTATGACCGCATCTCCTTCCCCGGCAAGCGCAAGATCTGGTTCATCGACGACGCCGCCGAGCTGGCCGGCATGTGGAGGAGTCTGAAGGAGGCCGGCTACCGCTCCACCTTCCTGGTTCAGGAGTGCATCCCCGGTGACGACACCGCCATGCGCTCGGTGACCGTCTACATGGACTCCACCGGCGAGCTGCGCCTCATCGGCTCAGCACGCGTCCTCCTGCAGGACCACGCGCCCACCATGATCGGCAACCCGGTCGCCATGATCACCGAGGCCTTCCCCGACCTGTGGAACGCCGCCGGACGCCTGCTGCGTCACGCCGGCTACCGCGGCTTCGCCAACCTCGACATCAAGGTGGACCCCCGCGATGGACGAGAGCTCTTCTTCGAGGTCAACCCCCGAATCGGTCGCAACTCCTTCTACCTGACCGCCGCAGGCGCCAACCCCATGGCCGTCATGCTCAAGGACCTGGTCCTCGACCAGCGCGACGAGCGCGTCGAAGTCACCCGGCAGGTCCTCTACTCCCTGGTTCCCGACGGCGTCATCGTACGCTACGTGTCCGATGAGGCGCTGCGCCGCAAGGCCAAGAGCCTGGGGCGGGGCATCGATCCGCTGCGCGACCCGGCCGAGCGATCGCTTCGCCGGCGCGTGACGATCGAGCTCCAGCGCCTCAACCACTACCGCAAGTTCGCCCGCAACTATCCGCAACGAGTCGACAGGTCCCGCTGAATGCCCGAGAACGAGAACATGCCCGACAGCACCACTCCCGACGCCACGACTGACGCCACGGCCGAGACTGCCGCACCAACCCCCGAGAAGGCTCAGACGACTCAACCGAACGAGAAGGGGCAGAAGGACGGCAAGCCCGAGCAGCCCGAGCACAAGGTCGACACGACCGACAAGGGTGTCAGGGCTGACAAGGCTGACAAGGCTGACAAGGCTGACAAGGCTGACAAGGCTGACAAGGCTGACAAGCCCAAGGTCTCCCGGCCCACGCACCCCGAGCCGGTGCACTCCACTCCGGACCGCTCCGAGACCCTGCGTCGGGTTGACGGACGCGAGATGCGCCTGGCTGTGGGCAACAGCCCCTTCCCGGTCGAGCAGACCGAGGCATGGGAACGTTTCGAGGAGGCCATGGGGCGTCCGCTGTGGGGCCGCTACCTCTATGAGGACGGGGGCAAGCCCGTTGCCGCCATCGCCCTGTACCGTTACGAGATGGGAGGTCAGACCTTCCTGTGGGCCAAGCACGGTCCGGTCTGGCTCAAGGAGCAGTCGCCCGAGCGTGAGGCCCACCTGCGCCGGCTGCTGCGCTCGGTGGTCAAGGAGCGCGACCGTTCCGTGCGCTTCATCCGTATGCACGCCCGCTACGGCGACACCGATCTGCGAGAGCTGCTCTCCACCATCACCTACGATCGCACCTACGTCATCGACCTGGTGCCCAAGACGCCGGAGAAGATGGCTGCGGTCATGCCCAAGGACGGCCGCCGCGCGGTCAAGCGCGCCGAGCGCGTGGCCCGGGAGGCCGGTTGCACCATCAGTGACGAGACCGGCCTGAGTCGTGAGGAGTTCGACAAGGTCTACGAGGTCCTGCGTGAGACCGCCGAGCGCGATGGCTTCAAGCCCCATGACGCCGAGGTCTACTGGACCATGCTGACGGCCCTGGGGGAGAAGAACGCCCGCCTGTTCGTCCTGCGCAAGGACGGCGTCCCCCACGCCTGGGACCTCATCCTCACCTCGGGCAAGGACGCCGTGGCGTACTACGGCGCCTCCTCCAACGAGTCGCGCACCTTCCGCGGGGCCGAGGCCCTGGACTGGTGGGCCGCCTGCACCCTGGCCCAGGAGGGCTACCGCGGTCTGGACCTCATGGGCGCCGGCTCCACCCGCGTCCCCTCGCTCTACACGGTGGGCCAGTACAAGAAGCGCTACGCCCAGCACGTCACCGAGGTGGATGGAGCCTGGGACGTCCCGGTCTCCCGAGCCATCTACTCCGGGATGCACACTGCCAAGCGCCTGCGTGACGCACTGCGCGCGCGGCGTGGCTCACGGGAGGACTGAGCCTGCGCGACCGCGACGTAGACTCGCGGCCGAACCGAGGTGCACCAGTACAGCGCCCCGCACCGATGCAGCAGAGGAGACGAGCCCGTGTCAGACCAGCCCATGATTGAGATCACCCTCGACGGCGCGCCCCGCACCATTGAGGCGGGCAGCACGGGGGCGCTCCTCCTGCAGGACGCCGTCAAGAAGGACGGCGTCGTCGCGATGCGCGTCAACGGCGAGCCCTGGGACCTGGAGCGCCAGGTCCCGGCCGGCGCCGTCGTCGAGCCCATCACCCTGTCCAGCGAGGACGGCCTCAACATCCTGCGTCACAGCGCCACCCACGTCATGGCGCAGGCGGTCCAGGAGATGTTCCCAGGCGTCAACCTCGGCATCGGCCCCTTCATCACTGACGGCTTCTACTACGACTTCGGCGCCATCGACGCCGTCACCCCCGAGATGCTGCGCGAGATCGAGAAGCGCATGAAGCGGATCGTCAAGGAGGGGCAGCGCTTCGTGCGCCGCGACATCACTGAGGCCCAGGGGCGTGAGGAGCTGGCCGACCAGCCCTACAAGCTCGAGCTCATCACCACCAAGGGCGCGGGCGCCGAGGGCGCCTCGGTCGAGGTCGGTGCCGGGGGGCTGACCATGTACGACAACGTCCGACGTGACGGCAGCGTCGCCTGGACCGACCTGTGCCGCGGCCCCCACCTGCCCTCGACCCGCCTCATCGGGCAGGGCTTCGCGCTGACCAAGTCCTCGTCCGCCTACTGGAAGGGCGACCAGTCCGGCGACTCCCTCCAGCGGATCTACGGCACCGCATGGGCCACCAAGGACGAGCTCAAGGCCTACCAGACCCGCCTGGCCGAGGCCGCCAAGCGCGACCACCGCAGACTCGGCGCCGAGCTCGACCTCTACTCCTTCCCCGAGGAGATCGGCCCCGGCCTGGTGGTCTTCCACCCCAAGGGCGCCATGCTGCGCCACCAGATCGAGCAGTACGTCGTCGACCGCCACCTGGACTACGGCTTCGACTTCGTCCACACCCCCGAGATCTCCAAGGGCGGGCTCTTCCACACCTCGGGCCACCTGCCCTACTACGCCGACACCATGTTCCCGCCCATGCTCGCCGACGAGGAGCGCGACGCCGAGGGCAACATCACCAAGGCAGGTCAGGAGTACTACCTCAAGGCCATGAACTGCCCGATGCACAACCTCGTCTTCCGATCCCGCGGACGCTCCTACCGCGAGCTGCCGCTGCGCTTCTTCGAGATGGGCCACGACTACCGTTACGAGAAGTCCGGCGTCGTCCACGGGCTCACCCGTATGCGCGGCTTCACCCAGGACGACTCACACACCTACTGCACCCCGGATCAGGCCGGTGAGGAGATCCGCGCCCAGATCGACTTCTTCCTGTCCATCCTCAAGGCCTTCGGACTGACCGACTTCCACCTCGAGCTGTCCACCCGCGACGAGGAGGGCGCCAAGAAGGACAAGTTCATCGGCTCCGACGCCGACTGGGACGCCGCGACGCAGGCCCTCCAGAACGCCTGCGACGCCTCCGGTCTGGAGGTCGTCCCCGACCCGGGCGGCGCCGCCTTCTACGGTCCCAAGGTCTCGGTTCAGGTCAAGGACGCCATCGGCCGGACCTGGCAGATGTCCACCATCCAGTACGACTTCAACCAGCCCGAGCGATTCGACCTGGAGTACACGGCCGCCGACGGCACCCACCAGCGCCCCATCATGATCCACTCGGCCAAGCTGGGCAGCGTGGAGCGCTTCATCGGGGTGCTCACCGAGCACTACGCGGGCGCCTTCCCCACCTGGCTCTCCCCGGTGCAGGTCCGTCTCATCCCCGTGGCCGAGGCCTTCGACACCTACGTCGACGACGTCGCCGCCCGGCTGCGCGCCAAGGGAGTGCGCGTCGAGGTGGACCACTCCGACGACCGCTTCGGCAAGAAGATCCGCAACGCCTCCAAGGACAAGATCCCCTTCACCCTCATCGCCGGAGGGGAGGACGCCGAGGCCGGTGCCGTCTCCTTCCGGTTCCGCGACGGCCAGCAGACCAACGGCGTGCCCGTCGAGGAGGCCGTGACCCACATCGTCAGCGTCATTGACGCCCGTATCAACGACCCGGCGGGGGAGAAGCTGCACAGTGACTGAGGAAGCGACTGGAGACACGATCAGCGCCCCGGGAGTCGGCGACGACGTCGAGGTGGAGGAGCCCTTCTACCACGAGGGCGCTCCGCAGGCCTTCCAGCGCCTGTGGACCCCGCACCGCATGGTCTACATCGGGGGGCAGAACAAGCCCTCGGACGACACCCCCGCACAGTGCCCGTTCTGCACGGGGCCGGATCGCCGTGACGAGGAGGCTCTCATCGTCCACCGGGGCGAGACCAGCTACGTCATCATGAACCTGTACCCTTACAACACCGGTCACCTGCTGGTATGCCCCTATCGGCACATCTCCGACTGGGCCGAGGCCACCGTGGCCGAGCGTCAGGAGATCGGTGAGCTGACTGCCACGGCCATGGGTGTCGTGCGCTCGGTGAGTCGACCCCACGGATTCAACCTGGGTATGAACCAGGGAGAGGTTGCCGGAGCAGGGATCGCCGCTCACCTCCACCAGCACATCGTGCCGCGTTGGAAGGGGGACGCGAACTTCATGCCCATCATCGGTCGCACCAAGCCCGTTCCCCAGCTGCTCGGTGAGCAGCGGGACATGCTCGCCGCTGCCTGGGCCGCTCCGACTGGGCGGTCTGGGGACTGATCCCCCTGGCCCTCCTCGATGAGCTCCGTCAGGCTGAGGGCATTCCTCTCCGTCTCAACCCATCCCGTTCCATACGGCCCGTCTCTCCGACTGCTCCACCCGAGACCTAAGGACCTCATGCTCGGCAACCATGGCCGCGGCCTGACCAAGGCCCTGTTCACCCGCCCCGCCCTCGCGCTCGGACGGCTCGGGGTGACCCCCAACATGCTCACCGTCACTGGAACGGCCCTGTCCGTGACGGCAGCGGTCACCCTGCTGCCGCAGGGGCGCTTCGTGGCCGGGCCCCTCGTCCTGCTCGTAGTGCTGGTGGCCGACTCCTTCGACGGCATTCTGGCCCGAGCCACCGGGAAGAGCTCGGTCTTCGGAGCCTTCCTGGACTCCACCATGGACCGTCTCGCCGACGGCGCCGTCCTGGGCTCCCTGGCGGCCTGGGCGGCACTGTCCATGCCTGCCGGCGTGCTGCGCACTGTGACTGTCGTGGCTGCCCTTGCCGCCGTCGTCACGGCGGCCACCGTTCCCTATGCCCGAGCGCGGGCCGAGTCCATCGGTGCCACCGCCTCCGTGGGGATCGCCGAGCGCACCGACCGGCTCCTCGTAGCGCTCGGCGCCACCTTCATCGTGGGGCTCGGGGCCCCTCAGTGGGTGCTCACCATCGGGCTCCTCTACGTGGCGGTCGCCTCCTTCATCACCGTGATCCAACGCGTGCGCACCGTCCACCAGCAGTCCCGGCAGGCGGGTGATCTGGCATGAGGCTGCGCCTGTCCGCCGTCTCCGGCGCCTACCGCCTGGCCTGGCGAGGTACCCGCCACCTGCCCGCGCCGGTGGGCTACGGCCTGGCGCACACCGTTGCCGACGCGCTGTGGGCCGGGCACCGCCTGAGGCGCAGCAGCACCGGGGTGGGACAGCTCGAGCGCAACCTGTCCCGCATCCTGCCTCCAGGGACGTCGCCACGTGCTCTGCGCCGGGCCGCACGGGCAGGAATGCGCTCCTACATGCGCTACTTCTACGAGGCCTTCGCCCTACCCGGAATCACGCCGGAACAGATCCTCGCGCGCGTGCGCGCCGACGTCGACCCCCAGCTGCACGAGGACGTGCGCGCGGGCAGCGTCGTCATGGCTCTGCCGCACATGGGCAACTGGGACCTCATCGGGGCCTGGGCCTGCCGTGAGCTCGCCACCGTCCTGACCGTCGCCGAACGCCTGGAGCCCGAGGACCTCTTCGAGCAGTTCGTCTCCTTCCGTCAGTCCCTGGGCATGCGCATCATCGGTCAGGCCCGCGGGGAGAAGGTCTTCGACCGCCTCCTGGAGACAGCGAGCCAGGGGCACTACGTCGTCGCGCTCCTGGCCGATCGGGACCTGTCCTCAGCCGGCATCACAGCGCAGCTGGGCGGTGCCGCCGCACGGGTGGCCGCCGGTCCCGCGGCGATCGCCCAACGGCTGGGACGCCCCCTGTACGCCGCCTCGATCCACTACGAGCCACTGACCGGCGAGCGACGCCGTCGGGCGGGATCGCCTTGGGGACTCGTGCTGACCGCACGCAGGGTTCCGGAGCCGCAGCAGCTGGAGGGACGTGAGCAGGTTGTGGCGCACACTCGCGCCTGGGTCGCTGAGCTGGAGCCCTTGATCGCTGAGCACGCCGAGGACTGGCACATGCTCCAGCCCGTCTTCGACGCCGACCTGGATCGGGATCGCCTGGCTCGCAGCCACGCCCGCGAGCAGCAGGTCGCCCACGAGGAGGACGCATGAGGATCGGTATCGTCTGCCCCTACTCCTTCGACGCTCACGGAGGAGTCCAGGTCCACGTCATGGACCTGGCCGGTGAGCTCTTCCGCCGCGGACACGAGGTTCAGGTCCTCGCGCCGGCCTCCCAGGACACCGACCTGCCGGACTGGGTCACCAGCGCCGGTGACTCCATCGCCATTCCCTACAACGGTTCGGTGGCGCGGCTGAACTTCGGTGCTCTCGTGGCCAGGCGCGCCCGACGCTGGCTGGAGGCCTGGGACTTCGACATCCTTCACATTCACGAGCCCATCACTCCCAGCGTCGGGATGCTGGCCCTCCAGGCCGCCACCGGACCGGTCGTGGGCACCTTCCACGCCGCCATGGATCGCTCGCTCGCCCGAGAGCTGCTGAGCCCGGCGACGGTGCCGCTCATGGAGAAGCTCTCGGCCCGCATCGCCGTCTCGGAGGAGGCCCGCCGTACCCTCATTCAGTACCACGGTGGCGACGCCGTCGTCATCCCCAACGGCGTCAACGTGAAACCCTTCGCCGACGCCCCCAAGGACGACCCCCGATTCCGGGGCACGGATGAGGCTCCCACCATCTCCTTCCTGGGACGCCTTGACGAGCCCCGCAAGGGACTGCGAGTCCTTGCTGACGCCATCCCGGCGGTGCTGGAGTCGGTGCCGGGGGCGCGCTTCCTCATTGCCGGCCGCGGACAGGCCCAGGAGATCCGTGACGAGCTGGCTCGCTTCGGGGACTCCGTGGTCTTCCTGGGAGGCATCAGTGACGAGGACAAGGCCGCCATGCTGGCGTCGGCCAGCTGCTACGTGGCCCCGCAGACCGGAGGGGAGTCGTTCGGCATCGTCCTGGTGGAGGCCATGGCCGCAGGTACCCGGGTCGTCGCCTCCGACCTCAAGGCCTTCTCCGACGTGCTCGGCGAAGGCCGCTACGGGGCGCTGTTCCACAATGAGGACGGCGACGACCTGGCCCGAGTCATCATCAACACCCTGCAGGACATGACGGCCTCCCAGGCCCGCACCCATGCAGCCTCCCAGGTGGTCGGGCGCTACGACTGGTCCGCGGTCACCGACGAGGTCCTCGATGTCTACGACATGGCCCTGTCCACCGCCCACACCCGGGTGGATCCCGCCCCCGGCTCCCGAACCATGCTGGGCCGACTGCGTGACGCCCTGGACGACTAGCAGCTGAGCTCAGGAGTGATGAGGAACCGACCATGACACAGGCCATCGATATCCCCACCGGCGCAACCACGGCGCTGCCGGCTCTTTCCTCCACGGGATCCGGCACGATGACGGTGCCGATATGGAGCATCGTCGTGCTGCTGGTCGGGCTGGCCATGGCCATCGGGTGGGCTCTCTACGCCAGGGCGGTGCGGGTGGACCGGCTGCACCGGCAGGTACTGGGAGCGCGGGCCACGCTTGAGGCCCAGCTCGTTCACCGGGCCGAGGCCGCGGCGGAGCTGGCCACCGTCCCGGCCCTGGATCCGGCCTCCGGACTGCTGCTCAGCAGGGCCGCTCGCGAGGCGCTGGACGCCGAGGGGCCAATTGTCGACGACGGCCTGGACACCTCCGCGCCTCTTGGGAGCACTCCCCATCCTCCTCCTGCTCCCGGTGGCGCAGCGCTCACCGTGCCGACCACTCGCAGTCGGGCTCTTATCGAGTCAGATCTCAGCCGGGTCCTGCGAACGGTGGTCTGCGAGCCCGCGCGCCACGAGCTGTCCGCCGACCCACTGAGCGTGCCGGCACTCAACCGTCTGGACCGGGCCTGCTCCCGCCTGGTCCTGGCCCGCAGGTTCCACAACACCCACGTCAGCGAGGCCCAGGCGCTCAGGGCACGGCTGCTCGTCCGGATGTGTCGCCTGGCCGGGCACGCCCCCATGCCCCAGACCTTCGATGCCGACGACGACACCACCCCCGAGACACAGCCGGACCACGATGACGAGGCGCAACCGAGGTGAATCAATGAGCATGCCCCCCAGTCCCTGGGCCCCCCGCCCCGGATACCGACGCTCCAGCGCCCTGCCGCAGACCTCAGCAAGCTCCGGTTCCCTTCCCGGAGCCGGGCAGCGGTACCAAGTTCATCGTGAGAGCCACGACGTGGATCGTTCGCGTTCCTCAGCTCCTGAGGGCGGGCGGCAACAGCCCAAGCAGGTGGCCTCTCTCATTCCATCCGGCATCCCGGCGAAGGTCGGGGCACTCGTCATGCTGACCGCGATCGTTCTCTTCTCCCTGTGCACCCTGTATTTCTTCTTCGGGCTGCGTAGGGACTTCGGGCCGGTCGTTCTCCCGTCGTTTCAGCTGGCTCTCATCCCGTTAGGCGGGGTGCTTGTGGCCACGATGCTGCTCGCGGGAGTGTTCTGGTACGTTCGCTGGGAGCCCAGGCCTCCCGGTCTGTTCACGACGGTCACTCTCGTGGTGGCATTCCTGTGGGGAACGAGCGTGTCCACCCTCTGCTCCTTAGTGGTCAATGGCTGGGTGGCTCGAGTCATCACAGAGGCCATGGGGGATCCGGGTGCGGCTGGCGTGATTTCAGCGCCTCTGGTTGAGGAGCTGACCAAGGGGCTGGGGGTCCTGTTCGTCTTCCTCATCTGGCGACGGACGATCAATGGGACGATTGACGGGGTCGTCTATGCGGCGTTCACTGCCGCCGGATTCGCCTTTGTTGAGAATATTCTCTACTTCGTTCAGGGATGGGACTATGTGGGGCGCATCTTCGTCATGCGAGGGCTGCTGTCTCCATTCGCTCACCTGACGTTCACCGCCTGCACCGGGGTGGCCATTGGCCTCTCCTCTCGCCGACGGTCCCAGTACGCGTGGGCGTGGATGGCTCCTGTGGGCCTGGTCGGGGCGATTCTGCTCCACGCGACCTGGAACGGGTTCGTCGCAACGAACTTCGGGGTGTACCTGCTGCTTCAGTTCCCGTTCTACGCTCTTTGTGCCGGACTGGTCTCGTGGCTGCGTTGGAGCGAGCGCCGGTCGATGCGCCGTGGGATAGAGGACTACGCCCGCGCCGGCTGGTTCTCCCCGGCCGAGGTCCGGATGCTCACCACCGGTGCGGGACGCCGGTCGGGCAGACAATGGGCCGCCGCCAGGGGGCCGCAGGCCTCTGCGGCCATGAACACGTTCCACAAGGGCGCTGCGGAGCTCGCCCAGCTGCGACAGCAGGCCGTGGACAGCCATGTTCAGGGCGGGCTCTCCGTCAAGGAGAGCGAGCTGCTCGACCGGATCAGCTCGGCGCGCCGAGCCTTTCTCGGAACCGGGTAGAAGAAGACCGCAGGAGCCAACGGATGTCTTGTGACGGCTCGGGTCTCACAGCGTGAGCACGCGGGGCCGTTCGGGAAGCACGGGGTAGCATGCGTGGTATCAGCATCTTTTCGACGGAGCCGTCGCCGCCGCACCTGTGCGGAGGCCACGGCTCACGGCCAGAGGACCACGATTGAGCACAGAGCAGACCACCCCCAGCACCGGAACCCTCACCGTTAAGCGCGGCATGGCGGACATGCTCAAGGGCGGTGTCATCATGGACGTCGTCACGCCCGAGCAGGCCCGCATCGCCCAGGACGCGGGAGCCGTCGCCGTCATGGCCCTCGAGCGAGTCCCCGCCGACATTCGAGCCCAGGGCGGCGTTGCCCGCATGAGCGACCCCGACCTCATCGCCGGCATCATCGAGGCCGTCTCCATCCCGGTCATGGCCAAGGCCCGCATCGGCCACTTCGTGGAGGCCCAGGTGCTCCAGAGCCTCGGCGTGGACTACATCGATGAGTCCGAGGTCCTCACCCCTGCCGACTACACCCACCACATCGACAAGCAGTCCTTCACCGTTCCTTTCGTCTGCGGAGCCACCAACCTGGGTGAGGCGCTGCGCCGCATCACTGAGGGCGCGGCCATGATCCGGTCCAAGGGTGAGGCCGGCACCGGGGACGTCTCCAACGCAGTGACCCACATGCGTACGATCCGCGACGAGATCCGCCGCCTGACCTCGCTGCCCGAGGACGAGCTCTACGTGGCCGCCAAGGAGCTCGCCGCCCCTTATGAGCTCGTCGCCGAGGTCGCCCGCACCGGGCACCTGCCCGTCGTGCTGTTCACCGCCGGCGGTATCGCCACTCCGGCCGACGCCGCCATGATGATGCAGATGGGGGCCGAGGGCGTCTTCGTGGGCTCGGGCATCTTCAAGTCCGGCGACCCCGCCAAGCGGGCCGCCGCCATCGTGCGCGCCACCGCGCAGTTCGACGCCCCCGACGTCATCGCCGAGGTCTCACGCGGACTGGGAGAGGCGATGGTCGGGATCAACGTCGACGAGATCCCCGAGCCTCACCGCCTGGCGGAACGCGGCTGGTGACCGGCTCCCCGCAGGGCGCCGGACACCCCGCCGATGACGCGGACTGCGGCTCCGCCGGCGGCCTGGTCGACGGACGTCACCCGGTGCTGGTCCCCGAGGACTGGGACCAGCACCTCGACAGCGCCGAGTGGAGCCTGGGCGACGACGGCCTGCCCTTCAGAACGGCTGCCCGGGTTCTGGCCGTGACCCAGGACGGCGAGGTACTGCTGTTGGTGGGGCATGACGCCGCGGACCCGAGCCACAGCTGGGTCTTCACCCCGGGAGGAGGGCTCCGCAGCGGCGAGGAGCCCCGTGCCGGGGCCGTGCGTGAGCTGGTCGAGGAGTCCGGGATCGAGGTCGCCCCCGACGACCTGGAAGGTCCCATCGCCCACCGGGAGGCGGTCTTCCGCTTCGCCTCCGTCACGTGCCGCCAGGACGAGATCTTCTTCCTCCTGCACCTGCCGACCACGCGCCCGATCAGGAAGGACGGCTGGACCTCCCTGGAGCGAGACGTCGTCGACTCCATCTCGTGGTGGAACGTGGAGCAGCTGCAGGCCGCCCAGGAGCGGGGACAGAAGATCTACCCGGTGCGCCTGCCCGCGATCGTGGATGAGCTCGCCTCCGGCTGGAGCGGCCGGCGCTTCGATCTCACGGATCCGGTGGACTGCGAGGTCCTGGCCGAGCTCGCGAGCAACCCGGCCCGCCACTGCGACCCCACTGCTGAGGAGACAGATGACTAACCCGAATCCCTCCCGCCGCCCGACCCACACGATGGATGCCCGCCACCCTCGGGCGCTCTTCCCCGCACTCGTGCCGACCGACTCCCGTCCCACGATCGGGGTCCTGGCCCTTCAGGGAGACGTACGCGAGCACTCCTTGGCCCTCGAGGCAGCGGGAGCGCGTCCCGTCGTCGTACGCCGTGCCACCGATCTGGGGCGGAGCCCGGGAGACAGGATCGACGGCCTGGTGATCCCCGGCGGGGAGTCGACGACCATGAGCACGCTGCTGGTCGCCTTCGGCATGCTTGAGCCCCTGCGCGAGCTGATCGGCGCGGGCCTGCCCGCCTACGGGTCGTGCGCCGGGATGATCATGCTGGCCGACCGCGTCGAGGGGGCGCAGGAGGACCAGGAGTTCCTGGGCGGCATCGACATGACCGTGCGCCGTAACGCCTTCGGCCGTCAGGTGGACTCCTACGAGGAGGACCTCACCGCTCCAGCGCTGGGCGCGGGGCGGGACCGACCGTTGCGGGCCGTCTTCATTCGGGCGCCCTGGGTGGAGGAGGTGGGCCCCGGCGTCGAGATTCTCGCCACGACCCGCGCAGGACGTGCGGCTGGGGTCGGTGGGGCCGACGGCGGTAGGATCGTCGCGGTTCGTCAAGGGGCCCTGCTCGCCACGTCCTTCCACCCGGAGGTCGGAGGCGACCACCGGGTTCACGACGTCTTCGTCTCCATGGTGACGCGCCGGGCCTGAGCACGGTCGGCCGCGCCCTCATCATCGACTTCCAAGGAGCACTTATGTCGGGTCACTCCAAGTGGGCCACCACCAAGCACAAGAAGGCCGCCATTGACGCCAAGCGCGGCAAGCTCTTCGCCCGCCTCATCAAGAACATCGAGGTCGCCGCCCGTACCGGCGGTGGTGATCCCACCGGTAACCCCACCCTGTTCGACGCCATTCAGAAGGCCAAGAAGAACTCCGTGCCGGCGGACAACATCACCCGGGCCGTCAAGCGCGGCAGCGGTGAGGAGGCCGGTGGCGCCGACTGGCAGACCATCATGTACGAGGGCTACGGCCCCGGTGGGGTCGCCTTCCTCGTCGAGTGCCTCACCGACAACCGCAACCGGGCCGCCTCCGACGTGCGCGTGGCCTTCTCCCGTAACGGCGGGAACCTGGCCGACCCGGGCTCGGTGGCCTACAACTTCACCCGTAAGGGCGTCGTCGAGGTCGCCAAGGCCGACGGCGTGGACGAGGACTCCATCCTCATGGCTGTCCTGGACGCCGGCGCCGAGGAGGTTGAGGACGTGGGCGAGTCCTTCGAGATCTACTCCGAGCCCGGTGACATCGTCGCCGTGCGTACCGCTCTGACGGAAGCGGGGATGGACTACGACTCCGCCGAGGTCCAGTTCGTCGCCGGAACCAAGGTGGAGGTCGATGTCGAGGGCGCACGCAAGGTCTTCCGCCTCATCGACGCCCTGGAGGACTCCGACGACGTCCAGAACGTCTACACCTCAGTGGACCTCAGCCCAGAGGTGGCCGCCGAGTTCGCAGGCGACGAGGACTGAGGCCCTGGACGTCGTCGGCTCTCGGCCGCGTTCGGCTCGCGCCGTCGTCACCGAGCAGCGGGTCCTGGGAATCGATCCCGGATTGACCCGCTGCGGCCTGGGATGCGTGGACGTCGATCCTCGACGTCAGGTCCGTCTGGTGGAGGTCGGCGTGGTTCGGACTCCGCCTTCTCAGAGCCCCGAGCTGAGGCTGCTGACCATCACGGAGGCCATTGAGGACTGGATCGCCCGCCTGGGCCCCACGGTGGTGTCCATTGAGCGGGTCTTCGCGCAGGACAATCTGCGCTCCGTCATCGGAGTCGCCCAGGTCATGGGCACCGCGATGACCACTGCGGCGCGCGCAGGTCTGGAAGTCGCCCAGCACACGCCCAGTGAGGCCAAGGCCGCCGTCACCGGGTCGGGCATCGCCGACAAGGCCCAGGTCCAGACCATGGTCACCCGCATCCTCGGCCTCGATGCCCCGCCCCGGCCCGCGGACGCCGCTGACGCACTGGCTCAGGCGATCTGCCACGGCTGGCGCGGAGGCGGAACGGGGACGGACGACGCCACCGAGATGGTCTCCGCCGGGGGAGCGGTGCGTGTCTCAGCCCGCACGCCGGCTCAGCGTCAGTGGGCCGCCGCCCAGGCCGCGGCTCGGCGAACCGGTGCCGTCGATCCGCGGCGGGTGCGGCGCTGAGGACGCTGCCCGACCCGGGCTGCTAGGATCCGAACGTCTGTTCGAGCCCGCCATTATCCACCGAGCCGGCCTGGCGTCGCTCGACCCGCTGAGAACATCCAGGAGAAGCTGCCCATGATCGCCTCCCTGCGCGGCACTGTCCTCAGTGTCGGCCTGACCGGTGCCGTCATTGAGACCGGCGGCGTCGGCATGAGCATCCAGGCCACGCCCACCACGCTGTCCGGCCTCAGGGTCGGTGAGGAGACCCTCGTTCATACCGAGATGGTTGTCCGTGAGGACTCGCTGACGCTGTTCGGCTTCGCCGACACCGATGAGAGGGACAGCTTCCGCACCCTGATGAGCGCCAAGGGCGTCGGAGCCAAGCTGGCGCTGGCGATGCTGGCCGTCCACACCCCCAACGCGCTCAGGCGGGCCATCGCCTCCCAGGACGTCGCCGCCCTCACACGGGTTCCCGGCCTCGGCCCCAAGGGTGCTCAGCGCGTCATCCTGGACGTGGCCGACAAGCTCGGCCCCGTCACCGGAGATGATCTCGGCGCCGCCCGTGCGGCTTCGGGCACTGCTGGGGGACAAGAGGGGGCGGCCGACAGCGGTCCTGAGCCCCACGCGGACGTGGTCGCCGCCCTGGTGCAGCTCGGCTGGAACGAGGCCAGCGCGTGCCAGGCCGTCAGCTCCGTGACGGCCGATGCCGCCGCGGCCGACCAGGATCCGGACACGGCGGCTCTGCTGCGGGCCTCCCTGAGGTGGTTGGGAGGCGGGCAGCGTGGCTGAGCCGGAGGATCTCGACCGGCAGCGCCTGGTCGGTGGCGGTGCCGATGCCACCGAGCGCGCCGCCGAGGCGGCCCTACGACCCAAGCGCCTGGAGGACTTCACCGGGCAGGAGGTGGTGCGCGGCCAGCTGTCGGTGGTGCTGCGCTCCGCCCTGGCCCGCGGGGTGACGGCCGACCACGTTCTGCTGTCGGGGCCGCCCGGGCTGGGCAAGACCACGCTGGCCATGATCATCGCCGCCGAGGTGGACGGCTCCCTGCGCCTGACCTCGGGGCCGGCCATCCAGCACGCCGGAGACCTCGCGGCCATCTTGTCCTCCCTGGAGGAGGGCGACGTACTGTTCATCGATGAGATCCACCGCCTGGCACGGACCGCTGAGGAGATGCTCTACCTGGCGATGGAGGACTTCCGTGTCGACATCGTCGTGGGGAAAGGACCCGGCGCCACCTCCATCCCACTGTCCCTACCCCCCTTCACCGTCGTCGGAGCCACCACGAGGGCGGGGCTGCTGCCCGCGCCGCTGCGGGACCGTTTCGGCTTCACCGGGCACCTCGACTACTACGGACCGGGCGAGCTCACCCGGATCCTCACGCGAAGTGCGGGGCTGCTGGGCGTGAGCCTGGAGGCGGACGCCGCCAAGGAGCTGGCCTCACGCTCCCGGGGCACGCCCCGTATCGCCAACCGGCTGCTGCGTCGCGTCCAGGACTGGGCGGAGGTTCACGGGAGACCCGGCCGACTCGACCTCACGGCGGCCCGCGGCGCCCTGGACGTCTTCGAAGTCGACGCCCTGGGCCTGGACCGTCTGGACCGCCAGGTACTCGAGGCCCTGTGCACCCGGTTCGGCGGTGGCCCGGTAGGGCTGACGACGCTGGCGGTCAGTGTGGGGGAGGAGCCCGAGACGGTGGAGACCGTGGCCGAGCCCTACCTCGTGCGCGAGGGGCTGGTGGTGCGTACCCCGCGGGGTCGGGCGGCCACGCCGGCTGCCTACAGCCACCTGGGACTTGAGCCCCCTGCCGAGGGATCATTGTTCTCCTGAGCGACAACCGGGTAATGTGATCATTTTGTGACCGGTTGGTACCCAGTTGTGCCCGACCACTCGCCGACGGTAGGGAAGGCTGTGGCCCAGGTGCCATAGACTCGCCACCGCCGGCCTGTGACAGTCGTAGGTCCGCATCAGCCGAGACTGCCTAGTCGAAACGGAGAGGCCTCCATGTCGTCGTATTTCATCTGGATCATGTTCATCGGGATGCTCCTGATGATGTGGTTCGTCAGCCGCAGGCAGCGCGCGATGCAGGAGGAGCAGAAGCGCCGTACTGAGAAGGGCCTGGTACCCGGCAACTGGGTTCGCACCATCGGCGGCTTCTACGGCACGGTTGTCGAGGTCGACGGTGACGTGGTCACCCTGGCCACGCCGCTGGGCGACGAGACCCTGTGGAGCAAGCGGGCGATCGCCGCCGTCGAGGAGCCGCCCTTCGGCTCCGCCTCCGCCCACGACGAGTCCGGCACCGACGTTGAGCAGGCCGACGAAGACATCCGTGAATCCGAGCAGGACACGGCCGAGCCGCAGTCCTGAGATCGCGAGCCGACCGCCCCCCCCCACGACGTCGGCGCGATACCGCTCAGCGGCTCCCCACAGGCCCCGCCTGCGCTTGGCGACCGGTCTCACTGAGCCCACCGGAATCGGTGCGTCTCACGGTGGTGCCCGCCAAGCATCCCAACCCCACACTCACCTCAGCCTTCGGGCCATGCGCTCGAGCACACTCCACCCCAGGAAGGGACCACGTGTCCAGCAAGCAGCGAAAGCGCCCAGGGCGCCGCCTCCTGATGTTCATCCTCGTCCTCGTCATCGGTTTCGGCGCTCTCGTGGTGGGAAACATGAGGCACAAGGCCTCGCTCACCCCCGGACTCGCCCTCGATCTCGAGGGCGGTACCCAGCTCATTCTGACGCCCACGACCTCCGACGGCTCGGCGATCAGTGACAGCGATGTTGAGCAGGCCATCGAGGTGATCCGCCAACGCGTGGACGCCTCCGGTGTCTCCGAGGCCCAGATCTCCCGCCAGGGCGGTCAGAACATCGTGGTCTCGCTGCCCGGGAAGCCCAGCCAGGCCACCCTGGAGCTGGTGCGGACCTCCGCCGTCATGTACTTCCGCCCGGTGCTGCGCGTCCTGGAGGGCAGCGCCCAGCAGGCTGCTAAGAACATCGCCAGCCAGAACCCCTCCGGCGCACCGACCTCGGCGCCGACGAGTCAGCCCAGTGCCCAGGCCCAGGCTCAGCCGGACCCGAACGGCGGCGGTGAGGCGACTCAGCCGCCAGCGGACTCGACCGGCGCCGAGGAGGGCTCGGGCGAGGGTGAGCAGGCAACCCCGACCCCGGCCCCCACCGCACAGCCCACGGCCCAGTCCACCGCGCAGCCCAGGACCCCCGAGGAGATCGCCAAGCAGCTGGCGGACGTCAATCAGGACGGCGTCATCTCCTCCGATCCGCTCCCCGCCCAGGACAAGACGAACTCATCGGACTCCTGGATCACCGAGAAGCTCCTCTACGACGGCTACATGACCGACTGCACCGACCCGAAGAATCTCACGGGGCAGACGCAGGACCCCAAGGCCGCCGTCGTCTCCTGCTCCAAGGAAGCCGGTTCCCAGCAGCACGGTGCCTACATCCTCGGCCCGGCTGAGATCAGCGGAACCGAGCTCAAGAGCGCCAACTCGGGCCTGGAGGCCGACTCCCGAGGCCAGACCACCAACCAGTGGGTCGTCTCTCTGACCTTCAACGCTGACGGCACCAAGAAGTTCTCCGAGTTGTCCAAGCGGCTCCTGACCTACCGTGACCAGGCGAGCGCCGCCGGCGCGCAGGGCGCTCAGAACCCGCAGGCCCAGCACCTCGGGGACAAGGCCCAGTTCGCCATCGTCCTGGACGGCCTGACCGTCATGGCCTCCGGTTTCAACGAGACCGTCCACTCACCGATCACCGACGGCCGGGTCCAGATCACCGGCCACTTCAACCAGAACCAGGCCAACACACTGGCCAACCAGCTCTCCTTCGGCTCGCTGCCGCTGAGCTTCACGGTCCAGTCCGAGCAGCAGATCTCCGCCACTCTGGGAACCGAGCAGCTGCGCAACGGCCTGATCGCCGGGCTCATCGGTTTCGCTCTCATCATCCTCTACCTGGCCTGGCAGTACCGCGGCCTGGCGGTGGTGGCCGTAGCGTCCCTGGTGGTGGCCGCTGCCGGCACCTACCTGGTCATCGCGGCACTGAGCGCGACCATGGGCTACCGCCTGTCCCTGGCAGGGGTGGCCGGACTCATCATCTCCATCGGCATCACAGTCGACTCCTTCATCATCTACTTCGAGCGCGTCCGTGACGAGGTGCGTCAGGGACGGACCCTGAAGACCGCGGTCGATGAGGGATGGAAGCACGCCCGGCGCACGATCCTCGTCTCCGACGCCGTCAACCTCGTGGCCGCGATCGTCCTGTACTTCCTCGCCGTCGGCGGGGTGCAGGGATTCGCCTTCACCCTGGGGGTGACCACGTGCGTGGACCTGGCCATCATCATCTTCTTCACCCACCCGTTGATGGAGTGGATCATCCGTTTCCGCTTCTTCGGCGAAGGGCACCGGCTCTCCGGCCTTGACCCCGAGCACCTCGGAGCAACGTCCTCGACCTACGGCAAGGGGCGCGAGGCCGTCGCCGACCGCGTGGCCGGGTCCCTGGCGCGCCGCAAGGCCGAGGCCCGCAGGAACACGGAGAGCCCCGACGATGCCGCTGACGAGGCCGACGATGATGAGACTCAGCAGCAGGAGGACGACGCGGTCGGTGCCGCGGCCGACAAGGGAAAGGACGGTGAGACGAAATGAAGTCTCTCGCCACGCTCGGTAACGAGCTCTACTCGGCCAAGACGTCCATCGCCTTCGTCGGCAAACGGAGGATCTGGTACCTCATCGCCGTCGTCATCGTCCTCGGCTCGGCCACCCTCCTGGCGACCGTGGGACTCACCCCGGGCATCGACTTCAAGGGTGGTTCGGAGATCACGATCACGGGGCTGTCCTCTCCTTCGGAGCGTCCCGCCAACGAGGCCCTCTCCAAGAGCGACCTGGCGGCCAGCTCCTCGGTGACCACCATGGGGTCGGGGTCGGTGAGGGTGCAGACCAACCAGCTGAGCAAGCAGCGCCTCGACTCGCTGGCCGGTGAGCTCGCCACCGCCTACAAGACCAACGCCTCCAACGTCTCAGCGACGACTGTGGGGCCGACCTGGTCCTCCGACGTCACGAAGAAGGCGGCTCGAGGACTGGTCCTGTTCTTCATCTTCGTCGGACTGCTCATCTGGGCGTACTTCCGCACCTGGAAGATGGCCGTGGCGGCCCTGCTCGCCCTGTGCCACGACATCGTCGTCACCGTGGGCATCTACGCCCTGTCCGGATTCGAGGTCACCCCGGCCACGATCATCGGTGTGCTGACGATCCTGGGGTACTCCCTCTACGACACGGTCGTGGTCTTCGACAAGATCCGTGAGAACACCGAGGGCTTTGAGTCCCAGAGCCGATCCACCTACGCCGAGCTCGCGAACCTGGCGGTCAACCAGACCTTCATCCGATCGATCAACACCTCTGTCGTCGGTGTGCTTCCGGTGGCCTCGCTCCTGTTCGTCGGTGCCTTCATCCTGGGTGCAGGAACGCTGCGCGATATCGCTCTGACTCTGTTCATCGGTATGATCGCCGGGACCCTGTCCTCGATCTTCCTGGCCACACCTCTCCTGGTGGATCTGCGCTCACGTGAGAAGCGCATCAAGGACCAGGCCGCCAAGGTCGCCGCAGCGCGCCAGCACCGTCGGGAGGAGGCCGGTGACGACGCCGAGGAACTGGCTAAGATTGACGCGGCTCCGGCCGCCTCACCAGTCACTCCCGGCCACCACCTCGGCGTGGCGGCTCAGCCCAAAAGGAAGAAGAAGCGCAGATGACCGCTCCTGTAGCCCGTTCCGAGACGGTTCCCGAGTCTCTGACCAGGCTGGTCATAAGCCACCTGCGTGAGATTCCCGACTTTCCCGAGCCGGGGGTCCTCTTCCGAGACATCACTCCGCTCCTTGCCGACGGACAGGCCTTCGCCGGTCTCGTCGACGGTCTGGCCGATCACTATCGGGGTCGGATCGATGCGATCGCGGGGCTCGAGTCCCGCGGCTTCATCCTGGCAGCGCCCTTGGCGGTTCGGCTGGGGGTCGGAATGATCACGGTGCGCAAGGGCGGCAAGCTGCCCGGCCCGGTCATCGGCGTGGACTACTCCCTGGAGTACGGCACCGCCCGTATGGAGCTGCGGCCCGAGACCGTCACCCAGGGCGCGCGCGTTCTGGTCATCGACGATGTTCTGGCCACCGGTGGGACGGCCGCCGCGTCCATCTCCCTCATTGAGCAGGCCGGTGCCTCGGTGGAAGCCATCTGCATGCTTCTGGAGCTGGCCGATCTCGGTGGTCGCCGCCAGCTCCAGGGGCGTGAGGTCGACTCGATCGTCATCTTCTGAGATGAGAATCGAACGGCTCATCCGCTCCGCCTCACAGCCACGGCTGATTCCTGTGTGGTGTCGCGTCCACCTGCGGCGCGACACCACAGGGCCATCGGCAGCGCCAGCACGCCTCGGTGTGCCAGCGGCTATATGATGCGTCAATGACGGAGACGAAGAACACCCCGGACACGTCAGGAGACAGCGTTGTCCCCGGCTCGCGCGTGCGTAGCCGTCTGGCGTGGTTCGGCTCCCGGGGACACTCCACGCCAGCGGCCATTGAGCCGCTGCTGCGCGCGGTGCGCGCCAACCACCCCAAGGCGGACACGAGTCTCATCGTGCGCGCCTACGAGGTGGCCGAGAAGGCTCACTCCGGCCAGCGACGCAAGTCCGGGGAGCCCTACATCACCCACCCGGTGGCAGTGGCGACTATCCTCGCCGAGCTGGGGATGACGGCCCAGACCCTGGCGGCAGCCGTCTTGCACGACACCGTGGAGGACACCGACTACACCCTGGAGCGCCTGCGCGCCGACTTCGGCGATGAGATCAGCCTGCTCGTCGACGGCGTCACCAAGCTCGACAAGCTCCAGTACGGGGAGGCCGCCCAGGCCGAGACGGTGCGCAAGATGATCATCGCGATGTCCAAGGACATCCGAGTCCTGGTCATCAAGCTCGGCGACCGTCTTCACAACGCCCGCACCTGGAAGTACGTCTCCGCGGAGAACGCCGCACGCAAGGCCAAGGAGACCCTGGAGATCTATGCGCCCCTGGCCCACCGCCTGGGAATGAACACGATCAAGTGGGAGCTGGAGGACCGTTCCTTCAAGGCCCTCTACCCGGGTGTGTACGAGGAGATCGAGCACATGGTGGCTGAGCGGGCCCCGGCTCGCGAGGAGTACCTGCGTCAGGTCCGCCTCCAGATCGAGGAGGACCTGAGGGTCAACAAGATCAAGGGCGCCGTGACCGGGCGGCCCAAGCACTACTACTCGATCTATCAGAAGATGATCGTGCGGGGGAAGGACTTCGACGACATCTACGACCTTGTGGCGGTGCGGGTCATTGTCGATACCGTCCAGGACTGCTATGCGGTGCTCGGCTCCCTGCACTCGCGCTGGACCCCTATGAGCGGGCGCTTCAAGGACTACATCGCCGTCCCCAAGTTCAACCTCTACCAGTCGCTGCACACGACTGTCGTGGGGCCGGGGGGCAAGCCGGTGGAGATCCAGATCCGTACCCACGAGATGCACCGCATGGCTGAGTACGGCGTGGCCGCGCACTGGCGATACAAGGAGGACCCCAACGCCTCCGGTCCCAGTGCCCTGGGGGGCAGACCCGGTGACCCCGACCAGGGCGACATGGGCTGGCTGCGGCAGCTCGTCGACTGGCAGAAGGAGACCCAGGACCCCTCCGAGTTCCTCGATGCTCTGCGCTACGAGATGGCCGGGGATCAGGTCTACGTCTTCACTCCCAGGGGCGATGTCCTGGCCCTGCCCGCCGGGGCCACTCCGGTGGACTTTGCCTACGCCGTCCACACCGAGGTCGGCCACCGCACCGTGGGCGCACGTGTCAACAGCCGGCTGGTGCCCCTGGACACGCGCCTGGAGAACGGTGACACGGTGGAGGTCTTCACTTCCAAGGCCATCAACGCCGGTCCTTCGCGTGACTGGCTCACCTTCGTCGCCTCGACCCGTGCCCGCAACAAGATCCGTTCCTGGTTCTCCAAGGAGCGCCGCGAGGAGGCCATCGAGGAGGGTAAGGGCGCCATTGCCCGCACCCTGCGCAAGCAGAACCTGCCTCTTCAGCGCCTCATGAGCCACGAGACCCTTATGAACGTGGCAAAGACCCTCGACAAGGTTGACATTGAGGGCCTTTACGCCGCAGTGGGCGAGGGACATGTTTCCGCCCAGCACGTCGTCGACACCCTGGTGACCACCATGGGTGGGGAGGACGGCGCCGAGGAGACTCTCGCGGAGGGGATCCTGCCCACCCGGGCCACGGCGCACCGGCGTCCACGAACGGCCGATGCCGGGGTCGTCGTCGCCGGTATGGATGAGGGTGATGTCTACGTGAAGCTGGCGCGCTGCTGCACGCCCATGCCGGGCGACCCCATCGTCGGTTTCATTACCAGGGGCTCGGGCGTCTCGGTGCACCGGGCCGACTGTCAGAACGTAGACCAGCTCCAGCGCGAGCCTGAGCGACTCATCACCGTCTCCTGGGCGGATCACGCCCAGTCCGCCTACCTGGTCCAGGTCGAGGTCGAGGCCCTGGACCGTGGAGGCCTGCTCGCCGACATCACTCGAGCGCTCGCAGACAGCCACGTCAATCTCGTGAGCGCCAGCATCGCCACGAGCCGCGACCGGGTCGTCACCGGGCGGTTCGTCGTCGAGCTGGCTGAGGTCGGCCACCTGGACCATACGCTGGCGGCGCTGCGACGCATCGACGGCGTCTTCGAGGCGCGCAGAAGCCTGTCCACGACGCGCCGTCGATGAAAAGGACTGAGGACGAGTGGTGCCACGTGACGACGGATCGTTACGTGGCCTCTAGCCTGGCACCACTGACTCTTCGTAAATAGGACTTGCCAGAGCCATCGGCAGCCGCCTCCATGACGGCAAGCCGGTCGAATTCATCCAGTAAGGACGGCCAGCGGTTCTCGAGAAGGCGAAAGGCGATGACGGATGTTACATGCTCCCCTTTGAAGCCTTCGGGAGAAAACTTGATCCTGCGCCGATCGGAAGAAAGTATGACAAGGCTGTCGGCCCTCCATAGATTGTTTGAATAACTATATGAGTATAAGTATTTAGGCGAGTATAAGTACGACGCGATGTCTTCGAATTCGATTCGGGTTGTCCCATCAAGGAAGGAATGCTTCTCGATGTATCCTGGCCCAACCTCGATATAGTTAACATTTGTTTGGAGGATTACGCCAGTTCCTAGGATAAGGAGTAGGGCGGCGATGACGAGCCATATAGTAGCGACATCTGCGTCATCGTCAGAAAATGAGGGGTTGATCCATCGTCTGCAGCCGAGCCAAAGGGTGACTAGACCGATAAATATAAGTAACCCGCCGCTGAGCAGCTGATATTTTGGTGGTTTTGATAGTACAACGCCATCTTCCGTCATGGCGGAGCCGTCCACGCGGTCGAAGCGATCCAGCGCCACCTTGATGATGATACCAAGTATCATGGCAAGACCGAGAGGAAGTGGAATGTCCTCCATGTCAACAACACCAGTCTCTTCTGTAGGATTTCATGAATGGGTTCGCTAAAAAGTGTGTAGGCCTATTTTTTTTAAATTATGTTGCTATTTACTGCTGGAATGTGACCGACTCGATGATATGCTGCGCCCGCGGACAGCCTCTGCTGGCCGCTCCTCGGCAGTGGTTGAGCGTCAGCAGGAGGCGGACTCGGCTGACCCCGTGATCGCGGGCAGTCATGATGGCCTGAACAGCGGCCGTAGGAGGTCCCAGCCGTGCGATGTCGACGGCGGCCCGCGCGATGGTCGCGCAGGTGACACCGTTGATCACGGTGGTGTCGGAATGAGGTAGCCTGCCTCGTCTCGTCACCAGGTAGGGCACGCGACTTCGGCGCCCTCCCGGTAGGCAGACCTCGAGCGTGCTCGGTGGCGCCCCGCCGACATGCACCCACAGAGCCGTGCCTGCCAAAAGCACACCCTGGCACGGTAGGGCAGTGGTGATGGCCTGCAGTCGTCCTTCCACTGATTGCAGAAGATCTGCTGGCTGCAGGTTGCCCAGGACGTTGACCAGCAGACGGGAGTCGAGCTCAGCGCACCTCAGCAGCTGCATGTCCTGAGTAGGGAGCATGCCCAGGACTGGGGTGAGGGGGCGGGCGGACAGGTGTGCCACGGCGGCATGGCCTGGCACCGGAACACAGCGAGTCATGTTCCTATCGTTGACCTTTTTTGAGAGCTGTGCCAGAGTGCGAGTAGAGCCTGTGGATAACGGGTCAGATGTTCTGGAGTCGGTGTACGTGTGAGGCGCTCAGATTGCTGGCCTTCCTGGAGCCACTAAGGTACCGTTTTGCTGTTCCGTTAGAGGCTGCTTGAACTAGTCTGGAGTGAGTGGTGGGATCGGTTGGATTCGGCCAGTGGCCGTTGGTCATGCGAAATGCGATCACGGATACGACGTAGTTGCCACGATAGTAGTCCGTCTGGAAAGAAATCCTGCGCCCGTCTGATGTGCTGATTGTTAGCTTCCCTCCTTCTGATCTCGGGGAGTAGGAGTATGAGCTGATCTCATGGAACAGGATTCTTTTGATCTTGCCCAGTCGTTCACGTTTCTCTACGTAATCAATACCGGTTTCAACGTACTCATTTCGGACGGACATGATGATGAGAAACGAGTATGCCGTAAAGAAGATCCCGGCGGCAAAGACCGCTATGGCGATCAGTGAGAGAGGGGTGAGCTGGTCGGGGCTCACTGAACTTGGGTCTCCCGGGGTGCTCCAGGAAATGAATGCGTAACGCATCAAGAGCAATCCGCCAATAATAAATGGAATTCCAATGAATGGGAGTATAACGCCGGCCACGAGCTGAAATCGTGGCGCTCTCACCCTGACGGCCCCTTCAGGTGTGGTGGTATATTTTTCAGAATTTTTACCCCCTAAGTATGCCCTTACGGCGGGGCCGATAATGACGACAATGAAGATGAGGACATAATTCCAGTAATGCATAACAGATATCTTAGTGCTCTTCTGTTGGACTCGGCTTCTTGTTGGAGAATGTGTGACTTGTTAGATATCCACAGAAGGCTGCGTGTGATTTCTTGCATATTTCAGTCAGTCTGTTGTCGCCTTAGGTTTTATCAGGATGTGATGCGTAAGAATTGGGGTTGAACTCAGGTCAAGGGGATGAGGTAGGTGTATGACGCACACGGTTAGAGGGGTAGACGATTCGGCACGCACGACGAGTTCTGCGATGGACTTCTCGGAGACCACGATGACAGTCGGCGAGGTCTCAACGCTCCTGGGTGTCAGCGTCAGGGCGCTGCACCACTGGGACGAGTCCGGCCTGGTGCATCCCTCCCGGCGCAGTGACGCCGGCTACCGGCTCTACTGCGAGACGGACATCATGCGCATCCAGCAGGTTCTCGTCTACCGGCAGACCGGCATGAGTCTGGCTGATATCAAAGAGGTCCTTGACGAGCCGGGCGCCGACGCCGTCACGCACCTACGTCGTCAGCGCGAGCTGTTGCAGGGACAGGTCTCCCACCTGCAGCAGATGCTCCTGTCCATCGACACGATCCTGGACATGCAGCAGCTGGGAGGCAGACTCTCCCTGGCCGAGACGGTGGAGATCTGGGGGACCGACTGGGACCCCGTTTATCTCGCCGAGGCCCAGGCCAAGTGGGGCGATACGGAGGAGTGGGCCGAGTCGGCCCGGCGCAAGGCCCGGATGACTCGCGCCGACTGGGAACAGGCGCACTCCGAGACTGTCGCCCTGGAGACCGCGCTGGCCGAGGCGATGCACAGCGGCGTCGAACCGGGCAGCCCCGAGGCCAACGCCCTGGCGCGATGGCACCGCAAGGATCTCAACCGGTGGTTCGAGGTCTCCACCTCCAAACAGGTCGTCATCGCCCGCAGTTACGTGGCCGATGAGCGCTACGCCCGCTACTACGACAAGCGCGCGCCGGGCTTGGCAGCCTGGGTCAAGGACGTCATCGACGCCGGCGCCAGATCCGAGGGCGTGGAACCCGCGACCGCCACCTGGGAGTAGAAGACCCCTGGGGACAGACGCACAGGCGCAGGAGAACGGGGGTCGACACCTGGTTCGGTGTCGACCCCCGCGCAAGGTTCACAAACGCACGGCGCCGTGAGACGGATCTCGGATCAGGCCTTGGCCGAGCGCAGCACCTGCTCGAGCCAGGCTCGGCGAGCTGTCAGAGCGGCCTCGGCCTCGGCGATCTTCTTGGCGTCGCCGGCAGCCTGGGCGGCAGCCAGGTCCTTCTCCAGGCCGGCGATCGCGTCCTGGAGCTGACCGGCCAGGCCCTCGGCGCGAGCCTTGGTCTCCGGGTCGGTGCGGCGCCACTCGGCGTTCTCGGCCTCGCGGATGGCGTCCTCGACGGCGCGCATGCGGCCCTCGATGCGGCGCACGGCTCCGCGGGGGACCCGCCCGGCCTCCTCCCACGCGTCCTGGATGGGGCGCAGGGCCTTCTTGGCGGCCTTGATGTCCTTGATGGGCAGGAGCGCCTCGGCCTTGGCCACCAGCGCCTCCTTGACCTTGAGGTTCTCGGCGAACTCGGCGTCGACGGCCTCGTCCTTGGCGCGGCGGGCGTCGTAGAAGACCTGCTGGGCGGCCCGGAAGCGGGCCCACAGTGCGTCGTCCTCCTTGCGGGAGGCGCGTCCGGCCTTCTTCCACTCGGCCAGCAGATCACGGTACTTCGCGGAGGTACCGGCCCAGTCGGTGGAGTTCTGCATCTCCTCGGCACGCTTGATGAGCGTCTCCTTGGCGGCCCGCACCTGCGCCTGCTTGGCGTCCAGCTCGCTGAAGAACTGGCGGCGGTGACGGTCGAAGGTAGTGCGCGCGTGGGAGAAGCGCTTCCACAGCCCGTCCTCGGTGGGACGGTCCAGGCGCGGCCCGCGCCGCTGCGCTGCCTTCCAGGACTCGAGCAGTTCACGCAGCTCGGCGCCGGAGTTCTTCCACTGCGTGCGGCCCGGGTCCTGCTCGGCGATGGCCTCAGCGCGCTCGACGATCGCCGTGCGCTCCTTGAGGGCCTGCTCCTTGGCGGCCGCACGCTCAGCGGATACGGCCTCGCGTCGCTCGGCGGCCACCGTCTTGAGCGCGGCGAAGCTGGCCCGTAGTCCCTCCAGATCGCCGACGGCGGCCGGTTCGTTCAGGGACTCGGAGATCGAGGACAGGGTCGAGTCGATCTCGCGAACGCTGAGCTGGGGCAGGCGGGTGGCGAACAGGTCGATGGTCGCCTTGAGATCCAGGTAGCGGCGCACGTAGAAGGCCATGGCCTCGGCGATGGGAGCATCGGGGAACTGGCCGACTTCGCGCTCGGCGCCACCGTCCTGGACGTAGACCCGACCCTCACCGTCGACGCGCCCCCACTTGGCGGCGTCCATGGCCTCCTGCGGGTCAACGGCCGGTTCGGCGGGCGCCGCGGGAGCCGCAGCCGGGGCGGGAACCTCGGCAGGAGTCGGTGTGGCGTCCCCCTGGGTGGCCTCTGCGGTCTCGGGCCTCTGAGTCTCCTCGGCAGGCTGCTCGGTCGGCACGGGATCCCCGGAAGCCGAAGAGACGGACTCGTCAGAGACGGCCTGCGCGGACTCCTCGGTGGGCCGGTCCGAAGGCTCGCTGGGCTCGGACTCCTTCGAGGCGGCGACGTCGGCCGTGGCGTCAGCCGTGGCGTCGGCCGCTACGTCGGTGACGGGGGAGGTGGCGGCTTCAGGCGCCTGCTCCATCGGGGTGGGCGCTGTCGACTCGTCAAGGCCGGTCGGCTGGATGGTCTGCTCAGTGTCGGGCTGGTTCCGCTCAGTCACGGGATGCTCCTTCATGGGTTGACGGGGAGGGAGCGGCGTGACCGCTCCGTTCCGTTCGCGCCCGGCTCTCAAGCCGGGTGGTGATGACGTGCCGTCGGAGGACGGCAGTGCCGAAAGTCTACGTTCCTGCCGGCTCCATTCACCATCCTTCGCCCCACTGATTTCAGTTGATTCGTTGAGCGCCGATGCCCCTCACAAGCGGGCCGGTGTCGGTTCCCTACGCCTCGTCGACGGCTGGCGCTGTTAGCATGTGACCATGCTCGCGTGACTCGCCCTTGTGCCCCCACCGCCTCATGTCAAGGACGAGTCATGCCTGCGATCTGCTTCTCCCACGTCAGCTTCTCCTACACCTCTGATCCCCTGCTTGAGAACATCAGTCTCACGGTCTCCGACCGCGAACGCGTCTGCGTCGTCGGCCCCAACGGATCGGGGAAGTCCACGCTCCTGCGCCTGGCCACCGGCGAGCTGTCGCCTGACCACGGGGCTGTCAGCATTCCCGAGCAGCATGGCCCGCCGGCGGCCGACTCGGAGGAGTCGACTGCCACGTCGATCGAGGGCTACCTCGACGCCGTCTGCGCTGAGACCCTGGAAGCGCTTGATCGTTTCGAGCGCATGGGCGAGGCCATTGCCCAGGCCGGAGCTGAAGCCGGCTCCCTCGCCGAGGAATACGACTCGTTACTGACCCGGCTTGAGTCTCTCGAGGCCTGGAACCTGCCTGCTCGACGGGCTGAGGCGCTCGCCGGGCTGGGACTGGGGCGCGTGGATACAGGCCGCCTCGTCTCCTCCCTGTCGCCGGGGCAACGGGCGAGGCTGGAGATCGCCGCTCTGCTTCTTTCAGCCGGTCAGGCGCTGGTGCTCGACGAGCCCACCAACCACCTGGATGCCGGTAGCAGCAGCTACCTGAGCGAGATGGTGGTGTCATGGCCCGGACCGGTCCTGTTCTCCTCTCACGATCGTGCCTTCATCGACGAGGTGGCCACCGCCGTCGTCGACCTCGACACAGCACCGTGGCAGGCACTCGCCACCGCCTCCGGGGACAGCGGCCCCATGGGTGCCTACCGGTGCGCGGGGCGATACAGCGACTACCTCGTGGAGAAGGCGTACGCCAGGTCGTCCCACCGCAGCCTTCACCAGCGTCAGCAGGAGCAGCGGCGCAAGCTCGCGCGTCACCGTCGCGACTCCGAGATGGTTGGGCACAGCGGGGCAGCGCCCCGGACCGAGGCCCGCATAGCCCGGAAGTTCTACGCCGACCGCGCCCAGCGCGTCTCCACCCGGCGCCAGACACAGGACGACCGTCGGCTGGAGGCGCTCGCCAGTACCGAGGTACGCAGGCCCCGCTCCTACGACCTGCAGCTGCGTCTGACTGAACCGGCGCCGCGAACAGGGATGGCGGTCTCGGCCCGGTCAGCCGCCGTACCCGGGCGCCTTGCACCGGTCACGGTCGACGTCATGGCCGGGGAGCACCTGCTGGTCACCGGCGCCAATGGGAGCGGCAAGTCCACGCTTCTGACCTGGATGGGTAGGCGGTCAGCACCCACGGAGGACTCCGTCGGCAGCCTCACGGTATCCGGTTCGGTGCTCCGGATACCCCAGCACCTGCCGCGTCTCGGCGACCCTGGGGTGGATGAGAACGTGTGGGCCGAGGGGATCGGGGACCGTGGCCAAGGCGCTCTGCACCCGCGCCTGTGGAACCGTCCCATCAGCGAGCTCTCCGACGGTAACCAGCGCCGCGTCCAGCTGGCCCTGGCTGCTGCTGCTGGGCCTGAGGTGCTTGTCATCGACGAGCCCACGAACTACCTGGACCTGGACGCCCTCGAGACGCTCGAGGCCGCTCTGAGGACATGGACGGGCACGCTCATCGTCGCCAGCCACGACCGCTGGTTCATTGAGCACTGGTGGGGGAGGCGGCTTCACCTTCGAACCAGCCGGGTCCTGTGGACCTGAGCAGCGCTTGGAAACGTATTCACACCAGGTACCAGGTGATCCAAGTTAGGGTGGGAGGCATGATCTTGGAGCGCACCATCGCACCCGTGTTCGCAGCCAACTGCTATGTCCTGGCCGCAGGCCCGGGTGAGCCCGCCCTCGTCGTCGACCCCGGAGCCGGCGCCGCCGGCGGCGCCCTGGCCCTGCTTCGCTCCCATCGGCTCACCCTGGGCGCCATCCTGCTCACCCACGGACACGCCGACCATGTATGGGACACCCAGACCCTCATCGAGGCGGCGCATGCCGAGGGCATGCTCGCCAGCGACGACTCCGTCGACGTGCCGGTCTACATCCCCGAGCGCGACCGGTACCGGCTCGAGGAGCCCGACATCACCACCGGCATCAGCGCCAACGGCATGACCTTCACCGACATGGCCGGTACCCCTTGGAGGCAGCCCGCCGATATCCGTCTCTTCCCCGGAGACGGATTCTCCCGCGCCGTCGAGCTGGTCCCCGGCATCGCTCTGCGCGCGATCCCCGCTCCGGGCCACTCGGAGGGCTCCACCCTGTTCTTCTTCGAGGCCCGCCTGGCCGACAACGCCCTACTGTACGAGACCGAGGTCATCGAGGACGACCCCTCCGCCGCGGACGAGGAGCACACCTACCTCATGGCGCTCGACGGCGACGTCATCTTCAAGGGATCCGTGGGTCGCACCGACCTGCCCGGCGGAGACCAGGTGCAGATGCTCGGCACTCTGCGGTTCCTGGCCAGCGCCATCGACCCGGCCACCGTCCTGCTGCCCGGGCACGGTGCAGTGACCACCATGGAGCACGAGCACCACGGCAACCCCTACCTCGCCGAGGCCAAGATCCGTGGAGGAGACCTCAAGGCCTGACGGCGGCGCGCAGGCTCGCTGCCCGTCATGACACAATGCGGACCATGGCACAGGTACGACAAGCCCTCTCCTCACTGTCCGGCTTCCCCGAGTGGCTCCCCGCGGGCCACATCGTCGAGCAGCACTTCGTCGACATCCTGCGCCGCACCTTCGAGCTCCACGGCTTCAGCGGCATCCAGACCCGCGCCGTCGAGCCGCTGAGCGAGCTGACGAAGAAGGGAGAGACCTCCAAGGAGGTCTACCTGCTCAACCGTCTGCAGGCGGATCCTGCCGAGTCCGAGTCCGAGTCCGAGACGGATCCGCGCAAGCAGCTGGGGCTCCACTTCGACCTGACAGTCCCCTTCGCCCGCTACGTCGTCGACAATGCCGGGCTGCTGACCTTCCCGTTCAAGCGCTACCAGATTCAGAAGGTCTGGCGTGGGGAGCGGCCTCAGGAGGGAAGGTTCCGCGAGTTCATCCAGGCCGATATCGACATCGTCGGTGACGGCGCCCTGCCGCTCCACCACGATGTCGAGGTCCCCCTCATCATGCACGAGGCGCTCAGCTCCCTGCCGGTGCCCGCGGTCACCATCCACGTCTCCAACCGCAAGGTCGCTCAAGGCTTCTACCAGTCGATCGGTATCGACACGGACCGGCTCATCGAGGTCCTGCGCGTGGTCGACAAGCTCGACAAGATCGGACCCGAGAAAGTGGCCGCCGAGCTTACCCAGAACGTTGGTGTCAACGCGCAGCAGGCGGCGCAGGCCCTCAGGCTCGCCACCATCACCGGAACCGATGGTCAGGACGTCTCCGGGCAGGTCCTGCGGGCACTGGCCGGCGCCGAGCCCTCCGAGCTCCTTAACGAGGGTCTGGCCGAGCTGACCGCCCTGCTCGAGGCCACCGGACGTCGCCGCCCCGGCGCAGTCGTCGCCGACCTCAAGATCGCTCGCGGGCTGGACTACTACACCGGCACGGTCTATGAGTCCTTCATGGCCGGCCACGAGGATCTCGGCTCAGTGTGCTCCGGGGGCCGCTACGACTCACTGGCCACCAACGGCAGGCGCACCTTCCCCGGTGTGGGCATCTCCATCGGCCTGTCCCGGCTCCTGGCCCGCGTCATCGGGGAGGGGCTTGTGGAGGTCAGCCGCTCCGTGCCCACGGCGGTGCTCGTGGCTGTGACCGACGAGGCCCACCGCTCGGCCTCCGATGCCATCGCCGATGCGCTCCGTGCCCGCGGCGTCAGCGCCGACGTGGCCCCCAGCGCCGCCAAGTTCGGCAAGCAGATCAGGGCCGCGGACAAGCGATCCATCCCCTTCGTGTGGTTCCCCGGCGCTGATGGCGCCCCTGACTCGGTCAAGGACATCCGCACCGGCGAGCAGGTCGAGGCCGACGCCACCACCTGGCAGCCGCCCAGTGACGATGCCGCACCACGGATCACCATCAGCCGGGTTGCGGCCTGCTCGCAGGCCGGTGGCGAGGACGGCTGCAAAGTCGACTCAGCCTCATGACTATGAGCCGGAGCGAGTCCAGCAGCACGCACAACGTCCAGCAGGCGACCAGGGCGCTGTCCGCCCTCCGCGACAGCCTGACGGCCTTGTCCTTGCCCTACGGCCTTCAAGGAACCGCCGCCGCCTCGGACAAGGCCACCCTCATCCGTGACCAGCTCGGTGACTACATCCTTCCCCGCCTGGCCAGCCTGGACGCTCCGCTGCTGGCCGTGGTCGGTGGCTCGACCGGGGCCGGCAAGTCGACTCTCGTGTCCTCACTCGTTCGCCGGCACGTGGCCAGGGCCTCCGCGATCCGTCCCACCACGCGCCGCCCCCTGCTGCTGCACGCACCGACCGACGCCGCCTGGTTCGACACCGACCGGGTCCTGGGCTCCCTCTCACGTCTGCGCGTGGATGCCGACGCTCCGGCGAGCCCGGCCACTGACCACACGCCGAGAGAGCTCGAGCTGCGATCCTGCGAGGGGCTCCCCGAGGGGCTGGCGATCGTGGACGCACCCGATGTCGACTCCGTGGTCGAGGACAACCGGGACCTGGCCGCGACGCTCCTGGCCGGTGCGGACCTGTGGATCTTCGTCACCACGGCAGCGCGCTACGCCGACGCCGTCCCGTGGGAGCACCTGCGGGCCGCGGCCGAGCGGCACATCACGGCTGCCATCGTCCTGGACCGGGTACCCGATGGTGCGCAGGCTGAGGTGGAGGCCGATCTGCGGCGCAGGCTCGCGGAGGCGAACCTGGCTGAAGCCCCCGTCTTCACGATTCCTGAAACGGCTCTGGACGACGACGGCTTCCTGCCTGAGTCCTGCGTCTCACCACTGCGCCAGTGGTTGGGAGCGCTGGCCTCCGACGCGGCCGCTCGCCAGGACGTCGCGCACCGCAGCCTGACCGGTGCCATCGGTGCCGTGCTGGCACAGAGCGAGCTGCTCGCCGTCGAGCTGGACTCCCAGGAGGCCGAGCAGGCTGAGCTGCATCGAGCAGCCACCTCTGAGCACGATGACGCACTTGAGCGCGTCATCGAGGCCACCGAGGACGGTTCCATGCTGCACGGTGAGGTGCTGGCCCGCTGGCAGGAGTTCGTGGGGACTGGGGACCTGTTCCGGTCCTTGGAGGTTCAGGTGGGACGGGTCCGCGACCGCATCACGTCGCTTCTGCGAGGGCGTCCGGCTCCGGCCAAGCGCGTTGAGCAGGCGATCGGCTCCTCCCTGGTCGAGCTCCTGGTCGCCGAGTCCCAACGGGCCTGCCTGGCCACGGAACGCTCCTGGAGACGCGCCGGCACCTCCCAGCAGGCCCTCAACCGGGCACTGGCGGAGGTGCCCACCCAGACCGGCCTTGAGGTCATAGCCGCGGCCCTCGTCCACGACTGGCAGCGTCAGGTTCTCACGCTCGTTCGAGCCGAAGGCTCCGACAAGCGGCTCACTGCCCGCCTGTTGTCCCTGGGGGTCAACGGTGCCGGAGTCGTCCTCATGATTCTCGTCTTCGCTCACACCGGCGGACTGACTGGGGGAGAGGTGGGGATTGCGGGAGGTACGGCCATCCTGGCCCAGCGGGTTCTGGAGGCCGTCTTCGGAGACCAGGCGATGCGCGGCATGACCAAGACGGCCCGGGAGGACCTCAGCAGGCGAGCCACTGGTTTGTTCGCCAACCAGACGAAGTGCTTCACTGATGCTCTTCCGGTCCCCAACCCCAGTGCAGACACGCTGCGAGAACAGCTTCAGGCCTGCCAGGAGGCGGCCACGTCATTGCGCGCCCTGCCGACTGCCCGCAGCAGCCGGACGGCCGGGAGGAGGGCCAGGTGACCACTGACCGTTCCGGCGCGTTAGACCTACCGCTGGTTCTCGAGGACCTGGAGAGGGCTGTCAACCTGGGCGAGCAGCTCGGTCTGCGTGACGAGCTCACTCAGGCCCGGGATGTCCTCGCGCAGGCCTCCCACCGTCGGCGTCTGGCGCCGGAGACCACGGTGGCCGCCCTTCTCGGGGCGACCGGCTCGGGCAAGTCCAGCCTCACCAACGCCCTGACCGGCTCCGAGGTGTCCCGTACCGCCCGTACCCGTCCGACGACCACCCAGCCCCTCGCCGTCGTCCCGGATACGGCTGTCGAGGCCGCTGAGCTGTTGGACTGGCTCGCCATCGGCCACAGGGCGCGCGTCGATGGCGGCTGGGCCCTGGGCGAGACCACGGTGCTGGTCGATCTGCCCGACATCGACTCCGACGAACCCGCGCACCGGGCCATCGCCCAGCGCATGGCGGGCAAGGTCGACGTCCTGGTGTGGGTCCTCGATCCGGAGAAGTACGCCGACGGCGTCGTTCATCGCGACTTCCTCATTCCCATGGCGGCGCATGCCGAGGTCATGGTGGTCGCCCTCAACCAGGTGGATCGGCTCGACCTTGAGAGCCGGGACGCAGTGCTTAGGGACCTGAGGAGGATCCTGGACCACGAGGGCCTTGGATCCGTCTCCGTGGTTCCCGTCAGCGCCCGCACCGGAGAGGGCGTTGAGAATCTGGCACACGCTGTGGCCTCGGTCGCCTCGAACAGGCTGGCCAGCGCTCGAAGCCTTGTCGCCCACGCCCGGCGTGCAGCCGGTGACATGGGAGAGCGGACAGGGCTCATTGCTCCACCTGCTCCAGCTGCAGGTGAGCCGGTCCCGGCCGCTCAGCAGACGCCGCAGGTAGGTCAGCCCCTGCACGCGCTCCGACAGGCGGCCGCGAGCCTCGCCGGAGTCGACGTCGTCTCGCAGGCGGTCGAAGGATCGGACCGTCACCGGGCACATACCCGCGTCGGCTGGTTCTGGCTGCGGTGGGTCGCACACCTGCGACGTGACCCGCTCCGAGCCCTCCACCTGGGAACCAGGCGCCCACCTGCACCGGGGGCCGGAGACGGAGAACGGCTCGATGGGGGCACGGTGCCCGGTGCCATCGACCTCAGCTCCCTGCCCCCCGCAGGACCTGCAGCAACGGGCAGGCTGCGCAGCAGTGCCCACGTCTATGCCGTGGCGGCCTGCTCCGGACTGCCCGGTGACCTGGCCGCTCAGGCCGTTCTGCGCAGCGACGAGCGTGCTGAGAGCCTCGCCGAGCCTCTGGATCTGGCTGTGGCCGCGGTGGACTACGGGGGCTGGAAGCGCCCGGCCTGGTGGCGCGTCGCGAACGTGCTGCAGTGGGTGACCGCACTGACGGCACTGATCGGTGGGCTGTGGCTGGTGGCTATTCACGTCCTGGAGGACTACCTCCTGATCATCAGCATCGACGTTCCCCGCTGGGGGGGAGTTCCCTGGCCCACCATCCTCCTGCTCGGAGGTCTGCTGCTCGGACTGGTCCTGGCAGGTCTGGGAACGTTCTTGGCCCGCCTTCAGGCCAGGCATCACAGCAGACGGATCATCGACCGCTTGCGCCGTGCCACCGATGAGGTCGTGAACGTCAAGATCGTCGAGCCACTGACGGCCGAGACCAGCGGATGGACCGAGCTGGCGCAGGTCCTCCACCGGCTGGCCGCCCATTCCGACTCGCGTGAGTAAGACAGCTCCCACTCGGAACGGACACCCGGATTGGACACCGGGGCGGGCATACGACGGGGCGGGGTGACACGTATGTGGTCATCCCGCCGCCGCGAGTGTGGATGCTGTGAGGCGTTCAGCGGTCGCCGCGCCGGCCGCGGAAGCCGCCCCGGTTGCCGCCGAAGCGGTTCTGGTTGCGCTCACTGTAGCCATGGCGGTCGTCCCGGTAGCCGTCACGGTCGTAGCCGCGACCACCCCGGTCCTCGCGCCGCCCGCGGAAGCCGTCCCGGTTGCCACGGCGGTCCTCCCACCGACGGTTGTCACGGCGGTCCGCACGGTCCGAGCGGTCGTAACCGCCCCTGCCGCCGCGCCCGTCACGGTCCTTCCAACCGCGCTCACCGTCATCACGGCGGGGGCGGAAACCACGGTCCGGCCGTTCGCCGCGCTCACTGCGGTCCTTGCGGTCGTCCCAGTCACGCCACTTGGGACGGCGCTCTGCGCCGTTGGGGCCGGACCAGCCGTGACCCGGCCCCTCATCGGGGCGGATCCGCAGCTCGCGGCCGGCAAAGGTCGCCCGTCCCATGACGCTCAGCTGCTCGGGGCTGAGTTCGGCGTAGATCGTGACCAGGGAGAAGGACTGAAGGATGTCGATCTTGCCGATGTCGGAGCCCTCGATCCCGCCCTCGTTGGCCAGGGCGCCGACGATCGCGCCGGGAAGGACCCGGTCTCGGTGCCCCACCTCGACACGGTAGACGGTCCCAGGGCCCTCGTGCTCGCGGCGTCCGGAACGCGTGGCCGAACGGCGCCCCTCTCCCCGGTCGCCCCGGTCGCCACGACGGTTCTTCTCGCGCCCACCTTCGAAGGATGCCGACAGAAAGGTCCCCTCGGAGTCGAGGTTCTCCTCCCTGCGGGCGCGCTGGGGGCGCTCACCGCCACGGTCCTCACGCCTGCGCGGGCCCTCATCACCCACGGCCAGGGCCAGCAGCGTCGCCGCCAGCTCCTCAACGTCAATGTCCAGCTCCTGGGCGCAGTCGGTGACCAGCGGCAGGTACATGTCCAGACGACCGCGCTCGTGACGCGCGGCGGCCTTGGACAGGAGCTTGCGAGCGCGGTGCTCGGAGACGTCCGCGGGGGAGGGCAGGGTGATCTCCTCCAGACGGCTGCCGGTAAGGCGCTCGATCTGGCGGAGCTTGCCCTTCTCCTTGGGGGTCAGGAAGGTGACGGCCTCACCGTGGCGGCCGGCGCGGCCCGTGCGGCCGATACGGTGCACGTAGGCCTCGGCCTCACGGGGCACGTCGAAGTTGACGACCAGTCCGATGCGGTCCACGTCCAGCCCTCGGGCGGCCACGTCGGTGGCCACCAGCACGTCAAGGGTGCCGGCGCGCAGCCGCTCCACCAGACGCTCGCGCTCGCGCTGAGGCACGTCACCGGAGATCGCGGCTGCCTGGATGCCCCGGCCTGCCAGCTCGATGGCGACGTCCTCGGCCGTGGACTTGGTCCGTACGAAGACGATGGCGGCCTCGGCGTCGGTGACGGCCAGGACCCGGGAGACGGCGCCGATCTTGTGGCGGAAGGGAACCACCGCGTAGGTCTGGTGGACGGTGGCGACGGTGGAGGCCGGCCTGGAGACCTCTACCTGAACGGGTTCGTGGAGGTGCTGGCGCGCCACGGCCTGGATGGCCGGAGGCATCGTCGCGGAGAACAGGGCGGTGCGCCGATCAGTGGGAAGGGACTGAGCAATCGTCTCGACGTCCTCGGCGAAGCCCATGCGCAGCATCTCATCGGCCTCGTCCAGGACGAAGTAGCGCACGTCGTCGAGCTGGAGCGCACCCTTGTCAATGAGGTCGATGACGCGTCCGGGAGTGCCGACGACGACCTGGGCGCCGCCCTTGAGCGCGCCGATCTGAGGGCCGTAGGGGGCGCCGCCGTAGACGGCCACCACGTCCAGACCGCGGGAACGGGCGGCCATATCGGTGATGGCCTCGGCGCTCTGGAGCGCGAGCTCACGGGTGGGGGCCAGGACGAGTGCCTGGACCACGCTGTCACGGGAGTCGACGGCGTCGAGCAGCGGCAGACCGAAGGCCGCCGTCTTGCCGGTTCCGGTCTGGGCGACGCCGACAACGTCTCGGCCGGCCAGCAGGACCGGGATCGCCTCCTTCTGGATGGCGGTCGGCGTCACGAAGCCCATGTCGGTGACGGCCTTGAGCAGGTCCCTGGGAAGACCCAGGTCGGTGAAGGTGATGCCTTCGTCCTTCTGATCCGCCTTCACCTCGCCCTTGTCCCGGTTGTGCGGGGACGGGGCGTGCTCGTCGGCGTGCCTGTGGCCATCGGTATCAGAGTCGCTGTCGATGAAGGGGGTGTGGCCGTCGACCTCGTCCTCATCGATGTCAACGCCGTCGTCCTCATCGGAGTCGTCAATGCCGTCCTCCGGGTCGGCCTCGGGGCGGTTCTGGTCGACGTCGTCCGCCTCGTCCTCGTGGTCGACGTCCTCAGGGTCCTCGGGGGAGTCGGAGGAGGCGGGGGTGGCGAAGTCCTCAGGGGAGGAGTGAGCGTCGTCGGAGTGGTGCGGCGCGACAACGGCGTCGTCCTCATCGGTCCTGGCCGGCCGACCGCCGGAGAGCTCGGCGGAGAAGAGCGCGTCGAGACTCAGAGGGCCCTTGCTGTCGGTGCCCTGGGCATCGTCGGAGGCGCCGGGCACAGTGCTGCTGGAGGAGGTAGTCATGAAGTTTTCCCATATCTGTCCCCGTGAAGATGGTGGGGACCGCGGCGGAGTGTGGGGGAGGACCTTTTGTCCTCCGCTCTTTGCCGTACCTGGCCCACCACACTCGCCCCGCACCCGGACTGGCCGGGTGACTCATGGGCTAACACGCACAGACTCACGGGATGCTCGTGCCGCACACCGGGTGCGGCAGGACCCGAACGGGGTCAACAGGGCACGGATCGCTCCTGCGCCCAGGCTACGTGAGAATCGATGGCACTCCGCGCTCCACGGGCTGGATCACAGGTGAGGTCGGTCTCGTGGCCCGTTCACCGCCCCAGCAGGCTGAGGATCTTGTGACGCAGCCGGCGGACCTCGTCACTTGACTCGTCGCGCTGGGGCACCTCAATGTCGGCGACGATGCGCGCGGGGCGCTCGGACAGGACGACCACTCGGTTGGAAAGGCGCAGGGCCTCGTCGACGTCGTGGGTGACCAGGACGGCCGTGAAGCGTTGAGACTCCCACAGCTTAAGGATCTCGTCCTGAAGCTGGAGGCGTGTCAGGGCATCGAGCTTGCCCAGGGGCTCATCCAGGAGGAACAGCCGGGGCCGGTTGACCAGGGCCCGGGCCAGCGACGCCCGTTGAGCCATACCGCCTGAGAGCGTGGCGGGGTAGGCCTCGGCGAAGTCCCGCAGCCCCACGATCTGCAGGGCGGCCTCCACTCTCCGCTGGTCGCGCTCCCTACGGTTTCTCGCCTCAGGGCCCAGGGCGACGTTGTCCCGCACGGTCCTCCAAGGCAGCAGAGTGGCGTCCTGGAACGCGAGCGCGCGCAGGGGCGAAGGTCCGGTGACCTGCTTGGAGTCGACGGTGACGCGGCCCTCGACAGGCTGCTCCAGCCCGGCCAGCAGTCTGAGGATCGTGGACTTGCCGCACCCGGATGGTCCCACCAGCGAGACGAATTCGCCGGGGGCGACCGTCAGGTCGATGTCGTCGAGCACGGGGAGCTGATTCGGCTTGGCGGTCTCTGCATCATAGCGCGCCCTCGCAGCGGGGGAGACCTGGCGCAGCAGCAGATGGAGCCATCCGTGCTCCAGGTCGTGGAACAAGGGGTAGCGGTGGGACACACCAGTGAGCTCGACCTGTGCGCCTCGGGGGACTGACGGGGGCGAGACCTGCGGCGTGACGGCAGCCGTTGTAGAACCAGCAGACATCGGTTCACCACCTCACAAGGTTCTGCTGCCATGCCAGCAGCGAGGAGCGGATCTTGAACAGCAGGACCATGAGCGTGCGGCAGAAGGCCACCAGGATGACGAGGCCCACGTACATCCGGGGGTAGTCCGCCCATCCCTTGACCCAGTTGATGTACCAGGCCAGGCCCTTGTCGACGCCGGTCAGCTCGGCGGTCATAAGAGCGGCGAGCGAGGTGCCCAGGCCTGTGAACAGGCCGGTGAGCATGTCCGGTAGCGCCGAGGGCACAGCCACCCGTCTGATGAGGAAGAGCTCATCTGCTCCCAGTGTGCGGGCCATGTCGATGTAGTCGCGGCGCACGGAGCGCACGCCCGCGCGGGTCATGGTCGCCATGGGGAACCAGGCTCCGAAGCCGACGATGAAGGCTGCTGAGGCGTATGTCGTCGGAAGCAGCAGCAGCGCCAGCGGAAGGAGCGAGGCCGCAGGAACCGGGCCAATGGTCTGAAGGAGCGGATGAAGCCAGTAGTCGGCGCGCCTCGACCAGCCCATGAGCAGTCCGGTGAAGAACCCCAGCACCGATCCAGCCGTGTACCCGATGATGAAGAGCATCGCCGAGGCGCCCAGGCAGCTGAGTAGCAGCCTCCAGTCACCGAGGAAGGAGGCGATGAGTACTTCTGGGGCGGCGAAGTACGGGGGTGTGAGCAGTCCGAGCTTGGATGTCGTCAGCTGCCAGACGATGAACCATGTGCCGGCGGCGTTGATCCAGGGCAGGAAGTGCGTCAGCGACGTCGCGGCTGAGGAGGCCGGTCGGACCCGTGCTGTGAGTGTCCAAGCGATCAGGGTGATCAGCCATGTCCCGGCAAGGACTGTGACTGGAGTGGTGGACTCCTTGCGGAGAAGGTCTGCCTCCGGCAGGGCAACGATGATGACCAGGTAAGCCAGCCACAGGAACAGTGCTGTGGTGCTCGCAAGAGAGCCTGTGCTGGAACGGCGATCGTCTGGTGCGCTCCGCCCGGATGTGGAGGAGTGCGGTTGTTGATGCCCGTCGTCGATGGGCTTGACGGATGTGGTCGATGTGGTCGTGGGTCTCACCTCAGTGGGCATGGTCAGTCAGTCCTTGATGCCGAGGTCGGCGACGACGGTGTCGGTCAGCTTCCGGGCGGAGACGTCGGATGAGATGAAGCCGGTTCCCTTAAACTTCTCGATGCCGGGTTCGATCGCGGCTCGGAACCTGGAGGCCGAGGCATTGAACCCGTATGTCTTGAGCACTCGGACGACGACGTCCTGGTCCGCGGCGACGTAGTCGTTGTCGACCTCGATCTTGGCGATCTCCTCGATGTGGTCGGGCACGTAGGCCGAGCCCTTCAGCCATGCCTCTGTCAGAGCCTTGGCCTCCTTGGGCTGCTGACGTACGAAGTCCCCGTTGAGTGCTACCGAGCAGCAGAACTCCTCAGCGTCGTTGTTGGCCAGCTCTCGGGCTTTACCCTTGAAGACGGGAAGCAGCGGCCCGGGGTCAGAACCCATGACGGCGTCCACCTGGCCGTCAGTCAGTGCGGTCCCCAAGGAGTCCGCATCGATTGTGCGCCACGTGATGTCACCTCCGTCCGGGTTGACGTTGATGCCGGCCTCGGACAGTCCGATCGCGAAGTAGGCGAAGGCGGATGACGACAGTGACGGCACGCCGATGGTGGCGCCTTTCAGATCAGCCAGCTTCTGATACGGGGAGTCCTTGCCCACCACCAGGCGCAGGCAGCCGGCGTGGAGCCCTGCGGTGAGTCTGGCGTTGAGGCCGTTGTAGATCGGCTCCAGCCAGGAGAAGAAGATTCCCGGAGCGCCAACGTACTTACCGGCGCCTACGCCGTCCTTGGTGTCCTCGGTCTGCTGGGTGCGTGCCAGCGTGACCTTCAGCCCCGCATCGTCGAAGAAGCCCTGGTGGTAGGCGGCGTAGAGCGGTGCGGCGCAGATGTCGCCACCGATCACCAGGGGGAGTGCCTCGTGGGCCCCGATCACTCCCTGGTTGGTGCGTCGAATCGTCAGGAACGCACTGGTACCGACCACGGCAGCGGCTGCGATCCCCCCAATCGTGAGCAGCGTGCGCCGTGAGGGCATACCGCGACGCGTCTGGTCCGTCTCATTGGCGTCAGGGTCATCGATGCCGTCATCGGCTGCCAGGATTGCGGCGGCGTTCTCAGCCGTGACCTCCTGAGAATCCACAACCTCGCCGTCCGGTGGAACGGAGGACGAGGAGTCGGAGGACTGGGGCCGGTGGGAGGACGAGGAGGACATGGACATGGTTTCTCCTGTGGTGGTGGGAACGAGCCTCAATGTGCACGATGGAAGCGTCCCCGTGAAAACGGTAGAGGAGGGGCAAGAGAAGCCCGTGCACAGTGAGCTGGGCAGGCGCGACGCGACCTCAGATCAGGACCTGCAGAAAGGCGTCCCTGTACTGTGACGAGTTGAATGTGGCGACACGGGAGCCTGGGAGGTCATGACCGATCATGGTTCTCGGCCGGCGTCAGAGCTGTTGTGAGGGGGCTTCGCGCTTCCCGGGCCGGTCCGGCCCTGGGAGAGGGGAAGGAATCAACAGGGGCGACAACAACGCATCTGCGCACCACACATGACCGCGAGCGCCTGTGCGCCTGGAGCGGTTGTGGCCGTAAGAACGATGTGCGCCATGACCGTTACCCTACGCCACTCTCCCCGAAACAATGCAAGCCTGCCATCCGTCTCATCATGGGAGCGGCCCATCGCCGGATCACTGCCGAACCGATACCGGCGCGCTGTAGAGTCGACGGCGTGAGTGACGTGCGTGGCGATGAACCGCATGCGCCGCAGGCACGGTGGAGGCAGCTGGTTCCAACTCCTGTGGCCCAGGACGGTGGTCCGCTTCGCACCACCCCGGTGTGGTGGCCGCCTGCTCCCAGCGATGCCGGCCTGGCTGCCGTTGCAGCCTCTGGTACGCCCGTCCTAGGAGACTCGCACGTCGTCGACGGGGTCGAGATGGTGGAGGCGACCTTCCTGTGGCGCGACGACCAGCAGCACGGCGCTAGTCCCAGCGTTCTCATCCATCTCAACACCCTGACGGACAACCATCGCACCCACATCGCTCCGGCGATCGCCGCCCGGGTCCCCGGAACCGGCTGGTGGGCGCTTCACATACTGCTGCCCCAGGATGCTCTTCTGGGCTACCGGACCGTCGTGACCCGTGACCCGCTCCCTGACGACGCCGGCGCCCAGCGCGAGTCCTGGAAGCGCGTTCACGCACTGGGGCGGCCGGACCCCTTCAACTCCGACAGTCTGCACGACGGCTTCGGCCTCGTCTCCTCGATGTGGCAGGGGCCCAAGGCCCTGCTGCACCCGGACTGGAGGATCAGCTCGGACGCTCCGACAGATCGGGCACCCATCTGTCCCCGCGGTGAGCGCGACGGGTACGACATCAGGTTCGACCTGGAGGACGCGGCGCTCAGGGACTTCGATGAGCCGCACGATCCCAGGCGCCGAGTCACGCTGTGGCGCGGGTGCCGTGTCCCGGAATCCTCTGGTGGGCGGTGCGAGCGCGGCCTACTGGTCCTGCTCGACGGCAACATCTGGCGCGGTAACGACGCCGTCGATCACCTGGCTCCCAGATCCAGCCGCTGGGATCTGCTGCTCATCGACTCCGGCGGCCTGGCGATGCGCTCGCGCGACCTGTCGGATCCGAGGCGCAGCAGAGAGCTGCTCCGCCGTTGCCTGCAGGCGGCACGCCGAGCGACCGGCGACAGGGACAGCGCGACCGACTCACCATCTGACGGCGGTGGTGAGTACCTATGGCCTCCGCAGCGGATCGTGGTGGCCGGTCAGTCCTTGGGAGGGGTCGCGGCAGCCGACTTCGTTCTGCACCGTCCAGAGCTGGCCACCCGCGCGGTTGTCCAGTCCGGCTCCTTCTGGCTCGGCTCGGATCATCGCGGCGAGGGTGAGGGGGATGTACTGACCTGGCTGCGCCGTCGTGCTGAGACGCGGAGGACCTCAGCCGGATCGTGGGAGCAGGAGGACCTGGATGCCCACAACGGCGGCAGTCTGAAGGCTCGGATGGTGGTTCAGTGCGGAGTCCATGAAAGCGGCCTGCAACGTGCTGCTCGAACAGCGGCGGCGCTCCTCAAGGCGGAGGGGACGCTCATCGAGTACTGGGAGGAGCGCGGCGGCCATGACTACGCCTGGTGGCGTCACGGTCTGTCGTGGGGACTCGATGCTCACGAACAGGATCTGGATCTGAGCGACCGGACCACCTGAGCACGCTCTCGCTTGTGATTGTCGTCGAAGAGAGAGGCGTGGCAAGGACCTGATCTGCTGCACAGAAACCGTAACTCAAAAGAAATCTTGGCCACAACAGGATCACGCATCCTGATTTATCGTTACCAACGCTCGAGTTTCCCCAAGAATTCCGGTCCAGAATGATCTCATCCCGACCGATCGTAGGTTTACCTGTATGTATACTTAACCCGGAAGCGACAACGCGGACGATGTTTTCCGGGTGATAGCGGATTCTTGGAAGGGAGGCGTCCGTCTATCATCATTCGCGAAAGGCGGTCGCGCCTGCTTCGCGGTGCGTCCTTTCCTCGTGCATACCGGTGTCAGCCATTTGCTGTACGAGTAAGTCCATCTGCCCCCGCCCATGAACGAGACCACGTCATGCAATACGCTCAGCGGCTGCGTGCCGCCCTCCCTGCAACCAGGGTCGGTCTGCGCGCGATTCTTGCTGTTCTGACAGCCTTCGGCATTGTTCTGGCCACCGCCGGTGTGGTCGCCATGCCCCTCCTGGACGAAGGCAAGACCGCTGAGGATTCCGAGAACAGCTCGGCCTGCCACCCCGCAGCCAGAATGGTCTACCCCGATGGCCAGTCAGCGCCCGAGTACGTGATGCCGGTCTACGAGACCGGACCCGGCGTGGGAGTTGAGTCGATCCTGTCGGACTGGTGCAGTAGCGCAGGAGAAGTCCTGGAGGACCCCACCATCACGCTCAACGTCGTCGAGGGGAAGACCGTCACTCCGTACCTGATCCCCGGCATCAAGGCCGAGCTCGAGCGTCCGGCTCCCGCCAACGGCGAGCAGGACGTGTTCATCCCGACCGACTATCTCGTCAAGGGCGTGCGTCAGGTCACCAGGGACAGTGGCTGGGAGGTCGGCACGAGGGTCTTCAGCCTCACCTACACCAGCGGAACAGTGAGTGCGACAACAGGCCTGTTCTCCTTCGTCAAGCAGGACCCAAATGTCATCAACCCCCCGGTCCCCGAGCCAACATCGGAGCCGACTGCTGAACCGACTTCTGAGCCGTCCGCCGCACCCACCGCGGAGCCGAGCGCTGAGCCCACGCCGGAGCCGACTCCTGAACCAGCGCCGGACCCCTCGGTGTCTCCTACACCGACTCCTACACCGACTCCCACACCGACTTCCTCAGCGGCCCCCAGCTCACCGGCACCCCCCGCACCGACTCCCTCCGCAGCACCCAGCGCGTCTGCCAGTCCTTCCATGACTGCCTCACCCAGCTCATCGCCCTCGCCTACAGGGGCGCCTCTGCCTGAGCCGACTGCGTCCGCTCAGCCGAGCGCATCTCCGAGCGCCGTTGTCGAGACGTGCCAGGCCAAGCCCGCCGTCCAGGTGCTCGGCTCCGATGGCTCCGACCCCCAGGGGGACGAACCCGCGTACACCCCCCAGAACGCCGTCAGGATCAGGGGGACAGGCTGGTGCTCACAGGGGACGATGCTCGATGGTGACAAGCCGGTCGAGATCAAGGTAGCGGCCTACGGCGGGTACGTGGTCCCAAGAACGCTCTCAGTTCCCGTCACCTTCCATCACGGGACCTTCGACGCCCAGGTCAATCTGTCGGCGCTCTACGCCGCAGGGAACGTCGACAAAGGACGCTACTACCTTCAGCTCTCGCCGATCGACACCGGGCTGACGGCCGGCACCAACATCTTCACCTTCAACAAGGCTGTTGCTCCGCAACCCACGCCGGAGCCGTCCCCCGTACCGACTCCTACTCCGACTGCAGAGCCCTCGGCCACCGGTGCGCCCACCGGCGAACCCGCACCTGAGCCGACTGGCTCACCCGCCGGCCCTGCTTCCACACCCTCCGCCGAACCGTCGCCGGAGTCCTCCGCGTCGTCCGCCCCCTCTGCTCTTCCGTCCGAGACAACGTCTTCGGTTCCCGCACCGCACACGACCGAACCCGATCAGAGCGCCCGGAACCGGAACCCGGATGACGGCGGGCGCCCCGGAACCGTCAACGCCCCAGGCAGCAACCCGGGCGGCACAGGTACAGGGGCAGGTGCAGGCACAGACACGGGCACAGGCAGCCAGGGCGACTCCTCCGCGCCGCAGGCACCCGATACTGGGGCGGACTCACGCTCCTCGACCTCTCAGGACGGTGCCGCCCCCCAGCAGGCAGCGAACGCAGGGGCCGCGCCCGCCCCGAACGTTGGCGGCGCAGGAGACGTACGCGGACATGCACCGGAAGACTCCGCGGCCTCGGCGCAGGACTCATCCGAGCACGAGGCGTCCTCTCAGCGCACTGTCCGTCCCGACCGGAGCCCAGTGCCCCCGGTGGCCAGCGCGGCGCACCTGAGCGCGGACAACGCCGGCTCCTTGTCCGGGTCCCGTCAGGGCAACATCGTCAATCTCATTCTGCCCAAGTCCAAGGTGCAGGCGGGCGAGTGGGTGTCGGTGTTCGTCTTCCCCGGAGCCACCACCAAGGGCTGGGTGCAGGTCGATGATGCCAACAGCGTCTCCATCGATATCTCGACATTCGAGTCCGGCTCCTACGAGCTGGCGGTGGCCGATCGTGACAACAGCCTTCTGGGATGGGCCAAGCTGGAGATCGCCTCCGCGTCCTTCGATCCTCGCAACCCGGCACAGGCTCAGCTGCTGGCCTTCCCGGACAAGGAGACTGCGCCCACCACGGGACTCAGTACCAACGACATGCTCCTGGGCGGCGCTGGAGGGCTGCTGATCGTCGGTGCCATGAGCCTGCTGGTCGCCGCGTTCTCAGGAACGCCGATTCGCGCACCACGGTCCGCCGAGCGGCTGCGGATGTTGCGCAGGCGCTGAGACGGTGCGGTAGGAGAGCGTCAATGACATCGTCAAGGGGCCAGAACAAGCGGCCGTGGAAAGGAGGTGGGAGCAGATGATCCGGACGTCCCGGACGACAGAGCGCATGCGGCGTGATCGGCGTCGTTCACCGGCTCGGCGCCGGATCGGCTTCCGGCGCCTCCAGGGCTCGCCTTACATGCTCGTCATCGTCTCCTTCCTCCTCGCATCCCTGGCGGCACTGGTCTCCACGAGCCCCGCTGCCAGAGCGGACACCAGGACCGGTCCCTCCACCACAGGAACCGCCTCAACGGTCAGCCCCTCGACGGTGGCCGTCGGAGGAACGATCATGTACACGCTCTCGGGATTTCCCAGTGGCGTGACGGTCCAGGTCCTCATCGACGACGGCGCGCTGGCCGCCTCGCACCCTCTGGAGCCCGAGGTGGTCACCACGATCACCGTTAAGAAGGACGGCACCGCCGCAGGCTCCTTCGAGCTTCCCGAGTACGTCGAGCAGGGGAACCACTGGCTGCGATTCCGGGTCTTCGGGGCCCGGGGGGAGAGCGGCCAGGAGGGCAACGCGGCGGACTACACCAACAAGAGCCCCTACTTCACAGTATCGGGTGTCACGGTCATTGGCGGGGCCGCCCCTCCCACCGTTCCGACGGCTCCGACACCGCCACCCCGGCAGGTAGCGGCCATGGGGCGATCCAACGGTGCGGGAGCCGCCGGCATCCAAGCCGCAGGTCCAGGTGGTGGGTCGACCGGCTTTCCAATCATCGGTGCCTCCATCCTCGTGCTCAGCATGATCCTGGTCGTGCTTTCGGTGCTCGTAGCGATCAACCGTCGCAGGATGGCCGCCTACCAACGTCGCCGAGCCATGGCCTGACGCCCGATCATCGAGCTCCTTGTAAACTACCGCCGGCGCCCACCCGTCTCGTGGTGCGCCCCGACGGGCACCGGCTCAGTGCCCCACACGGAAGGAACTCAGCACCGTGCTGCGAACTCGCACCGCAGGCTCTCTGCGCGCCTCAGACATCGGCCAGGTCGTGACCCTCACCGGATGGGTGGACCGACGGCGTGACCACGGAGGCGTGGCCTTCATCGACTTGCGGGACGCCTCGGGGATCGCCCAGGTCGTCATCCGGGAGGAGATCGCCCACGACCTGCGCGCCGAGTACGTCCTGGCCGTGACCGGGGAGGTGAGCGCCAGGCCCGAGGGCAATGCCAACCCGAACCTGCCCACCGGCGAGATCGAGGTCGTCGTCTCCGACGTCGAGATCCTCAACGCCTCCGCCCCACTGCCCTTCCAGGTCTCCGACCACGCCGAGGACGCCGGACAGGTCGGCGAGGAGGCCCGGCTGCGCTACCGCTACCTCGACCTGCGGCGCAGCGCCATGCAGCACACCATCCGCCTGCGCGCCAAGGTCAGCCAGGCCGCACGCAGGGTCCTGGACTCCCACGACTTCGTGGAGATCGAGACCCCCACCCTGACCCGCTCCACCCCGGAGGGCGCCCGCGACTTCCTGGTCCCCGCCCGCCTGGCCCCGGGATCCTGGTACGCCCTGCCGCAGAGCCCGCAGCTGTTCAAGCAGCTCCTTATGGTCGCCGGCATGGAGCGCTACTACCAGATCGCCCGCTGCTACCGCGATGAGGACTTCCGCGCCGACCGCCAGCCCGAGTTCACCCAGCTCGATGTGGAGATGAGCTTCGTCGAGCAGGACGACGTCATCGCCGTCGCCGAGGACGTGCTGCGCGAGGTATGGGCCCTCATCGACTACGACCTGCCCACGCCCATTGCCCGCATGACCTACCGCGACGCCATGGAGAAATACGGCTCGGACAAGCCCGACCTGCGTTTCGGCTGCGAGCTGGTGGACCTGACCGACTACTTCAAGGACACCACCTTCCGGGTCTTCCAGAACCCCTACGTGGGCGCCGTCGTCATGCCCGGCGGGGCCTCCCAGTCCCGACGCACCTTCGACGCCTGGCAGGAGTGGGCCAAGCAGCGCGGTGCCAAGGGCCTGGCCTACGTCACCGTCGCCGACGACGGGACCCTCGGTGGCCCCGTCGCCAAGAACATCACCGACGCCGAGCGGGCCGGCCTGGCCCAGGCCGCCGGTGCCGAGCCCGGCGACTGCATCTTCTTCGCCGCCGGGCCTGTGGACTCCTCCCGCGCCCTGCTGGGCGCCGCCCGCCTGGAGATCGGCAAGCGCTGCGGCCTCATCAACGACGACGAGTGGTCCTTCGTCTGGGTCGTGGACGCCCCCCTGTTCAAGCCCTCCGTCGAGGCCAAGGCCGACGGTGACGTGGCCCTGGGCAAGTCCGCCTGGACCGCTGTCCACCACGCTTTCACCTCGCCCAAGCCCGAGTGCCTGGAGACCTTCGACACCGACCCGGGAGGCGCCCTGGCCTACGCCTACGACATCGTCTGCAACGGTAACGAGATCGGTGGCGGCTCCATCCGTATCCACCGCAGTGACGTTCAGGAGCGTGTCTTCAATGTCATGGGGATCGGTGAGCAGGAGGCCCAGGAGAAGTTCGGCTTCCTGCTGGACGCCTTCAAGTTCGGTGCTCCGCCGCACGGCGGCATCGCCTTCGGGTGGGACCGCATCGTCTCCCTGCTGACCCGGGCCGACTCCATCCGTGACGTCATCGCCTTCCCCAAGTCCGGTGGCGGCTTCGACCCGCTGACTGAGGCGCCCGCCCCGATCACGCCCGAGCAGCGCAAGGAGGCCGGGGTTGACGCCGATCCGGACAAGGCTGACAAGCCCGCCGGTACGAACAAGGCCTGAGAGCCGGTAGGGCTCACAGCACACCGAGATGGTTGACGGGTGCGTGCCAGAACGAATGCTCTGGCACGCACCCGTCAACGGCTCTCAGGCGCTCCCGGGGCTCTGTCGACCTACAACAGCCGGCCCAGGACGCAGGCGAAGCCGCGATTACCTGCTTCCCACTCCTGATCACCGGGGCCAAGCGTGTTGATCGTGTAGCTGGTGGACAGGTCGAGTCCGTAGCGCTCCGCGTAGTCGCTGGTGCAGGCGGCCTTGACCTGAGGGTCATTGGTCATGGCCTCGGCGAGCTCGTTGCCGTTGCGGTATCGCTGCGCGGGGTCGGGGTGCAGTGCCCGGTCGAGCACTGGGCGCAATACCTCGGGTATGCGCGCGTCAGAGGTGTCCACGGGTACGGACAGGTGGTTGATGATCTCCGGCAGGTTCCGGTGCGCCGTTGGCGGTGCGACGCGGGCCAAGGTGTTGGGAACAGGGAAGGGACTGCTCATGGGCTCATGAGTGCACATCGCTGCAAACCTATGAAGTCCCGTCCGCTCATATCCTCCTGCCGCATGCAGCCCTGCGTCTGTGCATCCGGCTGCAGCGCTGCCAGAACCTGTGAGGGTCTCTTGCCGAAGCACTTCATTCGGCAAGAGACCCTCACTGTGGTGCACCCACCGCGAGCCGTGCGCGTGCAGGGGTGTGACTGGCTGAATCGATCAGGCGGCGTGCGTGCAGGTGGGGCAGGAGCAGTCCTCGCAGGTGCACGAGGAACAGGAGTCCGAGCAGTGCTCGCACGAGCAGGTGTTGTGGTTGCAGGTGGGGCAGGAGCAGTCCTCGCACTCGCACACGGCACAGGGGTCCGAGCAGTGCTCGCACGAGCAGGTGTCGCACTCGTCGTAGTGGCCGTTGTCCTCGTGGTGGGCGTGGCCGTTGTGAATGTAGTCGACGTGGTCTCCGTGGATGACGGCGAGGTGCCCGCAGTCGGGGCCGTGGGTGTGGTGGTGGGCCTCAGCGGGGCGGTGCTCAGTGGTGGCAGTCATGATCGTGCTCCTTCGTGTGCTCGAGGGTGTCGATGAAGATGGATGCGACATGGTCGTCGATGAGGGAGTAGCTCTGGCGCTTCCCGTCGCGGACCGACTCGACCAGGTGGGCGTTGCGCAGGACCCGCAGGTGGTGGGAGACCAGAGGCTGGGACACTCCGAGGAACGCCACCAGCTCGGTGACGTCAGCCGGCGAGCTGATGAGGCGGTAGACGATGCTCGCCCTCATGGGGTGAGCCAGCGCCTTGAACAGCTGCACCACGGCCGAGTCCTCCCCGAGGGGGGACTCCGGAGGTGTGGCGACCTTTCGCATACAAGAGAGTTTATATCAACATCGCTTGATGTCAATGCGACCTTCTGGGATGTGCGCTCGTGCGGCTCGGGTAGCATTCCGGCCATGTCATCGGTGATCGCAAGCAGTGACGGGCGCGCGCGCGGCGAGGGGCGCATGATCTTCGGGCACCGAGGCCTGAGCTCACTCGCCCCGGAGAACACCATGGCCGCGTTCCGTTACGCGGTGCATCATCAGGTTCAGTGGGTGGAGGCCGACGTCGACGTCATCGCCGACGGCACAGTCATCATCTGCCATGACTCCACCCTGGACCGGACCACGAATCGCGCCGGCCGGTACGACGACCTGACGGTGGCCGATCTGGGCGGTATCGACGCCGGAGGCTGGTTCTCGCCTCGGTTCGAGGGTGAGTCGCTCCCCACTCTGGGGAATCTCATCGACCTCATGAACGACGCCGGCCTGAACGCCAATATCGAGATCAAGCCCAACGAGACCGGCAAGGAGGCGACCTTGCGGCTCATTGACGGCGTCATCGCACAGCTCGAGCGCCTGCGTCCCGACGTCAAGGTCATCGTCTCCTCCTTCAGTCATCTCCTGCTCCACCTGTTCAAGCAGCGCGCCCCGGAGGTCCCCGTGGGCTGCCTGTACGAGAGTCGTGCGCTGTCGGGCGACTGGAGGAGCACGCTGGAGATCGTGGGTGCCGACTACATCCACCCCGAGGACTCCGGACTGACCCGGCAGCAGGTTCAGGAGTTTCGGGCCGAGGGCTACGGCGTCAACGTCTGGACCGTCAACTCGCCGAGCCGAGCCAACGAGCTCTTCAACTGGGGCGTGACCGGTGTCTTCTCCGACGTCCCTCACCAGATCCCTCGCGGCTGACGTTCTCCTGCCTTCGGAATGCTGTGTGAGACCTGTCACTCGCGGTAGGGTGGGGGCATGGCACGCTACATCGAGCTCCACCCCGTCAATCCTCAGGCCCGTCTCGTTGAGAAGGTCGTCGACACCTTGCGCGACGGCGGCCTGGTCGCCTACCCCACCGACTCCGGGTACGCCCTGGCCTGCGCGCCGGGCAACAAGGAGGGACTGGACCGCATCCGCACCATCCGCCAGCTCGACGGCAAGCACAACTTCACCTTCGTGTGCGCCGACTTCGGCCAGGTCGGGCCGCTGGCCATCGTGGGCAACAACGCCTTTAGGCTCATCAAGCGGCTCACCCCGGGGCCGTGGACCTTCATCCTCAAGGGGACCAAGGACGTACCCCGGATGACGCTCAACCCCAAGAAGCACACGCTGGGAGTGCGCATCCCCGACCACGCCATCACCCAGTCGCTCGTCGCCGAGTTCGGCGCCCCCATCCTGTCCTCCACCTTCATCCGTCCCGGCCAGGAGGAGCCCGAGACCAACGGGTGGGAGATCCAGGACTCCCTGGGGCACCTCATCGACGTCGTCATCGAGGGGCCCGTGGGACAGGGGGAGTCGACCACCGTCGTCGACCTGACCGACGACGTCCCCGAGGTGCTGCGCGAGGGCGCCGGAGACATCAGCCTCCTGTGACTGACCGGCCCTGCCGGTGCCTGCGCCAGTGACCGACCAGTCCGATCGTCAGGGCCACGGGCCAGACCAGCATGGGCCCGTAGCACAGGCAGAAGACGACGAGCTGGGCGGGGCCCATGCCCTCGACGGGCGTCCAGGACGGCGGGTCGCGCAGGAGGGCCAGCGTGAATGAGGCGGTGACCTCGTAGATGATGAGGTAGAGCAGGAGATTGCCCGCACCGCCCACGATGACGGGCAGTCGGTGGGGAACCGCTCGCCCTCCTATGCCTGGCACCCATCGCGGGAGCCTCTCGCCCCACGGCCGGCACAGTGCCAGGCAGGCCAGGGCGGCGCCGACCTGGATCAGTTCCAGCACCACGACGTAGGTGAACCCGCCCGCGCTGGCGCGATAGAGGCCTGCCCGCCCGAAGCCCACGTCCGCGCCGGCCAGCATCGCCACTCGCCAGGCGACCGAGGGTAACGGGCACAGGAACGCCGTCCAGCACGCGGCCGCGGCCCACGGCTGCACCGGCCCGGCGGCAGGGGGAGGGGCTTTCGGGTTCATAGTCGAAAACTAGTCCGATTCGGCACTGCCGCAATGGCCCGGGCGCTCCCGCGGGGTCGGCGGCCGGGGAGATAGGGTCGGGTCCATGGACCTGTTCGAGTCGGCCGGCACGGATGACGCCGGGATCCCCGTGGACTCCCACGCACCGCTGGCGGTACGAATGCGTCCGCGCACACTCGACGAACTCGAGGGACAGGCACACCTGCTCACCCCCGGATCGCCCTTACGACGACTCGTGGAACCGGCCGAGGCGGACAAGAGCTCCCATGCGGGCGAGCAGGGCAGTGGTGCCGTACGGTCCGCCGGCTCGTCCTTGTCCTCGGTCATCCTGTGGGGCCCGCCCGGAACCGGCAAGACGACGCTGGCCTACCTGGTGGCACGAGGAAGCGGACGCAGATTCGTGGAGCTGTCGGCGGTCACGGCGGGCGTCAAGGACGTGCGCGCCGTCGTCACCGATGCCAGGCGCCGTCTGGCGGCGGGGGAGGAGACGGTGCTGTTCATCGACGAGGTGCACCGCTTCTCCCGCTCACAGCAGGACGCCCTGCTGCCCAGCGTGGAGAACCGTTGGGTGACGCTCATCGCAGCCACCACGGAGAACCCGTCCTTCAGCGTCGTCTCACCGCTCCTGTCCCGCTCCCTGCTCCTGACGCTCCATCCTCTGCAGGCCGATGACATCGGGCGCCTGGTCGATCGTGCCCTGGATGACGAACGGGGCCTGGCCGGCACAGTGGGCATCAGTGACGAGGCGCGCGGGCAGATCGTGCGCATGGCCGGCTCCGACGCCCGCAAGGCGCTCACGGTGCTGGAGGCCGCCGCCGGCACGGTCCTGGCGCAGGCCTCCGGTTCCGGCACGTCGCCCCTCATCGAGGTGGCTGACGTCGAGCGGGCAGCCGACGTGGCGGCGGTGCGTTACGACCGGGCCGGGGACCAGCACTACGACGTCGTCAGCGCCTTCATCAAGTCGATGCGCGGCTCGGACCCCGACGCCACGATGCACTACCTGGCGCGCATGATCGCCGCGGGGGAGGACCCCCGTTACATCGCCCGCCGCATCGTCATCCACGCCGCCGAGGACGTGGGGCTCGCCGACCCCACGGTGCTGTCCACTGCCGTGGCCGCGCAGCAGGCGGTCGCCATGATCGGGATGCCGGAGTCCGGGCTCATCCTGGCCGAAGCCGCGCTCGCCGTGGCCACCGCCCCCAAGTCCAACGCGGTCACCGTGGCGCTCAACGAGTCGCTGGCCGATGTGAGGTCCGGCAAGGCCTCGGTCGTGCCCGCCCACCTGCGAGACGCCCACTACGCCGGGGCCGAGGGGCTCGGGCACGGCAAGGGCTACCGCTACCCCCACGACTTCCCCCATGCCGTCGTCGGTCAGCAGTACCTGCCCGACGGGCTCGAGGACAGTCGGTACTACCGGCCCACCGGCAACGGCTTCGAGAAGCAGCTGGCCTCCCGCCTCGAGGCGGTCCGGCGCATCCTCGATGAGCGATAGCGCGCACACCTTTGAGCGACTCATCCGGGCAGATGCTGAGGACCGTCTCACACCGAGCGGTTCCAACATAGGTTTTCGCCGGTGAGCACGCTAGAGTTCTCGAGTTGTCCACATCGGGGACGGCTTGCGGCTCCTGCTGGCGCCACCGGCCGACGACGATGCGGACCTCCTGGGGTCCCGGCCCGGACCGAGGCTTGACCCCGCGCCGTCGGCTTCCGCCACGGCGTGCGACCAACGATCCGACAGGAATGACACTCATGAGCTCTTCACGCTCCCGCCGCCAGGTGCGCCTCTCTCGCGCCCTGGGCATCCCGCTGACCCCCAAGGCCGTGCGCTACTTCGAGCGTCGCCCCTACGGCCCCGGTGAGCACGGCCGTGCCCGCCGCCGCACCGAGTCCGACTACGCCGTCCGTCTCAAGGAGAAGCAGCGCCTGCGCGCCCAGTACGGCATCCGCGAGGCCCAGCTTCAGCGCGTCTTCGAGGAGGCCCGTCGCGGTCAGGGCCTGACCGGTGAGTCCCTCGTCGAGCTGCTCGAGATGCGCCTGGACGCCCTCGTTCTGCGCTCCGGGATCGCCCGCACCATCGCCCAGGCCCGCCAGGACGTGGTCCACCGCCACATCCTCGTCGACGGCAAGGTCGTGGACCGCCCCTCCTACCGCGTCAAGCCCGGCCAGACCATCCAGGTCCGTCCCCGCTCCCAGGTGATGGTGCCCTTCCAGGTCGCCGCCGCCGGTGCGCACCGCGACGTGCTGCCCCCCGTCCCGGAGTACCTCAATGTGGACCTCGAGAAGCTCTCGGCCACGCTGGTGCGCCGCCCCAAGCGCGACGAGGTCCCTGTGACCTGTGACGTCCAGATGGTCGTCGAGTACTACTCGCGCTGACCCTCACGCTCACCTGACGCCGGGGCGCCCCGGACCCATGAGAGGTTCGGGGCGCCCCGGCGTGGGAGTACGCTCACCATGGAGCAACCCGACCGGCTCCGAGTCCGCAGGCGACTGGTTCCACCGTCTCCACCGTGTACCGGTCCGGCCGGTCGGCCACACCACACCATCCACCCGCCCAGCACCAGGCCCGAGAGCCGCAGTGCCCGGCCACACCTCGAACAGGATGAGGACCCCATGCGCACATCCGAGATCCGCAGCCGCTGGCTGGACTACTTCGCCGCGAACGAGCACGAGATCCGGCCCTCGGTCTCCCTGGTGTCTCCCGAGCCCTCCATCCTGTTCACCGTGGCGGGCATGGTGCCCTTCATCCCCTACATCCTGGGTACCGAGGAGGCTCCCTGGCCCCGGGCCGCCTCAGTGCAGAAGTGCATCCGCACCAATGACATCGACAACGTCGGTATCACGACGCGCCACGGCACCTTCTTCCAGATGAACGGCAACTTCTCCTTCGGCGACTACTTCAAGGAGGGGGCCATCTCCTACGCCTGGGGACTGCTGACGGGCAGCCGGGAGGAGGGCGGCTACGGTCTGGACGGGGACCGGCTGTGGATGACGATCTGGGAGGAGGACCAGGTCTCCCTCGACTACTGGACCCGCGAGATCGGGGTTCCCGCCGAGCGGATCCAGCTGCTCCCCTTCAAGGACATCTCCTGGTCGACCGGGCAGCCCGGACCGGCCGGTTCCTGCTGCGAGATCCACTACGACCGTGGCCCCGACTACGGGCCCGACGGCGGCCCCGCCGTCGACACCCAGGGCGACCGCTTCCTGGAGATCTGGAACCTCGTCTTCGATGAGTTCCTGCGCGGAGAGGGCAAGGGGCACGACTTCGAGCTCCTGGGCAAGCTCGACCAGACGGCCATCGATACCGGCGCCGGTCTGGAGCGTCTGGCCTTCATCATGCAGGACAAGCCCAACATGTATGAGATCGACGAGGTCTTCCCCGTCATCAAGGCCGCCGAGGAGCTCTCCGGAAAGGTCTACGGTCGCGGCGCCGCCGGCCCCGAGGCCGGCGAGGCCCACCATGACGACGTGCGCATGCGGGTCGTCGCCGACCACGTGCGCTCGGCGCTCATGCTCATCTCCGACGGCGTGCGCCCCGGCAACGACGGACGCGGCTACGTCCTGCGCCGACTCATCCGCCGGGCCGTGCGCTCCATGCGTCTGCTCGGCGTTGACGAGGCCGCCATGCCCACGCTGCTGACCGCCTCGAAGGACGCCATGAAGGCCTCCTACCCCGAGCTGGAGACCGGCTGGAGCGCCATCTGCGAGGTGGCCTACGGCGAGGAGGACGCCTTCCGCCGCACCCTGGCCGCCGGCACCACGATCCTGGACATCGCGGTGGCCTCGGCCAAGAAGGAGGCCGGCCGCACCGGGCGCCCGTTGGTGTCCGGCAAGAGCGCCTTCGAGCTGCACGACACCTACGGCTTCCCCATCGACCTCACCCTGGAGATGGCGGCCGAGCAGGGGGTCGATGTCGATGAGAGCGCCTTCCGCAGCCTCATGAACGAGCAGAAGGAGCGCGCCCGCGCCGACGCCCGCGCCAAGAAGACCGGGCACGCCGACATCCGCGTCTTCCGCGAGCTGGAGAAGGAGATGGGTGGCGGCTCAACCTTCCTGGGCTACACCGAGTCCTCCGCCGAGGCCACCGTTGCCGGTGTGCTGGTTGGCGGCGTCCCGCAGAGCGTCGTCACCGCCCCGGCCGAGGTCGAGGTCATCCTGGACCGCACCCCATTCTATGCGGAGATGGGCGGCCAGCTCGCCGACCAGGGCACGATCCGTCTGGCCGACGGCGGCACCGTCGAGGTCGATGACGTCCAGGCTCCCGTCAAGGGGCTGCACGTCCACCGCGGCACTCTGACCGAGGGCACGATCGCCGTGGGGGAGAAGGCCTTCGCCCAGATCGACTCGGCTCGCCGTCTGGCGATCGCGCGCGCCCACACCTCCACCCACATGGTGCACAAGGCGCTCCACGAGATCGTCTCCGACAACGCCACCCAGGCCGGCAGCGAGAACTCCCCCTCCCGCATGCGCTTCGACTTCCGTCACGGCTCCGCCCTGGCCGGGGACCAGATCTCCGGCATTGAGGAGCGGGTCAACGCCAGGCTGTCGGAGGACCTGGCCGTCACCGATGAGGTCATGGACATCGACGCCGCCCGCGCCGCAGGCGCCATGGCCCTGTTCGGGGAGAAGTACGGCAAGGAGGTGCGTGTCGTCTCCATCGGCGGGGACTGGTCCAAGGAGCTGTGCGCCGGGACCCACGTGCCCAGCACCGGGCACATCGGCCGTATTGCGGTGCTGGGCGAGTCCTCGATCGGTTCAGGGGTGCGCCGCATCGACGCCCTCGTCGGTGAGGGAGCCTACGGCTACCAGGCCAAGGAGCACGCCCTGGTCTCCCAGCTCTCCACTATGGTCGGGGGCCGTCCCGAGGACCTGCCCGAGCGTGTCGAAAGCCTCATGACACGTCTGAAGGACGCCGAGAAGCGCCTTGCCGCAGCTGAGCAGGCGGCGTTGTCCGCGCGCACGGCCGGCATCGTCTCCGACGCCGTGCGCGTGGATGAGGTACGGCTGGCCTCGGCCAACCTCGGTTCCGTTGGCTCGGCCGACGCCGTCCGCTCTCTGGTTCTGGACGCCCGCAGCCGGCTCGGTGACTCCGATCCCGCCGTCGTCGCCGTCGGTGCGGTCGTGGGCTCGCGCCCGGTGGTCGTGGTGGCCACCAGTGCCGGTGCCCGTGACAAGGGCATCCGCGCCGGTGCCTTGGTGCGTACCGCCGCTCAGGTGCTGGGCGGCGGCGGTGGCGGCAAGGACGACCTTGCCCAGGGTGGTGGCCAGAACCCGGAGGCTCTGGACGAGGCGCTGCGCGCCGTCGCCGAGCAGATCAAGGCCTGACCCGGCGAGCCGGCTCGCCCCGTACTACGTAGCAGATCACGTGACAGACTCATCGGCTCAACCGGTCTCGGGAGACTTCCGTCCCGGTGTCCGTATCGCCTTCGACGTCGGAAAGGCGCGTATCGGTGTCGCTCGTTGCGATCAGGACGCGATCCTGTCGTTTCCTGTGGCAACTCTCAGGCGGGACCGTTATGGTGCAGACCTCGACGAGGCTGTTGACCTCGTCGAGGAGTACGGTGCCTTCGAGGTGATCGTTGGTCTGCCCAAGCACATGGGTGGCGGCAGCTCGAGCTCAACCAGGGACGCCCGCGCATGGGCGCGAGACCTGGCGAGCCGCCTACCGCGGCAGGTGTGCGTCCGGTTGGTCGACGAGCGGCTCACCACCGTCACTGCTCACCGGGATCTGCACGCGGCCGGCATGAAGGAGAGGAGCTTTCGCGGTATCGTCGACCAAGCGGCGGCGGTCGTCATCCTTGAACAGGCCATCACAACTGAGCGGATGTCCGGGGTCCCGGCCGGTGAGCGAGTCCACCCGACCAAGAGAGGCAGAGCGTGAGCCACGACGATTTCTTCGCCGAGCTCGGCATCCAGCGCGATGAGGACGCTGGCGACGCCAAGGACAAGCCCAAGAGCCGCAGGCAGCGGCGCATGGAGAAGGTCGAGCGCCGTCAGCGCAAGCGGCGTCGGCACTGGCTGACGAGCCTTGTCATCGTTGTCACCCTCGTGGCCATCGGTGTGCTGGGCTACAAGGCCATCGGGATCATGCGTGACGCCTCCGCCCAGGCAACCCACGCCGAGGACTACAAGGGCGAGGGCGAGGGCGAGGTCACAGTGACGATCCCGGAGGGAGCCTCCGGAGTGGACATCGGTGACATCCTCCAGAGCAAGGGCGTCGTCGCCTCCGGCAAGGCCTTCACCAATGCGGTGAAGAACAATCCGAAGGGTAATACTATCCAGCCGGGCACCTACAAGCTCAAGAACAAGATGTCGGCCAACGCCGCGCTCCAGGCGCTGCTCGATCCCGAGAGCAAGGGCGACCACACGCTGACCATCCCCGCTGGTGTCTCCAAGCAGATCGTCAAGGACCGGCTCAAGAAGGTCGGCAACTTTACCGATGAGCAGATCGAGGCCGCCTACGCCGACACTGCTGGCATCGGTCTGCCCGCCGAGGCCGGCGGCAACGTCGAGGGCTGGCTGGCCCCGGGCACCTATGACGTTTCCGAGAACGCCACGCCGAAGGACCTGATCAAGAAGATGGTCTCCCAGACCGTCACCCGCCTCAAGGAGCTCAAGGTGTCCAAGGAGGACTACCAGAAGGTCTTGACCAAGGCCTCCATCGTTGAGCGAGAGGTCAACAGGGAGCAGTACTACGGGCAGGCGGCACGGGTCATTGAGAACCGTCTGGAGCAGACTGATGGGGAGACCCATGGACTGCTTCAGATGGACTCGACAGTGCAGTACGGCCTGGGGCGCTACGGGGGCATCCCCTCCGAGGCGGAGACTCAGGACGCCAACAACCCGTACAACACCTACGTTCACAAGGGTCTCCCGCCGGGGCCGATCGGTAGCCCCGGTGAGGCGGCCGTCAAGGCGGTGCTCAACCCACCGGCCGGGAGCTGGCTCTACTTCGTCACGGTCAACCTCGAGACTGGAGAGACCCTGTTCGCCTCCACCAGTGAGGAGCAGAAGGCCAACACCAAGAAGCTCAACGACTACTGCAGCAAGAACAAGGAGATCTGCAACGGCGAGAAGAAGAGTGGCTGACCCGATGGCGGCAGTGATCCGCCACCGCGCCGCCGTCATCGGCAGTCCGGTGAGCCACTCGTTGTCTCCTGTACTGCATCGAGCCGCGTACGCCGGACTGGGGCTCGACCACTGGTCCTACGAGCGGCGCGAGACCGCGCCTCCAGAACTGCCCGGGCTTCTCGCCGAGCTGGCCGCTCCGGTTCAGGCCGGGCCTGCCTGGGCGGGCCTGAGCGTCACCATGCCCCACAAGCAGGCGCTCCTGGCGCACCTGGACGTCATCGACCCCCTCGCCGAGGCCGTCGGTGCCGTCAACACCGTGGTGGCGCAACGCAGTGGTGCAGGAGGCGCACTCCTGGCCGGCTTCAACACCGACGTCGCCGGCATCGTCGGTGCACTGCGGGAGACCGCCCGCAGACGGGCACCGGGCTCCCCGGATGACTGCTTCCGGGTCGAGCAGGCCGTTGTTCTCGGGTCGGGTGCCACCGCCTGCTCCGCCCTCGCGGCGCTCGGAGAGCTCCGGGCCGGCCGGATCATTGTCGTGGCGCGCCGCCACGCCGGGCCCGGCCGCGCACTCAGCGCCGCCCACCGCATGGGGCTGGATATCGAGACCCTCACCTGGAAGCCGGCCGACTCGGTCTCCAACACCGAGGCGGCCCGGCGCCTGGCCGCGGCCGACGTCGTCATTTCGACCCTGCCCGCCGGGGCAGCGGACCCTCTGGCCGGTCCGACGGATGCGTTCACGGGCCGCTCGGGCCGGACCCGTTCGGCGGCGGTCATGCTCGACGTCGTCTACGCCCCCTGGCCCACTGCCCTCGCCCAGGCCTGGGGGCGCGCCGGGGGAGCCGTCGCCCCGGGCTGGCTCATGCTCCTGCACCAGGCAGTGCCCCAGGTACAGCTCATGACCGGGCAGCAGCCGGACATCGAGGACATGCGTGCGGCACTGCGCTCGGCGCTGACCTCGACCTCGGCCAGCGCCGACGACTGATCCGCGCGCAGGGAATCTCGACGCGGGACGCCGGAGGCGGCGTCGGCGTGTGAGAGTATCTGCCTCATGCTTCGATGGATGACGGCCGGGGAGTCCCACGGCGAGGCTCTGACCGCGGTGCTGGAGGGCATGCCCGCAGGCGTGCGCATCACCAGTGAGGACATCCGGGCAGCACTGGCCCGGCGCCGTCTGGGGCATGGGCGCGGTGCTCGCCAGGCCTTCGAGCGCGATGAGCTGCGGGTCCTGGGCGGCATCCGCCACGGGAGCACCATCGGCAGCCCCGTCGCACTGCAGATCGGCAACTCCGAGTGGCCCAAGTGGTCCACGGTCATGAGCGCCGACCCTGTGGAACCCCATGAGCTGCTCATCGACGCAGGGACCGGTGACGAGCGCGAGATCGCCCGCAACCGGCCGCTGACCCGCCCCAGGCCCGGCCACGCGGACCTGCCGGGGATGCTCAAGTACGACCTGGATGAGGCTCGTCCGGTTCTGGAGCGGGCCTCGGCCCGTGAGACCGCCGCCCGGGTGGCGCTGGGGGCCTTGGCCGAGGCACTTCTGTTGCAGGTAGCCGGGATCAGGCTGGTCAGCCACGTCGTGCGGATCGGCTCAGTCGCCCTGCCCGGCGACGTGCCTCCACCGAGTGCTGAAGATACCGAGCGCCTGGACGCCGACCCCGTGCGCTGCACGGATCCAGCCACCAGCGCCGCCATGGTCTCCGAGATCGATGCCACCAGGAAGGACGGCGACACGCTCGGAGGTGTCGTCGAGGTCATCGCCACCGGTGTCCCGGTGGGACTGGGCACCCACGTCAGCGCCGACCGCCGCCTCGACGCGCGCCTGGCGGCCGCACTCATGGGGATCCAGGCGGTCAAGGGCGTGGAGATCGGCGACGGCTTCGCCGAGGCGGCCCGGCGGGGCTCGGCTGCCCACGACGAGATCGTCTCAGTGACCTCAGGAACGCTCGCCCGGCCCACTAACCGAGCCGGCGGCATCGAGGGCGGCATCTCCAACGGCTCCGACGTGCGGGTACGGGCCGCTTTCAAACCGATCTCCACGGTGCCCAGGGCCCTGCGCACCGTCGACCTGGCCACGGGGGAGGCCGCCACAGGGTTGCACCAGCGCTCCGACGTGTGCGCCGTCGTCCCCGGAGCGGTCATTGCTCAGGCCATGACCGCCCTGGTCCTGGCCGATCTTCTCCTGGACAAGACCGGGGGCGACTCGGCCGACGAGGCCCGGCGCAACCTCCGCTCCTATCTGGACCGCATCGCAGAACGGACACAGTGGCGGACCGGGCGGTGAATCTGGTGGCAAGTCGCTCTGTGCGGGCGATACTGGTACCACCCACAGCGAGCTCAACGGAGAGGCAGACACGATCATGACCTGGAAGCGTGTTCCGACCATCGCTCTGCGCGACGACCAGCTGCCCCTGGTACTGGTGGGGCTGCCCGGTGCGGGCAAGACCACTCAGGCCAGGCTCCTGGCTCAGGCCCTTGGCGTCCAGGTCACCGACACCGACGCCGAGATCCGCCGGCGTGCACGCATGACGATCCCCGAGATCTTCGCCTCCGAGGGGGAGGAGTGCTTCCGCGACCGCGAGCACCGGGCCATGCGGGCGGTCCTGGACTCCCCGGCGGCCGCTCAGGGCGTCATCGCTCTGGGCGGGGGAGCGGTTCTGCGTCCCGAGAATCGAGACCTGCTGCGCGGTCACACCGTCATCTATCTGTCCGCCTCCCCGAGCACCGCCGCCAAGCATGTGGGTGACGGGACCGGGCGCCCTGTCATGGCCCCGGACGCCGACTCCGACCAGACCCGTGCCGCTCAGCAACACTGCGAGGAGCACGGTGAGCACGCTGGTGTCCTTGCGCGGATGGAGGCCCTTCACGCTCAGCGCTCACCGTTGTACTCCGAGGTCGCCACTCTCACCGTGCCCACCGACGGGCTCAGCCCCCAGCAGATCGCCGCTCTCATCCTCGTGGCTCTGGGGGTCCAGACCGCTCAGGCGGTCAGTGTCCTGGCACCCATGGCCGAGGCGCAAGCTGACTCCGCCACCGCCCCGGACGGGCCCGGTGGCGCGTCTCAGCGTGTCCGCGTCCGGCCCGCTGCAACCACTGAGGTCGGCAGCGGCGCACGACGGGTCAGCGTCGCCGGCGAGAGCCCTTATGACGTGCTCATCGGCCATGGGCTCCTGGCCGAGCTGCCCCGCCGCGTGCAGGACGCTCCGGGGGCGGGTGCGGGAGGCGTCGCCGTCATCCACTCCAAGGCGCTGGCCGACCGCGCCACCGCTGCCGAGGCAGCGCTGACCTCCGAGGGTCTGCGCGTCCTGCGGCTCGAGGTTCCCGATGGCGAGGAGGCCAAGAAGGCGCGCGTCCTGGAGTACCTGTGGGAGCGGTTCGGCTCCTTCCGCCTGGGGCGCGACGGGCTCGTCGTCGGTCTCGGAGGCGGGGCGACAACGGACCTGGCTGGGTTCGCAGCCGCCACCTGGTTGCGCGGCGTGCCCGTGGTGCAGGTTCCCACCACGCTGCTGGCCATGGTGGACGCCGCCGTCGGAGGCAAGACGGGCATCGACACGCCCGCCGGTAAGAACCTGGTGGGTGCCTTCCACCCGCCGGCCGCTGTCATCGCCGACCTGGAGACGCTCTCCACTCTGCCGGCCGCTGAGCTGCGGGCCGGACTCGGCGAGGTCGTCAAGTGCGGTCTGATCGCCGATTCCGTCATTCTCGACCGGGTCCTGGCCGATCCCACCGACTGCCTGACCTGGGACTCGCCGGTGCTGGCCGATCTGGTCGCCCGTTCCGTAGCGGTCAAGGCCGCCGTCGTGGGGGAGGACCTGACCGAGGCCGGCCTGCGGGAGGTCCTCAACTACGGGCACACCTACGCCCACGCGATCGAGAAGGTCACCGGATACTCCTGGCGTCACGGCGAGGCGGTGGCCGTCGGCTGCCTCTTCGCCGCCGAGGTCGCCCACCGCAACGGCAATCTGAGCAGTGACGCACTTGCCCTGCACTGGCAGAGCCTCGAGGCGGTCGGCCTGCCGACCCGCTTCCCCGAGGGGGAGGGACGCTGGGAGGGGCTCAAGGAGGCCATGATGAGCGATAAGAAGGTGCGCAGTGGCCGACTGCGCCTGGTCCTGCTCGACGACATCGCCAGGCCCGTGCGGGTTCAGGCACCCGCGGAAGGCGTCCTCTTGGCGGCTCATGAGGCCGTCACCGGTGGGCCCCACCCGACAGAAGGCGATCTCGGTTGAGTGCCACTGCGCCAGGCTCCGTCATCCTCATCGGCCCGCCGGGTGCCGGCTGCTCGAGTGTGGCCCGTGCCATCGGGCGTGCTCAGGGCCTGCCCGTGCTCGATCTGGGACAGCTGGTTGCCGACGAGCTGGAAACGCGCCCCGACCTGGCGCTCGTCGCCGTGCCGGAGACCGAGTACCGCCGCGTCGAGGCCGACACCACTGTGAGGATCCTGGAGCGTGCCGCGACCGAGAGCGCCGTCGTCGCCCTGGGATCTGGCTGTCTCATGGTTGCGGAGATACGCCAGGTCCTTGAGCATCTCAGGCTCGCCAACCGCCAGACTCACCGCATTGTGGCCCTGACCTGTGCCACTCGGGCCCTGGCCACCCGTAACGGTCTTGACGCTCCCCGGTCCGTGGCCCTGGGAACCATCCATCACCAGTTCGTCCAGATGCTCCACGAGCGTCAGGCCCAGTGTCAGGACCTGGCCGATGTCGTTATCGACACCACCTCGACGACCCCCGATGAGGCCGGTGAGAAGGTCATGAGCGCCGTCAGAAGCGGTTTGTCCCACCACTCGTGATCGGTGCGACACGCCTGTCCCGGGGTGAGCGCGGCACCTCGCGGTAGGATCAGCGCGTCCCAGATGCAATGCAACAGTGAGGAAACCCTCGTGGCCACGACGAACGACCTGAAGAACGGCATGGTGCTCAACCTCGAGGGCCAGCTGTGGCAGGTAGTGGAGTTCCAGCACGTCAAGCCCGGTAAGGGCCCCGCCTTCGTGCGTACCAAGATCAAGAACGTCCTGTCCGGCAAGACCGTCGACAAGACCTTCAACGCCGGTCTCAAGGTCGAGACAGCGACCGTCGACCGGCGCGACATGCAGTACCTCTACAAGGACGGCGACGACTACGTCTTCATGGACGTCAAGTCCTACGAGCAGACCTACGTCCCCTCGGCCATCGTCGGCGACGCCGCCACCTTCATGCTGGAGAACCAGGAGGTCATCGTAGCCTTCCACGAGGACTCGGTCCTGTTCGTCGAGCTGCCGGCCTCCGTGGTCCTGACGATCTCCCACACCGAGCCGGGTCTCCAGGGCGACCGCTCCAGCGCCGGCACCAAGCCCGCCACTGTCGAGACCGGCGCTGAGATCCAGGTCCCCCTGTTCCTCAACACCGGTGACAAGGTCAAGGTGGACACCCGCTCCGGCTCCTACATCTCCCGCGTCACCGACTGATGACCGAGCATCCCGAGGAGGGCTCGACCCACTCGAGCCCCGCGTCGCGCCACCCGGTCACCGCCCGCACCAAAGCGCGCCGGCGTGCCATCGAGATCCTCTTCGAGGCCGATCAGCGCGGGATGCTGAGCTCTGAGGGCACTGAGGAGTTGCGCTCCTTCGCGCAGCTGCGCGCCGTCAGCTCGGCCAACCACACCGAGGCCCCCCTCTACACCCGGGAGATCCTCAACGGGGTGTGCGATCACCTGGCCGACATCGACGAGACGATCCAGACCTACGCACAGGGGTGGACCCTGGGGCGTATGCCGGCCGTCGACCGCGCCATTGCCCGAGTCGCCACCTGGGAGATCGTCTACAACGACGACGTCGATGCTCCTGTTGGCGTGGATGAAGCCATGACACTGAGCCGGATGCTCTCCACCGACGAGTCACCCAGGTACCTGGGAGGACTTCTGGGGCGTATCGGCGACCTCGCGGACACGTTGCGCTGACCCACGGAGCAAAGGCTCACGGCATGGGGCGCACTCCCTATGCCGTGAGCTGCCCTCACACGGGGCCCCTGGCCTAGTCTGAAGCCAGCCCCACTGCCGACGCTGGAGTACCCCGTGAGTCAGCTTCCTCCCCAGGATCCCAACGACTACCCCTACATCAAAGGCACCTGCGCACCCACGGGTGGGGCGAACAGCGTCAAGAGCCCCGCAGCGTTGCCGCCCGTCTCCGATGTCACTGGCTACCCCTGGGCAGGACCGGGACTGGTCTACCCCGCAGGGACTTATCCCTCCGGAGGCTTCCAGCCGCCTGCAGGAGCGCCCAGCGGATATCCGTGGAGCGTCCCCATACCTGTTCCCTACGACACCTTCCTTCCGACTCGGCCGGCTCCTGTTCCCGGATTCGTCTGGAACGACCCGGTCCTCACAGTCAAGCGGAAGCGCGTCTCGAATCGTCGGGTTTCGCTGTCAAGCGGCATCATCGGCGTCGTCACCATGATCGTCCAGATGATCATCACCGTCACCATCCTCCTCGCTACCGGCTACCTGGGGCAGCGGGACTCGTTCTTGATACTCCTGTCCATTCTCATCGTGGTCTTCGCTCCGATGATCGTTGGCGTCGGGTGGATCACGACCTTTATCCTTGCTCTTATTTCCTGTATCCAGGCGCATTCCCGGATACCTCAGGTCCAGCCCGATGGATGGACCGAGGCCAAGATGCCAACGTCAGCACTGCTGGCAGCAAGTATCGTGGCGGGAACCCCAATTCTCGTCATGTATATGTCCCTGTACCGAGGGCTCTCGCGCAGCTCCGCCGACGTGTTCATCGGTGGTTTTCTGGAACCTCTGCTCATCGCCTGCGGCTTGGCCCAGGTTCTGATCGCAGTGGGAATCGCCTTTCTTGTCCGCATGAGTAAGGCGCTGGACCCAGCGGTCAGGGCGCCACAGGTCGAGGGGATGCAGGTTCCATGATCTGTTCCCGGTGCCGATGAGAACTCGGGCACCGGCGCATCCCCTCGGCCCGTGCCGGCTGCTCCTGACGCATCGGCTGGCACGGGCCGAGGAGGACTGCATCAGCTACCGATCCATGGCGCGTACGACGATGTAGTCAATATCCACCTGGGCCTGAGTGAAGTCCTCATGCTTGAGCCTTCCTCGGTGGATGCTTCCGCTGTGCGTGGTCAGGCAGATGTGGTACGCGGCGTTGCCACCGAAGCACTCATCGAACTCCTGCCGGTACGCTGAACGCGAGACCTCATGGTAGGGCTGACCGTCGAAGAGGAAAAGAATGCTCTCTGGGGTCTTCTCCATCCCATAGGTGTGCCACTGGGTGAGATCGGGGCGCGGTGAGACTCCCAGATTGCTTCCTGTACCTCCCGCCTGGCCGAAGTGCACCGTCGACTCCGCGATGCCGGTGGCGCTGCCGCCACCATAGGTCTCAACGACATCGATCTCACCTCCGTTGTCATCGTCGTCCGCACGCAGCCAGATCCCCGCGAAGAGGCCCTCATCCGACTGGGGGAAACGTGCCCTGGTCTCCAAGGAGCCGTAGACAAAGGAGAACAGCCCCTGCGTGGTGACAAAGGCCTGGTCGACGTAGCGGAGGGTCTCGTCCTTGTCGAAGCGGTTCTGAAAGCCCTTGAGGGGGGTGGCGCGCTTGCGCCACAGGAGATGCCCGACACCGTTGCTGACGCTGTGGGTGTCATGCGTGAACACCCCCCAGTCGTAGCTGGTGCAGGACTCTGGCTCCGAGCGATTGTCCCGCCAGCGTGACGGGGAGAAGTCCATCCCGCTGGAGAACTGCTCGTCGAAGATGACGCTACTGAATTCGTGGGACGACTCGGCTACCGCGGCCGGCGAAGGGGACAGCAGACCGGCGGTGGCCAGTCCTGCACCAGCGCCGAGGCCGGTGATGATCGAACGTCGAGTAGGGAGCGTCATGAAAAACATTCCTTGCTTGAGAAGAAGTCGCTGACGCAGCAGCAACACCGGACCTTGTCTGCATCGCGACATCGTTCAGCTCTCAATCGGGCTCAGATGGATCCGGCACTCACTTCTCAAGCTCTCGACATATTGTGACGATCTCGCAATCAGCGTCTGACGACGCCGGAGCATTGGGCCAAGACTAAACATTGTCACGGAAGATTTGTAGATGCGAAACACGTCCTGCCGCGACTCACGTCAGATGCTGAGCCGTTTCACCGGCCGTCACGTGACCTTCGTCTCTGTGAGTCGCGCTGCCTGGGCGAGCACAACCCGCCGGAGGAGACGTAAACTTGGCGACGACCAACATCCTTTAAGTCCGTCCAGAGAGGCGGGGAAGGAGGCCTGAAATGGCCGAACGTTTGTCAGGCGCCTCTGGCGCACCATCCCAGGGCAAGGAGATCCTCGGACCTCCCGAGATAGCCCGATCCCTGTTCCGTATCGCGCACGAGATCCTGGAGCGCAACCGCGGGACTCAGGACGTCGTCGTTCTAGGGATTCCCAGTGGGGGAGCGCCACTGGCGCACAGGCTCGTCGAGGCGCTCGCCGTTGCCTCGAGCGAAGGGACGCAGTGGTCCGCGCAGGCGGGGCAGGCACCGGCCGCCGGTGCCAAGGTCCCGGTCGGCACCCTGGACATCACCATGTACCGCGATGATCTGGGACGTCACCCCATCCGGGTTCCTCGCCCCACCGAGATCCCTCAGGGAGGCATTGACGGTAAGGTCGTCATCCTCGTCGACGACGTCCTCTACTCAGGGCGCACCATCCGAGCCGCCCTCGATGCCCTAGGGGCCGTCGGTCGCCCCCAGGCCGTGCAGCTCGCCACTCTGGTGGACCGAGGCCACCGGGAGCTGCCCATCCGTGCCGACTACGTGGGTAAGAACCTGCCGACCTCCCGTGCTGAGAAGGTCGTGGTCTCCCTGACCGAGCTCGGCGCCTCCACCGACGCCGTCACCATCGTCCCCGCAGACGTCCCTACTGAGCGTTCGAGCGAGCGCAGCAACCAGGAGGCCACCCGATGAAGCACCTGCTCTCCGCCAAGGACCTGACCCACGACGAGGCGGTCATGGTCCTGGACACCGCCGAGGCGATGGCCGCCACCCAGAGTCATGCGGTCAAGAAGCTCCCGACACTGCGCGGCAAGACCGTGGTCAATCTCTTCTTCGAGGACTCCACCCGCACCAGGCTCTCCTTTGAGGCCGCCGCCAAGCGCCTGAGCGCCGACGTCATCAACTTCTCTGCCAAGGGCTCCTCACTGTCCAAGGGGGAGTCCCTCAAGGACACCGCCCAGACGATCATGGCCATGGGGGCGGACGCCGTCGTCGTGCGCCACTCCGCCTGCGGTGCCGCGCACCTGCTGGCCCACGCCGGCTGGATCAACGTGCCCGTCCTCAACGCGGGCGACGGTACCCACCAGCATCCCACCCAGGCCCTCCTGGACGCCATGACCCTGCGCCGCTGGTACGTCCCTGGAGCCCCCGCGACAGCGGACGGCAGCCCCTGCCCGCAGGGACGCGACCTGGAAGGCGCCCGCCTCATCATCGTCGGAGACGTCCTGCACTCCCGGGTGGCCCGCTCCAACGTGGACCTCATGACGGCGCTCGGAGCCAAGGTCACCCTCGTGGCGCCCCCGACGCTGCTGCCCGTCGGCATGGATGACTGGCCCTGCGACGTCTCCTACAACCTCGATGAGGCGATCGAGGAGATCCAGCCCGACGCCGTCATGATGCTGCGCGTCCAGCGCGAGCGCATGAGCGCCGCCGGCGGTGGCTTCTTCCCGAGTCCTGCTGAGTACTCCAGCGTCTACGGCCTCACCTCGGCCCGGCGCCGGGCCATGCCGGAGCATGCCATCGTCATGCACCCCGGCCCCATGAACCGCGGCCTCGAGATCACCGCCGAGGCCGCCGACGACCCCCGCTCACGCATCATCGAGCAGGTCGGCAACGGAGTCTCCGTCCGCATGGCCGCCCTCTACCTCCTCCTCGCTGACGAAGGGAACCAGCTGTGACCTCCCACCTCCTGACCGGTGTCCGCCCCTACGGCGAGGACCCCACTGACATTCTCATCACCGACGGAACCATCACCGCCATCGGCCCTGACGCCGAGGCGAAGGCTCCGGCCGATGTCCAGCGCCATGACCTGGACGGGCTCATCGCCCTGCCCGGGCTCGTCGACATCCACACCCACCTGCGCGAGCCGGGAGGGGAGTCCGCCGAGACCGTCTACTCCGGTACCCGCGCCGCGGCGATCGGTGGTTACACCGCCGTCTTCGCCATGGCCAACACCACGCCCGTGCAGGACAACGCCGGTGTCGTTGAGCAGGTGCTGCGGCTGGGCCGTGAGGCCGGCTGGGTGGACGTCCAGCCGGTGGGCGCCGTCTCAGCGGGGCTGGCAGGCGAGCACCTGTCCGACATGGGTGCCATGGCAACCTCCGCTGCCCGCGTGCGCGTCTTCTCCGATGACGGCAAGTGCGTCTCCGACCCCGTCCTCATGCGTCGGGCACTGGAGTACGTCAAGTCCTTCGACGGCGTCATCGCCCAGCACCCTCAGGACCCCCGCCTCACCGAGGGCTCCCAGATGCACGAGGGCGTCGTCTCCGCCGAGCTGGGCCTGCGCGGCTGGCCCGCGGTGGCCGAGGAGTCGATCATCGCCCGCGACGTCCTGCTGGCCGAGCACGTCGGCTCGCGCCTGCACGTGTGCCACCTGTCCACCGCCGGCAGCGTCGAAATCATCCGCTGGGCCAAGTCCCGCGGCATCAACGTCACCGCCGAGGTCACACCGCACCACCTCCTGCTGACCGACGAGATGGCCCGCACCTACTCGCCGCTGTACAAGGTCAACCCCCCGCTGCGCACGACCAAGGACGTTGAGGCGGTCCGCGAGGCCCTGGCCGATGGCACCATCGACGTCGTCGGCACTGACCACGCCCCGCACCCGGTGGAGGACAAGGACTGCGAGTGGCAGGCCGGCGCCTTCGGCATGACGGGACTGGAGACGGCTCTGAGCGTCCTGATCGAGACGATGGTCAGCACCGGCTGCATGACCTGGCGCGACATCGCCCGGACCATGTCGTCGGCCCCGGCCCGTATCGGCCGCCTGAGCGACCAGGGGTGCGAGCTCGAGGTCGGTGCCCCGGCCAACATCACGGTGGTCAACCCCGAGGTGCGCCGCACCGTCGACGGCACCGCCCAGTGGACTGCTTCCACCAACACCCCCTACGCGGGGATGGAGCTCCCGGGCCAGGTGATGGCCACCTTCCTCCACGGTCGTCCCACCGTCCTGGACGGCGCTCCCGTTGAGGCCCCTGCCGGCTCGGCTCATGCCTGAGTCGAGCCACCGCCCAGCCGCCCTCCTTGTTCTGGAGGACGGCTGGGCCCTGCGGGGCCGCAGCTACGGGGCTCAAGGGCGCACCATTGGAGAGATCGTCTTCTCCACCGGGATGACCGGGTACCAGGAAACACTGACCGACCCCTCCTACCACCGCCAGATCGTGGTGCAGACCGCGCCACACATCGGTAACACCGGGGTCAACGACGAGGACGCCGAGTCCGATCGCATCTGGGTGGCCGGATACGTCGTACGTGAACCTGCCCGACGAGCCTCCAGCTGGCGCTCCCGCGGGGAACTGGAGGACGATCTGCGTGACGCAGGCATCGTCGGCCTCTGCGAGGTCGACACCCGGGCCCTGACCCGGCACCTGCGCGAGGCGGGCGCGATGCGCGGCGGTATCTTCTCCGGGGACGCCCTGCCTGCCGGAGGCACCGACCCCGGTGGCCCCAGTCAGGCCTGCATCGACATCTGCCTGGAGGCCGTTCGCAGCGAGCCGCCCATGAGCGGCCGTGCCCTGGCCGCAGAGGTGACCACTCCCTCCGGCTACATCGTCGAGCCCACCGGAGCGGCCGATGGGCAGGAGCCGGTCGCGGTGCTGGCCGCCATTGACCTGGGCATCAAGTCCCGCACCCCATGGCAGTTCGCTGAGCGCGGCGTACGTGTCCACGTCCTGCCCCAGTCCACCACCCTCTCCGAGATCCTTGCCCTCAGGCCCGATGGCGTCCTGTTCTCCAACGGTCCCGGAGACCCGGGAAGTGCCGACGCCGAGACCAGTATTCTGCGCGGTGTACTCGACGCCCATATCCCCTTCTTCGGCATCTGCCTGGGCAACCAGCTCCTGGGACGTGCCCTGGGCTACGGCACCTACAAGCTCGCCTACGGGCATCGCGGGGTCAACCAGCCCGTTCTGGACCGTGCCACCGGCAAGGTGGAGATCACGGCCCACAACCACGGCTTCGCCGTCGACGTACCCGTTGACGAGCCCTCCATGGCCCCCTTCGACAACGGCCGCTACGGTCGGGTGGAGGTCTCCCACGTGGGACTCAACGACGGTGTCGTCGAGGGGCTACGCGCGCTGGACCTGCCGGCCTTCTCCGTCCAGTACCACCCCGAGGCCGCGGCCGGCCCCCACGACGCCGAGCACCTCTTCGACCGATTCATCCGCCTCATGCGGGAGCGCCGCCAGGGCCAGGACCGCGAGGACACGAACTGACATGCCTGCTCGCCCTGATATCACCTCCGTCCTGGTCATCGGATCGGGACCCATCGTCATCGGGCAGGCCTGCGAGTTCGACTACTCCGGGACCCAGGCCTGCCGAGTCCTGCGCGCTGAGGGAATCCGCGTCATCCTGGTCAACTCCAACCCGGCCACGATCATGACCGACCCGGACATCGCCGATGCCACCTACATCGAGCCGATCACCCCCGAGGTCCTGACCACCATCATTGCCAAGGAGCGGCCTGACGCCCTCCTGCCCACCCTGGGTGGGCAGACGGCCCTCAACGCCGCCATGAGCCTGGTCGAGCGGGGTGTGCTCGAGGAGTATGACGTCGAGCTCATCGGCGCCTCCGCCGCGGCCATCAACGCCGGGGAGGACCGCGACGAGTTCAAGGACGTCGTCGAGCGCTGCGGCGCCGAGGTCGCCCGCAGCGTCATTGCCCACACCATGGATGAGTGCCGCGCGGGAGTCGATGCTCTGGGCGGTTACCCGGTCGTCGTGCGCCCCTCCTTCACGATGGGCGGCCTCGGCAGCGGCGTCGCATTCAATGACGCGGACCTGCATCGCATCGCGGGGGCGGGGCTGGCGGCCTCCCGCACCACCGAGGTCCTCCTGGAGGAGTCGATTCTGGGCTGGAAGGAGTACGAGCTCGAGCTCATGCGCGACACTGCTGACAACGTGGTGGTCGTGTGCTCCATCGAGAACGTCGATCCTGTGGGAGTGCACACCGGTGACTCCATCACCGTGGCCCCTGCCCTGACCCTCACCGATCGCGAGCTCCAGCGGCTGCGGGACATCGGCATCGCCGTCATCCGGGAGGTCGGGGTCGACACCGGTGGTTGCAACATCCAGTTCGCCGTCGACCCGGCCACCGGCAGGATCATCGTCATCGAGATGAACCCTCGCGTCTCCCGGTCCTCAGCCCTGGCCTCCAAGGCCACCGGCTTCCCGATCGCCAAGATCGCCGCACGCCTGGCCGTGGGGTACACGCTCGACGAGATCCCCAACGACATCACCGGCTCCACTCCGGCCTCCTTCGAGCCGACCCTGGACTACGTGGTCGTCAAGGTCCCGCGCTTCGCCTTCGAGAAGTTCCGGGGCGCCGACTCCAGGCTCACCACCACCATGAAGTCGGTGGGAGAGGCGATGGCGATCGGCCGCTCCTACACTGAGGCCCTCCAGAAGGCCCTGCGCTCCCTGGACAAGAAGGGTTCCGTCTTCCACTGGGACGGACGTGCCCCCAGCCAGCAGCAGACCGCTGAGCTGCTGGAGTCCATCGCCATCCCCAGCGAGCACCGACTGGTCGACCTCCAGCAGGCCGTACGCGGCGGAGCCACGATCGCTCAGCTCCACGAGGCCACCCGCATCGACCCCTGGTTCCTCGACCAGATGCTGCTTCTTGAGGAGGTGGCCCAGGAGGTCAAGGGCGCATCCGCGCTCACTCCGGAGGTCCTGGCCCTGGCCAAGCGCCACGGCTTCTCCGACGTCCAGGTCGCCGCCCTGCGCGGCATCAGCGAGGACACGGTGCAAGAGGTCCGCCATGCCTTCGGCCTGCGGCCCGTCTACAAGACCGTGGACACCTGCGCCGCCGAGTTCGCCTCGTGCACGCCCTACCTCTACTCCAGCTACGACCTGGAGACCGAGGTGGCATCCCGCGAGCGTGAGGCCGTCATCATCCTGGGCTCGGGACCCAACCGGATCGGCCAGGGCATTGAGTTCGACTACTCCTGTGTTCACGCCGCGATGGCCCTGTCTGATCGCTACGAGACCGTCATGGTCAACTGCAACCCTGAGACCGTCTCCACCGACTACGACATCTCCGACCGGCTCTATTTCGAGCCTCTGACCTTCGAGGACGTCATCGAGATCTACGATGCCGAGCTGGCGGCCGGCCCCGTGGCCGGTGTCATCGTCCAGCTCGGTGGCCAGACACCCCTGTCTCTGGCCGCCAGGCTGGCCAAGGCCGGGGTGCCGATCCTGGGGACGAGTCCCGAGGCCATCGACGCCGCTGAGGACCGCGAAGCCTTCGGCGTCGTTCTTCAGCACGCCGACCTGCCCGCTCCGGCGCACGGCACCGCTCTGAGTGACGAGCAGGCGCGCTCAGTCGCCCAGGGCATTGGCTATCCGGTCCTGGTACGCCCCAGCTACGTGCTTGGCGGTCGCGGCATGGAGATCGTCTACGACGCGCAGGGACTCGACGACTACCTCCAGCGCGCCGGTCTTGAGCCCGGCGGCGTCTACGGGACCGGGCCGCTACTCATCGACCGTTTTCTCGACGACGCCATCGAGATCGATGTCGACGCCCTTTACGACGGCAGCGAGCTGTTCCTCGGTGGGGTCATGGAGCACATCGAGGAGGCCGGCATTCACTCCGGCGACTCCGCCTGCGTCATGCCGCCCATGACCTTGTCCGACACGGAGATCGCTCGCATCCGACGCTCCACCGAGGCGATCGCCGAAGGGGTGGGCGTGCAAGGCCTGCTCAACATCCAGTTCGCTCTCGTCTCCGATGTTCTCTACGTCATCGAGGCCAATCCTAGGGCCTCGCGCACAGTCCCCTTCGTCTCGAAGGCATCCGGTGTGCAGCTCGCCAAGGCGGCAGCCCTCATTATGATGGGGGAGACGATCTCCTCGCTCAGGCGCTCCGCTCACCTTCCCGAGGCCGACGCCACCGTCACCGATCCCGATGATCCGATCGCCGTCAAGGAGGCGGTCCTGCCCTTCAAACGGTTCCGTACCATCGAGGGGCGCGTGGTCGATACGATCCTGGGACCGGAGATGCGTTCCACCGGGGAGGTCATGGGCTACGACGTCGACTTCCCGCGGGCCTTCGCCAAGTCCCAGGCCGGTGCCTACGGTGGCCTACCAGGAGAGGGCACGCTGTTCGTCTCGGTGGCCGACAGGGACAAGCGCGCCATCATCCTGCCGGTGGCCCGGCTCGCGGAGCTCGGCTTCACGGTCCTGGCCACCACCGGTACCGCGCAGGTGCTGCGCCGCAACGGGATCGACGTCATGGCTGTGCGCAAGATCAGTCAGGGTGTCGGTGCCCACGGCGAGCAGACGATCGCTGGACTCATCGAGTCCGGAACCATCGACATGGTTGTCAACACCCCCAAGGGTCAGGGTGCCCGTGCCGACGGGTACTCCATCCGCGCGGCCACCACCGGCGCCGACCGTCCCATCATCACCACCGTCCAACAGCTCCAGGCGGCGGTCCAGGCACTCGAGGCCCAGCTGCGCGGTCCTTTCCAGGTTCGCAGCCTCCAGGAGCACATCGCCGCCCGCCGATCCCGGCGAGGCTCGGTGCCCGAGCCCCATCCCGTTGCCCCTGTTGACGACAAGGAGACTCGATGAGTCCTGCAGCCTCTCACCAGCCCAGTGGTTCCAGACGCCCCTTCGGATCCCGTCTGGCTGACGCCATGGACGACCACGGACCGCTGTGCGTGGGAATCGACCCCCACCCGAACCTGCTTGAGGCCTGGAATCTGGCCGACTCGACCGCGGGTCTGCGGGACTTCGCCCTGCGGACCGTCGACGCAGTCGGAGGGCATGTGGCCGCCGTCAAGCCGCAGTCCGCCTTCTTCGAGCGTCACGGCAGCGCAGGCATCGCAGTCCTCGAGGAGACCCTGGCGGCCCTGCGAGACGTTGGCACGCTGTCCGTTCTTGACGTCAAGCGCGGTGACATCGGTTCCACGATGGCCGGTTACGCCCAGGCCTACCTGTCCGATGGCGCTCCTCTGGCCGCCGACTCCATCACAGTCTCGCCGTACCTGGGCTACGGCTCCTTGACTCCCGCGCTCACTCTCGCCGAGGCGAACGGACGGGGCGTCTTTGTTCTGGCTCTGACCTCCAATCCTGAAGGAGCCGGTGTCCAGCACGCCGTCAACGGTGACCAGTCCGTGGCCGCAGACATCGTGGAGGGCGTGACCGCCTCCAACGCCCAGGCCAGCGGGGAGGGCCGACTCGGCTGCATCGGGCTGGTCGTGGGTGCCACTGTCGGTGGGGCCGCCTCTCATCTGGGAATCGACCTGCAGCGCGCCAACGGCCCGTTACTGGCGCCCGGGGTCGGAGCCCAGGGAGCGGGGCCGACCGAGCTGGAGTCCGTTTTCGGAGCGGCGCGTCGTCAGGTCCTGGCCTCCACCTCGCGCGGGGTCCTCAAGGCCGGCCCCTCCATCGAGACGCTGCGAAAGGCCGCGTTGGCGTCCGCCTACGAGGCTGCGACAGCTCTTCGCTGAGCCCCCTGATCTGCTGTAGCCCGCCTTGGGCGCGGGGTGTGTGCGGAAACACGAAGTCGGTTGTGGAATATGGGCCCCTGCGAATGCGAGTGCACGTGACCCGACTTATGCTCGTGGTGCGGGTCACTGGTACTGGACTGGGAGGAGACACACCATGACGCTTCCTACACTGACACCCGAGCAACGGGCTCAGGCACTGGAAAAGGCGGCCGCTGCGCGATCGCAGCGCGCTCGTATCAAGTCAGAGCTCAAGAGCGGGGAGCTCAAGCTCTCCGAGTTCTTCACCGCCTCAGAGACCGATGATGTCCTGGGCAAGATGAAGGTGAGAGCACTGCTCATCTCCCTCCCACGTGTCGGGACCACTACAGCTGATGCCATCCTGGCTGATATTCAAATCGCCGAGTCCCGGCGGGTCCGTGGGCTGGGAGCGAATCAGAGAGCGGCACTGGTGGAACGCTTCGGCTAGGGCAGTTGTTCAGACGCAGGGTCGTGCTGGCAGTGCCCGGTAGGCCATGATGTGGCCATGACCGACGTTGCTGCCGCAGACCCGCCCGTTCCCGCACTCGCCCGCCTGACCGTTCTGGCCGGCCCCACAGCGGTGGGCAAGGGCACCGTCGTCACGGAGCTGCGCAGACGCCATCCAGACCTGTTCGTCTCGGTCTCGGCCACCACCCGCCAGCCCCGTCCCGGCGAGGCTGACGGCGTCCACTACCACTTCGTCAGCGACGAGGACTTCGACTCGCTCGTCGCCAGCGGCCAAATGCTTGAGTGGGCACTGGTCCATGGCAAGTATCGCTACGGCACCCCCCGCGGCCCGGTCCAGGACCGGCTCGATGCCGGATGTCCCGCACTGCTGGAGATTGACCTGGCCGGCGCCCGCCAGGTTCGCCGGGCGATGCCCGAGGCCCGCCTCGTCTTCCTCGCGCCGCCGAGCTGGGACGAGCTCGTCCGCAGGCTCGTCGGACGTGGTACTGAGGACGCCGGGGAGCAGGAACGCCGCCTGGCCACGGCGCGCACCGAGCTGGACGCGGCCGGTGAGTTCGACCATGTCGTCGTCAATGACACCGTGGCGAGTGCCACCGCGGAGCTGGAGAGACTCATGGGATTGGGCAGTTAGAATAACGTGGCTCTGAACTATCGAGATTGAACCGGAGGCATGCACATGCTCGGAACCTCTCCCCAGCCCGAGGGCATCACCAACCCGCCGATCGATGACCTTCTGGAGAAGGTCGACTCCAAGTACGGGCTCGTGGTGGAGGCCGCCAAGCGCGCCCGCCAGATCAACACCTATACCCAGCAGCTCGAGGACAACCAGTTCGAGTTCTTCGGTCCGCTGGTCGACTCCGAGGTCGGCGAGAAGTCTCTGGGCATCGCTCTGCGTGAGATTGCCGAGGACAAGCTCGAGGTCATTCCCGGAGACGTGGCCCGCGCCCGACGCGCCGAGGCCGAGGAGGCCCGTCGGGCTGCCGAGGCCGATATGTTCAGCGACATTTCGCTGGACGCGCCGGTCTCCCTCGAGGGGGGCGAGACTCCCACCAGTCTCGACGACATCCAGTTCTGAGCCGGGCTCGCCATGGACGAGCCGCACGCTGCTGCGAGTGAACGCGCCGTGACCGCCTTCGAGGGGCCGCGGCGCGTCGTCGTCGGCGTATCCGGGTCGATTGCCGCCTACAAGGCCCCCTTCGTCGTTCGACTGCTGCGTCAGGCCGGGCACGAGGTCAAGGTGGTGGCCACCGAGTCGGCGCTGAGGTTCATTGGGGCTCCGGCGCTGGCAGCGGTCAGCGGCCGGACCGTATCCACCGGTGTCTTCGACGATCCGGCTGCGGTCGAGCACGTGGCCGTGGCCGAGTGGGCCGAGCTCGTCGTAGTCGCTCCGGCTTCGGCGGACCTGCTGGCGCGGGTGCGAGCAGGACGGGCCGATGACATGCTCGCCGCAACGATACTGACCTGTCAGGCCCCCGTTGTCCTGGCGCCGGCCATGCACACCCAGATGTGGGTCAACCCCGCAACCCGGGAGAACGTGGCTGTACTGCGTGAACGTGGTCTGACGGTCATCGAGCCGGACTGCGGCCGCCTGACCGGCAAGGACTCCGGAGTGGGACGGATGCCCGAGCCCGAGCGGGTCGTGTCGCAGGCCCTGGCTGCTCTGAAACAGCTCGCTGACGTGGCGGGAGCGGAGGATGCCTCGGGGGAGGGCGACAGGCGTTTGGAAGGACGGCACGTCGTCATCTCGGCCGGCGGGACACGTGAGCCCATCGATCCGGTGCGGTACCTCGGCAACCGCTCCTCAGGGCGTCAGGGCTGCGCGCTGGCGGCGGCTGCCGCCGAGCAGGGGGCCCGCGTCACCCTGGTGCAGGCCCACGTGGCCTCCGACCTGCTCAACGCCCTGCCCGCAGAGGTGAGCGTTGTCGCTGCTGGCACCGCCTCCGACATGCTCCGCGCCGTGCGCGACGGCGCCCGCGACGCCGATGCCGTCATCATGGCAGCGGCTGTCGCCGACTACCGACCCGTCACCGTGGCCGCCACCAAGCTCAAGAAGCAGGCGCCCGCCGAAGCGGATCACTTCGGTGAACCGGCCATGTCCATCGAGCTCACCACTAACCCGGACATCCTGGCCGGGCTGGTGAGCGACCCGCCTCGGCCAGGTCAGATCGTTGTCGGATTCGCCGCTGAGACCGGGGACGAGAACGGTGACGTGCTCTTCCACGGCAGGGCCAAGGCTCGCCGCAAAGGGGCTCACCTTCTGGCAGTCAATGCGGTGGGGGAGGCGCTTGGTTTCGGAGACGTTCCCAATGCCGTCGTCGTCCTGGATGCCCACGGTACGGAAGTGGCGCGGGGACAGGGCAGCAAGATGGACGTCGCCCGTCTTCTCATCTCCCTGACCGCTGACCTGGTGGACGCGGTCTGACGCTCGGCCCTGCATTTTCGTGGGTAACGCCACGACGGATCAGTGCTGGTGGTGACTACGATGGGCGGGTGAGTTCCTCCTTGCGTCTGTTCACTTCCGAGTCGGTCACTGAAGGACACCCGGACAAGGTCTGTGACCGTGTCTCTGATGCGATCCTCGACGCCATCCTCGAGCAGGACCCCACCGCGCGCGTCGCGGTTGAGACGATGGTGACGACCGGACTGGTGCATGTGGCCGGAGAAGTGACCACGGAGAGGGCCTACGTCGAGATCCCCGAGATCGTACGCCAGGAGATCTCCGCGATCGGCTACACCTCCTCGGACGTCTGCTTCGACGCCCGCTCCTGCGGTGTCTCGGTATCGATCGGGCAGCAGTCCGCGGACATCGCGGCCGGAGTGGACAAGTCTCTTGAAGCCCGCAGGGACGACACGGACATCGATCCTCTCGACCTGCAAGGCGCCGGAGACCAGGGGCTCATGTTCGGCTACGCCTGCGACGACACCGCGGCTCTCATGCCGCTGCCCATCCATCTGGCTCACCGTCTGGCGGAGCAACTGACCGTCGTGCGCAAGCAGGGCATCGTCCCGGGCCTGCGTCCCGACGGCAAGACCCAGGTGACGATCGGCTACGACGGCCAGCGCCCGGTGAGCCTGCACAACATGGTCATCTCCACCCAGCACGACGAGGACCGCACTCGTGGCTGGCTCACCGACGCTCTGCGGACAGAGGTCATCGAGCCGGTACTGGCCGCCGAGGCCGAGGCCGGCACCGAGCTCGACACCGCCGGCACCGAGGTCCTCATCAATCCTTCAGGACAGTTCGTCATCGGTGGTCCGGCAGGTGACGCAGGGCTGACGGGGCGCAAGATCATCGTCGACACCTACGGCGGAATGGCCCGCCACGGCGGGGGTGCCTTCTCCGGAAAGGACCCCTCGAAGGTGGACCGCTCCGCCAGCTATGCCATGCGCTGGGTCGCCAAGAATGTCATAGCAGCAGGGCTGGCCAGAAGATGCGAGATCCAGGTGGCTTACGCCATCGGCTCAGCCCACCCCGTGGGCGTCTACGTGGAGACATTCGGGACCGCGACCGTTCCCGAGGAACGCATTATGAAAGCCATCAACGAGGTCTTCGACCTCCGTCCGGCCGCGATCGTGCGGGACCTCGACCTGCTGCGTCCCATCTACCGAGCCACCAGCTCCTACGGCCACTTCGGGCGTCCCGGCTTCAGCTGGGAGGCCACTGACCGCGTCGAGGCTCTGCGCCAGGCCGTCTGAGCCCCGCGTACTCGGGCGGGAGACTTCCGAAGGCTTGTATGGCAACCGGCTACGACGACGCTGCTTATGCTACCGGTGAGCCGGACGAGCCGGCGCGTAGTCAGGGCGTGAGCAGGCAAGGCGAGCTTTTGGAACTGCCGGAGCCCGGTCAGCGCACGGTGACGGTGGCCGGGGTCCAGGACCCCGTGGCCAGGGTCCTCCTGGACTCCCCGGTACCGCACCTTGATCGCACCTTCGACTACCTGGTGCCTGCGGCACTGGCCCAGCAGGCGCTGCCTGGCACCCGGGTGATGGTCCGCTTCGGTGAGCAGGAGATGCGGGGCTGGATCTGGGAGCGGGGTGCGACAACGACGCACATCGGTCGGCTCTCTACACTGCGACGGGTGGTTTCCGACCTCCAGGTCCTGCCAGCGAGCTCACGCCGCTTGGTCGAGGCTGTCGCCTCCCGCAGCTGCGGAACACGCTCCGACGTCATCCGTCTTGCGGTTCCCGCCAGGCACGCCACGACGGAGAAGAAGGAGAGGGACAAGGCTCCTCTCAACCTTCCAGCTTGGGAGCACACTTCCTCGAGCGAGCAGAGCTGGCACCCATACGACGGTGGTGAGGAGTTCCTGCGCCGGCTGGCCGACGGCGAGGCTCCACGAGTGGTCTGGTCCGCCCTGCCGGCGCAGCCAGGACCGCACCAGGCACGTTTGTCGGGCGGCGACGGTCGGCCTGTCGCGGTGGTTGAGCCGTGGCAGGTGTGCCTGGCCCGGGCCGTCCAGGCCACGTTGGTGAGCTCCCGCAGTGTCGTCGTCGTTGTGTCGACGACTCATCAGGCTGAGACCCTGGCCGCCTGGCTGGGACGTGAGCTGGAGGGGGAGCCGGTGGTGGTGCTCTCAGCCGAGCACGGGCCGGCGCGCCGTTACCGAGCCTTTCTGACTCTGCTACTGGGGCGCGCCCGGGTGGTCGTTGGCACGAGGGCGGCGGCCTTCGCTCCGGTGCATCGGCTCGGGCTGGCGGCCGTTTGGGACGACGGGGACAACCGGTTGGAGGAGCCTCACGCTCCCTACAGTCATACGCGCACGGTGCTTGCCCTGCGCTCCACGTTGGAGGGTGCCGGTCTGCTCATCGGTGGTTTCAGCCGTTCCGTGGAGGCGCAGTCACTCGTTGAGCAGGGGTGGTGTCAGAGCCTCGTGGCCCCTCGGCATGTCGTACGCAACGTGGTGCCCCGTGTAGAGGTTCCTGGCCCGGCAGAGCTGGATCGGGAGGGCGCTTCCGGGGCGGCCCGAATCCCATCGCTCGCCCATCGAGCACTGCGGCGCGCCCTGCAGGACGGACCGGTTCTCGTCCAGGTGCCACGCGCCGGGTACGCGCCGTTGGTCGCCTGTGCCCGGTGCCGCTCGGCCGCTCACTGTTCTTCGTGCGGGGGCCCGCTGGCGATGGACCATCTGGGACGTACCTCCTGCCGTTGGTGCGCTCGTACGGTGGGGCAGTGGGACTGCCCCGAGTGCGGCGGCCATGGCTTGAGGATGGCGACGATCGGGTCCACGCGCACGGGGGAGGAGCTCGGGAGGGCCTTTCCCGGTGTCCCCGTGGTGGTCTCAGGAGCGAGAGAGGCCCACGGCGTCGTGGACGAGGTTGACGCCACGCCGCGCCTTGTCATAGCCACGCCCGGGGCTGAGCCGGTGGCCGAGGGTGGATACCGGGCAGTCCTGCTGCTCGACGGCGGGGCCCTGTCCTCACGACCCGATCTTGGCGCAGCGAGTGAAGCACTGCGCCAGTGGTCGAATGCTGTGGCATTGGCGGCGCCGTCGGCCCGCACTGTTCTCCTGGGCGGTCCGGATCCGGTCGCGGCACAGGGCCTTGTGAGATGGGACCAGGCGGGCTTCGCCCGCAGGGAGCTCCTGGAACGAGCCGAGCTGCGTCTTCCGCCCGCGTGGCGAGTGGCACGTTTGGACGGTCCGGTGCGTGGCGTGGAGTCCCTCCTGGCCCAGGCCGACGCCGATGGTTTCGAGGTGCTGGGACCGGTGGCTCCACCGCCCGTTCACGGTCAGGTGCCCCCCGGCGTGGCCAGGGCTCTGGTACGCGCTCCGCTGTCCCGTGGCAGGGCACTTGCAACCATGCTTGGGGTCAGGCTGCGTGACCGGTCGGCCCGGCGTGAGGAGCCGGTGCGTGTTGAGCTCGATCCCACTCGTTTGTGGTGAGGAAGTCGGGACGAACCGGCAAGGAGAACGAGGAGCACGACCAGCTGGACAGACCCTAACCGGCGCTACTACTCGACTTGACCATGGCGGGCCGTGTCACGTGAGCGGTGGAAGCCGAAGCGGTACCCACTGTGGCACCAGGCGCCTGGAAGGGCGGCATGCCGTGAGCCAGGGAAATGAGATCAGTCAGCAGTCCCGCTGCGGTGGACTTGACGTTCCACCCCTCGCTGAGGGCGGTCACGGCCGCACCGTCGACGATGGCAATGACCATCTCCGGCTCGAGCGGGCTGTCGAGCTGGCGCAACACACGACGCAATGCAGCGTTGAGGCGTTGTCGTCCCTGGCGGTATGCGTGCTTGACCGGGGACGCCTGGCTGGCCGAGATGAGCTGGAGATAGTGCCCGAAGTAGGCCCCATGGGCGGGGAGGGTCGCCTGGAGGATGAACCGGACCCGCTGAGGGATGTCTGGAACGCCCTTGAAGGCCTCCACTCGGTCGGCGACATGCTCCGCCCGGGAGGCCCACAGCCCGATATTGACCAGCCCCGCCTGATGGAGGAGATCCTCCAGGCCATCGAAGTAGTAGGTCGTCGCGGACAAGGAGCACCCGGCTCGCTTGGCAACACTACGATGGCTGATTGCGGAAGGACCTGACTCACGGATGATGGCTGCCGCGGCTTCGATAATGGCCTGACGTCGGTCCTCGCCTCGCGGTGTGACTCGGGACTCCGCTCGAGAACCTGCAGGTGTGGAAGCGTCGCTACTCGCTGCGTCTCCAGCGGTGTCTGCATCGGTAGTAGCCATGCTCATCATCTTACGATAATGAAGCCGTCATGTCCGTAACAAGACGGTGATAATGGCCTCGTAAAGAGGCAGTCTATATTCGACCTGTTACCAATTGCTCTGAGTGAGTGGATCAGGCTGAAGGCTGAGTCTGCTCCTCCGTCAGTTCCGACCCGTGAATTGTGCGGGACTGGAAGATTGCCACCATGGCGATCAACGCGATCATCGTGAGATAGACCGCCGGTGCCAAGGGGGATCCGGTGAGCTTGATGAGCCATGTGACAATGAATGGCGTCGTTCCACCAAGAAGCGCGTTGGCCCCATTGAAGGACAGGGCGAATCCGGAGTAGCGGACATTGGTCGGAAAGGACTCTGCCAGGAAGGTGGCCAGAGTTCCATCATTAGCCGTCAGAGCTACAGCAAAGACGATCTGGCACAGGATGACCACTGCAAGCATGCCTGCGGCCTTTGTCATGACAACAAACAACGGGATGGTGAGAACGATGAACGCGACACAAGCGGCGATGAGCATCCGCCGACGTCCGAAGGAGTCCGACAGGTGCCCCATAAGAAAAATCGCGCCGATGTACACGACCAGCATCACAGACGTTGCCAGAGTGGAGGTGTCCTGCGAGAATCCGAGCTCTTCGTGGACATAGGTCGGCATATAAGTGAGGAGCATGTAGAAGGCGACGGCGTTGAGACAGGAGACTCCGAAGGTGATGAGTGTCTCGCGCAGGTGGTCTCGCAGCAGCAGGCGCAGCGGTTCGACCCAGCTGGCGGTCTTCTGCTCCTGCGGCATCTCCGCTCGCATCTCCTGGTAGGCGGGGGAGTCCTCCAGATGCACCCGGATATAGCGACCGATGAGTCCCAATGGGCCGGCCAGCAGGAAAGGAACTCGCCACCCCCAGGTGTTCATGGCGTTGTCACTGAGGACCGAGAACATCCCTGTGACCATGAGGGAACCGGCAAGCAGGCCGCAAGCGGTGGAGGCTGGAACCAGGGAGGTGTATATCCCACGGCGCGACGGCGGTGCGTACTCAGCAAGGAATGTTCCAGCACCCGCATATTCACCTGACGCAGAGAATCCCTGAATCATGCGCAGGACAAGCAGGCCGATGGCGCTCACCATCCCAATAACCGAGTATGTGGGAAGAAGTCCGATGAAGAACGTCGATCCGGACATGATAAGAATCGACCAGGACAGCGCCCAGCGACGCCCCCATCGGTCCCCCCAGGCCCCCCACACGACAGCTCCGATGGGACGCAGAATGAATGACATCGCAAACACTGCGTATATCGACAGCAACTGGAATGATTTGTCTGCCTCTGGAAAGAAGGCGTGACCAATGACGGTAACCAGGTATCCATACGAGGCGTAGTCGAACCACTCAATGAAGTTTCCGATGAAGCTCGCTTTCGCTGCACGCCTCAGCGCAAGACTTCGTTCTGAGTCCAGGTGATGGTCGTTCGTGCTTCCTGAGTGGACGGTATTCATAGCCTATGGCTCCGGCTCGGTGGATGTCGACGTTGACGTAATAGTCATCTCAAGGTGAGACATTGATGATTCTACCTGCGATCCTGCCTGCCCGCTGGGAGTTGACGCAGGCAGACAGGATCGCAGGAGGATCAGGACGTGGAGGCACGTGATTTCCGGGTGGCGGCATCCACGATGATCGGGGCCAACCCACCACCGACAATGAGCAGTCCACCGATCATCCCCATGGGCGTGAGCTTCTCTCCCCAGACGAGCAGGCCGCACAGAATGGCGACCGGACACTCCCAGTAGGAGATCGTCGAGTACTCAACGGCAGGCAGGTTGCGCCCTGCAACAACCAGGAACCCCAGTGCGAAGAGGCCGCAGACGAGGAAGAGGGCCACTGCCCACATCCAGTTAGTGGCGGTGAAGGTGGAAACGCCGTGCCAAGGACGCAAGACGATGGACATGACCAGCGTTGCGCAGGCGGCCCAGAAGAAGTTCCACACACCGCGGACGATCGAATCGACATCCTTGCGGTACCCGTAGAAGAACAATGCCAGACCGTAAAAGACGCCGGACAGCAGGCCTAAAAGATCTCCCAGGCTCTTCTGAGGGAACTCGGGAGATGTGGCTGACAGATCCAGTCCGAAAGTGAGACTCCCGTTCTTGTAGTCGATGATTCCAATGGTCAGCAGCATTCCTATGAACACAAGAGACAGGAAGATGCCGGAGAGCACGCTGATCCTCTCTTTGCGGAAAATGCGTGCGAGCAGTGCGCAGAACAGGGGTCCTGTATAGATGAGGAAGACGGCATTGGAAATGGTCGTCATCAGGGTCGAGGAGATGTAGCAGCCCAGGGACAGGCCGATGCTCACACCTCCCAGGATCACCGTGGTGCTCAGACGGGTGCTCTTGAACAACCCGGCCTTCCCGGTGAGAACGAGGATGAGGATGAATCCAAGCAGTCCGACGCTCATGCGCCCGAAGGCCAGGAACGAACCGATGACGGACTTGTCGGCGTCAGCGAGGCCGGCGGTCGTGCCACGACTGATGGTGCCGACAAGCCCCATCCCGGTGGCGGAGAGAAGCATGGCGATGGCGCCCAGCTTCTTGTTCATGACGTACTCTGTGACAGAGGATTCAGCGGACGATGTCTGTGACATGGCAGTTGTGTCTCCTGAGTTCTCCCCCGGCGTGCACGACAGACCGGCATCCTTGCCGGGTCTCACGCGGTCAGGTGGGCCTTCCCAGTCCTATGGAGCGTCCGCTGACCGCGCTGCGAAGAGCAGAGCCGGGAACGGTGCGGGGCGGCAGCCCGGTCCCATGAGCCGCCGCCCCGCACCCTTGAGATCAGACCAGAGTCGGGTCAGCGACCTGGTTGGGGAAGTAGTCCTCGCAGCCACCCTCACGGTAGACGTCGGCCGTTGCGCAGTGCAGACCACCGCCGAAGGCGTAGGCGTCACGGAAGGGAACCGGGATGACGTTCATGCCCAGCTTGTCCATCTGCTCCATCTGGTGGACCTCGCTCGCCTCGACACACACGGTCTTGTGGTCGATGACGAGGCAGTTCATGGACAGCCAGACGGAGGAGTAGCACAGCGGCGGCGGAACCTCGTGGGCCGGAGGAGCTGCGTCGACGATCTGCCAGTCATTGGCCTCGAAGATCTTGCGCTGCTCCTCGGGCAGACGGCGGTGCGGGTTGTTGATGATGAGCCCGGGCCGCAGCGGCACGAAGGTGGCGTCGATGTGGATCGGGTAGGGGTCACCGGGGAAGTTCACCGCGTGCACCCGCAGGTCCGGGTAGTAGCGCTTGAACCACTCCATCGCCTTGCGGTTGGTGGTCAGACCGTGCTGGATGAACAGGTCCTTACCCACGCGCATGACGTCGGCGGCGTCCCACATCGGCTCGAACTCGGTGGTCACGAAGTCCTTGGCGGCGGTGCGCTCAAGGCGCTCCTCCAGGGAGATCCGCTCGTCGTAGTAGTTGTGCTTGTAGGACTTGTCCGTCAGTCGAGGACGAGGGGCCTGGGTCCACTTGAACTCCGGGTCCTCCTCGAAGTACTGGTTCATGAGGGGCCAGTAGGCGAGGTACTCGAAGTAGCGGCAGCGGAACGAGTTGGCCGACGCCATGATCTCGTCACCGATGGTCAGCAGGATGTCGCGAGGGGGCATCTGGGTGAAGCCGGACTCCGTGCGGAAGTCGGGCGTCTGGATGGCCTGGTTCCACTGCAGCGGTGTGGGGCGGTCCACCTGGACGCCCAGACCCTCGAGGATCTTGACGTAGTTGTCGAGCTGCTCGTTGGCGGCCTCGACGGTGGCGGTGGGGCGGGGGCCCCACATGCCGCGCATCTCGGAGTCGATCGGCACTTTCTCAGAGGTGGCGGGCTCCTCGGGAGGAATAACCGAGAAGTCGGCGCGTCCGACGATAACGCGCTTGAGAGGGTCGAAGTCGTTCCAAGAGTTGACGATCTTCGTCATGAGTAAGTCACTCCTTTGTGCTCGATGTGTGGTGCGTGAATGAAGACAGGTGATGTGTCTGTGGTTCAACACTGTCATTCTACTCTGAAGGATCCGAAAAAGTGGTCGTAGGAGTATCTGAATACAAGAATGATCGCTGAACCGTGGCACGGTCATTGCTGGTTGACGGTGTTCACCACCTCCTTGAAAGACCGATGCCGTTGCGCCGGTCAGGCCCTGCGAATACGAGTGTCGAGCTGCTCGGGAATTGGGGGATGGATATCGTCTGGGCCCCCGTAGTTTCCTCCGGGAGTCACGATAGTCCCTGCCTGGCCCTCAATGATGGAAACGGCGTCCTCAAGACGTCCGATTGCCGCCATATCGCCAGTCAACTCAACAAATCGACACACCGCCTCGACCTTTGGTCCCATGGACCCACTGGGAAGTCCCATGGACCGCAGCTCTGCCGGTGTCGCCCTCGGGACCTGTTTCTGGTTCTCGGTCCCGAAGTCCTGAAACACTCCATCAACGTCCGTGAGGATAAGAAGCGCATCGGCCTCCAGGGCCTCGGCCATGACCGATGCCGTGAGGTCCTTGTCGATGACGGCTTCAATACCCTTGAGCTTGCCCTCCTCGCTGCGGACGACGGGAACACCGCCGCCTCCGGAGCAGACGACGATCGCACCGGCATCCAGTAGGGAGCGCACCAGGCGGGTCTCGATGACGCGCTGCGGCATGGGGGAGCCGACGACGCGGCGGTAGTGCTCGCCGTCGGGCTTGACCACCCAGCCCCGCTCCTCAGCCAGCTTCTCGGCCTCCTCCTTGGTGTACACCTCACCGACGAACTTGGTGGGGTTGGAGAAGGCCGGGTCACCGGCCATCACCAGGGTCTGGTTGACCATGGCGGCCACGTGGCGACCGGGCAGGGCGTTCTGCATGGCCTGCAGCAGCCAGTAGCCGATCATGCCCTGCGTCTGGGCACCGAGGGTGTCGAAGGGGTAGGGCTCGGAGAGGCGCTCGTCATTGGCGGACTGCAGGGCCAGGACCCCCACCTGGGGGCCGTTCCCGTGAGTCAGGACCAGCTCGTGCTTCTCCGCCAGCTTGGCCAGCTCGTGGGCCGCGATCTCGACATTGCGGATCTGGGTACTGGCGTCGGGCTTCTCCCCCCGACGCAGCAGGGCGTTTCCCCCGAGGGCGACGACGATTCTCACAACTCAGTCCCACTTTCCCAGGGTCGCGACCATGACGGCCTTGATGGTGTGCATACGGTTCTCGGCCTGGTCGAAGGCGACGTTGCGCTCGGTCTCGAAGACGTCGTCGGTCACCTCCAGGCCCTCCATGCCGGTCTTGGCGAAGATGTCCTCACCCACCGTGGTGTTGCGGTCGTGGAAGGCCGGCAGGCAGTGGAGGAACTTCACGTCCGGGTTGCCGGTGGCCTCCACCAGCTGGGCGTTGACCTGGTAGGGCGCGAGCAGAGCGATGCGCTGGTCCCAGACCTCCTTGGGCTCACCCATGGAGACCCACACGTCGGTGTAGAGGAAGTCGACGCCCTTGACGCCCTCAGCGGCGTCATCGGTGATGAGGATGCGGGCGCCGCTGTCCTTGGCCAGCTTCTCGGCCTGAGCCACCACCTCGGGAGAGGTCTGCAGCTCCTTGGGGGCCACCATCCGCACGTCCATCCCCATGAGGGCCGCTGAGATGAGCAGCGAGTTGGCAACGTTGTTGCGGGCGTCGCCGAGGTAGGCGAAGGAGATCTTCTCGATCGGCTTGTCTGCGTGCTCCAGCATGGTCAGCTGGTCGGCCAGCATCTGGGTGGGGTGCCACTCATCCGTCAGTCCGTTCCACACGGGGACGCCGGAGAGCTCAGCCAGGGCCTCGACGTGCTCCTGCTTCTTGCCGCGGAACTCGATGCCGTCGTAGAAGCGGCCCAGCACCCGGGCGGTGTCCGCCACGGACTCCTTGTGGCCCATCTGGGAACCGGAGGGGTCGAGGTAGGTGACCTGTGCACCCTGGTCGTAGGCCGCCACCTCGAAGGAGCAGCGGGTACGCGTCGAGGTCTTCTCAAAGATGAGAGCGATGTTCTTCCCGGCCAGGCGCTTCACCTCGCGGCCGGCCTTCTTGTCCTTCTTGAGCTGGGCGGCCAGCTCAAGCAGGGAGCTCCACTCCTCAGCCGTGAAGTCGAGCTCTTTGAGGAAACTGCGGTTGTTCAGGGGGTGGGACATGAGGATTCCTTCGTCCAGTGTGGTGATGTACTGACAGTTCTTCTTATGCGTCGGCCAGGGCCGACTCAGGCAAGCGGGTCCCGCAGGGTTGGGCAGCTCATGCAGTGTGGACCACCGCGACCGCGACCGACCTCCGAACCGGGAATGGTCAGGACCTCGATGCCATGGGAAGTAAGGTACTCGTTCGTGTTGACGTTACGTTCATAGGTAACGATGACACCGGGGGCGATGGCCAGGGAGTTGGAGCCGTCGTCCCACTGCTCACGGGCGGCGGCCATCGAGTCCTGGGGCGTGATGAGAACGTTGAGCTCGTCGACACCCAGGGCCTGGGCGATGACCCGGTACATGTCCTCGGGGGCGTTGCGCGTGACGCTGATCTGCTTGTCTCCGTCTGGGCGCAGCGTGAGCGTCGGCAGCTTCCCCAGGCCGCCGTAGATGGTGAACGTGCCGACGTCGACCATGGTCATTACCGTGTCCAGGTGCATCTGGGCGCGCGTCCGGTTCATCTCGACGGCGACGATCTGGTTCACCTTGCCTCCGGCGAACAGTCGGCTGGCGAGCCTCTCGATACCCTGCGAGGTGGTGCGCTCGGAGACTCCGACCAGAACGGCGCCGTTGCCGATGATCTGGACGTCTCCACCCTCCACGGTGGCGGGGCCTGCCTGTGTGCCCTCGGACCACACGGGGAAGTCGGAGCCGGCGAAGAGAGGGTGCCAGCGGTAGATCGCCTCGTAGTTGATGGTCTCGCGCTGGCGGGCCGGCATCATCATCGAGTTGATGGACACCCCGTTGTAGATCCAGCAAGACGTATCGCGAGTGAAGAGGTGGTTGGGCAACGGCGGCAGAAGCAGGTCGTCGTCGTCCATGGAGGCCAGCACGAGCGAGTCCGGGCAGGAGGTGCGCTCGAGCAGCTCGGCCTTCGTGATCCCGGCAACGAGCACCTCGGCCAGCTCGGCCCCGGACAGATCCTGGGCCAGGGCGCGCAGCGGCTCGGCGGCACTGGGGCCGTTGGTGTTCTCGTTGACGACCCGATCCAGGACGTAGTCCCTGGCTTCGGGCGCCTCGAGGGTCTGGGCCAGCAGGTCGCTGAGGTAGAGCACCTCGATGTCGCGGTCGGTCAGAACTCGTGCGAACTGGTCGTGCTCCTCCTGGGCCCGTTCAAGCCACAGGACGTCGTCGAACAGGAGGTGGTCCTTGTTCTGCGGGGTGAGTCGGAGCATCTCGTTGCCGGGTCGGTGCAGGATGACCTGGCGAAGCTTCCCGATTTCGGAATCTACGGAAATTTCCATGACTCCCTCTCTGACACAGCACTGTGTCGCCGATGTGGATCATGACGCGCATCACGCGCTCTGACTGTAGAAGTAGTACGCCCGTACTGGATTGGTACGAGCGTACCAGAGTCCATAGCGGTTGGAAACCCCCTGGTAGGAAGAAGTTCAGGGCACGTCGATCGAGCGGCTTTTGCCTATGCGTGATATTGCTCCCACCAGGCGCTTCATTGCTCTTGGAGGTGCTGCCGAGCATCTCTGACCAGCAATCTGAGTGGCCCCGCATCAGTAGATGACTCACAAATGTCAGAGGCGCTCCGTCCCAGGTGGACTCGCGCGGAGACCCGACGGCGCAGGCGTGGGAGGATGCCAGGTGTGAACGTGCTGATCCCGGGCCTCAGGACCTCCACCCCCGCCGTCTCCGTGAGCGCCGTCGTTCTCGACTACGGCAATGTCCTGTACGCCTGGGAGCCCATAGCGTCAGTCGCCGGATACGTCTCGGCCGATGCCTGGGAGGGGTTCGTGGTCGATGGCGGGTTCCTGACCTGGAACGAGCGGCTGGACCTGGGGGAGCCCTTCGAGCAGGTCCTCGCCGACTGCATCCGAGCCCATCCCGATCGCCCTGACTGGGCGGAAATCCTCTCCCTGTACCGTCAGCGCTTCGCCGCCTCGCTGACGGGCCCCGTTCCCGGTATGGCGGATCTGCTCGACGACCTCCTCGAGGAGGGTGTGGCGCTGTACGGGCTGACCAACTTCGACGCCGCCACCTTCGAGGCGGCCAGGCTCCTGGTTCCCCAGCTCGAGCGCTTCGTCGGCATCGTAGTCTCCGGGCGCGAGCATCTGGCCAAGCCCGATGCCGCCGTCTTCGAGCTGCTCCTGGAGCGTTACCGCCTCCAGGCCTCCAGCACCCTGTTCATCGATGACTCGGCGGTCAACATTGAGGCGGCCGGTCGGCTGGGGCTGCGCACCCACCGCTTCACCGGCTCAGGACGGCTGCGGGCAGAGCTCATCGCCCTGGGCCTGCTCCCCACGCCGGGCCGGCGCTGAACCCCGCACCGGGCGACCCGGAGCCTTAGACTCGGCCGCATGCGTGTGCTTTTCGCCGGAACCCCTGAGGCAGCCCTGCCCACCTTGGAGGCCCTTCTCGCCAGTAAGCACGACGTCGTCGGGGTCCTCACCCGTGCGGACGCCCGTCAAGGACGCGGCCGGACACTGCATCCCTCACCTGTGGCGGCCATGTCTCGCGACGCCGGGCTCGACGTACGTACCCCCGCGACTCTCAAGGGTGAGCATGCCGACGACGTGCGCGACTGGGTGCGCGCCCTGAGGGCCGACGTCGCCGTCGTGGTCGCCTACGGGCGCTTGGTCCCGGCCGATCTGCTGGACGTCCCTGTGCACGGCTGGTTAAATCTCCACTTCTCGTTGCTCCCTGCGTGGCGCGGAGCCGCTCCGGTCCAGCGGGCGGTCATCGCCGGCGACGAGGTCACCGGGGCCAGTGTGTTCCGACTCGAGGAGGGCCTCGACACCGGCCCCGTCTATGGCCGACTCACCGAGGCCATCAGTGGCCGGGACACCAGTGGCGACCTTCTGGAGCGGCTGGCACAGGCCGGGGCGCCCCTCGTCCTTGACGTCCTGCGCTCCGTGGGGGACGGGAGCGTGCGTCCGGAGCCGCAGGATGACGCGCTGGCCACGCTGGCGCCCATGCTCTCCTCCGCCGACGGCCAGGTCCGGTGGGACGATCCGGCACTGACCATTGACCGCCGGATCCGGGGCGTCAGTCCGGCGCCGGGTGCCCACACCACCTACCAGGGGGCCAGGTTCCGCCTGGGCCCGGTCACCCCGGTCCCTGAGGTCACCGACCTTCTGCCCGGCCAGCTGCGTGCCACCAAGCATGAGGCTCTCGTGGGAACCGGGGGCTGCGCCGTCCGTCTGGGACAGGTCGCGCCCGCCGGGCGCAGCTGGATGCCCGCCGACGCCTGGGCGAGGGGGGCGCGTCCGGAGGCGGGCGTCATCCTGGGGGACTCGTCTCCCAGGAACAATGACGTTGAGGGAACGATCTGATGGGGGAGCGATCGGCACACCGGAGCCCGTCAGATGGGCACGGCGAGAACCGGCGAGGCGGAAGCGGCGCGCCCGGGAGGCGCCGTGAGCAAGGCAGCAGTCGCAGTAAGCGCGGTGGTCACCACGCGGGCGGCCGGGGGCGGGGGCGGCTGCCTTCCAGACAGCACGGCCCGTCCACAGGCGCATCACCGCGCTCAGCGCGACGCCGATCGGACCCGGCGCGTCAGGTGGCCCTGGAGGTGCTCACCCGCGTTCGCCGCGATGACGCCTTCGCCAACCTCCTGCTGCCCGAGCTGTTGGAGACCGCCGACCTGGATCGGCGCGACGCCGGCTTCGCCACCGCCCTGACCTACGGGACCCTGCGGCTCCAGGGGCGCTACGACGCGATGATCGCCGCCTGCACGGACCGCCCTCTGGAGCGCATCGACCCGGCCGTGCTCGACATCCTGCGCCTGGGAGCCCACCAGCTCATGGGTATGAGAGTGGCCCAGCACGCCGCCGTCAGCACCACCGTGGACCTGGCCACCACCTCCTGCGGGCGCGGCGCGGCCACCTTCGTCAACGCAGTCATGCGTCGGCTCAGCGGGCAGGACCTGGACTCCTGGATGGCTGCCCTGCAGCAGAACGCACCTGATGAGACGTCCGCCCTGGCCCGCACCCAGTCACACCCGGAGTGGATCGTCAAGGCACTGCGCCAGGCCCTGGTCACCCACGGCCGCAGCAGCGATGAGCTGGAGGCGCTCCTGATCGCGGACAACACCGACCCCGAAGTGGCCCTGTGCGCCAGGCCGGGCCTCATCGCCCCGGAAGCGCTGGCCAAGGTTGCTCGCAAGGCGGACCGGGCACACGACGTTGAGCCGCGTCCCGGCAGGATCAGTCCCCTCGCCGTCGTCATGGTCGGAGGAGACCCTGGCAGGATCGAGGCGATCCGCGACTCCCGGGCAGGGGTTGAGGATGAGGGGAGCCAGCTGGTGGCGCTCATTGCGGCACATGCTCCCCTCGAGGGGCGCGACGAGCGCTGGCTCGACCTGTGCGCCGGGCCCGGTGGCAAGGCCGCCCTGCTCGCCGCGCGGGCCGCTCAGAAGGGCGCTCAGCTGCTGGCCAATGAGGTCAGCCCCCACCGGGCCGACCTGGTGCGCTCCGCCCTGCGCGCCATCGCGCCGGACGTGGTCCGGGTGCGATGCGGCGACGGACGCGACCTCGGCCGTGATGAGTCCGGCACCTACGATCGTGTCCTGGTCGACGCCCCCTGTACGGGCCTCGGGTCACTGCGTCGTCGCCCGGAGGCCCGTTGGCGCCGTGCGCCGGGCGACGTCACCGTCCTGGCCGAGCTTCAGCGGGAGCTGCTGGCCAGCGCCCTGCGCGCCGTGCGGCGCGGGGGAGTGGTGACCTATGTGACCTGCTCACCGCACGCTCTGGAGACGACCTTCGTGGTGCGGGACGTGACGCGACTTCTGGAGCGGGAGGGCCTGCGCACTGAGCCCCTGCACGCCGGGGACGTCGCCACCCGCCTGGCCCCGCAGCCGCCGGCCGGATCCGACCGGGAGACGCTTCAGCTCTGGCCCCACCTCGACGGCACCGACGCCATGTTCTGCGCCTTGCTGCGCCGCACCAGCTGACTGACAACCACACCAGCGCATCACGAGGAGCACCCCGATGACGGCCATCCACCCCTCGATCCTCAACTGCGACATCGCCCATCTGGCCGACGAGCTCGACCGGGTCACGGGAGGTGCTGGCACCCCGGGCGCCGACGGGATCCACGTCGACGTCATGGACAACCACTTCGTGCCGAACCTGTCCTGGGGGCTGCCGGTGGTCGAGGCGGTGCTCGCCCACTCCTCGCTGCCCGTGGACGCCCACCTCATGATCCGCGACGCCGACCGCTGGGCGCCGACCTACGCCGAGGCCGGCTGCCAGATCGTCACCCCCCACGCCGAGGCCACGACAGCGCCGGTGCGTCTGGCGCGTGAGCTCCACCGACTCGGCGCCGGCGCGGGCATCGCACTGAGGCCCGCCACACCTCTGGAGGCCGTCGCCGACGTACTGGGGGACTTCGACCTTCTCCTGATCATGACCGTGGAGCCGGGCTTCGGAGGCCAGTCCTTCATCGAGTCGATGCTGCCCAAGATCCACCGCGCTCGCGAGCTGGTCGGCACCAGAGGACTCGACCTGCGAGTGCAGGTCGACGGCGGCATCACCTCACAGACGATCGAGCGCGCCGCCGAGGCCGGCGCCGATGTCTTCGTTGCCGGGTCCGCGGTCTACCGGGCCGACGACGCCTTGGCCGCCATCTCAGAGCTGCGTGAGGCGGCCTCCTCGCACCGCCATGACGCTCACGGCGGCCACTGACGACACTGAGGGGCGCTGAAGGCGGCCACCATCAGTGCCCAGTCCCGTCAAAGGAGGTGCTCATGATGCAGGCGTGACAGCCGATGTGCAGAGGCACCCCACGCCATCAGCCTTGTGGGAAACCTCAAAGGCGTTCGGGGAGCAGAAGGCACCTTTGCGAGGCCCCCGTTATGCCGCTCCATTACTGGGGTCTCGACTGTTACACCAACGCAACTCTTGGTCTTTGTGAGGTTTCCACAAATGGAATGTGGTGCCTTGACCACGTAACGTCGTTACCCAGTGGATCTGCCCTTCAGCGATTGTAGGGAAGGTACGGACCCACCCCGCCGGCCCAAGGATGGCCCGCCGCCAGCCCGGCACCGTCCAGGTAAGGAGACTCTTGGTGACCCTCTCCCGTATCCTCATCGCCAACCGTGGCGAGATCGCACTGCGTATCGTGCGAACCGCCCGCGATCTCGGGGCGACGTCGATCCTTCCGTACACGCCCGAGGACCTCATGAGCCCCGCGGCGGAGCTCGCCGACGAGGCCTACGCACTACCTGAGGGGTCGTCCTACACCGATGCGGCAGCGCTCCTCGAGCTGGCCCGCACCACCGGTGCCGACGCTATCCACCCCGGTTACGGGTTCCTGTCCGAGGACGCTGACTTCGCCCGCTCCATCATCGAGGCCGGCATCACCTGGGTCGGCCCCTCGCCTGAGGCCATGGATGCCCTCGGGGACAAGATGAGTGCCCGGGACACCGCCGAACAGGCCCGGGTCGCCCCGGTACCGGGCATCACCGACTCGGTCACCGACGCTGACACCGTGATCGACTTCGCCGCCGCCCACGGCTACCCGGTCGCTCTGAAGCGCACCGACGGCGGCGGAGGACGCGGTATCACCGTCCTGCACAACGACGACGAGGTCAGGACCACCCCTGCCTTCGAGTCGGCGGCGCAGGGCGGTGGCACCCTCATCCTGGAGCGATTCGTGACGGCCGCGCGCCACGTCGAGACCCAGTGCGCCCGCGACTCCCACGGCGGATTCGCCGTCGTCTCCACCCGCGACTGCTCCCTGCAGCGACGTAATCAGAAGCTCCTCGAGGAGGCTCCCGCACCTTTCCTGCCCGAGGGCGTTCACGACCGGCTCGTCGAGGCCTCCCGTCGTCTTTTGGAGACGGTCGACTACGTCGGGGTGGCCACCTGCGAGTTCCTCCTGACCCCCGAGGGCAATGTGTGGTTCCTGGAGGTCAACCCCCGTCTCCAGGTGGAGCACTGCGTCACCGAGGAGGTCACTGGCACCGACCTGGTCGAGGTCCAGCTGCGCATCGCAGAGGGCGGTCGCCTCGGTAAGCTCAATGAGCCTCGCGGTCACAGCCTCGAGCTGCGCATCACCTGTGAGGACCCCTCCCGTGGCCTGGCTCCCTCCACCGGCACCATCACTCGCCTGCGCTGGCCGGCCGGCCCCGGTATCCGTATCGAGTCCGGAGTCACCGAGGGTGATGTCGTCACCTCCCTGTTCGACCCGATGCTCGCCAAGATCATCGTCACCGGCGCCAGCCGGCAGCAGGCCATCGCCCGAGCCCGACGCGCCCTGCGAGAGACGGTCGTCGAAGGTGTCACCGTGTGCACCGCCCTGCACGCCGAGGTCCTGACCCGTCCCGACTTCACCGCACCCGACAAGGCCGGACAGCTGGCCGTGACCACGCGGTGGATCGAGAACGAGGTGCTGCCCGACCTCGATGACACCGCTGCGGCGTCGGAGGCCGACGGCTCCCCGGAGACGGTCGCCAATCCGCGTACCCGCTCCAGCTACGTCATCGAGCTCAACGGCCGCCGCATGCAGCTCACCCTGCCCGACGGGATCCTCGCACCCACCAACCCGGCGCGAGGCTTCAGCCCCCGCAGCAACCGGGCCCAGCCGCTGCGCAGCCGTTCCGGCGGGGGCCGCTCGCCCCGAGGCGCAGCCTCCGGCGACAACGGGGCCATCGCCGGTGAGCCCGGCGTCATCGCCGCCCCCATGCAGGCCATCGTCACCCGTATCTGTGTGGAACCGGGCCAGCAGGTCTGCCAGGGCGATCTGCTCGTGGTCCTGGAGTCCATGAAGATGGAGAACTACGTCCACGCACTCGGCGACGGCACCATCTCGGAGATCCCCGTCAGTGCAGGACGCACCGTCTCGGCCGGCGATGTCCTGGTGCGCCTGCACACCCCCGAGAACGACGCCGAGGAGGCCTGAACCGTGACCACCGATCCCATCACCGGCCCCGGAGCGCCTGCCGAAGCACCGGGCCAGGGAACCACCATGGCCGACTCGGTTGCCACCACCGCCTTCCGCCAGCGCATCGCCCGCATCGACCGGGAGGCCGAGGAGCGTGCCGCCGCTCGCCAGCACGCCAAGGGCAAGCGCACCGCCCGCGAGCGCATCAACGACCTGCTCGACGACTCCACCTTCCTGGAGATCGGTCGCTACACCGGTTCCGGAGCCGGCGACAAGGCCCGCCCCTCGGGCGTCGTCACCGGCTTCGGTCAGATCGATGGCCGCCAGGTGGCCGTCTACTCGCAGGACTTCTCCGTCTCCGGCGGCGCCCTGGGCACCATTGAGGGGGACAAGATCGTCCGTCTCCTGGACGACGCCCTGCGCCTGCGCATCCCCGTCATCGGACTCATCGACTCCGGCGGCGCCAAGATCCAGGAGGGCGTGGGAGCCCTGCGCCAGTACGGGCGCATCTTCAACCGCACCTGCGCGGCCTCCGGACTGGTCCCGCAGATCAGCGTCATCCTGGGACCCTGCGCCGGCGGCGCCGTCTACAGCCCGGCCCTGACCGACTTCGTCATCGCCACCCGCCAGGCCTCCCACATGTTCGTCACCGGTCCCGACGTCGTACGCGCCACAACCGGTGAGCAGATCAGCGCCGAGGACCTCGGCGGCGCGAGGATCCACGGCTCGGTCTCCGGCGTCGTCCACTACGTGGCTGAGGACGAGGAGGACGCACTGGGGCAGGTCCGCAGCTTCCTGGCCTACCTGCCCTCCTCATCCGGGGTCAGCGCCCCCCTGTACGCCTATGACGACACCGACGCCCAGGCCGACGCCGAGGCCGCCCGCGGCGTCGGCGAGATCGTCCCGGCCTCCACCCGCCAGGCCTATGACGTCGTCGAGGTTGTCTCTGCCGTTGTCGACCACGGCGAGCTCGTCCAGGTCCAGGAGGAGTTCGCCCCCAATGTCGTCGTCGGCTTCGCCTGCTTCGAGGGCCACCCGGTGGGGATCGTCGCCAACCAGCCGCTGGTGGACGCCGGCACCCTGGACGTCGACGCCTCCGAGAAGCTCGCCCGCTTCGTGCGCTTCTGCGACGCCTTCGGGCTGCCGGTGGTGACTTTCGTCGACGTTCCCGGCTACCGTCCCGGAGCCGAGCAGGAGCACGCCGGCATCATCCGCCGTGGCGCCAAGGTCATCAACGCCTACGCCACCGCCACCGTGCCGCTGGTGACGATCGTCCTGCGCAAGGCCTACGGCGGCGCCTACATCGTCATGGGTTCCAAGGCCATCGGCGCCGACCTCAACTTCTGCTGGCCGGGAGCCGAGATCGCCGTCCTGGGCGCTGCCGGCGCCGTCGGCATCATCCACCGTCGCGACCTGGCCAAGGTCCGCGACGAGCAGGGGGAGGAGGCCGCCGCCGCCGAGCACGAGCGGCTCGTGGCCGAGTACACCGACGCCGTCATCAACCCTGACAAGGCCGTGGCCATCGGTGAGATCGACGCCGTCATCGCCCCCGAGGACACCCGCAATGTCATCGTCGACTCGCTGGCCGCGCTGCGCGCCAAGAACGACGCCCGCCCCGAGTCCCCCAAGAAGCATGACAACATCCCCCTCTGAATCAGGCCACGAGTCCCACTGGCCGCTACGTTCCCCGTCGTCACCCGACCTCAGTTCCGGTAACTGTTCCGAGACCACCGACCACGCCGTCGCCACACCGAAGGACACCACGACCGTGCACACGAACTCGCAAGCCCCCAGCCCCGCGACCACCATCGCTGAGCGCCTGAGCGGAGGCGAGCCCTACATCATCACCTTCGGAGGCCAGGCCACGCCCTGGCGCCAGACGCTGGCCGACCTGGTCTCCCTGGACCACGTCCTGGCCGATGACGTCGTGGCGATCGACCGGGCCGTGGCCGAGCGCTTGGCCCCCGTTTCCACCGATCTGCTCACCGTGACCCCGCGCGGCTCGCGGCTCCTGGACGACGAGGCCGCCCCGGTCGCGCCCCAGCACCGCACCACCGCCGACGGCGCCGACGTCTCCGTGCCCGGCATCCTCATGGCCCAGCACGCGACCCTGGCCTCCCTGGCCGGCGCCGGCATCGACCCGACCGCCCACGCCCCGGTGGGCGCCATCGGTCACTCCCAGGGCGTTCTGGGTGTCAGCCTGCTTCAGGCCGTGCAGGCCGGTGAGCGCGAGAGCGTCATCGAGGTTCACGCCATCGCCCGCCTCATCGGCGCCGCGGCCACCCGCACCACCCGCCGCCTCGACCTGGGCACGGTGGGGGAGTCCACCCCCATGCTCTCGGTCCGCGGTGTCACCCGCAGCGTGCTCGACGCCGTCCTGTCCCGGGTCCCCGGCTCGGAGCGGATCTCCGTGGGCGTGACCAACGGCCGTCAGGCGCACATCCTCTCGGGGCGCCCGGCCGATCTCGAGGGCGTCGTCACCGCGCTGGAGGCGGCCGCCGCCCGCAGCGCCAAGGCCCGTAAGGACCGCCGCCGCGGCGGTGCCGTCCTGGCCCCGGTCACCGAGTTCCTCGCCACCTCGGTCCCCTTCCACACCCCGTTGCTCGCCGGTGCCGTCGATGACGTCGCCGTCTGGGCGGCCACCTGTGGCCTCAACGAGAAGCTCGCCCGCGAGCTGGCCACCGCCGTGCTCATCGACCCGGTCGACTGGCCCGGCCTGGTCACCGAGGCCCTCGGGATCGGATCGGCCGCCCCGGTGCGCACCGTCCTGGACCTGGGACCGGGCAACGTCCTGGTCCGTCTCACCGAGGGCGTCGTGGCCGGTACCGGAACCACCGTCGTGCCCGCAGGGACCGCCAAGGCCATTGACGACCTCGACCGCGCCGGCGCAGCCCCCCACCCCAGTGTCGACCGCTCCCGCTTCGCCCCGCGCATCACCCGCCTGCCCGACGGCCGCCTCACCCTGGACACCGCCTTCACCCGCCTGACCGGGCGCAGCGCGGTGCTCCTGGCGGGAATGACACCCACCACCGTGGATCCCGCCATCGTGGCGGCCGCCGCCAACGCCGGCTACTGGGCCGAGCTCGCCGGTGGGGGCCAGACCACCCCCGCCGTCCTGACTGAGAACCTCGAGGGCCTGGAGAAGGCGCTCGAGCCCGGGCGCACCGCGGCCTTCAACGCCATGTTCATGGACCGCTACCTGTGGAACCTGCACCTGGGGACCCAGCGTCTGCTGTCCAAGGCCCGTGCCGGGGGCGCCCCCATTGACGGCATCACCATCTCCGCAGGGATCCCCGAGCTCGAGGAGGCCACCGCCCTGCTCGAGCGCCTCCACGCCGAGGGCTTCCCCTACATCGCCTTCAAGCCCGGCACCGTGGACCAGATCCGTCAGGTCCTGGCCATTGCTCGGGCCGTGCCCGACAGCCCCGTCATCATCCAGATCGAGGACGGGCACGCCGGTGGCCACCACTCGTGGGAGGACCTGGACACCATGCTCCTGGCCACCTACGACGCCATCCGTGCCGTGACCAACGTGGTGCTCGTCGTCGGAGGCGGAATCGGTACGCCCACCCGTGCGGCCGACTACCTCACCGGCCGCTGGGCCGAGGCCTACGGAACGGCCGCCGCCCCCGTCGACGGCGTCATGATCGGCACCGCCGCCATGACCTGCCTGGAGGCCAAGACCAACGACGACGTCAAGCAGCTCCTCGTCGACACCCCCGGGATCCCCGAGGACTCCGGGGTCGAGGGCGGCTGGGTGGCCTCCGGGGAGTCCATCGGCGGCATGACCTCCGGGCTGTCCCACCTGCGTGCCGACCTCTACGAGATCGACAACTCCTCGGCCCGGGCCTCCCGCCTCATCCAGGAGCTCGCCGGTGACGAGGCCGCCATGGCCGCACGCCGCCAGGAGATGATCGACGCCCTGGCCAAGACCGCCAAGCCCTACTTCGGCGACGTCGAGGAGATGACCTACCTTCAGTGGGCCACCCGCCACGCCGAGCTGTGCGTGGCCCCCCACGAGGGTCGCTCCGCCACCCGCGCCGACTGGGCCGATGAGGGTTGGTACGACCGCTTCATCGACCTGCTGCACCGCATCGAGGCCCGCCTGAGCCAGGCCGACCACGGCGAGATCCCCACGCTCTTCGCCGACTACGACGCCGTCATCGACTCCGACGCCGCCCTGGCCGCCCTGGCCGAGCGCTACCCGTCGGCCGCCTCCACTCTGGTGGAGCCCGTCGACGCCGCCTGGTTCGTCGACCTGTGCCGCAAGCACCCCAAGCCCGTGCCCTTCGTGCCCGTGGTCGACGCCGACATCCTGCGCTGGTGGGGCACCGACTCCCTGTGGCAGTCCCAGGACCCGCGCTACACCGCCGACCAGGTGCGCATCATCCCCGGTCCCGTCGCCGTGGCCGGCATCACCACCATCAACGAGCCGATTGGCGAGCTGCTGGGCCGCTTCGAGACCGCCGCCGTCGAGGCCCTCCAGGAGGCCGGCACGGGCGAGCAGGAGGCCGCCGGCCGTCTGGGCGCCGCCCCCGCCGTGGCCGACGGCGTCCTGGCAGCCCCCGTGGCCGACGCCAAGGAGCTCGTCCAGGTGGCCCCCCACGTCCTGTGGAACGGCCACCTGACGGTCAACCCGGCCACCGTCCTGGATGACGACGCCTACAACGTCGTCGCCCGCCCGGACGTGGCCGAGGACGCCTACGACCTCGACATCCGCCTCGACACCCACTGGGACGGCACTCCCGGCGGAGACAAGATCCACGCCGTGCGCCGCCTCGTGGTGCCGCTGCGACTGGCCCGCGCCTGGGACGGCGCCGCCCCGTTGGTCGACCCCGAGCGCATCAGCGAGACGATGAATGACCTGCTGCGGGCCACCGCCGGCGTGGGGGCCGTGTCCATCACGGGTGACGACGTCGACCACCTGCCCGAGGTCCGCCCCGGGCAGGCCGGTGCCACGGACGTCCTGGGGCGTCCCACCACCCAGCCCTTCGGCACCATCCACGGCTCCTTCACCCTGGCGAGCACCCTGGGCCACGACCACGCCTCAGTGACGGCCGATGCCCTCCCGGCGGACCTGTCTGCCGCTCCCTTCGTGCCCGACGCCCTGCTCGGCCCCTGCTGGCCTGTGGTCTACGCCGCCCTGGGCAGCGTTGTCGAGGACGGCATGCCGCTCATCGAGGGCCTGCTCGGTGCCGTCCACCTGGACCACACCATCGACCTGCACCTCACCCTCCACCAGCTCCAGGAAGCAGCGGCCACGACCAGCCCCACCATCAACGTCACCGGCTGGGTCGCGGCGCTGGAGGAGTCCAGTGCCGGTCGCGTCGTCGACGTGCGCCTGGAGCTGACCGACGCCGGCGACGGCACCGTAGTGGCGCTCATGCGTGAGCGCTTCGCCATCCGCGGTCGCGCCTCCGGCAACGCCGTGCCCAGCGCCCCTGAGCTCGCCGGCGGCACCGGCCGCGAGACGGCCCCGGCCGCTCGCCGCATCCTGCGCCGCGCCACCGTTACCGCGCCTGCGGACATGACGGCCTTCGCCCGGGTCACCGGTGACTTCAACCCGATCCACACCTCCTACAACGCCGCCCGCGTGGCCGGTATGGAGGCCCCGCTCGTCCACGGCATGTGGCTGTCGGCCACCGCCCAGCAGGTGGCGGCCTCCACCGCGGTCGACGGCTCGCGCCACGTCCTCGCCGGCTGGACCTACGTCATGACCGGTCCGGTGGAGCTGAGCGACGACGTCGAGATCACCGTGGAGCGCACCGGCCTGGTGGTCGGCGGCGGCTACGTCCTGGAGGTCGTCTGCCGCATCAACGGCGAGGTCGTCTCCCGCGGCACCGCCGTGACGACGCCCGAGCCCACCGCCTACGTCTACCCCGGCCAGGGCATCCAGGCCCCCGGCATGGGCCTGGACGAGATGAACTCCTCCAAGGCCGCACGGGAGATCTGGGAGCGGGCCGATGCCCACACCCGCGCCGAGCTGGGCTTCTCCGTCATCAACCTGGTGCGCGACAACCCCACTGAGATGACCGCCCGAGGCGTCACCTACCGCCACCCCGAGGGTCTGCTCAACCTCACCCAGTTCACCCAGGTGGCCCTGGCCACCGTGGCCATGGCGACCACTGCGCGCCTGGCCGAGGCCGGTGCCCTCGTGGACGGCGCCGCCTTCGCCGGCCACTCCCTGGGCGAGTACACGGCGCTGAGTGCCTACGGGCGCGTCATGCCCGTGGAGACGACCATCTCCATCGTCTTCCAGCGCGGCTCCACCATGCACTCGCTGGTGCCCCGTGACGCCGACGGCGCCTCGAACTACCGCATGGGCGCCCTGCGCCCCAACCAGGCGGGGATCAAGGCCGACGAGGTCGAGGCCTACGTGCAGTCGATCTCCCAGGAGACCGGCGAGTTCCTCCAGATCGTCAACCACAACCTGGCCGGCGTCCAGTACGCCGTGGCCGGCACGATCAAGGGCCTGGACGCCCTGGCCGCCGACGCCCGCGCCAAGGCCAAGGCCCGCGGCGGCAAGAACCCCTTCATGTTCGTGCCCGGCATTGATGTGCCGTTCCACTCCGAGGTGCTGCGCCCCGGCGTGCCGGAGTTCCGTGGCCGCCTGCTCGAGCTCGTCCCTGACGACCTCGACGTCGAGCGCCTGGTGGGCCACTACGTGCCCAACCTCGTGGCTCGGCCCTTCGCCCTGACCCAGGACTTCGCCCGCTCGATCCTTGAGGTCGTGCCCTCGGAGCCCGTCGAGGAGATCGTGGCCGACTGGGACTCCTGGGTGAAGCGCCCCACGGAGCTGGCCCGCGTCCTGCTCGTCGAGCTCCTGGCCTGGCAGTTCGCCTCCCCGGTGCGCTGGATCGAGACCCAGGAGGTCCTGCTGTCCTCCCCGAGCGAGGGCGGCCTGGGGATCGAGCACATCGTCGAGGTGGGCCTGGCCAATTCCCCCACCTTGGCGAACCTGGCCACCAACACGCTACGACTGCCCCAGCACGCCGGGCGTCACGTCACCGTGCACAACGCTCGCCGCGACGAGGCCCGGGTCCTGGCCACCGACACCGATCCGGCCGTCGAGCTCACCGAGCCGAACTTCGATGTTCCGGCCGCCGAGGAGCCGGCTGCTGAGGCCGCTGCTCCCGCGCAGGCCGCTACGGCCGAGCAGACCCCGGCTCCCGCAGCCGAGGCCTCGCCCGTTTCGGCGGCTCCGGCCGCAGGCGGACCGGTGGACGACCTTCCCTTCGGGGCGACCGACGCCCTGACGGTGCTCCTGGCCCATGCCTCGCGCATCCGTCCCGAGCAGATCGGAGCCACTGACACCACCGAGACGCTCACCAACGGAGTCTCCTCGCGCCGTAACCAGCTCCTCATGGACCTGGGCACTGAGCTCGAGCTCGCCTCCATCGACGGCGCCGCCGACGCCGACATGACGGCCCTGGCCGCCACGGTCGCCAAGGGCGCCCCGGGCTACAAGGCCTTCGGCCCCGTCCTCACAGAGGCGATCCGAGTGGGGCTGGGCCGCCTTCTGGGCCCCTCCGGCGTGCGCGCCTCCCGCATCGCCGACCGCGTCACCGGCACCTGGGGCCTGGGGCAGGGGTGGGTCTCCCACGTGACCGCCGCTCTGTTCCTGGGCACCCGGGAGGGAGCATCGATGCGCGGCGAGGACCTGGCCTCCCTGGGGTCCTCGGCCCCGTTGACCAGCGCGAGCGCCGTGGACACCCTCATCGACTCCGCCGTCCAGGCCGTTGCCGCGGACCATGGCGTGACCGTCGCCAAGCCGAGTGCCGGCGGCGCCGGAGGCGCCGTGGTCGACTCCGCGGCCCTGGACGCCTTCGCCCAGAGCGTCACCGGTGATGAGGGCGTCCTGGCCACCACGGCCCGCACCCTCCTGGAGGCCCTGGGCCTGACCGAGAAGGCCACTGTCCCGGCTGATGCCGATGATGAGGCCTCCCGTACCCGGGCTGCCCTGGCGGCCCTGGACGCCGAGCTCGGCGCCGGATGGGTCACGTCCGTCACCCCGGCCTTCGCCCCAGAGCGCGCCGTCCTCATCGACGACCGCTGGGCCACGGCCCGTGAGGACGTTGCCCGCCTCGGCTCCGGCGAGACCGACCTGGACGCCTCCCGCCGGCTCCTGGCCCCCGAACGCTTCGTGGGCCTGGGGCAGGCGGTGGCTGATCACGCCACCTGGTGGGCCAAGCAGGTCAAGGACTCCGATCTGGCAGACGGCGCCGAGCGCGCCGCCATCCTGACCGGGATCGCCCAGGCCGCGCCGAAGGCCCCCCAGGCCGGCGATCCCACGGTGCGCTGGTCCGAGGACGTCGCCGTCGTCACCGGTGTGGCCCCCGGCTCCATCGCGGCGGCCGTCGTCGGAGAGCTGCTGGCCGGTGGCGCCACCGTGGTGGCCACCAGCTCGCGCCTGACCCACGAGCGCCTCGAGTTCGCCACCACCCTGTACCGCGAGCACGCCGCGGCCGGCGCCAAGCTGTGGATGGTTCCCACGAACCTGTCCTCCTACCGGGACGTCGACGCCCTGGCGGAGTGGATCGGCAACGACCAGGTGGTCACCTCCGGAAGCTCCACCAAGGTCGTCAAGGAGGCACTGGTTCCCACCCTCCTGTTCCCCTTCGCCGCGCCGCGAGTCTCGGGCACACTGGCAGACGCCGGCCCCGCGGCCGAGTCCCAGACCCGCCTGCTGCTGTGGTCGGTGGAGCGCACCATCGCCGCCCTGAGTGCCATCGGCTTCGACACCCACGTCGACCACCGTCTGCACGTGGTGCTGCCCGGCTCCCCGAACCGGGGCACCTTCGGTGGTGACGGCGCCTACGGCGAGGTCAAGTCCGCTCTGGACGCGATCGTCAACCGCTGGTCGTCGGAGCGTGCCTGGGCTCAGCGCGTCACTCTGGCCCACCCCCGTATCGGCTGGGTCAAGGGCACCGGCCTCATGGGCGGTAACGACCCGCTCGTCGCTGCCGTCGAGGCCGCCGGGGTGCGCACCTGGACCACGGAGGAGATCGCCTCCGAGCTCGCCGGCCTGTGCACCTCCGAGGTGCGTACCCGTGCGGCCCGGACTCCTGTGAACGCCGACCTCACCGGGGGACTGGGCGACGACATCGACCTGGTGGCCCTGCGTGAGAACGCCGCTGCACAGGCCGCCGCGCCCACCGAGGAGACCGAGGCCCCTGCCGTCATCAAGGCCCTGCCCACCCCGGTGATGCCGACTCAGCCCACCGCCCCCCAGTGGGGCGAGGTGAGCGCCGACCCCGACGACCTGGTGGTCATCATCTCCACCGGAGAGGTCTCCACCTGGGGATCGGGCCGTACGCGCCGCGAGGCCGAGCTGGGTATGAGCGGCGGGGAGGACGTCGACCTGACCGCCGCCGGCGTCCTCGAGCTGGCCTGGGGCATGGGGCTGCTCACCTGGCAGGACAGCCCCAAGGCCGGCTGGTACGACACCGACGGGGAGATGGTCGAGGAGTCCGACATCCTGGAGCGCTACCGCGACGAGGTCGTGGCCCGCTGCGGTATCCGCGAGTTCGTCGACGACGGCGTCATCGCGCCGATCGCCGACGAGGAGGTCACCGTCTACCTCGACCGTGACATCACCCTGTCGGTTCCCGACGAGGCCACGGCCCGCACCATCGAGGCCTCTGACCCCGAGCACACCCTCGTGGTCCCCGACGCCGAGACCGGGGAGTGGACCGTCACCCGACTGGCCGGCTCACTAGCCCGGGTGCCGCGCCGTGCTGCCCTGTCGCGCACGGTCGGCGGCCAGTTCCCCCGCGACTTCGACCCGGAGCGCTGGGGCATCCCCGCCTCGATGACCCAGGGCATGGACCCGATCGCCTCCTGGAACCTGGTCACCGCCGTCGACGCCTTCCTGTCGGCCGGCTTCACCCCGGCCGAGCTCCTCAAGGCCGTCCATCCCTCCGACGTGGCCTCCACACAGGGCACCGGGTTCGGCGGCATGGAGTCGATGCGCAAGATGTTCGTCGGCCGGTTCCTGGGGGAGGAGCGTCCCAGCGACATCCTCCAGGAGGCCCTGCCCAATGTCGTGGCCGCCCACGTCATGCAGTCCTACATCGGCGGCTACGGCGCCATGGTCCAGCCGGTGAGCGCCTGCGCGACCGCGGCCGTCTCCATCGAGGAGGGCTGGGACAAGATCGCCCTGGGCAAGGCCGACGTCGTCGTGGCCGGCGCCATCGACGACATCTCGATCGAGTCCGTCGTCGGCTTCGGCAACATGAACGCCACCGCGGAGGCCGCGGCCATGCGCGCCAAGGGCATCTCCGACCGCCACTTCTCCCGCGCCAACGACCGCCGCCGCGGCGGATTTGTGGAGGCCGAGGGCGGCGGCACGGTGATCCTGGCCCGTGGCTCGGTGGCGGCCCGAATGGGCCTGCCGGTGGCCGGTGTGGTCGGTTTCGTCTCCTCCTACGCCGACGGCGCCCACACCTCGATCCCGGCGCCCGGCCTGGGCGCCCTGGGCGCCGGCCGCGGCGGGCGCAGCTCGCGCCTGGCCAAGGCTCTGGCGGCCCTGGGTGTGGAGGCCGACGACATCGCGCTGGTCTCCAAGCACGATACCTCCACCGGTGCCAACGACCCCAACGAGTCCGAGCTGCACACGCGTCTGGCGCGCGCACTGGGACGCTCCGAGGGCAACTCGCTGGTGGCGGTCTCGCAGAAGACCATCACTGGTCACGCCAAGGGCGGTGCCGCCGTCTTCCAGGTCGCGGGTCTGACCGAGATCCTCGCCTCCGGCGTGGCTCCCGGTAACGCCTCCCTGGACGTCGTCGATGCCCCCCTGGCCAAGGACGCCTTCTGGGTGTGGCCGCGCAGGCCCATCCGTCTGGCCGGCCGTGGCGGCCAGGACGGGCGCGTCCCCGGTGCCGGCCCGGTGCGAGCCGGCCTGCTGACCTCGCTGGGCTTCGGACACGTCTCGGGTCTCATCGCGATCGTCCACCCCGGTGCCTTCGAGGCCGCCCTGCGTCAGGCCGAGGGCCAGGAAGCGGTTGACGCCTGGCTGGCCTCCGCCAACGCCCGCCTGGCCGCCGGGACCAGGCGCCGCCGCGCCGGCATGATCGGCCGGGCCCCGCTGTTCGAGCAGGTCCAGGGCCGGCGCCTGGGGGAGGAGTCCAAGCAGCGCGACCCGCACGAGGTCGAGGCCGCCATGCTGCTCGACCCCGACGCCCGCCTGGGCTCCGACGGCGTCTACCACGCAGGGGAGACCATCGCCTGACGCCGAGCCGATTTCGGCCCGCCGCCTACAGGCGGCCGTTGCCCCCTCCACCACGCAGCCTCAGCGGAGGGGGCAACGGTACACCTCCTGTGGGAGACGCTCCAGGGTGTCCTTGTCAGCTCCACCCGGCCCGAGAACATCGAGGCCATTCGGCTCGTCGCCGAGCCCGACGACGCTGGCGAACCTGGCATGGGATCCGAACGATGAGCGAGCCCCGACCGCCGACGCGGCGCTCGGCACCGATGTCGACCTCGTCCACATTCTGTCGCTGGTCCACGAGCTGACGATCCCGGGCACCGGCTTCGCAGCACGTGCCTTCGCGGCCGGCGGGCTGCGCGTGGTGTGGCGCCGACGAGACCGAATCCCTTCAGCTGGGGCGCTTTGCCGCTCGGTTGGCCGCAAGGAGGCCGTCATCAAAGCCTGGTCCGAGGCCGTCAACTGCCGCAAGATCGAGCTCGTCTTGGACCGGCCGGGATGGTGCTCCCTGTGCCTGACCGGGGAGGTCAACTCCGTCGTCGCTCCCTCTCGGACAGGGAGCTGCGGACGCGATCTGCTGGCCCGTGTCGCTGAGTCCGACGGCGACTGGGCCATCGCCGTCGGACTCAGCTGCTCCGCTCAGTAGCTGGTTGGCTCCGCCTCGGGCTCCCGGCCTGCCCGTTCGTCGATGAAGAGGGCCGCGAGCCCTTCGGACTGCCGCGCCAGGAGAGCGACGTCCGCGCCGACGAGGATGAAGTCGACGCCCTGATCGAGGTAGCCGTGGGCGAGCGCCGGGTCGAAGGCGTTGATACCGACCTTCTTCCCTGCTTCCTGCCCGGCGGCGATCGCCCGCTGGACGGTGTCCACGACCTCCGGGTGGCCCTGCTGCCCGATGAGGCCCATCGAGGCGGCGAGGTCCGAGGGACCGATGAAGATCCCGTCGACACCCGGCGTCGCTGCGATCGCTTTGGCGTCCTTGACGGCTTTGGCGGACTCAATCTGGACGAACAGTGATACGAGCTCGTCATCAGCCCGCTGCAGGTACCGTTCGACCCGGTTCCACCGTGCGCCGCGAGCGAGGGCGGAGCCGACGCCCCGGACGCCCTCGGGCGGGTAGCGGGTCGCCCGCACTGCCTCGGCCGCGGCCTCGGCGGTGTCGACCATGGGCACGAGGAGGTTCTGCGCGCCCAGGTCGAGGTACTGCTTGATAAGGACCCGGTCGTTGAACGGGACTCGTACCACCGGCGTTGCCGGGTAGGCGGCCACCGCCCGGAGCTGTTCCTGGATCGAGGCGAGCGAGAGCGGCGCGTGCTCGCCGTCGATGAGGAGCCAGTCTAGGCCGCTGCAAGCGCAGATCTCGGCGGCCGTCGTAGAGCCCGAACAGACCCACATTCCCACCTGGGCACGCTCGGCGTCGGCGAGCCGCTGCGCGAAGGTGGGGGGCAGGATCACAGGAAGCGGCATGAGATCGTCCCCATATCTCCGTAGTCGCAGAATACGGCATCCCCGCGCTCCACCCACATCGGGCGAGTGAAGGATCCAGCGAGGATGATTTCGCCGGCCTCGAGCCTCTGGCCGTGTTGGTGGAGCTTGTTGGCGAGCCAAGCGACCCCGGTACCGGGGTGGTTGAGCACCCCAGCGGCCAGGCCCGTCTCCTCGATTGTCTCGTTGCGGTACAGCAACGCGCCGACGCGGCGAAGGTCTACCGCGTGCGGAGGCGTCGGGTTGCCTCCCAGCACCATCGCACCGTAGGCCGCGTTGTCCGAGATCGTGTCGACGATCGTTCGGCCCTCAAGCTCGACGTGGGAGTTGAGGACCTCGAGGGCCGGCGTCACGTACTCCGTCGCCCGCATGACGTCGAAGAGTGTGCAGTTCGGTCCCTCGAGAGCGTCCTTGAGGACGAAGGCCAGCTCGACCTCGATGCGGACGTTCGCGAAGGAGTCGAAGTCGAGGACCGCGCCGGTCTGGACGACCGTGTCCTCGAACATCACGCCGTAGTCGGGCTCAGTAATGCCGGTCGCGGCCTGCATCGCCTTGGACGTAAGCCCGATCTTGCGGCCGACGATCCGGTGACCCGCGGCCAGGCGCTGCTCCTTCCAGACGTTCTGGATGGCGTAGGAGTCCTCGACGTTGGCCTCGGGGTAGCGTGCCGTGATCCTCGGGATGAGAACGTGGGTGCGCTCGGCCTCCGCGAGCTCCGCGGCGAGCGAGTCGATCTGATACTGGGTGAGCATGTTGAGCCTCCTCCTGCAGGTTCAGGCTAGTCGGTGAGGTCGAAGACGCCGTCGAAGAACTCAGCGATCTCGGCCGTCCCGGTTAGCGGTTGGATGTCCGCCACGTACTGGTCGGGCCGGACGACAACGATCGCGCCATTCTCACTGATCCCACGGGCGCCGAAGATCGAGTCGCCGGGCACGGCGGACCAAGCCTGGTTCCAGTCCTCGACCTGGAACGGGCCGTTCTTCGGACGGAAGCCCGCGGGCACGTCCGTGATGTCGTAGGAGCGGTGCGGCTGGCGATAGATGACCTTGGCGTCGAAGAGCGTGTTGAGGTCGTCGCCAGGGCGGGTGTGGCGTACCGCCGGGGAGTCAGGGGCCTCCGCCCACCAGCGCGCGAAGTCAGTCACAGGGCCGTCCTCGCCAGGAGCAGCGGCATCGGCGAAGACGTAGACGCGCCAGCGGCCGTCGGCCTCGTGCTGGTGGCCGATGTGTAGAGGCACGGCGTCACAGCGACGCACGGCCTCGTAGGACTTGAACCGCTTGCCGAGTGGGTAGCCCGTGGCAAGCTCCTGCCGGGCACGGCCTGAGATGATCATCGAAGGCTTGTACTCCGTCATGAAGCCAGCCGGGAACTCAGCGGTGCGGACATAGAAGTCCTCGATACACTCGTCGTCCGGGGTGTTGCCGGCCATGCGGCCGGACCACGACAGGTCAAAGTCGATGAGGTCCTGGGCGATCTGCTGACGCTCGGCGTTGTAGGTACGCAGGAGCTTGTGCGAGGAGTAGCCGCGCAGCACCTGGGCGAGCTTCCACCCGATGTTCCAGGAGTCCTGCATGGACACGTTCATGCCCTGGCCGGCTTTTGCGGAATGCGTGTGGCAGGCGTCGCCGCAGATGAAGACACGGGCCTCGCGGTCCATGTCCGGGTCGAGCCCAACCTCGTCGAAACGGTCGGTAACGCGATGGCCCACTTCATAGACGCTCCACCAGGCGACCTCTTTCGGGACGATCCGGTAAGGCGCAACAATGGCGTTCAGCCGGCGGACGATCTCCTCGAGTGGGGTCTTGCGGACCTCGTGGTCGTCGTTCTCGGGAACCCGGCCGAGGTCGACATAGCTCCGGAACAGGTAGCCGCCCTCACGCGGGATGTGGAGGATATGGCCCTGGTTGGAGGTGATGATGCACTTGGTGCGGATGTCCGGGAAGTCGGTGTCGGCGACCATGTCCACCACGCCCCAGGCATGGTAGGAGATCTTGCCTTGGTGCGTGGCGCCGATGGCCTTGCGCACGCCCGAATGGGCGCCGTCACCGCCGACGACGTATTTTGTGCGGACCGTGAGCTCCTCGCCCTCGCGCTCGCCCGTGCTGCGGCGCAGACGCACCTCGACGGGGTACTCGCCCTCGCCGATGGTGAGGTCGACGAACTCGTAACCGTAGTAGGGGGCATTGCGTGAGGGTTGGCGGCCCATGAACTCGCGGAAGTAGTCGAGGACGCGCGCCTGGTTGACGATCAGGTGGGGGAACTCCGAGATACCCTGAGGGTCGTCGTCGGTGACGCGGCTGCGCACAATGTGCTCCGGGGCCAACGGGTCCGGGGTCCAGAAGGCCGTCTCGGTGATGCGGTAGGCCTCGTCAATGATCTCGTTGGCGAACCCGAACGCCGCGAAGGTCTCGACCGACCGGGCCTGGATACCGTCAGCGTGACCGAGTTCGAGGCGTCCGCCCCGCTTCTCGATGAGGCAAGTCGTGATCTCGGGAAAGACTGACAGCTGGGCTGCGGCAACGATCCCGGCTGGGCCCGAGCCGACAATGAGAACATCCATGGTCTCGGGCAGATTGGGGGAGCGGTCGATGCCGATGCCAGCGGCGGGCTTGATACGGGGATTCTCGGAGACGTAGCCGTGGTGGTTGAACTGCATGGTCATTCCTTATTCGGTTGCTGGTCGTCACCCTTGACGAGGTAACCGCGGCCCGGTCGGGCCGGGTGCTCACTCCGTCGTGAACGCCTCGGGTAGGTGGTTCTTCATAGAGGCGAGTTTGTGCTCGCGTGCGTAGTGCTCGATCTCGTCGGTCGGCGCACCGTCCCGGATGAGGTCGATGAGGTGATCGTGCTGAGCGATCGAGACGCTCGAGGTCCGGGGGCTGAAGCCAAGACCCGAGCGGCGGATCATGTTGACTCGCTCGGCCTCGGTCCTCATGATCCCGAGGATCCGCTCATTGCGGCAGGCCGAGGTGAGTACCGTGTGGAAGCGGCCGTTGAGGTCCCGGTAAACGCTGGAGTCGAAGCCTTGCTCGAGGAGCATGCGCATCTCGTCGTTGATCGCGGTCGCTTCCTCGAGGTCGGAGCGGGTGAGCCGTGGTGCCGACAGCGCCGTGGCCATCCCCTCAAGGAGAGCGAGGGACTCCATGGAGTCCTGGTAGGCAGACAGGTCCACGCCAGAGACCTGAGCACCAATGTTGTGCCGGTACTCGACGAGCCCCTCGGACTGGAGCCGCCGGACGGCCTCACGGACGGGGACGACGGAGACGCCGTGCTCTTTGGCGAGGACCGTGAGGACGAGCCGATAACCGGCCGTGTAGCGGCCATCGAGGATCCGGGACCGCAGTTCGTCGTAGACGAGTCGGGACTTCGAAGCGGACGGAGTCCTCAAGAATCCTCCTGAGTTGATGACGGGGCTGCCCACTGCGGCGGACCGCGCCTGGCGGACGGACTCGCACAGTGTAGGGGCAGCGCCCGTCACCATCGTCAACACCCGCTTAGAATCCGGCGCCGCGATCGAAGGTCGCCTCGGTCGCGTGGTGGGTGCGCGCGACCTCGTCGATCCTAGCGTTGAGCTCGGCGTCTGCGGCGGCCGAGAGGTCGCGGCCGGTGCGGTCCTTGAGAAGAACGGTGGCCATGAGACCGAGAACGGTGACGACGCACAGGTAGCTGGCGACCGCCATTGAGGTGTGGAACTGGGCTTGGAGAGCCGTGGCAATGAACGGAGCAAAGGCGCCGCCGAGGATCGCACCGAAGGCATTGGCGAGGCCCGCGCCCGAGTAGCGGATACGGGCCGGGAACATCTCGGCGAAGAGCGCGGCCTGGGGGCCGTAGGTCATACCGAGCGGGATCGTAAGGACGACCATGCCCAGGCCAATGAGAATGTAGGACTTGGTGTCGATGAGCTTGAAGGTGATGAAAATCCAGACCACCTGGATGAGGAACCCGATGAGGTAGACCTTCTTGCGCCCGATCCTATCGGAGAGCATGGCTGAGCCGAGGGTCGTGCCGACCCAGCACAGCGCGGCGAGCGAGACCAGGTGAAGGATGTTCTCGCGGACGAGGCCGAGGTCGTTTGTCGTGTAGGACAAGATGTAGCCGCCAGTGATCATGTAGCCGGCGACACCGTTGCCAGCGAAGATGATCATGCCTTGGAGGAGCGGCCGCCACGAGGTGCGGAACATGTCGACAAGCGGGAGACGAACCTGCTCGTCGGCGTCGGCGAGCTCGTCCATGACAGGTGACTCAGAGACCCCGAGACGGATAATCATGCCGATGACAACAAGCATGACCGATAGGAGGAACGGGATGCGCCAGCCCCAGCTGGTGAACTGTTCCTCGGTGGTGAAGCCGTCGACGATCGCGAGTGCGAGGGTCGCCAGGAGCATCCCGAGAGGGACGCCTATCTGAGGGAAGCCGCCGAAGAGGCCGCGCTTGTGGGCGGGGGCGTGTTCGACAGCCATGAGGGCCGCGCCGCCCCACTCGCCGCCGGCCGCGAACCCCTGGACGATCCGCAGAGAAATAAGGAGGATCGGGGCCCACACTCCGATGGCGGAGTAGGTCGGCAGGATGCCGATGAGAAAGGTCGCCACGCCCATGAGGATGAGCGTGAGAACGAGCATGGACTTGCGGCCGAGCCGGTCGCCGAAGTGTCCGGCGACGGCCGCGCCGAGCGGCCGGAAGAAGAAAGAGATTCCGACGGTTGCGAAGGAGATAAGGCGGCCGGCGGCGGCGCCCGCGTCCTCAACGAAGGGGTTGAAGAACAACGGCGCGAGGATGATGGCGGCCGCATTGGCGTAAATGAAGAAGTCGTACCACTCGACTGCAGTGCCAACGAGAGTGCCGAGGGCAACCCTGCGGTCCTCCGGCTTCTTATGGTCGAGAATGATGCCCTGTGGAGCTCCGGAAGCGCCGGTGAGGTGCGAGGCGGTACCTGCCATCAGACCTGACCCCCGACCTTGAATCCTGCCTCGGTGTCGCCCTTGCGCGTGTACGAGAAACCGTCAGCGCCGATAGTGACATCCATCTCCTTGACCTCGGTGCGCTCGATGACGGGCTGCGGGTTCCCATCGAGGTCGAGCACGAGGGAAGCGTCGGTGTACCACGAGGGCACAACCGGGTTGCCCCACCAGTCGCGGCGCTGGTTGTCGTGTACATCCCAGACGACTTCCGGGTTGTCCGGGTCGCCGGTGTAGTAGTCCTGCGTGTAGATCTCGACGCGGTGGCCGTCGGGGTCGCGCAGGTAGAGGTAAAATGCGTTGGAGACGCCGTGGCGGCCCGGGCCGCGCTCAATGTGGTCGGACATCCGCAGGGCGCCGAGCTTGTCGCAGATGTACAAGATGTTGTGTTTCTCGTGGGTCGAGAATGCGATGTGGTGCATGCACGGGCCGTTGCCACCGGTCATCGCGGTGTCGTGGACCGTGTGCTTGCGTGTCATCCAGGCGGCGTAAACGACGCCGTCGTCGCCCTTGATCGATTCGGTGGTCTTGAAACCGAGGTCGTTGAGGTATGCGGTGCCTTTGACGACGTCGGGGTAGACCTGATTGAAGTGGTCAAGGCGGACAAGCGCGCCTGCGCCTTGGAGCTCGTAGTTCCAGGCGAGCCGCTCGACGTGCTCGACCTCGTAGAAAAACTCGTAGGGGAAGCCAAGCGGGTCGACGACCCGCAGGGCGTTGGGGACACCCTTGGTGAACTTGCCGCGGCGGGTTTCGCAACCGAGCTCCTTGTAGTAGGCCTCGGCCTTGTCGACCTCCTCCTCGGAGCGAACGCGGAAGGCGAAGGCGGCGACACCTGCGACCGGGCCCTTGCGCAGGACGAGGTTGTGGTGGATGAACTCCTCGAAGGAGCGCAGGTAGATCGTGTTGTCGTCCTCTTCGGTGACGACGAGGCCGAGGACGTCGACGTAGAACTCGCGGGAGGCCGCGAGGTCGGTGACGACGAGGTCCATGTAGGCGCAGCGCAGGATGTCCGGCGCGGCGACGGTGGGGGTTGGGACGAGATCTAACATGACAGTCTCCTTTGGCTGTGATGTGAGTGTTGCGGCGTGCCGCTGGTGATGGGGTCGGGCCTGGCCCTTGGGGCCAAGCGGTGGATGGTGGGCGCCGCGCGGGGAGCGTTCTATCACTCCCTACGCTGGCGGGCGGCCAGGGCTCAGGCGCTAGGCCCGCCAAGGCCGAGGTCGTTGTCCGCGTAGCCGGTGGCGCCGAAGCGGGTCGTGTGGACGTCGCCAAGCGTGACGTGAATGGACTGCTGCACGGAGTAGAAGTCGAGGGACCGGTAGCCGCCCTCGTGGCCGAGGCCCGAGCCCTTGACGCCACCGAAGGGCGTCCGCAGGTCTCGGACGTTGTGGGAGTTGATCCACACCATGCCGGAGTCGATGGCGTGGGAGACGTTGTGGGCGCGGGCGATCGAGTTGGTCCACACGTACGCAGCTAGGCCATACTCGACGTCGTTGGCCAGAGCGATGGCCTCTTCATCGGTGTCGAAGGGGGTGATCGAGACGACGGGGCCGAAGATCTCCTCTTGGAAGATGCGGGCGGTGGGTGGGACGTCGGCGAAGACAGTGGCCTGGACGTAGTTGCCTTCGGGCAGGTGCTCTGGGCGCTCGCCGCCAGCGACGAGACGGGCCTCGCCCTTGCCGATCTTGATGTACTCGGTGACCTTCCGGTAATGCTCCGGGTGGACGAGGGCGGCGATCTCGGTCTTCGGATCCGAGGGCGGGCCGACCACGATCTTCTTGGCGCGCTCGGCGTAGGCCACGACGAAGCGGTCGTAGATGGGCCGCTCAACGAGGATCCTCGAGGAGGCGGTGCAGCGCTCACCATTGAGGGAGTAGACGCCGAAGAGCGTGGAGTCGAGAGCGGACTCGAAGTCGGCGTCGGCAAAGACGACGGCAGGGGACTTGCCGCCAAGCTCCATCGACATGTGTTTCATGTTGCGGGCACAGTTGCTGTAGATGACCTTGCCAGTGCCGAGCTCGCCCGTGAAGGAGATGAGCGGGACGTCGGGGTGCTTGACGAGGGCGTCACCGGCGGACTCCCCGAATCCGTGGATGATGTTGAAGACACCCTGAGGGACACCGGCGCGCTCCATGATTCCGGCCCACAGGTGGGCAGAGACGGGGGTGAACTCGGCGGGCTTGAGGATGACCGTGCAGCCGGAAGCGAGCGCCGGGGCCAGCTTCCACGACTCCTGCATGAAGGGCGTGTTCCAAGGAGTGATGAGGCCGGCGACGCCCAGCGGCTTGCGGTTGACGTAGTTGACCTGGCGGTCGGGCATCCTGAAAGCGCCGTCGACCTGGGCAACGATGAGGTCGGCGAAGAACCGGAAGTTCTCGGCGGCGCGGTTGGCCTGGCCTTTGGCCTGGCGGATGGGCAATCCGGAGTCGAAGGACTCGATGGCGGCGAGATCCTCATTGAGGGCGGCGACCTCGTCGGCGATTCGGTTGAGGATGGTGGCGCGCTGGCGGGGGAGCATGCGAGGCCAGGGGCCCTCTTCGAAGGCGCGCTTGGCTGCGGAAACGGCGAGGTCGACGTCGGCCTGAGATCCGGAAGAGCAAGTGATATACGCCCGGTTGGTCGTGGGCTCGAGGACGTCGAAGGTCGCGCCGTCAACGGAGTCGACGAGGACGCCGTCGATGTAGTGCTGGATGTGGTCCGGGAGGGACATGGGCGGGTTCGTCATGGTGGTCTCCTCGTTGAGGTTGTGGTGCAGTGGCGGTGTCTGTAGTGAGGCCGGGGTCCGGTGACGGACCGACGACGCAGCGTCAGGTTCCGTCCACGCTCTGGGGTGGCAGCGTGGGTCAGGCGCCGGTGGCGGCATCCTGCTCGTACCTCTCGCGCCACTCGGGTCCGAGGGGGAAGAGCCCTTTGAGCTCGTGCCCCTTCTGGACCATGCGGGCGATGTACTCCTCCTCGCGCTCCTGCCTCTCGGCGTCGGCGAGGACCTCCTCGACAAGCTCGGGCGGGATGACGAGGCCACCGTCGTCGTCCGCGACGATGACGTCGCCGGGTTGGATGGCAGTCCCACCGCAACTGATAGTGACGTCGACGTCCCAGGGGACATGGACCCGGCCGAGGACGGAAGGGTGGGTGCCAGCGCAGTGGACGGGCAGTCCGGTTGCGGCGACAGCGGCGGAGTCGCGGACGGCACCGTCGGTGATGATGCCGGCAGCGCCGCGGGCGAGGGCTCGGAGAGCGAGGATGTCGCCCAGGGTGCCAGCGGTATCGATGCCGCGGGCCTCCATGACGAGGACCTCGCCGGGGCGGAGAGCGTCGACGGCGCGCTTCTGGGCGTTGTAGCCGCCACCGCGAGCCTTGAAGAGATCAGGGCGGTAGGCGATGTACCGCAGGGTGCGGGCGGTGCCGACCATGCGGGTTCCGGGAACGAGCGGGTGGACGCCGTCGATGGTGGTGTCAGGCAAACCGCGGCGGCGGAGCTGGGAGGACAGCGTGGAGACGGCCACGGCGTCAAGTCGAGTGCGCAGCTCAGCGCTGAGTGAGAAGGTCGAGGGCAGGCCGGCGGCCTCACGTGAGCCCCAGGCATCGATGCGCTGCTGGTCGTCGACAGCGGGGGCGGAGCCGATGGGGGCGAGAGCGGGCGCCTCGACGACGGTCGTGGTAAGGGGACCGGTGGTGACGGCTGGATCGGTCTCGGAGAAGACCTCGACGGAGACAGTCTGGCCAGGTTGGAGGACAGAGCTGCCGGCAGGTGTGCCGGTGAGGATAACGTCCCCGGGCTCAAGGGTCATGACCCGGGAGAGGTCGGCGATGAGGTGGGCGAAGGGGAAGAGGAGGGTTGCGGAGGAATCATCCTGGACGATCTCGCCGTTCACAGTGGTGCGGATGTGCAGGGCGGCGGGGTCGATGTCCTCGGCCGGGATGAGGGTAGGGCCGAGAGGCGTCATGCCATCGCCGGACTTGGAGCGGGTGTTGGAACCGCGGTCGGCGGCGCGCAGGTCGAGTAGGCCCATGTCGTTGCCGGCGGTGACCCATCCAACGTGGCTCCAGGCCTCGTCCTCGGTAACGCGGCGGGCGGCGGTGCCGATGACAAGGGCGATCTCGCCCTCGAAGACGAGGAGCTCGGTGTTGGCGGGGCGCTCGACGGTGCCGGGGTCGGCAATGGAGGACGGGGCCTTGATGAAGTACGAGGCGTCGGAGGGAATCCGTCCACGCTGGGCGGCGCGGGAGGGGTAGGAGAGGTGGACGGCAATGATCTTGCCGATGGCGTGGCCAGTGGTCCTCGAGACGATCGTGCCCTTCATGACGCTCCTCGCAGGTGGTCGTGGGTGATGGGGTGCTTCCTCGCACTGCGCACCGTATATGAAGTCGTATACGATGCGTGTTAAGATCATGACGCAGATCACGGAGTGTGTCAACATGTTCCGAGGACGCGATTCTCAGACGTCATCACTTTGGGGTCGCCGACGCCGTCGGCCCCAGTATCCCGAAGGAGAAGCACCCATGACCAACCAGCCCCCCGCCCCCATCAGCGACGCGGGTATCCGTGAGCTCCTCGACTCAATCCCCACCGGCATCCTCATCGGAAACGAGTGGCGCGAGTCCTCTTCAGGGGAGCGCTTCGACGTGCTCAATCCCGCCACGGGGGAGGTCCTCACCACCGTCGCCTCCGCCACCCCCGAGGACGCCGCCGAAGCCATGGACCTCGCGGCGCGCACCCAGCGCTCCTGGCAGGCCACGAGCCCGCGCGAGCGCGCAGACATTTTGCGGCGCGCCTACGACCTGGTCGTCGGTCCGTTCCGCGAGCGCCTCGCCCGGGTAATGACACTCGAGATGGGCAAGCCTCTCGACCAGGCCGACGCCGAGGTCACCTATGGCTCGGAGTTCCTGAGGTGGTTCGCCGAGGAGGCCGTCCGGATCCGTGGCGACTACTTCCGTCTCCCTGAGGGCCACCTCCAAGCGGTTGTCGTGCGCCGTCCGGTCGGCCCGTGCCTGTTCATCACACCGTGGAACTTCCCGCTGGCCATGGCAACCCGCAAGGCCGCCCCAGCCTTCGCGGCCGGCAATGTCGGCATCCTCAAGCCCTCGCAGGACACTCCGCTAACCTCCCTGCTCTTCGCGCAAGTCCTCGTCGAGGCCGGCCTGCCGGCGGGCGTCCTCGCGGTCCTGCCCACAAACCGCAGCCGCGCCCTGACCGGATCCCTCATCGCTGACCCACACCTCCGGAAGATCTCCTTCACTGGCTCGACCGGCGTTGGCAAGGCGCTGCTGGCCGAGGCCGCCCAGGGGGTTCTACGCACCTCGATGGAGCTCGGCGGGAACGCCCCCTTCATCGTCTTCGACGACGCGGACCTCGATGCCGCCGTCGAGGCCGCCGTCATCACAAAGATGCGGAACATGGGAGAGGCCTGCAATGCCGCGGACCACTTTTTCGTCCAGGGCGGCGTCTACGACGAGTTCACGCGTCGGTTCGCCGAGGCCATGGCCTCCCAGCGGGTCGGCAACGGCCTGGAGCCGGGCGTCGCCGTCGGCCCACTTGTCTCCGCACGCCAACGAACTTCCGTCGCGGAGCTCGTCGTCGGCGCCATCGAGTCCGGTGCAACCGCGCTCGTAGGCGGCTTCGTCCCCGAGGGTGCGGGATTCTTCTACCCGCCCACGGTTCTCATGGACGTCGACCCGCACGCCGAGATCGTCACCAACGAAATCTTCGGGCCTGTTGCCCCTGTCATCCGGTTCAACGATGAGGAGGAGGTCATCGGCCTCGTCAACACCGACACCGTGGGTCTGTCCGCCTACCTCCACACCTCCTCGACCGCCCGTATCCTGCGGATGGCCGAGCTCCTCGAGGTCGGCATGCTTGGGGTCAACTCCGCGACCATCTCGAATGCAGCTGCCCCTTTCGGAGGCGTCAAGGAATCCGGGATGGGGCGAGAGGGCGGCAAGGAAGGAATCGAGGACTACCTCGAGACAGTCTACGTCGGTATGCCGGCGCCCGACCTCCACCTCGAACGAGAGTGAGCGCTAAATGACACTCCCAATGGAAGACGCCTGACACATACATGCATCCACTCATCGAGTGACGTGCACCAGGCACCCATCCTGACTCCGGTGTCCCCGTCCTTTGCGGGCGGGGGCACCGGCCCCAACAACGACATCGACGACAACATTCGTTCCGGTCACGACCTCAGTCCCTGGCCCCTGGATAGGGCACTCTCAGTCGGAGCCTCGGACGTGTCCGAATGGATTCTCATATATTCCTCCCCGGCGCCCTTTACGCCAGCGGCCTCACTGTCATCTACACGCTCATCGGCGAGGGTCCTCTCGCTGTGTCCGATACTGATTTCATCCAGGGCTTCATGATGATCATGGCCCGCGTCATGGAGCCGGTCGTCGGCGTGCGGAAGCTCGAAGGGTCAGCCAAGGCCATTGACACCGTGGCCTGGGGGTAGAACGGCACGATCCTGGTGCTCGTGGCGCTCGCCTAGGCCGGTTTCGGAGCCGCCTTCGGGCCGACCGTCCTGAGCAGCCTATTCTGGAACTAACTGATCACCCCCCAGAGTCGTGGCGGGCACGGTCGCCAGCGCCTCGCAGTGGAAGCTGGCCGCTCTGCCTGAGACAGTTGATGCCGCGACCCGGGTGGGACGCCGGGAACGTGCGCCATGGAGTTGAGTCCAGCGGGTTCAGATCACGGGCTGGGGCGTACGTTAGACTCCCCACTCCCCGGCGTCCCCGGAGTCGAAGATGTTGGGAATCGAGATGAGCCAGCCCGACAGCAGCCCTGTCTGTCCAGGCCGTAGGAGCTGACCTTATAGCCACTGCGCACGATCCTGCGTCCCTGCATCCGGGGTACCACGTTGTGGCGGTCTCTCAAAAGACCATCACCGATCATGCCAAGGGCGGCGCCGCAGTCTTCCAAGTCGCTGACTTGACCGAGATTCTCGCCACCGGCGTGGATCCTGGTAACCTCTCCCTCGGTATCGTCAACGCCCGCCTGGCGGCCGGGACCAGGCGCCGCCGCGCCGGCATGATCGGCCGGGCCCCGCTGTTCGAGCAGGTCCAGGGCCGGCGCCTGGGGGAGGAGTCCAAGCAGCGCGACCCGCACGAGGTCGAGGCCGCCATGCTGCTCGACCCCGACGCCCGCCTGGGCTCCGACGGCGTCTACCACGCCGGCGGGTGAGCTCATCACGATAGCGGACAGGGCCGGTTCTGCAGACGATGGATACCGTCTGAAGAACCGGCCCTGTTTGACTCACATGGAATTGTCAAAGGAATTGCGTAAATGATTCGTAAGTTTTATTTCATGAGGATTCCATCATGACTGAGCCGCAGCTTCCGGACATACCGAGGACATCCTCCGGCGCAACTGTTCTAACGGTGGGCACCGACCTGGTGCACGTTCCTGGTTTCTCCGCTCAGCTCGATCAGCCCGGCACCGTCTTCGCACAACGCACCTTCACTGCGCGTGAGTTCCGCGAGGCCCGGCGTCGCTCGCAGGAGAGGGGATCGAGCCCGGCCCAGCACCTGGCCGCGCGGTGGGCGGCCAAGGAGTCCTTCATCAAGGCCTGGAGCCAGGCGCACGTTCTGCGCGCAAGAAGTCGCGGGACGAGTACTTCTCCGGTTATCCTGGCCGAGGACGTCGACTGGCGTGAGATCGAGGTTGTCACCGATCGGTGGGGCCGTCCTTCTTTACGTCTGAGCGGCACCGTTGCCCACGCTGTTGAGCACAGCCTCGGAGAGGAGGTATCGACCCCAGGGTGTTGGCCGGTTTCCCTGAGCCATGACGGCGATTACGCCGCGGCCATCGTTCTTCACGTGCGTTGAGTCGTGCCCACACAGAAGGAACAATGAGGAAACCTCGACCATGATCTTGTGAGCGGTCACTGCTGCCCGTCATGTCACGCACGGATTTCCAAGTCATCCGCGGTGCTTGTCCGTCACTCATGGTCACGCCATTAGGAATACCAACGACGAGCCGCGATATACCGCGCACGCCGATCCGGATCACTCACGAGACTCCACGAGTCCTTTCTCCAACGGCGGCAGCGGTATGTCTCCCCTCTGACTGACGTGAGGACATATAGATGACTGCCACTACCTATCAAGCCATCGCGATGATTGTCTATTTCGTGGCCATGCTCGCCATCGGGGGCTGGGCCTATCTGCGAACGGACAACTTCGACGACTACATGCTTGCCGACCGCGACCTCAATCCCTGGGTGGCGGCGCTGTCGGCGGGAGCCTCGGACATGTCGGGGTGGCTGCTGATGGGACTGCCGGGAACCCTGTACGCCACCGGACTGGTCGAGGGGTGGATCGCCGTCGGACTGACGATCGGTGCCCTGGCGAACTGGCTGCTGGTGGCGCCTCGCCTGCGCGCTTACACCGAGGTCGCCAACAACTCCATCACGGTCCCCAGCTTCCTGGACAACCGACTCCACGACACGCACCGGCTGCTGCGGTGGTCCAGTGGTCTCATCATTCTGGTCTACTTCACCTTCTACGTCTCCTCCGGGATGGTCGCCGGCGGCCGTTTCTTCGAGTCGTCCTTCGATATGGACTACCGCCTCGGCATGGTCATCGTCGCCGCGATCACCGTGGTCTACACGCTCATCGGCGGGTTCCTGGCCGTGTCCTACACCGACTTCGTCCAGGGAGTCATGATGGTGAGCGCCCTGGTCATGGTGCCCGTCGCAGGGGTCATTCGGCTCGGGGGACTGACCAACCTGAGGCAGGCCATCGCCGAGGTCGACCCTCACTACTGGGCCATCTGGGGCCCGACGTCAACACTGCTCGGCCTCGTCTCGGCACTGGCCTGGGGCCTGGGTTACTTCGGTCAGCCGCACATCATCGTCCGGTTCATGGCCATCCGCAGTCCCAAGGAGGCCGTGGCCGGCGGCACCATCGGGATCGGCTGGATGCTCTTCGCCGTGCTCGGTGCAGCCGGCACCGCCATCGTCGGCGTGGCCACGTACCAGCACGACAAGAAGCAGCTGGCCGATCCGGAGACCGTCTTCATCACGCTGGGCAAGCTGCTCTTCCACCCGCTGGTCGCCGGTTTCATGCTGGCAGCAATTCTGGCCGCCATCATGTCGACGATCTCCTCCCAGCTGCTCGTGACCTCCTCGGCGCTCATCGAGGACCTGTACGGCTCCTTCGCCCGCACTCGAGAGGAGAAGATCAGTGGCAACCGCATGGTGCTCTACTCGCGCATGGCGGTCTTCGCCATCGCCCTGATCGCGGCCGTCATGGCCTGGAACCCCAGTAAGACGATCCTCGACCTCGTGGCCTTCGCCTGGGCCGGCTTCGGCGCGTCCTTCGGCCCCACTATTCTGCTGTCGCTGTACTGGAAGCGCTTGAGCGCCATGGGAGCCTTCGCCGGAATGATCACCGGGGCCGTCGTCGTCATGATCTGGGGGAACGTCTCCGGTGGCCCCGGTGGCATCTTCGACCTCTACGAGATCCTGCCCGGATTCCTGGGTAACCTGGCCGTGGCCTGGGCCGTGTCTCGCACGAGTCAGCCATCCAAGGAGATCTCCGAGGAGTTCGAGGCCGCCGTCGCCGCCTCGCGTTCATAGCCGACCGGCACCGTTGGGGACGGATCCTCTCGATCGTCATCGTGCCTTGAGAGGTCCACGACTGTGCTGTCGTGACCAGGATGGTGGTCGCCACAGCACAGTGGCCGTGTAGCGATCGACGTTGTACTCTTGCCGTCAGCAACGTGCTCCGGGGTCGGTGAAAGTCCGAACCGGCGGTCACAGTCCGCGACCCGCTCGTGCCACGGCAGCGTCAAGCAGCCGGGGAACCAGCGGCTGAGCCGGTGGAATCCCGGCACCGACGGTGAGAGTCCGGAGGGGAGGATGCGCGTGGCGCTCGGCGGGGAGACCCGCGGCTCGAGACAGTGTCCCGAGCTCACGGACAGCCGTGAGCTCACCGGATGGTGAACCGAGCGGGCGCCCAGCACGTGTGTGCGCCGACCGACGGCGTGCAGGCGGACCCCGGTGCAGCCGGGAGCGCCCGTTCCCGGAACGACCCGGGAGGACGCCGTCGTGTACAGTCCCAGCCCCATCGGCAAGGCCGCGCGCTCTCAAGCTTCCCCCGCCGAGCTGCCCAGTGACGTTCCGGAGCCGTCGACACCCTCAGCCTCACTGGAGCCCTCGGTGCCGGAGTCCGTCTCAGGGCCCTTGCAGAAGTCTTCGGCTCGTCGTCGACGTCGTATCCGCGCTGCTGAGCGCAGCGGGCCACTACCCGCCGTCGTCCTGGGAGCGGCACTGCTCATCATCTGGCAGCTCGTCGCCGGCTCGGGCGCTGTCCCCGAGATCTTCCTACCCAGCCCCTGGGCGGTCGTCACCCGCCTGTGGCTGAACCTCACTCAGGCCGGGCTGGGGTGGAGAGCCTGGATCACGCTGCGTGAGGCCCTCCTCGGCTGTCTCCTGGCCGCCGTGTTTGCTCTGCCCCTGGCCTGGGCCCTGTACCGTTGGCGGCTGTTCTCGCGAACCGTCCTGCCCTATGTCGCCGCAAGTCAGGCGGTCCCCGGCATCGCCGTCGCGCCCCTCATGGTTCTGTGGATCGGTTACGGAGCTCTTCCCATCGTGGTCCTGTGCGCCTTCATGGTCTTCTTCCCCATCACCATCACGGTGCTCCTGGGGCTGCGCAGCCTGGACGCCGACGTCATGGATGCCGCCCGGCTCGACGGCGCTCATGGCCTGCGCATGCTCATCCACATGGAGCTGCCGATGGCCCTGCCGGCGATCTACACCGGTTTGCGTACCGGTTTCACCCTGTCAGTCACCGGTGCGGTCGTCGGCGAGCTCATCATGGGCGGCGAGGGCCTGGGGACCGTGCTCTCCACGCAACAGAGCCGGGGCGACACCACCGGCGTGTTCGCCACGATCACGCTCCTGTGCGTCCTGGCCACATCCATCCACTGGGCGCTCCATGAGCTCGAGCGACGCAGCCGCACCGTGGACGCCCTACGAGGTCGACGCGCCACCTGAGCCCTGCGCGGCTCCGCTTCTCACCCCTCCCACACAAGGAAGCTCCTCATCATGACTCTTTCTCACCACGTCGTCTCCCAGTCGTTCCTCTCGCGCCGTCGCCTGTTGGCAGGAGGTCTGGCGCTCACCGGCGCCGGGGCACTCGCCGCCTGCTCCTCGGGCACGGCAAGCCGCGCGGCATCGGCCTCGGCGGCCGGAGGCGCACTGACCATCGGCCTGACCTACACGCCGAACATCCAGTTCGCCCCCTTCTACATGGCTAAGAAGGATGGGACATATGCCGCCAACGTGACGCTGCACCACCACGGGGCGCAGGACGGCCTCTTTGACGCCCTCCAGAGCGGCCAGGAGCAGCTCGTCATCGCTGGCGCCGACGAGGCTGTGGTGGCCACCTCCAACGGCTCCGACCTCGTCATCGTGGGCGGCTGCTACCAGTCCTACCCGGCCTGCCTCATCGTCCCGGAGAGCTCCCCGATCAAGGCTCCCGCGGACCTCAAGGGCAAGACCGTCGGCACTCCGGGACGCAAGGGGGAGACCTGGTACGCCCTCCAGCTGGCCATGTCCACGGCCTCCCTGACCGAGTCGGACCTGACGATCCAGGACATCGGCTACACCCAGCAGGCGGCACTCGTCGGCGGCAAGGTCGACGCCGTCGTCGGCTACTCCAACAACGACGCGATCCAGATCCGCCAGGCCGGCACCCCCGTGCGTACCATCCAGGTCGCCGACCGGATCCCCCTCGTGGGCGTCTCGCTGGTGACGACCCGGTCTCTGCTGGACTCCCGTCGCCAGGACCTCGAGACCGTCGTCAAGGCCTCGATCAAGGGCATGACCGCATTCGTCAAGGACCCCGACGCAGCAGTCGAGGCCACCAAGGACCACATGGACGACCTCAAGGTGGATCAGACTCAGGCGGCCCGTGCGCGCGAGGTCGCCGTGGCCACCGGCAAGCTGGTCAGCGGCGATGGTTCCCACCCCATCGGTTCGGTGCGGGTCGACGACATCGCCTCCATGATCGAGTTCCTCACCTCCCACAAGCTCCTGGGCGACAAGAAGACACCCAAGGCCGCCGAGGTCTGCGTGCCCCTGGCCCAATAGGCAGCAGCAGGGCACGACAGGGCACGACAGGGCATTGGGCGCCATCCCGGACGTGCCGGGGAAGGCCTCTACAGTCGGCAGGCCAGTAGTGAGGAGACGAGGATGGCGCGCGCCCCGACCTCGTAGAGCTCATCCATGACCCGGTTCATATCCACCCGCGGGACCATGGCGCGCACCGCCACCCAGTCGGGGTTCTGCAGCGGGGAGACGGTGGGGGACTCGATGCCCGGGGTGAGGGCCGTCGCCAGGTGCAGCTTGTTCATGGGGATGTCGTAGTCGACGAGCACATAGGCGCGGGCACGCAGCACCCCCTCCAGGCGCCGCACGAGCGTGGCCAGTCCGGGTTCTCCGCGGAACTGCTCGGTGGTGATGAGCACCGCCTCGCTGACGAGGATCGGGTCCCCGAAGGTCTCCAGACCTGCCGCCCGCAGCGTTGTGCCGGTCTCGACGACGTCGGCGATGAGGTCGGCCACACCCAGCTGGACGGAGGACTCCACGGCGCCGTCGAGGTGAACGGTCTGGGCCTCCACACCCCGGGAGGCCAGGTAGCTGCGCACCAGGATGTCGTAGGAGGTGGCCACGCGGCGCCCGGCGACGTCGGCCAGGGAGCTCATCGTGCCCTTGGGGGCGGCGAAGCGGAAGGTGGAGCGGGCGAAGCCCAGGGGCAGGTGCTCGACCGCGTCGACCCCGGAGTCCAGGAGCAGGTCCCGCCCGGTGATGCCGGCGTGCACGGTGCCCTGGCCGACGTAGACGGCGATGTCGCGCGGACGCAGGAAGAACAGCTCGACGTCGTTGGCCTCGTCGACGAGCACGAGCTCACGGCCCGTGCGGCGGGTGCGGTAGCCCGCCTCGGAGAGCATGGTGATGGCGGGATCGGACAGGGATCCCTTGTTCGGCACGGCGATACGCAGCACGGCGGTTCCTGATCTGTGGTGGGGGAGTCGAGTGAGGAGGCCTGAGAGGTCTCAGGACCTACAGGTGGCGGTAGACGTCCTGGAGGCTGTAGCCCTTGGCGACCATCATGACCTGGGCGTGGTAGAGCAGCTGGCTGATCTCCTCGCAGGCGGCCTCATCGGACTCGTGCTCGCAGGCCATCCAGGCCTCAGCGGCCTCCTCCACGAGCTTCTTGCCGATGAAGTGGACCCCGCGGTCCAGCTCCTCAACCGTCCCGGAGCCCTCGGGGCGGGTGGCCGCCTTGTGCTGCAGCTCGTTGAAAAGGTCCTCAAAGGTCTTCATGGACCTAGGCTATCGGAAAGCCAGTGGGGCACTGACCGACCGTTGACCTATGTGAGACCGGAGCCGGTCCTCGGCACTGACCGGCGTCGACACGGGTGGGATGCCATCCGACTCCGAGAGATGCCCCGCCCCGAGACGACGGTGCGGCTCGCTCCGGTCACTCGGATCGACCGCCCCGGATTAGCCTCACTCACGGATGGCGGCGCGCCTGGCTCCCAGGACCGCTACCCCCATCGCCGTCGACCCGATGAGCAGGCTGAGGACGACGATCGTCAGCCAGCGTCCCGGGAACTGGTGGGCGACACTCATCCAGGCCCAGGGAGCAATCCGCCACAAGCCGGTGGCCGTCATGACCTCGTTGCCACCAATGAGCAGCCCTGTGACGACCAGGATGATGTTGAGGACGATCGCCACGACGATCCGGGTGCACAGAGCCACCGCCAGGCTGACGGCCGCGATCATGAAGGCCACAGCCGGCATCACCATGAGTCCATAGACTGCGCCGGTCACCGCAGGCAGGCTCGGGTCGGTGCGGGTCAGAGTGTCGCCCAGCACAGTCACGATCCAGGAGACGACCAGAACCGGGACGAGGAAGACAGCGCTGAGAACCGTCGCCGACACCAGAATCCCGCAGGCCCCCCGTCGAGTGATGAGGGTGCGCCAGGCCGGCTGAAGTCGCCCCCACACCGTGATGCCGGTGATGGCCGCGGCAACCGGCATACCGACGAGCTCGAGGAAGCTCTGCCCGTACCCAGGTGGGTAGGCGGTGTGGAGGACACCCAGGAAGGCGAGCAGCAGGGTCGCCAGGACTACCCACACGATCCAGGGCAGGACGCCGGCCATTGCCAGCACGGCGCTGCGCGGCCCGGGAACACGGGCCATGCGGGTAGCAGGCGTGGCTCGGCGATTCGGGATGCTTCGGGGCCACGAGCCCGGAGCATGCTCCGATGACTGCACCGAAACGGTCTCCGACTGATCCTCGTCAGCGGCCCTTCCACCAGGAAGCAGCCGGCTGAGCCGGGAGACCGACGAAGTCGAGGACCCGGCACCACCGGGAGCGCCGCTGAGAACGGCCAGTCCGACGCCGATCAGGGTCAGGCCGGTCGTCAGCAGGAACCCGGGCAGGAGCGGGTAGCCCCATACCGGCGAGCCCTTCTCGAGCAGGACGGAGTTTCCGTGAACGCCTAACAGGGGCAACGGGACCCGAGCCGTCCAGGCCCACGGGAGCATCCACCAGTCGCTCCGTTCGGCCTGACCCACGCCCACCGCGGACCACATGAAGCCCAGGACAGGTGCGACCCCGACGGCGACGGCTCGAGCCACCCGGAAGGCCGCCATGCCCCAGGCGCAGGCACCAGTGACGACGATCCACATGTAGGTGGCGAACAGCAGGTACCTGTTCCAGGGACCCCAGCCGCTGCCGACGATGAGGGCGTGCCCCACCACCGGGGCGACCAGTGCCACCTGGCAGGCCAGCGCCGACAGGCTCAGGACCACGATGCGGGCGGTCACTACGCGGCGAGGATCGACGGCGCGCCAGGCCGTCCCGCCCTGGCGCCACCGCTGCTCACGCCACTGGGCCATCGCCCCGGTCAGCAGGCCCAGCGGAACCGCGAAGGCCCCGGCGTACAAGTGCATCCACGCCAGAGCATTGCCGTTCCACTGGAGCTCCTTGACCACGCCTGAGGAGATCGAGGCATTCGCCAGGATGATGGTGTGCGCGGTGAAGACGAGGGTCGCCCCGATGACGCCCCAGGTGAAGGTGCGCCGACTGCGGGTGATCTCGGCGCGCACCAGGTTCCACAGGCCTACTCTCACTTCTGTCTTCCCCTGCACCGTCCTCCAGGGCTGCGGCTGCACAACGGTGCTCATGCGCGGGCCTCCGTTCCGGTGCGGCGTCCGCTACCAGTGACCGCTGCCAGGAAGGACTTCTCCATGGCCCGCTCGTCGTCGGGGTCGGCGAAGTCGGACAGCGCCCCCTCGTAGACGAGGTGCCCGGTGGCCAGGACCCCGATGTCGTCGCTCATGCGGGCGATCTCCCCGAGCTGATGACTGGAGACGATGACGGTGCGACCCTCGTCGGCCAGGTTCCGTACAAGATCGCGCAGCTCGATGATGCCCTGAGGGTCCAGGCCGTTCTGGGGCTCATCGAGGATGAGGACCTCCGGGTCGTTCAGAAGCGCCATGGCCAGCGACAGGCGCACCTTCATGCCCGTGGAGAAGGAGCCGGCGCGCTTCCTACCGACTCCCGCCAGTCCCACGCGCTCCAGGAGCGGGACGATGGTCTCCGGCGAGGTGCCGGTCAGGCGGCAGTGGACGAGCAGATTGCGCCGCGCGGACAGCTGGGGGAAGAGCGCGGGACCATTGATGGAGGCCCCCACCTGGGCCAGGCTGCGCCGGCTGAAGGGGACACCCTGAATCTCCACACGACCGGCATCGGGCCTCAGCAGACCCAGCGCGACGTTGAAGGCGGTCGACTTACCCGCGCCGTTGAGACCGAGCAGCCCGTAGACACGACCGGGATAGGCTGACAGGTCGAGACCGTTGAGCACCTGCTGGCGGCCGAAGGACTTCGAGACCCCCGTCAGTCGCAGCCCAGGGGTGAGACCGGCGCCGTGAGTAGGGGAGCGGAGAGGTGATGCCGTTGTGGTGGCTGTGTGGGGAGATGTCATGACCCTATGCTCGTGCGCGACGGTACCTCGGCGGATCCCCACCAGGGATACGGCCCGTGCCCGCCACCGTGGCCCCGTCTCCTCCCTGGGGAGGAGAGCTACTGGAGCTGGACGAGCCCGGTGGTCAGCGCGTAGATGACGAGCTCGACCCGGTTGCGGCAGCCCGTCTTGCCCAGGATCGTCTTGACATGGGACTTGACCGTCGATTCGGCGACATGGAGCCGCTCACCGATCCGTGCGTTGCTCAGCCCCTGGCACACCAGGGCGAGCACGGCGTCCTCCCGACCGGTGAGAGCCTCATAGGGTCCCGACGGCGCTCCCACAACGGGCACGGCGCCATCGGTCGGCCCCGACGGTGAGGCGGGCGACTGCGGGGCACCGGGTTCGGTACCTGCATCAAGGTGCGCCAGAACAGTTCCCGTGACGGCCGGATCCAGCCAGGACCCGCCGCGGGCGACGACGCGGATCGCCTCCAGCAGCGTCATCGGCTCGGCATCCTTGAGGAGGAATCCGTGGGCGCCGGCACCCAGGGCCGCCAGGACGAGGTCCTCATCATCGAAGGTGGTCAGGACCAGGACCCGCAAGGAGGCGGTGGCCGGTGCGGCACGCAGTTCACGAATGGCACTGACCCCGTCCAGGACCGGCATCCGCAGATCCATGAGCACCAGGTCAACCGCCCCGTGATGACCGGTGGCCCGCGCGGTCAACCCCTCGACGGCCTGACGCCCGTCGACCGCCTCCAGCACGACCTCCATATCGGGCTGCGCGGCCACGAGAGCACTGAAGGCACTGACCAGCAGCGGCTGGTCATCGACGACAGCCACCCTGATCACACCGGTTATACTGAGCATCATCTGGAGCCTCCTGAACCTGACTTGTCAGCCATTGTGGCGCTCGCGGACAGCTCGGGCGGTGCCACGGGGAAGTCGACGTCGATGGTGAAGATGCTGTGGTCCTCTCCGCCTTGGACACCGTGAGTCATGGTTCCGCCCACGAGCCTGAGTCGCTCCTCGAGGCCGACGAGCCCGCTGCCACCGAAGGGGGAGTGCTCTGCGACGTCGGGCACCGGGTTGGCGACGTGAAGGTGGCAGGAGTCCTGTGACAGTGTCAGGCTCAGCTCGATCTGGCCGGTTCCGTGCCTGACGGCGTTGGTGAGGGTCTCTCCTACCAGACGCACGAGGGTGAGGCGTTGTATCGCAGACCACGCCGAGTTGCACCGCTCCAGGACCTCCGGTTCGGGAAGCACGGCGCTGATCCGGCTCCCCGAGCTGCGGGTGGTCTCGATGAGGGCCGGGATGGTCCGTAGGTCCGCCAGGGGAGTGATCTCGCCGGCGTCGGAGCGCAGGACGGAGACGAGCTGGCGCACGGATGCCAGGGAGGTATCGGCTGTGTCCCGCACCGTGGTCAGCGTGCTGCGCAGCCGTTCCTCGCCTCCCAGGGCCAGGCCGGTGGCGGCCTGCACCTTGATCGTGGTGAGGCTGTGGCCCACGAGGTCGTGGAGCTCTCGGGCCAGGCTGAGGCGCTCGACGGCAACCGCCTGGGCCGCGGCGATGCCGACGTCGCGGGCTTGGTTCTCGGCGATCCGGCGGCGGGAGGAGGCCAGCAGGTAGGTGAGCACCACGGTACCGACGAAGACCATGCTCGTGAGCGTGCGGGTGACCAGGATGGCTTCGTTCCAGCCGCTGCTTGTCGTCGGGTCGTCACCTGCTTCATAGGGACGGGTGTAAGAGGCCAAGGTGACGGGGTTGACCAGGGCGCCGGCCAGAGCCAGCAGGAGTGACGCCGTACCCCAGCGCCGATCGGGCTCCCAGCGGGTGACGGTGTACAGGCTGGTGACCGCCGTGGCGATGATCGGGTTGAGGCCGAGGTTGACGGGGGAGAGGGCCACGAGGATCGCGTAGGCTGCCAGCAGGGCATAGGTCGCGATGAAGGAGGCACGCAGAAGGCGTAACCGTCCGAACTGCGTCAGCGCCAGCGCCAGGCACAGGGCGAAGTGCGCAACATAGACGGCGTAGCCGCCGAAGCGCAGGACGAAGGTAACCGACTCCAGAGCGAAGGCGAGGAAGACGGTACCCAGGGCGAGATCCACGACCGGGACCGAGTACCGTGACCAGCGCCCTCTTCGCCCCGGCACCGTGCGGTGCCGTGCGCGCCAGTCGTAGGCCGCCGACAGGTTCGTCGTTAGTGGCAGCACCGCTTCATCGACCAGCGCGGCCAGGTCAGCCATTCACCGCCCCCGCATCCAGGATCCGGCGGACATGGCGACCGGCCGCCGCTGCGGCGATGAAGGCGGCCGTGTCCTCATCCAAACCCCGTCGCATGGTGGACAGCCTCACCCCGGTCTCCACCTCGGCCGCCCGCAGCAGCTCCAGGAGCCCGTCAACGGCAACCTTGACGAGTCGGTGCTGCCCGGCGCCCGGCCGGGGCGCGCACAGGGCCTTAGCCTCCTGACGCACCTGCGCCCCCAGCGAGCCCTCCAGGTCGGGGACGACGACGTCGGCCCCTGCCAGTGCGACCCGCCCGTAGGCCGTCATCGAGTGGTGGGACACGCCCCGGTGGCGGGTGCGGGCATCGGCCTGGGAGACACGCAGGCAGGCCACCGGGCGCCCGCCCAGCGTGGCGATGGCGTTGATGGCGTCCCCGCAGGCCACCCCGGAGAAGCCCCAGGGCGTCTCGGTACCCAGGTTCCCGGGCCCCTGGATGACGACGGCGGCGTCGGCGTGCAGGACGTGCCGGGCTGCTAGGAGCGCGTTGTGGACGCTGACCGCCTCGATGTCGCCGCCCCAGGCCTGCCCGGCCGTGATGGTCCCGCTCAGCCACCCGGCCCGGCTCAGCGCGGCAACGACACGCGAGTAGGCCAGGGGCAGGGCCCCGCCGTCGGTCATGATGTAGACGACGCGCGGCTGGTCCTGGCCGTCGGGGGAGCGCAGGCCGGTGAGCACCGCCGGCAGGCTCGAGTGCAGGTCGGCCACCACCACCGGCATCCCCTCCAGGTCCAGGCTGCCGATCGGCTGGGACAGCAGGCCGTGGTGGGCCGTGCCCTGCTCGTCAACGCCGGTGACCATGACCTGGTCCGGCATGTAGCGGGCCTTGACGAGGTGTCCCTCGCGCGGAGGGTCGGTGGGTAGGACGTCCAGGCGAGAGCTGACCATGGCGTGCCCACCCGTGCCCAGGGCGCGGTCGAGGGCCGAGACCTCCAGCCTCACCCGTTCCTCGGCGGCGGGCAGCCCGGTGAGGGCCTCGTAGGCGACCGCGCGGACCCTCTGGCCGGGCAGCAGGCTGCCCGCACCGCTGGGAGCCCCGACGATCTCCACCTCCAGCTCGGCGCAGGATCTCCCCGCAGGCCCCCATGCCGTCCTGGTCCCGGTCACTACGCCGTCGCGCCACATCATGGCGGCAGACTATCCGGGTACGCGCGTCTCCAGCCGCAGGCCACCGGACTCTTCTAGGCTGGGGGACCGTGAGCGAGCAGATCCGTAGCACTGAGGAGCGCCTGGTGAGCCTTCTGCTCACCTTGCGCAACAGCACCACCGGCCTGAGCGCCGAGGAGCTCGTGGCCAGCGTGCCGGGATACGCCTTGGCGGACGCCTCCACCAACCCGGTCTCGGCTCGCCGCAAGTTCGAGCGGGACAAGGACACGCTGCGCGAGCTCGGCATTGAGGTGACCACCACAGGACGCCCCGAGGAGCCCCGGTACCGGGTCGTTGAGGAGGACTACATCCTGCCCGCGCTGCATCTGAGCGCCGAGCAGGCCGCCTGCCTGAGCCTGGCGGCCTCCGCCTGGCGCGACGGTGGTCTTCCCGCCACGGCCCGGCGGGCCCTGACCAAGCTGCGCGCCGTCAGTGAGGGACCGGCGGGAAGCAGCTCCGCCGGCCTGCCGGCCCTCACCGCTGATCTGTCCGGTGACGAGATCCCCGAGGAGCTCATCACCGCGGTCGACGAGCGCCGCCTGGTCACCTTCGACTACGTCTCCGCCCGCTCGGGCAGCACCCGGGCCCGTACTGTCGAGCCGCATCATCTGCGCCTGGCCGAGGGCGCCTGGTACCTCGACGCCGTCGAGCCCTCCGGCACTCTCGACACGGACAGCACCGAGGAACCAGGGCGATATGAAGGAAGCGCCACCAGGCTGCTGACCTTCCGCCTGGCCCGCATGACCGGGTCAGTCACCGTCCATGGGCACCCCGGGGCTTTCACCCGTCTTCCCACCAAGGCGCCCAGCCGCCGGCGTGCACTGCTCGCCGCTCTGCCAGGGCGGGCCCTGGGGCTGCGTCTGGCCGGCGCCCGCCCCGATCCGGCTCAGGCTTCACAGGCAGACCTGCCTGCGCACCTGGAGGGCCGTGATCTCATCGCCGTGGAGTATGAGGATTCCTTCTCCTTCGCCGGAACCGTTGCCGCTCTTGGCGAGGCCGTCGTCGTCCTCGCCCCCGACTCCTTGCGCCAGGCGGTCCTGTCCCACCTGCGAGGCGCCGCGGGGCTGACGGCACCGGAAGGGGAGTGACCATGGCTCGCGTATCCGCCTCCGACCAGCTCACGCGGCTGCTGGCCCTGCCCGCCTGGGTCGCGGAGAACCCCGGCGTGACCGTCAAGGAGGCCGCCGAGCACTTCGGCGTGCCCCCGGCCGTCATTGAGCGCGACGTCAACACGCTGTGGGTCTCCGGATTGCCCGGCGGCATGCACGGGGACCTCGTGGACTTCGACGCCTCGGACTTCGAGGCCGGGCGCCTGCGGCTGTCCGAACCACTGGGGCTGGACCGCCCGGTTCGCCTCACCCGGCAGGAGGCGATCTCTCTGCTCATGGCGCTCAGGGTGCTCGCCGACCTCCTGGCCGACGATGACGCCTCCGCGCCCGTGATCGCCTCCACCCAGCAGGCGGTGACCGCCCTGCTCAGCTCTGGCCCCCCCACCGAGGACTCCGACACCCGCGTCGATCCGGGAACCATCACCTCCACCGGCCCAGACCCCGCGCACGCCGGACGTTCCAGCCATACGTCCCGGATCCTGGCCGCTGTGCGCTCCGCCCTGCAGGACAGGCGCCGCCTCCACCTGGTCTATGTCTCCGCCACCGACACCCCCTCGGAGCGAGACGTCGATCCGATCACACTGGAAAGTGATGGATCACATATGACGCTGGTGGGCTGGTGCCTCAGCGCCAAGGCTGAGCGCAGCTTCCGCCTGGACCGGATCACGTCGGCTGAGGTGCTCGACATCCCGTCCGTGCGGCATCGCGCCTCGCGCAGAAGGAACCAGCCCGCGGCCGATCACTCCGCGGGGAACAGACCTCGCGCCACGCTGGTTCTCCAACCAACGGGCCGCTGGCTCGCCGAGCAGGTCCCGTGCCTGTCCCAGGAGGAGACCGCAGACGGCAGCCTCAGGGTTGTCGTTGAGGGACGCGACCGCGCCTGGCTCATCGGCCTGGTCCTCTCAGCGGGGCGCCATCTCGTGGCGGTGGAGCCCCCGGAGCTCGCCCAAGAAGCGGCAGCATCCGCTAATCAGGCTCTGACCTCATACAACGGCTGAGCCTTGCTCCGTCCGCCTTGGGGAGAACCGTCAGGACCCTCGTTCTGAGGCGCCCGCCCGGGAGGCTACACTCAGCCCGTATCGATAGCCCCTACCACAAGGAGCAGCACCGTGAAGTTCACTCCGACGCACATTGTCGTCCTGCTTGTCCTCGTCCTGCTTGTCTTCGGCTCCAGCAAGCTGCCTGACATCGCCCGCAGCGTGGGCCAGTCCATGAAGGTCTTCAAGAAGGAGGTCAAGGAGCTGCGCGATGACGACTCCAAGGACCCCCAGGCCCAGATTCAGCAGCCGCAGGAGGGCACCTACTATACCGAGCCCACCCAGTCCGGCCAGACCGCTCAGAGCGCCGAGGGCTCATCCCAGAAGTGATGTCATCCGGTCAGAGCCGGTGACCTGCAGACGAAGGAGGCCGCGGTGCCCAAGCTCCCTCAGATCAAGCGATCGAGGCGCAAGGACAACCCCGAGGCGCGCATGTCCATCGGGGACCACCTGCGCGAGCTGCGCAACCGGCTCTTCATCTCTGCCCTAGGTGTCCTGGTGATGTCGGTTGTGGGTTATGTGCTCTACGAACAGGCCTTCTCACTTATCACCCGGCCGATCGATGCCGCCAATGCCCGCGGCGCCAACCTCACTCTGAATTTCGACACGATCTTGGCCTCCTTCGATATGAGACTCCAGGTCTCCATCTGGCTCGGCGTCCTGTTCTCCGCCCCACTGTGGATGTACGAGTTCTGGGCCTTCGTCGGACCGGGCATGACCCGCAAGGAGAAGGCCTACACTTGGTCCTACGGCGTCGTGGGACTCTTGTTGTTCTCCGCCGGCGCCGCCCTGGGGATCTGGGTGATGCCGCATGCGGTCGCCATCCTCACCAGCTTCATTCCTGATGGCCCCACGGCGGGCCTCATCAACGCAGGCGTCTACCTGTCCTTCACCATGCGACTGGTGGTCGTCTTCGGACTCGCCTTCCTCCTGCCCGAGCTCCTCGTCGCCCTCAATATGCTGGGGCTCATGAAGGGTTCCACGATGCTCAAAGGCTGGCGCTGGGCCGTCGTTGCCATCTTCACCTTTATGGCTTTCGCCAATCCGCTACCCGATGCTTGGTCCATGATCTTCATGGCACTGCCAGTCACTGGCCTGTACTTCCTGGCCTGCTTCATCTCCATCATGCATGACAAACGAGTGGAGAAGAAGCGTGCCCAGCTCGACGCCGAGCTCGAGGCCGCCCTGGCCGAGTAGTCAGGCGCATCACCCGACCTCTGCTGAACTGTCGTACACGTTCTGAACTGTCGTACCCGTTGCCTCGATGCGTATCGCTCTGCTGTCCAACCCCTCCTCGGGTCGAGGCCGTCATGCGGCCGCCGACGACGTCGCCCGCCGGATCCTCACCGAGGCCGGCCACGAGGTCCTCCACGTGCGTGGCAGCTCCTACGAGCAGGCGCGTCACGCAGGACGGGCCCTCCTGGGCGACGGGCCGCACCGGAACGTCGAGGCATTCGTCGTCGTCGGCGGGGACGGCATGGTCCACCTGGGGGTGGACATCGTCGCCACGACGGGTGTGCCCCTGGGCATCGTGGCCACCGGCACCGGTAACGACATCGCCCGGCACTTCGGTCTGCCCAGCAGGGATGCAGCGGAATCTGCCCGCCTCATCAACCAGGCGCTGTCCGGAAAGGGCGCCATTACAGTGGTGGACGCGATCTACGCCTCCCGCCCCGACGGCACCCTGCTCGCCCCGCAGCGTCGATGGTCTCTGGCCGTGGTCAGCGCCGGGGTGGACGCCGCCGTCAACGCCCGCGCCAACACCCTCTCCTGGCCGGCCCGTGAGGGACGCTACGTGCGCGCCTTCACCGCCGAGCTCGCGACGCTGGCTCCCTACGGATACCGGGTCACCACCGACGAGGGCACCTGGGAGGGGCCGGCGCTCCTGCTGACTGCGGCCAACACCCGTTATGTCGGCGGCGGCATGGACCTGGCGCCCCAGGCCGACCCCACCGATGGCCTGCTGGAGGTGCTGCGCCTGGACCCCGTGGGCCGCACCCACCTGCTCGCCCTCTTCCGCCGGCTCTTTCGCGGCACACACCTGACCGACCCGGCCGTCCACGTGGAGCGCAGCCGCACCGTCACCATTGAGGCGCTCGCTGTGCGAACCGGCCGTGATCGGGGCCTGCGTCCGCCTCCTCACCCCTTCGCTGATGGCGAGCCGCTGGCCGAGCTGCCCCTGCGCCTTGAGGCCGTCCCCGACGCCGTCCGGCTGCTTCTACCGGCTCAGAACTGATCCGGACCGTAGGGTGTTGCCATGAGCTCACCAGCCGAGCGCTATGCCGCATCTCGACGTCGACAGGCCGCCTCCAGCAGTGAGCTCGCCCGTTTCACCCAGGGCTACGACTTCCCCCTCGACCCCTTCCAGGAGGAGGCCTGCGGCGCCCTCGAGAGGGGAGAGGGCGTGCTGGTCGCGGCTCCAACGGGCGCCGGCAAGACGGTGGTGGGGGAGTTCGCCGTGCACCTGGGCCTGGTCCGGGGGCTCAAGACCTTCTACACCGCCCCCATCAAGGCGCTGAGCAACCAGAAGTATCTGGACCTTGTGGCCCGGCACGGTCAGGAACGGGTGGGGCTGCTGACCGGTGATACCTCCGTCAACCCTCACGCGGACGTGGTGGTCATGACCACCGAGGTGCTGCGCAACATGCTCTACTCGGGCTCGCGTGACCTGGACCGGCTGGGCTTCGTGGTCATGGACGAGGTCCACTACCTGGCCGACCGCTTCCGCGGGTCGGTGTGGGAGGAGGTCATCATCCATCTGCCCGCCGAGGTCCAGGTGATCTCCCTGTCTGCCACGGTCTCCAACGCCGAGGAGTTCGGCGACTGGCTCGGCCAGGTGCGCGGCAGGACCGCCGTCGTCGTCTCCGAGGAGCGCCCCGTCCCGCTGACTCAGCACATGATGGTCGGTCGCCGGCTGTTGCCGTTGTACTCCCATCCCGCGGATCCGGCTGAGCAGTCCGACCAGCTCGACCAGTCCGAGCAGCCCGAGCTGGAGCAGCAGGCGGAGCGGACGGGGCAGCCCCCGCTCAACCCCGAGCTGCTCAAGGCGGTCAAGCAGGCTCGGCGTGCCGCCGCTTCCGGAGGTGGCTCCAAGAATGGCTACCGCGGCCGCGGCGGCGATTCGGCCAGGGGACCGCAGCCCTGGAAGCGCTCCGCACGAGGCGGACGGGCGCCTCGCCGTGGCGAAGGAGGGGCCCGCACGGCCAGGTTGAAGCCGCCCTCCCGACTGCAGGTCGTCACGGCCCTGGAGGGGGCGCGCCTTCTGCCCGCGATCGTCTTCGTCTTCTCCCGGGCGGGCTGCGAGCAGGCCGTCCACCAGGTGGTCAACGCCGGGGTGGACCTGACCACCGAGGCCGAGGCCGCCCGGATCCGCGAGGTCATTGAGCGGCGCACCGCTGACATCCCCGCCGGCGACCTGGGGGTCCTCGGCTTCCACTTCTGGGCCCACGCCCTGGAGCGCGGCGTCGCGGCCCACCACGCGGGTCTGCTGCCGGTGTTCAAGGAGACGGTGGAGGAGCTCTTCAGCGCGGGCCTGGTCAAGGTCGTCTATGCCACCGAGACCCTGGCACTGGGGATCAACATGCCCGCCCGCACCGTGGTCCTGGAGTCACTGCGCAAGTGGAACGGCTCGGCTCATGTCACCCTCAGCCCGGGGGAGTACACCCAGCTGACGGGGCGGGCCGGGCGCCGCGGCATCGATGTGGAGGGCCACGCCGTCGTGCTGGCGGCTGACGACGTCGAGCCGGCCACGGTCTCCTCGCTGGCCTCCCGGCGCACCTACCCGCTGGTCTCCGCCTTCCGCCCGACCTACAACATGGCCGTCAACCTGCTTGAGCGCATGCCGCGCACGCGGGTACGTGAGGTGCTTGAGCAGTCCTTCGCCCAGTTCCAGGCCGACCGCGGCGTCGTGGAGCTGGCTGCTCAGGCTCGCCGCAAGCGCCGCAGTCTGGAGGGCCTGGAGAAGGACATGATGTGCCGTCTGGGCGACTTCCGAGAGTACGCCTCCCTGCGCCAGGCCATTGCCGAGGCCGAGGCGGACCTGTCGCGGGACAAGGCCGCGGCGCGCCGCAGTGAGACGGGTCGGACCATGAGCTCACTGGGACGCGGTGACGTCGTTGTCTTCCGCAAGGGGCGGCGCCGTCGCCATGGCATTGTCCTGGAGGTCGGTGCCGACCGGACCGGGACCCCCACCATCACGGTGCTGGGGGAGGACTCGCGAGTGGCCAGCCTGACCCTGGACACAGCGCCGGACGGAGTCATGCGTGTGGGTGTGCTGCGGGTGGCGGACTCGGTGGATCCGCACCGCCCCCGGGATCGGGACCGGCTTGTTCAGCGTCTGGTCGACGCGCTGCGCTCAGGGGACCTGGAAGGGGGCACGAAGCGCACACGCACCCGCTCCAGCCGGGCGCAGGCCCGCCGTGACAGCGCTATCGAGAACCTTGAGCGCCTGCGCCATGAGATGCGCTCACACCCCTGCCACGGCTGCCCCGACCGGGAGGAGCACACCCGGGTGGGCCGCAAGTGGTCCCGGGCCCGGGCCGAGGCCGAGCGCCTCCAGCGGCGCATCGAGACCCGCACCGGCACCATCGCCCGCCTCTTCGACGCCGTCTGCGAGGTGCTTCTCGAGCTGGGTTACCTGCGGCCGGTGGACCGGGGCCACCCGGAGCGCGAGCTGCGGGTCACCGGTGCCGGCAAGGTACTGGCCCGGATCTACGCCGAGCGTGACCTGCTCATCGCCGAGTGCCTGCGCACGGGAGTCTTCGAGGACCTCAGCGCCGCGGAGCTGGCCGGGGCGCTGAGTGCCTGCGTCTACGAGCCGAGACTGAGCGCCCAGTCGATCGGGCTGCCAGTGGCGCCCGGGTCCAGGCTCGGCCAGTGCCTGCGCGCACAGCTGGGAGTCTCGCACCGGATCCACGACCTGGAGTCCCTGGCCCGCATCGAGGCATCCTCGGGAGCAGAGCCGGCGCTGGCCGGGTCCGTCCAGGCCTGGTGCGATGGCGCGCAGCTGGCGGACATCCTGGATGCCACTGAGCTGACGGCCGGGGACTTCGTGCGCTGGTGCAAGCAGCTGCTCGACGTCGTCGGCCAGATCGCGAGCCTCTCACCACCACCGGACGCCAGCCCCGAGCAGGCCAGAGCGGTCACCAGCCTGTCGATGCGCGCCGCAGAGGCGTCCCTGGATCTCAACAGGGGAGTGGTGAGCTGGTCCGCGGTGTGACGCTGCGGCTAGTACTCTCGTTCCAGCCGATACTCCGGACGACAGGACTCATGCCCCTATGTCAGGCTTCTTCGCCCTCCTCGACGACATCGCCACGCTCGCCAAGCTGACGCTGTCCACCGTTGACGACACGGCCTCCATGGCCGTCAAGACCTCCGCGAAGGTGTCGGCGGCCGCCGTCGACGACGTCGCCACCACGCCCCAGTACGTCACCGGTATCACCCCGGACCGTGAGCTGCCGATCATCAAGAGGATCACGCTGGGCTCGTTGCGCAACAAGCTCCTCATCATCCTGCCGATCGGCCTGCTGCTGACGGCCGTGGCACCGTGGCTCCTGCCGGTGGCGCTCATCGTCGGTGGCGCCTACCTGTGCTTTGAGGGCGGGGAGAAGATCCTGGAGCGCTTCGGCGGCGCTGCTCACGCCAAGGAGGAGACCGGCCCGGTCGACGAGGCGCAGATCATCCGTCAGGCCATCACCACAGACTTCGTCCTGTCCACCGAGATCATGCTGCTGGCCCTGGCCGAGGTGGAGGGGGAGTCCTCCATGCGGCGCATCATCGTGCTGGTCCTCATTGCTCTGCTCATCACCTTCGCCGTCTACGGCCTGGTGGCGGCCCTCATCAAGCTCGACGACGCCGGGGCGCACCTGGCCGGGCAGGGCCGTACCGGCATCATCCGGTCCTTCGGGCGTGCGATCGTGACCTTGGCGCCGGCGCTCTTCCGCGGCATCGGGATCGTCGGGACCGTGGCGATGCTGTGGGTCGGCGGACACATCCTGGCGACCAACCTCGCCAAGGTCGGCTTCCACCCCCTGCACCACGCCATTGAGTGGGCCGAGGAGCTCACCCACAACCCGGTCTTGTCCTGGATCACCGGAACAGCCATGTCCTGCCTCATCGGCGCAGTCATCGGCACCCTGCTGGCCCTGGCCTGGCAGCCCGTGCACCACGCTGTGGCCCGCCGTCACAAAGGTTAACCATCAAACTTACCCGTATGCTTCACCGCGTGACAGAGCCTTCCCGGTTGCCCTCCTGGCTGCGTACCCGGCTGCTTTCTCAGTCTCCCCGCCGGCTTCGCCGATCAGCGCCCGCGGCTGTGGCGATGCTGGCGGGCCTGGCCACCTACGCCGCCTTCCCCCCGATGAACCTGTGGTGGTCGGCCCTCATTGGGGTCGGGACACTCATGCTGCTCGTCCGCGGCCGCGGCTTCTGGGCGGGCACCGGTCTGGGGCTGTTCTACGGCTTCGGCCTGTTCACGCCTCTGCTGCACTTCACGATGGTGGGCATGGGCAACCCGATCGGCTGGATCGCGCTGACGCTCTTCGAGTCGCTCTATCTCGCCGGCCTCGGCGGCGCGTGGGCTCTAGTCAGCCGACTCCCACAGCTTGAGGGGGCCTCCGGCGGCCGAAACCCGCTGCACCATGTGCCCGCTGGTGCCCGGGGTGTTCTCGCCTTCGCTCTTCTGTGGTCGGGCGTCGAGGAGCTGCGCTCGGTGTGGCCACTGGGCGGTTTTCCCTTCGGGCGTCTGGCCTTCGCGATGGCCGACGCCCCGGTCCTGCCTGCCGCCGCCTATGTCGGCAGCGCCGGGGTGGGGCTGCTGGTGGCACTGGCCGCGGCATGCATCGCTCAAGCGGCTCGATCCGTCTATAAGCGCCGTGCCCTGCCGGTCCTCCTCTGCGCAGCGCTCGCAGCGGCTCTGCTCGCCGCACCGCGGCTACTGCCGCTGGATACACGAGCCGAGGACGGAACCGTTCGTGTCGGAGCCGTCCAGGGAAACGTCGCCACGGACTTCGAGGACGCCTTCAACCGGGCCCTGGAGGTGACTGGCAACCACGCTGAGGCCACGAGGAAGCTGGCCGACGACGTCGGCCCCGGCAACCTCGACATGGTCATCTGGCCGGAGAACTCCGCGGACCTGGACCCACGCGACTACCCGGCCTCAGCGGCCATTGTTGATGAGGCCGCCCAAGCGGTTCAGGCGCCAGTACTCGTGGGGGCGGTCCCTTTCGTCGACGACATCCGTTACAACGACGTCCTCATCTGGAATCCCGGAGACGTCTCCGGGAAGACGACTCATCCGTACTACCGCAAGCACCGCCCCGTGCCCTTCGCGGAGTACATCCCCTCCCGTTCTCTGGTACGGCGCCTGACCACCCAGGTCGACCGGGTCGGTATCGACATGCTGCCCGGCACCGGTCCCAGCACGCTGACGGTTCCGGCCATCACCCAGGGCCGAGACGTCACCTTCGCCATGGGCATCTGTTTTGAGGTCGCCTATGACGACGCCCTGCGCACCGGCGTCAAACAGGGCGGGCAGGCGATCATCATCCCGACGAACAACGCCTCCTTCCTCGACTCAGGCGAGGCCGCCCAGCAGCTCGCCCAGGGGCGCGTCCAGGCAGTGGTCCACGGCCGCAGTGTCATCCAGGCCTCCACTGTCGGTTACACCGCGATCATCAATCCCCGCGGCGAGGTCGAGCAGGTCACGCAACCCTATACTCAGGCGAGCCTCGTGGCCGATGTCCCGCTGCGCAGCTCACAGACCGTTGCCGACCGGCTCGGTACCGCCCCCGGCATCCTTCTCCTCGCCGGTGCGGGCGCGCTGGTCGGGGCCGGTATCCTGAGCCAGGCGCGCCGACGGTGGACAGCGACTCCGACTCGTCATCGCAGCTGATCTCAGACATCTTCAGGGTGTCTCAGCTAGTCTCGGCGCCACGCAACTCAACTATGGAGAGAGAAGTGAAGACACTCGTCGTCATCCCCACCTACAACGAGATCGAGTCCCTGCCCACGGCACTGGATCGGGTCCGCGAGCACGTTCCCGAGGCGGACATTCTCGTCGTCGACGACGGTTCCCCCGACGGCACCGGCGACTACGCCGATACCCGTGCGGACGAGGACTCCCACATTCATGTCCTGCACCGCTCGGAGAAGAACGGGCTGGGCCCGGCCTACCTCGCCGGGTTCTCCTGGGCCCTGGCCGCCGGCTACGAGCTCATCGTGGAGATGGACGCCGACGGCTCCCACCGCGCCGAGGACCTGGCCCTGCTCATTCAGCGCGCTGAGATGGCCGACGAGCCGGACCTCGTCATCGGCTCACGGTGGGTCTCCGGCGGTGCCACCGAGGGCTGGGACGCCAAGCGCGTGGCCCTGTCCAAGGCCGGGAACCTCTACATCAACGCCATGCTGGGTCTGCGCGTCAAGGACGCCACTGCGGGCTTCCGGGTCTTCCGCGCCTCCATCCTGCGCCGCATGGACCTCGGTCAGGTCGAGGCCCTTGGCTACGGGTTCCAGGTCAATATGACCAAGCTGGTTGACGAGGTCGGCGGCCGCATCGTGGAGATGCCGATCACCTTCCTGGAGCGGGAGGCCGGCCAGTCCAAGCTCTCCGGGGGAATCTTCACCGAGGAGCTGTCCCTGGTGACCCGTTGGGGAGTGGCCAAGCGCTCCAGCCAGCTGCTCGATGCGGCCAAGGTCGCCGGGAGCAGGCTGCGCGCCGCCCGCGACAAGCGCCGTCGGGCTGCTGCTGGCTACCAGCAGCAGCGCCCATCGGCCTCATCCCGTCAGAAGCGCTCCTAGCGAGCCTTTCAGCCGCTGACCCGCTCGCGGTAGACCTCACCGCTGCGCAGCGCCTCGAGGCGCTCATTGAGGAGAACCTCGAGCTCATCGACCTTGCGGCGTTCCAGGAGCATGTCCCAGTGGGTGCGCGGGGTCTTCTTGGGCTCGTCGGGCTCGGGCTCGTCCTCGCCGCGTCGTGCGGCGATCTGGCCACACTCGGGGCACTCCCAGGTGGGAGGCACCTCGGCCTCGGTGGACATCGGGATCCTGGTGACGTGCGCCATCGGGCACTCGTAGCTGACGATCATCCGCTCAGCGAACTCGACGCCGTCCTCCGACTCCATCGACTTCGCACCGATGGTCATGCCTCGCAGTGCGCGGTCTGCCATGCTTCTGGTCTCCTTGTGGCTCGTCTCTCGTGGTGTCCCGGTCCTCTGGCGGAGCGTACGGCTCACGCGCAGCCTCAAGGGCACAGGTGCGTCAACACCGAAGGAGGGCGCAGTGTTCCCGTTGGGTTCCCACTGGGTTCTCTCAGTATCGACGCGATCAGGGTAATGATGATACTGGCTGGCGTCTAACGTGACATCGTCGGTCTGGATCGGCTATGCCCTGTGCGGGACGCCAGGGAACGGCATACTTGGGTCCATGGCTCAGCGCATCGGCATTCTCACGGCAGGCGGCGACGCCCCTGGACTCAACGCGGCGATCCGAGGCTTTGGAAAGGCGGCGATCCAGCAGCACGGCTGGGAGCTCGTCGGTTTCCGGGACGGCATGCGTGGCCTGGCTGAGAACCGCTTCACCGAGCTCGACCCCGCTGCCCTGTCCGGGATCCTCACCACGGGTGGAACCATGCTGGGGACCAGCCGGGACAAGGTACACCGCATGATGATCGACGGCGAGCCCCGTGACATGGTGCCCACCATTGTGGAGAACTGCGAGAAGGACGGGATCGACGCCCTCGTCTGCCTCGGCGGGGGCGGGACCGCGAAGAACGCCAAACGCCTTATGGACGCGGGTCTCAACGTCATCCACCTGCCCAAGACCATCGACAACGACATCGTTCACACCGACTCCTCCTTCGGCTTCGCGACGGCCCTGGAGATCGCCACGGAGGCCGTGGACCGGTTGCACTCGACGGCGCACTCCCACCATCGCATCATCCTCACCGAGATCATGGGTCACCGGGCCGGCTGGTTGGCCCTGGGCGCAGGTATCGCCGGTGGGGCGGATGTCATTCTGCTGCCGGAGATCCCGTACTCGGTGGACGCGATCGCGGACAAGATCGAGCGGCGTCGCTCCCACGGGTCGTCCTTCTCAGTGGTGGCCGTGGCCGAGGGGGCACTGTCGGTGACGGATCACGCCGAGCTGGAGCACGCTCGCGCCCTGGTCAAGGACGCATCCAGTCCTGAGCGCAAGGCCATGGCCAAGCGGGGGGTCAAGCGCCTGGAGGCATCCCACCGCGCCAACACCTTCACCCTGGCCGAGCAGCTGGAGAGCCTGACCGGGCTGGAGGCGCGTGTCTCCATCCTGGGGTACGTCCAGCGCGGCGGTTCGCCCTGCGGCGCGGATCGTCTTCTGGGCACGCGCCTGGGCGTGGCCGGAGCCGACGCGATTGCCGAGGGCCGCTATGGCGTCATGGTCGCTGACCGGGGTCACGGCACGGAGCTGGTGCCGCTCAAGGATGTGGCCGGCCACACCAAGTTCGTTCCGGCCGACCACGAGTGGATCCAGGCCGCTCGCGCCGTGGGGACCGCGCTGGGGGACTGAAGGAGCCCGCCCTGAGCGGCGAAGAGCCGGACCTCAACGGGCCAGGAGCGGCCCGGGGGTCCAGGCGATCTCTCCAGCTCCCACACCGGTGGGGGCGTCACCGGAGACGATGACGTCAGCACGCTGCCATGGACGGTCCTTGGCGAAGAAGAGGCGCTCACCGGCCATCCACCAGTGCCAGAAACGCACCGACTCCTCGGCGTCGCCGTTGACGCCCTCAGCGATGTCCCGCTTGATGCCGCGGCGCTCGGCCACGTCGTCGCCGGTCTGTACCCACACGTGCGCGTCAATGAGGTTGCTGACCGCGCGCAGACCGGCCCCGGTTCCCTCGACGACGACCAGGGGAGAGCCGGCCGGAATCCGGATGGAGCCCTCGCGTCCGTGCTCGCGCCACTTGTCCGGGACGAGGTCGAGGCAGCCGGCCTCGTGCAACCGGGTCAGGGTGTCGACGTACAGCTGGTCCCAGTCGTAGAGCGGCTCATTCCAGATGAGGTCATCCAAGTGAAAGGCCTGTGCACCGGGGACGGCCGCGGTCAGCACCGTGGTGAGTGTGGTCTTGCCCGATCCTCCTCTCCCGTCAACAGCGATGATCGCCGGCCGCCCCTGGGGCGTGCCGACAAGGCTCAGCAGGTGCGCAATGAACTCATCCGTGCTGTCGATCTGCCACCGAGTGACGGCGGGTTCTTCGGGTTGCAGCTCGACGGACTGGCCACCCTTGACCCGTCGGAGACTGTCGCTGTCGGCTGGGTTGTTCTGCTTGCCGCACATGGTGGGTCCTTTCAGGCAACGGCTCATGAGGGTCAGGTCGAGGATCTGACCATGCTTCTCGCCGGCCTGCGGGACAGTGCCGACAGTGGTGAAACCATAGCGCTCGTGCAGGTGCACCGAAGTCGCGTTACTCGCCTCGATCAGGGCGATCATAGTGCGGTCCCCGGCCTGCCGTGAGGCCTCGATGAGGGCGGTGAGGAGCCTGGCACCCAGCCCTTTGCCTTGAGCCGTCGGGCTGAGGTAGATCGAGTCCTCGACTGTGCGGGTGTAGCCCTCGTAGGAGTGCCAGGGACCGGCCACCGCAAACCCGATGACGTCATGCGGCTTGCCACTGACGTGAGCAACGAGAGCCGTTCCTCGCTGCACCATGGGGGCCAGCCAGGTCTCGGCCCTGGCAGGGTCCTGCTCGATGCTGGTCCAGATGGCCAGGGACTCCCGCACGGCGGCGTTGCGGATCTGGCGGATAGCGGGGGAGTCTTCCATGGTCGCCGGGCGGATCTGGTAGGTCTGTACCGCATCGGCGTGTCCATAGCCCTTAGTCTCACTCGGGGGTGTCATCGTTCCCCTCCTCGACGTACCGGGCGAGGTATCGCCCCGTCAGAGTCGTTCGCTCCGCCACCATCCGCGTCGGCGTTCCGGTGAACACGACGTGACCGCCGTCGTGGCCGGCTCCGGGACCGAGGTCGATGATCCAGTCTGCGTGCGCCATCACGGCCTCGTGGTGCTCGATGACGACGACGCTGCGACCGCAGTCCACAAGGTGGTCCAGGAGTGCGAGCATGGCCTCGATGTCGGCCGGGTGCAGTCCGACGGTCGGCTCATCGAGAACGATGATACGGCCTTCCTGGCTCAGGTGGACGGCAAGCTTGAGCCGCTGGCGCTCACCACCGGACAAGGTGGTGAGCGCCTGGCCGAGGTGGAGGTAGCCGAGGCCCACGTCCTTCAGCCGTGACAGGATCCTGGTCGCAGCGGGAAGGCGAGCCTCACCCTGGGAGAAGAAGGTCAGTGCCTCGTCGGCACTCATGTCCAAGACATCGGCGATGCTGCGTCCGCAGAGGCGGTAGGCGAGCACCTCGTCCTTGAAACGGCGCCCCTCACAGGCCACGCAACGGGACTCCACGGTCTCCATGAAACCCAGCTGTGTCTCAATGATGCCCGTTCCGCCGCACACCGGGCAGGCTCCTTCTGAGTTGGCCGAGAAGTGCGCGGGTTTCGCACCCCTGTCCTTATTCGCCTTGGCAAAGGCCTTGCGAACAGGGTCGAGCAGTCCGGTGTAGGTGGCGGCATTCGATCGCCGTGAGCCCTTGATCGGTGTCTGATCGATCGTCACCACGCCGTCCATGGGGGAGAGGTGGCCATGAATGAGGCTCGATTTCCCGGATCCGGCCACTCCTGTGATGACAGTAAGAACTCCGACGGGAATATCAACGTCGACGTCACGAAGATTGTTCGTCTTGGCGTGACGAATTCTCATCATGTCCGTGGGGGAGCGGTGACTGCTCTTGAGCCGCACCCGGTCCGCCAGGTGGCGTCCGGTGAGAGTGTCGGAGCGGTGCAGCTGCTCGACCGTTCCCTCGAAGCAGATTCGACCTCCTCGGCTTCCTGCTCCCGGCCCCAGATCCACCACGTGATCTGCGATCGAGATCGTCTCGGGCTTGTGCTCGATGACGAGCACGGTGTTTCCTTTGTCCCGCAGTGACAGCAGCAGCTCGTTCATCTGGTGGAGGTCGTGCGGGTGCAGGCCGATACTGGGCTCATCGAAGACGTAGGTGACGTCGGTGAGAGCCGAGCTCAGGTGGCGCACGAGCTTGGTGCGCTGGGCCTCACCGCCCGAGAGCGTCGAGGCCGGGCGGTCCAGTGACAGATAGCCCAGCCCGATGAGCACGAAGGCGTCCAGCATTTCCTTCAGGTTCTCCAGCAGGGGAGCAGCACCGGTCAGAATTCCCTGAAGACGAGTAACCCACTGCAGCAGATCGGAGATCTGCATGGTGCAGGCATCGGCAATCGACTTCCCATCGATCAAGCAGGTGCGGGCCGGTTCGGACAAGCGGGTCCCCTGACACTGCGGGCAGGTCCCGAAGACAACGGCCCGTTCCACAAAGGCTCGAATATGAGGCTGCAGTGCCTCTGGTTCCTTGGCGAGCATCGACTTGCGGATCCTGGGAACAAGTCCTTCGTAGGTGGTGTTGATTCCACCGACCTTGATCTTCGTGGGCTCCTTGTAGAGCAGATCGTCTCGCTGCTTGGGCGTGAAGGAGTCCACCGGCACATCTGCCGGAAAGAGGCCGGATTCGGTGAAGCTGCGCACCTGCCAGCCACCGGCAGCGTATCCGGGGACGGTGATTGCACCGTCTTTCAGGGAGAGCGTCTCATCGAGCACCTGCGTCAGATCGATGTCGGAGACCCTGCCCATGCCTTCGCAGCGCGGGCACATCCCGCCCTGAACGGTGAATGTCTTGCGCTCGACGATCTTGCGGCCGCCGCGCTGCGTGGTGACCGCACCACCACCGGTGACGGACGGGACGTTGAAGGCGAAGGCCTGAGGTGAGCCGATATGCGGCGCGCCGTGCGTCGAGTACAGGACCCTCAGCAGGGCTCCGACGTCGCTGACGGTGCCGAGGGTTGAGCGCGGGTTGGCTCCCAGACGTTCCTGGTCCACGGTGATCGCCGCTGTCAGCCCCTCCAGGCGGTCGACGGCGGGACGTGCACTGGCCTCCATGAATCCTTGAACGAAGGCCGGGTAGGTCTCATTGACCAGGCGGCGCGACTCGGCAGCGATCGTGGCGAAGACGAGTGAGCTCTTGCCTGAGCCCGACACGCCGGTGAACACCGTCAGTCTGCGCTTAGGGATGACGACGTCGATATCACGCAGGTTGTTCTCACGAGCCCCGACGACGCGGATGACGTCGTGCGCATCGGCGGGATTCTGTTCAGCAGTCCTTCCACCAGTAGTCACATGTCCGATTGTGCCGGACGTCGCCGAAGGGCGCTGAAGGGCGCCGCAACAGCCTGCTCGGCAGAGCAATCCCCATTCACCCAACGCCGATAATGCACATTATGTCATTCTCAGAGGAGTGTCACTCTTCCAAGACACGCCGCAGGATCTGGGCGTCCTGCCTGGCCGGCCCCCTCAACGACCACCGCCCCTGCCCCTTCGACCGCGCGGACCCCAAGCGGCGTGTAGCCTTCACGCAGTGCGCCAGCCGGCCCGCTGCCGACTTTTCCTCAGGGAGCCCCATGTTCCTAGCGCTGCGCGAGATCCGCCATGAGCCCGTGCGCTTCACGCTCATCATCTCCGTCATCACCCTGGTGGCTTACCTCACATTCTTTCTGGCTTCTTTGGCCGTGGGTCTCGCCCACCGTTACCGCGCCGGCATCGATGGCTGGAACACCGCCAGTGTCGCCGTCACGGACGCCTCCAACGACAACCTTTCCGCCTCACGCCTGAGCGACAAGCAGCTGAGCGCCGCCAAGGACCTGGCCAAGGACAAGGGGGCCACGGCATCTCCCCTGATGAGCACTGCCGCTGTTGCTCAGGCACCAGATGTCAAGGACGAGGACGGCGAGGCCCTGCGAGAAGACGTTTTCGCCTTCGGAATCGATCTGGACGGACAGCTCAGTCCACCTGTAGCTGAGGGACGAGCAGTTTCCGACCCCCGTAGCGAGGTCCTCATCGACGACTCCCTGAAGGCCAAGGGACTCACAGCCGGCAAGACGATTCGACTGCTGGGTTCCGATCACGACTGGACGATCGTCGGGTTCACCCACGACACCACTTTCCAGGCGGCTCCCATCGTGACCCTGGACAGCCGGGCCTTGGGCCAGTACGGCCCCACCAGCCTGTCCCCCGCTGTCTCCGCCGTCGTGTTCACCTCTGACCTGACCGCGGACAGTAAGGCCGTGCAGTCCGCTGAGGACGCGGGCCTGACAATCCTCACCACCGAGGAGCTCATTCGCACGCTCCCCGGTTACTCGGTCCAGGTCCTCACCTTCAGCCTCATGATCGGTGCACTCATCATCATCGCCTCCACAGTACTGGGCATCTTCATCTACGTGCTGACGCTGCAGAAGAGGCCGGTCCTGGGGATCCTCAAAGCACGCGGCGTGCCCACGAGCTACCTCATCCGCTCCGGCTGCGCCCAGACCCTCGTGCTGTCGGTTGCCGGCATCGGCATCGGCCTGCTTCTGACGATAGTGACGTCCCTGGTCCTCCCCCATGCCGTGCCCTTCAGGATCTCCGCGCTGCTGGACCTTCTCATCGTCACGGCCTTCATCGTCGTCTCAGTCATCGGAGGTTTCATCTCCGTACGGGTCATCTCCCGCATCGACCCCGTGGAGGCCATCTCGTGACCGCATCAAGAGCAGCGACCGAAGCCGCAACCACCGTCATGTCCCTGGAGTCGGTGACCCGGGACTACCGACAGGGTGATGAGACCGTTCACGCCCTGCACAGCACAGACCTCACGCTGCGCGCTGGTGAGCTGGTCGGGATTCTGGGCCCCTCCGGCTCAGGAAAATCCACGCTCCTGACCATCATGGGCGGCCTGCGCACCCCTTCCAGCGGCACCGTCACAATCTCCGGTCAGCCCTTCTCCAGCCTGCCGGAGAAGCAGCGGGCCAGGCTTCGACTTGGGCGCATCGGCTTCGTTCTCCAAGCCTCGGGTCTGGTTCCCTTCCTGAGACTCAACGACCAGTTCTGCCTGCACGACCGAGCAGCACGAACGAAGGGCGACACCGACAGACGGGACCATCTTCTGAACTCGCTCGGCATCACGAAACGCGCCCACGCCTACCCCTCCGAGCTGTCCGGGGGCGAGCGTCAGCGCGCTGCCATCGCGGTGGCGCTCTACCACGACCCAGACATCATCCTGGCGGATGAGCCCACAGCCGCTCTGGATACTCGACGGGCTCAGGACGTCGCTCATCTGCTTGCGGATCAAACCCAAGAGCTGGGTAAGGCAACAGTGATGGTCACTCATGACGAGCGGCTGCTTCCGGTTTGCGATCGGGTGCTGGTCATGCATGACGGCGTCTTGACAGAGCAGGACGCGGCTGAGGACGACGAGGGACGGGGCGGCTCAGATGATGACCACTGAGCCGCGCTGGTTCCTCCCAGCATGGAGAACTACAGTCGGTAGCCGTGTCCACGATCCCGAACTCCACTAACTTCCCCACCGCCGTCTTCCTCGGCGATTCGGTCACCACCGGTTGGCGAGCCCTGAGCCATCCCCGCAATCGCTGGACCTCCCTTGTGTGCGAGCATCAGCGGTGGCGGGAGGTGAACCTGGCGACGGACGGCCTGGGGTTCTTCGCACGACGCGGTGGCCATCTGCCCGGCGGACAACGCTCGCCGTCGTGCCGTGACACCACCTGGCTGGAAGCGGTGCTGCGTTGCGAGCCCGACATCGTCACGATCAGCCTGGGGCTGAACGACGCCGCCTTCCTCCCCTCTCAGCGCGAGCTGGTCGAGCAGGCGATCGACCATGACCTCGGCTTCATCTCCGAGCGTCTACGAGGCGCGCCGATCATCATCGCCCCCTACTTCCCCTCCCTGGAAGTCGGCCCACGTTTCCAGGCCATCCACCGCCTCGTCCTTGAGAGGGCCACGTCCCTGGGCCTGACCTCGACCGACGCCTTGAGCACGGCCATCAACGGCGACGAGAACCGCCTGGCCATCGACCAGATCCACCCCGACGACGCCGGACACGCCCAGATGGCCCGCGCCATGATCTCCTTCTACGCCGAGATCCTGCCCACCACGTAACACTTCCACCTACGTTTACGCAGGTCAGTTGGGTAATGACCCTCTCGGGGCATATGCTTGCCAGTAGATCGCACTCACCGTGACCGACTAAGGAGCTCGAGGACCCACTCGTGGAGTCACACCGCAAACCCACACTGGCTGATGTTGCCCAGGCTGCAGGCGTCTCGCTGACGACAGTCTCACGCGTGCTCAACAACCGCGGCTACCTCTCCCAAGAGACACGGGAGCGGGTGGCCGAGGCGATCGCGCAGCTCAACTACCGCCCTAATCAGATCGCCAGAGCACTGCACGGCAAGTCGACGCATTCGATCGGGCTGATCGTCCCCACTGTCGCCCTGCCCTTCTTCGGCGAGCTGACCGAACATGTCGAGGACTTCCTCGCAGACCATAGCTACAGGACGTTCGTCTGCAACTCCATGGGCAAGGTGGACCGGGAGCGCGAGTACCTCGACCTGCTCGTCTCCCACCGAGTCGACGGCATCATCTCCAGCGCCCACAACGACGGCCTGGCCGACTACAGCTCGATTCACCTGCCCATGGTCAGTGTTGATCGGGACCTCTCCCCCATCGTCCCCAATGTCCGCTGCGACAACGAGGCCGGCGGCCGACTCGCCGCCGAGCACCTGCTCAAGCGTGGGGCGCGCCGCCCAGCCCTGCTGACGTCTCGCACCGGAATCCACAACCTGCGGGAGAAGGGGTACCGCCAGGTGCTCCAACAGGTAGGTATCGAGCCGGTGATCCTCACCGTCGACTTCAATACGCCCAATAGCGAGCGCCCCGGTCTCATCCGCGAGCGGCTCGACCTCGTCGCCGACGACATCGACGCAGTCTTCGCCACCGATGATCTCGCTGCCGCACAAGTGATGGAGTGGGCAGCCGAACGCGACCTGAGGATTCCGGACGATTTCAAGGTGATCGGCTTTGACGGCACCATCGCCATGCAGCACGCCCTGCCGGCTCTGACCACGATCCAGCAACCCATCGCCAAGCTGGCGCGAGCAGCGGTCGACCTGCTCCTGAACCGGATCGCGTCGTCCACCACCGCCTCCTCGGACAGCAAGCAGCCGAGTGAGCCCCGGAAGGATCCGCAAGCCCCCTCCCCCATACCCGTGAGGCTGCTGCCCGGCCGTACCGCCTAGTGGGACGTTGACGATACTCGTGGGCCCCGACCTGGATGGTCGGGACCCACGAGTATCTGTTCACAGACAATCGTTCAACGAATCAGACGTTGGCCTGTACGGCGTCGGCCTGAGCATTCTCCTTGTCGTCATCGGAGACATCGGCCTTGCGCATGACGTCGAAGAAGGCGTCCCCCCGGTGAATCGTTCCAGCACCGTGCTCCTCGATACCCTCGTAGCCCTGGGCGTTGGAGACGACGATCGGGGTGACGGTCTGGTAGCCGGCGGCACCGACGGCGGCCCAGTCGACATCCACCAGCGGCATGCCCCGAAGAACCTTGTCGCCGGCCTTGACCTTGGGGCTGAAGTGCCTGCCCTCGAGCTGGACGGTGTCCATGCCGACGTGGATGAGCAGCTCGACTCCGCTGGCGGCTCGCAGACCGTAGGCGTGCCCGGTCGGGAAGGCCACGAGGACCTCGCCGTCAACCGGGGAGACGACCGGCCCCTCAGCGGGCGCAATGGCCATGCCCGGGCCGAGCATGCCGGTGGCGAAGGTCTGGTCCTCCACCTCGGACAGCGGGATCGCACGCCCCTGGATCGGAGCAGTGACGGTGAAGTCCTCGGCGGCCTCAGTGGGCAGCTCGACGGTCTCGGCGTGCTCGGCCATGGCCTCGGCCTCCAGGGCACCCTCATCCGCCTCACCGACGTCGTCGCCGGCCAGGGAGGCCTTACCACGGGTTGAGGCGTAGGCGTAGGCGGCGGCGAAGGCGATGATGATCGTGAACACCTCCACGGCGAGGTACTTGGGGATGTCCGTTGTTCGCATCGACACGAAGCCCACCATTCCCGCAGCCCCCAGGGAGTGCGTGCGCAAGTCGAGCAGGGAGACCAGGATGCCTCCGATGCCGGCTGCTCCCATTCCGATGAAGAAGGGCCAGCGGAGGCGGAGATTGACACCGAAGATGGCGGGCTCGGTGATACCGAAGAGCGCGGAGACACCACCGGCACCCGCAAGCCCCTTCATCTTGGCATCACGGGTCTTGAGGAACACGGCCAGAGCCACGGCGCCCTGCGCGACATTGGCCATGGAGGCGATCGGGAAGATGAAGGATCCGCCGGTAGTGGCCTTGTCAGCGATGAGTGGCAGCTCCACCGCGGGGAAGGACTGGTGCAGACCGGTGACCACGATCGGGGAGTAGACGATGCCGAAGAGGAAGCCACCCACAGGACCTGCTGTGTTGTACAGCCAGTCCAAGCCGTCCGTGATCCAGATCGACAGCTCGCGGGTGAGCGGGCCGACGACGATGAAGGTGAGGAAGCCGGTGACCAGCATGGTGAAGAGCGGCGTCAGCAGGAAGTCGGCGGTTCCGGACAAGCGTTTGTGAAGCCACTTCTCAACCACGGACAGGATCCATGCCACGCACAGCACTGGGATGACCATGGCCTGGTAGCCGATCTTGGCCACCTCCAGACCGAACAAGGACCAGGTCGAAGACTCCCCTGTGTACTGCCAGAACTTTGCCGCCGCCTCCGGATTGGACATGTCATAGGCGGACAACAACGACGTCGAGACCATGGCCGCCCCCATGGCGGCACCGAGATAGACGTTGCCACCGAAGCGCTTGGTTGCCGAGTAGCCCACGAGTACCGGCAGGAAGGCGAAGGCCGCCGCCGAGATCATGTTGATGAGAGCCGCGTAGTCCTTGAGCCAGCCCCAGCGCTCCGTCAGCGCCTGATCGCCGAAGAGCCCCTCGGCAGTCAGGACGTTGTTCAGGGCCATCATGAGACCGCCGGCAATGAGGGCGGGAAGAATCGGAACGAAGATGTCGGCGATCGTCTTGATGAAACGGGAGAGCGGGTTGCCGCCCTTGGCGGCCTGCTCCTTGGCCTCGTCCTTGGAGACCTCTTTGACTCCTCCGGTTTGGATCATCTCGGAGAAGACGAGGTCGACGTCTCCCGGTCCGACGATGATCTGGAACATGCCGCCCGCGATGAAGGTGCCCTTGAGGTCAGGGTCCTTGTCGAGAGCCTTCTGGTCGACCTTATCCATGTCATTGAGGACAAGACGCAGACGGGTCGCGCAGTGCGCTGCTGCGTTGATGTTGTCGGCGCCACCGACATACGTCAGGACATCCTTCGCCACGCGGGCGTGATCCATTGCCACCCGAGGGTTTCCTTTCTCGTGATGGGACCGCAGCACCTGAGAGGGCGGGGAGACCCATCGGTCGGGAACATCGCTGACTCCCTGCGGCCACACCTGTGTCAATCGATAGTCACATTACAGTGAGTTAGAGCACCCTGCAACCGGAGAGAGGGGCCTGGTCAATTTCCTGTCCTCGCCCTGCTCAGGAGCCTTTTGCTTCTGTCATGGCGCGAGGTTGAGAAGAATTCAGGACGGCATGAAAGTCCTCGTGCTGCCGGTTGTCAGCGCGAGGCTCCCCTCCACCATCAGCCGCGTTCCCGAGCTGTTGATGTCGACGAAGCTGCGCAGTGTGAGGACCAGCGCCCCGTCGCCAACGAAGACCTCGGTCAGCGAGCGGTCGTGAATGATCTCCAGCACCGGCTCACATCCTTCAGGAAGTGTCACTGCACGCATGGAACCGTGCTGGGTATAGCGGGAGGTGGAGCGATCCACCCGGAGCACCTGCTCGTCCAGGGTGATGTCCACGTGCGAGGCATCCGAACCGATCCGCACTCCCCATGGTCCCGTGGTCCGCTCAGCATCCGCCTCCAGGCGCAGCTGCCAGCTTCGGTGCCCGTTCAGGTTGTCGACCTTATAGCTGCCCGCCTTCAAGCACTCACCCGCGACAGTGGGGTCACCGGCGTCATACGGGAGCGAGGCAGCAGGGCGCTGGATGAGTCGGCCGGCCTTGAGACTCAGCATCCGAGGAAGGTTGAGGGCATGGACCCACTGTCCGGTCTCGATGGAGGGCTGGTCGTCCTCCGAGGCGTTGCCCGCCCACCCGGTCAGCAGCACCGGCCCCGATTCGGAGGGGCGCCGGGCGAAGATTTGAGGGGCGTAGAACTCGAAGCCCCGGTCGACCTCGTAGAAGACCCCGCCAGTCCCTCGCAGCTCAGTACCCACGAGGTGACCCACCGTGTAGACGCAGGGGAAGATGTTCTCAAAGCCCTCCCGATCAGGCTCGATGCCCTGCGGGCACCAGAAGAGAACGTCCCAGTCCTCACCGGTGTCCTCGTCCTTCAGTCGCACCAGGCCGGGGCACTCCCACATGTACCCGAAGGAGTCGAAGGCGCCTCCTGCTCCGGGAAATCTCAGCTCTCCCTCAAGCTCCCAGGAGACCAGGTTCCGGGAACGGTACAGGACTGCGGCACCAGTCTCGTCGGCGCGCTGGACCCCGATGAGCATTCGGTACTCCCCCGGCCGGTCAGGATCCCGGAAGACCTGCGGGTCGCGGTAGTGGACCGTGTAGCCCTCGGCGTGGGTGGGGATGAGGGGGTTGCCGGGCCACTTGATGAAGTCGGTCAGGTCGCCACTGGTCACCAGGCACTGGCTGGCGGTGCGCTCGTCGGTGACCGGGTCCTTGAGGTTCCCGGTGTAGAAGAGATGGTAGGGGACCTGAGCGGCTGCGCCGTCGAGCTCGGTCCCCTCCAGCACGATCGCGTTGCCGGAGTAGGCCCCCGAGCAGTCGTAGGAGGAGTCCGGAATGACGGCGGGCGCATGGTGGCGCCAGTGCAGCAGGTCTGTCGAGGAGGAGTGCCCCCAGTAGACCAGCTTGCGGTGAGGATGGAAGGGACTGAACTGGTAGAAGGCGTGGTAGGTGTCGCCGTCGACGAGCAGCCCATTGGGATCGTTGAGTCGCCCCACCGGTGGGACGACGTGGAAGCGCGGATAGTCCGGGTCGTCGGCCGCCGCAGAAGCAGCAATCGCATCCAGGGCCAGGTCCTTGAGGTCCTCAGTCACGATCGGATGTTAGCAGGACCACTGTTGTGTGCTGGAATAGTTCATCAGTGGAAGTAAGGGACGATGAGCCACAGACCGAACAATGCGATCACGGCGGCAATGGCGATGAAAACACCTGCAAGAACCTGGGCCAGGCGCGCCCCCTCGACCTCGCCGGCCTCATGCTTGGCGTGCACGGTGGCCAGCATGCGAGCCGCCAGCGAGCAGATGGTGAGGATGAAGACGGTACCCAGTACCGTCAGTGACGCCACCAGCCACAGTGAGCCCCAGTCGATCACCATACCGGTCATGCCATGGATCCTGTCGTCATCCTACGTGTGCTGTCCTCGTCCGTCGCGCCGTTGACGATCTCGGAACGCACCTCGTCCAGCGTCAACGGTTCACGTCCCAGCTCCGGATCCTGCTTGACGACGACGACCTCGGAGGCGTCATTGACGTTGGAGAAATCCACCCGGTTGTGCCCCGCCTGCCGGATGATCGCCAAAGCTCCGAGGATGAGCAGACAGATGACGGCGATCGTCCCCGGCACCCCGCCCTTGACTGCGACATAGGACGTGGCGGCCCCCACCAGACCTGAGCACGGAAGCGTCACCAGCCAGGCGATCCCCATCTTGCCGGCAGTCCTCCAGGACACCTTGGTGCCTCGGCCGATCCCTGAGCCCAGGATCGACCCGGTGCAGATATGGGTGGTGGACAGCGCAAAACCCAGATGGGAGGAGGCCAGGATCGCCACCGTCGAGGCGGTTTCGGAGGCGAAGCCCTGAGGCGCCTCGACATGCACCAGTCCACGCCCCATGGTGCGCATGATGCGCCACCCGCCCGAATAGGTGCCCAGACCGATGGCAAGGCCCGCTGCGGCGATGACCCACCAGTGGGGTCCAGTACCGGCCTCCTGGTAGCCGCCGGCCACAAGCACCAGCGTAATGACCCCCATGGTCTTCTGCCCATCAGACGTGCCATGGGACAGAGCCACCAGCGATGCGGTGACCCGCTGACTGTTGCGGAAGAGCCTCTCGGAGTACGGATTGGTCGGATGCGCGATGCGGTAGGCCAGCGCTGTGGCCAGTGCGGCCGCCACCCCGGCCACAACCGGTGCGATGACGGCGGGCAGAATGATCTTGGAGATCACTGTCCCCCAATGGACTCCCTGGACCCCGGCCGCCACCACGACCGCTCCGATGAGTCCTCCGAACAGCGCATGGGACGACGACGACGGCAGTCCGAACAACCAGGTCGCCAGGTTCCACAGGATGGCGCCGGCCAGACCCGCGAAGATCATGGCCGGCGCCGCCTCGATCACCGTGTCATCGAACATCCCATGAGAGATCGTCTTGGAGACCTCTGTCGACAGGCAAGCGCCGATCACGTTGAGCACGGCGGCGACCAGAACCGCTTTTCTGGGTGTGAAGGCGCCTGTCGCCACCGACGTCGCCATCGCATTGGACGAGTCGTGGAAACCGTTCGTGAAGTCGAAGACGAGGGCCGTCACGACGACAACGATCACGAGGAAGAGAATGGTGCTCATACCGTTCCCGATGGGAGATGTGGGTAACCCTCTCGACTGCCCTCGCAGGCGGCCGTGGAGGCGCGGGTCGCGTGAGCGCAACCCACCAGTATTGTTACCCGCCGACCCCCCTGCTGCCTAACCAATCGCATACAAGCCTCTCGCCGGTTCCCGGCGCCTCATAAGCGCATCATGACCGCTCCCCAGCAACACGGTCTTTCGTCCCATCTTTGGGACGAAGCCGCTGAGCCAATTGTCACGTTCCACAAGTACCTCTTGACATGGTGGCTTACCCCAGAAAGAGGGGCCCGTCACGATAGGGTCACCGTATGGCAGCGGACACCATGAAGAGCCTGGACGGCATTGGCAGCGGCACCCTCCCCGATCAGGGGATCGACTCCGAGTCGGCAACGGACATCGATCTGGGCATCGACCTGGGGACGACACGCACCGTCGTCGCACGCGCTGATCGGGGGAACTACCCCGTTATCAGCTTCACCGACGAGCATGGCGACGAGCACGACTTCATCCCCTCACTGACAGCACTGCACGAAGGCGTGCTCATCCATGGCTTCGCTGCCAGGCAGGCCGCTCACCAGGGGGCTCCGTTGCTGCGCAGTCTCAAACGAGTTCTGGCCTCCCCCACCTTGACGGCCTCGACACCGGTACGGCTGGGAGACCAGACCTTCTCCGTTTTGGAGGTTCTCACCAGCTACCTGCGTCACCTTGAAGCCGAGCTCACTGAGCGGGGCATTGACATCGCACGCGCCCGAGTGGTTGTCGCCGTACCCGCACACGCCTACGGGGCTCAACGCCTCCTGACTCTTGAGGCCTTCCAGCAGGCCGGTTTCCGTGTCGCCGCGATGCTCAACGAGCCCAGTGCAGCCGGCTTCGAGTACACGCACCGCAAGGCGACCACCGTCTCCTCCAGACGTACCCGGGTCCTGGTCTACGACCTGGGCGGCGGCACCTTCGACACCTCACTGGTCGACGTCGTCGGCACTTCTCACGAGGTGCTGGCCTCTCACGGCCTAGGAGACCTCGGCGGGGACGACGTCGATCTGCTCATGGCCACAATGGCCCTGAGCAGGGCGGGTATCACCGAGGAGGACCTCTCCGCCACCGAGCTCGACGATCTGCTGGATCAGTGCCGGGACGCCAAGGAGCACCTCACTCCTCAGAGCCGACGGGTGCTCGTCATCCTGAGGGGTCAGGACGTCGTCCTGCCTGTGGCCGACCTGTACCAGACCTGCACACCGCTCATTGAGCGGTCCTTGGGCACGATGGCGCCTCTGGTCGGCAGGCTGGATGACGGGAGCCCGGACCTGACCGACATCGCGGGCGTCTACCTGGTCGGCGGCGCTTCCGGTCTGCCGCTGGTGCCCCGGCTCCTGCGGGAGCGCTTCGGTCGTCGGGTTCACCGCTCCCCCTACCCGGGGGCCTCCACCGCCATCGGCCTGGCGATCGCGGCGGACCGCACCAGCGACTACGACCTCACCGACCGGCTCTCGCGGGGTTTCGGCGTCTTCCGCGAGGCCGACGGCGGGCACCGCCTCACCTTCGACGCGCTCCTCAGCCCCGAGTCCGTCCAGGCCTCACCCGGTGGTCGGGAGGGAACGGTACTGACCCGCGAGTACGATGCGGCGCACAACATTGGCTGGTACCGCTTCGTGGAGTGCGCCGGTGTCGACGAGGGCGGCGAGCCTCGCGGCGAGATCGCTCCCTACCAGGACATCGTCTTCCCCTTCGAGTCCTCACTTCGGAACGTCGACGACCAGGAGCTGAGAACCTACTCGGTGGAACGGCGCGATCACGGTCCGCGGATCCAGGAGCACTACCGCGTCGATGAGGCAGGTCTGGTTCGCGTCACCATCACCGACCTCACCGACGGATACAGCCGCCGTTACGTTCTGGGCAGGCGTACCCAGTAGGTGCCGGCGGCCCCCACAGCGGGTCAGGACCGCGCGGCATCGGAGACCCGGGTGAGAGCTCGGGCCTCATCGTCACTGATCTCGAGGTCCAGAGCATCCATGATCGGCCGCAGCTGGCTCAGATTGCGCGCCGACGCCAACGGAGCAGTGACACCGGGACGATCACGCAGCCAGGCCAGCGCCACGGCTGCGGGCTCCACCCCGTGATCCGCCGCCACCCTGACGACGGTTTCAACGACGTCATAGCACTCCGGCCGCTGATAGTCGGCAACCATTCCAGCCCGGTCGCCGTCGATCGTCTCATCTCGGCGGTACTTTCCCGTGAGGAAACCGGCCGCCAGAGCGAAGTAGGGCATGAGCCCCATGCCGAGCTCGGCCGCCACCTGTCCCCTGGCGCCAGGGCCTTCGACGTCATCGCGGTGGAGAAGGTTGTAGTGGGGCTGAAGGACGATGGGTCGGGCGCTCCCCTGGGAGTCGGCGATGGCGAACCACTGCCGGATGCGCTCGGGCGTGTAGTTGGACAACCCCACATGCCGGATCCTGCCTGCAAGGCGGGCATCCTCAAATGCGGCGACTGTCTCCTCCATCGGAGTGGACTCATCGTCGAAGTGGGCGTAGTAGATATCAATGACCTCGGTGCGCAGACGCGATAGCGACTCCTCCAGCGCCCGGTGGATGTTGTCTGCGCTCAGACCTGCACGGTCAGGCTTGGTGGAGACCTTCGTGGCTAGAACCACGCGCTCACGGACCGGACGCGAGGCGAGCCAAGCACCGATAACGGTCTCCGACTCGCCTCCTGAGTTCCCCGGAGCCCAGTAGGAGTATCCGTCAGCAGTGTCAACGAGGTTCCCACCACCGTCCACGTAAGCGTCCAGCACCTCGAAGGAGGTCGCTTCATCGGCCGTCCAGCCGAAGACGTTGCCTCCCAGCCCGATGGGGCTGATCTGCAGGTCGGCCAGGGTACGGGTTGGAGATCCAGTCATCTTGCCTCCTAGTCTGAGAGCGCCGCCGGGAGCTGCACTGCAGCGGCATTCGCCCTGTCACGAGTCGGACCAACGGAGCCAGAATACGTGTGAGGCTGGAACCGCCTCCACGGTTCCAGCCTCAGCGAACAAGCGGTCTGATGGTGCGCGCCTCGCGGCGCTCAGATGGCCTGCTGCCGCTTGGCGGCGCGACGCTTGGCCAGCTCATCCTCGACCAGCGGCGTCCCGAGCGCCTGGGCATGATCGACGGGCAGATCCGCCAGCGCCCCCTCAACCTCGTGCCATACCCGCCCCACGGCGATACCGAAGACACCCTGGCCGCCTGCGACCAGGTCAACGACCTCGTCGGCCGAGGTGCACTCGTAGACCGAGGCGCCGTCGCTCATGAGGGTGATGGAAGCCAGGTCCTCGACACCGCGGGAGTGGAGGGCGCTAACGGCCGTACGGATCTGCTGCAGCGAGACCCCGGTGTCCAGGAGGCGCTTGACAACCTTGAGGACCAGGATGTCACGGAAGGAGTAGAGGCGCTGGGAGCCCGATCCCTTGGCGCTTCGAATCGACGGCTCGACCAGTCCGGTACGCGCCCAGTAGTCGAGCTGACGATACGTGATACCGGCAGCGCGGCAGGCAACCGGCCCTCGGTAGCCCGAGTCCGCATCGAGCTGAGGCAGCGGGTCACCGAACAGCATGCCCTGAGTACGCTGAGGCCTTGCTATCGCACTGGCTTCATTCATGCTCACGACCTGCTCCTGTCACCGGAAGAACACACACCTGAAACTGGTGCGGCGGCCAGCCTCATGCGGCCACGGCTCCACGATAGGGCCAGTTGAGGCGATGCTCAACGAAGGGCACGCCCCATCTCGGTGTGCCGTCAGACATGAATCTCTAGCTGAGGTCAACAGTCACCACCTCAGCGCCGACAATTGCCTGCGATGGAGCCGGTGCACCGACGACACATCAGTGATAAAAAGTGCTATAGATCACAACATTAGTCACACGAGTCACATCAGTCCCGCGTGTCGTCAGCCAGACCATCAGTCTCCGACAACATGCGCTGCCACTGCGCAAGCCGCTCCACGCCGTGGTCGTCACTGAGATCAACAGCCCTCAGGCGCGTCAGCGAGCTGCTGGCGTGTACCGGGAACCGGTGGTAACCACTCAGAAGCAACCCCTCCCCCGGAGTGCAGGCAACCGTCATCACCTGGCTCGCACAGGCAGGAGTCTCAACGATGAGCCTGGCGACGATGCGCGCATCATCGTCGACGTCGAGCTCAGTGCGGCCGATACGGCCACCCAACGCCTCGACGAGATCATCGAGAAGCCGGGGCCACGACGGCGACCTGTGCGAGCCGTGAGCCTGCAGAACCAGCCCCTCGTGCGCCGTGACCGGAATGGCCAGCATTGCCGGCCCGCCGTCCTCGACGAGGACGGCGACCAAGCCGTCATCAGGATCGGTGGATCTGACACCCACCAACTGCATCAATGGCACGTTCCAACCCTACGGGAGGCAGTCACCCCTGTCCTGGGAACACGCACGCGATGCACGCTGACCTTTGTCGGTACAAAAAGCCCGGCCGAACGACCGCCGACCGGGCGCGTGTGCACTCACCCTCTCAGCCCAGTGCGTCAACGGCGCGACGCAGCAGAATGGTGTGCAGGTCCGCGACGAGCTCGGCCAGCTCCCGGGCCGTCTCCTCGCCGGCACTACGCGACCGCGACCGGCGTGGAGCCACCGCCTGGTCGATCGTGTCCGCCTCCCGCTCAGCCGAGGCACGCACCGCGCGCAGATTGCGCAGCGGTACTCCCTTGCGGGTGATCTCCATGGCCAGACGCACGGTTCTCAGGTTCTGCTGACTGTAACGTCCACGGACGTCCGGGCTGATGAGTCCAACGGCGACGAGCTCCTCGATCTGAGACTCACTGGCACCGGAATGGACCAGGAGAGCCTCCAGGTCCATGGGGCCGTTGTCGACGATCTGACCATCACGGGCGACTACCCGAGCAACAGGCTGCGGAGCGGGGGCCTCAACGTCGGCGTCCAGCCGCGCGAGACGGTCACGGATGACGTGCAACGGGAGGTACTCGTCGCGCTGCACCGCCAAGGCGTAGCGCAGCCGCTCCAGGTCCGCCTGCGAGTAGCGACGGTACCCGTTGCCGACACGGTGAGGACTGATGAGCCCCTCGCCCTCGAGATAGCGCACCTTTGAGATCGACAGGGCCGGGAACTCCACCTTGAGGAGATCCACCACCTGCCCGATCTTCATCACAGGCTCTCGAGAGATGCCGCGCGGCCAGGTCTCGCCTGCCGGGCGCTCAGAGGCCTCAAGCAAGGAGGAGGGGGTATCTCGCTTCTTGCTTCGTGCGGTTGCAGCGTTCACCGAGACGCGGCTCCGCCCTGGGGACCGGGGTGGTAGGTCATCCGGTACTTGCCGATCTGGACCTCGTCACCGGAGCGAAGAGCCACCTGCTCCACGCGCGTACGATTGACGTACGTTCCATTGAGCGAACCGGAGTCACGGACACCGTACCCACCATCGGGCAAGGACGAGAAGACCGCGTGCTTCCTGGAGACGGTGACGTCGTCGAGGAAGATATCGGCGCGCGGGTGGCGCCCCACGGTCGTCTCCTCAGCATCCAGGAGGAACCGCGCGCCGGTCGTCGGCCCGTGGTGGACAAGAAGAAGCGCCGTTCCCGACGGCAGGGCAGCGATCGCGGCGGCGTCCTGCTGGCTCAGCCCCACCACCGGGGAGTCGACTGAGTTGGCGACGTCGACGACTCCAAAGGTCTGTGTGGAGGAGGGATCCTGCTCGATCGGCCTGCTCGACATTATTCCTGCCCCTCGGTTCGTTGCGGCGCCCGGTGCGCCGCCTCAGGAACCACCATACCGTTCGTTGCACCGCCGTCGAGTCAACACCACGACGTGGCTCTCCACGATTGACGAGGAGCATACCCGCTACACGCCCCCAACGATGCCCTCAAGGCGAGCGGGAGCACCGAATGAAGGTCTCAAACAGGTCACGACCCCTCATTGATGTTGGTCAGGCTAGGACAAAGGTCTCACAGACGCGGAGATGGTCTGAGTCCTCAGAGATCTGCTGAGCCTGTTCGTCGAGCGGTCAGAGCACGTCTCAGGTCGTCAAGGCTCTTGAGGATGAGTCGGCGCAGGGCCGACGGGGCCTCGGGGTGCTTCGCGAGCCAGTCCTCGACCGATTGGGCATCCGACTCGTCCCCGCAGGCGGGGAAGAGCCCGACAACCAACCGGGTGGCGATCTCCTGGCCATGCCCGGACCACAGCCCTTGAAGCTCCTGAAGGTAGCGGGAGGTGAAAGCCGCGGTCAGATCCCGGTGAGCGTCGACGCCGAAGCCCGCGACAAGGGCATCGATGTGCTCGTTGCTCAAGGCGGTCTCCGTCAGGAGCCGGTCGAAAACCTCGGCCTTGAGGTCCTGGCGGGGCATCGAGGTGGAGGCCCTCAGGTGATGGGTGATGCCACTGGCCGTCGGGTCCCCCTTCCGCTCTGCATCGAGCTCGTCGGTACTGACGGCGTCCAGCCGGGCCAAGGCGGTCATGGCCCGCCACCTCATGTCGGCGTCCAGCTCCAGGCCGGGCAGAGCGCCACTCAGGATCTCTCGGACACGGGCGGCCATCTGGGTGCTCCTTGCCTCACCGAGCAGCCGAGCCTGTCCTGCGGCCTCCAGCCAGGCGCGGGCACGCACGATCTGCGCGTCGGAGCCCGGTGCGGCTGCACGGAGCCTGCCCCACCCACCGTACAGGACCGCCGGTTCCTTCTCTTTCGAGGACTCGGTCGAGTCATCGGCCAGGAGGCGTTCCAGGAGCGCACGACGCATGTGCGGATCGGCATATCTGCAGGCGACTCGTAGCGCCTGGTTCAGCAGTGCGGTCAGGGTGCTCGGCTCGGTGTCATCGTCGGCGTGCGCGAGAACGGACTGGACGAACAGTGCTGCATCGATGACCGCGTCACGCACAAGATTGTGCAGCATCGACCAGGCCAGGGACCGCGCCATGGGGTCGCGCAGCGAGCTGAGCGAGGTGGTCAGACAGGCCAGCGAGGCGTCGTCGGGGCGCACGACGGCGTAGGTGAGGTCCTCGTCGTTGACAACCACGAGATCGGGAGCGGGCAGCCCCACGGCCTCGGCGACGTCGACACTCTCGGTCTCCAGCGCAACCGGCAGCCTGTGGGTGCGCACCAGTGCACCGTCTCCGTCGAAGGAGTAGAGGCCGACAACGAGCGTGTGCGGACGCAGCACGCTCTGCCCGGTCACCGGGTCGGTTCCCTCCTGCCTCAGGGTCAGGGAGACGAGCCGCCCCTCCTGAACGGCCAGCTCGTCGGTGATGACCGAGGGGCCTGCGGTGTGGAGCCAGGCGCGGGCCCAGTCGTGCATGTCGCGGCCCGAGACCTGGGAGAGCACACGCAGGAAGTCGTCCAGGGAGGCGTTGCCGTAGGCCCTGCGCTCGAAGAGGAGCCCCGCGGCCTTCAGGAAGGTGTCCTGGCCGACGTGGGCGACGAGCTGCTTGAGGACGGCGGCCCCCTTGGCGTAGGTGATGCCGTCGAAGGCCTGCCGGGCGGCCTCGACGTCGTCGACCTGCGCGACGATGGGGTGGGTGGTGGCCGGCCGGGAGTCCTCCAGGTAGGCCCAGGCCTTACGGGTGGAGGCGAAGCTCACCCAGGCCTCGGTGTAACCGGCTGCCTCGGCCTCGGCCCAGGTGCCCTGGTGATCGGCGAATGACTCCTTGAGCCAGGTGTCCTCCCACCAGGTGGGAGTCACGAGGTCACCGAACCACATGTGACACATCTCGTGGAGGATCGTGTTGGCGCGTCCGGCCCTCTGGGAGCGGGTGACCGGCCCCCGGAAGAGGTAGAGGTCCTCGTTGAAGGTGACGCAGCCCGGGTTCTCCATGGCTCCGAGGTTGTACTCCGGGACGAGCACACTGTCGTAGGAGTCCCAGGGGAATCCGTAGTCGTAGGCACGGTCGTAGAGGTCCAGGCCGGCGCGGGTCAGATCGAGGAGCTCGGTGGCGTCGAGGTGCTCGGCCAGGCTGGCGCGGCAGGACCAGGACAGGGGAATCGTCAGGCCCGGACGGCTCGGAGACGTCCATTGCCCGGTCACTCGGTGCCAGGGACCGGCGGTCAGCGCGGTGAGGTAGCTGGGCAGGGGTGCGGAGGCGGCGAAGGATGTCACCTCGCAGCCGGAGTCGGTGCCGGTCGGGGCAGGGCGGCTCGATGCATCTGCTTGCGGCCGGGTGTTGGACATGACCGTCCAGCCGCGTGGGTGAGTGACTTCCAACGAGAAGCGGGTCTTGATGTCCGGCTGCTCCATGACCGGCCAGGCCCGTCGCGCGTCGGAGGGCTCGAAGTGGGTGTAGAGGTAGGTGGCGCCGTCGACCGGGTCATGGAAGCGATGCAGCCCCTGACCCGAGTTGGAGTAGAGGCCACGCGCCGCAATCTCCACCGTGTGCTCGCCCGGGGCGAGGACGGGCAGGTCGATACGGGCCCCGTCCCAGGCCACCGGGACCGGTTGCCCATCGACGCTGAGAGAGTCGACCGCCTGCCCCACGAAGTCCACCCAGAGGCCTTCGGCGCGTTGCCTGATGTCCAGGAGCATCAGGCAACGCACGCCGAAGGCGGCCTCGTGACGCACGGTGGCCCCGGTGACGTCAACAGCCACATGGCTGGATGGCACCCGGCACACTGCGGATCGCCAGGAGACCTCCTCGTGACGCAGGTTCGTGGGGCTGTCTGAACGGGCGGGCGCGGTGGTCGTCATGCGCCAGAATCTAGCGCCATGCGGTCATGGCCGAGGCCTCCACGAGGCCGGCACCAGGCCTCATCGGGTCTCAGTCCCACTTCTCCTCGGTGCGCTCGGGCGTGGCCCACAGGGTGTGGTAGACACCCTCGACGTCGTCAGTGCGGTGGTAGGTGTGCGAGCCGAAGAAGTCGCGCTGTCCCTGAATGAGGGCTGCAGGCAGGCGCCGTGAGCGCAGCTGGTCGACGTAGGCCAGGGAGGAGGCGAAGGCCGGGGCGGGAACACCGGTCGTGGCGGAGGTGGCCACGACCTGGCGCCAGGCGGGCAGCACACTCGCCAGGGAGGAGGCGAAGACCGGCGCCGTGAGAAGACTGGCCAGAGCCGGGTTCTCGTCGTAGGCGCGGGTGATGTCATCCAGGAAGCGGGCACGGATGATGCAGCCGCCTCGCCAGATGCGTGCCATGGCGCCCAGGTCGATGTTCCAGCCGAACTGCTTCGAGGCGGTGGCGATCTCGTCGAAGCCCTGGGCGTAGGCGGCGATCTTGGAGCCGTAGAGGGCCTGCCTGACGGCGTCGACGAAGGCGCGTCGCTCCTCGGAGCCGGTCAGGGTCGCCTCCGTGGTCCCCGGAGCGATATCGGCGGCCTGGACCGCGGCCCGCGCCGAGCTGGACGAGGAGACCGCGCGTGCGAAGGTGGCCTCAGCGATGGCAGGCACGGCCACACCCAGATCGAGGGCCGTCTGGGTGGTCCACACTCCGGTGCCCTTCTGACCGGCCGCGTCGACGACGACATCGACGAAGGCCTCACCTGTGGCGGCATCGGTGTGAGACAGAACCTCGGTGGTGATGTCGATGAGGTAGGAGTCGAGCTCGGAGTCCTTCCAGGAGCGGAAGACCTCGGCGATCTCCTCCACGGTGAACCCGCCGACGTGGCGCAGCAGGTCGTAGGCCTCGGCGATGAGCTGCATGTCGGCGTACTCGATGCCGTTGTGGACCATCTTGACGAAGTGGCCGGCGCCGTCAGGACCGACGTGAGTGCAGCACGGCGTACCGTCGACATGGGCCGAGATGGACTCCAGCATCGGCCCCAGACGGTTGTAGGATTCTGCGGTGCCGCCGGGCATGATCGACGGGCCGTTCAGCGCCCCCTCCTCGCCGCCGGAGACACCCATGCCCACGAAGTGCAGGCCGCGCTCACGCAGAGAGACCTCACGGCGCCGGGTGTCGGTGTAGAGCGTGTTGCCGGCATCGACGATGATGTCACCGGGCTCCATGAGGGCGGCGAGCTCCTCGATGACCGCCTCTGTGGCCGCTCCGGCCTGGACCATGATGATGGCCACGCGGGGGGTACGCAGCGATGTCACGAAGTCCTTCAGATCGGCCGCGGGCACGAAGTCGCCCTCAGAGCCGTAGCGTTCGATGAGCCTCTCGGTGCGGGCCAGCGTGCGGTTGAAGACGGCGACCGCGTGACCATGACGAGCCAGGTTACGGGCGAGGTTCGCTCCCATCACCCCCAGCCCGAGGACACCGAGATCGGCTGTGGCCGGTGCGGGGATGAAGCTGCTCATGGAAGTCCTTTCCTGTGCCACAGCTCCTATGACGGCGCTGCGGTTCCAAGCCTTGACGGCGGACGATACTGGTTGCGCTCTGCGAGACGACAACGGTGTGTCGGCAGTCCGGTTCACGACACCGACGAGTACCCACCGGTACCTGTCAACCTCGGCGACCCTATCGCGTCCAGCCCTCGTGCACGAGGAGCGTCCGTGGTTCAGACGTGCCCCGAATGACATGTGACGGCTCACGGTATGCCTGTCCCTGCCAGGTGAGCCACTCCCGGGGGCGCTAGAGTGCACCGGTGCGGCCAGTACGGTTCCTCGAGCCGGTGCGGTGACCCTGGCCAGGTCTCTGTCAGACCGCCGCAGTGCGCCGACGGTACGCTGGTGGCGCCTGGTCCGCCGATCGTCGATCCTCAGAAAGGCTGACGTGTCCAGCTCCGACTCCGCGACTCCGTTTCCGTCGTCGAGACCCACGCGGGCGACCAACCCGCTTCTCGACGCCCGCGACCTTCGCCTTCCGCGTATCGCGGACCCCTGCGTTCTGGTGATGTTCGGCATCACTGGTGATCTGGCCCGCAACAAGCTCCTGCCCGCCATCTACGACCTGGCCAACCGCGGCCTGCTCTCCCCCAGCTTCTCCCTGGTGGGCGTCGGCCGACGCTCCTGGTCCGACGACGACCTGCGCGGCTACGTGGAGGAATCGGCTCGGGCGGGTGCCCGCACCCCATGGCGTCCCGCTATCTGGGAGCAGCTGGCAGCGGGGATGCGCTTCGTGGAGTTCAGCTCCTTTGAGGACGACGCCGCCTACGACGAGCTCACTCGCGTGGTGGATGACCTGGACACCACCCGGGGCACGCGCGGCAACCGCGCCTTCTACCTGTCGATCCCTCCGGGATGGTTCCCGGCCGTGACTGAGCGCATCGCCCGCTCCGGGCTCGTGGAGGAGTCGGCCGACGCCTGGCGCCGCGTCGTCATCGAGAAGCCCTTCGGACACAACCGCTCCAGCGCCAGGGAGCTCGATGCCCTCGTGGGACGCATCGTGCGCCCCGACGACGTCTTCCGGGTCGACCACTACCTGGGCAAGGAGACGGTGCAGAACATCCTGGCGCTGAGATTTGCCAACACGATGTTCGAGCCGCTGTGGAATCAGCGCTACGTCGATCACGTCCAGATCACCATGGCCGAGGACATCGGTATCGGTACCCGGGCCGGCTACTACGACACGATCGGCTCGGCGCGCGACGTCATCCAGAACCACCTGCTCCAGCTCCTGGCACTGACCGCCATGGAGGAGCCCACCAGCATGGAGGCGGCCGCGGTACGCCTGGAGAAGGAGAAGGTGCTCGACTGCGTGCGCCTGGAGCGCGACGGGGTCCTGGACCTGGACCTCACCACTGCCCGCGGCCGGTACGAGGCCGGCTTCCAGGGAGGTCTGCCAGTGCGGGGCTACCTGGAGGAGGACGGCGTCGCCGCCGACTCCCGCACCGAGACCTTTGCCGCTCTGCGCCTGGAGATCGCCAACCGCCGCTGGGCCGGCGTGCCGTTCTACCTGCGCGCCGGTAAGCGCCTGACCCGCCGGGTCACTGAGGTCGCCATCGTTTTCAAGCAGCCGCCATTCCTTCCGTTTGAGTCGGCGGCCACCACTGCCGTGGGTGCCAACACGATCGTGCTGCGGATCCAGCCTGATGAGGGCATCACGCTGCGGCTGGCGTCCAAGGTGCCCGGAACCCAGATGGAACTGCGTGACGTCTCCATGGACTTCGGCTACGGGGCCACCTTCAACGAGGAGTCGCCGGAGGCCTACGAGCGCCTCATCCTCGATGCGCTCCTGGGTGACGCCCCACTGTTCCCCCACCAGCGCGAGGTCGACCTGTCCTGGCGCATCCTGGACCCCGTCATCGAGCACTGGAGCGCCGGCGGGAGCCCTGAGGGCTATCGCCCCGGCTCCTGGGGACCGGCCAGTGCCCACGATCTCCTTGCCCGCGACGGCCGCACCTGGAGGCGCTCATGATTACCACACTGACCGCGACAACCACCTCCCGGATCGTCTCCCGGCTGGTTGAGCACGAGGGAACCTCCGGCTCCTCCCGGGTGCTGACGCTCGTGATCTCCACCGACGAGGGGGGTCTGGAGGATGCGCTGTGCGCCGCGCACGGTGCCAGCCGGGATCATCCCAGCCGCATCATCGCCGTCGTCAAGCCACCTGAGGAGGACACCACCGGCCGAGAGACCCCACGCAGCCGCGACGGACACGTCTCGGCCCAGGCCGGAGGGCACCTGGACGCCGAGATCCGTGTCGGCCACGATGCCGGTGCCGGCGAGACGCTGGTCCTGAGGCCTTGGGATGAGGCGGCTCTGCACACCGACACGCTGGTGGTGCCTTTCCTCCTGCCCGACGCTCCGGTGGTCGTGTGGTGGCCGACGACCGTCCCTGAGATCCCTTCGCAGGACCCCTTGGGACGCCTGGGCTCCACGCGCATCACCAACACTCCCGCGCAGGTCTTCCCGGCCAGGGCGCTGCGAGAGCTGGCACCGGTGAGCGTGCGCGGCGACATCGACCTGGCCTGGACCCGCATCACCCTGTGGCGCGCCATGGTGGCCTCCACCCTGGACCCGCTGCTGCGCGCGGGCGGGCTGCGGGAGGTGGTGGTGGCCGGAGAGCCGAGGAACTCCTCGCTCTGCCTTATGAGCGCCTGGCTGCGGCTGCGGCTGGACGTGCCGGTCACGCGAGTCGATGAGGAGGGCTTCAAGGGCATCTCCTCCATCACCGCCAGAACCGACGACGGCGAGGTCATCATCGCCCGCCACGACCTGGAGCGGGTCACGATCACACGCCCCGGCTCCCCCGAGCCCCAGGTGGTCACGATGGCCCGGCGCGAGCCGATCAGCACCCTCAACGAGGAGCTGCGCCGGCTCACCCCCGACCTCGTCTACCAGGAGGTCCTGGCCTCACTGCTCGAGGAGTCCGTCAATGACTGATACCGGCGCACCCCACTCCCAGGCGATCGCTGAGATCCAGTCGGCCGCAGCTGCTGCTGCGACACCAGCCGTCGTCGTGGTCCCGACACTGAGCGACGCCGCTCAGAGGGTCTGTGAGGACACCATGCGAATTCTGGCCGAGGCGGTGGCGGCTCGGGGAGTCGCCCACCTGGCGCTGACAGGTGGTTCCGGGGGCATAGCACTGGCTGACGCCCTCGCGCCACTCATCACCGCCCAGCCTGAACCGGTGCGCCGCGCCATCCATCTGTGGTTCGGTGACGAGCGCTTCGTCCCGGTGGGCGACCCGGAGCGTAACGACCTGCTGGCCACGCCCCTCATCGCCGCGGGCATCAGGGAGTCTCAGACGCACCGGCTGGCTGCTCCGAACGAGGTCAGTGGTCTGGATGAGGCGACAGCCCGCATGACCCATGAACTCGAGTCGGCGGGGCTGTCCCACGGCGGCTTGGATGTCGTCCACGTGGGGCTGGGACCTGACGCCCACGTATGCTCGCTCTTTCCCGGGCACCCGGCCGCACTTGCAGTGGGAGTGCCTGCTGTGGCTGTGCGCAACTCGCCCAAGCCGCCTTCCGAGCGCTACTCTCTGACCTTCGATGCCTTACAGCGTGCCGGCAGGGTCATGGTGGTGGCCGGCGGTGGAGGTAAGGCCGAAGCGGTACGTCTGGGTCTGGGCAGCCCCGATGTGCTCAAGGCGCCGGCGTCGTGCTGCCGGGGGAAGCAGACCATCTGGTACCTGGATGAGCCGGCCAACGCTCTGATGACTGCTTAGGTCCCATTCGGTCGAGCTGCCGCATCACGGGCCGACGAAGCCGGCAGCTCCTGTCGGTGGGTGAGGCTACCGTTGCCCCATGAACGCTTCCGGCCGGACCCTGACGCGCCTCACGGTGCTCGGTGCGCTCAGTGCTTCGGGGATGACAGCAGCACTTCCCGTCCATGCCGATACCTCGCCGGAGCCCTCACAGAAGTCCGCGGCCACTGAGCTCGCTGCCCTCCATGAGGCGCCCTGGGACCAGAGAGGAGACTTCATCCTGTCCCCGAGCGCCTCTCTTGAGGCGCTTTCGGAGCTGCCTGAGGATGCTCCGGCCGCGCAGTCCTGGGCAGAGGGAGGTTCGCGCACCGGTTGGTTCGGTGAGGCGTGGACCGACGTCGACGGTGACGGCTGTGACACTCGTAACGAGATCCTGGCCCGAGACCTGACGGACACCGACTTCTCACGTGATGACGGCGTTCAACCCCGCGAGGACGGGCGCGGCCGGGGCGCGGGCGTGTGCCCGGACGCCACCGTCTGGGCTGGCATTCTTCACGATCCCTACACCGGCAGAAGGATCACCTTCACACGTGGTCAGGACACCTCAGCCGCCGTCCAGATCGACCATGTCGTGCCGTTGAACTACCTCTACGCCCACGGAGCCTGGCAGTGGGATGAGCGCACACGGCTGCTGGTGGCCAACGATCCCCTGAATCTCATCGCCGTTGATGGCGAGGCCAACCAGGCCAAGGGCGCCTGCGGCCCGGCGAGCTGCCCCGTTGGCTCCACCGAGACCGGCAGCTGGCGACCCAGCGGCCCAGGCGGCTGGTGGCCGGCCAACACCTCCTACCGCTGCACCTACGCGCGTCGTTTCGTCTCAGTGGCAGCCGCCTACCGGCTCGGTCTGCCCCAGGCCGATAAGGAGGCACTGAACACCACCTTGAACAGCTGTCTTGCCGGTGGAGACGGGACTGACTCCCTCCCGGAACGGGCCACTCGTACCGCGAAGGAGGTCGGCTCCGTTGTCTGGCGCAGCCCTGGGTACGCGGCGCTCGCGGCCTTCGGCACCCTGGTGCTGGGTTGGGGGCTCATCGTTCGGGGGCGCCGTCGATGGCGCAGAGCCTCACGGCGTCGAAGTCATAGAAGGGTACGTCACTGACCTTCTTGCTTAGGATGCCATCATGGCAACGCACCCTTGTTCCGCATCCGACGGCAACAGCACCCCACGTGGCCCGGCGTCGGCTCGCATCGACGTCTGGCTGTGGAGCGTGCGACAGATCAAGTCCCGCTCGGCTGCGACGAGCGCTTGCAAGGCGGGACATGTGCGTATCAACGGCGAGACCGCCAAGCCCGCCCAGCACGTCGCGGTGGGTGACGAGGTCCGCTACCGAGTCGACGGGTTCGACCGGTTGCTGACTGTCACTCGCATCCTCACCAAACGGGTGGGTGCGCCCATCGCCCGCACCGCGTACATCGACTCCTCTCCCCCTCGCCCGTCTCCGCTGGATGCGCCGGCCGCCGTCATCCGAGATCGCGGAGCGGGACGGCCCACGAAGAAGGAACGACGTCAGCTCGACGCCCTCATGGGAGGAGGCCGCCATCGGGACGACCGCTTCTGATGTTCTGGGGGTGAGCGGCCTCACCGCCAGCAGATTTCTGAAGGAGCCATCCCATGGGTTAAGGTTCTGCTCGTTGCAAGCGGCCCGGCGCCGCGAGTCAACGGGCTGTGGCGCAGTTTGGTAGCGCACTTGACTGGGGGTCAAGGGGTCGTGGGTTCAAATCCCGCCAGCCCGACCAGCGCAAAGATCCGTACTCTCAAGAGAGTGCGGATCTTTTCAGTGAAAGAAACTTTGCAGCAAGACTGAACACATTTCTACAACATTCCCTTTATTAACACCAATCACATTTACATCCTCTATAACAACCATGAGGTCTATTTAGATTTCCAGCTCTCTGCGATAACCTTCTACTTTTTAGCCACGGTCCAGCAATCGCTGCAATGACGCCACATTCCCACCCCCAGCCGTCCGTGGTCACCTTTTATCAGCACCTCAAGACGAAGGGCTATGCCCACAGTCGACAGCTCGATTCAGCCGGACGATGAATTTGGTCAGAAAAGTCACAGCCCAATAACATGCACGGCCGGCACGACTGTGGTTGAGTGAACACCGACATCAAGGGTGTCTCACAGCATCCTGCGCACCGGCTCATAGCTGGTTGCGCGAATAAGACTGTGTTCTCATATTCCCGATCAGAGAGAACGACACATGAACATCAAGCGCGTCATTGCCGCAGCTGCGCTCACCGTCGTACCACTGACCGCCTCCTCGGCCGTGCTGGCCGCTCCAGCCGCTCCTCAGGCGGCACCGGCAGCCGCTGCCGCGGTTCCCGCCCAGGTGACCTCGGAGGGGTCCCAGTACGCCAACACCGTCCTGAACAAGGTCAACGAGCTGCGCAGCAAGATGGGTCTTCAGCCGGTGACCCGGTACCAGGAGCTCGACGCCGTCGCACAGGACTGGTCCGAGCAGCAGGCCGCCGCCAACAACATGAGCCACCGCCCCGACTTCACGTCGGTCTACCCGGCGGGCTGGACCAAGGGCTCTGAGAACGTGGCCTGGCACACCGCGGGTGGCGACACCGGCGCGATAATCTTCGACCAGTGGCTCAACTCCCCCAGTCACTACAAGAACATGACGGACCCGAACGTCAACTCCATCGGCATCGGATTCGCCCAGACCTCGAACGGCAGCTGGTACGCCACCCAGAACTTCGCCGCCTACAACGTCAGCAACACGACGCTGACCCAGACGACCACCAGCACCACCACAACCACCAACACCACGACGACGACCAACGACACTCCGCCGTCGACGAACAACACCCCGCCAGCGGACACCCACGCCCCGCAGCCGACTCCGGAGGCCACGCCGTCGACGCCGACCACCGAGACCACTCCTTCGGCACCGGCCGCTCCTCCGACCACGGAGACCACCACTCCTGCGGCCACGTCGACGCCGTCCGCTCCGGCCACTACGGCGACCACTAAGACCGTCACGGCCACCGGCACCCCGGCCAAGCCGTCCTCGACTCCCGCGGTCGCGGATCCTCGCACCACCCCGACGAAGCCCGCGCTCGCAACCACTGGTCCAAGCATCGCGTTCGCCGTCGTCGCCGCCGGCCTGCTCGGCACCGGTGCATTCCTCGTCATGCGTCGCCGCCAGGCCAGCTGACTGAGCTGAACGCTCCGGAGAACGCGAGCCGTTTCTCTGACGGGCGCCTGCTTGTCCACTGATCGGTATGGGCCAGCAGGCGCCCGTTTTTGCGACCCCGACCGCCCGCCGCCGTTACCCACATGGAGGCGCCATCCTTGAGAGGATGACACTGTGAAGCGTCTTCCCCTTGAGCCGGAGCTCCTCGCGCCACTGCCCGCAGAGATCGATCTACGCCTCGTTGTCACCGACATGGATGGAACCCTCATCGATGGTGAGGGGCATGTTCCCGAAGGGCTGATGGAGGCGGTCACAGGCATGCGAGACGCCGGCATCGTCTTCGCCCCAGCCTCGGGCAGGCAGCTGGCCAACCTGCGTGCGGTTCTGGGAGCCGCCGTCGACGACTCGCCGCTCATCGCTGAGAACGGTTCCTTCGTCGTCCACGGCGGTGAGGAGATCCATGCCGACACCATCAGTGCCCAGGATGCCAAGGCCGCCATCACCACGACCCGTCGCCTGGCCGACTCCGGGTACGACGTCGGCGCTGTTGTGGCCTGCAAGCACTGTGCCTATATCGAGCGATCCGATGCGGCCTTCCTGGAGCAGACCAGGCTGTACTACGAGGCGCTGGAGATCGTCGGGGACCTCAACGACATTCCGCTGGATGAGGTGCTCAAGGTGGCGGTCTTCGACTTCGACGACGTCGAGAACGGTAGCTCCCAGGCACTGACCGCAGCGGTTCAGCACGTGCAGACCGTCGTCTCCGGGATGCACTGGACGGACATGATGTCGGCACGAGCCTCGAAGGGCCGTGCCCTGGCGGCGCTTCAGGCCAGGCTCGGGGTCCTTCCGGAGCAGACGGCCGTCTTCGGGGACTATCTCAACGACCTGGATCTCTACGACCACGCGGACCTGGGCTTCGCCATGCGCAACGCCCATCCCGGCATCCATGCCGCAGCGGCGTACACGGCACCCGCCAACACCGAGGACGGTGTCCTGCGCACGGTCGCGGAGCTGCTCAGGCGCTCACGAGAACAAGACTGAAAGACGCGGGACGGCCCCGAACCGGTGAGTCCGAGGCCGTCCCGAGAGGTTGTCCGCCGGGCTACTGACCCAGCCAGGCCTTCATGCCGCCGCTGACGTTGACCAGCTCGCCGGTGTAGCCTGCAGCAGTCAAACCCTCGACCGCCTTGGCGGAGCGCACTCCGCCGGCACAGATGACCGCCGTGGGGCGGGCCGCATCGAGCTCTCCCATCCGGTCGGCCACCTCACCCAGCGGGATGTTGACTGAGCCGGGGATCGCCGAGCTCGCGACCTCATCGGGCTCGCGTACGTCAAGGACCACCAGGTCCTCCCCTGCCTCGAGCCGACGACGCAGCTCGTCAACGCTGACTTCCTTCATCATGTCCTCCTCAAGGGTTGTGGATCGCAGGTATGGCAAAGCGTCCAGCTGAGTGGCCGCCGGGGTGCATCGGGCTAGTGGCGCAGGCTACGGTAACGGGTGATGAGGCCGCGGGTGGAGGCGTCCTGCCCTGCAAGAGCCTCCTCGTCTCCCTGGACGGCGGGGGCGATCTCGAGGGCCAGCTTCTTGCCGAGCTCGACCCCCCACTGGTCGAAGGAGTCGATTCCCCACACGATGCCCTGGGTGAAGGTGATGTGCTCGTAGAGGGCGATGAGCTCTCCGACGACCGCGGGGGTCAGCGCCGGGGCGAGAATCGAGGTGGTTGGCCTGTTGCCGGCGAAGACGCGGGCTGGAACGATCTCCTCGGCGGTGCCCTCGGCACGTACCTCGTCGGCGGTCTTGCCGAAGGCGAGCGCTGCGGTCTGCGCCAGGTAGTTGGACAGGAACAGCTCGTGGACGTCCACCTTCCCGTCCTTGGCGGGGTGAGCGGGGTTGGCCACGGCGATGAAGTCCGCAGGGATGAGCTGGGTGCCCTGGTGAATGAGCTGGTAGAAGGCGTGCTGGCCGTTGGTGCCCGGCTCACCCCAGAAGACCTCGCCGGTCTCAGTGGTTACGGGGCTGCCGTCCCAGCGCACGGACTTGCCGTTGGACTCCATGGTGAGCTGCTGGAGGTAGGCAGGGAAACGGTGCAGGTACTGGGCGTAGGGCAGGACAGCGTGGGAGCCGGCCTTGAAGAAGTTGACGTACCAGACGTTGAGCAGGCCCATGAGCATGGGGACGTTGTCGGCCGGAGCCTTGGTGGCGAAGTGCTCGTCAACGGTGTGGAAGCCGGCCAGGAAGTCGGCGAAGTTCTCCGGACCGATGGCCACGGCCAGCACCGTGCCGACGGCGGAGTCCACCGAGTAACGCCCGCCCACCCAGTTCCAGAAGCCGAAGGCGTTGGCCGGGTCGATGCCGAACTCGGCGACTTTGTCCAGGGCGGTGGACACAGCCACGAAGTGCTTGGCAATGGCGCCGTCAGTCTCAATGCCCTTGGCCTGCAGGGCAGTCAGGAACCAGTCGCGGGCCATACGGGCGTTAGTGAGGGTCTCCAGCGTGGTGAAGGTCTTGGAGGCGATGATGAACAAGGTCGTCTCCGGGTCGAGGTCCGCGACCTTCTCTGCGCAGTCGGTGGGGTCGATGTTGGAGATGAAGCGGCACTGAATGCCCTTCTGCACGTAGGGCTTGAGGGCCTCGTAGACCATGACGGGGCCGAGGTCGGAGCCGCCGATGCCGATGTTGACCACCGTCTTGATGGGCTTGCCGGTGATGCCTGTCCACTCCCCCGAGCGCACGCGGCGGGCGAAGGCGTAGATCTTCTCCAGGACCTCGTGGACGTCGGCAACGACGTCCTGGCCGTCCACGGTCAGGGAATCGGTTGCGGGACGGCGCAGGGCGGTGTGGAGGACGGCGCGGTCCTCGGTGATGTTGATGTGCTCGCCGGCGTACATGGCGTCACGGCGGCCCGGGACGTCGACCTGCTCGGCGAGCTCGATCAGGGCGTCGCGGACGTCGTCGGTCAGCAGGTTCTTGGACAGGTCGACGTAGAGGTCTCCCAGCTCGTAGGAGAACCGCTCGGCGCGCTGCGGGTCGTCGGCGAACCAGGCGCGCAGGTCCGGGGTCATGGAGTCGTGGAGGTCGGTGAGGCGCTTCCAGGCGGGCGTGGTGGTGGGGTCAACCGGATTCAGCATGGCTACAGTCTATGGGCGTCGCAGCCGCGCGCCACTGTCCGGCGCCAACCGTTCCCCTCCTCGTGGAGTCCTGATACGGCGTGACGCCAACGAGTGACGTCCCCCGAGGTTCGAGCCTGCTACCGGTCGCTAAGAGCCCGCGATCGCTGATCGTCTGCTGTCGGTACTGGCTCGGTGAGAAGCCCAGGACGCGTCGGAAGTCGGCGGTCAGGTGCGCATGGTCCGCGTAGTCGAGCTCGGCGGCCACTTGCGCAACGGTGACGGACGGATCCTCCCGGAGCCGCTGTGCCGCTTCCTGGAGCCGGTAGCAGTCTGATCACTGCGAGTGGGGGCAGGCTGATGTACTTCTCGCAGAGGCGTTGCAGACTTCGGATAGAAAGATCGAGGCGTCTCGCCAGCTGATCGACACGCAGGACGCTTCTGTCGGCGGCGACGACGTCCTCCATCTTATTGGCGATGAGCGCCATCGCTTGTGGCGGCCCGGTACGCTGCGCCAGCCAGTCTGCCAGCGCACTGGCGGCACGTTGTCCGCCCGTCGTCATGTTCGTTATCCATCATGACGCCGGCGACCGCAGCGCTCAGGTCAGGGTCCTCGAGCGGCTGATGGGAGTCCTGGATCAGGGATGGGGAGCACAGCGCGCCTGCCCCTGCAGGCCCGAGAAGGGCTCCGACGGCCCATCCTCGGCCTTCCAACTCGTGATAGGAGATGCTTGTAATCGGGCCGTGCAAGGTGATCGAGGATTCCCCGTTGATCAGCGGTCGTGTCGGGCACGGCTCCTCACCTTTCCGGAACTGTCGCGGATCTTCAAGCGGAGGCGCCTCCATCTTTCCTACAGTCGTTGGCATGACTACACGCAACGTTTCCGGGGCCACTGGACAGTACACGACTGATGGGACTCCGCACGGCTTCACCAGCATCACACCGTTTCTGGCCATTGACGGCGCCGACCGGGCGCTTCGGTTCTACCGTGACGTCTTCGGGGCGCGCATCGTGGACAGTGTGGAGATGGAGGGGTCGATCGTCCACGCGGAGCTCGACTTCGGTCACGGAAGGCTCCAGATCGGTGAGCCCTCCACCTTGTCCGGTCTGGTTGCGACTCCGTCGGCCGAGCCGGTCTGCTACTCGATCGGTCTGTACTGCCCGGATGTCGATGCCACCGTTGACCGGGCTACCACTGCCGGAGCGACCTTGCTGGAATCGCCTAACACCTTCGTGTCCGGGGACAGGTTCGCCTCCATCCGCGATCCCTTCGGCGTGCGGTGGTCGATCATGACCCGGGTCGAGGACCTGTCCGAGGAGGAGAGCGCGGCGCGTGTTGCCCAGTGGGCCAAGGAGCAGGCCGCTTCCGGCGACTGAGTCCGTCCGGGGCTCAGCGCCGCTGGCGCTTCTCGCGTACGCGCACCCCGATCTGGATGGGGGTGCCGGTGAAGCCGAACTCCTCGCGCAGGCGGCGCTCGATGAAGCGCCGGTATCCGGCGTCGAGGAATCCGGTGGTGAAGATGACGATCCGGGGCGGGGCCACCTGAACCTGGGTGGCGAAGAGGATGCGGGGCTGCTTGCCGCCGCGCACCGGGTGCGGGGTGGCGGACTGTAGCTGCCCCAGGAAGCCGTTGAGCCGGCCCGTCGGGACGCGCGTGGTCCAGCCCTCCAGGGCGGCGTCGAGAGCGCGCACGAGCCGGTTGGTGTGCCAGCCGGTCCGGGCGGCCAGGTTGATGTGGGGGGCCCAGGAGACGTGGGCCAGGTCGTGCTCGACCTCCCACAGGAGCATCTTCTGACGCTCCTCGTCCACCAGGTCCCACTTGTTGTTGACCAGGACTAGGGCGCGGCCGGCATCGACGGCCTGCTGGACGACGCGCACGTCCTGCTCACTGATCGGCTCGGAGGCGTCCAGGAGGACGACGGCGACCTCGGCATTGTCGATGGCGCCCTGCGTGCGCAGCACCGCGTAGTAGTCGGCGCCCCGTGACTGCTTGACGCGCCGGCGGATTCCGGCGGTGTCGACGAAGACCCACTGGCGCCCGTCGAGCTCGATGATCTCGTCGACCGGGTCACGGGTGGTGCCCGCGGTCTCGTTGACGACGACGCGCTCCCTGCCCGCGATGGAGTTCAGCAGCGAGGACTTGCCGACGTTGGGCCGCCCCACGAGGGCGATGCGGTGCAGGTCCCCCTCGGGCGCCGCAGCGGCCACGGCGGAGACCTCCGGGAGGATCTCCATGACGGCGTCGAGGACCTCGCCGCTGCCCCGGCCGTGCAGGGCCGAGACCGGGAAGGGTTCGCCCAGCCCCAGGTTCCACAGAGCGGCGGCGTCCCCCTCCTGGGCCGGGGAGTCGACCTTGTTGGCGGCCAGGACCACCGGCTTGCCGCTGCGACGCAGCATCCGCACCACGCGGGCGTCGGTCTCGGTGATGCCGACCTGGGCGTCGACGACGAGCAGGACGGCGTCGGCCATCTCGACGGCGATCTCGGCCTGGGTGGCCACGGCTGCGTCGAGGCCGGCCACGTCCACCTCCCAGCCGCCGGTGTCGACGATGGTGAAGCGGCGCCCGGCCCATTCCGCCGGGTAGGAGACCCGGTCGCGGGTGACACCGGGGGTGTCCTGGACAACGGCCTCGCGGCGGCCCAGGACCCGGTTGACCAGAGTCGACTTGCCCACGTTGGGCCGGCCGACGACAGCCAGGACCGGCAGCCCGGGCTCGACGCTGTCACCGGTGGGCAGGCCCCCGTCGGCCTCCAGGAGGGCGAGGTCCTCCTCATCGAGCTCGTAGTCGGCCAGGCCCGCACGCATGGCCTGGGCCCGCAGGTCCTCCTCAGCGTCCCGCTGGGCGGCGGCGTCGGCGGCCTCCTCCACCAGGTCCAGGACCCGTTCGACGGATTGCTCCAGGGTCATCTCCGAGGTGTCCACCAGGGTGACGCCCTCGGGTGCGGTGAGGAACTGGGAGACCGTGGCGTCATCGCGGTCGCGACGCACCACCTGGTCACGCAGGGCGGTGGCGTCGACCTGCTTGCCGCCGGCCTCCAGGTCCCCGGCGCGACGTGCCAGACGGGCCTCCTCCGAGGCGGTCACCAGCAGACGGGCGTCGGCGTCGGGCGCGATAACGGTGGTGATGTCCCGTCCCTCGGCCACGATGCCGGCGCCCTCGGAGAAGGAGCCGGTGTGCCCGGTCGCCTCGAAGCGGATGATCTCGCGCTGGCGGCGTGCCAGCTCGGCGCGCACCTCGAGGTTGGTGGCGACCTTCGAGACGACGGTGGCGATGTGCGGGTCACGGATCGCGGTCGATACGTCCGTGCCGTCCACGGTGAAGGTGGGGTGCTCGGGATCCAGCCCCATGTGCAGGGGCATCGCGGCGACGGCCTCGGCGACGGCGGCCTCGTCCTCCAGGCCGATCCCCTCGCGCTCGCACCACCAGGCGGCGGCCCGGTACATGGCACCGGTGTCCAGGTAGGCCAGTCCGAGCGTGGCGGCGACGCGCCGCGACACGGTGGACTTGCCCGATCCGCTTGGTCCGTCGATCGCTACGACGATTCCCATGGTGCCCTCCATCAGGGTCCGATTTCCGGTCATGAACTGGGCCAAGCGTCCCACACTCCAGCGAGGTACTGCGGATCAGGTCCCATGAGTACTGACACAGGCGGGCCTGCGCGGCACATTGAACCGGTTTCAGACCGCGACGACGCGCCAGCCCTGGGCGTCCAGCGCCTCCTCCAGCCGTCGGGCGACCGCAGGAAGGACGGAGATGAGGGCGATGCCGGCGCTCTGCCCGGCGGAGTGCTCCAGGGAGAAGTCCTCGATGTTGACGCCGGCGGCGCCGACGTCGGAGAAGAGCCGGCCCAGCTCGCCGGCGGCGTCGGGCACCAGGACCTGGACCTCGGTGTAGCGACGCGGCGCCCCGCCGTGCTTTCCGGGAATACGTGCCCGGCCGGCGTTTCCCCGAGTCATGATGTCGGTGACCGCGCCGACGGCCCCGGGAGCGACGACACGTGCCGCTCCCGGGCCTGCATACTCCGGGCCGTCCGGATCGTAGGTGGCCGCTTCGATCCCCGTGATCAGTGCACCCAGGTCATCACTGATCCGGCGCAGCAGGTCGACCACGGGCCCGGCATTACCCACGATGATGGCCGACCACAGCCTGGGGTCCGAGGCCGCGATCCGGGTGACGTCACGAAGACCTTGCCCCGACAGGGCCAGAGTCCCCTCCCCCAGCCCCTCCAGGCGAGCGGCCACCAATGAGGAGACGAGCTGGGGCATGTGGGAGACGGCGGCGACGGCGGCGTCGTGCTCCGCCGCACCCATGCGCACCGGGCTGGCGCCCACATCGACCGCCAGGTTCCTGACGACCAGCTCCGCCTGCGGATCCGAGTCCTGACCGACGACCACCCAGGGACGCCCGGCGAAGAGGTCGGAGTCGGCGGCGCCGGCGCCCGAGCACTCCCGACCCGCCATCGGGTGGGAGCCGACGTACCTGCGCGCCTCGGCTCTCGCCCGGTCACGGACCTCATTGACGACCCGTTCCTTGACCGAGGCGACGTCAGTGACCACCGCACTCGGGTGGGCACTCAGCTGCGCGACGACGACGTCGGCGGTCACGTCGGGGGGCGTGGCCACGACGATGACCCGCGGCTCGGGGCTGTCCTTCCCGTGGAGCGTTCCCGCACCCATGTCGCGGGCCAGGGCCAGGGACGTGGGTGAGGTGTCGGAGAGCTGGACCTCGACACCCGCCGCCCGCAGCGCCAGGGCGAGCGAGGTTCCCAGCAGTCCTGTACCAACGATGAGCACCGGTCCACGCGTGGACACCGACGTCGGCGGCTCGGGCGTGCTCACAGACCGACCTCCTGCTGCAGCGCGGCGATCTCCTCGCCGCTGAGGGGGCGGGTCTCACCGGGGCGCAGGTTACCCAGCCGCAGAGGTCCCAGCCTGGTGCGCGCCAGACGCGTCACCGGGTGGCCGACGGCGTCCAGCATGCGTCGCACGATGCGGTTCTTGCCGGAGTGGAGGGTGATCTCGACGATGGAGCCGCGTGGCCCGGAGTCCTTGACGGTGACCCGGTCCGCCTTGGCCTCACCGTCCTCCAGCTCGATGCCGCGCCGCAGCTTGCGCGGGACCCAGGGCTCGACCTGCCCCTCGACGATGGCGACATAGGTCTTGGCGATCTCGAAGCTGGGGTGCATGAGCCTGTGGGAGAGCTCGCCGTCGTTGGACAGCAGGAGCAGTCCCTCGGTCTCGGTGTCGAGGCGGCCGACGTGCACCAAGCGCAGTGAGTCGGGCAGCTCGGGGTGCTCGGCCAGGTAGTCGCGTCCGTACTGGGCCACGGTCGGACGGCCCTCGGGGTCATCCATGGTGGTGACGACCCCGGCCGGCTTGTGGAGCATGAGGGTGATGAGCTCGGGGTTGGTGAGGATCCGGCTGCCGTCGAGGCGGATCTCCTGTGTCAGCGGGTCCACTCTGACGCCCGCCTCGGTGACAGTGATGCCGTCGACGCTGACGCGGCCATCGGCGATGAGCTGCTCGCAGGCGCGGCGCGAGGCGACCCCTGCGTGGGCGAGGACCTTCTGCAGCCGCTGTCCGGAGGCGACGTGTGGGTCGTCCCGGCCGCCCTTGGTGGCGCGCTCACGCATGGCGAGCAGATGGGACTCCTCGTCCTCGTCGATGGCCTCGGCGTCGAAGGCGGCCAGGTCGCCGGCGTCGGTCTTCTCGTCCAGCTCCTCGAGGTCGTCCTCGTCGTAGAACTCCTGCGCCCCGAAGTCGCTGTGGGGTACGGACTCGGTTCGGGCATGGCGGTTCCTCGGGGTCATGGGGTCCTCCTACCGGCCATCTCATCGGCCTGCTCGACGATCTCCCCCAGTGCCTCAACACGGGGAAGGTAGGGAGCCAAGGGTGGTAGCTCGTCGAGGGAGTCGATTCCCAGGTACTCCAGGAACTCTCCCGTGGTCCGGTACAGGATCGCACCGGAGGTCTCGGCGCCGGCCTCCTCGATGAGGCTGCGGGCGTGCAGGGTGCGCATGACACCGTCGACATTGACACCACGGATCTCCGCGACGCGCCCCCGGGTGACCGGCTGCCTGTAGGCGACGACGGCCAGGGTCTCCAGAGCGGCCTGGCTCAGCCGTGCGGTGGCGCCACCGATGATGAACTGCTCGACGAGGTCGGCGTGCTCGGGCACGGAGGCGAAGCGCCACCCGCCCGCCGCACGTCGTAGAAGGAATCCGTGAGGCCGGCTGCCGGGTGCCTCTCCCCGGTACTCGGCAGCCAGGCCCTCGAGCAGCTCCTCGCAGACGCTCTCCTCAACGCCGAGGGCCTCGGCGATCGCAGTGGTGGTCACCGGTTCGTCGGCGACAATGAGGATGGCCTCAGCGGCGCTGCGCAGCTGAGGCTCTGCGGCCTCGCTCATGCGAATTCCTCCTCGAGCTCAGTGAGGTTCTTGGAGGTCATCATGCCGGTCAGATCGTCCTGGCCGCCGCACCAGGTCACGGTGATCTCGCCCATGGCCTCGGGCTGGTCCAGCTCAGCGCTGCCCTGCCGGTGGAGAATGAGCAGAGCCAGGAACCGAGCCACCACGACGGCGGTACGCTCGGCGTCCTCAATGATCTGGGCGAAGGTCAGGGTTCCGTGACGGCGCAGCCTGAGGGCGATGAGGTTCAGCTGTTCCCCGACCGGTACCCGCTCGTGAAGGTGGACGGTCTGGACACCCGGATCCGTGGGACGGGTGAAGGCTCCGACCGCCAGCCGCGTTAGTTCCTCTGGAGTGATGGTGGCCACGAGCCTGGGCAGCAACGCCACCAGATGCGGTTCCAGGGCGACGATGCGGGGGTGGCTGCGTGCGGAGGTCTCCGCCCGGTGGCGAAAAGCCGCTGCGGCCTCCTTGAAGGCCCGGTACTGCAGGAGCCGGGCGAAGAGCAGGTCACGGGCCTCGAGCAGCTCGAGGTCGGGCTCCTCCTCATCCTCGTCATGAGGCAGAAGACGGTGTGCCTTGAGAGCCAGGAGGGTGGAGGCCACGACGATGAACTCCGATGCGCGCCCCAGGTCCCAGTCCGAGCGCATATGGGCGATGAAGTCGTCGGTCACCTCGGCCAGCGCCAGCTCGGTGACGTCGAGCCGTTTGCGGGCGATGAGGCTCAGAAGCAGGTCGAAGGGACCCTCGAACTGGGGCAGCGTGACACTGAATCCGGGCAACCGGGGCGGCCCCTGCTCCTCCGGCTCAGGCGACATCGCCGCGGGCGATGACCTCGCGGGCCAGCCGGCGGTAGGCATCCGCACCGGGGTGGGAGGGCGCGTAGCTGGTGATCGGCTCATTGGCCACGGAGGCGTCCGGGAACTTGATCGTGCGCCGGATGCGAGTGTCGAAGAGCTGCTCACCGAAGGCCTGCTCCAGGCGCTCGAGCACCTCCCTTGAGTGCAGGGTGCGGGAGTCCACCATGGTGGCGAGAATGCCGTCGATCTCCAGAGTGGCGTTGAGACGGTCCTTGACCCGCTCGACGGTCTCCACCAGGAGCGCCACCCCGCGCAGGGCGAAGAACTCGGTCTCCAGCGGGATGATGACGCCGTGGGAGGCGGTCAGGGCGTTGATGGTCAGCAGCCCGAGCGAGGGCTGGCAGTCCACGAGGATCACGTCGTACTCGTCGAGCACTGGACGCAGCACCCGCTTGAGGGCCTGCTCGCGGGCGACCTCGTTGACGAGCTGGACCTCGGCGGCGGACAGGTCGATATTGGCGGGGACGATGTCCAGTCCCTCCACCGTGGTCTCATGGATGACCGCGCGAATGTCCGGACGACTGGCGACGAGCAGGTCGTAGATGGTGGAGTCGAGCTCGTGCGCGTTGATGCCCAGGCCGGCCGAAGCCGCTCCCTGGGGGTCGAAGTCGACGATGAGGACCTTGCGTCCCAGCTCGGCCATCGCCGCACCAAGGTTGATCGTCGTCGTGGTCTTTCCGACGCCGCCCTTCTGGTTGCACATGGAGATGACCCGAGCGGGTCCGTGCGACTCCAGCGGCGCGGGAACGGGGAAGTCCTTCTCCTCGCTCTCGTCGGTGCCGGGGTTGTCGATCAGGCCTGGCTGGATGGAGTCATTCACATCACCCAGCCTAGTCGAAAGCCGACCGACATCGCCCAGTTCAGACGGGACACGCCAGAGAACCGCCCTGGCAGGCCCCTGCTTTCAGACACGCCCCGGTGCGCACCCAGACTTCCCACACCGAGAACCGGGAGCACGGCCTCCGAAGATGAGCTCGGCGATCAGGCCAGAGCCCGCGGGTGACTGGTGGCGTAGACCTCCCGCAGATGGTCGACGGTGACCTTCGTGTAGATCTGGGTGGTGGTGACCGAGGCGTGTCCGAGCATCTCCTGGACAACCCGGACGTCGGCCCCTCCTGCCAGCAGATGCGTGGCGAAGGAGTGGCGCAGGGTGTGGGGGGAGATGCGTCGCCGATCAGCGGAGTCCACCCCGATGAGCCCGGCCCGTTCAGCGGCCTGCTGCAGGACGGCCCAGGCGCTCTGTCGGCTCAGGGGCCTGCCCAGGGTGTTGAGGAAGACCTGCGGCACTCCCCTGCCCTTCTCGGCCAGGACCGGCCGACCTCGCACCAGGTAGGCGTCCAGCGCCTCCCAGGCGTAGGTCCCCATGGGGACCACACGCTCCTTGCGTCCTTTGCCGAACAGCCGCAGCAGCCGGGAGTCGGTGTCGAGGTCGTCGATGACGAGCCCCACTGCCTCGGAGATGCGGGCGCCGGTGGCATAGAGGACCTCGAGCAGGGCCCGATCGCGCAGGCTCACCGGGGAGTCGTCGACGCCGGCGGCCTCCAGCAGGAGGCGGACCTCGTCAATCCCTAAGGCCTTGGGCAGGCGTCTTCCGGGCTGGGGAGGACGCACGGTGGCCGAGGGGTCCTCGGAGGTGGTGCCCTCGGCCATGAGGAACTTGTGCCAGCCGCGCACTGCCGTGACGGTTCTGGATGCCGACGACGACGCCAGTGGGCGGGCACCGTCGGATCCGGTGCGCAGGACCTCGAGGAAGCCGGCCACGTCGTTGCGGTTGACCTCCTGCGGGGCTGAGATGCCGGCGCTTCTCAGGTAACGCAGGTAGCGGCTGAGGTCGCGCTCGTAGGCACTCAGGGTGTGGGGGCTCAGCCCGCGCTCGACACGCAGGTGGGCGAGGTAGCCGCGTAGCCCCCGGTCCAGGACGTCGCCACGCGGATCGGGGGTGGTGTCGATGGCTGGATCCGTCGTGTGCGCAGTGCTCGTCGGAGTCCGCCGACGCTCAGCCGAGCTTGGCGACCAGGCCGAGCCCGACGATCGTGATCGTCCAGATGACGGCCACCGCCACCGTGATGCGGTCAAGGTTGCGCTCGGCCACGCCGGAGGAACCGGCCGACGAGGAGATACCGCCACCGAACATGTCCGACAGACCGCCGCCCTTGCCCTTGTGAAGGAGGATCGACATGATGAGGAAGAAGCTCGAGAGGACGAGCAGCACCTGAAGGACGATACGCACTATGTTCACGTCACGTTCCCTTCGTTGTTGGTTCCGTCTTGCTGCGGGGGCCTCTCGCTCCGGCTGGGTCCGGCGCGACTCCCGACAGGGTCCGCGCCCCCACCTGTCCGCCTGGCAGTCTACCTGCAACGCACCGGGTCCTGGACACCTCGCGGTGTGAGGTGTCCAGGACCCGGCAACGAGCGGTAGGACGCTAAGGGAAAGTGGTTGCTCGTCTCCCCGTGGCGGTCAGGGTCGCTCAGGCGTAGAAGCCCGCCATGGCGGCGAAGGAATCCGCCTTGAGGGAGGCTCCGCCGACGAGCGCGCCGTCGACGTCGGGCTGGGCCATGAGCTCCTTGATGTTGTCGGGCTTGGCGGAACCGCCGTAGAGGATACGGGTGGCGTCCGCGGTGGCGTCACCGTAGTCGGCGCGCAGGGCCTCGCGGATCGCTCCGCACACCTCCTGGGCGTCCTCGGCGGTGGCGGTCTCGCCGGTGCCGATGGCCCAGATGGGCTCGTAGGCGATGACGATCTTGGCGACGTCCTCCCCGCTCCATCCCTCGAGGGCGGCGCGGATCTGCCCCAGGACGAAGTCGACGTGGGTACCCGCCTTGCGGATCTCGAGGGCCTCGCCGCAGCACAGGATGGGGGTCATGCCGGCGTCGAGCACCTTGCGGGCCTTGGCGCCTACAAGGGCGTCGGACTCGCCGTGGTACTCACGACGCTCGGAGTGGCCCATGACCACGTAGCTGACGCCGAGCTTGGTGAGCATCTCGGTGGAGATCTCACCGGTGTAGGCGCCGTTGTCGTGGATGGAGACGTCCTGAGCGCCGTACTTGATGCTCAGAGAGTCGGCCTCGACGATGGTCTGCACGGTGCGGATGGCCGTGAAGGGCGGGATCACGAGGACCTCGCACTTGGAGTAGTCGTGGTCGCGGTCCTTGAGCTCCATGGCCAGGCCCTGGACGAGGTGGTTGGCCTCGAGGTGGTCGAGGTTCATCTTCCAGTTGCCCGCCATGAGCGGGGTGCGGTTACTCATCTGGGTTGCCTTCCTTCAGTCGTTGAGCACTGCGATACCGGGCAGGGTCTTGCCTTCGAGAAGCTCGAGGGAGGCGCCGCCGCCGGTGGAGATGTGGGAGAACGTTGCCTCATCGAAGCCGAGCGTGCGCACGGCGGCGGCGGAGTCGCCACCGCCGATGACGGAGAAGGCGTCGGACTCGGAGATCGCCTTGGCCACTGCCTTGGTGCCCTCGGCGAAGGCCGGGAACTCGAAGACGCCCATGGGGCCGTTCCACACCACGGTCTTGGAGGTGGCGATGGCGTCGGCGAACAGCTGTCGCGTCTCGGGTCCGATGTCCAGACCCATCTGGTCGGCGGGCAGCCCGTCGGCGGGCACCACTGTGGCCGGGGCGTCCGCAGCGAAGGCGGGGGCCACGACGGTGTCGACGGGCAGCAGCAGCTCGACGCCATTGGCCTTGGCGGTCTCCAGGTAGCCCTTGACAGTGTCGATCTGGTCCTTCTCCAGCAGGGAGGTGCCCACCTCATAGCCCTGGGCGGCCAGGAAGGTGTAGGCCATGCCGCCGCCGATGAGGAGACGATCGGCCTTGCCCAGCAGGTTGGAGATGACGCCGAGCTTGTCGGAGACCTTGGAGCCACCGAGCACCACGGCGTAAGGGCGCTCAGGGTCGTTGACGGCGCGTCCCAGGGACTCGATCTCCTTGACGACGAGCAGGCCGGCAGCGGAGGGCAGCAGCTTGGCGACGTCGTAGACGGAGGCCTGCTTGCGGTGCACGACGCCGAAGCCGTCGGAGACGAAGACGTCGGCCAGAGCGGCGAGCTCGGAGGCGAAGGCCTCGCGTTCGGCGTCGTCCTTAGAGGTCTCAGCGGCGTTGAAGCGTACGTTCTCCAGCAGGACGATATCGCCGTCACCGGCAGCGGCGACGGCGGCCTTGGCGGACTCGCCCACGGTGTCTTCAGCGAGGGTCACCTTGACGCCGGTGACCTCGGCAAGGCGATTGGCGACAGGAGCCAGGGAGTAGTCGGGGTTGACCTGCCCCTTGGGACGTCCCAGGTGGGCGGTGATGATCACCTTGGCGCCGGCGTCGAGCAGGGTGCGCAGGGTGGGCAGAGCGGCCTGGATGCGGCCGTCGTCGGTGATGTTCTTGTCGGCGTCCAGCGGCACGTTGAAGTCGGAGCGGACCAGGACTCGCTTGCCCTTGAGGTCGCCCAGGGACTCGATGGTCTTCATGAAGCCTCTCATCGGTTGTGGGTGATGGTGTGTGGGTGTGGGACGGACGGCGCCCGCGCACGCATAGCGTGGCGCGGGCGCCGTCTTCTAGAGAGTCATGCTCTCGGTCTGGTCTCAGGCGAGCTTGGAGCCGACCAGGGAGGTCAGGCGGACCAGGGCGTTGGAGTAGCCCCACTCGTTGTCGTACCAGGAGAGGACCTTGACGAGGTTGCCGATGACCTTGGTCTCGGTGGCGTCGAAGATCGAGGTGTGCGGGTTGCCCACGATGTCGGTGGAGACGATCGGGTCCTCGGTGTACTCGAGAACACCCTTGAGCTCGCCCTCGGCGGCGGCCTTGACGGCGGCCTTGACGGCCTCGACGGAGACCTCCTTCTCGGCGATGAAGGTCAGGTCGGTCAGCGAGCCGGTCGGGGTGGGGACGCGCACGGCCAGACCGTCGAACTTGCCCTTGAGGGCGGGCAGGACGAGGGCCACGGCCTGAGCGGCACCGGTCTTGGTGGGGATCATGTTCAGCGCGGCGGCGCGAGCACGGCGCAGGTCGCTGTGCGGGGCGTCGAGGACGCGCTGGTCACCCGTGTAGGAGTGGATGGTGGTCATAATGCCGCGCTCGATGCCGAAGTTCTCGTGGAGAACCTTGGCAAGGGGGGCGAGGCAGTTGGTGGTGCACGAGGCGTTGGACACGATGTTCATCGTGGCGTTGTCGTAGTCGCCCTCGTTGACACCCATGACGAAGGTGCCGTCGACGTTCTTGGCGGGAGCGGAGATGACGACCTTCTTGGCGCCACCGTCGAGGTGGGCCTTGGCCTTCTCGCCGTCGGTGAAGAAGCCGGTGGACTCCACGACGACCTCGACGCCCAGGTCGCCCCAGGGCAGGTCGGCGGGGTTGCGCTGAGCGAGCACCTTGATGTGCTTGCCGTTGACGGTGATGCCATCCTCGTCGTAGGAGACCTCGCCGTTGAAACGACCGAGGATCGAGTCGTACTTGAGCAGGTGGGCCAGGGTCTTGTTGTCCGTCAGGTCGTTGACGGCGACAACCTCGATGTCGGCGCCCTGCTCGAGGGCGGCACGGAAGAAGTTGCGGCCGATCCGGCCGAAGCCGTTAATACCAACGCGGGTGGTCACTTTGTGTCCTCCTAGTGCGCCGGTTGGCGGCGCACGGTTGCTGGGCTCTTCTCACACACGGGGTGTGCTCCGGAACCTCTTCAGCTCACAATCCGATTCAGCTCCGGCACGACCGAGTCTAGCCACACTGGGCAGGCGCTGGGAGTCGCCGACCACGCCACGGGCGAACACTGTGATGCACAAGCCAGCCTGTGCGGGAGCCAATGACCATCAACCACCCCTGAGGCAAGGACCGAGGTCCCATCTTGGCTCAGGACTCGAGCATCTCCTGGGTGAGAACCGACTCAGTGTCGGGGATGCCCAGCTCATGGGCCTGCTTGTCCGCCATGGCCAGGAGGCGGCGGATACGGCCGGCAACGGCGTCCTTGGTCAGCTGCGGGTCGGAGAGCTGCCCGAGCTCCTCCAGGGACGCCTGCTTGTGCGCGATACGCAGGCGGCCGGCCTGAAGCAGGTGGGCGGGGACATCGTCCCCCAGGATCTCGAAGGCGCGCTCGACCCGGGCCCCCGAGGCCACGGCGGCCCGTGCGGAACGGCGCAGGTTGGCGTCGTCGAAGTTGGCCAGACGGTTGGCGGTCCCCCGCGACTCGCGCCGGGATCGGCGCTCTGCCCACACCTTGAAGGCCTCCGGCGCCCCCATCCGCTCCAGGAGGACGCCGATGGCCTCGCCGTCACGAACGACGACGCGGTCGGCCCCACGCACTTCTCGGGCCTTGGCGGAGATGTCGAAGCGCCGCGCAGCCCCGACAAGGGCCAGTGCGGCCTCCGAGCCGGGACAGGTGACCTCCAGGGAGGAGGACCGGCCGGGCTCGGTCAGGGAGCCGCGGGCCAGGAAGGCTCCGCGCCAGGCGGCAGCGGCGGCGTTGCGCCCACCCTGGATGACGGCCACCGGCATGCCTCGCACCGGCCGGCCTCGGTCGTCGACCAGCCCGGACAACCGGGCCAGGTCCTTGCCCCGCTGGCTCACTCGCAGCACGTAGCGAGACCCCCTGTGCAGGGATCCGCCCTGGACCACCATCACCTCGGGCTCCATGCCGTAGAGCTCCTTGAGGTGCTGGTGCAGCCGGCGCACGGCTCCGCCGTGGTCGAGCTCGGCCTCGACAACGATGCGCCCGGAGACGATATGGAGTCCTCCGGCGAAGCGCAGCATCGCGGAGACCTCGGCCCGTCGTTGGGCGGCGTTCTCAGTGGCGACGAGCGCAAGCTCATCCTTGACGGTGACCGTCAGCGACATGGGCGGGCTCCTCGTGGTCGGGGTTCGTGATTCGGTACTGGCGACATGGTTGACGCGGCGGCCGTTGCCAGGACATCCCAGGCGTTGCCGATGCGCTGCTCGAACGGACGCGGCCCGGGCAGCGGGCGAAGCAGCAAAGATGACGAAGCGCTGTCATACGGCGCCCTGAGGCGTATCAAAGAGAATTCTTAACCGCAGCACCCGGCAGCCGGCTGGATGCGGCCGCGAAGAATTATGAACGATCATGAGCAGCAGGATTGCTCAATGAGTTGAGCGTCACGTTTCATCATGCTCGTCATCATCGGTGACGTCACCCAGCGCTCCCTCGAAGGCGTCCCGGAAGGCGGCCGCCAGGCGGAGCGGATCATGATGGCACAGGGCCTCGCCGGTGCGCACCTGTCGCAGGACGACGGTGGCCCCCATGGCTGTGGCCACCGCCTCAAGATCGGCGACGTCCTCAACTGTGGAGGGGTCGGCCAGCACCACGTCCAGGCGCAGGTCGGGTGCGTACTGGCTCAGGACCCGCAGGTGATCAGCGATGGTCATTCCGTCGGTCTCGCCCTGTTGAGCGGAGAGGTTGAGGACCAAAACCTTGCGGGCCGAGGTGTTCACCAGTGCGCGACGCATGGACGGCAGGATGAGGTGAGGGAGCACCGAGGTGTACCAGGAGCCGGGCCCCAGGACCACCCATTCCGCCTCGTCAATGGCGCGCAGCGCCTCGGGGTGAGCGTCGGCGTCCTCGGGAACCATGACCACGTTCTCCAGGCGTCCGCGGGCCGAGGCCACCGCCACCTGCCCACTGACCCGGCGCCGGCTCCCCCCGGAGACGATGTCGGCCTCAATGATCAGAGGGGAGGAGGACATGGGCACGACGCGGCCGTGGATCGTCAGCAGGCGCCCCACCCAGTCGAGCCCGGAGACCTCGTCCCCCAGCAGCTGCCACAGCGCCAGGATGAGCAGATTCCCCAGGGCGTGGTTGTCGAGCTCGCCCTGTCCCTCGAAACGGTGCTGGAGCACGTCTCGCCAGGTGAGGCCCCACTCGGAGTCCTCGCAGAGCGATGCCAGCGCCATTCTCAGATCTCCTGGCGGCAGACAGTCGAACTCCCGGCGCAGGCGTCCCGATGAGCCTCCGTCGTCGGCGACGGTGACGACGGCGGTGAGCCGGTGGGTGACGTGGCGCAGCGCCCGGAGCGTGGCCGACAGACCGTGCCCGCCTCCCAAGGCGACAACGGCCGGTCCCTCCTCGCCGCGGCGGGGCCAGCCCGCCGCATCGATCGTCGTTCCCACTGGCTACTCCCGTCCCAGATCACGGTGCTGGACAACGACCTCGAAGCCCGCTCGTCTCAACCTCACCCCGAGCCTCTCCGCCGAGGCCACCGAGCGGTGCTTGCCGCCGGTGCAGCCCACAGCCAGAGTGACGTGAGGCTTGAGCTCGTCAATGTACTGCGGAAGCGCCGGGATGAGCAGGTCGGCGTACCCGTCGACGAAGGCCGCCGCTCCCTTCTGGGCGAAGACGTAGTCGGCCACCGGTGCGTCACGTCCGGTGAGGTGTCGCAGCTCGGAGACCCAGTAGGGGTTGGGGATGAAGCGCACGTCCAGGACATGATCGGCGTCCAGGGGAATGCCGTACTTGAACCCGAAGGACATGACGTTGATACGCAGGGCCAGGTCGGACTCGTGCGCCACGAGCTCGCGCACCCGGCGGGCGAGGTCGTGGACCGAGTAGTTGGAGGTGTCGATGACGCTGTCGGCCACGCCCCGCAAGCCCCCCAGGAGCGTGCGTTCATGCTCGATCCCGTCGAGGACCGAGCCGCTGCCCTGCAGCGGGTGGGGTCTGCGGGAGGACTCGAAGCGTCTGACCAGCACGGCGTCGGAGGCGTCCAGGAAGATGAGCCTGACGTCAGTGCCGTTGCTGCGGACCTTGCGCAGGTAGTCCATGAAGTGGGAGAAGAACTCGCGACTGCGCACGTCGACCACCGCGGCCAGACGGTGCACACCGGCACCGACCGTCGTCATCATTCCGGACAGGGCCGGCAGCAGCTGGGGCGGTAGGTTGTCCACGACGTACCAGTCGAGGTCCTCCAGGGCGTTGGCCGCGCGTGAGCGCCCCGCCCCGGACATGCCCGTGACAATGATCAGCTCGGGACGTTCTGCCGGTGGTACCGGTGGGGTCGCCTCATCGAGGGCGGGGATCTCAATGGGAACCGTGTCCTGAAGCCGCTTGCGCTTGCCGGAGGATGGCTGAGGGCGGCGCTCGTCATGCATGCCCCAAGCATCGCACGTCCAGCTCGGTCCACCCGTTGCCGACGCCGGTTTACCGGTAGCGTTTCATCATTGCCAGTACTCACCGCCGCCGGTTCTCGGCAGCCAGACGTCAGGAGGCCCCATGAGCTCCTCCCCCATTCCCGACCAGGGACGCTCGATCCCGAGCACGTCCCAGGACACTGCGATGCGGCAGCCCACAGCCCCGGTCCTGGGCACACCCTGGACCCGCAGCGCGACGAAGGTGGCGCTCCTGGGCGCCGGCGAGATCGGCAAGGAGGTGACGATCGCGCTCAGCCGCCTGGGGGTGGAGGTCACGGCGATCGACCGCTACGAGGGTGCTCCAGCCCAGCAGGTCGCCCACAACGCCCTGACGGTGGACATGAGAGACCCCGCTGCGCTCACAGCCGCGATCCGCTCCAGCGGCGCCACGATCGTCGTCCCGGAGATCGAGGCGCTGGCCACCGACGCCCTGGCAGCGCTGGAGAGCGCCGGTGAGGTGCGGGTGGTGCCCACCGCCCGTGCGGTGCAGCTGACGATGAACCGTGAGGGCATCCGCCGTCTGGCTGCCGAGGAGCTGGGGCTGGCGACCAGCTCCTACGCCTTCGCCTCGTCCTTGGACGAGCTGCGGGCGGGCGCTCAGCGAGTGGGCTTTCCGTGCGTGGTCAAACCGGTCATGTCCTCGTCGGGCCACGGCCAGTCGGTGGTGCGCGGAGCGGAGGACCTGGAGGCGGCCTGGCGCTATGCGGCGGCTGACGGACGGGTCGACCAGGGCCGGGTCATTGTGGAGGGCTTCATCCGCTTCGACACCGAGATCACCCTGCTCACGGTGCGCTGGCGTCATCCAGGCACCGGGGAGACGGTGACGAGCTTCTGCGAGCCGATCGGGCACCGGCAGGTCGACGGGGACTACGTGGAGTCCTGGCAGCCGCAGGCCCTGAGCCCAGTGGCCCTGGAACGGGCCCAGCAGGTGGCTGAGGCCGTGACCACGGCGCTGGGCGGCTGGGGCCTGTTCGGGGTGGAGCTGTTCATCTGCGGGGAGGACGTTCTCTTCTCCGAGGTATCTCCGCGCCCGCACGACACCGGCCTGGTGACGCTGGCGAGCCAGCGCCTGAGCGAGTTCGAGCTGCACGCCCGCGCCCTGCTGGGTCTGCCCGTGGACACCTCGCTGCGCTCTCCCAGCGCCTCGGTGACCATCAAGGCCGCCGGCCATTCCGGGCCGGGTGAGGGAGTGAGCTTCGCCGGTCTTGATGAGGCGCTCGCGCACGAAGGCGTGGACCTACGGCTCTTCGGCAAGCCCGTGGCACATGAGGGACGTCGTCTGGGGGTCGTAGTGGCCTATGCCGACGATGTCCAGGTCGCCCGAGACCGGGCCCGGGCCGCGGCCCGGGCGATCCGTCCCAGCGTCTGAACCGCCCAAGCCGTGACGTCCCGCGCCTACTCCCGCGGCGGTTCCTGCGTCGGAGGCACGAGCGAGACGCCGTTGGATGCGATGACGTCGCGGTACCAGCCGAAGGACTTCTTGCGGTAGCGGGCCAGGGTGCCGTTGCCGTCGTCGTCGCGGTCCACGTAGATGAACCCGTAGCGCTTGGACATCTGGGCGGTGGAGGCCGAGACCAGGTCGATGCAGCCCCAGGAGGTGTAGCCCAGGACCTCGACGCCGTCGGCAATGGCCTCGGCGACCTGGACCAGGTGGTCGTTCATGTAGGCGATGCGGTAGTCGTCCTCGACCGTGGGGCCGTCGGGGCCCTCCACCAGGACGTCCTTGGCTCCCAGCCCGTTCTCGACGATGAACAGAGGCTTGCCCCAGCGGTCCCAGTAGTCGTTCAGGATGGTGCGCAGGCCCGCCGGGTCGATCTGCCACCCCCACTCGGAGGCCTTGAGGGTGGGATTGGGGACGCCGCCCATGAGGTTGCCCCGGCCGGCCTCGGCCGACTGGGTGACGGTCTCGCACACGGACATGTAGTACGAGAAGGAGACGAAGTCGACGGTGTGCTCACGCAGCAGCGCGCGGTCCTCCTCAGTGATCTCCAGCTCGATGCCCTTGTCCCGCAGGGCCCGCCGCAGGTAACCGGGGTACTCACCGCGCACGTGGAGGTCCCCGAAGGCGTAGTTGGCACGCTCGGCCTGCTTGGCGGCCCAGACGTCATGGGGGTCGGGGGTCAGCGGGTAGGTGGGCACGGCCAGGATCATGCAGCCGATCCGGATATCGGGGTTGGTCTCGTGGGCGATCCTGGTCGCGGCCGCGGAGGCGACGAGCTCGTGGTGGATGGCCTGGTAGAGGTCCTGCTCGCTGAGCCTGTCCTTGGGCGTGGCGATGCCGCCGGACAGGAAGGGCTCATGGAGCACGGAGTTGATCTCGTTGAAGGTGAGCCAGTACTTGACCCTCTGGCCATAGCGCTCGAACAGGGTGCGGGCGTAGCGCTTGAAGAAGCCGATGAGACGGCGGTCGGTCCAGCCGTCGTAGGTGCGAGCCAGGTGGAGCGGGGTCTCGTAGTGACTGATGGTGACCAGCGGCTCGATCCCGTGCTTCTCGAGCTCATCGAGGACCCGGTCGTAGAAGGCGAGTCCCTCCTCGTTGGGCTCGGTCTCGTCGCCGAGAGGGAAGATGCGGCTCCAGGCGATGGAGAAGCGGAAGACCTTGAAACCCATCTCCGCCAGCAGGGCGATGTCCTCGGCGTAGCGGTGGTAGAAGTCGATCGCCTCGAGCTTGAGGTTATCCGGTGTGGGGGCCTGGGTGGGCGGGGCCATGATGCCCCGGGGCATGACGTCCTGGACGGACAGGCCCTTGCCGCCCTCGTCGTAGGCGCCCTCGATCTGGTTGGCGGCAGTGGCACCGCCCCACAGGAAGCCGTCGGGGAAGCGCAGGTCGGGGTCAGGCGATGGTGCGGTCATGGCTCCTCATCCTCGGTGTCTTTTGTCAGGCGGCAGGTTCAGAAGGCTCCGGGTCGGTGACCACCCCTGCCATGATCGCACTGACGGCTACACCGACCTGCGCCTCACGGCAGCGTCTGACCTCAGTCCTGAAGGCCCACCATGACGGAGGAGGCCTTGACGACGGCGACTGCCTTCTTACCCTCTGCCAGCTCGAGCTCCTCGATGGCCGTGTTGGTGATGGAGGAGGTGATGATGACGCCGGGGGCGACCTCGATCTTGACGACGCCGTTGACGGCGCCCTTCTCAATGGAGACGACAGTACCGGGCAGCTGGTTGCGGGCGGAGATCCTCATACAGGGTTTCCTTTCGAGTTGATGCCAGCCCAGCACATCGTGAAATCACACTACTGTTGAGTATCTGGACTGTTGAGGTGAGCCAAGATAGTACCTGCCAGAGCCGGCCCGATACCCTTGATGCGGGTGATGTCGTCCACCTCGGCCTGCCGAATGCGTGTGACCGAGCCGAACTCACGCAGCAGGGCCGCCTGACGAGCCGGCCCCAGGCCGGGGATCCCATCCAGCACGGAGCGGGTCATGCCGGCTGAGCGCTTCTTGCGGTGGTGGGTGATGGCGAATCGGTGGGACTCGTCCCGGAGGTGCTGGAGCAGATAGAGGGCGGGCGACGTACGCGGCAGGATGACGGGGAACTCCTCCCCCGGCACCCATACCTCCTCCAGACGCTTGGCCAGGCCGATGAGCGGGACGTCGATGCCGAGCTCGTCGAGCACGGCACGCGCGGCATTGACCTGCAGTAACCCGCCGTCGACGACGACGAGTCCGGGCGCGTAGGAGAAGCGCCGGGCCTTGCCGGTCTCGGGGTCGATAGGACCGGAGGCGACGGCGATGCCCTCGGCGTCCTCGATCTCCTCGGCAGCGCGGGCGGCCGCCTCGCCCTGTCCCTGCTCGGCGATGAGCCGTTTGAACCTGCGGGTAAGGACCTCGTGCATGGCTGCGGTGTCATCTGTGGCACCGTTGCCGTCCTGGCCGCGCACGGTGAAGCGGCGGTAGTCGGCCTTGCGGGGGGCACCGTCCTCGAAGACGACCATGGAGCCGACCTGGTAGGTGCCCTGGGTGTGGGAGATGTCGTAGCACTCGATGCGCAGGGGTGCCTCGGCCAGGTCGAGGGCCTCGGCGAGCTCATCAAGGGCGAGGGTGCGTTGGGTGAGATCCCCCGCCCGTCGGGTCTTGTGCAGCCGCAGGGCCTCCTCCGCGTTCTTGCGCACCGTGTCCATGAGGGCGGCCTTGTCGCCGCGCTGCGGAACGCGCAGGTCGACCTTCGCGCCGCGCAGGTCGGCCAGCCAGGCCCGCACAGTGGCGGCGTTGCTGGGCATCTCAGGAACCAGGATCTCCCGGGGCACCGCGGTGGTGGCCGTGTGGGCGACGTCGTCGACACTGGTGGCCGCCGACTCGCCGTTGCGTCGGGAGGCGGCACCGCTGGAACCGTTGGGACCGCTGCGGGGCTGGGGGCTGGACGGGGCGCGCTCACCCACCCCGACGGAGGTGGTGGTGCCCGAGGAGGCGGGGGCTCCGCCCTGGTGGACGGCGCCGTCGTCGGCAGGATCGAGGAGGGAGGCGTAGACCTGCTCCAGGAGGCGTTCGATGAGCTCGGCGTCCCCGGCGTCGTCAATGAGGTCCACGACCCAGCCGCGCTGTCCGCGCACCCGGCCGCCGCGCACGTGGAAGACCTGGACCGCGGCCTCGAGCTCGTCGCGGACCAGGGCGAAGACGTCGGCGTCGGTGGCGTCGGGCAGGACAACAGCGTTGCCCTCGATGACCTTGCGCAGCGCGGTGGCGTCGTCACGCAGGCGGGCGGCCTTCTCGAAGTCGAGGGCCGCTGCGGCAGCCTTCATCTCAGCCTCGACCTGGCGCAGGTAGGGGCCGGTACGGCCAGCCATGAAGGCGCAGAAGTCCTCGGCCAGCGCCCGGTGGTCCTCCGGATTGATGCGACCCACGCACGGCGCCGAGCACTTGTCGATGTACCCCAGCAGGCAGGGACGCCCCGATGCCTGGGCGCGGCGGAAGACACCGGCGGAGCAGGAGCGCACCGGGAACACCCGCAGCAGCTGGTCGACGGTCTCGCGGATGGACCAGGCCTGGACGAAGGGACCGAAGTAGCGGGTTCCCGGTTTGCGGGCCCCGCGGACCACCTGGACGCGGGGGTGGGTCTCCCCCATCGTCACCGCCAGGTAGGGGTAGGACTTGTCGTCCTTGTACATGACGTTGAAACGGGGGTTGAACTCCTTGATCCAGGAGTACTCCAGCGCCAGGGACTCCACCTCGGTGGACACGACCGTCCACTCCACCGCGCAGGCGGTGGTGACCATCTTCTGGGTGCGCGGGTGCAGAGCGGCAAGGTCCTGAAAGTAGCTGGACAGGCGTTGACGCAGGTTCTTGGCCTTGCCGACGTAGATGACGCGCCCCTGCCCGTCCAGGAACCGGTAGACCCCCGGGGACGTGGGGATCTCGCCCGGGGCAGGACGGTACATCGAGGGGTCGGCCATGCCCGCTAGGGTAGACGCCGACCGACGTTGTCCACGACATGCTGCCCCGTAACGAGTCGCCCGAACGGCGAAGGCCCGAACCAGCAGGGCTCAGGCCTTCGTATCTTTGCATGTGGTGGGCGATACTGGGATCGAACCAGTGACCTCTTCCGTGTCAGGGAAGCGCGCTCCCGCTGCGCCAATCGCCCGAGGTGGGTACCGGATTCGAACCGGTGTAAACGGCTTTGCAGGCCGGTGCCTAACCTCTCGGCCAACCCACCATGAGATGCTGGGGCTGGGCGCTCCCGGCTCCTCGGAGCGGATGACGGGACTCGAACCCGCGACCCTCACCTTGGCAAGGTGATGCTCTACCAACTGAGCCACATCCGCGTGATTCCTCACGGTTCGACTGAACCGCTTGGTGCTGGAAAACCATAGCATCACGATCGCGGTGACAGGCAAACAGCATCGCGGTGATTCACCTCACCGGGCAGCCGTTTGCTCCGGGGGTATCGGCCTGGCTAAGGTTAGCGCCGCACCGGGCGATTGGCTCAGGGGTTAGAGCGCCTCGTTCACACCGAGGAGGTCACTGGTTCGATTCCAGTATCGCCCACCGGATCATGCAGTCTTCACGCTTGCCCTCTCCTGCTAGGGTAAGCATTTTTCATGCCCTCGCTCGGCAGGAAGGCGCCGAACCCCATGACCGAGGTACGACGCCCCCGCGTAGCAAGCAGCGACCAGCAAGGTCACTGCTAACGGCTCGTTCAGATCCGGGTGCCGTCGACGATCCTTCCGGGGGAGCCCTCCTCTTCCACGCGCGCCTCACCGGTGGCGACGACGTCGGCGCCGAAGGTCCAGTCGCCGTCCACGGTCAGCGACCGCGCATCCTTGATGGAGGGGACGCCGTCGGGGAACCGGACCTCGAAGTCCTGGATCTTCTTGTAGAAGCGCGGGTCGAGATTTACGGTACAGGCCCGCTCCGGGACCATCCGCAGCAGACCGTCGTCGTCGACCTCGTAGACGTCCGAGCGCACCAGCAGCAGATCGTTGGTGGTTTTGACCGGCAGGAACCGGGAACGTGGCACCTCGATGGCTGTCGCACCCTCGAAGGCCTCCACGGCGGCCCCCATGGCCGTCTCGAGCTGGATGACCGGCGTTGAGGAGGAGTCTGCGGGGTCCACCGTCTTGCTGTTCTTGATGAGCGGAAGACCGAGGATCCCTCCCCGTTCAGCCAGGGTGTCGCGCAGCACCTTGAGGTCGAACCAGAGGTTGTTCGTATGGAAGAAGGGGTGGCGGAACTGGTCGGTGAAGTAGTGCATCTGGTCGCCAGGCGTCTGCGCCGTGTCACGCAGAATGATGCGCCCGTCGCTCTTACGCACGGCCAAGTGGCCGCCCTTGACATCGGCTGGCGTGCGACGGCACATCTCCGGCGCATAAGGGGCACCGGAGGCGGCGAACCAGCCGGCGATCCTGGCCGAGGGCGCCGCACCGAGGTTGTCGGAGTTGGCGGTCATGGCGTACCGATACCCCTGATCCAGGAGGGCGTCCAGCAGCCCGGAGGCGAGCAGGGCGGTGTAGATGTCGCCGTGCCCCGGGGGGCACCACTCGAGCTCGGGGTCGGCCCCCCACTCCACGGGAGCCAGATCGTCAGCGCGAAGCTTGGGTTCGCGGTTCTGCAGGAAGTCCAGGGGCAGTCCGTCGACCTGGACCTCGGGGTGCCCGGCCAGCACCTCGAGGGAGTCCTCGCGGGTACGGAAGGAGTTCATGAGGATCAGTGGCAGGCTCACACCGTAACGCCGACGCGCCGCCAGAACCTGATCGACCAGCAGGTCCAGGAAGGTCTTGCCGTCACGCACCGGCAGGAGGGACTTGGCGCGATCCAGGCCCATCGAGGTGCCCAGGCCCCCGTTGAGCCGGATGAGGACCGTCTTGCTCAGCGCCTCGCGAGCCTCCTCATCACTGACCTCAACGTCAGCGAGGGAGTCGATCTGTGTCAGGGGCTCGATGGTCTCCTCGGGGATGAGTCCCGTGGCTCCCGCTTCCAGGGACTGGTAGTAGTGCGTGAAAACCGTGATGGCCTGATCGGCGACGCCGGCATCGCGCATCTTGTGCTGCGCTGCAGTGAGTCCGTTCTCGCTCATGAGATGCAGCCTATCCCAGCCTGACCGTTCTTGTGGATCTTTGTTCGAGTCTGTTCGTTCTTGAACGACCGGTCTTCCTCTCGTTCCCGAGTTTTCCACAGGGTACCTTTCCCCCTTCACGACATCGACAGCTCCCCGTACTCTCAGAAGAACCGGTTGAGTGACAAGTGCTTACCGCCGAGCACCGAGTGACGAGGAGAACCGTCGTGTCCATACCGTCCACTGTCGGCCCGAATGTCTCCTTGGTACTGCAGAGACTGGACCTCATCGAGAGGAAGATCGACTGGCTCGCAGAACGCGTCACCTGGCTGACCTACTCCTCCACCACCCCAACGCAGGAGAGCAGTGACTTCCCCACCACGGTGATGAGCAGCGCCCCTGTTTCCACCTCGAAGGAGAGCGCGGCCACCGACGTCGTTGATGGTTACTCTGCGGAACCCTCACCCGCTGACACGCCGCACCAGCCTGAGACGACACCGCCCGCAAGCACCTCGGAAGCGAGCACGGTCTCCGAGACCCCCTGGCAACGCCTCGACGAACCTGCTGCTCAGGCCCCCGTCAACGAAGTTCCCCTGGATGACAAAGCCGCTCACACCAAGACAACCACGCCTTCGGAGGCCCCCCGAGCACCCCGAGGCGAGGTGCCGCCGGCACCTTACGGTCAGGAGCCCGCCCCCGTGGAGCCCGAGCAAGCCTCGGCACCCTGGACGAGCCCGGACTCGATGCATCATGCACCCGTTGCGGGCGCTGCCTCTCATATGCAGGGAAGCGGACCGGCCGGGACCGGCCAGGCACGCAGCGCAGGCACCGAGCAGATCCCCGGATGGGCCCAGCGAGCGATGCGGGAGGGCAACCTCGGACGCTATCTGCTCTCCGGCGCCGCAGCGGTGCTCGTCCTGTCTGCCGGGGTGAGTCTTCTGGCTCTCGTCTGGGACTCCATTCCTGACCCGGTCAAGATCCTGGGACTGGCACTCATCGCGGTCACGATGACAGCGGCCGGCGCTCAGCTGGGGATCAGTCGTCCCCGTTACCGCGTCGCTGCGGCGACGATCACGGGAACTGGTGGAGGACTCGGCTTCGTTTCCATCGTGGGAGCCGTCCTTCTCAATGGAATGCTCAGCCCAGAGCCCGCTCTGGTGCTCATGGCCTGCTGGGGGCTCGTACTCCTGGCCGTGTCCCACATGACACGGGTGCTGTTCACCGCGGTCGTCTCAACCCTCGGCGCCCTGGTGACCATCGGATTCGCAGTCAGCCACGTGGTGCGTCAGCCGCAGGCCGCGCTCATCACGTGGCTGATGATCAGTATCTACGTCACGGTACTGGCACTGACCTGCGTGGTCCTGTCGCGCAACACGGAGCGGATGAGGCTGGCCGCCTGGTATCCGGTGACGTCAATGGTGGCCACGGCGACGGCCCTCATCGCCGCCCCGATCCAACCGATGCTGCGCACCTCCGTCGCCAGCGGCACCGGTATCGTTCTGACCCTGTGCCTACTGCTGGTGTGCCAGACACTCCATGCCAGCACACAGCTGTGGAGCATCGGTGTCGAGACCTCGGGATGGGACTGGGGCCCAACGGCGGTGATCCTCATGCTGAGGATCGGAAACCTGATGACGGAGCAGATGAGCCTGCGCCTGGGGCACACCGTCATCGTCATCACCTTCCTCCTCGAGCTCCTCCTGCTGGCCTTGGCGGCACTCGCGACACTCCCGATCCACTGCCCCGCTGGTTGGCGCCGTGCCATGGCGATCGGGCACGAGGTTGCGTTCTTCCCCCTCGCACTGATCGGGATGGCGATCATTGACGACCCCAGGGTCTATCTCTTCGTCATCGTGGCTGCGATGCCGTGCCTGCTTCCGGCGATCTTGAACGCAAGAGTGGAGCCGGCCCCGATCCTTGCCCTTCTCGGGACGGTGCCGATTCTCATGGCCCCGGGCGCTGCTCACTCCCGCGGCGACACCTGGTCGCTGATCGTCTCCGTGGTGATCTCTGCGCTCATGGTCATCATGGCCGAAGGACTCGGTGACCGAGCCGCATGCAGCTCTCCGGTCCCTGCTTCACATTCCGCGCCGTCGCACGTCCAGACACGGGTACTGGCCCTGCGGGCGGCACTGGCGGTGGTGGCCTTCAATATCGCCGTCGTCATTCCGTTCCTGGGCTCCGGTCTCGTGGGTGACTCCCAGAGCGCCTGGGCGGCGCTGCGCGCGGTTCCAGGCCTGGCGACGATCACATTCATCGCTCTGGGGGCGTTCTCAAGCGGAGCCACGCCTAAGCGAGTGCTCAGTGGTCAGTGCCGAGGATCCCGCTACCGGGTGGGTCCTCGCGGCGAGGCCCTGCCCGGTCCGGCGGGAAATCAGGCAGGAGCACCGGCGCCGTCGTGGATCCTCTCAGCGATGGTGGCCGTGCTGGCAATGGTGACGCTGTCGTGGGCCGAGGATGCCTCCTCGTCGATCTGGATGCTGCTGCTGGTCGCCGTCGCCCTGGGGGTGGGGGCATGCGCCACGTGGCTCCTGCTTCCCTGGCGGCGGTGTGCGGAGGTGTGCCTGAGCCTTGCGATCGGCAACTCACTGCTCATGTGGCTCTCAGTCATAGTGGCCACCGAGGTCGACCCGGGTTCGGTCCTCATGTCGGTGCTGGTACTGCTGACGGGCGGAGCCTGCATCGTCCTCGGGTTCAGGGCGCGTCTGACAATCCTGCGCCACTACGGACTGACCCTGGTGCTCCTGTCCGTACTCAAGCTCGCCGTTATGGACGTGGCCGCGCAGAACTCGATCATTCGAGTCATCTCCCTGGCGGCCGCAGGTGTCGTCTGCTTCGTCCTGTCGCTGCTCTACAACCGCTACGCGCAGGAGCAGCGTCACGAGAACGACCAGAACCCCGTGGACTCCAGGAACATCTGAGGGCAGCGGGGAACCGACGCCGAGCCGTCCAGCAGAGCCGGACCGGAGCGGGAAGGGGCGTCAGCCGCGGGCGGCCTCCAGCACCGGAGCCAGGAACTGGCCGGTGTAGGACGACTCAGTGGCCGCGACCTTCTCCGGCGTGCCGGCCACGACGACGGTTCCCCCGCCCTTGCCGCCCTCGGGCCCCATGTCAATGACCCAGTCGGCGTTGGCGATGACATCGAGATTGTGCTCAATGACCACCACGGAGTTGCCCTTGTCCACCAGTCCCTGAAGCACCCCGAGCAGCTTGCGGATGTCCTCGAAGTGCAGCCCGGTGGTCGGTTCATCGAGAACGTAGATGGTTCGGCCGGAGGACCGGCGCTGAAGCTCGGTGGCGAGCTTGACGCGCTGGGCCTCACCGCCGGAGAGCGTGGTGGCCGACTGCCCCAGGCGCACATACCCCAGTCCCACCTCGACCAGGGTGTTGAGGTGGCGGGAGATCACTGAGGAGGCGGAGAAGAACTCGGCCGCCTGGTGGATGGTCATGTCCAGGACGTCGGCGACCGTCTTGTCCTTGTAACGGATCTCCAGTGTCTCCCGGTTGTAGCGGGCGCCGTGGCAGACCTCGCAGGGAACGTAGACGTCGGGCAGGAAGTTCATCTCGATCTTGAGCGTGCCGTCACCCTTACATGACTCGCAGCGCCCGCCCTTGACGTTGAAGGAGAACCGCCCGGGTCCATAGCCGCGCACCTTCGACTCGGGCACGGCCGCGAAGATCTTGCGGATGTGGTCCCACACCCCGGTGTAGGTGGCGGGATTGGACCGGGGGGTGCGCCCGATCGGAGACTGGTCGACGTGCACCACCTTGTCCAGGTGCTCCACGCCCCGCACCGTCTTGTGCCTGCCGGGCACGCCGCGGGCGCGGTTGAGCCGGTTGGCGAGCACCTGATAGAGGATGGCGTTGACCAGGGAGGACTTCCCCGAGCCGGATACTCCTGTGACGGCGGTCAGTACGCCGAGTGGGAAGGAGACGGTGACGTCCTTGAGGTTGTTCTCACGGGCGCCGACAACGGTGACCTCACGGTTCTTGTCCCGCTTGCGTCGAGTCGCGGGGATCTCGATCTGACGCCGTCTGGCCAGGTAGTCGCCGGTGACCGAGCCCTCGGCTCTGGCCAGGCCCTCGATGTTACCGGAGTAGACGACCTCGCCGCCCAGCTCGCCGGCGCCAGGACCGATGTCGACGATCCAGTCGGCCGAGCGGATGGTGTCCTCATCGTGCTCGACGACGATGAGTGTGTTGCCCAGGTCCCGCAGCCGCTGGAGGGTCTCGATGAGTCGGGTGTTGTCGCGCTGGTGCAGGCCGATACTGGGCTCGTCCAGGACGTAGAGGACCCCCACCAGGCCTGAGCCGATCTGGGTGGCCAGGCGGATGCGTTGGGCCTCGCCTCCGGAGAGCGTGGCCGCACCGCGGGCCATGCTGAGGTAGTCCAGGCCCACGTCCACGAGGAAGCCGAGGCGCGCGTTGATCTCGGTCAGGACGCTGCCTGCGATCTGAGCGGCCTGGCCGGTGAGGTTGAGGTCGGCCAGGAAGTCTCGGGCCTCGCTGATCGGCAGCTCGCACAGCTGAGCGATGGACAGCTCGCCCACGCGCACGGCCAGTACCTCGGGCTTGAGCCGGGCCCCGGCACAGACGGGACAGGGGATCTCACGCATGTAGGCCTGGTAGCGCTCGCGGGACCAGTCGGACTCGGTCTCGTCGTGCTTGCGCATGACGTAGTCGAGAACCCCTTCAAAGCCGGTGGAGTAGATGCGTTCGCGCCCCCAACGGTTGCGGTAGGTGACCTTGACCTCGTAGTCCTTACCGCGCAGAATCGCCTCCCTGGCCCGTGCCGGTAGGGCGCGCCAGGGGGTGTCGACGTCGAAGGAGAGCTCCTTGCCCAGGGCCTCGAGCTGGCGGGTGAAGTACTTCTGGTGGCTCGACCAGGGGGCAACGGCGCCCTCGGCCAGGGTCAGCTCCTCGTCGGGGACGACGAGCTCGGGGTCCACCTCGAGCCGGGTACCGATCCCGGTGCAGGCGGGGCAGGCGCCGTAGGGGGCGTTGAAGGAGAAGGTGCGCGGCTCCATCTCGTCCAGGGCCAGGGGGTGCTCGTTGGGGCAGGCGCGCTTCTCGGAGTAGCGGCGCTCCCGGTCGGGGTCGTCCTCAGGCAGGTCGACCTGCTCGATGATGACCAGGCCCTCGGCCAGGCCGAGCGCCGTCTCCACCGAGTCGGTGAGGCGCTGGCGGATGCCCTCCCGGACGACGAGCCGGTCGACGATGACCTCGATGTCGTGCTTGAGTCGTTTGTTGAGGGTCGGGGGATTGTCGAGGCGCTCAGGGGCGCCGTCGACGCGCACCCGGTTGAAGCCGCGCCCACGCAGCTCGCCGAAGAGCTCGGAGTACTCGCCCTTGCGTCCGCGCACCACGGGGGCGAGAACCTGGAAGCGAGTGCCCTCGGGCAGGGCACGGACCTGGTCGACGATCTGCTGCGGGGTCTGGGAGGAGATGACAGCGTCACAGACCGGGCAGTGCTGGACGCCGGCGCGCGAGTAGAGCAGACGCAGGTAGTCGTAGATCTCCGTCACAGTGCCCACCGTGGATCGGGGGTTGCGTGAGGTGGACTTCTGGTCGATGGAGACGGCGGGACTCAGCCCCTCGATGAGCTCGACATCGGGCTTGTCCATCTGGCCGAGGAACTGACGGGCGTAGGAGGACAGGGACTCCACGTAGCGGCGCTGCCCCTCGGCGAAGATCGTGTCGAAGGCGAGGGAGGACTTGCCCGAGCCCGACAGCCCGGTGAAGACGATCATCGTGTCGCGCGGCAGATCCAGGTCCACGCCCTTGAGATTGTGCTCGCGGGCCCCACGGATGATGAGAGAGTCGTTCACGGGATTCGAGTCTAAGGGGTGACCGCACGTCCCGCGCGTCGCACACGTGTTCGACGTGTCTCATGGTCGGGACGCCGGAAGAATGCCAGCGCCGCTGGTTCAGGCCACGTCCGGAACTCCCCTCTATGCTGAGACCATGAGCAAGATCTACGCCGTCGAGTACCGCTACGTCACCGACAAGGACGAGGAGATGGCCGCCGGCCGCCCCTCGCACCGCGCCTTCACCAGCCGTCTGGCCGATGAGGGCCGACTGCTGGCCGCCGGCCCCTACGTGGGCACCCACGACGCCCTCATCGTCGTGCGCGCCGAGGACGAGGCCGGCGCGCTGGCCCTGCTCGAGGAGGATCCCTTCCAGCAGGCCGGCTACATCAACGAGCGCATCCCGCGCGAGTGGAACCCGGTCATCGGGGTCCTGGCCTGAGCTACTTCCCCGCCGTCTCATGTGCTGACGGCTCTTGCTCCCGCGCCACCCGGCCGGGAGCATGGGCCCATGATTTCTTCCGAGTCTTCTTCCGCACCGACCGAGTCCCAGTTCTCCCGCCCTTCCTCGCTCATGGGTCGCCTCCTGCTGCGCAGCATGAACATCGGGCACGGCCGCCTGCACCAGTGGGGCCTGAAGGCAGCGGGTATCCAGCTGACTGACAGGGTACTCGACGTCGGCTGCGGAGGTGGCAAGGCCATCTCCCGCATCCTGGAGGAGACGCGCCGTGAGGTCGCCGGCGTTGACCACTCCCCTGAGGCGGTCAAGACCGCACGGAGCGTCAACCGCGCCGCCATCTCCTCCGGACGCCTGCGGATCGTGGAGAGCTCAGTGGAGAACCTCCCCTTCCGTGACGGGTTCTTCGACGTGGTGACGGCTTTCGAAACCACTTATTTCTGGCCGGAACTGCAGGCCGCTCTTACTGAGATCCACCGGGTTCTCAACCGCGGTGGCAGGCTCGTGATCGCAAACGAGTTCGCTGATCGGGCGTCGGCGGGGGCCTGGGCGGGTCGCCTGAACATGCACGTCCCTGACAGCGAAGCCCTGGCCGGCGCAGCCTACGAGGCCGGTTTTCTGATGGTGGATGTCAGCGTCCATCCTCACAACGGCTGGCTGCGCCTCGTCGCTGCGAAGTAGAGGCGCGCTCACCCCCGACCGCGCACGATCCGGCGCCGCACCAGGTGAACCAGCTCGATTCCAACGATGGCCAGGCATGCCATGAGTGCGATCACCCACCACACCCCTGGGGTGGGCCAGGCCAGGAGGAAGAAGGCGCGCACCGGTGGGGCGACGACGCCGAGAACCGCGATCGCCCCCATGAGGACCACCAGCCCCAGACGCCAGCTCGTCAACGGTCTGGCGGTGAGCGTGAGCAGCCACAGCCCGCAGGTGATGAGCACCAGGGTCGTTGCCGTGGTCACCTGGGCCCGCGGGGCGTGGGTGAGCGTCAGCCAGAGGTACGTGGACAGGGTCACGGTTCCCGCCATGAGTCCCGCCGGTACGCACAGGCTGAGCACCCGGCCGAGGAAGCCCTGCCGGTAGCGCTGGTTGCTGGGGGCTAGAGCCAGGACGAAGGCGGGGATCCCGATCGTCAGCGAGGAGACGACCGTGAACTGGCGGGGCAGGAACGGGTAGGCGACCGCCATGGCCGACACGACGACGGCGATGAGGGACGCGTAGATGGTCTTGGCCAGGAACAGGGAGGCGATGCGCTCGGTGTTGGCCATGACACGGCGTCCCTGAGCCACGACCCCGGGCAGGGCCGAGAACTCTCCCTTGAGCAGCACCAGGCGCGCCACCGCCTTAGTGGCCGGAGCTCCGTTACCCATGGCGATGCCGAGGTCGGCGTCCTTGAGTGCCAGGGCGTCGTTGACGCCGTCCCCGGTCATGGCGACGACGTGCCCTCGGGACTTCAGTGCCCGCACCAGTGCCCGTTTCTGCTCGGGGGTGACGCGTCCCAGGACGCTGGCGCCCTCAACCGCGTCGGCCAGGCGCTCCAGGTCCTCATCCGTCTCGTGCCCGCCGCCTGCACCAGCAGGCAGGGTACGTGCGTCCAGGGCAACGAGCTCGCCGCCGTCAGGGGCGGTGACCCCGGCCTGGCGGGCGACCGCGGCCACCGTCTCGGGACTGTCACCGGAGATGACCTTGGCATCGACTCCCTGCTGGCGGAAGTAGGCGAGGGTCTCAGCGGCGTCGGGGCGTATCTCCTCAGTGAGGATCACGATCCCTGCGGCCTCGAGGTGACCGGGAAGCCGCGAATCATCCTCTCCCGGAGCCGACCTCCAGGGCGATCCCGATCGGGCCAGGGCCACGACACGCACTCCCTGCGCAGCGATCTGACGAGCACGGTCCAGCACTGACTCGCTGTGTCCTGCCAGGACGATCTCTGGGGCGCCGAGCACCCAGGTGGTGCCGGACCGGTCGCGAACCGCGGACCACTTGCGGCGAGAGGAGAAGGGCACCGACTCCACGTCGGCCGAGGAGCCCGTATTTCCGGGTTCCCGGGCATCCTTGAGGCCCTGCTCGCCAAGGCCTCTGAGATCACTGAGCCCCTCCCTGATGGCATCGGCGGTGGCGTTGGCCTCCCCCACCGTACTGAGAAGTGCGAGCGCCGAGAGCACCTCGGAGGGCGCCTGGTCGCCGTCGGGACCCTGGACCTCTCCGAGGCGGATACGGCCGGTGGTAATGGTGCCGGTCTTATCCAGGCACAGGGTATCGACCCGGGCCAGGACCTCGACGGCGGGCAGCTCCTGAGCCAGGACGTTGCGCCTGGCCAGGGACAGGGAGGCGGTGGCGAAGTTGACGGAGGTCAGGAGCACCAGGCCCTGGGGCACCATGCTGACCACGCCGGCGATACCGGCAACGACCGCGTGCCGCCAGGCACCGCTGCTCCAGGTCTCGGCAATGCTTCCGCTCAACCGCAGCTGGGACCACACCAGTACCAGGGCCACGGGCACGATGACCCAGCTGATCCAGTGCAGCACCCGATTGGTCCCGGCCTGCAGCTCACTGACAACGAGTGAGTACCTGCGGGCCTCCCTGGCCAGCCGGTGGGCGTAGGCGTCCCCGCCGACCGCGGTGGTGCGGAACAACCCGGTCCCGGCCGTCACTGTGGTCCCGGACATGACCTGCGCTCCGCTCACGGGGCGCACAGGTCGGGACTCACCGGTGAGGATCGACTCATCGATCTCAAGGCCGTCGCTGATCAGGACTTCCCCGTCCGCAGGTACCTGCTGGCCGGCCCGGAGTCGTACGACGTCGTCGATGACGACCTCGCCGACCGCCACCTCAGTCTCGGTCCCGTCCCTCAGGACAACGGCACGGGGGGTCTCCAGCACAGCGAGACGGTCCAGGGCACGCTTGGCGCGAATCTCTGCCAGGGTGCCCGTGGCGGTGTTGAGCAGCAGGACGAAACCGAACAGCGCGTCCGCCCAGTGCCCCAGTGCGAGGACGAGAACCAGCGCGACGCCGAGGATGCCGTTGAAGATCGTGAAGACATTGGCCCGCAGGATCTGGGCCGCGCTGCGGGAGGTCCGCTCGCGGTACTCGTTGGTCCGTCCGGCGCTGACACGCTCAGCGACCTGGGCCGCGTTGAGCCCGTTCACCGGGGACTCAGAGGGGTTCGTGGTGCTCACGAGTCACACAGTAGTGAATCGGTCGAGGGCCGCCTCTCATCCTGGCGGCCGAGACATCAGGATGCGACCTCGGCACGCCGGGCATCTGCTCGCGACTTGAGGACCGAGGCGATGACCGTGACCATAACGGTGGTGATGATGACGCTCAGGGACACGCCGATCGACGCCTCAGGAATGGCGTGCCACTCCTGGCCGCCGTTGATGAAGGGCACCTCGTTGGTGTGCAGGGCGTGAACGATGAGCTTGAAGCCGATGAAGCCGAGGATGACCGCCAGGCCGTAGTGGAGGTAGACGAGCCGGTCGAGCAGCCCGTCGATGAGGAAGTAGAGCTGGCGCAGGCCCAGCAAGGAGAAGGCGTTGGCGGAGAACACCAGGAAGGGCTCGCTGGTCAGGGAGTAGATCGCGGGGATGGAGTCGACGGCGAACATGACGTCGGCGGTGCCGATGGCGATGATGCACAACATCATGGGCGTGATCATGGTGCGACCGGCGTGGCGGTGGATGACCTTGCCGCCCACGAAGCCGTCGGTCATGGGGATGACGCGGGCGATGAGCTTGACGAAGCCGCTGGGCTTGTACTCCTCATCCTCGTCATCGGAGTCCTCGACGCCCTCCCGCGCCTGAGCGAAGGCGGTCCACAGAAGCCAGGCCCCGAAGAAGTAGAACACCCAGGAGAAGTTCTCGATGAGCGCGGCACCGGCGAGGATGAAGATGAGCCGCAGGATGAGGGCGATGACGATGCCGGCGAGCAGCACCTCCTGCTGGTACTTCCGGGGCACCTTGAAGGAGGACATCATGATGACGAAGACGAAGAGGTTGTCGATGCTCAGCGCCTTCTCGGTGATGTAACCGGCCAGGTACTCCTGGGCGAAGCCCCCGCCCCACACGAACCAGACGATGCCGCCGAAGACCAGGGCCATGGCGATATAGGCCACCGACCAGACGGCGGCTTCCTTCATGGTGGGCTCGTGGGGGGTGCGCACGTGACCGACGATGTCGATCACGATGAGGGTCATGATGATGGCCGCAAGGCCGATCCACCCCAGGATGTGGACGTCCACGTATTCTCCTCCGGTACGGAACTGGTACCGGAGGTCTCCTCCCGCCACGTGCACAAGCGCTCAAGGCGTGTACCGCTCTGGCCGCGACGCCGGGAACGCAGGGCCGTATGTGCCTGCACCGCCGTGATGACGACGTCGCCGTTGGTTGGGAGTACTCCCCTCCGTGTATAACGCCTGAGAGTCTAACGTTCTCACCGGCGTGGGCACATGGACAGTCCCGTCGAGCAGGTGTGGGGTGCATGACGTTGCCGCCTCACAGAGAATCCTCGGAGGCGGCAACGACATCACCATCGTGACTGCAACGTCCCTGCCCTGAAGCAAGCTCGATCAGTAGACCGGATCCCGATCGATCGGGCAGGTCATGCAGTGACCGCCTCCGCGGCCGCGCCCGAGCTCGCTGGAGGGGATCTCCAGAACCTCGATACCGGCGGCGCGCAGGTTGGCGTTGATCGAGTAGTTGCGGTCGTAGGCGACGACCACTCCCGGGGATAGGGCCACGACGTTGTTGCCGTCATTCCACTGCTCGCACTCGGCCCCGTAGCGTCCTGCGGTGGACATGACCGGGGTGAGCTTGACGCCTAGGGCCTCGGAGACGACGTCGACGAAGTAGCCCTCGTCGTAGGTGACCTTGATACCGCCGCGCTCAGTCTCGTCGGGGCGCAGGGAGAAGGTGTCCATCGCCCGGACGACCGGCTCATAGACGTTGACCACGTCCTCGGAGCACACCGTGAAGACGGTGTCCAGGTGCATCGCGGCGCGCTCCTTGGGCATGCGCGCTGCGATGACCCGCTCGGCCGAGCCCGCTTCGAACAGCGACTTGGCGATCTGGCTGACGGCCTGGAAGGTGGAGCGCTCCCCCATGCCGACCAAGACGATGCCCTTGCCGATCGGCATGATGTCGCCCCCTTCGATGAAGGTGTGCCCCATGTCCTGGTCGACCGTGTTCAGCCAGGCCTTGTAGTCGTAGTTGAACATCGGGTGGTAGCGGTAGATGGCGGTCAGCAGGAGGACCTCGCGTCGTCGGGTGCCCCAGAACATCCGGGACATCTCGACGCCGTCGTAGATCCAGGCGGAGTTGTCACGGGTGAACAGGGTGTTAGGCAGGGGGGCGATGAGCATCTCCGGGTCGTCGCTGTTGACGTGGAACGGAGAGATGCAGCTGCCGAACACGTCCGTGGGCACCTCGTCGGACACGAGGCCACCGATGAGGAGCTCACCGAGCTCGGCCGAGGGCATCTCCTTCAACCAGGTCAGCAGGTCCTCAGCGACCCCCACCCCCATGGTGGCGTGATTGACGCGCCGGTCCAAGATGAACGAGCGTGCCTTGGGAATATCCAGGACATCGGCGAGCAGATCACGCAGCTCGAGGACATCGATGCCACGCTCACGCATGAGCTCGACGAAGAAATCGTGGTCACGCTGAGCCTTGGGGACGTCCAAGACATCATCGAAGAGTAGATCGTGGCAGTTCGACGGCGTGAGACGCTCGTGCGCGCGACCGGGGCGGCACACCATGACACGGCGCAGCTTGCCGACCTCGGAGTAGACTCCGTGCTTCTGTTCGGTCATTGTTCCTCATTCCAGGTCGCGGCAGCACATTCACGTGCCACCGAGAACGGTGCAGTCGTAGATGACAGGACGATGATTGAGAACAGCGGTCATAGACTCAGCGCGCCAGTGGCCAGACCGTGGACGGCGTAGACGGACATGGCGGAGAAGAGCGCAACAAGTCCCCACTCGGCCGTACTGAAGACCTTGACCTTCTGCTCACGCCTCGCCCAGATGTAGAAAGGCAGCCCCAACACGTAGAAGATGGCGGTGTACAGGAGGTACACCAAGCCTGCGGCATAGAGCAGCCACAGACCGTACGCCGACCCCAGAACGCCGACGACGAGATCGAACGCCTTCGCCTTGGTTCCACCCTTGAGGGACACGAGCACCTGGAACAGGGCGGACAGCAGATATGGCAGAAGGATGAGGGCAGAGGCCAGGCTGATGAGACGCGTGTAGGTCGAGGCGTTGAAATAGGTCCAGATCAGGAAGAGCTGAACCAGCCCCATGGTCAGCCACAGGGCGTTGACGGGTACGGCTTTAGCGTTCTCGCGCCCCAGGAACGAGGGCATGAGCCCTTCCTGGGCGGGAACGCGCACGATCTCGGCCAGCATGAGAAACCAGGACAGCAGGGCACCCACCAACGACACGATCAGTCCCAGGGCGATGAACTCCGCTCCCCACGGGCCGACTGCCGCCTCAAGCACCCCGGCCAAGGAGGGATCACCGAACTTGGCGAGCTCGGAGCAAGGAACAATGCCGTAGGACAGGACGTTCACAGCGAGCAGAAGGGCCAGGACGGAGAGGAATCCCAGAATCGTCGCCCTGCCGACGTCGGCACGCGTTCTGGCCCGCTCGGAGAACACCGACGCCCCTTCAACGCCGATGAACACCCACACTGTCACCAGCATCATGCCCTTGAACTGGGAGAGCACATCACCGATTCCCACACCAGCACCGGATCCCCAGAACTCGTGGGCGAAGATATCGAGCTTGAAAGCGAACAGGCCGATAATAATGAAGACGATCAGTGGCAGGATCTTGCCGACAGTCACAATGAAGTTGATGATCGCGGCCTCGCGGATGCCGCGCAGAATCAAGACGTGATACATCCACATGACGACCGAGGCGACCCCGATGGCAAGCGCGGTATTGCCGTCACCGAACCCGGGGAGGAACACTCCCAGTGAGGCCATGAGCAGCACGAGATAGCCAACGTTACCGATCCAGGCCGACAGCCAGTACCCCCAGGCGGAGGAGAATCCGACGAGGTCGCCGAAGCCGGCGCGGGCGTAGCCGTAGACACCGGCATTGATCTCAGGTCGGCTGATAGCCAGCCGCTGATAGACGAAGGCGAGCATGAGCATGCCGAAACCCGTGATGAACCACCCGATGATGAGCGGTCCAGGCGCTGCAGCACGTGCCATCTGCTGCGGCAGACCGAAGATGCCACCGCCGATCATCGATCCGATGCCGAGTGCAGTCAGCGCGGCCAACGAAACCTTGCTGGAGGAGACCGTCCGGTCCCCCACATCAACGGCCCCGACGTCCTCTCAGCCATAGCAACTCACGCCCCCTCGCAATCACATTGGCACAACACATATTTACCATACGGCACATTATGAGAGTGAACAAGGATCACGTCATGTCAGTAGAAATTCTTCGGCGCGTATAACGCGATGCATAATCGCTCAGATTGGCTCCAGCAAGCCACACAATATGGTGAATACTAGCCAGACACCCTAGAGAATCCTGAACGCCGCTTCTTCACTTCTGGGACTAACGCCATGAAGTAACAGAACGAATCATGCCGGTCGCGCTCTCTCACTGCGCGGCCCGCATCGCGCGCAGCTCCTTCTTGAGATCCTGGATCTCGTCGCGCAGACGGGCGGCGAGCTCGAAGTGAAGGTCCTCGGCTGCAGCATGCATCTGCTGGGTGAGCTCATTGATGAGCTCGACGAGATCACCCTGCGCCGCCCCGGCCAGTCTCTCTCGGACTGTGGCCTCGGCGGCGTGCTTACGTCGGGCTCGTATCGAGGAGTCCTCGTGGCCCCGATAGCCGCCGGCCAGGAGGTCGGCGGTGTCGACGTCCTCACGAGCGAGCATGTCGGTGACGTCAGCGATCTTCTTGCGCAGCGGTTGCGGGTCGATGCCGTGCTCAGTGTTGTAAGCCAGCTGCTTGGTGCGGCGACGCTCGGTCTCCTCGATGGCCTCCGCCATGGCCGGGGTGATGGTGTCGGCGTACATGTGGACCTCGCCGGAGACGTTACGGGCGGCACGTCCGATGGTCTGGATGAGGGAGCGTGTCGAGCGCAGGAATCCCTCCTTGTCGGCGTCCAGGATGGAGACGAGCGATACCTCCGGCAGGTCCAGCCCCTCGCGCAGCAGGTTGATGCCCACGAGGACGTCGAAGCGGCCAAGTCGCAGCTCGCGCAGGAGCTCGACACGCCGCAGCGTGTCGACGTCGGAGTGGAGGTACTCCACGCGCACGCCCCGCTCGGCCAGGTATGTGGTCAGGTCCTCGGCCATGCGCTTGGTCAGGGTGGTTACGAGGATCCGCTCCTGGCGCTCGACGCGGGTGCGCACCTCCTCGAGCAGGTCGTCGACCTGTCCCTCGGTGGGCTTGACGACCACCTTGGGGTCCACCAGGCCGGTGGGCCGAATGATCTGCTCGACGACTCCGTCGGAGCGCTGGGTCTCATAATCGCCGGGGGTGGCCGACAGGTACACGGTCTGGCCGATGCGGTCCTCGAACTCGGCGAAGGTCAGGGGCCGGTTGTCCAGGGCGGAGGGCAGACGGAACCCGTGGTCGACGAGGGTACGTTTGCGAGAGGCGTCCCCCTCGTGCATGGCCCCGATCTGAGGGACTGTCACGTGGGACTCGTCGATGACCAGGAGGAAGTCCTCAGGGAAGTAGTCCAGGAGGGTGTTGGGCGGGGTGCCGACCTCACGTCCGTCGATGTGCAGGGAGTAGTTCTCGATCCCCGAGCACATGCCGATCTGCTGCAGCATCTCCAGGTCGTAGGTGGTGCGCATGCGCAGCCGCTGGGCCTCCAGGAGCCGGCCGTCGTGCTCGAGCTGGGCCAGGCGCTCGGCGAGCTCGGCCTCAATGCCCTCAATCGCCTTCTGCATGCGTTCGGGTCCGGCCACGTAGTGGGAGGCGGGGAAGACGAAGACCTGCCCGACGGTGTCGATGACGTCACCGGTCACGGGGTGCAGTGTGGCCAGGGCCTCGATCTCGTCTCCGAAGAACTCGATACGGATGGCGAGCTCCTCGTACATCGGGATGATCTCCACCGTGTCGCCGCGAACGCGAAAGGTGCCACGGGTGAAGTCGATGTCGTTACGGGTGTACTGCATCGTCACGAAGCGTCGCAGGAGATCGTCCCGGTCGATCTGCTGCCCCACCTCCAGGGGCGTCATCCGGTCCACGTACTCCTGGGGAGTGCCCAGGCCGTAGATGCAGGACACCGAGGAGACCACGACGACGTCCCGGCGGGTGAGCAGGGAGTTGGTGGCGCTGTGGCGCAGACGCTCGACCTCATCGTTGATGGAGGAGTCCTTCTCGATGAAGGTGTCCGTCTGCGGGACATAGGCCTCTGGCTGGTAGTAGTCGTAGTAAGAGACGAAGTACTCGACCGCGTTGTTCGGGAGCAGCTCACGGAACTCGGCGGCCATCTGAGCGGCCAGGGTCTTGTTCGGCTCCAGGATGAGGGTGGGGCGCTGGACCTGCTCAACGAGCCAGGCGGTGGTCGCGGACTTACCGGTTCCCGTGGCGCCGAGCAGAACGATGTCCTTCTCCCCCGCACGGAGGCGCTCGGTCAGCTCGGCGATCGCCGCGGGCTGGTCTCCGCTGGGCGAGTAGGGACTGACGACCTCGAAGGGCTTGGCTACGCGCTGGAGCTCGGTAACGGGACGCATGCCCTCAGGCTACGCGGTCCGGCCGACATCCTTGAGATCACCGGTGGAGGCTCGGCTCGCGTCACATCGCTGGGACCGTACCGTCACCACACTGAGGCGCCTTTGTGGCCGGTTAGGGACCATTCCAGCAAGTTCGCCCACTACCGTGGTGCCCGCAGGACATCGCTACGTCCTGCCCCCGCGTTCACGGTGGGACGCAGCTCCTGTCAGCCGCACCCTCCGCCCTGACTCAAGGAGTCCTCATGGCCTTCATCGTTGCTGTCTCAGCAACCATCATCGGTGTCCTCGGCCCGACCCGCACGACCTCTCGACGCAGCAGCTGCTGAGTCCACTTGCCGGCTCTACCGCTCGGTTCCGCCCCACTCGACGGCGGTGAATCCGGTCCGTACGGGTGCAGGCACAAGCTTCTGCTCAGGAACCGATACTTGCGGTACATCCCCGACGACGATGTAGACCCGGATGAATGCCTCCGGGACGATCTCTGCGCCGGAGGAAGGGGTTGTGAAGCGGTAGACGGCCTTGCGAGCGTACTCATCGGTGGCGAAGGTGACCAGTGCCCTGCCCCGCTCAGCGATCCGCGGTCCCCAGAAGGTGATGAACTCAGTCGCCTCGCGCTCACTCAGCCCCAGGACGGCGAGCTTGTCTCGAGGAACGAAGCGGCTGCTTCCGCCTCGACGACGAAGCCCTTGTCCTGAGCGAAGGTGGTGGGCTCCTCCCCCTCCCAAAACAGTGACGGGTAGTTCCGCCCCGAGGCGCCGGTGAGGTCCCCGTCGGGAGACGCCGTCATGTGCCACGTGACGCCACCATCCGCCTGCGTCCGGGGCGCCATGGCTCCTCACCCCACTGTAGGAATGGGCGCGGCATCCACCGATGGGAAGGTCTCCCCCGGTGTCAGGCGATGGTTCCGGGCTCCAAGATCCGGGTGCTCCAGAGCCTGTCGACCTCCGCGCTCAGGTCCTCTATCGCCCCGGAGTTGGACACGATGACGTCGGCGACACCTCGGCGCTCCTCGTCGGTGGCCTGTACCGCGATGCGAGCCAGTGCCTCGTCGCGATTCATCCCCCGCTCGGAGAGCCGCTCCAGACGCAGCTCAAGATCCGCCTCGACGACGATGACGAGATCGAACATGTCCTGCATCTGCCCCTCAACAAGGAGAGGAACGTCGTAGACCACTACCTGCCCGGCCGGAACCGTGTCCATCCGAGCCCACGCCTCGGCTGCGATGAGGGGCAGGAGGATCTCCTCCAGACGCGCGCGGCGCAGGTCGTCGGAGAAGACCAGCCGCCCCAGAGCACTGCGGTCCAGGGAGCCGTCCGGTGCCAGGATCCCATCCCCGAACTCGGCCACCACTGCCGCAAGACCGTCACTGCCCGGGCTGACGACGTCGCGAGCGACCTCGTCAGCACTGGTCACGACCGCGCCGCGCTCCTCGAGCAGCGCGGCCACCGTTGACTTACCCGCGCCGATGCCGCCGGTGAGCCCCACGCGCAGGGCTCGATCCGTCGGACGGCGAGTGGCACGGGGTGCAGGTGTATAGTGCATGACCCCATCATGCCGTGACCGGCCCGAGCCGGGCCAGCGCGCCGGCGATACTGGAGACACCGTTGATACGGGGCACGCGGCCTCGCCCTGTCAGCTGCCCCCCGAGGCCGCCTGACCATCACTCATGATCGTCGCGGTCGATCCGGGTCGTCTTCTTCCTCCCCGGCCCCGCCCGTAGGGCGCGATGCGCTCCTCGACCCGGGCCAGGGACTTCACCGCGTTCTGCGGGGAACTCACGCACCGCGAGGCCTGATCCGACGCCCGCGAGATGATCTCGCGGACGATCGACGCGCGGGAGTGGTCCTCCTCCACCCCTTCAACCAGGACCTCCGCCAGTGCGGAGAGAACCTGCACCGCGACCAGAGGGTCGCCGACGGCGTCGACGAGTATCCCGCAGCGCTCTCCCGGCCGGTTCATCGGCCAGGATTCCATCGACTCTCGGCACTGGCGCCATGCCCGGCCACTGGCGGCACGGTCTCCCCGGGCCTGAGCGGCGTGTGAGGCCAGGGCGAGTGCGGCGCAGGCGGTTTCCGTCCATCCCTGGCTCAGACTCAGCTCCGCCGTGTCGAGGTGCTCCTTCTGTGCCCGCTCGTTGGCGCCCAGCGCCGCCAGGAGCCGGCCGAAGGCCAGGCGGAGGTCAACGACCAGCTCCAAGGCCGAGTCATCCACCACCTCGGACAGCGAGGCGCTGACCGTCTCCGCGGTCGACATGGCGCGCTGGCGCACCGACTCCATGCCGTAGCCACGAGACAGCGTCAGCAGCTCACGGACCTCCTTGAGCAGGGCGCCCTGGTTACGCAGCCGGGTGCGATCAGCCGGCACAGCGCTCGTCACCGTCCCGTAGGACCGGCTGGCGAGTCCGGAGGCCTCAGCGGCCATCCTCATCTCCACCCGGTACGACACGCCGTTGTTGCCGTTGCGGGCGTCGAAGCGTTGGGCGATACCGCGCACGAAGCCAGTCATGACGTCATAGGCGTGCACGACGGTATCCCAGGCCGTGAGCTCCAGATTCCCCCAGGGCGTTGTCCAGCTCAGTGAGGCGCCCAGGGCATGGTTGCCGTAGTCGGCCCGGTTGGCCTCCCTCATGACGAGAGCCAATCCGACAGCGGTGTTCATCAGGCTCCAGGCCGAGGCCTCGGACACAGCCGTCATAGGGCTGTGGCGCAGGAGCGCGATGGCCCGTTGCCACTGGGAGGACAGTCCCAGGTACTCGAACCTGTCCCCCAGGGACTGGAGTGACACGACGTCCGGAAGGCGGAGCCGGCTCAAGGAGGCGAAGGCGTCCTCAGCCTCGACGAGCCGTTGGTGGGCCAGGTAGGGAACCAGCACCGCACCCAGCCCCCGCGCGGTCTCCACGGGATCGGCCTCCGCACGGTTCGGCGTTGCCGTCGCAGTGCTGATGACACCGGAGTAGTCGTCATGCATGCGAGCGGTGGCCAGGACCGCGCCGGTGTCAGTCTTGCCGAAGGAGAAGAGTCTGGCCTCTCGAAGCCGTTCGAGGGCCTCGTTCCTGAGGCCGAGGACGGCTGAGAGCTCCACCTGGGCGTAGCGCAGTGGGAGCGTCGAGCAGCTGTGAGCTGTCCGGAGCCTCTGGCAGAAGGCGATCGCCTGGTCGAGGCTCTCCTTGCGGGTGCCCGGGTCCTGGCCCAGCTGAACCAGCCAGGCCCGGTCGACGGCGCAGACCGCCTGCACCACCTGGTCGGGCGCATCCCCCGGAGCCGCTTTTTCGACGTCGTCAGTGGCAATCGCCTCCCACAAGGCCGCTGCAGCGACACGACTGGGGCAGACGGGGTCGACATCATGCAGAGCACGGGCAATGTCGCCCCAATAGCTCATATCGTCTCCAACGGTCGTCACGTACAGGTTCCTACTTCCAAGGAAGAGGGAGCACCAGCTCCACCCCAGAGCCTCCCACGGGCAAAGCGCCCGGGCGATGGGGAGAAGACACCGACATCTGAGGGTCTCTGCCTGCGGAACAGACAGAGACCCTCAGATGATGTCAGAGATCAGTCCTGATCAGTGAAAAGTGCGGATGCTCAGTTACCAGTGAGCTTCTCGCGCAGAGCGGCCAGGGCCTCATCGGAGGCCAGAGTGCCGGAGGCCTCCGACGGAGCCGAGGAGTAGGAGGTGCCGCCCGCGGGGGCCGCCGGGGCACCGGACTCCTGCTCCTCCTCCAGAGCCTTGGCGACCTGGGCCTTGTGAGCCTCCCAGCGGGCGTGGGCAGCCGCGTACTCGGCCTCCCAGGCCTCGCGCTGGGCGTCGTAGCCCTCGAGCCACTCGTTGGTCTCCGGGTCGAAGCCCTCGGGGTACTTGTAGTTGCCCTGCTCGTCGTACTCGGCCGCCATTCCGTAGAGGCTTGGGTCGAAGTCCTCCGACGTGGGGTCGACGCCCTCGTTGGCCTGCTTCAGCGACAGGGAGATGCGACGACGCTCCAGGTCGATGTCGATGACCTTGACGAAGACCTCGTCGCCGACCTTGGCCACCTGCTCGGGCACCTCAACGTGACGCTGCGCCAGCTCGGAGATGTGGACCAGGCCCTCAATGCCGTCCTCGACACGAACGAAGGCACCGAAGGGAACCAGCTTGGTGACCTTGCCGGGAACGACCTGGCCGATGGCGTGGGTCCGAGCGAAGGCCTGCCACGGGTCCTCCTGGGTCGCCTTGAGCGACAGGGAGACGCGCTCGCGGTCGAAGTCGACGTCCAGGACCTCGACCGTGACCTCGTTGCCGACCTCGACGACCTCGGAGGGGTGGTCGATGTGCTTCCAGGACAGCTCGGAGACGTGGACCAGACCGTCAACGCCACCCAGGTCCACGAAGGCACCGAAGTTGACGATGGAGGACACGACACCGGAGCGAACCTGCCCCTTCTGCAGGGTCTGCAGGAAGTTGGTGCGGACCTCGGACTGGGTCTGCTCGAGCCAGGCGCGACGGGAGAGGACCACGTTGTTGCGGTTCTTGTCCAGCTCAATGATCTTCGCCTCGAGCTCGCGGCCCACGTAGGGCTGGAGGTCGCGAACACGACGCATCTCCACCAGGGAGGCGGGGAGGAATCCACGCAGACCGATGTCCAGGATGAGACCGCCCTTGACGACCTCGATGACGGAGCCGGTAACGACGCCGTCCTCCTCCTTGATGCGCTCGATGGTGCCCCAGGCGCGCTCGTACTGCGCGCGCTTCTTGCTCAGGAGCAGGCGCCCCTCCTTGTCCTCCTTCTGCAGGACGAGGGCCTCAATCTCATCACCGACGGAGACGATCTCATCAGGGTCGACGTCGTGCTTGATGGACAGCTCGCGAGCGAGGATGACGCCTTCGGTCTTGTAGCCGATGTCGAGGAGGACCTCATCACGGTCGACCTTGACGACAGTGCCCTCGACGATGTCGCCGTCATCGAAGTACTTGATGGTCTCGTCAACGGCGGCGAGGATCTCCTCGGTCGAACCGATGTCGTTGACGGCGACCGGGGCGGGGCTGGGCGTAGTGGTTGTCATTGAGTGGATGCTCCGAATGCGGATAGTTGGATCGGGTTGATAGGGACCGCACGCTCCCCAGTGAGGTGAATCGGCCCGGACCAATTCATCATCCTGGTTGGATTACTCTCATAGGAGACGCCCAGGAGCGCACGAGTGAACCTTAGCAGTGCGTGACGAATCCGTAACTAGACAATGCTCAAGCATTATCCCGTACATGCGTGCAATCGCTCACGTCATCTGACAACTAGGTGTCGAGAGGATGACGCATCGATCTCATTTACATATCAACGGTTTTTTTGGGTGATGATCGAGGAGCCTGGAGGGTTCCTTTAGTGGGCGGCCTCACGCCAGGTCTGTCCTCGTCCGACAGCGACGTCCAGCGGAACTGAGAGCTCGGCCGCCCCTCCCATCTGCTCCTTGAGGAGGCTCTCGACCGCCGCGGCCTCTCCGGGTGCGACCTCGATGAGGAGCTCGTCGTGGATCTGCAGGAGGATGCGGCTGCTCAGTCCCTGCTCGGTCAGCGCGCCGTCGACGTCGATCATGGCCTTCTTGACGATGTCGGCGGCACTGCCCTGGATGGGGGCGTTGAGAGCGGCCCGCTCAGCCATCTCACGGCGCTGCCGGTTGTCGCTGGTCAGGTCGGGCAGGTAGCGGCGGCGCCCGAACATCGTCTCGGTGTATCCGTCGCGGCGTGCCTGCTCCACCACGGACTCCAGGTAGTCGTGAACCTTTCCGAACCTGGCGAAGTAGGCGTTCCTCAGGTCCGCCGCCTCAGCGTTGTCGATACCGAGCTGACGAGCCAGTCCGAAGGTCGATAGACCGTAGGCCAGCCCGTAGCTCATGGCCTTGACGTGGCTGCGCTGCTGGGCGGTCACGTCCCCGACCTCGATGCCGTGGACCAGGGCGGCGACATAGCGGTGCAGGTCCTCCCCGCTGCGGAAGGCCTCGATCAGGGCCTGGTCGCCGGACAGGTGCGCCATGATGCGCATCTCGATCTGGGAGTAGTCGGCGGTCATGAGGCAGTCATAGCCCTCACCGACGGTGAAGGCCTCGCGGATACGCATCCCCTCCTCGTGACGGGCCGGGATGTTCTGCAGGTTGGGGTCGGTCGACGACAGGCGCCCCGTGGCGGCGATGGTCTGCTGGAACGTGGTGTGGATGCGACCATCGGCCTGGATCGCCTTGCGCAGTCCCTCAACCGTCTGCCGCAGCTTGATGGCATCGCGGTGCTCAAGAAGGTGCTCCAGGAAGGGGTGGGATGTCTTGGCGTACAGGCCGGCCAGGGCATCGGCGTCGGTGGTGTAGCCGGTCTTGGTCTTGCGGGTCTTGGGCATCTTCAGCTCGTCGAACAGGACGGCCTGGAGCTGCTTGGGGCTGGAGAGGTTGAGCTCTCGCCCGGCGGCGGCGTAGGCGCCCTCAGCGGCGTGGGTCACGCGGGCGTCGAGCTCGGTCTCACGGGCCGCGAGCACGGCGTCGTCGACGGCGATACCTGCGTCCTCCATGACGGTCAGGGTCGCGGCCACGGGCATCTCCAGGTCGGTGAACAGCCCCACGGCGTCGCGAGCCGCCATCTGCTCATCGAGCACGACCTGGAGCGGGAGCAGGACAGCGGCCCGACGCGCACTGGCCATGTGGGTCGCGGGAACGGCGTCGGAGGTGAGGGCCTCGAGATCGAAGGCGCTCTGGGACTCACCGGGGCCGTCGTTGGCCTGGGCCCCGCTCTCATCGACAGCGGCCAGATCGATGCCGAGCCAGCGCTGGGTGAGGGTCTCGACGTCGTAGCTGCGCTGCTCAGGACGGCACAGGTAGCCGGCCAGCGAGGGATCTGCGATGACGCCGTCGAGCGTGAGTCCCCGGGCGCTCAGTGCGTGCCAGCTCCCCTTGGCGTCGGCGACCAGCTTGGGACGGTCGGTGTCGGACAGGAACCGGGCCAGCACCGCTTCGTCCTCGGGCAGGATCTCGGTGAGGTCGATGGCGACCGCCCGGGAGCCATCGGACAGCGAGACGAGCGCCGCATCGCCCTCGACGGGCCTGAGGACGCCGACAACATCGACACCGAGAGGACGGGAACGGTCCCCATCAGCCGCCGGGCCGGCCTCCAACCAGTGAGCCAGGTGCCCCGCGGCAAGATCGTGCCCCAGCGAGACGATCTCCAGATCACTCAACGCGCTCAGAGCACCGGGTCCCTCTCCCTCACCCGGCTCGGCGTGGTCGGAGGTGTCGGTGAAGCTCAGGATGCGCAGCGCCCGCTGGTGCAGGGTGCGGAACTCCAGGGTCTCGAACACGCGTGCCAGGCCGGCGCGGTCGGCGCCTGGGAGGCGCAGGTCGGTGCGGGGAACGACTCCGAGATCCAGGTCGGTGAGCAGACGGTTGAGGCGGCGGTTGCGAACGACGTCGTCGAGGTGGTCGCGCAGGGACTGTCCGGCCTTGCCCTTGATCTGGTCCGCATGAGCGATGACGCCATCGAGCCCGTCGTAGAGGTTGAGCCACTTGGCGGCGGTCTTGGGCCCCACGCCTGGGACTCCGGGGAGGTTGTCGCTGGTCTCCCCCACGAGGGCGGCGAGGTGGGGATAGCGCTCGGGCGTCACCCCGTAGCGCTCCTCCACCTCGTGAGGCGTCATGCGACGCAGCGTTGAGACGCCCTTGACCGGGTAGAGCACGGTGCACTGCTCGGTGACCGTCTGGAAGGAGTCGCGGTCCCCGGAGCAGATGAGAACCTCCATGCCCTCGGCCTGGGCCGAGACCGCCAGGGTGGCCAGGATGTCGTCGGCCTCGTAGCCCGGCGCGGTGAGCGTTTTGACGCCCATGGCCTCCAGGACCTCCTGGATGAGCTCGACCTGCCCGAGGAAGGGCTGCGGCGTCTCATCGCGGGTTCCCTTGTACTCCGCGTACTCCTCAGTACGGAAGGTGCCTCCCGGCAGGTCGAAGGCGACCGCCATGTGCGTCGGCTGCTCGTTGTCCAGCAGCGAGAGGAACATGGAGACGAAACCGTGAACGGCGTTGGTGGACTGCCCGGTCGACGTCGTGAAGTTGTCGACGGGCAGCGCGTAGAAGGCGCGGAAGGCCATCGAGTGTCCGTCGATGAGAAGAAGCCGCTCGGGAACCGGATCCGAGGGGGACTGAGGTGTTGGGCTCGTCGCAGGGCTGGTCGCGGTGGTGCTCACCGTGCCAGCCTAGGCCCATGAGCCATCCACAGTCCGACTCGCCCCTCTCCCCCGTCAGCGTAGGAGAGTCCTGCGACTCTCAAGCCTCTCCTGTCTCCGCGGACTCCCCCGGCTCACCGGCGGTCGTCGGGCCGCTGGGGCCAGTGGGCCGCGTCACTGCGGCCTCCTACTCCGGAGCGAGCGCCGCTGCCGTGGCCTTCCCGGACCCCGCCCGGCGCCCGTACCCCGATCCGCGTCCCGCGGGCTCTGCCGTCTCCGCCTCCTCGGCGCTGCACGCGGTGCTGGAGGACAATGAGGAGGGCACGCTCATGGACACCCTCGGGATGGAGGTGGTGACTCGCGACGCGAACCGGACCGAGGTCCGGATGCCTGTCGACGGAGCCCGACAGGTCATCGGGATCCTGCACGGCGGTGCCACTGCCGCGATCATCGAGACGGCCGCCTCCGTGGCAGCGCGCGCAGCGGCGCCCGATGATGCCGTCCCGGTCGGGGCGGAGTTGACGGTCAGCCATCTGCGCTCCGTGTCCCAGGGCTGGGTGAAGGCCACCGCCACCCCCCTGCACCGCGGCCGCCGTACCGTGGTCTACCAGGTCACGGTCACGGACGACGACGAGCGGACGATCGCCGTCGGAACGCTGCGCAGCCTGTTCACCTGACGCACTACGCACCAGGACGTGATCAGTCCTTCTTGGCGGTACCGACCTGCTCGATGACGGCATCGGCCACCTCGCGCATGGTCAGGCGCCGGTTCATCGAGGTCTTCTGCAGCCACCGGAAGGCCTCCGGCTCGCTCAGCCCCATGCGCTCCATGAGCAGCCCCTTAGCCCGGTCGACGCGCTTACGGGTCTCGAAGCGCTCGGTGAGGTCAGAAATCTCACTCTCGAGGGAAAGGATCTCCTCGTGTCGCGACATGGCGATCTCAAGTGCTGGAATGAGGTCTGCCGGGGTGAAGGGCTTGACGACGTAGGCCATGGCGCCGGCGGCGCTGGCTCGTTCAACGAGCTCAGTCTGGGAGAAGGCCGTCAGCATGACGACGGCGCAGCTGTGCTTCTCAAGAATCCTCTCGGCTGCGGTGATGCCGTCGGTCACCGGCATCTTGACGTCGAGAACGCACAGGTCAGGGGTGTGCTCATCAGCCAGACGGACAGCCTCCTCCCCGTCTGCGGCCTCAGCGACGATCTCGTACCCGGCATCGGTGAGAGTCTCGACGATGTCAAGGCGGATGAGGGTCTCGTCCTCAGCGACGAGCACCCGGCGGGACTTGGTGGTGCTGGACTCATTGCTCACGGCTTTAATCCTAGTATGATCTCGCTGATAGCGCCCCCGCAGAGCGGGCGGCGTGCCTCCGTAGCCCAATTGGCAGAGGCATCCGACTCAAAATCGGAGTGTTGTGGGTTCGAGTCCCACCGGAGGTACCAACAAGCTCTTACCCGAACCCACCCCAGTCAAAAACGTCTGGGATGTGGTCTCAGATGATGAACAACGCTCACCCACCAGGGTGGGCGTTGTTCGTGTTGTAGAGCTCATGAGCGTGTCGTCAGCGGTGGGCGGTGTGGTCGGCTTGTCGGGCTGAGCCAGGTGCTGCAGGTAGTGCGCATGGGCGGCGGCGTGCAGGCCGGGGCTGGCCAGCTGGTCGAAGGGTGAGGTGAGCAGGGCGCTAAGGCGAGCACCGGAGCCCGTATCGGCGAGGTGGATGGGACGAGAAGTCAGGGCTGGCGTGTCAGCATCGGCAGCTCCTCCCCCGCTGACATCGCCGGTTCCTTCTCCGGTGCTGTGCCGTTCATCGTGTGCGCCCGCATCGCGCCTGCCTGCTGTCTTGTCATGGCCGGGGGCGGCCGAGAGTGGAGTGCTGAGCTTGTCTGCCGCACCCTTACCCAGCTGCTTGCCGCTGTCGGTCGTTCCATCGCCTGTGCTAGGCAGGATAACTCGGCCCTCCTCATCGACCCGTGGGTTGACCAGTACGCGCTCGAAAAAGACTTGGTTGAGCAGCTTCTTCAGGTGGGCGGGTGCAGCGCTGTAGAGGCGGTGGCAGTCTTCGAGGAGGTCAAGGGCTTGGGTGAGGTGCTGGCGGACTTCAGCGGCGTCGGCCTGGTAGGCGGCCAGCTGGCGCTCGATCTGGTTCAGCTCGGTGGACAGCTCAGCCTGTTCCTCCTTGAGGAGGTCAAGCGGCACCGCGCCTTCGTAGTGGGCGTGGAGGAGACGGCGGCGTCTGTCCTCGATGTTGGTGCGCCGGGTAGTGAGGGAGCGCACTGCCTTGGCCTTGTCCCCTTCTATCTGAGCCAGCTCGTCGTGGAGGTAGTGCTCAATCTGCGTTCTGTCCTCCGCACTGAGCTGGATGGTTTGGTAGACGTCACTCATCCGGTCTTCGACGACGTCGATGAGCACGGCGGTGAAGGCGCAGTCGTGCAGGCGGCAGCGGCGGGCGCAGACGAAGTAGGGGTAGATGGTGCCCTTGCTGTTCTTGGCATTCTGGACAGACAGGCGGGCACCGCAGTGGCCGCAGACAACGGTGCTCTTGAGGAAGTGGTTGTGGATGCGCTGGCGCTCCCCATAGCGCCGTGAGGCCAGGATGGTCTGCACGGTCTGCCAGGTCTGGCTATCTACCAGCGGCTCGTGCTTGCCGGGGTACTCCACGCCCTGGAAGGTGACGATGCCTTTGTAGTAGGGGTGGCGCAGGATCTCTTGTAGGCGCGTTGCCGTGATGGGCTTGGCGCAGCGCCGCGGCGTGGGCGGGATGTTCAGGCCGACGGTGTTGAGATGGTCGGCCAGTTGCCGCACCGTCCAGTTACCGGTCGCATACTCCGTAAACGCTAGCCGGATGAGTGGTGCCCGCTCCTCATCCAGGGCGATGGTGCGGTTTTCTCTCCCGTTCTCGTCCCTTGCACGCACGTTGAGGTAACCGAGTGGTGCCTTGCCCAGCGTCCCGCCATTCCTGGCCTTTTCTCCCATCCCCTTCATGACCTCATTGGCCAGGTTGCGGCTGTAGAACTCCGCGATGCTGCTCATGATGCCGTGCAGCAGCATGCCGCCAGGCGTCTGGTCGATGTTCTCCGACGTCGACACCAACCGCACACCGGCCTCCTCGAAGGCCCGGTTGATCTCCACATCATCCGCTCGGTTCCGTGCCAGGCGATCTAACTTGTGGACGATGACATAGTCGATCCCACCGTCTTCTTTGAGGTAGGCCAGCATCTTCTGCAGCTCGGGGCGGTTCGCACTACGAGCCGACTCTCCCCGGTCAGCGAACTCCTTGACCACCAGCGCACCCATCGACTGGGCTTTACGCTTGTTGGCTTCACGTTGAGCTGGGAGGGAGAACCCCTCCTCCGACCCGCCGCGCTGGGCCTGCTCCCGGGTGGAGACGCGGATGTATGAGACGGCCCGCTTGGGGGTGAGCTGGGCGGCCATGGCGGTGAAGGGATCGGGGGCGAGTGCGTCAGGCATGGTGCACCTCCTTGCTGGATTTGGTGTGTTCACTGGTCTGCTCGCGCTGCCTGCGCTCTTGGCTTCTCAGCGCATCGAGCTGGCGCATCCACGCCCCTTCCTCGTCGTTCCACCAGGCAGGCGGCTCACCGTCGCCGGGACGCCAGCTGTTGAGGCAGACCAGGTGGGTGCCGCTGGCTGCGAGCTGCTCGACGACCGCGTCTGCTTCGGCTCCGGTGAGGTTGGGGGTGGGCCAGCCCGCCGTGATGACGTACGCCACCCCACCGCGCCGGCAGGCATCGAGCAGCATGCTCAGGCCATGCTGGCGCTGCTGTCGGTCGTGGAACTCGGTGACCAGGTTGAGACCAGTCGTGTCGGCGTAGTCCTCTACCAGCTCCCGTTGCCGGGCCAGCTCGAAGGGGTAGCGGGCCGCGCCGTAGAAGATGGCGATCACCCCGGTACCCGTCTGGTCGTCCAGCGCGGTGGTGGGTACGGTGGAGAGCACAGCCAGGTGCTTCTCCTGTGCGTTCGTTCTGGTTTGTGTTGTCATCTGTCTCCTCCTCTCGTCATATATATTGCTATTTCACTGGTTTAATGTTTCTCCTCTTTCTATTGACGCTCAGATGGACGGAAAAGTCCAGTCCGATTTTGCTTTACCCCTGGCGGCAATCCGCGAGTTTCCGCGCGGATCGCCATATGGTGGTTGTCTGCTGTAAGCAGTATTCACCTCACCCCCTCCATCTTTCACCCCACTAACTGGGATGCTGGTGTTTTCCGGTGCCGCACAAGATATGCCTTCTTTTGGTGTGTCAGCGTGGCTGGTTGCTGGCCTGTGGGGTGGGGATGGCGGCGGGGCCGCCGTGGATCAGGGTGGGCAGCTGGTCGAGGCGGATGACGCGGAAGAGGTCGCGCAGCAGGCCGGTGCTGTGGGCGATGGCTCGCTCGAGGCGGTGGCGTCTGCGGTCGGTGGGGACCAGCCAGACCACCAGGGGGAAGACCCCGCCGTCGCTGGCCTGGGCTTGGTGTTCCTGGTAGCGCCAGCAGGTGGCGATGACGCGGCCGGGGTTCTCGGTGGCCCGATCAACCTCGACGAGGTAGCGATCCTCATAGGCCGGGCTGGTGATGGTCACGGCCAGGTCGGAGCGCAGCACCTGCACCTGGCCGCTGGGGCTGAGCGCAGTGCGCCAGCACTCCGGCTCCAAGGCCACCGCTGCCTCTGTGTCCGCCTCCTGGCGGACGGCCTCCTCGATACTGGTGCGCACCTCCGTTATCGCCAGGAGGTGGTCCAGGAAGGTGGTCGACACCTCACGGGGCCGCTGCCGCCGCGGCACCTCCTCACCCTCCCCGTTCTCTGCAGCCACAAGCCGGTGACCCCGAGTCGTCGCGGCCCAGACGGTCACGGCTGAGCCGCCCTGCCAGCCACCGACCCGTCGCTCCAGGCTCGTCAGGAGGCGCTGCTGAGCCAAGTTGGCCAGGTGGCGCTGGGTCTGGCGCAGAGCCGAGGCCGACGACGCATACTCCAGGGCGGTCAGCCGAGCAAGCTGCGTGGTGGTGGCAAAGCGATGGGCCGCCACCAGGGCGAGCAAGCGCGCCTGCATCGGATGGATCGGCGCAGGCACCAGCGATGAGAACCGGGCCGCTGCAATGGTGGGTGACCGGTTCATCGCTGGCCGCCTCCGCCGGGCCAGACGTGACCACACCAGGTGGGGTCAGTCACCGCCACACACGACCACAAAAGGCCGAGATACCGCCGCTCGCCGTGAGCCGTGAGTGCAGCGGTACGTCGACCGAGACGTCCACCGAGACGACACCACTGCTGGTTGGTTCGCAGGCCAGCCGCACCAGCATCACCGCTTCTGCTTCGCCTGCAGCAGTGGTGCCAGGTCATGTGGTTGCGTACCAGTTGCTTCATGGTCGCCTCCTGCGGCCAATCGCGGGGCGGGACCGCCCAGACTCAGCCTCAGTTCCGTTGCTGGTGCCGTCCGAGCCAGCCTCATCCGGGGTGGCGTCAGGGGTCGGCTCACCAGCCGTCTCGTCCTCGGGTCCACCATTAGTAACGTCATCAGTGGTGGCAGCAGTGGCGTCTGTGGTCGTGGCCGGGTTGTGTCGCTCATTCGCGTCCACGGCGCTGGGCGCGGTGCCGCTGGTCAGGGCGATGAGCTCAGCTTCGGTCTGCTCGGCTGGGATGCCGTAGCGGGCGTGGCTGGCGGCGTAGAGCAGGGCTGGGTCGCGCACCGGTGGTGGAGCGGGCCGAGTGGCGAGGGAGAACCAGCCCGAGGGGCGCCCGTGGTGCATGACGGTGGCGTAGGCCTGGTACTGGGCCAGCAGTTGGAAGTCGGCCGCCTCCAGCTCCGGAGCCAACCGAGCCGCCGCGGCCGCATCGGTCGCCGACAAGGCGAAGTACACCTTACTGCGCGTGTTGGTCTCCACCGCCTGGATCATCTCGGCAGATAGCTGGCCCCGGTACTGGTGCGCCAAATGGAAGGCCGCCCCGAGTGATCGGGCCTGGGCCAGGGCGTCGGCCAGGCTGCCCGGCAGCCCTGCCAGGAAGGCCTGGACCTCATCGATATACACGCTCACGATCTGCCGCCGCTCAGGCGGCTCTGCCTGGCGCGCCAGCAGGTGCTGCCACAGCTGAGCCACCAGCAGGGTCCCCAGCAAGCGGGCCGCTCCGGCTCCGAGCAGGCCCTGGTTGAGGTTGACCACTACGATGCGTCGGCGCTCCAGCAGATCTGTCAGCCCGAAGCGGGGCTGGGCCTGGCCCAGCATCGCCCGCAGACCCGGGCGCAGCATCAGCTGGCGCAGCTTGTTGAGCACCGGCGCTACCTCCACCGCCTGGGTCCGCACCGGCTTGGCCTCATACCCCTGCCAAAAGACATCCGTCCCCAAAGGATCAGGTGGAGCCAGTGCCAGCACCCGGCGTCGGAAGGCCGGATTGGTCAGCAGCGGCACCAGCCACACCAGCGTCGCCTGCGGGATACGCGCCAACGTCAACAGCGCAGCAGAGAGCACATCGGCAGTCCGGATGCCCCAGCTGTCGCGAAACAGCTCAGCCAGCACCCCCAGCACCGCCTCGGCCGTCACTACCGCCAGCTCCGGCGGCCCGGCCAGTGGGTTGAACCCCACCGGGCAGGGATTGGTCGGATCCAGCACCACCACGTCGTCCGCCCTCTCCTCGGGCAGGCGCGCCAGAAAGTCCGTCGCCAAGTCCCCCTTGGGGTCGAGCAGGAGCAGACCCCGGCCCTCAGCCGCATCAGCCAGCGCCAACGCGAGCAGCACCGTCGACTTACCCACACCAGTCGGCCCCAGCAGATGCGTGTGGTAGATAGCATCAGAAATTGGCAGGCGTACCAACTCCTCCTTACCGGGCACCGCACTCGCCCCAACGACGCGCTGGGACGACCCGGACCCCACCTCCGGCGGTGGGGCAATCTGGCGCGGGTGCCCACTCCCCAGCAGCGGCAATGGCAGCTCACCCACCGGCCAGCCCGCCATCGCCACAATCTCCACGGCACCAAGCTCCAGCCCCGCCCGCCACGGCCGCCGCACCGCATCCAGCTTGGCGGGGTGCTCCGTGCGGGCGCGCAGCCGCACCCCCGGCCCTTCCAGCAGGCGCAGCGCCCCCAGCAGCCCCTGCAGCAGCGTCCGCTGGCGCAGCGGCGATGCGGCCCGCACCCCCAGACGCAGACTCGCCGCCGCCCGATGCCGCCCCACCTGTGCCCGCATCCGCCGACCCCGCTCACCACTAAGAGACGGAACCGGTACGAGCCCGAGCAACTCCAGCCAACCCTGCGGCTCCACCCGCCCACACGCCTCCGGACTAAAGCGCCGCCCCAGCTGCAGCTGCACCACCAACTCCTCGTCCTCAGCCGTAGATGCCAAGGCCGCCAGGATGGCTCGCACCACCGCGCTGAGGCGCTCCGCCGCCAGTCCCACCCCGACTGGCCGGGCCGACACCACCACCGCCTGATCCACCGCCCGCCGCGAGAACCCACGAGACACCCGGCAGCCCGGCACCAGCTCACGCACCACCCTCGCCAACCGCTCACCTTCCCGCGAGCCCACCGCCCACGTCGCCTGACCGCTTGAGGCGCGCAGCTCCAGCACCACCCGACCAAGCGAGCTATCTGCCAGCAGCCGCTCCACCAGACCCACCGCCGTGTCCTGGGCAAGCGGCAAGGCAAAGCGCAGCTGATGCCACACCAGGGGCTGAGTGGGGCGGGCCATCACGGGGTGCCTCCCGGCGTGGACGAGGCAGCTGCCTCGTCGGACTCAGCCGCACCAGCGCGATCCGGCAAAACATGGGAACCAGCGGCAGAGGTGCCATGAGCCAAGTAGTGAGCGCCCTCATGACGCTGGTGAGCACACCGTCCTGCCGAGCCGCTCCTAGGCGATGCCGACGCGGGATCATTCGCAGCACAGCGCCACACCGAGGTGCCACCATGGGCACTCTGCCCGCTATGAGCGCCAGCCCACGGAGCCGCAACATCTTCACGAGCGGCAGCCGACACATCGCTGGTACCAGGCTCGCTCCTCGAGCAGCTCTCAGCACCTGAGGAAGCCGCATCATCCGCTGCCGACTCCACAGCCTCATCCGCCGCCATCTGCCGCGCCAGTGCCAGCACGATCCGCGCCACCGCCCGGTGATCCATGCCGCTGTGCCGCACCGGCACCAGCCGCACTCTTCGTGACGAACCAGGGCGGCCAGTAGGGTGCGGGGCCATCATGAGTGCCTCCTGGTAGGAAGGTGTCCGCCCTGGTCACCGCCAGTGGGGTGAGAACTGCGACGCCGAGGGGAACGTGCTCGCTGTGTTTTGTCGTCGACGGGCCAACTCAAGCCCTGCTCAGCCTGACCCACCTGACGACGCCTATCCGTCTGCCGCTCGCTTCTGAACGGCTCCCTCACCACTCCCGTCGGCTGCGCCACCAGCGCACTGCCAGCCAGGCGGCGGCGCTCACGGCGAGCAGCCCGACGAGCCAGGGCCAGCTGCTTTGCACGATGACGACGATCCACCTCAGCCCCATCGCGATCAGGAGCAGGCCGACGCCGCATCGCAGCAGGCTGCCGGGCAAAGAACGCCTCGAATCGCTCATCATCACCATCTCCTCGCAGACTGCAAATTGGGTACTTGTCTTGCCACGGCCGACTCATAGCGTTACCTCCTTGCCGTTACCGCCACCAGTGCCACCACCGGCAGCGTCGTCTGTCTGCGTCCTCTGCGGCATTGCTTCCGCCTTCTCAACGCGTTCGCTGTACCACGGCACGGCAAAGCCGGGGATGCGGATGTCGCTCGCTACTTGGTCGCCCCACACCGCCCAGGGCTGGTTCGACTCCGGCCGGCGGCGGGCAAACAGCTCCAGGTACGGCCCAGGGCTGACCCGCTCGATAATGGCGAACTGCTCAGCCGGCTTGCGTGAGTGCTCGGTGACGGGTGCGTTGAACCAGGTCGGCTGGGAGCGCGAACCCAAGGGTGCTCTCCCCCGAGTGCAGAACAGCAGCTGCTCGGTAGCATTACGAAGCTGGTAGCGACCACCCAGGCCAAGGCGGAACTTCACCCAGGTCAGTGGACTGCGCACCGTAAAGCCCCAGGCCTCAGCCACCTCATACGCCCTCGGCAGCAAGGCATTGGTCGTCCACAGCCACAGGTGGGCATCACGCGCCGCCAGCGACCCCACCGGCAGCGCCGTGATCCGCGCCAGGCTCATCGTCCGGTAGTGCTTCTCACCGCCCTGCAGTGGCCAAGGCGGATCGACCAAGATGGTGGCAAAACCACCAGGCGGCAAGCCAGGGATCTCACCAACGCCCCCAGTCGGCACGCCGGCTTTCCTTACGCTACCGGCCGCTTTGCCTGCGCTGTCTTGGCTGAGCACCGCAGCGCTGGTGGCAGCGCCCCCAGAGTCTCTCCGACCAGCTGAGCCAGGCCCACAGTTCACTGCGCCGCTAGGTCTTGCCATGCCAGTGTCCGGCTTCGTTGCTGCGCCCGCCTGCTTGGCCACCGCACCGTGCCGAGCCGCCGCTCCCCCAGCGCACGCTCGTCTTGTCTGTTTCGTCTGCTGCATGATGTCCCTCCTTTTTTGTTCATACGTGCTATTGCTTCGGGCAAACCCGCTGCCCGCTATTTCACGCATCGGCAGCCAGGTGCCCTTATCCCATACATTCCACGAACACTCGCGTGTTGCAAGGCCTCCGGATTCAGATTGCCAAGCGACGCGACACGTGCTGCTTGTGAGCCGTTTCTGTGGTGCCACCCCAGGAAACAAAATGGACACACACGCCACTTAGTGGCCACGAAAGTCGGTGCTGTAGTTTTTGCAACAAGCAGGCGAGAATGACGCAGCATGTGGGTAAGGAATGGAGCCAGACGCGACGGTTTCCGCACGTTCCAGACCCCGCCAGCGCGACCAGCCAGGGCGACCTGCGAAGGTCTTGCCTTACCGCGCGTTCAGTCCGGCAGGTGGTAGTACAGGCCGCCAGAGCCCGCTCAATCCCGACGCTCACGGCTGCCGCTCGTCCGACCGAGCCGGTCGCTGCTGTGTGCACCGCCTGGGGCACGGCCGCGGCGGACGACGCGAGGGCGAGTGAGCCGGCCAGGTGGGACGGGCCATACCCTCTGCCGTGCGGTTGCTGTCCGATGCATCCGGCACCGTCTCAGGAGACACACCATCACGGTCGCTACCACCGTCGGTGCCGCAAGTTCTGTCGGTAGAGGTAGAGGCCGCTGCCTCCCGCACTGCTTGCTCGTTGTCCTGTAGCACCTGGGCCATGGCTGCTTGCATGGCCCGGCCTGCTTCTTGGCGTTGCTGGCTCAGCTCGCTGCCCAGGGCCAGGGCGGCTGCCCAGGATGAGCTGGCCGGGACGCCTGCTCCAGCTGCTCTAGCCGCCTGGTGTGCGGAGCGCCAGCTGGCTGCGACCTCACCGGCCAGCTGACCGGCCTGGTAGCTGCTCGGCAGTGCGGCAGACAGCGACAGCGGCGGCTCACCGACGGGCACCGGCTGGCTCGCTCCGCTGGGCGGCATCTCTCGCCACTGAGCCAAGCCATCGCGCAACCCCTGGGCGAATGCCCAGCTGACTGCGCCTACCACCACCAGACCGATGAGGGCCAGAATCCCAACTATTACCGTCATGATGAAACCTCCGAAGATGAAGAAAGAGAGAAGAAAAGAAGGAAGCGAAGAGAAGGAACGTGAGGAGAAGGAACGAAGGCGCGAGGCAGCGCGCTCACCACCGGGTTGGCGGCATTGTTGGCGACGTTGCGGTACTAGCCCGGCCATCCTGAGACCCACCGAGAGGCGGCAGTCCCAGCTAGCCGAGCAGCCAGTGCTGCTGCCCTCCGGCAGTTCAGGAGTGCTGCCACGCCACCAGTCGCGCGTGGGCTCGCGCTCTGGGTCAGCGACGCACCACAGCGCCCGGCTGCCTACAACTGCCCGATCCGCTGCCCAGCACCCAGGGCGTATCCCGTGATGATCGCTTCGTAGAACTGGGCACCACCGGGGGCGATGCGGGTCTGGGCCTCGGCCTGGGTGACCAGCGTGGCGATATTGGTCAGGACCTGGGAGGTCAGGAAGGCCCGGGCCTGCTCGGCCTGGGCCGCTACTTCTGCCTGGGCGGCGACCTGCTCGATCTCCCGCCGGGTCACCCGGGCCTGACCATTGCCCAGCACCACCCCCATCCGGGTGCGCTGGGGCGAGAAGAGACTGAGATTGGTAGAAGCCATGAGGAGAGTCCTTTCGAGAGGAGAGGAAGGAAGAAGAGACAGACGACCAGCCGGGCTGGTCATCTCGCGTTGACGGCCCGTGCTGCCACTCTGGGTAGAGCGGGCCGTACCACCCGCCGCTAGCCGCGCCAGACCAGCGTTTTCTGCCGATCTCCTGGGCTCGTGGCGTTAGTGAGAACGGTAGATAGGCCGCTCCGCAGTGACGTCAAAGTTGGAAGAAAGTTGGAAAAGAGGGCTCGCTCAGGCGTCCACCACTGGCACACACCAGCAGCACTGCCCAGCCCCCACTGCGGTCGGCAGCATGACAACGGCTGCAAGGAGCCAGTCGGCCAAGCCAGGCACAGACTCCTCGCCTCTGTTCTTCGGCTCCCCCGCTATATCTCCTGGTTTGTCCTGACCGCTCGGTCTAGGCTGGCTTGCGGCTCGTCCCGTCCGGCCGACACCCGAGTTGCCGCTCACGACAGGCCCGTCACAGCAGGCGTCTCAGCCAGCACCGGTACTGGCACCTCGGTCACCTCGTCACTGCCCTGCCCCAGCGACGTCATCTCCGCCTATCCCCGCACCACGCCCTGCTCCTACTCCCCCAGGAGGCTTGCTCATGTCCCGCGCTCGTCTCGATGCCGATGATGCTGCTTCATTGCTGCGTGAGCTGGCGTGGCTACGCAAGCGCGGGGGGTTTACGGCGGCGCGGCTGGTGCACGCCCCGATCGTCGATGAGGTGCTCCGGGGCAGCTTGGAGGACTCTTTTGAGCGGCTACGCCATCGCTTTATCTCGGCCGTCCACAGCCTGAGTGAGAGCGGGCGTGAGCGGGATGAGCCGCTGGTGGGTGTGCTGCTGGCAGCCTTCGCCCTCAGCCCTGAGACGGCCGGGAGTGGCAGCCTGCTGGAGCGGCGGCGGGCAATGGCGAGCCGCTTGGGGTGCAGCATGGAGACGATCGCGTCCCGGGAGGAGGCTGGCCTGCGCTTGCTGCACAGCCGCCTGGTGGCCGGGCGCTACGCCCAGGCACCGCTGGTGCTGGATGTGCCGGAGATGCACGGTGGGATCGTCTATGAGGAGACCACCACGCTCATCGTGGTGGAGCACCGTCAGTGGCGCGGCACGGTGGAGCACTACCGGCTGGCCAACATGGCCGGCGAGCTGGACTTCGTCACCATCTCCCGTTCCTACCCCGCCCACGTCACCGCGCAGCCGGGCGGGGAGTTCAGCGTCAACAGCCGCGCTGTCGAAGGGGCTGGGTGGAATGACCACTTCTGGCACATCGATCCCGCCACCGGTAGGCGCACGCCGATGCACGACGCGACGCGTTACGACCTCGCCTTCCGGGCCGAGCCCCTGCCGGGCGAGGTGCCCACCACGCCGATCTCCTTGGCCAGCCGGGCCTTCCACGCCCGCTCACTGCTGGCCACCATCCAGGTGCGCTTCGTCGGGGAGGTGCCAGCCAGCATCTGGCAGTTCACCGGGGCTAGCCCCTTCGCCCGCCCCCAAGCCGCCAACCAGTACAACCGCACCCACCTGGACGCCCAGCAGCGCGCCACCCTCACCCAGCGAGACGTCCATGGTGGACTGTTCGGCGGGTTCGGGTGGGAGTGGTGACGCCGGCCATCTCACCAAGTGAGACGGCCGCACATCAGTAGAGCACTCCCCTGTTGGAGGCATCCTCAAACATCGCTTGGCGACGATAGACAACCGAGCGGCCAGAAACCGCATAGTCCACAATGACAACGCAGCAAAATTCTTGACAGGACAATCACCTCCAGCATTGGCACTTGCCGAGAACCGCCAGAAACAATCTTGTGAAGTTGCCAGCCAGTTGGCAGGCTACATCACGAACACATCACCGGCGACTTCCGCGATGCGCCCATCTCCCCCAGTATCTCTGTGGCTCAATTCGAGGTGAAACCAATGACGGTTAACAACGCGATCGTTTTGGCAAGCGAACGAACACTCTCTTTAACTCGACATACTCGATTTAACAACCGCTTCTGATTACGACATCGCCGATCGTTTAAGGTGTCTAGATGAACATAAAAAGCATTCTAAATTGCTTAACTGATCAAACTAGCTCTGCTTCACAACCGGATGTGGCGAGATTAGACCTTACCGAAAATGAACTTGTTTCGAAAACGTACATCGCCAACTTCATTTTTGACCAGATAAAGCTACAACAAGAAGTTCGTGATCGCTGGTTTGGATACTGCTTGAGTACTAACGCTGCTACCGCTGCCATGTCTGCGACTCTAGCGAACACCTCAATAGTTTCCCCATCTTTCCGTATTGTAGCAGCAGCTATTCCTCTGGGTATTAACTCAGTTCTCGGACAGTTGTACTACGAATTATATCTTCGACAGCGACGAAATTACATGAAACACTACAACATACTTAATTTTATCCAGGAGGACATCATATCAAGCACGATGTCCAGAGAGCAATATAGTCAGTTCTATACCAACGTTGAACCGTTCGCTAGTCAACTTCATGGAGCAGACTATTTTTCCCTACAAATTCAGGCAACTTTAACTTCCTCTTATGCGGCAATATCTACCGGGCTACTTTTGTTAGAAACGCTATCCCACCATGTCGGCATATCGGTTATTGCTGCTCTATTTATTGGAGTATTCATCTTCGTGATGTTACAATTACGGAGGAGAAAGGTGTACTGGCAATGAATCAACGAAACGATTTTAAAATAGTGTCAAGTGAAACTGTATATTCGAATCCATGGATGAGCGTTTCAGAATTAAAAATTACTAGAAACGGGCAACCAGGAATATACGGAGTAGTACATAGACAAGACTCGGTATCGGTGATAGTGAGAGATGATAAGCAACGAGTACTTTTTTTAAAACAGTACAGATTCCCAACAGACGGGATTTCATGGGAGTTGCCTATGGGAGGTATTGAAGAGGGTGAACTTCCTGTTAATGCGGCGGCCAGAGAACTACGAGAAGAAACAGGGGTAGATGGTGTAGAACTAAATTATTTGGGAATGTTCTATCCTGTTCCTGGGTTAACTTCACAAATAGTATATGTATTCGCTGCCGAAGCGACAGAATCTCAATTGGATGGGAATCTAAAGGATGTGGATGAAATTGTCGATCGTCAATTTGTACACTATTCAAAAATAAGTGACTGGATACAATCTCAACGCATCACCGACGGATTCACTATTTGCAGTATTATGATCGCGAGCTTGTCATGAAAATTGTTGTTGTTGGCTGTGGAAAAGTGGGTTTTTCTCATCTTACATGGCTCAAAGCGCAGGGACACCGGGCTATTGGCGTCGATAGCGATAATTCGGTATGTCAACGAATACAGTCCGACCTTGGTGAAAACTGTGGGATGTCTCAAATAGTAGACTTGCCTCATGACGTGGACGCTATTCATATTTGCGTACCAACTGAGCCTTCTATTGATGGGTCGTGCGATCTGTCTATCTTCGAAAAAGTAATCAACGATATATCTAATCGTGATTGGAATAAGTATCCGATAGTTGTTCAAAGGTCAACTTGTCCTGTTGGAACTGCGGATCGGTTGGCGCGAATCATTCCCGATTTCCCATATGCCGTAAACCCCTCCTTCTTAAGAAAAGCCTCTATCGACGAGGATAATAGGCACCCTGAAAGAATTGCAATAGGAGGCGAAGGTGAAGCTGCACAGCATTTACTTGACATATATTCAAACTCCGATACTTCAAAGTTTATAACCAACAACCGCTCCAGTGTTGAACTATTAAAGTATGTTGAGAACGCTTTAGATTCAATCTTAATTTCGTTCTGGAACGAGATTCTTATCTATTCAAAACGCCTAGGAATTATGGCCGATGATTTTATTCGATTATTAGAGAACGTTCAGGATAGACCAAAATTTAGGACAGTTTCGCGAGTTCCTGGTCGCGCTTATGGGATGTGGTGTTTACCCAAGGATATACAAGCGTTAATACAAGAAATGACTCGATTAGGATGTCCAGTAGGAGTGCTGTCGGGAACTAGTAACACCAACAGTGCGGCCGCCGAAATATTTGGTGAGGGTAACATTCCCGCAAAAATGCTCTATACCATGAAAGATTGTAGGTTGTCTGTACTTGAAGAGGGAGTAAAACAAATTGCGGCGTATCTAGAGAATGGCCATTAAATGTCGTCGTGAATTTAATGAAACTGTAGCAGCGTCCCCAACTATTCGATGAAAAGGGTTAATGTTAGGTGGTGCGCACGCTATTTTCGATACAACGCCCTAAATTCTACCTGTAAATCAAACTTCAGAAATGGTTTTAAAACAACATTGAGTCCTGACGACAGGAGTGGTGGCGTACCCCTCATAACTGGTTGGAGGTATGGGCGACAATGAAAGCACCTGGGAAGGATAGATAGCACAATGGCCAAGATCAACTTCAGGCGACTAAGCCAGGGGGCCTCGGCTTCAGTCAACACGATTACCGATCCTCGAGACCTGTTCAACGCCTTACCTGAGAAGGTTGCTGGTCTAGACTATCTGCGAGGTCCTCAGGATCAAGTTCTGGCCGCCTGGTATGACCGTCGCGACGAGCAAGACCTTGTAATCAAGATGAACACAGGTGGCGGCAAGACGCTGGTCGGGCTCCTCATCGCGCGCAGCTGGCTCAATGAGGGTATCCGACCCGTCGCATATCTCGTGCCTGATGGTTTTTTGCTTGAGCAGGTCGTAGATGAGGCGGGCCGGATCGGGATCGCGACCACGAAGGATTCCAAGGCACCCGAGTACCAACAGGGACGCGCCGTGCTCGTCGGGACGTTCGCGAAACTCTTCAATGGCCTGTCCGTATTCGGTGTCGGTGGTAATGTGTCAAAGCCTCCCTCCCACAGTCTCGGCGGAGTGATCATTGATGATGCTCATGCCTGCATCGCTCAAGCGGATCATGTATTCCGGCTCCGCATCGAGTACGGCTCGGAGGCGTACAGCGATTTGCTGGACCTGTTTGCTGATGATCTGAGGGTGCAGTCTCCTAATGGTCTACTAGACCTAAAAGCGCGACGTCGGTCAGCGATTCAGGAGGTCCCATTTTGGGCATGGCAGGACAAGCAGGATCGGGTCTTGTCTATCCTCCATCCGATCTCGGAAAGCGAGGTACTGAAGTGGGGCTGGCCGCTTGTCGTAGATAGCCTCCCCCTCTGCACTGCCGTGGTCACCAGCGATGCTTTCGAGATCTATCCCCCTTGTCACCCTACAGAGATGCTCCTCGGCTTTTCACAGGCACGGCGGCGCGTCTACCTCACCGCCACCCTTGCTGACGACTCGGTGCTGATTCGGCACTTCGGTGCGGCACCGGAGTCAGTCTCACGGCCGATTTCTCCCTCGAGCGCGGGCGATATTGGGGATAGAATGATCCTCGTGCCACAGCAACTTGTACCCAGCGCGACGAACGAAGAGGTACGTGATCTCGTCCTCGACTTAGCCAAGAAGCAGAACGTCGTGGTTATCGTGCCGAGCCGCAGCCGAGCCGACTGGTGGCAGGACTACGCAGCCGACGTGCTGGACCGTGAGAACATCGATCAGGGCATCGAGCAGTTACGCAACAACCCAAAATTGGGTCTGATAGTGCTCATCAACCGCTACGACGGGATTGACTTGCCCGACAACGCCTGCCACGTATTGGTGTTGGATGGCCTGCCAGAAGCGCTCGACGGACGGGAGCGGCTGGAACAGGCTCGGTTGGTCGGGTCAACAAGGCTCCTTGGTCGACAGGTTCAACGCTTGGAGCAGGGTATGGGGCGAGCTACCCGTTCGAACGAGGATTATGCTGTGGTCCTTCTCCTGGGAGCGCGGCTGGCTGAGCGGCTCAATGCACCGGAGGCACGCGACCACTTCTCACCCGCAACAAGGGCACAATTGGACCTCGCATTGGAGATTGCCAATGAGATCGAGGCCGACTCGCTAGATGACCTCCACGAAATCATGGAGCAATGCCTCGAACGTGATAAAGATTGGGTGGCCTATAGTAAGGCTGCGCTGGCCCCGGTCCGGTACGACAGTTCTGGGATTACCGACACCGCCAGTGCTGAGCGAGAAGCATTCGACGCCGCTCAGCGTAGAGACTATGCGGCCGCAGTCAGAGCACAGCAAAGAGCCGTGAATGGTCTTGGGGATGAAATCGTTACACAGGCTATCTATAGACAGCAGCTCGCGGCCTACACTAATTTCTTCGACCGTTCCGAGGCTCAACAGATCCAGAAGATAGCGAACCTTGCGAACAGGCGACTCCTTCGCCCTTTGGAGGGAGTACAATACGAGAATCTCAAGGCGGCAAGCCGCCCTCAAGGCGAGCAGGCTTCCTCCTGGTTGCAAAAGAGATACGTTTCCGGTAATGACCTCTTACTTGGGTTTGAGGCTGTATTGCAGGATCTCGATTGGGGACCGCGCACTGCACGGTTCGAACAGGCCATGCATGATCTCGCCTTGCATATCGGCCACACAGGGCAGCGGCCAGAAGATACACTCGGACGTGGGCCAGACAATCTCTGGGCACTTTGCGACGGATCGTTTTACGTCATCGAAGCGAAGAGCGGGGCCGCCTCCGGCCACCCTGTGTATAAGAAAGATGCCGAACAACTGTCAAACGCCATGGACTGGTTTCGGCTGCAGTACCCTAGCAGCGAAGCAACGCCAGTGCTGATTCACCCAGAGGAAAAGTTCGACTCACATGCCGCAATACCGATAGGCTGCCGCATTATCACGACGGAACGACTTACACGGCTACGGGATTCCGTACGAGCTTTCGCTACAGGGCTGGCAACGAACGACGCTTTTCGCGATCCCGATCGAGTCACCAATCTCCTTAGTAATAATGGATTGAGCGCAACCTACTTTATGAAGCGTTTCTCGAGGTCAGGGCGGCACTAACTCAGCGACATCGAGCGGTCGAACCTGATCAGCGAGTTAGCGGCTGAGGACGCTTCTATAGCGGTATCTATATTCAAGTCGATCAAATCTATTTGATACGGGCGATCTATTGAGATTTTCTCATCTGAGTGATCAGAGTCGGCAAAGTCGGTGGGTGGGGGCGGCTGAGCCGGTTTGACGGGGTTTGGTGTGTCGTTGAGACGGGGGCACGGGTCCCGTTGGCACGATGAGTGGTGCTTAGTCAATCCCTCGTTCCCAGGAACCCGCGCCAATGTCGTCTTCCGTCACGACTGCCCTGTCGCACCGACCTGGAGGCCCTGGGTCTACCGGCGGGGCGGGGCTTGCCCCGAGTAAACTGTCGAAGGACGACACATTCCACCACCCGATAAATACCGTCTTTGCTCATGCTGGGACGCGTAGAGCCTTAGATACGCTGTTCAGGTAACATTCAGCCATGGTGACGGTGAAGCTTGAGCAGCATGCGTGGGAAGTCGGCGACGAGCTCGGTGCTGGTGGGTATGGATCGGTGCGAGAGGCGTGGAGGGACGGCGTCGAGCGCGCGGTGGCGAAGTTCGTCTCGATCAAGCCTGGCGCTCAGCGCGAGCTCCTGATCGGAGCCTCAACGAACTTGCCCCACGTCGTGCCCGTGCTGGACAGTGGTGAGGATGACGGCATGTACGTCCTGATCATGCCGCGTGCCGAGTATTCTCTACGGCAGTACACTACGGATAATGTGTTGAGCCTCGAGGAGAAGATTTCCATCCTCTCCGATGTCGCGCACGGGCTGAAAGAGATTCAACAAGCAGGTCTGGTTCATCGTGACCTTAAGCCAGAGAATGTGCTCTACACGGACGGCGTCTGGAAGCTATGCGACTTTGGCATCGCCCGCTATCGAGACGCCTCAACATCTGCTGCGACGCGTAAGTATAGCTTCACTGCGCTGTATGCTTCCCCTGAGCAGTGGCGGAATAAACGAGCGACGCCGTCCACCGACATATACGCCTTCGGGGTGATGGCCTACGAACTGCTAGAGGGCCACTTGCCGTTCCAAGCAAACACCGTCGAAGAACTACGAGAGATGCACCTTCACGCTGCTCCGCCGGATTTGAGCATCGAGGTGCCGCGACTACAGGTCATGGTCGAACAGTGCCTTTACAAAGCGGCCGAAGCACGCCCCACCGCCGATTGGGTTCTGCAGCAACTCGCCCACGCTGCAGACACTCCTGCAAGTCCTGGCATACAACAGCTACAGCAAGTCTCGCAACACTTTTCGGCGCTGCGCTCGCAAGCGTTTGCCGACGATGAACAGCGCAGGACGTTGTTGGAACGGCGCAAGGAGCTATTCCAAGACGCATGCCGATCATTCGAGAACCTCCGAGCGACGGTACAGAACACGATCGTCGATAACGCACCTCTCGCAAAGACCGAGCAACGAGACGAGCAGACGAATCTCGGTGACAAGATCACGATCTCAAGCGTGACGTTGGCCGCGGCGCGTCTCGAGTTTGTGGGCCCACGAATAGTCGAACCAGAGCGATGGAGCGGACCATTTGAGGTGATTGCCTGCGCCAGTATCCAACTGTTGCAAACATCGACTCACAACGACTACCCTGGACGCTCACATTCTCTGTGGTATTGCGATGCGATGCATAAGGGGCAGTTTGAATGGTTTGAACTTGCGTTTATGGATTGGCGTAACCATCAACGAATGGTGCCGTACGCCGCACAGCCAGAGGAGATCTCGAGGGCGTTCGAGCGAGTGATTAGCGGCACGCAACTTGCTTGGCCCCTCGAGCAGCTCGACCGCGCAGACTTGCGAGAGTTTGTTGACCGCTGGATTGGCTGGTTTGCGGAGGCAAGTGACTCCAAGTTGTTTAGGCCGTCAACCATGCCCGAGAAGCCTGTAGAGCGCAACTGGCGGGAATAAAGTTCGTCACACATGCTCTTATTATAGGTTTCGACAAGTGTTTCACTTCATGGCAGTTTTCATTACTTTTTCTGCAGAGGCGTTGAAATGGCGGTAAATTTTTTGCTTGGATTTACTGGCACTATCTTGTCAGTCATTTCCTTGACTTGGCAAGTGTTTTCATGGCGTGCTTCTGGAGCACGACTGGAGGTATCATGCATTTCCAGTTTTCCGTTAGGAAGTCTGGTGCCCGAGATGGAACTACTCGGTATTCAAATCGCCAATTCTGGCCGTTCTAGTACTATCATCAATAATGTTGCGTTCAAACTTCCTAACGGTAAAGTTTTTCAAATTATCGAGGATGCAGCTAACGCTGTAACATTGCCGTGCGAGCTCCGTCCAGGCGAAGTGATTACAGTGTATTGCATTCCATTACAACTGAAGGAGTCTATGCAAAAGCGAGGGTATGCACCCGATACACGCATCATTCCAAGAGTGTCATCAGGCCACGGGGACTCTACGGGGAAGCCTATTCGACTTGATTGAATAGCTCCCCACGCCCCCCCTTTTTTCACATAGGAAGAGCAGTGGAGATGGAGTACCGATGATCTCTCAACCCTCTCCCCGCTAACCAGAGACAGGTTTTACCTATTCACAAATAGTGATAAAATTAATAATGTAATGTCCGATGCCGAGCCCTCTCCCCACCACCGTCTCCTCCGCCTCAAAGCTGCCCTGTTGGCTGTATCCTTCACCCTAGCTGGCATCCTCCTCATGATGCTCAACGCCTGGCTTGCTCCGCTGCGACTGGGAAGCTGGCATGGCTGCATGCCCTGCCACTAGGCGAGCTGGGTGGGACGCTGTTTGGTGCGGGGCTGCTGTCGACGTTCTTCGAGTACACCTTCCGGAGAGACCAGGAGGCGCACACGTTGGCTCGCTTCCGCCGAATCATCCGCGAGGAGGCGCCGGCGATGCGTGATGCGGTGGTGGAGGGCTTTGCCATCCACCCAGAGGACTTGAAGCGCGTGGCCACGCCGGAGCTGCTGGACGACATCGCGGCCAATGTGATGGCGCTGCGCCTGGGCGATGAGCAGTTCGCTCGGGAGATCTACCGCGACATCCGCGACCAAGCCATCCGCGCCGCTGAGCGGTGGTACGACGTGGCGGTGCGCGTTCGGCTCTCTACTGCAGTAGAGAGGAGTACCGCAGGTACTCCTCTGCTGGACGTCACGGTGGAGTGGGAGTACACCACCGTACCCAGCAGTGCCACCCGGCGCTTCGCGTGTGTGTCTGACCAGGATGAGTACAACGAGCTCCGCCAGGATGTACCGGCAACCTCTACCTGGTTCATGGCACCGCGCCCTGGCATGGACGCCCGCCGCCGGGAGGCATACGAACTGCTGGAGCTGACCGTCGATGGCCGGCCACAGCCCATCCGCCGCAGCACCCGTGCTACCGGCCAGACCTACAGCGTCGATCTGGACGAAGAAGCCAGGAGCGGCAAGCCGGTTCGCATCCGCCAGGTCTTCCGCACCATCACCCCGCAGTGGAGCCACCGACTGTACTTCGCCGTCGCGCAGCCGACACGGGGCTGGTCGCTGCGATTGGACTACACCGACACCGCCATTGCCGAAGTCCAGGTCAGTGACACGATGGCCACCACGCCGGCTTCCAGCGTCGTCCATTCGCCGGAGGCTGTACCAGGCAAGGAGATCACGGTCGAGACCTCTAGCTGGCTCCTCCCCCAATCTGGCGTGGCCTTCACCTGGGCCACCAACGACGAGCTGCCCCAGACCAAGCAGCCTGAGGCAGTCGCCTCCTCGAGAGAGGGGTAGTTCCGAGGGATAGTCAGCTTCCGCCGTTCATCTCATCCACCTCCTCACCTACTCAACCGCTACGGACAGCCACAGGATACATCGTCTTGAGATACATAGTCTCTGGATTGGGAGTCTTCGGCCGGTTGAGATGGAGCCGTGCCCACAGACCGCAAGCCGCCGCTCTCACCAGCCACTGGTGAGTTCGGCCGGCGTGTGCGCGCCCGCCGCGAGCAGCTGGGCCTGTCCCAGGAGAAGCTGGCCGAGCGCACCACCCTGCACTGGTCGTACATCGGCCAGGTCGAACGCGGCCAACGCAACCTCAGCCTCCACAACATCCTCCGCATCGCCACCGCCCTCGACACCGACGCCGGTGGGCTGGTGAGTGGGTTGGAGGTGTAGAAGAAGAGCTCGATCCCTTCAAGGGTTTGCCAGCGATGGCAGGGATACGCAACCCCGTTACCAGACTGCGATCTGCGAGTACAGCAAAGGCGCAGGGTAGAGGCAAGCCTGATGGTGTTCTAACAAAAAAGATGAACGGAAAGACCTTTGTAACCGAGATATATTTTGATAAAAAGAGCAAAGACACCTTTCAAGATAAGCTGTTAAAGATAGTGCAAGCCCAGCGGAAAGAATAAAGAAAACAGACGCTCTGAAAATGGTATAATATCCTAAAATATTTAGAGAGAAAAATTAGAAGTTGAGGTTAAGATATGAGAAAAGTAAAACTGTTTATAGCTATGAGTGTAGATGGCTATATTGCTGATAAAAATGGGGGTGTCGCTTTTCTGCAAGGCCATGAAGATTGTTTAGAAAACGAAAGTACCTATTCTGAGTTTATAAAAAATATAGACACAGTTCTGATGGGTTGGAATACTTACAATCAGATAATAACTGAGTTATCCCCTGATAATTGGGTTTATGACAATTTATTGACTTATGTTTTCACTCACCGAGAACAACAAGATTCCGATAAGATCATTTTTACAAGTGATAATTTGGAGGAATTGATCAAGAAATTAAAAGGGGTTGAAGGAAAAGATATTTGGATATGTGGAGGAGCAGACTTAGTTCAACAAGCCATTTCTTCAGATGTGATTGATGAGTATCTTATATCCATTGTTCCGACAATTTTAGGGAATGGTATAAAATTATTTAGCCAAAATGATGCGGAACATAAATTGAAATTAATCAACACGATAACAAATAATGGAATTGTCGAGTTGAATTATATTCGTAGATAAAAATTAAATTGTAGATGACGATAATATCTACAGGTAAGCTGCCGACGTACGATGAAGCAGTCTCGGTACGAAACCAGACGGATGCGATGACGCCGGGCTGGCTAGCGACGGCAACTCTTCCCACGCAGGCCACCAGCACCACCACTGGTCTGTGCTCCCCCAAAGCAGACAGGACGGTCATGCTGAATACAGTTGCCAGTTGGGCCACGATCATCAGCGCCGTTCCCGTCGCGATTGCTGCCAGCGTCTTCCTCTTCCGGACGGTGCCCACCGCCATCCGCCAGCCCAAGGGACTCCGGCTTGGCCTTGAGCCGGCCATCGGCGACCCGGGCTGCTGTGTCCACATCACCAACTACGGCCCCGTTGAGCACTACATCAGCCGAGTCGGTGCCATGCCCGCACACCTGCGGCCACGCTGGTCTGTTTGCACCAAACGTATCAACCCCAAAGGCGATCTCCGAGGAACCCTCCTCGTTGAGACAGCATCTGCCAGCATCAACACAACCATCGAGCCGGGCCGCCACCTGTCGTTCCTCGTGCCACAACAATTTCCTCCAGGAGAGAAGTTGCGTGACTATGAACTCGATAGCCAGCGAGTCGTCATCGAGCGTTACAACGGCTGGCTCAGGAAGAATCGGCCGGGCGGGCCACTCACCTTGGTGCCGTACGTCCTCCTCGGCGACGGCAGCGTCGTACTCGGGAAGAAGACGCGGATCAGCGGCAAACAGCCCGCAGCGATAGTGCCACTCTGCAAATGCGGTCATAGTATAACGCAACACGTCAGCCATAAACGCAAACGTCTCGCACCGACTATGCTGGCCTATCGCCATTGCGAAGAATGCTGGTGCCTATGGTTCAGGCAGTCAGACAAACAGTCGGACGCAAACAAGATCATTTCCAGCACAATAGCCCTGAAGGCCGCTACATTTCCTCACAAATCTCGTATAATAGAAGAATCAGCGATTGGCGAAGCAGTTGAAGATATTGCAAAGACAGACAGTCCTCCCACACACAACGCGCCATCTGGGCAAAGCGCAACTGATTTAAAGGAATCACGATGACAAAGCACAGCGAACTGGACGACGACGAACGTGAACAGATACGGGATCGACTCAAGCAAGAGCGGATGATCGAATCTGCCTTCACAAACGGCGATGGCCCATGGACGATTGTGTATGACGACTGGCGTTTCGACAATAATGACAACGGGGGTCGATACATGGCGTTTGCTCAGCCGAGGATGCGCGACAAGATCCTTTCGCACGCCGGTTGGGACTCGACAAAGGGAGACGGCCACCCTGGATTCAGAACCAGTCACGACGACACAGAGTACTATCGAAGTAGTCAGGCACCAGGATTTGAACCGCTCGTAATCTGCCACTACTTTTATGGCGTTGTTCCTGACGTGCTGCATATTTCCGAAGAGTTCAGGCTCCTGATGAATCTGTGGCAAGCTCCGAAGTCTGGTGACTACTTCGAGATCAAAGATGATGGTTTAAAAGATCTTGCCATTAGATACAAAGACAAGCGAATCGAGGTGCGGACGCCGCTATTGAAGCGTTATATGGCGGCACGGCAACTCGATGCCGTGCTATTCATCGACACGAGGGTGTCTGTTGAATATGCTGGCGATGTCGCGGATTTTTCGGATCTCAAGTTTGAGGGACGAATTGGCAATGAGCTCATGTATCTCTCGCGAAGTGTTGGCAGGTTACCGATTAGTGATGCACGTGTTGGCTCATTGGTGTTCGCCAAGCGCATCCTTCCGGCCCCTCCCCAGGAAACCTGTGGAATCTGGCCCTGGGACGAGGATGATGCTGCGGACTACCCAGAGTTCATCATTGGCGAAGACGAGTACGGCAAGCCAGTCAAGTACACATGCGATCCAGATCGTCTTGCCAACTACTTCGGCAAAAATCCAGACGCACCTCATTACCTCACGCCAGTGTTCTTCAAACCGGAGGTGCTCCAGCGATACTATGATGATTCCGACCTGTACACCGTGAGTGATGGGCAACTATCGTGCGCTTCCATGTGGGGCGTTAAGATCGACAATGGCAACCCAAATTGCGTCGTCGTGTTTCTTGGCGATATCGGTCGCGATATTCCTGCAGGCCACCGGACACACTGGCTCTCATACAACGTGTCACCAACACAACGCATGAGCGACGTAGGCGTGCGCCGGGCTTTTTTCGGTCAGTTCGCAGACAGTGAGAACCCAGAACACCGCTTCAAACTGGCGTACAACCAACTACAGAACTCATGGGAAGAGCACTGGGGATGGCGGCTCCACCGCAAAGCAGAGGGGCAAGACGCTGGCGTGCTTCAGCGCCTGCGTATCCCCGTCAATGACACCGACGCAGAACTGCGCGCGCAGTTGATCAACCTCGCACTTGTCTTGGTGGATTACCTCAACGAGAAACAGGTGGCCTCGTACCTCTCAGACGCCAAGGGAGACAAAGGCATCGCCAAGCTCAAGAAGTTCCTCACGGCCCAGTCATACCGGCATACCGAACGAGACGTCCGTCTTCTGCAAAGAATCCAGGGGATGCGTTCCCGCATTGCGGCACATTCGTCAGGCAGCAGTGGGCAGGCCTATCTCGAGGAAGAACTCGGGAATGATACACCACAGGAGTACATCGCACGCCTCATGACCGAAGCAACGCAAATGCTGGACGACCTCAGAGTGTTTGCGGAGAAGCGGCCGTTGCAAGATTCAGACTCATAACCATCGAAGTTGTCTTCTTTGAAAAATTGCGGCGTTGATGGCCTTCTCATGGGCATGTAATCATTGTATACTGATTGGAGTAATGAATGTCTATACATCGAAATATTCACGCTTACCTGGATCATCTTATGCTGAGGCACTGAGCCACGCTCGCCAGGAATACAACGTCATCGCGCACTCAACCAAACGACAGCCGTACGTCAAATCGAAGTATTTCAATGGCAACAAAGTATTTTTGAACGTATTTTGGGATCACGTGATGCAGAAGCGACTGAAAGAACGCACAAGACGGCTTCGATTCTACCGCGCTGCACTCGACGTCTTGCGTCACTCGCAGATCACTCCGGAAACGACCTTTAATGCCGATGATCGCAACATTTCGCTGCACCGCTTTTACGGCATCACCAAAGATGGCATCTACTTCTGTGTGCAGGTTAAGGAAGACAAGCGCACTGGACGCAAGGACTTCATGTCGGTCTTTGATAGGAAACCGCGCTAAAGCTCACCAAATAAAAATCTCCCGCGGGGTAGCCTGAAAACTACATGCCGGAGATTTCTTGGTGACACGGCGATCAACTGTGTCTGGTTATGATTATATGCTTTTTGACGGCAATGTCAATAGTAATTTTCACGATTTACATTGAATGGTGATCAGAACAGATGGACGTTGTGACGTATTCCTTCCGATTCCCAATTCTGCTTCTAGAGATCGCCGCCACTGACAGCGCGCAAGAACGGTTGCCTAGCACAACCGGCGACAGCAATGAGAGAAGACCAGTAGCGGCATAACGACTCTGTCTATCTCCACTCCCCCACCCATCATTCAGGCTTGTGCTGCCGCCAGATGCTTGCTCACTGTATCCCGGCCGAAGCCGAGTTCCAGGCCGATCTCGATGTAGGTACGGCCCTGGGCGTGGAGTTGCTGGGCACGCTGGAGATCGTCGTCGGTGAAGCGTCGCTTGCGGCGGGGTGGTTGCGTGGCCTGGCGGCAGACAGCCTTCACCGTGGAAGTGGATGTGCCGACCTGCCGAGCGATCGCTCGGGCGGACATGCCGGTGGGCTCCAGATCGAGTATCTGCTGCTTCTTCGCCGCGCTGATCGGACGGCAGGCCGTCTTGCGGATGCCGCGGGCCGTCGTGGTCTCGCTCACTTCTGTCGTAGACGCTACGCTAGACGTGCTCGACTCCGAAGCCAGCTCACCCGCGATGAGGCGCTTACGGAAGGCGAGCAGGGGTAGCCAGTTGTTCGGATTGATGCTGCCCAGGTGTACTAGCAAGCCCCTACCCAGCCCTGCCTCAGGGCAGGCCGGGTCAGTCAGATGGAGAACACCTTTGAGCACGACGTGGGTCTCACTGCACGAAGCGGCCAAGGCTGTTCAGCATCCTCGTCACGTGTCCTCATATATTGAGGCGGGCGGTGTCGCGGCTGCAGTGGAGGCGTCCTCCGGAAGAATCTATACGGGCGTCTGCGTGGACACGGCCTGCACACTGGGAATCTGTGCCGAGCGTAACGCGATACTCAACATGATCACCAACGGTGAGGACACGATTCGGCGTGTTCTGACTATTATGCGCGACGGCTGTACCGGTCCGCCTTGTGGAGCGTGTCGAGAAATGATGACGCAGCTGATGCCGAACCGGTTCGGTGATATCGAGGTGATGATCGACTTCGCTGCGGGGAAGACGATGACTCTCGCCGATCTGACTCCCCAGTGGTGGCTACGGTGATGAAGCTGTGACCGGAAAGCTCCGTTCGGCGGGTCCCTTACCCCACCGATTCCTCAGTGGAAATCAGGTGCCGGAACAGCGTCGTCCTGAAACGGGGCGAGGGGTCTCCCGGTGATAGGTGGGAGACCCCTCGACGGTTCGGATCCGGCGTTCAGACCTTGTAGTCGACCGTCTCACCGACGGTGTGGACGCGGATCGAGTTGGTGGAGCCAGGCGTACCCGGAGGCATGCCGGCCACAATGACGACGGTATCCCCGGGCTGGGCCAGGTGCTTGTCCTGAAGGATCTCGTCGACCTGGGCCACCATGTCGTCGGTGTGCTCTACCTCGGGCACCTCGTAGCACTGCACGCCCCAGGAGACGGCGAGCTGGTTGCGTGTCTCATGCAGCGGCGTGAAGGCCAGCAGTGGAAGCGGAGAGCGCAGGCGCGACAGGCGTCGGGCGGTGTCACCGGACTGGGTGAAGGTCACCAGGTAGGTGACATCGAGGTGCTCACCCATCTCGGCGGCGGCGCGGGTCAGGGCCCCGCCGCGGGTCTGCGGGTAGGAGCCCAGGCCGGGGATACGCTCTCCTCCGTGTTCCTCGACATTCTCGATAATGCTGGCCATGGTGCGCACGGCCTCGATGGGGTAGGCACCCACGGAGGTCTCACCGGAGAGCATGACGGCGTCAGCGCCGTCGAGAATCGCGTTGGCGCAGTCGGAGGCCTCAGCCCGCGTGGGCCGCGGGTTCTGGATCATGGACTCCAGGACCTGTGTGGCCACGATGACCGGCTTGGCCTGGCGGCGGGCCAGCTCGATGGCTCGCTTCTGCACCAGCGGGACGGCCTCCAGGGGCATCTCCACACCGAGGTCACCGCGGGCCACCATGATGCCGTCGAAGGTGGAGACGATGTCGAAGAGGTTCTCGACCGCCTGGGGCTTTTCAATCTTGGCGATGACCGGAATACGCACACCGACCTCGTCCATGATCTCGTGGACGTCCTTGATGTCATCGGCGTCACGCACGAAGGACAGGGCGATGAGGTCGGCACCGATCTTGAGGGCCCAGCGCAGGTCCTCGCGGTCCTTCTCGCTGAGGGCCGGGACGGAGACGGCGACGCCGGGCAGGTTGATACCCTTGTTGTTGGAGACGTAACCGGGCACCTCAACCTTGGTGACGACATCGGTGTCGGTGACGGCCACGACACGAACAGCAACATTGCCGTCGTCAATGAGGAGCCGGTCGCCGGGACGGCAGTCACCGGGAAGTCCCTTGAAGGTGGTGGAGGCTCGCTTGACGGTGCCGAGGACATCGTCGATGGTGATCGTGAACTCGTCACCCTTGTTGAGCATGACCTTCTGGTCATCGACGAAACGCCCGAGGCGGATCTTGGGGCCCTGGAGGTCGACCAGTATGGCGATGGCGCGGCCGGAAGCTGCTGCTGCCTCACGGATGCGGGCGATGACCTCCTCCTGGTCCTCTGCGCGACCGTGGGAGCGGTTGATGCGCGCGACGTTCATGCCGGCGTCCACGAGCGCTTGCACCTGCTCGGGAGAGTCAGTAGCGGGTCCGAGGGTACATACGATCTTGGCTCTACGCATGGATGCAGAATACGGGACATCGGGCCCTGTGCACGAGGACGAATCCCGTCACGTGTCAGGTTGCGACCATCCTCACCCGGTTCCCTCCCACCTCAGTGGCGGGCCGGTCTTCCGATTCAGTCCCTACACATCCGTCTGGTCCTGGGAGACCGCTGTCGCGGCGGCTGATTCTGCCGGTGAGGAGCCTTCGAGCGAGTCGTCCTCAGCAGAGCCGTCCTCCTCGACCCCCGAGCGGTTCTTCCCGGCCCCGCACCCCGGCCTGTCGATGGCGTCGCTCAGGGGGCGTCGGGAGGCGAGGGCCAGTCCGATGGCGCCGACGAGGAAGATGACGATGGAGGTCCACACGTTCAGTCGCAGACCGAGGACTGTCTCGGCCTCGTCGATGCGCAGCATCTCGATCCACACCCGGCCGGCGGTGTAGACCATGAGGTAGATCCACATCAGCCTCCCGCCTGTGACCCCTCTGCGGGCAACCATCCTCCTTCCGATCCACACCAGGAGGACCGCGCCAGCCAAATTCCACAGGGCCTCATAGAGGAAGGTCGGGTGGAACAGGGTCCCCGGCGGGTAGGTGGAACCAGCAGGCAGGTGGGCGTCATCGATCCGCAGCCCCCAGGGCAGTGTCGTCGGAGCGCCGTAGAGCTCCTGGTTGAACCAGTTTCCCAGTCGACCGATCGCCTGAGCGACCAGCAGCGTCGGGGCGACGGCGTCGGCCAGCGGAGCAACACGCAGGCCACGATGACGCAGAAGAAGCATCCCGGCCAGGACTCCACCGGCGATGCCTCCCCAGATTCCCAGGCCCCCCTGCCATGTCTGCGGAATACGGGACAGGTCGCCGTTGGGACCGAAGTAGTCGTCGGGCGAGGAGACCACATGGTAGAGACGAGCGCCCACGATTCCAGCCGGGACGGCCACGATGGCGACGTCGAGGACCAGATCCGGTCGGCCGCCCCTGGCCCGGTAGCGTCGGTCCGACCACCACACGGCCACGAAGACGCCGGCGAGAATGCACAACGCGTAGGCCCGAACCGGGATGGGGCCGAGGTACCAGACGGCCGAGGACGGGCTCGGTATGCCTGCGGGCAGCGCTGCCGCGACCGGCATCGGCAGCATCGTTGACATCGTGGCGGAAAGCGTGGCGACAGGCACTCAGAGGACCTCTCGATGGGCGGAGGGGATCAGTGCCGGATGGGCGCCGGCGGCGACCAGCTCGGCAACGAACTGCTGGGGGTCGGTGGAGCGGATGATGGCCTCGCCGACGAGGACGACATCGGCGCCGCAGCGCGCGAGGCCCATGACGTCGTGCGGGCCTCTGACTCCTCCGGTTGCGATCCGCACGACCTGCGTCGGCAGAACGTCAGTGACCTGATCGAACATGCTGCAGTCAACGGCCAGGGTATCAGGATCCCGGGTGTCGATGGCGACGATGCAGGCGCCCGCATCGACCGCGGTCAGCGCCTCACGGCGGGTACGAACCTCAACGACGGCGCCCATCCCCAGGGAGTGGACCCTTTCGATGAGTCCTTCGAGCACAAGGGCATCAAGGCGGGCATCGAGCATGAGCAGATCGGCGCCGTGAGCCCGGGCCTCGTGCACCTGGTAGGGAGTGACCACCAGGTCGTTGGCGAGGACGGGAAGATCCACCGAGGCCCTGACGGCGTCCAGATCCTTGAGGGAGCCTCGCGTCGCGCTCGGCCCTGTGACCACTGAAACGCAGGCGGCACCGCCGGCGGCGTAGAAGCAGGCCAGCATCCCCGGGTCCCCAACGCCGCTGAGGTCCGCGAACGTGGCCGTGGAGCGCTTGACCTCGGCGATCACCGTGACCGCACGGTCGTCGGTGCGCAAGCTGGACAGGGCGCTGATGGCACCGGGGACCAGGCGGGAGGTCTCTCGCAGGCTGGACAGGGGAACCAGCGACGCGCGACGGTCGGCGGCCGCTTTGGCCTCGGCCACCATTGCCTCGAACGAGGTCATCGCCACCTCCCCGATCTCACCTGGAGGCGCTCCGGAAGGGCGCCTGTCCGTATCAATCGTGACGGCCCGAGGCCGTCTGTTGCAAATCGCCAAACCGTGCTGACCGAGGAGCGGTCAGCCGGGACGTCCTCCCACGTGCGCGCCCAGGTCGCCACCGGCGAGGAAGCAGCTGCGCTCGCCGGTGTGGCAGGCGGCTCCGACCTGATCGACCTCGATCAAGAGCGCGTCTCCGTCGCAGTCCAGATGGACGGACTTGACATACTGCGCATGTCCGGACGTGTCTCCCTTGCGCCAGTACTCGCAGCGAGACCGCGACCAGAAAGTCACGCGCCCCTCTGCCAGGGTTCGCCGAAGCGCTTCATCATCCATCCATCCCACCATGAGGACCTCACGTGAGTCGTACTGCTGGACGACGGCGCAGACCAGGCCGTCGACGTTGCGCTTCAGACGCGCGGAGATCTGAGAATCGAGAGCCACGACTGCATTATGCACCTCAGGTGCCGCTCAGCCAGGAGGGCCGAGCAGCGGGCCCAGGTAGACCCACATGCCAGGCAGGTTGCGCACGACCGCGAAAACAGCCAGGGCCACTCCGAGAAGGACGCCCTCCCTACCGGTGACGAGCGGCCGTCGCAGCCCTCGGGCATATGCGAGAAGCCAGCGCAGCACCAGAAGGACCACCAGCGCCTCGAGCAGGAGCGCGAAGGGGTTGTAACCCATGGCAGCCCACAGGTCGCCGTACATGAGCTCGCGAGTCGCCCTGGTGCCTCCGCACAAAGGGCACCACAGCCCCGTGGTGCGGTGAAGCGGGCAGAGGTCGGGAAGCCCCGGCGAACTGCGAGGCAGAGTCAGTGCACGCAGCACGATGAGGCTACCCGGCAAGGCGGGGACGACCATCAAGAGGCCCAGCCTGATGCGCCTTCCGGGTCCCGAGTGCACACCGGAGCGATGGAGCCTCGCCGACGCGCTCGCGCAGCAGCCTTCAGACCGACATTTCATCAAGAAACACCACCATGAACAGCAGGAGGAAGCCAGCACTGATAACAGAACCTATAGTACCCGTCACCACTCCGGCGATTGACACCCCTTTATTGGAGGCACGCCCCTCATCGGCAGCGTGCATCCCCTTGATTCCCACGACGATCGCCGGTACGCCGAGGACTGCACCGAGATACATGCAGTTGATGAAGATGCTCGCGATGCCGAGACCGAGCGCCCACCCGCCGAGGGCGTTGGCCTCATGCCGACGCGGATCGTAGAGCGGCCCCCAGTACATGCCCGGCCCATATGGAGGATACTGCCCGTAAGAAGGTGGCGGGTAGGGATACTGTTGGCTGTAGGGCTGTCCGTAGGCCTGGCTGTAGGACTGCTGGCCAGGCCCCGGATACGGGACCACCTGACTTCCTAGCGCCGCAGGAAAGGGGTACGACTGGGCGCCGGGATAATCAGTACTGTAGTAACCGTTTTGAGCCGCCGATGCACCTGATCCGGCTTGGGAGGCCGCGCCAGACTCAGCGGAGTAATACCGAGAACCAACAGCTCCTTGGCGATAAAGATCCGCTTGGTAAAGATTCAAGTCGCTCATTATTCCTCCCCTGGGGCGAAGCGCACAACGTAGCCTACACGAGCACATGTATCACATCCCGGGAAGGACTTCACACCTCAATGGGGAGAACACCCCATCAGTCTCGACGTTCACGCCCCCACACGATCTTCGCCCCGCCGCACAGTCGGCCGACGAAACCCCTGTGCGGCGGAGCGAAGGTAGAAGACAAGGTCCTAGGACTGGATTCCGCTCGTGAACTGTGAAGTCACGCCAGTCGCATAGAGCACAATCGCCAGCACGGTGCCGGCCACAGACAGCACAATGCCAGCAATGGACATGCCCTTGTTGGTGGCGCGCCCCTCATTAGCCGCCTGAATACCCAGATATCCCACGATGATGGAGGGGATACCGGTGACGATACCACAGCAGAGGAAGCTGGCGATCCCCAGACAGAGGGACCAGACTCCCAGCGAGTTCTTCTCATCAGGACGAGGGCCGAATCCACCAGGGACATAGCCCCCGGGCTGCTGATTGTACTGACCTTCGGGGTAGGGACCCATGTTGCTCATAGAATCTCTCCGTGTAGATAGGGTTCGATGACGTTGACAGTATGTCACTGAAGTATAACAGGCTCCGCGCAGCACGCAAATCGAGACCCTTCGCGACACCACCTCGACACGGCGATGACGCCCGAGCTAAACCCCACTCCCTCTCATCTGAACAAAAAGATAAATGAGAGTGGCGCAGAATCCAATGATTCCCAAAATAATTCCAGCGGTCCCCCGCACCTCGGTTAGTCGCCTCACCTCGGTCTGCCGCAGCCTGAGCCTGCAGCCCTAAAACGATCGCGGTAACCCCAAAAATGATTCCGCAACAGAAAATACTAGCGATCCCCAGACCAAGAGCCCAGTTCCCCAGGTGGTTCTTCTCACTATCCGGATTCCTCCAAGGATTCCCGCCACTTGGATAACTGGGCTCGTTGTCATAGTAGTGGCTCACGATCTCTCCTTGGACTTAGCCACATGGGCACCATCAGGGAATCAGGACAGGGCACCGTACCGGCACCACGTCCACAGCCAGTCTTCCATATTTTTAACGTACCGAGTGGTCTGCGCCTTGCAGGGCATTCTTGGCCTCAGCGATGGTCATCACCCCGTAGTGGAACACTGAGGCTGCCAGAACGGCGTCGGCACCATGGTTGGCCGCGGTCACGAAGTCCGCTGGACATCCGGCGCCGCCGGAGGCGATGAGCGGAACCCGGACCCGTCGACGAACGGCGTCAATCATCTCGGTGTCGAATCCTTGGGTGACCCCGTCGGCGTCCATGGAGTTCAGGAGGATCTCTCCAGCGCCGAGCTCAGCGCCTCGAACCGCCCAGGCGACGGCGTCGATCCCGGTGGAGGTCCGCCCTCCGTGAGTCGTGACCTCGAAGCCAGAGGGTGTCGAGACGCCGGAGGGACACCGACGCGCATCCACTGACAGGACGAGCACCTGGTTTCCGAAACGCTGCGCCACGTCCGTCAACAGCTCGGGACGGTTGATGGCCGCGGTGTTGATACCGACTTTGTCCGCCCCCGCCCGCAGCAGCTGAGTCACGTCATCGACGGAACGCACTCCCCCACCAACAGTCAGTGGAACGAATACCTGCTCGGCGGTACGACCGACCACGTCCAGCATGGTGGAACGCCCCTCATGCGAGGCCGAGACGTCTAAGAAGGTGATCTCATCGGCCCCCTGAGCGCCGTAACGGGAGGCGAGCTCCACGGGGTCTCCGGCGTCCTTGAGGCCCTGGAAGTTGACGCCTTTGACGACACGGCCGTTCTTGACGTCCAGGCAGGGGATAATACGGATGGCAACGCTCATGAATGGTCCTTGGGTGTCGGGCCGGCGGAGGTCTGAGGGGCGGCGCTTGCAGCGCTGCCCGCATGATCCTCGGACGCCCCGGAAGCCTGAGCAGGGTCTCTGGCGAGAACGTCGATCACCACGACGACGGGCTCCTTCCCCTGCGCCTGCTCCGCAGGCAGTGAGAGGACAACCCGTGAACCGACGGTGATATCCACCAGGTTCTGGGAGACTCCCACCAACGCGTTACTCATGTCGAGCTGCTTGGGCGGCTCCCGGTACCCGAAGGTCGATTTCTCGAGGGGTTGGCCCGTGGCCCAGCTGACCATCGTGGTCCGAGCGATAAGACGGTCCTGGGAACCGATCTGAGGGCCGGTGCCCTTGATGAGGATCTCCGTGGACGCCCCGGTTGGTGCGGGGAGTCCGGCGCTGCTGACGGTGATGGAGCCATCGGGTCCTTCACTGACGGTGGGGGTACCGGGCGCCGGTTGCTTGGCCTCCCCTGTTGCCGTGGTGGGCAGGAGGTCGACGACGGTGATCTTCGTCGTCCGAGAGCCGTTCTCCTCGTCGGCCGGTTCACGAAGAACGACGCGAGTCCCCTCACGCTGACCGGAGACCGCCGCGTTGATGTAGTCCCCCACGTCAGGACCGAGCATGCCCTGCCAGAGCTTGTACCCATCCTTGTTACCCGTCGTGTTGCGCCCGTCGAGACCGGAGAACTGCGAGACCTGCAGGATCACTGGCGTCCCTTCGGAGACTGCACGACCCTGCCCGGTCTCGACGACGTCGGTCAGCACCGAGCTGGGGGCTGACAGAGAGGTGTCGTTGTTCAAGTCGATGGAGGGCGCCGTCCCCGATCCGACCCGACCGCTGACCCTCAGCAGCTGGCTGAGGGGCGCGTTGCCGTCCAGCACGGTCGCCTGGGCCACGGTGCTGGTACCCGTCCCGTTACTCTTGGAGACGAGCTTGTTGACGGCCAGCGGCACCAGGATCATGGCAAGAACGACGACACCGATCAGGCCGACCGCCAGGGGCCCCCTGGGCATACGACCCAGCGGGCCACCCAGGGTGCGCCGCCGCTGCGTCGGTTCTGGCTCCCGTATCCCGGTGACCTCCTCGTCCTGCGGGCGCTTGGGCTCGCCGGCTGCATAGCCTCGATCGGCTCGCACAGCCGGCATGTGCGTGCTGTGGAGATCATGGCTACTGTCCTGCGGCGCTGCGGATGTCTGTGCACCGGCCATGGGTCGTCCGGGACGGGAGGCGTCCTGCGCAGGAACGGAGGCCCGGCCCGACACCTGTGGCTGCCACCGAGGCTGCGGCTCGGTGCGAGGCGCCGGTGTGCCGGCAGATTGGGCACTGCTGGTTGGAGTGCCGGCGGGCCGTGACGGCGCAGCAGGTTGGGAAAGCGTCGGAAGGTCCTGGGTCAGTGCCTCCTGCTGAGCCTGCTGAGCACGTTCGAGTGCACGGCGCTGACGCCGTGTCAGGGGCGTGCCCGCTCCAGGATCCGGGGAGGAGGTAGTACTCATGTTGCGTCTTCCGTCAGTCGCCTTACCAGTGCCGTGAGCCTCACCGTTCACACCCCGTTGGGAAGAGCGGTTGCTGAGCGCTCCATGCTCTCCAGGAGTGCATCGATACGCTCGTCCACGGCACAAAAGGGATCACTCAGGGTAACAGGTGAGCAGACGCCGTCGTCGAGTCGAACACCCACCCAGTCGACACTCAGATCGCAGCGCAGGTCCTCGGCCCTGGCGACGACCGCGCCACGCAGGCGCGCACGCGTCGTCGCGGGCGGGGTATCCACCGCCCGGCGGCAGGTCTCATCGTCGACGAATCGGCGCAGGAGACCGGCACCCTCCAGACGTTGACGCAGCCCCTGACCGGGAGAGACGTCGTGATAGGCGAGGGACAACCGGGTCACCCGAGGATCAGTCAGATCGGTGTCGTGCCGTTGGCAGTAGCGAGTCAGCAGCTGGTGCTTGACCGCCCAGTCCAGCTCCGTCGCCACGCGGTCGGGCTGCTGCAGGCGGAGGGCCTCGAGCCCCCGTTCCCACAGATCCAGTGCGGCTTTGTGGAGAGCAGTGATCTCGATGTCTTGCGCGATATGGTTGCGTAGACGTCCGAGGTGCTCGGCCTGCATCTCCAACGACGTGATGGTCCGTCCGTCGACGCGTTCCAGGAGCGCCCCTCCGCTCATGTCATGGCAGGTGTCGCGGATGGCCCTCATGGGATCGGCCAGGGCCAGGTCACTGAGGTCTCCCCCGTGCTCCAGGTAGTCCAGGAGCAGGTCCATGGCCGCCACCTTGAGCAAGGTGGATCCCTGAGCGATGTTGGAGTCCCCGACGATGACATGCATGCGCCGGTAGTGCTCGACATCGGCATGCGGTTCGTCCCGAGTGTTGATCAGCGGCCTGGCCCGGGTCGTGGCTGAGGAGACGGCGTCCCACATCTGGTCGGCCCGCTGGGAGAAGACGTAGTCCCTGAGGTCCCTGAGCCCGTTGCCTGCGGGTCGGGTATCGCCGTCTCCTGCGATATGGCCGGCACCGACAAGGATCTGCCGGGTCACCAGGTGGGGCACGAGGGTGCGGGCATCGTTCCAGAAGTCTCCACGACGGCGCACGAGATAGTTCTCATGGCACCCGAAGCCGTTGCCCTCAGCATCGCGGTTGTTCTTCAGCAGGTGGATCCTCCCGGGAACACCTGAGGCAGCCAAGCGGGCATTGGCCCGCTCGGCGAGATCGGCCATGACGAGCTCGCCGGCGCGGTCCTGAGCGAGCACGTCCTCAAGGCGGTCGCACTCGGCGGTGGCGAACTCGGGGTGGGAACCCACGTCCAGGTAGAGGCGAGCACCCCCGCGAGTGAAGACGTTCGAGGAGCGCGAGCGCTGAACCACGGGATCGAAGAGCTCACGGGCAGCGTGGTCGGCGTCCATGGGAGGTGGGCCGTCGGTGGTGGGGGCGCAGGTGATGCCGTACTCGGTCTCCACCCCGATGATGCGCCGCGCCACGGGCCGTGAGCCGCTCATGCTCACTGGCCGCCCTTCTGGACGAAGCCCTGGACGAAGGCTGCGGCATTGGTCTCGATGACCGAGTCGATCTCATCGAGGATGCTGTCCACGTCGCTGACCTGCGTGGTTGACGAGGCCCGCGTCCCAGCGCCGACCTGCTCGTCAGTGTCTGCAGCAGTGGTCTCGATGCCGGTGCGACGGACCTGTCCATGGGACTGACTGGCGTGCTGCGGCGTCATGTCTTGCTCCTTCTGCAGTCCTCTCGAGCAGCGCACCGTTGGTGAGGGCACTGTGAGGCTCAGTGTCTCTCAGGTGCCGCCCGGCGACCAATTTCCTCCAGGATGGTCGCCGTCTCATCGGAGCCGACGATCACGTCGTCGGGCAGGCGCAGACGCGCCAGCTCGGGAGCGCCTGGGACGTCGAGGAGGAGGCAGGTCCAGGAGGCGCCCACGATCTGCGAGTAGCGGTGAATGGCGGTTCCGCGGATGGCGGCACGCGTGCCCTCGGGGGGCGCGTCGGCCGCGCGCTGAACCTCCGCGTCGGTGACCAGCCGATGGATCCTGCCGGCGGCGTCAAGCTTGTCGACGATCGAGCGTCCCGAGCGCAGATCGGCCCACTGGATGTCGAGAGCGGCCAGGCGGGGATCGTCCCAGGCGGTTCCCGACCTGCGGCGCAGTCCCTCACAGAGCTCGTACTTGGCGACCCACTCCAGCATCTGAGCAGCCGGACCGGATCCGTTGCGGCGCCACTGCTCGAGGGCGTCGAGGGCCTGGCGCCACAGAGTCAGGGCGCTGCTGGCCTGGGCGTCTCCGGAATGTATGACGGCCGGAGTGACGGCGTCGAGGAAGGCGCGTTGAATCGCCGGGGCGCCTATGGCCCCGCCCCGGGTGCGCAGCTCGTGGGAAAGGGTGGGGTCGTGAGAGAGGGCCCAGTGCTCCTCGACGGGGTCGCCGGTGATGGCCAGGTCTCTGAGGCGATCCAGAGCCTCCGTGAACCGGCTGGAGTTCTCGGCGTACGCCTGCTCCAGGAACCACAGAACCAGATCGGTGGTGGCGACCTTGAGGTAGATGGGAACGTCGAAGCGGTTGGCGTCGCCGTTGATGACGTGGAGGCGGCGCCAGCGGGCACTGTCGGCGTGCGGCTCGTCGCGGGTGTTGATGATGGGGCGGTTGAAGGTCGTCTGCAGGCCGATCTCGGACTCGACGTAGTCCGCGCGCTGACTGATCTGGAATCCGGGGCGCTCACTGCGCTGCCCGATGCCCACCCGCCCGGCACCTGCGAGGACGGGCCTGGTCACGAGGAAGGGGGTGAGGACCGCGGCCAGCTCCTCGAAGGGCACGTCGCGTCGCACGAGGTAGTTCTCGTGGGCGCCGTAGGCCACGCCCTTGCCGTCCACGTTGTTCTTGTACAGGACGATCTCCGCGGATGTCCCGGCCCCGCCGTCCCCGTCGCTCAGGGCTTTCATGGCGCGCCTGGCGACCACCTCGCCGGCGCGGTCCCAGACCAGGGCGTCGCGGGGGGTGAGGACCTCGGGTGAGGAGTACTCGGGGTGGGCGTGGTCGACGTAGAAGCGGGCTCCGTTGACCAGGACCGCCGTCGTCGCCCGGGGAAGCGCCGCCTCGGCGGCACTGGGGCGGGCGCGTGAGCCCCAGGGGGCCGGCGGAGGGTCGGCCCCCTCCCCCGCATCGGCCGGTGGTGCGTCGCCCGACGGCGCTGGGCGAGCAGGGTCGTCGGTGAGCTGGCTGGGGTGAGCGGCGGAGCGCTGCAACCTGCCACCACGCAGATCGGCCAGTGGATCCTCTCCCTCGTAGTCCCACCGCACCGTGGGCACGCCGGCACCGGTGCAGTAGGCCTCCACCACCCGGGTGGACAGGACCACGGGATTGGCGTAGGCGTCACCCGGGTGCAGGACCCCGAACTCGGTCTCCAGGCCGACGGGGCGCGTCACCGGACCGGGCTGAAAACCGACGTCGTTCATGTGCTCTCCTTACCGAGCCTGCGCACGCTGCGGATCTGCGAGGTACGGGCGCCGATGAGACGTGCCCACCCCTCAAAGGTGGTGGCGCCGGTGATCTCCTCGTTCTGCCGTGCCTCGGTCTCAACGGCCGAGCGGAGCCTGGCTGCGTTCAGTCCGCCCTCTCCCCCGGCGAGCTCATCCTTGATGGAGGCGGTCTTGGCGCGGGAGACGATGGCGGCCAGCATGGCGCCGCTGGTCAGGTCGGCCAGGTGAAGGACGCGGGTGGAGGTGCCACTGGCCGCGTGGGCCTCGGTGATCTCCAGGACGGCGGTGGCCTCGTTGCGGGCGTAGAGGGCCTCGACGACGACGCGGCGCAGGGAGGCGGCGGTGGCCTCGCGGTCTCCTCCGTGGCCCGCGAGCTCGGCCGGAGCCAGGGGCAGGTCGGCAGTGAGGTGACGGGCGAGGATCTCCTCGGCACCGGCTGCATCGGGCCGGTTGATGCGGATCTTCACGTCCAGCCGCCCGGGGCGCAGAATGGCGGGGTCGATCATGTCCTCACGGTTGGAGGCCCCGATGATGACGACGTTGCGCAGGGACTCCACGCCGTCGATCTCCGCCAGGACCTGGGGCACGATCATGGTTTCGACGTCGGAGGACACGCCGCTGCCACGGGTGCGGAAGAGGGCCTCCATCTCGTCGAAGAAGATGACCACCGGCCGGTCTTCCGCGGCGGCCTTGCGGGCCTGGTCGAAGATGGCGCGGATCTGCCGCTCGGTCTCACCGACGAACTTGCTCAGCAGCTCGGGGCCCTTGATGTTGAGGAACGCGGGCGGGCGCCCTGTGACGCCGGAGGTGCTGGGAGAGCCGGCCAGTGAGGTGGCCACGGCCTTGGCGATGAGGGTCTTGCCGCATCCGGGTGGGCCGTAGAGCAGCAGGCCCTTGGGGGCGCGCAGGCCGTAGGCTTGGAAGAGCTCGGGGTGGGTGAAGGGCAGCTCGAGGGCGTCTCGGATCTGCTCGATCTGCGGCCCCAGGCCTCCGATGTCCGACCAGGAGACGTCGGGTGTCTCGGCCACGACGAGCTGCTCCACGCTGGTGCGCTCGATGAGAGTCGTAGCGACGTCGGCGCGCAGGTCGGCGGCCAGGGTGTCTCCGGGTTTGAGCCCCTCACCGGTCCCGGCGATGCGGCCAAGAGCTGAGGACAGGGTGAGGATCCGGGTCCCTCCTGCGCCGGTGGTCACCAGGACCCGGGCGTCATCGAGCCTTTCCTCGAGGGTGACGGCCTCACCGGTGCCCGGCTCGGGGAGGGTGGCGACGACGAGCATCTGGTCGTTGACGGCCACGCGCCGCCCGACCTGCAGCTCGGTGTTATCGACGCCGGGGTGGACGTGCAGGAGCATCTGGCGGCCCGACAGGCTCACGGCGACCTCGCGGGGCTGGGCGGCGCCCGCGGGGCCGTCTCCGGCATCCCTCATGTGGGGGAGGCCGGTGAGCAGTCCCAGGGTGGCCGGGGGCCGGGTGACGGCATCGAGCTGTTGGCCGAGCTCCGTGATGCGCTCGCGGGCGGTGCCCAGCGCGGCCACCAGGCGCTCGTTCTTGGCCGCCAGGCCGACGGCCTGGGCGCGGGCCTCACGCAGCTGGTGGCTGATGAAGTCCGCGGCAGGCATCTCCAGCGGCTGAGCCTTACCGGCGTCGGCCGCAGACGTCTCAGACATGGTGAGCGCCGTCCTGGCCGTCATCCGCGCTCCCGCTGAGAACGGGTGTGGCGTCGGTGGGCTGCTTGGCCCGGCAGTCACGCAGAACACGGCGGACCTTCTTGTCAGTGCTGGTGCGCTCCTTGACGTCATCGGGCAGCCAGTAGCCGCCCTCGTCGTAGGCACCGCGGGCGGGCGGGCGCTTGCGGGTCAAGGGCCGGGAGCCTGCGGCCAGGCGACGGGCGGTCAGCAGGAAGCCGGTGTGCGCCACCATGCGGTGGTCGGGGCGCACGGCGAGCCCGTCGACGTTCCAGGTGCGCACCATGGACTCCCAGGACTCGGGGTCGGTGAACAGGCCGCTGTGACGCAGGGCCTCCACGGTGCGGGAAAGCTGGGTGACGGTGGCCACGTAGGCCAGAAAGAGCCCGCCCGGGGCCAGGGCCGAGGAGGCGGCCTCGACGTTCTCCCAGGGGGCGAGCATGTCCAGGACCACCCGGTCGATGCTGCCGGGTTCCACCCGGGCGGCGACGACGTCGGCGAAGTCCCCGGTGCGCAGCTCCCAGGCGGGATGGTGGCGGCCGAACCAGGCGTCGACGTTGGAGGCGGCGATCTGGGCGAAGTCCTCGCGGCGCTCGATGGACAGCAGGTGGCCGCTCTCCCCGATGGCGGAGAGCAGGTTCATGGTGAGGGCCCCGGAGCCGACACCTGCCTCCAGGACGCGGGCGCCGGGGAAGATGTCCCCCAGCGCGATGACCTGACCGGAGTCCTTGGGGTAGACCACCTGTGCGCCGCGAGGCATGGACAGGACGTAGTCGGCCAGGAGCGGGCGCAGCAGGAGCAGCTCGTGACCGGTGTCGGTCTCGATGACGCTGCCCTCGTCCATGCCGACAACATCCCTGTGGTGGAAGGAGCCGCGCACGGACTGGAAGTAGCCGTGGGGGTCGAGCAGAAAGGTGTTCTTGCGGCCCTTGGTGTCGGTGACCTGGATGCGCTCACCGTAGCGGAACGGGCCACGGCGGCCGGCCTGTCCCAGGGTCTCCTGGGGGGCGGGGCTCTGGGTGGGCGGTTGCGCTTCGGACGCAGCGGGTTCAGGGGCGGGCTCGTACTGGCTCATCACGGAGAAGTCTAGTGAGTGTGCCGCGATGGGCCACCAGGGTCCGTCCTACAGATAGCTGCGTCGGCACCCAACCGTGGGACGCGGATCGATGCCGCGCTACGGCACAGCTGCTCAGCGCGCGCCGGTGGGCACCGCGCCGACCAGGTGCCCCGCATCCACGAGCACCAGCCAGCGTGAGACCTCCCGGGCCCGTTTCATGGCGTCAGCGGCCGCCTGACCGTTCAGGTCAGTCGTCACCGCTGCGGGCGGCAGCACCGTGCAGATCTGCCTCGCAGTCATTCCGGCCACGGGGGCCGAGCCTGCTGCGTTCGACAGCCCGAGCTCCTGGAGGGCGGCCTCATCGATCATGCCCACCAGCTCGGGCCCGTCAGTGACGAGGACGAGTGCGGCTCCCTGCGCCAGCGCTTCACGAACCCGGGACACGGGCGTGTCGGGGGCGACGACGCGTACAGGGCGGGCCAGCTCGTGCAGGTCCAGCTTCGAGGCGGCCCGGGCGCCTCCCCCGAGCTCGAGGACCTGCCAGCTGGAGGCCACGATCGACCAGCCCACCATGACGACCAGGATGAGGTTGAAGGCGTCGGGCTGGTGGCCGTACAGCACGAGTGGGCGCAGGATCCACCACCACACGACACCACCGACCACCGCCAGCCCGCCCCAGCCGGCCACTTTGAGACCGAGCCGGCGGTTGCCGGTCACCTGGACCACGAGCGCGGCCAGGGCGTAGCCGCCGTCGAGAGGAAGACCCGGCAGGGCGTTGAAGATGGCCAGGGCCAGGTTGACCAGGGTCACGGCCCACACCGTGAAGGCCACGGGGACCGACAGACGGACGGATTCCTGCATCAGGGTTCCGATCAGCCACAGGAGCAGGTTGGTGGCCGGTCCCGACAGGGAGGTGACCAGGTCCTTCCAGGCGTTCCAGTCGCGTGCCGGTCCGAAGGACGTGCGTCCGCCCCACAGGTAGAGCTCGTAACGGGTGGGGCGCCTGCCCATGAGAGTGCCGGACAGCCCGTGGGCCAGCTCATGCAGCAGGACCGATGCCGCAACGCCCAGCACCGTGGAGACCACCACCAGCAGCACCGTTGTGGTCCCGAAGGCACCCAGGGCCGAGGAGACCAGCGGGTACCAGCTGCCGGCGATGAGCAGGCCGAGCAGGAAGGAGGTCGGCGAGATGACGACGGGGGCGCCGCCGATGCGGGCGATGACCCACTCGCCATTCGATGTGGGGGCAGACATGGGCGCGAGCCTAACGCCGTCGGAAGCCGGTTGCCGCATTCACTCGGGGGCCACAGCCGCAGATGTCCGTGCCCGCGGGCCCGGCCTGTGGAGGAAGGCTCGTCTCCCCCGGACAGATCCGACACCGCGTCACCTCCTCGCGGTAGCGTCGTGCCCATGTTCCCTGAGCCGCACACCGTCTCCAGCCCATCACCTCAGGCCGGCGTCAGGCCCACCGGTCCGGGCGCCAGTGGCAGTCCGGGAGGAGGGTCCGGCGGTGGACGCCGAGCAGCCCTGTCCCCCTCCCGGGCCAAAGACTTCATGCAGTGCCCGCTCATGTTCCGTCTGCGCACGGTCGACCGCCTCCCCGAGCCCGGATCACTGGCCACCCACAAGGGCACCGTGGTTCACGGCGTGCTGGAACGGCTCTACGATCTTCCGGCCTCAGATCGCCGCCCTGAGGCGGCGCTTGACCTCCTGCCCGAGCAGTGGGCCTCCCACCGGGAGAAGAACCCGGAGGTCATGGACCTGTTCGAGGACGCTAGCCGGGTGGAGACCTGGCTGGAGGAGGCCCGCGGACTCATCCGCACCTACTTCACCCTGGAGAACCCCCAACGCCTGGAACCGGCCGATCGCGAGCTCTTCGTCCAGACCGAGACCGGTGACGGCCTGCTCCTGCGGGGCTTCGTGGACCGTCTGGACGTGGCACCTGACGGCGCCATGCGAGTGGTCGACTACAAGACCGGCCGCAGTCCCGGCACGCGTTTCATGGAGGACGCGCTGTTCCAGATGCGCTTCTACGCGCTGGTCCTGTGGCGCCTGCGCGGGCGGGCGCCGGCCCGCCTCCAGCTGGTCTATCTCAAGGACGGACGGGTCCTGACTCACGATCCTCGCCTGCCCGAGCTGGAGCGGACCGAGACGCGCCTGATGCACCTGTGGGATGAGGTCGAGGACTGCGCTCGCACCGGATTCTTCCGCCCCCGCCGCTCCCGGCTGTGCGACTGGTGCGCCTTCCAGGCCCAGTGCCCGCTCTTCGGTGGCACCACGCCGCAGGTGCCCGACGACGGGATCGCCCGTCTCCTGAGTGCCCGCCGCGCTGCTGCCTGATCTCAGCCACTGTTCCGGAATTGCCATGGCGAGAAGCCATCGGTTACAGTCCGTGACGGTTGACAACCGTCACCACGGACTTCCCAGTTCCCCACGGAGAAGCACATGAACGTCGTCCAGGCCCACACAACCCGCACCGCCTCGCGCGGAGCCGGTATGTGTATGCGCTGCCTGGTTCGGGCGTTCTGAGGCGGTCTCAGACAGATCGTTCTCCCCGGCTCCCGGCGCTCCTGAGACGGCGCCTCATCAGCCACGTCCAGCCAGGCCTCCACCTCACTCCCCAACCGGATGACGTGGCCTGTCTCTGTCTTTCCTCACCCGTGCCGCGTCACCGGTCCCCGACGCAGGCTGCTTGCGCCTGAAAGCAGTAGCCGGACAAGGACCACACCGTGCCGTCACCCGCCATTCTCACTGGGCTCGTCGTTGGAGCCGTCCTCGGTTTCATCCTCCAACGAGGCCGTTTCTGCATCACCGGAGCCTTCCGCGACCTGTGGGTCTCCCGCTCCTGGCGCTGGTTCACAGCCTTCCTGCTGGCCATCGCCGTTCAGGCGGTCGGAGTCGTCGTCCTGACCGGAGCGGGCTCCATCACCCCCGAGATCCCCAAGCTGTCAGTAGTCGCCACCGTTGTCGGTTCCTTCCTCTTCGGAGTCGGGATCGTCCTGGCTGGAGGCTGCGCCACCGGGACCTACTACCGCGCCGGAGAGGGCCTGGTCGGCTCCTGGTTCGCGCTCATGGCCTATGCCACCACCGCGGCCGCGTCGAAGACGGGACTCCTGTCAGGGGTGACGACCTGGGTCAAAGGGCTGTGGGTCACCGACCTCACCACCATTCCGGCCACCATCGGTCTGCCGAGCTGGGGCGGCGTCGTCATTCTGGCCAGCATCACCGGGGTCGTCGTGCACCGCTTCGTTGTCCTGGAGCGTAGCCGTCCCACTCAGATCCAGATTCCCGCACAGCGTACGGGACTGGCTCACCTGCTGCTGGAGAAGCAGTGGAACCCTCTGGTCACCGGTTTCCTCGTTGGCGTCGTCGCCGTCATTGCCTGGCCCGCGTCCTGGGCCTCGGGGCGCCCGGACGGGCTCGGGATCACGACACCGTCGTCGAACCTGGTGAACCTCATCGTCACCGGTGACGCCAAGCGGCTCGACTGGGGCGTGCTCCTGGTCCTGGGTATTCTGCTCGGCTCCTACGTCGCAGCCAAGGCCTCCGGGGAGTTCCGGGTTCGGGTGCCCAGTGCCCAGGTCATTCAGCGCTCCATCGCCGGCGGGGTCCTCATGGGGATCGGCGCCGTCTGGGCAGGTGGCTGCTCCATCGGCAATGCCCTGGTGCAGACCTCGCTCCTGTCATGGCAGGGCTGGATCGCGCTCGTCTTCCAGGTGCTGGGGGTCGGGGCGGCCGCCTGGTTCCTGCTCATCCGCCCCCGGCAGCATCGTCGCGCCGAGCGCGCCGCCTCGCGTGTGCCCGCCACTGTCTGAGACCGCACCTGCACCACAGCAACCACACCACTCACCCCCACCCTGCGCCGTCATCACAATGCATCAAGGAGAGACTCATGCGCACCGTTCTGGAGACCACCGGCCAGGTCTGCCCCTTCCCCGTCATCGAGGCGGAAGAGGCCATGGAAGAGCTCAGCACCGGCGACGAGCTCGTCATCGGCTTTGACTGCACCCAGGGGACTCAGACACTGCCCGCCTGGGCCGCCGACAACGGCTACACCGTCACCGAGTTCGAGCGCACCGGCGACGCGGCCTGGACCATCACCGTGCGCAAGTAGACCGAGCCGCTACGGTTAGGCCTATGGAGCACAGGAGACTCGGCCAGACCGGCCTGCGCGTGTCCTCCGTGGGCCTGGGCACGATGACCTGGGGCCGAGACACCGATGATCTCGAGGCCAAGGAACAGCTCGACGTCTTCCTCGACGCCGGAGGCACCCTCGTGGACACAGCCGCCTCCTACGGCGAGGGCGTCAGCGAGGAGGTGATCGGTGCGCTCCTGCGCGAGCACGTGGATCGGCAGGACCTCGTCCTGGTCTCCAAGGCCGGGGTGCGTACCTGGCGCACCGGGGAGCGGTCCTCGGTGGCCGACGCCTCACGCGGCTCGCTGCTGGACACACTCGACACCAGTCTGGCCCGGCTGGGCACCGACCACCTGGACCTCCTGCTGGTCCAGGTGCCGGATCCCAGCACCTCCCTGGAGGAGACGGCCCACGCTCTGAGCCTGGCCGTCTCCTCCGGACGCACCCGGTACGTGGGCATCGCCAACCACCCGGCCTGGGCATCGGTGCGCATGCATGACTTGCTCAGTGAGTGCGGCCGGGGTTCGGGACTGGCGGCCGTCGAGGTGGAGCACTCGCTGCTCTCCCGGGGCATCGAGCGCGAGCTCCGGCCCGCCTCGCAGGCCCTGGGCTTCGGCATCCTGGGGTACGCACCCCTGGGCAGGGGCGTGCTCACCGGCAAGTACCGGGCGACGATCCCACCGGACTCACGGGCAGCTTCACCTCACCTGCGCTCCTACGTATCCCCCTACCTGGGTGACGTGCACCGGGGTGTGGTCGAGGCCGTGGCCACTGCCGCCTCGGGCCTGGACCGTAAGCCGGCCGAGGTCGCGCTCGCCTGGGCCCGCGACGCCCCCGGCATCGCCTCAACCATTGTGGGGGCGCGCACTCCGGCTCAGCTCCAGGGAGTCCTGGCGGCCGACGACCTGGAGCTTCCGGTCCAGATCCGACACGCCCTGGACGAGGTCACCTCCCTGCAGCTCGGCTACCCCGAGCGCTTCTGAGCACAGAGAAGTGCGGGGTCCGCACACCTGGCGCGGACCCCGCACTGGACGATGGACAATCGACGGACCTCAGTCAGTCCTCATCGTCATAGTCCTCGTCATCATCGCTGTCATCGTCGTAGTCGTCGTCATCCTCGTCGTACTCACCGTCGTCGTCATAGTCGTCATCATCATCCTCCTCGTCGCCGTCGGAGTCGAAGGCCTCGAAGGGGAGCTCGATGCCGTAAGCGGTGAACAGCGAGTCGTCATAGGTGAAGAAGGCGTCCTGGAGGGCGTTCTCGGCCGCGACCACGGCCGGGGAGAGCTCATCACCAGTCGCGGCAGCGTCCAGGTGCGCCTCGAAGGCGGCAATGAGTCGGTTGAGCGCGGACCGCGGATCGTTCGTCATGCAGGACACACTACCGGCTATCCCTCGCACAGCGCACAGGTAAACGGCGTTGCCGGGCCGCGTCGCGCGCGATCACGCCTCCGGATCGACTCCCAGCTCCTGACGGATGAAGCCCAGGAAGAGGTCCTCTCCTTTGATCTTGCTGGTCTCCTCGGGGCCGACGACGACGCGCACACCGTCACGCAGGATCTGGGAGGCGCCGCCGTCGGGCCCCAGGGGCAGGATGATCCGTTCGGCTCCGGGCGTGTAGGTCGCGGAGGGCTCCCGACCCGCGATGATGTCGGCGATATTGCTGGCGACGACTCGAGCGTGGGCCCGAGCGGCGTCGGCGCGCTTGGACTCGCGCACGTCGGTGATGTCGCCAATGGCCCAGACACCGGGGTGGTCCACCACTCGCAGGTACTCATCGACACGGATCGTGCCGTCGTAGTGGCGCACCTCGTCGTAGTCCTCGCCGAGGAATCCGGTGGCGGCCGCCGAGCCGTAGGCGCGGAACCACATGTCGGCCTCGAGCTGGCGCCCGTTCTCGGTGGTGACCCGGAAGGGAGAGAGCACGCCGACGTCGACCGGGGGCAGGAAGCTGAGAGAGTCACCGGTGATGATCTCCACCCCGCGCTGGGCGAGCTGGTCGGAGATGGCCTCACGGATCTCCGGCTTGTAGTCGCCGGCGGGAAGGATCCTGTCGGCGGCCTCCAGCATGGTCACCTTGACGTCCGGGAAGGCCGAGGTGATCTCGCCGGCCAGCTCGATACCGACGGCGCCGGCGCCCACGATGAGCGCTCGCGAGGACTGCTCGAGGTTGGTGTGGACGCGCTCGATACGGGCCTTGGCGATGACGGAGGAGGACTCCATGTGCTTAGCGGGGAAGGGGTAGGCGGTCCCGGTGGCCAGCACCAGGTAGTCGGCCTCGATCTGCCCGTGACCGGAGACCTCGACGGTGGCGCCTCGCACAGTCAGCACCGTGCCGTGAACAACGCGCCCGTTGGTCAGAAGCCGGTCGTAGGGCAGGAAGATCTTCTCCGCCCAGTCACGATCGACCGCCGCACGCAGCGCCGCGGCGTGGCTGACGAAGGTGTCCTTCTGCTCCACGAGGGTGACCTCGGCGACGTCGTCGAGGGCCTTGGCGGCGGTGATGCCACCGTATCCACCGCCGACGATGGTGACGCGAGCCATATTATGTTCCTTCCGGTGATGAGAGGGTGAAGTTGCGAACTGCGTCCATCAGGCCAGTCCGCGACGTTGAAGAAGAGGCAGGATACCGGGGTCGCGCCCGGTGAAGGCGCGGTAGGAGGCCAGAGGGTCTCGGGAGTCACCGCGGGCGAGGAACTCGCGGCGGAAGATCCCCCCGGCCAGCCGGTTCAGGCCGAGGTCGCCGTTGATCGCGCCATCAGTGGTGAACCACTCGATGGCATCGGCATCCATGACCTCGCTCCAGATATAGGCGTAGTAGGCCGCGCTGTAGCCTCCGGCGAAGACGTGGGAGAAGTAGGTGGTGCGGTAGCGGGGAGGCACGAGGGCGTCATCGACTCCGGCCTCGGCCAGGGCCCGGTGCTCGAAGTCCTCCACCTCGTCAACGTCCCCCGGGACCTCGCCGGGGGCTAGGGTGTGCCAGGCCTGGTCGAGCAGGGCCGCTCCCAGGTACTCGGTGGTGCCGTAGCCCTGACCGAAGGTGCCCTGGCCACGCAGCTGCTCGGCGAGCTCGGGCGGGAGGGGCTCGCCGGTGTCGACGTGGCGCGCGTAGCCGGCCAGCACCTCAGGGTGGAGCGCCCACTTCTCATTGAGCTGGCTGGGGAACTCGACGACGTCGCGCGGCACGGCGGTCCCGGAGGCCGAGGGGTAGCGGGCCTCGGAGAACAGGGCGTGCAGCGCGTGCCCGAACTCATGGAAGCAGGTGATCACCTCGTCCCAGGTCAGCAGGGCCGGACCGGAGGTGGGTTGCTCGATGTTGCAGCAGTTGATGACGACCGGTTTGCGGCCGGTGAGCGTCGAGCCGGTGACGAGGCTGTCCATCCAGGCGCCGCCGGACTTGCCTGCTCGGGCATAGTAGTCGCCGACGAACAGGCCCAGAACCGGCGCCTGCGAGTCCTCGCCGTCGCGCACCTCCCAGACCTTCACGCCCGGGGCGTACATGTGCTCCGCCAGGTCCCCGCGCTCGCGGAAGGTGATGCCGTAGAGGCGGTTGGCGGCATAGAAGACCCCCTTGGTGACGACGCTCCACAGCTCCAGGTAGGGGGCCAGAACCTCGTCGTCGACGCCGAAGCGCTCCTTGCGCTCAGCGGCCTCGTAGAGGGGCCAGTCGGCAGGACCGAAGGCCTCGCCCGCCTGGGTCTGCGGATCCAGGTCCATGCGAGCGGCGTAGACTTGGGCGTCTGCGCGGGCGTTGGCCATGGCCGGCGACGTGAGCCGGCCCAGCAGCTCCGAGACCGCCTCGGTGGTTCGCGCGGCCGACTCCGCGGCCACGAGGGCGGCGTGGTGCGGGAAGCCCAGAAGTGCGGCCCGTTCGGCGCGCAGCAGGGCGAGCTCCAGAACGATGCTGCGGGTGTCGCCGGAGGCGCCCTGCTCCCCCAGCCCTCGGCTCATGGACTTGTCCAACAGGGCGAGCCTGGCGCTGTGGGGCCGGGTGGTGGCGAGGGACGGCGGCACCGTGACGTTCGTGACCCCGGCGGCGTGCATGGCCTCTGTGACCAGGACGGAGAAGCGCATCTTGAGCGCATTGACACGGGCGTTGATCTCCTTGAGCGCGTGAGCCTCCGCCTCCTCCAGGCCGACGCCATTGCGTTCGAACTCCTCGACGGTCAAGCGGATGAGGCGTGCGGCCTCGGCGTCGATGACCGTGCCATCGGCGTCGCACGCGTCCTGTCCATCAGGGGCTGCGGCAACGAGGTCGTCGAGGGCCTTGAAGCGGCGGTAAAGACGTGAGTCGAGGTGATAGGCGTCGGAGTGGGCCGCCAGCTCGGGAGCCAGGGCCTCCTCGAGCTCGTCGAGGTCCGGGCAGTCGGTGGCGGAGGTCAGGGCATCCAGAACGGTCAGCGCACGTTCCAGGAGATCACCGGAACTTTCCAGCGCATCGACGGTGTTGGCAACGGTGGGTTCGTCCTCGTTGGTGGCTATCGCCTCCCACTGCTGACGCTCGGCCGCCATCCCGGCGCGGATGGCCGGCTCGATGTCGGCGTGGTCGACGGCCGTGAAGCCGGGTAGGCCAAGGTCGAGCGACCATGGCTTGGCGAAGACATTCGACTCCGGGAGGTCGGTGCCGTCGGTGGTCTCGCTCATGGGCCCATCGTGCCATGCACTGATGGTCTTCTCGTTCACAACAGGCCATCAATTCTAGGACTATGGTCGCACTGGGCGTAGCCTGATGGGGTCACTCGAATCCAGGATCTCCAGGGAGAGACGCATGAATGTCGCAGAACAGCTCGTGGCCCAGCTCGTCGATGCCGGTGTCCGCAGGATATACGGAATCGTAGGAGACTCCCTCAATCCGATCGTCGACGCCGTCCGTAAGGCTGGCGGTTCCGCCAAGGGTGGGATCGACTGGGTCCATGTACGCCATGAGGAGGCCGCTGCCTTCGCTGCTGCGGCTGAGGCGCAGCTGACCGGAGAGCTCTCCGTGTGCGCCGGCTCCTGCGGTCCGGGCAACCTTCACCTGATTAACGGCCTGTACGACGCACAGCGCTCGGGCGCCCCGGTGCTGGCGATCGCCTCGCACATCCCCAGCGTTCAGATTGGCCAGTCCTACTTCCAGGAGACCCACCCGGATCGTCTGTTCAACGAGTGCTCGGTCTACTCAGAGCTCATCTCCACCCCCAAGCAGGCTCCTCGTGTCGTCAACGCCGCAATCCGCCACGCTGTCAGCCTGAGCGGCGTGAGCGTGATCTCATTGCCGGGAGATGTCTCCGACGAGAAGGCCACTGCCGCCATTCCCGAGTATTCCAAGGCCAGACCGGCCACCCTGTCGCCCAACCCTGCTGACGTGGCCGAGGTGTCCGCCTTACTCAACAAGTCTCGGAGGGTAGCGATCTTCGCCGGTGCCGGCGTCAAGGGCGCTCATGACGAAGTCATCGCACTGGCCGACCTGCTCAAAGCACCGATCGGTCATTCGTTGCGCGGCAAGGACTTCATCCAGTATGACAATCCCTACGACGTCGGTATGACGGGCCTCCTGGGATACGGGGCCGCCGCCGAGGGCATGAAGGACGCCGACGTACTGCTCCTGCTGGGGACCGACTTCCCTTACGATCAGTTCCTACCGGACACCGTGACGGTCCAGGTGGACAATCACGCTGAGAAACTGGGACGGCGCACCGACGTCTCTCACCCGATTCACTCAGACGTCATTCCGTTTATCGAAGCTCTCATTCCGCATATTAAGAAACGCCGCTCGGACGCTTTTCTCAAGGCTCAGCTCAAGAAGCATGCCAAGATCATGAAGGCACCCATTGGCGCCTATACGCGCAAGGCGGACAGGATCAAACCCATTCACCCCGAGTATGCCGCCCACGTGCTCAACGAGGTCGCCGCCAGGGACGCGATCTTCACCGCAGACACCGGAATGTGCAACGTGTGGACCGCACGTTACATCGACCCGCTAGGTACGCGCCGCCTCATCGGCTCCTTCCTGCACGGATCCATGGCAAACGCTCTCCCCCATGCCATCGGCGCACAGGTCTCCCATCCCCATCGCCAGGTGATCTCCGTGTCCGGCGACGGCGGCCTGTCCATGCTCATGGGAGAGCTCGTGACCGCCCGTATGCACAACCTGCCGATCAAGGTCGTGGTCTTCAACAACTCGACTCTGGGTATGGTGAAGCTCGAGATGCTGGTCAATGGCCTGCCCGACTTCGGCACTGATGTCCACGACGTCAACTACGCCGGAGTAGCACAGTCGATCGGTTTCCATGGCGAACGCGTTGACGATCCACGAGACTTGCGCAGAGCTTTTCAGAAGGCCTTCGACTTCAATGGCCCAGCACTGGTAGAGGTCGTCACCGACCCCAATGCCCTGTCGCTTCCTCCGGAGATCACGGGTGAGCAGCTGATCGGCTTCGCCACAGCAATGAGCAAGATCGTTCTCAATCGAGGTGCGGGGGAGGCCGTGAGCATGGCGACATCGAACATGCGTAACATTCCCCGCTTCTAGGGGACCCTGTCACTGCCGTCCGCCAGCGTCCTCACCGCGAGCCAGGGACACGATGAGCTCGGCGATGGCGGGCTCATCGGGGTTACGGCTACGGCTGTCGACGGCGCGGTTGGCCCACCATCCATCCACGGCCAGCAGCGCCACGCGTTGCATGGCAGTGAGCTCACGGATCTCACCCACCCACTCCCGGCTCAGCGTGTTCCAGGCCTCCTTGAGCATCTCCGCCTCCGGCGTGGCCGAGAGCATGAAGCTGACCTCGCCGGGCAGGATCTCGCCGTCGAGGACTGAGCGAGTCAGTGCCTCGATGCGCTCGGTCCGGCTCGCCTCCTCCAGGGGCCCGCCCAGCGCAGCCAGGGCCTGAGTCCGCCACCGCTCCAGGAACGCTGCCGCGATCCCCTCCAGGAGCTCGGTCTTGGTGCGGAAGTAATAGATAACTCCACCGCGGCTCAGACCAACGTGCTCAGCCAGAGTGTCGAAGGTGAGTGAATCGAAACCGTCACAGTGGGCGAGCTCGAGCGCCCCCGTGATGATGCGGTCCCGTTTCGAGGTTCTCATGAGCTCTCCTCACTCGCCGCTGGAACATGACGTGCAGCCATCACACCCGCGAACAGGAGGATACCGGCAGCAGTCACGGCGGTGGCCTGCATGGCGCGAGTGAATGCCTCCCGGGCCTGAACCATCAGCTCGGCCTGCCCGGGGTCACCCAGGTCGACGACACCCGCCAGGGTGGCCAGGGACTGCTCGGCGGCGTCGGCGACCCGCCTCGGGAGCCCGGAGGGGGCCTGTCCGAGCAGGAGCCGGTAACCGACATCCTGAATCGTGCCGAGCACCGCGATCCCCAGGGCAACTCCCAGCTCGAGTCCGGTCTCGGAGATGGCGGAGGCCGCACCGGCGCGGTCCGCCGGCACCGCCCCCAGAACCGCTCCGGTGGAGACCGTGAAGGCCAGGCCGATACCTGCGCCAATGACGAGCAGGCCGACGCAGATCACCACGATCCCGCCGTAGGACTCCCCCAGAGCGACCACAACCAGCCCCACCGCGGCCACGAGCAGGCCGCTCCCGAGCGCCCGGCCATTGCCGAGTCGGCGCACCACCGTGGCCACGACCGCGACAACGACGATGGAGGCAAGTGATGCGGGCACCTCGGTCAGGCCCGCTCGGAGCGTGGAGTAGCCTCGAACGAGCTGGAGGTACTGGGAGAAGAAGTACAGCAGACCGGCCAAGGCGAAGATCGCCAGGACAGTGGCCGCAATCGCCCAGGTGAACGCGGGGCGCCGGAAGAGCTCGACGTCGATCAGCGGCGTGGCCAGCGTGCGCTGACGCCTGATGAATAGCCATCCGGCGGCCAAACCACCCACCAGTGCTGCGATCGCAACGACAGTGAGACCGTCATGCGCGAAGGACTTGACGGCGTAGGTGATCGGCACGATGGCCAGGACCGACAGGACCGCAGAGGCCAGATCCACCGGGGCGCCCTGCTCGTTCTTGGACTCCGGCAGGAGCCACAGGCCCGTGACGATGACAGCCGCCATGACCGGGACGTTGATGAGGAAGACGCTGCCCCACCAGAAGTGCTCGAGCAGGACACCGCCAACCAGCGGCCCCAGGGCGGTGCCGCCGGAGCTGCCGGCGGACCAGATGGCGATGGCGGTGGCGCGGTGGCGGACGTCGAGGAAGATGTTGCGTATGAGGGACAGGGTGGAGGGCATGATCGTGGCGCCACCGACACCCAGCAGGGCTCGAACGGCGATGAGGGCTCCCGCGCTGGGTGCGAAGGCCGCCATGATGCTGGCCACCCCGAAGCCGAGCGTCCCGATGAGCAGGAGGCTTCGCCGACCGATGCGGTCGGCGACGTTACCCATGGTGACCAGCAGACCGGCCAGGGTGAAGGAGTAGATGTCACCGATCCACAGCAGCTGGCTGGCAGTCGGGCTCAGGTCGGTACTCAGCGAGGGGATCGCCAGCGCCAGCACCGTGGAATCGATGGCCAGCAGGGTCACGGCCAGGGTCAGGACGGCCAGGGCGGCCCAGGCGCGCAGTCCGGGAGTACGAGTCACGGCCGGAACTGTACTACATGCACAGTATAGTTATGGCCGCCTCGAGAGACTCCTCTCAGCGCAGGCGGCGACGACGCAGCACAGCCTCCACGTCCGGAGGGAAGTAGTCAGGCCCCTTGAGGACCTTGCCGTCCTCACGGTGGACCGGCCGGCCGTCGACGCCCAGCTTGGACATGTTGGAGCGCTGCACCTCGGCGAGCACGGCCGCCAGGTCGATCCCGGTCTCCAGAGCCATGCCGTAGATGACGTAGACGAGATCCGCCAGGGCATCGGCGGCCTCGACGGTGTCACGAGCACCGTCATCAGCAGCCACGGCGCGACGGTAGCTCGACTCGATCTCATCGCGCGCCGCCTGCCCATAGACGGCGCCGACGAGCTCAGCAAACTCCTCGGCGATGAGACTCATGCGCATACCGAGGCTCTCACGCTCGAGGCTGGCACCGTCGGTCTGGACGGGGAGTCCGTAGACATGGTGGAAGCGACGCACCAAGGCCTCGGGGTCGTCACCCTCCCGCTCCCCGACGCCGTCGTGCGGCACCAGGGGAAGAACGTCGTCTGCGTCAACGGGGCCGTCCCAGGGAGCCTGCGGCTCACGCGGATCCTCGGGCAGCAGGGTGCCGATCCAGCCATCACGGAGCCGGCCGTCATTGGGCAGGAAGTGGCGCACTCGCCCTTCCCGCTGGAAGCCGAGGGACCAGGCGACCTTCCAGGAGGCCCAGTTGGGCACCGGCCCGCGGCTCGTCTCGTGGATGTAGCAGCGCCATCTCAGCACGGACAGGCTCAGGGGGCCGCTCGGGTCGAAGGCCGTATCGATAAGGGCGACGACGGCGCGGGCCATGGTGCCGCGCCCGCGCGCGGCAGCGGCGAGCCAGTACCCGATCTCGCCGATCCGAGCGCTCTCAGGGCCGCTCAGGGTCATGCTGAGCATGCCCACGAGGGTCGCCGATGCGCCGTCATCGCCGGCCTCGCGAACCGCCCAGGTGAGCTCACGCCCCTCACTCCAGCCGTCGGCAACGACCCGCTCGACGAAGAACTGTGCGTCGCTGCGCTGGTAGCCACAGGGGATGGTGGTCCACTCCTGAATGTCCGCGTCCTGGCAGATCTCAGTGATGCGGTCGACGTCGTCGCCGGTCGGGACCGACAGCACAAGTGCGGGCAGACCGGCATCCGCGGGAACAGTCATCTCAAAGGAGTCCATGGAGGCCGATGCTAACGCCTCCCCTGGTCCCACTCTTGATGAGTCGCTCGAATTCCCCTCCCGGTTCATTGCGTGGGCCTATGCTCGAGGGCGACGCCCCGACGAGAAGAGATTGAGTGACTAACGCCCCAACGCCTGAGAGCCGACGCCACGGTCCCGCCATCCCCCGCTGGATGTTGCCCTCAGTAAGGGTAGGCAGACGCGGCGATGTCATCACGATCGAGCAGCGCGTCCCCGCCCGCGTGGAAGGCATACACACGAGCAGCGGGCATGACTCCAGCAGCATCCACGACGAGTATCAGACTCCGATCTATGAAGCCGGACTGGGATCACCGACATCAGTACCACTCGTCAAGGAACGGCTGACCGTTCCAGCAAGCGCAGTGAGCGAGCAGCAGGTTCGTCAAGCCGTAGACCATGCCATCGCCGCCTACGACCCGGGCACGGCGGCGCTGTCCGTTCAGCTCAGTGGGGGCGCGCTGCCGCGGCTGCTGCAGACCGTCGCCGCACTGGGCCTGGCGGGAGCCGGCCTGTACCTCGCCATCTCCTTCCACCGAAGCCCCTCCATCGCACCCCCGGGTGATCCCTTTACCGGCTTGCAGAAGGTCTTCGCAGTTCTGCCCGGCGTCTTCGTCCTCATGGCACTCACCATCGCGGTCACCTGCGCTCGCGCCGCTTGGGTCTTGCGCACTCCGAGGTTCGTGGCCGAGGAGCAGTGGGGGCTGTTGCGTCAGGTCCTGACCCAGCTGTCGGGGCAGGAGCCCGGTTCGTCACGCCCCCTGGACATTGAGGCGGGCCTGCGGCGGGATCTCATTACTCACCCGAGCGGAGTATCTCTCACGCGAGGAGTCACCCGTGACGGGCGCATGGGTCCTCCATGGCCGGACGCCTACGACGTCGCCAAGCGCGTCAGGCAGGGCCGGCGCGCCCTCGTCGTCATGACCGTCTTCGCCTCAGTCTTCCTGCTCGTGGGGGTCTTGATCTTCCTGCTGTTCATCGCCGCCGGGCAGCTCACACTCATTCCCCTGCTCGGCGGCATCAGCGTATTCGGCGCGATCCTCTCCCACATCTCCCAGCGTTGCGACCGCCTCCTTGTCTCCTATCCCAGCACGATGCCCGGAGAGGAAGAGCCGCGAGAGCTCGGCTGGGAGGATGTCGACACCGCCTCCTTACCCGCATGGTGCGATGCGCGCCGGCGCGAACGCCACTGGAACCTTGCTGCGATCGTGTTCCTGATTGAGTTCGTCGTGGCTGTTCTCGCCATATTCGCCTCTGTGATGCTGAATCAGACTGCGTTCTCGACCAGCTCCTCCTCGCATGAGGCTCACACCCACGCCCTGATATGGAACTCGGTCCTTGTCCTGGTCATCATCACTACGGCACTCGCCACCGTTGTGATCGGCAGACACTGGATACAGCAGAAGGACAACGAGCTGCGCCATCAAGCAGGACTGATCTGAGTTCTGCCCCCACCCCACGGAGACACATCCACATGAGTATGCCCAGCCCCGCGCCTGCAAGTCGTCGCTACGGTCCAGCGATTGCACGCTGGAAGCTCCCCGCGGTGCGAGTACGCCAGGAAGGCGGCGTCATCGCAGTCGAGCAGAGGGTTCCGGCCCGCGTCAGCAACATCTCGGTCAGCACCACGTCCAACGACAGTGGGCACGTTCGGACCGTGCGCACGTACTACTTCGAGTCCGGGCTCGGCTCCGACTCCAGGCTCCCCCTGGTTCGTGAACGGCTCACGGTGCCGGCTTCGATTGCTGGCCGAGAGCAGGTCGAGCAGGCGGTCAAGGCCGCCGTCTCCTCCTATGATCTGGGCACCGCGGCACCCGGTAAGCAGTGGGGACCGGGAATGGGGAGCAGATTGGCTATGGTCGGATTCGGAGCCTTCTTCTCCCTGCTGTCGTTCTCCTTTGTCATCATGACCATCCCCTTGATGAGGATGGAGGAGGAGACTCAGGGACGTTCCTTCGTATTCGACTCCCCTGTTCTGCTCCTGCCTGCTGGATTCACCATCCTGGGCGTTCTGATCATGGTCATTGGGCTCCGCAGCGCCTGGATCCTGCGCACACCGGACTTCGTCGCCGAGGAGCAGTGGCAGCTCCTGCGCTCAGTCCTCACCCGGATGACCGGACAGCAACCGGGATCGTCTCGCCCACTCGACGTTGAGGCGGGGCTACGCCCGGATCTCATCACTCGTCCTTCCAGCGAGACACGCAGACGGGGAGTCACGCTTGATGGCCGTATGGGGCCGGCCTGGCCCGACGCCTACAGCGTCACCAAGACCGTCAGAAGAGGCAGACTCAAGGTCCTCCTCACCTCCTCCCTCATCATCGTCATTCTCGGCTTTTTCTACGTCTTCAGCGGAGGCGGGGCAGGCCTCAACACCGGTCGTGTCATCTCCGTCATTCTGGTCGGTACAGGAATGGTTGGATTAGCCCTGATGCCGTCATTACAGGCCTGCGACCGGCTCCTGGCCACCTACCCGACCCAGGTCCCCGGAGAGGACGCTCCTCGCCGCATAGGCCTCAGAGACGTCGATATTGACAATCTTCCCGGATGGTGCGCCTCGCGCCTCCGACAGGACTACTGGAACGCGGCAGCCAGCGGCTTCTGGGTCCTGTGCGCAGCCGGAGGCGTTCTGCTCTTCATCGAACGCAGTTCAGAGCACTCAACGGATGCTTCGGACGCTTCAGCCGTCTCAGCACTGTTCCTGAGCGTTCCTGTGTACATCGGACTCACCATGCTTGCCGTGGCGACGACCGTGGTGGTCAGTGTCGTATGGGCGCGCAACCGGGACGCCGGACGACGACGCCTCGTGGGACTGGCCTGACTCGCGTCAGTCCCGTCCCCTAGCTCCCGGCAGGCCTGCGGCGCAGGACCGGCCAGAAGGTGACCATGATGAGACCTCCCAGCAAGCCGTAGGCCAGAGCCACCCACAGTCCGTGGTTGTCAGCGAGCCGGCCGACAACCGGCGGCGCCAGGAGGACCGCCAGACGGGCCAGCCAGGACACGATGGTCAGTCCCAGCCCGGGCGGAAGCCCCTCGACGTCGTCGGCAGCGGAGTAGGCCACGGGTACGGCGACAGCGCACCCCGCTCCGGATATCGCCATCCCGAGCAGCGTCCCGGGAACGGAGAAGAGCAGAAGGGCGACACTCATCCCGAGGGTGACCAGCGCTCCGCCCCAGGCGATCACGGCTCGCTGACCGACAGCGTCGATGATGCGGTCGCCCACCAGACGCCCCACGATCATCGTTCCTTGAAGGGCCACCAGCCCCAGCCCGACGCGACCGGGGCCAGCACCCTGCTCAGACAGGAGCAGCGACGACCAGTTCATGGCCACGTCCTCAGGGAACATCGAGGCGGCGCACAGCAGGCCGACGACGAAGAGCACGAGTATCGTGACCGGCCGAGCACGGCGGGGCGAGGTCGCCGACCTCACCCCGGGGGTGTCATCGAGCTCCTCAAGCCGTTCGGGGGCGCGATCAGCGCGGTCATGGCCGGGCAGAAACCAGCCTGCGAGCAGAGGACCTACCGAGATGACGAGCAGCGCTACCGCCGTCAGCACCATATGGGTTCCCAGCCCCACTCCGGCTCCGGCCATGGCCTGCCCCATGGCGGCTCCCAGGACCGCCCCCAACGACCACGAGGCATGGAAGCTCGTCACGATGGAGGCGCCCCACCGGCGCTGGACCCGCAACCCGTGAGCATTCTGCGCGACATCGACAATGGAGTCCGTCCCGCCGACAATCAGCAGACAGACAGCGAGGACGCCCCACGAAGGTGCCAGCCCCGCTCCGAGGAGAGCCAGAGCCACCACGAGCATGCCCAGGCTGGCGACCCTGGCTGAGGTCAGGCGAGAGATGAGCCACGACGCGGCCAACCCCGCCACGAGAGCGCCGACGCCGACTGCGGCCACAGCCTGCCCGAAGGCGCTCTTGCTCAGCCCCAGATGCACCACGATCTCCGGGAAACGCGGCACCAGGTTGGCGAACCCCAAGCCATTTGCCAGGAACACCAGACAGACCCCGGCGCGCGCACGTACCAGCTCAGGACTGCGCCGCGTACCTGAAGGGCTACTCAGTGGGGTAGCAGAGTGCATGGGAGCTCAGTCTACCGAGGTGGCTGTCCTGTGACTCGATATAGGGACTACTCCCCACCATGGTGGCGAAGAAGAGGATGACGTCTCCAGCCACCTCCCCTAGGCTGTCAGTTGTATGCCGTTCCAGGGCCAGGAGGCGCGTCTACTCGGACGCCTCCGACCGTACAAGCATTCACAGCCCCCTAACCCATCTCACTTGGAGGATTCATGTCCTACGGAAGCGGCCCCGCCCCCTACGGCGAGCAGCCGGCTTACGGTGGTCAAGCGCCCCAGCCGACCTATGGCAGCCAGGCGCCTTATGGCGCCCCTGCCCCCTACCCTGGCGATCCAGCGCCTTACGGCGCTCCCAACCAGTTCGGACAGTTCGGGCTTCCGCCGTTGACACCAGATATCGCCCCTCTGCCCGGCGCGAGCTTCGGTGAGGCCATCAAGCGTTTCTTCCAGCGCTACGCCCAGTTCCGCGGCTATGCCTCGCGTTCGGAGTTCTGGTGGTCCTATCTGTTCTTAGTCGGCAGCATCTTTATTTTGTATCTTGTGTTCGGCGTTAGCCTCGCAGCACTGATCGTTAACGATGCCTCCGAATCCTCAGCAGGATTAGTCTTAACTCTCGTCATGGGAATCATCGGCATTTTCGGGCTGGCGACGTTCGTCCCTCACATCGCTGTCATGGTGCGGCGGCTGCACGACACAGGACAGTCGGGCTTGTGGGCGCTCTTCATCATCGCTGGACTAGAGATCGTGCCGCTCATCATGTGCTGCTTCGATTCCCGCCCCGACCTCTACCGTCCCGAATGGAGCTGACCGAGGCCTCCTGACGGTAACGCGATGATCCCCGGAACCTTATGGTTCCGGGGATCATGTGTTGGTGGTGTCCGAGGGGGGACTTGAACCCCCACGCCCGTTTAATAAGGCACTAGCACCTCAAGCTAGCGCGTCTACCTATTCCGCCACTCGGACTTGTGTTGTCTCCGCTTTTCAGCGACTTCCCCGCGGCCTCGCCCCGGCGACGCAGAGAAACTTAGCATGACGGCCACCGAGGCCACCAAGCCACATCCAAGTGCTTCCCATCACACTCCGGTGCTCTCGACGCTCAAGGTCACCTGCATGGACCAGCTCGCCCCGGGGGCTATTGTCGGAGCGTGCTCTCGCACCGCTCCGCTCTCGACGCACACCATGGCAGGGAACTCGTCGTCGGCCATGTCCGGCAGTGGGGCGCTGTACGTGGACCAGGGGTTCCACACGATCGTCGAGGGCGCGTTGCGCTTGTCTATGCCGATGGTCCGCTGACGCCCAGGATCGGTCACGGTGATCGGTTCGGCGGAGTCGTAGATGCGGTCCACGGGTCCGGAGATCGTCACGTCACCGTCCTGGACGCGGAGAGCCTCCTGGGGACTGCGGGCCAGGTTGTCGCTGTAGGAGACGCCGGCGAGCCCGCCGATGCGGCTGGCGGTGACATCGTGGACTGAGAGATAGGTGTGGGTGGCGGCCTCCACCGTGCGGGGCTCGGTCCCCTCGTTGCGCAGGCTGAGTCCTAGACGCAGCGTCTCCCCGACCTCGACTTCGTAGAGCGCCGTCAGGCGGTCGCGACTGACACTCAGAAGAGCGCGGACACCACCGCTGTCGGTCGTGGTCACCGTCCGCAGCTGCCAGGGGGCGATGCGGGCCCATCCGTGCTTCGGCACGGCGTCACCGTTGATGCCGACGCCGAACTCCGGCAGGCACAGGGGAATTCCTCCACGAATGGCGGTGGCGCCGTCGAAGACCGCCTGCCGTGAGGTGAAGATGACCTCCGTGCCGCCACGCGGCACCCAGGAGGTCACGGTGGCTCCGTGGAGATAGATCTCCGCGGCTCCGGCCGGGGCGTCGATGAGAAGCCTCTGCTGTCCTCCCCGCCCTGGCCCTAACGCGGCGGTGCGGGGCAGACGCAGCTGGTTCGTCACGGCGGGGTGCGTCGGATTGCCGACATTCGGGGCGGTCATGGGGCCACGCTAGTAGGCTGGGCGTGTTTCGTCAGCCCGATATCCAGTGAAGGACTGATCGTTCACCCCATGGCAACCAACAGCTCTCCGTCGCAAGAGCCGGCGCAGGACGCGCCGGCCGAGGTTTCCGAGTGCTCCCAGAGCTCCGCCTCCCACCAGACGGCTCAGGGACCCGGTTCGGAGAAGAAGTCCACTCGAGAGATTCTCAGCAGCAGCGGCCTGCTGAGCCGGCTCAGGAATGCCCGCACGGCACTGGATCGGGGGATCGACTGGGCGGAGAGGCGCAGGCAGGCGGATCGTGACCACCAGCTGCACTGGGAGTCCGACTCAGACGAGGATGCTGCAGCAAGGCCGGCCGCTCCCCCGGTATCGACCACCCATGTGCGCGTGGCGCCCTCGGTCTCCTTCCCGGAGACGGTCACGACCCGCTCCTCGATCATGGACTCCTTACCCTCCTGGCTGGTGCGCGGCGGCATGGGGGCCTGGCTGGGGCTCGGCATCGTCATCGCCATCGGTCTTGTCGTCTACGCCACCTCACAGGTGATCCCGGTCTTCATCGGCCTGTTCATGGCGCTGGTGTTCACCTCGATCCTCCAACCGATGGTCAACCTCTTCGCCAGGATCATGCCCCGATATCCGGCAACCTTCCTGGCACTGCTCACCACCATCGGTGCGATTGCCGGACTGGTCACGTACGTGGTCACCTCGGTCACCAGTCAGTGGAGCTCCCTGGCATCCCAGTTCGGTGATGGCCTCAACACGATCATGGAGTTCCTGGAGAACGGACCGCTGCACCTGACACAGCAGCAGATCTATCACCAGTTCCAGCTCTGGTTGCGTCAGGGGCAGCACTATCTGCAGTCCAATGCCCCCTCCCTGGCCTCGGAGTTGCTCTCCAACGCGAGTGCGGTCGTCGATGTGCTCACAGTCCTGGCCCTGGCACTGTTCGTCACCATCTTCTTCCTCGCCTCCGGGGGCAGGATGTGGCGCTGGTTCCTCAACGAGCTGCCTGCCACGATGCGGGAGTCGACTCACCGGGCTGCGGGCGCCGGCTGGTACACCTTCGCCGGTTACGCCCGTGGCACCGTGCTGGTGGCGCTCACCGACGCCATCATGGCCGGGATCTTCCTACAGCTGGTGGGGATCCCGTTGGCGGCCCCCCTGGCGGTACTCGTATTCATCGGCGCCTTCATCCCGATCATCGGCGCCCCTCTGGCGATGATCGTGGCCATGGTGGTGGCCCTGGCCTCCGGCGGCTTCGTCACCATGATCGTTGTTGGCGTAGGGGTGGCGGGGATCGGTCAGATCGAGGGGCACATCCTCCAACCCCTCATCATGGGGCGTCAGGTTTCGCTGCACCCCGTGGTGGTGATCATCGGCGTCGCCCTGGGGACCTACGCCGCCGGTCTGCTCGGCGCGATCGTCGCGGTTCCGCTGATCAGCGTGCTCTGGTCCGTCTACTCCGAGCTGCACACCAAAGACGCCCCGGTCACGGGTGAGCTGCCCGCGTACTCCTCCCGCAAGGAGTGAGGGACTCCGCCGTCAGCACCAGTCCCGGCTGCCGGTTCCGGGAACACCGGGAAGGACCTGGAGACGCTCGGCCATGAGCGCGACGACTCCGTCGCCCTTCTCCACGGTGCCGCGCACGATGAGAGCGACGGCACGTCTACCGACACTGCGGTAGCGGCGCCACATGCCTGCTCGGCAGGAGACGTTGAGCAGACCCGTCTCGTCCTCCAGGTTGAGAAAGATCATGCCGGAAGCCGTGTGGGGGCGCTGCCGGTGGGTGACGACGCCGGCGACCCGCACCCGGCTCCCATGCTCCTGACCTGCGAGATCGGCTGCGCTCAGCACACCGTCGGCGGCTAGTGCGGGGCGCAGCAGCCTCAGGGGCGAGCCGTGCGTGGACACTCCGGTCAGGCTCAGGTCGGCGCCCTGGCGCTCGCGGTCTGTCATGGCCGGCAGGGTCGGGGCCCGGGCACCGACGGCGGTCCCCGGAAGCGTGGGCTGACACCACGCTCCTCGTCCCTGGTGGGAGGTACCGCGACGTCGACCATGCTCATCGGAGAGGACCCCGGCAGCCCACAGGGCCTGACGTCGCTCCGTCCCCAAGCTGTCCAGGGCTCCTGAGACGGCCAGTGCCTCGAGGCGGGAGCGGCTCAGACTCACACGCCGAGCAAGATCAGCCAGGTCACGGTAGGGGCCGTGGGCACGGCGCTCGGTGACGATGGCCTGCGCAGCCCGCTCCCCCAGGCCCTTGAGCGGGGCCAGGCCCAGACGCACCGCGAGGTCATCGTGGACGTCAAGGGCAGATGGGGCGGCGGGATGGGGTCTGAGCGGCCCCCACTGGTCTGATCGGTCTGCATCCTGGTGGTCTTCCCACTGCTCGACGGTGGCCTGCGCCAGCGAGCGGTTGATGTCTGCGGGCAGGACGCGCACACCGTGGCGAAGAGCGTCGGCGACGAGGGACTGCGGGGACCAGAAGCCCATGGGCTGAGCGGCCAGGACCCCGGCATAGAAGTCCTCGGGCTTGCGCACCTTGAGCCAGGCCGAGGCGTAGACCAGGTAGGCGAAGGAGAAGGCGTGGGACTCGGGGAAGCCGAACTCGGCGAACGACCTCAGCTTGCTGTAGATCTTCTCCGCGGTAGGCGAGTCGATGCCCCGGGACATCATCCCAGCTATGAGCTTGTCGCGGAGGGCGTCCATGCGCTCGATGGATCGTTTGGCCCCCATGGCCTGACGCAGGGTGTCGGCCTCGGCGGGGCTGAACCCCGCGGCGTCGACGGCGATCTGCATGAGCTGCTCCTGAAAGAGTGGCACTCCCAGTGTCTTGGTCAGGGCGGGTTTGAGGGAGTCATGCAGGTAGGTGACCTCCTCGCGCTTCAGCCGGCGACGGATGTAGGGGTTGACGGCGTCACCCTGGATGGGGCCGGGGCGGATGAGGGCGACCTCGACGACGATGTCGTAGAAGGTTCGGGGGCGGAATCGGGGCAGGGTGGCCATCTGGGCACGCGACTCGACCTGGAAGACCCCGACAGTGTCCGCGGCCGTGAGCAGCCGGTAGACGGCCGGGTCCTCCTCGGGCAGGGTGTGCAGTCCCCAGGGGCGGCCGGACTGGGAGGTGCGCAGCTCTCCTTCCGTCACGGCGTCGGGAACGACCTGTCTCCGCTCTGCCAGCGTGGTGAAGGCCAGACGCAGGGCGGTGAGCGCTCCCAGGCCCAGGAGGTCGAACTTGACCAGGCCGGCCTCGGCGCAGTCGTCCTTGTCCCACTGGAGGACCGAGCGGTTGTCCATGGCGGCCCATCGCACCGGGCAGACCTCAGTGACAGGGCGGCCGCACAGGACCATGCCTCCGGGGTGGACCCCCAGGTGGCGGGGCAGTCGCAGCAGCTTCTCCGCGATATCGAGGACCGGCTCAGGGACGTCGTCGCCCTGCCCGGTCAGCCCTCCGGGGCGCACCGAGGTCCACCGCTCCATCTGCTTGGCCCAGGCGTCCTGCACGCCGGCGGGGTGGCCGAGAGCTCGGGCAGCGTCACGAACTGCGGATCGGGGCCGGTAGGAGATGACGTTGGCGACCTGGGCGGCACGCTCTCTGCCGTATCGGGAGTAGACATGTTGGATGACCTCTTCTCGACGGCAGGCCTCGATGTCGAGGTCGATATCCGGGTAGCCGGCTCGCCCAGGGGACAGGAAGCGCTCGAAGAGCATCTGGTGCCTGACGGCGTCGACGGCTGTGATGCCCAGGGCGTAGCAGACTGCGGAGTTGGCCGCCGATCCTCTCCCCTGGCACAGGATGCCCGACTGTGCGCAGAACTCGACGATGGCGTGCACGATGAGGAAGTAGCCGGGGAATCCCAGGGACTCGATGACCTCGAGCTCGTGGTTGAGCACCGCCCAGGCCCGAGGGTGCTCCTGCGGGGTTCCGTAGCGGCGGGTAGCGCCTTGGAAGGTGAGCTCACGCAACCAGCTGGCAGGAGTATGTCCCTCCGGGACATCGGCATCGGGGAGGTCCGGAGCGATGAGGGACAGGTCGAAGGCGAGGTCCTCGGCGAGCTCGGCGGCCAGATCGACGGCGTCAGGACTGCGGCGGTGGAGCAGAGCCATGTCCTGGGCTCCCCGCAGCCAGCGGCCGATAGCGGGCAGATGACCGCGGGCGCCTTCCAGGTCGGTGACCAGGCGGGTTGAGGTGAGCACGTCGGCAAGGCGGGCGTCGGTGGGGCGGGCGCAGCGCACTGCACCGGTGGCCACGAGGGGAAGCCGGTGATCGTGAGCCAGCCGGGTCAGGGCATCAGTGAGGATGGCGTCAGTGGGGCCTCCATCCAGGGTGAGCTCAACGGCCAGGCCGAAAGCAGCATCCCCTTCAACCTGTGGGTGACCAATCGCCGTGGGGCCGGCCCCGGAGGGGCGGCCTCGGTCAGGAGCAGCGAAGAGCTCGGTCAGACGCCCCAGGCAGGCGTCTGCCGCCTTCAGGTCCCAGGTGCCGGGTCGACGAGGATCGCCCAGGGCCCGACGCAGGGGTCCGTTGGTGGTCCCGGTGAGAACGAGGCAGGTCCCCACCGCCCCCTCGGTCTGGCCAGTGGGGTCGGAGCGGAGAGCCGAGGCGAGTGCGGGCAGGTCATGGGCCGGTTCTCGGCGTTGCCCCACGTCCAGGTTGTGCTGAGAAATGGCGGATACCAGGCGACGGTAGCCGGTGGGGTTGCGAGCCAGGACAGGCAGGTGGGAGCCGTCGTCCAGGGTGAGCTCAGTGCCGTGAATGGTGGGCAGGCCGTGGGAACGACCCGCCTGGGCGTGCTTGACGATACCGGGGACGCCATCGTGATCAGTCAGGGCGAGGGCCTCCAGCCCGAGCTCGACAGCGGCCGAGGCCAGGTCATCGGGCTCATTGGCTCCGTCGAGGAAGGAGTAGGCGGAGTGGGTGTGAAGCTCGGCATAGCGGTGTCGACTGGTCATGTCTGTCCGTGGCACCTGATGGTTCAGAGAGGTGGGGTGTGGTCGATGTGAATCGCACGGGGTTTGATGGAGACAGTGATGGCAGGAAGGATCACTGCCTCCATCAAACCCTGTGCATTCACCGCCGTCGTTCCTCTGGACCAGCACCGGCAGCCAAAGATGCCGGCAGGCCCAGCACTCCCCTCTGTCGGGGTCGCAGATTCCGGCGTTGGACCTCCAGCAGGCGCACCCAGCATCCCGACCGCACCACCGGCCGGGTCGAGAGGAAGCGCACCACCATCGAACATATGTACAGTATATGTCCCGCCCCTCGCACCCGCACAGTGAAGCAGCCTTCACAACCACCGATGCGGCAACGAAGACCCGGGATATCGACTTTCTTGGCCGGAGATACACGAAGCCGGGGCGGGTCGGCCCTCACACCCGCACCCAGCACTCACACCCCGAACCAACCACCCTCTCGACGTCACACGACTCAGGCGAGATGAATGGTCACGGCACCCAAGACCGCCAGAATCCAGGAGGCGAAGGATCCGATGAGAAACTCCTCAGCCTTCTGCCCTGCCTTATCCTGACTGATCTCGGGAAATCGGATCACACCCTTGGCGGCGACAATTGCGGCGATGGCAGCGGGCGCCTCAACGGAGGCAAGCAGGAGAATGAGGATTCGCTCAAGCGGACCGATCCAACGACCGCCACGCATTGAGCTCCCCAACTCATCCTGCCTCCCGCTCTCCTGCGAGGGCTCGCAATCAGCAGCATCAGTTTTCCCATCCCCCTGTGTGGAGTGGCGAGCAACAGCAAGAATGTCGGCGACGACTCGATTGGCGGGCACAGCCAGGAGGACGACGATTCCGACGACGGCGCTCATCTTGGCAGCCCGAGACCCAAGCGGTTGAGACACAACGACACAGAGCGCCACGGCGAGAAGCAACAGACCCGCATGGACAAGACGGATAAGCGATTCCAGCCGATCCGTGCCATTCTCGGAGGCACCCCGCCCCACCCGCACCCGCTGACGGACTCTCAACATTTTCTCCCACTGGGCCTGTGAAACCAGGCCGCAGCACAACCATGCAGCGGCTACCAGGACGCTGACGACGACACTTCCTGCCCCGAGATGAAGAATGGGCCACCCGACCAGGACACCAAGAGCAAGGACTGCAGACACTCCCACCAGGAATCTCACCCCGGTGGTCCTCCGGGACAATCCCCCACTCACCCAGTCAGAACCTCCAACTACGGAAGCGACGGCACACAGAAGAACGAGGAGGGCCGTCATTCTCCTTCACCTCGCCCACTCAACCCGCCGAGAAGCTTTTGAACCTCCAGCAAGGAGGATCCAGCACTGCGAGCGAATTCAGAGACGGCTTGCTGACTCACCTTCTCCTGGCGGGCGATCTCAACCTGAGTCATCCCCATGAGGAGTCCGGCCATGATGCGGCGCTGACGGGGCTGAAAGCGGAAGAGCGTCTGGTCGCGCAGGATGAGGACGGAGTTGACGACCCCCTCACACTCACCCCACTCCCCTCCGGAGCCGCCGATCGCATCCGGGTGGCTGCGCAGCCAGGTGCGAATGAAGGACCTCCCCGCATCCTGGAGATGATGCGCCTTCTCGATGGCTTCGCGTGCGGCCCACCATGCCGAGCCGTCCTGGATCGGACGTCCTGGCGTACCGTCCGCGCCACTTCCCGCCGCGCTCTCAACCTCGGAGATCGCTCCGACGCCGATACCGAAGCGCAGGCCCAACCCTTCAGGCAGAAGGAGGTGCGTGCGCATGGTGAGAGCGAGAGCGTCGGCGAGGGTTGCCGAGACCGCCTGCAGCTCGTCACCGACCGTGGCGTACGGGCGCTGCGTCAGCGCCAGCCCTTCAGCGGCCTGCTCCAGAGTCTCGTGGATGATGCGCTGCGCACGCCTGCGATCAGGGAGCTCGCGCGAGCGGATGATGTCTGCGATGAGTGCGTAAGAGGCATTCACGGCTTCACGATAATGCTTGTAATACCCCGAATACAAGGAATATCTCGGAGCGAGGGATGTTTCCTGGCACCCTCTCCTCGATCAGCCTTGTACTCCCGCCAGCACAAGCACAGTCCCGGAGCCCGGATCACCGGCCGGGAAGCCTCCCGCCTGCGGCGAGGTAGCACTGACCGCACAGCGACTCGTATGTGATGTCCTCGGAGTCGATGGCCACCTGATCGCCATCGAAGACGAAGGACTCCCCCACCTTGCGGGCATTGAAGACGGCCTTGCGCCCGCAGCGGCATATGGTCTTGAGCTCCTCGAGGGAGTGGGCGATCTCCAGCAGCCTCCGCGACCCGGGAAAGCTGATTGTGCGGAAGTCAGTGCGGATCCCGTAGGCCAGGACGGGCACGTCGTCCATCAGTGCGATCTCCATGAGCTGGTCCACCTGAAGGGCCGTGAGGAACTGGGCCTCGTCGACGAGCACGCAGTCAAGAACCTCTCGCAAGGACATGGTCCTCCGCGGAGCGGCGCCCTCGTGGCAGACGGGCCGCACACCTGCCAGGGCCCGGCGGTGCACCAGGGCGCGTAGGTCGTCGTCGGTGTCGACGAGAAGGTCAACGCGGCGCGACACCCCGAGCCGGGAGACCACTGAGTCCTCACCCTTGGTATCGACCACCGCCTTGAGGAGCAGGACGCGCTGACCGCGTTCCTCGTAGTTGTAGGCGGTCTGGAGAAGCCCGGTGGACTTACCGGAGTTCATGGCGCCGTAGCGGAAGTAGAGCTTGGCCAAGCGGGTCCTCCTGAGCCGGGTCAGATCACTCGGGCCGGATGCTACCCGCCGAGCGCCCCGGGCGCGGACAGGACGTGACGACGCCGCTCAGCCGCTCCATGGCGCACGCATAGCCTCATCCAGACCAGCCCGGATAACCTCCCCCTCATGCTCTCACTCGACCACCTGCCTCACACTTGGCGCACCAGGCAGGCCGGTGCACTGGCCGCGACCGCCGTCATCACACTGTCACTGTTCTCCTGGCTGGCCCTGACCACGAGCTCCGGGACGGGTCTGGCGCCTCATGACCAGAGCGTCACCACCTGGGCCGTGGATGAGCGCCACCCGGCTCTGACCGTCATCATGCAGGTGTTCACCGCCCTGGGATCCACCGTGGGACTGACGATACTGACCGCGATCTGCGCCGCTCTCCTCTTCATGCGGGACCACCGCGTGCGCGCACTGGTCCTGACCCTCACGATGGTCGGCTCCAGCCTGTTGACGGTAGCGCTCAAAGAGATTTTCAGGCGTACACGCCCCTCGACCGACACCCTTCTGGGCACCCCCGCCTCAACCACCTCCTTCCCCTCGGGGCACTCCTTCAACACGGCCGTCTTCGCCGGCATGCTGGCGGGGATGGTTCTGACATCAACTGCGGTGACCCTGTACCGGGCCTTGGCGATCATGGCGGCGGCGGGGGCGACCCTGCTGGTGGGAACCTCCCGCGTCTACCTGGGCTACCACTGGATGACCGACGTCCTGGCCGGCTGGTCCCTGGGGGTGGCCTGGCTGTGCCTGGTGACGCTGGCACTCCTGTGGCTGAAGGGACGACGGCGCCCGATCTCGATCCCTGCAGCCGGGCCATCCGATAGCTCCTCAGGAGTAGACGGCATCGAGCCACCACCGGCCTGATCGCACCAGCAGGCGGGGCGGCCCGACCTCAGTGACCACCTGGAGGTAGGCGCGACGCGAAGGCCCTCGAGAGGTCCACCAGCCCTCGTCGACCGGCCAGGGGCCGGCCCACAGGAGCACGGACTCCATCCGGGGCACGCTCTCAACAGCATCATCCTCAGCGTCATCCGCACCGTCGTCGACGCTGAGGAAGCCGGGGACACCGTCGAGCTGACCGTGGATGTCGACGCCGAGCTCTCTCCCCTGAATGTCGGTGAGGCACGCGGGAACCGGCCGGGGCAGGACGATAGAGGGCGAGGGCTCAGGCAGAGCCCCGCTCCAGGGCGCCGGTTCATCACCCGTGGAGTCACCTACGCCTCCGCTCTCACCCCAGGGAATCAGACGCACCCGTGAGCGCGGGTCTCGCCCGGGAATGACCTGGGGAACCTGGATGCTTCCGGCTCCGAGGAGGGACTCCACACGCTCGGCGGTGCGGCGGGCGCGTGCCTGGCCCTGGTGACCCGGCGCTTGCCACAGTCCCGTCTGGGAGGTCGTGGCCGGGCTCAGCTCGAGGGCCGTCAGGCTCAGGTGGGTCAGTCCGGAGGAGGGTGGGCGCCCGGAGCGTCCGGAGAGCCACCCCTCGAGCTGCCAGCGCACGCGCTCGGTGAGCTCGGTGGGGGTGGGAATGGCCTCCAGCATCCAGCTTCGGGCCAGGTCGGTGCCGTCCTCGCAGCGGGCGGCAACGCAGAGGCGTCCGACGGCGAGCCCTGCGGACAGGAGGCGGGCCGCCAGGTTCTCGGCGAGGTGGCGGGCGGCGAAGGCCGCGGTGTCCGCGCGCTCGACGGGAGGGTCGAGCTCGGAGGTGACGGTGATGTCCTGAGCCGGCCGGGGCATGGCGGGGGCCTCGTGGTGGGTGCCGGCGGCCAGCTGGTGGAGCCTGCTCCCCAGGGGGCCGAAGCGAGCGGTGACGTCTTTTCTGGGCAGGGCCGCCAGGTCCGCCAGGGTGCGCAGGCCGAGTCGGGTGAAGGTCTCCAGCAGGGGGCGGGCGTCGCGTCGTAGGCGGCTGAGGGGCAGGCAGGTCAGGAGTGCGTCCAGGGGCCAGGGGGCGAGGAACTCCGGGGTCCGTCCTGGTTCGACGATGATGCCTTGGCGGGCGGCCAGGACGGCTCCGGACAGGGAGTCGGCGATGCCGATCTGACACTCGACGTCGGCCTCCTGGGTGACGGTCTCCACGAGGGCCGAGGCGAGGGGCTCTTCTCCGCCGATCCAGGCGGCGGGTCCTCTGGCGCTGGACAGGGCCAGCCCGGGGCGGGCCACCGTGGGGTCTGCCAGGAGGGAGCCGAGGGCCTCCATGACGGTTTCGAAGGCGCGGCTCTGGCGTTCCTCCTGGGGAGGGAGAACGGTGAGCTCAGGGCACAGGGACCGGGCAGTGCGCAGTCGCATGCCCGTGGTGATGCCGGCGCGGCGAGCCGGGGCGGAGGCGGCGAGGACTCCGCGAGCGCCGACGACGGCGACGGGCTCGGTGGCCGGGTCCGGCAGGTGAGGGGCTCCTTGGCGTGCACGGGCGTGTCGACGCTGTTGGCGGGTCTCCAGGGTGAGGGCGACGACGGGCCAGTCGGGGACCCAGATGGCCACGAGTCTGGAGGCGGGCGGGTCGGACGGCGGGGTCGGCTGTGGCGGGTTCATCCGGTCGCCTCCTGCGGATTGGGGGCCGAGTCGACGGCGTTGCGAGAACCTGTGCGCAGTCCTTCGGCGGACAGTGAGAGCGTGAGCTCTTCGGTAGCGGTGAGCCGTGGGCGCTGCGGGTCGGTCAGGGCCCAGGTGAGGCGTTGGAGGTATCCGGCTGGCATCTCGATGGCTCGCACCGGGGAGGGTGAGCCTCCTCGCCCGATGGGAATGACGACGCCGTCGGCGGAGGGCCTTCCGGGGGCCTCCACCGGGTCCTGAGCGGGAGGTGTGTTCCCGGTTCCGGTGTCGGGGGCCAGGGGGCCGGCCTGGAGGATGCGGGCGCCTTCCCAGCGGGCGGGGGTCAGGATGAGGCGGCCGCGCTCGCGCGCCCGGGCCAGCAGGCGTCTGCGGTGCTGGGGGCGCAGGCGTTCGGCGACGGGGGCGCCGATGAGGAGGACATCGACGCCGTCGAGCAGGGCGGCGGTGACCGTCGGGGTGGAGGCGTCATCGAGGAGGGAGGTTGGGACGGTGAGGACCCGGTTGAGGTCGAGGCCGACCTCGGTGGCCGCGCACCAGCCCAGCTCGTCTCCCCCGATGACGCCGCACCAGCCGGTAGCGCCCTGGCGCAGGGCGAGGGCGGCCAGGAGGACGGTGGTGGATCCTTGGAGGGTGAGGACACCGGAACCCTGCCAGGCAGAGGGCGCCGCGGGGAGGGCGCGCTGCACTGTCAGGGCTGCGCAGTCGCGTAGTCCGGTGCGTTCCTCGGCCAGTCTCAGGGCGAGGCGGGCCTGGTTGAGGCGGTTCTGGGTGTCCGATGGCGCGCGCGTGGTCGAGGCTCTCATGACACCCCTCCTTCTGTACATAGGTTCGATGCCTGTCGTTCAGGATAACGCTGCGCTGCGACATCAATCGGGGGCGCCGGCAACAAGGAGGTCTCACAGCATGACGAGTCTGCGAAGTTCTCCCACAGGAGATCCACAGGGACGGGTCTGCGGAGTGGCGTCTACAGTGGGCCTGTGCCCTCATGGAAGGCCACCACCCCTATCCATCACCTGCCTGGAGGTACACCTATGACAGCCGACCTCACTCGCCCCCGCCCGCCGGCCCCTACCGGCCTCCTGCCCTCGGTCCCCTCCTTCACGCTGACCTCTGCGGACCTGACCGAGCGGGGACGGATCCCGGACATCTTCACCGGTATCCACGACAACGTCTCCCCCGCCTTGAGCTGGTCGGGCTTCCCCGAGCAGACGCAGTCCTTCGTCGTGTCCTGCTTCAACCCGGACGCTCCGACCATGTCGGGCTGGTGGCACTGGACCATCGTGGACCTGGACGCCTCGGTCACCTCGCTGGAGCGGGGCTCGGGGGCCAGCGACCTTCAGCTCGACGGTGCCGCCTTCCACCTGGCCGGGGACTCGGGCGACCACGCCTGGTTCGGCCCCTACCCGCCGGCGGGCGACGGCGACCACCGCTACGTCTTCACCGTCTCCGCCCTGGACGTGGACACTCTGGGCCTGAACGACGAGGCCAGTCCCGCCAAGGCGGCCTTCACCCTGGCACCTCACTGCATCGCCCGGGCCACGCTCACCGCCACCTACTCCGTGCCCGGGGAGCTCGGGGCCGCCGCCTTCCTCAGGGACGGCCAGTGAGTCCACAGATCGCCCAGGTCGACGCCTCGGCCTCCAAGGCCGGCCGACGTCGTCGTCAGGGGGAGTCCGTCCCCTTCACTCCCGCTCATGGATTCACGCGCGCCGGTTCCGGCCGCCACCAGCGCCGCCCCATCGCCCTGATCACCGGGGCGACCTCCGGGATCGGCCTGGCCGTGGCCAGGGACCTGGCCCGGGATCACGACCTCATTCTGTTGGCCCGCTCCGTCAACGACCTGGAGGAGCTGGCGCTCGCACTGGAGGAGGAGTCCAAGACGGCAGTCCTCATCTGTCCGGTCGACCTGACCGACGACACGGCCCTGGCGAGGTTGGTCAGCCGGATCGATATTGAGAGCCTCGACGTGCTGGTGCACAGCGCCGGCATGGAGGCACCCGGTGCCGTTGACAAGATCACGCCCACGCGCTGGCGGGCGGTTCTGAACCTCAACCTGGTGGCGACGGCGTACCTGACGAGCCTGCTGCTGCCGGCACTGCGAGAGGCCCGTGGGCTGACGGTGTTCATCAACTCCGGCGCCGGAGTGAGCCCCCGGTCGGGCAACGCCCTCTACTCCGCCTCCAAGGCGGGGCTGAAGTCCTTGGCTGACACGCTGCGTCAGGAGGAGACGGGCAAGGTGCGGGTCACCTCGATCTACCCGGGTCGGGTGGACACCCCTATGCAGGAGCGGTTGCACGCCTTCAATGCGGCGCGCCTGCGCACCGAGGGGATCATGGCCACCCCCGCCTACCGGGCTGCGGACCATATGGCGCCGCAGTCGGTGGCAGCGGCCGTGCGCCTGGCCGTGAACACCCCGATGGACGCGGTCGTGGAGGACCTGGCGATCCGCCCCGCCGGCATGCTCTGAGAAGGCGGTTGAAGCAGGAGCTCAGGCTCCTCCGACGAAGCCCAGGGACCGCCAGGCCTCGTACAGGCCGATGGCGGCGGAGTTGGCCAGGTTGAGGGAGCGGTTGCCCTCCACCATGGGGATGCGCAGGTGGGCGCTCACCCGCGGGTGGTCGAGGATCTCCTGGGGCAGGCCGGTGGGCTCGGGGCCGAACAGGAGGGCGTCGTCGCCGTGCCAGTCGACCTGGGTGTAGAGGCGCTCGGTGTGGGAGGTGAAGGCGAAGATGCGTCCGGGGATCTGCTCGAGGCACTTCTGCCAGGTAGCGTGGACGCGCGTGCTGGCCAGGTCGTGGTAGTCCAGGCCGGCGCGGCGCAGCTTGGCGTCATCCATGTCGAACAGGGGGTCCACGAGGTGGAGCATGGCACCGGTGTTGGCGCTCAGGCGGATCGCCGCCCCGGTGTTGCCCGGGATGCGCGGGGAGAAGAAGATGACGTGCAGCACGGGGACAATGAGACCACATACTGAGGCGTCCCGACGGCGACTGCGCCACGGCTGCCATGCTTGAGGCATGAGCACTACCGAGTCGCACACCCCCTCCCCCGTTCTGACCTGTGGCGTGCTGAAGGGCGACATCGTGCGCCTGGAGCCACTGCAGCCCCAGCACGTGCCGGGGCTGCAGCAGGCCGCCGAGGCAGCCGCGACCAGCCCTTTCGCCACGGTGCCGGCACCGGAGACGGTCGAAGACTATGTGGCTCATAGCCTGGCCCGCCGGGACACAGGTACCTACGCGCCGTTCGCCCAGGTGGAGGTCGCCACCGGCCGCGTCGTCGGGCACACCGCCTACCTGACACCCCGATGGATGCCGGACGGGCGGCTCTTCGCCGTCGAGGTCGGCTCCTCCTGGCTCTCGCCGGCTGTTCGCGGCACCGCCGTCAACCCGGCCGCCAAGCTCCTGCTGCTCACACAGGCTTTTGAGGAGTGGGGCGTGGACCGCGTGGACATCAAGACCGATGCGCGCAACGAGCTGGCTCGCGGTGCGATCGCGGCGCTGGGCGCGACCTTCGAGGGGATCCTGCGCGCCTGGCAGCCCTCCCTGGCTCCCGGCGAGGAGGGGCGCACGCGCGACACAGCCATGTTCGCCATCACCCCGCAGCAGTGGCCCGGGGTCAGGACCCGTCTGGTGGAGCGCATCGAGAGGCGCTCGACGTCGTCGAAAGGATGAGAGGAATGAGTGTTCTGCGCGACCCGGCTGAGGTCTTCGCCGCGGAGATCGGCTGGCAGCCGGCTCTGGAGCGTACCGATCTGCTCGCTGAGCCGGTGGCCGCCGCGCTGCGGGCGCTGGAGGCGGCCTCGCCCGAGGGCGCGGACCTGGTCCGTCAGGCGCAGGTGGTTCCCATTGACCCGGCCCACTCCGACACTGACGCCCTCAACGCGCACTATGACCTGGACCCCGAGGCGACCGGGAACTGCGTGCTCGTGGCCGGTAAGCGCACCGGCCAGGAGCGCATCGCCGCCTGCGTCGTGCGCGCCACCGACTTCGCTGACGTCAACCACGTCGTCAAGAAGCGCATTGACGTGCGTAAGGCCTCATTCCTGCCGGTGGAGCGGGCAGTGGAGATGAGCGGCATGGAGTACGGCGGGATCACACCGGTCGGTCTGCCAGAGGACTGGAGGCTCTTCATCGACGGCGCCGTGGCGGACCGGACCACGGTGCTCATCGGCTCGGGTGTGCGCCACTCCAAGCTACTGGTGCCCGGAGCACTGCTGGCAGCACTGCCGGGGGCCGAGCGCGTCGAGAACCTGGGGGTGCGCCCCGCCTGAGCGGGTCGGTCAGACCGTTCAGGCGGGGCCCGGCCTCAGGCTCTCAGCCCAGGGAGTCCAGGACGATGTTGAGTCCCTCGCTCATGGTGGGGTGGGTGATGACGGCGTCACGCACCTGCTGCCACATCAGGCCACCCAGCATCGCCATCTGGATGCTGGTGACGACCTCGCTGGCCTCGGCACCGATGATGGCGGCGCCCAGGATGAGGTCGGTGCGGGCGTCGATGATGACCTTGAAGAAGCCCTCGGTGCGGCCCAGGGTCTTGGCGCGCGGGACGGCCGCCGTCGGGGTCTTGGCGACGCGTACCTCGTAGCCGGCCTCGCGGGCCTCGGTCTCGGTCAGGCCCACGTGCCCGAGCTCGGGCGTGGTGAAGACGGCCCAGGGGATGAGGCGTCCGGTAGTGGATGCCTCCTTGCCGGCGAAGAGGTCGCGCAGGACGCGGAAGTCGTTCCAGGAGGCGTGGGTGAACTGGGGCGTGCCGGCCACGTCACCGGCGGCGTAGACGTTCTCGGCGGTAGTGCGCAGGTGGTCGTCGACACGCACGAAGCCGCGCTCGGTCAGCTCCACGCCCGCGGTCTCCAGGCCGAGGCCGGCGGTGACGGGGGTGCGTCCCAGGGCGACGAGCAGGTGGGATCCGCTCACCTCGTGACCGTCGGCGGTGGTGACGACGACGCCGTTCCCGTCAGCCGCGGCGGCGACCTTCGAGGCGGGCGCACCGGTCAGGACCGTGACTCCCAGGGCCTTCAGGCCGGCGGTCACCTCAGCGGCGACGTCCTCGTCCTCGCGGTCCAGGATGTGCGGCCCGGCGTGGACGATGGTGACCGGGACTCCGAGGAGCCCCATGAGGGAGGCCATCTCGACGCCGATGACGCCGCCGCCCAGGACAGTGAGGCCACTGGGAAGCTCGGGCAGGGTGAGCAGGTCCTCGCTGGTCCAGTAGCGCACGTCGGACAGGCCCTCGATCGGGGGAACGGACGGCGTGGTGCCGGTGTTGATGAGGACCTTGGCGCCGCGCACGCGCCGCAGGCCGCCGTCGTTGAGGGCGATCTCGACGGTGCGCTCGCCCACGAAACGTGCGGTTCCCTTGACGAAGTCCATGCCGGAGGCGGGGAACATCTTCTCGTGAGCGGCCACCATGCCTCCTACGATGGCCTCCTTGCGGGCGCGGAAGGAGGCCAGCTCGATGCGGGCCTGGGACAGGGTGTCGGCGCCGCCGTCCTGTTCGGGCAGGGTGACGCCGTAGGCCTGTGAGCCCTGGACCTCACGAAGGACGCGGGCGGCGGAGATGAGGGTCTTGGTGGGGATGCAGGCGACGTTGATGCAGGTGCCGCCCACCTTGTCCCGCTCCACCATGACGACCTTGTCTCCGGCCTTGGCGCGCAGCATCGCCAGGGACTTGCCTGCCTTGCCGCCTCCGACGACGAGAAGGTCGACCTCCTCGACCGGGACGTCTGTCTGGTTGGTCGCGTCACTGTTGACGGTGGGCTGGGACATGAGTGCGCATCTCCTTCGGCGGTCGCCGCTCGGCATGATCTGAACGCCAGGGCAACGGGAAGCGCAGGGCCGCTATTCCGGGGCGACTGCCCAAGGTCTCAGCGGATCACCGACAGCAGCCGGGAAGGCCTCACGCAGCTCTCCCCTCCCAACCGGTCATTGGGGCGACTTATCCTTTCGTCCTCACTGATACCTGGCAGCCCTACTGCTCGCCGAGAGCAACCAGGGCGGCGTCCAGCAAGTCGACGAGCGTGTCGAAACTCACGTCAATGGGTGCGGCCATGGCAAAGCCCCCGTGGACGGCGGCCGACCAACACAGTGGAATCGACCACTGGACTTCCGAACACGATCCGAATAGCATGTTCGTATGGCACTCACCGTTGATTCCCCACTAGCTGTGCGCCGCTCATCCGACCTGAGCAAGCATTCAGCTGAGGTCTTCGCCGAGGCGGAGAACCACCCCGTCACTGTGACCCGCCGCGATGGGGAATCCCTTGTCCTCATGTCTCAGCGCGAGGCAGATGCTCGAAATGAGCTCTTGAACATCGCCGCCACCCTCATCACGGTGTCCCTTGAGGATGGCCCACTCACTGATCGGATGGCCAGCCGATACCCGTGGATGTATGCACTGACGCCTCAGGATCAAGAACAGTGCGCCCGCGACCTCATCGACGCAGCGCGAGCCTCCTTCTCAACACTCCAGCCGCACCTGGCGATCGCCAAGTTGACCAGCTGGCGTGAGACAGCCGCGGCAATCGCTGCAGGTCTGAGCCCACATCCGGTCGAGTGGCTCGACGACGATGACGAAGCAGTCGTCAACCGACCCTGACCATGTCCAAGGAGAGCCTCGTTCCACGGCCGACGAAGAAGTCGGAGTTCCTGGTGAAGTTCGCCACGAAACAGTCCGAGAAAGGGTGGCGTGACCTGGTAGCCACCATGAGGAATCCCATGAGCGACACCTGGGACTTCCTGACTCACTCACCTCTCGCGATGACCCCGACCAATTACCCGCTCGAGGGGTCGCTACGTGCGGTAACCCGAGGTGGTCGCACTTTTCAGCGATGGCAGCACAAACCTACTGCCAAGGGTACTGCCCGCATCTGGTTCTATATCGATGGCAATACCGTCTACCTGGAGCAGGTTCACACCGCTCATCCCAACGAGACCAAGTAGTCCCGTCGCCCCGCTCAGGAGCTGGCGAGCTGGCGCAGCACGTACTGCAGGATGCCGCCGTGGCGGAAGTAGTCGGCCTCGCCGGGGGTGTCGATGCGCACGACGGCGTCGAAGGAGGTCTCCGAGCCGTCGGCCCTCTGCGCCTTGACCGCGACGGTGCGCGGGGTGGTGCCCTCATTGAGCGCCGTCAGGCCCGTGACGGAGAAGATCTCGGTACCGTCCAGACCGAGCGACTCGGCGCTCTGGCCGGCCGGGAACTGGAGGGGCACCACGCCCATGCCGATGAGGTTGGAGCGGTGGATGCGCTCGAAGGACTCGGCGATGACGGCCTTGACGCCCAGCAGGGCCGTGCCCTTGGCGGCCCAGTCGCGTGAGGATCCCGAGCCGTACTCCTTGCCGCCCAGGACCACCAGCGGGATTCCGGCGGCCTGGTAGGCCTGGGAGGCGTCGAAGATCGACTCCTGCTCGCCGGTGAGGAAGTTGCGGGTGTAGCCGCCCTCGACGCCGTCGAGCAGCCGGTTGCGCAGGCGGATGTTGGCGAAGGTGCCGCGGATCATGACCTCGTGGTTGCCGCGGCGCGAGCCGTAGGAGTTGAAGTCCGCGCGGGCCACGCCATGCTCGGCCAGGTAGCGCCCGGCCGGGGAGTCGGCCTTGATGGCACCGGCCGGGGAGATGTGGTCGGTGGTCACCGAGTCTCCCAGCAGGGCGAGCACCCGGGCGTCCTCGATGTCGGTGACCGGGGTGAGCTCCATGGTCAGCCCCTCGAAGAAGGGGGCCTTGCGCACGTAGGTGGACTCCTCATCCCAGGCGAAGGTGTCCCCCTCGGGAGTGTCCAGGCCCTGCCAGCGCTCGTCACCGGCGAAGACGTCGGCGTAGTCGCGCGTGTACATCTCGCGGTCGATGGTGGTGTCGATGACGGCCTGGACCTCCGTCGGGTCGGGCCAGATGTCGGACAGGAAGACGTCGCGGCCCTCGGGGTCCTGGCCCAGCGGCTCGGTGGCGAAGTCGATGTCCATGGTCCCGGCCAGGGCGTAGGCGATGACCAGGGGCGGGGAGGCCAGGTAGTTCATCTTGACGTCGGGGTTGATGCGCCCCTCGAAGTTGCGGTTACCCGAGAGCACCGAGACCACGGCGAGGTCGGCGTCGTTGACCGCCTGGGAGACCTCAGCCGGCAGGGGCCCGGAGTTGCCGATGCAGGTGGCGCAGCCGTAGCCGACAACATTGAAGCCCAGCTCATTGAGGGCGGGCCACAGCCCGGCCTTCTCGTAGTAGTCGGTGACGACCTGGCTGCCCGGGGCGGTGGAGGTCTTCACCCAGGGCTTGGAGCGCAGGCCCCGGGCCACGGCGTTGCGGGCCAGCAGGCCGGCGGCCATCATCACCGAGGGGTTGGAGGTGTTGGTGCACGAGGTGATCGAGGCAATGGCGACGTGCCCGTGGTCAAGCTCGGTGGCGGTGCCGTCGGCCATGGTCACCGGCGTCGGCTCGGAGGGCTGGGCCGCGTAGGTGGGCAGGACCTCCTGGAAGGACTCCTTGGCCCGTGACAGGACGATGCGGTCCTGGGGGCGCTTGGGGCCGGCGATCGAGGGCACCACCGTGGACAGGTCCAGCTCGAGGTACTCGGAGTAGACGGGCTCACGGGCCGGGTCGTGCCACATGCCCTGGGCCTTGGTGTAGGCCTCCACGAGGCGCACGCGCTCCTCGGAGCGGCCGGTCAGGCGCAGGTAGTCCAGGGTGACCTCGTCGATCGGGAAGATCGCAGCGGTGGAGCCGAACTCGGGGCTCATGTTGCCGATGGTGGCGCGGTTGGCCAACGGCACCTCGGCGACGCCCTCCCCGTAGAACTCGACGAACTTGCCCACCACCCCGTGGGCGCGCAGCATCTCGGTGATGGTCAGGACCACGTCGGTGGCGGTGGCGCCGGCGGGGATGGCGCCGGAGAGCTTGAAACCCACCACCTTGGGGATGAGCATGGAGACGGGCTGGCCCAGCATGGCGGCCTCGGCCTCGATGCCGCCCACGCCCCAGCCCAGGACGCCCAGACCGTTGACCATGGTGGTGTGGGAGTCGGTGCCCACGCAGGTGTCGGGGTAGGCCTGGGTGACGCCGTCGGCCTCATGGGTGAAGACGATGCGCGCCAGGTACTCGATGTTGACCTGATGGACGATGCCAGTGCCCGGCGGGACGACGCGGAAGTTGGACAGCGCCCCCTGCCCCCAGCGCAGGAACTGGTAGCGCTCGGCGTTGCGCTCGTACTCGCGCTCCTTGTTGCGCTCCAGGGATCCGGGCAGACCGAAGGAGTCGATCTGCACGGAGTGGTCGATGACCATCTCGGCGGGGTTGAGGGGGTTGATGACCTCGGGGTCACCGCCGAGGTCGGAGACCGCCTCTCGCATGGTGGCCAGATCGACGATGCACGGCACACCCGTGAAGTCCTGCATGACGACGCGGGCGGGGGTGAACTGGATCTCTGTGTCGGGCTCGGCGGCCGGGTCCCAGGCGGCCAGGGCGCGCACGTGGTCGGCTGTGATGTTGGCACCGTCCTCGGTGCGCAGCAGGTTCTCGGCCAGCACCTTGAGGCTGTAGGGCAGACGCTCCAGGCCGGGGACGGCGTCCAGGCGGTAGATCTCGTAGTTGCGGCCTTCGACGTCGAGGGTGCTGCGCGAGGCAAAGGTGTTGAGGCTGGTCACCGGGGCTCACTTCCAGTTGTCGTACCGATCCGGCCTGCTGCGCCATCGCAGGTCTGTCACGCTGACGTGCAGTGACAGCCAGGCGGGCGGCTGCGCGGATACTCCGGTGTGGACCGTAGCCCACGGCATGTCATCCGTTGTCAACACGTAGGGATGCCCCGCCAAACCTGAAGGTCGGAGTGGTTGCCAACACGGCAATTAGGCAAGGCCCGCCGCACACATAGGGAGACGGCACCCGTCGAGGGCCGCACACCCACAAGAGACCGCGCACGCGCAATCATCCGATCAACAAATATACCAATACGGCAACGCAATGGTTACAAAACGTTATTTGCGTGCCCTCCGTTAAGACTCACCCCATAGTATCTTGACGGATTCCTGTAATTCCCCACAACACAGGAATGTCAACCCATGAAGATGGAGATAACGAATGCACCTACAGCACCTCTCTGTGCATCGCAAGTACGTGGCGACTCTGCTCGCCGGCGTACTGCTGGTCGCACTGGGTAGCTTTGTTGCGCTATTAGCACCTCGTGCGAGCGCAGACCAGAACACCGGAGTGAAGATTTCCTTCAGTCCCCTCATCCTCGCTGACAAGGATGGAACTGAGTTTCCGGGTAAGCCTGCGCACCTCGAGGACCCGGTTCGCATGAAGTTCGCCTGGGACGCCTCTAGCGCCGATCCACAGCCGGGCCAGTCCTTCAGCATCGGCCTTCCGGAGGAGTACCGGTACCGCGAGATCGGTCGACACGACGATCTTGTTCTCGGGAACGGCACCAAGGTGGGTGACTGCGTCACGACCACCGAGACCCTCACCTGCACCTTCAACACCGCGATCAGCGCGGCCAGCGACCTCAAGGGGTCGGGCAACCAGATGATCGTGGCCCAGAAGGTGACCCAGGTCAACAAGACCACCTTCGACGCCAACGGCACCGGCACCGAGGTCTTCCACCCCAACAACGAGCGGATTCTGCCTATCGCCTGGGTTGAGAAGGACCTTGGCAAGTACGCCAACTCCCTCAAGCGCGACTCCAGCAGTCTGAACTGGCACATCCAGTTCAGTGGTACCACCATCGCCAACCACCTGGAAGCGGAGGCGGGTAGCATCAACAGCGTCACCTTCAACGACGTCTCCGGGGGCGGGCAGAAGCTCAACCCGGATCTCGGCTCCTGGTACGTGCGGGTCAACCCCGAGGAATTCGGCGGTGGCGCCGACGGCTACTTCGACGTCGCCAAGGCCGATGGCACAACCATGAACACCGACCACGGAAAGTTCACTCTGAAGCCGACCATCGGCGCCGACGGGACCACTGCGTCCATCACCCTGTCCCGTACGGACGGCAACTTCGCCAAGAACGCGAACTACGAGATCGTCTACCAGTCCCTGGCCGAGGGCGGCAAGATCGTCCCGGGCAAGGTCTACACCAACAGCGCCACCCTGAACGGCGGTAAGAACACCACGGTGTCCGCACAGATGGCCTACAAGGACCCGATCTCCTACGACGTACAGCTGACTCAGGGCTTCGGCTCATTCGGGGTCAAGAAGTACATCACCGGCGCTCACCAGAACGACGTCCCTGCGGACACCAAGATCCGCGTGAACGTCGCCTACGAGCTCCCCAACGGCACGACCGAGGCCAACTACCCGACCTGGGCCAACAAGCCGGCATCGAACCCCTACACCGTTGAGGTGGCCGCGGGCCAGCAGCAGGCCGGGGACACCCTGCGCGAGTTCCCCAAGGGAACCAAGATCACGCTGACGGAGGACACGTCCGCAGCGGCCCTTCCCGGGGCCCTTGGCTGGGGAGGCAAGACCTTCTCCATCAACGGCACTGAGACGCCGGAGACCGCGACGTTCTCGGTCGATTCCTCTGTGCAGGCTGTGGGCCTGTACAACGAGGTCATTGAGAAGACCGGTTCCTTCTCCGTCGTGAAGAAGGTCGAGGGAAGCAACAAGGAGGCCTTCTCCAAGGAGACTTTCCAGATCTCCTACACGTGTGAGAACGGCTCCGAGGGCACCCTTGAGGTGAAGGGCGACGGCACGCCCGTCGACGGCCCGTCCGTACCGGTGGGTACCAACTGCGAGGTCACCGAGAAGGAGAAGCAGGCTGACGGCGGCGCTGAGCGCGAGGGCTACACGGTCGACACCAAGATCGACAACGGAGCCTTCACGATCAAGGAGGGCGATGCCAGCGCCACCCTTGTCACGGTGACCAACACCTACACGGAGGTCCCGAAGCCCACGCCGACGCCGACCCCCACCGAGGAGCCCACGCCGACGCCGACCCCCACCGAGGAGCCCACGCCGACGCCCACTCCCACCGAGGAGCCCACGCCGACGCCGACCCCCACCGAGGAGCCCACGCCGACGCCGACCCCCACCGAGGAGCCCACGCCGACGCCGACCCCCACCGAGGAGCCCACGCCGACGCCGACCCCCACCGAGGAGCCCACGCCGACGCCGACCCCCACCGAGGTCCCCGCGCCGACGCCCACTCCCACCGAGGAGCCCACGCCGACGCCGACCCCCACCGAGGTCCCCACGCCGACGCCCACTCCCACCGAGGAGCCCACGCCGACGCCGACCCCCACCGAGGTCCCCGCGCCGACGCCCACTCCCACCGAGGTCCCCACGCCCGGCACCTCGGCCAGCACGCCACCAAGCAATAGCGGCAGCAACCTGGCGAGCACCGGCTCCAACGCCATGCCAGTCATCGCAGCCATGGCCGCATTCCTGGTGACGGGATATGTGATCCTGGCCGTCCGTCGTCGCGCATCGTGACCGACCATCGGCTGACTAGGCTCCTTCCCGGAGCATGAGATGGGCCCCAGTCCGTGAAGGACTGGGGCCCATCGCCTTTGCCGTCGATTGGCTCAGGATCTGTCAAGCACCGCGATCGTCTCGAAGTGGTGCGTGTGCGGGAACATGTCCAGGGCACTCATGGACCCCAGCACATAGCCGGCCCGCAGAAGGGTTCCCAGGTCCCGAGCCAAGGCCGCCGGGTCACAGGCCACCAGGACGATCCGTTCGGCTCCCAGGGCGCTGACGGCCTCGATGACCTCGCGCCCGGCCCCCTGCCTCGGTGGATCGAGGACGACGACGTCGGGGCGACCGCCGGTGAAGGAGCCGGCGAGCTCGCGCACCGAGCGGGCGCTCACGCGTCCCGAAGCCAGGCGTGCGGCGGGGTGGTCGTGCAGTGTGCGGCGGGCGTCGCGAACGGCCTGCTCATTGCCCTCCAGGGACAGGACCTGACCGCCGGCCCCCACAAGAGAGGCCAGCGGCAGGGTGAACAGGCCGGCCCCCGAGTAGAGTTCCAGGACGCGGCGGCCGGCGGCACGTTCAAGGTTCTCCCCCAGGACGCCCCGCACGACGCGCTCGACCAGCACCCGGGGGGCGTCGACGTGCACCTGCCAGAAGCCCTCGGCATGGACGGAGTAGGTCAGCTCCCCCAGCCCCAGGGCGGACGCGTCCACGACCTCCCGGACCCGGCGCCGCCCGGTGCTGCGGGCCTGTGCGGTCAGAAGCCGCTCGTCGAGCAGGACCACGGGCTCACTGCCGCTGGGGGCGATGGCCTCGATGCGCATACCGGGCCGGTAGTGGGCGCGCCAGCGGGAGCGCTCCAGCAATCCGATCTCGGTGATGGCGGGGACGGCCAGGGGCAGGCGACGCAGGGGCAGGACCGTCCCGGAGCGGAAGGCGTGCATGCCAGGTCTGCCGTCCTCACTCACCGTCAGGCTGATGCGGGTGCGGGTGGCGGTCCCGGCCAGGGCACGCCGTCGAGCACTGGTGGAGGCCTGGGCCACGGCGTCAGTGGGCATGGGCTCGATCGGCACGGCGGCTGCGGCGGAGGCCTCGGGCAGGGAGGCGACGGCGTCGGCCACCTCCTGCCCACCGATTCGACGCAGGCAGTCGGCCAGGACCCAGCGCTTCCAGGTGCGCTGGGCGTCCAGGGCCACGTGGGCGAGCTCTCCCCCACCTACGCCCGCTGGGCCGGCGTCGGGCCAGACGGACGCGACGCGGTCCGGTGATGCCTGGAGGATCTCAACGGCATCGGCGCGCCAGGTCCGCGAGGTCATCTCGGTCAGGCGGGCCCGCACCGTCTCACCAGGCAGGGCGTGACGCACGAAGATGACGCGGCCGCCCGGATCGTCCACGGGGCGGGCCACGCAGTGCCCGCCGTGCGCAGGCGCCCCCACTGCCAGGGTCAGCTCGCGCGGCTCGCCGCGACTCTGGACGGGCGGTTCTCCGGTCCGGCTGGGCTGGGGGCTCATCGAATCTCCTGGGGGTCTGCATCGACGCCGCCGGTAGTGGAGCGGCTGTGCTGGTCGACGTGACGGCGCATGGCGACGTCGGCGTCGATGATGCCCTCGGCGGTGCGGGCGCGCACGCCGTGGTGGAAGTGCCGTTGACCGGGAAGCCCCAGCTGCCAGGGCACGGAGGCCACGACGACACCGGGGGTGAACAGCAGGACGGTCTTGAGGCGCAGGGCGGTCTGGTTGTGGAGGATCTGCTCCCACCAGTGGCGCACGATGTACTCGGGCAGGAAGACGACGACGAGGTCGCGAGGGGACTCGCGGCGCACCGAGCGGACATAGTTGATGACCGGGCGGGTGATGTCCCGGTAGGGAGAGTCCAGGACCGTCAGGGGCACGGCGATGTCAGCCTCCTCCCAGGCGTCCAGGAGGCGTTCGGCGCCGCCGTCGCCGGTGTCCACCGTCAGGGCCTCCAGGGCGGTCGGGTGGGTCGACTGGGCGTAGGTCAGGGCCCGCAGCGTGGGTTGGTGGAGGCGGGACGCCAGGACGATGGCGTGGACGTGGGCCGGCAGGACGCGGGCGTCGTGGAGGTCGGAGATGGCCACCTCCTCACTGACTCTGCGGTAGTGGCGGCGGATCCGGTTCATCACCAGGTAGAGCAGCGCCATGATCGTCAGGGTGATCCAGGCTCCCCGGGTGAGCTTGGTGAGCAGGACGATGACGAGGACCGTCCCGGTGCCCAGCACACCGATGGAGTTGATGATGCGGGCGCGGTGCATGCGTGAGCGGGCCTTGGGCTCGGTGGCGATGGTGAGCTCGCGCGTCCAGTGACGCACCATGCCCACCTGGGAGAGAGTGAAGGAGATGAACACGCCCACGATGTAGAGTTGAATGAGGCGGGTCGTATTGGCCTCGAATCCGATGAGGAAGGCCACGGCCCCCAGCCACAGGACGATGATGCCGTTGGAGAAGGCCAGGCGGTCGCCGCGCTGGGAGAGCTGGCGGGGCAGGAACTCGTCACGGGCCAGGACGCTGGCCAGGACCGGGAACCCGTTGAAGGCAGTGTTGGCGGCCAGGACCAGGATCAGCCCGGTGACGGTGGCGACCAGGTAGAACATCGGGCGGAAACCGGAGAAGACGGTGGCGGCGATCTGTCCGATCGCGGGGTCCTGGTGGTAGCTGCCCCCAACCGGGGCGCCGTTGCGCAGGAGCTGGTGGGCAGGGTCCTCCACCATGCGCACGCCGACGGCGCCGGCCAGGTGGATGACGCTCATGAGCATCAGCGCGGCGATTCCGCCCAGGAGCAGCAGCGTGGTGGCGGCGTTACGGGACTTGGGGCGCTGGAAGCTGGGAACACCGTTGGAGATCGCCTCCACGCCGGTCAGGGCCGCGCACCCCGAGGAGAAGGCCCGCAGGACCAGGAAGCCTCCGGCCAGGCCGGTCAGGCCCTGCTCCCAGCCGGCGTGGGTGAGGACGTCGAAGCCGGCGGACTCAGCCCGCCCGAGGGTCCCGGTCAGCTCCTGGACAAGGCCGACGACGGCCATGATGCCGATGACGCCCATGTACAGGTAAGTGGGAATGGCGAAGGCTCGACCCGACTCGCGCGAGCCGCGCATGTTGAGCACGGCCAGGACGGTGACGACCGCGACGGCGATCTCCACCTTGTAGGGGACCAGGGCGGGTAGGGCGGCCGCGAGGTAGGAGGTGCCCGAGGACACCGAGACCGCAACGGTCAGGACATAGTCGCTCAGCAGGGCCGACGCCACCAGGAGGCCGGCGTGGGAGCCGAGATTGGCCGAGACCACCTCGTAGTCGCCGCCGCCCGAAGGGTAGGCGTGGACGGTCTGACGGTAGGAGGCCACGACAACGGCCAGGACACCGACGACGGCCAGAGCGACCCACGGGGACAGTGAGGTGGCGACGACGCCGGCCACGGCCAGAGTGATGAGCACCTCATCAGGGGCGTAGCCCACGGAGGACAGGGCGTCGGAGGCGAAGACTGGAAGGGCGATCCTCTTGGGCAGGAGCGTCTCCCCCAGAGCACCGCTGGGGACGGGACGGCCGACGAGAAGCCGCTTGATGCGGTCTGCGAAGTCACGCACGTCTCCAGATGTTACGTCCGCGGCCCGACAACGGAGTACCGTCCTCCTCGTGCACTTCGTCATCATGGGCTGTGGCCGCGTCGGAGCGTCCATGGCTGTTCAGCTCGATCGTATGGGGCACTCGGTGTCCGTCATCGACCGCTCCTCGGACTCCTTCCGCCGCCTGCCCTCGGACTTCAACGGTCGCAAGGTCAAGGGGGTCGGCTTCGACCGCGACGCCCTGGAGCAGGCGGGCATCGACGAGGCCTATGCCTTCGTCGCGGTGTCCAACGGGGACAACTCGAACATCGTGGCTGCGCGCGTGGCCAGGGAGAGCTTCGGCGTGGACAACGTCGTCGCCAGGATCTACGACTCGCGGCGCGCCGACGTCTACGAGCGCCTGGGCATCCCCACGGTGGCCACCGTGCGCCAGACGGCCGACCAGATGATGCGCCGTATCCTGCCGGGATCCAGCGCCCGCGAGCTCGAGGACCCCTCGGGCACGGTTGCTCTCATCCAGCCCAACGCCTCCCCGCAGTGGGTCGGTACGACGATCGGGGTGCTGGAGGACCGCCTGAGGGTGCGGGTGGCCTGGATCTCACGCGATGCCACGGCGATGCTGCCCGAGGCCGCCACCGTCATCCAGGAGCACGACCGGCTGCACCTGGCGGTGAGCACCGACCGTATCGGCCAGGTCCGCCGTGCCCTGTCACTCGCCCCGACCCAGGAGGCCTGAGCCATGCAGATCGTGATCGCCGGAGCCGGATCCGTGGGCCGTTCCATCGCCCGCGAGCTCATCAGCCACGGCCATGAGGTCACCCTCGTCGACCGTTCCGCCGAGGCCATGCGCATCGCCTCGGTCCCGGAGGCCGACTGGCAGCTGGCGGACGCCTGCGACATCGACGCCCTGGAGCGCGCCGGGGCCGAGACCTGCGACGTCATTGTGGCCGCCACCGGGGACGACAAAGCCAACCTGGTCATCTCTCTGCTGGCCAAGACCGAGTACGGGGTGCCCCGCACGGTTGCGCGCATCAACAATCCCAAGAGCGAATGGCTCTTCGATGAGACCTGGGGCGTGGACGTGGCTGTGTCGACTCCGCGCTTCATGACGGCCCTGGTGGAGGAGGCCGTCAGTGTCGGCAGCCTGGTGAGCATCTTCCACTTCCACCAGTCGGGTGCCTCCATGCACGAGCTGACCCTGCCGGAGGACTCACCGGTCATCGGCGAGCTCGTCACCGACATCGAGCTGCCGCCCCACACGGTGCTGGCTGCGATACTGCGCGACTACCGCCCCATCACACCGGACCGTGACGAACGCTTCGAGCGTGGCGACGAGCTCATCTTCCTCACGGCGCGCGAGGGAGAGTCCAGCCTGGAGGAGCTGCCCCTCATCTTCACGTGACGGTGGGCGGCGGCGCTACCGCTCGGTGAGAGCCTGGGCCTGGGCGATCCGGCTGGGAGCTACCAGCAGCCAGATGAACCACAGGGTCACGGCGTACAGCGGCACGCCCAGGATGAGGCGGGCCGCCCCGAGGTAGGACACGGCCTGAGCGCCGGCCAGGTAGAGGGGTACCTCGACGACGAGCCGCAGGGCGAACATGAGCGTCAGGACCCAGGTGCCGGCGTGGTAGCGGCGCCTGACATGGCGCAGGGCCGGCTCGGTGCGCCAGGCCGAGGGACGCGCGGCAGGATCATCGTCGACCTGCGGCTCCTCGGTGCTGTCCGAGTGCTCGCTCGCGTCGTCGCCTCCACTACGGTCCGACTCGTCGGTGACGCGATGCCACAGAGTCATGAAGGCGCCCACCATCGGCCAGCCGATGAGCAGCGAGACCAGGCAGGCGACCAGCCAGGCCGCGTTGATCATGAGGCCGGTGGCGTAGAAGTTGGTGGCGTCGCCGCTGCGCCAGGCCCACAGTGCCGAGACGAGGACCAGCACGATCCCGCCGACGACCTGGGCCGGGGACTGGCGCTGCATCAGGCGGGTCATGAGGCCGATGGCGCTGATGGCCAGGGAGGCGACCAGGGCCGCCACCAGTGCGGTGGGCCGCACCGCCATGACCAGGACGAACATGAGGGTGGGCACGACGGACTCGAGGATGCCGCGCCACCCGCCCACGGCGGCCAGGGCGTCGAAGCGCTCGGAGTCGATGGCCTCCAGGCCCGTACGGGCGGTTCCAGTGGAACGGCTGCTCATTCATAGGTCCTTCCCGCAGGTGGCTGCCGGTTGCTACTGCCCCGGCCCCAGCAGGCGATAGGCGGGGTTGTGGATCTGCTGGCGGTGGGTGCCGTCGGCGACCCGCCCCTCAGCGAGGAGATGGGCTCCAGGCTTGATTCCGGGGATGCGTCGCCGGCCCCACCACACCAGGTCGATGCTGCCGGTGCCGTCGTAGAGCTGTCCGACGAGGATGGGCTTGTCCTGGCTCGAGCGGTAGGTGACCGCCTGCAGCACACCTGAGACGCGGGCCCGCTGTCGCGAGGTCAGTGCCCCGATCGGATCGGTGCCCCGCCGGCTGGCGGAGCGCTCCTCCTCCTCGGCCTTGAGGTGCTCACGGCTGGTGCGCAGCGATTCGTAGAGCCGCTTCACACGGGCCGACAACGCCCCCATCTAGCGCACTTCGGCGATGGTCGGGCCGGGCGCCAGCGGGTCGATGCCGGGCAGGTCCTCGGCCTCGGGGCCGGTCACGGCTCCGGGCGCGTGCAGGGGCAGGATCTCCCGCGGTGGACGGGCCTGGCCGTCACGGACGACGACGATTCCGCGCAGCACTTCCCGCAGTGCCTGGGCGGAGTGCTCGGAGGAGGCAGCAGGTCCCTGGAGGACGCCGCGCAGGAACCAGCGGGGGCCGTCGATCCCCAGGAAGCGGATCGTGCCGGTCGTCATCGTGCCGTCGGGACCGCGCATGGGCAGGTGAGCGACCAGCTCGGTGCCGTGCTCCCCGAGGCTCTCCTCGTAACGGGCACCGTTTCCGGCGAGCTCGTTGGCGATGTCGCCGCGGAGCTCGTCCCAGATGCCAGCGGTGCGCGGCGCGGCGAAGGCCCGCAGCTCGAGCGCCGAGCCGCCCAGCGCCAGGACGACGGCGGTGACGGTGCCGTCGGGCGCCTGCTCCAGGCGCAGCTGCATCCCGTCAACGGCCGGGACCTGCAGCGCGCCCAGGTCGATACGGGGCACCTCCTCCTGGTCCTCGGGCAGCTCACTGAGGTCCCACGGACCGGAGGCGGCGGCTTCGCCGAGGTCGTCCTTGACGGGGTCGCGCTTGAGTGTGGACACGTCGGAATCGGTGGTTGCGTCGTCACGACGGCGCGAGAACAGTCCCATGGGGATCTCCTGAGTTGGGTGGGAGCGTCAGCCGGCGCAGTCGGCGCACACCGGAAGACCGGTCGCCTCGTCGACGAAGGCCAGCTGGCTGCGGTGATGGACGAGGAAGCACTCTGAGCAGGTGAACTCGTCCTCGAGCTGAGGCACGACGTGAACGCTCAGCTCCTCACGGGACAGGTCCGCCCCGGGAAGCTCGAAGCCCTCGGCGGCCTCGTTCTCATCCTCCTCGATCGCGGCGGAGGACTGGTCCTTCTGCCGCGAGGTCAGCTCTTCGATGGAATCGGCCTCAGGCTCGTCATCATTCTTGCGCGGGGCGTCGTAGTCGGTCGCCATGGCCTCGTCACTCTTTCTGTCGACGGCTCTCGGGTGCCCCTCGGAAGACGGGAGCCGATCCGTGCACGCGCACAGGCGTCGTGCCGACGATTCGGCATCCCCGTCCCGGAAGGCACGCGCACAATAGCACCGCCACGTGGCCCGTCAAGCCAAATCGCCCGACGAAAGAACACGATTCGCTTGCAGTGCGCCCGACCCGAGGGTTTTCACGAGGGTATTCACACGTGCTTCACATGTGGCACACCGCTGCGCCTCCCACGGCTCGACGCCTGCGGATGGCAGGCTGTGGGCCACAGTGGAGCATATCGTGCTGACACGGGATGAAGGAGGCCCCGCCCATGGTCGAACTCGAGCTGCTGGGTGCCAACGGTGACACGATTGTCATGACAGACGAGGACGGCGAGCGTTACAGCATCGTCGTCGACGACGCCCTCAGGGCCGCGGTGCGCCGTGACCGCGGAGCGATCCTGCCCCCGTCGGGGACGGTCTCCGAGGCGCCGGCACCCCTGCGCCCCCGGCAGCTCCAGGCCTACATGCGTGCCGGTGCGACCGCGGCCGAGGTCGCGATCAGCACGGGCATGGACGTGGAGCACGTGCGCCGTTTCGAGGGGCCGGTGCTCGCGGAGCGTCAGTGGGCCGTCTCGCAGGCCCAGTCCTGCCGAATCGGTTGGGAGAAGGACTCACCCCTGCTCGGCGAGCTGGTGGTGGACCGACTGGCCACGCGCGGCGTCGACCCTTCCAGCCTGGAGTGGGACGCGCTGCGCGAGGGCCGCGACCCCTGGCTCATCATGGTGACCTTCGTACAGTCCGCCGAGGAGAAGCAGGCACGTTGGTCACTGGACCTGACGGCCCGCGCGGTTCATGCCCTGGACGATGAGGCGCGCTGGCTCACGGAGGCCGGTGCGGGAGCCAAGCGCCCGGCCGTCTTCGACCAGGACTCGAAGGCCCCCGGAGCGTCAGCCTCAGCGCCGTCGGCCCAGTCGGGCCACTCCCCCGCGGCCGCGGATTCAGCGGCCAGTGGTGCGGTCTCAGCCGTCTCCGCCCCGGCCGCGGCCTCCGGCGAGCCCTCCGGCCTGGCCGTCGAGATGCCCGCCGGGATGCTGCCGGTTCGGGAGTACGGACGCCCCATCAGCGGCGCCATGTCGGCGAACGACACCGACGCGCTGCTGGCCGACCTGGCCTCCAGCCGGGGCCGGCGCGTCGAGGTCGAGATGCCCCGTGACAACGACCTGAACGGTTTTGCCGGCGAGGGCAACGACGATGAGGACGCCTTCACCGATCCTCACGGCATCGACTACACCAGCAGTCCCGAGAGCCCTGAGGTCCCCTCACCCCCGGCCCGGGGCATCGAGGAGCGCTGCGCCGAGGCCGGCGCCGGAGCCAACGACGAGCCCTTGGAGCAGGCCGCGGGCCTGAGTGCACAGGTCTACTCGATGTCAGAGCGCAGGCGTCTGCACACCGGCAACCACCCGGCCGGCACCAGGCTGGTGACGGCCTCCAGCGCGCCCTCGGCAGCACCGTCGGCCCCGAGTCCCACTGTGGAGCGAGTCCCCGTGGGGCGTCGGGCTCCGTTGGCGGCGGACAGTCCCACCGAGCCGGTGCCGGAGATCCCCATGCCCTCTCGCTCCGAGGTCCTGGCCAAGGCCTCCCCCGGCCCGTCGGCCGCCTCGGAGGCGGGCACGCAGGAACCCCTGCCCGATATGCCCCGGACATCTCCGGCCAAGAAGAAGTCCCGCCGTCGCTCACGGCGCTCCGTACCCTCCTGGGACGAGATCGTCTTCGGCGCCAGGCCCGAGTAGCCGGAGGCCAGGAAGCTCCCAGAGAGCTCTACGAGCCCTGCAGGGCTCGTAGAGCTCTCGGGCCCCTCAGGTCTCGGTGATGAGCAGCGGCACCTCGGTCTCGGCCGGAGTGAAGGATCCGTGGACACCGGGCATGGCGATGGCGGACTCGGAGTGGACCCGGGGGTCCACGAGGACCCAGGTGTCGGCCATGGCCACGACGACGTCGCCGACGACGCCTCGTGCTCGGGGGCCGAGGGCGCCCAGGTGCTCACCCGTCTGCTCCCTGGTCCCGATCCACATCGCGCGCTCTCCCAGGACGCGGCGGTACCGCTGGGCGACCTCGGCGGCGAGGTCCGCGTCGCCGTCAGCGACATGCAGGTGCGTCAGCCTGGGCTCGCCGGCCACGGCGACGACGTCGCGAACGAGCTCGCGGTGGGCGCTCAGGTCGATGCGGTGGTCAGGATCAGTGTCGACCATGCCGTGGTCGGCGCTGAGGATGATCCTGGTTCCGGCCGGGACACGGCGGACCAGCTCAGCCATGGCGGCGTCGAGGCGCTCGAGCTGGGTAAGCCACTGTTCACTGAGCCATCCGTGCTTGTGACCGGTTTTGTCCAGCTCGCCGACGTAGAGGTAGACCAGTGGCGTGCCGCGGCGCAGAGCGCCGGCGGCCAGGCCGGGCCGGTCCTCCAGCCGGTCGGCTCCCAGGTGTGTGGCACCTCGTAGAGCGGCCTCGGTCAGACCGGAACCGGCGAAGCGGGTTGGTCCGATGCTCACCGCGCTCCCGGCCGGGAGCCGTTCGAAGATCGTGGGCACGTCCTGCCAGGACCTGGGGCTGGGGACGTTGTCGCCCTTCCAGGTGATGAGGCTGAGGACCTGGTCGGGGCCGGGGACGGCGGAGGCGTCAAGAGCGGACCCCAGGAGGGGGTTGAGCACCGAGTAGCCGACCATGCCGGTGGTGCCGGGCAGGGCGGAGGTCCCCAGCATGGTCAGGGCCGCAGCCGTCGTCGAGGGCCGGCAGGTACGGATCGCGTTGCCGCCACCGGCAGCGCCGGCCTCGCACTGGCCCAGCCACCGGCGCAGGGTGGGGGTGTGTCCGCGGCGCCGGCGGAGCATCTCCAGGCCCAGCCCGTCCACGAGGACGACGACGGTTCCCGGGCAGCCACCGGCTTTCCCGGGTTCGCCGACCGGCTCGATCCCCCAGCCGCGGGCAACCATGCGGGCCCGGGCGTCGGAGACGACAGGTTCAACGTCGAGGCTGAGGTCGGTATCGCCATCGTGCCCGGCGTCGGACAGGGGCAACCCGGCGCTGACGGCACCGACCGCCAGGACGTAGCGGAGCGCCGGATCCTGTGGGGAGTCCAGGGCGGGAAACGATGCGGGTTGCCCGCTGACGGTCCGGGGTCCCATCATCGGTACCCGTCACAGGGAGGCGGCGCGGGCCGCCATCTGGGAGAGCCGGCCGGCGAAGGTCTCTGCGCGGGCCAGGGCGGCGGCGCCCTCCACACCCGCGGCCACGCGGATGACGACGTCGTCGGGCACGGACACGCCGGTCATGCCGTGGTCGGCCTGGCAGTCGGGGTCGCCGCAGGTGGCCGGCTCCATGTCGAGACGGCGCACCGAGCCCCAGGAGACCGCGATCGTCATCTCGGTGAGGGTGCCGCCGCCCTGGGCCGGGTCGGAGACGCCGCGAGTCAGGGCCATGGAGCGGATACGGCTGAGCGGAACGGCCTCGCTGGTGGCCAGTGCGCCGGGGCTGCCGTCGTCGCGGGGGGTGTCGTCAACGTGGACGATGATGAGACGGGTGGGGGTCAGGGCCAGGACGGTCAGGTGGCGGTGGACCGCCTCGGCGAAGGTGGTCTCGGCCTGGACCATGCCGGAGAGGATCTCCTCCTCGCCCGCGGCCAGGCGGAGGGTGTCGAGCACCAGCTCGGGATAGTAGCCGGCGAGCTCCACCTGCTGCACCAGGTCGGCGAAGGCCTCCTGCGACGCCTCGCACGAGGCGGTACCGGCGGCCGAGTTCTGGCCAGAGTGGGTCGTCATGGTCGCCATTGTGCCATCGTCCGCCCCTTCATCGTCGAGCGCCGGTATCCCCTCGCTCAAGGTCGGCCGGCCGCTCCGGGCAGAAGCGTCTGACCTGTCACGCCCGGGTGTCGTGGTTTGTTTTCGGCCCGATTCCTCGGAGAATGCGCCCATGCCGAAGTCTGCCACCACCCGGACTCCTCCCCCGACAGACGGGGAGATCGTCGATCTCGACCTGTCCACGGAGATGCGCACCAGCTTCCTGGAGTACGCCTACTCCGTCATCTACGCGCGTGCCCTGCCCGATGCCCGTGACGGGCTCAAGCCGGTTCAGCGTCGCATCCTGTTCCAGATGGATCGGATGGGACTGCGTCCTGATCGTCCGCACGTGAAGTCCTCCCGGGTCGTGGGCGATGTCATGGGGCGGCTCCACCCCCACGGCGACACCGCGATCTACGAGGCGCTGGTGCGCCTGGCCCAACCCTTCACGATGCGGCTGCCGCTCATCGACGGTCATGGCAACTTCGGCTCCCTGGACGACGGCCCGGCGGCCCCCCGCTACACCGAGGCGCGCCTGGCCGCATCGGCCCTGGCGCTGACGGCGGACCTGGATGAGAACACGGTCGACTTCGCCCCCAACTACGACTACACGCTCACCGAGCCCGAGGTGCTGCCGGCGGCCTTCCCGAACCTGCTGGTCAACGGCGCGGCAGGTATCGCGGTGGGTATGGCCACGAACATGCCACCACACAACCTCGTGGAGGTGGTGGCCGCCGCCCGGCACCTGCTGACTCACCCCGAGGCGAGCCTGGAGGACCTCATGGCCTTCGTGCCGGGGCCGGATCTGCCCGCCGGCGGCATGATCGTGGGCCTGGACGGGATCCGAGAGGCCTATCGCACGGGACGGGGGAAGTTCCTCACGCGGGCAACCGCTCACGTGGAGTCCGTCTCCCCGCGCCGCAAGGGCATCGTGGTCACGGAGCTGCCCTACATGGTGGGACCGGAGAAGATCATTACCCGTATCAAGGAGGCAGTGGGATCCAAGAAGCTCCAGGGCATCACCGACGTTGCTGACCTCACTGACCGCAGGCACGGCACCCGCCTGGTCATCAGCGTCAAGAACGGCTACAACCCCGAGGCGGTCCTGGCCCAGCTCTACAAGCACACACCGTTGGAGGACTCCTTCGGCATCAACAACGTCTCCCTCGTGGACGGCCAGCCCCACACCCTGGGGCTGCGGGAGCTTCTGGATGTATTCGTGCGCCACCGCCTCACGGTGGTCACCCGGCGCACTCGGTTCCGCCTGGGCAAGCGTCGCGAGCGCGCCCACCTGGTGGACGGCCTGCTCATCGCCATCCTCGACATCGACGAGGTCATCGCCGTCATCCGCTCCTCCGACGACGCCGCCACGGCGCGCACCAGGCTCATGCAGGTCTTCGACCTCACCGAGCCGCAGGCCGGCTACATCCTTGAGCTCCAGCTGCGCCGGCTCACGAAGTTCTCGGTCATCGAGCTGGAGAAGGAGCGCGACGAGCTGGCCCGCGAGATCGAGGCCCTCGAGGCGATCCTGGCCGATGACGTCCTGCTGCGGCGCGTGGTCTCCCGTGAGCTGGCGGACGTGGCCGAGCAGTTCGGCACCCCGCGGCGCACGGTGCTGCTGGAGGCCTCCGGTGAGCCGGTGACGTCGTCGGCCGGCAGCGCAGCGACTCCGGACGATGCCTCCACCGCCTCAGGTGGAGGTGAGAAGCGTACCGGCGCCTCCGCTCAGCCGATGACGCTCATGCCGAGCGCCTCCCCGGTACCGCTCACTGTCCCCGACGACCCGTGCCGGGTGGTGTTGTCTGCCACCGGGCTGGTGGCGCGTATTCCCGGCGCCGAGCCGGTGGCCCGCACCGGCCGGCGCCAGCCCCACGACGCACTGACCTCCCAGGTGTCCGCCACGGCGCGTGGACGGATCGGCGCGGTCACCGACACCGGCCGGCTGGTACTGCTCGACGTCGTCTCCACTACGGAGGTGCCACGCACCGAGGGAGCCCCGGGGCTGGCCGGCGCGACTCAGGTTCGCCAGCTGGTGGACATCGAGCCGGAGGAGAAGGTGGTGGGTCTGGTTCCGGTGGGATCGGCCGACAACCCGCCGATCGTCCTGGCCACGGCGGAAGGTGTCATCAAGCGGGTCAAGCCCGGAGACGAGCCCCGGAACGCCGAGAGCTGGGAGGTCATCTCCCTGTCCGAGGGCGACCGGGTGGTCTTCGCGGGCACCGCGGCGGACACGGACTTCCTGACAATGGTGACCTCTGACGCCCAGCTGCTGCGGTTCCAGGCCGCCAAGGTGCGTCCGCAGGGCCGTGGTGCCGGCGGTATGGCGGGGATCTCGCTGCACGAGGGCGCCCGGGTCATCGCCGGTGCGGCGGTTCCTGAGGAGCTGCTGGCCGAGGCGGTGGTGGTGACGGTGACGGGCTCCGAAGGCTCGCTTCCGGGCACTGGCGGAGGCAGCGTCAAGGTCACCCCGTTGGATCGCTACCCGGCTAAGGGCCGGGCCACGGGCGGGGTTCGTTCTCACCGTTTCCTTCGCGGTGAGGACGAGCTGATGGTGGCCTGGGTGGGTGTGGCCCCGCCGCGGGCCCTGCGCGAGGGCGGTCAGCCGGTCACGCTGCCGGAGCCTGATGAGCGGCGCGACGGCTCCGGCTCACCGCTGCCGGCTCCCATCATCGGAATCGGCTGACAGGGCCTCCTCTGGTAGGAGTGCCCCGGAGATCCACTGCGAGCAGGGAGGATGTGCCTAAAGTGGCCCATGGCCGATCACCCCTCCGCAGACCTGCTCATCAGGGACGTCCGTATCGTCCCCTTCCGGTTCCGTACCGAGCTGGGGGCGCTGCGCCGGGGTCGCTCGGCCCCCGGCGCCCTGGCCGCGCCGCCACCCTCACCTGAGCCCGTTGATGTGCGTATCGAGGCCGGCCGGGTCGTCGAGGTGGGGCGGGGGCTGAGTGCTCCTGGGGTACGGGTCCTTCAGGCCGATGGTTCCTTCCTCATTCCCGGTCTGTGGGATGCTCACGCCCACCTGGACATGGAGGCGGCGCGCTCGGCACGCATCAACACGCTGGCCACACGCAGTGCCGAAGAGGCTCTGGAGCTGGTGGTCCAGGCGCTACGGGATCGTCCGGCCGGTTCGCAACCGGCCACGATCCAGGGATTCGGGCACCGTCTGTCCAACTGGCCCAGGGTGCCCACGGTTGCTGAGCTCGACGAGGTCACCGGGGAGACTCCCACGCTCCTCATCTCCGGGGACGTGCACTCCGGGTGGCTGAACTCAGCGGCGCTGCGGGCTCTCGGCCTGCCGGGGGCCAGTGCCCAGGACCCTGGGGCACCGATGAAGGAGGACCCGTGGTTCGCTCTGCTGGACCGGCTCGACGAGGTGCCGGGGATACGCGAGCTGCGGGAGTCCGGCTACCGGCAAGTCCTGGCCGACATGCTGGCTCGGGGCATTACCGGCGTGGTGGACATGAGCTGGTCGGAGGATCCCGATGACTGGCCGCGGCGCATGCGGGCCATGACGGCCCAGGGCGTTCTTCCTGAGGTGCTGCCCCGTATCCGTATCGGGGTCTACCGCGATAAGCTGGAGCGGTGGATCGCCGGCGGCCTGCGCACCGGGACCGCGCTGGCCGGCTCCCCGTACCTGCCCGACGGCTCCCCGGTGCTGGTTCAGGGGCCGCTCAAGGTGATCGCCGACGGCTCGATGGGCTCGGGCAGCGCGCACATGTGCGAGCCCTACCCGACTGAGCTGGGCCTGGAGCACTCCCACGGCGTGGTCAATATCGACCGGGCCGAGCTCATCGACCTCATGGCCCATGCCGCCCGGCAGGGTTACGAGATGGCCATCCATGCCATCGGGGACGCGGCGGTCGACGACGTCGCCGCCGCCTTCGCGCACTCGGGAGCCACCGGGCGCCTGGAGCACGCCCAGCTGCTGCCGGCCAACGCCCTCGACGAACCCGACGGGGCGCTCAGGCGCCTCGTGGGCTGCGGCGTCGAGCTGTCGGTTCAGCCGGCCCACCTCATTGATGACTGGGCGGCCGTGAGCCGGGTGTGGCCGGGTCTGGAGGAACGCACCTACGCCTTCGGGGACATGGTGTCCGCCGGGGCCCTGCTCCAGCTGGGCTCGGATGCGCCGGTGGCGCCCCTGGACCCATGGCTGGCCATGTCGGCGGCAGTGGGGCGTCGGACGCCGGATGGCTCGGTGTGGTCGCCGGACCAGCGGCTGACAGCCGAGGAGGCGCTGGCGGCCAGCGTCAACGGGGCAGGCCCGGTGGCGGTGGGATCCCCGGCCGACCTGGTGCTCCTAGCCGAGGACCCCCTGCGCCTCGGGGCTGAGGAGCTGGCGGGTGTGCAGCCCGTGGCCACCATGGTGGCCGGTGCCGTGGCCCACCTACGAGGGTGAACCGCCCGAGCGGAAAGTACCCCGCTCAGACGTCGAGGGCGTAGAGGATGGTGCCGCGGGTGGGCACGTAGCCCAGGGACTCGTACAGGTCCACGGCGCCGCTGGGGTTGTCGGTGTCGACACCGGCGGCGGCATACTCCATGCCGTCGGCGGCGTAGGCGCGCATGGCGGCCACCAGCAGCGCGGGCCCGATCCGGCGATGGCGGTAGTCGCTCAGGACCCCAAGCACGTCGGTATAGCCCTCGCGCCAGCCCAGGGCCTCCCAGTCCTGCTCATAGCGGCCCGAACGCAGGTAACCGGCAACGCGGGCCCGGTCCCCGGATCGGTCCATGGCCACGAAGCTCCACTGGGGGGCGAAGTAGGCACTGCCCGCGGTCCAGTCCTCAGGAGTGACGTTCTCCGTCTCCCAGGTCTCGGCCATGGCCTGGTTGTAGGCACGGCGGACGTCGTCGTCGATCTCGGGCGTCCACGGGTCGATGGTGATGAAGCCGTCCAGGTCCACCTCGGGGATCTCGTCACCGAGGAAACGGCGCACCTCCCGGTACCAGCGCATCGGCTTAAACCCCATGTCCGTAAGATGCCCCTGCATGCGCTTGTCGTCCTCCAGGACGGTGGTGACCACATGGGCGGGGACCTGGGTCGATTCCCTTCCCGGCACGGAGCCGGCCCGTTCAGCACCTACGAGATGGCGGGCCCGCTCGGCCTGCCAGTGCAGAAGGGCGCGTCCGATGCCGCGCTTACGCATGGCAGGATCAACGGTGCCGGTCATGGAGGCGTAGATCTCGCCGGCCGGACGCAGCCGCACCAGGCCGAAGGCCCGCATGACACCGTCAACGTCGCGGCCGGCGACCCCGGAGTAGGTGGGGTCAAGGAAGTACTCAGCCGTCTCCTGCTCACTGGTGCGGTAGGGAGGGTTGTCAACCTCCTCGGCCCGGGCGATGAGCGCGGCCAGCTCGTGGTTGTCCTCCGGGCCCAGAGGCCGCCAGGCCAGCTCCCGCGACAAGGACGAGCGGGGCCCCGCGCGCAGAATGGGCCACGGCGAGGATCCCGCCCGGCGGGTACCGTAACCGGGTGCCAAAGCGCACCTCCCTCATGAGGACGAAGAATGACGATCAGTCAGCGAACAGCGCGCCTCGACCTCTGGCGGGCCGTGACACGAAGGTTACTGACACTACCTGAAGGAGCGGCCGATACCTGGCGCGTTGGTCAGGCGTCGATGCGCTCGCGATCAACATCACGGGCGCCCTCGACGATGAAGTCGCGGCGGGGCTCGACCGACGAGCCCATGAGGAGCTCGAACACGGACTCGGCCTCCATGACCTGGGCCTCATCCTCCAGTGTGATGCGCCGCAGGGTGCGGTGCTGGGGCTCCATGGTGGTCTCGGCGAGCTGATGGGCGTCCATCTCCCCCAGGCCCTTGTAACGCTGGGGCTCCTTGAAGCTGCGGCCCGCGCGCTCCAGGCGGCGCAGGGTGGTGACGAGCTCCTCGTCCGAGTAGGTGTAGATGATCTCCTTCTTGCGCCGCCCCGATCCGGAGACCTCGATGCGGTGCAGGGGCGGGACGGCCGCGAATACCCGACCCGCCTCGATCATGGGGCGCATGTAGCGGAAGAAGAGGGTCAGCAGAAGGGTGCGGATATGGGCGCCGTCGACGTCGGCGTCGGTCATGAGAATGACCTTGCCGTAGCGTGCGGCCTCCAGGTCAAAGGTGCGTCCGCTGCCGGCACCGACCACCTGGATGATGGCCGAGCACTCGACGTTACGCAGCATGTCGGCCTGGGAGGCCTTCTGCACGTTGAGGATCTTGCCGCGGATCGGCAGGAGCGCCTGGAACTCGGAGTCGCGGGCGTTCTTGGCGGTTCCCAGGGCGGAGTCGCCCTCGACGATGAACAGCTCAGAGGCGGCGACGTCGTCGCTGCGGCAGTCGGCGAGCTTGGCCGGCAGGGAGGAGGTCTCCAGGGCCGTCTTGCGGCGGGTGATCTCCTTGTGCAGGCGCGCCGAGACGCGGGCGCGCATCTCGCCGACGATCTTCTCCTCCAGGGCGCGCGCCTGGGTCTTGAGGTCCCGCTTGGAGGATGACAGCAGGGCGGTGAGCTCGCGCTCAACCACCTTGGAGACGATCTGGCGCACGGGCCCGGTGCCCAGGACCTCCTTGGTCTGGCCCTCGAACTGGGGCTCGGGCACGCGCACGGTGATGACGGCGGTCAGTCCCGCCATGATGTCGTCCTTCTCGACGCGTCCGTCCTTGGAGGTGAGCTTCAGGGCCCGGGAGTCGGCCTCGATGCGCTTGCGCAGCACCTTGGTGAGTGCCTGCTCGAATCCGGTCAGGTGGGTGCCGCCCATGGGGGTGGCAATGATGTTGACGAAGGAGCGCTCCGTGGTGTCGTAGCCGATCCCCCACCGCAGCGCGACATCGACCATGCAGGTGCGCTCGACCTCGACGGGCCGCAGGTGCCCGCTGGCGCGGTCGAGCTGCTGGACGGTCTCGGTGTAGGAGCCCTCACCGGTCAGACGGAAGGTGTCGGTGACCGAGCCGTCGGAGGCCAGGAAGTCGACGAAGTCGGCGGTTCCGCCCAGGGCCTGGAAGACCTCGACGCCGTCGTCAGTACCGGTGTCGAACAGGTCGCCGCGGTTCTCGGTGGTGTTCTTGGCGGCCGCCCGCAGGGTGACCTCGTGGACGGCGTCGTCGGTCTCGCCGGCGTCGGCGGCGGGCGTGGTGGAGGCGGCGATGGCTTCGGCCTCGGGGCGCTTGTCCTCCAAGCGCAGAGTGAGGCCCGGGACGAGGAAGCTGGTCTGCCGCAGCCGGGCGCGCAGGGCGGCGGCGTCGTACTCGGTGGGCTTGGGGAAGATCTGGGGGTCGGCCCAGTAGCGCACCCGGGTGCCGGTCACACCGCGACGCACCTTGCCGACGACGCGCAGCTCGGAGGCCTTCGTGAACTCGGTGAAGAGTGAGGAGGGGCTGCGCCCGGCGGAGTCGTCGAAGATGCCGGGCTCGCCGCGGTGGAAGCTCATGGCGTAGGTCTTGCCACCGCGGTCGACCTCGACGTCCATGCGCTCGGCCAGGGCGTTGACGACGGACGCCCCCACTCCGTGTAGGCCGCCGGCGGCGCCGTAGGAGCCACCGCCGAACTTCCCGCCGGCGTGCAGCTTGGTGTAGACGAGCTCAACGCCGGTCAGGCCGGAGGAGGGCTCGATGTCCACGGGCACGCCGCGCCCGTTGTCGCGCACCTCGATGGAGCCATCGTCATGGACGGTCACCGAGATGTCGTCGCCGTGCCCCTCGAGGGCCTCGTCGACGGCATTGTCGACGATCTCCCACACGCAGTGCATGAGACCGCGCTGGTCAGTGGAGCCGATGTACATTCCCGGGCGCTTGCGCACGGCCTCGAGCCCCTCTAGGACGGAGAGGTGACGGGCGGAGTAGTCGCCCCGGCTGGTCTTGTTCTCGGATGAGGGCACGCTGGGAATCTAGCCGATCAGCGCCGTCGGCGCCTTGTGCCCCGCCGCGGCAGGCGTGTGGCGTCAAACGTCATGCAGCCGATGTCCGGGGCCCTTGGGACCTCTATTCAAGCGGGAGGGCGGGGCTCACCCGCGCGCTGCCGATCCCTCGGTTCGCCTTGCCCAGCCGGAAGCGTACGCGCTTCTTGAGCACGGTGCCGGAGACGGCCCGCCCATCGACCAGCCCCTCGGCGGGGAAGAGCGTGAAGGTCCACCGCTCGGCGTAGTCGGAATCGGGGACGAGTCCGGGCGGGCACTGCAGGAGGCGGGCTCCCCAGATCTGACGGGTCATGAGGGCTCGGGTATCGACGCCGTCGACTTCGAAGAGCTCCGCGGGAGCGGCGGTGACGTCCTCATGGCTCCCCGCCGAGATTCCGTACAGGCCGACGACGCCGGCCACCACCATCCAGCCGTCCTTGCCCAGGGTGGTCCCGGCAGTGCCGGTGGAGGCGGCGAGGTCAGCCCCCTCCCCCAGGGCCGGGTCGACGAGGTCGTCGATCAGATCGGGCTGCTGACCGCGGCGGACGCGGAGGTCCATGGCGCCGCGGGTGTCGAGCCGGTCGACGGTCGGGATGGCCAGGAGCCCGTAGTCGACGTCGTCGGAGAAACGGAAGGGGGCGAAGCACTCCCTTAAACGGGCCACCGCGCGCTCGGCCCGCGCCCAGCGAGCACCGACCTCACCTCCGATTCCCGTGCCCTCATCCAGGCACTGGGCGACGACCTCGGCGGGCGGCCGCAACCCCACCGCCTCCAGCCGCCGGCGAAGGGCCTTGTTGGTCACCCAGCCCGAGCGCTCCAGGCGTGCGATCTCACGATCGCGGAACTCCTGCACCACCGACATCCTGCGTGTCCCCTCCCGATTCCTGCGCATTGACTCGCCGCTACGACTCGCCGCTACCGCCTTCCAGCATTCACCCGATCGGTCGACTTCACGGTGACGTGCCCCATGGCAGGGGTGCGCCGTGGGCGAAAGCGCGTGCGCCTCAGGCGGAAACGGCCGTCTCGGACGGGTGGGAGCGGCTGCGTCATGATGCAATGCGTTCCATGAGCACAACCGGAACCTCGACCGCCACCCAGGCGGTGACCCCCCTGGACGAGCAGACCACCCCTGCCGCCGACTCCGCCGAGCGCCCGCTGACCACCGCCGACCGCTGCGACGTCTGCGACGCGCAGGCCTATGTCCGAGTCGTCATGCTGACCGGCGAGCTCTTCTTCTGCGGCCACCACGCCCGCAAGCACGGAGAGAACCTCAAGGAGGTCGCCCTGCTGTTCCAGGACGAGACCGCGAGCCTGACCGCCGGCAGCTGATGCCGCCGGCAGCCCCGGCCGACGTGGACTTTTTCACTGACGTCGGCACTGCGGTTCACTGAGTATCACAGCCCTTTTCTACCGGATGCCGCATATCCTCGTTCCTGAGGCCCTGCTCCTGTTCCCGCCCCGAGTCCCCCGGCACAGAGCCTTACGCTGATTGAAGCATTCTGCCCCTCATCCAGGCTCGACGAAGCCGCGTGATACCCCAAAGGAACTGTCTGTGAAACGCCCCCTCCGCGTCATGACCGCCTCTGCCCTGCTCGTCTTCTGCGGCGCGCTAGCGCTTTCCGGATGCTCCGGATCCACCGGCTCCAGCGCCTCCCCCTCAGCACACACCGCCCCGGCGGACGCGAAGGCCACCGGCCCCGTCGTTATCATCGACCTGCGTTCGGCCGAGGATTTCAAGAAGGGGCACCTGGAGGGTGCCGTTAACCACGACTTCTCCTCGGGTGATTTCTCCAGCCAGATCTCGAGCCTGGACCGCAGCTCCCAGTACCAGCTCTACGGCTCCGCCGACCAGCCCAAGATGGCCAGCGCCGTCATGCGCAACGCCGGCTTCGCCGGCGTCACCGAGCTGGGGACCCTCGACGCCGCCAAGAAGACCACCGGCGCCAAGGTCGTCACCGGCTGACGTCAGGGCCAGACCGGGCGGGCACCACGACCTTCTGCCCGGCCGCGTCACTCATGTCAACGGCGTCGGCCCCGGAACCCATGCGGTTCCGGGGCCGACACCGTTGTTGACACGTGTGAGCCGGACGCTCCTTCGCCCGGTGAGTCCACTCAGTCCAGGTAGTCGCGCAGGACCTGGCTGCGCGAGGGGTGACGCAGCTTGGACATGGTCTTGGACTCGATCTGGCGGATGCGCTCCCGGGTGACCCCGTAGACCTTGCCGATCTCATCGAGGGTCTTGGGCTGACCATCGGTCAGACCGAAACGCATGGAGACCACACCGGCCTCACGCTCCGAGAGGGTGTCCAGCACGGCGTGGAGCTGCTCCTGCAGAAGGGTGAAGCTCACCGCGTCGGCCGGAACCACGGCCTCGGAGTCCTCAATGAGGTCGCCGAACTCGGAGTCCCCGTCCTCACCCAGCGGCGTGTGCAGGGAGATCGGCTCGCGTCCGTACTTCTGAACCTCGACCACCTTCTCCGGGGTCATATCCAGCTCGACGGCCAGCTCCTCCGGGGTGGGCTCACGTCCCAGGTCCTGGAGCATCTGGCGCTGCACGCGGGCGAGCTTGTTGATGACCTCGACCATGTGCACCGGGATGCGGATGGTGCGGGCCTGGTCCGCCATCGCGCGGGTGATGGCCTGGCGGATCCACCAGGTGGCGTAGGTGGAGAACTTGAAGCCCTTGGTGTAGTCGAACTTCTCCACGGCGCGGATGAGGCCCAGGTTGCCCTCCTGGATGAGGTCCAGGAAAAGCATGCCACGCCCCGTGTAGCGCTTGGCCAGGGAGACCACCAGTCGCAGGTTGGCCTCCAGCAGGTGGTTCTTGGCCCTCTGGCCGTCCTGGGCCACCCAGTGCAGCTCGCGACGCAGCTTGGCCGGCAGGTCGTTGCCCTTCTCAGCCAGGCGGTGCTCGGCGTAGAGACCGGCCTCGATGCGCTTGGCGAGCTCGACCTCCTGCTCGGCGTTCAGCAGCGCGACCTTACCGATCTGCTTGAGGTAGTCCTTGACCGGGTCCGCGGTGGCACCGGCGGTGACGACCCGCTGGGCGGGCTCGTCGCCCTCGTCGGAGTCGGAGACGGTGAAGGAGCCGTCCTTGTCCTGGGACTTGCTGCGCTTACCGGACCTCTTGGAGGCGGCCCTCTCCGCTTCCTCCCGGCGCATGCGCTCGAGCTCACCGGTCAGGGCCGCGATGGAGGGCTGCATCTTGATGCCCTTGATGACCCAGCCGCGGAAGATGTAGCCGTTCTGCGCGAGGTAGTCTCGCGCCACCATCGGGGCGGAGTCTCCCATGACGAACCGGGGCACCGGGCCATGGCCGTAGGGAGCCAGCGTGATGGGCTCCTCGAGGGTGCCGTGGCCGGCGATCTCCAGGTTCTCCACGACCGTGCGCGAGCGCACGAAGAGAGTCGCCCCCGGAGCCAGGCGGACGCCTTTGAGCGAGGCGGGGTTGTTGAAGGGGCTGCGCTTGGAACCGTCGCCGTTCTCCTCCAGGCTCACATCCAGGTAGTAGTCGCGCAGCTCGGGAGCCGGGCCGTCATCCTCCTGGACGGTCTGCGCCTCGGAGTCATCATCCTGGTCCTCGTCCTCATCAGAGGAGTCCTCGTCGTCCTCGTAGTCCTCGTCGTCGTAGTCGGTGTCGTCTCCTTCGTCGTCGAGGTCGAAGTCCTCGTCGTCGAGCGGGGTCTCGTCGACGTCGTCAGTGAGCTCGGTACTGGAGCGCGTCACTGTGGAAGAAGCCACGGAGTTCCTTTCGCGTGGGCGGGCGGACAGCCGGTGACGGGGTATGGGAACCCGATCCGGCACAGCAGGCAACCCCAGAATTGTAGCGTTTATTCCCCAGGATCTCCGCACCGATGACTTAGTGCGACCTCATCTTGTTCGCAGTCGGCGTCGCGCTGCGGCAAAACCACTGCCGGAAGAGTCACCGCCCCTCCTGACGTCTGCCCTGGGTCTACCCTGGCGGTCATGAGTGCGCTGCCTGCGGCCCTGGGCCGTATCCGTCCCGCCGTCGAGCACCGTCTGACAGAGGTCCTGGAGGACTGCCGCCGGCGTTGGGAGGACCTGGGACAGGCCGCGCCGGAGCTGCTCGGGGCCGCCAGCAGCGTCCTGAGCGGGGGCAAGCGCATGAGGGCCGTCCTGGGAGCCATCGGCTGCGCGATCCTGAGCGCCCCGGAGCAGCGAGCCGAGTGCCTGACGGGTTCCGACGCCGTCCATCTGGGTGCGGCGCTGGAGCTCTACCAGGCCAGCGCCCTGGTTCACGACGATCTCATGGACGGCGCCGACACTCGGCGGGGTATGCCCGCGGCGCACCGCGCCTTCACCCGGGACCATGAGGCCCGAGGCTGGCTGGGACGCCCGCAGACCTTCGGGGCCAATGGCGCCATCCTGCTCGGCGATCTCCTGCTGTCCCTGGCCGGCGAGGAGATGAGTGCGCTGTCGCAGTCGCGCGTCTCCTGTGAGACCGGAAGCAGAACGGTCCAGTACGCCCGGACGGCCTTCGACGCCATGACCACCGAGGTGGCCCTGGGCCAGTTCCTCGATGTGCGCAGCGAGAACCTGCCCCTGCCGTGGGACCGGGAGCCGGGCGCCGCGGCCAGGCGCATGCACGACGACGCCCTGTCGGTCGTGCGTCACAAGGCGGCCCGGTACTCGGTGCGCCACCCGCTGCTCATCGGCGCCCTCTTAGCCGGCCTGGACCCGAGCGGGCCCACCGCCGAGCACCTGGCCGCCTTCGGAGAGGACGTCGGTATCGCCTTCCAGCTGCGCGACGACGAGCTGGGCGTCTTCGGCTCGCCGCAGGCGACTGGAAAGCCGGCCGGAGACGACCTGCGCGAGGGCAAGCGCACGGTGCTGCTGGCCCTGACCTGGGGGCGCTGCGGCGACGCAGGCCGGCGGCTGCTCGGCAGCGTCCTGGCCAATCCCGAGGCCACGCCGGAGCAGATCGGTGAGGTCGCCGCTCTCATCGAGGACTGCGGTGCGCGCGCCGCGCACGAGGAGATCATCACCACGCACCGCAATGCCGGAAGCCGGGCGCTGGAACAGCTCCGGAGCGAGGGCGTGGTGAGCACCGCATCCCTGGAGGACCTGACGGTCCTGGCGGACCTGCTGACACACCGAGTCTCCTGATCCGGCAGAGGAAACGAGGACAGCCCACCGGGTGGGCAGTACTACCCGACTACGCGCCTGATCCGGCGTGCGGCTGTCACCTCACTACCGGCATCGTAGAATCGCGCCCGTGGTCACAGATCCCCTCATTGGTCGGCTGGTCGACTCTCGCTACGAGATCGTCGATCGCCTTGCGCGCGGCGGGATGGCCACCGTCTACCGCGCCCATGACCGTCGCCTGGACCGGACCGTGGCGCTCAAGCTCATGCACGCCCACCTGGCCGACTCCCCCGACTTCGTCTCGCGCTTCCGCCGTGAGGCCCGGGCCGCGGCACGCCTGTCCAACCCCGGCGTGGTGGCAGTCTTCGACCAGGGCAGCCTCGACGGGGTGGCCTACCTCGTCATGGAGTATGTCGAGGGGCCCACGCTGCGCGACCTCATCGCAGCAGGACCGTTGTCGGTCAAGGAGGCCCTGGGCCTGGTGGCCCAGCTGCTGCGCCCGCTCGGCGCCGCCCATCGGGCCGGCCTGGTCCACCGCGACATCAAGCCGGAGAACGTCCTGCTGCCCTCGGACGGCTCTGTGGCCAAGGTTGCCGACTTCGGCCTGGCCCGAGCGGTCACGGAGGTGACGCAGACAACGACGGGCAACGTGCTGGGCACGGTCGCCTACCTGGCGCCCGAGCTCATCACCTCCGGGGAGTCCACCTCTCGCGCCGACGTCTTCTCCGCCGGAGTGGTCCTCTACGAGCTCCTCACCGGCGAGCAGCCCTTCACCGCGGACTCCCCCATCCAGATCGCCTTCCGCAATGTCCACGAGGACGTGCCCCTGCCCTCCAAGCTGGTGCCCGAGATGCCGGCCGACGTCGATGAGCTCGTGGCCACCATGACGCGCCGTGAGCCGCAGGAGCGCCCGGCCGACGCCGACGAGGCACTGGCGCTGCTGCGGAACGTCGTCGACGAGCTCACCGACTCCGAGCTCTCCGTGCGCCGCGGAGGCGGAACCGGCTCAATCCGCACCCAGGAGGTCATGACGGCCAACGCCCAGGCCGCACGCTCCGCCATCGGTGACGAGTCCCAGGACGATGCCGACGACTCCTCAGCTGAGGACTCCTCGTCGCACGCCGGTATGCGCACCGTCTCCCTTCCTATCGGTTCCATCGGCCCGGACTCCAAGGGGAGAACACGTGCGCTCTCGCGCAAGGCCGTGGCGGCCGATGCCCAGAAGACCACCACCGTCCCCACCCGGAGGAAGGGCACCGGCGGCCTCAGTCGCCGTCGCGCCGTCATCATCGGGCTGCTGGCCATGGCCGGGACCGGGGCGAGCGCAACCTGGTACCTGACGGCCGGTCCGGGCAGGAGAGTTGCCGTACCCGACATTGTCGGCATGTCTGAGGACCAGGCGCAGCTCGCCCTGGAGAAGCAGGGGCTCGACTGGGGTACGCCCGAGCGCGTCTACTCCGACACGGTACCGGCCGGCAGCATTGTCTCCTGCCGCCCGAAGGCGGGACAGAAGGTGGGACTCGGCCAGGTCGTCACCACCGCTGTCTCCCGAGGCGTGGAGACCAAGACCGTTCCCGACGTCGTCGGGAAGACCAAGGACCAGGCCACGGCCGCGATCAAGGCCGCCGGCCTGACCCCGGGGGACGTCACCGAGGAGTACTCCGCCAGCGTTGACTCGGGCAAAGTCATCTCCTCCGACCCCAAGGCCGGCAAGGTCATCAAACACACTGAGAAGGTCGCGCTCGTCGTCTCCAAGGGCAAGGAGCCGGCCACGATCCCCGACGTGACCGGTCTGAGCGAGGACGAGGCCAAGAAGGCGCTGGAGGACGCCGGCCTGAAGAAGGGCAAGGTCGGCAAGGGCTACTCCGACTCCGTGGCCAAGGGGAACGTCATCTCCTCCTCCCCCATCGCCGGGGCGTCGGGCTACTACAAGGGCGACTCGGTGGACCTGACCGTCTCCAAGGGGCCGGAGAAGGTGACGATCCCCGACGTGACCGGCAAGAGCCAGGATGAGGCCAAGAAGATCCTCGAGGAGGCCGGGCTGAAGGTGGAGGTCAACAAGCGCCTGGGAGGCCCCTTCGGGACGGTGCGTTCCACCGACCCCGCACCGGGCTCCAGCGTCAAGCCGGACTCCAGGGTCACCATCAACATCTTCTGACGGCTGTGGTCCGGTTCCGCCGAGGCGGACCGGGCCACGTTTCGCCGGCCCCCGCAGCGCGGGCGGGTTCTCGGCGGAGGTTTTCAGCCCTTGAGCATCTCGGCGATCTCGAAGGCGACCTCGAGGGACTGCTGGTGATTGAGGCGCGGGTCGACGAGGGTCTCGTAGTGCTCAGCCAGGCCGGCCTCGTCGATGTGCTCGCCCCCACCGAGGACCTCGGTGACGTCGTCGCCGGTGAGCTCGACGTGGATGCCGCCCGGGGCGGTGCCCAGGGAGCGGTGCACCTCGAAGAAGCCTCGGATCTCGTCGAGGATCGTCTCGAAGCGGCGGGTCTTGTAGCCGTTGTCCGAGGTGATGGTGTTGCCGTGCATGGGGTCAGCGATCCAGGTGACGGGACGCCCGTCGGCTCGCACCGCCTCCACCAGTGCCGGGAGGGCATCGCGGATGCGGTCGGCGCCCATGCGGGTGATGAGGGACAGGCGTCCGGGAAGACCGTCGGGGTTGAGACGCTCCATGAGCCGGGTGACGTCGTCGGGGGACGTGGAGGGGCCGACCTTGACGCCCACGGGGTTGTGGACGCCGGCGAGGATGGCGACGTGGGCGCCGTCGGCCTCGCGGGTGCGCTCCCCCACCCAGAGCATGTGGGCGGAGGTGTCGTAGAGGCGCCCGGTGCGGGAGTCCTCGCGGATCATGGCATCCTCGTACTCCAGAAGGAGGGCCTCGTGGGCCGCGTAGAAGTCGACCTGACGCAGGGCCTCGAAGTCGACGCCGGCGGCCTCCATGAACCGCATGGCCCGGTCGAGCTCGTCGGCGAAGGACTCGAAGCGCTTGTAGGCGGGGTTGGCGGTGAAACCGCGGTTCCAGGAGTGGACCTCGCGCAGGTCCGCGTAGCCACCCATCGTGAAGGCTCGGATGAGGTTGAGGGTGGTGCCCGAGCGCAGGTAGGCGTCCAGCATGCGCGTGGGGTCGGGGATGCGGGCCTCGGAGGTGAACTCGTGGCCGTTGACGGAGTCGCCGCGGAAGGCGGGCAGGGTGACCTCACCGCGGGTCTCGGTGTCCGAGCTGCGGGGCTTGGCGTACTGGCCGGCCATGCGGCCGATCTTGACCACGGGCGTGGAGGCGCCATAGGTGAGGACCGCGGCCATCTGGAGGATGGTCTGGACCTTGAGGCGGATGTTGTCGGCCGTGTTGTGGGTGAAGGACTCTGCGCAGTCCCCACCCATGAGGACGAAGGCATCTCCGGCACTGGCCTGGGCGATGAGCTCACGCAGGGAGTCGACCTCTCCGGCGAAGACGAGCGGGGGCCGACGGCGCAGATCCGCCACCACGTCGGCCAGCGCAGCCTCATCGGGATAGGCGGGCTGCTGGAGGGCGGGCAGGTGGCGCCATGCGGGGGCCTGGGCGTCCGTACGGGCGGCGGAGAGCTCGTTCATCACGCCCGTCAGTATAGGCCAGTCGGGATATTGCCCGGGATCGGCGCCGCATCGCGAAACGAGTGGGGACGCTCTCAGCGTGGCCGCACTTCACCCTAGGAGAGATCCATCTCTCCATATTTTCTCGGGTAACGAATTCCCCGGTCCAGGAACCGGTTGTCAGCAAGTCTAGGAACTATCTCAGAACAGAACCAATCACCCTCGAGTGAAGCGCGTTTGAGCAGAACATCAAGGACAACTAAAATGCAATACACAGATCTTGGATCGAACTTACCGTATTCGCGTTCTACCCGCTTCCTAGCCTTTCTTCCGCCGGGAAGCGCTGGCGCATCAAGCACGGAGTGATTCCAGATCCTTGCATGATGAGCTATGCGGTTACGCAGATACACGAGCGATTTAATTTGACCAGGAAGAATTGATTTCGACACATTTATCGAACCGGCAATATCATTGAGTACTCCAGAGTCAACAGAGGCTTCGACGCAGCGAGACAAGACACCAAACGAGAGAACTTCAGCCGCAACCCACACTGGAAGATCACGGTATGCGTCAACAGTGAAGACTCCATGACCATCGACCTCGCGATCATCGCGGTAGCGGCCAACGAATGCCTCTTTGCTCCGGTTGAGGTCTCGTAGAACATGGGCACCGACATCTGAGCGATCTATGCCTGAAGGAGAGGCAAGTCCCTCACCTCGCACAAGATTCCACCCCGACCCCACACGCTCTCCGTAGAAGTATGAAAATCTGGTTCGAAGAAGGATCTCAAAACGCCTTATCGCAGCAAATACGACGTCCGCAACCTCACCCTCCTTGCGATATACATCTTCGATGACATCTACATGCACACCCTCGAGGAACCGATCATCACCATACATCGGATCCTTCTGCCAGTAACGGAAGTAACCCGAAAAACGATAATAACTGACCTCAGAAAGAAAACGCTCACAAGCGTCGGCATTAGCAACAACAAGACCTCGTTCTTGAAGTCGAGAAACTTGTTCCTGGTAGCTCAACCACTCTTTAGCCATACCCACTCCAAAGGAAAAGGCCCCGGCCTAGTCTGCCTCATGACGAGGCCTGGCCGGGGGGCGATTGTCTTAAGTCTAGCAACATAGGAGTCTCATGTCATGCGGCGCGCGTCTCGAAGTTGCGCCCCCGTCAGACGGACACTCATTCAGTCGCACAGAAAACTCGCCTTCGAGGTCAGTGATGTTCCTCATGTCACTGACCTCGAAGGCGAGCGCACCACATGACGCGAACTCAGCCTCAGTGCTCGGGGGCGACCTCGGCCGGCTCGACCTTCTGGCCCAGGTCGGCCATGAGGTCGGTGAACCACTGCTGGGTGATGTCGAAGGGCTTGGCGCCGGCGATGCGCGGGAAGGCGATCGCGGTGAGCTCGTCGTTGTTCTCCTCGTCCTGGCCGATGACGCCGGACTCGCCGCGCAGGGCGCAGTCGACGGCCAGGTCGCACATCCTCTTGATGAGGGCGAGGTCCTCGGCATTGGCGTGAGCGGCCCGCGAGTAGTAGCCGGACTTCTGGACCATGACCTTCTCGGCGCCGATGAGCTCGGCGAACTGCTTGGCGAACCACTGGCCGGGGTTAATGGTGTCGAGCTTGACGTGGCCGAAGGGATCACGCTGGACCTCCTGGCCGGCGGCCTCCATCTCCGCGATGATCTCGGGGACGCCGGCGCCCTCGGACAGGAAGATGTTGACGTTGCCCTGCTCGTCCATGATGGCCTTGAGGCGCTCGGCCTCGGCGGCGATGTCGAGCTTCATCTCGGGGATGAAGACGGCGTGGACGTCCCAGCGCTCCTTGGTCAGGCCGAGGGAGGGGGCCCACTGCTTGGTCTGGAGCAGGTCATGGTAGCGGCGGGCGGTCTCAGCGGTGAGGTAGCCGCAGTTGCGGCCCATGCACTCGTGGACGATGAGCATGCGGGGGTTGGAGCGGTGCTCGCCGATGATGTTGAAGGCGAAGCCGGCGCCCTCGTCGGCCGCGGTCCAGGCGCCCAGGGACTGGCGGACCGGGACGACGTCGTTGTCGATGGTCTTGGGCAGGCCGACGACGGTGAGCTCGTAGTCGTTCTCGTGGAGGTAGGCGGCCAGGTCCGCTGCGGTGGTGTTGGTGTCGTCGCCACCGATGGTGTGCAGGACGTCGACGCCGTCCTTACGCAGCTGCTCGGCGGCGAACTCCAGGGGGTTGACGCCCTCCTCGACGAGGCCGCGCTCGACGAGGTTCTTGGCGTTGGTCAGCTTGACGCGGGAGTTGCCGATCGGGGACCCGCCGAAGTCGCGCAGGATGCCGGCGTTCTTGCGGGCCTCGTCATCGATGACGATGTAGTTGCCGGTGAGCAGGCCGTGGTAACCGTACTGGTAGGCGATGATCTCGACCTCGGGAGCGACCTGCGTGTAGCGCTCGATGAGGTCGCCGACGGCGGCGGACAGACAGGGGGCGAAACCGCCAGCGGTGAGCAGGGCGACGCGACGAATCGACATCGGGAACCTTTCGGGTTGTGGGTACTCGGGGTCAGCGCCCCGGCCGGATCGTGCGGCACGGGCCGCACCGGGCGTCAGTCTACGTGCCATTGGTAGCCGCTGACAGGGACCCACCGGACAGAATCAGGAGGCCGGGATAGCTGCCCGTCCCTCAAGTCCCTACTCGGCGCCGGGGTCGGCCTCGTCGTCGGCAGTCTTGTCCTTCTTCTTGTCCTTGCCGCTCTTGTCCTCGGGCGGCTCGGGCACGGAGACATCGGGGGCGGGGCGGCCACCGGGCGCGGCCACGGGGGCGGCCGAGGGCCGGGCCTGCGCCTGCGCGGCGAGCATCTCGGTGACGACCTCGTCGGCGGTCTTCTTGTCCGTGTCCATGGCCTTCTTGACGTCGGCGGCGTAGAGGTCCACGTACTCCTGACCGGAGAGGGCCATGAGGGCGTACATGATCTCGTCGGTGATGGAGCGCAGCACGAAACGGTCGTTCTCCAGGCCCTTGTAGCGGGAGAAGTCCAGCGGCTCGCCGATGACGATGCCCACGCGGTGACGGGTGGAGGGGATGGACTTGCCGATCGGCTGGGCCAGGTTGGAGCCGATCATCGCCACGGGCACCACGGGGGCACCGGTGGCCAGAGCGATACGGGCCACGCCGGTCTTGCCACGGTAGAGGCGCCCGTCGGGGCTGCGCGTGCCCTCGGGGTAGATGCCGAAGAGCTGCCCCGAGCGCAGGCGGTCGATGCCGGCCTGGAGCGCCGCCTGGGATGCCTTGCCGCCGGAGCGGTCCACGGGGATGGTGCCCACGGTCTTCATGAAGTTCTTCACCGCCCAGCCCTTGACGCCCTTGCCGGTGAAGTAGTCAGCCTTGCCGATGAAGGCGACCTCGCGGTCCACCAGCAGCGGCAGGAAGAAGGAGTCGATGACCGCCAGGTGGTTGGAGGCCAGGATCGCCGCACCCTCGGCGGGAATGTTCTCCTCACCGCGGATCCAGGGCTGATAGAGCATCTCCAGGGCCGGGCCGACTGTTGCCTTGATGGGTCCGTATCCCACGCGGGGCCTCCTGTGAACTGCTGGCTGGGCGGCCACCACACGGTCCTGCACCATCGGAGACGGACGGCACCGGAGCCGGCGGTGCCGCTCGGGTATGGGGATGATTCTAGGGTGCTTCCCACCCTGCTCGCACCGACTTCCCGACTGCCAGAGAGGATGCGCGTCACTGCCATCCTCTAGCCTGCGACGGTGAGCACCGTCGGGACCCAGGTGTCCTTCGCAGACATGGGCACGCCCCTGGAACGGGCGACCTTCGTCGTGGTGGACCTGGAGACCACCGGCGGGGCGCCGGGCGCTCGCTCCCTCACCGAGATCGGGGCCGTCAAGGTACGTGGCGGGCAGGTGCTGGCGGACTTCTCCACCCTGGTCAACCCCGGCGTCGCCATCCCCGCCCAGATCACCATGCTCACCGGCATCACGAACGCCATGGTGGCCGGCGCCCCCGGCGTGAGCACCTGCGTGGAGGCCTTCCTGTCCTGGGCGGACCTGCTGGCCGACGACGTCGTCCTCGTGGCCCACAACGCCCGCTTCGACGTCGGTCACCTGCGAGGCGCTGCGGCGGCCCTGGGCCTGGAGTGGCCAGAGCCCCGCGTTCTGGACACGCTGGCGCTGGCCCGCAAGGCCTGGACCCGCAGCGAGGTGCCCAACCACAAGCTGGGGACGTTGGCCGCCTTCGTGGGATCCCGGACCCGTCCCTCGCACCGGGCCCTGGATGACGCTCGCGCCACCGTGGACGTGCTGCACGCGGCCCTGGAGGTCATGGCGCCGCTCGGCGTCACGCACCTGGAGGACCTGGCCACCGCCTCCGACCCGGTCCCTGCCAAGCGCCGGGCCAAGAGCCGCCTGGCCGACGCCCTGCCCAGCGGCCCCGGCGTCTACCAGTTCCGTTCGGCGGCCGACCAGGTGCTCTACGTGGGCAGCGCCGTGGACCTCAAGCGCCGGGTGCGCTCCTACTTCACCGCCGCGGAGAAACGCCGCCAGGTGGCGCAGATGCTGGACACCACCGTGAGCGTGCGGCACATCGCCACACCCACGCTCATCGAGGCGCGGGTGCGCGAGCTGCGGATGATCGCCGAGCTCGACCCGCCGGTCAACCGCCGCTCCCGGGCCCCGCGGCGCCGGCCCTGGCTTCACCTGGCCCAGGGCTCAGGCCCGGGGGCCGAGCCGCGGTTGACGCTCACCACCGTGCTGCCCACGGAGGAGGTCGGCCATGCGGTGGGCCCCTTCGCCTCACGTGGCAGGGGTCAGGATGCCCTGCGCGCCGCCGAGTCGGTGCTGCGTCTGGGCCGCTGGGACGGGCGCGCGCTGCGCCGGGTGCGCCGCGACGACGTCCCGGCTGAGCCGGCCGAGGTGCTGGCCTGCCTGTCGGGCGAGGTCGACCGGGTGGCCGCTCCCCTGCTGGAGCGCATCGCGGCACTGTCCCGGGCCGAGCGTTATGAGGAGGCCGGGACCTGGACGGCCCGTCTGCGCTGCCTGCTGCGGGCGGTGGACCGGGCCGAGCGGGTGCGGCCCCTGCTGGCCTGCCCTCATCTCATGGCGGCCCGCCGGCGCGAGGTCGGAGGCTGGGAGCTGGTGGTGGTGCGCTGGGGCGTGCTGGCCGGATCCATGACGACCGCGCCGGGTGCCGACCCGCGTCCCGCCGTCGAGCTGCTGCGCGCCAGCGCCCGGGTCGTTGAGAGGCCCGGCCGGGTCGGTGAGGTGGCGAGCATTGAGGAGACGAGCCTGCTGGCCGACTGGGTCCTGGAGGAGGGCGCTCGCATCGTGGAGATCGACGGAGACCCAGCCGTGCTCACGTGGCCGATCGGTGCGGCCGTCCGCCATCGCAAGGTCCTGGCCTCGGAGGAATGAGGGCTCGGCTCCTTGTAGGCTCGGCGCAATGAGCTCCAGTCATGTGTGGTCGGCCTACAGCGCTCGCGCTGAGGAGTACGCGGAGGCGCTTGGCCATATGGCGGCGACGGCGCAGGAGGATCGGCAGCTCATCGCCCGATGGGCGCGAGGGGTGCAAGGACGGATCGTTGATCTGGGGTGCGGGCCGGGGCACTGGACCGCTTATCTTCATGGCCTGGGCCTGGAGGTCGAAGGAGTGGACCCGGTCGAGGGCTTCATCGAGATCGCCCGCGCCCAGCACCCGCACGTGACCTATCGGCAGGGCTCCTCCGGCTGTCTGCCCGCGAGCTCCTATGGTGCCGTCCTGGCCTGGTACTCCCTCATTCACATCCCGCCTCAGGAGCTGCCCGGAACGCTGGCGTCCTTGAGAGACAGTCTCCAGCCGCGAGGGAGCCTGCTCATCGGGTTCTTCGCCGGGGACCGGGTCGAGGCGTTCCCGCACGCGGTCGTCCCGGCCTACTACTGGCCCCTGCAGGACCTGGGCTCGCTTCTGGAGCGCAGCGGGTTCGATGTCCTGGACGCGGAGCGTCGCAAGGTCGCCGGCGCACGCGACCACGGCAGCATCTCCTGCCGCGCGGTTTAGAAGGCCGCTTCAGCGCACGCGGAACGAAGGCGACGCGGTTACGGCCAGATGGGTCAGGCCGGCTTCGACGTCGGACAGTCGGGGCGGAGCCGAGCTCAGCCGGCGGGGGTGACGGTGCCGCGGCGGGCGGTGAGGGCCTTGGTGACGCCCTCCTGGAGGCTCAGCGGGTCCAGGGGCCGGGGCACGACGACCTCCGCCTTGGCCCAGGCGGCCAGCCAGTCGTCCTGGGGGCGGGCGGTCAGCAGGACGACGGCGGGACGCTCGTCGAGCTCGGTGAACAGCTCGTGGGCCAGGCCCATGCCGCCGAGCTTCTTGGCCTCGGCGTCCAGGACCAGTGCGTCGAAGGGCGGCCGGTCCTCCTTCTCACGGTCCTTGATGGCCATGCGCACACCCTCGGCGGTGGCCGCCTCGGTCCAGGTCACCAGTGGCAGGCCCTTGGCCGGTCGGCGCCCGACACCGTCAATGACCTCCTGACGCACGGTGGCGTCGTCGGAGAAGACGAGAAGCTCGAGGCGGGCGGAAGCAGCCTGGTCGGTCATATCGGATCCTTCGTGGACGGGTACGGACGGCAGTGTTTCCGCGGTCAGTGTAATCACATGGAGGCTCACTATCCCTCTTCCGGCCCCCCGTCTAGCATGAGTCATGTTCAGGACTTCAGTCCTAACGAGCCCTGCTGAGACGGGACTGAAGCCACCTCACTCACCGAAAGGCAGTCCTTGATGGCCGTGTACACCCTTCCCGAGCTCCCCTACGACTACGCCGCCCTGGAGCCCCACATCTCCGGCAAGATCATGGAGCTCCACCACGACAAGCACCACGCCGCCTACGTCACCGGCGCGAACGCCGCCCTGGAGGCCCTGGCCGCCGCCCGCGAGGCCGGCGACCTGGCCGCCATCAACCTGTGGGAGAAGAACCTCGCCTTCAACCTGGGCGGCCACACCAACCACTCCATCTTCTGGAAGAACCTCTCCCCCAATGGCGGAGGTCAGCCCGAGGGCGAGCTCGCGGAGGCCATCAAGGACTCCTTCGGCTCCTTCGAGAAGTTCCAGGCGCAGTTCACCGCCACCGCCATGGGCATCCAGGGCTCGGGCTGGGCCGTGCTCGCCTACGACTCCATCTCCGGAAAGCTCGTCACCTTCCAGCTCTTCGACCAGCAGGGCAACGTGCCCGTGGGCACTATCCCGCTGTTCATGGTGGACATGTGGGAGCACGCCTTCTACCTCGACTACCTCAACGTCAAGGCCGATTACGTCAAGGCCGTCTGGAACATCGCCAACTGGCAGGACGTCTCCGAGCGCCTGGCCGACGCCGTCGCCAAGGCCCAGGGTCTCATCGTCCGCTGACGCCGAGCCCCGGCAGCGTACGAGAAAGGCTGTGGCCGCGCCCCTTGAGGGGCGCGGCCACAGCCATGTCTGGCGCTGCTAAACAGCTCTTGCTAGAAAACCTTCTCAACGTCCATGACGTAAGCCGACGCCGGGATCCCCTGCTGCTGGCCCGTAGCCTGCACCGGCGGCATGAGCACCACGATTCGGGAGCCTTCCGGCACACCGATCAGTCCCGGAACGGACTGCTGTGCCTGCGCCATGTTGATCGACTCGGCGGCGTGCTGCTCCCAGGTGTTGGACGGCTGGGATCCGTCCCAGTAGTTTCCGGCAATGTTCATCACGGCCGTGGAGCTCTCCTTGATGGCCGGACCGGAGCCGCGCGCCAGCACGATGACCTCGGACTTGGCCGGCTGGGCGGCATCGGCCCCGATGGAGAGCTTCGCCGGCTGGCCGAGCTCACCGCTGACCGTGATGCCGCGCTGACTGACGGCTTCCTCTCCCTCCATCGTGGCCGAGGCCGAGCCGCCGGAGATCTTGCCGCTGACGCCGTCGACGATCTCGACGACGAACACGAGCGTCCCGGCCGGGTTCTGCTGCCCCTGCTGCTGGGCGCCGCCGGCCTGGGCGGCCTGAGCATCCTGGGCCGCCTTGTTGCCGTAGGCCAGCTCCGGGGGAATCGACATGACGACCCGGTCACCCACGTGGTGCCCGGCCAGACCGCACTTCCATCCCTGGATCACGTTCCCCAGCGGGAAGGTCACCGGTGCGCCGCTCTTGAAGGAGGTGTCGAAGGGGTCGGTGCCGTCCCACTGCCAGCCCGTGTAGTTGGCCTTGACCACACCGGCGGCGTCGATCTCAGCCCCGTTCCCCTTCGTCAACGTCTTGACGGTGAGGTTCTTAGGTGCCTGCGCATCCTTCTTCCAGGTCACAGTGGGCTGTTTGCCCGCGTCACCACCGACGGCCGGCAACGACTCGGAGTCGGAGTCGATCGTCAGGGTGGAGCAGTCCACGGGCGCCGTGGCCGCCGGCACCGGGGTCTCGGAGGCAGCGACCTTGGACGCCGATGCTGAGGAGGAGGACGACCCCGAGCAGCCGGCCAGCGCGAGGCAGGCGGCCGCGGCCAGGGCAGTCAGGGTCAGGGATGTGCGGCGCACATGAGCTCCTTGCGTGAGGGAGGGCCTGCGCGGGAGGGATCAGTGGAAGGACTCGCCGCAGGCGCAGCTTCCGGCGGCGTTGGGGTTGTCGATGGTGAAGCCCTGCTTCTCGATGGTGTCGGCGAAGTCGATGGTGGCGCCCGACAGGTAGGGCACGCTCATGCGGTCGACGACCACCTCAACGCTGGCCATCTCGTCACTGCCCGTGGGGAAGGCGCGCACGGCGTCGCCGTCCAGGAGCCGCTCGTCGAAGTAGAGCTGGTAGACCAGGCCGGAGCAGCCGCCGGGCTGGACGGCCACGCGCAGGCGCAGGTCGTCACGCCCCTCCTGGGCCAGGAGGCTGGCGACCTTCGCGGCGGCGGTCTCGGTGAGGATGACCTCGTGCTCGGGGGCCTCGATGTCAGTGGTGTCGGTCAGGGTGGTCTCTGCCATGGTCATCTCCTGGTCTGGTATGCCTACGTGTATCCGCGGCGCTCAGTGTGGCGCCGCCGAAGGTCCTGCGGCGGCCCTCCTGACGAGAGCCGTGAGGATCCACCGGAGCCAACGCTCCATCCGGATGCCTTGTTCCTGGTGACAACCCTACGCGGTCCTCGCCCCGGAGCCGGGGTGAGGGGACTCACTGTGTCCGACGGCGTCGCCTCTGGGGCGGGAGGGAGACGATCACATCCTCAGGCCAGGGCCACCAGCTCGAGGTACTCCGGCCCCCACAGGTCCTCGTCGCCGTCGGGCAGCAGGAGGACCCGGTCGGGGTTCAGGGCCTCGACAGCGCCCTCATCGTGGGTGACCAGGACGACGGCACCGGCGAAGGTGCCCAGCGCCCCGAGGATCTCCTCGCGGCTGGCGGGGTCGAGGTTGTTCGTGGGCTCGTCGAGCAGGAGGACGTTGGCGCTGGAGACCACGAGCATGGCCAGGGCCAGGCGGGTCTTCTCCCCTCCGGAGAGGACCCGGGCGGGCTTGTCGGCGTCCGAGCCCGAGAAGAGGAAGGATCCCAGGACGCTGCGCACCTGGGTGTCGTCCATGCCGGGGGCGGCGCGGCGCAGGTTCTCCACGACGGTCGCCGCGGTGTCGATGGTCTCGTGCTCCTGGGCGTAGTAGCCGATCTTGAGGCCGTGGCCGGGGATGACCTCGCCGGAGTCGGGCTCCTCCACCCCGCCGAGCAGGCGCAGGAGCGTGGTCTTGCCGGCGCCGTTGAGGCCCAGGACCACGACCCGGCTGCCGCGGTCGATGGCCAGGTCCACGCCGGCGAAGACCTCCAGGGAGCCGTAGGCCTTGGACAGTCCGGCGGCGCGCAGCGGGGTCTTGCCGCAGGGGGCCGGGTCGGGGAAGCGCAGGTGGGCGACCTTCTCCACGGCGGCCTCGTCCTCCAGATCGGCCATGAGGCGCTCGGCCCGCTTGAGCATCTGCTGGGCGGCCACGGCCTTGGTGGCCTTGGCCCGCATCTTCTCCCCCTGGGCCCGCAGGGCGGCGGCCTTCTTCTCCGCGTTGGCGCGCTCTCGACGGCGCCGGTGCTCGTCGTCGGCACGCTGCTTGAGGTAGGCGTCCCAACCCAGGTGGTAGACGTCGAGGACCCCGCGGCCGGCGTCGAGGTACATGACCTGGTTGACGGTGTCACGCAGGAGCTCGACGTCGTGACTGATGACGATGAAGCCCCCGGCGTAGGTGCGCAGGTGGTCTCGTAGCCACAGGATCGAGTCGTGGTCGAGGTGGTTGGTGGGCTCGTCGAGCAGGAGCGTGTCGGGCTGCTGGAACAGGACCCGGGAGAGCTCGACCCGACGGCGCTGGCCGCCTGAGAGCGTGCCGATGGGCTGGTCGAGGACGCGGTCGGGCAGGCCCAGGGCGGCACTGATGCGAGCGGCCTCCGAGGCGGCGGCGTATCCGCCGGCCATGGTGAACTCGTGGTCCAGGCGCGTATAGCGGTCCAGGGCCTTGGCCTGGGCCTCCCCCTCGGTGACGGCGATGCGCTCCTCGGCCTTGCGGATGCGGGCCAGGAGCGCGTCGATGCCGCGGGCCGAGAGGATCCGGTCCCGGGCGATCTCACTGAGGTCTCCGACCTTGGTGTCCTGGGGCAGGTAGCCCACCGAGCTCGTGCAGGTGATCGTGCCCTCGTGCTCGACGGCCTCCAGGCCGTGGCGCTCATCGGCGTCGTTGACGGCGCGGCCTGCGCCCTGGGCCACGGAAGCGGCGGCGAGCAGCTTGGTCATGGTGGTCTTGCCTGCGCCGTTGCGGCCCACGAGGCCGATGCGCATCCCCTTGTCGACCCGGAAGCCGGCGTGAGCGACGAGCTGGCGGGCACCGATACGCATGGTGAGGTCCTGGACATTGATCACGCGCGCCATCGTACGGGCCTGCTGGTCCTGCCCGCCGCAACGGACCTATCAGTCCCACCACATCCACCAGCCGACCCCGCCGCCGGCCCACTCGGGCCGGGTGCGCACGATGTCGTCAGGAATGCACCTGGCGTCGAGCTCGTAACGCTCCTTGACCCTCTCCCACAGCGCGGAGCACTGACAGGCCCGGCTGTGCTCGGCGAGGACCTCGTAGCCCTGCAGGTCGGCGTCGGCGACCCACAGGGCCTCGGCGCTCAGACGCTCGTCCTCGCGCTGAGGGCCGATGCCGTATCCGGACAGGCGCACCTGCCCGTCCGCTCCGGCGCAGGCAGTCAGCATCGTCTTGAGGGTCGGGGCGAGGTTCTGGCGGTCGCTCAGTGCCGCAGCCGGCAGCCGCAGGAGCAGGTCGGCCGCCGTGGCGGCGTCCATCCCACGGAAGGGCACGTAGTCGCTCACCGGGGCGCCCAGGGCATCCAGGCGCAGTGGCGTCTCCCCCGGCAGGCAGCGCGGGGCATCGAGCCAGGGCTCAATCAGGCGCCACAGGCCGATGCGCACCGTCCACCCCGGTGGACCGTAAAGGCGCGGCGAATCGGGCGAGCCGGTCGAGGCCGGAACGGGAGGCGGAGTCGTGGTGGGTGGGCGAATCGGGATGTTCGCTAGGACCGGCGGTACCGGCTGTGCAGCCAGGGAGGTCTGCGCGCTCATGTTGAGCTCCTTCGCTTGAGGCGGGGTCAGTGCGCCTCAAGCGTGCAAAAACCACTCCGCCGACGCACCCACTGGTCTGAGTGCCTGTGCGCACAAAGAGCCTCACCTGCGCAAACAGGTGCCAGTGGATACCGGGATCGGGCAGATTCCGTGGCCGTCGGCCATCTCGAGCAGGGTACGGGCACCATCCGGACGGACTGTTCCCTTTTTGTTCTGAGCCGTGAGACAGTACCCTCTTCCTCAACCACCTTCTTTGCGCCCGCGTGGCGCACGAGGTGTCAGATCCCCACCACCGAGAGCGAGCCCATCGGGGACTCGGAGCGCACCGGGGTGCATCCACCGTCCTCGTCACCCTCGCTCAGTAGGAAAGGGCCCGAATGGCAACCACGACCTCAACCCCTGAGGCAATCCTCGACGCCGTGGGCGGCGCCGAGAACATCATCCATTTCACCCACTGCGCCACCCGACTGCGCTTCGAGCTCAAGGACGCCTCCGGCATCGACAAGGCGGCCGTCGAGACCATTCCGGGTGTCATGGGCGCCGTCCCCCAGTCCGGGGACCGCTACCAGATCGTCATCGGTGGTGCCGTGCAGAGCGTGTACGACGAGATCAACAACCTGCCGGCCATGAAGAGCCGGGGAGGATCATCCGGCTCGGATCAGTCCGACGCCGACGTCAAGGCCGCCGCCCGCGCCAAGGCCCGCGGCAAGAACGCCTACGTCGACGCCTTCTTCGAGTACCTGTCCGACTCCTTCCGTCCCCTGCTGCCGGTGCTGCTGGGCGCGTCGCTCATCATCGCCGGTCTTGCGGTACTGGATGCGTTCGGCGTCATCAATGCCAGTGATCCGAACCTGACGGCCGAGGACAAGCCCGCCGCACAGGTCTTCGCGGAAGCCATGTACAAGTCGGTGTTCCACTTCCTGCCCATCATGGTGGCCTACAACGCCGCCAAGAAGCTCAACATCGACCCCTGGGTCGGTGCCTCGGTCATGGCAGCGCTGATGACGCCTCAATTCGTTGACCTCAGCAAGGCGATCGGATCGACCTGCACCCACAACGCCACGTTGAACAAGGACCTGTGCGTCGCACATGTCGCGGGCGTTCCCATGCAGCTCAACGACTACAGCGGCCAGGTCTTCGTTCCCCTCATGATGGTCGCCGTCCTGGCCCTGGTCTACAAGGGTCTGGCCAAGCTCATTCCCTCCAACGTGCAGATGGTGTTTGTTCCGTTCTTCTCCTTCATCATCATGATGCCGGTGACGGCCTTCATCATCGGTCCAGTAGGTATCTGGGTCGGTACAGGCCTGGGATCCGGACTGGCATGGCTCAACACGAGCGCCCCGATCGTCTTCGCGATCGTCATCCCACTGCTCTATCCGTTCCTGGTGCCGCTGGGTCTGCACTGGCCCCTCAACGCCATCATGCTGGCCAACATCAGTACGCTGGGCTACGACTTCATCCAGGGCCCCATGGGCTCGTGGAACTTCGCATGCTTCGGCGCCACCGCCGGTGTGCTGGTCCTGGCCATTCGTGACAAGGACAAGGTCATGCGTCAGACGGCCTTCGGCGCCCTGGCCGCCGGCCTCTTCGGTGGCATCTCCGAGCCGAGCCTCTACGGTATCCACCTGCGCTTCAAGCGCATCTACCCGCGTCTGCTGGCCGGCTGTCTCGTGGGCGGTCTCATCACCGGTATCGGCGGCGGCATCAAGGCCTCGACCTTCGTGTTCAGCTCGCTGCTGAGCATCCCGGTCTTCACCCCAATGGCACTGTACGGCATCGCCATCACCGCGGCCTTCGCCACCTCGATGGCTCTCATCATTCTCACGGACTACCGCACCAAGGAGGAGAGGGCCGAGGCCCGTGCGGCTGCGGCCGCTGCCGGTGAGACGATCTCCTCCACTGAAGCGGAGCCTACTGAGAAGAAGCAGGCCGACGACGGCGCCGCTGCGGCTGCTGCTCCCGCTGAGGAGGGCGACCGGACTGCGAAGGCCCCCACGCCCAAGCCGGCGCTCGTTCCCGGCGCGGTCACTGAGATCGCCTCACCGCTCAAGGCCACGACCATGGACCTGGACAAGGTCCCCGACCCGGTGTTCTCCTCGGGCGCCGTCGGTCAGGGCGTAGGCCTGGAGCCCCAGGGCGACATCGTCGTCACGGCTCCGGCCGACGGCACCGTCGTCGTGGCCCCGTCCTCGGGGCACGCCTTCGGCATCACCCTGGACAACGGCGTGGAGATCCTCATCCACGTGGGTCTGGACACCGTCAACCTGGAGGGCCAGGGCTTCGACGTCAAGGTCTCCCAGGGCGATCGCGTCAGCGAGGGTCAGGAGCTCGTCCGCGTGGACCGCTCCGTCATCGAGCAGGCCGGCTACCCGCTGACCACTCCGGTACTCGTCACCAACACCGCCTCCTTCGCCTCGGTCGAGGTCGTCGGTGGTGATTCGGTTGAGCCCGGTGAGGCCCTCATCAAGGTCACCGCGCCCGAGGCCTGAGCTCATATGACGCCGTCGACCTGATCGGCCGCTGACACAACAGTGGGGCCGGATCCGTATGCTGACGGATCCGGCCCCACCATGTTGCTCACGTGCTGCTCGTCCGGCGCACGCTGGCGGCACCGGACTGCGGTCCGGGTCAGGGCAGACGCAGCGCCCAGAAGGCCACGGCGGCGGCCGCCGCCACGTTGAGGGAGTCCACTCCCCCGGCCATGGGGATGCGCACCACCTCGTCGGCCGCGGCGATCGTCCGGTGGGACAGCCCATCGCCCTCCGTGCCCAGGACGACGGCGACCCTGGAGTCCGCACCGGTGCAAGCCGTTGACGCCGCGAACTCGTCCAGCGCCACTGAGGTGTCCGACAGCGCCAGGGCGGCCACGGTGAAGCCCTGGCCATGGAGCTCGTCCATGGCGGGCCAGCGCTCGATCCGGGTCCAGGGGACCTGGAAGACGGTGCCCATGGAGACGCGCACACTGCGCCGGTAAAGGGGATCCGCGCAGCGCGGAGTGACCAGGACGGCGTCGATCCCCAGGGCGGCAGCGCTGCGGAAGGCGGCCCCCACGTTCGTGTGGTCCACCAGGTCCTCCAGGATCGCGACCCTCCTGGCCCCCGCTCCCCCGCGGGCGGCCGACAGCAGCTCGGAAACACCGATGAGCTCGGGGCGGTTCATGGCGGCCAGCGCCCCGCGGTGCAGGTGGAAACCCGTGATGGACTCCAGGACCTCCTCGGGGGCGACGAACACGGGCACCTCACCGCCGTCGTCGTTGCCCCCGCAGCCGGCCGCTGAGGCGATGACCGGGCGCATCTCAGCCAGGTGGCGCGGAGCCATAAGGAAGGAGCGCGGGGCGTGCCCGGCGGCCACGGCGCGTGTGATGACCTTGGAGGACTCGGCCATGTACAGGCCCCGCTGCGTCTCCAACCGACGGCGCAGCGCCACATCCGTCAGCCTGGTGTAGTCCGCCAGGCGCTCGTCGGCCCCGTCGTCCAGCTCAATAATCATCGTTCGTCACCTTCTTGGTTTTCCCCGCTCAGCGCAGCAGTACGGCGGGAAGAATAGGCCGATCATCGTGGATCGCCCATTCCTCCCGCCGCAGCAAGTGCCCCTGGGACCTCTCCGGTTCCCAACGGGCCTCAAGACAGCCGGTCAGGCTCCGTAGGGTCCCTGGGGCGCGCCGGGAGGCGTGCCGTACCCGGGCTGTGCCTGGATGCCGTAACCGCCGCGCGGGGGCACGGAATTCGGCTGCTGATCCTCCTCCTCGGGATCGGCCACGTGACTGCCGCGCGCGGCGTGAGCACCCTCCAGGCCGTCGGAGGTCGGGACGGTCACCGTGGCCCCGCCGTCGGTCTCATCCGCGGGAGCCTTCCGGGGAACGCCTGCCTTGGGAGCGGGCTCCTCACTGGCCTCCTGGGAGGCCGACTCGACCTCGCCCCGGGCCTGGGCGAGGGCCTCCTCGGGGGCTTGGAGGCTGATGCTGGCCAGGTCCGAGGCGATGCCCAGGTCGAGCTCGCTGCCTGAGAGGTCGACGCCGGGACGGGTATCGTCGTCGGAGTCGTCCGAGCCGCCGCTGGGGCCGCCATCCTTGCCACCGCCGAGAGCGCCGGCGATGCCGTCGAGCGCCGCCGTGAACTCAGTGGGCACGATCCACATCTTGGAGGAGGAGCCGTTGGCGATCTTGGGCAGGGTCTGGAGGTACTGGTAGGCCAGCAGCTTGGAGTCGGCGTTTCCGCGATGGATGGCTTCGAAGACCTGGAGGATGGCGCGCGACTCACCCTGGGCCTTGAGGATCGCGGACTGCGCCTGCCCCTCGGCGCGCAGGATGGCGGACTGCTTGTCACCCTCGGCCGTGAGAATCTGGGACTGCTTGACGCCCTCGGCGGTCAGGATCGCGGCGCGGCGGTCACGCTCGGCGCGCATCTGCTGCTCCATGGAGCCCTGGATGGAGGCGGGCGGGTCGATGGACTTCAGCTCCACGCTGTTGACGCGGATTCCCCACCGGCCGGTGGCCTGATCCAGGACACCGCGCAGCTGGCCATTGATCTGGTCACGGCTGGTCAACGTCTGCTCCAGGTCCATGGAGCCGACGACGTTGCGCAGCGTGGTGACCGTCAGCTGCTCAATGGCCTGCAGGTAGTTGGAGATTTCGTAGGTGGCACGCATGGGGTCGGTGATCTGGTAGTAGACCACCGAGTCGATGCTCACGACGAGGTTGTCGGAGGTGATGACCGGCTGGGGCGGGAAGGAGACGACCTGCTCGCGCAGGTCCATGATGTTGCGTACCCGGTCGATGAAGGGCACCAGGAAGTGCATTCCAGCGCCGTAGGCCGCCTGGAAGCGCCCCAGGCGCTCAACGATGATCGCGGTGCTCTGCTTAACGATCCGCACCGATCGGAAGATGGCAACGATGACCAATACGGCCACGAGAAGCAAGATGATGGAGACGATGGGCACGAGTTTTCTCCTGCGGGGTTGAACGGGTGGTCAGAACGGTTGATGGGCCGGTGCGGGGAACGTCAGGGCGCGGGCGCAGCGGCGGAGGTCGTCGCCGGGGCGACCACGGCCACGGCCCCGTCGATCTGTGTCACGGTCACGCTCACCCCGGCCTCCAGGCGGGTGACGCCACCCTGGGCGGCGGGAGCCAGACGGGCGCTCCACTCCTCACCGCCCAGACGGACTCGGCCGCCGCCGTCATCCACCGCGGTGATGGTGGTGGCCGACCTGCCGATGAGGGCGTCGACGTTGGTCTTCATCTGTGGGGTGGCGGCTGCCAGACGCCGCTTGGCCCAGGGGCGCACGGCGAAGAGCAGCAGGGTGGAGACGCAGGCGAAGACCAGTACCTGCGCCCACACAGGCCCACCGAGGAAGGATGTCAGCCCTCCCCCCAGCGCACCACCGGCAATCATGAGGAAGGTGAGGTCGGCCGTCACCGTCTCGATGACGATGAGGAGCAGAGCCCCTCCGACCCAGATCAGCCATTCCATGAGAACCTCCTGATGAACGCGGTTGGTGAGTAAGTGGTCCCGTGCCGGACGGGGACGACGTGGTCCGGAGCGGACATCCGCACCCGGAACCGGTCAGCCCCTGGCCGCGGCGACGCGCCTGCCGTGGCCGACGGGTCGGCCCCTGGCGGCGTAGCGACCGCGGTCGTAGGTGACCTCCAGCGGCATGCCGAAGGTCGTGCTGATCGTGTCCACGGTGAGGACCTGCTCCAGCGGACCGGAGCCCACGACCTTCCCCTCACGCAGCGTGAGTGCGTGGGTGAAGCCCTCCGGAATCTCCTCCAGGTGGTGGGTCACCAGGACCATGGAGGGTGAGTCGGGCGAGGAGATGATCTCGGTGAGCGCCGCCAGGAGCTGTTCACGGCCGGCCAGGTCCAGGCCCGAGGCGGGCTCGTCGAGGAAGAGCATCTCCGGGTCCGGCATGAGAGCGCGAGCCAGCTCGACGCGCTTGCGCTCCCCCGATGACAGCGTTCCCCACAGCCGGTCGACCAGGTGCCCGGCCTCCAGGGCACCCAGCAGGGCGTGAGCGCGCTCAAGGTCAAAGTCGTCGTACTCCTCGCGCCAGCGCCCGATGCGCCCGTAGGAGGCCGACAGGACCACGCCGAGCACCTTCTCGCCGTCCTGGACGTCGGCGGCCAGGGCCGAGGACAACAGGCCGATACGGGGGTGCAGCTCGGAGACGTCCACGCGCCCGAGCCTCTCGGAGAGGATGTCCACCGTGCCGGAGGACGGGAAGAGCCTGGCCGAGGCGATCCTGGCGATCGTGGTCTTGCCCGCGCCGTTGGATCCCAGCAGCACCCAGTGCTGGCCCTCCTCCACGGTCCAGCTGACGTGGCTGAGGATCTGGTGGCTGCCGCGGTGCAGCGAGACGTCGTCGAGGTGCAGGACACTGGTCATGAGCCGATCCTATCGTGACACCGGGATGACACAGGGCAGATGCGGGACGAGAGCCGCCAGCCCGATGGTGCCCGGCCCCCATCCGGGGCTCGCCCCGCCACCATTCACTATGGTTGATCCCCATGGATCCCCTCAACCCGCCTGTCAGCATCATGCTGGCCCTGTGGGCGCCCTCGCCCTCCTCCCGCGGCCTGTCGCTCGTTGAGGGCGTCGACGGCGCCCATGACGTCATCGACAGCATCGTCGACGGTATCGCCGGCGCCCCCAGCGGTTCGGGGCGCGTCGGCCTGGAGCAGTGGCTCACCACCGCCCGCCCACTGAGCCGGGTGAGCGCGGTCCTGCCCTCACCGGCCGGCGGTACCGGCACCTGGGGGATCATCCCCGACATCGAGGAGGGCGTCGTCCTGGAGGGCGCACCCGGTCGGGTGCTGCTGGTGCCCGAGGACTCAGGCACCTCGGTGACCTGGCGCGCTGAGCCGATGGCCCGCCCGCTGCCTCCGCTGGATGCGGCGCACGCCCGCAGGCAGGTGCACGCCGCCACCGAGGAGGCCATCGAGGCGCTCGTCGAGCTCGACCTGGCCCGCGAGCGCCCGGAGATGGCCGATGCTCTCAACGACCTTCTCACCGCCGTGGTGGATCCGCGGCTCGTCCCGCCCTGGCTGTCGCACCGCGATCGAGAGCTGTTGGAGCGCTCCTTGCGCCTGGCGGGGATGTGCGAGCTGGCCCTGGACGACGACGGTGCGGCTACGACCGCCCTTCAGGCGCAGCAGCGAGCCGGCGTCCTGCGTCCGCTGCTGGCTGTGGCGCGTCACGGGGCCGCTGCGGCCACCGAGTGGTGGGCCCGGTAGAGGGGCCGTACCACTCGGTGGCATGGCCGGACGAGAACCGTCCTGTTCAGCCCTGGGCCAGGACCCAGTTGTAGACGTCCATGGTGCGCTGAGCGATGGCCTCCCAGGCGAAGTGCTCCTCGACGCGGCGTCGGGCGGCCTGCCCCATGGTCCTGGCGGCCTCGGTGTCGGTGACCAGGGTGGTGAGGCGCTCGGCCAGGTCGGCCTCGAAGCGGGCCGGGTCGATGGGGGTGCCGGTGCCGTCCTGGACCTGCTCGATGGGGACCAGAAGGCCGGTCTCGCCGTCGACGATGACGTCGGGGATGCCGCCGGTGGCCGATCCGACGACCGGCAGACCCACGGCCATGGCCTCGAGGTTGACGATGCCCAGTGGCTCGTAGACCGAGGGGCACACGAAGACGTCGGAGGCGGCCAGGACGGCGATGAGCTCGGGGCGCGGCAGCATCTCCTCGATCCAGACCACGCCGGTGCGCTTCTCCCGCAGGCGGGCCACGAGACCCTCGACCTCGGCCTTGATCTCGGGGGTGTCGGGGGCGCCGGCGCACAGGATGACCTGGACGTCCGCGGGCAGCTGCTCGCAGGCGCGCAGTAGGTGCGGCAGGCCCTTCTGACGGGTGATGCGTCCGACGAACACGACGGTGGGGCGGTCGGGGTCGATGCCGAGGCGCTTGAGGGTAGCTGCGGCCGCGGCGTCGGCGTCCTCGCCCTGCGGGTGCTTCCAGGCCTCGAGGTCGATGCCGTTGTGGACGACCTTGACGCGTTCGGGGTCGACGGCCGGGTAGGAGCGCAGGATGTCCTCGCGCATGCCGTTGGAGACCGCGATGATCCCGGAGGCGGCCTCGTAGGCGGTCTTCTCCGCCCAGGAGGACAGGGCGTAGCCGCCGCCGAGCTGCTCGGCCTTCCAGGGGCGCAGGGGCTCCAGGGAGTGGGCGCTGATGACGTGGGGGACGCCGTGGAGCAGGCCGGACAGGTGGCCGGCGAGGTTGGTGTACCAGGTGTGGGAGTGGACGAGGTCGGTTCCCTTGGTGCCCTGGGCCATCTCCAGGTCGACGCCGAAGGTGCGCAGAGCGGCGTTGGCGCCGTCGAGCTCAGCGATCTCGGGGTAACCGGTGACGCCGTCGTCAGCGCCCTCGGTGCCGGGCTCGCGGGGGCCGCCGAAGGCGTGGACGCGAACGTCGGCCAGAGGGCGCAGGACCCTGGCGAGCTCGTTGACGTGGACCCCGGCGCCGCCGTAGATGAAGGGTGGGTACTCCTTGGTCAGCAGGTCGACCCTCATGGGTGTGCGTCTCCTCTGTCTGCTGGATGGTCTGACCGCGCCGTCGGCGGCGCAGGACGGGCACCCGCGGTGGGTCGGGCGCCACCCCCGACGGTATACGCACGCGCCTCGCAGTGGGACCGTTCGACGTCGGTGGTTTCCACCGACTCACGTGTACGGGCCCGTCGGCGTCCTGAGCGGGGTGCGTCTAGATCGAAGGTCCGGGTCGACTCGGGAGTCGCCCCGGGAACGGCCCACATTGTGATCTGTTTGGCCCCATAAGCCTCTCAAGCAACGTAAGGTGGGCCACATGGCTCAACCTCGTGTTCTCGCAATCGTCCTCGCTGGTGGCGAGGGCAAGCGCCTCATGCCCCTGACCGTGGATCGCGCCAAGCCGGCCGTGCCCTTCGGCGGGATCTACCGGCTCATCGACTTCTCCCTGTCCAACATGATCAACTCCGGCTTCCTCAAGGTCGTGGTGCTCACCCAGTACAAGTCCCACTCACTGGACCGTCACATCTCCAAGACGTGGCGCATGTCCGACATGCTGGGCAACTACATCGCGCCTGTTCCGGCCCAGCAGCGCGTGGGCAAGCACTGGTTCCTGGGGAGCGCCGACGCGATCTACCAGTCCCTCAACCTGCTCGACGACGAGCGGCCGGACTACGTGGTCATCACCGGTGCGGACAACATCTACCGCATGGACTTCTCCCAGATGCTGGACCATCACATCGCCTCCGGGCTGCCCTGCACCGTCGCAGGCATCCGTCAGCCCCGGTCATTGGCGGACCAGTTCGGCGTCATCGAGACCGACCCGACCGACCGCGGCAGGATCAAGGCCTTCGTGGAGAAGCCCAAGGACACCCCGGGCCTGCCGGACTCCCCTGATGAGGTCCTGGCCTCGATGGGCAACTACATCATGAACGCCGACGCGCTCCTGGAGGCCGTGACGGTCGACGCAGGCGACGAGTCCTCCAAGCACGACATGGGCGGCAGCATCGTGCCCTGGTTCGTCAACCAGGGTGCGGCCGGCGTCTACGACTTCAAGGACAACGACGTCCCGGGCTCCTCCGAGCGCGACCGCGACTACTGGCGCGACGTGGGTACCGTGGACGCCTTCTTCGAGGCGCACCAGGACCTCATCTCGGTGACCCCCGTGTTCAACCTGTACAACGACCGCTGGCCGTTGTTCGCCGGTTACCAGGCCGCGATGCCCCCGGCCAAGTTCGTCTACGGCCACCACGAGCGCCTGGGGCACGCGGTCGACTCGATCGTCTCACCGGGTGTCATCGTCTCCGGTGGTGAGGTGATCTCCTCGGTCCTGTCCCCCGGTGTGCGTGTCAACTCCTGGTCCTCGGTGCGAGAGTCCGTCCTCATGGACGGCGCTGAGGTGGGCCGCAACACCGTGGTCAACCGCGCGATCCTGGACAAGTACGTCCGGGTCGAGGAGGGGGCCATGGTGGGGATCGACCCCGAGCACGACCGCGAGCGGGGCTTCACCGTGACAGAGTCCGGTATCACGGTGGTGGCCAAGGGGCAGCTCGTCACCCGCTGACCGAGGGGCCTACCGCCTTCCATGTGCGCGCCGTCGCCCGAGTCGCCGGGCGGCGGCGCGCTCGTACCCGCCCGCCGGTTCGCCCACTAGCATGGCGCCATGAGCGACACCTCTCGACACCGTGCCGGCGGCTCCGCGGGCCTCAGCGGGGCTCTGACCGATGGTGCCCTGATGACTGGGGGCCCAGGCCTTCTGGTCATGGACGTGGACTCCACCCTCATCGAGCAGGAGGTCATCGAGCTCATCGCCCAGCGCGCCGGAACCCGTGAGCTGGTTGCCGAGGTCACGGCCCGGGCGATGCGCGGGGAGCTGGACTTCGCAGCCTCCCTGCGCGAGCGGGTGGCGACGCTGGCCGGGGTCTCCCAGGAGGTCTTCGCCGAGGTCCTCGCCGAGGTGCGCCCCACCGAGGGGGCTGCCGAGCTCATTGAGGCGCTGCATGCGCGTGGCTGCCGCGTGGGGGTCGTCTCGGGCGGCTTCGAGGAGGTCGTGGTGCCCCTGGCCGAGCGGCTGGGTATCGACCACGTGGCGGCCAACCGCCTGGAGGTGGCGGGCGGCTGCCTCACCGGTCGGGTGCTGGGGCGCATCGTGGACCGTCAGGAGAAGGTCCACTGCCTGCGCACCTGGGCCCAGCAGGACGGTGTGCCCATGGAGCGCACCATCGCGGTCGGGGACGGGGCCAACGACCTGGGGATGCTGGAGGCCGCGGGGCTGGGGGTGGCGTTCTGCGCCAAGCCGGTGGTTGTTGAGCAGGCTGATGCGGCTATCCATGTGCGTGACCTGCGTGCCGTCCTGCAGCTGATCGGGGGCTGACCGGCGACTGCTTCGGGACGTCCAGCCTCAGTCGCGCTTGCGGGCGGTGAAGATCTCCCGGATACGGGCGCTCTTGGGCTCAAGGTCCGCCCAGGCGCCGGGGACATCGATGATGACGGCGGTTGCCGTGGGCACCCCGAAGGAGATCTGGGAGGCCAGGTCGTCATCGGTGTCGTGGAGGATGTGGGCGAGCACGGAGATCGTGGGCTCGTGGCCGACGACGACGACCGTCCTGGCGTCTGCGCCCTCCTCGGCCAGAACCCCGAGGATGCCGTTGGGGCCCAGGTTATAGATCTCCTCGCGCACGAGGGTGTCAGTGGGCTCGAGGCGGTCGCGGATGGGGCGGGCGGTCTCGCGGGCCCGGGCCGCCGGGGAGACCAGGAGCAGGTCGGTGGTCTCCAGGCGCTTGCGCAGCTCCTTGGCCAGCAGGCCTGCGAGGGCGGTGCCCTTGGGGGTCAGAGGACGTTCCAGGTCGGTGACGGCGTCGTGAGAGGCCTTGGAGTGTCGGACGAGCACGAGCCGGCGCATGGGATCCGTTGTCACGGCTCTACCCTACGGCACCACGGCGGCCCCCGGATACGGCCCCGACAACGTCTCGCGGCCTGCTGTGCGCCTAGCGCCCCATGCCCATGCCGCCGTCGACGCCGAGGATGGCGCCGGTGACGTAGGCCGCCGCGGGTGAGGCGAGGAAGACGGCGGGGCCGGCGATGTCGGCGACGTCGGCGAAGCGCCCCAAGGGAATCTGCTCGAGGTAGGCGGTGCGGATGTGGTCGGGCAGGGAGGCGGTCATCGCCGTGGTGACGAATCCGGGGGCCACGGCGTTGACGGTGATGCCGCGCGGTGCGAGCTCGCGGGCCAGGGAGCGGGTCAGCCCCTCCACGCCGCCCTTGGCGGCGCCGTAGGCCGACAGGCCCACGCCTCCACGTGCGGCGATGGCCGAGGAGACCAGGATGATGCGCCCCGTACGGGCCCGCATCATGGCTGGCGTCACGGCGCGTACTGTATTGAAGGTGCCGGTCAGGTCCGCTGAGATGACCTCGTCCCACATCTGGGAGGAGGTGCGGGCGGCCAAGGACTCCCGGTTGATGCCGGCCGAGGCCACGAGGACCTCGATGGGGCCGTGCTCCTCGGTGGCGGCGCTAAGGGCCTGGGCCAGGGCGTCGGGGTCGGTGACATCGGCAGCCAGGCCCAGGGCGCCGTCGGGGGCCTCACCGGAGCGGGAGATACCCGCCACCCGGTCGCCCTGTGCGAGAAACGCCTTCACAACCGCCTCCCCGATTCCCCGGGAGGCTCCGGTCACGACGACGGAACGTGATATCGACGGTTCGGTCTCTTCGTTCATCAGCACAAGCACACAAGGTAACGCGCGCAAGCACTCGTCATCAGCAGTTCGTCATGCACTGACCTCGATCCAGCCCTGTTACTTCCTTCACAAGTGGTCTATACCTGTGTCGGTTCCGGGCCGAAGGACGGGGCCGGTCGCCGCCCTGGTACTCGCCGTGTGTCAGCATGTCGGGGTGACGATGAGTGAGACCTCCCCCCGCCTGCCCGACGCCTGCGCATCGGGCCGCGCGCCCACACCGCTGCGCATCGGGCCGCTGGTGGTGCCCACCCCCGTCGAGCTCGCCCCCATGGCCGGAGTCACCAACGCCTCCTTCCGCCGCTTGTGCCGGGAGATGGCCGAGGCCGTCCTGCCGGAGGCACTGACGCCCTCCTGCCCCGGTCCGGTGTCCGCCCCCGGCGGCGGTCTGCTGGCCCCGGCGGGCCTGTACGTCACGGAGATGGTCACCACCCGCGCCCTGGTGGAGCGCAACGAGCGCACCCTGGCGATGGTGCGCACCGACCCGGCCGAGAGGGTTCGTTCCATTCAGCTCTACGGGGTTGACCCGGCCACGGTGGGGGCCGCGGTGCGGATCCTGGTGGAGGAGGACCTGTCCGACCACATCGACCTCAACTTCGGCTGCCCGGTTCCCAAGGTGACCCGCAAGGGAGGCGGTGCGGCGCTGCCGTGGAAGCGCGATCTGCTGGCGGCGATTCTCACCGAGGCGGTGCGTGCCAGTGAGGCCGCTGCCCGCGCCGCCGGGCGGGTTCGACAGGTGCCGGTGACCATGAAGATGCGCCTGGGCATCGATGAGGGGCACGAGACCTTCCTCGACGCCGCCCGGGCCGCCGAGAACGCCGGGATCGCGGCGGTGGCCCTGCACGCCCGCAGCGCACGCCAGCACTACTCGGGTCAGGCCCGCTGGGAGGAGATCGCCCGCCTCAAGGAGTCCACCGTCCTACCGGTGCTCGGCAACGGGGACATCTGGCTCGGCGACGACGCGGTGCGCATGATGGAGACCACCGGCTGCGACGGCGTCGTCGTGGGCCGCGGCTGCCAGGGCCGCCCCTGGCTGTTCGCCGACATCGTGGCGGCCATGCACGGCTCGCCGACACGCACCCGCCCGGACCTGGACGCCGTCATCGAGGTGATCCGCCGCCACGGGCGCATGCTGGCTGAGGAGATGGGCGAGGACCGGGGAGTGCGTGACCTGCGCAAGCACGTGGGCTGGTACCTCAAGGGCTACCCGGTCGGCGGCGCGGCGCGTGCCGACCTCATGGGGATCCGGAGCCTCGATGAGCTCGACGCCGGCCTGGAGCGGATGCGCTCGCGCCTGCCAGACGTCGTCGACTACCCCGGTGACGTCGTCGAGGGCCCCCGGGGGCGGGCCGGCAGTCCGAAGACCCCCCGTCTGCCCGACGGCTGGCTGGACTCTCCCGCCCTGGACGAGGCCCACCGCGAGATGCTCAGCCAGGCCGAGTCCGACGTCTCCGGAGGCTGACGGAGCGGTCTCACCGGGTCTCTTCAGACCGGTCTTCGGCTACTCGTCGAGGACAGGGGTGACGCGGCACAGGGCCGCCGCGATCGCCGTGGTCGCCGGGATCGCCAGGACCAGGCCGATGGAGGAGATGAGGGTGCGCACGATCTCCTCGGCGATCTCCCCCGAGAGCATGGTGTCCAGCACGGCCCGGTCCATGAGGGAGGCGGCCAGGATGAGTGGCAGCGCCGTGCCGGCGTAGGCGAAGGCCAGGGTGTAGACGGTCGAGGCGATGTGGTCCCGGCCGATCCTCATCCCGCCGGTGAACAGGCGCGTACGCGACAGCAGCGGGTTGGCGGCGTGCAGCTCCCACACCGAGGAGGCCTGGGTGATGGTGACGTCGTTGAGGACGCCGAGCCCGGCGATGACCATGCCGCAGGTCAGCAGCGTCTGCAGGTCGATGTGCGTGCGTGAGGCCAGCAGGCGGGCGGTCTCGTCGACGTCGCCGGTCAAGTGAGCGGCGTCGGTCCCCCACAGGGCGAGCAGCACGGTCAGCACGATGCCGGCCACCGTTCCCAGCAGGGCCGTCGTGGTGCGGATGGACACGCCGTGGGCCACGTAGACGGCGGCCAGCATCATCGCCATCGATCCGACCAGTGTCACCGCCAGCGGGTGGGAGCCTGACAGGAGCGCCGGGATCATGAAGAAGGCGAGCACACCGGTGGCCACCAGCAGACCCAGGACGCTCAGGACGCCCTTGCGCCCGGCCACGGCGACGACGAGCACGAGGTAGACGATCGTCAGGGCGCCGACCGGGAGCTGACGCTGGTAGTCGATGAAGGAGTAGGGGGAGCCGGACAGGATGGCCTGGGGCGAGTAGAGGACGACGAGCCGGTCACCGACGTGGGCGAGCTTGCGGGGCTCACCCACCAGCTGGACCGGCATGACCAGGCCCTTGCCCTCGCCCTCGGTGATGCGGGCGCACACGTGGCTCTTGGAGAACTCCTCCGGCTTGACGCCGTTGACCTCCGTCAGGGCGCTCACGGAGCTCTCACAGCCGGACAGGTCCGTGGAGGTGATGGTGGCCTTGCCCACTGAGCCGCCCTCGGCGGTGAAGGAGCGTGAGCCGATGAGTGAGCTCTTGCCCGGCCAGAGCACGACCAGTCCGACGACGGTGGCCAGGACCAGGGCACCGACGATGACACCGAGCACGATCCGCACCCGGCGGACCTCCCCCGCCTCCAGGTCCAGTGGCCCGGAGTGGGAGTGGCTGTGGCCGCCGTGAGGGCCGGCAGGTCCTACCGACGGCTGGGGAAGGTCCTCAGCGGAAAGAGACTCGTTGCTCGGGGAGGTCGAGTTGGTGCTCACCGTCCCATCATGCCCGCCCCGTGTCCCTGACGTGAGCCAGGGACACGGGGCGGGATCGAGATGGTGGCCGGGTCAGTGGCGCTGCCGGCCTGCTCGGCGCGGCTCAGCAGCCGACGAGGCGCTCAGCCAGGTAGCGCTCCACGCCCTCGAGCGGGATGCGCTCCTGGGTCATCGTGTCGCGCTCGCGCACGGTGACCGCCCCGTCCTCGGGCGAGTCGAAGTCGTAGGTCAGGCAGAAGGGCGTGCCCACCTCGTCCTGACGGCGGTAGCGGCGGCCCACCGCGCCGGCGTCGTCGTACTCCACGTTCCAGGAGCGGCGCAGGCGGGCTGCCAGCTCCTTGGCAGGACCGGTCAGCTCCTCCTTGCGGCTCAGCGGCAGGACGGCCGCCTTGACCGGGGCGATGCGCGGGTCGAGCTTGAGGACGATGCGCTTGTCCACCCCGCCCTTGGTGTTGGGGGCCTCGTCCTCGGTGTAGGCCTCCACGAGGAAGGCCATGAGCGAGCGGGTCAGGCCGGCCGATGGCTCGATGACGTAAGGGGTCCAGCGCTCGGAACGGGTCTGGTCGAAGTAGGACAGGTCCTTGCCGGAGTGCTCGGCGTGGGTGGACAGGTCGAAGTCGGTGCGGTTGGCGATGCCCTCGAGCTCGCCCCACTCCGAGCCGGCGAAGCCGAAGCGGTACTCCAGGTCCACGGTGCGCTTGGAGTAGTGGGAGAGCTTCTCGGTGGGGTGCTCGTAGAGGCGCAGGTTGTCCTCACTGATACCCAGGTCGGTGTACCAGGCCTTGCGGTAGTCGATCCAGTACTGGTGCCACTCCTCGTCGGTGCCCGGCTCGCAGAAGAACTCCAGCTCCATCTGCTCGAACTCGCGGGTGCGGAAGATGAAGTTGCCCGGCGTGATCTCGTTGCGGAAGGACTTGCCCACCTGGCCGATGCCGAAAGGCGGCTTCTTGCGGGCCGCGCTCATGACGTTGGTGAAGTTGATGAAGATGCCCTGGGCGGTCTCGGGGCGCAGGTAGTGCAGGCCGGACTCGTCGTCGACCGGCCCCAGGTAGGTCTTGAGCAGGCCGGAGAACTCGCGCGGCTCGGTCCAGGAGCCCGGCTGGCCGGTGACGGGGTCGGGGACCATGTCGAGGGTGACGGCCTCGGGGTCGAGGCCCTTGCGGGCCGCGTAGTCCTCGACGAGCTGGTCGGCGCGGTACCTCTTGTGGGTGTGCAGGGACTCCACGAGCGGGTCGGTGAAGGCGCCGACGTGCCCGGAGGCGACCCACACCTCGCGCGGCAGGATGACCGAGGAGTCCAGCCCGACGACGTCGTCGCGTGAGCGCACCATGTACTGCCACCACTGGCGCTTGATGTTCTCCTTGAGCTCGACGCCCAGCGGTCCGTAGTCCCAGGCCGAGCGGGTTCCGCCGTAGATCTCGCCGCAGGGGAAGACGAACCCGCGACGCTTGGCGAGGTTGATGACGGCGTCAAGGCGTGAAGGGGTGGATGCCAACGGATGCTCCTTCAGGAGTGGTCGTGGTCCCGCCTGGTTGGTGGGGACGAGTGGGAACAGTCTAGGCGGACAGCCGCCGACAGCTGGTGAGGGGCCCGTCGCACCGCGGATGCGCACGCAAGCGCTCGAGCGGCCCTTCTGACTACTGTTCAAACCGGCTCTCAGCAGCGCACACGCGGAATCCCTCGGAGTTTGACGCACAGCCATCAGAGTATGAGAATGATTCGCATGAGTGTTTCACAGGCTCGTTCCCACCACCTCCGTCGCATCGTGGCGCTCGGAGCCACCCTGATCCTGGCCGCCGGTATGAGCGCGTGCAGCGCCCTGAAGAGCGAGAACTCGTCAAGTGCCTCGGCACCGCACACGATCGCCCCGGGCAAGACCCTGACGGTCTCTACGTCCTTCTACCCGATCCAGTACCTGGCCGAGGCCATTGGCGGCAAGCTCGTCAAGGTCTCCACCGTGACCCCGGCCAACGTCGAGCCGCACGACTTCGAGCTCTCCGGCAAGGCGACCGCCGAGCTGGGCAAGGCCGACCTCATCGCCTACGTCCCCGGCTTCCAGCCCTCCCTGGACAAGGCCGTCAAGGAGGTCGGCTCCGGGCCCACCGTGGTGGACCTCAGCAAGCCGGCCAACCTCGTCCACCACGAGGGGGTTGAGGAGGAGCACGAGCACGGCGAGGAGGCCACCGACGGCGCCTCGGCCACGGCGAGTGCCGCCGCCACCGCGCAGGCCAGCGAGGCCGGCCACGACGAGCACAAGGACGAGCACGGTCACGATGAGCACGGTCACACCGAGGGCGAGGAGGGGCACGACAGTGACCTCGACCCGCACTTCTGGCTCGACCCGGACCGCATGATCAAGGTGGCCGAGGCCCTCGAGGCCTCCTTCGCCCAGATCGACCCGGCCAACGCCAACGACTACAAGGCGAACCTGGACAAGCTCAAGACGGCGCTGACCGGCCTGGACAACCAGTACAAGCAGGGCCTGTCCACCTGCCAGCACAAGACCTTCATCACCACCCACGCCGCCTTCGGCTACATGGCCGAGCGCTACGGCCTGACCCAGGCCTCCATCTCCGGCATCGACCCCGATGCTGAGCCCAGCCCCGCTGAGATGGCCAACATCAAGTCGGTGGTCGAGAAGACGGGGGTGAAGACGATCTTCACCGAGGAGCTGGTCTCCGACGCTCCCGCCAAGGCGATCGCCGCGGAGACCGATGCGAAGACGAGCGTCCTCAGTCCCCTGGAGTCCAAGCCCGAGCGGGGCGACTACACCGACGCCATGACCAGCAACCTGGAGCGGCTCAAGTCCGCCATGGTGTGCCAGTAGCCTCGGGGCCGGGCCACCGAGCCCGAGATCCCGAGCAGATGACGTCCACTCAGATTGGCATGATCGAAACGGCATGACCTCATCATCTTCACCATCATCAGCGTCTGTGACGACGCCGTCCGACTCACCCCGGGCGGCGTCGTCCGCGCTCGCCATCAGGATCCGCGAGCTCAGCGTCGTCCTGGGCTCCTCCCTCATCCTGGACGACGTGAGCCTGGCCGTGGGCGGCGGCGAGTCCGTGGCGATCCTGGGCGCCAACGGCTCGGGCAAGTCCACCCTCGTCAAGGCCGTTCTGGGGCTGGTGCCCCTGTCCGGCGGCAGCATCGAGGTCCTGGGCGCCCCCACCTCGCGCCGCCGCAGGGTCCCCTGGGAGCGCGTCGGCTACGTCCCCCAGCGGATCGGTGCCGGCTCCGGTGTCCCGGCCACCGCCCTGGAGGTGGTGCGATCCGGGCTCCTGGGACCGCGCAGGCCCTGGGCCGACCGGGGGCGGAGCGCCAAATGCAAGGCCATGGCCGCACTCGACGCCGTCGGCCTGGCCCACCGGGCCGCGGACCACGTCCAGGTCTTCTCCGGCGGGCAGGCCCAGCGCGTCCTCATCGCCCGAGCCCTGGTGCGCTCCCCAGAGCTGCTCATCCTCGATGAGCCCCTGGCCGGCATCGACCGTGCCAGCCGTGAGTCCCTGGCCGAGATCCTCCGGGGGCTGCGCGCGCAGGGGCTGACCCTGGTGACGGTCCTGCACGAGATGGGTGAGCTCGCCGACGTCGTCCAGCGGGCGATCCTCCTGCAGGACGGCCGGCTCGTCGCCGACGGCCCGGCCGGCGAGGTCGCTCATCTGCGTGACAGCAGAGTCGGCGCGTCCCACGGCCCACGCCGCACTCACAGCGGCGACGACGACCACCACCCTGACGCCGGAGGCCCTCCGGCCCACCACGCCCCCGTCCTCGACCATCGGTTGCCTGAAACGCGCCCCCATTCCGGTAGGAGCACCCGCCCATGATCGAGTTCGTCTCCGACATGCTCGCCAGCCCCCTCATCCAGCGGGCCTTCATCGTGGCGGTCCTGGTGGGGCTGGCCGCCCCGGTGGTGGGCACCTACCTGGTTCAGCGGGGCCTGGCGCTGCTGGGCGACGGGATCGGGCACATCGCCCTGACCGGCATCGCCCTGGGCTGGCTGGCCGGGACCGCCGCCAACGTCACCTCCCGTGACGCCTGGGCCGTGCCCGGGGCGATCATCGTGAGCGTGCTGGGCGCCGTGCTGATCGAGGTCATCCGCGCCAACGGCCGCACCCGGGGCGACGTGGCCCTGGCGATCCTGTTCTACGGGGGCATCGCCGGGGGCGTCATCCTCATTAGCGTCGCCGGCGGGACGACGACGAATCTCAACTACTACCTGTTCGGCTCGATCTCCACGGTCTCGGTCCCCGACGCCTGGTTCACCATCGCCCTGGCCACCCTGGTGCTCCTGGTGGGGCTGGGACTGCGCGGCCCGCTGTTCGCGCTGTGCCACGACGAGGAGTTCGCCCGCGCCTGCGGGCTGCCCACCAGTGCCCTCAACGTACTGGTGGCGGTGGTAGCGGCGCTGACGGTCTCAGTGTCCATGCGGGTGGTGGGGGCGCTGCTGGTCTCGGCCGTCATGATCGTGCCGGTGGCCATCGCCCAGCTCGTCTCGCACTCCTTCGCCCGCACCATGTACCTGGCGATGGGTCTGGGGGTAGTGGCCTGTGTGTCGGGTCTGACGATCACCTACCGGGTGGAGGTCTCTCCCGGCGCCATGATCGTGGTACTCCTAGTGGGGGGCTACGCCGTCGTCGCCCTCCTGTCCGGACTGCTGCAGTTCGTCAGCCGCTCCCGACGGCACCGCATCACCTCAGGAGGCAGATCATGAGCGCAAGCAGCACGGCGCAGCGTCCACGCGCCACGCGCCAGCGCGCCGCCGTCGCCGACATCCTCACCCGCACCGACGAGTTCCGCTCGGCCCAGCAGATCCATTCCGCCCTGGAGGCCGAAGGCACCAAGGTGGGGCTGGCCACCGTGTACCGCAACCTGCAGACCCTGGCGGAGACCGGCACGGTGGACCAGGTGCGCAGCGCCGAGGGCGAGGTCCTCTACCGGGCCTGCGAGAGGCAGGAGCACCACCACCACATCGTGTGCCGCCGCTGCGGCTACACCGTGGAGGTTGCCGGCGGTGAGCTGGAGGAGTGGATTCAGCGGGTGTCGACCCAGCAGGGCTTCACCCAGATGGAGCACACGGCGGAGTTCTTCGGCCTGTGCGCCGCCTGCTCGGCACAGGACACCTCACAGGACTGAACTGTCCTGATCCGCCTGGTGGCCCCGATCCGGTGGTGCCGGGCGGCCGACTACTGCCCGTCGTGGTGCGGTTCCTCGTCAGCCTCGTCGTCCTCCGGGTCCTCGGTATCGGCGGGCTCCTCGTGCAGCACCTTGTCTACGGCGCCGCCGTAGCGGCGCTCGCGTCCGGCGTAGGCCTCGCAGGCCCTCCACAGCTCGGTGCGGTTGAAATCGGGCCAGGCCAGGGGCGAGAAGTAGAGCTCGGCATAGGAGGAGGACCACATGAGGAAGTTGGAGGTGCGTTGCTCGTCGCCGGTGCGGATGAACAGGTCCACGTCCCGCATGGTGGGTGAGTAGAGGTAACGCTGGATGGTCTTCTCGTTGACGGAGGAGGTCTTGAGGCGGCCGGCGGCCACGTCCTCGGCGATGGCTCGGGTGGCGTCGGCGATCTCGGCGCGCCCGCCGTAGTTGATGCACAGGTTGAGGGTGAGGCCCGTGTTGTGGGCGGTGACGCGTTCGGCCTCACGCAGCTCACGCAGGACGGACTTCCACAGGCGCGGGGTGCGACCGACCCAGCACAGCCTGACGTTCCAGGAGTTGAGGACATCGCGCTGGACGCGCAGGACCTTGCGGGCGAAGCCCATGATGAAGCGGACCTCACCGGGTGAGCGCCGCCAGTTCTCAGTGGAGAAGGCGTAGACGCTCAGCTCTTTCACGCCGATCTCAATGGCGCCGGCGGCGACGTCGAGCATATTGGCCTCCCCCACCCGGTGGCCCTCGGTGCGGGGCAGGCCGCGGGCATTGGCCCAGCGCCCGTTGCCGTCCATGACGACGGCGACGTGCTGGGGCAGGGAGGCGGCCGGCAGCACGGGCGGGGTCAGGCCGGGCCGGTGCAGGGGCGGAGCCGCCTCGACCGTCATGTCTCTGGTGACGTCTGTCATGGTCATGCTCTTTCCACCAGTGCGAGGGAGCGCAGGCGCCGCTCCAGGTACCAGGTCGTGTAGGCCGAGACGAGCCCGGAGGCCTGCGAGCGCTCGCGCTGGCCGGAGGCGTCGGCCACGGCCCAGTCGCCGGTGAGCAGGGCCCCCAGGAGCACCATCGTGGCCGGCTCGACCTCCACGGCGCCGGCCGAGCGGCAGGACTCGCACACCGCGCCGCCGGCCTGCACATGGAAGGCCCTGTGCGGTCCGAGTGCACCGCACAGGGCGCAGTCATAGCACGAGGGCGCCCAGCCCCCCAGGGCCAGGGCCCGCAGCAGGTAGGAGTCCAGGATGAGTCCGGGGGCGTGGCGCCGGTGGGACATGGCGGCCAGGGCCCCGGCCAGCAGCAGGTACTGCTGGGGGCTGGCCTCGGTGCCCAGGTCTCCGTCGTCGGCACTGAGGCGCTCGGCGGTCTCCACCATGGTCGAGGCGCAGGTGAACATGGCGTAGTCGGCGCTCACGGCCCGACCGAAGGGGTCGATGATCTCGGCCTGGGTGACGACGTCGAGGCTGCGCCCGGCGTGGAGCTGGACATCGGTCATGGAGAAGGGCTCCAGGCGGGCACCGAAGCGGGAGGTGGTGCGGCGCACCCCCTTTGCCACAGCACGCACCTGGCCGTGGTGGCGGGTGAGCATCACGATGATGCGGTCGGCCTCGCCCAGCTTGTAGGTGCGCAGGATGATCGCCTCATCCCGGTACAGCCTGCTCGTCACGGGCGCAGTCTCTCACGCCCCCTCAGCGCAGGGCGCGATTGATGGCGGAGATGACGGCCTTGAAGGAGGAGGTGGTGATGGAGGGGTCAATGCCCACGCCCCACAGGACCTGGCCGTCGACCTCGCACTCGACGTAGCTGGCGGCCTTCGCGTCGTGTCCCTCGCTCAGGGCGTGCTCGGCGTAGTCGAGGATCCGCACGCTCAGGCCTGTGCTCTCCAGAGCGGTGACGAAGGCGTCCAGGGGGCCGTTGCCGGCGGCGGTCAGGTGCTTCTCCTGGCCGCCGTCGATCAGGGTGACGGTGAGGGTGGAGTCCTTGTCGTCACCGGTGGAGGTCAGGGTGGCCCCGCGCAGCTCGAAGCGGCCCCAGCGGCTGAGCTCGGCCTCGGGGGCGGCCGCGGCGGGCAGGTACTCGTCGGCGAAGATCGACCACAGGCGGGCGCCGTCGACCTCACCGCCGTAGGTGTCGGTGTGGCGCTGGACGATGTGGGAGAACTCGATCTGGAGGCGGCGCGGCAGCTCGAGCTTGCGAGTGGTGCCCAGCAGGTAGGCGACCCCGCCCTTGCCGGACTGGGAGTTGACGCGCACGACGGCCTCGTAGGAGCGGCCCACGTCGTGGGGGTCGATGGGCAGGTAGGGCATGGCCCAGGGGACGGCGATCTCGGCCTCGGCGTCGGACAGCCCCTCGGCCTTCTTGGCGTTGACCTGCGTGGTGCGCGCGGCGAAGCCCTTCTTGATGGCGTCCTGGTGGGAGCCGGAGAAGGAGGTGTAGACGAGCTCGCCGGCGTAGGGGGTGCGCGGGGGCACGTCCATGCCGGTGGCCCGCTCGACGATGCGGCGGACCTCGTCGATGTCGGACAGGTCCAGCATGGGGTCGACGCCCTGGCTGAAGAGGTTGAGGGCCAGGGTCACCAGGTCCACGTTGCCGGTGCGCTCGCCGTGGCCGAACAGGCAGCCCTCGACGCGGTCGGCGCCGGCCATGAGGCCGAGCTCGGCAGTGGCCACGCCCGAGCCGCGGTCATTGTGGTTGTGCAGTGACAGGCACACCGAGTCGCGATGAGACAGGTGTCGGCTCATCCACTCGATCTGGTCGGCGTAGACGTTGGGCGTGGCGCGCTCGACGGTGGAAGGCAGGTTGAGGATGATCTCGCGGTCCCCGTCAGGCTCCCAGACGTCCATGACGGCCTCGCAGACCTCGAGGCTGTAGTCGAGCTCGGTGTCGATGAAGAACTCCGGGGAGTACTCGTAGCCGAAGACCGTGTCCTCGTCGAGGACCTTCTCGGCACGGGCCATGATCTGGCGGGTGCCGTCGACGGCGAGCTCGCGGACCTGGTCGCGGTCCATACGGAAGACGACGTCACGGAAGATGGGTGACAGGGCGTTGTAGAGGTGGACGGTGGCCCGCGGAATGCCGACGCAGGCGTCCAGGGTGCGGTCGATGAGGTCGCCGCGCGACTGGGTGAGTACCGAGATGGTGACGTCCTCGGGGATCGCACCGTCGTCCACCAGGGAGCGCACGAAGTCGAAGTCGGTCTGAGAGGCGGCCGGGAAGCCAATCTCGATCTCCTTGAAGCCCATGGTCACAAGCAGGTCGAAGACGGCGCGCTTGGCCTGGGGCCCCATGGGCTCGATGAGGGACTGGTTGCCGTCGCGCAGGTCGGTGCTCAGCCAACGGGGGGCGGTGGTGATGCGCTTGTCCGGCCAGGTGCGGTCGGGCAGATCGATGGTGGCGACGTCGAGGAAGGGCCGGTACTTGGCAAACGGCATACCGGAGGGCTGCTGGGGGGCGGGGCGGGCGTTACGCATCGGGGTTCTCCTGGGATCAGGTGCTTCGTGGTTCCGACGGCGGTTCCCGGAAGACTCGTCTGACTCCTGAGGAACGCGGCCGCGAACGTGGCCGAGCAGAACGAGCCAGCCGCGGTCGGGGTGCCGGCCTGTCAGGCCCCGCCGCGGCGACTAAGCAGGAGGCTCACCTGGTGGCCTGGAGTCGCTCGCACGGCGTAGACCCTACCCCGATGACACCCCATCGTCAGGTAGGACGGCCGCACGGGACCGCAGTGTGAGACGGAGGCCGAAGGAGCTCCACCGCAGGCCACACTCTCAATCCGACGAACACCAACGTCATGATGTAGTATCTCTACTATATTCAGTTACGCCTCTACTCAGGAGGATTTGTGCGATGGCTCCAGTCATCACCACGGAGAACCTCGAGTTCTCCTACGGGGACACCCCGGTGCTGCGTGGCATCGACCTGTCGGTCGAGGCCGGAGAGGTCGTCTGCCTGCTCGGCCCCAACGGCGTGGGCAAGACGACGCTCGTGGAGAACCTGCTGGGTTCACTGATGCCGACCAGCGGCAGGGTGCGCGTGCTCGGCACCGATCCGCGCCGGGCGGGCGCCGACTTCTGGGCGCGGATCGGACTGGTGCAGCAGAGCTGGACCGATCACGCCAAGTGGCGGGTGAGGGACCAGCTGGAGTGGATCCGCTCGGTCCAGCTGACGGCGACAAGCCGGGTGAGCAGCGTCGACGAGGTGCTCGACGCCGTCGGGCTCAGCGAGAAGGCCGGCTCCCGGCTGTCACGGCTCTCCGGCGGGCAGCGACGCACCATTGACTTCGCGGCCGCGCTCATGGCCTCACCCGAGATCCTCATCCTGGACGAGCCGACGACCGGACTGGACCCGGTCTCGAAGGCGCGCCTGCACGATCTCATCCTGGCCCGGGTCGACGATGACGCCACCATCATCATGACCACCCATGACCTGGCCGAGGCCGAGCACCTGGCCTCTCGGGTGCTCATCATGAACGAGGGGCGGATCCTTGCCGACGGCACGGTCACGGCGCTGCGCGAGCGCCTTGACCGCGGCGCCGAGATCACCTGGGTCCAGGACGGCACCCGCCACGTCCACTCCACCCACTCCCCGAGCGCTTCGTCAAGGAGCTTGATCTCGATCACATCACCGGGCTCACCATCACCCGTCCCACCCTGGAGGAGACCTACCTCTCCCTCGTCAGCAAGGAGGCCCGAGCATGAGCATTCACACCGTCCTGGCAGTTCTGCGCGCAGCCTCCCGACAGGCGGCCACCGATCTTCGAGCAGGTATTGTCGGAATGAGCGTCGCGCTGCTGGCATCCTTAAGCGCCATCGTGGTCGTCGGCAGGAACACCCAGGTGAACGCCGAGGCCCACGCAACCTTCGGCCCCATGTTCCTCGCCAGCAGCATCGGCACGATCAGCTGCTTCATCACCCTCCAGATCGCCAGCGAGACCTACATCGACCGTATCGGTGGTGCCCTGCTGCGGGTGCGCGTCCTGCCCCGCGGCCCGCTTGCGTGGGCAATCGGTAAGACGATGTCCTCGATCACTCAGACCCTGGTCTTCCAGGGTGCCATTCTTCTCGGGGGAGCCCTGTTCGTTGAGGCGCTGCCCGTGAGTACGTCCCAGGTGCTGGCCTGCCTGCCACTCATAGCGCTGTCGGCTATTGCGACGGTCCCGCTGGGCTTCCTCGTGGGCACCTTCGTTCGCGGCGCCTACAGCTTCATGGCCTCCTACCTGCCCATCTTCGCCCTCGTCGGAACGAGTGGTTTCTTCATGCCCATGGACCGCCTCCCGTCCTGGGTGCAGGCGGTTCAGCTGGTACTGCCCACCTACTGGTCGGGGCACCTGACCCGCTGGGTGCTGGTGGGTGACCCCTCGTGGGAGGTGGGCCGAGCCTTCTCCCCGGCGCTTGCCGTCGGGGTCCTGGTGGCATGGACAGTCCTCGGCTTCGCAGGGGCCTCGTTCATCGTGCGACGCAGCTTCCGCAAGGAGACGATCGGTAGTCTGGCGCGCGTGCAGTCCACCATTCGTTCCCAGTCCGGTCTGTGACCATGTCCGACGACGTCGTCCACAACCGGATCGCGGTCCTGCGTGCCGACCGCAGGGTGAGTCGCCGAGAGCTCGCTGAGGCCCTCGGCGTCCACTACCAGACGGTGGGTTACCTCGAGCGCGGGGAGTACGCCCCCTCACTGCACCTGGCCCTGCGCATCGCCCGCTACTTCGACGTGGCCGTGGAGTCGGTCTTCTCCTTGGAGGAGTTCCCCCGCCTGACGTAAAACGCTGCCACTCATCGTAGTCGGGTGGTGCCCTCCCCGTCTGGGGAGGGCACCACCCGACTACTCGGTTCGGCGGGGTGTCTGTGTCCTGGCGCCGACCGGCCTACAGGAGGCCCTCGGCCAGGTCCAGCGGGGTGCCGAAGCGGTGGTTGGTGATGGCCACAGCCTGCTCGCGCAGGAAGGGCAGCAGCTCGGAGTGCGGGCAGGCCGTCACGGCCCCGGTGTACAGGGCGATGTCGGGGCTCCCGCCGGTCACCCGGCTGGCCTGGCTCCAGCGGGCGGCCGAGGTCTCCTCACGTGGGCCGAGGATGCGCACACGCGTTCCCAGCCCGCCGGAGGCGGAGAGCTCAGCCAGGCGGGCGTCCCAGGTGTCCTGGTCCTCGACCGTCACCTGGACGCCTGCTGCCAGCAGCGCGTTCTGCAACGGCTGGGGCAGACGGTCGGCCACCGACAGGCTGATGAACCCTCCGGCGCGCACGCCGGCCGCCATGACGCGCACGACGTCGGCCGGCTCGGTTCCAGACCCGGCGCGCACGACGACGTCAGTGGGTCGGTAGCGCAGCACGTTGCGCTCGCAGGCCAGTGCCGTGACATCGCGGTTGGCGCCGTAGGCGCTCCTCCAGGCCGAGGCGTCGGCCACCAGGGCGCGGCGCAGCCCGGCCAGGTCGTCCTCGCCCAGCTGACCGCTGACGGCGTCGCACAGGCTCGCCACGCGAGGGTCCAGCGCCGCAGTGCCCTGGCCCGCAGGCTCCTTCACGTCCTGGCCGTCTGCGGGCTCGATGTCCCCCAGTCCCAGCAGGTAGGAGGGACCGCCGGCCTTCGTCGTCGAGCCGATGGCCGAGCGCTTCCAGCCGCCGAAGGGCTGGCGGCGCACGATGGCCCCGGTGATGCCGCGGTTGACGTAGATGTTGCCGGCCTGGATCGAGTCGAGCCAGACGGCCAGCTCGGCCGCGTCGAGGGTCTGGAGCCCGGAGGTGAGCCCGTAGTCGACGGCGTTGACCGCCTCGATGGCCTCCTCGAGCGTGTCGACCCGCATGACGCCGATGACCGGCGCGAAGTACTCGGTGAGGTGGAACTCGCTGCCGGGCACGACCCCGGCGCGGATGCCCGGGGTCCACAGGCCGTCACCGAGGTAGCGGGGCTTGAGGACCCAGTGCTCGCCGACCCCCAGCGTGGTCAGGCCGCGCACGGCCTTCTCGTCATCGGGCACGACGACGGGCCCCATCTGGGAGTCCAGCGACAGCGGGAGCCTGACCCGCAGGGAGGCGGTGGCGTCCACGAGCTGGCGGGCGATGCGCTCGGAGTTTCCGGCCGAGGAGACCAGGACCAGCAGGGAGGAGGCCGAGCACTTCTGGCCGGCGTGGGCGAAGGCCGAGTAGACGGCGTCGCGCACGGCGATGTCGGGGTCGGCCGAGGGGGTGACGATGATGGCGTTCTTGCCGCTGGTCTCCCCCAGCAGGTGCATGTCCGGCTTCCAGGAACGGAAGAGGCGGGCCGTGTCGTAGGAGCCGGTGAGGACCACGCGGTCGACGTCCTTGTGGGTCACCAAGTGGCGTGAGACGTCGCCGTCCTCCAGCGGGGCGAGCACCACGAGGTCCTCGGGGATCCCGGCGTCGTGGAAGGCGCGCACGAGCTCGGCCGCGCAGCGTCGGGCCGGCGGGGCGGGCTTGAGGATGACGGCGCTGCCGGCCGCCAGGGCCGCGGCCACTCCCCCGGTGGGGATGGCCACCGGGAAGTTCCAGGGCGAGGCGACCACGGTGACGTCCACCGGGGCGAAGCGGGCCCCGACCATGTACTCCGGGTCGTGCAGGAGCAGCGAGGACTCGGCGTAGTGGTGGCAGAAGTCGATGGCCTCACTGACCTCGGGGTCGGACTGGTCGATGGTCTTGCCGGCCTCGGAGCCGGCGACCTCGATGAGCTCGGCGCGCCGGGCGGCCAGGACGTCGCCGACACGGTGCAGGGCGGCGGCCCGCTCCTCCGGGTCCAGGGACTGCCAGACTCCGGCGGCCTCGGCCGTCGCGGCCACGAGGGAGTCCACCGAGGCATTCGTGGCCAGACGGGCGGCGCCTGCCTCCACCTCGGCCACGCCCCGCGTGGAGCCCGGGATGGCGGCGGCGATATCCCGGGCCCACTGGCGGTTGGCGGCCAGGGCCGGGTCGGAGTCGGACTCGGAGACGAAGGACCTCCTGGCACGCTCGGCCACTGTCCCGGTCTCCTTCGGAATGCCCGCCTCCCGCTCGGCGAGCCGGTTCTGGGTGCGGTTGGGCACCGGCACCGGGGCATCCGGGTCGAGGTCGGAGAGGGCCGCCAGGAAGCGGTCGCGCTCGCGGGCGAAGATCTGCTCGTTGCTGGCCAGGTCGAAGACGCCGGACATGAAGTTCTCCGGCGCCGCGTTCTCCTCCAGGCGGCGCACCAGGTAGGAGATGGCGACGTCGAACTCGTGGGGGTCGACGACGGGTACGTACAGCAGGAGGTGGCCGGTCTCGCGGCGGACGACCTCCTGGATGCCGGTGGCCATGCCGGAGAGCATCTCGAACTCGACGCTGTCCTCGACGCCGCGTGCGGCGCGCAGCTCGAAGGCGAAGGCGATGTCGAAGAGGTTCTGGCCGGCTACGCCCAGGCGGATGTTGCGGGTGCGCTCGGGCGTCATCGCCCAGGAGAGCATGCGCTTGTAGTTGGTGTCGGTGGCCTGCTTGGAGGGCCAGGTGGTCAGCTCCCAGCCGTGGATCTCGGCGTCGACCTTCTCCATGGACAGGTTGGCGCCCTTGACGATGCGGACCTTGACTCGTGAGCCGCCGGAGGCGACACGCTTGGCGGCCCACTCCTGGAGGCGCTGCATGGCGCCCAGGGAGTCGGGCAGGTAGGCCTGCAGGACGATGCCGGCCTCGTAGCCGCGCATGTCCTCCTGGTCGAGGATCGCGGTGAAGACCGCGATGGTCAGGTCGAGGTCCTTGTAGTCCTCCATGTCCAGGTTGAGGAAGGCGCCGTGGTCGCGGGCCAGGCGGTAGAGGGCAGGAGGGCCTGGACGCCGTGGGCGACGACCTCCTCGAAGCCCCAGGGGTTGTGGGGGCCGGTGACGGCGGAGACCTTGACCGAGACGTAGTCGACGTCCTCGCGGGTGACAAGGCGGGAGACCTCGGCCAGGCGGCGGGCCGCCTCCTTCTCCCCCAGGACGGCCTCGCCCAGGAGGTTGACGTTGAGGCGGTTGCCGCCCTTGCGCAGGCGGGCGAGGGCGGGCCCGAGTCCCTTGTCGGTGGCGTCGACGACGAGGTCGCCGACGATCTCGCGAAAGACACGACGGGCGACGGCGGTGACGGTGCGCGGGGCGAGACGGGAGGCGGCCGAGCCCAGTCCCATGGCACCGGCCAGGGCGGGCGGCAGGAAGTCGGTGCGCCCTGAGGAGAGGCGCTTGAGGGCGGTGCTGGCGACGTCGAGGTCGGTGGGACGCACGACGTCGTCGACGAAGCGGGTGGTGAATGTCAGGCCCTCGGGGTCGGAGAGGATGCCGGAGAGAAGCTTGGCCGAACGCGGTACCGGCTCGGAGGCCGACTCGTCAGCCCACCGGCGTGCTCGGGCGACGGCTCTCTCACCCAGCGCCCACAGGTCGTCGGGGCAGCGGCGCCCTGCGCTACCTGCGTCGGTACGGGGCTGACTGGGAACGGCGTTGTTCGTCATGCGTTTGGTCTCCAGGTCGATGTGGTATTGGACCTTCCAAGTGTGCGTGACAGCACCCCTTGTGCGCGACTGATTCGGATGTCGAGTCGCCTGGTGTCGCACGTTCCCGTCCCAGATACCGTCCGCACCCCTCCGCTCGCAGCGCGGAGGGTTCAGAAACCGAGGCGGGCCAGGGCCTTGGGGTCGGACTGCCAGTCCTTGGCGGTGCGCACGTGCAGGTCGAGGTAAACCTTGCGCCCCAGCAGCTCCTCGATGCCCTTACGGCGGTGACGCCCACCTCCTTGAGGCGCCGCCCTCCCTTGCCGATGATGATGGCCTTCTGGGAGTCGCGCTCGACGACGAGGCTCACGCGCACCTGGAGACGACCTCCGGCGCCCTTGATGCGGCCGACCTCACGCTCGTCGTCGGGGTCGGCGATCTCGTCGACGACGACGGCCAGGGAGTGGGGCAGCTCGTCGCGCACGCCCTCCAGGCGGCCTCGCGCACGAGCTCGGCGATCATGACCTGCTGGGGCTCGTCGGTGATCTCGCCGGTGGGGTACAGCGGGGGGACAGGGGCATGTACTTGAGCAGGACCTCCTTGAGGACGTCGATCTGCTCGTTGCGCTGGGCTGAGACCGGGACGATGTCGGCCCACTCCCCCAGCTCGCTGACGGCCAGGAGCTGTGCGGCCAGGGCCTCGCGGGTAACGGTGTCAGCCTTGGTGACCACGGCGACCACGGGGGTGCGCAGCTCGGCGAGGTCGCGGGTGATGAAGCGGTCGCCCGGGCCGATCTTCTCGTTGGCGGGGACGCAGAAGACGACGACGTCGACGTCGGTGAGGGTCTCGCGCACCAAGTCGTTGAGGCGCTTGCCCAACAGGGTGCGGGGCGGTGGAGACCGGGGGTGTCGACCAGGACGATCTGCGCATTGTCCTGGTGGATGACGCCGCGCACGTTGTGGCGGGTGGTCTGGGGGCGCCCGGAGGTGATGGCGATCTTGGCGCCGACCAGGGCGTTGGTGAGGGTGGACTTGCCAGCGTTGGGGCGACCCACGATGCAGGCGAAGCCGGCGCGGAAGTCCTCGGGGAAGTCGGGGACAACGATCTCGACGCGGGCCGAGTCGGCAGTGTCGGCGGTGTCGGCACTCTCGTCCACGTCGTCGTCCTCGTCGTCGGGGTCGGTGAGCGGGTTGGGGCCGTCCATGAGCTCGGCGTCGGTGGGAAGCGGAAGCCGGCCGGGCGGGGCCGGGTGCGGGCATCTCGAGGGACTCGGCCAGGAGCTCCTCGGGGGCCTGGGGCTGGTCGTCGCGGGCTGCGGGGGCGGTGTGGTCGGCGGTGTCAGTCATCGGTGTCCTCTTCGGGTGCGGGGGTGCGCGAGGCGAGAATAGTGGAGACCTGGCGGCGGCGCCGGTGGCCTCCTCGGCCTGGAGGTGGACGCCCTGGGGTCTCCGGCGGCGCCGGCAGGGGGACGCGGCCGATGGCCTTGGTGAGCAGGCCGCCGACGGTGTCGACGTCGTCGTCGTCGATCTCGAGGTCGAAGAGCTCGCCGAGCTCGTCCAGGGCGAGTCGGGCGGGGACGCGGTAGGTGCCGGGGGCGACTTCGACGACCTCGGGCAGCTCGGGGTCGTGCTCGTCGGTGAGCTCGCCGACGACCTCCTCCAGGAGGTCCTCCATGGTGACCAGGCCGGCGGTGCCGCCGTACTCGTCGACGGCCAGGGCCATGTGGAAGCGGCCGGTCTGCATCTCGCGCAGGAGGTCGTCGGCGGGTTTCGTCTCGGGGACGTACTCGGCGTCGCGGACGAATCCGGCCACGGCGAGGGCCTCGTGCTCGGGGTGGGCGGCCAGGCGACGCAGGACGTCCTTGAGGTAGAGGATGCCGCGCACGTCGTCGGCGTCCTCCCCGATGACGGGGACGCGTGAGTAGCCGGAGCGGATGAACAGGCGCATGGCTGCGGAGGCGGGCTTGTGGGCGTCGATGGTGACCATGTCGGTGCGTGGGACCATGACCTCGCGCACGAGGGTCTGGCCGAGCTCGACCACCGAGCGCATCATCTCGCGGTCCTCGTCCTCGATGGTGTCGGTCTCGCCGATCTCGTCGATCATCTCGCGCAGGTCCTCGTTGACGGCCTCGCGGGTCTCGGCGTCGGTGGGGGCGGACTCGGGGCGGCGGGTGCGGGAGACGAGCCGGCGCTGCGGGGCGGCCAGGACGTCGACCCAGGTGAGCAGGCCCCCCAGGGCGAGGAGGGTGCCGGCGGGGTTGCGCCGGCCGTAGGTGCGTGGGGAGAGGCCGACGACCACGCCCAGCAGGATGATGTTGGCCAGCAGGGCCAGGGCCAGGACCTGCCACCAGGCGCGCACGAGCCCGGAGGCGGCCAGGGTGATGAGGACGGCGGCGAGCATGTCGACGGCGACGCGGGCGACGCTGAGGGCGCCCAGGACCCGGGTGCGGTGCTCGGCCAGGCGGCGGACCCTGGCGGCGCCGCGGCGGCCCTCCTCGATGAGGTCGTCGGCGGCGGCCCGGGTGAAGCGCAGCAGGGCGACTCGCCGGCTGATAGGAGGGCCCCCAGGGCCAGGACGATCACCGCGCAGGCGATGAGCGCGGCGGTGGGGATGCCGGTCACGCGGGTCTCACTTGCCGCGCTCGGCCAGGAAGGTCAGCAGGAGGCGGCGCTGGAGGTCGAACATCTCCTTCTTCTCCTCGGGCTCGGCGTGGTCGTAGCCCAGGAGGTGGAGGATGCCGTGGACGGTGAGCAGGAGCATCTCCTCGACGGCTGAGTGGCCGGCGGCAAGGGCCTGCTTGGCGGCGACCTGCGGGCACAGGACGATGTCGCCCAGGGTGCCGGCGGGGGTGGGCGAGTCGGCTGAGCCGGGGCGCAGCTCGTCCATGGGGAAGCTCATGACGTCGGTGGGGCCGGGCAGGTCAAGCCAGCGCACGTGGAGCTCTTCCATGGGCTCGGGGTCGATGAACATGATGTTGAGCTCGGCGGCGGGGCTGACGTGCATGGCGGTCAGGACGGTCGGCGAGGTCCGCGAACTCGGCGGCGTCGATGACGGTGGTGGTCTCGTTGATGACCTCAGTGGTCATGCGGGTTCCTCTCCGAGTAAGGCCGGGCGGGGCGGTTGCTGCTCCCCCGACGGTACTGGCTGTTGCGGCCGCTGCGGCCAGGCGGTCCGGCGGGTCGGGCGGCGGCGTCCTGGGCGGCGGCCTCGGCGTCGTGGCGGGCGTAGGCCTCGATAATGCGGCCCACGAGGCGGTGGCGCACGACGTCGGCCGATCCGAGCTCGCAGAAGCTGATGCCCTCGACTCCGGCGAGGATCCTGCGCACGACGATGAGGCCGGACTCGCGTCCGCCGGGCAGGTCGACCTGGGAGATGTCTCCGGTGACGACCATGCGTGAGCCGAAGCCGAGGCGGGTGAGGAACATCTTCATCTGCTCGGGGCTGGTGTTCTGGGCTCGTCGAGGATGACGAAGGCGTCGTTGAGGGTGCGTCCGCGCATGTAGGCCAGGGGCGCGACCTCGATGGTGCCGGCGGCCATGAGGCGGGGCAGGGCCTCGGGCTCGAGCATGTCGTGGAGGGCGTCGTAGAGGGGCCGCAGGTAGGGGTCGATCTTGTCGGTGAGGCTGCCGGGCAGGAAGCCGAGGTTCTCGCCGGCCTCGACGGCGGGCGGGTGAGGATGATGCGCGAGACGCGCTTGCGGGCCAGGGCGTCGACGGCCTTGGCCATGGCCAGGTAGGTCTTGCCGGTGCCGGCGGGGCCGATGCCGAAGGTGATGGTGGATTCCTCGATGGCGTCGGTGTAGGCCTTCTGGCCGAGTGACTTGGGGCGGATGGTGCGGCCGTGGGAGGTGAGGATGTCGTCGGTGAGGACCTCGGTGGGGCGGGCAGCGGTCCAGCAGGCCGACGGCGCGCTCGACGGCGTCAGCAGTCAGGGGCGTACCGGTGCGGGCAACGTCAATGAGCTCGGAGAGCAGGACGACGACGGTGTCGACGCGGGCGGCGGGGCCGGAGACGGTGACGGCAGTGCCGCGCACGTGGATGTCGACGTCAGTGAAGCCCTTCTCAATGGCGCGCAGGACCTCGTCCCGGGCGCCCAGGAGGGTCACCGGAGCGACGTCCTCGGGCAGGGTAAGGGTGCGAACCACGGTGGAGTCGGGGTGGTGGAAGTGGAGTGGGCGGCAACCGAGTCGATTGTTGAGACGGCCGGGGATGCGGGACCTGCTGGGTTCAAGGGGCTATCGGCTGAGGAGGTCATCGCCGGCGAACCGGCTGCTGCGGTGGGCGTGTCGTCATCACGGTCGATCCTAGATGATCGGCCCCGGAGACGCCGAGGGCACGGCGTCCTGGGCCGCGCGCACTCTGCAGCCACATCATGCCGCCCTAATCGTCATCCGGATCTGCTGGGCCTCTCGACATTCTTCCGGTACGTCACATCTGATCCCGACTCTCCGTCTCGGATCGGCTAGTTGTTGCAGTCGGCCCAGGGCCCCGAATCGCGGGCGGCACCCACACCAGTAATGTCTTTCGAGGATTCGTATGACTGACTACCTCACCCTTGGAAATGACGGCCGACTCGTTGACCGCGAAGGCAAGACTCTGGAGTTCAAGCGGGATCTCAGCTCACCCACTGGGCCACTGCGCACCATCACAGCCTTCGCGAACTCCGCGGTGGTCGCCTCGTCATCGGGATCGCGGATGATGGCACCGTGGTCGGTGTTGAGGACCCGCTCGCTGAGGAGGAGCGCGTCGTCAGTCTCATCGATGACTGGATCTCGCCGCAGCTGGTTCCCGCCATCGACTTGTCCCGCTCGCCGACAAGACTGTTCTCGTCGTCGATGTTCCTCTGAGCACCCGACGCCCCCACTACATCACCCGGCAGGGGCCGGAAGCGGGCGTCTACGTGCGTCTCGGTTCCTCCACTCGCCAGGCTGATCCGGCATTGGTTGCCGGGCCGTCAAGGAGGTCGGCTCCGGGCCCACCGTGGTGGACCTCAGCAAGCCGGCCAACCTCGTCCACCACGAGGGGGTTGAGGAGGAGCACGAGCACGGCGAGGAGGCCACCGACGGCGCCTCGGCCACGGCGAGTGCCGCCGCCACCGCGCAGGCCAGCGAGGCCGGCCACGACGAGCACAAGGACGAGCACGGTCACGATGAGCACGGTCACACCGAGGGCGAGGAGGGGCACGACAGTGACCTCGACCCGCACTTCTGGCTCGACCCGGACCGCATGATCAAGGTGGCCGAGGCCCTCGAGGCCTCCTTCGCCCAGATCGACCCGGCCAACGCCAACGACTACAAGGCGAACCTGGACAAGCTCAAGACGGCGCTGACCGGCCTGGACAACCAGTACAAGCAGGGCCTGTCCACCTGCCAGCACAAGACCTTCATCACCACCCACGCCGCCTTCGGCTACATGGCCGAGCGCTACGGCCTGACCCAGGCCTCCATCTCCGGCATCGACCCCGATGCTGAGCCCAGCCCCGCTGAGATGGCCAACATCAAGTCGGTGGTCGAGAAGACGGGGTGAAGACGATCTTCACCGAGGAGCTGGTCTCCGACGCTCCCGCCAAGGCGATCGCCGCGGAGACCGATGCGAAGACGAGCGTCCTCAGTCCCCTGGAGTCCAAGCCCGAGCGGGGCGACTACACCGACGCCATGACCAGCAACCTGGAGCGGCTCAAGTCCGCCATGGTGTGCCAGTAGCCTCGGGGCCGGGCCACCGAGCCCGAGATCCCGAGCAGATGACGTCCACTCAGATTGGCATGATCGAAACGGCATGACCTCATCATCTTCACCATCATCAGCGTCTGTGACGACGCCGTCCGACTCACCCCGGGCGGCGTCGTCCGCGCTCGCCATCAGGATCCGCGAGCTCAGCGTCGTCCTGGGCTCCTCCCTCATCCTGGACGACGTGAGCCTGGCCGTGGGCGGCGGCGAGTCCGTGGCGATCCTGGGCGCCAACGGCTCGGGCAAGTCCACCCTCGTCAAGGCCGTTCTGGGGCTGGTGCCCCTGTCCGGCGGCAGCATCGAGGTCCTGGGCGCCCCCACCTCGCGCCGCCGCAGGGTCCCCTGGGAGCGCGTCGGCTACGTCCCCAGCGGATCGGTGCCGGCTCCGGTGTCCGGCCACCGCCCTGGAGGTGGTGCGATCCGGGCTCCTGGGACCGCGCAGGCCCTGGGCCGACGGGGGCGGAGCGCCAAATGCAAGGCCATGGCCGCACTCGACGCCGTCGGCCTGGCCCACCGGGCCGCGGACCACGTCCAGGTCTTCTCCGGCGGGCAGGCCCAGCGCGTCCTCATCGCCCGAGCCCTGGTGCGCTCCCCAGAGCTGCTCATCCTCGATGAGCCCCTGGCCGGCATCGACCGTGCCAGCGTGAGTCCTGGCCGAGATCCTCCGGGGGCTGCGCGCGCAGGGGCTGACCCTGGTGACGGTCCTGCACGAGATGGGTGAGCTCGCCGACGTCGTCCAGCGGGCGATCCTCCTGCAGGACGGCCGGCTCGTCGCCGACGGCCCGGCCGGCGAGGTCGCTCATCTGCGTGACAGCAGAGTCGGCGCGTCCCACGGCCCACGCCGCACTCACAGCGGCGACGACGACCACCACCCTGACGCCGGAGGCCCTCCGGCCCACCACGCCCCCGTCCTCGACCATCGGTTGCCTGAAACGCGCCCCCATTCCGGTAGGAGCACCCGCCCATGATCGAGTTCGTCTCCGACATGCTCGCCAGCCCCCTCATCCAGCGGGCCTTCATCGTGGCGGTCCTGGTGGGGCTGGCCGCCCCGGTGGTGGCACCTACCTGGTTCAGCGGGCCTGGCGCTGCTGGGCGACGGGATCGGGCACATCGCCCTGACCGGCATCGCCCTGGGCTGGCTGGCCGGGACCGCCGCCAACGTCACCTCCCGTGACGCCTGGGCCGTGCCCGGGGCGATCATCGTGAGCGTGCTGGGCGCCGTGCTGATCGAGGTCATCCGCGCCAACGGCCGCACCCGGGCGACGTGGCCCTGGCGATCCTGTTCTACGGGGCATCGCCGGGGGCGTCATCCTCATTAGCGTCGCCGGCGGGACGACGACGAATCTCAACTACTACCTGTTCGGCTCGATCTCCACGGTCTCGGTCCCCGACGCCTGGTTCACCATCGCCCTGGCCACCCTGGTGCTCCTGGTGGGGCTGGGACTGCGCGGCCCGCTGTTCGCGCTGTGCCACGACGAGGAGTTCGCCCGCGCCTGCGGGCTGCCCACCAGTGCCCTCAACGTACTGGTGGCGGTGGTAGCGGCGCTGACGGTCTCAGTGTCCATGCGGGTGGTGGGGGCGCTGCTGGTCTCGGCCGTCATGATCGTGCCGGTGGCCATCGCCCAGCTCGTCTCGCACTCCTTCGCCCGCACCATGTACCTGGCGATGGGTCTGGGGGTAGTGGCCTGTGTGTCGGGTCTGACGATCACCTACCGGGTGGAGGTCTCTCCCGGCGCCATGATCGTGGTACTCCTAGTGGGGGCTACGCCGTCGTCGCCCTCCTGTCCGGACTGCTGCAGTTCGTCAGCCGCTCCCGACGGCACCGCATCACCTCAGGAGGCAGATCATGAGCGCAAGCAGCACGGCGCAGCGTCCACGCGCCACGCGCCAGCGCGCCGCCGTCGCCGACATCCTCACCCGCACCGACGAGTTCCGCTCGGCCCAGCAGATCCATTCCGCCCTGGAGGCCGAAGGCACCAAGGTGGGGCTGGCCACCGTGTACCGCAACCTGCAGACCCTGGCGGAGACCGGCACGGTGGACCAGGTGCGCAGCGCCGAGGGCGAGGTCCTCTACCGGGCCTGCGAGAGGCAGGAGCACCACCACCACATCGTGTGCCGCCGCTGCGGCTACACCGTGGAGGTTGCCGGCGGTGAGCTGGAGGAGTGGATTCAGCGGGTGTCGACCCAGCAGGGCTTCACCCAGATGGAGCACACGGCGGAGTTCTTCGGCCTGTGCGCCGCCTGCTCGGCACAGGACACCTCACAGGACTGAACTGTCCTGATCCGCCTGGTGGCCCCGATCCGGTGGTGCCGGGCGGCCGACTACTGCCCGTCGTGGTGCGGTTCCTCGTCAGCCTCGTCGTCCTCCGGGTCCTCGGTATCGGCGGGCTCCTCGTGCAGCACCTTGTCTACGGCGCCGCCGTAGCGGCGCTCGCGTCCGGCGTAGGCCTCGCAGGCCCTCCACAGCTCGGTGCGGTTGAAATCGGGCCAGGCCAGGGGCGAGAAGTAGAGCTCGGCATAGGAGGAGGACCACATGAGGAAGTTGGAGGTGCGTTGCTCGTCGCCGGTGCGGATGAACAGGTCCACGTCCCGCATGGTGGGTGAGTAGAGGTAACGCTGGATGGTCTTCTCGTTGACGGAGGAGGTCTTGAGGCGGCCGGCGGCCACGTCCTCGGCGATGGCTCGGGTGGCGTCGGCGATCTCGGCGCGCCCGCCGTAGTTGATGCACAGGTTGAGGGTGAGGCCCGTGTTGTGGGCGGTGACGCGTTCGGCCTCACGCAGCTCACGCAGGACGGACTTCCACAGGCGCGGGGTGCGACCGACCCAGCACAGCCTGACGTTCCAGGAGTTGAGGACATCGCGCTGGACGCGCAGGACCTTGCGGGCGAAGCCCATGATGAAGCGGACCTCACCGGGTGAGCGCCGCCAGTTCTCAGTGGAGAAGGCGTAGACGCTCAGCTCTTTCACGCCGATCTCAATGGCGCCGGCGGCGACGTCGAGCATATTGGCCTCCCCCACCCGGTGGCCCTCGGTGCGGGGCAGGCCGCGGGCATTGGCCCAGCGCCCGTTGCCGTCCATGACGACGGCGACGTGCTGGGGCAGGGAGGCGGCCGGCAGCACGGGCGGGGTCAGGCCGGGCCGGTGCAGGGGCGGAGCCGCCTCGACCGTCATGTCTCTGGTGACGTCTGTCATGGTCATGCTCTTTCCACCAGTGCGAGGGAGCGCAGGCGCCGCTCCAGGTACCAGGTCGTGTAGGCCGAGACGAGCCCGGAGGCCTGCGAGCGCTCGCGCTGGCCGGAGGCGTCGGCCACGGCCCAGTCGCCGGTGAGCAGGGCCCCCAGGAGCACCATCGTGGCCGGCTCGACCTCCACGGCGCCGGCCGAGCGGCAGGACTCGCACACCGCGCCGCCGGCCTGCACATGGAAGGCCCTGTGCGGTCCGAGTGCACCGCACAGGGCGCAGTCATAGCACGAGGGCGCCCAGCCCCCAGGGCCAGGGCCCGCAGCAGGTAGGAGTCCAGGATGAGTCCGGGGGCGTGGCGCCGGTGGGACATGGCGGCCAGGGCCCCGGCCAGCAGCAGGTACTGCTGGGGGCTGGCCTCGGTGCCCAGGTCTCCGTCGTCGGCACTGAGGCGCTCGGCGGTCTCCACCATGGTCGAGGCGCAGGTGAACATGGCGTAGTCGGCGCTCACGGCCCGACCGAAGGGGTCGATGATCTCGGCCTGGGTGACGACGTCGAGGCTGCGCCCGGCGTGGAGCTGGACATCGGTCATGGAGAAGGGCTCCAGGCGGGCACCGAAGCGGGAGGTGGTGCGGCGCACCCCCTTTGCCACAGCACGCACCTGGCCGTGGTGGCGGGTGAGCATCACGATGATGCGGTCGGCCTCGCCCAGCTTGTAGGTGCGCAGGATGATCGCCTCATCCCGGTACAGCCTGCTCGTCACGGGCGCAGTCTCTCACGCCCCCTCAGCGCAGGGCGCGATTGATGGCGGAGATGACGGCCTTGAAGGAGGAGGTGGTGATGGAGGGGTCAATGCCCACGCCCCACAGGACCTGGCCGTCGACCTCGCACTCGACGTAGCTGGCGGCCTTCGCGTCGTGTCCCTCGCTCAGGGCGTGCTCGGCGTAGTCGAGGATCCGCACGCTCAGGCCTGTGCTCTCCAGAGCGGTGACGAAGGCGTCCAGGGGGCCGTTGCCGGCGGCGGTCAGGTGCTTCTCCTGGCCGCCGTCGATCAGGGTGACGGTGAGGGTGGAGTCCTTGTCGTCACCGGTGGAGGTCAGGGTGGCCCCGCGCAGCTCGAAGCGGCCCCAGCGGCTGAGCTCGGCCTCGGGGGCGGCCGCGGCGGGCAGGTACTCGTCGGCGAAGATCGACCACAGGCGGGCGCCGTCGACCTCACCGCCGTAGGTGTCGGTGTGGCGCTGGACGATGTGGGAGAACTCGATCTGGAGGCGGCGCGGCAGCTCGAGCTTGCGAGTGGTGCCCAGCAGGTAGGCGACCCCGCCCTTGCCGGACTGGGAGTTGACGCGCACGACGGCCTCGTAGGAGCGGCCCACGTCGTGGGGGTCGATGGGCAGGTAGGGCATGGCCCAGGGGACGGCGATCTCGGCCTCGGCGTCGGACAGCCCCTCGGCCTTCTTGGCGTTGACCTGCGTGGTGCGCGCGGCGAAGCCCTTCTTGATGGCGTCCTGGTGGGAGCCGGAGAAGGAGGTGTAGACGAGCTCGCCGGCGTAGGGGGTGCGCGGGGGCACGTCCATGCCGGTGGCCCGCTCGACGATGCGGCGGACCTCGTCGATGTCGGACAGGTCCAGCATGGGGTCGACGCCCTGGCTGAAGAGGTTGAGGGCCAGGGTCACCAGGTCCACGTTGCCGGTGCGCTCGCCGTGGCCGAACAGGCAGCCCTCGACGCGGTCGGCGCCGGCCATGAGGCCGAGCTCGGCAGTGGCCACGCCCGAGCCGCGGTCATTGTGGTTGTGCAGTGACAGGCACACCGAGTCGCGATGAGACAGGTGTCGGCTCATCCACTCGATCTGGTCGGCGTAGACGTTGGGCGTGGCGCGCTCGACGGTGGAAGGCAGGTTGAGGATGATCTCGCGGTCCCCGTCAGGCTCCCAGACGTCCATGACGGCCTCGCAGACCTCGAGGCTGTAGTCGAGCTCGGTGTCGATGAAGAACTCCGGGGAGTACTCGTAGCCGAAGACCGTGTCCTCGTCGAGGACCTTCTCGGCACGGGCCATGATCTGGCGGGTGCCGTCGACGGCGAGCTCGCGGACCTGGTCGCGGTCCATACGGAAGACGACGTCACGGAAGATGGGTGACAGGGCGTTGTAGAGGTGGACGGTGGCCCGCGGAATGCCGACGCAGGCGTCCAGGGTGCGGTCGATGAGGTCGCCGCGCGACTGGGTGAGTACCGAGATGGTGACGTCCTCGGGGATCGCACCGTCGTCCACCAGGGAGCGCACGAAGTCGAAGTCGGTCTGAGAGGCGGCCGGGAAGCCAATCTCGATCTCCTTGAAGCCCATGGTCACAAGCAGGTCGAAGACGGCGCGCTTGGCCTGGGGCCCCATGGGCTCGATGAGGGACTGGTTGCCGTCGCGCAGGTCGGTGCTCAGCCAACGGGGGGCGGTGGTGATGCGCTTGTCCGGCCAGGTGCGGTCGGGCAGATCGATGGTGGCGACGTCGAGGAAGGGCCGGTACTTGGCAAACGGCATACCGGAGGGCTGCTGGGGGGCGGGGCGGGCGTTACGCATCGGGGTTCTCCTGGGATCAGGTGCTTCGTGGTTCCGACGGCGGTTCCCGGAAGACTCGTCTGACTCCTGAGGAACGCGGCCGCGAACGTGGCCGAGCAGAACGAGCCAGCCGCGGTCGGGGTGCCGGCCTGTCAGGCCCCGCCGCGGCGACTAAGCAGGAGGCTCACCTGGTGGCCTGGAGTCGCTCGCACGGCGTAGACCCTACCCCGATGACACCCCATCGTCAGGTAGGACGGCCGCACGGGACCGCAGTGTGAGACGGAGGCCGAAGGAGCTCCACCGCAGGCCACACTCTCAATCCGACGAACACCAACGTCATGATGTAGTATCTCTACTATATTCAGTTACGCCTCTACTCAGGAGGATTTGTGCGATGGCTCCAGTCATCACCACGGAGAACCTCGAGTTCTCCTACGGGGACACCCCGGTGCTGCGTGGCATCGACCTGTCGGTCGAGGCCGGAGAGGTCGTCTGCCTGCTCGGCCCCAACGGCGTGGGCAAGACGACGCTCGTGGAGAACCTGCTGGGTTCACTGATGCCGACCAGCGGCAGGGTGCGCGTGCTCGGCACCGATCCGCGCCGGGCGGGCGCCGACTTCTGGGCGCGGATCGGACTGGTGCAGCAGAGCTGGACCGATCACGCCAAGTGGCGGGTGAGGGACCAGCTGGAGTGGATCCGCTCGGTCCAGCTGACGGCGACAAGCCGGGTGAGCAGCGTCGACGAGGTGCTCGACGCCGTCGGGCTCAGCGAGAAGGCCGGCTCCCGGCTGTCACGGCTCTCCGGCGGGCAGCGACGCACCATTGACTTCGCGGCCGCGCTCATGGCCTCACCCGAGATCCTCATCCTGGACGAGCCGACGACCGGACTGGACCCGGTCTCGAAGGCGCGCCTGCACGATCTCATCCTGGCCCGGGTCGACGATGACGCCACCATCATCATGACCACCCATGACCTGGCCGAGGCCGAGCACCTGGCCTCTCGGGTGCTCATCATGAACGAGGGGCGGATCCTTGCCGACGGCACGGTCACGGCGCTGCGCGAGCGCCTTGACCGCGGCGCCGAGATCACCTGGGTCCAGGACGGCACCCGCCACGTCCACTCCACCCACTCCCCCGAGCGCTTCGTCAAGGAGCTTGATCTCGATCACATCACCGGGCTCACCATCACCCGTCCCACCCTGGAGGAGACCTACCTCTCCCTCGTCAGCAAGGAGGCCCGAGCATGAGCATTCACACCGTCCTGGCAGTTCTGCGCGCAGCCTCCCGACAGGCGGCCACCGATCTTCGAGCAGGTATTGTCGGAATGAGCGTCGCGCTGCTGGCATCCTTAAGCGCCATCGTGGTCGTCGGCAGGAACACCCAGGTGAACGCCGAGGCCCACGCAACCTTCGGCCCCATGTTCCTCGCCAGCAGCATCGGCACGATCAGCTGCTTCATCACCCTCCAGATCGCCAGCGAGACCTACATCGACCGTATCGGTGGTGCCCTGCTGCGGGTGCGCGTCCTGCCCCGCGGCCCGCTTGCGTGGGCAATCGGTAAGACGATGTCCTCGATCACTCAGACCCTGGTCTTCCAGGGTGCCATTCTTCTCGGGGGAGCCCTGTTCGTTGAGGCGCTGCCCGTGAGTACGTCCCAGGTGCTGGCCTGCCTGCCACTCATAGCGCTGTCGGCTATTGCGACGGTCCCGCTGGGCTTCCTCGTGGGCACCTTCGTTCGCGGCGCCTACAGCTTCATGGCCTCCTACCTGCCCATCTTCGCCCTCGTCGGAACGAGTGGTTTCTTCATGCCCATGGACCGCCTCCCGTCCTGGGTGCAGGCGGTTCAGCTGGTACTGCCCACCTACTGGTCGGGGCACCTGACCCGCTGGGTGCTGGTGGGTGACCCCTCGTGGGAGGTGGGCCGAGCCTTCTCCCCGGCGCTTGCCGTCGGGGTCCTGGTGGCATGGACAGTCCTCGGCTTCGCAGGGGCCTCGTTCATCGTGCGACGCAGCTTCCGCAAGGAGACGATCGGTAGTCTGGCGCGCGTGCAGTCCACCATTCGTTCCCAGTCCGGTCTGTGACCATGTCCGACGACGTCGTCCACAACCGGATCGCGGTCCTGCGTGCCGACCGCAGGGTGAGTCGCCGAGAGCTCGCTGAGGCCCTCGGCGTCCACTACCAGACGGTGGGTTACCTCGAGCGCGGGGAGTACGCCCCCTCACTGCACCTGGCCCTGCGCATCGCCCGCTACTTCGACGTGGCCGTGGAGTCGGTCTTCTCCTTGGAGGAGTTCCCCCGCCTGACGTAAAACGCTGCCACTCATCGTAGTCGGGTGGTGCCCTCCCCGTCTGGGGAGGGCACCACCCGACTACTCGGTTCGGCGGGGTGTCTGTGTCCTGGCGCCGACCGGCCTACAGGAGGCCCTCGGCCAGGTCCAGCGGGGTGCCGAAGCGGTGGTTGGTGATGGCCACAGCCTGCTCGCGCAGGAAGGGCAGCAGCTCGGAGTGCGGGCAGGCCGTCACGGCCCCGGTGTACAGGGCGATGTCGGGGCTCCCGCCGGTCACCCGGCTGGCCTGGCTCCAGCGGGCGGCCGAGGTCTCCTCACGTGGGCCGAGGATGCGCACACGCGTTCCCAGCCCGCCGGAGGCGGAGAGCTCAGCCAGGCGGGCGTCCCAGGTGTCCTGGTCCTCGACCGTCACCTGGACGCCTGCTGCCAGCAGCGCGTTCTGCAACGGCTGGGGCAGACGGTCGGCCACCGACAGGCTGATGAACCCTCCGGCGCGCACGCCGGCCGCCATGACGCGCACGACGTCGGCCGGCTCGGTTCCAGACCCGGCGCGCACGACGACGTCAGTGGGTCGGTAGCGCAGCACGTTGCGCTCGCAGGCCAGTGCCGTGACATCGCGGTTGGCGCCGTAGGCGCTCCTCCAGGCCGAGGCGTCGGCCACCAGGGCGCGGCGCAGCCCGGCCAGGTCGTCCTCGCCCAGCTGACCGCTGACGGCGTCGCACAGGCTCGCCACGCGAGGGTCCAGCGCCGCAGTGCCCTGGCCCGCAGGCTCCTTCACGTCCTGGCCGTCTGCGGGCTCGATGTCCCCCAGTCCCAGCAGGTAGGAGGGACCGCCGGCCTTCGTCGTCGAGCCGATGGCCGAGCGCTTCCAGCCGCCGAAGGGCTGGCGGCGCACGATGGCCCCGGTGATGCCGCGGTTGACGTAGATGTTGCCGGCCTGGATCGAGTCGAGCCAGACGGCCAGCTCGGCCGCGTCGAGGGTCTGGAGCCCGGAGGTGAGCCCGTAGTCGACGGCGTTGACCGCCTCGATGGCCTCCTCGAGCGTGTCGACCCGCATGACGCCGATGACCGGCGCGAAGTACTCGGTGAGGTGGAACTCGCTGCCGGGCACGACCCCGGCGCGGATGCCCGGGGTCCACAGGCCGTCACCGAGGTAGCGGGGCTTGAGGACCCAGTGCTCGCCGACCCCCAGCGTGGTCAGGCCGCGCACGGCCTTCTCGTCATCGGGCACGACGACGGGCCCCATCTGGGAGTCCAGCGACAGCGGGAGCCTGACCCGCAGGGAGGCGGTGGCGTCCACGAGCTGGCGGGCGATGCGCTCGGAGTTTCCGGCCGAGGAGACCAGGACCAGCAGGGAGGAGGCCGAGCACTTCTGGCCGGCGTGGGCGAAGGCCGAGTAGACGGCGTCGCGCACGGCGATGTCGGGGTCGGCCGAGGGGGTGACGATGATGGCGTTCTTGCCGCTGGTCTCCCCCAGCAGGTGCATGTCCGGCTTCCAGGAACGGAAGAGGCGGGCCGTGTCGTAGGAGCCGGTGAGGACCACGCGGTCGACGTCCTTGTGGGTCACCAAGTGGCGTGAGACGTCGCCGTCCTCCAGCGGGGCGAGCACCACGAGGTCCTCGGGGATCCCGGCGTCGTGGAAGGCGCGCACGAGCTCGGCCGCGCAGCGTCGGGCCGGCGGGGCGGGCTTGAGGATGACGGCGCTGCCGGCCGCCAGGGCCGCGGCCACTCCCCCGGTGGGGATGGCCACCGGGAAGTTCCAGGGCGAGGCGACCACGGTGACGTCCACCGGGGCGAAGCGGGCCCCGACCATGTACTCCGGGTCGTGCAGGAGCAGCGAGGACTCGGCGTAGTGGTGGCAGAAGTCGATGGCCTCACTGACCTCGGGGTCGGACTGGTCGATGGTCTTGCCGGCCTCGGAGCCGGCGACCTCGATGAGCTCGGCGCGCCGGGCGGCCAGGACGTCGCCGACACGGTGCAGGGCGGCGGCCCGCTCCTCCGGGTCCAGGGACTGCCAGACTCCGGCGGCCTCGGCCGTCGCGGCCACGAGGGAGTCCACCGAGGCATTCGTGGCCAGACGGGCGGCGCCTGCCTCCACCTCGGCCACGCCCCGCGTGGAGCCCGGGATGGCGGCGGCGATATCCCGGGCCCACTGGCGGTTGGCGGCCAGGGCCGGGTCGGAGTCGGACTCGGAGACGAAGGACCTCCTGGCACGCTCGGCCACTGTCCCGGTCTCCTTCGGAATGCCCGCCTCCCGCTCGGCGAGCCGGTTCTGGGTGCGGTTGGGCACCGGCACCGGGGCATCCGGGTCGAGGTCGGAGAGGGCCGCCAGGAAGCGGTCGCGCTCGCGGGCGAAGATCTGCTCGTTGCTGGCCAGGTCGAAGACGCCGGACATGAAGTTCTCCGGCGCCGCGTTCTCCTCCAGGCGGCGCACCAGGTAGGAGATGGCGACGTCGAACTCGTGGGGGTCGACGACGGGTACGTACAGCAGGAGGTGGCCGGTCTCGCGGCGGACGACCTCCTGGATGCCGGTGGCCATGCCGGAGAGCATCTCGAACTCGACGCTGTCCTCGACGCCGCGTGCGGCGCGCAGCTCGAAGGCGAAGGCGATGTCGAAGAGGTTCTGGCCGGCTACGCCCAGGCGGATGTTGCGGGTGCGCTCGGGCGTCATCGCCCAGGAGAGCATGCGCTTGTAGTTGGTGTCGGTGGCCTGCTTGGAGGGCCAGGTGGTCAGCTCCCAGCCGTGGATCTCGGCGTCGACCTTCTCCATGGACAGGTTGGCGCCCTTGACGATGCGGACCTTGACTCGTGAGCCGCCGGAGGCGACACGCTTGGCGGCCCACTCCTGGAGGCGCTGCATGGCGCCCAGGGAGTCGGGCAGGTAGGCCTGCAGGACGATGCCGGCCTCGTAGCCGCGCATGTCCTCCTGGTCGAGGATCGCGGTGAAGACCGCGATGGTCAGGTCGAGGTCCTTGTAGTCCTCCATGTCCAGGTTGAGGAAGGCGCCGTGGTCGCGGGCCAGGCGGTAGAGGGGCAGGAGGGCCTGGACGCCGTGGGCGACGACCTCCTCGAAGCCCCAGGGGTTGTGGGGGCCGGTGACGGCGGAGACCTTGACCGAGACGTAGTCGACGTCCTCGCGGGTGACAAGGCGGGAGACCTCGGCCAGGCGGCGGGCCGCCTCCTTCTCCCCCAGGACGGCCTCGCCCAGGAGGTTGACGTTGAGGCGGTTGCCGCCCTTGCGCAGGCGGGCGAGGGCGGGCCCGAGTCCCTTGTCGGTGGCGTCGACGACGAGGTCGCCGACGATCTCGCGAAAGACACGACGGGCGACGGCGGTGACGGTGCGCGGGGCGAGACGGGAGGCGGCCGAGCCCAGTCCCATGGCACCGGCCAGGGCGGGCGGCAGGAAGTCGGTGCGCCCTGAGGAGAGGCGCTTGAGGGCGGTGCTGGCGACGTCGAGGTCGGTGGGACGCACGACGTCGTCGACGAAGCGGGTGGTGAATGTCAGGCCCTCGGGGTCGGAGAGGATGCCGGAGAGAAGCTTGGCCGAACGCGGTACCGGCTCGGAGGCCGACTCGTCAGCCCACCGGCGTGCTCGGGCGACGGCTCTCTCACCCAGCGCCCACAGGTCGTCGGGGCAGCGGCGCCCTGCGCTACCTGCGTCGGTACGGGGCTGACTGGGAACGGCGTTGTTCGTCATGCGTTTGGTCTCCAGGTCGATGTGGTATTGGACCTTCCAAGTGTGCGTGACAGCACCCCTTGTGCGCGACTGATTCGGATGTCGAGTCGCCTGGTGTCGCACGTTCCCGTCCCAGATACCGTCCGCACCCCTCCGCTCGCAGCGCGGAGGGGTTCAGAAACCGAGGCGGGCCAGGGCCTTGGGGTCGGACTGCCAGTCCTTGGCGGTGCGCACGTGCAGGTCGAGGTAAACCTTGCGCCCCAGCAGCTCCTCGATGCCCTTACGGGCGGTGACGCCCACCTCCTTGAGGCGCCGCCCTCCCTTGCCGATGATGATGGCCTTCTGGGAGTCGCGCTCGACGACGAGGCTCACGCGCACCTGGAGACGACCTCCGGCGCCCTTGATGCGGCCGACCTCACGCTCGTCGTCGGGGTCGGCGATCTCGTCGACGACGACGGCCAGGGAGTGGGGCAGCTCGTCGCGCACGCCCTCCAGGGCGGCCTCGCGCACGAGCTCGGCGATCATGACCTGCTGGGGCTCGTCGGTGATCTCGCCGGTGGGGTACAGCGGGGGGGACAGGGGCATGTACTTGAGCAGGACCTCCTTGAGGACGTCGATCTGCTCGTTGCGCTGGGCTGAGACCGGGACGATGTCGGCCCACTCCCCCAGCTCGCTGACGGCCAGGAGCTGTGCGGCCAGGGCCTCGCGGGTAACGGTGTCAGCCTTGGTGACCACGGCGACCACGGGGGTGCGCAGCTCGGCGAGGTCGCGGGTGATGAAGCGGTCGCCCGGGCCGATCTTCTCGTTGGCGGGGACGCAGAAGACGACGACGTCGACGTCGGTGAGGGTCTCGCGCACCAAGTCGTTGAGGCGCTTGCCCAACAGGGTGCGGGGGCGGTGGAGACCGGGGGTGTCGACCAGGACGATCTGCGCATTGTCCTGGTGGATGACGCCGCGCACGTTGTGGCGGGTGGTCTGGGGGCGCCCGGAGGTGATGGCGATCTTGGCGCCGACCAGGGCGTTGGTGAGGGTGGACTTGCCAGCGTTGGGGCGACCCACGATGCAGGCGAAGCCGGCGCGGAAGTCCTCGGGGAAGTCGGGGACAACGATCTCGACGCGGGCCGAGTCGGCAGTGTCGGCGGTGTCGGCACTCTCGTCCACGTCGTCGTCCTCGTCGTCGGGGTCGGTGAGCGGGTTGGGGCCGTCCATGAGCTCGGCGTCGGTGGGGAAGCGGAAGCCGGCCGGGGCGGGGCCGGGTGCGGGCATCTCGAGGGACTCGGCCAGGAGCTCCTCGGGGGCCTGGGGCTGGTCGTCGCGGGCTGCGGGGGCGGTGTGGTCGGCGGTGTCAGTCATCGGTGTCCTCTTCGGGTGCGGGGGTGCGCGAGGCGAGAATAGTGGAGACCTGGCGGCGGCGGCCGGTGGCCTCCTCGGCCTGGAGGTGGACGCCCTGGGTGTCTCCGGCGGCGCCGGGCAGGGGGACGCGGCCGATGGCCTTGGTGAGCAGGCCGCCGACGGTGTCGACGTCGTCGTCGTCGATCTCGAGGTCGAAGAGCTCGCCGAGCTCGTCCAGGGCGAGTCGGGCGGGGACGCGGTAGGTGCCGGGGGCGACTTCGACGACCTCGGGCAGCTCGGGGTCGTGCTCGTCGGTGAGCTCGCCGACGACCTCCTCCAGGAGGTCCTCCATGGTGACCAGGCCGGCGGTGCCGCCGTACTCGTCGACGGCCAGGGCCATGTGGAAGCGGCCGGTCTGCATCTCGCGCAGGAGGTCGTCGGCGGGTTTCGTCTCGGGGACGTACTCGGCGTCGCGGACGAATCCGGCCACGGCGAGGGCCTCGTGCTCGGGGTGGGCGGCCAGGCGACGCAGGACGTCCTTGAGGTAGAGGATGCCGCGCACGTCGTCGGCGTCCTCCCCGATGACGGGGACGCGTGAGTAGCCGGAGCGGATGAACAGGCGCATGGCTGCGGAGGCGGGCTTGTGGGCGTCGATGGTGACCATGTCGGTGCGTGGGACCATGACCTCGCGCACGAGGGTCTGGCCGAGCTCGACCACCGAGCGCATCATCTCGCGGTCCTCGTCCTCGATGGTGTCGGTCTCGCCGATCTCGTCGATCATCTCGCGCAGGTCCTCGTTGACGGCCTCGCGGGTCTCGGCGTCGGTGGGGGCGGACTCGGGGCGGCGGGTGCGGGAGACGAGCCGGCGCTGCGGGGCGGCCAGGACGTCGACCCAGGTGAGCAGGCCCCCCAGGGCGAGGAGGGTGCCGGCGGGGTTGCGCCGGCCGTAGGTGCGTGGGGAGAGGCCGACGACCACGCCCAGCAGGATGATGTTGGCCAGCAGGGCCAGGGCCAGGACCTGCCACCAGGCGCGCACGAGCCCGGAGGCGGCCAGGGTGATGAGGACGGCGGCGAGCATGTCGACGGCGACGCGGGCGACGCTGAGGGCGCCCAGGACCCGGGTGCGGTGCTCGGCCAGGCGGCGGACCCTGGCGGCGCCGCGGCGGCCCTCCTCGATGAGGTCGTCGGCGGCGGCCCGGGTGAAGCGCAGCAGGGCGGACTCGCCGGCTGATAGGAGGGCCCCCAGGGCCAGGACGATCACCGCGCAGGCGATGAGCGCGGCGGTGGGGATGCCGGTCACGCGGGTCTCACTTGCCGCGCTCGGCCAGGAAGGTCAGCAGGAGGCGGCGCTGGAGGTCGAACATCTCCTTCTTCTCCTCGGGCTCGGCGTGGTCGTAGCCCAGGAGGTGGAGGATGCCGTGGACGGTGAGCAGGAGCATCTCCTCGACGGCTGAGTGGCCGGCGGCAAGGGCCTGCTTGGCGGCGACCTGCGGGCACAGGACGATGTCGCCCAGGGTGCCGGCGGGGGTGGGCGAGTCGGCTGAGCCGGGGCGCAGCTCGTCCATGGGGAAGCTCATGACGTCGGTGGGGCCGGGCAGGTCAAGCCAGCGCACGTGGAGCTCTTCCATGGGCTCGGGGTCGATGAACATGATGTTGAGCTCGGCGGCGGGGCTGACGTGCATGGCGGTCAGGACGTGGTCGGCGAGGTCCGCGAACTCGGCGGCGTCGATGACGGTGGTGGTCTCGTTGATGACCTCAGTGGTCATGCGGGTTCCTCTCCGAGTAAGGCCGGGCGGGGCGGTTGCTGCTCCCCCGACGGTACTGGCTGTTGCGGCCGCTGCGGCCAGGCGGTCCGGCGGGTCGGGCGGCGGCGTCCTGGGCGGCGGCCTCGGCGTCGTGGCGGGCGTAGGCCTCGATAATGCGGCCCACGAGGCGGTGGCGCACGACGTCGGCCGATCCGAGCTCGCAGAAGCTGATGCCCTCGACTCCGGCGAGGATCCTGCGCACGACGATGAGGCCGGACTCGCGTCCGCCGGGCAGGTCGACCTGGGAGATGTCTCCGGTGACGACCATGCGTGAGCCGAAGCCGAGGCGGGTGAGGAACATCTTCATCTGCTCGGGGCTGGTGTTCTGGGCCTCGTCGAGGATGACGAAGGCGTCGTTGAGGGTGCGTCCGCGCATGTAGGCCAGGGGCGCGACCTCGATGGTGCCGGCGGCCATGAGGCGGGGCAGGGCCTCGGGCTCGAGCATGTCGTGGAGGGCGTCGTAGAGGGGCCGCAGGTAGGGGTCGATCTTGTCGGTGAGGCTGCCGGGCAGGAAGCCGAGGTTCTCGCCGGCCTCGACGGCGGGGCGGGTGAGGATGATGCGCGAGACGCGCTTGCGGGCCAGGGCGTCGACGGCCTTGGCCATGGCCAGGTAGGTCTTGCCGGTGCCGGCGGGGCCGATGCCGAAGGTGATGGTGGATTCCTCGATGGCGTCGGTGTAGGCCTTCTGGCCGAGTGACTTGGGGCGGATGGTGCGGCCGTGGGAGGTGAGGATGTCGTCGGTGAGGACCTCGGTGGGGCGGGCAGCGGTCTCCAGCAGGCCGACGGCGCGCTCGACGGCGTCAGCAGTCAGGGGCGTACCGGTGCGGGCAACGTCAATGAGCTCGGAGAGCAGGACGACGACGGTGTCGACGCGGGCGGCGGGGCCGGAGACGGTGACGGCAGTGCCGCGCACGTGGATGTCGACGTCAGTGAAGCCCTTCTCAATGGCGCGCAGGACCTCGTCCCGGGCGCCCAGGAGGGTCACCGGAGCGACGTCCTCGGGCAGGGTAAGGGTGCGAACCACGGTGGAGTCGGGGGTGGTGGAAGTGGAGTGGGCGGCAACCGAGTCGATTGTTGAGACGGCCGGGGATGCGGGACCTGCTGGGTTCAAGGGGCTATCGGCTGAGGAGGTCATCGCCGGCGAACCGGCTGCTGCGGTGGGCGGTGTCGTCATCACGGTCGATCCTAGATGATCGGCCCCGGAGACGCCGAGGGCACGGCGTCCTGGGCCGCGCGCACTCTGCAGCCACATCATGCCGCCCTAATCGTCATCCGGATCTGCTGGGCCTCTCGACATTCTTCCGGTACGTCACATCTGATCCCGACTCTCCGTCTCGGATCGGCTAGTGTTGTTGCAGTCGGCCCAGGGCCCCGAATCGCGGGCGGCACCCACACCAGTAATGTCTTTCGAGGATTCGTATGACTGACTACCTCACCCTTGGAAATGACGGCCGACTCGTTGACCGCGAAGGCAAGACTCTGGAGTTCAAGCGGGATCTCAGCTCACCCACTGGGCCACTGCGCACCATCACAGCCTTCGCGAACTCCGCGGGTGGTCGCCTCGTCATCGGGATCGCGGATGATGGCACCGTGGTCGGTGTTGAGGACCCGCTCGCTGAGGAGGAGCGCGTCGTCAGTCTCATCGATGACTGGATCTCGCCGCAGCTGGTTCCCGCCATCGACCTTGTCCCGCTCGCCGACAAGACTGTTCTCGTCGTCGATGTTCCTCTGAGCACCCGACGCCCCCACTACATCACCCGGCAGGGGCCGGAAGCGGGCGTCTACGTGCGTCTCGGTTCCTCCACTCGCCAGGCTGATCCGGCATTGGTTGCCGAGCTCCAACGCAACGCTCACGGTATCGCTTTTGAGAACCTGCCCGAGCCGCGTGCGGCCCTGACTGACCTGGATCTGAGCACTCTGGCAGAGCTGCGCGGCCGCGCCACCGACACGGATGACCTGTTGGCGCTCGGCCTTGCAGCAAGACAAGGAGATCAGATCGTTCCGACCTACGCCGGGATTCTCAGCGCCTGCCCCGACCCCACGCGCTTCCTGCCATCCGCCTGGGTTCAGTGCGGCCGGTTGCGTGGTCCCCACGGCACGGACATCTTCGACCAGATTGAGATTCACGGTCCGATGCCGTTGGCCGTTGACCAGGCCATGGACTTCTTGCTGAAGCACGCTTACAAGACCGCCGTCTTCGGAGAAGTGCGCCGCCGCGATGTCTACTCCATCCCCGTGGAGCCGATCCGCGAGGTCATCGTCAACGCCCTCGTTCACGCCTCCTACGCTGAGAGCAGCACCCCGATCCGTGTCGGCTTCTACGACGACCGAGTCCAGATTGACAGCCCCGGGCTACTCCTCCCCGGTATGACCGTCGACACCATGCGGCGGGTGTCCCGACTGCGCAACCCCGCACTGGCGCGCATCTTCCGTGAAGCCGGAATCATGGAGCAGTGGGGCACGGGCATCCAGCGCGTCTTCGAGCAGGTGGCTCAGGCCGGCTTGCCCGAGCCCACCATCGAGGAGGTCATCGACCGCGTGCGGGTTACGATCCACGTGCTCAGCCACAACCCTGCCGATGCCAGGGAACACGGTGAGTCACTAGATCGAGGCACTAAGTCGGAGCACCAAGTCGAAGCACCAAGGCACCAAGTCGAGGCACTAAGTCGCGACACCAAGGCACCAAGTCGAGGCACTAAGTCGGAGCAGCAAGACGGAGCGCCAAGCACACCAACTACCGCTCTGACGCCGGACGAGTTGACTGTTCTCCATCAGATGGAAACAGCAACAGCAAGCAGGGCAGAGATCATGAACGCGCTGGGTATTACGAACCAGACGCGCGCATTTCAGCGCCATGTTGAGCCGCTGATCGAAGCAGGGCTCGTTGAACGAACGATCCCGGACAAGCCCACGAGCCGCCTCCAGCGCTACCGAATCACCGACGCCGGACGCACCTATCTCAACAGACTCTCCGGAGATGCAAAATGAGCGTCAACGTCCGGTGGATGCAGTTCAAGTCACGGCGTCACAAAAGTGGATTGTTCCACGCAATCGTTGCATGGGTCTTCATAGCTATGATTGCCTACACGCTACTAAGCGCGGCGTGGGGGCATGGTGATGGATGGCCTCGCCTTCTCTCAGGGTGGAGCATTGGTGCGACTCACGACCCTTTGGATCGCATCAAAGTTACTTTGACAGCTTTAGGCGGTGTCGGCGCTGTTGGCTACCTCGTCATCAAGTATCGTGAACGCGCAGCTCTCGAACGCGGCGAAGCGGATGACAAGCTCATTCGTGCGGTTCAGCAACTGGGAGACCCTTCTCCGCAGGTGCGCATCGCCGGAGTTTACGCACTGGCCGACGTGGCCGACACCTACAAAGGCCCCTATCACCAACGCGTTGTCGACATCCTCTGCGGCTACCTGCGCACCGACAGACTCCTCAAAGACACAAACGGAGACACGCGGTACGCCACCAACGAGGACGGAACACCCAACCCTGACCAACCCCTCAGCACAGACGGAGCGGTCGAATCCACCATCCTTTTCGTACTGACGAACCACCTCCATCTTTCACGTAAATATAACAACTCAGAAGAAAACAGCGCAGGCCCCTGGAGTCACTGCTATCTAGATCTCCATGATGCATGTATCACAGAAACAGCCGTCTTCATGAATGTTTACATCGGCGAAATCAACGCCTCCGGAGCGCGGTTTTCAAAAAAAATCGCCTTCTTAGAGTGCACCTTCACACAGGCCGCCAGCTTCCAAGGCACCAAATTTACGCAGAACGCCAACTTTCAACGCACAACTTTCGGGTGGACCACAAGTTTTGACGATGCCGACTTTAAGGGAGACGTTGATTTCCAAGGAACTACTTTTGGTTTAGTTAGCTTTATGAACACCATATTCAAAGGTGATGCCAATTTCGGAGCCAAACTAACAGAAAAAGGAGCACACTTTGAGCTGGAAGCTAGTTTTCAGGATGCCACATTCATGAGAGACGCCAATTTTGGGGCGAGAATTGTTGGTCCACAACCAAACGGATCCATTTTTGAGGATAGCGCCCATTTTAATGGCTGCACTTTCAAAAGCCGTGCGATTTTTCAGGGCACCGCATTTAAACGCGACGCAAATTTTGGAAGCGGCATTTGGAGCAGCAATGGCAGTAGATGGCTAGGGGAAGGCGCCACATTCAAAGGCCCTGCGCTATTTAATTACGCAACGTTTGAAACAGGAAATTTCCAGGGAACAGTTTTCGAGGGGCGTGCAGATTTTAGGGAGGCCAAGTTTGCTCAAGATGCCAAATTTGGAGGAAACCCTCTTACGGAAAGCACTACGATATTTCTGCAGCGAGCAGATTTTGAGACGACTCATTTTGCTCAGGAAGCAGATTTTGCGGGAGACGAACACTCAGGGAGTACAGTTTTCAAGATGGACGCATTTTTCCGGCATGCAACCTTCGACAAAATGCCCAATTTTCAAAATACACACTTCAACATAAACCTAAAATCGACAGATCAAATAACCCTCCCTTCCAATTTAAGACAAAACGACGGGCTCCCTGAAGGTTCTCAGTGGGCTAATTTTGAAGATGAAGACTCCGCAGTTTCGGCCGACAGACATCACCAAGGTTCTTCCGAAAAGCCGGACTGTCCTGATGATGCCGACAATGTCGAGGACAGTGATCAACGCGACGAAGTAGGCTAAACCGCACAAGTAGAACAACAGTCAACGCCGCAATTGCCTACCTGTCAGTCTACTCGCACCCACACATCGAGGCTTATTCACAGCATCCGTCGAAGGTGCTGTGACCTGCGCAGATGCCGGCGTCAACTAGTCCTGTGAATAAGTCTCATCGAAACGGTTATCGCCCACATGAGCATGGCAACCTATATTTCCAAAATAACTTTACCAGTCAGCGAGTATGTAAATTCACAAAATTGAGTCATTATGTGCAAAGTCCAAGCGCCAGGTAAAATCGTCTTAGTGATCGGTTCAAGTGCCCTTTCGCCCTTGGTGCCAAGACTTCTACTGGGCGAAGCTCAGAGAACCACCATCGCGAGAGTCCCACCAACGAGCAGCGCCAGCCCGACGAGGTACCGTCTGCTGACGGCCTCCCGCAGGACGAGGGCGGAGAAGAGGACGGTCACGAGCACGCTCAGCTTGTCGATGGGGACCACCACGCTGGCGGGTCCGTCCTGGAGCGCCCGGTAGTAGCAGAGCCAGGAGGCACAGGTTGCAGCCCCGGAGGCCAGGACGAAGCCGAGCTCCCCGCGCGGCACGGCACGGACCTCCCGGAGCTTCCCGGTCACAGCAACCATCACCCAGGCCATCACCAGGACCACCCCGGTACGGATTGCGGTACCGAGGTTGGACTCCACCCCGGTGATGCCGGCCTTACCGAGGATCGCGGTGAGCGCGGCGAAGAAAGCTGAGCCGAGTGCATAGAGCAGCCAGCCCCCGCCGTCGCGCACGGCCCGGGGCAGGCCGCGCAGGTCATCGGCGTCGAGCATCAACAACGTCCCGACCGCGATGAGCACAACCCCGAGCGCACCGATGAGGCTCACCCTCTCCCCCAGGAAGATGAGGGCCAGCAGCACCGTCAGCACCGTGCTCAGCTTGTCGATCGGCACGACCTTGCTGACGCTGCCGAGCTGGAGCGCCTTGAAGTAGCACAACCACGAGGCCCCGGTCGCGAGCCCCGAGAGCACCAGCAGCCCAGTGCTGCGGGCATCGAGGTGGGCCAGTTCGGCCTGCGAGCCAACGATAGACACCATGCCCCAGGCGCCTGCCAGCACCACAACGGTGCGCAGCGCCGTCGCCACGGTCGAGTCCGTGGTGCGGATCCCCTCCTTGGCCAGGACGGCCGTGATGCCAGCAAAAAGCGCTGAGCCGCAGGCGAAGACGATCCACATCAGGCAACCCTAACCCCGCCTGGCACCGCCGCACGGCGGGTACGAAAGACCTCACCTTCTCGCTTCCCGTTGCTGGCTCCTCCCAGTCAGCGGGTCTTGCGCGGCACGGTGGAGGCCGCCACACCCAGGACCACCAGGCCGAAGCAGACCAGGTAGGCCAGGTATCGGAAGAAATCGTCGGAGGGTTCGCTGGCCGTGGTTAGCTCGGTGACGGCGTCGACCGCCCAGCTCATGGGCAGGGCGTCACCGACCACCTCCAGGGCACGCGGCAGCTGGTCGCGTCTGACCAGGAGCCCGCACAGGAAGAGCTGGGGTGCGATGACCACCGGCATGAACTGGACGGCCTGGAACTCGGTGCGCGCGAAGGCCGAGACCAGCAGCCCCAGGGACACCCCGACGAAGGCGTTAACCAGCGCGGTGAGCACCACCCATCCCCAGGAGGCGGAGATGTCCACGTCCAGACCCCAGGCAGCCACGGAGCACAGGATGAGGGACTGGATAATGGCGGTCAGCGCGAAGGCGGTGGCGTAGCCGAACAGGAGGTCGGCCCGGTGGATCGGAGTGGTCCACAACCGCTCAGGGTCCCACTCACGCGCTCGCGCAGCATGGCGACGCTGGTGACCAGGAACATGACCGTCGTCGGCAGGATCGCCATCATGGAAACGGCGATGTGGTTGAACAGCAGGTCCGCGCCGGGGTAGTCGCGGTAGACGAAGTACAGGAGAGTCAGCAGCGCCGCAGGCACGATCGCGATGAGGCCGACCGTGCGCTGGTCAGCGCGCAGCTGGGTGAGGATGCGGCGGGTGGTGGCCAGGTAGGTGCGCAGGTGCATCAACGCTGCCTTCCCTTCTGCTCGGGTCGGTTCTCGGAGCCGGCGATGACGGCCAGGAAGGCGGCGTCGACCGTGTCCGCCCCGGTGCTGGCCAGGAGGTCCGTGGCCGTGGTGGCGGCCAGGATGCGGCCCTGGCGCATGAGGAGGACCTGGTCGCAGCGGAAGACCTCGTCCATGACGTGACTGGAGACCAAGAGGGTGGCGCCGCGCTCGGCCAGGGCGTGGAAGGTGCTCCACAGCTCCTCGCGGGTGACCGGGTCCAGGCCGACGGTCGGCTCGTCCATGACAAGCAGGTCAGGGTCGGCCACGAGCGCGCAGGCCAGGCTCACGCGCCCGGCCTCGCCGCCGGAGTAGGTGGACACGGGCCGGTCCGCCAGGGCGGTCAACCCGACGACGTCGAGGACCTCATCCAGATCGCGGGCCCGGCTGCCGACCAGGGAGGCGAAGTAGCGCAGGTTCTGGCGGGCGGTCAGGTCTCTGTAGACGGCCTGGCCCTGAGTGACGTAGCCGAACCGGCCGCGCACGGCGGCGGCACCCGGGGCGTGCCCAAGAACCTCGAGCTGCCCGCGGTAGCGCTGGACGCCGACGATGGTGCGCATGAGGGTGGTCTTACCGCAGCCCGAGGGGCCGAGCAGGCCGGTGATGGTGCCGGGCGCCAGGTTCAGGTCCAGGCCGTGGAGGATCTCCTTGCGCCCGCGGGTCACGCGCAGGTCCATCGCGGTGACGGCCGACTGAGCCGAGGCGGCGAAGGACGTGATGTCTCGACTGGAGTCGTGCGATTGGTTGCCGGCCCCCGACTCCCGGGGCCCGCCTCCTCCATCGATTTTCATCATGTGATGAATATAGGTCGATGGTAACCCCCTGTCCAGAGGCTGGTTCGGGTGTTCTCAGGCTGGATTGGCGACGTCGGGCAGGTCGTCGAAGGCGTAGCGCTGGATGGTGGGGCCGACAAGCGCAACCAGAGCTTCGGCGTCGAGGGAGGCGATGTGGTCCATGCGGGCGACCCAGCGGGCCAGGCCGAGTCCGATGATCTGGCTGGCGATGAGCTGGGCTCGCAGCTGGGGGCGGTCAGGACAGAAGTGGGTGACGATCGGCGAGAGAACGCCGATGGCGATGAAGTCGCGGAAGGGCTCGACACGGCCCCCCTGGCCGAGCGCGGCGTGGATGACTGCGGTGAAGCGGTCCGCCCCCGCCTCATCCCACAGGCTGATGACGGCACGCACGATTCCCTCCCCCAGCTGCTCGGGCTCGAGCTCGGTAATACCTGCGGCCCGGTGTGTGAGGTTGGCGTCGATCCCGGCGGTCGACTCGATGACGGCCTTGGCGAAAAGCGTGGCGCGGTCCGGGAAGTAGTGGTGGACCAGAGCCGGGTCGACGCCGGCGTCGCGCGCGATGCCGCGCAGGGAGGTCTGGTAGCCGTCGCGGGCGAAGGCGGTGCGAGCCGCCGCCAGGATCGCCTCACGCGTGTCCGGGCTCCCCGCCGGCCGCCGCCCCCGCGGGCTCATCGCTCACTCGTCTCGCTCATAGTCAGAGCATGCCCGCGAGCCACCCCGTTGGGAAGCACCCCCACAACACGACATGTTAGAATTTTGTCTAACAAAACATGTCGGCAGGGGGTTGTGCGGATGTTGGACAGGATCACTGTTCATCCTCGCATCACCCGCCGCCACCCTGACATACAGGTCGCAGACGTTGAGTCCGCCTGGCGCAGCGCCATCGCAGTCCGCCGAAGAAACTATGACCCACCTGAGTACTACGCAGCAGCCGGAGCAGACTCTCATGGACGGCTGCTCGAGATGGTTGGAGTGGAACTCGACGATGGCAGCCTACTGATTTTTCACGCCATGAGACTCACCGACAAGATGGCTCAGGAACTACAGGTCAGAAGGGAGAGCACATGAGCACCTATAAGACGAAGAGTGGAGCCACGCTCACTGACGACGAGATCGAGCGACTTGGTGAGGCAGCAGAACGAGGAGAGTATCCCGGTACTCCAGGAGAGTTCATTGTTTCTCCAGGCAGGCCTCGACTCTCGGACGAGGATCTTGTCACCATCGCCTTCAAAGTGCCACGCTCACATCGAGACGCACTGGACCGTAGGGCTGAGGCACAGGGCGAAACTCGCAGTCAGTTCATGCGAGAAGCACTCGAACGAGCGCTTGCCTGAAGCAAGCAGCGTCCATGCTGATGCCACGCTCGTCAGCCAGCCAACTCAGCTCCTCCGATCTCCACAAAGATCGTCGCCATCACCTCACTCCCACAGGCCGCTGGCGTGGGCGAGGACGGCCAGGGCGACGGGGCCGGCTGAGGCGGTGCGCATGACGTGGGGGCCCAGCCGCACTGTCATCGCCCCGGCGGCCTCCAGAGCCGCTGTCTCCTCAGGGCTGATACCGCCCTCGGGCCCCACGACGACGGCCAGCACCAGCGGCGCCTCTCCGGGCGCGGGCAGGCGCACCGACTCCATCGCGGTGCTGATCGGAGTGCTGGCCTCCTCGTGCAGGACCAGCACCACTCCCCCATCGCGAACCGTCTGCTCCACCCAGTCGGCCAGCCTGCGGGTGTCCCGCACCTCCTCGACCTCGGGCATGCGGGCCCGCCGCGCCTGCTTGGCGGCCTGGAGGGCGGTGGCCTGCCAGCGCTGGCGCCCCTTGGCCTGCTTGACACCCTGCCACACGGACACGCAGCGCTCGGACTGCCAGGGCAGCACCAGCCCCGCTCCGACCTCGGTGGCGGTCTCCACGGCCTGCTCGTCGCGCCCGCCCTTGGCCAGGGCCTGAACGAGGGTCAGCCGCAGCAACGGCGCGGGTTCCTCAACGCGCTCCAGGATCCGCACGGCCAGGCAGTCCTTGGCGCCGCCGACGCCGGCCCCGGTCACTTCGCACAGCAGGCGCAGGCCCGCGCCGTCAACAAGGTCCACGCGCTCCTGGGCACGTAGGCGCTTGACGGTCACAGCATGGCGGGCCTCGGGACCGGTGAGCATGAGGACGGTTCCGGCCCCAGCCGATGCGACGGCGTCGGTGGGCTCAATGGTCTCGGGGGTGAAGAGGAAGACAGGTGCGGTCACGCTCCCAGCCTACGGCCCGCATTGAACCGGTGTCCCCCGGCGGTGCTAGCGTCGGTGACTATGACCGAGTCTCCTTCAGCCGCCCGTTCCCCTCAGTCGTCTCCGGCCCCCTCTTACACCACCGCAGTCACGGTGGAGGACTTCCGCCGCAACCTGGATGCCGTCCGTGCCCGCATCGACACCGCCGCCGAGCGCGCTGGCCGCGATGCCGCCGAGATCCGCCTGCTGCCGGTCTCCAAGACCGTCCCCGAGGAGCGCCTACGCGCCGCCTTCGCCGCGGGCATCACCCAGATGGGTGAGAACAAGGTCCAGGAGGCCCAACGCAAGAGTGAGAACCTGGCGGACCTGGGCATCTCCTGGTCAGTCATCGGCCACCTGCAGACGAACAAGGCCAAGAACGTGGCCGCCTTCGCCGACGAGTTCCAGGCCCTGGACTCCCTGCGCCTGGCCGAAGCCCTCGACCGGCGCCTCCAGGCGGCCGGGCGGGGCCTGGACGTCTACGTGCAGGTCAACTCCTCGGGCGAGCCCAGCAAGTTCGGGCTGGAGCCGGATGACGTCGCCGACTTCCTTGCGGCGCTCCCGGCCTACTCCTCGCTGCGGGTGCGCGGGCTCATGACCCTGGCCGCCAACACCAGCGATGAGGTGCGCGTGCGTGAGTGCTTCAGCATCATGCGTCGGCTGCGCGACGCCGCACTTCAGGCGGGCACCGTCGGCGACGGGCTGCTGTCAATGGGGATGAGCGGGGACTTCGAGGCCGCCATCGAGGGCGGCTCCACCTGCGTGCGGGTGGGCCAGGCGATCTTCGGGACCCGGGCCACCCCCGACTCCTACTACTGGCCCGAGTCGTCTCAGGCCGACCAGCCGCGGGCCAGCAGCTGAACAGCGGACTACAGACCGCGGGCCCGGACCGCGGCCTGCCACCCCGCCCTGGTGGCGCTCAGCGCCCGGAGAAGCGCTCCTTGAGCTTGCCCATGACGCTGGAGTCGCGTACGGGCTCGACGTCGTCCTCCCCGCGCAGGCGGGCCAGCTCGGCCAGCAGCTCGCGCTGGCGGTCGTCCAGGTGCGTAGGGGTCTCCACGATGATGGACACGTGCAGGTCCCCGCGGCCCTTGCGGCGCAGGCGCCCCACGCCCAGGCCGTCGAGGACCACCTCGTCGCCGGGCTGGCTGCCGGCCTTGACGGTGACGTTCTGCTCGCCGTCGAGGGTCTGCAGCGGGAAGACGGCGCCCAGGGCGGCCGCGGTCATGGGTACGCGCAGCTCGGTGTAGAGGTCGTCGCCGTCGCGCTCGAGGAACTCGTGCGGCTTCTCGTGGATCTCCAGGTAGAGGTCGCCGTTGGGGCCGCCGGCCGGGCCGGCCTCGCCGCGCCCCGACATGCGGATACGGGTCCCGGTGGACACCCCGGCGGGGATGGAGACCTCCAGGTCCTGGCGCACACGGGTGCGGCCCTCACCCGAGCAGTCCTTGCAGGGGGTGACGATGACGGTGCCGTAGCCCTGGCAGCCCGGGCAGGGTGAGGAGGTCATCACCTGCCCCAGCAGGGTGCGGGTCATGCGCTGGACGTTGCCGATCCCGTTGCACTGGGAGCAGGTGACCGGTTCGGTGCCGGGAGCGCAGCAGGAGCCCTCGCAGGCGGTGCAGGTGACGTAGGTGTCGATGGGAACTGATCGGGTGGCCCCGAAGGCGACATCGGAGAGCTCCACGTCCACGGCCACGAGCGAGTCCTGGCCACGTCGGGCCCGGGAGGCAGGTCCACGGCTGGCCGCTCCCCCGCCGAAGAAGGACTGGAAGATGCCGCCCAGGTCTCCGAAGTCGGCGCCGGCGAACCCGCCGCCGCCTCGCACGGCGTCCTCCCCGCCCAGGTCGTACATCTGGCGCTTGTCGGCGTCGGAGAGGACCTCGTAGGCGGTGGAGACCTCCTTGAACTCCTCCTCGTGGCCGGGGCCGGCGACGTCGGGGTGCAGCTGGCGGGCCTTCTTGCGGTAGGCCCTCTTGATCTCCTCGGGGCTGGCGTCGCGGCTGACGCCGAGGACCTCGTAGTAGTTGCTCACTGCGTTCTTCCTTTACGGCTACGACTTCTGCGGTGGATGTCTGGTGGCGTGCTCGACCGGGCCGCTGTGGGGCGGGTCGGGCGGGCCGGTTCTCACGTCTCCGGTGGGGACAGGAACCGGGAGAGGTAGCGGGCCACGGCCCGGACGGCGGTCATGGTGGCCGGGTAGTCCATGCGGGTGGGGCCGATGACCCCGAGGTGGGCGACGGCCTCACCGGTGCCCGGTCCGTAGGTGGTGGTGACGACGGAGGCCTCGGCCAGGGCGTCGTCGTTGTTCTCCGAGCCGATACTCACGCGCATCCGGTTCTCACCGGCCTGGGCGACGTCGGCGGCGGTGAACAGGCGCAGCAGCACCACCTGCTCCTCGACGGCGTCCAGGAGGGGACCCAGGGAGGAGAAGTCGGGGGTGGCGCGGGCCAGGTTCGCGGTCCCGGCGACGACGAGCCGTTCTTCGGCGTCGGGGCGCAGGGCGGCGACGAGCTCGTCGGAGACGGCCTCGAGCAGGATCCGCTCGTCGGCGGGCGCCTGCTCGGCCAGGGCGGCCAGGATCGGGGCGACGTCGGCGGCGCGGCGGCCCGCGAGGGAGCTGTTGAGGCGGGTGCGCAGGCGCTCCAGGACGAGGGGGTCGACGACGTCGGTGATGTCGAAGCCCCCGTCATGGTGAGAGCTCAAGGAGCCCCTGGACCTGAGGGTCACGGTGCGCTGGTCGACACGGCCGGTGTCGGTGATGATGACCAGCAGGATGCGCTCCGGCCCCAGGGCCACGAGCTCGAGGTGCTGGAGGGCCGCGTACCTGAGGCTGGGGTACTCGACGACGGCGAGCTGGCCGGTCAGCTGGGCCAGTGCTCGCACGGTGCGGGCCACGACCTGCTCCAGGTCGACCGCTCCCGACAGGAGCGCGGTGATGGCGGCCCGCTCGGGCGCCGAGAGGGGTTTGACGCGGGCGACCTCGTCGACGAAGAGCCGGTAGCCCTTCTGGGTGGGCACGCGCCCGGCTGAGGTGTGCGGCTGGTGGATGTAGCCCTCGTCCTCCAGTGCCGCCATGTCGTTGCGGATGGTGGCAGGAGAGACGCCCAGGCGGTAGCGCTCCACGAGGGCCTTGGAACCCACGGGTTCGCGCGTGCGCACGTAGTCGGTGACGATGGCGGACAGGACCTTGAGACGTCGGTCGTTGGCCACGGGTCCTCCTCCCCTCGTCATTGCCGAGACGCGATCAGTGCCGGCGTCGGGCGACAGGCCGCCCGCGCACCGGTGGGGTGCGGCCAGCGGTTAGCACTCACCCCACGTGAGTGCCATCCTACGCTGTGGTCCGGCGGGTCCACCGCCGGTGGACCGTGAGTTTCCCCTACCGTGCCGAGGGTGAACACGCCCGCCCCGTACCGCTCCCCCGTGCCCGGATCGACCGCCGCCCGCCGCGCCGCCCTGAGGGCTCGCGCCAAGGCGGAGCAGAAGCAGCAGGCGCAGGGCGCCCCGACCGGTTCGCGCTCGCGCAGCGGGGCGGCTGCGAGCAAGCCCACTGCCCGCACGCCGTCGTCAAGTGACCGCTACGGCGGGGACGTCCTGTCGGTCAATCCGCACCGCACGGGACCGGGCGCTGTGCGCCCGGAGTCGGTGCACGTGCCGGTGACGCCGGGTCTGGTGGTTGAGGACCGGCAGACCGGGTTCGTCGGTGCCGCGGTGGCGGTGGAGAAGTCTGGCGGTCAGCACGTCGTGGTCCTGGAGGACCGTCACGGTGTGCGCCGCGGTTTCGCTCTGGGGCCGGGGTTCTGGATCGAGCGCAGTCCGGTGGTCCTGGATCCGCCTGTGGCTCGCAGGCGCACGCCCACCGGCCCGGTGAGCGCCGCCGGGAGACGGCTGACGGCCTCGGGTTCCTACGCGGTTGAGGGCGAGCGGGCCAAGGTGGCCCGCGCCTCTCGCATCTGGGTGGAGGGCAAGCACGACGCCGAGCTGGTGGAGAAGGTCTGGGGTGATGATCTGCGCCACGAGGGCGTCGTCGTCCTCATGCTCGACGGCGTCGACAACCTCGAGGAGGTCATGGCCGACTTCGGTCCAGCCCCCGAGCGGCGGGCCGGCGTCCTCGTGGACCACCTCGTGGCCGGCTCCAAGGAGTCGCGGATCGCCCAGCGAGTGACTGAGATGCCCGGCGGGGAGAACGTGCTGGTCCTGGGGCACCCGTACGTGGACGTGTGGCAGGCGGTCAAGCCGACCCGGGTGGGTCTGGATCGCTGGCCGGACGTCCCGCGGGGCACCGACATCAAGCACGGCACCCTGGAGGCCCTGGGCTGGCCGCACGACACCCAGGCCGACGTCGCCCGGGGCTGGCAGCGCATCCTGGCGACGGTGCGCTCCTACAAGGACCTCGAGCCGAGCCTGCTGGGCCGAATGGAGGAGCTCATCGACTTCGTCACCGCCCCGGGCACGCGCTGAGGAGTCACCGAAGAGTCGCCGAGGAGCCACGGCCCTCAACACAGTGCCCTCACGGGGAGTCTCACAGGACACTGCCGTCGTCGAAGGTCACCGTCATGGTCTGCCCGGGTTCCACGAGCTCGAGCCGATCGTCATCGCTCAGCCTGAGGACGGTGTTCCACTTGCGCTCGGGCATCGGGTAGGTGACGTGGGCGATGGAGCCGATCCGTTGGGGTGGGTGAAGTCCCGGGGTCTGGGTTCAGTGCTGAAGTGGCTCATGAGAAACGGCAGGTCGACGTCGTCGGGGAAGAAGACCTCGTAGCGCAGCTCCCGTCCGTGGGGGTCCACGCGCTTGGGCTTGAGGCGCAGGCCCTTGCTGCTCAGCAGGGTTGTCCCCTCCTCCAGCTCGGAGGCATCGCCCTCGAGGCACAGGCCGCACACCCCTTCGGGGCCTCGGTCCCAGGAGAGGAAGCGGCGAGCCGCGCCTCCGCGCGGGCCGAGCGCGAGCAGGCGCCCCAGGAGCGACGGCATGCCTGCGCGGGCCAGGAGCTCCAGGTAGGGGCCGGAAGAAAAGTAGATGAGCGCGTTGTAGGGACGCTTCACTGTGCCGTACTCGACGGCGAAGCCCCTGGCCTCGAAGTCGGCCACTGCCCGAGAGAGGTCCTTGACCTTGTAGATGACGTGTCCCAGCTGCACGTGCTCAGGCTACGCATACGCAATCCGGGAGGGAACCCGCCCTTGCGAGGACAGATGCAGCTGGTGGACCATCAGAGTCCGACAACCAGCTCAGTTGTCCCCACCCTCGGCCTGGTCGGCCAGGGCGAGCCGGCGGGACTGGGAGAGCAGGAAGACGTCGCGGCCCAGGAGCCCCACGGTGAGCAGCCCGCCCAGGACCTTCCACAGGAGGCCCGGGGCGATGAAGAGCAGGACCATGGCGGCGATGACCGGCACCAGGTGCTTCATAGAGCGTCCTACGTAGCCGCCGAAGCTGGGCATCTCGACGCCGTCGGACTCGGCGACGGACTTGACCATGAAGTTCGGGCCGTTGCCGATGTAGGTGATGGCACCGCACAGAACGGCTCCCAGTGAGATGGACACGAGGTAGAGCTCAGGGATCCCGGCCACGTCAGCACCACCGGGGTGGGGCACCTTGCCGGCCATCTCGAAGAAGGTCGCGTAGGTGGGGGCGTTGTCCAGGACGGAGGAGAGCCCGCCGGTGAAGATGAAGAAGGTGACCTCGTTGAGCGGCAGCGAGCCGGCGACCTCGTCGAGGTAGTGCAGGGCAGGGATCATGGTGAGGAAGATGCCGATGAACAGGATGGCGACCTCGGCGATGGGCCCCCAGGTGAACTGGTTGTCCTTGAAACGGACCTCGCGGCTGCCCAGGAAGTAGGAGCCGGCTGCGGAGCCGAGCATGATGAACTCGCGCACGGGGATCCAGTCACCTATGGCGGCATGCCCCTCCTCGATGGCGTGAACGTCAATGGAGGGGGCGAAGGCGACGGCGGCGATGATGACCGCGAAGAAGACGAAGTTGAGCGAGCCCTTGAGGCCCAGGGGCTCGATCTCGGTGTCATCGTCGTGCACGGCCTTGGCGGGCTCCTGGGAGTAGTAGTAGGAGTCCAGGGCGTAGTAGCCCACCAGCAGCATGATGTTGACGAAGAGGTACTCGCGCAGGAGGTTGAAGGTCCAGGTGAAGGGCACCCCGCGCAGGAAGCCCAGGAACAGGGGCGGGTCGCCCAGGGGTGTGAGGAGTCCGCCGCAGTTGGCCACGATGAAGATCGTATACAGCACCGTGTGCACCCGGTAGTGGCGTTCCTTGTTGGTGGCCAGCAGGGGTCGGATGAGGAGCATGGCGGCTCCGGTGGTGCCCACGAAGGAGGCGATGACTCCGCCGACGGCCAGGAAGATCGTGTTGTTGCGGGGCGTGGCCCGGATATCGCCTTTGAGGAAGATGCCTCCGGAGACGACGAACAGGGCCAGCAGCAGGCAGATGAACTGGCCGTACTCCACCACGGCGGCGAAGACGGACGTCCACCCGAGGGAGACCCACATCCAGGCGGCCACCGGCACCCCCAGGCCCACGGCGACGATCAGCTGGCTGGTGTGCTTCTCCCACCAGTGGGCCGTGGCCGGGATCAGCGGCAGGACGGCGATGCAGGCGAGCATGCCCGCGAAGGGCAGGACGGACCACCACTCAAGATGCACGGCGACTTCCTCACAGAATCTGGACGGTTCGTGTCACCATACCGTCCCGGGCATCAGTTTCCCCGGTGAGGGGCTGTGGTCTCTCGTGCTGAGACCGATTTTCCGGCCTGATGCGGGTAGCGGGGCCGCCGGGCCGCGCCGGGCTCAGATCCAGCCGGCCAGTACCTTTCTGGCCTGCTGAGCCAGGGTGGCAATGGCGCCGTCGGAGTCGTTGCCCCAGGGGACGCAGTGGAAGCCGCCACCCCCGGCAGTGGTGAAGGTCTCGCGGTTGAGCTGGTCGACCTCCTCGATCCGGCGGTCGGAGAGGAACTCCCGCAGGAAGGGCCGAACGGCTCTGGGCGTGGGAGCCGACGGCGTGCCGAGGTTGGCCAGGATGAGGGCGGGGCGCTCGCCCGCGCCCGGCAGGTCGGGGGCAGTGGGGTTCAGGGGCACGGAGGAGGCCTCCGGAGATGAGGTCACACGGGAGGACATAATTCCCAGAAGGCGATTCCGCAATTTCCACAAGCCCCGACACGACGCTGAAAGTATCACTGCATCAGCAGGTGCAGGCCTTGAGCGGCCCGCGCCTGCTGGATCGCCGCAATGATCCTCTTCCTGCTCCACGTCACGAACTCCAGATCGCCTCCCCGCGCGGTTGAGATGACAACGGTGACGTGGAGAATGAAGACCTTGGGGCGTGCAGCGAGGATTTCAGCAATAGGGATACGTAGCCGACTTCGGTCATTGTTGAGATTCATGGAGTGGGGCTCGAAGACGACCTCCGTGGTGGTGACCGAGAGATGCCCTCCGCGCGCCACGCGACCCCGCGCGCCAGTGAGGATGGCGGGCAGCGAGATGAACTGCTCAAAAGCGGAAGCCGGCCGGGCGAGATGGTTCGCCGGCACCCTGAGCAGGACCTGCGTTTCAGGTGTCATCTCAGGCGTCATCATCATCGCCGGCCCCTTTCGATTCCGCCCAGCTACTGGCCTGTCGTCAGCCTACTGCGTCACCGGCTCAGCGCGATGGGGAGAAGCACCCTGCAACCCACGCATTCACTCCTCAAGAGCAGCGATGCAGACCGAGAGCGCCTCTTGCACCACGCGCAACTGGGACTCACTAAGCGGCGAAATCATGACCCGCTCGACCTCCACCGTCACCCTCGACGCCTCCCCGAGGAGGTCCCGCCCTTCAGGGGTGAGCTGCACCGGTAGTGCGCGGCCGGAAGACGCCTGGGCGGCACGTTGAGCCAGACCACGGTCCACCAGGGTGCGCAGAAGCGTACTCATGGTCTGGCGGGTCACGAAGGCCTCTCTGGCGAGGTCGGAGGTCGAGGCTCCCGGGGCACGACTGAGCAGCTCGAGACAGAGGTACTGGGGAGCACTCAGCCCCAGAGGTCGGAGGGCCTCGTCCATACGTGCTCGAAGCGCGGCCTGGACATGCTTGAGCTGGTAGCCGAGGAGCTCCCTGGGGTCGTCTTGACTCATAGCAGTATTCTGACATACTCTCGATATGTCAGAAATCTGACATATATCGTCTGAGAGGAGATCTCCATGACTGTCACCGGCCCCGACTTCATCGCCCTGCAGGTGAGCGACCTCGAGCGTTCCGCGGAGTTCTACGAGAACGCCCTGGGACTGCGCCGCACCCCAGCCTCACCTCCTGGCGCCGTCCTCTTCGCCACAACGCCGATCCCCTTCGCGGTTCGCGAGCCCCTGCCCGGAGTTGATCTCTCTGAGGCTCCCCGTCCCGGTCTCGGGGTGGCACTCTGGCTGCACTGCGACGCGGTTCAGGAGCTGCACGACTCGCTCGAGGCCTCAGGAACAGCAATCCTGGCCGATCCTGCTCCCAGCCCCTTCGGCCTGACGTTCACCTTCGCCGATCCGGATGGCTATGCCGTCACCGTTCACGAGAAGGCGTCGTGACCTGAGCCGATCACGCCGGTGAGTGGCCGGTTGAGCCCCAGCAGCCGAGCCGGCCACTCACCGGCGTACAGGCCGAACCCGACACGACAGAAAGGACAACACATTGAGATACTGGCTTGGCGTTGCTTCCAAGGATCATGTGGCTCTGGGGGTGGCTGACGGGTTCTGTCAGCTGTGCCACGGCAAGAAGGCACCGCTTCAACGTATGCGGAGAGGCGACCACATCCTCTACTACTCACCGAAGCAGGAGTTCAGGTCGCGCCGTCCGTGTCAGGCGATCACCGCCTGCGGAGTGGTCACCGGGGACGAGGTCTACCAGTACGAGATGTTTCCCGGTTTCGTTCCGTACCGACGCGACATCGAGTGGCAGACGCCGGTGCGAGAAGTGCCGCTTGATGTCCTGCGCACCCTGCCGGGCTGGAGCGAGGTAGCACCAAAGCTGCGCTTCGGCCACGTGGAGCTGCTGCCTGAGCTGTTCCAGGCGATTCAGGAGTACATGCTGTCGGACGGCGAGTAGCACAGGATGCCGTCAATGAATTGCAGCCAGAAGTCGACGCCCTATCGGCTCACTCGCTCACTGGGTCAGGGCTCGGGTGACGGCGTCGGCCATGAGACGGCCGCGCAGGGTGAGCACCGCCCGGCCCCTCATGGCTGCACTGGCGTCGAGCAGTCCACCGACGACGAGACCCACCAACGACAAGCTCGCCACCTTGATCGCACAGCAGCGACGAGCAACACCCTGTCACTTCCGGTTCTGCACGCTCACCTGTGGTAACTTCTGGTTTCGTCCACTTGTTCGAGGCTCTGGGAGGCTCTCATGACCCAGCCCATCACACAGCTACCACGCGCACGAGTCATCACCGGAGCGGCGGCCGAGCAGGAACTTCACGCGATGGGTCTGATCCCCTCCAACCTCACTCGGTCCTGCGTTGAGGGGCTGCAGAGCGCAGTCATCAGCTACTCATCTTTCGAGCCGGCGATCGCCTTCGGGATCTCCATCTGGTCGAAGATCGTGGGAGCTCTGCGCAAACAGCTCAACGAGGAGGACTGGAAGCACCATGACATCGCCAACGCACCCCGATCGGTCAGCCCAGACGGGAGCATGGCAATCGCAGCAGTTGGCGGCGACGCACAGACTGCTCACGCGAACGGCAACCCGCGCAATGCGCGCATCAAAGGCCCCAGATTCGCCAATGAGATCGAAAACAACGCGGCAAGGAGTAGAGCTCCGAGATACACGCAGTGTCGGCTCAACCTCGGACCTGGAGATGAGGATACAGTTTTCGCCAACCTGCAAACCTGGATCCTGCTCTATTTCTGGGACCGAGCCAGCAATGAGTTACGCCTGGAGCTATCGCTGCCGATAGAATGCGACAAAGGCTTCGTCAGCCAGTGGGAGACGCGCATCATTCTTCCCGCACAAGATCTCTCAGGATATACTGAATTGTCTTCCGGAGACGACATGCAGTCCTATGCAGCCACACAGGACGTGGACTTCGAGATCACCGCTATTTCATGACACTCGAGGCATCGCGAGTCACCTTGGCCAGACAGAGGGCAGGACTGTCCAAGTCAGCGCTGGCCCACAAGACAGGGACGACACCTCGCACAGTGACGACATGGGAGTCTACGGGCCTCCCCTCATCGAGGTTGCTTCAGATCGCCACCATCACAGGGATGCCGCCCGAGTTCTTCTCGACCAAGGAGATTGACCTACTGGAAGAGAAACAGCTGTTCTTCCGGGCACGACGACGCTCTCCATCCGTCTTACTGCGTCGTTCAACAGCCTTCGGAGCACTGGGGGTCGAGTTCTACAGGTCCATTTCCAAACATTTTAGGACACCTGCCCTCAGCCTGCTCGACACCGAGTTTCGCAACTCACCTCAAGAGGCGGCCATGGCTCTGCGTCTAGCATGGGGAATGGGCCTGGAACCTGCTCCCAACCTGGTGCAGATGGCTGAGGCTCATGGAATCAGAGTCCTCGGGATTCCGTTGGCGGACGTCAAAGTGGATGCATTCAGTTTCTGGTCGGCGGACGGACGCCCCTTCATCTTCCTGTCCCGCGTCAAGACAGCGGAGCGTTCACGCTTCGATCTGGCACACGAGATCGGCCATTTGATACTCCACTCAGATGTCACCAAAACCGAAGAGGCAACAGACCGGCAGATCGAGCATGAAGCGAATATTTTTGCCGCCGAGTTCCTGCTTCCCACAGAGTCCTTGCGCGCCAAGTTATCAAGCCCTCCGTCACTCGACACTCTGATGAAGATCAAGATCACCTACGGGACGTCGGCGATCGCAACGGCGCGTTCTATCTATGACGCAGGATTGTTGTCGGACTGGGGATACCGGCAGATGCTCGCTACGCTCACCACACGAGGCTTCCATCACGGAGAGCCAGGCAGTATGCTCCCCTATGAAAAATCACGAGTCTTCAGCACTGTCAATGATCATCTGAGGTCTCGAGGACTCTCAGTCTCAGACTGGGCTAGGACAATCGGTCAACGTCCTGACGATGTTACTGGTTTTATGCTCGGCCAAGCGCTTCACGTAGCCCCAGATACGGGCACGGAATCCAGCTTGGAGAATTCAGGCAGTGAGGAGCACCCGACTGTCAGACCAACACTTCAGATTGTGAAGTAGCTCATTTCAGCAGTAACTGGGGTGGGTTCATCGGGTCAGGGCGCGGGTGACGGTATCGGCCATGAGACGGCCGCGCAGGGTGAGCACCGCCCGGCCCCTCATGGCTGCACTGGCGTCGAGCAGTCCATCGGCGACGAGACCGGCCACAACGGGCACCAAGTGCGGCGGGGTGGCTCCGGCGGCGTCAGGTAGGTCTGTTGGTGGGCCGCTCGGCCCGGACCCGAGGCTCGCCAGCTCGATGCCCTCACGCAGGCGGATGCCCAGCATGATGCGCTCCAGCTCGCGGGAGTCGGCGTCGATGGCCTCGTGCCCGGCCACGGGCAGGTGGCCGGTGGCGATCTGCCCGGCCCAGGCAACCGGGTGCTTGGTGTTCCACAGGCGCACGTCCCCCAGGTGGGAGTGCGCCCCGGGCCCGGCGCCCCACCAGTCCCAGTCGAGCCAGTAGGCCTGGTTGTGGCGGCACTCGGCGCCGGGTCGCGCCCAGTTGGAGATCTCGTACCACTCGTAGCCGGCCTGGCGCAGAACGGCATCGGCCATCTCGTACTTGGTGGCCTCGTCGTCGTCCTCGGGCATCGGCAGCTCTCCGCGGCGGACCTGCCCCCACATCCTGGTGCCCTCCTCGATGACCAGGGCGTAGGCGCTCACGTGGTCCGGGCTGATCCGGGTCACCGCGTCCAGGGAGCGCTGCCAGTCCTCGAGGGACTCCCCCGGCGCCCCGTAGATGAGGTCCAGGGAGGTACTCAGGCCGGTCCGCCGCGCCCACTCCACCACGCGGGGCACCCGGGCGGGCTCGTGGGTGCGCTCCAGGACCTTCAGCACATGGGGCACGGCCGACTGCATGCCGAAGGAGACCCGGCTGAAACCGCCTTCGGCCAGGGCCGCCAGCCCCGCCTCGTCCACGGAGTCCGGGTTGGCCTCCGTGGTCACCTCCGCGTTGGCGGCGAGCCCGAAGCACTCGCGCACCAGCTCCAGCATGCTCACCAGGTCGGAGGCGGGCAGCATGGTGGGGGTTCCGCCACCCACGAAGACGGTCCGGGCTGAACGCACCGGCAGGCCCACGCCGTCCATGGCGCGGCGGGCGGCGCGCAGCTCGCCGGCGAGAGTTCCCACGAAGTCCTCGGCCGAGGCTCCCTGCCCCATGGTCAGGTTCGTGTAGGTGTTGAAGTCGCAGTAGCCGCAACGCACCTGGCAGTAGGGCACGTGCAGGTACACCGAGAACGGGCGCTCTGCCCCGCCCGGAGCGGGGGCGATCACCTGCGCCGGAAGCTCCCCAGTTCCCGGCAGAGGATCGCCCACCGGCTGGGCCGGGCTCAATGGTCGCCGCCTTGGTCTTCGGCCCGTTCATCGCCCCGCAGGACGCCGGCGGGAATGGCCGGCTCGGGCCTGCCGGAGTCGCCCGCGCGGGCCGCGATCTGGGCGCACACGGTCATGAGCACCAGTACTCCCACCACCATGGCGAAAGGGGCCACCCAGCCGCCGCTGCGCTCATGGACCCAGCCCATCACCACCGGGCCGACGGCGGCCAGGCAGTAGCCGGTCGTCTGGATGACCGCGGTGGTCCGGCGGTTCTCGTCGACCGACTCCGAGCGGCGGATGACCAGGGTGAACAGGGCGGCGAAGAAGGCGCCGTGCGCGATGCCCGAGAACATGCAGGGCACCAGCCAGTAGCCGGGGGCCACCGTCAGGCAGATCGGCAGCATGAGCCAGCAGGCGCAGATGACGCCGAGGACCCTGCTGGCCGGCCACCCCAGCGTCTCAAACATCACCGGGACCATCAGAGGCCCCACGATTCCCAGCAGGGAGAAGACGGAGGCGGCAACGCCCGCGACGGACTCACTCATGGCGAGCTCATCAACCAGGGCCGTGGGCAGCCACCCCGAGATCGCGTAGTAGGAGAAGGTCTGGGCTGCGAAGGCCACGGCCATCACCCAGGTCAGGGGGCGTCTCCAGACAGCAGTGCCGGTCGACTGCGTCGGCCGGGCCAGGGAGCGCTCCGTCACCCAGGAGGTCATGCCCGATCGTTCCCGCAGGCTCTGCCTGGGCGCCTGACTGCCGGGCGGGAAGACCCACAGCCACAGTGCCCCAGCCAGCAGCACCGGGATGGCGGTCCAGGCGGCGGCCGAGCCCTGCCAGCCGATGACGAGGGCAAGCGGCACGGCCAGGGCGGTGGCAGCGGTGACGATGACGTTGCAGGTGGAGGAGTACAGGCCCGTCATGAGTGAGGTGCGGTGCCAGAAGTCGCGGCCGATGACCATGGGCGCCACCAGGTTGCCCACTGTCAGCCCCGCCCCGATGATGACGGTTCCGACGAAGGCCGCCCAGGTGGCACCGGCCGAGCGCAGCAGCGCCCCGACCAGAGCCATTCCCAGGGTGAGCAGGCCCGCGGTGTTGATGCCGACACGGCGCACCACGGTCGAGGCCAGCGGGGTGAGCAGCCCGAAGCACAGGATCGGCACGGAGGTCAGTGCGCCGCGGGCCACCTCCCCCATGCCCAGGTCCTGTCCCAGGCGCGTCAGCAGGGGCGGGATGACGCCCACGGGAGCCCGCAGGACCGCGCAGAACCCGAGGAACCCGGCGACGATGACCATGAGCCAGGCGCGGCGGGGCAGCCTGGAGACAATGGTCACGGCCGGTCCGCCGGGTGCAGCAGGCCGTCGCCGCGGCCCTCGCGCAGTCGCCAGGGCTGGGACTCCAGGTGGTTCCAGGCCTGCCCCTCGGCCTCGAGGCGATCCAGCATGGAGGCGCCCCGCTCGGGGATCCAGGCCACCTCGGTGCGCACAGCGGTCAGGTCGCGGATCGTGCGCCCGGCGTCCAGGCCACGCTGCTCGAAGCGGGTCATGACCCGCCCCTCGTAACGGGGCGACCATCCGCCACGCACCCCCGCGGGGGAACCCGGGTCCAGGCCGTTGCCCAGACTGTCCTCCTCGGCGGTCTCGGCCCCCAGGTCGGGTCGGGCACCGGCGTCGTCGTGCCGGAAGTAGGGCAGGGTGGCGTCCGGGCGCAGACCGGTGGGCAGCGCCGCCACGTCCTCGAAGACGTCGCGCATCTGCCAGGCGTAGTCCGCCCAGTCGGTGGCCAGGCGCCACACCCCGCCGGAACGCAGCACCCGCGCCACCGAGTCGGCGAAGGCAGTGGTCACCAGGCGGCGCTTGCGGTGCCGGGGCTTGCGCCAGGGGTCGGGGAAGAAGACCCACACCTCGCTGGCGCAGGACACCGGCAGGGCCGTGGCCAGCAGCTGGGAGGCGTCGGCGGGGACGACGCGCACATTGTGCAGGCCCCGGCGGTGGATCGAGGTCACCAGTCGGGCGATCGCGGTCTCCCAGACCTCCACCGCCAGGTAGTCAGCACCCGGATGGGCGGCGGCATGGGCCAGCAGCGCCTCACCACTGCCCGGCCCGACCTCGACGATCAGCGGCCTGACCTGCCCCACGTGCCCGAAGACCTTCTCCGGCTCCAGGCGGAAGCTCGGGGACACGGTGCGCACGGCATCGGCCCGCGGCACATCGACCACGTAGCGGGGCCCGAGCTCGGCCAGGGCCTCGGCCTGGACGGGGCGCAGCCTGCCGCCGGAGCGCGAGAAGGAGCGTACCCGCGAGTGGATGGCGTGGGAGCGGGGCGGGTGGTGCTGAGCCATGCGGAGCCTTATGTCCTTTACTTCTGTGAGGTCTCGAAACCGTCTGCCTGGTGCCTTCAGGCGCTGGGCGGCGCGGTCAGCCGACCTGCTCGTGGGCGGCGGCGCGCACGTACTTCTTGGTGAAGGGGGCGATCACGCAGTTGCCGAAGACCTCGGAGTTGAGCAGCCCCTGGGCGTCGCGCGGGTCGTGGTGGGCGAACCAGCGCCGGCAGGTGACCCGGTGCCCCGGGGCGGAGACCACGCGCACCTCGTCGCCGGCCTGCACCGCGCCCTCGTCAAGCACTGCCAGGTAGACGCCCACCCGGTTGCGCGCCGAGAAGACCTCCACCCAGTCCGCGCGGCCCACACCGCGGGCGAAGGTGGCGCACGGGTTGCGCACACCGGTCACCCTGACCCGCAGTCCTCCGTTGCTCGGGTCGCCGATGGACAGGATCGCACCGATCTCCACGTCATCGATGTCGCCCTCGATGAGGAGGTTCTCCCCCAGCCGCCCCGGCTCGATACCGCCCAGGACCTCGGACCAGTGTCGCTGCTCAGCAGCGCTCATGACATAGAGGGCCTTGTCACTGCCCCCGTGGTGGGCGCGGTCCCCGTGCTTGTCGGTGACGATCCCGGTGCGGCCGACCTCGACCGGCCCGTCGACGGCGCCCTTGTGGATCGCCGAGACGCCTGCCTCTCCGGCGTCGGGCCGCAGCCCCTTGACAGTGCACACCGCGCTGACGGTTCCCACCAGGTCACCGTCGTGGAACGGTGAGGGCTCATCATGGTGACGCCCGTCCGCGCCGGCGTGGGGCTCGCCCAGGACCCGGGCCAGCTCCCGGGTCAGGACCAGGCCGGAGCCGTCGTCGGTCAGGGCAGCGTCAACCGTGGTCTGCCTGCTCGTGTCGCTCATGTCCGCAGCCGTCCTTCCGTCATCCGCCGGCGCCGTCCTGGTCCTGCTCGATCCTGCTCGTGCCCGCTGGCTGGACTACTTGCCCGGCTTGGTGCCGGTGGGCGTGTCCGCGCCGAGGGCCGCGATGAAGGCCTCCTGGGGCACCTCGACCCGGCCGATGGCCTTCATGCGCTTCTTACCCTCCTTCTGCTTCTCCAGCAGCTTGCGCTTACGGGTGATGTCACCGCCGTAGCACTTGGCGAGCATGTCCTTGCGCAGGGCCCGGATGGTCTCGCGGGCGATGACGCGGGTGCCGATGGCCGCCTGCACGGGAACCTCGAACTGCTGGCGCGGGATGAGGTCCTTGAGACGCTTGGTCATCATGACGCCGTAGGAGTAGGCCGAGTCGCGGTGGACGATGGCGCTGAAGGCGTCCACCTTGTCCCCGTTGAGCAGGATGTCAACCTTGACCAGGTCGGCGTCCTGGGAGCCGTCCGCCTCGTAGTCCAGGGAGGCGTAGCCGCGGGTCCGCGACTTCAGGGAGTCGAAGAAGTCGAAGACGATCTCCGCCAGCGGCAGCACGTAGTGCATCTCCACGCGTGACTCGGAGAGGTAGTCCATGCCCTGCATGGTGCCGCGACGTGACTGGCACAGCTCCATGACCGTGCCCACGAACTCGCTGGGGGTCAGGATCGTGGCCCGCACCACCGGCTCGGAGACGGAAGCGACCTTGCCCTCAGGGAACTCGCTGGGGTTGGTCACCGTGTGCGTGGTGCGGTCCTCCATGGTCACCTCGTAGACCACGGAGGGGGCGGTGGAGATGATGTCCAGGTTGAACTCGCGCTCCAGGCGCTCGCGGATGATCTCCAGGTGCAGCAGGCCCAGGTAGCCGCAGCGGAAGCCGAAGCCCAGGGCCACCGAGGTCTCCGGCTCGTAGGTCAGGGCGGCGTCGTTGAGCTTGAGCTTGTCCAGGGCGTCGCGCAGGGCCGGGAAGTCCGAGCCGTCCACCGGAAACAGGCCGGAGAAGACCATAGGCTTGGGGTCCTGGTAGCCCGACAGCGGCTCGTCGGCCGGTGCCGCCGCGGAGGTGACCGTGTCACCGACCTTGGACTGGCGCACGTCCTTGACCCCGGTGATGAGGTAGCCGACCTCGCCGGCCCCCAGGCCGGCCGACGGCGTGGGCTCGGGGCTGATGACGCCGATCTCCAGGAGGTCGTGGACGGCCTTGGTGGAGAGCATCTCGATGCGCTCGCGGGGCTTGAGGGCGCCGTCGACAACGCGCACGTAGGTGACCACGCCGCGGTAGGTGTCGTAGACGGAGTCGAAGATCATGGCGCGCGCCGGAGCGTCGGGATCGCCGTGCGGGGGCGGGACGGTCTCGACGATCCGGTCGAGCAGCTTGGGCACGCCCTGCCCGGTCTTGCCGGAGACTTTGAGGATGTCATCGACGTCGCAGCCGATGAGGGAGGCGATCTCCTCGGCGTGCTTCTCCGGCTCGGCGGCAGGCAGGTCGATCTTGTTGAGGACCGGGATGATGGTCAGGTCCCCCTCGATGGCCATGTAGAGGTTGGCCAGGGTCTGGGCCTGGATGCCCTGGGCTGCGTCGACCAGGAGGACCGCACCCTCGCAGGCGGCCAGGGAGCGGTTGACCTCGTAGGAGAAGTCGACGTGACCGGGGGTGTCGATCATGTTGAGCGCGTACGCGCGCGTGACGCCGTCGTCGCCCTCAATGGCCCAGGGCATGCGCACGGCCTGGGACTTGATGGTGATGCCGCGCTCGCGCTCGATGTCCATGCGGTCCAGGTACTGGGCGCGCATGTCACGGGGCTGGACGACGCCGGTGGCCTGGAGCATGCGGTCGGCCAGGGTGGACTTGCCGTGGTCGATGTGCGCGATGATGCAGAAGTTGCGCAGCCGGGCCTGCTCGGTGGCGGCAGGCTGGACGCTGGTCATCTGCTCTGGTGTGGGGATCGGTGACACGGGGATCGGTTCCTGGCTCTTCCTCATATCCGGCATGGGTCTGAGGCAAGTCTCCCACGACGGCGGCCCACCACCCCAGCCCGCCGGGCCAGCCAGCAGTGTGAGGTGCGGCCGCACGCCGGCTCCCCATGGTTCCTATGAACATGCGGCGTAGACGAGCTCACGACCGGACACCGTTCGACTTAGGTTAGCCTTCCTCACATGCTGGAACGGATCCACAGCCTGCCCTACCCCTGGGTCTTCCTGTTCTTCTGGTGCCTGGCCATGATGCGCTCGCACACCATGTACTGGATCGGCCGGGGCATCACGGCGGGGACCGCGCGCACCCGGTGGGTCTCGCTGCTCGAGTCGCCCATGTACGCCCGCGCACAGGCGTGGTCGGCCCGCTGGGGCGTGCTGGCCGTACCGATGTCCTTCCTGACCGTCGGCCTGCAGAGCGTCATCCAGATCTCCGCGGGCGTGGCCCGTATGCCGCTGCGCCGCTACGTGGCGGCCACGGCCGCCGGGGCGATCGCCTGGGCCGCCGTCTACACGACCATCGGGATGGCGATCCTGACGGCGTGGCTCACCGGGCCGATCGGCCGCATCGTCGTCATCCTGGCCGCCGCGGCGCTGATCGTCTCCATCGTGGTCCGCCGTCGACGACGGACCACGATCACTGAGACGGCTGGTGAGACCGGTTTCGTCTCCCAGGGTCGGCAGGGTTAGAGTGACCGCCATGACGACACGGCGCACGACCTGGTGGTGGCTCCCCTCGAGGCGAGCCGCCATCCTGACGCGCTAGGACGTACCGGCTCGCTCACCGCGGGCCCGCCCGACGCATGAGTGAGAGGCCCGCCTGACCCACGATCTCAGGAAAGAGGCCCCATGCCCCCCACCGTGTCCGACACCGCACCTTCGGCCGCACCGCCTGCGGCCTCACCAACTGTCCTCACGCGCCCGGTGCGCTACCCCTCCGACGGCGGTGAACTGCTGGAGCACCTGACCCGAGCCGGCCAGCTGCGCACCACCCACAACCCGGCAGACGACAACGCGGCTGTACGCCCCGTGGACTGCGTGCTGCTGGAGAGCGCCGACATCACCACCAAGGCCTCGCGCACCACGGTCGCCATCCTGGAGGCCTCGGCCAGGCTGACCTGCTGGGGCGGCACCGTGACCGCCGAGGCCCTGGACGTCGTCAACGGCGAGCACGCCGGGTCCGACGGCCTCGCGGCCCTGACCCGCCTGGAGGAGCACCTGGGCGAGCACGTCACCGACCGCTCCCCCGGCCGGCTCACCCTCACCCTGCCCACCAGCGTCGACGACGACCCCACCCTCGAGGAGCGCGAGCGCCTGACGGCCCTGTCCACGATCGAGCCCCTGCGGGTGCTGGCCCAGGCTGAGGTCGACCATCCCCACCTGCCGTTGGAAGCCGGGGCCTTCGCCTTCGACTACCTGTCCACCTTCGAGTCCCTGCCCGAGGTGGCCCAGGGCGCCAACACCTGCCCGGACTACCTCTTCTACGACGCCCGCATCATCCTCGTCGTCGACCACCCCACCCGGGAGGCGACCCTGGTGGGTGCCTCGGTCGACACCGCCGACCTGGAGCGGCGCATGGACGCGTTAGCAGCCGCCATCGACAGCATCGACAACGCAGCCGACGTCGAGGCGCCGGCCTCGTCCACCGACGGCGCCGCCTCCCCCGTCCTGCACGCGGTGCCCACCACCTCGGACGTCGACTTCGAGGCGGTTGTGGAGGAGATGCGCGGCTACATCGCCGACGGCGACGTCTACCAGGTGGTGCCCTCACGCGGCTTCACCATCGCCTGCCCGGATGCGCTGGCCGCCTACCACGTGCTGCGCCACGCCAACCCCAGCCCCTACATGTTCTACCTGGCCGCCCCGGACTTCGAGCTCTTCGGCGCCTCCCCGGAGTCGGCGCTGCTGCACTCGGCACGCACCGGTCGGGTCGCCATCCGCCCGATCGCCGGGACCCGGCCGCGCGGGCTGCACCCTGACGGTTCAGTGGATCACGAGCGTGACACCCGCCTGGAGCTGGAGCTGCGCACCGATGCCAAGGAGGTCGCCGAGCACGTCATGCTCGTGGACCTGGCCCGCAACGACGTCGCCCGAGTCAGTCGCCCCGGTACCCGCAGCGTCCAGGACCTTCTGCGCGTGGACCGCTACAGCCGGGTGATGCACCTGGTCTCGGAGGTCTCCGGTGAGCTCGCCGACGACCTGGACGCCCTGGACGCCTTCCGCGCCTCCATGACGATGGGAACCCTCACCGGAGCCCCCAAGCTGCGGGCCGCCGAGCTCATTCGCCAGGCCGAGGGCGTGCGCCGCGGCTCCTACGGCGGCTCGGTGGGCTACATCCGCGGCGACGGCGAGCTGGACACCTGCATCGTCATCCGCTCGGGCTTCGTGACGGACGGGAGCGCCCTGGTCCAGGCCGGTGCCGGCGTCGTGGCGGCATCCTCCCCGGCCGCCGAGGTCGCTGAGACCGTCCACAAGGCCCGCGCCGTCCTGGAGGCGGTCGCCGCCGCACAGGGCGCCGCACTCATCATCGACACGACCGGCAAGGAGGCCTGAGCCATGGCAATCACCAGCACTCAGCACCACGGACAGGACGTGAGCCAGCACCCCGAGGGCAGCAGCACCGCAGCGGCCCAGGCCCCGGCCCGTGTGGTCCTGCTCGACAACCGCGACTCCTTCGTCTACAACCTCGTCGACCAGTTCGCGACCCTCGGCTCCCAGATCGAGGTCTACCGCAACAACGTGCCGGCCTCCCGAGTGCTCGCTGCCCTCGAGCCCACCGCGGCCGAGCGCGAGGCCGGGCACCGCCCGGTCCTGTGCCTGTCCCCCGGGCCGGGCTACCCGGCGACGTCGGGCTGCCTCATGGAGCTCATCGCCACCGCCCTGGAGCAGGCGATCCCCGCGCTGGGCATCTGCCTGGGCTTCCAGGCCCTCGTCGAGGCCTGCGGTGGACGGGTCGCCCCGGTGGGTCCGGTCCACGGCCGCTCCGACCGCGTCGAGGTCACCGAGGCGGGCCGCACCGACCCGGCCTTCACGGTGCTCAACGGCGGACCACTGGACGTGGCCCGCTACCACTCCCTGGGCACGCGCACGCTGCCCGAGGCCCTTGTCAGCCTAGCCCGCACCGCACCGGAGGACGACAGCGGAAGCGGCGGTATCGTCATGGCGGCCCGGCACCGGTCGGTACCGGCGGTCGGGCTGCAGTTCCACCCCGAGTCGATCCTCACCCCGCAGGGACCTGCGCTGCTCAAGGCCATCACCGCCGACCTGGCTCGGACCCCCTGAGCCACGCCGCCCCGCGCTGTCCCGCAGTTCCCGACAGCTGCCGCACCGCTCGGGCAGAATCACCCCGAGCGCCCCACATGCCTCAGCCACCTGAATAAGGAGCCACAGACCGATGAGTGAGACCAACAGCGCGGCCCCCGCCGCGGCGGAGGGCAGGCCTGCTGCCACGGCGCAGGAGGCGCACGAGCTGCTGCGAGAGGTGGTTCAGGGACGGCGCCTGAGCCGTGAGCAGGCCTCCACGGTCTTCGCCGCCCTGGGCGCCGGTGACCTGTCCGAGGTGGAGACGGCGGCGCTGCTGGCGGCGCTGCATGCCCGCGGCGAGGAGCCCCAGGAGGTCGCCGGGGCCGCGAGCGCCTTCCGCCAGGCGGCCCGGGCCTTCCCGTCGGTGTCCTTCCCGCTGGTGGACGTCGTCGGTACCGGGGGCGACGGCGTGGGCACGATCAACATCTCCACGGGGGCGGGCCTGGTGGCCGCCTCGATGGGGGTCGCGGTGGCCAAGCACGGCAACCGGGCCGTGTCCTCCAAGACGGGGGCGGCCGACGTCATCGCCGAGCTGGGGCTGCCCCTGGATGTGGAGCCGGCCACGGCGGTCGAGCTGCTGGCCCGTGACCACTTCACCTTCCTGTTCGCCCAGGCCTACCACCCGGCGATGCGGCATGTGGCACCGGTGCGCAAGGCGCTGGCCACGCCCACGATCTTCAACGTCCTGGGGCCGCTGGTGAACCCGGCCCACCTGACCTTCCAGCTCATGGGCGTGTGGGACCCGGGCATGCTGGACATGATCGCTGAGGCGATGGTCCAGCTGGGGCGCGAGCGTGCGCTCGTGGTTCACGGCTCGGGCCTGGACGAGATCGCCGTCCACAGGCCGACCCTCGTGCGTGAGGCGACGCCCGACGGGGTGCGGGCCTACGAGGTCACGCCCGAGGATCTGGGGGTGACCTCCTACGAGCTGGCCGACCTGCTGGGTGGGGAGCCGGCCGACAACGCCCGCCTGCTGCGCGAGGCCGTCTCGGGTGAGGGACGGCCCGCCCACCGCGACGCCATCGCCGTCAATGCCGGCGCCCTGCTGTATCTCATCGGCAGGGCCGACAGCCTCGCAGGCGGCACTGCGGCGGCCCTGGAGCAGATCCTTTCCGGTGGCGTGGCCCGCCACCTGGAGTCCATGACCAAAGCCAGTGACCTCATCACTGAGACGGCCTGAGGAGAAGCCGTGACCACCCCCGACATCGCCCCTGTTCCCACCGCGTCACCCGATGGTGCCGGCCCTGGCGAGCGCGCTCACCGTGAGCCGGTCGAGGCGCGTCTCATCGCCACGGGCACCGTCCTGGACTCGCTCGTCCAGGAGCGCCGCGAGCGCATCGATGAGCTGCGCGCCCGCTTCGGACACCTGAGAGCCGAGGAGCTGCCGCGCTCGCAGCGCTCCTTCGCGGACGCCCTGCGTACCCGCAGCGGTCAGGGCCGCAGCCCGCAGCCGGCTCTCATCATGGAGTGCAAGGCGGCCTCGCCCTCGCGCGGCACCATCCGCTCCGACTACGACCCGGCCTCGCTGGCCGCGCAGTACGCGCCCTACGCGGCCGCGGTCTCGGTGCTCACCGAGCCCGACCGCTTCAACGGCTCATTCGACGACCTGGCGGCTGTGCGTGAGGTGGTGGACGTCCCCGTCCTGTGCAAGGACTTCATCGTCGATGAGGTTCAGGTGCTGGCGGCCCGCAGTCTGGGGGCGGACGCGGTCCTGCTCATGCTCTCGGTGGTGCCCGACGACGTCTATCGCGAGCTGGCTGAGCTGGCTCACGGCCTGGGGATGGAGGTGCTCACGGAGGTCTCGACCCCGGAGGAGATGCATCGCGCCTCGACCCTGGGGGCGGAGGTCATCGGTATCAACAACCGCGATCTGCGCACCTTGGACACGGATCTGGCGCGTACCGAGGAGCTGGCTCCTCTGGCTCCGGCGGGGGTGGTCCTCGTGGGTGAGTCGGGGGTCGGCGCTCCCGAGGACGTGCGGCGCCTGTCCGGCCTGGTGGACGCCCTCCTGGTGGGCTCGTCCCTGTCCGGGGCCGCGGACCCGGGCGAGGCCGCTCGGGAGCTGGCCGACGCGGTGCCGCTGCCACAGCCGGGAGGGGAGGGCGCATCGTCGGGGCTGGACCGGGACGGCCAGGGGGCGGGGCACCACCCGCGCCTGCCCGCCTTCTTCGGCCCCTACGGGGGCCAGTTCGTGCCCGAGCTGCTGATTCCAGCGCTGGACCAGCTCGAGGACGCCTTCATCGACGCCCAGGCGGATCCGGCCTTCGCCGCTGAGCTGGACACGTTCATGACCCGCTACCTGGGGCGCCCCACGGCGGTCACCGAGCTGTGCAACCTGCCGTTGGAGGGCAACGCCCGTATCCTGCTCAAGCGCGAGGACCTGGTCCATGGGGGTGCCCACAAGGGCAACCAGGTTCTGGGCCAGGCCCTCCTGGCCAAGCGGATGGGTAAGCAGCGCATCATCGCTGAGACCGGCGCCGGCCAGCACGGGACGGCCACGGCCATGGTCTGCGCCCTGCTGGGTCTGGACTGCACCATCTACATGGGGGCCACCGATGTCGTGCGTCAGGCGCCCAATGTCGAGCGCATGGAGCTCATGGGGGCCACGGTGGTTCCGGTGGACAGCGGCGCGGGTACGCTCAAGGACGCCGTCAACGAGGCGCTGCGCGACTGGACCGCCTCCTTCGCCGACACCCACTACCTGCTGGGCACTGCCGCCGGTCCCCACCCCTTCCCCACGATCGTGCGCGAGTACCACCGGGTCATCTCCCGGGAGGCCCGTGCCCAGGTCCTGGGCCTGACTGGGCGGCTGCCGGACTCGGTCATCGCCTGCGTGGGCGGTGGCTCCAACGCGATCGGTATGTTCGCGGACTTCATCGACGACCCGGGGGTCGAGCTCATCGGGGTTGAGCCGGCCGGTGAGGGGCTGGACACGTCCCGTCACGGCGCCCCCATCAACAAGGGCCTGGTGGGAATCCTCCACGGTGCGCGCAGCTACCTCATGCGCACCTCCGAGGGGCAGGTCGAGGAGTCCTTCTCCGTCTCGGCGGGCCTGGACTACCCGGGCGTGGGGCCCGAGCACGCCTGGCTGTCGGACACCGGCAGGGCCCGATACGTGGGTATCAGCGACGACGAGGCGATTGAGGCCTTCCGGCTGCTGTCGCGCCACGAGGGGATCATCCCGGCCATGGAGTCCGCCCACGCCCTGGCCCAGGCGCTGGCCATGGCCCGGGAGGTGCCCGACGGCGAGGAGCCCCCGGTCCTGCTGGTGTGCCTGTCGGGACGTGGGGACAAGGACCTCGACCAGGTGCAGGCGAGGTTGGGGGGCTCCTTCTCCACTGACGGTGCCGTGGCCAGGGCCTCACGGATGGTGGAGCAGATGGGCAAGCGCACCGAGTACGCGGGCCTGAACGCCGCCAGGAGCACCAGTCTGACCACCGGCCCGGATGAGGAGTTCTGAGATGAGCCGCTATCCCGCGATGTTCGCCGCCCTCAAGGAGCGCGGTGAGGGCGCCTTCGTTCCCTTCGTCATGGTCGGCGACCCCGACCCGGACACCAGTGAGGCCGTCATCGAGGCGCTCATCGCCGGTGGGGCCGACGCCCTGGAGCTGGGTGTGCCCTTCACCGACCCGGTCGCCGACGGCCCCACGATCCAGAGGGCGCATGTCCGGGCCCTGGCCGCGGGAGCGGGATTCCGCGACTGCCTGGAGGTGGTCGCGCGGGTGCGGCGGCGCCACCCGAGGCTGCCCATCGGCATGCTCATCTACGGCAACGTGCCCTTCGCGATGGGCCTGGAGCGCTTCTACTCCCAGTGCGCGCAGGCCGGCATCGACTCGGTGCTGCTGCCCGACGTCCCGATCCGCGAGTCGGCCGCCTTCAGCCGGGCCGCCGAGGACGCCGGTGTCGACGCCGTCTACATCGCCCCTCCGTCGGCCGCCGCCGAGACCCTGGACGCGGTGGCGGCAGCCTCACGCGGCTATGTCTATGCCGTCTCCCGGGTGGGCGTCACCGGCACCGAACGGGCCTCCTCCACCGTGGGGCTTGCTGAGTCGGTGGAACGACTGCGCGCCGACGCCGCCGCGCCTGTCATGCTGGGCTTCGGCATCTCCACGCCCGAGCAGGTCGCCGAGGCCATCGCAGCCGGTGCTGACGGTGCCATCAGCGGCTCGGCCACGGTCAAGATCGTGGAGCGCTACGCCCCTGAGATCGTGGCAGCCTCTTCTGGCGACAACGGCGGAGGCGGTGATGAGGAGCGCCGCCACTACGCGCTCGGCGCACTGCGCAGTGACCTTGTCACCTTCACCGCCACGATGAAGGAGGCCACGCGCCCACACTGATGGGCGATGTCTGGCAGACGGGTCGAGAAGAACAACGACAACAACAACGACAAAGGTCGGTTGCACCAAGAGGTGGATGCAACCGACCTTTGTCCATTTCTTTGAAGAGGGTGGAGAAGTGCGACAGGAGAAGCAATCCACCATGTCCATAGCACTCTGTTCGGGGATATATTAAAGAACCGATTGGCTTCCCTTCCAATCACTTCAGCGAAAGGCGTGCTCATGCACTTCCCTCCCTCCCCACCCGACCAGCCGTGGCGGCGCCTCGTGCGCATTGCCCTGGCTCTTCCCCTCATCGCCGCCGCAGCCGTGGCGGCTCCGGCTTCCGCCGATACCGACATCACCGTGGAAGGGCTCTACCACACAGCCGGTACCGGCTGTCATGGCTCTGACAACGCCGAGGGATGTCTGACCTGGAGAGTTCGCATCCCATCGGCCATCGCCCCGAAGGGCTCCACTAACGTCACCATTGAGGCCGACTCCGTGCCGGGCCAGTGGACCTGGTCCTGCCCCTCCCCGGAGGGTAACGAAGTGGCCGGGACGAGCTCCTTCTACATCGACAAGGGCGAGGGCGAGCCACCGGCCTTGATGGCGGACTCCGGATTGAGCTCCGTCTCCGAGCTGTACAACCCCCTGCTGGATGACAGCATCGGCTCGGTCAAGGCTGTTTCCTGCACTCCTGAGCACCTGAAACTGACCTATACGGTCAACTTCTACACCTACTGGGACAAGACCAGCTACTTCGATCTGGACCTCGGGACCACTGTGGTGGCGCCCGGTGTGGATACGCGCAGCTACCGTTTCACACCCACGATCGAGGTCTCCACACGCAACGCGATTCTTCGGCCCGCTGTCACAGCGCACAAGCCTGCGGCCAGCGCGGCTCACGCCACCGTCTCCACCAATGAGGTCACGGTCGAAGGAGCCGCCAAAGACACTGCCCGCTTCACTATGACGGCGAGGAACGACTCCACTACCGTCCTGTCTGACTTCACCATCTCCGCGGGACGCGTCAGAGGGCGGGCTCAAGCAGCCTCTGTGACCTGCGACCTGACCGCCTTCGGCGGCGAGGTCGTCTCCGCCACGGGACCGGCCGAGAGTCTCACCGTCTCCAGCGGCACGGCGAAGGTCCCCCAGGGCAAGGAGATCACCTGCCAGGTGGACCTCAGCGGCGTGGTGGGACGCAACAGGGTCAAGGCCGCACTGACCACCGGCGACCAGACCTTCTCCAGCGACTACGTCAAGGACCGGCCGGTGGTCGAGGTCTCGACTCATCCCACGGATCTCCTGGTCGAGGCCGACCCCACGGGCACCTATGAGATCGAGGTCGGATACACCGTCACCTTCACCAACAACACCGACGCCGACGGATCCGGCTCCGATATCGTCCTGCGGCCCCGGGTCCCCACCGGCTTCACGCTCAAGAGCGTGACAGGTACTGGTACCCCGCAGTGGGTCGGCCCGGACAGCTACGTCATTCAGGATGACGGCTCCTTGTCATTGCGCACCGGTGAGTCCCTGAACGCCCACTCGTCAACCACGATGACCTTCACCAGCATCTACGAGGTCAACGCAGAGGCGGTCACTGAGGACACCTGGAAGGCCCTGGGCACCTGCAACCCCCAGGACCCCTCCCAGGGACTGACCACGCAGATCGACGTCACCGGCAGTGAAGGCGGCTCCGAGGCCGGGACCCACTCGATCTGCACCCCCGTGACACGCACAGGTAACTAGCACCTCAAGGGTGCTGGCCTCCCGGGCGCCCCCTTCACCATCACCGGATTCGCCTGCGCCACCGGCGGTCCTCCTCCCTCACCGGGAGGGCGGGACCGCCGGTGGTGCTGGCCGCCGCCGTGAGCCTGCGGCAGCCACCGCATCCCGCCCGGCGGTAGGGTGGCACCCATGGCCAGCCTTCTCAATCGGATCCTCACCCTGCTCGGACACGCCGCCTCCGACGCCCTTTCCCAGAAGTCCTCGACGCCGTCCGGCACGTCCGACAGCACGCCATCCGGTTCGGCCGAGCCTGCGCAGTCCCGCGCCCCCAAGTCATCGGCGGCGAAGCCGTCACCGACCCGGACCCGCTCCCACGACAGCGGCGCCGGGGCGGGTACGACGGCCCCCTCGTCGCGGGGTGTCGGCGTCTACGACGTCTCCACTCTGGGGCTGCCCACCTTCAGCTACTCCCCCGACCCGGACGGCGACGCCGACCCCGGCGAGGTGGTGTGGGCCTGGGTTCCCTTCGAGGAGGATCCCACTCAGGGCAAGGACCGGCCCGTCCTGGTCCTGGCTCGCCATGAGGCCCGCCTGGTCGTGGCCCAGATGACGAGCAAGGACCACGACCGTGACGCCGCCCAGGAGGCGCGCTGGGGACGCTTCTGGCACGACGTCGGCACCGGTGACTGGGACCATCAGGGCCGCCCCAGCGAGGTGCGCCTGGACCGTCTGCTCCTGGTGGAGCCGGCCTCCGTACGCCGTGAGGGGGCCACGATGCGACGTGAGGTCTTCGACGGCGTCGTGGCCGCCCTGCGCCGCCACCACTCCTGATCGCCTCCCGAGCCCGGCCTGAACGCGGAGGACCGCAGAAGGTCCATGGGCGATGCACCTCACGCCTGGACCCGGCTTCGTGCCTGGGGACACGGGGATCCTGAATGATACAGTCGCCTACTGGACCTCTGGCCTGGCCGGCTGCGGGGTCCGGCGACCGGGTCAGCCAGGTGCCCCACCACCTCATGTCAACCCGTGGCGCGAACCCTCTCTCCGGCCATCGACCAATCAGACGCGAGAAAGTTTCACCGTGGCGAACATCAAGTCCCAGATCAAGCGCATCAAGACCAACGAGAAGGCCCGCCTGCGCAACAAGTCCGTCAAGTCCGAGCTCAAGACCTACGTGCGCCGCGTGCGCGAGGCCGTCGAGGCCGGTGACAAGGACGCCGCGCTCGAGCACCTCAAGGCCGCCTCCCGCAAGCTGGACAAGGCCGTCTCCAAGGGCGTCATCCACAAGAACCAGGCCGCCAACCGCAAGTCCAAGCTCGCCAAGCGCGTCGCCTCCCTCTGAGGCCACCGCAGCAGTGAGCACCTGAAGGGCGCCTCCCACCGGGGAGGCGCCCTCCCCTTTTTCCCACACTCGTTCCCTGACCCTCACCACGTTCATCAGACCGCCTCAAGGAGAGCCCATTGCGCATCGGATTCGACCGCGACAAGTACCTGCGGATGCAGTCCAGCCACATCGCGGAGCGCCGCGCCCAGTTCAGCGGCAAGCTCTATCTGGAGTTCGGCGGCAAGCTCATTGACGACATGCACGCCTCCCGCGTGCTGCCGGGCTTCACCCCGGACAACAAGATCGTCATGCTCGCCGAGCTGGCCGACGAGGTCGAGATCGTCATGGCGGTCAATGCCAAGGACCTCGCCCGCAACAAGGTCCGCGCGGACCTGGGCATCCCCTACGAGGACGACCTGCTGCGTCACATCGATGCCTTCCGCAGCTATGGGCTCTACGTGGGCAGCGTCGTCGTGACGCAGTGGACTGACGACAACCGCCAGGCCCACGACTTCAAGCGCAAGCTCGAGGCGCTGGACATCACGGTCTACCGCCACTTCCCCATCCCCGGCTACCCCGGTGACGTCGCCCGCATCGTCTCGGCGGAGGGCTACGGGCGCAACGAGTACATCGAGACCAGCCGGGACCTCGTGGTCGTCACCGCCCCCGGCCCGGGCAGCGGCAAGATGGCCACCTGCCTGTCCCAGATCTACCACGACCACCAGCGGGGCATCTCCTCGGGCTACGCGAAGTTCGAAACCTTCCCCATCTGGAACCTGCCCCTGGACCACCCGGTCAACATCGCCTACGAGGCCGCCACCGCCGACCTCGACGACGTCAACATGATCGACCCCTTCCACCTGGCGGCCCACGGTGTCCAGACCGTCAACTACAACCGCGACGTCGAGGTCTTCCCGGTCCTGAGCCGCCTGTTCGAGGAGATCCTGGGCTCCTCGCCCTACGCCTCCCCCACGGACATGGGCGTCAACATGGCCGGTAACTGCATCAGCGACGACGATGCCTGCCGGCAGGCCGCCTGCCAGGAGATCATCCGCCGCTACTATCGGGCCCTGGTGACCGAGAAGCGTGAGGTCATCGCCCCCGTCCAGTCCCAGCGGATCGCGCTGCTCATGGCCAAGGTGGGGGTGAGCAAGGAGGACCGTCCCGTCGTGCAGCCTGCGCTGGAGGTGGCCACGGCCACCGGCGAGCCGGCCTCGGCGATCGAGCTGCCCGACGGGCGCATCGTGACGGGCAAGACCTCCGCCCTATTGGGCTGCTCCTCGGCGATGCTGCTCAACGCCCTCAAGGTCCTGGCTGGGATCGATGACGACATCAACCTGCTGGCCCCGGCCTCCATCGAACCCATCCAGAAGCTCAAGACCCAGAGGCTGGGCAGCCGCAACCCGCGTCTACACACCGATGAGGTGCTCATCGCCCTGGCCGTGTCCGCCAACGGGGACGACAACGCCCGCAAGGCCCTCGACCAGCTCGAGACGCTACGGGGCTGCGACGTCCACACCTCCACGATTCTGGGCTCGGTGGACGAGGGCATCTTCCGGGCGCTGGGTGTCCAGGTCACCAACGAGCCCGTCTACGCCACCAAGTCCCTGTACAGGAAGCGCTGATGTTCACCGGAATCGTTGAGGAGCTCGGGCAGGTCGTTGCGCTGGAGCACAGCGCCGCCCTGGAGGCGCGCTCCGCCCGACTGTCGGTTCGAGGACCGGTCGTCGTCGAGGGCACGCGCACGGGCGACTCGATCAGTGTCAACGGCTGCTGCCTGACCGTCTCGGAGCTGTCCGACGGCGTCTTCGTCGCCGATGTCATGGCCGAGACCCTCCAACACACCGGTCTGGGGGCCCTGGCGCCTGGGAGCCGGGTCAACCTGGAACGCGCCCTGCGCCCCGGCGACCGCATGGGAGGGCACATCGTCCAGGGGCACGTGGACGCCACCGGGACGCTGCTCGCCCGGCACCACGAGGAGCGCTGGGACGTCCTGGAGATCTCGGTGCCCGATGAGCTGATGGGCTATGTGGCCGTCAAGGGCTCAATCGCCATCGACGGCATCTCGCTGACCGTCGTCGACGGCGCTGGGTCCGAAGGCACCGGGGGCCGCGTGACCGTCTCCCTCATCCCGGAGACGTTGCGGCGCACCACGCTCGGGCTCACGCAGGTCGGCGAGGCGGTCAACCTCGAGGTCGACGTCATGGCCAAGTACATCGCTCGGTACCTTTCCCGGTACGTCCCTGACAACGTCCCACAGAGCGCCGGGTAGCGCCTTCCCGCTTACGCCGATGCGGGTCGTGGCGGCTCAGCGCCGGCGGGTACCGGAGCGGCGGGCGTTGCAGATCGTGAGCACCGCCCGCTCGACGGCGTAGACGGGGTCGCGGCTGGCCCCCTTGGCCTCGGCGTCGGCCCGGGCCACGGCCAGGATCGAGGCGGCCAGGGCGTCATCGGACCAGCCCTGGAGCTCGCGGCGGGCCCGGTCCACCTGCCAGGGGGCCATTCCCAGCTCGGCGGGGCTCATGCGTCGTCCCCCGGCGGCCGCGACCCGGGCGAGCTGGCGCACCTTCATGGCCAGGGCCGCGACGATGGCCACCGGGTCGGTGCCGGTGGCCACGGCGTGGCGCAGGGCCGTGATGGCGGCCGGGGTGTTGCCGGCCGCGGCGGCGTCGGCCACGGTGAAGCCGGTCGCCTCGATGCGTCCGGCGTAGTAGGTGCGCACGTGGTCGACGCTGATGGTGCCCTGGGTGTCGGCGAGGAGCTGGTCGACGGCGGAGCACAGCTCGCGCAGGTCGCTGCCCAGGGCATCGACGAGAGCGCCGACGGCCTCGGGTGCGATGCTTCGCCCGGCGCGGCGCACATCGGCCACGACCAGGGAGGACTTGTCCTTGGCGCTCTTGATGGCCTCGCACTGGATGGTCGGATAGGGCGAGGCCTTGATGGCGTCGAGCAGACGTTTGCCCCGTTGGCCCCCGTTGTGGCGCAGGATGACGCTGACCTCGGGGTCGGCGGCGCTTACGTAGGCGATGAGGTCGCTCAGGAGGGCGTCAGTCATCTGCTCCAGGGCGGGGACGTAGACGAGCCGGGGCTCGCCGAACAAGGAAGGAGACACGAGGGTGTCGAGCTGGTGGGGCTCGTAGGTGGCGGCCTCCAGGCGAGTGATCTCGGTGGTGGGATCCTTGGCCCTGGCCTGCGCCAGAAGACTCCTCATCGCTCGGTCGGCGAGGACCTCCTCGCCGGCGCGGATGAGGACGATCGGCGCCAGCTGGGCCTGGTCCCAGCGCAGTCCAGCCGGTGCCTTGCGCGGGCCCCGGGAGCGGGAGGTTCGGGTCGCTGCCATGGGGCAAGCCTGCCACGAGTGGGCCGCATCAATCCTCTGGCTCCTTCCAGCAGGGCGCTGCGGGTGCGGGGAGCCACCGCGAGCAGGACCCCTATCTCGCAGGCCCCCAGTGCCAGGGCCCCCGTGAGACCCTCCGGCCAGGGCAGGGTGGCGCCGGGCAGGTGAGCGAAGAAGTCGGCGACCCACACCATCCAGGAGCAGGCCGCGAGCGCCGGCCAGGCGATGACGGCGGCGGCCGCTGGCCAGGCCGGAGCGATCAGCGCCGCCAGGAGCCCGCTGATGGTGGCGATGACGGCCGCCGGCTCACTGAGCAGGTTGGCGGGCACCGACCATGCCCCCAGCGAGGGCTGAAGGAGAATGAGGATCGGCCCGCAGGCGGCCTGGGCCACCAGCGGCAGCGCCACGGCGGCGGCAAGCCACCTGGGCAGGCGGTGCGAGAGGTGGGCCGCGACCGGCTTGGAGCCGATGACGATCCCGGCGGTGGCCACCACGGACAGTGCGAAGCCGTAGTTGCGGGACTGCCAGGGGTCGATGAGCAGCAGGACGATGGCTCCGGCGCACAGGGCGGGCACGGAGGCGGCGCGTCGCCCGGCGACGACGCCCAGCAGCATGACGGCCCCCATGGTGGCGGCGCGCAGTACGGAGCCCGAGGGGCGCACCAGGATGACGAGGAGGGTGAGCATGACCGTGCCGAGCAGTGCCCGCCACCGTCGGGGCAGCGCCCCGAGTCCGGTCAGCCCCAGTCCCAGGATGATGGCGACATGCTGCCCGGAGACGGCGGTCAGGTGGGTCATGGAGACGGTGCGCATGTCCTCGCGCACCTGGTCCGGCAGGGCGTGGTCGTCTCCCAGGGCGACGCCCGGCACGAGGGTGCGGGCTCCCGGCGGCCATACGCCTGCCCTCTCCTCGGCTCCTTCAGCGCCCTGAGCTCCGACTGCCTGGGCGAGACCAGCGCGAATGCTGGTGACGGCCCCGAGCACCCCGCTCGGTGGGCCAAGCACCGTGAGACCGGCGCGCTTGGGGACGATGGCGGCCTCAGTGCGTCCCGGCCCGGTGGGGCGCAGGCGCGTGCGCACCTGGACGCGGGTCCCCAGGGGCAGGCTCAGCCACTGCGTGTCGCCCAGGACGGTGGCGCTCAGAGTGGAGTCTCGTGCATCGACCTGCTCGACGTCGAGGGCGGTGATGACCAGGGTGGATCGGCTGGTGGCTGCGACTCGCGGCTCCTGGGAGACGGTGCCGATGAGGGTGACCGGCTGCCCGGAGGCCACCGCCATGCTCAGGGGGTCGCGCTGGCGAGCCCACAGGTGGGCGGCGCTGATGGTCAGGACCGTCGCGGCGCACAGGGCGCACACGAGCAGGCTGGCGCTGAGGGTTCCCATGGCCCTGGGGTCATGCTCGGGGGCGCCGGGGCGCGGGTCGGCCCGGTGGCGCGGTGGCCGGAAGCGCAGGACGGGGACGACGAGTACCGCAGCCAGGACTGTGCATCCGGAGGCCAGGAGCAGGGCGTGTCTCCAGGCATCTGCTGCCTCGAGTCCGACGGCCCACCAGGCGCCGACCCAGCAGGTGAGCGCCGGGGCCAGCAGGCGCAGGTCGAGGGCCTCGGGGGCCTTGGAGGAGGTGGCGTGCCGATGTCCGTCCCGGTGCCGGTTGCGGCCCTGTTCCTGGCGCCGGCGCTCGTGGAGCGCGGGGTCGTCCCACGGGGCCCTGGGACTGATCCCACCACTCCCATCATGCTCCCCGTTCATACGGTGGCCTGCTCCCGCAGTCCCTCGAGCTTGGCCTTGCCGATACCGGGGACGTCGGTGAGGGCGTCGACGGTGGCGAAGGGCCCGTGGGAGTCGCGGTACTCCACGATCCGTTGGGCCAGGGACGGGCCGATGCCGGGCAGCTTCTCCAGGTCGGAGGCGGAGGCCGTGTTGATGTTGATCGTGCCGGATGCGCCGCCATCACCGGGTTTGCCCGGGGCTGCTGACGCCTTGGGGGTGGCGGCTCCACTGGCTTGCGGTGCGGGGTCGGGCAGGACCTCACCGACGCGTGGGACCCGGATCTGCTCACCGTCGGTCAGGACCCGGGCGAGGTTGAGCTGCTCGGTGTCGGCGTCCGTGGAGGCTCCTCCGACGGCGTTGATGGCGTCGGTGACGCGGCTCCCCGGGGCCAGGGTCACCACTCCGGGCCTGGTCACCGCCCCGGTGACGTGGACGACGACGTTGCCGGCTGGAGCCGTCGCGACACCCGGCCCTGCCGCCGATCCCGTGGTCGGCGCCGTGGCTGGTTTCATGCCTGGTGCCGCGGCCTGCCCTGTGGGTGGGGGCCGCATCGCCGCGGAGGCCCCCGCCGCTGCCGCCGGGGCCTCTTGGCTGCCGGTGCCGGCGGAGACCATGACTGCTCTCAGTGCCAGGGCGAGAGCCAGGATGAGAAGAGCGGAGCCGGCGATGACCGCGGCTCGTGGCGCGATCGCGAGTCGCCTCGGCCGACGCTCCGGCTCCTCGGGGTCGGTCGAGCAGGCCAGACGCACAAGGTCATCCAGGGACCTGTTCGTGCTGTTCCTTCTGGCTCCCATGTCCTCGACGGTAGGGACTGGATCCGCGCGACGCATGGTGAGGCTGTCTGCCCTGTGGAGAGCACTCGTCGTCGGCGGCCTGTGGCAACCGGGCCGCGTCGTCGGCCCCGGCTCAGAGGTTCCGCAGGTCCGGGGCGACGGCGATGCCGAGGGCGCCAGGGCCCACGTGGGTGCTCGTCGCCTCATCGACCGGGAGGGTGAGGACCTCGGTGACGTTGGCTCCTGCCTCCTCCATGGCCTGACGCAGACCGGTCTCGAGCAGCCCCAGCATGTCGGCGTCGTCTCCTTGAAGGACCAGGCGCACCGGGTCGGCGGGGTGCCTGGGACCGGACAGGGCGGTCCCGCCGGCGACGCGGACGGCCTGCGCGATGAGGTGGCGCCTGGCGCGGGCTGCGCCGCGCACGGTCTCCAGCGTCCGGATGCCGTCTCGGGTCAGGGCCAGGACCGGGCGGATTCCGAGCACGCCGTCCAGGCGCGCCGTGGTGCGGTCGATCCTCCCCGAGCGGGCCAGGCGCCCCAGGTCGTCGACGACGAAGAACTGGAAGGAGCGGGCGGTGCTGGCCTGAGCGATGGCGGCACCGCGACGGGCGTCGTGGGCGCCGGCGGCGGCCAGCACCGCAAGTCCCAGAGCACCTGAGCTGGTGCCGGAGTCGACGACGCGCAGCCACTGCGGGCGACGGCGCCCCACGCTCCCGCCCTGACCGCTGCAGTCGTCCCGGTACTCGGCCTCGAGCTGGGCGGCGGCGATGCGGGCGTTGTCCATGGTGCCGGACAGGGCCGAGGAGATGTGGATGGCCAGGACCTCTTCGGCCCTGCTGGCCGCACGCCGGTAGGCGTCCATCAGCTCCTGGACACTGGGTCGTGAGGTGGTCCCGGGCTCACCGTTCTCAGCGGGGATGGCGTGCAGCGGCACCACCTCGATCGCACGGTCACGCAGGAGGGGCTCCGTCAGGCAGGCGGCGGAGTCGGTGACGACGGCGAGCGACATGCCGCATACCTTATCGGCAAGCCCCGCACGTACCAGCAAGGCGCCGCACGCTGTGGCTGCTGTGGCTGCTGTGGCTGAAGGCCGGCGCGCCCCGGGGCCCGCCGGCCTTCAGCCACGAGAGGTCAGGAGGTCCTCGTAGAGGTTGATGAGCCGCCTGGTCATCGTCTGGGAGTCAAACTGCTGCGCCACTTCCAGGGCCCCGTCGGACAGCTCGGCGAGCCGGGCGAAGTCCTCCCCCTCGATCCCGTCGGTGAGGATCGCGTTGCGCTCGGTGAGGCACTCGGTCATCCGCTCGTCGCAGTAGACGATTGGAAGCCCGGAGACGGCGGCCTCCAGGAACACCATGGGCTGGTTGTCGAAGTGGTAGGAGGCCAGGGAGAAGACATCGGCCTGCTTGAGCAGGACGGCGACCTCATCCGGCGAGCGCCTACCGGCCAGTACCACCCGGTCCGCCACCCCGAGCTCCTCGGCTCGCTTCCCCAGCTCCTCCTGGGAGGGACCGGGGCCGACGAGCACCAGCTTGACCGGCATGTCGGCCAGGTGGGGCATGGCCTCGATGAGCGTCATCTGCCGCTTCTCCGGACTGAGCCGGGCCACGCAGATGATGATCTTCTCACCGGGGGCCTTGGGGATCGGTGAGTCGGCGGCGCGGGCACTGCGGTAGCGGGTGGAGTTCAGCCCGTTGGGCAGCACCATGCAGGGGGTGGTCAGTCCGCCGTCGTCGATGAGGATCTGGGCCAGGTGCTGGGAGGGCGACAGGCAGGCGTCGCACTTGTTGGCGAAGGCCGCCGTCAGGCGCCATCCCTGGCGGGACAGGGCCGTCTTCATGTCACGCTTGTTGAGGTGCTTGATGGTCTCCCGGTGGACGCGAGGCAGGACCGGCAGCGACTTGAGCGCCACGGGGAAGGCGACGGAGAGGGCCAGCAGGCCCGAGACCACGGCCAGCGGATAGTCGTCGATGAGCTCGGTGTAGAGGGTGTGGATGGTGGTGACGTGGGGAATGTTCTGACGCTTGGCCACCCAGTGGGCCAGCACACCCAGGCTGAACTGGGTCTGGCTGTGGACGATGTCGAAGTCGTAGGCGTCGAAGCGTCGGGCCAGGCCGGGATAGATGGTGGCGACCTCTCGGCTGTCGAAGACGTAGTAGCGCGACGAGGACAGGCGGATGACGTGGTCGTCGGTCTCCTCATGGCCCTCGGCCTTGGGGGCCACCACGTAGACCTCGTGTCCCATGCGTTCCAGGGCGGAGCGGAAGGTGGCCGTGGAGGTGGCCACGCCGTGGACGGAGGGGAGGTAGTCGTCAATGAAGAAGGCGATCCGCATGGCACTCACCTGATCCCGCGGGAGGGGTGTACCAGCAACTGGCCCATGAGGGGCGGCTCTTCCGGAAACAACGACGCAGGGGGCAACATGGGGCGTGTAGACCTCGCGGCACTGGGGACGGGCAGGTGTGGGATCGGACGTATCGTCTCAACGTCATTGAGGCCCGAGGCTACCCTCTCGGCCCGGCCCCTGCCTCCATCGCGGTCGGAAATGGCGCAGGCTCCACTGGCACGCCCTGGTCAGCGCACTGGCAGGTTCGGCGTTTACGATGAGTCCATGACCGATTCCGCTGAGATCGCACGCCTCAAGGCCGAGGCCGCCCAGGCCGCCGCCGAAGCCGCCGCAGCCAAGGCGGCCGCCGCTCAGGCGGCCCTCGACGCCGCCATCGCCTCCACCCCGGCCTCGGCCGTGGAGCAGACCGGTGAGCCCCGCACTACTGACGGAGAGCCCGCCGCTCAAACGGCCGACGCCGTCCCCTTAGCCGAGCCGGTTGCGGAAGCTGCCGCACAGCCGGCGACGGACCAGGCTCCGGCCGGCGAAACGGCGCCGGCTGCTGAGCAAGCCCAGGGGCAGCCCCAGGGGCAGTCCCCTGCGCAGGCTGAGGCCGCTGCTCCGGCCGACCAGGCATCGGGGAACGAGGGGGCCGGGGAGTCCGCCTATACCGCTCAGGTCCGTTCCGGCTACGGCTTCTCCTCCCCCACGCTGCCAGTGGGCACCTACCTCGATACGCTCTCCGGTGGTGACCCCGCGGCGGTCAAGGGCCTGTCGGTGGGCATCCCACTGGGGCTGCTCAACCGGCACGCGCTGGTGGCCGGGGCGACCGGCACCGGTAAGACCCGCACGCTCCAGCTCCTGGCCGAGGGCCTGTCCAGTGCTGGCGTCCCGGTGTTCCTGGCCGACGTCAAGGGGGACCTGACCGGCCTGGCCGAGGCCGGGGCCTCCAATGACAAGATCGCCTCCCGCATCGCCTCCACCGGTCAGGACTGGAAGGGCCAGTCCTTCCCCATGGAGCTGTTCAACCTCGGTGGGTCGGACTCCGGCGCAGGCATCAGCGGCACCCCCATCCGCACGACGGTCACCGAGTTCGGGCCGATCCTGCTCTCGCGGGTCCTGGGTCTCAACGACACGCAGGCCTCCGCCCTCCAGCTGGTCTTCCACTGGGCGGACGGCCAGGGGCTGGCCCTGCTGGATCTGAAGGACCTGCGCGCCGTCGTCGACTATCTGACGAACACGGACGCCGGCAAGGAGGAGCTCAAGACCATCGGCGGGGTCTCGGCGGCCACGGCCGGGGTCATCCTGCGGGAGATCGCCGCCCTGGAGGCGGCCGGAGGCGAGGCCTTCTTCGGCGAGCCGGCTCTCGACGTGCGTGACCTCATGCGGGTCTCCCCCGATGGCCGGGGCGTCATCTCCGCCCTGGAGCTGGCCGACATCCAGTCCCAGGGAACGCTGTTCTCCACCTTCCTCATGTGGTTGCTCGCCGAGCTCTTCGAGACCCTGCCGGAGGTCGGCGACCCGGACAAGCCCACCATGGTGTTCTTCTTCGACGAGGCCCACCTGCTGTTCTCCGGCGCCTCGAAGGCCTTCCTGGAGGCCGTGGTGCGCACGGTGCGGCTCATCCGCTCCAAGGGTGTGGGCATCGTCTTCATCACCCAGTCCCCCACGGACGTTCCCGATGAGGTCCTGGCCCAGCTCGGCAGCCGGGTGCAGCACGCCCTGCGCGCCCACACCCCGGCCGACGCCGCCAACCTCAAGAAGGCGGTCTCCACCTTCCCGGTCAGCCCGGTGGACCTCAACCGGGTGCTCACGTCGCTGGGCACCGGTCAGGCCGTCGTCAGCGTGCTGGACGAGAAGGGGCGCCCGGCTCCGGTGGCCCCGGTGGTCGTGAATGTGCCTGCCGCCGTCATGGGGCCGGCCCAGGACGGCACGGTCAACCAGGTGCTGGCCTCCTCACCGATCAAGCCCAAGTACGCCACGGGTGTGGACAACGAGTCCGCCTACGAGCTGCTGGCCCAGCGGGTCCAGGCCGACGCCGAGGCCGCCGAGGCTGCTCGCGCCGCTGAGCAAGCCGCCAAGGAGCAGGCCAAGGCCGATGCCGCCGCGCAGAAGGCCCTGGAGAAGGAGGCCGCCCGCCAGGCGGCTCAGCGTCAGAAGGAGGCCGAGCGCCTGGAGCGCGAGGCCGTCAAGGAGGCCCAGCGTCGCCAGCGCGAGGCGGAGAAGGCCGCCGAGCGCCGCCAGCGGGAGGTCGAGAAGACCATCGGCTCGGTGGGCCGCCAGATCACCCGCGAGATCACGCGCTCCATCTTCGGCACCCTCAGGCGTCGCTGAGCCCCTATTGTCGAGGCACATGGGCGCCACCTTGACCAACCCTCATGTGTCAACCTAAAGTTGACACATGAGGGTTGGGTGGTCGGCGCTGAAGCACGGGGTCACCCGTACGGATGTGGAACACGCCTGGACCAACGCCTTAAGACTGGTCGAGTACGAGTACGAAGGAGAGGAGCGGCTCCTGGTCATCGGGCCAGCAGTTGACGCCACCTTGCTCGAGTTGGTTGCGGTTCCTGCCGCAGAGCCAACCCGGATCATTCATGCCGACCGCCTGCGACCGAAGTTCTACGACTATCTGAGGTGATGACGTTGTCCTCCACACTGACGCACACTCACGACACGACAGGCCTTGAGACTCTCGATCCAAGCAGCACGCCAGCCCGGGACGCCGCGCACTTCCGGGCGATCATTGCCGCGAGTCGGCGGGTGCATGACGCCGAGACCGAGTTGCATGCAGCGGTCGCCCGAGCTCGACAGGCAGGTGACTCCTGGACTGTGATCGGAGCTGCTCTCGGCGTGACCCGGCAGGCTGCGCAGAAGCGATTCGGGCACTCCGCCTGAGCATTGCCGAATCATCTTCGGACAGCAGCACGAGGGGTTGCACCAACCATCTCGGTTCGTGCAGCCCCTCGTACTGTTCCCGGGCTACCGCGGCGCGGCCGTGAGTGGCGCCGTCGGGAAGCCCGCCCCGGTCACTCGGGGACGATGCTCACCAGCTTGGGGGCACGCACGATCACCTTGCGCACGCCGCGCCCGTCCAGGGTGCGGATGACGCCGGGAGCCGCCAGGGCCAGCTCCTCCAGCTCGGCCTCGGAGATATCGGGGTCGACCTCGAGGCGGTCGCGGACCTTGCCCTTGACCTGGACGACGCAGGTGACCTTCTCGGCGGCCAGCAGGGACTCGTCAGTCACGACCGGGAAGTCCTCGTGGGCCAGGGAGTGCTCGTGACCCAGGCGCTTCCAGATCTCCTCGGCGATGTGTGGGGCCACAGGAGCCGTCATGAGGACGAGGGCCTCGACGGCCTCGCGCGGGACCGCACCGAGCCCAGTGAGATGGTTGTTGAGGACGATGAGCTTGGCAATGGCCGTGTTCAGGCGCATCCCCTCGTAATCCTCGCGCACGCCCACGATCGTCTTGGCCACGAGCCGGCGGGTCTCCTCGTCAGCGCGCTCATCGACCACCGTCAGCTCACCGGTGGTCTCGTCGACGACGTTGCGCCACAGGCGCTGCAGGAAGCGCTGGCTGCCGGCGACGGCGCGGGTGTCCCACGGACGGTCGGCGTCCAGCGGTCCCATGCTCATCTCGTAGACACGGAAGGTGTCTGCGCCGTAGGCCTCGTACATGTCGTCGGGGGTGACGATGTTCTTCAGGGACTTGCCCATCTTGCCGTACTCGCGGCGCACCGGCTGCCCCTGCCACAGATAGCTGGTGGTGCCGTCCTCGGCGGGGACCTCCTCGACCTCGTCGGCGGGCACGTACTGGCCACGGGAGTCGGTGTAGGCGTAGGCCTGGACGTATCCCTGGTTGAAGAGGCGGTGGTAGGGCTCGGAGGAGGAGACGTGGCCCAGGTCGAACAGGACCTTGTGCCAGAAACGTGCATAGAGCAGGTGCAGGACGGCGTGCTCGACGCCGCCGACGTACAGGTCGGTACCGCCGGAGATGTTACCGGCCTGCGGGCGCGGCCCCATCCAGTAGGCCTCGTTGGCCGGGTCGACGAGCGCCTTGTCATCGGTCGGGTCGATGTAGCGCATCTCGTACCAGCACGAGCCGGCCCACTGCGGCATCGTGTTGGTCTCGCGGTAGTAGGTGCGGGGGCCGTCGCCCAGGTCGAGCTCGACCTCGACCCACTCGGTGGCCTTGCTCAGCGGCGGCTCCGGGGAGGAGTCGGCGTCGTCGGGGTCGTAGGAGCGCGGCGAGTAGTCGGTGACCTCGGGCAGCTCGACCGGCAGCATCGACTTGGGCAGGGCGTGGACGCCGCCGTCCTCATCCCACACGATGGGGAAGGGCTCGCCCCAGTAGCGCTGGCGGGAGAAGAGCCAGTCGCGCAGGCGGTAGGTGACCGCACCGCGGCCGGCGCCCTTGGCCTCCAGCCAGCCGATCATGGTGGCCTTGGCCTCGTCCTTGCCCATGCCGTTGATGTCCAGGTCGCCCTGGGCGGAGTTCACGATGACGCCGTCACCGGTGTAGGCCTGGGCGCTCAGGTCGACGCCGTGGGGGTCGTCGGCCGGGCCGATGGTCTGGATGATGTCGATGTCGTACTTGGTGGCGAAGGCGTAGTCGCGCTCGTCATGGGCGGGCACGGCCATGATGGCGCCGGTCCCGTAGCCCATGAGGACGTAGTCGGCCACGAAGACCGGCACCTTCGCCCCGTTGACGGGGTTGATTCCGAAGAAGCCGGTGAAGACACCGGTCTTGGCCCGCCCCTCGTCGGTGCGGTCGGCGTCCGACGTCGCCGCGGCCTGGGCCCGGTAGGCCGCCACGGCCTCGGCGGGGGTCGCGTAGCCGCCGGTCCAGGCATCCTTGGTCCCCTCGGGCCAGGTTGCCGGGACAGAAAGGGCCGCGGCGTCGTCGGCGATCTGGGTCTCGGTGCGTACCGACCCGGAGGCCTGGAGGCCGCCCAGCACGGGGTGCTCGGGAGCCACGACCATGAAGGTGGCGCCGAAGAGGGTGTCGGGGCGGGTGGTGTAGACGCTCAGCGACGCGTCCTCGTCAGCGCCCTGACCGGCCCCGGGCACGGCGAAGGTCACCTCGGCGCCCTCGGAGCGGCCGATCCAGTTGCGCTGCATGAGCTTGACCTTCTCGGGCCAGTCCACGGTGTCCAGGTCCTCGGCGAGGCGGTCGCCGTAGGCGGTGATGCGCATCATCCACTGGCGCAGGTTGCGCTTGAAGACCGGGTAGTTGCCCCGTTCGGAGCGCCCCTCGGAGGTGACCTCCTCGTTGGCGAGCACCGTGCCCAGGCCGGGGCACCAGTTGACGGGGGCGTTGGAGACGTAGGCCAGGCGGAAGGAGTCGATGACCTCGGCCTGCTCGGCCGCGCTCAGGGCACTCCAGTCGCGGCCGTCGGGAACGGGGACCTGACCGGAGGCGAGCTTGTCGCGCAGTTCGGTCACCGGCCGGGCCGCCCCCTTGCCTCGGCCGTCGCGGCGCGGGGCCTCGGGGTCGAACCAGGAGTTGAAGACCTGCAGGAAGATCCACTGGGTCCAGCGCACGTAGTCGACGTCGATGGTGGCCAGGGAGCGGCGCGGGTCGTGGGACAGGCCCAGGCGGCGCAGCTGGCGGCGCATGTTGGCGATGTTGGCCTCGGTGGAGATGCGCGGGTGCTGGCCGGTGGTGACGGCGTACTGCTCGGCGGGCAGGCCGAAGGCGTCGTAGCCCATCGTGTACAGGACGTTCTTGCCGGTCATGCGGTTGAAGCGGGCGACGACGTCGGTGGAGATGTAGCCCAGCGGGTGGCCCACGTGCAGGCCCTTGCCGGAGGGGTAGGGGAACATGTCCAGCAGGAAGAACTTCTCCTTCTCCGCCCCGGGGCCGGCCAGAGCGCCGACGGGGTTGTCGGCGTTGAAGGTGCCCTCGGCCTCCCAGCGGCCCTGCCAGGCGGTCTCGATGGAGTCCGCCAGCTCCGCCGTGTAGCGGAAGGGGGTGTCGGACTCCACCGGTGCGGTACTCTCTGACATCGCGGCAGCGCTCTTTTCCTACTCGTGCTTCCTGGTGCTGGGGCACAGCCTATCGCCCGGCTGCAGTGGGGCCCGGCGGCGTCCGCCCCACGAGCGGGCGAGACCGGTCACGTCAGTGGGGCGGGCCTGAGCAGGGCCGTCCTCACTCTTCTTCCCCAGCAGCGGCCCTGAAGCGGTTGAGGGCGTCCTGCTCGCGTGCCAGGCGACTGCGGTGCCGGGCGATCCGCTCCTCGACCGCCTCGAGCTCGCGGCGCAGGTTGGAGCACATGGTGATGGAGACGGCTCGGTCATCACCGGCGACCTCGACGCAGTCCAGGTAGCGCCGGGCGGCGGCAATGCCGAGACCGGTGGCCAGGATCGGCCGGATGCGTGCGACGGCGTCAAGGTCCTTCAGGCTGTAGTTCCGATATCCGGCGGAGGTCCTCGTGGGCACGAGCAGACCGGCCTCCTCGTAGTGCCTCAGGGAACGGGGACTGACGCCCGCCTGTCGGGCGAACTCTCCGATGCGCACGAGGAGCGCTCCTTTCCTGTGAGCAGCTTCTGCTTGACCTTGCCACTGGCGTCAACGTCTACCGTCCAGGGGCATGGATCACGTTACAGAACATCATCCCTCTCACGGACTCGACGGGTTCGACAGGGTCATTCTCGTCCACGGCTTCGGAGCGGGGCCTGACGAGCACTGGTTTCCCTGGCTCGCGCGGAGTGTTCCCCACCTCGAGGCACTGGAACTACCTTCCCCTCAGGCCCCTCGAGCCTCGATCTGGGTTCCGATGATAGCCGAGAGAATCGGCTCATCACCGGACAGCTTGGCAGGACTGGCAATTGTGACGCACAGTCTTGGTGGGCTCGCCGCGCTGCGAGCGATCGAGCGGGTCATCTCGAGCTCACCGGACCACCGTGACGAACAGCACCTGGCGGCCTTCATCGCCGTCGCCCCCTTCGCACAGCATCTCCCTCCAACGGGCGAGGCGGAGCTCGACCACTTCCTCATCACCGGACTGAGCGACTTCGTCAAGGGCGCCGACCCTCGTGAGCTGCGTCCATTTCTGGGCGCCACCACGGTTATCCACTCCGACAACGACCCGCTCGTCCCCCAAGAGGCCTCGCTGGATGTCGCCGCCGCGCTTGGCGCCGACGTCGTCGCCGTTCCGGGCGCGGGCCACTTCCTGGCCTCCGACGGCATCACGTCGCTTCCACAGATCGTAACGGCTCTCAGAAATCAAGCAACGCCATAAATCACCCCTATTCGCTCTTCACCCCAATCTTGGTTTGACGTGCAGCAGCAAAATCTCCAACACCCATCTTCACGCCAATAATGTACGCCATCACTGCACTCAGGGCCGTTGCCAAGAACCACATCAAGCATGTCTCCACCACATACTCCACACCCACAGCCTGAAGCACAACATTAGCGACGCCATGAACCACAGAGGCTGCAAGAACACGATTCCGCCAAGATCCCACCCAGACGGACGCCATTATCACATCCAAACCAATGGCACATCCCACGAATAGAGTGACATACAAGAGACCAAGATCAAAATACTGCAAATGACAAACACCGAAGAAGGCGCCGTTAACGATGACACACAGCCAGGGGTGACACCTCTCAGCCATTGCTCGGTACATCACCCCTCTGTACCCGATCTCCTCACACCAACCACCAACGAACAAACCAACAACGACCATCAGCACCGAACCAGGTCCCACCCAGCCCGACGGAACGAATGGCAGCCCTCCGGGCTCGATGAGCAGAACCATGAGAGCTCCGTACACAGAAGCAGTGAACCCGACCGCAATCCACCCTCTACGCAGTCTCCTTGAAGAAACTTGAGGAGCATCTCCCGGAAACCACCCAGGAACCACGAGCCTGCACACCACCGTCGCGATCAACGGTCCGGTCATCACAAGAGGGAACACTTCATACGGAATATGCCCGAATATTGTGTGACCTTCTTGAAGTCCTGTCATCACTCGAGAAGCCGGAGCCATGACAACAATCCAAAGAACCGCCAGAGAAACAGGCCTGCCTCCACCCTCACCACGATTCTTCGTCCTCTCCAGGACGTCGCGAGCACACATTGTCTACCTTCCACCAGGGGTACATATCCAACGCCTGCGACACTAGCCGCGGAAACAGTGGAAGGCAACAGTTCTCCGCCTTTCGGCACTGATTTAATAAATCTGTCCAGATAACCTCAGAAGCACTGTCGGGCTACCCCGACCAACGATGTCGGGGCAGCCCGACCTCCAGTACTTCTCACTTGATTCATCAACGGATGATTGACTGACCGACACAGGTCCTGGAATGCGCAGTCGCATCGGACTCTCGACACCGACATCCTCTTCAAAGAAGACGTCGATTCAGAGCGTCATCGCACCGCAGAGCTGCCCATCTGCGCGGGCACGAACTCGCCCCAGCCGTCCTCGACGAGGCCGGCCCGCAGGCGCTCCATGGTGGCGTCGAGCTCGGGGGCCTCGGGGTGGCGGGCCGAGGAGAAGGACAGGTCCTCTTCACAGCGGATCGGCAGCACATGCAGGTGCAAGTGGTCAACGCCGTAGCCGGCCACGACGAGCCCGGCCCGGGGCGACTCGAAGACGCGCACCTGCGTGGCGCCGATACGCTTGGCGACCACGGCCAGGTGCGCCACCACGTCGTCGGGCGCGTCCACGTAGGAGTCGACCTCGAGCCTCGGGACCACAAGGACGTGCCCGTCGGTGTGCGGCTCAATGGTGGCGAAGGCGACGCAGACCTCGTCCGCCCACACGAAACGGCCGGGGATCTCGCCCTCAATGATCTTGGTGAAAATCGTGCTCATGGCCCCATTGTCCCCCAGCCGCGCCCGGTTCCGTCCAGGCCCTGTCCCGGCTCAGGCCAGCAGCCACAGGGAGCTGTCGGGGATGATGGCCTCCGGGGTGCCCTTGGGCGCGGCGCCGCGTGAGGCGTCCTCGTCCAGCAGGGCGATGACGGTCGCCCGACGGCGGCCACCGCCCTCCACGGCGGGCGTCACGGTGCCCCGATCACGGATCCGCACCCGGCTGTCCAGCCCGATGCCGGCCCGCTCCAGGCGGCGCAGCGTCTCGGCGTCGTCCTGGATCCGTCCGACGACGCCGTCGGAGCCCACCGGCAGGGTCTCCAGACCCACGAGGTCGGGCACGATGAGGCGACCGTCGGCCGTGGGGATCGGATCCCCGTGCGGATCACGGGTGGGGTGCCCCAGGACCGCATCGAGCCGCTCCAGCAGCCGCTCGGAGACGGCGTGCTCAAGCTCCTCGGCCTCGGCGTGCACCTCGTCCCAGCCGAACCCGAGCCGGGTGACCAGATAGGTCTCCAGGATGCGGTGGCGGCGGATCATGCCCATGGCCCGGCGGCGCCCCTCCTCGGAGAGGGTGACGGCCTTGTAGGGCTCATGGACGAGCAACCCCTCCTCCACGAGGCGAGCCACGTTCTCCGAGGCGGTCGAGGGCGCCACCTCCATGCGTTTGGCCAGGCCGGTGACGGAGGCGCCCGCGCCGCCCCACTCACAAGCGGCCCATACGACCTTGAGGTAGTCCTGTGTGACGGTCGAGTCCCCCGCCACCGAGGACTTCCCGCCGGATCCGCTCGGCGCCCTCCACTCCAGGGGCGCAGTCACCCGAACAGCCTCGCCAGCTGGCCGCCGAAGGCGATGACGATGGTGAGGATCACCGCCAGGTACATCGCCGCCATGATCCACCAGCGGGCCTTGAGCAGGTCGAGCGCCAGGTTGTCGCGCAGCCCCAGGTGCCCGCCGGCCGCGGCCCAGGCCCAGGAGTGGGCGGCCACCGGGATGGTGATGGACCAGATGACCATGCAGAAGGGGCAGAGCTTGCCGAAGGTCATGATGGAGACGGACAGGAACCAGATGACGAAGGCGATCCCGCCGAGGCTGCCGGCGCTGAGCCCCCACCACATCCAGCGCGGCAGGCGTGCGCCGCTGAGCAGGACCATGCCGATCGCGGCCAGGGCCCCGAAGGCGATGGCCCCGATGAAGGAGTTCGGCACCCCCAGCAGGTTGCCCTGCCACACGTTGAGGGAGTCGCCGCAGGACACCAGGGGGCTGACGTCGCAGACGAGCTCCGCATCCGGGTTGCGCAGCAGGTCGAGCTGGGAACTGATGAGCTCCCAGCAGGCGATGATTCCGATGAGCGCACACACGGTGAGCAGCCAGCCGAATCCCCGCTCGGCCCCGGAGCGTCGCAGCCAGGTGGGGCGTGCGGCCGAGTCGTCGTCGGCATCACGACGGGTGCGCCGGTCGAGCTCCTGAGCGGGGGCGGAGCCCAGGTAGGACTCGAGCTCCTCCTCACTCATCTCATCGATCTCGGCATCTGTGGGCATGCGCGACATCGTCAGTCTCCTCACCGATAGTGCGTCAGCAGTTCTTCTGGGCATCGTGGGGCTATCAGGACGAGAGCGTATGCCACGACGGTCGCCCGCGCCCTACCTGTCCGAAAGATTGTTCTCCCCCTGGGGATCGGCCCCTTCCTGCGACTGCGAGGCGTCCTCAGGCCTCGTGCCCTGCTGAGCCTCGGTCGGCGTCGGCACCGGTGTGGCCGACGCCGACGGCCCCGGGGTCGAAGCCATCGTGGCCGTCTTCTGTCCCGGGGCGATTCCGGGAACAGGCCGCCACGCCCCCACCGTCACTGAGGCGTCGGAGTGAAGGATGACCGCTCGCCAGGCCACCAGCGCTCCGGTGGAGTCGAAGGACATGACGTGGAGGAAGGCGTCCTCGGTGACCGAGCCCAGTGACGTGCCACCCTTGCCCGCCCCCGAGATGATCCCGGTGACGGGATGACCGGTTCGGGGACTGATCGCCGTAGTCATCCCCCGCTCGGCGTGGACGTGCCCGGCCAGGAGCAGCGGCGCACAACCCTCCTTCGTGAGCGTGTCGAAGGTGGCGGGCTGGTGGATGAGGACGACGTCGACCGGCGTGCCCCCGCAGCTGACCTTGGCCAGGCGGGAGGCGATCTTCTCGGTGGTCTCGCCGCCGCGAGGCTTGGTGCCCGCCGCCGTCGTGCGCTCGGCGTCGTCGTCCCCCAGGAAAGTGACGCCGGCGACCGTCTGGACCGAGCCGTCGGTGACGGTCCACCCCTGAGAGCGCAGACGGGCTGCTGTGGCGTCGGAGTCGTGGTTGCCGATGGTGGCGACCTTCTTCGTCGAGCTCGGGACCGCCTGGGTCAGCGCGTCGACGCACACCCGCTCCGGATCCGATCCGGTCATGGTCAGGTCGCCGTCATCCATGTGGATATCGGCGCCTGAGAGCTGGTCGAGGACCCCGGAGAAGGCGATGACGTCGAGGTTGCAGTGCAGGTCAGTGGTGAGCACGGCCGTCTTGCGTCCGCGCTCGGGCACTGAGCGGGCTCCCGTCACCGAGATCGAGGGCGTCGCGGTGGCCCTCGGGCTCTCAGACGGCTGCGGGGCGGCGCCGGCCTCCGGCTTGGGGGCGGCCTTCACCAGAGTCTTCGCGGAGGACGCCTGGACCCGGGCCTGAAGGTCCTCGGTGTCCACCTTTCCGTCGGCGGCGGTGACGTCCACCAGCCCCTCAGTCTCCTCGGCGGCCTTCCATGCGGCCCGTAGGTTGGTATCCGCCTTGGCGTAGAAGCCTTTATTGGTCTCCACGAAGGTACGCGCCTTGGACCCGTAGGCGGTGACGACGTCGGCGATGCGTCCTGAGAAACGGGCCTGGGCCAGCGGGGTCCCCTCCAGCACGGACAGGGTGGAGCCCGGAGAGGTGGCGGTGCGCATGGCCGGCACCAGGAGGGAGGTCACGGTGGCCACAGTCGCGGAGAGCGCCACGGTCGTCGCCCAGCGGTGTGAGACACCGGCTCGGACGGTATCGCGCCAGGGCTTGGTCGGTGCCAGGCGCCAGGCGGCCACACAGCACAGGAAGATCGCCTCGATGACTCCGGCCCGGCGCAGGGCGTCGCCGGCCAGCCCATAGAGGCCCTGCCGGATCGTCAGGTCGGGGTGGGAGACCAGTGAGAGGTAGGAGGTCGCATCGGAGGACAGGGACTGCCCCACACTGGCTGCGTTGGCAGTATCGGGTGTCGGATCACCCGGGATCTCCCCCAGGACCACCTTGACGCCGAGGACCCCGGCAGGGGACTCCATCGACGCGGTTCCCAGCGGCCCGAGGTCCAGCGTGACGGTGGAGTCCAGGGTCGTCGACCAGGTCGCCTCGTGCGGACCGACCGGCGTCGAGGCCGTCGCCGTGGACAGTCCCAGCAGGAGGGAGACCGTGCTGGAGGCCAGGATCATCGCCGCCGTGCCGATCACCGTGCGGGTGCCGGGGCGACGACGACGCCACCAGATGCGCGGTAGCAGCACCACCGTCACGAACAGGGCGCAGCAGCGCCGTACGGCCGTCAGCAGGCCGTCCCACGGGTCTCCTGCTCGTTCGGCGATGCCGGTGCCGGCCTTGGTATCAGGATCTGAAGATGTCCGAACCACGGCTCACCTCAGAGACGAGCACCCAGCGAGACCTGGGAGGCGGGGTCCTCACCGCTGTGCGTCTGAGAGGCGATGAGGCTCGCCAGGGAGGTGACGTAGGCGACGGTGTCCTGCCAGCCGCTCACGGCCTGGCAGGGCACGCCCAGAGCCTTGACGGGGTAGTCGTTTCCCTCCGGGTCCAGGCGGTCGCCGACGAAGATCATCTCCTCCAACGCGATACCGGTCATCTCCGCTAGGCGCTTCATGCCGTAGGCCTTGTCCACCCCCTTGAGGGTGATGTCGACGCTCGTGGAGCCGCCGGAGCGGACCTCCAGATCCGGAAGGAGCGGGGCGACGGCGTCACGCAGGGCGGCCTTCTTCTCCCCCATGGGGTCCCAAGAACGTTTGGCGTCCAGGGGGGCCTCCTGCCCGAGGGCCGAGAAGGTGATCTGGCTACCGCGGTCCTCCAGGATCTCCCCCCAGGTCTGTTCCTCCCACAGGCCGAGGCGACGGGCCTGCGCCTCGACGATCTCGAAACCGGTGCGGATCTGCTCAGGAGTGAGGTCGTTGGCGTAGACCAGCGTCCAGGCGTCCTCATCGCGATCGGCGCGGGATGGGTCGTAGGTGTAGTAGCGCGTCCCGCAGGTGGGCATGAGGTGGAGCCGGGAGAGCTCGTCGGCGTCGGCGTCGAGGTGGGCCAGGACCTGGTCGCGGAACTGTCCCACCTGTCCCCCGGAGATGATGCAGACGGGGACGACGTCGAGCAGCCGCCTGAGCGCTGTGGCCATCGCCGGTGGCATGGCCGACTTCGAGGGCGCCAGCGTGTCGTCGAGGTCGAAGGCCACCAGACGGGGCAGCACCCGGGGGCTCACATCAGTCTGAGTCATAGGCGTATTGTGTCCCACCCGTCTGGAAACCGGCCGAACCGGGCCCCAGACGGGTGGTGGAGTCAGTCTCTCTTTTCAGTGGATCTCGCCAGAGGATCTCAGTGGACCACGCCGATCAGTCGGCCTGCTCGGGGTGGAGCATGTGCTCACGGGCCCGCGCCGAGGCCTCGGCCCGGGCATCACGGTCCTCGCGGCGTCCGCGTGAGATGAGTGCGGTGATGGACACCGCCAGGCCACCCCAGATGATGACGATGGCAAGCAGCATGATGAGCACGGCGATTCCGGTCATCTCAGTCCTCCTCTTGGGGATCGGCCTCCAGCTTGAGGGCCTCGAACTCATCCACCGGGGTCTTCCAGGGGATGAGGCTCATGACGGCGCTGCACAGGGCGACCACCAGCAGCATCCCCCATCCGAAGACCATGACGAAGCCGCTGGAGTAGGCCTCCGACTCATATCCTTCGGACAGATACGTCCACAGGGTCTGGACGAACATGTAACCCAGCAGGACCGGGACGACGGCACCAACGAGTGCCCGCCACCACAGGCCGATCATCCGGGACTCGGAGACGGCATTGAGGTGGTCCTGAAGCAGCCTGGCGCGCCGCAGGACCCAGGCGACCACCACACACATGATGATGGCCGAGGCGACCACGCCGATGTTGTTGATGAAAGCGTCCACGACGTCGAGATCCGGCAGGCCCGAGCTGGTGGCGAACAGGACGAAGGACAGGACGGCGGCTGGGACGCCGACGACGAGGGAGGCCGCCTTCGGAGTCAGGTCGAGCTTCTCCCCCACACCGGCCGCCACCACCTGGATGATGGAGATGAAAGAGGTCAGTCCCGCCATGGAGAAGGAGGCGAAGAAGAGCACCCCGAAGAACGCGCCGCCGGGCATCTGGGCGATGACGGTGGGGAAGGTGACGAAAGACAAGGAGGGCCCGGTGATCTTCATCTCGCTGATCCCGACATGCTGCGTGTGCGCCATGAAGCCGAGGGTCGCGAAGACGCCGATGCCCGCGAACAGCTCGAAGGAGGAGTTGGCGAAGCCCGCCACGAGGCCGGTTCCCACGAGGTTGGAGCGGCGCCGCTGGAGATAGGAGGCGTAGGTGAGCATGATGCCGAATCCCACCGACAGGGAGAAGAAGATCTGTCCGAAGGCCGCCATCCACACCTGGTAGTCCAGCAGGGCGGACCACTTGGGCGTGAACAGCGCATTGAGTCCCTCCCCCGCGCCCGGGAGCATAAGGGCGCGCACCACGAGGCCGGCGAACATGAGGACCAGCAACGGCAGGAAAATCTTGTTGGCCTTCTCCACGCCCCCACTGACTCCCAGTGCGGTCACCACCAGACCGAAGCCCCACACGAACAGCAGCGGGAGGGCCACGCCCATGACGATCTCCGGGGAGTACCTGACTCCCTCCCCGAGCCGGTCCACACCGATGTAGTGCTGGAAGAAGCCGCCCGCATCGTCGCCCCAGGCGATATTGACCGAGAAGAGCATATAGCGCAGGGACCAGGCCACGACCACTGCGTAGTAGGTCATGATGACGAAGCAGATGAAGACCTGGAACCATCCCAGCCACTCGAGCCTGGTGGACAGGCGCCGGAAGACCGCCGGCGGGGAACCGCGGAAGCGGTGCCCCAGGGCGTAGTCGAGGAAGAGGATCGGCAGCCCGGCCGCCAGCAGTGCGATGACGTAGGGGACGATGAAGGCACCGCCGCCATTGGTATAGGCCACGCCCGGGAAGCGCCAGATGTTGCCCAGCCCGATCGCCGAGCCGATGGCGGCGATGAGGAAGCCGAGCTGACCGCTCCACTGCTCTCGCGGGGGCGCCTGAAGAGACTCGCTCTCCCCTGTCTTGGAGGTCATGAGCACCTTCCGTGATGTGACGAACGAAGGCGGCTCCAGGGCCGCCTTTTCCTGCGGACTGGTCGCAGGCCCTTTTGTCGCTGGACGCTAGCCCAGCGACCACGATGTGTCGTCCGACGTCCACGATACGGACGGTCATCGTGATGATCGCCTGTTTTTTCTCACGCGATCCATGCCACACTGAGCACCACTGCCGACACCTGACTCACCACCGCGAGAGGATCCTCATGGCCACCCCTCACATCGCCGCAGAACCCGGAGACTTCGCCCCCGCCGTTCTCATGCCCGGCGACCCCAAACGGGCCCGACGCATTGCCGAGCTCCTCATGGATGACGCCCGCCTGGTCACCGACGTGCGCGGAATGCTGGGCTTCACCGGGACCGTGAACGGAAGACCGCTGAGCGTCATGGGCTCAGGGATGGGCCAGCCCTCCTTCACGATCTACGCCACCGAGCTGTTCAGCCAGTTCGGGGTGGAGCGGATCATTCGGGTGGGAACCGCAGGCGCCCTCTCTCCAAAGGTCAAGGTCGGCGACGTCATCGTCGCCACTGGCGCCCACACGGACTCCTCCATGAACCAGCTGCGCATCCCGGGCGTCAACTTCTGCGCGGTCGCAGACTTCCGACTGGCCGCCGCTGCGTATGAGGCCTCACTGCCCGAGCAGGGACAGGTCGATGGAACAGTCCACCTGGGCACAGTCATGTCACGGGACCACTTCTACTTCACCCCCGAGGGGCAGACCGAGGCGCTGGCACGGCACGGGGTCCTGGGAGTGGAGATGGAGGCAGCCGCCCTCTACGGGGTCGCCGCCGAGTACGACAAGCAGGCACTGGCGGTCCTGACCGTCTCCGACCACCTGCTGGATCACTCCGGCGACATGAGCGCCGCCGAGCGCGAGACACGTTTCGCGGACTCTCTGCGCCTGGCCGTGGCGGCCGCCCACAGCTGATCCACGCGAGGTCTTCCGGGACACCCAGCCCTCCGGGTGACCCGGAAGGCGGCAACTCCCCTTCTCCTGAGGCGGGGTGGGCACAGCCCGCCCCGCCTTTGACGTAGCGCCCCCCACGCCGCGGCACATCCTCGCCCGCACCCGTGCAGGACTGCCTTACCTGGGAGGAATAACGAAAACCGGCAGCACACAACCCCTCCCGTTCCCAAGGCCCTCCAACGGACGGAAACAGCCCGACACGAAGCACCGAAATGGCGGAATTTCAACGTTTCTCGATGCGGCTCGAAGCAGGGCAGGCTGCCCTTCGTTGCCGGTGGGCGGATGCGAATTTACGTTATTCATGTCCACAGCGCACATCCGCTCGAAAGGAAAAGCATCATGTCCGTCACCAAGATCTCCTCCTGCACCACCACCTCCTGCGCCTTCAACAACGGTGGCTGCACCGCCTTCGCCATCACCGTCGGTGGCGACAACGGCGCACCGGCCTGCGACACCTTCATCAGCCTCGACGCCCGCGGCGGCCTGCCGGTGGCCGAGGGCCACGTGGGGGCCTGCCAGCGCCTCGAGTGCGTCCACAACAAGGACCTCATGTGCACGGCCGAGGCCGTGACCGTCGGCGGCGACACCGCCGCCTGCACGACCTACGAGGTTCGCTGACCGGAAGGCTCTCCAGCTCGAGCGGCTGGGGGCCAACGAGGGATGCCACCACATGGTGGTGTCCCCCGTTTCGGTTTCCGCAGTCGGATCAACGGCAGCAAGCGCACCGCGCCTGGCCGCCTCAGGGACGAGCCAGGCGCTGCGGCAGGGCCTGAGAGGCCAGATGCTCCAAGGCCGGCCCGACCTCGCTCGCGCCGGCCAGTGCCTGTGCGAAGGAGACCACCAGGGTGGTGACCTCTTCACCGGTGATGGACATGAGGGTCACCCCGTGGGCATCGACGTCGACGCACATGGTCCTGTCCCACAGTGTGGGACACACACCGACAGCAGGGCGGGAGGAGCAGACCCATCCAGGCAGCTGTCCCTCACGCACCGCCTCGCACACGGCCCGCAGCCCCAGCTGACCGACAGCACTGACCGCTTCATGGGCGCCCATGATCTCCTGAGGGCTCCAGGAGATCGAGGGAGCCGCACCGGCATCGGCCGAGTCGATATCGAGGATCTCCTCAATATCATGGCTGGAGACCCCGGAGACGCAGTGAAGCATGACCCGTTCACAGGTGATGACGCCCAGCCGTCCACCGGGTCCCGAGGCGATCTCTCGGACCCGTTCAAGGGGATCCTCGCCGACGATGGCGCAGTGGCAGGCGGAGGCCCGAGAGGAGGCGAGGGTCAGGGAGAGGTCCTCACCCTCGATCCAGGTCAGGCTCCCGAGCAGATGAGCGGTGGCTGCCGTGATGCGAACACCGGGTTCGGCGGCATCGAGAGTGACGTCGAGCCGGACGTCGACGGCCACGCCGTCGGGCGCGATGGCCAGCGGGGTACCCTCCGGCGGACACGCAGCGACGAGGATCCGGCCATCAGCCCGCATAGCGTGAGCGACGAAGGCAGCCGGCGCGGAGGGGTCAATGCGGTAGGCCGTCACTGCGGCGCTTCCACTGCCGGCCAGGAGACGCCTGGCCATGCGCCGGGCGCGCTGCATGATGTCGGGAACCTGAACGGACGTCACACGCTTACCTTCCTACCGTGTTGCCGTATGCCGGGGCGGGGTGCTCCCGGCAACATCTGAAGGTGAGGCTACCCTCAGAGTCCCTGAGGGGCCAGTTCCTCTCAGGAACCCACACGTGGGGCGCATCTCAGCGAGTCAGCCCGGGGAAGAGGTGCTGGATCCCGACGACGATCATCTGTACCGCGATCGAGGCCAGAATCATTCCCATGAGGCGAGTCATGATGGTACGCATCGTCATGGACAGACGAGCGCCGATGCTGGCTGAGAAGTAGAGAACGATCCCGAGTGCCACGAGGACGGCCGCCAATGCAGCCGCAACCGCCGCATGCCCAACCAGCCCCCGGGCCTGTGACTGGATGACGATGATGGTTGCAATCGTTCCCGGCCCCACGAGGATGGGAAAGGTCATGGGGTAGAAGGCGACATCGTTCCCATCACCAGCAACGACGTCGTGCTGCTCCTTCTCCTGCGCGCTCCCCTCGTGGGCGCTGGAGCCGCTGCCGTTGAGCATGGACAAGGAGATGATGAGCAGAACGATTCCGCCTGCAATCCGGAAATCGTCGACGCCGATGCCGAAGAACCTCAGAATTGCCGCGCCGAGGAACAGAACGACGGCGCACATGACAGTGGAGGAGATCGTCGTACGAACCGCTGTGCGCCGCTGGGTCACTGCATCCTGGCCTTGGGTGAGGCTCAGGAACAGGGGCAGATTGACGAAAGGATTCATGATCGCGAAGAAGGCCCCCAAGGCCTTGACCAGCACAGCGATAGCCATACCCGCATTGTGCCGCACACTCCAGCGGTAAGCAGGGAAACAAAATGACCCTCGCCTGGATGGCGGGGCCTGCTCGGAGACTTTGTGGAGCTAGGGGGATTCGAACCCCCGACCTCTTCCATGCCATGGAAGCGCGCTACCAACTGCGCCATAGCCCCTTCATGGGTGTCCCGCTCGGTGTTCACTCCGACGGGATCGTGGAGCTAGGGGGATTCGAACCCCCGACCTCTTCCATGCCATGGAAGCGCGCTACCAACTGCGCCATAGCCCCGTTCGGGCGTCGCTCTTGTTCGGCGACGCGGATAACTGTATGAAGATCGGCCCCGTCAGAGCAAATCCACGGTACGTGCGCTACCTCACCTGCTCAGCCCAGGATCTTGCCCAACGGACTGGAGTCCACCGGTGGCCCGGCGTTCCACTTGACCACCGACCAGCCTGGAGGCCGTTTGTTGGTCCGCATGAGCGCGTAGCAGCAGTTGCTCATACCGCGTAGGCCGAACCACTGCTGAGTATCCATCCCCAGCAGATAGGTGGCCCCCAGGTTGGTGGCCGCTCCGTGGGAGACGGCCACGATGACGTCACCCTTCTGAGAGCCTGCGACGATGGTCTTGAGCGCCTCCCCCACCCTCTCGGCGGTCTGACGGCGCCCTTCGATCCTGAACTGAGGAAGCTCTCCTCCAGCCCGCCAGGTGGCGTAGTGCTCCGGCCACTGCTTCTTGATGTCGGCCGCCTTGAGTCCCTCCCAGTCTCCGAAGGACTTCTCGGCCAGTCCCTGATCGACCTCGACGCTCAGGCCGGTCAGCGACGCCAGCACCTCAGCCGTCGCCCGAGCCCGTGCCAACGGGGAGGAGACGATGCGCGTAGGCCCCAGCGCCGCGATACCGTCGGCGGCACGTCGCGCCTGGTCACGACCGGTCTCATTCAAAGGGATGTCGACCTGCCCCTGAATGCGCCCTTGACTGTTGTAATCGGTCTGGCCGTGGCGCCACAGAATGAGATCCGTCATGACGCAGCGTCCTCCCGACCGCCGACCGCAGCACCATCTCGACTGTTCTCGCGCGTCAGGTCCACCGGCAGCTCGATAGCCGGGCAGTCCTTCCACAGTCGTTCGAGCGAGTAGAACTCCCGGTCCTCGTCCTGCAGGACATGGACGACGACGTCGCCGTAGTCCACCAGGACCCAGTGGGCGTCGGCGAAGCCCTCCCGGGTACGGCGCTTGGCTCCGGCGTGGTGCATGGCCTCATCCACCGCATCGACGATGGCGTGGACGTGACGGTCGTTCGCCCCGGAGGCCAGCAGGAAGACATCAGTGAGCCCCAGCCGCTCGGAGACGTCGATGGCGGCGAGGTGCTCGGCCTTCTTATCGGCCGCCGCACGAGCGGCAGCGATGGTCAGGCTCGTGGCGTGTTCGGTGGCGGACACGGATCTCCTTCGGGACGGTCAGTCAGACATCATGCGGCAGCGGCGACTGTACCGTGCACGCCACCGTCAGACGAGCTGACGGATCCACTCCCCCGCACCGCTGGTGGCGGCCATGGCGCTCGTGCTGTCACCGATCTTGCCGTTGGCGATCAGCAGAGCCAGGACCACGCCGATGATGAGCAGCAGGAGGACGATGATGAGTGCGGCCATGAGCACCTTACCGATGCGCGAGGAGGAACGGGGCTGCTCCATCGGCAGGACGTGATCCGGGGAGGGAACCCTCCCGGTCACCTCGTTGACGGGGGCCAGGTAGGGCTCCTCGGGCGCCTCAGCAGCCGGGACCGCCACGGAGTCCCACTCGGAGGCCCCGAGCGGGCCGTTGCCGTTCTCGGCCTCGTCGCTGTAGAAGGCGTAGGGACTGACGGCCTCACCGGAGACAACGGTGGTCTCAGCCGCGCCGGCCACGATCGTCTCCTGGAAGCTGTCCGCCTGCGAGGGCTGATGCAGTGACCTCCACTGCGGAGCCCCGGGCGCACCGAGCTCGGGGGCCTGCTCAGCCTGAGACGAAGGCACCGACGTCGGCACCACCATGGTCTGTGCCTCGATGTCGATCTCGACCCCTGCGCCGTCCTGCACCATCGGTTCCTCGATAGAGGGGGAACCGTAGGCATCCTGACTGTCGACGGCCTCCGGGGCAGATGGTGAGCTGTCCACGGGCTGGACCGAGCTGAGCTCTCCCGTGGAGACGTTCACGGTGCGCACCCCCTGCGCAGCAGCGGGAATCCGCACGATGGGTCGGCGCACCGAGCCTGCGGAGGACGCCGACCCAGCACTCACACCGCTGCGGGCGGACTCGGAGTTCCGCGGGGCCCCGGCCTGCTCAAAGGCGGCGAAGTCGGCGGCACCGGATACAGTTGTGGAGACGGCAGGAACAGCGGAGGCGGCGGGGACGGCAGAGGCAGCGCTCACGGCGTCGGCCGATGAGGAGGAGGACCTCATGGAGGCCTCCTCATTGGCCTGGACCGTCGGCTCAAAACCCTCCCGGTAGTCGTAGGGACTGGTGGCGGGCCCCTCGGTCTCGGCGTCGTCGATCATCTCAACAGCGCCCTGAGGCTCGTTGCTCTGAGGGCTCTCCGGCTCGTCCTCCTCGGAGACAGGGCCTCCCTCAAGGCGGTCCTTGAGCGAGAAGCGGGTGGGCACCGGTGCCGGCTCGGAGCTGGCGTTCGCGGCCCAGTGAGCGTCGTAGTCAAGGGTGGCCACCGGCAGGTCGACGGCCTCCATCAGGCCTGTCTCGATCTCGGAGATCGCCACGGCCTCGGCGGCAGACAGCGAGCGCCAGCTCGGAGCGGAGACGGCCGGCCCTTCGGGCACGGACAGGTTCAGGGGTGGGTTCTGCCCTCCCTGCTCGAGATAGTCGACCCCGTCCACGACGGGAGGCTCGGTCGCCTCCCCCAGCCCGGAATCGACTTCATCACCCGACGTAGCGGAGGAACGGGAGGTGACCGACGCCGGATCGGCAAGAGGGTCCTGGAGCGCCTGGGCCTGCTCAGGGGTGATCTCGCCCGCCTCGACGGCAGCCCGCAGTGCCTTGGCCTCCTCACGCAGACGCCTCATCTCACGTCGGGTCAGGAGCGGCTGCTGGCCGGTCAGGATCGCCTCTCGCTCGGCGGCGCGCTCCGCCTGCCGGATCGCACGACGACTACCGCGTGGAGCGTGCTCATCCTGCGTCGGCTCCTCGGACGTGGGGGCATTGACGCCGGTCTGCTCAGTGCTCACCGTCGTTCTCCTTCCTCAGGGACTGCTCGCGGGCCACTCTCGCCGTCATCGACGTCGCCGACGCCGGCCGCAAGGCCATACGATAAAGCCCGTACTTGCGTATGTACTGCACGACACCGTCAGGAACCAGGTACCACACCGGGGCCCCTTCCCCGACTCGCTGACGGCAGTCCGTCGACGAGATCGCCATGGCCGGCACCTCCACCAGCGAGATCCGGTCACGGGGGACCCCGGAGTCACTGAGAACGTGCCCGGGACGCGTCACCCCCACCAGATGAGCCAGGTCGAAGATCTCCTCACTGTCCTTCCAGGTGAGAATCTGCGCCAACGCGTCCGCCCCGGTGATGAAGTACAGTTCCGCGCCCGGGTACTCAGCCGCGATGTCATGAAGGGTGTCGATCGTGTAGGTCGTACCACCCCGGTCGATATCGACCCGGGAGACTGTGAATCTCGGGTTGGAGGCCGTGGCGATCACCGTCATGAGGTAACGGTGCTCGGCCGGGGAGACCTTGCGCTCCTTCTTGAAGGGCTGGGCCCAGGTGGGCACGAAGATGACCTCGTCGAGAGCGAAGACGTTCTGAACCTCGCTGGCCGCGACCAGGTGTCCATGGTGGATCGGGTCAAAGGTTCCCCCCATGATGCCGATGCGAAGCGGACGAGCAGACAGGGTCACGCGCTGCGCCTCGCTTCTCTCCTGGGGGACACGATTGGTTCTCCTCAAACCGGCTTGGACAACTGCAGTTGGCGAACATACTGCCACGGCCTGCCCCCATTGTGGGTCTCCGCAACGCCATAAGCGAGTTGTCAGCCAACGGCGCAGAGACGCAAGGCAGTATTCGGGTGACCGTCAGACTACTTCCAGTCGGCGAGTGCGCGTCCTGCTGCTCCCAATGCCGGCGCCGACACCCCGAGCCGGGCCGCCACCAGCCGCGGTGCTGGCAGGTCGCCCACGAGGTCAGCCACCCGGCGTCGCAGAGGCTCAAGGAAGACAACCTCATCGGCCCGCATCAGCTCGGAGTTGACGACGATGTCGAGAGGGCCGAGCAGACCGACACCGTGAGCGACGAGCTCCGCCAGAGAGTCCAGACCGGTGTCCCAGACGCGACGCGCCTCCCGGTCCCCCGAACGCATCGCGCCGAGGAGAGCCTTCAGACCCGAGGCGCACTGAGTGGACGGCTCGTGGGAAGCATCATCGCGGCTGCGAGAGGTCGCCGCGACAGCGCCGGAGAAGGAGTCACCGGAGTCAAGGAAGCCTGCGGAGTCATCAACCATGCCGGCGGTGCGTCGCCTCACCATCGCGCCGACGGAGGCGACATCCTCCAGGCGGGCCCTCTCCCCGCTCCAGTCCGGATCGGGAACCAGGATCCGACCGACCTGACCGGCCCAGCCCTCACCCAGCACCAGGGCACCGCCCAGCAGGACGGCGGAGGAGATCCGCTCGCCAACCGCCAGATAGAGGCAGTCCCTCCCGGCCGCGCCCCACTGGCTCTCAGCCCAGGCGCCGCAACCAGCGTCCTGATAGAGCATCACCTCAAGGCCTCCGGAGAGCCCGGACGGCCCAGTGACCCACGACGACAGCGACTGCCTCACAAGACTCGCCAACGGGACGTCCTGCAACCCAAGGGTCTCACTGCGACGGACGCGCCCCTCGTCCTCGTCGACGACGCCCGGCACACAGACCCCGACGACGAGGGCCGCCGCCCCGGACGCCTCACCGCTGGGGTCGTCGGCGACGCCCGTGCACAAGGCTTCGATCGCGCTGCCGATCTCCTGGGCCAGTCGGTGAGCGTTGTTGGAACGACACTCCTTGGGCACTGGGCGTTCCAGGGAGGAGATGACGCTCCCCCCCACCATCTGCAACAACCGCGGTGATGCCGTCGGCACTGACGTCGACCCCTATGGCGACGACGCCCTCCTCGCGGTGGAGGCGCTCGGCAAGGTCAGCGGGAGATCCCATGTTTTCTCTGTTCTCGGGGGCGGGGCGGCGAGCCCACGGGACCACCACCCCACGCAATGGCGTGATTGATGTCGACGACAGTAGCAAGGTTTGTATCGCCATGTATCGCTCTCGGGAGGCAAATACGAGCACCACTGAACTATGCTGACGTCAGTACGACGACTACCTGCCGCACGGTCACTAGGATAAGGCAAGTAGTTGATGAACAAATCACATATGCGCTCCTTCCCCGCCCGCCCCCTCTCCGTCCCGCACCACCCCCTTGAGCCCCAGGAGGATCGAGATGTCTCGGCATGATCGCCATTCGGCCATCCTCGACATCGTCATGGACGAGGGCAGCGTCCATATCGATGACATCATCACGCGGTTGGGGGTCTCGGCGGCGACCGCACGGCGAGACCTCGACCATCTGGCGGACCAGCAGCTGATCAGCCGCACCCGAGGCGGCGCCATCGCCAACCCCACCTCCACCGAGCCGCCTCTACGTTATCGCACCTCCAAGATGGCCGATGAGAAGACCCGTATCGCCAAGGCAGCAGCCGCTCTGGTGCACCCGGGTGACTCCGTCGGTCTCAACGGGGGCACCACGACCACCGAGGTGGCTCGCGAGATTGCGCTCCTGCCGGACCTGACCGATCCGGACGTGCCGATCACCCTGGTCACCAACGCCGTCAACATCGCCAGCGAGATGGCCGTGCGCCAGTGCGTGCGCGTCGTCGTCACCGGAGGGATCGCGCGAGCCCGGTCCTTCGAGCTCACCGGCCCTCTGGCCGGGCTCATCCTGCCCTCGATCAGCGTGGGCACGCTCTTCCTGGGAGTCGAGGGCCTTGACGAGAGAGGTACCTACGCCCAGCACGACGGCGAGGCCGCCGTCAACGCCGCCCTGGTCGAGGCCGCCCAGCGCGTCGTCATCGTGTGCGACAGCTCCAAGCTCGGCCGGACGGCCTTCGCCCTCATCTGCCTCACCTCCAAGATCGACACGGTTATTACCGACGACGGCGCCCCCGCCGAGCATGTCGAGGCTCTGCGTCACGCCGGAGTCCAGGTGCAGCTGGTCTAGCCTCCGACAAACCTGAGAGCTTTCTCATCCGTCCTTAATCGTCATCTTCTCCTGACCGGTCAGGATCGTTTCAGAACGATCCACAACTGACACCAGGAGAAGAGACGATCATGACGACCGTTCCCCTACGTGTGGCCCTCTACAGCCACGACGCCAAGGGGTTGGGCCACCTTCGCCGCAACCTCGCTCTGGCCCATCACCTGGCCCGGGCACTGCCGGGGCTCACCGGTCATGACGTCACTGGTTTGGTCATCACCGGCCTGGCTCCGGGGCAGGACTACCGCCTTCCTGACGGTTTCGACTGGTTGGTGCTGCCAGGAGTCAAGAAGTCCGGGGGCACCTACCTGCCACAGCGGCTGCGCATCACCCGTGAGGACCTGAGCCTGATCCGGGGTGCCCTGCTGTCCGGCGTCCTGAGCACCTTCGCCCCGGATCTGCTCATCATCGATCGGCATCCCTACGGGGTGCACCAGGAGCTGCGCGAGCCCCTGACGCACCTGCGCCGGGCTCACCCCGCCGCGCGTGTGGTGCTCGGCCTGCGCGAGGTCCTGGACACCCCGGCAACCGTGCAGCGGGAGTGGGATGAGCTCGGCGACACCGACACGCTACGCCGGCTCATCGACGAGGTCTGGGTCTACGGGGACGCCGCGGTCCACGACCTGAGTGCCACCGGTGAGGCCCCGACCGCACTGGAGGAGCGGATGCGCTACACCGGCTACCTCGCCCACGGTCGCGATATCGCCGAGACCAGGGACGGCTCCGAGGCCTCAACCGCGCTGGCAGGTAACGCCCTCGATCCGGAGCCCTTCATCCTGACGACCGCCGGCGGCGGCTCCGACGGCATCACCCTGCTGCGGGCCGCCGCGAAGGCACGCGTCCCTGACGGCTACCGGCATGTCGTGGTCACCGGCCCGCAGCTCGATGCCGCCCTGTTCCACCAGGTCGCTCAGGCGGCCGGTCCCCGCACCGTCGTGCGCCGGTCCTGGCCGGGAATGAGTCGCCACATCCAGCAGGCCGCGGCGGTCATCTCGATGGCCGGGTACAACACGGTCAGCGAGATCCTCGCCTCCGACACCCCGGCTCTCCTCGTCCCGCGCGAGACGCCTCGCCTTGAGCAGTTCATCCGGGCCACCGCCCTGAAGGAGGCCGGAGCCGTCGATCTCCTGAGAGTCACGGATCTGAGTGCCGCGGCGCTGGAGAACCGGCTCACCGAGCTGCTGCGTGATCAGGACACCGCCCGCAACCACCTGATGGGGCGACGTCGTCTGCGCCTGGACGGTCTGGCGACCGTCCCTGTGCTCGCCGCCGAGCTCATTGGCGACCGGAGCGACGGCCCCACCACCCGCCTCAGTCATCTCAACAGCCACGACGCCAGCCTCACCAGGATGGAGATCCCCGCATGAATCCCTCACTCGACACCCCCCAGGGCGGTCCCCGTATCGGATACGTCCTGAAGGTCTACCCCCGCTTCTCGGAGACCTTCATCGTCACCGAGATCCTGGCCCGTGAGGCCCAGGGTGAGGACCTGAGCATCTATGCGCTGCGCCCCACCACGGATGCGCGCTTCCACCCCGAGATCGCCAGGGTCGCCGCCCGGGTCAACTGGGTGGGCCGGCCGCAGCGGGCCATCGACCTGTGGAACCAGCTCACCAACGGCCTGACCCGCCAGGAGGACCGCGAGCGCTTCGCCGCCATCATGCCGGTGCTGGCCGAGCTCCCCGGTGACGAGGTGGCTCAGGGCGTGGAGCTGGCGCGCCAGGCGCGCCGAGACTCCATCACCCACCTGCACGCGCACTTCGCGTCCCTGGCGGGGCGGGTCACGTGGATCGCCTCGGCCCTGACCGGTATCCCCTACACCGTGACCACTCACGCCAAGGACATCTTCCACGAGTCGGTGGACCCGAAGTGGCTGCGCCGGATCTGCACCGACGCGCAGCGGGTCATCGCCATCAGCCGTTACAACGAGGACTACCTGGGAACAGCGCTGGCGGGCACGGGCGCCACTGTGTCGCTGCGCTACAACGCCCTGGAGCTGGATCGCTTCTCCTACCGCGCCCCGAAGCAGGTGTCCGCCAAGAGGGCCGAACCGCTGCGGGTGTGCGCTGTGGGTCGGCTGGTGCCCAAGAAGGGCTTCGCCGACCTGGTCGAGGCGGTGAGGATCCTGGTGAGCTCGGGTGTCGACGTCGAGGCGGAGCTGGCCGGTGACGGTGACGAGCGTGAGCGCCTGACGGAGCAGATCGACCGCCTGGGGCTGGCCGGCAGGATCCGTCTGCTGGGTCCGCTCACGCAGGCGGAGGTGCGCGATCTGCTGGCGCGCTCGGACGTGTTCGTGGCTCCCTGCATCGAGGCGGCCGACGGCAACATCGATGGTCTGCCCACGGTGATCCTGGAGGCGATGGCCTGCGGGACGCCGGTCGTGGCCACGGCGGTCTCAGGCCTGCCGGAGGTGGTTCACGACGGCGTCACCGGGCTCCTTCTGCCCCCGGGCGACCCGGCCTCCCTGGCCGTGGCCCTGCGCGGGATCGCGCTGGGCGAGGTCGACACCGTCTCGCTGTCCCGTGGGGCGCGGGCGCTGATCGAGGAGCACTTCGACTCCCGAGCCCAGGCCGAGGTCCTGTCAGCCTGGCAGTCGGGTCCCGTCCCCGCCCCCAGCATGTACCTGGCCGACCAGGAAGGAGCCGCCTGATGCGGATCGCCTACATCTGCTGCGACCCGGGCATCCCGGTGTTCGGGACCAAGGGCGCCTCGGTGCACATCCAGGAGGTCGTTCGCGAGCTGCGGGCCGCCGGCCACGAGGTGGTGCTCTACGCCCTGCGCTCGGGTGAGCACGTCCCCGCCGACCTGACCGACCTCGAGCTGCACCTGGAGACGGTCTCCGATGTCGCTCCCGCTGAGCGGGAGCAGGCTCAGGTGCGTGCCGCGCAGAGGATCGCCTCACGGGTGGTCGCCGACGGCGCCGACCTGGTCTATGAGCGCTACTCCCTGTTCTCCACGGCGCTGGCCGACATCACGGCGGCCACCGGAGTACCGGGGGTCCTGGAGGTCAATGCTCCGTTGATCGACGAGCAGCGTCGTCACCGCTCACTGGTGGACGCCTCCGGTGCCGAGCAGGCGCTGCGCCGTCAGGTCGGGGCCGCTCGGGCCACGGTGTGCGTCTCGGACCCGGTGGCCGACTGGGTTCGTCGTCATACCGCCGACGTGCCGGATGCCGACGCTGTCGCCGACAGGATCCACACGGTTCCCAACGGTGTGAGTGTGCGCCGTATCCAGCCTCAGCCGGCGGACCCCGAGCGGGTGGTCGTCACCTTCGTGGGGACGCTCAAGCCGTGGCACGGGGTGGCCGACCTCATCACGGCAGCGTCCCTGGCGCGTCAGCAGTGGAGCCTGCGGATCATCGGGGACGGCCCTGAGATGGAAACGCTCCGGGCTCAGGCCGAGCGCCTGGGGGTGGAGGCGGACTTCCGGGGGGCGGTCTCTCCTGAGGAGATCCCCGCCCACATGGCGGGTTCGGCGATCGGGGTGGCCCCTTATCCGGATCTGGGAGGTCGCGAGCAGCAGTACTTCTCCCCCATGAAGGTCCTGGAGTACCTGGCCGCGGGTCTGGCGGTCGTGGCCTCCGACGTCGGGCAGATCCCCCAGCTGCTTGAGGAGGGCTCGCAGCTCCATGGTGTGCTCGTGACGCCCTCGGACCCCACGGCGCTGGCCGCGGCCCTGGATGATCTGGCGGCCTCGCCCCAGCGGCGGGCCCGGATGGGGCGCAACGGCCGTCTCCTGGCCGAGGAGCGCCACTCCTGGCGGCGGGTCGTCACCCGGATCCTGGAGCTGGCCGGCGTGCCTCAGGGGGGTGGGCGGTGATGGGCTCGCTTCCACGCCGTCACGGATGCAGTCGGATGCGCCACTCCCCCATGCGGCAGACCCTGCGGCTGGTGGGTCCTGATGCCGCACCGCAGTGGCGTCTCATGGCCGGAGGCACGGTGGTGCTCCTGGCGGAGGTGGTCTTCCGGGTGCTCGAGCCCTGGCCACTGAAGATCGCCATCGACTCGTTGGTGGCGGCTCTGGGCCGACACACGGGCAGTTCCCCCGCCACGGTCTCCTCGTTGGTGGGGCTCGGTGTCGCCCTGCTGGTGATCGTGGCCGGCCGGGCGGTGTGCAACTACCTGGCCACCGTGGCCTTCGCCCTGGTGGGCTCACGGACGGCGGCCTCCCTGCGCAGCCGGGCCTTCCACCACGTTCAGGGCCTGTCCCAGCAGTTCCATGCCCGCAACCGCAGCGCGGACACGGTTCAGCGGCTCATCGCGGACGTCAACCGCATGCAGGAGGTGGCTGTCACCGCCGGCCTGCCGATGGCCGCCAACACCTTGACCCTGCTGGTCATGGTCGTGGTCATGGTGTTCCTGGACCCGTTGCTGGCCATGATCGTGCTTCTGGCGGTGGTAGCCTTCCTGCTCGCGTCCTCGGGCAACTCACGGCGGATCTCCGCGGCCTCGTTGCGCAGCCGCAAGTCGGAGGGGAACCTGGCCAACACCGCCCAGGAGGCGCTCGGCGCCATCAAGGTGGTCCAGGCCTACGGTCTGGAGCCGCTGCTGCACGAGCGTTTCACGGGCGCCAACACGGTGTCGCTCAGTGAGGGGGTGCGCTCGCGCCGTATCGCCGCGCGCCTGGAGCGCTCCACGGACGTCATCGTCGGCGTGGCCACCGCAGTGGTCATGGTCGGCGGGGGCATCCGGGTCCTGAACGGCGCCATGTCCCCGGGAGACCTGGTGCTCTTCACGACCTACCTGCGCACCACCATGAAGCCGCTTCGGGACATGGCCAAGTACACCGGCCGCATCGCCCGGGCGACGGCCTCGGGAGAGCGGGTGGCCGACCTCATGGCGGTCAAGCCCGAGATCGTCTCCCCCAATAACGCCACCGTGCTGGACACGGTTCACGGCATGGTCCACTTCGACCACGTGCATGCCGCCTACGAGGGCCGCGAGGTGCTGCACGGAGTGAACCTGACGGTGGTCCCCGGCGAGCACGTGGCTCTCGTGGGGCCGTCGGGCTCAGGCAAGTCAACCCTGGTGTCCCTGGTGGTTCGGGCCCTGGATCCGACGTCCGGCACGGTGAGTCTCGACGGGCACAGCCTGGACGAACTGGATCTGCGCTTCCTGCGCTCGCAGGCCTCGGTCCTGCACCAGGAGGCGGTGCTGCTGACCGGCACGATCCGGGAGAACATCCGGCTGGGGCGGCCCGATGCCTCCGATGAGGAGGTGGAGGCGGCCGCGCGCGCCGCCCACGCCCACGACTTCATCACTCAGATGCCCGACGGCTACGACACGGCCGTGGGCGAGCGGGGCGGCACCCTCTCCGGCGGCCAGCGTCAGCGCATCGCCATCGCTCGGGCGCTGCTGCGGGACTCGCCGATCATCATCCTGGATGAGGCGACCACTGGGCTGGACCCGGCCTCGACGTCGGCGGTGCTCGAGGCGATCGATGAGCTGGTGGCCGGGCGCACGACTCTGACCGTCACCCACGACCCGCAGGCCGCCATGCGTGCCGACCGGGTGGTGTGGATCCAGGACGGGCGGATCCGCTTGGAGGGCAGTCCTGAGGACCTCATGGAGTCCTCGGCCGACTTCCGTCGGTGGGCGAGCAGTCACCTGACCGATTCCTTCGCCCTGGCGGGGAGCGGATCGTGACGTCTTCGACCATCAGCGCAACGACCACGGCCGACGCCGTCGCCATGGTGCTCGACGCCGACCGGCTCAGTGAGCTCCTCGAGCTCCCGGTGCGGGCCGACAGGCTGCGCGTCAAGCCGGGGGTGTCTGTCCTGGTGTCCCTGACGGAGCGGAGCACCGGGCTCACAGCGGGCTGGGCACGTCTGCTCTGGCCGGTCTCGCACTCCAAGGCCGTTCAGGCCGAGGGCCTGGCCGCCTCGCTGGGGCTGGCGCAGCCCCCCGTCACCCGCACCCTGGATGACGTTCTGCTGCTGCAGTGCGGTGAGGTTCTCACCGACCCCAAGCTCGCCGAGCCTCTCGCCCAGGCGATGGGGCTGGGAGTGCTCAGCGCCTGGGACGCCCGGGACGTGCTGCGATACAACCCCTCACGGCGCCTGATCCTGCGAGACGGCTCAGCGGTCCTGCGGTTGCGGACCGGTGCCGGAGGGCCGTCCGACGACGTCCACCGCCTCCTGTCCGGGCTCCTCCCGGTCCCCCGGTTCCTCGACTCGCAGGCCGTGGCCGGGTGCGAGGGCCGCGTCAGCATTCAGCAGTGGTGCGGGGACACCAACCTGGCCGACCTCTACGCGGACAACGCTGATGGTCCGGCCACCGCTCAGGGCCCCACGGAGGCCACCAGTCGCGTGGGGGCCCTGATGGCCGAGCTGCACTCCTGCGCCGGGCTGCTGCCTCCGGAGCTCGTCGACCGGCTGCCGCATCAGCATCCCACTGCTCGGGAGCTGGCTGAGGTCCATGCCCGTCAGCTCGACGTCCTGGCCCCTGAGCTGGCGCGCCGGGTACGGGCGGCGGGCGACATGCTGCCCGCCCGGATCCTGGGGTCACCGGTTCTCACCCACGGCGACGCCTCCCCCGATCAGGTGCTCTACGAGCACTCGACCGGGCGGGTCTGGTTGACCGACTTCGACCGGGTGCGCCTGGCACCGGCGGCGACGGATCTGGGCTCCTACCTGGCGGTCGCGCCGCCGTCTCAGGGGCGTGCCCTGCTGGAGGGTTACGCCGCGCACCGGCCGGTGCCGGGCGGCGAGGAGCTGGGGACGGCGATCGCACTGTCGAGGCTGGCGCGACTGGCCGATCCCCTGCGCCGTGCCCACCCGTCCTGGCGTGAGCGCATCGGCGCCGAGCTGGCCGCCATCGAGCGCATCGCCCGGTCCCCTGAGACGGAGACCACCTGGGCATGACGGACGCGACGAGTACGACACGAATGACTGAGATGACACAGACAACGGAGATGACGGACATGCTGAGCACTCTGCGCGCCATCCCCGGGCTGCGCCGGGCCTGGCCCGGCAACCGGGACTCGCGCACCGCGAGCGTGAGCATCGAGTGCGTCGATGGCCAGAGCCGTCTACGTGCCGGGCACGTCACCGTCGGGAGCACCCCCGACCTGCTGCCCTACGCCGAGGACCCGGCCCTGCCGGCCCTGCCGGCCCTGTCCGGGCAGCTGACCGGGGCGCTCGTCGTCCACCGCGCCGGCCGCCGCGCCGTCGTGATGGAGGCCTCCCGAGTCCGCAAGATCGTGCGGCCCCACAAGGCCGCCTCCCTGGTGCGGGCGCACACGACCGCCGCCTCGGTGCTGCGGGTCACCGGCCTGCGCACCCCCAGGGTCCTGGGCAACGGAGACGATGTCGTCGACCTCGAGCTGCTGCCCGGCCGCAGCCTCGACGAGCTCGGTGACGCCGGCCTGCCCGGGTGGCAGCGACTCAGGGACTCCTGGTCGCGCCTGGGCGACGGCGAGGCGGACCTGCCCCTCCACGGGCCGCGTCAGGAGGCCGAGGTGCTGCGACGTTGGCTCGCCTCCGCCCAACGCTACGGCGTCATCGACCAGCAGGATCTTCTGCACGAGCAGGTGGTGGACACCTGCCTGAGCCTGAGGGAGGGCAGCGGGGTGCACGTCATCACCCACCGCGACCTCCACGACGGCCAGCTCCTGTGGGACGGGACCGACCTGTCCCTGCTCGACCTGGATACCGCGGCCATGGCTGAGGCGGCCCTCGATCTGGGCAACCTCTGGGCCCACGCGGATCTCATGGCAGTTCGCGGCCGGCTCGGCCCTGAGACTCACGCCCGGGTCCGCGGACTGCTCGATGACCTGGCCCGCACGCTGCCCATGACGGCGCAACGTCTGGAGACCTACTACCGATCCTCGGCACTGCGGCTCGTCTTCGTCCACGCCTTCCGTCCCGCTGCCCACCACTGGCTGCCCGTCTGGGTGCGCCACTGCCTGGGGGACGCCTCCCCCTTCATGCCCCTGGACCTCACCAACGATTGGAACAACTCATGACCCCTCTCAAGCTCACCGTCATCGGCTGTGGATACCTCGGTGCCGTCCACGCCGCCGCCATGGCCCACCTGGGACACCACGTCCTGGGGATCGACACCCGTCCCGAGCAGGTCGAGGCCCTCGCTCAGGGCCGCGCCCCCTTCTATGAGCCGGGGCTGCCCGAGCTGCTGGTCACAGGGGCTCAGCAGGGCGACCTGCGCTTCACCTCAACGCCGACACCGGCCGAGCTGGCCGAGGCCGACGTCCACTTCATCGCTGTGGGGACCCCGCAGTCCGCCACCGGCGGGGAGGCCGACCTGAGCCAGCTGTGGAGCGTGGTCGACATGCTTCACGACGCCCTGCCCGAGGGCGGGCGCAGCCTGGTGGTGGGCAAGTCGACCGTTCCGGTGGGCACCGCCCAGCAGGTGGCCGAGCGCCTGGCAGGCCGTGCCCTGGTGCTGTGGAACCCCGAGTTCCTGCGCGAGGGCTTCGCCGTGGCCGACACCCTCCACCCCGACCGCATCGTCTACGGGGTTCCCGCCGATCCCCGTGACGCCCAGGAGGCCCAGACCGCGCTCGACGCCGTCTACCAGGACCTGCTGGAGGAGGGCATCCCCAGGATCGTCACCGACTACCCCACCGCCGAGCTGGTCAAGACCGCGGCGAACTCCTTCCTGGCCACCAAGATCAGCTTCATCAACGCCATGGCCCACCTGTGTGACACGGCCGGGGCCGACGTCACAGTCCTGGCCGACGCCATCGGCCACGACCCGCGCATCGGCAGGCGCTTCCTCCAGGCCGGCGTCGGCTTCGGCGGAGGCTGCCTTCCCAAGGACATCCGGGCGCTGCAGGCCAGTGCCGACCTTCACGGCGCCGTGCACCTGGCGGACCTGCTGAGCCGGGTCGACTCCATCAACCGTGAGCAGCGCGACCGGATCGTCGAGCTGGCCCGCACCCACGTGGGCGGTGAGCTGTCCGGTCGGTCGATCACCATCCTGGGGGCGGCCTTCAAGCCGCTGAGTGACGACGTGCGCGACTCGCCCGCCCTGGATGTCGCCTCCCGTCTGGCCGACCTCGGGGCGGAGGTCACGGTCTGCGACCCGCAGGCCCTGCCCGTCGTGGCCCGCTCCCACCCCCACCTCACCTTGGAGGACGACCCCCGCGCCGCGCTCAGGGGAGCCGAGCTCGTCCTGCTGCTGACCGAGTGGGACCAGTTCGTGGCGCTCGATCCCGCCGATGCCGCCGATGGCGTCGCCGAGCGCGTCATCATTGACGGACGTAACGCGCTGGACCCGGTGGCCTGGCGCGAGGCCGGGTGGACCTACGCGGGAGTAGGGCGCTGAGTCGGGCAGTCTCCGGCTCCGCCCGTGCCCGGATCCATCGGGCGGAGCCCGGCGGATCCGGGCACAATGGCGACGTGACCTCACCGCTGCCCACTCGTACCGTCACCATCGGCACTCGTGTCATGTGGGCGATCGTGCTGGTGGCCAGCATCGCTCTGGTCATGTGTGGGGCGATCGTGTGGGCACTGGGGCTCTCCAGCGTGTCGGCCGATGCCACCAACCGGCTCGAGCACAGCCGTGACCGGATCCGCCAGCTGGCCACCGAACGGCAGGACCCCTCCAGCGGTCGGCCCCTGGAGGACGTCTCCGCGGTTCTTCGCACCCATATCCAGCGCACCGCCGAAGGGCGCGGTGAGGCCGAGCTCGGCTTCGTGGGCACCGACGCCGGCATGGAGCTGACCTGGGTCTCCTCGGACAATGTCTCCTTCCGCCCCGAGGAGGACAAGGAGCTGCTCACACGGGTGACATCCCAGGCCGCCGCCTCGGAGTCCGTCATCGAGACGGTGCGCACCCCCGCATCGAACTACCGGGTCCTCATCGTCCCGCTGCAGGGCGGGTCCCAGCACGGCGCGCTCGTGCACGTCATCGACCTCAAGGTCGCCGAGTCCCAGCTCCGACGCACCATGGCCTTCTACGCAGCGGCGGCCGTGTTCACCGTCGCCCTGGTGACAGGTCTGGCCTGGTTCGCCGTCGAGCGGCTCCTTCGCCCCATCGAGCAGCTGCGCCGTGCCACCGAGTCCATCGGCGAGGACGACCTGACCACCCGGGTGCCGGTCAAGGGCCGGGACGATCTGACGGCCCTGGCCGCGGCCGTCAACCGGATGCTCGACCGGGTCCAGACCTCGGTGGAGGCCCAGCGCAACCTGCTCGACGACGTCGGCCACGAGCTGCGCACCCCGATCGCCGTGGTCCGCGGGCACCTCGAGCTCACCGACCCGGCAGACCCCGAGGACGTACGCCAGACCCAGCTGCTGGCCATGGACGAGCTCGACCGGATGGGGATGCTCGTGGGCGACTTGATCCTGCTGGCCAAGAGCATCCAGAGCGACTTCGTCACACCGTTGGACACTGATGTCGCCGAGCTGACCGAGCTGGTCTTCGACAAGTCCCTGGCCCTGGGCGAGCGCCGCTGGAAGATGGAGTCGACGGCCTTCACCCGGGCCATGATCGACCCCACTCGAGTCACCCAGGCCTGGCTCCAGCTGGTGGCCAACGCGGTGAAGTACTCCGAGCACTGCAGCACCGTGTCCCTGGGTTCGGCCGTTCGCGACGGCCACCTGCTGATGTGGGTGCGAGACGAGGGCATCGGGATCGCCCCTGAGGACATCGACCTGGTGCGCCAACGGTTCAAACGCACCACCGGGGCTCAGGAGATCGCCTCAGGAACAGGACTGGGGCTCAGCATCGTCGAGACGATCGTCGCAGCGCACGGCGGACGACTGGACATACGCTCTGAGGTGGGCCGAGGCTCGGTATTCACCATGGTGGTCCCTCTGAAGACCTCCATTCCGCAGTCCTCCTCCCGAGGCGGTGCCCTCGCACCTGCCGGGGCGTCAAGCCCTGATCAGCCTCCGACAGCCTCCCAAAGGAGTCACTCACCATGAGCAGCATCCTCATCGTTGAGGACGAGCCCCGCATCGTCGCCTTCCTCACCAAGGGGCTCAAGGCGGCCGGCTTCACCACGCACACCACCGCCGCAGGCAGGCAGGCCGTGGCCCTCGCGGTCCAGGAGAGCTTCGACCTCATCATCCTGGATGTGGGCCTGCCCGATATCGATGGCTTCGAGGTGCTCCAGCAGCTGCGCGGCCAAGGAGTGGGAGTACCGGTCATCATGCTCACCGCGCGTTCCTCGGTGGCCGACCGCGTCGCCGGTCTGGAGGGCGGTGCCGACGACTACATGCCCAAGCCCTTCTCCTTCGAGGAGCTCCTGGCGCGTATTCGGGTACGGCTGCGCCCGGATACCACCGGCCCCGACCAGATGCGGCTGACCCACCGCGACATGGTTCTGGACCTGCGCACCCGGACCCTGACGTTGGAGGGACGAACCGTGGAGCTCTCGGCCAGGGAGTTCGCGCTGGCCGAGGCCTTCATGCGCCACCCCGGTCAGGTCCTCAGCCGCGAGCAGCTCCTGAGCTCCGTATGGGGGCTGGACTTCGACCCCGGTTCCAACGTGGTGGAGGTCTACGTCTCCTACCTGCGCAACAAGCTGGGCAGGCAGCGGGTGGAGACCGTGCGCGGCATGGGTTACCGACTCACCTGATCCGCAACGCCTGCGTCGCCGGGAACCGGCCCGTGACCACGGTGTCAGCCATCTCGTCGGTCGTCCATTCAGTCATCGATGTCGCGGTCGTCGTCATCGGCTTCTCTTAGGCCGTTGTTCGCCGGCTTCCTGTCGTCATCAGCGTCGACCTCAGTGTGGAAGTCATCGGACCGTCCGGTAGCGGCCGGAGCGGCGGGGCCGGCCGGGGCAGCAGGGACGGCCGGCGCCGGTTGACGATCGCCATGGTCGACAGCGACAGGCGGGTCGGGGTCCACAGCCTGAGGCACATGGCCCTGCGTCGAGGAGCCCGATGAGGCTGCGGATCCCGCTTCGGAGCTGTCTGGCTCGTGCTGGGTACTGCTGGCACCGCCTGCGCTGCGGCTCGGCGTCGCCGTGGTCGAGGACTGGGAGGACGTGACCCGTGGGGTTGCCGTCAGGACGATTCCCGGTTCCTTCGCGGACTCGGCGGGGTGGGAGAACACCATGCGGGTGACCGTGAGCAGGAGGCCCGCTGTCACCACGACGACCGCGGTGGCAACGACGCGACCGCGACCGAAACGATGTAGCAGACTCGCCACTCCAGTGCCCCCTTCTCCCTGGCCTTGGCCCTCCTGGAGGCCCTCCTGGACCCACCCGACTTTCGTCGACCGTAACACGAATGAGATGACGAAACATCGGACCATAGCACTGGGGAGTCACAGAATTGATCCACAAGCTTGTCAGAATCAGCACGACTCCTGGGCGTCCCGGCGTCGCTCATAGGTGCGGCGACTCAGGGGCGGATGTGGCCGTCGCCCTCGACGATCCAGGTCGTCGTCGTCAGCTCGCTCAAGCCCATGGGACCGCGGGCGTGAAGCTTCTGGGTGGAGATGCCCAGCTCCGCCCCGAGCCCCAGCTGTCCGCCATCGGTGAAGCGGGTTGAGGCGTTGACCATGACGGCCGCCGAGTCCATGCTGGCGATGAAGCGGTTGATGACACTCACGTCCTGGGCGAGGACCGCCTCGGTGTGCCCGGTGGTGTGGGCGCGGATGTGGTCGATGGCCTCTTCCAGGCTCCCGACGACGCGCACGGCCAGGTCCAGCGAGCCGTACTCGGTGTCCCAGTCGGCCTCGGTGGCCTCGGTCAGGAGGTCATCACGCCCATCGGACGTCGCCGCCTCGGTCAGGATCCGGTGAGCAGTGGAGTCGACGTGCAGGACGGTGTCCTTGTCCCACAGGGCGCGGGCGGCGGCCGGAAGGTAGGCGGCGGCGACGTCGGCATGGACCAGGAGCGTCTCGGCGGCGTTGCACACGCCGACGCGCTGGGTCTTGGCGTTGACGATGATGTCCACCGCTGTCTCGAGGTCGGCGCTGGCGTCGACGTAGACGTGGCAGTTTCCCGATCCGGTCTCGATGACAGGGACGGTGGACTGCTCGACGACGGTGCGGATGAGTCCGGCCCCGCCACGCGGCACCAGGGCGTCGACCAGGCCGTGGGCGCGCATGAGGGCGCGGGCACCGTCCCGACCGGCGGCATCGACGCTCGTCACAAGGTCTGCTGGCAGTGCCTGTCCCTCCAGGGCGCTGCGCAGGGCCGCTACGATGGCGGCGTTGGAGTCCTGGGCGGCACTGCCCCCGCGCAGGACGATGGCGTTGCCGGACTTGACGGCGAGGGCGGCGGTGTCGACGGTGACGTTGGGACGGGCCTCGTAGATCATGCCGACGACGCCCAGTGGCACCCGCACCCGACGCACTCGCAGCCCGTTGGGCATGACCGAGCCGTCAACGACCTGGCCCACGGGGTCGGGCAGGGCGGCCACCTCGTGCAGGGAGTCGGCGATGGCCGACAGGCGGCCGGGGTCCAGGGCCAGGCGGTCGAGGAGACCGGCCTTCATTCCTGCCTGGCGTCCGCGCTCCAGGTCGGTGGCGTTGGCCGCGAGGATCGCTTCGCCGTGATCGGTGAGACCGCGGGCCATGGCCTCCAGGGCGGCATCCTTGACGGCGCGCGGGGCCCTGGCCAGGCTCCGTTGCGCCGCACGGGCTGAGCGGGCGGTTGCGGTGACGAGCTCGTGGGCGTCGACGTCGTTCATGGGGACACCATAGGAGAAGAAAGCAATCTAGCACAATCTAGCAAAAACGAAGTTGAAGCGATAGACTACTTAGGCCCTTGTAGACAGTGTTCACTCGATGGGAGCAAATCTTCCGTGAAGATAACCCACATTTCCGCCAACAACTGGCAAAACTTTAAAACAATAGACTTCAACCTTGAACGCAGACTTTTCATCGTCGGCCCCAACGCTGCCGGAAAATCCAACCTACTCGATCTCTTCCGATTCCTAGGAGAAGTTGCCGCACCCGGAGGAGGTCTCGCCAGCGCAATTTCCAGCCGAGGCGGCCTCAGCAAAGTACGCAGCCTGTTCTCCCGGAATTTTCGGAAAGGAAGGCTCATCATTGACGTCGATCTTATCGACGGTGATACATCCTGGAGGTACCGCTTATCCATCAAGGGGGAATCGGGGGGCCTCAATCGACCAATCGTCGACCAAGAACTTGTCGAACAAAACGGGAAGACAATCCTTAAGCGCCCCGACTCAATGGATGAGTCAGATAAAGAGCGTCTCACACAAACACACCTTGAGCAGATCGCAGCAAACCAGGATTTCCGCGACATAGCGGACTACTTCAGCAAAGTCCAGTATTTTCATTTAGTTCCACAGATCATTCGAGATCCAGGGCGAATCAACGCCACACCCCAAGACCCTTTCGGGAGGGACTTCATCGCCCAGATGAACGCCACCCCCAAACGCACAAGGGACGCACGGATGAGGCGGATGCAACGAGCTCTACAAGCAGCCGTCCCCGAGTTCGAGTCTCTTGAGATCGAAGTGGACCCTTCAGGCACCCCGCACCTCAAAGCCGGCTACAGGAACTGGCGTTCCACCTCCTCAACTCAGTATGAAACGGATTTCTCCGACGGAACCTTACGACTTATCGGCCTTCTCTGGACCATCATCAAGGCACCGAGCAACGCCGGCGTTCTTCTCTTAGAGGAGCCCGAATTATCACTTAACTCAGCCATCGTCAAGGTTCTGCCTTCAATGTTCGCCACAGCACAGCGCTCCAACGACCTTCAGATTGTTTTATCCACCCATGCCCCCGAACTGCTCGACGAAGAAGGGATCAGCCCGAAAGAGATACTTATTCTAAGGGTGACTGACGATGGCACAGCCGCCGACCTCCTCTCAGATCTCGATCACCCTATGGACAACATTGAGCTTGGACTGCCCACCTCGGACGTCATCCACCAACTCATTGCACCACACGAATTGCAGGGCCTCATCGACTCCTCCAGCCGATGAAGGTTTCATGAACATGAGCACTCCCTACGTCAGCATAGTATTTGAGGGCGCCTCAGACCAGGAGATGGCTAAAAAAATAGTCAGCCATTCCGGTCTACGCATCCAGCAAGCCCTGTCGAAAAGCGGCTCGGGCAACGTCGACAAACTGGTCCCTAAACTAGCAAAGACCGGACCATGGAATCCTTGGGTAGTTTTCCGCGATTCCGATACAGCATGTCCAGTCGAACTGTACAGAAAACTTATGTCATCGACGCCACCAAATCCAGCATTCCTTCTTCGCATAGTACATCCCATGAGCGAGGGGTGGCTTACGGCTGACGCTCAATCGTTTTCTCAGTACTTTAAAGTTCCCGTAAACAAGATACCCGCCGACACGGAAACTTTAACGCACGCTAAACGACACCTTCTTTCTCTGTGCATAAAATCACGTAGTGTAAATATTCGCAATGATGTAGTCCGCCCTGACGGAACCACAGGCCCCCTATACGCCCCGAGAATTAATGATTTTGCAGAGAAGTACTGGGATGTTCGAACAGCGGCTCAGAACAGCCCACGTCTCCATCGTGCTCTCGCACGTTTAGAGGAGCTGCGTTCATTTCTATTAACGCGGTAGAACAAGAACTGTCTTAGACTCAGGCGATGCGGGGCAGCTCGGCGAGATCGTCGCGGTGGATGACGGGAGCCACGTGATCGGGGGCAGGGGTGCCCTCGGCCCGGGCAGCCAGGACCTCGCGCAGCTCGGCGGCGGCGTAGCGGCATATCCCCCGGGCCAGGACGCCCTCGGGGCCGACGACGTCGACCACGGAGCCCGACTCGAAGTCGCCGTCGACACCGGTCAGGCCGGGCAGCAGGAGCGACTTCTTCCCCATGGTCAGGGCCCGGGCCGCCCCGGCATCGATGAGAACACGCCCTTCGGGCTGGGAGGCGTGGGCCATCCACAACCGGCGGCTGGGGCGGTGAGGCCCGGTGGGCTCGAACCAGGTGCCCAGTTCGGTGGGAACCCGTTCCTGGCCCAGGAGCCCGGCGGCGTCGTCGGCCCGGGCGATGAGGGTGGTGGTGCCCGAGGCGCAGGCGATGGTGGCGGCCTGGAGCTTGGTGGTCATGCCGCCGGTTCCCACGAAGGAGCCGCGCCCGGAGACGCTGACCCCCTCCAGCTCCGCTGAGGAGCGCACGTGACGGATGGGCGTGGCGCCGGGGGTCCCGGGGCGCGCAGTCCACAGTCCGTCGACGTCGGTGAGCAGCACGAGGACATCGGCGGTCACCAGGTGGGCCACGAGGGCGGCCAGGCGGTCGTTGTCGCCGAGGCTGAACTCACTGGTGGCCACCGCGTCGTTCTCGTTGATGATGGGGACGGCTCCCAGTGAGAGCAGGGAGTCGAAGGTGGCTCGCACCGTGCGGTAGTGGCTGCGGATGGCGACGTCGTGGGCGGTCAGGAGGACCTGGGCGGTCACCAGCCCGTAGGCGCTCATCGCGGTCTCCCAGCGGGCGGCGAGCCGCCCCTGCCCCACGGAGGCGGCCGCCTGCAGGAGACTGAGCTCGTCGGGGCGCCGGCTCAGCCCCAGGGGCACCAGGCCCGAGGCGACGGCCCCGGAGGAGACCAGGACGACGTCGTGACCACGACGCCGCATGCCTGCGATGAGGCCGGCGAGGATGTCGATGCGGTTGAGATCGAGCCCGCCGTCGGCGCGCGTCAGGGACGAGGAGCCGACCTTGACCACCACGCGGGCCCCGGCGGGCAGCCGTTCTGGGCGCTCCTGCCCGTGGGCGGAGCCGGTACCGATCGCTGCTGGAGTCACTGCTCCCTCCTGTCAGTCCTCGTCGTCCCCGTGCCAGGAGGCGGCGTCGGTCCACAGGCCCTCGGCGGCCTCGTCACGCAGCTGCTGGCGCGCGGCCTCCTTGGCATCCATCATCTCGTGGTACTGGCTGCGCCGCTCCACGTTGGTCCGGCGTCGACTGCTCTCCAGGCGCAGGTCGGTGCCTCGGGCACCCAGCAGCTCGGGGCCGGTGGCCATCGAGGGCTCCCAGGTGAAGAGCACTCCCCCGTCGACCTCCCCGATGAGGACGGTGTCGCCGGCGTGGGCACCGGCCTTGACGAGCTCATCCTCGACCCCGGCCGCAGCCAGGCGGTCGGCGAGGTAGCCGACGGCCTCGTCATTGGAGAAGTCGGTCTGAAGCACCCAGCGCTCGGGTCGCTGACCGCGGACCTGGTAGACCTGCCCCTCACTGGGATGGTCCAGCGGACGTACCCGGGCGACAGGTTCCTTCTCCCGGCGTCCGACCGCCGCTGGCCGGATGATGGGGCGCGGCTCGCCAGAGCCGTCGGTCCCACCGGACTCACCATCGCGCTGGACAGCCGCCGGAGCCATCTCGCGGGCCCGCTCGACCTCGCCGGCCAGGGCGAAGGACAGGGGTCGCAGCCCCGTGTGCGCGACCGCTGAGATGAGGTGGACGGGCAGTCCCCGGGCCTCGACGTCGGCACGCACGAACTCGGCGAGCTCGGCGGCGTCGGGAACGTCAACCTTGTTGAGCACCACGATGCGGGGGCGCTCCATGAGCGGGACCCGGCCGGTGAGGGCGGGATCGTCCTCCTGCTCGCCGAGGCGCTCGGAGTAGGCGGCGAGCTCGGCCTCGATGGTGTCCAGGTCGGACAGGGGGTCGCGACCCGGCTCAAGGGTGGCGCAGTCCAGGACGTGGACGATGACGGCGCAGCGCTCAATGTGCCGCAGGAAGTCCAGTCCCAGTCCCTTGCCCTGGGAGGCGCCGGGGATGAGGCCGGGGACGTCGGCGATCGTGTAGCGGACGTCGCCTGCCTCGACGACTCCGAGGTTGGGCACGAGGGTCGTGAAGGGGTAGTCGGCGATCTTGGGGCGTGCGGCGCTCATGGCGGCGATGAGGGAGGACTTCCCGGCACTGGGGTAACCCACCAGGGCCACGTCGGCGATGGTCTTGAGCTCCAGGGTGATGTCCCCGGCCTGCCCGGGCTCTCCCAGGAGGTGGAAGCCGGGGGCCTTGCGCTTGGAGGAGGCCAGGGAGAAGTTGCCGCGCCCACCGGTACCGCCCTCGGCGACGACGACGTTGGTGCCCTCCCCCACGAGGTCGGCGATGACCTGACCGCGTGAGTCCTTGACGACGGTGCCCTCGGGAACGGGCAGGACGAGGTCCTTGCCGTCGGTACCGCGGCGCCAGTCCCCCATGCCGGGGGTACCGTTCCCGGCCCGCTGGTGCGGGGAGCGGTGGTAGCTCAGCAGGGTCGTCACCCGGGGGTCAACGGTCAGGACGACGTCGCCGCCATGACCGCCGTCACCGCCGTCGGGCCCGGCCAGGGGCTTGAACTTCTCACGGTGCACGGACGTGCAGCCGTTGCCGCCGTCGCCGCCGGCCACGTGGAGGACCACTCGGTCAATGAAGCTGGGCATGGGGTCTCCTGTGAGTCCGGGATAGCGCGAGAGGGCGGACGGCAGGTGCCGTCCGCCCTCTCTCGACGTGTGATGTGCTCGGGGCTCAGGCCTCGGGGAGCACGACGTTGACGACCCGGCGACCGCGGAAGGTACCGAACTCGACGTTACCGGCAGCGGTGGCGAACAGGGTGTCGTCGTTGCCACGACCGACGTTGCGGCCCGGGTGGAAGTGGGTGCCGCGCTGGCGGACGATGATCTCGCCGGCCTTGACGACCTGGCCGCCGAAGCGCTTGACGCCGAGGCGCTGCGCGTTGGAGTCGCGACCGTTACGGGAGGAACCAAGACCCTTCTTGTGTGCCATGGTTGAAGGCTTCTTTCTTCTCGAGCGTGTGCGTTCAGGATGCCCGCGTACTGGCTGACGCCGGGGCGGTCACTTGATGGCGGTGACCTTGACGGCCGTCAGCTGAGCGCGGTGGCCCTGGCGCTTGCGGAAGCCGGTCTTGTTCTTGAACTTGAGGATGTTGATCTTGGGGCCCTTCTCGTCGCCGACGATCTCGGCGGTGACGGAGGACTTGGCCAGATCGGCGGCAGAGGTGGTCACCTTGTCGCCGTCCACCAGCATGACGGGGGCGAGGGCGACCTCGTCGCCGATCTCACCAGCAAGCTTGTCGACAACCACGACGTCGCCGACGGAGACCTTCTCCTGACGGCCGCCGGCCTTGACGATCGCGTAGACCACTTGAATGCTCATCTCTGTAGATTCTTCGAAAGGCTCTCACGCGCTGCGGGACCTTGAACGGCCTCGCCGGGAGGGCCCTGTCTGGGCAATGGCGCAAGAAGCACCGGCAGATAACTCTAGGCGATCATGTCGCCAGCACCAACCTCCGGTCCGTCCCGCCTCCTGTGTTCTTGGGCACGGAGCTGGAGCTCTCGTCAGGCCGATGCCTCCGGGGTGTCTGAAGAATTCTCCGGCGAGGGTGCGGTGCTCTTCGCAGTGGCCCGTCTCCTCGTTCTTCTTGCGGGCTTCTCCCCCGCCGGCTCCGAAGGCGCCTCGTCGGGCTGCGGCTCAGCAGGACCCTCAGACTTCTTGGCGGTCTTCTTCTCAGGCTTCCCACCGGCCTTCTTCTCAGGCTTCTTATCGGCCTTGTCTCCGCTCTTCTCAACGGCCTTCTTGGACGACTTCTTCTCAGTCGCCTTCCTTGACCGGGTCTTGACCGGCTCGTCCTCGACCGGGGGGACCTGAGCGTCTTGGCCGCTGGCAGGTCCCTCAGTCTCCACCACGTCATTGACACTGCCGCTCACGCCCGTGGCCGAGCCCTCAGCGTCCCCCTGCCGCTCATGGGAGCCCTGCCCTTCGATCTGGGCGTTGTGCGCCTGCTCGGCGGCGGCCGCGATCTGGGCCAGGGCGCCACGCACCGCCGCCCGGGCCTCATCATCAGCCCCGGACTCGGGCGATCCGGCGACGTCGCGCCCTGCGGACCCCTTGCCGTGGCCGGAGCTCTTGGAGCCCTTGGTCTCCTGGGAGTCCTTCTTGGCCTCCTTCCTACCGCCGCCGGCAGCAGCCTGCTCCTCACGGTTCTTGCGTCCGCGCGAGCGCCCACCACCGCGTGAGGCTGAGGCCGACATGTCGACCTGCTGGTTCTCCACGGGCTCATCGTGGACGATGAAGCCCCGGCCCTTGCAGTGCTCACAGGTGGTGGAGAAGGCCTCGACCAGGCCCTGCCCCACCCGCTTGCGGGTCATCTGGACCAGGCCGAGCGAGGTCACCTCGGTGACCTGGTGGCGCGTCCGGTCGCGTCCCAGGCACTCCACGAGCCGGCGCAGCACGAGGTCCCGGTTGGACTCCAGAACCATGTCGACGAAATCGATGACGACCATGCCGCCGATGTCACGCAGACGCAGCTGACGGACGATCTCCTCGGCGGCCTCCAGGTTGTTGCGGGTGACGGTCTCCTCCAGCGTGCCTCCCGCACCGGTGAAGCGCCCGGTGTTGACGTCGATGACCGTCATCGCCTCGGTGCGGTCGATGACCAGGGTGCCGCCGCTGGGAAGCCAGACCTTGCGATCGAAGCCCTTGGCCAGCTGCTCGTCGACGCGATGAGCGGTGAAGACGTCCTCAGGACCGACCCAGTGCTCGAGGCGCTCGGACAGATCCGGGCTGACATCGTCGATGTACTGGGAGATCGTGGACCAGGTGTTGTCGCCGGAGACGACGAGCTTGCGGAAGTCCTCGTTGAAGACGTCTCGGATGACCCTCACGGCGAGCTCCGGCTCCCCCTTGAGCAGGACGGGGGCCTTGCCGCTGCCCTTCATGATGGAGGACGCCTTCTTGTCGATGGCCTCCCACTGGTTCACCAGTCGCTCGACGTCGGCGGTCAGCTGCTCCTGTGTGGCCCCCTCCGCGGCGGTGCGCACGATGACTCCGGCAGAGTCGGGCACGATCCGCTTGAGGATCTTCTTCAGGCGGCTGCGCTCGGTATCCGGCAGCTTGCGCGAGATCCCCGTCATGGTGCCCCCGGGGACGAGGACCAGGTAACGGCCCGCCAGGGTGATCTGGCTGGTGAGGCGAGCACCTTTGTGACCGATGGGGTCCTTGGTGACCTGGACCAGGACGGTGTCGCCGCTGGAGAGTGCGTCCTCGATGCGACGGGGCCTGCCCTCCAGGCCGGCGGCGTCCCAGTTGACCTCGCCGGCGTAGAGCACGGCGTTGCGTCCCTTGCCCAGGTCGACGAAAGCGGCCTCCATGGAGGGCAGGACGTTCTGAACCCGACCGACGTAGACGTTGCCGACCATGGAGGTCTGCGTGTGCCGGGAGACGTAGTGCTCCACGAGGAGCCCGTCCTCCAGGACGGCGATCTGGTTGAGGCCGTCGGACTCGCGCACGATCATCTGCCGGTCCACGGACTCGCGGCGGGCCAGGAACTCGGCCTCGGTGACGATGGGGCGACGGCGTCCGGCCGCCCTCCCCTCGCGGCGACGCTGGCGCTTGGCCTCCAGGCGGGTCGACCCCTTGAGGGCGGTCACCTCATCACGCAGGTCGCCACTGTCCGAGCGGGTACGGGAACGACGCCGCCGACGGCGCGATCCGGACACGGTGCTGGTGGAGGACTCAACAGCGATGTCAGTGGAGGCATCGCGCGCCGAGGGCGCCGCATCGGTACCTCCCTCCTCCTCGGCCTGCGACTCATCGTCGGAGTCGTTGCGCGCCGAGTCTCCGCCTCGCGAGCGCGAGCGCCGACCGCGCCCACCACGGCGGCGCTTGCGACGAGCCCCGCCCTCACGGGCGTCATCCGACGAATCGGCCCGGGCCCCGTCGGCTCCCTCGGCTCCGTCGACGCTGCCGGCCTCTGAGCCATCGACATCCTCGGTGTCGGACTCATCAAGCGTGGAGTCCCCGCGGGCCTCCTGCGGAGCCCCAGTGTCGGCGATCGCCCGCCGGCGACGACGACCGCGACCACCGCTCCGGTCGGCTCGGGGCGACTCGGCCTCGGCACCCTCATCCCTTCTACCGGCGCCAGTCCGAGCGTCAGCGTCCTCCTCATCCGCCCAGTCCTTGGCGCCCTGGTGGCGCGAGGCGGTCGGCGCCTCCTGGGGCGCGGCGGTCGCCGCGGTGACCCGCCGGCGACGACGGGCCCGGCTGGGATCGGGGGCCTGGAACAGGAGTGAGGCGGCGGGAAGGCGGGGGGTCTCGAGGTCCTCCTCATCCATGTCCGCCCCAGTGAGCTCGTCGTCCTCCCGTGGCATGCCGGATTCCTCGCCGCCGCTCTCGTCGACCCCGATCCGCTCCCCAGCATCTTCCTGCAGGGCGTCGGCGCTCGGCCCGCCCTCCGTCGACTGCGGTTCGCCAGGCTCGTCCGCCTCGATAGCGGCACGGGGCTCAGCGACCGGAGCCGTCTCGGGGGCGGCGGAGGCCGCGACGGCCTTCCGTCGACGACGAGACGGGACCGACTCGACGGCCGGGGCCTGCGAGGACTGCTGCGCGCCGGGCTCTTCGGGCCCGGAGGCGGCGGCATCCGACGCCCCCACCGAAGCGGGCTGCTCGGCAACGGGGGCCTGGGCGGGGGCGGCCGCGGCTGCGGTGACCCTACGGCGGCGGCGCGGAGCCGGGGCGCTCACGGCGTCACCGTGTTCCTGCTCGTACGATTCTGTTGATTCTGATGTGGTGCGACGTGCCATGGGGCTTGCACTCTCCGGGGCTGACGCCGTCGTCGTACCCTCGACGCGCCAGCGCGGTTGTGCTCCCCAGCGGGAGCAGCGAGAAAGTCTTGAGCGCGCCCGTGAGGGCGCACGCCTTGCCTCTCGTCCACACGGACCGGGCTCGCAGCGGCGCAGCTCAGGCGGCGCAAGGTCCTCGGACAGGGTCGGTCGGAAGGCGTGGCTCCCGGTACCGGTACGAGGCACCCGAAGCCGGCTCGAAGTATCCCACACAAACGCCGATAAGCGCTCGTGCGACTCATGGTGTCCCCGATCTCTCTGCACGTTGATCTCATCACGCACCCAGCGATCGTCCACACTTCAGTCAGACACACGGCACCATCACCCACTTGTCACGGACTTTCGGCCTCACCTTGAGGTCGTTACACCTTCAACACTCGCCCGTTAAAGCGACACCTCACCGACGATGGTGCACGCAGAAAAATCCGGAAGTGCCGCACACAGCAATACCTTTGCCTCCCACGCATTTCACGACATCGCGTCACAGATGTTCTATAATACTCCTATTGACCTGTAGGACGTTCTACAGGACCTCCTATTGATCTCATCATCATCTCCGAAAGGTGGCACGGATGGCCATCTCTCCTATGGCGCTGGACTCTCTGGATCTGGCGCGCTGGCAGTTCGGTATCACCACCGTCTACCACTTCATCCTGGTTCCGCTGACCATCGGGCTGTCCCCGCTGGTGGCTCTCATGGAGACGCTGTGGCGCAGGACCGGCAACAAGCAGTGGCTGGTGGCTACCAAGTTCTTCGGCAAGATTCTGCTGATCAACTTCGCACTGGGTGTCGCTACCGGCATCGTTCAGGAGTTCCAGTTCGGCATGAACTGGTCGGAGTACTCGAGATTCGTCGGCAACATCTTCGGCGCCCCCCTCGCCTTCGAGGCCCTGCTGGCCTTCTTCATGGAGTCCGTCTTCCTGGGCCTGTGGATCTTCGGATGGGACCGCCTGTCGCCCAGGCTGCACAACCTGTGCATGTGGGCCGTGGCAGCTGGAACGAACTTCTCCGCCTTCTTCATCCTCACCGCCAACTCCTGGATGCAGCACCCGGTGGGCGCCGTCGTCAACCCCAAGACGGGGCGCGCCGAGCTCGACGGCGTGAGCGGCTTCCTCAAGCTCCTGTCCAACGAGCTGGTGTGGGCCACCGTGCTGCACGTCGTTTCCTCAGCCCTGCTGGTGGCCGCCGCCGTCGTCATGGGCGTCTCCGTGTGGTGGATGGTCAAGGCCGCCCAGGCGAAGCAGGACTTCGAGGCCCGTGAGCTGTGGCGACGGGTCGCCCGTTTCGGGGCCATCACCATGGTGGCCGCAGGCCTGGTGACCGCCGGCACCGGCCACATGCAGGGTCAGCTGGTCGCCGAGTACCAGCCGGCCAAGATGGCCGCCGCCGAGGGTCTGTGCCACAACGAGACCGGAGCCCCTTTCACCTTGGCCGCCTTCGGGGACTGCAAGAACGAGGACGGCATGGTCCGGTTCATCTCGGTTCCCGGTGTCTACTCCTTCATGGCCACCAATGACTTCAACGCCGAGCTCACCGGACTCAAGGAGGCCGGCGACACCTACACGAAGCAGTACGGCACCACAGATGCGCGCGGCAACGCCGTCGACTACAGCCCCAATGTCATGGTCAACTTCTGGTCCTTCCGCCTCATGATCGGACTGGGCATGGCCTCGATGGGCCTGGGGTTCCTGGCCCTGTGGCTGACCCGCTCCGACAGGCTCATCTCCCGCCCGATTCTGGGCAAGGCGGCGCTGGCCACCATGTGGCTGCCCTTCATCGCCTGCTCCTTCGGCTGGATCTTCCGTGAGATGGGCCGTCAGCCCTGGGTCATCGTCCCCAACCTGTCCGACCCGGTCTCCCAGGTCTACATGCTCACGGCCGACGGCGTCTCCTCCGTGGTCTCCTCGGGCACGGTGCTGGCCTCCATGGTCATCTTCACCCTGCTGTACGCCGCGCTCGGAGTGGTCTGGTTCGTGCTGCTGCGCCGGTACATCCGTGAAGGGGTGCGCACCCCGGTGCCGGACAAGACCGGCAAGTCCAAGCAGACGGACCAGGACAGCCAGGACAGCCAGGACACGGACTCCGGCGACGACGACTCCGTTGACTCCTCCGAGGCCGCTCCGGCCCTGTCCTTCGCCTACTGAGCCGAGGAAGGTAGAAAACCCATGACACTGAGCATCCTCTGGTTCATCCTCATCGCCGTCCTGTGGATCGGCTACCTCACCCTGGAGGGCTTCGACTTCGGCGTCGGCATGATTCTGAAGATCCTGGGCCGCGATGAGCGCGAGCGGCGCGCGACGCTGTCCACCATCGGCCCCCACTGGGACGGTAACGAGGTGTGGCTGCTGACCGCCGGCGGGGCGACCTTCGCCGCCTTCCCCGAGTGGTACTCCACCCTGTTCTCGGGGGCCTACATCGTTCTGTTCGTCATTCTGCTGTGCCTCATCGTGCGTGTGTGCGCCATCGAGTGGCGCCCCAAGGTCAACTCCCAGACCTGGCGCGATCGATGGGACTGGGTCCACACGGTCAGCGCCTGGCTGCCCTCCATCCTGTGGGGCGTGGCCTTCGCGAACCTGGTTCAGGGCATGCACATCGAGGTCGTCCAGATCTCCAACGGCGCCGTCGTCCCGGCCACCCAGGTGCCGGCCGACTCTCTGGTGCCCGGTGCCGCCCACCAGATCACCGGCGGCCTGCTCACCATGGTGACTCCCTTCACCCTGCTGGGCGGCGCCGTCACTTGCCTGCTCTTCCTCAACCATGGTGCGCTCTTCGTGGCGCTCAAGACCACTGGCGACCTGTCGCAGCGCGCGCTGCGGATGTCGCGCCGGCTCGCCCCCGCGGCCACCGCGGTCACCGCCGCCTGGGCCCTGTGGGCGCAGCTGGCCTACTCGGGCAGTGCCCTGTCCTGGATTCCGCTGGTCATCGCCGCTGCCGGACTCATCGGCTCCCTGCTCATGGGGCGCACCGGGAGCGAGGGACGGGCCTTCGCCCTGCACTTCGTGGGGATCGCCTTCGCCGTCGTCTTCATCTTCGCCGCGATGGCCCCCAACGTCATGCGCTCCTCGGTGGACCCGGCCTACTCGCTGACGATCCAGCAGGCCGCGAGCGCCGACACGACCCTGCTCATCATGACCGTCGCCGCGGCGGTGTTCGTCCCCGGGGTTCTGGCCTACACGATCTGGAGCTACAAGGTCTTCGCCTCGCGCATCAGCGTCGAGAGCATCAACCCCGACCAGGGCGGACTGCACCCCACGCTGGTGCGTGACTCCGCCCAGCCCGAGGCGCACTTCGGGTACTGACCATCAGCGCGACGCATCGGCCGGGGGTTTCCGGGCCCTTGGACCTACTCCCCTATCCTTGAGCAGGTGAAGCCCCTCGATCCCCGGCTGATGCGTTACGCACGCTCCGCCCGCCGATACATCGCCTCCACCGCCGTCACCGGGATGGTGACCGCCGCGCTGGTGGTGGTTCAGGCCTTCCTCATCTCGGGTGCGGTCTCCTCGGTCATCTCCGAGGGGGCCGCACCGTCGGCTGTCAGGGCCCTGGTGATGGCTTTGGGCGGTGTCCTGGCTGTCAGGGCCCTGGTAGTCCTGCTCCAGGAGGTTCACGCCCACCGATCCGCCACGGAGACGATCGTCGAGCTGCGCCGACTGGTTCTGGAGCACGCATCTCGACTGGGCCCCCGCTGGCAGGCGCTTCACGGGACCCAGACCGCCACTCTGCTGACTCGCGCGCTGGACGACCTCGAGCCCTACTTCACCCGCTATCTGCCCCAGCTGGTGCTGGCCTCCACGGTGACACCGGCCACGGTGCTGGTTCTCCTCACCCAGGACTGGTCGGCCGCAGTGGCCGTGGTGTGCACCCTGCCCCTCATCCCGATCTTCATGATTCTCATCGGCAGGATGACCCAGTCCGTCTCCCAGGAGCGTCTCAGGACCATGCAGGTTCTGGGCGATCAGGTGCTCGACCTCATCTCGGGGCTGCCCACGCTCAAGGCTCTCGGGCGCGAGCAGGGGCCGGCCGAGCAGGTGCGCTCCCTGGGCCGCTCCTACCGGCGCACCACCATGTCGACCTTGCGGGTCGCCTTCCTGTCGGGGGCGGTCCTGGAGTTCATCACGACGTTGTCGGTGGCGATCATCGCCGTTCAGATCGGTTTCCGGCTCGTGGCCGGGCGCATGGACCTGTTCACCGGTCTGCTCGTCCTCATGGTGGCCCCGGAGGTCTATCAGCCGCTGCGGCAGGTGGGCTTCCAGTTCCACGCCTCGGCCAACGGGGTGGCGGCGGCGAACGCCGTCTTCGAGGTTCTTCAGACCCCAGTGCCCGAGCACGGCGACCTGCCTGCCCCCGACCTGCGCTCATCGACGATCGAGCTCGATGCGGTGTCCGTCGCCTCTCGGGGCACGTGGGCCCCCGACGACCTCAGCGCCACGATCCCTCCCGGCAGCCTGGTGGCGCTGACGGGTCCGTCGGGTACAGGGAAGACCACGACGACCCTGGTCCTCCTCGGCCTGCTTACCCCGGACCGGGGGCAAGTGAGGGTCGTGCCCGACGGCGGTGAGCCCGGTGGTGGCCCCATGGACGCCGTCGACCTCGCTCTGATCGATCCGGATACCTGGTGGAAGCAGATCGCCTGGGTGCCTCAACGCCCCACCATCGCCCCTGGCACGGTACTGGATAACGTCCTGGATCGTGTCGAGCCGGACGCCTCCACGGCAGCGGGCGTCCCCGAGGTCCTGGTCGAGGCGGCCCGGGCCACAGGCTTCGATGAGGTGGTGGAGGACCTTCCCCAGGGGTGGCAGACCATGGTGGGCAGTGCAGGAGTCGGCCTGTCCGTGGGGCAGCGCCAGCGTCTTGCCCTGACGCGGGCCCTGTGCTCGACGGCGCCCCTGGTGGTCATGGATGAACCGACCGCGCACCTCGACGCCGCCAGTGAGGCCCATGTGCTCACCGCAGTCCGTGCGCTGCACGCCTCGGGGCGCACGGTGGTGGTCATCGCGCATCGTCCTGCACTCATGGCCCTGGCCGAGCAGACCATTGCCGTGACGAGCGAAGCGGTACCGCCGGCGGGCATCGAGCCTGACCAGGCGCCTGCCAATGAGACGACGACAGCGCAGGAGGAGGCCCAGTGAGCGCTGCAAGGACATCGAACCCCGAGAGCCCTGACATCCCTGTGAGCGCTGCGAGCCCGATGACATCCGTCCTCTCCCCCGCACTGTCCGTCGCTGAGCGACGCTCCCTGCGCCGGGCAGTGGGCCTGCTGAACCTGGACCGATCACGCTTCATCCTGGCCGTGCTCACCGGTACGGCGGCCATGGCCTCGGCGGTGGCCCTGTCCGGGGTGGCGGCCTGGCTCATTGCGAGGGCATCCCAGATGCCCGACGTCGTCGCTCTGGGGGTGGCGCCGGTGGCGGTGCGGCTCTTCGGCATCTCGCGCTCCGTGCTGCGCTACTGCGAGCGGCTCGTCTCCCATGACACCGCTTTGAGGGGCATGGGTGCGCTGCGTACCCGCCTCTACACCTCTCTGGCCTCGGCCCGCACGGACACGGTTGCGGGGCTGCGCCGCGGCGATGTGCTGGCGCGGGTGGGGAGCGACATCGACGCGGTCGGGGATCTCGTCGTGCGCGCCTATCTGCCTGCGGCGGTCGCAGCCGTCCTGGGCGCGGCCACGTGTCTCGGTGTCGCCCTGGTCTACTGGCCGGCGGGCCTCATCCTGCTGGCCTGTCTGCTGCTGTCGGGACTGGTGGCCCCATTGGCCACCATCCGCTCCGCAAGAATCGCCGAGCAGGCCCGTCAGAGGCAGGCCACCGAGCTGTCCGCGGAGGTCCTGGCGGTCCTGGAGGGGGCGCCTGAGCTGACTGTCTCCGGGCGTCTGGCCGGCTCGATGCGCCAGGTCGCCTCCCGGGAGGAGAGCCTGAGCCGTCTGCGGGACCGGGCTGCGGTACCAGCAGCGATCGCGGCGGCCGTGGACGTGGCAGCCATGGGGATCGCGGTCGTGGGCAACCTGCTGGTCGGGGTGAGCGCCGTGTCCGCCGGGCGGCTGGCCCCGGTCTGGCTGGCAGTCATCGTCCTGGTGCCGCTGGCGGCCTTCGAGGCCACCTCCGCGCTCGGCCCGGCCAGCGTGCAGCTGGTGAGGTCGGCCGGTGCCGCCTGCCGCATCGTGGAGCTCATCGAGGCGGCTGAGGCCAGTACCGGCACTAGCGGCACGGCGTCCTGTGCGAGTCGGGAGCTGCCGGAGCCCTCGCCCCGGGGCCCGTACCTGAGGGCGAAGGACCTGGCGGTGGGCTGGCCGGGTGGTCCGGTTGTGGCCGAGGGCATCAACCTGGATCTGAGGGTAGGTCGCCGAGTGGCGGTCGTGGGGCCATCGGGGATCGGCAAGTCGACGCTGCTGGCCACGCTGGCGGGACTGCTGGAGCCTCAGGGCGGCACACTGACGCTCGACGGAGTCCCCCCGTGGCAGGCGGCCCGCTCCGAGGTGGCGGCCAGGGTGTGCCTGACCGCGGAGGACGCGCACGTCTTCCACACCAGTGTCCTGGAGAACCTGCGCGTGGCGCGGGGGGACATCACCCCCGCCGAGGCCGGCGAGCTGCTGAGGCGGGCCGGGCTCGGGCAATGGCTCGAGGCCCTTCCCGACGGCGTTGACACCATCATCGGCACGGATGCCACAACGTTGTCGGGTGGGGAGCGGCGTCGGCTGCTTCTGGCTCGGGCCCTGGCGGCTCCGGCCCCCCTGATGCTGCTGGACGAGCCCGGCGAGCATCTTGATGCCGTCACAGCGGACCGACTCGTGACCGACCTGCTGACAGTGGGTGACCAGGGCCGCGGTACTCTCCTGGTCACCCATCGCCTCAGCGCCCTGGAGCACGCCGACGAGGTCCTCGTCATGGGGCACCGGCCGCAGGCCACCGGTGAGCGGGGGCCTGCGACTATCCTGCACAAGGGCAACCACCATGAGCTCCAGGATGTCTCCGAGACCTACCGGTGGTCGCTCTCCCAGGAGGATCAGGACAGGCAGCAGGACCACGTATCCGGTACGAGCTGAACGAGCTGAGCACGATGACGACACCCCACCCGCAGCACGCAGCAGACACCCTCGGCGACGGTCTTGGCTTCCCCGGTGTGCCCGAGGACGCCCCGGAGGAGCTCGACGGCCCCCCGGCGCCACGTGAGGAGGCGCTGGCGACCTCTTCGGAGGAGAACGCAGCGGCGGGGCGTCTGGCCTACGCCGTCCACGCCGACCAGCTGGTCTCCACCCGTGGCCGCCAGGCGTCGGCCCTTCAGCCGAGCCTGGACGAGGCGACTGTCGCTCTCATCCAGGCGGCCCTGAGCCTGACCAGCTCCCTGCGGGTCCCCGACGCGCTGCGCCGTCTGGTGGAGTCGGCCTGCTCCATCACGGGTGCCTCGTGGGGAACCATCGCCGTGCTCAACCACGCGGACATGGACGTTGACCCGGCCGGCCCCCTCTCGCCCGATCCCTCCGACGCGAGCTCGCGCACCGGTCTGTGCAGCGGGGTGCCCACGGCGACCCTCGATGAGCTCGCCCAGATGGCCGGCGCCCCCGATACCGCCGGCTCTTCGCACGCCTCCTCTGAGTCCCTGCTCAGCGGGCTCGAGGGCACCGGGATGGTCATCGACAACGACCTGGGCAGGACATCGGCCTTCACCGGGGCCATCGAGGGTGAGGAGACCGGCAGCCTGCTCTCAGCCCCGCTGCGCCTTCACGACCAGGTCTACGGGCATCTATACCTGTGCGACAAGCCGGGGGGCTTCACCCGCTCGGACGCCGACGCCGTCCTGACCCTCGCCCAGGCCGCAGCCGTCGCCGTGGAAAACGCCCGCTTGTACCGCGAGGCCCGTAACCGCGAGCAGTGGATGGTCGTCTCCCAGGAGCTGACGACGCTGCTGCTCTCGGGCGCCGAGGAGGATGACGCGCTGACACTCATCGCCCACCGCGTCCGCCAGGTCGCTCACGCCGACACGGCCGCCCTCATCCTGCCCAGCATCGGCAAGCGCTGGATCTGCGAGATCGCCGACGGCGAGCACGCCAAGGAGCTGATCGGCACCTTCTTCCCACCCGAGGGTCGAGCCCTGACCACCCTGGACCACCAGACCGGCCTGGTCGTGGACTCCCTGGAGAACGCCTGGAGCGACGGCGATCTCCTGGTCCCCCAGCTGGCCCGGTTCGGGCCGGCCCTCTACGCCCCCATGATCCACCGGGGGCGGGGCGTGGGGGTCATGCTGCTGCTGCGCTCCCCGGGTGCGACGCCGTTCACCGCCCAGGACCTGGAGATCGCCGAGCTCGTGGCGGGGCAGGCCACGATGGCCTTCGAGCTGGCCGATGCCCAGCACGCGGAGGAGATGGCCACGTTGCTCGATGAGCGGGCCAGGATCGGCCGGGACCTGCACGACCTGGCCATTCAGCAGCTCTTCGCCACCGGCATGCAGATCTCCGCAGCCCGGGAGCGGCTGGCCTGCAGCACACAGGCGGACCTGGACGCGGTGTGCTCCGTGCTGAGCACCGCTCTGGAGGCGGTGGACGACTCCGTGGGCCAGATCCGCTCCATTGTGCGCTCACTGCGCGATCGTGACGAGGAGGTCGGCGTTGTGGAGCGACTGCGGCGCGAGGCCTCCCTGGCCCGTAACGCCCTGGGCTACGCCCCCTCGCTGCTGCTGAGCGTCGACGGCCGGGGCCTGGCCCAGGTGGACCGCGACGAGGAGGACCGGCTCATCACCTCGGTCGACGCCGCCGTGGCACCGGATATCGCCGACGACATGGTCGCCGTCGTGCGTGAGGGGCTGAGCAACGTGGCCCGGCACGCTCACGCCTCCTCGGTGACGGTGGACGTCAAGATCGAGGGGGTGCAGCCGGGCTCGGAGCTGTGCTGCGGCCCGGGGGACGACGAGGGCCACGCCTCGGGCGACGCCGAGCCCTTCCGAGGCAGCCCGGTGGTGGAGATCGTCTGCCGTGACGACGGCGTCGGGGTGAATCCCTCCGTGACGCGCCGCTCGGGGACGGCCAACATGGCCGAACGGGCCCGCCGCCACGGTGGCAGCTTCGTCATCGGTCCGCGGGCCCGCTCCGACGGCGAGCGGCGAGGCACCTGCTTCACCTGGCGGGTGCCCTTGGACGGGGGCGTTCGGTCGCGCTGAGTCCGCTGCGCCCCTCTCAGTGGCGGGCTCCTGCCTCAGGCAGGAGCCGTCAGCTGTTGCGCCAGCCCGAGGCCCGCTGGCCGGCAACCCAGGCGGCGACCTGGGTGCGCCGCTGCAGCCCCATCTTGGCCAGCAGGGAGGTGATGTGGTTCTTGACCGTCTTCTCGGCGACTCCGAGCCTCTCACCGATCTCCCGGTTGGACAGACCGTCACCGATGAGGTCGAGCACCTTGCGCTCGGCGTTGGTCAGGTCGGCGGTGGGGTCGTCGTGGTCCGCCCGGCGGCGCGTCACGGTGCGCTCGTCGAGCAGGACGCGCCCGGAGGCGACGGCACGTACGACGTCGCTGATCTCGGCGCCGTGAACCGTCTTGAGCAGGTAGGCCCGGGCGCCTGCCGCCAGGGCCTCGGCCAGGGCCTCGTCGTCGTCGAAGGAGGTCAGCACGATCGGCAGGGCCTGGGGCACGGAGTCTCGCAGCTCCTGCATGAGCTCGATACCGGTGCCGTCGGGCAGCTGGAGGTCCACGAGGATGACGTCGGGGCAGACCAGCTCGGCCCGACGCACCGCCTCGGCCCGAGAACCCGCCTCGGCGACGACGTCGAGCCCATCGGCGCGGTCAATGATCTCGGCGATGCCGCGACGGACGATCTCGTGATCGTCCACGATCATGACGCGGACGATCTCCGAGGAGGGGGTGTGTGCCATAGTCATGACATTACCAGGGCATGGAAACCTACGTCACACCCGTGGCGGCGCTGTGGCGATGCTGTTGCGGAGGCTCCCTGTGCGCACTGGCGGCGCCTATCGGCGCCGGCGCGGACGGGGCTGGCAGCGGGGGCAGTAAGTGTGGGAACGTCCTCCCAGAGCCTCGCGCGCCATGGTGGCGCCGCAGCGGCGGCACCCCAGCCCTTGGCGTCCGTAGGCGCCGAGCTCGCGGGCGAAGAATCCGGCGGCGCCCTCGACGTCGACGTAGAGGGCGTCGAAGCTCGTGCCGCCGACCTCCAGCGCACGGCGCATGACCTCGGCGGTGGACTCAAGGATCCGGGCCACCACCCGCGGGCAGAGTCCGGTTCCCGGGCGCAGGCCGTGCACTCCGGCCTCCCACAGGCCCTCGTCGGCGTAGATGTTGCCGATGCCCGAGACGAGCCCCTGGTCGAGCAGCTGGGTCTTGATGGCGCGCCTCGAGGCGCGCACCCGGACGACGACGCCCGTGGGACCGGTCAGATCCAGGGCCGGATCGAGCAGGTCCCGGGCGATATGGGTGGCATCAGTCGGCAGCAGCGGCCGCGGGTCGCCCATCCCTCCTGGAGCGCCGTCGTCGGTGGGGGTCAGGTCGACGACGTGCAGACCGCCGAGCATGCGCTGGTCGACCAGGTCGAGCACCGCCCCGCCGGCGTCGCCGCTGAGGTGAAGGCGCACTCTCAGGTGGCGGGCGGAGGTGGAGATGTCCCGCACGTAGCGGGGCTGCTCGGTGGCGCTCAGGTCCACGGGGCGCCCGCCGGGGAGGGTGTCCGGGTCTGCCAGGAAGGCGGTGGCACGGTTGGACTCCGGGTCCGCGCCAGGAGTGGTCACGGAGGTGGTGCCGCGCACAAGCAGCTGGCCGCTCATGCCCAGGTGGGCGGACAGGGCGCGTCCGTCGTCCAGGGGCAGCCACAGGAACTTCCCGCGGCGGACGGCCGCGGTGAGGGTGCGCCCGGTGAGCTGGTCGATGAAGGCCTGCGCTCCCCCGTCCTGGCGGCGCAGAGGACGCGGGTCGAGGACCTCGACGCGGGTGACGGTGCGTCCGGCCACGTGCTTGGTGAGGCCGGTGCGCACCACCTCGACCTCGGGAAGCTCGGGCATCAGCTCTTCCGGGGGGTCTGCCGGGTGAGCAGGTCGGCGCGCAGGGCCTCGTTGACACCGGGCAGGTCGAGTCCGCCGTCGCCACGTGCGGCCAGGATGGCGGCGTAGGCGGCCTCGGCGGCGTCGTGCTCGGCGACCTTCTTCGAGCTGCCGGTTCCCTGCCCCAGCACCTCGCCGTCGACGATGGCGCTGGCGGTGAAGACCCGCTGGTGGTCGGGTCCGGTGCCGGCCACCTCGTACACGGGGTTACCGAGCTGGTGGACGGCGGCGAGCTCCTGGAGGCTCGTCTTCCAGTCCAGGCCCGCGCCGCGGGTGCGGGCCGAGTCCAGGAAACGGGAGACGAGCCGGGTGACGACCGTGCGGGTCTCCTCCAGGCCGTGGGTGAGGTAGGTGGCACCGATGAGGGCCTCGACCGTGTCGGACAGGATGGAGTCCTTGTCCCGCCCGCCCGAGAGCGCCTCCCCCTTGCCGAGCTTGATGAACTCCCCCAGCCCCAGGTCGCGGGCGACGGCGGCCAGGGCCGGCTCGGAGACGGTGGCGGCGCGCATCTTGGCGAGCTGGCCCTCAGGGACCTCCGAGTGGGTGCGGTAGAGGTACTCGGTGACGATGATGCCCAGCACGGAGTCACCCAGGAACTCCAGACGCTCGTTGGTGGGCAGGCCACCGTTCTCGTGGGCGTAGGAGCGGTGGGTCAGGGCCAGGTCGAGCAGCTGAGTGTCGATGCTCGGCCCCCAGCGGTAGACGAGGGCCTCGGTGTCGGTGCGCGCGGGCGGGGCACTGCGGCGCTTGGCCATCAGGACCGGTCCTCCTCGGGGTCCTCGCTCTCCTGACCGGTCTCGGTCCCCAGCAGTCCGGCCAGGGCCGACCAGCGCGGATCGATGACCTCGTGGTGGTGGCCGGCGGGCAGATCCTCGAACCGCTTCCCGCAGTCGGGGCACAACCCGGGGCAGTCGGGACGGCACAGAGGCTGGAAGGGCAGCGTGGGCACCAGGGCGTCGCGCAGCGCCGGTTCAAGGTCCAGGCTGGTCTCCCCCACAGCCAGGAGATCCTCGACCTCCTCATCACCTTCGGCCCGCTGGGCCTCGATGACCTCAGGGAAGAGGTAGAGCTCGTCGATCCTCACGCTGCGGTCCTCGTCGAGGTCGCGCAGGCAGCGCACGCACTCGCCGTGGACGTGCAGGTCGGCGTCGGCGTGCGCCAGGACGCCGTCGTCCATGGAGGTCAGGGTGACGTCGAGGGCGAGGCCGCTGCCCTCGGGCACGCCGATGACCTCGGTCCCCAGGTCGGCGGGGGCGGGGGTACGGATCTGCAGGTTCTTGACCGAGCCGGTGGCACGGGGCAGGTCGACGATATCAACGACGAGTCCTGACATGGGTTCCTCCACAACGGGTTGACCGCGCCGCATCCAGCGATGACCGAGGGGCTCAAGCGACCTCACGTGATGTCCACATGATGTCCCTGTGAGGTACCCGGCGCTGGTGGGCGAGGCGATGGACGAGGTTTCTGGCGCGAGCGTACCCGGTGGGACGGCGACGCCACCGGGTCAGTGGGCGGAAGGGTCCACGGACCAGGCCGAGCGGCGGCGGACGGGCTCCTGGATCTCCACCGGCTGGCTCGATCCATCCCCCAGGCGGCCGGCCAGGACCTCACGGCCGGCGCGGATCTGCTCGGCAACTTTTGCGACCTCGGCCTCCAGTGAGGCCAGGGTCCGGTCGGAGTACTCATCGGCCCCGTGGCGCAGGGAGGCGGCCTTGTCCTCCGCCGCGGCCACGATGCTGTCGGCCCGGTCATTGGCCATGCGCACGATGTTCTCACCCGCCACGAGGCGCTCGGACTCCTCCTGGGCGTACTGGACGAGCCGCTCGGACTCGGCCCGCCCCTCAGCCAGGACGGCGTCGGCATCGGCGACGATCTTCTCAGCTCGATGCACAGCGGTCGGGACCGCGTCGCGAGCCCGGTCAATGAGGTGCTGGGCGCTCTCCCGGTTGACGATCACAGAGGCGCTCATCGGCATGGAGCGGGCGTTGCTGATGAGGTCATCGAGCTCATCAAGAATGCGCAGCAGGTCGTCCCCGGCATCGCGGCTGGTCGTCACGGTAGGTCCTCTCGAGTGTGGTCGGCGCCGACGGAGCGGCCTGGCGGGGTCCCGGGCGGGACGAGTCCTGGTCCGACGCCGTCGTGGGCGGCTGACCTGGGGGCCTCGGTCAGCCGGACCTCCAGGGCGCGGGCTACAGCCGGCGGGACGAGGGCGGAGACGTCCCTGCCGTAGCCGGCGACGTCCTTGACGAGGGAGGAGGAGATGTGCGCGTGGGCGGAGGAAGCGGGCAGAAAGACCGTCTCGGGCGCCCCCAGGTCGCGGTTGAGCAGCGCCATGGGCAGCTCGGCGTCCAGGTCGCTGCCGTTACGCAGTCCTTTGATGATGGCGTTCGCGCCGCGCTGGCTGCAGTAGTCGGCCAGCAGCCCGGGAACGATGTCCACCTCGACACCGGGCAGGTGGGTGGTGGCCTCCCTGGTCAGGCGGAGGCGTTCGTGGACGTCGAGCAGGTGGTGCCCGGCCTTGACTGCGTTGTGGGCGATCCCGATGACGACGATGTCGAAGAGTGTGGCCGCACGTGCGGCGATGTCGACGTGCCCCAGGGTGAGGGGATCGAAGCTTCCGGGGTAGACGGCCAGACTCATACGGCCACGCTACTGGCTGGGCCTGGCGCTGTGCGGGACGCGCGCCGCACCGCCGACAGCAGCACGCCACCATTGCGCCCCGCTGTGCACCGGACGTCCCGGAGTCCTGGGGACGCGCTGGTATATTTCCCTTGTGTCCACACGCGTGACCCTCAGTGACGTGGCCGAGGCAGTCGGAGTCTCGTCTCAGACCGTCTCCCGCGTACTCAACAAGCACCCGTCGGTCCGTCCCGAGACACGTCAGAAGGTTCTGGCGGCCGTCCAGGCGCTGGGTTACGAGCCGAACCTCGCCGCCCGCTCACTGGCCTCGGGCTCCTCCGGGGCTGTGGGGATCCTGCTGACTGCCGGGCTGTCGCACGGGATGGCCTCGACCTTCTCCGCGATCGCCAGGGCGGTGCGCGAGCGGGGGGACACGTTCGTGCTGGCCACCGCCGATGGCCATGCACCGGAATCGGTCAAGGCGGCACTCGCCCATCTGCACGGCCACCGCGTCACGACCATCGTGGTCCTCGCCCAGCGCGCCGACGTCCTGGCCATCCTCTCGTCCCAGCGCCACCGCGGTCCGGTCGTGGCCATCATCTCGGGTCAGCACGAGTTCTCCGAGCTGTCCACCGTCTCCATCGACCAGGCCCTGGGATCCAGGTTGGCAACAGAGCACCTCCTGGCTCAGGGACGCAGCCGCCTCCTGCATGTCACCGGTGACCTGTCCTGGCAGGACGCCTCGGAGCGGCTAGCCTCCTACCAGTCGGTCTGCGCGCAGGCCGGAGTTCCCGGCCGCTGGGTGGGCACGGACGCCTGGACGGGAGAGGCCGGAGCCATGGTTGCCAGACGCCTGCTCGACACCGGCCTGCCCGACGCCGTCTTCGCCAGCAACGATGACATCGCCCTGGGGCTGTGCCACGTGCTGCTCGCCGCCGGCGTCAAGATACCCGACGACGTCGCCGTCATCGGCTTCGATGATATTCCGCTGGCACGTTGGGCCACTCCATCGTTGTCCAGCATCACACAGGACTTCGACGCCCTCGGGCGGGCAGCACTGAGCCTTTCCGACGAACTCGTCGAGGGTGCCCCTGCCCACAGCATCCACCTGGAGCCTCAGCTCGTCGTCAGGGCCTCATCGACCAGGGCATAGCGCCGACGACCACCTCTCCGGGTGAGCGGTTCTCGACGACCGCCCCACCTGGAGGGCGACTGCCGTCCCCCGAGCACCCGACACTGCCCCCAGTGCACGCCCCAACCAGCAGCAATCTCCGGCAAAGGCAACGGCAACCTATATGTCAGCGCTCACTCAACCCTCCTCACCCCACAGACCACTCCTCCGCGACCCACACCTCCCGACACCTCGACGCACCCACTATTTCGCTTCATTTCAGGGCATTCAGCAAGTCCCAACGGTTGACACCCTTTTGTGACCAAGTTAATGTTACCGCCATCATCCACTGCTTCCGACATCGCCGTCGGACCCCAGCGGCTGCAACGAGGCACCCCTACGCACTCACTGAAGAGAGAAGACCATGACCCCACCTTCATTTCCCCGACGCGCCTTCATCTCGGCATCGCTCTTGAGTGGGACGGCAGCAGCACTGCTGTCAGCATGCTCATCAGGGAAGAGCAAGAACAACAACGCCCCAACTCAGATGTTCACGTGGGTGTCCAGCGAGTCGGACCGCGCCCAGTGGCAGGCCTTCGTCGACGCAGTCAAAGAAACTGACTCCAGCTTCAAGCTCGACTTCTCAGGTCCCAGTTACAACGACTACTACACCAAGGCCAAAACCCGAATGACGGCAGCCGACGCTCCAGGGATCCTGACCACACAGGCAGCCCGAACCAAGGAGCTCGTCGGCATCATGGAACCGCTGAACGATCTCATCAAGAAGCACGGGGTCGACACGTCAGTCTTCAACAAGGCCATGATTGAAGGCATGACGGTGGACGGAAAAATCTACGCATTGCCGTACGACGCAGAGCCCTGCGTCATGTTCTACAACCGGCAATCCTTCAAGGCAGCAGGGTTGAAGGAGCCGACAACCAAGTACACCTACGCACAATTCCTGTCGGACATGAAGGCCCTGACTGCTGGTGGGAAGGTCGGCATGGCCATCAAACCAAATCTTATGGACAACGCTCCTGGAGCATTCGCATACGCCAATGGCGCCACCGCCCTCGACGACAAGGGAAACCTTTCGTTGACCTCCAGCGCCTTCGTCTCGTCCGTGCAGAAAGCGTTTGACCTTGCCGCAGTCAACGGCTACGCCAAGGCTCCTTCCGCTTCAGACGGCGACGAGGTCGCACAAGGCGCATTCACCTCTGGTCAGGCTGCCGCCATCATTGACGGCCCGTGGATGTACGCGACCTTCGCCGAGCAGCTCAACGACAACCTGGGTGTGTGCGTCATCCCCAGTGACTCCGGACAGGCCATCGGAGTCATTCAGGGATCGGGCTTCGGGATCGGCAAAAACTGTCCGGACAAGGATGCCGCGTTTAAAAACATCATGAAGCTGGTCAGCCCTGAGGTCATTGGCAAGGTGGCACGCACCCGCGGGACGGTACCATCCATCGGCTCCCAAATCGACGGATGGGCAGAAGGTAAACCGGCCGGAAATGTTGAAGCCATCAAATTCCTCCTGGACCACGGGACCGCTCTGGTAACCCCAGCAAACTGGAATCAGATCGTGACGTCCTTCACCCAGTACTGCCCAGAAGGCTACCGTGGCTCACGTACCGCGGCAGACATCCTCAAGGACCTGCAAGAGAGTGCAGGATGATGGGAGCCGCAACCACCGCTGAGAATCGAAGGCGCCACAGAGCTCCCCGAGACACACTGCGCATCATCGCCTACCTGACACCCGGCATGACAGGGTTTCTGGTTTTCATCATCATCCCCCTGATCGCGTCACTGATCATCTCGTTGTTTTCATGGTCGCTTCTGGGAACATCAGAGTTCGTCGGCCTTGACAACTATCGACGAATGATTTCGGGGGAGGACCCAGCGTTCTACACCATCCTTAAGAACACCGTGGTGTTCGCCCTTCTGTACACAGGTGCCAACCTCATCATCTCTACCGGTATCTCCTACTGGCTGCAGCACCTCCCCAACAGGTTCTCTCGAGTGCTGCGAATCATCTTCTTCATCCCCGTCGTCACCCCAATGGCAGGGAATGCGTTGATCTGGCGCCTCCTCCTCAATGACGAAGGGGTGGTGAACTCTGCCCTTAACAGCATAGGGCTCCCCTCGCTGCCCTGGCTGAACAACTCCAGCCTTGCCATGGGGTCGCTCGTCATCATGAGCTTATGGCAGGGTCTTGGCTACAACATCGTGGTCCTTACTGCCGGTCTCAACGGCATCAACCCGTCCATACTGGAGGCCAGCGAACTCGACGGCGCAACTGGATTCAGACGATTCTTCCAGGTCGTCTTCCCTATCCTGTCTCCGACGTTCTTCTTCTGCACCGTCATGACCGTCATCGGAGCATTCAAGGTATTCGCACAACCATTCTTTCTCACAAAAGGAGGACCAGGTGAGTCGACAAACACCATTGTGCTCGCACTGTACCGCAACGGATTCTCCTTCGACAAGCTGGGCTACGCCTCCGCCCTGGCCTGGATACTATTCGTAATCGTTATGCTGCTGACGGCCCTTCAATTCAGCCAGCAGAAGAGGTGGGTGAACTATGACTCTTGAACACCGATCCAAAATTGGCAAATTTCTCTCCTACTCGCTACTCACACTGATAGCGATAGCATTCCTCTTCCCATTCGCCTGGATGTTGGCTTCTTCCCTCAAGCCGACATCTGAGGTGTTTTCCTCAGGAGCCTCACTCACAGGCACCCGCCTTGCATGGGACAACTACACCGAGGCGACTCAGCAGATTCCCCTGGGACGCATCATCTTGAACTCTATTCTTGTCTCGACCTGCGGAGCAGCCCTGACCATGGCAGTCTCACTGCTGAGCGCCTACGCCTTCGCCAGACTTCGATTCCGATTCCGAGACCACTTGTTCATGCTGTTTCTGGGAACTCTGGTGCTTCCCCAGGAGGTGCTTGTCATCCCTCTATACATCGGATTCCAGCACCTCGGACTGGTCAACAGCTACACGGCCCTCATTCTTCCCTTTGCCTTCGGAGCCTTCGGGGCGTTCCTCATCCGACAGTTCATCCTGAGCCTGCCCCTTGAGTTCGAGGAGGCGGCCAGAATCGATGGGGCCGGCGACCTCAAGATCCTCTGGCACATCCTCATCCCGCTGCTCAAGGCTCCGATACTCGTCGTTGGCGTCTTCTCCTTCATCGATTATTGGTCAACATTCCTGTGGCCTCTGATCGTCGTCAATGATGCGGACCTGGCCACAATCTCGTTGGGACTTCAGATGTTCTCAGGAGAGAGAGGCACGGACTGGGGACCCATGATGGCCGCCGTGTCCATGTCGGTCATCCCTTCCTTTTTCATCGTCGCCTTCCTGCAGAGTCAGTTGGAGAAGGGCGTCACTCTCGGCGCCTTTGGAGGTCGCTGAGTGATGAATCGACCACCTATATCGCAGCACCGAGATCGCCTGGGAACCCATCAGCCTGAGTGGCTGGACCACACCCCCCTTGGGATCTTCATTCACTGGGGAGCGTATTCGGTACCAAGTTGGGCAGAACCTCACGGAGAGCTCGGCACCGAACCCGATGAGAGGACGTGGTTCACTCATAACTCCTACGCCGAGTGGTACTTCAACACCATACGAATTCCGGATAGCCGCGCCTCCCAGTACCACCACGAGACCTACGGCTCCCTGCCGTATGACGGTTTTCTGGACATGTGGCATGCTGAAAAGTTCGACCCTGACGACTGGACCGAGCTGTTCAAAGAAGCCGGAGCAGGGCTGGTTGTCCTAACGACCAAGCACCACGACGGCATCACCCTATGGGAGGCCCCCGAAACCTATGGTCGCAACACGGTTCAACGCGGCCCCCGACAAGACCTCGTCGAAAAAATCTCACGGGCGACACGTCGGGCAGGACTACGTTTCGGCGCATATTATTCGGGAGGACTGGACTGGCATTACAGACCTTTCCCCGTTATCCTGAGCGAAAAAGACCTTGAACTGCTCGCCAGATCTGTGGACCCCGAGTATGGGCGCTATATCTTCAATCACTGCCTTGACCTGTTTGAGAGGTATCACCCCGATATTTTCTGGAACGACATCGAGTGGCCGGACTGCGCGAAGAATTTCGACGCCCACGGACTGGGAACACTGCTTGAGCACTACTACAAATTATGTCCGGAGGGCGTCGTCAATGACCGCTTCGGTGAGTTCCACTCCGATTACGAGACTAGTGAATATCAGGCAATGCGCGACTCGGAGGCTGCGGACCGGTGGGAGAACTGTCGCGGCATCGGATTATCCTTCGGCTACAACCGGATGGAGGGCAATGAGCATTACCTCACCGGCCCGTCCGCAGCTCGACACCTGGTCGACGTCGTCTCACGGGGAGGACGTCTCCTGCTCAACGTCGGCCCGCACGCCGACGGAACCATTCCTGCCCCTCAACGCGCCTGCCTGAAGGGACTAGGCGCGTGGATGCGAGCAGCGAGAGCGGAACTGTCTCACCCCTCTGCGGAGCTACTGGAGCAGGCTTGTTCACTACCGGGTGCGCGACTCATGTCTCACGGAGACCATGCGGTTCTCTTTGCCCTGGAGAATGTCGCAGTCCCGCTTGACCGCCTGCCTGCGGAGTTCGACTGGAGATCGTCGAGACCGGGAGATGGACAGACACAGGTGAGTCATGACCATGGAGTCCTCACGACTGCTCCCACTCAACTGGGACCTGGAATCATCCTTGCCAAGCGGTTCCACTGAGCATTCTCTCCGCCCACTCGCTACGAAGTGGGCGGAGAGAATGGTGTGAGTGCCTTCCGTCAGGCAGCGCTGACGGGCCTGGGCGCGCGCAGTGTGTAGAGCCCGTAGGCGGCCACCACCACGAAGCACCCAGCAGTCCAGTCTGATCCAACCACCCAAAACGGACATCAACGCTGAAACAGGTCAAGCCGCCGAGGTCGTCTCCTCCTACCACGAGCTGTGGCACATCGAGCAGTCCTTCGCCGATGCGCAAGCACGACCTGCGAGCCCGCCCCGTCTTCCACAACACTCGCGATGCCATCGAGGCCCACCTGACGATGGTGATGGCTGCTCTGGCCGTAGCCCGATACCTCCAGGACACCACCGGGATGAGCATCGCCAGGATCGTACGCGAACTGCACGGCCTGCAGGAGGTCGTCATCAACATCAACGCCGCCCCACGACAAACCCCCAAGGCCGAGCAAATTCTCACCACTCTGAGCACCCCACCCCCAGCACACTAAGCGTCATGAGTCAGGCCCTCACGACTGCTCCCACTCAACTGGGATCTGGAATCATCCTTGCCAAGCGGTTCCACCGAGCATTCTCTCCGCCCACTCGCTACGAAGTGGGCGGAGAGAATGGTGTGAGTGTCTTCCGTCAGGCAGCGCTGACGGGCCTAGGCGCGCGCAGTGTGTAGAGCCCGTAGGCGGCCACCACCACGAAGCACCCAGCTACCGTGATGTAGGACACTGCAGGAGACGTCTTGTCCATGATGTAGCTCTGCACCAGAGGCATGGTGGCTCCGCCGATGATGGCCATGACCAGGCCGGCGGCCCCGTACTTGGTGTCCTCCCCCAGCCCCAGCAGGGCCTCACCGTAGATGGTGGGGAACAGCAGAGAGATGCACGCCGACAGGGAGACAATGGCCAGTACCCCCAGGATGTTCACGCTCACCATGGCGAACAGGGACAGGCCGACCCCGAGGGAGCACATGAGCAGAAGCAGCTTGCGTGCGTCATACCGCCCCATGAGACCCACCATGAGGAACCGGAAGACCAGGAAGACGATGAGACTCGCCTGCAACCAGTATCCGGCGATCTTGTCCGACACCCCCAGGGCGTCTGTGACGTAGTGCAGGGTGTAGGTCCAGATGCAGGTCTGGGCCGACACGTTGAAGTACTGCGCCACCACTCCGAAGCTGTAGCGCTTGTTCCGCAGCAGGCGCATGAGCCTGCCCGGTCCGCCGCTCTCGCCCGCGGTGGATTCCACCGGCCGTTCCACGACCTTGACCCGACCGATCATGACGGCCAGCAGGATGTAGAGGAGCCCGAGAGCGACGTACGGGCCCATGACGGCCTTGAGCTCTTCGCTCTGGGTGGCCAGCAGCGTCTCCTGACTCATGGCTGCGCGCTGCTCGGCGGTGGCCGGGTTCACCTTGGGCAGGATCAGCAGGGCAGCCAGAAGCACCCCGAGATTGGAGCCGATGGGGTTGAAGGCCTGCGCGAAGTTGAGACGCCGCGTGGCGTTGTGCTCCGGCCCCATGGACATGACGAAGGGGTTGGCGCTGGTCTCCAGAATGGACAGGCCGGCGGCCAGGGTGAACAGGGCTGTCAGGAACACCGAGTAGGTCATGACGTAGGCCGCGGGGATGAACAGGAGCCCGCCGGTTCCCGCCAGCACCAGCCCGATGAGGACACCGCCCTTGTAGCCCAGGCGGCTGTTGATGAAGGCCGCCGGGATCGCCAGGCAGAAGTAGGCCCCGTAGTAGGCCGACTGCACCAAGGAGGACTGGAAATTGTTCATGGAGAACACGGATCGGAAGACCTTGACCAGAGGATCGGTCATGTTTCCGGCCAGGCCCCAGGCGGCGAAGCAGGAGACCAGCAGACAGAAGGGCAGCACCATGCCCGGATACAGGAACCCCCGCCCGGATGTCCCCTTCCGGACCGGGGCCTCCTCAGCCACGGAGTCACGGATCGCAGTCATCACAGCACACCCTTCTTGAGAATGAGGTTGCCGTACAAGGCGGTCTCGCCGGTGAGGACGACGGCGTAGACGCTGGGGGTGTAGTCGTAGAAGGCCATGCGCTCAATCGTCTTGACGCTCACCGGTCCGGCTTCTTTCTCGGCCTCGTTCCAGATCTGCTCATAGACGTCCCACACCGGGGGCCGAGGGTCGTCGCCAACCGTTTCCATGAGGGCCACCTGGTAGCTGCTGTACCGATCCAGGGGCATGAGCGTGAGGATGGACCTCAGCAGGTCGGGGATCCCCAGACCGTCGGCTCGCACCGTGTTGGGGTGGAGGTGGTGCCCGGGGAAGTTCGCATCGGCCAGGAGAATCTCATCCCCATGCCCCATCTCGAGCAGGATCTTGACGAGTTCGGGTGACAGGTTGGCGGGAATATTGCGGAGCATCGTTGCTCCTTTCGTGTGGTGGGTGTTCAGTTGAAATGGTGTGATGAGGCTGGTGGTCAGTCGGCAGTGGCGTTGAGCAACCGTTCCCGCATGGCGTCGAAGGCACCGGGATCGGCGATGGCCCCGGAGGCGTCGACCTCCACGGAGCGGATGCTGCGCCGCAGCACCTCGCCGCGAGCGCTCGGGTCGAGGACACCGGCCGCCTCGAGCTGGGCGAGGATGTTGCCCAGGGCACTGGCCTCCGGCGTGCCCACAATAACCCGGCGGTGGCAGGCCGCCGCCGTCATTGCCGGCAGGAGGCTGTTGCGCGCCCCGCCTCCCACCAGGTGGATCGGTGCCGCCGGGTCCAGCTGGTCGCCGACGACGTCCTGCAGCCCCTGGGCGTAGGCGGCATGGGCGCAGGCGAGCGACTCGAGGATGAGCCGGACCGTCTGCGCCGGTCCCTCGGGAGCGATCTTGTAGTGGAGGCGGCACCAGTCGGCGATCTTGTCGGGCATGTCACCAGGGCTGGCGAAGAGCTCGTCGTCGGGGTCGATGACGACCCCGAGCGAGGCACTCTCCCCCGCCGCCTCGACCAGCGCACCGGTGTCGGGCTCGTTCCAGGAGCGCTGGCACTCCTGGAGCAACCAGAAACCGGTGAGGTTGCGCAGCAGCCGGATGCCTCCGTCGGTACGGACCTCGTTGGTCAGTCCGGCCCGCAGCGCCGCCCCATCCAGGATGGGGCTGGGAACGGCGGCACCGATGAGGCTCCAGGATCCTGAGGAGATGAACAGGCGCACCTCGTCACCGGCCAGACCGAGCGCGTGGACGGCGCAGGCGGTGTCGTGCCCGCCGGGCCGCACGATGCTGATCCCCTCCGGCGTCGTACCGGCCACCGTGGCGTCGTCAACGAGCGGAGGCATCCACTCCTCGGGGATCCCGGCGGCCTGGAGCACACGCGCCGACCAGCCGCGAGCCCCGGGCGAGGCGAGCCCGGTGGTCGAGGCGATCGCCCGCCCCGACTGCGCGGGGGCCCCGAGCAGGTGAGCCACGAGATCGGGCAGGGGCAGGAAGCGATCCACCCGCCCGATGAGGTCGGGCTCCTGCCTCAGGTCCGCGTAGAGCTGGTAGACCGTGTTGATCTGCTGAGGCAGGATGCCGGTCTCCTGCCAGGCCGTCCCCTCGGGGAGTGCCCGGTCCAGGTCAGCGGCCCAACGGGCCATGCGCCGGTCCCGGTAGGCGCGCGGGGCGTGCAGCAGCTCCCCTTGGGCGTCGAGCAGGCCGTAGTCGACTCCCCAGGTGTCGATGCCGATGCTGTCGGGGGCGCGCCCCAGGCGCTGCGTCGCCATGGCGATGCTCCGACGAACACCATCCATGATGCGCTCGAGGTCCCAGGTGAGGGTGCCGTGGTCGTCCACCGCCTGGTGGTGGAGCCGGAAGACCTCCTCGGTGCTGACAACGCCCTGTCGGTAGCTTCCCAGGACCGCCCGCACGGAGCTGGAGCCGAGGTCGAGGGCGAGCGCGTGGAACTCGGCCTTCTGCTGACCCTCCCCAGCGCCGCTCGGACTCATGATCTGACGGTGCTCGTCTGTGCTCGTCATGACTGCGATCCTTCAGCGGTAGAGAGGACCGAAGGTGGCGCAGGCCCTGAAGTCGGCGCTCTCGGGCTCAGCGGTGCCGAAGGGCACCCAGGCCTTGGGGCGCAGAATCCTCTCGTGCTCGACGTTGTGCATGTAGACGGGGATGCGCAGCATCGAGGCCAGGGTGATGAGGTCGGCACCGAAGTGTCCATAGCCGGTGGCCGTGTGGTTGGCGCCCCAGTTGGCCATCCAGTCGTAGACGGAGGTGAAGGCGCCCTCGCCGGTCAGGCGCGGGACGAAGAAGGTCGTCGGCCACGTCGGGTCGGTACGGTTGACGATCTGGTCGCGCACCTCGTCGGGCAGCTCCACGGTCCAGCCCTCGGAGATCTGGAGGACTGGCCCCTGGCCGGCCACGAAGTTCAGGCGGGTCGCGGTGACGGGCATGCCGCCGGCGGTGGTGAAGTGCGTGGAGAAGCCGCCTCCGGGGAAGTACTCGCGGGTGGCGGCGTGGAAGGTGGAGGCCTTCAGATCCGCCTCAATGTCCGCCTCGGTGATCTCCCACCAGTGCTTGATGATGGGGTTGCCCTCGGCGTCCTTCTCCTCACCAGTGGCGTTGAGGGTGGTGGCCCCGGAGTTGCGCAGGTCGATGAACCCGTTCTCGGCGCGACCCTCGAGCTTGTATCCGGTGACCCGCTCAACGGCCTCGGGGCTCCAGTAGGTGCGCACGTCGCTGAAGAGCTGGGGACGGTGAGTCAGGACGGAGTTGAAGAGCATGGCGACGGCGTTGCCGGCGTCGCCCTCCGTGGCGAAGACCTTCTCAGGCCGCTTGCCGCTCCAGTCGAAGGTGGTGTTGAGGAAGGTCTCGAGGATATCGCCGTTGGGCTTGTAGTCCGTCCACTGACGCTGCCCCTGGAAGCCCGCCGCGATGGCGTCGTGCCCCTCGGCCTCCTCGACGAAGCCCAGATCGGCCAGGGCGGGGTTGCCCTCCATGAGGTCGCGGCCGATGAGGAGCATCTTGATGCAGTAGTCGAACTGCTCGTCGTACTCCTCCTGGGTGAAGCGGTTGGCCTCGGGGTTGCGGTTCTCCCCGATGGTGAGGTTCTCCCGGGCCCAGGCCAGGGCGGTCTCGTACTCCTTGTGGTCGTAGATGCCGTGGGCGATACGGCGGTCGATCTCGATCATGTCGATGTACTCGGCCCGCATGCCCAGGTAGTCGACGAAGAACTGCTCGGGGACGCGGCAGCCGGCGATCCCCATGGAGACGGTCCCGATCGAGAGGTAGCTGCGCCCCTTCATGAGGCCGACCCCCAGGGCGGCGCGCACATAGCGCAGGATGTTCTCAACGACGTCGTCGGTCAGGCCCGAGTCGTCGGCGTCCTGCACGTCGTGGCCGTAGATGCCGAAGCAGGGGATGCCCAGCATGTTGTAGGCGGCGGCCGCGGCTGCCAGGGTCACGGCCCCCGGGCGCTCAGTGCCGTTGAAGCCCCAGATGGCGTGCGGGATCGAGGGATCGAGGTCGAGAACCTCGGTGATGTAGTTCCAGGAGGCGGTGACGGTCAGGTCGGCGCACACGTTCTCGGTGCGGAACTGCTCCTTGCAGCGGTTGGCCTCGGCCACGCCTCCGATCGCGGTCTCGGAGACGACACAGCGCACCGGGCTCCCGTCGGGATAGGTCAGGCGGGAGGAGATGAGCTCGGCGACATCCTTGGCCAGCTGAGCGGTCTTGTCCTCGAGGGACTCCCTCACACCACGACGGCGTCCGTCGATGAGGGGGCGGATTCCGATGGCGGGGTATGACGCGGTGGGCATGACAAGTTTCCTTTCACTGGGCGACGATGACCAGGACCCACATCAATGTGAGCGCAAACAAAGCATGACCCCGACCAAGTGGTCATGTCAAGCCCGAAAACAGAAAGATGAAACCGTAGACATGAGAGCGCCAACATGAGACGATGCCGCGGTACCACTTCTGACGCAACGGGGCGCGCAGCGGTACGCCCCGGGGAAGGAGCCCATCATGCTTCTCAACGACGCTCGACAGCAGATCGCCGATGCCTGCTCACACCTGTCCGACGACGGCCTGGTCGTCGGAACCGCAGGCAACCTGTCCGTTCGGGAGGGGGACCTGGTCGCCATCACCCCCTCGGGACTGCCCTACCAGGAGATGCGCCCCGACCTGGTCGCCGTGGTCGAGTACGCCACCGGCAAGCAGGTCGAGGGGCCGCTCAAGCCCGCCAGCGAGCTGGACCTGCACCTGACCGCGCTGCGGGCGACCGGACAGATGGCGGTCGTGCACACCCACTCCTACGCTGCCACCGCCGTGGCCAGCCTCGAGGGCGTGAGCGTGCTGCCGGCCGTGCACTACTACATCTGCATGTTCGGCGGCAGCGACGTGCGGGTGGCCGACTACGCCATCTACGGCTCTCCCGAGCTGGCCGCCAATGTCGAGAAGGCCCTGAAGGGACGTACCGCGGCCCTCATGAGCAACCACGGCTCCGTGGTGACCGGCCCGGACCTGGCCGCCACCTACGTCCTGGCCCAGGAGCTGGAGTGGGTCTGTGAGCTCTACCTGCGCACGCTCGCCGTCGGCAGCCCCAAGATCCTCTCCAATGAGCAGATCGAGGCGGTCGCATGCAAGATCCGGGACACCGGCTACGGTCAGCACGCCCCGGCCGAGGAGGGCTGAGCGCCTCGTCCGGAGGAGACTCGGGTTCCAGGCCGGGTAGGGTCTGCCCCATGACGAGGATCGTGGCCGGAACCGTGGGCGGGCGCAGGATCGAGGTGCCCCGGTCCGGGACGCGCCCCACCTCCGAGCGCGTCCGTGAGGCTCTTTTCGCCCGCCTGGACCACTACGGGGTGCTCGACGGCGCTCGGGTGCTGGATCTGTGCGCGGGCTCCGGGGCGCTGGGCCTGGAAGCCGCGAGCCGAGGAGCCGGCGACGTCACGCTCGTGGACTCCTCGCGAGGCGCATCGGAGACCTGCCGGCGCAACATCCGGGCACTGGGCCTGCGCGGGGTGTCGGCGGTGACCGCGAAGGCGGCCGCCTTCCTGGCCGGCCCGGCGGGCGCCCCGATGGACCTGGTGCTGCTCGACCCTCCCTATGAGCTGAGCGAGGAGGAGCTCACCGCGATCCTCACCCCCCTGGCCCGGGGTGAGGACCCGTGGCTGGCACCGCACGCCGTCGTCGCCGTCGAGCGCTCGACGCGCTCACCGGAACCCACCTGGCCGGAAGGGCTGGGGCGCTTCGCGGACAAGCGATACGGCGAGACCACGATCTGGTTCGCCGAACCCACCTGAGCCGGGGACGCGTTCCGGCACAGGCCTCCCGACCCTTCACGCTCTTTCGAGGAAGGCCTGAGACTCCTCATCGAGGCGCTCAACGATCGCCGCGGCCAGGGCGCGGTGCTCACTCAGCTGCGGGTCGGCGGCCACGATCCGTTCGGCCTGACGCCTCGCGGTGGCGATGAGGCGGGCATCGCGGGTCACGCGCAGCAGGTCCAGCCCGGAGGCGCGGCCCGACTGCGAGGCCCCCAGGACGTCACCCTCGCTGCGCAGCTCGAGGTCGGCCTCGGCCAGCGCAAATCCGTCCGTGGTGGAGGCGAAGGCCTTGAGCCGGTGAAAGGCGGTGGAACCGACCTCCGCGCCGGTGACCGCCACGCACAGGGACGGTCTGCTGCCGCGCCCGACCCGTCCGCGCAGCTGGTGGAGCTGGGACAGGCCGAAACGGTCGGCGTCCAGGATGACCATCATGGAGGCCTCGGGCACGTCCACCCCCACCTCGATGACGGTGGTGGACACCAGGACCGGGGTGGCGCCGGAGGCGAAGTCCGCCATGGAGGCGGCCTTGCCCTCACTGCTCATGCGTCCGGTGAGGACCCCGACGCCGATACCCTCCAGGGCGGGCTCACCATCCAGTCGCCGCCTCCACTCCTCGACGGCGGCCAGCGGGCGGTCCGGATGCGAGCCGCTCCCCTCGTCCGTGAGCGGCTCCGGCCCCTGCCCGTCTTCGGTCTCGAAAGCCGCTGCGCCCTCCGTCTGCACCTGCCGGGGCTCATCGTCGACCTCGATCCGTGGGCAGACGACATAGACCCGCCCTCCGGAGGCGACCTCCTTGGCTGCACGCCGCCAGATTCCCTCCACCCAGGAGATGCGTGACCACGGGACGAGGTGGGTGGGAACGGCGCTGCGTCCGGCGGGCAGCTCATCGAGGACGGAGGTGGCCAGGTCGCCGAAGACTGTCATGGCGATGGTGCGCGGAATCGGGGTGGCGGTCATGACCAGCAGGTGGGGCGTGTGGCTCTGACCGGTGGCCGGGTCGGTGAGGCCGCCGCGCTCGCGCAGGGCGTCGCGCTGGGCGACGCCGAAGCGGTGCTGCTCGTCGACGACGACCAGGCCGAGGAAGGGGATCTGCACCGTGTCGGACAGCAGGGCGTGGGTGCCCACGACGATCGCCGGCTCACCGGCGGCCAGATCGGCGAGGATCTGACGGCGCTGAGCGGTGGGGGTGGAGCCGGTCAGCAGGTGGACGCGGGTGGCACGCTCGGCGCCACCGAGCATCCCGAGTCGGGCCATGGGGCCGAGAACCGCTTCCAGCGAGGAGTGGTGCTGGGCGGCGAGAACCTCGGTGGGGGCCAGGAGGGCGGCCTGCCCTCCCCCTCCAATCACCTGGAGCATGGCGCGCAGGGCCACGAGGGTCTTACCGCTTCCCACGTCGCCCTGAAGAAGGCGCTGCATGGGAACGGTGCGGGCCAGGTCGGCGGAGATCTCCCGACCGACCCGTTCCTGTCCGGCGGTGAGGTCGTAGGGCAGGCGGGCATCGAGATCCGCCCTCAGGGAGTCCTCCGTCTCCGGTACGGGCCAGGCGACCGCGGTACGGGTCGCCTCATGATGGGCTCGGCGCTGAGCCAGGGCGACCTGCAGGATGAGGGCCTCCTCGTGGCGCAGTCGACTTCGAGCGGCCTTCCACTGGCGAGAATCCTCGGGCCGGTGCACCCAGCGGTAGGCGGTGTAGGCGTCGACCAGCCCCATCTCGCGCCGCAGCTCCTCGGGGATGGGGTCGGCGACGTCACCCGGCTCGAGCTGGTCCAGGACGATCCGCACCGCCTTGGCCACCAACCAGGACGGGAGGGCCTCCGTGCCCGGGTAGATGGGCATGGGGCGGGCCAGCAGAGCCTCACGCTCGGCCTCATCGAGCTCGTCAAGGACGTACAGGCGCGGGTTGGACAGCTGCTTGCGTCCGCGGTGAAGTCCCACCTTGCCGCTCAGGAGGACGGTGGTTCCAGGAGCCAGCTGACTGGCGCGGGCACGCATCTGGCCCGTCGCGCCGAACTGGACGAGGTCCATGGTGGAGGCGCCGTCGGTGACGGTGGCCTCCATGAGGGCCGGCACCCGGCCGGAGCGGGTGCGCCGGGAGGAGGCCCGCACGACCTGCGCCTGGATGGTGGCCTGCTCGCCCTCGACGAGCGTGCGCATGTCGGTCAGCTCCCCCCAGGTGTCATAACGCCGGGGCAGCAGGCGCAGCAGGTCCGCCCCGGTCTCCACCCCCTGCTTGGCGAGCTGGGCGGCCGTGCGCTTGCCCACGAGCCGGGTCACAGGACGCTCGAGAAGTCCGACGCTGCCGGGGCGGGGCGTACGGGTTGAGCGATCAGACGAGCCGGGCACGACCCCACCCTATGACGAAGGAGCCTCGGAGCCGTTCATGACCCGAGCCGCTCGCAGCCGCTGGCGATCTCATGGCCGCCCAGCGGGCCCGGAGACGGCTACTCGATGGCGATGAGAACGTCAGGGTGCTCCTGGCCGCCCGCGTGGACGGCGACCTCCACGTCCTCACCGATCACGTGCCCTCGGGCTCCTACCGCTGCGCTGGCGGCCAGGGCGCCGACGTCGCGGCCGGCGTTGCGGCCGGTGATGACGGTGAGCAGCTCATCGGAGGGCCGCAGCGCCGAGGCCACGGCGCGAGCCACGGCCTCGGCATCGGCCTGGGCTCCGTTGAGGGCGATGGTGCGCAGCCCTGCGGCGGCGCTCCAGGCGCGACGGGCCAGCTCGGTCAGCTCGGCCTCCTCGCCCCTGCCGGCCAGGGCGACTGCAGCTGCCAGGACCCGGGCCTCGTCGTCGGTGTCACATACGAGGAGCTGAATGCCCTCGGCCGCGTAGCGCTCCGACTGGGTCCCCGTCTGCACCCCGGCACGGGCGGTCTCACGCGCGGTGCTCGACTTCCGGGTCCCCACCGGCGGGCGGACGGTGGAGACGGCGGAGCGAGCCGCCAGGAAGCGGGCGGCGTCGTGGGCCGCCTCGGTACAGGCGGCGTCGCAGGGCAGCACGATGACCTGGGAGGCTCCCAGGTCCGCGGCAGCACGGGCGATCCCCTCCCGGTCGGGGTTGAGGACGACAGCGGCATCGGAGCGGGCGAGCTGCTCGATGAGCCCGGGAGCCCGGGTGCAGGCGATGACACCGACACCGGACTGCCGCGAGCGCACGGCCAGACGCGGGGCCTCCTCCGGCGTCGGGCGGGGCACGGCCGCCTGGGAGGGGTGCATGCGCACCGACTTCGCCTTGCGCTCGGCCCGACGTGCGGCCAGGCGCTCGAAGGAGACCACGTGCCCCGTGGGGTCGGAGTCGAGCGCTCCCCACGGGGACGGAGGCTCGTCTGTGGAGCTCACCAGGGCGGTGGGGTGGAGGTGGTGGATGCAGATCTGGCGGGCGCGGCCCGCGTGCGGCAGAGCGGCGCGCGGCGTGTCGGTGTGGACATGGACCTGATAGAGCCCCACGCCCAGGGCGTCCGGGGTGCCGACGACGCCCACGGAGTCACCGATGAGCTCCAGGTCTCGGCGCAGCTGACCCGCCTGGACCGCGGTCGCCTCGAGCAGGTACATCACCTCGAACTCACCGGTGGACATGCCCAGGGGCTCGGGACCCACGCTGTGCGGCACCCCGCCCGCGGCCAGATCGGTGAGCATCTGGCGGGCGACGGCGGTGTAGGGAGCGTGCTCGTCGGCGTCCTGGTGGCCCTGGCGCAGCTCTGGGGCCTCAGCCGTCCCGCCGCCGGCATCCTGAATCGCGTCAATGGTGTCCGACAGGGAGGTCAGCAGCAGCATGAAGGCCGCCCCCCCGGCATCCACCGGGCCGTGCCCGAGTCCCGCCGTCTCCACAACGGACTCCTGAGCACCGAAGGCGGCGGCAGCGGCGATGAGGCTCAGGGTCGCGGGCGAGCTCGCCGTCGCCTCCTCAAGGGCGGAGCGGGCCGCCGTGGCCGCGTCCCGAGCGACCGACAGCAGGGTCCCCGAGACCGGTCGGGAGACCGCGGCCCAGGTGGTGTCCGCCATGGCCTCGTAGACGTGCACGAGCTCGACGGGGCGCAGGCCGGTGGGGTCGGGGGCCTCGGAGCAGACGTCGGCGAAGGCGGCCAGCGCCTGGGAGACCAGAAGACCCGAGTTCCCGCGGGCTCCCCGAACGGCGCCGTCGGCTGCGGCGCGGGCCACCTGGGCGGCATCAGCGGCCCGCCCCAGGCGATGGAGGGCGTCGGAGGCCGAGCGCAGGGTGAGCAGGACGTTGGTTCCGGTATCCGCGTCCGGTACGGGGAAGACATTGAGGATGTCCACGAGGTCCCGCGTCTGATCGGCAACGATCTCCGCCAGCGCGATCCAGCGCCGCACTGCGGCCCCCTGCAGCACATGGGCCCCTGAGACAGGGGTAACGGGGCGATGTCCTTGCGACTGCGCCATCTTCGCCTCCCCTGGGTCCTGGCTACGACCGGCACACCATGTGTTTCACGCTGCGAACACCTTCTGTTCCATTGCATGATCTGCATATGTGCAGGCGTTCAGCGAGCCTGGTTCATGGCTGGGCCGAGCCTTTGGGTTGATATGTGGTTTCAGAGTACCTGCCCGGACACGTTCCTCCCACCGGAGCGGGGTGCCTGCACAGCGACCTTGCTCAGTGCGCCGGAGAACCGATGGAGCATCCTGGCCACCGGCGCGCTGGTCAGACCGCTACCACCACACCCGCCTGGAGCACACGCCCCCTGCGTGGTGAGATATAACACACTGCCCGTCTGTCTCACACTCAGTCCCCGGGTATCGAGCAGTGCGGCATGTGCCAGAACGCACGCCAACACGGCTTGGGGGCCCGCACAGAGGTCCGCTATTGTGTTCGGGTTGCCCAGCGCCCCACGCCTGGGCGGTAAGACCTGACGCCGGGCATCGGCCTGAGCGTTGAAGCATTGAAGATCAGGAGTGAGACCGTGGCTGCTGTGTGCGACGTTTGCGGCAAGGGCCCCATCTTCGGCAAGAGCGTCTCGCACTCCCACGTGCGGACCAACCGCCGGTGGAACCCCAACATCCAGCGTGTGCGTGCTCTCGTCAACGGCGCCCCCAAGCGCCTCAACGTGTGCACGTCCTGCCTCAAGGCCGGGAAGGTGACGCGCAACATCTGAGCGCATCACCTCGAGTCCTTCGAGCACGAGGCCGCCGCTGCGCAAGCAGTCGGCGGCCTTTTGTCTTGCCCCGTCTCTCTTCAACGGGGTGCAGTCCGTCAGGTGTGAGAGAAGTGGTCCCACCCGGTGTGCTCCTGCGGCGGTTCTCCTGCGAGGAGGACGCCCGGCCGACGCCCCAGCACTCGGGCCGCTGATGCCTGCGGGCTCAGGACCCGGCCGATCACCCTGGCCCCGGCGGGTAGTCGCTCGAGGGCGTCTGTCGGGACGGTGGCGAGCAGACCATGGTCCTCTCCCCCGGTAAGCAGCCACCTGCGGGCCAGGGCGCGAGCCTCTGATCCGCCGTGGCCGCTCACGAGCGCGGACACCGGTTCGAGGAAGGACGCGTCCGGCAGGTCACCTGGATCATCGAGGTCGATGACGACGCCGCTGGCTCGGGCGATCCGACCGGCGTCGCGCAGCAGCCCGTCGGAGACATCCAGCATGGAGGTGGCGCCGACCAGGGCCAGCTCGCGGCCTGCTGCCAGGGGCGGGGTGGGGGCGCGGAAGGTCTCGATACAGGCACGGACCTGAGGCTGCTCCTGGCCGCCGGCAAAGAAAGAGGTGTGCGAGCCTGGTGCGTGGTCAGTACCCGCGCTGAGCAGGGCGAGTCCCGCCGCGCTGCGCCCCAGGGTCCCGACGTGGATGACGGCGTCGCCGGGCCGGGCGCCACTTCGCAGAACCGGTGCGCGGCCCTCGAGGTCGCCCAGGACCGTGACGGCTACAACAAGTGAGTTACCGCCACTGAGGTCACCGCCCACGACGCCCGCCCCGCAGGGCTCGCAGCCCCGGGCCAGTCCTCGGGCGAAGTCCCGCACCCAGCCGACCGACGTGGCCGCGGGCATGACCAGGCCGACGACGATCGCGACCGGCCAGGCGCCCATGGCGGCGGCGTCGGCGAGGTTCTGGGCCGCGGCCCTCGCTCCGACGTCGCAGCCAGTGGACCACTCGGTACGGAAGTGGCGCCCCTCGACCAGGACATCGGTGCTCACCGCCGTGAGCGAGTCGGGGAAGGACAGGACCGCGCAGTCGTCCCCCGTGCCGACGGGGGTCTGCGGACCACGGGGCAGAAGGGGGGTGATGACGGCGAGCAGCTCCTCCTCACTGAGGTCGCCGACTCGCACGTCCTCGCCCGGAACCCCTCGGCCGGCTGCGTCCTGCTCAGCGGTTGACATCGGTGGAGCGGGCCGCGGCCAGCTCGATGAGCTCGGAGACCAGCGCGGTGTAGTCCAGACCTGAGACCTGCCACATGTAGGGATACATGGAGAAGGGGGTGAAACCGGGCATCGTGTTGATCTCGTTGACGACCGCCTCGCCGCTGTCGGTGAGGAAGAAGTCCACCCGGGCCAGCCCCTCGCAGCCGACCGCCTCGAAGGCCCGCGCGGCGGTGTCCATGATGAGTGCGCGCGCCTCAGGGCCGATGCGCGCCGGGCAGACCATGGCGACCGCGTCGTGGGCCAGGTACTTGGTGTCGTAGTCGTAGAACTCGCCGGCGCCCTGAGAGGCATCCATGGCGATCTCACCGGGCTCGGCCACCCGGGGGGCGTCGTCGTCACGGCCCTGAAGGACGGCGACCTCGACCTCGCGTCCGACGATGCCGCTCTCCACGAGGACCTTGGGATCGACCGCGCGGGCCGCCTCGATGGCCTGACGGAGGTCCTCTGGGCGGTCGACCTTGCTGATGCCCAGGGAGGAGCCGGCGCGAGCGGGCTTGACGAACAGGGGGTAGGTCAGGGACCGGCAGGCCTCCAGGATGGCCTCGGGGTCACGCTTCCAGGTATGGGGGCCGACCACGACGTGCGGTGCCGTGGCGATGCCCGCAGCCCCCAGGAGCACCTTGGTGACCTGCTTGTCCATGCCAGCGGCACTGGCCAGCACCCCGCAGCCGACGTAGGGAAGGCCCATCATCTCCAGCATGCCCTGGATGGTCCCGTCCTCGCCGTAGGGCCCGTGCAGCAGCGGCAGGACGACATCGACCCGCCCCAGGACCTGAGGCCCCGTAGGGCCGAGCACCGTGAGCTCACCGCCTCCCAGGGGTGCGGTGAGTGTCCCGCGTCCCAGACCGTCGGCGGTGATGGTCACCGGAGGCCGGCTGTCGCTGAGCTCGAGGGCGGCCGGATCGTCCTCGACGAGCAGCCACTGCCCCTCGGGGGTGATACCCACCGGAAGGACCTCGTAGTGGTCGCGGTCAATGGCTGACAGGACGCCGGCGGCAGTGGCGCAGGAGATCGTGTGCTCACCGCTGCGTCCGCCGAAGACGACAGCAACACGCACTTTGGACTTGTCAGAACTGGGGACGGAGGGTCCGTTTTCCTGGAGGGCTGTCATAGGTCCCACGCTACCGCGCGGCGCCCCACATGCTGATAACGCACAAGAAACCCGGAATAAAGCCGGCCTTCTCAGGTCGTGATCGCCTGCTAGGCCTGAGACGGCGCCGCGTGGACGCCCTCCGCCTTGCGAGGACGGGCCAGCAGCGCGTCAGTCACCTGCGCGACGCTGGCGGCCCCCTCGACGACGGTGACGACTCCGGCGGTGATCGGCATGTCCACGCCGTGAGCCCGGGCCAGGTCGAGAACGGCGCGGGCCGACTTGGCTCCCTCCGCCACGCCCCGGGAGGCCGCAGCGGCCTCGGCCACGCTCATCCCCTCGCCGAGGTGGCGGCCGAAGGTCTGGTTACGGCTCAGGGGCGAGGAGCAGGTGGCCACCAGGTCCCCCATGCCGGCCAGCCCGGAGAAGGTCTCCGGGCGAGCCCCGAGCCTGAGGCCCAGTCGGGTGATCTCCACCAGGCCCCGGGTGATGATCGTGGCCTTGGAGTTGTCCCCCAGCCCCCGGCCCGCGGCCGCGCCGACGGCCAGGGCGATGACGTTCTTGACCGCTCCGCACAGCTCGACGCCCAGGACATCGGTGTTGGTGTAGGGACGGAAGGTACCGGTGGCGCACAGGGAGGCGATCCGGGCGGCCACCTGCTCGTCGTCGGCGGCCACGACGGTGGCGGTGGGTTGGCCAGCGGCGATCTCGTCGGCGAGGTTGGGACCGGAGACGACCACGACGCGGGAGGCGTCGATGCCCAGGGCCTCGGACAGGACCTCGCTCATCCGCAGCCCGGTGCCCAGCTCGATGCCCTTCATGAGGGAGACGGCCACGGTGTCGTCGGTCAGGGCACCCCGGAGGGGTTCCAGGACTCCCCGGGCCTCCTGGGAGGGCACGGCCACGACGACGATGCCCGCGCCCTTGACGGCTCCGGCCAGGTCGGTGGTCGCCTTCAAGCCCGGCGGCAGGCGGTGACCGGGGACGTAGCGCTCGTTGGTGCCGGCATTGATCTCCTCGGCCATCTCCCGGCGCCGGGCCCAGATCGTCGTCGGAGTACCGGCCTGGGCCAGGAGACTGGCAAAGGTGGTGCCCCAGGCGCCCGAGCCGATGACGGCCGCGGCCTGCTGCGCCGGTGCACTCGTTGCGCGTTCGACGCCGCTCACTGACCGTCCTCCTGGGTGTCCGCCTCAGACATCGGGTCGGGGCGGCGTACGCCGATCCTTCCCGTGCCGGGGTCGCCGTCGTAGTGCATGTCGAAGGGGCGGGGGGCCTTCTCGCCACGGAGCTCCTCCACCAGGGAGGTGATGGCCCGCATGATCTCGGCGGTGCAGGCACGCACGGCCTCGCGGTCCTGGGTGTCCTGACCGAAGCGGGACAGGTCCATGAGCTCACCGATGGTGACGCGCACATCCTTGCGGGGGAAGGGCCGGAAGGAACGCCCGTAGGTGTCCAGGATCTCGTGCGCGCCCCACTGCCCCATCGGCAGGACGGGGGCGCCGCTGGTCATGGCCAGCCGGGCCGCCCCGGTCTTGGCCACCATCGGCCACTTGAGGGGGTCGCGGGAGAGCGTGCCCTCGGGAAAGATCATGATGGCTCCGCCGTCGGCCAGGACCTCATTGGCGGCCTTGAGGGCCGTGGCAGCATTCTGTGTGCCCCGCTGGACCGGGATCTGGCCGCCGGCCCGCAGGATGGACCCGAGCACCGGCACCTTGAACAGCGTGGACTTGGCCAGCGAGTAGACAGGAACATCGGCATCGACCAGGGCTCGCATGGCTGTGAGCGAGTCGAGGTCGGTCAGGTGGTTGGCCACGGCGATGAAGCCGCCCTCGCGGGGGATGTTCTCCAGGCCGGTCACCTTCTGCCGGGAGACCATCTTGAGGAACGGGATGATCGCCCCGCGCGCGGCGAAGCGATAGAACGGAGTCATGGGGCGTGTTGCAGGCACAGGTGAACTCTATCCGCTCAAACGGGCTGAACGAGGTTCTCCGAGCCGAGCCCGAGGCCTGCATGTTGCACCCCTGCCTCCGACCTCGCTGAGACGCCGACGGCGGAGCGCCCCCGCGTCAGGCCAGACGGGTGACGGCGGCGTTGAGGGACTCCAGCTTGGACATGAAGTGCTCGTAGCCGCGGTCGATGAGGTTGACGCCCTCGACCCGGCTGGTGCCCTCGGCGGTCAGGGCCGCGATGAGGTGGGAGAAGCCACCGCGCAGGTCGGGAACGACGATGTCGGCACCGGTCAGCGGCGTGGGTCCGGAGATGACCGCGGAGTGGTAAAAGTTGCGCTGACCGAAGCGGCACTCGGTGCCGCCCAGGCACTCGCGGTAGACCTGGATGGTGGCCCCCATCTTGCGAAGGGCGCCGGTGAATCCGAAGCGGTTCTCGTAGACGGTCTCGTGGACGATGGACAGGCCCTGGGCCTGGGTGAGCGCCACGACGAGAGGCTGCTGCCAGTCGGTCATGAAGCCGGGGTGGACGTTGGTCTCCACCACGATCGACTTCAGGTCCCCACCGAGGTGGTAGAAGCGGATGCCCTCATCGGTGACGTCGAAGGCGCCCCCCACCTTGCGGAAGGTGTTGAGGAAGGTGGTCATGTGGCTCTGGTGGGCACCGCGCACGAACACGTCCCCACGAGTGGCCAGGGCGGCCGAGGCCCAGGATGCCGCCTCAATACGGTCCGGCAGGGCCGAGTGGGTGTAGCCGCACAACTCGTTGACGCCCTCGACGTGAATGGTGCGATCGGTGTCCACCGAGATGATGGCGCCCATCTTCTGCAGGACGTCGACCAGGTCCATGATCTCGGGCTCGACGGCGGCGTTGCGCAGCTCGGTCAGTCCGTGAGCGCGCACAGCGGTGAGCAGGGTCTGCTCGGTGGCTCCGACTGAGGGGTAGGGGAGCTCGATGACGGTGCCGTTGAGGCCATGAGGCGCGGTCAGCCGGATGCCCTGAGCCTGCTTGTCGACCACGGCGCCGAACTGACGCAGGATCTCCAGGTGAAAGTCGATGGGGCGGTCGCCGATACGGCACCCGCCCAGATCGGGGATGAAGGCCTCCCCGAGGCGGTGCAGGAGCGGACCGCAGAAGAGGATCGGAATGCGCGAGGAGCCGGCGTGCGCGTCAATGTCAGCCATGTGAGCCGACTCGACCTTGGACGGGTCAAGCTGGAGGACGCCCTCGCGCTGGTCGTAGTCGATGCTCACGCCGTGCAGGCTCAGAAGCCCCGAGACCACGTCCACGTCACGAATGAGCGGGACATTGCGCAGCACCGAGAGAGACGACCCCAGCAGCGCCGCCACCATCGCCTTGGGAACCAGGTTCTTGGCTCCGCGGACGGTGATCTCACCAGTCAGCGGGCGACCGCCCTCGACCTGGAGCAGACCGTCGACCATGCACACCTCCATGACGTCATCTGGGCGTGCCGCGCGCGTGAGCCGCTCACCCATCCCCGCGCAGGCACGCGAGGCCGTCCCAGCATAAGCGCACTGGAGGGGCTCCCAGGACCTTTTTCAGGACCGTATCAGGTGGCCTTCGACTCACAGAAAGTCCCCGTTAATCGTATCCAACACCGTGCCAATAACGGTGAAATTAGGAGGAACTCTTTGAGCAGGCAGGATCCGAGTTGTCCGGGGCCTGCTCAGGAGCGGGGCATGTCCGCGGCCCGGGCCGAGACGACCTCCTGGGCCGGCAGGTGCTTGGCCGGCAGGGTACGCGGCTTGAAGGTCGGACGGGCCTCCTCGTAGGCACGGATGGCGTCCTCCTGGGTGAGGGTCAGGGAGATGTCGTCGAGCCCCTCCATGAGAATCCAGCGCACGTAGTCGTCGATGGAGAAGGCGCAGCGGAACGATCCGGCCTCGACCGTACGGTTCTCCAGGTCCACCGTCACCTCGGTGCCCGGCTCGGTCTCAAGGATCTTCCACAGCTGCTCGCAGTCCTCCTGGGAGACCACTCCGGCCACCAGTCCCTGCTTGCCGGCGTTGCCACGGAAGATGTCGGCGAAGCGGGGCGCCAGGACGACCTTGAACCCGTAGTCCTTGAGCGCCCACACGGCATGCTCCCGAGAGGAGCCCGTGCCGAAGTCAGGACCGGCAACAAGCACCGAGGCCCGCTTGTAAGCGTCCTGATTGAGGATGAAGTCGGGCTCACCGGCCCGCCAGGAGGCGAACAGGGCGTCGTCGAAGCCCGTGCGGGTGATGCGTTTGAGATACACCGCCGGGATGATCTGGTCGGTATCGACGGCGCTGCGCCGCAGCGGGGCGCCGATGCCGGTGTGTCGAATGAACTTGTCCACAGTCTTTATGCTCCTTGCCTCTGATCGGCCTCTCCTGGGCCTCTACTGGCCTGTACGCCCTCGTCTCCTGCCCGGCACCGTCCCCTACAGGACGGTGGTGGAGATCGGCGCGACCGCCGTGACCGTTGGGATATCGCTCATGCCCGGGGCGGAGCCGTCGGAGGCGCCTGCTTCCTGCGAAGCGGCAGGCCGTGGAGGCAGGTCCCCCGGCGCCGACAGTGCGCCCCGCACGGCGGTGGCCGCGGCGACGACGGGCGAGACGAGATGAGTCCGTCCACCTTTTCCTTGACGTCCCTCGAAGTTGCGGTTGGAGGTGGAGGCCGCGCGCTCCCCGGAGGAGAGCTTGTCGGGGTTCATGGCCAGGCACATGGAGCAGCCGGCGTTGCGCCACTCGGCACCAAAGCTCGTGAAGACCCGGTCCAGCCCCTCGGCCTCGGCCTGCAGACGCACCCGGGCCGAGGCCGGCACCACGAGCATGCGCAGCCCCTCGGCCTTCTTGCGCCCGCGCACCACCTCGGCGGCGGCCCGCAGGTCCTCGATGCGGCCGTTGGTGCACGAGCCGATGAAGACGGTGTCGACCTTGATGTCACGCAGGGGCGTGCCTGGAACGAGGTCCATGTACTCCAGGGCCCGTTCGGCGGCGAGCCGCTCGGTGGCGTCGGCGATGTCCTCGGGGTCGGGGACACGCGCGGACAGCGGAAGGCCCTGCCCGGGATTGGTGCCCCAGGTGACGAAGGGCTCGATGTCCTCGGCCTGAAGAACCACCTCGGTGTCGAAGACGGCGTCGGAGTCCGTGCGCAGGCTGGACCAGTACTCCACGGCCGCGTCCCAGTCCTCACCGACTGGCGCGTGAGGCCGGTCCTTGAGGTAGTCGAAGGTGGTCTGGTCCGGGGCGATCATGCCCGCCCGCGCCCCGCCCTCGATGCTCATGTTGCAGATCGTCATCCGGGCCTCCATCGAGAGCTGCTCGATGGCCCGGCCGCGGTACTCGATGACGTGCCCCTGCGCCCCGTTGGTGCCGATCTTGGCGATGATGGCCAGGATGATGTCCTTGGCCCCGCTGCCCGAGGGCAGGTCTCCGTCGATGGTGACGCTCATCGTCTTGAAGGGGGCGATGGGCAGGGTCTGAGTGGCCAGGACGTGCTCGACCTGGGAGGTGCCGATACCGAAGGCGAGGGCCCCGAAGGCGCCATGGGTGGAGGTGTGGGAGTCGCCACAGACCACGGTCATGCCGGGCTGGGTCAGCCCCAGCTGCGGGCCGACGGCGTGGACGATCCCCTGATCGGCGTCCCCCAGGGAGTGCAGACGCACCCCGAACTCGGCGCAGTTGGCGCGCAGGGTCTCGATCTGGGCACGACTGGTGATGTCGGCGATCGGTAGATCAATGTCTACGGTGGGGGTGTTGTGGTCCTCCGTGGCAATGGTCAGGTCGGTGCGACGGACCTTGCGTCCGGCCAGGCGCAGCCCTTCGAAGGCCTGGGGGCTGGTGACCTCGTGGACCAGGTGAAGGTCGATGTACAGCAGGTCGGGGGCGCCGTCAGTACCCTTGGACACCACATGATCACGCCAGACCTTCTCGGCGAGAGTCATTCCCATCGACTTCTATCCTCTCAGCAACAGGTGTTCCCGATCCGCCCCGCGCTCAGAAGCGCCCGGAGACGCTGCTGGCCCGCACGGACCGCACGAGGCGGCCGCGCCGCATCCGAGGTCATCGAGCACCGCCTTGCCCCAGGATGCTGACACTGTGCCGCCTCCCGAGACGACCCTAACTTGAAATCTCATACCTTGAAATGACAGTATCAGATTATGGACACCCCCTCAGAGAGCTCCCCGGAGAACGACAGCAGCGGCGTCGGCGTGATCGACAAGGCGGCCCTGGTGATGGGTGCGCTGGAATCAGGGCCGGCAACCCTGGCCCAGCTCGTGTCCACCACGCACCTGGCCCGCCCCACGGCGCACCGCATCGCGGTCGCTCTGGAGTTCCACCGCCTGGTCACCCGCGACTCCCAGGGACGCTTCATCCTGGGTCCCAGGCTCACCGAGCTGGCCAGCGCCGCGGGCGAGGACCATCTCCTGTCCGCCGCTGGGCCGGTGCTGGCGGCCCTGCGCGACAAGACCCACGAGTCGGCGCAGCTCTACCGCCGCCAGGGCGACGTGCGCATCTGCGTGGCCAATGCCGAGCGCCCGATCGGGCTGCGTGACTCCATTCCAGTGGGCGCCACCATGTCCATGCAGGGCGGCTCGGCAGCCCAGGTGCTCCTCGCCTGGGAGGAGCCCGACCGCCTGCACCGCGGCCTGGTGGGGGCCCGTTTCACCGCCACCATGCTCTCGGCGGTCCGACGTCGGGGATGGGCTCAGTCGGTCGGGGAGCGTGAACCCGGAGTCGCCTCCGTCTCGGCGCCGGTACGCGGTCCCGGAGGCAAGGTGGTGGCCGCGATCTCGATATCCGGCCCCCTTGAGCGCATGGGACGCCAGCCCGGCCGGGTCCACGGGCACGTGGTCATGGCCGCAGCGCGTCGGCTCTCCGAGGTGCTCAGCGACACCGGCTCCGCCTGACGGCTCAGGCGACAACCGGCACGCCGGCTCGCGCACCCGACCGGGCTCATGCACCTGCCAGGTCGATGGCGCGCCGGTAGGCCTCGACGTTCTTCTGCACCACGGAGCCCCACTCGGGCACGGGGACGACCTCGTAGTTGTGGGCCTTGATGCGCTCAAGCAGCTCGTCATCCCCCAGGAGAGTGGCAAGCCCGTGGGCCAGGCCGGCGTCGTTGTCGGCGAGGAGACCGTCGACGCCATCGGTGATGAAGTCGCTCACTCCGCTGGAGCGCAGAGCGACGACCGCCAGTCCCGCGCTGCGGGCCTCAAGGGTGGAGATGCCGAAGGAGTCGGCGGGCGAGGTCTGCAGGTAGATGTCTGCGCGCGTGAAGGCCTGGGCGAGCTCAGCGCGTTCGACGCGACCCACAAGCGTGATGCGATCAGCCAGGCCGGACTCGGCAACCTCGCGGCTGAGCCGCTCGCGCAGTGGGCCGTCGCCATAGATCTTGAGGAGCGCATCGGTGCCGGGAGTAGTCCTGACCGCCTGGGCGAAGGCGCGCACGACCTGCAGGGGGCGCTTGCGCTCGACCCACCGCAAGGAGGCCACGACCGTGACCGGCCGGTGAGGCCGCCGCTCCTGAGGACCTGGGCGTTCCAGGTGCCATTCCTCAACGGCGATGCCGTTGGGCAGAACGGTGACGGGATCATGGGCGCCGGCGCGCTGGACCTGAGCGGCGAGCATGGAGGACACGGCTGTCAGGTCGGCGCCGCCGCGCTGCCACAGCCGCACGGGGCTGGCGCGTCCCAGCACCCCGGCTATCGACGCCCAGGGACCCAGGACGCAGTGGAAGGTGACGGACAGCGGGAGCCCCGCCCGCCGGGCGGCGGCGATGCCGGACCAGGCGAAGGGCGAGACGACGCCGACATGGGCGTGAACGACGTCGGGGCGCAGGCGGGACAGGAGGTCATCGAGCTCGCGCCCGGCTCGGGGATGAACGGGCAGCTCACTGGGCAGGTGCACTGTGGTGCGGTAGACGGGGAAGCCATCGGTCCTCTCAACGCTGCGGCCACGACCGTCACCAACCGGCGTTGCAGTGACGACGGCGGGCTCGTGACCGGCCAGCTTGAGGTTGCGGGCGAGATCCCGCACCTGAGTCTCGATGCCGCCCAGTCGCGGCGCGTAGCAGTCGGAGACAATGAGGACGCGCATAATCTCAGTCTGCCACGTCCTTCTTCGGCGGAAGCCCCGGACGGGCGCCTCAGACCTCGCAGGCCCTCGTCAGGTACTGACGTTAGGAGGCCGCCTCGGCGTTGCGCAGCCCGGCAATGGCTTTCTCGAAGTCCTCCAGGGAGTCGAAGGAGGAGTAGACCGAGGCGAAGCGCAGGTAGGCGATCTGATCCAGCTCACGCAAGGGGCCCAGGATCGCCAACCCGACGTCGTGGGAATCGACGAGTGCCTGACCTCCTGCGCGAATGGCCTCCTCAACCTGGTGCGCCAGAAGCGCGAGCTGGTCGTCGGAAACGGGACGCCCCTGACAGGCGCGCCTGACCCCGACCACGACTTTGTCCCGGCTGAAGGGCTCGACGACGCCGGAGCGCTTTCGGACCGACAGGCTGGCGGTCTCCAGAGTGGTGAAGCGACGCCCGCACTGCTGACACTCACGACGACGACGGATCGAGGTGCCGTCCTCCGCGGTCCGGGAGTCGACAACGCGCGAGCCATCATGGCGGCAGAAGGGGCAGTGCACGCCTGCGACCTCCAATCTCACTGGACTACGTGTCAGTCCATCGGAGGGTAAACGCCCGGCGGGCCGCCCCGCAAGCCCGCCTCAAGGGTGCGACCCACGCACCAGTTCTCACGCCGCAGGAACCTCAAGCGTCTGCCCGGCACGGACGGTGGTTCCCTGGAGGTCGTTGAGCTCGACGATCCGGGCGACCGCCCCCGGGACGTCCGAGGCCCCACTTGCCTCGGCAATGTCCCACAATGACTGACCGGGACGAACGACTGTGGTGGTCGTGTCGGCCGACACCTGAGCAACGGCCGTGGCGGGGGCCGGCGAGACCATGCCCGCCAGAGCCCCGACTGTCAGTCCGCAGCAGGCCAGCACGAAGGCCGCGACGACGACTGCCAAGCCGCCGCGAAGAAGTCGCAGTCCCACCTGGGAAAGCACCGACTCCTCCCGCGGCCGGGACGAGACGGAACCACCCCTCCTCGCGCCCTGAGCAGTGTTGTCATGCCGCCCCTCCTCCTGCTGGGCGCCACGTCGCAGCCCGGCGGCCCGCACTGCCGGGTGCTGAGGGGCCAGCCTCTCCAGCTCCGAATGACGGTCACGCAGAGCCGCGGGCGCGGCAGGGCGACGCATCGCCGGTACCGCCGGGACGCAGGCGGGTGCGGACACGGGGCGCCGAGCACCGTCGGCGCGGCGTCGCACAGAGACCTCGGGGACCTCGGGGACGAAGTCGTCGGTGACCAGCCTCAGCCGAGGCCGACGGGAGGACTGCCCGGCACCCCGGCCACTGGCCGGCCCAGCGGCAGGCTCATCAGTCCGAGCCCGAGATACCTGGCGGGACGGGAGTGGAATGGCGATGGCGCTCACAGCAACCTCCTGAACACATGTTCGACGAACGTTTGTTCGACACACTAGCGCCTGAAGGGCGACACGTCCAGCACTTCTTCGAACATGTGTTTGAATCGTGGTCGTCTCGCCGCTAGGCTTGTCATGTCCAAGACGATCACGGACCACCGACATCTATTCCGCGCCCTTGACGCCCCCGGGCCTGAGGGCCGTCCGGCAGGGAGAAGCCAGGACATGAGCACCACAGCAGAGCAGGGCGCCTCACCGACCCCAACGCCGCACGCCGGAACCGGCGGTTCTGAGGCGAGCGGGGCAGCAGCGGTCACGGAGGCCGTCAGTGGCCTTGACAAGCGCGCTCGCGCGGTCTACGAGGCCGTCCGCGGGTCCATTGCCACTCACGGGTACCCGCCCTCACTGCGTGAGATCGGTGAGCAGGTGGGCTTGACCAGCCCCTCCTCCGTCAAGCACCAACTGGACAAGCTCGAGCGCCTGGGACTGGTCCGCCGAGACCCCCATCGCCCTCGGGCGATGGAGGTTGTCGCCACCGACAGCAGTCCCAGAGGTCGCACGGGTTCCTCCGGCGGCACTGCTCACGTCTCCTCAGTCGACTCCCCCAGCATTCCCGGCGTCGAGGACGGGGACGCGGTCGCCGTCCCGCTGGTGGGGCGGATCGCCGCCGGAACGCCGATCCTGGCGGAGCAGGACATCACCGATGTCATGGCACTGCCCCGCCGTCTGACCGGCGAGGGTGAGCTCTTCATGCTGGAGGTGCACGGGGACTCGATGATCGAGGCCGCCATCTGCGACGGCGACTGGGTGGTGGTGCGCTCCCAGCCCGACGCGGCCAACGGTGAGGTCGTGGCGGCCATGATCGAGGATGTCGACGGAGCCTCGGCAACGGTCAAGGTGCTCTCGCGTCGGGACGGCCACCAGTGGCTGCTCCCCCGCAACTCCAGCTACCCCCCGATCGACGGAGACCATGCCACGATCATGGGCAAGGTGGTCACGGTGCTGCGTTCCCTGTAGTTGCGAGCGTCTTCATGAGCGAAGGACCGCCCCGGTCAGCGGGGCGGTCCTTCGACGGTTCAGACCAGCGGCTCAGTAACCCAGGCCGCGTGCGACCTCACGCAGGTGGTCGGCGGAGGCGGTCAGGCGCTCCTTCTCGTCCGAGGTCAGGGGCAGCTCGAGGCGACGCCCGGCGCCCTCACGTCCCACGATCGTGGGAACGGCCATGCACACGTCGGAGATGCCGTGCCAGCTGTTCAGCAGCGGGGAAATGGTGAGCACCCGCTGCTCGTCGTTGAGGACGGCGCCGATGATACGCTGAACGGCCAGGCCGACGGCGTAGTTGGTGGCACCCTTGCCCTCGATGATGCGGTATGCGGAGCGGACCACGTCGTGGGCGATGCGCTCGCGCTTGGACTCGTCGAACACGCCGCCGTCGAGGGTGGTGCCCCACTGCGTGATCGGCACGCCACCGATCTCGGTGGAGGACCACAGGGGCACCTCGGAGTCGCCGTGCTCACCGGCGATGTAGCCGTGGATGTTCTGGACGGCGGTACCTGTCTCCAGGGAGATGAGGTAACGCATCCGGGCCGTGTCCAGCACCGTGCCGGAGCCGAAGACCTGGTTCTCGGGCAGGCCGGTGATCTTCTTGGCGCAGTAGGTCACCACGTCCACCGGGTTGGCCACCAGGACGAAGATGGCGTTGGGAGCGACCTCGACGAGCCTGGGAAGGATCTTCTCCATGATGCCGACGGTGGCGCCGGCGAGCTCGAGGCGGGACTGGCCGGGCTTCTGCTTGGCGCCCGCGGTGATGGCGATGACATCCGCATCACGGCAGATCTCAGGGTCGTCGGATCCCGAGACGGAGCCGGCGGAGGTGAACTGGATTCCCTGGGCGATGTCGAGGGCCTCGGCCTCGACCTTCTCCTTGACGATGTCCTGCAGCACGACCTCTCGGGCAACGCCCTTGGTCACGCAGGCGTAGGCGAGGGTGGAACCAACGGCCCCGGCACCGATGACAGCGACTTTGGAGGGACGGCCGGAACGGTTGGTGGGGTAGGAGCCTTCAGCGGTAGTGGTGATGTGGTCTGACACGTTCTTCTCCTCAATGGGATCTGCTGGGCAGGACCGCAGGGGCGCGAGCACCCGCTCACGCCAAGCCTACGTGCAGATACTCCCGAGGGGCACATACCGAAAGGCCCAGCCGGCAGGTTCACTCCTCCCCCGGGGCATCGGGCCGCACGGCCAGGCGCTCTAGGGCGGCACGGACCACGTCGGGCTTCGTCGTCGGCCACAGGGCGGGCATGGAGCGGGTGAGAAAGCCGCCATAACGCGCCGTGCGCAGACGGGAGTCCAGGACGGCGACGACGCCGCGGTCCTGGCCGCGACGAATGAGGCGCCCCGCCCCCTGGGCCAGGAGCAGGGCCGCGTGAGTGGCCGACACGCTCATGAAGCCATTGCCTCCTGCGGCCACGACGGCGTCGGTGCGGGCCTGGACGACCGGGTCGTCGGGGCGGGGGAAGGGGATGCGGTCGATGACGACGAGACGGCAGGTGCGCCCGGGCACGTCCACGCCCTGCCACAGCGAGAGAGTACCCACCAGGCAGGCGGCCTCGTCGTCGGCGAAGGCCTGCACCAGAGTGGGCAGCTGGTCGTCCCCCTGGGCGTAGACGGGCAGGTCGGTGGCTCCGCGCAGTACCTCGGCAGCCTCCTGGGCCGCGCGCTTGGAGGAGAACAGGCCCAGCATGCCGCCTCCGGAGGCCTCGACCAGGGCGAGCATCTCATCCAGGGCTGCCTCGGAGATGCCGGCGCCGGGGCGGGGCAGGTGGGCGGCCACGTAGAGGATGCCCTGGCGGGGGTAGTCGAAAGGGGATCCGACATCGAGGCCTCTCCACGGCTGCTCCGCCAGGGTCAGTCCCAGGGAGCGGGCCATGGGCTCGAAGCTGTCCCCCAGGGCGAGGGTTGCCGACGTCATGACACCGACGCGGCCGTTGAGCAGGTGGCCGGCCACTGACCCGGCGACCTCGATAGGGGCCAGGAGGAGTCGTGGGGGCTCGGCGCCCATGCGGGGACGCTCGATCCAGGCCACGTCGCGCCCCTGGGCCACCGAGTCCGAGGTCATGCGGTCCAGGGCGTCGACCAGGTCACCGATGGCGGTGCGGGCGACCGCCAGGCCTCCGGCGGCCTCGCTGGAGCGGTCGCGCCCCAGGGCGCGGGCCTGGTCGCGCACGTCGGAGGCGACCTGGCGGGCGGCGCCGGCCAGGAGCACGAGCGCGTCGTGCAGGGCGGTGGGCAGGGGCGCCTCCAGGCGGCCGTCGGGCAGCTCGGCCAGCGCGAGCTGGAGGGTCTGGCCTGCGGACTCCAGCTCGCTGACCAGCACGGAGGCGTGCTTGCGGGCGGTGGCGGCCGTGCGCGCCACGGCGGCCGCCGACAGGGCGATGGTGCCCTGGGAGCGGATGCGGTCGGCCAGCTCGTGGGCCTCGTCGACGATAAGGACCTGGTGGTCGGGCAGGACCCCGGGATTGCCGGCCACGACCACGCCGAGCATGGCGTGGTTGGTCACCACGAGATCGGCCCGGGAGGCGGCGGCGCGCGCCAGCTCGGGGAAGCACTCGGACTTCAGGGGGCAGGACTGCCCCAGGCACTCGGCCCGGGAGACGGAGACCTGGGCCCAGGCGCGCTGGGAGACACCGGGGACGAGGTCGTCGCGGTCACCGGTGCCCGTCCTGGCCGCCCACTCGCGCAGGCGGACCACCTGCTCCCCCAGACTCGCGTCATTCCCGTGCCCGGCGGCCGGTTGAGCGATGGCCTCACTGACGCCGAAGAGCGCCGAGTCGTCCTCGTCCTGCGGGTAGCCGCCGTCCAGGCGGTGCCGGCACAGGTAGTTCTGCCAGCCCTTGAGCAGCGCCACCTCGGGGCGGGTGCCGGTGACGTGCTCGACGGCGTCGGCCGCCAGAGGCGCGTCCTTGGTGAGAACCTGCCGCTGAAGGGCCAGGGTGGCGGTGGAGACCACGACCCGGTGACCGGCCTGCACGGCGTGGACCATGGCGGGCACCAGGTAGCCCAGCGATTTTCCCGTCCCGGTACCGGCCTGCACCAGGAGGTGGGTGCCGTCGGCCAGGGACTGGGCCACCTCCTGGACCATGGTGGTCTGCCCCCGGCGGGGGCTGCCGCCCATGGAGCGCACCGCGGCGTCCAGGACGTCCAGGACCCTGCGGTCGTCGGCGCTGTCGGTGTCAGGCCGATCCGTCCGGCACGGCTCGCTCGAGGCCACGGCGGCGCTCAGCCGACGGTGACGCCTGCGGCGGCGCCCTCGATCTCCGCCGCCAGGGCGGCGCCGACGCGTGCGACGACGTGAGTCCCCGTCTCGACGTAGTCGACCGTGTCGATCTCGCCCTCGGCGTGGACCCGGGAGACGAGGTCTCCGCGGGAGTAGGGCACCACGACGTCGATACTCACCTGCGGGTGGGGCAGCATCTGCTCGATGCGAGCGCGCAGCTCCTCGATCCCCTCGCCGGTGCGGGCCGAGACCGCGACCGCCCCGGGCAGGCCGGTACGCAGCGCGGCCAGGGTGACGGCGTCGGCGAGGTCGGTCTTGTTGAGGACGATGAGCTCGGGCACGTCCAGGGCTCCGGGGATCTCAGACAGGACGGTGCGCACAGCGGCCACCTGGCTGAGGGGATCGGGGTGGGCGGCGTCGACGACGTGCAGCACGAGGTCGGCCCCGGCGACCTCCTCCAGGGTGGAGCGGAAGGCCTCGATGAGCTCGTGGGGCAGGTTGCGCACGAAACCGACGGTGTCGGTGAGGGTGTAGGTGCGCCCTTCGGAGGTCTCGGCCCGCCGGACGGTGGGGTCGAGCGTGGCGAACAGGGCGTCCTCAACCATGATGCCGGCCTCGGTGAGGCGGTTCATGAGGGAGGACTTGCCGGCGTTGGTGTACCCGGCGATCGCCACCGAGGGGATGGCCCCCCGTCGGCGCGAGCCCCGCTTGGTCTCACGCGAGGGCGCCATGGCCTGGATCTCGCGGCGCAGGCGGGCCATGCGCTGGCGGATGCGGCGCCGGTCGAGCTCGATCTTGGTCTCTCCGGGACCGCGTGAGCCGATGCCCTGACCGGCGGCCACACGGCCTCCGGCCTGTCGGGACATGGACTCCCCCCATCCGCGCAGGCGCGGCAGGAGGTACTCGAGCTGGGCGAGCTCGACCTGGGCTTTACCCTCACGGGACTTGGCATGCTGGGCGAAGATGTCCAGGATGAGGGCGGTGCGGTCGACGACCTTGACGCCGACGACGTCCTCCAGGGCACGGCGCTGGGAGGGGGCGAGCTCGCCGTCGACGATCACCGTGTCGGCGCCGGCCGCGGCCACCACCTCAGCCAGCTCGCGCGCCTTGCCGCTGCCCAGGTAGGTGGCGGGATCGGGGTGGTCGCGCCTCTGGATGAGGGCGTCGAGGACCTGGCTGCCTGCGGTCTGGGCCAGGGCGGCCAGCTCACGCAGGGAGGTGTCGGCGTCCTGGGTGTCGCGCACCTGAAGGCCGCTGCCGCCCGGTGCACCGGTGGCCGAGCCGTGGGGCCGGGGCAGCTCCAGGCCGACCAGGACGACCTTCTCCAGGCGGACCTGGCGGTACTCGACCTCGCTGACGTCCTCGAGCTCGGTGGACAGGCCGGCCACACGGCGGCGGGCGGCGCGGGCCTCCCGCTCGAGGGCGCCGTCGTCGTCACCGTCCTCGAAGTCATCAGCATGCTCGTGCTGGGCGGAGGTGGAGGCCAGGGCGGTTCCGGTCCGGGAGAGGACCCGGGCGACGACATCGCGCACATCGCGACCTTCTTGAGCGTCGCAGACGTCGTCGGGGATGGAGGGAGTACTGGAGTGGTGCTGGGTCACAAAAAGTCCTTCGTCGTATGCCTGCGCCCCTTCGATGGGGCGCGATAACTCGTCTGGGGGCGGCTTCTACAGCCGGTTCAGCGCATACGAAGGATCCACATGGGGGCGATGCTACTGCCCACGGGCCTGCGAGGCCACCCGAGCGCTCAGGCGGCGCGTCGGGCCAGCAGCGGGGTGAGGAGGAGCCCCACGGCGAGCAAGATGAGTGTCGGCCACAGCCGGTCCGTCTCGACACCGGATGCCGTGGGGGCGACAAAGGCCGTGGTGACCGTCCCCAGAACCGCACCGCCGGCCGCACCGGCGATCGTCACGGCGGTGGCGGCCTGGGCGTGGGTGATGCCATCGAGCTCTGCGGGATCGGTGACGATGTGGTTCATGGTGTCCAGGTGGGTCAGGCCCATGCCGATGCCGGCCACGCCGTAGCCCACGGGCAGCCCCCACCAGCCCGGTCGGCCGAGAACCGTGGTGGTCATAAGCGCGGCGCCGAGGACGAAGCGAGGACGAAGAAGGCCGCGGCCAGCGTGATGCGGCGGCGGTAGGCCTTCGGTCCCCGCGCCGGATGGGCCCCGCAGACAAGCGCGACGACCGACCAGCCGATACCGCCTGCGGTGAGCGCCCAGCCGATCTGGGTCGGGGTCATGTCCAGGACATCGTGGGCGCTGGGAGCAACCAGGTAGTCCAGGGTCAGGAAAAAGGCGCACACCCACATCAGGGTGGCGATGCCCGCGCGCCGGCCGACCGCCAGGCACAGGGTCCCTGCAGGCAGGACGCGGGAGCAGGACCAGAGCACCAGTGCGGTCCCGCCGGCGACTCCGGGCCAGAACCAGGGGCTGGAGGCGCGCAGCGCCCCGATGATCGCCACACCTGTGGCCATGGCCCCGGCGGGCAGCCATGGCACTGCCTCGTCACCCTCTGCCCCCTCATCCAGGCTGAGATCGCGGATCCGCCCGGCCATGACGGCACGTGCCGCGATGAGCAGCGGCAGGTAGGCCACGAGGGCCCAGCGCCAGCCCCAGGAGGCGCTGACGCCGGAGGCCTAGACGGGTCCGACCAGGGCCACCACGACCCACATGCCCGATCCTCCCGCCAGGCACAGCCGCCTCCAGGCGTCGGGCAGGCCGGTGACCATGACCCCCATGGTCGCTGTCGCGAGCGCCCCGGCGGCCAGGCCCCGCAGGATCTCCCCAAGGACGTAGAACCCGATGTTCGGGGCGAGGGCTCCGACGACGGCGCCGGACACCAGCAAAGTGGTCAGCACCGTCATCAACCGAGCGGGACGCCAGCGGGTGAGCATGGCCCCGCCCAGGGGCATCGTGAGGAAGGCGGGGACCTGGGCCGCAGCCGTCACCAGTCCATAGGCGTTACGGGCGCCCATCTCGGTGGCCGGCAGCGGCAGGACCGTCTGGTTGAGGTAGACCTGCATGCGCGCCAGCAGCTCGACGACGAGTACCGCCAGCGCCAGATGCCCCGTCCTTGAGCCGAGGAGCGCTCCGAGCGACGGCCCCGGAAGCGCCTCCCGTTGGCTTCTCCGATGTGCTACGGGACCTTCCGACACGGGGTCGGAAGGTCCCGTAGCACATCGTCATCACATCAGGCTACCCGCCTCGATACAACCGCTGTGCGGCGTTCCAGCCACCGCCGCACCACCATGAAGACAGTTCCGGCAAGCGCAGCGTGCACAAGGCTGATCCCGGCCACCTCGGGCGTGGCGAACTCGATCCCGACCCCGGAGTCGATCCAGCCAAGACCGCCCAGAAGCACGCGGTTGATGGTGAGAAACGTGTGATGGAAGGCGATCGCAGAGGTGAGCGCACCCGGTAGTGGGATCCGTCGGGCCGCAACCAGTGTGAGGCCGAAGACGAACAGCAAAACTATGTAGAAAAAGGGATCGTTACCGCTCGGCGCCAGAGAGAAGCCCGTCGTTCCGCCCCCTAGAACGAGCGTTGACGTCATTCGAATCAGATTGCTCAACGCCGTACTGAGGCAGAAGAGAACCGTGATCGTCATGGTGGCCGCGAGCGGGCCCCAACTTTCCCGTAGAGTCGACCACCCGTAGCCGCGCAGCGCGATCTCCTCCGGCAATGCCTCGTACAGTAGCAGGACAACCGCGTTGACTGCGAGGAAGGTTGCGAGCGCCGCCGGTTCGAGGTGATCGAACCGGGCCCAGCCGATCAAGAACACGGGTGTCCACACAACAGCCCCGGTCACGACACCGACGGCCACCCCGGTCGCGGCCGCGGCGGGCCAGTGACGTGATAGGCCCATCCCGGCGAGAGTCCTGCGGTCAAGGAGACGACGACAAGCCACGATCGCGGGAACAACGAACAATGTGACCAGAACTGCCTGAGACACGCGAATGAATGCAGGTCCGGTCTCAGTCCTGGATCCGACAGCCTGTGCGATCGCTATCGAAAGAGTCACCCCCAACGTCAAGATTACCCAGCCGCTGAGCGCCTTTGCGAGAGCCCTGTATCGGCTCATGACAACATCCCTCTCCTACCGTCCGCACCCCTATGGAGACACGTTCCTATCAGCATAGAGCCGCGTCTCACAAGTTCGGCACTCCTCGCCTGGCAAGGGGGCAGCGGACTGATGACCGCCTTGGTTTCCTCCCTCTGTCGACGAGCAGAGCCCGGGTAGCCTGGTGGGCGTGAGCGAGCACTACTTCACCGCCTCCCCCGCCGTCGAGGCCGAGGAACGCGCCCACCGCTTCTCGATCCGTGGCATCGAACGCACGGTGGTCACGGCCTCGGGCGTCTTCAGCGCCGACCGCCTCGACAAGGGCACCCAGGTCCTCCTCGATCACGTCCCCGATCCGCCCGAGACCGGCACGTTCCTCGACCTGGGCTGCGGATGGGGTCCGATCACGCTGGCCCTGGCCGGGGCCGCTCCGCAGGCGAGCATCCTGGCCACCGATGTCAACGAGCGCTCCCTGGCCCTGACCGCTCGCAACGCCGCTGCCGCAGGCCTGGACAACGTGCGGACCGCCCCGGCCGACGCGCTGCTGGCCGAGCTGCGCCAGAGCTCGACACCGGTGGATCTCATCTGGTCCAACCCACCGGTGCGCATCGGCAAGGAGGCCCTGCACACGCTGCTGCTGGACTGGCTGGCGCTGCTGTCCGACGACGGCGAGGCCTGGCTGGTGGTGCTCAAGAACCTGGGAGCCGACTCCCTGGCCGCCTGGTTGAGGGACCAGGGCTGGAACGTGAGCCGGATGGCCTCCTCGAAGGGCTTCAGGGTCCTGCGGGTAGGCCGCTGATACGACGCCGGAGCGACCCTGGGCACCATTCCAGCCGCAGGCTCGGCAGCGATCCTGGCCACGGTCCCGTCCGGCTACCGGCGTCGTCGCCTGGCCAGGCGCAGGTCGATGGCGGCGACCCCCGCGGCCACGACGATGGTGGCCACGACGGCCAGCAGACCGGCTTGAGCGGCGACCTCCCAGCCCGAGGAGTGCGAGACGCGGAAGGTCAGGCCCGTGATGACGGCGATGCCGATGGAGGCGCCGATGCGCTCACCGGTCTGGAGGATGCCGCCCGCGGCTCCGGCGTACTCCAGGGGGACGTCGGCCAGGGAGAGGGTCTGGTTCGGGGAGACCACGAGGCCTTGCCCCACTCCGAGGACCAGCAGCGTGAGGGTCAGCCACCAGGGGCTCCACCCCGCACGCGCATGCATGTGCATGATGCCGATGCTTCCCAGCAGCCCGGCCATGCCCAGCACCATGCCGCCGAGCACCATGACCCGCCCCACCCGGATCACCCGGCGGCCGGCGACGGCGGCGGCGATCGATCCCGCCAGGGCGGCCGGGACTCCGATGAGGCCGCTGGCCAGGGCAGTGGATCCCAGGCCTGCCTGGACGTACTGGGCCACGATGATCCACACGCTGGTGTAGCCCAGGAAGTACACGGCGATGGCCAGGCTGCCGTAGGCGAAGGAGGGGATGGCCAGCAGGCTGAGGTCCACCATGGGGGCGCCGCCCCTGGCCCGGTAGCGCTTCTCCCAGGCCACCCAGGCGCCGATGACGCCGATGCCGGCGGCCTCCAGGCCCCAGATCCAGGTGCCGGCCGAGGCCTCCATGAAAGGGATCATGATCAGCAGCGTGCCGACGGCGAGCAGCCCCATCCCCACCGGATCGAGATCGACCCCGCCGCGGTGGGCGGCCCCGGCGCCGGCGCTCCCGGCGGCGTCAGGGCTGTCCGCCTGTTCCGTCTGACCTGTGTCGCTCCCCCTGCGCCAGGCGGAGGCCGGCAGGTACCGGCGCGCTGCCCAGATACCGGCCAGGGTGAGGGGGACGTTGATGAGGAAGGAGGCGCGCCAGCCCCAGTCGTCCCCGAGCCAGCCGATGAACCCGCCGCTGAGCACCGGCCCCAGCGCCACCGAGACCCCGATGACGGCGCCGAAGAGCCCGAAGGCGCGTCCCCGGGCCTCACCGGAGTAGTACTGCTGGATCATGCCGGTCACCTGCGGGTTGAGCAGCCCCGAGCCGACTCCCATGACGACACGGGCCAGGTTGAGGGTGACGACGTCGGGGGCCAGGCCCGAGGCGAGGGAACCGACCCCGAACAGGAGCATGCCGATGACGAAGAGCCGCCCCCGCCCCATGACGTCGCCGGCGCGGCCGGCCGGGACGAGGGCCACCCCGAAGACGAGGGCGTAGCCGGAGACGACGAGCTGGAGCCCGGCGGTGCCCGAGCTCAGGCTGTGGGAGACCGCCGGCAGGATGACATTGACCGAGGAGACGGCCAGCAGCGTGATGAAGGCGGGGATGAGCAGTGTCGGCAGAAGCCGCTCATGATCCGGACGCGATGTCTGGGCTGGGTCGCAAGGGCGAGGCGTGGGCACGTCGAGAGGCTACCGCGTGCCGGCCGCTCACAGCTGTGAGGCCGCGGCGTGCTCGACATCCTGCTGCGCCCGACTGGGAGGCTCCCCGGGGGCGGGCGTGGACCAGGCTCCGGAGCGGATGTCCAGGAGGATGCCGATGACCAGGGCGAGGAGTGCCGGAGGGATCCATCCGGTGGAGTCGCTCCACAGGCCGGTGCGCGCCAGCAGCCTGCTGGGGCCCTCCCACCCGGCGGCGGTGATGGCGGGCACGGAGCCGAAGATCCCGGCTGTGCTCACGCACCACAGGTAGGCGGCCTTGAGCCGTCCCGGTGCCACGGCGTCGACCAGGGTCACGGCGACCAGGGCGATGGCCAGGGGGTAGAGCAGGAACAGCAGCGGCCCGGCGATCTTGAGGATGGCGCTCAGGCCCAGGTTGGCCAGAGTGAAGGAGACGATCGCGCAGGCGGCGAGCTGCCGGTTGAAGGAGACGGCCGGCCAGGCGGTGTAGGCGTAACCGGCCCAGGAGGCCAGCAGCCCCACGGCGGTGGTCAGACAGGCCAGGATGACGATGGCGGCGAAGATGACGACGCCCGAGGTCCCCAGCGTGGAGGCGGCCGCGTTGCGAAGCAGCTCGGTTCCGTCCTTGGTGTCGACGGTGATCTGCCCGCGGGTACGCGTCCCCAGGACGGCCAGGCCGATGTACACCAGCCCCAGGAGTGCGGCGGCGATACCACCGGACAGGATCGTGCCGCGCACCAGGGCCCGAGGAGAGGTCAGGCCCCGTTCACGCAGGGAGGTGATGACGACGATGCCGAAGACGGTGGCCGCCAGGACATCCATGGTGAGGTAGCCCTGAGTCAGCCCGTTGGTCAGGGGATCACTCGCGTAGGGCTCGATGGCCTCGCGCTCCACCCTGGGGGACATCGCGATGGTGACCCCGCACAGCAGGGCCAGCAGGGCCAGCAGGGCGGGAGTGAGCCAGCGCCCGACACGGTCGGCCAGGCGGCTCGGACTGCGGGCGATACTGAAGGACACCCCCATGAACACCGTCACGTGCACCAGCAGGGCCAGGCGGGAGTCCTGAATCCCCAGCAGCTCGAGTACCGGGCGGGTCGCCAGCTCGTAGGCGACCGTCGTGACACGGGCGATGGCGTACAGCGGGCCGATCGCCAGGTAGACCGCCAGCGGCATGACGGTGCCGAATCGGGGTCCCACTCTGCGGGCCAGACCCAGGATCCCCTCACCAGAGGTGGAGACGGCGACCACCGTGACAAGTGGCATGAGCACCCCGGTGGCGAGGAAGCCCACCATGACCGCAATGAAGGACCTGCCCGAGGCGGCGCCCAGCAGGGGCGGGAAGATGAGGTTGCCCGCCCCGAAGAACAGGGCGAAGAGCATCAGGCCGGTCGGCAGGACGGCGCCGACGGCGGTGCGCGTGAATGGCTGGCTCATAGTGGTGGTCGGTTTCTCTTCTCGGATGCGGCGTCGGTGCGACGTCCGGGAGCAGTGTGGGTGGCAGCGGGTCTGACGGGCCTCAGGCGACGGTGACCCGCCCGGTGATCGCGGCCGGTCCGGTCAGCAGCACGCTGCTGTCCTCACCCAGGGGGTCGGCGACCACACGGACCCCGATCTCTCCGCCGGGAACAAGCAGCCGGTAGTCCTCGGGAGCACCCGGACCGGTCCAGGCGTGCAGGGCGACGGCGACGGCGCAGCAGCCCGCTCCATAGGAGAGGGACTCCCCCACGCCGCGCTCCAGGACGCGCATACGGGCAATACCCACCGGCGAGTGGGTGTCGGGGTCGCTCTCCTCCCCCAGCGGCACCACGAGCTCGAGGTTGGTGCCGGCCTCGGGGGCTGGGTCGTAGGCGACCGGGTCCGTGGAGTCGGTGAGCCCGGCGAAGGCGGCCGCCTCGAGCTCGCCCTCCTCCCCCAGGGCGACGACAGTGTGGGGGCCGGAGATCTCCACACTCAGGGCGGCCCGCTGCCCGACCAGGCCGGGGACGACGACGGCCGTGTCCCAGCCCTCGTCGTCGGCCTCCTCGGGGCTGGTGAGGCGGACCGGCCCCATGTCCACGGTCCACAGCTCGCCCAGGCGGGTGATGGTGCGGGCCCCACCGCGCGTGCCGATGGTGACGGACTCGCCGTCGGCGATGGGGCACAGCCCCTCACGGTCCAGGACGTGGGCGAACAGGCGTGCGGCGTTGCCGCTCATCTCGGCCACGGATCCGTCAGCGCGGTAGTAGTCCATGAACCACTCGGCCTCGGGCACCGACGCGGCGAAGGCCCCGGCTCCAGGCAGGGCGGTGGTCCGCACGACGCGCACGAAGCCGTCGGCGCCGATGCCGCTGTGGCGGTCGCAGACCGCTGCGATGTCGGCACCGCTGATGGCGACCTCGCAGCCGGGGTCGACCAGCATGAGGAAGTCGTTGAGGGTCGCGTGGCCCTTGATGAGCTCACGACCGCGAAGACCTGTCGAGTGCGGCATGGCCCCTAGCCTAAGCGACGCCACGATGCTCGCAGACGAGCTCCCACGCCTGCCGGGTCAACCGGGAGCGCTCGGAGTCGGTGCACTGCCCGGTCTCGGTGAGGGCGACGTCGATCCAGTGCAGCCGTGGATCGCGCCGGAACCACTTGATCTGGCGGGAGGCGAGCTGGCGGGTGGCCAGGGCGGTGGAGTCGACCGCCTCGGTCACGCTCATGGTCCCGTCGATGACCGCGAGAGCCTGGGCGTAGCCGATGGCGCGCGGGGCGGTCTCCCCCTCCCGGATGCCCTGGTCGATGAGGGTCTCCACCTCCTCGACCAGTCCGTGCTCGAACATGGCGCGGGCCCGCTCGTTGATGCGCTTATCCAGGAGCCGACGCTCGCAGCGCAGGGCGATGTGGACGGTGGGGGCGATGTCCTCGTAACGGGGCAGGGAGGCGGAGAAGGGGCGACCCGTGATCTCGATGACCTCCAGGGCCCGCACGATCCTGCGGGTGTTGGAGGCCTCGACGCGCTCGGCGGCGACCGGGTCGAGGCGGGCCAGCTCAGCATGGAGGGCGGCCGTCCCCTCCTGCTCAGCGCGCTCACTCAGGCGGGTGCGCACGGCCGGGTCGGTGCCGGGGAAGTCGAGGTCGTCGGTCAGGGCCCTCACGTACAGGCCGGAGCCTCCGGCGATGATCGGCAGGTGCCCCCGTGACTCGACGGCGTCAATGTCGCCGCGGGCGCTGCGCTGGAAGGCCGCCACGGATGCCCGGTCCCTGACGGTGAGGACGTCGATCTGGTGGTGGGGGGCGCGGGATCTCTCGGCGAGGCTGGGTTTGGCGGTGCCGATGTCCATGCCCTGGTAGAGCAGGGAGGCGTCAGCGTTGATGATCTCGGCACGAGTTTCCGGTTCGTCGGCCTGTATCTTCTCGGCGAGGTCGAGGGCGATGGCCGACTTGCCGGTGGCGGTGGGGCCCACCAGGACGAGGCGTGGAAGCCGAGGGGCGCTCAAGGCCTTGGGGCTCATGGCGCTCAGATCTCCGGCAGAAGGGGGCCCACGAGGCTGAGTGCCTGGGTGCAGGCGGACAAGGCCGTGTCCAGGTGGAGGCGCAGCTGGGCGTCGGTGACCCCGGCGGACAGGTCGGTGAGGTAGGTGGCGCGCACCAGCGGGCCGATGGGGGTGTCGACGACGCCGACGGTGGGGAAGAACTTGTCCCGGTTCCAGTCATTGACGCTGGCGGCGATCTCGTCGCGCTGGGAGGCGGGAGCGGCCTGCTCCCAGTCCCCGGAGACCAGGAGCCAGCCGTCGTGCCCCTCAGGAATCTCGATGACGAAGGGGAAGGAGTCCCAGGTGCCCAGGAGGCAGGGGTGCTCGCGGTCGTCGGTCAGCTGGACGCTGTACTCCATGGGGCCGGTGAGCATGGACTCGATCCTTGCCAGGGTCAGTGCCTGGGTCGTCTCATCGGTCGACTCCAGTTCTGAAGTGCGGTCAGCACCCTCTCCGCCCCCTGCCGGGCCCTCGTCCAACCGGCCTGACCCGCTCAACCAGGTGTGCGAGGCGTCGGAGGTCTGCGCCGACGCGGTCGACTGGCCCGGCCCCGACGGGGCACCGGAGTCGGTCAGGTCCGTCGAGTCGGCTGAGTCTACAGGCTCCAAGGGCCCCGCGAAGTACGGTGAGACGGTCGGGGGCTCTTCCTGCTGGTCGCGCGAGTCGCCGGGCCGGCCGCTGACCGGGCTGCTCGGTCGGCTGCTGCGCTGATGGTCCAGCGCCCGCACGTCCCAATCCTTGCCCAGGAGGCGTGCGATAAAGTCGGTGAGGCGTTGCAGTCGCGGCATCACGGCTCCAGGCTTCCGCGCAGCTCGTCGGGGAACTGCTCCTCGGCCTCGTGCATGAGGGCGACGATGAGCCGGCAGCCGCCGAAGACGAAGTCCTCAAGCTGCCGGTCCGTCATCCCCGCCTCGAGGGGGTAGGTGTACTCGCCGTGAAGACGCACTACTCCGCCGTCGGCGACGGTGAGATAGGCCTTGGGGCCAATGCGGGTGGTGTTCCAGTCCTCGACCAGGGCGCGCAGCTGGGCGAGGTGCTCGGTGTCGGCGATGCGGTGCCAGATCCCACGCATCTGGACCGCCCTGGTGTCCTGAAAGATGGCGTGAACGGTGACGTAGCGCCAGGGGATGCCAATGTCGCCCTCATCGTCGATGAAGTAGCGCAGTCCCAGGCGTTTGACGCACTCGTGGATACGGTCGACGTCCACGGGCCTGGGGACCGTGGCGGCGGCAGCAGAGCTGGCGTCGAAGCTGGGCATGCTTCCCAGCCTAGCGGGGCCTACGGGCTGCTCCCCACCGCAGCCCGGCCCGCTCCACCGTCAGCGCAAAACAGACGGGATTCTCAGGCGGCTCCCCGACCCTTTTCCCATCGCTCGCCGTCGGACGCGGAGGGTGCGGGCTGTGCGCCCGGAATCGGCACTGAGCCCGCACCGCACCGCCCCCAAGGCACGCCGCACGCGTCAGAGCTGCTCGCCGATCCTCTGGGAGAACTCCACGAGGCGGTTGGAGAAGCCCCACTCGTTGTCGTACCACCCGAAGACCTTGACCTGACCGTCGATCACCTCGGTCAGAGGCGCGTCGAAGATCGAGGAGTGCGGGTTGCCAACGATGTCGTGGGAGACGATCGGCGCCTGGGAGTACTGCAGGTATCCGACCAGCGGCCCGTGATCGGCAGCCTCACGGAAGGCCGCATTGACGTCCTCGACCGTTGCCGGACGGGAGGTGACCACGGTGAGGTCGGTGATCGAGCCGACCGGGACCGGAACCCTCATGGCAGCACCGGTCAGACGCCCGTCGAGCTCGGGGATGACCAGACCGATGGCCCGGGCGGCCCCTGAGGAGGTGGGAACGATGGAGGCGGCAGCAGCGCGCGCCCGACGCAGGTCCTTGTGAGGTGCGTCGTGAAGCCGCTGGTCCCCGGTGTAGGCGTGGATCGTCGTCATGAGACCGCTCTCGATCCCGAAAGCGTCGTGGAGGACCCTGGCGAGCGGGGCCAGGGAGTTCGTGGTGCACGATCCGTTGGAGAACACGTCGGCTGCGGAGACATCCAGCTGACTGTCGTTGACCCCCAGGACGAAGGTGGGGACGTCACCCTTGGCGGGCGCGGAGATGATGACCTTCTTGGCGCCACCCTTGAGGTGCTGGGCGGCCTTGTCCCGGTCAACGAAGAACCCGGTGGACTCGATGACGACGTCGGCCCCGACCTCGCCCCAGGGAATCTTGGCCGGGTCCGGCTCGGAGAAGACCCTGATGGTCCGCCCGGCGACCTCGAGGTCCTCGCCGTCGGTGACGACGCCGTCGAGATGCCCGGCCACTGAGTCCCACTCCAAGAGCGTGGCCAGCGTGCCTGCGTCGGTCAGGTCGTTGACGGCAACGACCTCGACGTCCGCTGCGCCGGCCAGCGCGGCACGCAGGTATGTGCGTCCGATACGTCCGAAGCCGTTGATACCGATACGAATAGTCATGATCCTTCTCCTTCAGTGAATGGTGGCGCCGGCGGACACCGACGCCGACTTGTCAGGATCAGGAGGAGGTGGACCCATCGCTACCAGGAGCCGTACCAGCGGTCCCGGCCGCTACGCGGAGCAGCTCGAGGGCACCTTGACAGGCCGCGTCATACGGGGCCCTGTCCTGCTCGGCCATGGCCAGGACATAACCGCCCTGAACAACGGCGACCATCGTGCGAGCCAGGTGGTCCGGCTCAAGGTCTACCGGCAGACGCCCCTGCGACCTGGCCACACCAATGACAGCGGCCAGCATCTCGCGAAGCCGGGCGAAGGCCTCGGCGACCGGCTCACGAAGGCCGTCGTCAGCCACCACGGCCTTGTCCTGGGCCATCCGACCGACTCGGCAGCCTTTGAGTGGATCACGCGGGAGGGTGAGGTAGGCACGGAGGATCTCAAGAGGATCCTCAAGGTCCTGGAGCGCGGCCTTCCAGGAGTCCATCTGGACCTGGCAGTTGTGATTCAGGGCTGCCAGCCCGAGATCCCGCTTGGTCGGGAAGTAGTGATACATGCTCCCCTGACCGACGCCGGAGAGCTCGCGAACCGCTCGCGGGCTCGTGGCGCTGTAACCACGCTCCCACATCAGCTCAGCCATTGCCTCAACCAGCTTCTCTCTCGAGTCCACGCCAGAACTGTACATACCTCATCATGACGTACCCCTGGGAGGCACGGTGGCCACCCGAGTCTGCTCCCTCCTGAAACTGATGTGAGAACTGTACATACCTCTAGGTACAGAATGCAAGCGCACTCGCTCACTGAAGGTGTCCTCACGTGGGATTCAGTCAGATGGGTGCGCCCACGCGCAGGGTGGGCAGGCCCAGGCTCACCGGCGCGGTATCGGGCTCGGGCGTGGCGCAGGCCTCGGCCTGGCGGCGCTCCCAGGCGTCTCCGGCGCGAGTGCGTCGCACCTGGAACAGGGCGGGGCCGTCGTCGAGCCAGAGGCGGTCGCCGGGCTTGAGGGCCCCGTTGGCGGCCGCGGCGAACGGGTCCAGCTCGCGTCCGCAGCGGGCGGAGTCGGCGATGAGGTTGTGGGGGGCGCCATGGGTGACGCGCACGCTGACCATGTCTCCGGGGCGCGGGGCTCCGCCGGCGTAGTCGTCCTCGGCCAGCCCCTCGGGCAGGGCGACGTGAACGAGCCGGTTGTCGGCGGCGCGCCCGGAGATACGTGCGGTGACCGAGTCCCGGCGCCCCTCACCCTCGGCGACGAGCACCTCCACGACGCGCCCCTCCTGGCGCTCGTTCTCCTCGTGGGCGATGCGACGCACGAGCGCATCGAGCCGCCGGTAGCGGTCCTTGACGACCTCGACGGGGACCTGGTCGTCGCGGTCGGCGGCAGGCGTGCCCGGGCGCGGGGAGTACTCGAAGGTGTAGGCCGAGGCGAAGCGGGCCTGCTCGACGACGTCCAGAGTGGCCTGGAAGTCCTCCTCGGTCTCGCCGGGGAAGCCGACGATGATGTCGGTGGTGATGGCGGCCTCGGGCATGACGTCCCTGACCTTGTCCAGGATGCCCAGGAAGCGCTGGGTGCGGTAGGAGCGGCGCATGGCGCGCAGCACCCGGTCCGAGCCGGACTGCAGGGGCATGTGCAGGCTGGGCATGACGGCCTCGGTGAAGGCCATGGCCTCGATGACGTCGTCGGTGAAGGCGGCGGGGTGAGGACTGGTGAAGCGCACGCGCTCGATGCCCTCGACTGAGCCGGTCGCCCGCAGCAGCTTGGCGAAGGCACCGCGGTCCCCGAAACCGACCCCGTAGGAGTTGACGTTCTGACCCAGGAGGGTCACCTCGATGGCCCCCTGCGCGGCGACGGCCTCGACCTCGGCCAGGACGTCGCCGGGGCGGCGGTCACGCTGCTTGCCGCGCAAGGAGGGCACGATGCAGAAGGTGCAGGTGTTGTTGCAGCCCACGGCGATGGAGACCCAGGCGGCGTAGGAGGACTCGCGACGGGTGGGCAGGGTGGAGGGGAAGACCTTGAGGGACTCCTCGAGCTCGACGGCGGCCGCGGAGTTGTGCCGGGCGCGCTCGAGCAGGGCGGGCAGGACGTCGAGGTTGTGGGTGCCGAAGACGACGTCGACCCAGGGTGCCCGATCGACGATCCCCTCCCCCATCTGCTGGGCCAGGCACCCGGCCACGGCGATCTGCATGCCGGGGCGCTCGCGCTTGACGGCGGCAAGCTGGCCCAGGTTGCCGAAGAGCCGAGTCGCGGCGTTCTCACGCACGGAGCAGGTGTTGATGATGACGACATCGGCCCCACCGTCACCGGCGTCGGTGGCGCGGGCGGCCGCCTCGGGCACGTCCTCGACGCGCAGGTAGCCTGCCCTCTCCAGCAGCCCCGCCATGTGCTCGGAGTCGTGGACGTTCATCTGGCAGCCGAGCGTGCGCACGTGGTAGGTGCGCGGCCGGTCGCCTCGGGCGTCGAGAACAGGTGCGGAGGTGGTGAGCGTGGTCATCGCCGAGCAGTGTAGGTGGCGGCGGGGCCACGCCCCAGCCCTGACGGACCGTCGTGACCAGATGCACGCCGGCGCGGGACCCTCATCTCTTTCCCGGCGACGGGAGAACCGGGCTCAGGACTTCTTGCGCGAAGCCATCTTGGCGTCATTGCGAGCGGCCTGGGCGAAGGCCGCACCGGGGGCCGCCACGGAGCCGAAGGAGGCCAGGTCGCGACGGAAGACGACGGCGGCCAGCCAGTCCATCATGATGCGCACCTTCCGGTTGAAGGTCGGCATGGCGTAGACGTGGTAGCCGCGGTGAGCGGTCCAGGCGGTGAAGCCGCGCAGGTTCTGGCCCATGATGCGGGCCACACCCTTGCCGATCCCCAGGGAGGCCACGGTGCCGAGGTTCTCGTGGGCGTAGACCGCCAGCGCCTGCTCCCCCTGACCGGTCAGGGTCGCCACGAGGTTGTCGGCCAGGATGGAGGCCTGGCGCACGGCGTGCTGGGCGGTGGGGGCGCAGGTGGCCTGCGGATCCTCACTGGTGAGGTCGGGAACCGCGGCGCAGTCGCCGGCCGCCCAGGCCCCGGGGACGACGACGCCGTCACGCGCCACCTGGAGCGTGGGCAGCGTGGTCACGCGGCCGCGCGCCTCGACGGGCAGGTCGGACTCGCCAAGGACGGGGGCGGCCTTGACGCCGGCGGTCCACACGATGGTGTCGGCGTCGAACTCGGTGCCGTCAGACAGGACGACGTGCCCGTCGACGCAGGAGTTGAGGAAGGTGTTGAGGCGCACGTCGATACCGCGTTCGCGCAGCTGCTCCAGGCCGTAGCCGGAGAGCTCCTCGGTCAGCTCGGGCAGGATGCGGCGCGATCCCTCCACGAGGATGAAGCGCACGTCCTCCTGCTCCACGGAGTCGACGGTGGACACCAGTGCCCGGGCCATGTCCTCGAGCTCGGCGATGGCCTCGACCCCGGCGAAGCCGCCACCGACGAAGACGAAGGTGAGCAGCCGGCGTCGACGCTCGGCGTCCCAGGTGGAGGCGGCGTCCTCGATGCGTGACAGGACACGGTTGCGCAGGGCCAGGGCCTCCTCGACCTGCTTGAAGCCGAGGGCCTGCTCGGCCAGGCCCGGGATCGGCAGGGTGCGGGCCTCGGCCCCCAGGGCCAGGACCAGGTGGTCGTAGCCGATCTGGTAGGGCGCACCCTCCTCGTGGGTGGAGCCCGGGACCGGCGGCGCGATGGTCACGGTGCGCGAGGCGTGGTCGATGCCGGCGACGGAGCCGGTGAGGATGGTGCACCCGGCCAGCGAGCGCCGGTGGGAGGCGATGACGTGACGCGGCTGGATGGACCCGGCGGCGACCTCGGGCAGGAAGGGCTGGTAGGTCATGTAGGGGCGCGGGTCGATGATGGCGATCTCGACCTGGTCGGTTCCCAGGCGGGACCGCAGGGCGCGGGCGGTGCAGAAGCCGACATACCCTCCACCGGCAATGACGACGCGGGGCGGACGGGACCTGCCACCGGAGGAGGAGGCGACGGAGACGCTGGGGCGGGTCGGACGGACGGCCAGGGCGAGTGCGGCTCCGGCGGCGAGAAGACCTGCTGTGGACAGCGCGATGGTGGTGCGGCGGATCATGCGCACAATCTAAGGGGACCCTTAGTTCGACACCACGCTGGGACCTAGTTCCCAGACATGGTTCCTGTCACAGTGCGCGCTCGGGACCAGGCATCTCAGCGCAGCCCCACGATCTGCCCGGTGTCGACGTCGACGTCGATGCGCTCGGCGGCGGGGTGGCTCGGTAGCCCCGGCATGGTCGACAGGTTGCCGCAGATCGCGTAGACGTAGCCCGCCCCGGCGGCAAGGCGCACCTCGCGCACCGGCAGGCACCATCCGGTGGGCACGCCCTTGCGGCCGGGCTCGGCGGACAGGGACAGCGGGGTCTTGGCGACGATGACGGGCAGGTTCCCGAAGCCGTCCCGCTCGTAGGCGTCCAGCAGCCTACCGGCAGCGGGGGTGTAGTCCACGCCGTCGGCGCCGTAGAGGTCGGCCACCTTGGCGATCTTGGTGCGCAGGTCGTCCTGCGGCTCGTAGACAGGGTGGGTGGACGCTGGTTCGCCCGCCTCCTGGCAAGCCTCGACGACGGCTCCGGCCAGGTCGAGACAGCCTTCGCCTCCCCTGGTGACGGGGTGACAGACCATGGCCCGGGCTCCGGCGTCGTGGGCGATGCGCGTCACCTCCTCGATCTCGCTGTCGTGGTCGGTGGGGAAGACGTTGACGGCCACGATCGGGGTGATGCCGAAGCCCCGCACGATCTGCAGGTGCTTGAGCAGGTTGGCGGCGCCGTCGCGCACGTCCTCGTTGTTCTCCTGGAGCATCTGCTCGGGCAGGTCCTTGCCGCTGACGAGGCGGTATCGCCCGCAGTGGGCCTTGAGCGCCCTGATGGTGACCACGACGACGGCGACACTCGGCTGCATACCGGAGACGGCGCACTTGAGGTCGACGAAGCGCTCCAGGCCCATGTCGGATCCGAAGCCGGCCTCGGTGAGGACGTAGCCGCCACGGGCTCCTGCCGCGGCGACGCGGTCGGCGATGACCGAGGAGCATCCGGTGGCGATATTGCCGAACGGGCCGGTATGAACCAGGACGGGTGTGCCCTCACCGGTGCGCAGGAGGTTGGGCTCGAGCGCGTCGCGCAGGACGGCGCACATAGCACCGGCCGCCTTGAGGTCCTCGGCGCTGACCCACTCCCCACTACGGCTCCGGCCGATGACGATGCGCCCCAGGCGCTCGCGCAGGTCGGCCAGATCCGTGGCCAGCGACATGATGACCATGAGCTCGCTGGCCGGGGTGATGTCGAAGGAGGCCTGCCGGGTGACGCCGTCGACCCTCGTTCCCAGTCCGGTGACGATATGGCGCAGGGCACGGTCGTTGACGTCCAGGACCCGGGGCCAGGTGATGGTGCGCTCGTCGATGTCGAGCTCATTGCCGTGGTGCAGGTGGTTGTCGATCATCGCCGACATGAGGTTGTGGGCGGCGGTGATGGCGTGGAAGTCACCGGTCAGGTGCAGGTTCATGCGCTCGGCCGGCAGGATGCGGGCACCCCCGGAGCCTCCAGCGCCACCCTTGATGCCGAAAGTGGGCCCCATGGCCGACTGGCGCAGGGTGAGAACTGCCTGCTCTCCCAGGCGGGTGAGCCCCTGGGCCAGTCCGATGGCCGTGGTCGTCTTGCCCTCTCCGAAAGGCGTCGGTGTGATCGCAGTGACGACGACGTAGTGGGCGGTATTTGCACCACTGCTGCTCACGTGCTCACTGGAATCCAGCACGCGCAGATCGATCTTGGCCACATCGCGGCCGTGGGGAATGACGTGCTCGGCGGCGATTCCCGCTGAGGCCGCCAACGCATGGAGGTCAACCGGGGCGTGGGGGCCGCCAGTAGCCGGAATCACCTGGGTCATGGGACAAGCCTAGTCGGCCGGAGAGAGAGCCTCGGGCTTCTTGAGGCCCGAACAGACCCGATTCTCAGTCCGGTTCCTCGGCATGAGCGGCAGCAATGGCCCGCATGGTCACCTCCCGGCTGTAGCCCTTGCGTCCTAGAACGGCGGCGGTGCGACGCCGGCGCACCTCCCAGGGCAGGTGGCGAGTGGTGGACAGCTTCTTGCGGGCCAGCGCCAGCGCCGCCGTGTCCTCGTCGTCGGAGCTGATCTGCTCGAGGGCCGCGGTGACGTCCTGCTCACCCAGACCCTTGCGCCGCAGCTCCTCGGCGATGGCCCGCCTGGCCGCCCCCTTCTCCGCGAAACGGGTACGCGCCAGGCGGGCCGCGTAGGCGGTGTCATCAATGACCCCGGCCGCCTCCAGACGCTCAAGGACCTCGGCGGCCACACGGGGGTCCACCTCCTTGCGCTCGAGCAGTTCCGCCAGGGCCGAGCGGGGAGCCGCACTGCGGTCGAGGCGGCGCAGGACGATCTCCCGCGCCGCCTCGACCGCCTGCGCGTGGGCGTCAGGGATGAGCCAGGGCATCAGAACCCGCCGGCGTCCTCACCGAAGATGGTGTCCGGCTCATCCGACGACGCATCCTTGGACGTCTTCACGCTCTTGGGCGCCTTAGCGGTGGTGGTCTTCTTCCCGCGTCCCCGGGCGTTCTTGACCGCGCTCGTAGCGGCGGTGTCCCCACTGTCCACCGGGACGGCGGCTGCGGCCACGGCCGCCTCGGCGGCGGCCATCTCCTCAGCCTCCCGGGCCTTGCGGCCGGGCTCACCGATCCCCAGGGCGGCGAGGATCTTCTCCTCGATCTCGGCGGCCAGCTGCGGGTTGTCCTTGAGGAAGTTGCGGGCGTTCTCCTTGCCCTGACCGAGCTGGTCCTCCCCGTAGGTGAACCAGGCCCCCGACTTGCGCACCACGCCGTTGTCCACGCCCAGATCCAGCAGGCTACCCTCGCGGGAGATGCCCTGGCCGTAGAGGATGTCGAACTCGGCCTGCTTGAAGGGGGGCGCCATCTTGTTCTTGACGACCTTGACCCGGGTGCGGTTGCCCACGGGCTGGTCGCCGTCCTTGAGACCGCCGATGCGACGCACGTCCAGGCGCACGGAGGCGTAGAACTTGAGAGCCTTCCCACCGGTGGTGGTCTCCGGGTTGCCGAAGAACACACCGATCTTCTCGCGCAGCTGGTTGATGAAGATGGCGGTGGTGCCGGTGGAGGACAGTGCACCGGTGATCTTGCGCAGAGCCTGGCTCATGAGGCGGGCCTGGAGACCGACGTGAGAGTCCCCCATCTCCCCCTCGATCTCGGCCTTGGGGACCAGGGCCGCCACGGAGTCGATGACGATGATGTCCAGGCCGCCCGAGCGCACCAGCATGTCGGTGATCTCCAGGGCCTGCTCGCCGGTGTCCGGCTGTGAGACCAGGAGGTTGTCGATGTCGACGCCCAGAGCCTTGGCATAGACCGGGTCGAGGGCGTGCTCGGCGTCAATGAAGGCCGCGTTCCCGCCGGCCCGCTGTGCACTGGCCACGGCGTGCAGGGCAACGGTGGTCTTTCCGGAGGACTCCGGTCCGTAGACCTCGATGATGCGTCCCCTCGGGAGCCCCCCGACTCCCAGAGCCACGTCGAGGGCAACCGATCCCGTCGGGATGACGGAGACCGGAGGACGGGTGTCGTCCCCCAGGCGCATGACGGATCCCTTACCGAAGCTCTTGTCGATCTGGGCGAGGGCTGTGGCCAGGGCCTTGGAGCGGTCCTGGGTCTGGCTGGCAGCAGGCATTGTTCTACCTCGGTTCTCAGGGCGGCGCGCAGCCGCGGCGGGCATGGCTGGTCAACTTCGGCGAGGTCCCCTCTCCGGGGCTCACCAACGACGGTATGCCTGACCACTGACATCTATCTCCGCCCCTCATCAGCCCTGTGGACCCGAGAGGCATCGCCGTCGTTCGTGGAGAACAGTACCCGAACACCTGTTCGATCGCGACACCGTCGTCATGCGCGTGTCGGCACCTCCGAGCTCCACCTCACCACCCACCCCATCAGCAGGGCTCATCGACGGGGATCAGAACGGAAGATCCATCGCTCGTCGTCCGAGCGCTCGGTCTCGTCGCACAGAAGACCCCAGACCCGTTCCGGCGCCACACCGGTGTCGAGCGCCTGCACACAGGTCACACCCAGTCCCGGAAGAACCAGGTCCTGCGCCAATGACCGGCCATAAGCCGGACCGAAAACCGCCTCGACGGCGTTCCAGAACTCCGAGTGCTTCACTACTCCCCCTTCGTCAACGGTCAACCCGGCGGCGAGTCCACTCATCGTGGTCCCGCCGCCGGGAAGGTCGGCTCACTGACAACGCCCTCAGTGCCCTGAGAGCGCCGAGGGCGTCAGCGGATGGTCACCGCAGGGCGACCCCCTGCTGGCGCACGAGCTCATCAGGAACCGTGTCCGGAATCATCACGCCTTCAGTCAGGGCGATGCGGTCGGAGACCTCACGCAGCACCATGGACAGAGGGGCGTCAAGCGCCTGGCAGATGGAGGCGAGCAGCTCGGAGGAGGCTTCCTTCTGGCCGCGCTCGACCTCGGAGAGGTACCCCAGGGAGACGCGGGCCTGAGACGAGACCTCACGCAGCGTACGTCCCTGGTGCTGTCGGACGCCGCGCAGAACTTCTCCGATCTCGCGGCGCAGGACGACATTCTCGTGCTTCGGGGTGTCCACGGACACACCGTACCCTGCCCCGGGTCCCTGGCGCATCGGCATCCGGTTGTTGATCGGGCGAGTGGTGCGGGGGTGAGTCGTGTTGTTCATCGTCTAGCACAACCATTCACGTCGTGGATTCATTCCCGCCACGCGAGGCCAGTTCTCCGGCTCCGGTGACGTTGAGAACCACTCTACCGGCATTCCTGAGAGAAATCTGAAATACGTCTTAGTCTGTGATCTGTAGTTGGTTGATCATCGGCGAGGAGCGGTCAGGACCGTGACCCACGCCTTTCTTCGCGCAGAAACCGATGGCCAGCTCACATACGTCGATCACGGTGGCGCGCCGGACCTGCGAGCGGTCACCGGTCAGGTGCAGCTCGCGGTGCCCCTCACCCCACGGACCGACGACGGCGACATGGACTGTTCCCGCCGGATGACCGTCGACCGCCCCCGGCCCGGCCACACCGGTGGTGGCCAGCCCCAGATCGGCCCCGAGGAGCCGGCGCACACCATGCGCCATCTGCAGGGCAACCTCACGGTCCACCGGCCCGGTCCGCTCCAGGTGCGCGGCATCGACTCCGAGGACCTGAGCCTTGATCCGGGTGGCGTAGGCGACGACCGCTCCCACCAGCACACGTGAGGCACCGGGAACCTCTACCAGGCTGGAGGAGACCTGCCCGCCCGTTAACGACTCGGCGATCGCCAGAGTCACCCCGCGATCCACGGCGGTCTGCAGGAGGGCTGCCGCAGCACGAGTGCAGTCCTCGACGTCGTGCACACCCTCGATCAGCACGACTTCCGCCCCGGAACGGTCACTGGTCACCCCGTCCGCTCTGACGGCTCAACCGCATCGCCTGGCGGACATAGTCCAGGCCGGTCACCACCGTGACGATGAGTGCCGCAGCCACGATGACGTAGGCCGCCTTGGTCAGGAACGCGACCAGGCCCACGGGCAGCAGGAGCATGGACCACGGAGTGAGCAACCCGACCAGCCCGACCATCTGGAGTGTCGTCTTGATCTTGCCGCCGCGTGATGCCGCCATGACGGCGCGGCGCAGCATGAAGAAACGCATGACTGTGATGCCGAGCTCGCGCACGACGATGAGGACGGTGACCCACCACCACAGTCGATGGTTGACGCTCAGCAGGACGAAGGCGGACAGGGTCAGCGCCTTGTCCGCGATCGGGTCGGCGATCTTGCCGAAGGAGGTCACCAGTCCCCACGAGCGCGCCAGCTGACCGTCAAGACGGTCCGTGAAGGCCGCCACGACGAAGACCACGACCGCGGCGAGCCTGGCCCGATCCCCCGGCAGCAGGGAGAGCCAGATGAAAACGGGAACGAGCAGCAGGCGCAGCACCGTCAGGGCGTTGGCGATGTTGAGCAGCGGCGCCCGCTCTGACTGCGCGGCGCCGTCCGGGGTGGTCGGGGCGTTCATCAGGGCCAGCCTAGTCGTGCACGACCTCTGGCCGACGGAGAAACCTCGATCTTCTCGAACGACATCGCATCCGCTCGCCTTCGCTGTGCGCGCCATGAGGCCGCCGCCCGCAACACGCAGCGGGGGCTCAGTGCTCACTCACGGCACTCCCCGAACATCCGGGCGCTTCTGCCTCCCGCTGCTGAGAAGACCGCGGGCCGTACACATCCTGTTAAGGTTCAACTCTTACGTTCATAATGATGTTCTCCTCCATTCGTCTCTCATCGTCTCGTCTCTCATCGTCTCTTCTCTCATCGTCCTTGGCGGCCTCCCACAACGTCGTCCCCCGCCACCCCGCCTCCGGGGAGCCACGTGACTCGCCGCGCACCGCACGGGTGGCCCACCGGTCGCACGGTCCAGGCCTCCTCACGGCCGCTGTCCTCACCGCGTCCATCGTGCTGAGCGGCTGCTCGACGAGCTCCGATCAGTCTCAGCCGGCTCAATCGCCGTCTCAGTCCGGCTCCACCGGGGCCAGCGGCTCGCAGGACGTGCACTTCACCGTGGGTTACGCCGGGGACGTCCTCATGCACATGCCAGTGATGGAATCCACTCCAGGAGCCTCAGGGGACATCACCGACAACATTGCCGCTGAGACCCCCTGGGTCGAGGGCCTGGATCTTGCCCTGTGCGGCATGGAGGTTCCCGTCGCCCCGGACGGGGTCTACTCGGGCTACCCCGCCTTCGGCACCTCTTCCGAGGTCATCGGCGCCTTGGCCAGATCCGGGTGGGACGGCTGCGCGACCGCCTCCAACCACGCCGCCGACCGGGGTGAGGCCGGAGTCGTCGCCACCTTGGACGCCTTGGATGCTCACGGCTTGGGGCACGCGGGCACCTACCGGAGCACGGAGGACGCCTCCGTGCCCTTCGCACTCTACGAGCTCGAGCGGGGAGGACGCACAGTGACCGTGGCCCAGATCTCCACGACCAAGGACCTCAACGGCCTCGACGATCCCACCGGACACTCGGTGTCGCTCAACGACGTCGGCGCCATCACGAAGGCGGCGAAGACGGCCCGTGCGGCGGGCGCCGACCTTGTCGTCGTCCACTCCCAGATCGGTCAGGAGTACGAGACCAAGCCCAACGACGAGCAGGTCTCCTACGCCCAGTCTCTGGCCGACAGCGGACAGGTCGACATCCTCTTCGGTGCTCACCCCCATGTGCCTCAGCCCGCCGAGAAGCTCTCCGGAGAGGGCGATGGCAAGGGGATGTGGGTGTCGTACTCGGCCGGCAACTACATCTCCAACCAGGACGAGGAGTGCTGCGCCCCGTTGTCCGACGTCGGTCAGCTGGTCTGGGCCGACGTCACCTCGCACGCCAACGGCTCGGTGAGTGTGGACAAGCTGAGCTGGCACCCGTTCACCATGGATCAGGAGGGCGGCTACAAGGTCAGGGACCTGGCAGCACTTCACAACGGTGATCGTCCTGCTGGCCTAGGTCTGAATGAGGAGGAGATCGACCGGCGCTGGAGCATGTTCACTGCAGACGTCAAGGACGCCTCGACCATGTCCACCACAGCACCGAAGCCCACCGGACCGGCCCCTAGGATTCCCAGTCGGGAAGAGGTCATCAAACGAGCAGGCACGCGCGTGGACCCTCCGGCCACGGCATCGGCCTCCTCATCACCACGATGAGCCGCGGCCGGTGAGCGACCAGGCGTCCTCGGAGTCCTCCTCAGCGGACGCATCGTCCCAGGACTCCGACTCCGGCAGGCTCGAGGCGACCTCCAACGGGTCCGTGCTGTGACGGTTCGCCGGCATGACCGCGGTACGAGGCTCGCCCGAGGCGGGAGGCAACGGCTCGTCGGAGCCGGGCTCGTCCTGAGAAGCGTCTGGAGCCTCAGGAGTGTCAGCGCTTCCGGGCGCGCCGCCCTCTCCCTTGATCCAGGCCAGCGTCTCCTCGAGCTGCTCGGGCTGCACGAGGACGTCGCGGGCCTTGGACCCCTCCGAGGGGCCGACGACCTCGCGAGACTCGAGCAGGTCCATGAGGCGGCCGGCCTTGGCGAATCCGACACGCAGCTTGCGCTGGAGCATGGAGGTGGAGCCGAACTGACTGGAGATGATGAGCTCGGCGGCCTGCAGGAGCAGGTCCATGTCATCGCCGATCTCCTCGTCGATCTGCTTCTTGACCTCCGGGACGACGACGTCCTCGCGGTACTCGGGCGTCAGCTGGGACTTGACGTGCTCGACGACGGAACGGATCTCGGACTCGGTGACCCAGGAGCCCTGGATACGCACCGGTGTCGAGGCGCCCGGCCCCAGGTAGAGGGCGTCACCCTGGCCGGTGAGCGTCTCGGCACCGTTCTGGTCGAGGATGACCCGGGAGTCCAGCTGCGAGGCCGTGGCGAAGGCCAGGCGCGAGGGAACATTGGACTTGATGAGGCCGGTGACCACCTGGGCGACGGGTCGCTGGGTGGCCAGGACCAGGTGGATCCCGGCGGCGCGGGCCAGCTGAGTGATGCGCTGGATGGAGGCCTCCACGTCCTTGGGGGCGGTCATCATGAGGTCGGCGAGCTCGTCGACGACGACCAGGAGGTAGGGGTAGGGGCTCAGCTCCCGCTGGGAGCCCGGCAGAGGCTGGACCTCGCCGGCGCGCACCGCCTTGTTGAAGTCGTCGATGTGCTTGAAGCCGAAGGAGGCCAGGTCGTCGTAGCGGGCGTCCATCTCACGCACCACCCACTCCAGGGCCTCGGCCGCCTTCTTCGGAGAGGTGATGATCGGGGTGATGAGGTGCGGGATGCCCTCGTAGATGGTCAGCTCGACCCGCTTGGGGTCCACCAGCACCATGCGCACCTCCTCGGGCGTGGCGCGCATCATGATCGAGGTGATCATCGAGTTGACGAAGGAGGACTTACCCGAACCGGTCTGACCGGCCACCAGCAGGTGCGGGGTCTTGGCCAGGTTGGTGACGATGTAGTCGCCCTCCACGTTCTTGCCCAGACCGACCACCAGCGGGTGCACCTGCTTGCGCGCGGCCTGGGAGCGCAGAACATCACCGAGCTTGACCATCTCCCGGTCACTGTTGGGGATCTCGATGCCGATAGCGCTCTTGCCCGGAATGGGGGTCAGAAGACGGATCTCATCGGAGGCCACCGCATAGGCGATGTTCTTCTCCAGCCCCGTGATACGGGAGACGTTGACCCCCCGGCCCCGGTGGACCTCGTAGCGGGTGACCTGAGGACCGCGCGTGTAGCCGGTGACCGTGGCGTCCACGTTGAACTCGGCGAAGACGTTCTGCAAGGACTCGACGATGGCGTCGTTGGCAGGGGTGCGGGTGGAGTGCGCCGGGCCGGGGCCGAGCAGCGCGTCCTCGGGCAGGGTGTAGGTCGAGCCGTCGGGCAGGGCCATGTTGCTCAGGTCGCTCATGGCGATCTGGTCGGCGAGGTCGGGCTCCTCGATCGGAACCTCGGGGGTCTCCTCGGTGACGGCATCGAAACCGGACGGCGACTGCGGGGCAGAGCGCTTGGGCGATGAGGGCTTGCGCTGTCCCCCAGCGGCCGAGCCGGCCGCCGCGGGGCCACCTGTCGGGCCGGCCGGCCTGCTCCTGGTGGGAGAGGCGGCTGAGGGTGCCGAGGAGGCAACGGTGTCGCTCTCCTCACCCACGTCCGGGATGACGAAGGCGGCGTTCTCCGAGTGGCCGTCGGGATCGCCACCCGGCTCGAAGAGATCGGTGATCGCCGTCTGCTGGGCCTCCCGGTCAGCCGAGCGCTTACGCCGGCCACTGCCTCGCTTACGGGAGGCCGGCTCCTCCACCTCCAGGGCGGAGCGGAACGGCTCGTCACCGTCGTAGGAGTCCAGGAGCGCCGTCTGATCCGGATCGCCCTCCGAGGCGCCGGCCCGCCCGGAGCCTCCACGCGCCCGTCCGAGCAGGCGCCGGGCCAGGGAGTCACCGGAGCCACCGGAGCCACCGGCACCGTGGGATGCCTCGTCACTGTCCGCGGTCCGGTACTGCTCCAGCAGCTCGCGGATCTCGGCCACGGTCTTGCCGGACATGACCAGGGCGGAGAACACAGTCAGGAGGATGAACAGGATGAAGGCCCCCACGGAGGAGAACAGCGCCGCCAGGGGGTAGCCCACCAGCCACCCCAGCAGCCCTCCGGCGCTCTCCAGACCGCCGATGTTGCCCCTGAGGACCGGGTTGCCGCTGCCGACCTGGATCATTCCGGTCAGAGCCGTCAGCAGCCCCAGGCAGCCCACGGAGACCCGCGCGTGCACTGCTCCTAGACTGTGGACCCGCAGCATGGCAACTCCCAGCGCCGCCAGGAGGGGGGGCACGAAGACGCCCAGGACGCCAACGGGCCCCGCGGCGATATGGTGCAGGAGATCACCTGCGGCTCCGGAGATCCCGAACCACTCCCGCAGTGCCAGAACCGCCGCGAGGGCCAGGATGAGGAAGGCCCAGCCGGTACGGCGGTAGCGCCCGCCGGAGGGTCCGGTTCCAGGCTCGGAGAAGGGAGCGGCCCCAGAGGCGGAGCCACCTCGATTACGCCCTCTGCCGGTTCCCGACGAAGGCGCAGATGTTCTCGTGGTGCGACGATTGGCCATGATGCCCTAGAAACTATCGGATTCTCAGTGTCAACGGCCTTGCCACGCCGCCTGCGCCGGCCGGAGACACGTCACCTTCTCAGAGGCGCAAGCCCGTAAGAGGTCTCCTCCCCCGGCGAGAAAGGCTGCCGCAGTCCTAGGGCCTCTCAGAACCGCTCAGGACCGCTCACCTCCGGCTTGAAGGAACTCATCGATCTCCTCACGCAGCGGGGCCTGGGCCGGGCCGGTGCGTTCGACGGCGTGGGCTGCAGCCGCATTGGCACGCCTGGCCGCCTCGACGACGTCGAGCCCGTCAAGAAGGCCGGCGACCAGGACACCGGTATGCGTGTCTCCCGCCCCCGTCGTGTCCACGACCTCACGCACGAAACCGGGAACCTCGATGGCCTCGCCGTCCACCGGGTGGAGAACGCAGCCGTGGACGCCGGTACGGTGGACGATCAGTGCTCGCGGGCAGGCCCCTCGAATGGCGTTGGTACCGCCCAGGCGCTTCTCGAGCCGACTCATCTCCAAGTCGTTCCCGGTCAGTATCGTCGCTCGGTCCAGCAGCGGCAGGAGCACTTGGTCGGGGATGTCGGGCTGGACCGGGCCGAGGTCGATCACCAGCCCGACGCCATCGGGGATCGACAGCAGCCAGTCGGCCAGGATGCCGCGGCTCGTGTAGTGGGCGAGGTCATAACCGGTGGCGTAGACCCAGTCCCCGGATCTCAGGTCGAGGCTCTCCAGGTCCTCGCGCTGGGGCTCTCCCTCGACGCCCGCGGTGGTGATGAAGGTGCGTCGGCCGGAGGGCTCAATGAGAGTGGTGCAGGTGCCGATGTCCCCGACGAGCTCCTCGACGAGCAGCTCAACCCGGTCCAGGTGCATCGACTCGCGCACCCGCGCTGAGTTGGGGCCGGTTCCCAGGGTGGCAGCCAGGGCCGTAGGGACGCCCTGCCGGGCCGCGGCTGAGACCACGGCGTACCCGCCACCGACGACCGGGCCCGACGACGCCCCGGTGATCGCCCCTCCCGGCGTCGGCACGCGGCTGACGTGGAGGGGGATGTCGATGAGGATGGATCCTGTGGATATGAAGCACGCGGGCCGGAACAGAGTCATGCAGTGAGCACCCTCCTGCTACGCCTCGATGACGACCGGGACGATCATGGGACGGCGCCTGAGACGGCGCCCGATCCAGCGGCCCAGGGTGCGGCGCATGACCTGCTGGAGGGAGTAGGCGTCCGCCTTGCCGGTCTCCAGCGCAGCGGACAGGGCCTCGGTCACATCAGGAAGGATCTCCTCGAAGACCGAGTCGTCCTCGGCAACGCCCCGAGCCTGGATGTGAGGACCGGCCAGGATCGTGCCGGTCGTGGTCTCCACCACGGCGTAGACGGAGACGAAGCCCTCCTCCGCCAGGATGCGGCGGTCCTTGAGCTCGGCCTCATCGATCTCCCCCACGGAGGATCCGTCAACGTAGATGTAGCCGCAGGGCACCTGGCCGGCGATACGGGCCACCCCCCCGCCCAGGTCGACGGCCACGCCGTCCTCGCACAGCATGACCCGCTCCGGGGCGACTCCCGTCTTGACGGCGAGCCCACCATTCGCCACCAGGTGACGGATCTCACCATGGATGGGCATGACGTTGCGGGGCTGGACGATGTTGTAGACGTGGAGCAGCTCCTCGGACGAGGCGTGCCCGGAGACATGGACCTTGGCATTGCCCTGGTGAACCACGCGCGCTCCCAGCCGCATGAGCTGGTTGATGACCCGGAAGACGGAGTTCTCGTTGCCGGGGATGAGAGAGGAGGCGAAGATGACGGTGTCCCCGGGCTCAATGGTGACGCTGCGGTGCTCGGAGTGGGCCATCCGGGACAGGGCCGCCATCGGCTCGCCCTGCGAGCCGGTGACCATGAGGACTCTTTCGTGCGGGGGCAGCGAGGTGATGTCTCGGGCATCGATGAGGACGCCGGCGGGGACCTTGAGGTAGCCGCGTTCGGAGGCGATACCCATGTTGCGCACCATGGAGCGTCCCACGAGGGCGACCCGCCTGTCGTGCAGGGCGGCCGCATCGAGGACCTGCTGGACCCGGTGGACGTGGCTGGCGAAGGAGGCCACGACGATCTGCCCGTCGGAGTCGGCGAAGACATTGTCCAGGACCTGGCCGATCTCGCCCTCATGGCCGACCATGCCGGGGACCTCTGCGTTCGTGGAGTCCACGCAGAACAGGTCAACGCCCTCCTCACCGAAACGGGCGAAGGAGCGCAGGTCCGTGATGCGCCCGTCGATGGGCAGGGAGTCCATCTTGAAGTCACCAGTGGCCAGTACATTACCGGCGTCGGTGCGGATCATGACGGCCATGGCGTCGGGGATGGAGTGGTTGACGGCCACGAACTCCAGGTCGAAGGGCCCGTAGGAGACCTCCTCGTGCTCGCTGACCTGACGCAGCACTGGACGGATACGGTGCTCCTTGAGCTTGGCCTCCACGAAGGCCAGGGTGAGCTCGCTTCCCACCAGGGGAATGTCCTCACGCAGGCGCAGCAGGTAGGGCACGCCCCCGATGTGGTCCTCGTGCCCATGAGTCAGGACCAGGGCGACGACGTCGTCGATGCGGTGCTCGATGGAGGAGAAGTCAGGAAGGATGAGATCGACGCCCGGCTGGTCCTCCTCGGGGAAGAGCACACCGCAGTCAACGATGAGCAGCTTGCCATCCAGCTCGAAAACGGTCATGTTGCGGCCGACCTCGCCCAGACCCCCCAGGGGAGTGATGCGCATGGCGCCATCAGCGAGGGGGCCGGGAGTCTTCAGCGCGGGAAAGTTCGTCACGCGGGCATCCTACCGAGGATGCCCGGATTATCGATTGATACGGTGTGATCCAGTTCGATTCCGTCGTGGTTCTGCAACGTTACGACGAGAAGTTCAGAGGCCCACCGGGATCGCTCTACGATGTACTGGTGACGACCAAGAGCCTGCCGGATGACGGAGCCGGGGACAGCGCATCCCCTTCGTCAGTGGAGTCACGATTGAGCCCCACCACCGGGGAGAGCCGGCGAGGCATCCTGGGGAGGGCCGCCCTGGCAACGACGGCGGGCATCGTTGGCGCGGGCGCCAGCGCAGGAGCGACTCACTGGCGGGACACCCACCTCTCCCCCACGGCGAGAACCGCCCCTCGCCCCGCAGCCCCTGGAAGCGCACTCGGAACGCGAGTGGTGTTTCAGACCGGTGGAGAATCAGGAAAGCTGGCGCTGACCTTCGACGACGGGCCAGACCCTCGCTGGACTCCACGTGTGCTCGACATGCTGGCGAGGTTGCAGGTACGGGCCACCTTCTTCGTGCTGGGGTCCGCGGTGGAGGCCCACCCCGAGCTGATCGCGCGGGAGGTCGCCGAGGGGCACGAGGTCGCGGTCCACAACTGGGTGCACACGGACGTCTACGGCGTGAGCTTCTCGGAGCTGAGCGACTCGGTGAACCGGACGTGCGAGGCGATCGTGGCGGCCGGAGCACCGTCTCCGCGCCTGTGGCGCCCTCCCTACGGCCGGGTTGACGCACCGGCCATGATGGTTGCCTCCCGGAAGAGGATGGACCTGTTGCTGTGGAGCGTCCACACGCCGTCCACGGCGGAGGCGGCCGCCGTCACGGACCTTGCCGGTGCCGGATCGGTAGTGCTGTGCCACGACGGGCGCACGCAGCCCTCAGCGCCCCTGTTCGCCGCCCTGGAAGGAGGCGTGCGCTCACTGCTGGAACGAGGACTTACCGTCACGACGGGCAGCGATCTCCTGGCATCCGCTTCGTAGACCTTCGTAGACCATTGAGCGCCAGTCGCCCGGCCGGCCGCGCGAGCGAGCCTCAGCATGAGAACACCGGGTGACAACATGAGGTGCCTGCACCACCTCTCGGCGGTGCAGGCACCTCGTTGCCGTACCCCCAGCCGGATTCGAACCGGCGCCGCCGCCGTGAGAGGGCGGTGTCCTAGGCCACTAAACGATGGGGGCCTGCTATGTAGTTGTGAACCAGCAGACCTAGCCAGCCTGCTTGATCCGTACCCCCAGCCGGATTCGAACCGGCGCCGCCGCCGTGAGAGGGCGGTGTCCTAGGCCACTAAACGATGGGGGCCCTGACAGTCCGGAGGTTGAAGCAACAACCGGACCCTCGTACCCCCAGCCGGATTCGAACCGGCGCCGCCGCCGTGAGAGGGCGGTGTCCTAGGCCACTAAACGATGGGGGCTACAGATCAACAGATCCGCTGGGGTACCAGGACTCGAACCTAGAATAACTGAACCAGAATCAGTCGTGTTGCCAATTACACCATACCCCAAGGGGCTTCACCTCGAAAGGGATCACGTCCGAGGCAGCGGGCAGTAATCTACACGCCCACCCCCGCCCCGCCAAATCACCAGAAGGTGAAGACAGACACACAGCGGGAGCCCCAGACACCTCCCCCCTCATCCCCCGATCCCACCTCTCCCGCTCACAGCCGGTATCGCACCCCACTTCCCGCCCCCTCCCGACAACCGAGCACACCTCCAGAGGCATCCCCTAGACTCCCACTAGTTCCTGCTCACCCCCGCCCCTTTGGGAGGCCATACATGCCCACCCATCTGCAGCACCATCGCCATGCAGGTAGCGGACCCTGCAGTCCTCGCCTCCTCGCCCTGGGACTGTGCCTCACAGTTGGCCTGGCACTGAGTGCCTGCGGACCCTCACACAAGGGACAGCTGACCGTCGAGCCCGCAGGCGCCTCCGCCGAGGCCAGCACCTCCAGCTCGGACACTCCGTCCAGCACACCGAGCCCAACGCCGTCGGCCACATCTTCCGCAACAGCCTGGACGGCCCCCAACGTCACGATCTCCAACGACTCCACCGGCACGTGGCACCGGCAGGACGACATACTCAAACAGCCGACCGAAACGTCATCAGACATCAGCCAGGCATACAATTTCGACACAGAAGGATGCCTGGCCATCATCTTCTACAAAGCGAACCAGTCAATCTATGACGAAAGAAAAATGGGCGGAGACAACACAACCTCCTCCGTCAAGATACAGGAGACGATGCCGAACCACAGCTCTTTCGCGATGACATCAGGGCCGACTCCCGTCGAAGCCGTACCGGATGACAGCGGGACGCTCCCCGGGTATGAAATCGGCTACACGGCTACCGTCAAGTACGCCAGTGGCTCGACGGGCGACGTAGCGGGATATCGTTTCTTCCGACAGATCAGCGATCAGGGTGTCACTCTTGAAATCTTCCTCGAGTGCCATCCGGACAAGCTCACGTCCGCCGATACATGGCACCAGTTCCTGTCCTCAACACGAGTGACGGGACTCGACGCCGGAGCCATGAGATAGATAGGAGGTCCAGCAACGAGTCACAGCGCCTGCATTCCTCTGCCCCCACCACCAGGAGAGCCACATTGCCTCGCCCAGCACAGCACCATCACCAGATGCTCGTCGCCCACACACCCTCCAGAACTCATCGCCTTGCTCTGGGGCTGTGCCTCACAGCCAGCCTGGCACTGAGCGCCTGTGGCCCCGCCCACAAGGGACAGCTGACCGTCGAACCCGCAGGCGCCTCCGCCGAGGCCAGCACCTCCAGCTCCGACACTCCGTCCAGCACACCGAGCCCAACGCCGTCAGAATCACCGTCCTCCACACCTTCCACGGCCGCCACATGGTCTCGACCATCTTTTACCGTCACCAACGAGGACTCCTCCGTCTGGTCCTCAAGCAGCGGCCGCATCCAAAAGTCAGATAACCCCGACATCACGCTCGATGAGTACGTGGTCAACAGCAACCAGGACTGCTTCGGTTATATCGCCACCGACATCAACGAGAGATACTTCATCACCAGAAATGCGATAGGCGACAAAGAGCTTTCCGATATAGCCATCCGGCATCAGCCGAAACTTTTTTCAGACTATCAAATCACGCAAGGGCCGACTGCCGTGGAGGCCGTCCGTGATGATAGTGGAAACTTCCCGGGTTACGAAGCCGCTTTCTCCACCACGGCGACGATCTCAGGCACTCCCACTCCTATCGACGGCTATCGCTTCAACAGACGAGTAGGAGAACGAGGGATCGGCGTGGAGGTCATGCTGATGTGCCCCCAAGGCACTCTCATAGGACTGGATCAGTGGCACACGATCCTGACGGGCATCCGGGTCCAAGGAATCGACGCCGGAGCCATGTGACGCCTTTCAGGGAACGGTTGCGCCCCCTTGAGGGCACTCGTGAGGCGTCTCGCGCACGGATTAGGTGGTGGGGTCAGGGACACGATGTTCCTGACCCCACCACCGTGAGCGCGAGAGTAACCGGCGGCCATGTCACCCGACCTGCGCTCGAAGAGCCTTCAGCCTGGCGAGGGTGGAGTCGCGTCCAAGGATCTCCATGGACTCGAACAAGGGTGGAGAGACCTGCCTCCCGGTCACTGCGACGCGCAGCGGACCATAGGCGAGACGCGGTTTGATCCCCTCACCGTCGGGCATGCCCTGCCCCTCGACGATGGCCGCTTTGAGGACATCCTCCAGACGGTCCTTCCCCCACTGCTCGGAGCTGAGCCCTTCCAGAGCACGGATGCCCGCATCCAGCACGTCACCGGCCGAGGCCTTGAGCTTGGCCAGGGCCTTGTCATCGATGACGAGCTCGTCGTCAGGCACGAAGAGGAAGCCGAGCATGTCGCGGCTCTCGCGCAGCAGCTGGATCCGTGTCTGGATGAGGGGGGCAGCAGCGCTGAGGATCTCCTGCTCCCGCACGGTGAGTCCGTCGAAGGAGTCCGCCGAGACCAGCGATACCTGAGCGGTCTCGCCGGACGGGTCGGGGTAGGCGTCGGCGAGGTAGGGCACCAGCCGGTCCCGGAAGTCGGCCTCCCCCAGTGCACGCACCTGCTCGGCGTTGATGGCCTCGCACTTCTTGGGGTCGAAGCGGGCCGGGTTGGGATTAACGTCATGGACATCGAAGGCCTCGATCATCTCTGCCGCTGAGAAGACGTCGCGGTCCGCACTCAGCGACCACCCCAGGAGGGCAAGGTAGTTGAGAAGCCCCTCGGGGATCATGCCGCGATAGCGGTGGATGAGGAGGTTGGACTGAGGGTCCCGCTTGGACAGCTTTCGGTTGCCCTCCCCCATGACGTAGGGCAGGTGCCCGAACTCGGGCACGACCTGAGCCCGACCGATGTCCATGAGGGCACGATAGAGGGCCACCTGCCGCGGGGTGGAGGACAGCAGGTCCTCACCGCGCAGGACATGGGTGATGCCCATCGCGGCGTCGTCAACGGGGTTGACCAGTGTGTAGAGGGGCTCGCCTCCTGCACGCACGACGACGTAGTCCGGCACGCTGCCGGCCCTGAAGGTGATGGGGCCTCGGACAAGGTCGGTGAAGGTGATGTCCTCCTCCGGCATCCGCATCCGCAGGACGGGCAAGCGCCCTTCGGCACGGAAGGCGTCCTTCTGCTCCTGGGTCAGATTGCGGTCGAAGCCGTCATAGCCGAGCTTGGGGTCCTCGCCGCGCTCACGGTGACGGGCCTCGATCTCCTCAGGGGTGGAGAAGGACTCGTACAGGTAGCCCGCCTCCAGCAGCTCGGCAGACACCTCCTTGTACAGGTCCATGCGCTGGGACTGGCGATAGGGCTCGTGAGGCCCGCCCTTGCCCACGCCCTCGTCCCAGTCCAGCCCCAGCCAGGTCAGGGAGTCCAGGATGGCGTCGAAGGACTCCTCGGAGTCACGGGCTGAGTCGGTGTCCTCGATCCGGAAGACGAAGGTGCCACCGGTATGACGGGCGTAGGCCCAGTTGAACAGGCAGGTGCGCACCATGCCCACGTGGGGGGTCCCCGTGGGTGAGGGGCAAAAACGTACGCGCACGGACGATGAGCCCTGCTCCGGGACCCCGGAGGCAGCTGCGGGCTCAGGACGGAAGGCGGATGAGTGATCACTGAGTTCAGGCATGATGGAGTCAGGATAGTCCCCTGAGGGGACCCCCGGGGAACAAGGGCCGGGAAGCCCCTCAAGGGGCCCCGTGTAGTGATCCGACTCGCGCCCCCGCCATGCAGGTATCGCACTGGATCTTCGGGAACTGCTACTGAATCTTGTCCCCGAGCCACTGCGCTCGAGGCGTGCAGCCCCCGTTGGCTCCCTCCACCTCTCGGTAGGGGGCTTCATGGAACCCGCCGCGGGCAGCAGCTGGGTGTTACCCGACGATCCGCCGTCGCCGATGCGGTAGGAGGCGTTCCGGTTCTTCAACGTGGAGTTGAGGTTGACCGAGGCCACCGCGAAAATATGCCGAGCAAATTGTCCTCTATTACCCTCATAGTAGCGACTTCCTTTCTTTCCATCAACACGCCCTGACGATCATGCACTGCCCCCGGATTCATTTCCTAATAGTGAGACACTGAGGGGAAGCTGCTCAATCCATCATAGAGACCAAACCCTATCGACATTCCCATTAACTTTCTGTAAGAAAATCTTTCCACATAGGCCTCAACACCCATTGACTCCGCGTCTGCCGTACCGCCCCCGCAGGTCTGAGAGATGGGGATCCCAACCCATCGCACTCAGCACAGAAACGAAATAACGTCGCTCCCATGAGATCATGACGCCGCCGCCGGGCAGTTCCTCACGGATCCCACCCGAGGCAACGACATCCCCAATCCGTTCGGGAAGGTTCCCACTTATCAATCCTTGGAGGCCCCATGTCCCTGCCCCAGCGTTCCGCAGCACGTTCCACCGCCCGCCGTCGATCAGCACTCAGACTCCCTCTTGTCGCCGGACTCAGCCTCGCCCTGGCCCTCCCGGCTCTTGCCGCGTGCCAGGACGAGTCCGGCCCCGCACGCTCCAGCAGTTCCAGCAGCGAGTCGCCATCCACCAGCGAGACGGGCAAGAGTGCGAGTCCGTCGGGCAAATCCTCCAAGGGAGGTAAGAACAGCAACGTCGAGTACATTCCCTCGTGGGAGTTCCCGCAGTCCCACTCCGGCTGGAAGGTGAGCGTCTACGACACCGACGGCAAGAACAAGATGGATAAGCAGAACGGCTGCGTGTTCACCGCGACGCAGAACCTGTACGACCAGAACACGAAGGGCGATCGCGTCGAGTCGGACTATCAGGCGGAGGCCACGGTCAATGCCTATCAGCAGTCGTCGGACTTCACGAATGTCTCCTTCGAGCCCACCAAGGATGACTTCTCCCTGGTCAAGGACACCGATGGTCACGCCATCGAGACCAAACGGCTGGACTTCACGTACACCGGAGCCGACCACAAGGACTACAAGCTCACCAGGTTCGTCCGTGTTTTCGGCACAACAGGCACGCCCGTCGTGCTCCAGGCGATGTACGCCTGCCCCGTTGATGCCTACTCCTCCAGCGAGATGGAGACACTGTTCAAGGCCACTCCGATCAGTAATCCCGGACCGGCAGACATGGATGAGGCCGGATCCGGTGACGGCTCCGGCAAGGACGGCAAGAGCAATGACAAGAAGAGCGGCTCCGAGGACAAGGAGAGCGACGAGAAGGGTTCAGGCAGCTCACCCCAGGACACCTGATCGGGCCCTCGGCTCCGCGACACCGACGATGCGTCATTATCGGGAGGTCTCTCCCGCGCTCAGGCACTCCGTGAGGAGCGAGCACCTCGGCTCAGCGGCGGACCACCGGGTTGGAGAAGGAGCCGATACCCTCGACCTCGACCTCGACGCGCTGACCGGCTCGGATCTCACCGACTCCCGCCGGCGTGCCGGTGAGAATGACATCGCCGGGCAGGAGGGTGAAGATCGTCGATACGTAGGCGACCAGCTCGGGAATCGATCGGATCATGTCAGTGGTCCGTCCCTCCTGGACGAGGCGGCCGTCGACCCGGGCGCGCACCACCGCGTCTCCGGGTGAGAAGAGCGGCTCGCGGCCGGGCTCGGGGACCTCGATCCACGGCCCCAGGGGGCAGGAGGTGTCGAAGGCCTTGGCCCGCACCCACTGCGGCTCGGCGCGCTGGCGGTCTCTGGCCGAGACGTCGTTGGCAACCGTGTATCCCAGGATGACGTCGTCGGCGTGCTCCACGGGGACGTCCTTGGCGAGGGTCTTGATGACGACGGCGAGCTCGGCCTCGTAGTGGACCTCCCCGCTCCAGGAGGGCAGGACGATGGGAGCGTCCGGCCCGATGACGGAGGTGTTGGGCTTGAGGAAGACCACCGGGTCGCGTGGCGGCTGGTCCTCCCCCATCTCGGCGATGTGGCCCGCGTAGTTCTTCCCGATCCCCACGACCTTGGAGCGCGGGATGACCGGTGACAGGAGCCGGGCCTCGCCCAGCTCGACGACCTCCCCGGTGGCCTCGGGCAGGGAGTAGAGAGGGTCTCCCTTGAGGACCAGGAGGTGGCCCTCTGACTCGTCCGAGGCGACCTCGTGCTCGGGCAGGCCTTGCACGATGCCGTAACGGGGCTCGTCACCGGTGGAGAAGCGCGCGATCTTCATGGGCCTCAGCCTAGCGCTGTTGGGCTCAGCTGCCCGAGGCCTCCTCGAGCGCGGCGCGACGCTCCGTGATGGCGGCGTGGGCGGCGCCGTCGGCGGCCCAGATGTCTCCGGGGAGCGTGCCGGGCAGGTAGGGATTGTCGGTGGCGATGAAACGGATCTCGTCCTTCTCACCGGCCTCGACGGCGCGGCGCTGGGCCTCCCAGTCGCGCAGGGCTCCGAAGGCCCAGCCTCCCAGCGCGAGGATGGAGACCATGTTGATGACGGTCATCGCTCCCATGACGAGGTCGGACAGGTTCCACACGAAGGTGAGGGTGGACAGGGAGCCGACGGCGGTGGCCACGATGATCATGGCCCGCAGGGCGTAGTGCTTGTGCTGCTTGCCCTGGAGGTAGTCCATGTTGACCTGGGCGTAGGTGTAGTTTCCCAGGAGCGAGGAGTAGGCGAAGACGAAGATGATGACGGCCATGAGGTACTGCGCCCAGCCGCCGAGGACGTTGGTGACCGAGTCGCCGGTCAGGGTGTTGGCGGCGTCCGCAGCTGCTTTGGCTGCCTCTTTGGAAACGTTGGGGCCTGCCGGGGTGTAGACCCCAGAGAGCAGGACGATGAGGGCGGTGACGGTGCACACCACGATAGTGTCGACGAAGACGCCCAGGGACTGCACGAATCCCTGCTGGACGGGGTGGGAGACCGTGGCGGTGGCCGCGATGTTGGGAACCGATCCCTCACCGGCCTCGTTGGAGAAGAGGCCTCGGCGGGTGCCGTGGAGTAGTGCGGCGGTGAATCCCCCGGCAACACCGGCGAAGGCCGCATTGATTCCAAAGGCGCCCTCGAAGATGGAGAGGATCGCACCCGGGATCGCGCCGATGTGCAGCACCAGGATGGCCACGGCGATGAGGGCGTAGACCACCGTCATGATCGGCACGAGCCACTCCGAGACAACAGCGACCGACTTGATGCCCTTGAAGATGATCGGCGTGGTGATGACGACCAGAGCGACAGCGGTCATCCACGGCTCGATGCTGAAGGTTTTCTTCATCGTGGCGGCGATCGTGTTGGCCTGGGTGGCCTCGTAGGCGAAGCCGAAGACGAAGGTGATGACGACGGCGAAGACGCGGGCAGCGGGCTTGGACCCCAGGCCACGCTGGATGTAGTAGGCGGGGCCCCCGCGGAAGGTGCCGTCGGGGTGGGTGACCTTGTAGAGCTGGGCGAGGGTGGCCTCGATGAATCCGGTGGCCATACCTACCAGCGCCACGACCCACATCCAGAACACGGCACCGGGGCCGCCCATGGTGATGGCGATGGCCACGCCCACGATGTTGCCGGTGCCCACGCGGGAGGCCAGCCCGACGGCGAAGGCCTGGAAGGAGGAGATCCCGCCCTCTTTGCTGTCACGGGAGGAGGTGATGGCCCGCACCATGTAGGGGAAGAGCCGCAGCTGCACGAATCCGGTCCGCACAGTGAAGTACAGGCCCCCCAGGACGAGCAGCCAAGCGAGCAGGTAGAGGAACAGGTGCCCGGCGGCGTCATCGAGGATCTTGGCGCCATCGTTGAAGAAGCGCTCCAAGGATGCGGTCCAGCTCTTGTCTGCGCTGGATGCCGCACTGGTCAGGGAAGCCAGAACCGGTTGCACGTGAGATCCTCCGTAGGGGTGGGACGACGGCGCGGGCGAGGTGGGCGTCGGGCACGCGAACCAGCACGGGAACAGTCCGCACCGGGATACACGTCCTGCCCACGTCCCCCTCCTTCGGGAGGGAGGGCACCGTATTCGCGAAGGCTACGGATACAGTGTTTCGATTCGGTGACGGCTCTGTGGCATCGCTGCCGCACGTGCGCGAGGCGCGTGGTGCGTTGTGCGTGACACCTCCCATCTACCGGTCACCTGCCCCCTCCCAGGCGCCTTCCGGCAGAGGCGCCGGAAGGTACTCGGAGTCCCTGCGGAAGACCGACTTGTCGCCCTCCGCCGTTGACGTGCCCCGTCTGGCCTCCCAGTCCCTGAGCGCGCCGACGACCCATCGGCTCAGGAGCACCAGCGCCACGAGGTTGATGATGGCGCCCAGCCCCAGGAGCACGTCCGCCAGGGTCCACACGGTGGTCAGCTGCTGCACGCTGCCGATGCCGGCGCAGATGACGGCGCCGATCTGCAGCGCACGCGCGACCCAGGGACGATCGGTGAGGTAGTCGAGGCAGACCTGGGCGTAGGAGAAGGCCCCGATGATGGTGGTGTAGGCCAGGACGACGACGAGCAGCGCCATGGGCCAGCGGCTCCACTCCCCCACGAGGTGGGCGATGGCGTCCTGGGTCAGGGTTCCCGCACTCTCCTTGGCGCTCGCCCCGGGCTGGAGGACGTCCGCACCGGCGACCAGGATCGCCAGCGCCGTCGCGGTGCAGACGAACAGGGTGTCCACCACGACCCCGAAGGCCTGGATGAATCCCTGCTGGACGGGGTGGCTCACGGTGGCCGAGCCCGCGGCGCAGGCGGCCCCTCCCAGTCCCGCCTCATTGGAGAACAGGCCGCGGCGCACGCCGTTGAGCAGCGCGGCGGTCACCCCGCCGGCCAGGCCGCCCAGCCCCTGGCGCAGGCCGAAGGCGCCCTCGATGATGGAGCGCACCGCCTCGAGGGCCTGGACGGGGTGGGTCAGGAGGACGGCCAGAACCAGCACCAGGTAGGCCAGCGCCATGAACGGGGCCAGGTACTCCGCCACGCGGGCCATGGCGCGCAGGCCTCCCAGGAGGACCGGCGCGGTCAGGGCCACGACGAGGACGGCTCCCAGGCTCGGTGAGAGCCCTCCGGCCCCCTGCAGGGACGCGGTGATGGCGTTGGCCTGCACCATGGGCATGACCAGGCCGTTGGCGACGAGGAAGACGACGGCGAACACCCCGCCCAGGATCGGCAGCCCCAGTCCTCGCGAGATGTAGTAGGCGGGACCGCCGCGGAAGGTGCCGTCGGGGCGACGCACCTTGAACAGCTGGGCGAGCGTGGCCTCACTGAAGGCGGTGGCGGTTCCCAGGATCGCCACGAGCCACATCCACAGCACGGCTCCGGGCCCGCCCAGGATGAGCGCCAGGGCGACCCCGACGATGTTGCCGGTCCCCACCCGGCAGGCCAGTCCGACGGCGAAGGCCTGGAAGGAGGTGATGCCGCCGTGGCTGCCGTCGCGGGAGCCGACCACTGAGGCGGCGATCGCGTCGGTGTGCCGCAACTGGACAGCCCCAGTTCTCACGGTGAAGAAGATGCCCGCCCCGATGAGAAGCCACATGAGGCCCCAGGAGTAGAGCATGTCGGAGAAGGAGGCCAGGACGGCGTCGACCTGGCCCATCCATGAGATGCGCCCCAGAGGTGCCATGAGAATCAGCCCCGCTTCACCACGTCGTCGGGCTCCCAGATGCCGGGGACCACGTCTCCGGGAAGCAGGGAGTTGCCGTGCCCCACGAAGGTCGGCTCGGTGATGCCCCGGGCGCGCTGGGACTCGAAGTCCCGCAGGGCTCCGATGACCCAGGGGGCCAGCCGGATGATGACGACGAGGTTGAGCACGCCCAGGAGCCCCAGGGCGATGTCGGACAGGGCCCAGACGACGGGCAGGGTCAGGACGGTGCCGCCGAAGGCCGCAGCGGTCAGCACGATCCCGAAGATCTGCTCGGCCCGGCGCTCTCCGCCCAGGAAGTTGACGTTGACCTGCGCGTAGGAGTAGCAGCCCAGCACCGTGGAGAAGACCAGGACGAAGATGAGCACCACCATGGGCCAGGTGGTCCAGGAACCCAGGTGCTCGGCAACGGACTGCTGGGTGAGGATCGCTCCGACCAGGGAGCCGTCGCCGGGGTGATAGGTCTCGGTGGTCAGGAGGATGAGCAGGCCGGTGGCCGTGCACACGAGGATCGTGTCGACGAAGACGCCGAAGGACTGGATGAGGCCCTGTCGCACAGGGTGGGCGACGGTCGCGGTGCCGGCGGCATTGGGGACGGTTCCCAACCCGGCCTCGTTGGAGAACAGTCCACGGCGCACGCCGTTGAGCAGCGCCGCGAGGACTCCTCCGGCGGTGCCGAACAGGGCCTGGTTGAGACCGAAGGCCCCTTCAAAGACGCTCAGAAGGACCTCGGGAAGCCTGGCGACGTTGAGGATGATGACCACCAAGGCCATGAGCACATAGGCCAGCGCCATGATGGGCGCCAGCCACTCCGCGACGCGGGCCACGAGCCGGACCCCGCCCAGGACCACGGGGGCAGTCAGCAGGACGAGGAAGACCCCGACCATCCAGGCCGAGACGCTGGGAACGGTGGCGGTGATGACCTGGGCCAGTGAGTTCGTCTGCACCATGACCACCGTCACGCCGACTGAGACGATGCAGATGGCGGCGAATATCTTGCCCCACAGGGGCGAGCCCAGACCGTTCTTGATGTAGTAGGCCGGGCCCCCGCGGAAGGTGAAGTCCCGGCCGCGCTCCTTGAAGATCTGGGCGAGCGTGGACTCCACGAAGCTGGTGGCCATGCCGATGAGGGCGACGACCCACATCCAGAGCAGAGCACCGGGGCCGCCGGCCACAATGGCCAGGGCGACTCCGGCGATGTTGCCGATGCCGACGCGCGCGGCCAGGCCCACGGCGAAGGCCTGGAAAGAGGAGATACCGCCCTGCGCACCGGACCGGGACCCGGACAGCGAGTTGACCATGGTGCCGAAGTGGCGCAGCTGAACCAGACGGCTACGTGCGGTCAGGTAGATGCCGGCCAGGATGAGCAGGGCGGTCAGAAGATAGGTGTAGAAGAAGTCATCGACGGAGTTGAGCAGGTTCTCGATACTGGTGAGGTTCATGCGTCGGCTCCTGTCGAGGCGGCGGGCTGGCTGCTGGCCGGGGTGGCTGCGGGAACGCCGTCGTCGGCGGTGCCGCCCGCCTCGGCCAAGTGGGTCCTCTCGCCGGTCCAGACATCACCGGGGAGGTCACCGGGCAGGTAGGGGTTGCCCACGCCGCTGAACAGGGGCGCGACTCGTCCCGCCGCGCGCTGAGCGTCCCAGTCCCTGAGTGCCCCCACTCCCCAGCGAGCGAGCCAGATGAGGGCGACCAGGTTGGTCAGGGTCATGACGGCCATGGTGATGTCGACGGTGTTCCACACGACGGTCAGAGAGGCGAGGGCCCCCAGCCCGGTGGAGACCACCGAGACGAGCCGGGGCAACCAGCGCCATGCGGGTCGCTCAGAGATGAAGGTCATGGAGACCTCGGAGTAGGTGGCCGCGGCGATGATGGAGGAGAAGGCCAGGACGAAGATGACGATGGCCATGGGAATGGCCGTCCAGCTGCCGAGGGTGGCGGCGACGGCGTCGGAGGTCAAGGTTGCCGCGGCATCGGGGGTCAGCGTGCCGGCCTTGACGAGGGCGGGGCTGTAGACCCCGGAGACCAGGATGATGAAGGCGGTCGCGGTGCACACGACGATGGTGTCGACGAACACGCCGAGGGACTGGATGAGGCCCTGCTGGACGGGGTGGGCCACGGTGGCGGTGGCGGCGGCGAAGGGGGCGGTGCCCTGCCCGGCCTCGTTGGAGAACAGGCCGCGGCGGGTCCCGTTGGTCAGAGCGGCGATGATGCCCCCTGTCATCCCTCCGGCGAAGGGCACCGGACCGAAGGCCGAGAAGACGATCGTGACCAGCAGCCCCGGGAGCTGAGTGACGTGGAGGGCGACGATGACGACGGCCATGACCACGTAGACCAGGGCCATGATGGGCGCCATCCACTCGGTGACGCGGGCGACCCGACGCACTCCCCCCAGGATGACCAGGGCGGCCAGCCCCACCAGCACCGCGGCGGCGACGCTCGGGGGCAGGTGCAGCGGGGAGTCCGGGCCGATGACGCCGGCGACGGCATTGGACTGGACCATGATGATGGAGAAGCCGCAGGTGAAGATCGTCAGCCCCGCGAAGGCGATTCCCAGGGGGCGGCTGCGCAGCCCTCGCGCCATGTAGTAGGCCGGCCCGCCACGGAAGGAGCCGTCGGTGTGGCGGACCTTGAACATCTGGGCCAGGGTCGCCTCGAAGAAGGCCGTGGCCATGCCGACCAGGGCGACCACCCACATCCAGAAGATCGCACCGGGGCCGCCCAGGATGAGGGCGGCGGCCACTCCGAAGACATTGCCGATGCCCACGCGGGCGGCCAGGGAGATCGTGAAGGCCTGGAAGGAGGAGATCCCCCCCTGAGCACCCGAACGCGACCCGGCCACCTGGCGGAACATGTCCGGCAGGCGGCGGAGCTGCACGAAGCCGGTGCGGGCGGTCAGCAGGATCCCGGTACCGACAAGCACCCACATGGTGATGTGGAGCGTGATCCAGTCCGAGACCGCCGCGAGCTGAGCAGCGAGGACATCCATGGGAGATTCAGCCTTTCACGGTGTCACGACAGGTGGGGACGGCCCGCATGCTCTCATGAATCGGCGCCCGGAACATAGTGCGGTCGTTTCTCAGGACGCCGGCGCGGCTCCCCAGCATCAGATTCCCGCCAACCTCCCCGGATCGTTCACTGTCCAGCCCCGTGAGACGATGAGGCCGTGACCTCCCAGACTGCTCCGGCCCTCAACGCGATGCTCGACGCCCTCATTCCGGCTGATGATCCCGAGCGCGTCCCCGAGCCCGAGGAGGTCTACCTGGCCTTCTCGAACTGGGCGGAGGCGACCGGCTGCCCCCTCTACCCGCACCAGGACGAGGCGCTGTCGGAGATCCTGGAGGACCGCCACGTCATCGCCGCCACCCCGACCGGTTCGGGCAAGTCGATGATCGCGCTGGCAGCCCACACCGCCTCCCTGGCCCGCGGGGGCCGCTCCTACTACACGGCCCCCCTCAAGGCCCTAGTCAGTGAGAAGTTCTTCGAGCTGGTGCGCCTGTTCGGGGCCGATAACGTCGGCATGGTCACCGGGGACACCTCCATCAATGCCGCCGCCCCGATCATCTGCTGCACCGCGGAGATCCTGGCCAACCAGTCCCTGCGCGAGGGCGAGGACATGGACGTGGACTGCGTCATCATGGACGAGTTCCACTACTACGCCGACCCGCAGCGCGGCTGGGCCTGGCAGGTACCCCTCCTGGAGCTGCCCCAGGCGCAGATGGTGCTGCTGTCGGCCACGCTGGGCGACGTCTCCTTCTTCGTGCGGGACCTGCGCGAGCGCACGGGCCGCGAGGTCGCCGTCATCGACGACGCCGTGAGGCCGGTTCCCCTGGAGATGGAGTACGTCGTCGAGCCGATCGGTGAGCTGCTTCAGCGCCTGGTGGGCCAGGACAAGGCACCGGTCTACGTCGTCCACTTCTCCCAGAAGGAGGCTGTGGAGCGGGCGACCTCCCTGCTGAGCGTGGACCTGGTGCCCAAGTCCCGCAAGGCCGAGGTCGTGAAGGCGCTCGGCGACTTCCGCTTCGGCGGCGGTTTCGGGGCCACGCTCTCCCGACTGCTGCGCGCCGGTATCGGCGTGCACCATGCGGGCATGCTGCCGCGCTACCGGCGGCTGGTGGAGCGACTGGCCCGCGAGGGCCTGCTGTCCGTCATCTGCGGCACGGACACGCTCGGAGTGGGGATCAACGTACCGATCCGCTCAGTGGTCATGACCTCCCTGGTGAAGTTCGACGGCTCCAAGGAGCGCCACCTCACCGCTCGCGAGTTCCACCAGATCGCCGGACGTGCGGGGCGCGCCGGCTTCGACACCCGCGGCTACGTCTCCGTCCAGGCACCCGAGCACGTCATTGAGAACGCCAAGGCGCTGGCCAAGGCCGGCAACGACGAGCGCAAGCGCCGCAAGATCGTGCGCAAGAAGGCGCCCGAGGGCCGCGTCAACTGGACGGACAAGACCTTCGAGCGGCTGCACGACGCGGCCCCGGAGACACTGACCAGCCAGTTCCAGGTCACCACCACCATGGTGCTGAACCTCATGGAGCGCGCCGGCGACCCGGTGGCGGCGATGGCGGGGCTCCTGGAGCGTGCCCATGAGCCCGAGGCCCAGCGGCGCCGACACGTGCGCCGCGCCCTGGAGATCTACCTGTCCCTGCGCACGGCGGGAGTCCTCACGCACGTCTCCAGCGCCCAGGCCGCCGCCGACGGGCGCCCCCGGCTCCGACTGGCCGTAGACCTGCCGGCGGACTTCGCCCTCAACCAGCCCCTGGCCCCCTTCGCCCTGGCGGCCATGGACCTGCTGAACGTGGAGGCCCCGGAGCACACGGTCGACGTCGTCAGCGTCGTCGAGGCCACCCTGGACGATCCGCGTCCGCTGCTCTACGCCCAGCAGCGCGCCGCCCGCGGCGAGGCGATCGCCGCGATGAAGGCCGAGGGCATGGACTACGAGGAACGCATGGCCGCCCTGGAGGAGATCACCTGGCCCCAGCCCCTGGCCGAGCTGCTCTCCCCCGCCCTGGAGATGTACAAGCAGGCCAACCCGTGGATCGCCGAGCATGAGCTGGCGCCGAAGTCGGTGGTGCGCGAGATGGTGGAGAACGCGATGACCTTCTCCGACCTCATCTCCCGCTACGAGCTGGGCCGCAGCGAGGGCGTGGTGCTGCGCTACCTCACTGACGCCTACCGGGCGCTGCGCCAGGTCGTTCCCGAGGAGCACCGCACACCCGAGGTCACCGAGCTCATCGACTGGCTGGGGGCGCTCGTGCGCGCCGTCGACTCCTCCCTGCTCGACGAGTGGGAGGCGCTCGGCCAGGCCCAGGCGGGCAAGGCGGGTGAGATGGCCGGCCTGCTGGAGGCCGACCGTCCCGGCGCGGACGACTCGGCCGGAGTGGAGCGGGCCTTCGACGCGGGCGAGGACGGGACGGTGGCCTTCACTCGCAACCGTCACGCCTTCCGGGTGGCGGTGCGCCGGGAGATGTTCCGGCGCGTGGAACTCATGGCGCGCGACGACGTCGAGGCCCTGGGCCGCCTGGATGCCTCCTCCGGATGGGGCGAGGACCGCTGGGACGAGGTGCTGGGCCGCTACTGGGACGAGTACGACTGGATCGGCACGGACACCTCGGCTCGGGCGATCTCGCTGGCGCCGCTCGACGAGGACCCTGATGAGACGGCCCTGGCGGCCGCGGGGGTCAGTGAGCGCCTGCGCGAGGCCCTGGAGACCTCCGGCAGGCAGGTGTGGCTGGCCACGCAGGTCCTGGAGGACCCCGACGGCGACCACGACTGGCGTCTGACGGCCCTGGTGGATCTGGCCGAGTGCGACCGGGAGGGGCGCGCGGTCGTCCACCTGCTGTCCGTGGGCCCGCAGCAGGGGTAGCCCATCTCATTGGCTTCCACTGTCAGAGGGCTGCGTGGCTAGGGACAGACCGCGCGGGCGAGCTCACTGATCTGGGCCGGTCGGGTGCGGCAGCACCCGCCGACGAGCCGGACCCCAGCGTCGATCCAGGATGGCGCCAACGCCGGGATTCCAGCCCGGTCACCTGTGGACTGCCAGGTCTTGGTCGCCGGGTCGTAGAGATCGCCCGCATTGGGGTAGGCCGCCAGCGGCTTACCGGTAGCCGCACGCAGCACCGGCAGCGCTCGTGCGACGACGCCCGGGGCCACACAGTTGATACCCACAGCGACGACCATCTCCTCCTGCGCACCCCAGGCCGCAGCCTCGGCCAGCGGCGCGCCATCAGCGAGACGGGCGCCGTCGGAGCGCACCTGGAAGGAGACCCAGCACTCGGCCCGAGGAGCGAGACCCTTCACCATGGCGACGAGTGCCTGCGCCTCGTCCAGACGCGGAATCGTCTCCAGCGCAAACAGGTGGATCCCCTCCCCCACCAGGACCTCGATGCGAGGCAGATGAACCTCCTGGAAACCGGGGTCCTCGGGGATGTCGATGTCGTAGGCACCGGTGTACTCACTGCCATCAGCCAGATAGGCCCCATACGGACCGATCCCTCCGGCAACGAGCACCGACTCCTCGGGGTGCTCCTCACCGAACCGACGGGCCGCCTCCTTGGCCAGACGGGCGCCAACTGCGATAACCCGCCTGGCGCCGGCAGCATCCTCCCCGGACCGGATCAGCGCCGGAAGCGTGGCCTGGTAGGTGTTGGTCGTGATGACGCGAGCCCCCGCATCCAGGTAGTCGGAGTGGACCTCGCGCACGAGGTCGGGCGCCGTGGTGAGCGCACGCGCCGACCACAGCGCATTGCGGGTATCGACCCCGCGGGCATCGAGCTCGGTCCCCATCGCCCCGTCCAGAACGACCGGACCTCGGGCCAGCAGATCCGACAACCGGACCGGTTCTCCCCCAAAGGACGTGGCGGATACCGAGAGCGTTCGCATTGCGACACGGTATCGAATGGCTCGAGATGACACCGGTAGCGTCTCACGTATGGACCCGGTTGCCCATCACCGCGAGCCCGCCGCCTCATCGGCCACCCCGGACACCCCTCCTCATCAGTCCCGGTACAACAGCCCTGAAGGGCGGGGAGACCAGGGCAGCCAGGGGCGTGTCACCGCGCTGGAACGCCGCATGAACCGACGTCACCTCATGATGATCAGCTTCGGCGGGGTCATCGGCACGGGACTGTTCCTCTCGACTGGCAACACGATCCACCAAGCCGGCCCCTTGGGGACCGTGCTGGCCTACTCCATCGGCGCCGTCATCGTCTACCTGGTCATGCTGTGCCTGGGAGAGCTGAGCGTTGCGATGCCCTTCACCGGAGCCTTCCATGTCTACGCCCGCCAGTACCTGGGTCCCGCCACGGGCTTCGTCACCGCCATCCTGTACTGGCTCACGTGGACGGTGGCCCTGGGAAGTGAGTTCACCGGCGCGGCGATGATCATGCACGGCTGGTTCCCGGGCGTTCCCGTATGGGTGTGGGCGGTTACCTTCATCGTGCTGGTCCTCGTGCTCAACATGGTCTCCGTCAAGGTCTTCGCCGAGGCGGAGACTGTGCTGTCCGGGATCAAGGTGGCGGCGATCATTGCGTTCATCGCTCTGGGCACGGCCGCAATCGTCGGGCTGCTGCCCTACGAGGGGCACCGCTCGTTCCTGGGGCTGACGAACCTGTACCGGGACGGCCTCTTCCCCAACGGCTTCGGCGCGGTGTTCACCACGATCCTGGCCGTCAACTTCGCTTTCTCCGGCACCGAGCTCATCGGCATCACCGCCGGAGAGGTCGAGGACCCGGGCACCACCATTCCTCGCGCGATCCAGGCGACCCTGGCCCGCCTGGCCATCTTCTTCATCGGCTCGATCATCGTCATCGCAGCACTGATCCCTTGGGAGAAGGCCGGGGTCGAGGAGAGCCCCTTCGTGACGGTCCTGTCCAGAATCGGCGTGCCCTACGCCGGGGACCTCATGAATATCGTCATCCTGGCCGCCATCCTGTCAGCGGCGAACTCAGGGCTCTACGCCTCGACCCGCATGCTGTGGTCCTTGGCCAATGAGGGCACCCTGCCCACGGTCCTGGCCCGCACCAACCGCTACGGGGTACCCGCACTGGCAATGGGCCTGTCCATGGTCGGTGGGCTGGCCTCACTGCTGACCTCGGCCTATGCGGCCTCCACGGTCTATCTGGTCCTTGTGTCCGTCTCCGGTCTCGCCGTCGTCCTGGTGTGGGCGGTCATCGCCGCATGCCACCTGTCCTTCCGACGGCGCTGGCTCGCTGAGGACCGCAGCCTTGAGGACCTGCCCTACCGGGCTCCCGGGTATCCGTGGCTCTCAATCGCCGCACTGGGACTGTCAGCAGCATCGTGCCTGCTCATCGTCTTCGACCCCGAGCAGCGCGGCAGCCTAGCGATCACCGCCGTCTTCCTCGTGGTCTGCTACGTGGGCTACTGGGGAGCCAACCGCCGCATCAGCCTGTGACGCCTGCGATGAGGCCGAAAAGGTCTTACCGGGTCTCGACGATCTGCTTGCCGAAGGGGAAGCAGGTGACGGGGATGAGCTTGATATTGGCCACGGCCAGTGGGATCCCGATGATGGTGATGGCCTGCGCCGCGGCGGTGGTGACGTGGCCGATGGCCAGCCAGAGCCCGGCGACGAGGAACCAGATGATGTTGCTGATCCCGCTCATGGCGCCGGCCCCGGGAGACGGAACCACCTCACGCCCGAAGGGCCACAGGACGTAAGCGGCGATACGGAAGGAGGCGACACCTGCGGGAATCGTGACGATGAGCAGGCAGGCGATCACTCCGAAGAAGAGGTAACCGAGGAACAGCCAGAACCCGCCGAAAACGACCCAGATGATGTTGAGCAGCGTGCGCATGGTATCTATCTACCACACCAGGGTGCCCCGAGATGCCCGCGCCTGCGCGGTCACCAGAAGATGCGCTGGGCGATGGCGTCGGCGAAGTTGTCCAGCCCCTCCGGTGCCGCCCCGAGGTAGAGGCCCGCGTCGATCAGCGAGACCTCCATGAGGTAGAAACCGCCCTGACCGTCCCCGACGACGTCGACACGGTTGAACAGGAGCTGGATGTCGCGGCCGGAGACCTCCTTGATCAGCGTGTGGATGGCCTTGCGCACCCGCTCGCCCCAGAGCCACTCCTGCTCACTGGGCTCGCGCGCCGTGACGATCTCCTCGTGGATCTGGTCGGTCGACTTGAAGGAGGGGTGGAGCATCGGGGCCTTCTCCACCGCGTGGGACAGCACGCCGTTGAAGTAGACCAGGGAGACCTCACCCTTGCGGTCGACCTCCTCGAGGTAGCGCTGGACCATAACGGTGCGCCCACGGCGCAGGTGGTGCATGGCGTCATTGATCGCCGCGGACCGGGAGGAGGCGTCAGTGGCGGTGTAGCGCCCGGTGCCGCGCCCGCCCGAGGAGACGGCCGGCTTGACGACGAAGTCGCCGTGGGCCGGGAAACGGGTGTGAACCTGGTGCTTGGAGTAGCCGGCCTCCGGCTCCAGCCACATCGTCGGAATCATGGGGACCCCCCACTCGCTGAGCCGGGTGAGGTAGTGCTTGTCCGAGTTCCAGGTGACGACGTCGGGGTGGTTGGCGAGCCTGGGCACCGACCGCGCCCACTGGAGGAACCGGGAGTAGTTGCCCTCGGTGGCATAGTCACGGACGCTGCGCAGCACGACCGTGCCGGACTGGCTCCAGTCGACGTCGGGGTCGTCCCATACGGCAACCCGCGGCTCGATGCCACGCGCACGCAGGGCATCCGGCAGGCCACGGTCATCGTCATCAAGGTCAGGGAAGTCGGCGCAGGTCGCCAGCGTCACGATCGGGTCGCTCATGCGGCCCACGCTACCGCGCGCAGGACCGCGACGAGAGCCACAGACATGTGACACTGAACCGCGACCGCACCAGCGGACACGACTACCTGCTGGTCGGATCGGCCGGCAGGTCTCCGTTCCGCAACCTTCGACACCCACACCTTGCTCAGTCGTCATGCGCGAGGGTGTCACAATGCCGAGGTGACTTCTGAAACCCGCGAGCCGCGCATGACCTCCGCGCAGCGCTACTGGGCATCCATGGCCGCCATTGTTGTCGTGACCATCCTCGTCGCGGGCCTGCTCGGAGGAACCGTCTCGATGCTCACCGGTGCCCGCGCGGGGCGCAGCAGCATGTGGGGCGGCATGGTGGTCGCGCTGGTCATGCTGGCGGGCTGGACCCTCGGCACCCGCGTGCGCGACCGCAAGAAGCTCGACCTCCCCCTGTGGCAACGCCTCACCGAGGAGCAGGCGGCCACTCTGAAGCAGTACCACCAGTGGTCTCGCACCGGCAACATCGACCGGGACGACGACGCCACCCAGGGCGCCTCCTCCAGGCGGAGTGGGGGGACCGGCTCGGGCGCGTCACACGCAGCGCCGTCGAGGAAGCCCTCCTCGCAGGGTGCGATGTCGAAGCGCGACCGCGCTCGCGCCGCCGATGTACGCCGCCGCCGACAGAACCGTGAGGGCGGCTCGTCGCACTGAGCGGGATGCTGGACAGCAGGCAGCAGCAACGCGCCTCTGACCCAACCCACGCCCCCTTGAGACTTGCCACACAATCGCCCGGTTTCGCGGATCCTGACTGGACGAAGACCTCCTCCACCCGTAAAGTATTCCTCCGTCGCCCAGCGAGCCACGACGAATGACATCGCTGTGGTGAATGCACCGCTAGCTCAATTGGCAGAGCAGCTGACTCTTAATCAGCGGGTTCAGGGTTCAAGTCCCTGGCGGTGTACGGTTCTTCCAGCCCACAGGGCCGGAGGACCTGGTCACCATTGACCGAGCACCGCTAGCTCAATTGGCAGAGCAGCTGACTCTTAATCAGCGGGTTCAGGGTTCAAGTCCCTGGCGGTGTACCACGAGGGTCACGCGCTTCGCCTGGGATGACCCCGACGGCACAGCAGCAGGCGCATGACGGCGGTCGAAGGCAACCGCCTCGCACTGAGAAGCTCTCAGAATGCCACCGTTTCAGCGGTTCTCACGCCCTCGTGACCACAGTCTGCGACGGCGGCACCAACCAGCCGCCGCGCCAGAAAGTCTTGATCCGCAAGCACGCCGGTTCGGCAGGTACCTCCCTGCTCAGCCACGCGCTGCGACCCCAGGCCCCAAGGGGCCGACGACGTTGAAGGAAGATGAGGAGATACGTATGACACGCAACATCCACACCATGACCACCCTGACCGCCCTGCCCACCGGGCCGGCAACCACTGACACCCGGGCCGACGACGCGGCCACCAGGGAGCTCTTCGCCGCACGCGCGGAGCTCGCCTCGCTCGGGGTAACCGCCTCCCCCTCGCGCCTCGAGCGGGCACTGGAGCGCCTGGAGGCGGCGCAGCAGGCCTCGCGGCGAACGCTCGCCCAGGCCGCCTGACCCGGAGGTCTCACTCGGAGCTGGGTCAGGGGTCCTGCACGACTATCACCCTGAACGTTTGCCAGATCACGAAAGTAAGTCCTCGAATCCACTGCCGCAGGTACGGGAAACGATGCGAGGATGAGCGCATCCGTCCAGGAGCCCGAGGAGGACCCATGACCCAACTCGCCGCCGGTGACCGAGCCCCGGAGTTCGCCCTGCCCGACCAGAACGGCCGCACCGTGACCCTTGACGACCTTCGTTCCAGCACGGACAAGGGCGTCATCGTCTACTTCTACCCCAAGGCCTGCACTCCGGGATGCACCAAGGAGGCGTGCGACTTCAGGGACTCCTTGGAGGCGCTCGAGGCGGCAGGCTATGCCGTCGTCGGCATCTCCCCCGACCCGGAGAGCGCGCAGGCCAAGTTCTCCAGCCGTCACAACCTGCCCTTCCCCCTGCTGTCGGACTCCGACCACACCGTCATGGAGGCCTGGGGAGTGTGGGGCGAGAAGAAGAACTACGGCAAGGTCTACACCGGCGTCATCCGCTCGACCGTGGTGGTGGCCCCTGACGGGACCGTGACGCTGGCCCAGTACAATGTGCGAGCCACCGGTCACGTCAAGCGGCTGCGCACCGCACTCGGCGTGGACTGATACGAACACGACAGCGGTCGCCGCATTCTGCTATCCGAGGCTGAGGTCGGTAGAGTGGGCGCCGCACAGCGCGAGTGGCGGAATTGGTAGACGCCCCAGGTTTAGGTCCTGGTGCCTTCGGGCGTGAGGGTTCGAGTCCCTTCTCGCGTACGGACTTCGGCCCCCGACGCCACAGGGCGTGGGGGCCTGATGCCAAACCCTTCGGTGGGTCTCGCTGCCTGAGTCACTCCTCGTGCTGGACGACCTCGAAACCGAGGACCTCCACGTTCATGCCCCGGCGCTTGTCGTCCTCGTGCCCGCCGGCGGGCCGCGCCGCGCTCCAGCGCTCGTAGTCCTCACGCGTGTCCCACCGGGTCACCACGAAGTAGCGGTCCTCTCCGACCACCGGGCGCAGCAGCTCGAAGCCCTGGAAGCCCTGCGAGGTATCAACACCTCGCTTCCGTGCGGCGAAGCGCTTCTCGATCTCGGCCTGGGCGCCCTCGGGGAAGGTCAGCGCGGTGATGTTGACATAGGTCATAGGTGTTCTCCTCGGTGTCTCCGTCAGCTCCGGACCGGAACAGATATCGTAACGAACGCTACCGCCTGACCACCGTCGCGGACTACAGACATTGGGCATCCCGAAGTACGGAGCAGCCCCGAGGCCCGTTGGCCGCCGGGTAGCCTGAGCCCATGACAACTGCCCCCTTCACTCGCAAGGACGGCCGCGCCGTCGACGAGCTGCGTCCCGTGACCATGACCCGCCACTGGCTCGACCACGCCGAGGGATCGGTCCTGGTGTCCTTCGGGCGCACCCGGGTCCTGTGCGCCGCATCCTTCACCGAGGGCGTTCCGCGTTGGCGCAAGGGCAGTGGCGAGGGCTGGGTGACCGCCGAGTACGCCATGCTCCCCCGGGCCGGGTCGGAGCGCTCCGGCCGGGAGTCCGTGCGGGGGAAGGTCGGAGGCCGCACCCACGAGATCTCCCGCCTCATCGGCCGCAGCCTGCGCGGCATCATCGACGTCGCCGCACTGGGTGAGAACACGATCGCCCTGGACTGCGACGTGCTGCAGGCCGACGGCGGTACCCGCACCGCGGCGATCACCGGCGCCTATGTGGCCCTGGCCGATGCCGTCGCCTGGGGCACAGAGCGCGGCCTTATCAAGGCCCGCCCCGGCAAGCCGGCGCTCTCCGACTCCCTGTCCGCCATCTCGGTGGGGATCATCGACGGCGTCCCCTGCCTCGACCTGCCTTATGAGGAGGACGTGCGCGCCCAGACCGACATGAATGTCGTCCAGACCGGGGACGGCCGCTTCATCGAGGTCCAGGGCACCGCCGAGCACGCCCCCTTCGACCGCTCCGAGCTCGGAGAGCTGCTTGACCTGGCCGCCGTCGGTAACAGCCGGCTGGCGGCGCTCCAGCGCCAGGCCCTGGCCGGCCCCAGCGGCGAGCCCTTCACCGTGTCCTCCCCTCAGTCCTCGTCCCAGCCCGCGGAGGTCTGAGCCGTGAGTGCCTCATCAGCCGCCGAAGGCGCCACCCCGCTCACTGACCGGATCCAGGTGCCCGCTGGCTCCCGGCTCGTCCTGGCCACCCACAACGCCGGCAAGCTGAACGAGCTGCGACAGATCCTGACACCGCTCGTACCGGGACTGGATCCCGGCTCCATCATTTCAGCCGCCTCCCTCCAGGCACCGGAGCCGGTGGAGGACGGCCTGTCCTTCGCTGACAACGCCCTGCTCAAGGCCCGAGCCCTGGCCGGTGCCACGGGCCTGCCCGCGGTCGCCGACGACTCGGGCCTGTGCGTCGACGTCCTGGGCGGAGCGCCGGGGATCTTCTCGGCGCGCTGGAGCGGCCGGCACGGTGACGACACCGCGAACCTTCAGCTGCTCCTGGCCCAGCTGGCCGACGTCGCCGACCCGCACCGCAGCGCGCGCTTCACCTGTGCCGCGGTCTTGGTCCAGCCGGCTTCCGGCAGGGGGCCGGAGCAGGTCACCACCATCGAGCGCTCCATGGAGGGGCGCCTGACCTGCTCCCCCCTGGGGGAGGGGGGATTCGGCTACGATCCGATCTTCGTGCCCGTCCAGGAGGACGAGCCTGGCTGTCGGGGCCGGACCACCGCCCAGATGACGTCTGAGGACAAGCACGCCATCTCCCACCGGGGGCAGGCCTTCCGTGCCCTGGCACCGGTCCTGGCCGAGCTCCTGAACCAGTAGCTAGCCGGTCGCATCTCACTTGCCGGGCACCCGGTGGGCACGCCGGTGCTCAGCCCCTGCCTGCTTCTGCTCGGCGAGGCGACGCGCCACGGGCCTGGGAGTCAAGGAGTCGTGGGCGCGCACGTAGCCGTAGAGCCATCTCCATCCTCCCAGGAACACCAGGAGGAAGGCCCCGGTCATCACCGCCCAGGAGGCCATGGCGGACACGTCGTTGAATGCTGACGTCACGTGGCGCAGCACGACCCATACCAACCAGCTGATCCCCACGATGATAAGCCCCTCGGGCAACGCCATCTCCAGGTGGTCGGGGTGAGAGCGTCGCAGGAGCCAGGTCACGCCCCAGGCGACGACGAGGCCCGCACCCGCCTGCCACAGGGACGCGGGAACCTGCCCCAGGCTGCGGGTGGAGGCGGCGCCGAACAGGGCCACGAGCACGACGGCCGCCAGGTCCGCGGGAACCACCAACCACCAGCGGGTCCGCCTGCCACGGGTCCAGGGGCAGTCCACTCCATCGGGAAGAGCCGGGCTGAAGGAGACCTGTCGTCGTTGAGTGGGGCGATCGTGCCCGTCAGCGCTCACAGCTCCCAGACGGCGTCCGCCGTCGCCGCCTCCAACGGGCCGGAGTAGACGGCTGCGGCCTCCTTGAGAGGAACGGCCGGATCCGTCCAGGGCTGGATGTGGGTGAGAACAAGGTGCCCCGCACCGGCCTGGGCGGCGAGCTCACCAGCGCGACGCCCCGTCATATGCATGCCGCCCACGGTGTCGCGGCCCTCGACGAAGGCCGCCTCGGCCAGGAGGAGGTCCACTCCCTGAGCCATGTCGCTCATGGTCTGGCAGATGTCCGTGTCCCCGGTGAAGGCCAGGCTGACCTGACGGGAGGGGTCCTCCTCACTGGGGCCCTCGATCCGGTAACCATAGGCCTCCACGGGATGAAGCGCCTCGAAGGGTGAGATGACCAGGGGGCCCACGCTGTAGGACCTGCCCGGCACAGCGGTGACGAAACCGAACTCCGTGGCGTAGCGCTCACTGGGCGGGACACCATCAACTCCCTGCAGACGCTCCAACAGCTCCGAGGGCCCCAGGCAGGCGACCGGCCCGAGCGCCCCCGTGGGCAGCCAGCGCCGGTAGACGTGCATGCCCACCAGGTCGACCATGTGATCGGCGTGGCAGTGGGAGATGGCAATGGCGTCGAGCTCGGCGGGATCGAGGTGGCGCAGCAGCTGCCCCATTGATCCCGGCCCGAGATCCAGCACGATCGAGTAGGTGCGCGGTGCGCGGTCGGCGTCAACTCCGTCGGCCTGCACCAAGTAGGAGGAGGCCGAGGACTGGGGACCCGACATGGAGCCCGAGCAACCGATAATCGTAAGTCTCATGCAGATCCTTGATGGGCGGTGGGAGGTGAGGAGAGCCGGGGCAGCTCGACAGGGGCCTCCACTGCCCCGGAGGAGAAGGCGACACGCTCGACGGCGGCAACCTCGGGGCCGAGGAAGCGCCGGGCCAGGACGGAGAAGGCCTCCGGGTCGCCGGTGGAGGCGAAGTCATGGCGAGGTTCGGGGGCGTCGGGTCCGCGCAGAAGGTTCTTGCCTGCCAGTGCCCGGTAGACGTCCTTGGCGGTCTCGTCCGAGGATGTCACCAGGGCCACGTCCTCCCCCATGACGTAGGAGATCGGCCCCACCAGCAGGGGGTAGTGGGTGCAGCCGAGGATGAGGGTGTCCACGCCGGCGGCCTTGATGGGAGCCAGGTACTCCTCGGCGACGTCGAGCACCTCGGGGCCGGTGGTCACCCCCCGCTCGGCCAGCTCGACGAAACGCGGACACGCCTGTGAGACGAGCTCGACGCCGGGAACGGCCTGAAGCGCGTCGTCATAGGCTCGGGAGTCAACCGTCCCACGGGTGGCGATCAGGCCCACCTTGCCGTTGCGGGTCACTCGGGCCGCCGTACGTGCCGCCGGGTGGATGACCTCGATGACCGGGACGCCCCGCCCCAGGGTGTAGCGTTCACGCGCATCATGCAGGACGGCCGCGGAAGCGGTGTTGCAGGCGATGACGAGCAGCTTGACCCCGCGGTCCACGAGCTCGTCCATGATGCTCAGAGCCAGGGACCGGACCTCGGCGATGTCTCGGGGGCCGTAGGGACCGTTGGCGGTGTCTCCGATGTAGAGCACCTGCTCATGGGGCAGCTGGTCGAGGACAGAACGGGCGACGGTGAGGCCACCGACCCCAGAGTCAAACATCCCGATCGGAGCATCATTCACACCGCGAGACTATGCGGGCCCTGTGCCCCCGAACAGCGCGGATACCAGTGATTCCTGCCACCAGGTGATCATGTCGTAGACGAGCGCCGTCCCCCGGTACCACTGCTCGCGAGACGTCTCCTCCTCGGGGAGCTCCTGGAAGGCGGCTGTGTGAACTCGCTCGGCGTCCTGAGCCGACTCGATACCCAGCCGCTGGGCCAGCACGAGCCGGATGTCATTGGTCGCCCCCAGCCAGTCGGACTCCTGACCCGGGGCCACAAGCACTGTCTCCCCGGGGCCCGACGGCTCCCGCAGCTCGGCGGCCAGGCGCACCAGGCGGTCGACCTTGTCACCCCGCAGGCGCGCACGAGTCAGGCTGCTGACCTCCATCGAGGTGAGGGAATCCTCCGAGGCCTGCGGAAGCAGGACGGCGATGACGGGATCCGCGTTCGGACGACCGGCATGAACGTGATTGATTGGCGCATCGAGGTCGAAGTCCAGGGCCTCCAGGACCTCACGATCCCGCTCGCTCTCCCCCGGGCGCACCGGGTCGGGGCGGGACGGCGAGGAGGTCTCGGACTCGCAGGCGTCCTCGGCGCAGGGGGCATCCGCTTGGAGAAGGCCCCGGACCTCCAGTGCCAACCTGGCGATGAGCTCGCGCTCCCAGTCGTCAAGGCCGCAGGCCAGCCCCTCGGGGACTCGGCGGAAGGCTCGCATCAGCGCCCTCCTGAGGAATCGTCCGCGGAGGCGTCGGCGTCCTCACCCATCGGCTCGATGGTGGCGCGCAGACCGTAGCCGTGCATCGCCGTGACATCGACCTCCATGCGCTCGCGGGCCCCTCGGGAGACCACGGCGCGGCCGGCGGTGTGCACCTGCATCATCCGCGCCTCGGCCACAGGCAGTGAGAAGCCGAAGTAGGAGTGGAACACCCAGGTCACATAGCTCATCGTGTTGATCGGATCATCGTGGACCACGGTGCACCACAGGCGCTGGGCACGGACACGCGACTCCTCCAGGGTCTCCGGTTTCACAACGGGCAACGAGGTGCTCATACCACCAGGGTAGCGGTGAGCCGCGATAGGTTGTTCCCGTGAACAGCTATATGCCCACTGCCGAATCCACCGCCGCCTCCATGGACGGGTCCGCGGCCTCGACCTCGCTGCTGACCGACATGTACGAGCTCACGATGCTGCAGGGAGCACTGGCATCGGGGGCCGCCGCACGGCGCAGCGTCTTCGAGCTCTTCGGCCGCAGGCTCCCCGGGTCGCGTCGCTTCGGTGTCGTCGCGGGCACCGGCCGACTGCTGGACGCCATCGAGGCCTTCACGTTCACCCCCTCCCAGATCGACTTCCTGCACCGCGCCGAGGTCGTCAACGACGAGACCCTGGACTTCCTGCGCGGCTACCGCTTCACCGGGACGATCCGCGGCTACGCCGAGGGCGAGTGCTACTTCGCAGGCTCTCCGCTGCTGACCGTGGAGGGCACATTCGCCGAGGCCTGCATCCTGGAGACCCTCGCCCTGTCGATCTACAACTACGACTGCGCCGTCGCTTCAGCCGCCTCCCGCATGACTATCGCCGCCCACGGACGCCCCTGCGTGGACTTCGGGGCGCGCCGCGGCCATGAGCAGGCGGCCGTGGCCGCGGCCAGGGCCTCGGTCGTCGGCGGTTTCGTGGGAACGAGCAACCTGGAGGCGGGACTCCTCTACGGCATTCCCACGGTGGGGACCTCGGCGCACTCCTTCACCCTCCTGCACGACACGGAGGAGGATGCCTTCGCCGCGCAGGTGGCCAGTCTCGGACCGAGCACCACGATCCTGGTGGACACCTATGACATCACCACCGGCGTGGAGCGGGCGGTCAAGGCGGCCCGCGCCGCCGGTGGCGAGCTCGGAGCGGTGCGCCTGGACTCCGGCGACCTGGTGGCCGAGGCCTTCAAGGTGCGCGCCCAGCTCGACGCCCTGGGGGCGACGTCGACAAGGATCACCGTCACCAACGACCTCGACGAGCACGCCATCGCGGCACTGGGGGCGGCCCCCGTGGACTCCTACGGCGTGGGCACCAAGCTCGTCACGGGCTCGGGGCGCCCGACCGCGGCGCTCGTCTACAAACTGGTGGAGCGCGAGGGCGCCGACGGCACCATGGAGGAGGTCGCCAAGTTCTCCTCGGGCGGCAAGTCCACCGTGGGTGGCCGCAAGTGGGCCGGCCGCATCCTCACCTCCGAGGGCACAGCCGCCGAGGAGCTGGTGGTCTCCTCCAGCTCGCAGGAGCAGGGACTGTCGGCGTTGAGCCAGGCCGGCGCCCGACCGCTTCAGGTGCTCCTGGTCGATGAGGGCAGGATCATCGAGGAGCACCGCGGCAAGGAGGCCTTGAGCGCGGCGGCGGAGCGGCACCGGGCTTCCCGCGCCGAGCTCCCCTATAACGCCTGGCGCCTGAGTGACGGTGAGTCGGCACTGCCGACCCGCCACGTCGACCTCGACGGGCGAGGCGCCACCCGACGCTGACCGGCGGCAGAGGCGCCTCCGGCCACCAGTCAGCGCTGCTTGTCAGCGCTTGCCGACGAACCAGCGCCGCAGAGTCTGGATGCGCCTCTCGATCTCCTCGGTGGACGCCGCCGCGACCTCCGGCCCCCCGCACACGCGTCGGAGCTCGTTGTGGACGACGCCGTGGGGCCGGCTCGAACGGCGGGCCCACGCGGCCACCAGCTGGGAGAGCTCCTTACGGGCAGCTGCCCGACGCCGGGCGTCGTCGACGCCTGAGTTCTTCCGCCTCTGCGCCTCGGCGGCGGCCTGCTTCTTCTGGGAGGCGATCTGCTTGTCCTGGCGCTGGCGCAGCAGGGCGGTCACCTGCTCGGGCTCCAGCAGACCCGGCAGCCCCAGGTACTCCTGCTCCTCGATGCTGCCCACCATGGCGCCGGTACCGAACTCGCCACCGTCGAAGAGCACGCGGTCGAACTCGGCCTGGCTGTCCATGGCCTCGAAGCCGGGCAGCAGCTCGGCCGAGGCGTTCTCAGTCCTGTTGGCCTCTGTGAGCAGCCGGTCCTCGGGACTGAACAGGGCATCCTCCTGCGCCGCCGCGTCGGGTCGGCTCAGGACGTGGTCGCGGGCCACTTCCATCTCCCCGGCCAGGGCCAGCAGGGGCGTGACCGATGGGAGGAACACCGAGGCGGTCTCCCCCCGGGCCCGCGAGCGCACGAAGCGCCCCACCGCCTGGGCGAAGAAGAGCGGGGTGGAGGTGGAGGTGGCGTAGACGCCCACGGCCAGGCGGGGCACGTCCACTCCCTCCGAGACCATGCGCACGGCCACCAGCCAGCGGTCGGTGGAGGCGGAGAAGGCCTCGATGCGGCTGGAGGCGCCGTTGTCGTCGGAGAGGACAACCGTGGGGGCCTCGCCGGTGATGGCGCGCAGCTGCTTGGCGTAGGCACGGGCCTTGGCCTGGTCGGAGGCGATGACGAGGGCTCCTGCGTCGGGCACCTGGCGGCGCACCTCGGTCAGGCGCTGGTCAGCGGCGGCCAGGACCGCGGGGATCCACTCCCCCGCCGGGTCGAGTGCGGTGCGCCAGGCCTGGGCCTCCAGGTCCTTGGTGAGGGGCTCGCCCAGGCGGGCCGCGACCTCGTCGCCGGCCTTGGTGCGCCAGCGCATCTGCCCCGAGTAGGACATGAACATCACAGGGCGCACGACTCCGTCGCGCAGCGCGTCGGAGTAGCCGTAGGAGTAGTCGGCCTGGGAGCGCTTCGCCCCGGAGGCGTCCTCCTTGTACCGCACGAACGGGATCGGGGAGGTGTCGGAGCGGAAGGGTGTCCCGGTCAGGGCCAATCGCCTGCGTGCCGGGGTGAAGGCCTCGCGGATCGCGTCGCCCCAGCTCAGGGCGTCTCCCCCGTGGTGGATCTCGTCGAGGATGACCAGGGTGCGGGCCTGGTCGGTGCGGGCGCGGTGGAGGTTGGCGTTGGCGGCCACCTGGGCGTAGGTCAGGGCGACGCCGTCGAAGCGTGACCCGAGTGCTCCTTGGGAGTTGGAGTATGAGGGGTCGATATGGATGCCGACCCGGGCGGCGGCCTCCGCCCACTGGTACTTGAGGTGCTCGGTGGGGCAGACGATCGTCACCTTGTGGACGTCGCCGGAGCTGAGCAGCTCGGTGGCCACTCGCAGCGCGAAGGTCGTCTTGCCGGCCCCGGGGGTGGCCACTGCCAGGAAGTCCTGGGGCATCGTCTCCAGGTACTGCCCCAGCGCGGCGGCCTGCCAGGCTCGCAACGAACCGGCTGTCCCCCAGGCGGCGCGGCGCGGGTAGGCCGGGGGGAGGTTCTGGGCCGCCGACGTCGAGACTCGCGTCGGGGTGGGGTGGGTCGCCTGGCCGCCGCGGGCGGCGCTCACCGACCGCCTCGCCCGAACGGGAGGCGGGGGAAGCGCGGCCCTTTGCCGTCACCGGAGCCATCCCCGCCGCGCATCTCCTCGTAGATGGACTTGCAGGTGGGGCACACCGGGTACTTCGACGGGTCGCGCCCGGGCGTCCACACCTTGCCGCACAGGGCGACAACGGGACGCCCGGTGACAGCGGCCGCGGCGATCTTGTCCTTGCGGACGTAGTGGGCGAAGCGGTCGGCGTCGCCGTCGTCGGTCGACTGGAGCTCCTCGCGTTCCAGGACAGCCGTACCGACGCCCTGGGTGGGCTCGGCGGCAGGATCGGTCGGGGCTCCGGGCGATCCGGGATCAGCGCTGGCGAGGACATCTGTCATGCCGCCCAGTGTAGGTCGGACAGTGCGCACCGGCAGTCGCCCGCCCCGCTCCTGTGGGCAGGCTCTCCCCTGAGGAGAGCATGACCCCGTCGTCAGCGCTTCGAGGTGAGCCGGCTGGCGGCGGCAGGATCGACCAGCACGAGGGCGTCGTCGTGACGCTGCATGACGGTCGCCGGCCACTGAGGGCTCACCTCACCCTCGACGAGCTGGGTGATGGCCTCGGCCTTGCCCTCACCGGTAGCGATGAGGACGAGCTTGCGAGCCTCCATGATGGTGGCCAGCCCCTGGGTGATGCACTGGGTGGGCACGGCATCGACGTCGCCGTCGAAGAAGCGGGCGTTGTCCCGGCGGGTCTGCTCGTGGAGCTCGCCGAGGTGCGTGCGCGAGTCGAGGGCGCCGCCGGGCTCGTTGAACCCGATGTGCCCGTCGGAGCCGATGCCGAGGATCTGCAGGTCGCAGTATCCGGCGGCAGCCATCTGCGCCTCGTAGTCCCGGCAGGCGGCCTCGAGGTCCTCGCTCAGCGCGTCCGGGCCGTGGAGGGCCCCGGGGCGCATGTCGACGCGGGAGCGCAGATTGGTCTCCATGAAGGTGGCATAGCGCTCCGGGTGCCCGGCGGGAAGGCCGACGTACTCGTCGAGCATGAATCCGGTGACCTCCGCGAAGCTGAGGCGCCCGGCGGCGCAACGAGTGGTGAGCTCGTCATACAGGGGCAGGGGCGAGGATCCTGTCGCGGTGCCCAGCACGGCTGCCGGTTTGTCCTTGAGCAGCGCCTCGATCTCGTCGGCGGCCCGCTGCGCGATCGCCTGCGCGGAATCCAGAATGACAAGCTGCACGATGATGTCCTCTCTGACACAACGACTGGTAGTACTGAGTTTACTGATCTCAGAGAGCCGCTACATGCTTGAGCGACTTTAGAGAAATGCTACCTCGAATCGTCAGAATCAATCACTCTGTGGTGATGTGACCAGCACGATCACACCGGCTGTGCATGGCCCGGCCAGGTGCGGATCGTGGCAAGAACCTGAGGTCCTCGCCGGTCCAGCATCCGCCCGCCGAAGACGACTCCACCCCAGAGCAGCAGACTGCACCACACGATCCCCGCGACGAGTGCAACCCACTCCCACAGAGGCGCCGCCTGGACGACGCCGTAGACCGCCATCCCCAGGACCGGGGAGCACACGGCCAGGAGAAGCAGGATAGCCACCATCTGAATGAGCGCGGCCAGGAAGGCCGTCCCCGAGGTCCGCGAGCGCATGGGGCTGTCCCCGGGGGCGAGCGTCTCGTAGGGCAGCAGGACGCTGGCGAGACAGGACCAGGCCAGCGCGCAGCCGTAGAGAGCCAGGCAGGCGCCGGTGACGGCGGGCAGCGCCTCCCATCGTCCTGTCCACGCGACCATGAGCAGATCGACGACGAGCAGAGCGGGAACCTGCCACGCGGCCGCCCCGACTACCCGTCCCAGACGGTCGTGCGCCCCACGGATCCCTGCGCTGATATGACTCCACAAGGCGGTGGAATCCAGGCCGAGGTCATCATGGATAGCCCACCCCATGAAGACTGCCAGGGCGGGTGCCATGAACAGCAGCGCGGCCGGTGCGTGCCCGAGGGCGAAGCTGTTCTCCACCCGCTGACCGTTGACGTAGACGACGAATCGGGAGGAGTTGAGAGCAGGACCCAGAACGAGCACAACAGGAAGGAGCAGGACGGACAGGAACTGAACCAGGTACCTGGGATCGGTGCGCCAGTAGCGCAGGCTGCGTGCCGCCACGGCGGCGGCGGGCGCAGGCAGGGCCGCGCCGAGCCTACGGGCCCATGGCAGCACGTCGGGCAGGCCACGGTGCTGTATGTCGGAGCCCGCGCCGTCGGCTGCGTAGGCCCGCGTCCGGGTGTGCGACGACCCTGGAGAGGTCATCGCCTTGTTCACCACGCGCTGCCACAGGGGCAGCAGGATCATGGGGAGGATCCACGCTCCGATCGCCAGTACCAGAGCCGACAGTACGGAACCGGTGGCTATGAGACCAGGGGCGGCGAAGGCCCACCCGAAGGGGATCAGGCCCATGACCTTGGCCAGGGTCCGGAGCTGTTGAAGAAAGCCAGTGGGATCGTCCCCGAGGATCCGGGGGATCAGATTCGGCAGCTGTGTGAACACCAAGAAGGCCACGAAGGCGATGATCGCCGTCGTTTCACGCCCCCGACGAGAGGAGGAGATGCCTGCGGCCGTCACGATGATCCGGGACAGCAGGACGCAGGTGGCCAGGGCCGCCGGGGCGCACAGCAGCGCCAGGAGCGCAGCCAGGAGCTGGCCCGCCAGCAGCCAGGTGAGGACTGGAATGAGGCAGACGGCAGCCGTGATGCAACCGGGGATTCCCAGGGCGCCGGCGGCCAGCAGGCCGAGCGCCAGCCGTCTTGATGGAGCGGCCCAGGCCGCCATGGCACGAGGGTCCAGGGTGGAGTCGACCCCGGTGACGAGCAGGGGCACCATGGCCCAACCGGCCACCAGCAGCGCCCCGAGAGACCCGAGAACCAGCATGATGACGTCGGGGTCGGCCTTCAGTCCCAGTCCGACGGCGCCGGCCAGCATCAAGCCGAGCGCCCCCAACCCGTAAAGGGCCCCGAACACGGTCCCGATGATGGCCCAGACGTTCTTGGTCAGGGCGTTGAGGGTCAGGCGCCATTTCAGCTTGACGAGGGTCGCAACCATGACAGCCCCTCCGTTCGCACCTGGCCCCCCACCAGCTCGGTGAAGCGCTGCTCGAGGTCCGCGCCGGCCGCGACCTGCTCCGTCGTCCCTGCGGCGACAACTCGGCCGGCATTGATGATGGCCACGTGGTCGCACAGGCGCTGCACGGTGGCCATGACGTGGCTGGAGATGACCACGGTGCCGCCGGCGGCGGCGTAGTCCCGCAGGATCGCCTGGATCGTCTGGGCCGAGATCGGGTCGACGGCCTCGAAGGGCTCGTCCAGGACCAGGATGGAGGGCGAGTGCACCATGGCGCAGGCCAGGTGGATCTTCTTGCGCATGCCCGCCGAGTAGTCGGCGACCAGTGTCGTCCCGGCGTCCCACAGCCCCAGCACCTTGACCAGCTCAGTGGCCCGGGGCACCACGACATCCCGATCGAGCCCGCGCAGCAGGCCGGAGTATGTGACGAGCTCAAGGCCGTTGAGACGGTCGAAGGTACGCAGCCCGTCGGGCAGGACTCCCAGAAGGGTCTTGGCCCGCTGCGGCTGAGTCCACACGTCAACACCATGCACGAGTACCTGACCGGCGTCGGGGCGCAGTAGGCCGGTGGCCATCGACAGGCTGGTCGTCTTGCCCGCCCCGTTGGGACCGACGATGCCATAGAAGCTGGACACGGGAATGTCGAGGCTCAGCCGATCCACCGCAACTTTGCGATCGAAGGCCTTGACCAGTCCCATCATCTGAAGTGCCGGAACAGAAGCGGGGCCGGGAGACGCCCCGGCCAGTGCGGCAACCGCGTCCGTGCCGTCAGGCGAACTCACCGCGAATGTGGAAGCAGACATATTTCCACTGTAAAAGGACCTTCCTATTCAGCCCTCCGCCGGAAGGAGGAGATCACAGATCCGGTCATCCTCCCGGAGAACCGCACTGAGCATCATCAGCGTCATGGGGACGGCACGGGAGCGCAGACACGATTCCGGCCCGTCTGCCGCACCTCGACGGTGCGGCAGACGGGCCGGAATCAGGACATCAGGGGCACGGCCCCACGTATCACTCGGCGACAGCCTTCTTCAGCGAGGAGCCGACGGTGACCTTGACGCCGTAGCCGGCGGGGATCTGGATCTCCTCACCGGTGCGGGGGTTGCGGCCAGTGCGTGCGGCACGCTCGACGCGCTCGATACCCATGAGGCCAGTGATCTTCACGGCCTCACCCTTGGCGACGTTCTCAACGAGGACATCCTGGAAGGCTCCCAGGAAGGCGTCGGCGTCGGTCTTGGTCAGGCCAGCCTTCTCGGCGATGGCGGCGATGAGCTCGGTGCGGTTGACGGACATGTCTTCCCTCTCGATCGTGGACGGACACCCTTATGTGGTGCCACTTCTGGCAACGCTACGCATAAAACCTTGGGTTTGTCAGGTCAGACCGGAGTGTCGCGCTGGGTAGCGAGTAACAATTCGCACATTTGCACCACAGCAGTCACATCCGTCACACACAGAGCAAGTCGCGGAACGACGCCGTTTCCTCCTGCCCCTCCGCTCAGCCCTTCCACAGGGCGCCGGGCAGCGCGCTTGCGAACCACGAGGTGATGGTCGTCGGGTGAGTGATAGCGGTACCGACGACGACGGCGAAGGCGCCGTGCTCCATGGCGGCAGCCGCCTGCGCGGGAGTGTGGACCCGCCCCTCGACCACCAGGGGGACCTCCGCGACACCGGCGATCTGGTCGACGAGCTCGAGGTCGGGTCCCTCGGTCTTGGGGCGCTCCCCGGTGTAGCCGGCCAGTGTGGTCCCCAGGATGTCCACTCCTGCGTCCTGGGCGGCCTTGGCATCATCCAGAGAGCCGCAGTCGGCCATGACGAGGACCTCGGGGCGGGCCTGACGGAGGCCCTCGACGGTCTGGGCCAGGCTCAGCCCGTCGGGGCGGGGGCGCCGTGTTCCATCCATTGCCACGATCTGGCTTCCGGTGGCGGCCACGGCGATGGCGTGGGTGAGGGTCGGGGTGATGAAGACGCCGTCGTGCCCATCCTTCCACAGGCCGATGACAGGAACGTCGACGTGCTGACAGATGAGGGCCAGGTCCGCCAGCCCTTGTGCGCGGATGCCGACGGCGCCTCCGGCGATGCACGCCTGGGCCACCTGGTCCATGGTGCGGGAGTCGCGCATCGGCTCGCCCGGGTATGCCTGGGCGGAGGCGATGAGTCCTCCCTTGAGGCGTTCCAGAACGGGGTGGATCCCCGCCGTGGCGGCATGCGCCTGCGTTGACGACTGTGAGGGTGACTGCTCGGTCATGGGTGTGTCCTGTCTGATGATGCCCGAGCCCGGTGGCTAGGGGCGGTGGTTGTCGTTGCTGGCAGCCAGGGCGAGGGCACCGCGAGCCGCGCCGACGATCGGCGCGGTGGTCCCCAGGGTGGCGGGAATGATCTTGATGGGGGCCAGAGGGGCGATGATCTCTGCGGTGAAGGTCTGTCGCAGGGGCTTCCACCACAGGTCGCCGGCGCGGGCCAGTCCACCGGAGACGACGACGACGTCGGGATCGATCACGGTGACCAGGCCTGCCAGCGCCCTGCCCAGGCAAGTGGCCGAGTCTCGGTAGACCTCCACGGCGATATCATCCCCGGCGGCGGCGCGCTCCTCGACCCCGCGGGCGTCAGGGACATCGGGGGCCCCACCCTTGGCCAGGTAGCGGCGGTGGATCTGCGGCCCGGCGGTGATGCCCTCCAGGTGCCCCTTCCTACCGCAGGTGCAGGGCTCCCCCTGGGCCCCGGGGACGGGGACGTGACCGATCTCGCCGGCCACGTGATGGGCGCCCCTACGAGTTCGCCCCTCGATGACGAGGGCGCCGCCGACCCCGGTGCCCACCGCCACCATGAGGACGACCTCAGCCCCGGTACCGGCGCCGAGCCAGGCCTCTCCGGCGGCGTAGGCGTCGACGTCGTTCTCGACGTGGATCGGCAGCTCACCCAGGCCCTGGGCGGCGAGCCGCTCCTGAACACCGGCGGCGACCTGCGTGCCGGCCCATCCGGTGATGGCGTCGGTGGCCGACAGGATGGCTCCCCGTTCGACGTCGACGACGCCTGCGGTACCGATCCCGACCGCCGTGATCGGTACGGCACTGCCGGGCTCCTGGTGCGTTCCCGCCCCGACGACCTTCGTGATCAGGCCGCTGATGGCGTCGAGCATGGCGGCAGGACCGTCGTGAGCCGGGGTCGGGCAGGAGCTCACCGGTCCTTGCAGGGCTCCATCGGCGTCGACCAGCGCGGCAGCCATCTTGGTGCCGCCCAGGTCGAGTCCAACGACGAGCGGTGCCTGGTAGCACGGCAATGGTGATGGGTTGAGGGAGGTGGATGGGAGGACATCCTGACTCATGACGCTCTCCGACGGGGGGGGTTGGGCGCTGGCGCGCCGGATGAAAGTGGGAAGGAATGAGGGACGACCGCAGGAGGCCGCCTGGAGCGAGGCTCGAGGCCTCGGCGCCGCCCTGGCGCTGCATGCCCGCATCGGCCGACGTCGCGGCCGGGCGGGCTTGCAGCCGTCGGGACATCAGATAAGGCCCTGGGCCCTGACGATCTCCAGGACCCGCTCCTTGGTCTCGCCCTCGAGAGCCTTGACGGGGAAGGCCATCTCGTTGGTGGCGATGACTCCGATCGCCTCCATGGCGGTCTTGAAGGCGCCGATACCGGTGGCGTCGGCCGAGCGCCCCTGGGGCACGAAGACGATCTCGAAGCCGGCGCAGACCTCGTCCTGGAGGCGACGCACCTCGTCCCACGCGCCTTCGCGGGAGGCCTTCCACATCGCGGCGTAGCGGACCGGGTCCACGTTGCCGTATCCGGGGACGAGGCCGTCGGCTCCCAGCAGGAGCATGCCGTCGACGACGCACTCGTGACCGGTCAGGAGGGCCAGGGGGTGGCCCGCGGCCTCGTTGGCAGCGACCAGTCTGCGGAAGGCCACGTCATTGCCGGAGGAGTCCTTGACGCCGGCCAGGACTCCCTCCTTGCCCAGCTCGACGAGCAGGTCGCAACCGAGCTTGGCGCCGCCGAGGCGCACGGGGACGTCGTAGGCGAAGACGGGGACATCGATGGCCGCGGCGATGGCGCGGAAGTGAGCCTTGATCTCCTCGGCGTCGTTGAGCGCGTAGAACGGGCAGGTGGCCACGATCGCCTCGGCGCCGAGGGCGGCCGCCCGACGGGCCTGGTCGATGACCCGGTGGGCGGTGGTGTCGATGGCACCGGCAAGCACCGGGACGCGCCCTGCGGCGGTCTTGACGACTCGTTCGATGACGGCGTCACGCTGGGCGTCGGTGAGGTAGGCAACCTCTCCGGAGGATCCCAGGGTGAACAGGCCATTGACGCCACCGGCGATGAGGTGCTCGACGACCTTGTCCAGGCTGTCGCAGTCAACCTCGCCCTCGGTGGTGAAAGGGGTGACGACCGGCGGGATGACGCCGGTGAAACGGTTGTCCATTGTGGTGACTCTCTTCATTGAAAGGTTATCGGACGTCTGACATCTGACGTCACGAGGTATTGTTGCAGATGCTCCCGGTTGGCGCCACCCCGGTGTCTGTGAGCGTGCGATCACTCACGTCACAGACACCGGAGCGACAGGAGGCGGACCGGGGACCGGCTCCAGGAGGCGCTACTTGACGGAGCCCTCCGAGAGCCCTCCGGAGATGTGCTTCTGAATGACCATGAAGAAGACGACCGATGGGACGATCACGATCACGGAAGCAGCCATCATGGCTCCCCAGTCAAGAACCTCCGACCCCTGGAGAGAGTAGAGGCCGACTGCGACGGGCATCCTGTCCGACTCGGTGATGAACAGGAGCGCGTAGAGGAACTCATTGAAAGTGTTGATGAAGGTGTAGACGGCAGTGGCCACGATCCCCGGAAGGATGATGGGGACCGAGATCTGCCAGAACACTCGGAATCGACTGGCCCCGTCCACGGCGGCCGCCTCCTCCACCCCGATAGGGACCGTCTGGAAGAAACCGATGAGCATCCAGATCGCATAGGGGATCGAGAACGAGAGATAGGCGATGATCAGCCCGAAGTAGCTGTTCATGAGGCCGAGCTTCACCATCGTGATGGTGTACGGGATGGCGAGCAGGATCGGCGGGAACATGTAGGTGCCGATGAGAAGCTTGGTCAGCTGCTTGCCAACACGGGGGAAGAATCGCACGATCCCATAAGCACCCAGCAACGAGACCAGGACCGCGATGACGGTTGAGCAGCCTGCGATCAGCAATGAGTTCTTGAGATTCGTCAAGAACCCGATCTCCTCGACCACCTTGCGGTAGTGCTCGAGCGTCGGCGAGCTCGAGAACAGCTGCAACGGATTCTGTGCGAGCTCGTGAGAGGTCTTGAAGGATGAGGAGACCACCCACACGAGCGGGAACACTGCAACAAAAGCAGCCACGATGAGAATGAGGTACACGCACACCGTACCCCACGGACCACGACCAGCACGTCGCATGATTCAGCCCCTTTCCTTTTCCCAGCGGTTGAGCATCACGAAGGCACCGTAAGCCAGCACCAGCAGGAAGATGAGCAGCAGGATCGTCACAGTGGAGGCAACCCCGAGCTGCCGCAGGCTCCAACCCTCCTGGTAGGCGAAGATCGGCAGTGTCGTCGTCCTCTCCCCCGGACCTCCGCCCGTCAGGAGGAAGAGCATGTCAAAGTTGTTGAAGACCCAGATGGTGCGCAGGATGACCAGCAGACCGATGACCTCTCGAATATGGGTCAGCGTAATGAACCTGAACCTCTGCCATCCGGAGGCGCCATCCACCATTGCCGCCTCGTACTGCTCCTGAGGGATGGTCTTGAGAGCAGAGAGGATGTTCACCATGAACATCGGCGCACCGAACCAGATATTGATGAGCAGCGCCACCCAGAAGGTCGTCGAGGGATTGCCCAGCAATGCCATATTCTTATCGCTGAGCCCAAGAGTGGTCAGAAGATTGGGCAGAAACCCGTAGACATCATTAAGGATCCATTTCCAGGCGAACGCAGTGATGATCGCCGGGAACGCCCAGGGAACGATGAGGAGCGTACGGAACAGTCCCGACCCGCGGGGCACCCGGTCCAACGCCAGTGCCAGAACCATTCCCACTGCGAGCTGGCCGATGATCGACGCCGCGGTCCACTTGATCGACACCCCGAAAGCATTCCAAAAACCAGGAGATGCGAGGAGGTCGGTGTAGTTGGATATACCCACCACCTGGTAGCTGTGGCGCAAGAGGTGATTGTCAGTGAAGGAGTACCAGATGCTTGAGAAGACCGGGTATATCAGAAGGGCAAGAACAATGATGACTGACGGCGCCACAAAGACGACGCCCGTCCAGTTCATTCGCTTGATTCGTGTCATGAGCTCACCTTTCGGACTGGGCGGTGGGGAGACGCCTCTCCCCACCGCATCACCGAGTCACTTGATACTGGCTCCAGCGGCCTTGAAGGCCTCGTTGAGCTTCTTCTCGCAGTCCTTGGCAGCGGTCTCGACATCGGTCTTGTCAATGATGATCGAGTGGTACATCTTCTCGATCAGCCCCTGGCTGGTGAGGACTCCCGCCTGGGCGAGTGGCCCCTTCTCCATGCCGATCGCACTGCCGACGTTGACCTGGTCCTGAATCACCTTGATGGAGTCGGAGTATTTCTTGATGGTCTCGTTGTTCGTGTAGCTCGGCTCCTTCGAGATGTCACTGAGGACCGGCAGCATGCCGCCGGGGACCGAGTGCAGGAACTCGATGTACTTGTCCTTGGTGAACAGGAACTGAAGGAATGCCTTGGCCTCCCGCTTGACCTTGGATGCCTCCCACACCACCAGGGGAACGTTGGACACCTCGGCCGGGTAGTTCGCCGGGTCCGAGGCCTTCATACGGGGAAGAGGCGCCGCGGCGATGGAGTCGACCAGGTTGGGGCTGTCCTTCGCCACCCCGGAGATGTGGAATCCGGAGTTGAAGTCGAAGGCGGTCTTGCCCTGGTAGAAGAGCGTCGCCTGATCGAGGACCGCGTAGTCCAGTGAGCCCTCCGGAGAGACCGACTTGTACAGGTCGGTCCAGTACTTGATACCACCCAGGGCTGCCTCGGAGGTGAGGTTGGCCGTTCCGTCATCCTTGAGCAGCCTCTGGCCGGCGGAGCGAACGTAGAAGTTGAGGTAGCGCGCCCCCAGCATGTCCCCCGTCCCCAGGGGCACGGAGAGTCCGTAGAGGCTATCCGACTTTCCGACGGCTTTCGCCGCCTTGGCCAGCTCCTCCCAGGTCGTCGGAACAGACAGTCCCTTGGAGCTCAGCACGTCCTTGCGGTACCACATCACCTGCGCGTGGGAGTAGATGGGCACGGAGTAGGACTTTCCGTCCAGCTGCCCCTCGGCCAGTGCCTGCTTGGGGAACCGGTCCCGACCGATGGAGTCGATGACCTTGTCCAACGGCACCAGGGCCTCGGAGTTGATCATCTCCACGACGTCATTGGGCAGTGCCGTGGAGATATCCGGAACCTGCCCTGAGGTCAGTCCGGTGGTCCACTTCGTCTTGAACTCGGACCAGGAGAACTGCTCGATCTTGATGGTGACGTCGGGATTCTTCGCGTGGAACTCCTCGGCCATCTTCTTCATCCAGTCTGCACGAGGCCCCTGGGTGAAGGAGGACCACATGGTGACCGTGCCGCGCAGGGGCCCGGTCCCCTCGTCATCGGCGGAGTCCTTGCCGCCGCATGCGGCCAGCGCGCCGCACATGCCGATGCCGCCCAGGACCATGAAACCGCGACGACTGAGTGCGGAGGCCGAGTGAGACGAGACTGAGGTGGGGGGAGTCATGACAGTTCTCCTTTGAACGGGAAATGACGGTTGGGGGTGAAGTGAGATGTGGCTGACGGGTGATTCATCGTCATGAGAGTCAGTCCTGCTCCTCTGCCTGACGGGGCTCGACGGTCTCGATACCGTCGGAGAACCAGCTCAGGGGCAGACGTGAGAAGTAGAGACCCTGGCACTCGTTCTCCCAGAGGATCCCGATCCTGCCGTCGGGCAGGACGCACATGCACTGGTAGACGTAGTGACCGGGGTTGAAGGTCCGCGAGTGCTTCCACGTGCGTCCGCCGTCGAGACTGAGTCGAATGACCCCACAGCCACGGAACGGGAGCATGAGCGAGGCGTTGGCGAAGACAATGCGGTCCTCTCCCTCGGGGGAGGGCAGACTGATCGCATTGGGCTGGCACCAGATCTCGGGAAGCTCCTCATCGAAGCGGATCGGCCCCCAGGTCTGCCCCGCGTCGTGGGACTCGCTGACGGCGACACGCCCACGAGGGTGCTGGTTGCGCATGAACAGCAGAAGGACCCCGTCTTGTCGTTCCACCACGGCGGCCTCGTGCAGTGACCAGGTCTCATCGACGAATGTCTGCGGGTCGAGCGCCCCCTCGGGGGTCTGCCGCCCTTCATTGGGGCCGTGACCGAGCTGCCAGGTCTCGCCGTGGTCGTCGGAGTAGGCGACGGTCGCGCACATCGCCAGCCAGTTCCGTTCGTTGTTGAAGTAGAGGGGAACGATGAGGCGTCCGGCGTGAGGACCGTTCCTCAGGGCGATGCCGTTGCCCGGGCAGGTGCCCAGGAACCTCATCCACGGCTGTTTCACCTGGGGATTGAGGTCCCGTGGCGTGCTCCACGTGACGCCGTCGTCGTCGGAGTGAGCGATCTGCAGGTAGCTGGTGGGGATGGCCAGGAGGCTCTCGGCCGGGTCCGCCCCGGGGGCCAGCTCGATGTTGCCCGCCGGGGTGCCGTTACGGAGCACCGTGCCGTCATCCAGCACCCGGAACTCGGTGTCCTGACCCTCGACCGCCGCGACCGTGCCATCGGGCTCGACGACGTAGCGGCCACCGTCAAGGTCTCTGAGCAGCCTCCTTCCCCGCTCGTCGAATCCTGTCGACGCCCAGCAGTTGGGCTGCCCGATCCCTCCCGGGAAGTGGTCGATGAGGACATGGACCCGTCCTGTGTGCGGATCCTGGACCATGCAGGAGTCGATGACTGACGAAGCGTCCTCCCCGCTCCCCGGACAGTCGATGACGGTGCTCGCCGGTTCCCAGCTTCGTCCTGCGTCCAAGGATCGGCGCACGACGAAGTTGATGTCGTTGGGAGAGTCGTTGGCGTTGGAGACCCGCTGATCAGCCCCTGCCAGGACGGTGCCGGAGGACAGCGTGAGGAGGGAGGGGATCCGGTAGGAGGCAGATCCGCAGTAGCCGCGGTCGAACAGAGCGTCGGTCTCAATCGGCTCCACCTCGGACAAACGCTTGATCTGTGCGTCGCTGAGCGCGTAGTCGTAGAGCCCCGCTCGCTGGACCTCTCCGGACAGACGCACCCCCTCGCAGTCCTGGCCGACGACGATCTCATCGAGCCCCTCAACCCCTCCGAGGAAGAACTCGCCAGGAGCGTGCGTCTCACGGAAGCCGTCGACGTAGAGGTCGACCGCACCGTGCCCCACAGCGACCACGACCTCGTGCCAGCCACCGTCGCTCCAGGCGCCTGTGGCCTTGACCTCCCTGCGCTCTCCCGTTGCGCTCACTCCGGTGTAGGTGATCCCCTCGGGTCCCACGGTCACAGTGAGCTGCTCGCGCCCAAGTCCACCGGCGGCAAGGAGGGCTCCTTGCTGCATCCGCCCCCGCACCCGGAAGCGCAACCAGAAGGAGCCGTGCCGAGCACCGGCGAAGCGGGCGACGTCATGAGGGCTCAGACGGTTCGCAGCGACCTCGACCAGTGGCTCAGCCCGCCTCGACAGGGCCAGGACCTCTCTGGCCGTCAGCACCCTGGGGTGCACTGTGAAGGCAGCGACCTCAGGGCTGTCCCCCTGCCCCACGACGGCCTGCGTCAGACCGGGAAGGTCCTTGAGGAAGGCCGTGGTGGTACCGCAGAACACCTGGTAGCCGTCGAGGTAGAGACGGGTACCGGCAGAATTGACGGTGACGACGGCGCTGTGCCAGCGCCCATCGTCGAGTGAGCGCACATCCTCAGCCTCCAGCTTGCTCCACCTGTCTGGAACCGTCGCCTCGTACGCGAGTGAAGATCCGACGATGCGTAGCTCGAGACCGGACCCGTCGGCTCCTCGCAGAGCAAAGAGGTTACCGTCAGACCTCGACCGGAACTCACAGGAGATGCTTCCTGTTTCAGAGTCGAGAATTTCTTCATCAAGCCGCAATGCGGCACATACTGACTCAATCACTTGTCACCTGTTTCTCAAAAAGGGCACAGAAGTCCCCATCGATCACTACATGAATCGCAAATCCCGGAATTCCACACTCAGCATCGCGAGCCGGACTCATCAAGAATGCGTCTGATCGCAGGCGCGCTTGACCTCAGCGACTCAAGCGCGTCTCGAAATTCTCATCGCCTCATACTTCACAGCGATGAGACAGCAACGGAGGGGCGCACGCCGCAGCCCACTCCTCCCCGACACAACCCCAGGTTTTCCCACCAGCTGGTCAGAGGTGAATCAAGGACGGGCCCCGACCCTCACGCACGACGGACTGGCGACGTGCCGTCGTGGTCACACGCCATGGCGCTGTGACATACATAGGAGACCCTCCTTCACAATCAACACCTTTGTTGGCGGCCGTGTATGCCGCTATCAGCTCCTCTCTGAACTGATAAAAGTAATCTACACGACACGTGACCAGAAAGTCAATGCTTGGACACTCAGAGTTCATACGAGATTGACGGACCGATTTCTCGCAATTATCACACCGATGCCTCTGCTCCAGCATCAGCGGTCTGGAGAAGGAGATACCCTCTTCAACGGAACCGATAGACAGGTGAGGGGCGGACCCGAGTGGGTCCGCCCCTCACCTGGAGATGCTGACGCCGCCGGCCGCAGCCGGGGGCCGTCTACTCAGACATCGAGCAGTGAGGGCACTGCTGACAGGAGAGTGCGCGTGTACTCCTCCTGAGGATTGTTGAAGATCTCCTCAGTGGTGTTGATCTCGAGGATCTTGCCGAAGTACATGACGGCGATCCGGTCCGAGACGTAGCGCACCGTGTTGATGTCGTGACTGATGAACACCAGTCCCAGCCCCAAGGAGGCCTTGAGGTCCTGGAGGAGGTTGAGCACCTGAGCGCGCACCGAGACGTCCAGGGCCGAGGTGGGCTCGTCGGCCACGATGATGTCGGGGTCGAGAGCGAGTGCTCGGGCAATGGCCACGCGCTGGCGCTGACCACCGGAGATCTGCCGAGGCAGCACGTTGAGTGCGCTGGGCGGCAGCCCGACCAGGTGGAGGAGGTCGCGCACCCGGGCCTCTCGCTCCTTGGGAGAACCGATTCCGTGGACGTTGAGCGGGTCGATGAGCGCGTCGTGCACGATCATGCGCGGGTTGAGGGCCGTGGCCGGGTCCTGGAAGACCACCGAGATGCTGCGTCCCAGCTCGCGACGGTCCGCGGCCGAGCGCCCCAGCGGACGGCCCTTGAAGATGACCTCACCGGAGGTGATCGGCTGCAGCCCCACCATGACCCGGGCGGTGGTGGACTTGCCACAGCCCGACTCCCCCACGAGTCCCAGTGTCTCTCCGCGCTTGACGGACAGCGAGACGTTGTTGACCGCGTGAACCGTGTCCGGGTTGAACAGGCCACCGGTGCGGGACTTGTGGATGACATTGACGTCCCTGAGCTCGACGACCGGCTGGTCCTCGCTCCATGAGGACGATGCAGACGTGTTGGGGGACATCAGTGCTTCTCCTTAGCGAGCAGAGTCTCGAGCTCGGGGGTGATGGCGTAGCTGTGCTCCGTCGTGCCCGGCACCGGCTTGAGCACCGGACGGGTCTCAAGGCCGACCGTCGGGTGGGACGATCTCGGGGCGAACCGGTCTCCCTTGACGAACTCGCTGGGTGAGGGGACGACCCCTCGCACCTGGTGGAGTCGTTTGGAGCCGGCCTCGATGGAGAGCACAGCACCAAGAAGGCCCTGGGTGTACTCGTGAACAGGGTTGGACAGCAGCTCGCTGGTGGGCGCCTGCTCGACCACCTGGCCCGCGTACATCACGGTGATTCGGTGAGCCAGCTTGGCCACGAGAGCCAGGTCGTGCGAGACGAAGACCATCGCGAAGCCGAGCTTCTCACGAAGCTCATTGAGCAGGTCGATGACCTGCTTCTGAACGGTCACGTCCAGGGCGGTCGTCGGCTCGTCGGCCAGAACCAGGGCGGGGTCGCGGGTCAGCGCCATGGCGATGAGGACGCGCTGGCGCTGACCGCCGGAGAGCTCGTGCGGGTAGCTGCGCAACGTGCGCTTGGGGTCGAGCCCCACCAGCTCGAGGAGCTCGGAGGCACTACGCGTGCCTCCGCGTGCGCTCAGCTGGGCCATCTGGGTGCGGATGAGCATCGAGGGGTTCAGCGAGGACAGGGCGTCCTGGTAGACCATGCTCATCTCGTGACCGCGCAGCGCGTTGTGCTCGGACGGCGTCATCTCAAGGATGTTGCGCCCCTTGAAGAGAATTTCGCCGGAGAGGCGGGCCGAGGGCGGCAGCAGCCCCATGACGGCCATCGAGCTGATGGACTTGCCGCAGCCGGACTCCCCCACCAGGCCCATGGTCTCGCCGGGACGCACGGAGAAGGAGACGCCATCGACGATGTTGACCTCACCGTGCTGCTCGGGGAAGGCGATCGAGAGGTTCTTGACCTCCAGGACCGGGTCCTCACCGGTGTCCTCGTAGACCAGGCGGTCTCGCCGGGCGAGCTCGGCCACCCGCAGGGAGCTGAGCCGCTCGGACAGAGGAACATCCTCAGCCGCCGGAGCGACGACGCCGGTCAGCGAGCTCAGCCCGTTCGTGGCGTCATCCCCGTCAGCGACGGAGGCGTTGGTGACCACCGCCTCGGCCGCGTCGTCCCAGGCCTCCAGGGTCTCCTGGGCGTCCATGGCCTCCTCATCGGCCTGGACATCGGGCTTGGCCTTGATACGCGGCGAGGCCATCGCATCGGTGAGCCCCTCGGACAGGACGTTGAGGCACAGGGTGGTGATAAGGATGAGCAGGCCAGGGAAGAAGGTCGGCCACCAGTGGCCAGACAGGAGCAGCTCCTTGCCCTCGGACAGCATGTTGCCCCAGGTCGGGGTGTTGACGGATTTGATGCCCGCACCGATGAAGGACAGTGAGGCCTCGAAGACGATCGCGTCAGCCACCAGGACGGTCGCGAAGACCATGATGGGGGCGATGCAGTTGCGGGCCACGTGCTTGAGGAGGATCCACGGCACCGGGGCACCCATCACTTTGGAGGCAGCCACATAGTCCTCCCCGAACTGAGAGATGATGTTGGCACGCACCACGCGGGTGAGCTGGGGGATGTAGAGGATGCCGATGGAGACGATGATGACCGGCAGCATCGGCAGGCGGGTCGACATCGCCGAGACGAGGACGGCCGCCAGAGCGATGCCGGGGAAGGACATGACGACGTCGAGCACGCGCATGAGGGTCTCAGCGACCCACTTGCGGGAGGTGGCGGCGACGGCGCCGAGGACCGAGGCCACCACAAGCGCAAGTCCAGTGGCCGTCAGGCCCACGACCAGTGAGATCCTAGAGCCGTAGACGGCGCGGGAGAAGATGTCACGTCCTGTGGCATCGGTGCCGAACAGGTGCGACATCGAGGGAGCCACGGAGAGGTCACTGGTGGTCAGATTGCCGGCGCCCTCAATTCCCTCAATGTGGGCGGTCGACTTGGCCACCGCGAGCCCTGTCGCATTGGGAGAGTAGGGGGCGACGACGGGAGCCAGGATGGCGATGAGAGCGATGAGGCCGAGTACGACGACAGCGATCTTGGAACCCAGGGGAAGCGCCTTCCAGCCCTGAAAGCGCGTCCCGGGCTTGGAGGCCTTATCCAGTGTGGAGCGGTGCAGCATCAGATGCTCCTGATTCGTGGGTTGACGAGGACGTAGAGCATGTCAACAACAATGTTGATGATGATGAAGGCCAGTGCCACCGTGATGGAGACTCCCTGAACGACGTTCACGTCATTACGGGTAATGCCCTCGAAGATGAGCTTGCCCATCCCCTGGATATTGAAGATCATCTCGATGACAACAGCGCCCCCCATGGCATAGCCGAAGCGCAGGCCCAGCACGGTCAGCGGCGTGATGAGCGCGTTGCGCAGCACGTTGCGAGCCACGACGACGTTCCTGGGGACACCGCCGCCGATGGCGGTGCGCACGTAGTCGCGGTCGAGCTCCTCGACCATGGCGGTACGGACCACACGGGTCAGTGAGCCAGCATTGGGCACCGCGATGGCCAGGGCCGGTAGGAAGATCTGATTGACATAGGCAGCAGGATCCTCGTCAAGAGAAATCCATTCGGCAACCACCGCCGGGAAGGTTCCGCTTCCGCCCGGGACAGTGGAGAACCACTGAATGAGCAGCAGGGCGAGCCAGAAGGACGGGGTGGCCAGGCAGGCGATGGAGATGACGCGGATGACCTGGTCCTGCCACTTGTCGCGGTAGAGGGCCGCAGTGATGCCCAGGACCGTGGACACGATGACGGCTGCGAAGATTCCGATGAAGGTCAGCTGGAGCGTGATGGGGAAGGCCTCGGCAACCCGCTGGGAAGTATCGACTCCGGTGAAGGAGGTGCCGAGGTCTCCGTGGACCAGGCCCAGGAGGTAGTCCCAGTACCGCTGAAGGAGGGGATCGTTGAGGTGGTGGGCGACTCGGTACTGCTCGAGGGCGTCTGGCGTGGCCGACTCACCCAGCGCGAGACGCGCCGGGTCTGCCGAGGAGAACGACATGACGACGAAGACGAGCAGCGTCACGCCCAGCACCATGACCGGCAGCGCAACCAGGCGCCGTCCGATCAGGCGGAAGAGGTTGGACACTGAAATGCTCCTTTGCGTTAGCGTCCTGCCGCCTTAAGCGGGCGGCTGGGTGACATGGCGGCCGCAAGGTCGACCACCACCCCAATTGTCTGATGTCTGACGTCAGATCGCAAGTCCGTTACTTTCGCCTCGGACACACCGACGCCACAAGCGCAGCGCGGGCGGCGCAGCACCCTCCAGAGAGTGACACACCGCCCGCGCATGATTCTCAGGACTTGGTCGACCCCGTCCCAAGGAAGGACAGCGCGGTCAGCTTGATCGGCTGGAAGTCCTTCAGGGTCGAGGAGTTGTAGGCAATCGGGCTCTTGCGGTGGAAGATCGGGTAGAGGGGAACCTCCTCCGAGATCTTGTCGAAGGCCTCCTGCCACTTGGCGATCTGCTTATCACCCTCGAGCTTGGCCCCCTCCTCGAGCAGCGCATAGATCGCCTTCTGCCCCTCCGAGCCCTTCCAGTGCATGCGATTCTCGATCCACGTAGGCGTGTCATACCACCAGCGCATGAGCAGGTCCCCATCCTCACCGAAGACCGAGGGATCACCGGGCGCGATGACGACATCCCACGCCTTCGCCCCATCCTGGGACTCAATGAAGGTGTACAAATCGGACGACTTCTTCTCGTCATAGCTGACCGTCACCCCGAGGGCCTCGAGGTTCTCCCGGATGACGGGACGCACCCCCGAGAACCAGCCGTGGTCCGAGCACAGCATCCTGATACTGGTGATCCCAGCCTCAGCCAGGAGCGCCTTGGCCTTGTCGAGGTCCTTGGAGTAGACCGTCTTGGCCTTCTTGTACGCGGGGTGCCCCTCCTGGACGAAGCAGGTTGCCGGCGTTGCCAGCCCGGCCATGGCGTCCTTGCAGATCTTGTCGTAGTCCAGGGCGTAGAGCACCGCCTGGCGGGCCTTGACGTTGGAGAAGGTGGTGTTGTTGAACATGGCGAAGAGCAGACTGAATCCCTGCAGCGCCGAGACCTTGATCGGTTCCTTGAAGGTCGGCAGGTTGGCCGCCGGGACGGCGTCGATAGCCTGCACGGAGCCAGAGGTCATCGCGTTGGTGCGGGTGGTGTCATCGGGCATGATGTTCCACTTCATGGTCTTGACCAGCGCCGGGTACGGACCGTTGTAGTGGTCATTGCGCTCGAACACGATGACCTGCTTCGCCGCACCGTTGTCCGTCATCTTGTAGGGCCCGCTGCCGACAGGGTTGTACGTGAACTTCTTGGGGTCGGCCTCGACGACCGCCTTGGGGACGATCTTGACGACACTGAGACGCTCAGGCAGGAGCACGAAGGCGTGCTTGAGCTTGAAGGTGATGGTACTGGCATCCTTGGCCTCCACCTTGTCGATGAAGGGGAGGAAGTTCGAGTACGGCGGCAGCTTCTTAACCAGGATACGTTCGAAGGAGTAGACGACATCCTCAGCGGTCACGGCCGAACCGTTGGAGAACTTCGCATCCTTGCGCAGCTTCACCTCATAGGTGGTGTCGTCGATCTTCTTGGGCATCTCCGCCGCCAGAGCCGCGTACACCTCACGGGTCGCCGGGTGAATATCGGTGAGCCCCTCCATGGTGTGCCAGTTGGCCGCAATCGTGAGAGCGGAGCTGGTCGTCGCGGGGTCGTAGCCGTTGGTGCCCAGCTCGTAGGAGATGCCCGCGGTGATGACGCCGTCCTTGTTCGCAGCCTTGCTCCCCTTGCCGCACGCCGCCACGCTGGCCGCAAGGCCAGCAGCCACGCCCAGGGTGCCGGTCAGCCTGATGAAGTCGCGGCGGCTGGCGCCCGCCGGAGTTGTGATCGCCATTGATTCTCTCCTGATGTCTGACGTCTTATGTCTGACGTTGGTAGGATGACTGTAGCAGAAGTCGGGGAGCTCAGACCACTCACGACCTCGCAGGCAGGACACTCACCAACCACCGCCCCACCGTTGGGGCGAGTCGTTCAACGAGCGGAATCACATCGCAGTGATCAACAATGACTGACAGGGCAGGAACCGTGGCAGACAGCAAGAAGAGCAGCATCATGAACAGAGCATCCGTACCGCACACAACCGCCGCCGCAGGGAAAGAGACGAACATCACGCTTGCGATTGATGAACCGATCATCCCCCACGGCCCCTACTCCACACTGATGACGTCGCCCGTCACTCAGGCGGAAACCACGATGACCGCGATCAAGAACTACATCCTGCGCTCCGGCCTGCAGATGGGTGATGCGTTGCCGACGGAGTCCCAGCTGTGCACCGACCTGGGAGTATCCCGCTCCTCCGTCCGCGAGGCCGTCCGCACCCTCGTCGCCCTCGACATCGTCGAAGTACGCCACGGACACGGCATGTTCGTCGGCCAGGTCTCCATGCGCCCCATGGTCGAGTCCCTCGTCTTCAAAGGCCTCCTCAACCCCGGAGACGACCACCGCGGACTACGCAACATCGTCGAAGTACGCATCACCCTCGACAACGCCCTGGCCGAACCCGTCACCCACGCCTGGAACAACCGACAAGACCCCGAGCTCGACACCATCGTCGACAAGATCGAGCACCTCGCCTCACAAGGAGAGCTCTTCACCGACCAGGACCGCCGCTTCCACACACGCCTGCTCGAACCCCTCGACAACCGCCTCTACCTCCACCTCACCGAAGCCTTCTGGGCCATCCACACCCTCACCGTCCCCCTCCTGGGCGCCCCCAAGCTCGAAGACCTCACCAGCACCGCAAAAGCCCACCGAGCCATGCTCCACGCAGCCCGCACCGGAAACATCCCCGCCTACCACCAAGCCATCACCCAGCACTACGCCCCACTCCTAGCAGTCCTCACCTAAACCACCCCCAGCCAAAAACCGCTCCGTCAGAGCCGGATAGGTTCCGGCCTGCGCCACGGCCAGAACATTGAGGCGCGGGTCCTCCGGACGAAGCAGCCTCTCCATCCACAGGTCGCGCGCGGCAGTGAGCCCCTGCGCGAGCCACCGCGCATTGACGAACTCCATGGCGTGAGTGCCCCCGGGGTAGACGTGCAGCTCGGCATCACCGCCGTCGCACCACACCCTGGAGGCGAAGGCGACATCCTCATCCCGGAAGACCTCGGCGGAGGCCACTGAGATGAACAGCGGCGGCAGTCCGCCCAGCCATGTAGCGCGGGCGGGGGCCTCGTATGGGGTGACCAGCTCCGTGCCACGCCGCTCCCCCAGCGCCGCGTCCCAGGCAACGTTGTTGTACGCCGCCGGCCAGGTGCCATCGTCCGGGTACTGACGCGCCGAGACCGAGTCCTGCCAGTGCCGCATTCCTGTGCGGTCATCCAGCATGAGGTAGTCCAGCAGCCCGCCGAGAACGGCCGGCCCCTGTCGGTCTCGCGCCATGAGCAGCGTGCCGGCGCTCAGCCCTCCACCGGCGCTCGGCCCGACGACGACGACGCGCCGCGGATCGGCCCCGAGGTCCTCGGCATGCTCGACCGCCCAGCACAGCGTGGCGTAGCAGTCCTCGACGCCGGCGGGTGCCGGATGCTCCGGAGCCAGCCGGTACTCAGGACTGACAATGACGCCTCCATGCCTCCGCAGCCACGGGACAACGGTCAACAGACCGTTGAAACGGCACCCCATCACCAGTCCTCCCCCGTGCAGGGAGAGGAACAGAGGACCGGGCCGGCCGACGGAGGCGCTTTGGACGGCCCGCGCGACCGCAGCGGGAAACGCCGTCCCGTTCTGACGAAGGACCTCAACATCCTCCAGGTCGACGTCAGGATGCCTGAGCAGGAAACCCGCTCGGACCTCATCAACGGGGGCGCGCCAACTCGGGATATTCCGCACCGTCATGGTCCGGAAGATGCCGAGCGGCTCAATGCGCTCAAGCAGGGCTGCAGTGGCACTGTCGTAGGGAGGACGGGCAGGGAGCGATTCATGCGTGAGAGGCATGCCGCAATTGTTACACCATGATCTATATCGCAGTAATCCAATCACAATCAGTCACTGATCTGCGGTTCGCGGCTCCGCCACCGACCGCTGACCGACGACGACTCCACACTCAACCTGTCAGCTGCCTGGGGTCTTGAGAGCGCATGGGTGGGTGCGGTTCGACATTCACCAGCGTAAATGCACCAAAAGTCGGACAATGGGGCCATGCAGATGTCCCGCGGTGTCATGTCCGGCCTCACCACCACCCCCATGACTCAGTCCTCCACAGCGATCGCCGAGATCAAGAACTACATCCTGAGAACCGGCCTTCAGGTGGGTGATGCGTTGCCGACGGAGTCGCAGCTGTGCTCGGACCTGGGAGTGTCGCGCTCCTCCGTGCGCGAGGCCGTACGCACCCTGGTCGCCCTCGACATCGTCGAGGTCCGCCACGGACACGGCATGTTCGTCGGCAAGGTCTCCATGCGCCCCATGGTCGAGTCCCTCGTCTTCAGAGGCCTCCTCAACCCCGGAGACGACCACCGCGGACTACGCGACATCGTCGAGGTCCGCATCACCCTCGACAAGGCCCTGGCCGAACCCGTCACCCAGACCTGGAAGAACCGCCAGGACACCGAGCTCGACCAGATCGTGGCGCAGATGGACGTCCATGCCCAAAAAGGCGAGCTGTTCACCGAGCAGGACCGCCGCTTCCACATGAGACTGCTCGAGCCCTTGGACAACCATCTCTTCTTGCACCTCACCGAGGCCTTCTGGGCCGTCCACACCCTGACCGTCCCCCTCCTGGGCGCACCCAGACCCGAGGACATGCTCAGCGCCGCCAGAGCTCACCGGACCATGCTCCAGGCCGCACGCGCCGGAGACGCCCAGGCCTACCGCGAGGCCATCACCGACCACTACGCCCCACTCCTGGCCGCCCTCACCTGAACCGAGCGGCAGCAGTCCTCTTATCCGAGTCCCGTAGCCCCTTCGCGGCGCAGCAAAGAGATCTTGACGGCGGTTCCGTAGCGGAATCCCCCGACGCTTCCGTCGGAACGCCGTATGCGGTGGCAGGGGACGAACAGCGCCGCGGCATTGCGTGCACACGCTGAGGCGGCGGCCCGTGAGGCCGCCGGCCTCCCACTGGCCTGGGCGAGCTCGGTGTAGGTCAGTGTGGTGCCTGCGGCGACCTCTCGGAGCCTGGACCAGGCCTGCTCGATGAAGGGGCCGCCGACCTGGAGAACAGGAACCTCAGCGAGAGCGTCGCCCTCGCCGCGGTAGTAGGAGCGCATGGCGGCAACAGCACGTGCCAGGGTCCCATCGCACTCCCCCTCCGAAAACGCCTCGGTGCGGGATGGTCTCAGACTCGGGTGGATGAGCCCGACCAGCTCCTTGGTGTCGGCGGTCCATCCTGAGGCGAGCACGTACTCGGCCCGGTCGACGCCGTCGTCGGCGCCATCGGCACTGCCGTGGCCCGTGACGATGGTGAAGGGACCGTCAGGAGTGCTCACAGTGCAGCTGCGAGCCGTGTCGTTCGTCGTCGCCATGGAGTCAGGCTACGTAGTGGTCCGGGGATGTTCCACCAGTCCGGGAGCCGGCGGCAAAAACAGAGGTGCCCGCTGAACCGGCGATTCAGCGGGCACCTCTCATGGGAATTTGTGGAGATGGGGGGAATCGAACCCCCGTCCGACGGGCGCACAACAGGACTTCTCCGGGTGCAGCTCGCTAGCGTTTTTCTCAGCCCCGGCGTCTCACGCGAGCAAGGACGCCGACGGGCTCAGTCGATGAAAAGTCCCAAGAGCCCTACCGACACGGGCTCTCAGCAGTGGCTCCCTGGATGACGCCAGGAACCGGGGCGGAAGCGCTCCCCGGGCTGACGGACTTCGAGGCTCGCTCAGGCGGCGAGGGCGAAGTCGGTGCGAGTGTTATCGGCACCTATTGGTTCGCGCAGAGCGTTGACGAGATGACTGCGCATCCTCGACCCGCTTCTCCTGAACCTACGACCGTCGTCGAAACCGATCATCCCCTGTGCAGTTGTCACCGGCAGCCCTGAGGCCTCCCGGAACACGCCCTCAAAGGGCCACACAAGTCTAGCAGGAAGAGGACGACCAGTGTCGGAGGACTGCGCCACACGGCGTCTCGGCGAGCTGCTCAACTGCGGCGATGGCGGGTCAGCGACTTGAACGAATATCATGACAGAACAGGCCGGTTACCTCGTGGTGACCTCGGTCCTCCTCTGCACAGCGTCAAGGAGAGTGTCATGGACACACGCCTGTTTCCCGCCCTGGGCCGCGAGATCCCAGTCATCGGCACTGGTACGTGGCAACTGGGCATTGATCTGAGCGAAGTCGATCCTTCTCGTGCCTTCAGCAATCTCGATGCAGCATGCGCCTCGGGGGTCACCTTCATCGATACGGCCGACGCCTATGACAACGGCGCCTCAGAGAGGTTCCTCGGCGAGTTCTTCTCCGCTCGTCCTCGCACCGGACTCACGGTGGCCACGAAGATGGGGAGGAGCAGTGGAGAGAGGACGTATCCCACCGACGGCTTCAGTCGAGACCTTGTTCTTCACTGGAACGACCGCTCCCGGAAAAATCTCGGCACCGAGACCATCGACATTGTCCATCTGCATGCTCCTCCCATCGAGCTACTTCAACGCCAGCACCTGTGGGAGCTCCTCGACGAGCTGGTCGAGACCGAGCGGATACGCTGCTACGGAGTGAGCGTCCTCACCTGCGCCGAGGCTCTCGAGGCGATCCGGCACCTGGGTTGCGCGAGCGTGGAGATCATCGTGAACGTCTTCCGGCACAAGCCCCTGGAGGAAGTTCTCCCCGCTGCGCGCGAGTCCGGGACCGCAGTGATCGCGAGGGTTCCGCTACCTGATGGGCTGCTGTCCCATAACCGTCGTCGTGGTAGCACACCCGCACCGTCCGGATCAGTGGCGGCCCTCGACGCCGGCTGGATCTACTCCGTGGTCCCCGACGAGGTGGGAATGCAAGCCGCCCACGAGTTCTCCGGCCTGTGCCGCCGGCTCGGCCCCGAGCATGTTCCACCGGTCCAGGTCGCCCTGCGGTGGCTCCTGGATCAGGAGGGCATCACCTGCATCCTGCCTGACGCTCATAGTCTCAATCAGGTACGCTCCAACGCCCGTGCAGCCGAGCTGCCACCGCTGAGTCAGGAGATGCACACTGCGGTGAGAGAGCTCTACGACCGTCTCATCAGGCCCTACGTACACCAGCACTGGTAGGACCGGACGACACGAGTGAGGGCCGCGCAGGCTATACAAGCCGTGCGGATGATCACGGCGGCCTCAGCCCCGACGTCGGTTGGCGGCGGCCATGGCCCGGGCAGCCTCCCTCTTGTCCTGCGCCTCGCGCAGGGCCTGGCGCTTGTCCCAGTCCTGCTTGCCTCGGGCAAGGGCGATCTCCAGCTTGGCGCGGCCACCGATGAAGTACAGCTCCAGCGGGACCACGGTGTAGCCCTTGGCCTGCACCCTGGTCTTAAGACGCTCGAGCTCGCTGCGGTGCAGGAGCAGCTTGCGCTTGCGACGCGGGGAGTGGTTGTTCCACGTCCCTTGCAGGTACTCGGGGATATGAGCCCCCTGGAGCCAGGCCTCGCCATGGCGGTCGATCTCGATCCAGGCCTCGGTGAGCGAGGCCCGTCCCATGCGCAATGCCTTGACCTCGGTGCCGGTGAGAACCAGCCCTGCCTCATAGCGGTCCTCGATGAAGTAGTCGTGGGTCGCCTTGCGGTTACGGGCCACCGTCTTGTGGGCGTCGGAAGCGGCCTTCGCCTTCTGCCCGGCCGTTGGCTTGGACGCCCGAGCAGACTTGGGGGCAGGGGTCATCGGCCTGTCCTTTCACGAGTACTGGATGGCTGGCGCTCCCACGTCAGGGCGGCCCGGAGTCCCCTCCGAGTGAGCTGCTCCCCACCGGGGCATCGTGGCGTGACACGACGACGCGCAGGGACAGGAGTTTACGGGCCTCGTCAAGAAGAACTCGCCTAGAAACCGGGCAGGGACATCGGGTCGATGTACACCCCGTCCTGAGCCACCTGGAAGTGGACGTGCGCCCCGGTCGCGTAGCCGGTTGAGCCGGTCGCGCCGACGACGTCACCGCGATTGACCTGCTGGCCGTCGGCAATGCTGCGCGAGGAGAGGTGGCACAGAGTGATGACGTAGGAGTGCCCGTCGATGATGCCGCCGTTGATGTCAATGCCGATGCCGCAGGACTCGGAGTCCCAGTAGGTGGCTACTCCGGAGACCGCGGCGTACTGGGGCGTCCCCTCACTCGCGGCGAAGTCGACCCCCTGGTGCCCTGTTCCGGTGCCGGTGACCGGGTGAACGCGGTACCCGAAGGGCGAGGTCACCTCGAGCGGACCGGTGATCGGGTGACCGATGTACCCGCTTCCCAGGGAGTCGGAGCCGATCGAGCTCGAGGGGACCGACGGCATGGTTCCGGCGCTGGCCGCAGCCCGGTTGGCGGCGTCGATCTGGGCGACTCGCGCGGCAGCGGCAGCGGCATCGGCGTTGGCCTGGTCGAGCTGGGACTGGAGACTGCTCTTACGGCTCTCCAGCGCCGCGGCGGCGGACTTCTTCTGAGCAGCCAGCTTGGCGACCTCGTCCCGTTTGGTCTTGGCCGCGTCCCGGGCCGTCTTGGCGTTGGCCTCGGCGGTGTCGGCCTCGGTCTTGAGCGTGCCGACTCGCGTGGTGGCAGCATTCTGTCTGGCCTCACGGTTGGCGTTCTGAGCGCGCTCGACCTCGGCGGCGGACAGGACCGCCTCCTGGACCCCTGAGCCGATCTCGACCGCTGAGGCACGCTGGCTGAGCTCCTCGACGTCCTGCGAGGCGAGAACATAGCTCCACGAGGTCACCGAGTTGTCCCCCTGGTAGGTGGACACCACGATCTCCGCCACGGAGCTGGAGGTCTCCGAGGCCGTCTTCTGGGACGCCTCGGACTCCTGCTTGACCGTCTCAAGGCTGCTCTGCGCCGCGGCCAGGCGGTCACTGGCGATCTGCTGCTCCCTCTCCTTGGCGGCCAGAGCCGTCTCAGCGGTGGTCAGCTCGGATTCCGCGGTGCTCAAGGAGGCCTGGGCGTTCTGAAGCGAGATGTAGGCCTGTCCCAGATCGGCGCTGACCCCCTCGAGGGAGGAGAGGACCTCCTGCTGCTTGCGCTGAGCCTCACTCTGTTTGGCCACGGCGTCGTCGCGCTCATCGGCCAGGGAGATGTCCCCGGAGTAGAAGAAGGCGAGGCTGGCGGCGGCCAGGGCGCAGACCGCGGCACGCCGGCGCGAGCGACGGAGGAACAGACGAGACAGCATGCGAGATCAGACCCTCGTGTACTTGGACAGTGAGAAGGCGGAGGAGACCGCGGCCAGGGCGATGGCCGCCAGGATCAGCCAGGGCGACAGGAGGAGAACATCTCTGGTGCTGATGAAGGCGCTCGTGAAGGATATGGAGGAGGCGAGCCACCCCTCCACGACGTAGCGGACTCCTACCCACAGCGTGGCCACGGCGAGAATCGCCCCGGTGAGGGCGGCAAGCACCCCTTCAAGAATGAAGGGCAGCTGGATGAAGAGGTTCGAGGCTCCCACCAGGCGCATGATCCCGGTCTGTCGGGAGCGGGACATGGCCGACAGCCTGATGGTCGTCGAGATGAGCAGCACCGCGGCCACCGCCATGATGGTCGCCAACCCTCCTGTGATCCAGGAGGCCCGGTTCATCACGAGGAAGAGGGGCTCGAGGGTGGAACGCTGGTCGACCACACGCTCCACGCCACTGTGCCCCTCGAACTGCTCGGCCACCAGCTTGTAGTTCTCGGCGTCCTTGAGCTTGATGCGGAAGGACACGGGCATCATGTCCTCAGTGGCGTTCCTCCCGACGGCGGACTTGGCGTAGGCCTTCATGAAGTTCTGATAGGCCTGGGCCTTGGTCTCCATCTGGTAGGACTTGACGTAGCCGGAGGGGGCACCGCTGGTGATGAGGTTCTCGACCTCGCTGATCTGAGCAGCAGTGGCCTCGCCGTCGGCGCAGTTGGAGGAGGCCGAGGACTTGGGGCACATGTAGACCGAGACCTCGACCTTGTCGTACCAGTCTCCCTTCATGGTCGAGATCTGGCTCTGCAGCAGTGCCGAGGCCCCCACGAAGAGCAGCGATACGAAGGCGACGAGAATCACGGACACCGTCATCGCCAGATTCCGGGACATGCCCTTGGCGGTCTCCGAGAGGACGAAACGCAGTCTCACAGTTCTTCTCCTTCAGCGGTCCGAGCCGTAGACACCGCGGTCTTGGTCGCGTACGACCTCACCGCCCTTGAGCTCGATGACGCGTTTACGCATCTGGTCGACGATCTCGTCGTCGTGAGTCGCCATGACGACCGTGGTCCCCTGTCGGTTGATGCGGTCGAGCAGACGCATGATCCCGACCGACGTCGAGGGGTCCAGGTTTCCGGTGGGCTCATCGGCCAGGAGGAGCTTGGGCCGGTTGACCATGGCGCGGGCAATCGCCACGCGCTGCTGCTCACCCCCGGAGAGCTCGTGGGGGAGGCGCTTCTCCTTGCCTGCCAGCCCCACCAGGTCGAGGGCCTCCGGCACAGCGGAAAGGATGTAGTGGCGCGGTTTACCGATGACCTGGGAGGCCAGTGCCACGTTCTCCAGGACGTTCTTGTTCTCCAGAAGCCGGAAGTCCTGGAAGACGAAGCCGATCTCCCGTCGCAGCTGGGGCACCTTCCACGAGGAGATCTGCGACAGGTCACGCCCCAGGACGTGGATACGCCCCTTGGTAGGACGCTCCTCGCGCAGGACCAGACGCAGGAAGGTTGATTTTCCTGACCCCGAGGCGCCGACAAGGAACACGAACTCGTCCCGGTTGACCTTGATGTCGACGTCGTCGAGCGCCGGACGTGCCCCGCGTTTGTACACCTTCGAGACGTGGTCGAAGCGGATCATCTGCTCGTTGCTCTCCTATTGCGCCCCGAGCACGGCACTCGGGTTCATGGCGTTACGGCCACCGTATGCGCCGACACGCCATTTTCCCGCCGTGACACGCCCAGCATCGATGTGGCTTGTGATGTCCGGGACGAGGTGTGATCCTCCTGTGATCACAGAGTTCGAGAGCCCCAAGCTCCAACCACTCGCCGGGAACGCGCCCTAGGCTTGCGATCATGAGTGAGATCTCCCTGTCGCCCGCGCTGTCACGTGCCTTCGAGGATCGCGTCGACCTGGGTTCCTGGGCAGGCTTCACCTCGTCGCTGGCCCGGTTCCTCGACGAGGTGTGCAGGCCGCTCGCGCGGCGGGGAGAAGCGGTCGAGGCCGTCATTGATCCATCTGGCGGAACCCTGCTCCTGACGGCTCCGGTCCCCATGGTCAAGGCCGAGGAACTGGTTCCCCAGGGGCGCTGGTCGCAGCTGCTGTCGAGACTGCCCCTGTCCACTCCCCCTGCTCCCTCCCCGGACCTGCCGGGCGTAGTCCTCGTCGGACGCACCGACGGCATCGAGGTCTCCCTACCCGAGCTCGATGCACAGGGGCGGGTACTGCTTGGCCCCACCGAGCGCAGGATCCTGGGCGCGATCGGCTGGCAGGAGAGTCATCACGTCTTCGCCAGGCTGCTGTCCGACGGAGACGAGGCCGCCGATCTGGTAACCCGCATCCTCATCGAGGTGCTCGAGGTCGCCCATCCCGCAGACCTCGACTACCTCTTGCGCGCGCACTCCGACGTCAGCTGACCCCGATAGCCTGCTCGACGAGATCATCGGCGAGCTCGTACATGGGCCACGGTTCCCCGGTCTGCTCCTCGGCCCGCGCCGAGGCTGGATCAATGACGAGAGAGCCAGGACTCTCTACGTACGTCGCGCTGGACTCGCCGAGCTCAGTGGACTCAGTGGGGCCCTGAGGAGCTGCTCGCCGGGCCTCTGAAGCCGAGGCGCCCGAGGCTGCCGCCTCGACGTCCCAGTGATCCGAGGAGAGGTGCTCGTCAGAACCCGGCTCGAGCTCGACATCACCGGTTCCGGCACCCGAGGACGCGGAAGGCGCCGACTCCACGGCTCTCACGCGCGCGAAGCGGGACTCTCCTCTGGTCAGGTCGTGCCCAGCGGCCTGAAGCGTGATGACGTTGGTCTCGTGCCTCCTGCCGTTGTTCTCCCAGGACTCCTGGGAGAAACGTCCCGTGAGCAGAACTGCGTCCCCCTTGTGCAGGGAGTGACTCAGATTGGCGGCGAGCTGCCCCCACGCCTTAGCGGTGAACCAGATCGTCTCGGCGTTGTTCCACCCCCGCTCAGTGCGGTAGGTCGGGGTGACGGCAACGCGAAAGCGGCAGTAAGGACGGGCATTGTCCCCGACACGGGACAGGACCGGGTTGGTTCCGACGACGCCTTGGACGGTGAGGTCGAGCTGACGAGTCATGAGGGGCTCCTTGGTTGTGGGCGGGCGGCGCTCTGCCGCCCCCTGCACCACAACGGTGCTCGACCCGCCCACCAGATGCCCAACGGGCCCCGAGCTCACTCCCCGCACGAGTCTCCCAGGAGGGCAATCCGAGGGCTGTGGCCACTGGGTGGTCTCGCAAAGACGGGGTTAAAGACGGGGTTACAGCCCCAAAGCGGATTGCAGCACCCGATGCTTCTCCAGAATCTTGGCAGCGGGCCGGCTCAGTCCCCGCTCAACCACGGACTCCAGGCGGGCACGCACCCGTTGCCCATAGCGCTCCGCCTCACGGCGCGCCCTGCTGCGCCGGCGCACCGCGGCGATCAGGACCGCCATGAGCCCGAGGACGATAAGGCAGACCGGGACGATCTCGATGCTGCGGTGCAAAACCTCGAGCCCCTCTCGCACCAGGGAGACGGACAGCCACGACACCCCGCCGAGCACCATGAGCAGGCCTCCCCACCACAACAGGTCAATCACCGGCTGGCGATGCCCTGGCAGCGGCACGGAGCCGACCGCCTCAGCGGTCTGCCCCGCCAAGGTCTCCGGGGATACGACGGAGGCCTCCATGCTTCGGGCCCACGTGGGCGGCAGTCCCTGTGAGGTGCGGTGGACCCAGGTGGAGTGAGCCGAGGACACTGCGGTACGCGAGGGCGGTTCGGGGCGGGCCAGGGCTCTGGGCAGAACCCTGGACAGTCCGACTCTCACCGAGTCCTCCACCGCCTGGGCACCGGATGCCTGAAGCAGCACCTTGGTGGCCTCCTCGGTGAGGTCGGCACTGAGCTCCACCTTGTTACGAGCCACCGTCGGACGCAGACGACGCACGATCGCGTCAAGCTCGGCCGAAGCCGTACGAGCCGCGTTGGACTCACGTGCGACGCGCTGGCGCAGCATGCTGCGCACGACGTCGAGATTGTCGCCGCGCACAGCCGATACCGGGAGCACCTGAACCTGGCTGAGCCCGTCGTCCTTGAGAAGAGACCCGACGTCGTCCAGCAGGCTCGCCAAGCCACTCTCCGGGAGGGTGTCCACCTGGTTGACCAGGACGAGCATGTCCTCCTGACGGGCCCCCAGGCCGCGCAGGTAGCCGTCGTGCAGGGCCGCGTCGGCGTACTTCTGAGGATCGACCACCCACACGAGGATGTCGGCCAGCGGAACGAGGCGATCCACCTGCAAGGAGTGCTCCGTCGTCACTGAGTCGTAGTCGGGAACGTCCAGCAGGACCAGGCCGGACATGCTTCCCTGGTCATCGGCGTCGAGAATCGAGTCACCCCGGATTCGCCGTTCCGAGGAGACCCCGAGGAAGTCCAGGAGCGGACCGGCGTCATCACCCCATGAGCAGGCGGCAGCCCGCGACGTCGTGGGTCGACGCGCACCGACATCAGCGAAGTTCAGCTGGGTCAAGGCGTTGAACAGCGACGACTTGCCCGAGCCGGTCCCCCCGAACAGCGCTACGACGGTGTGATCCACTCCCAGCGCCAGACGCTGGGCCACAGCATCGAGTGCCTTGTGAGCAGGGATCGACAGGGAGGCAGGAACCTCCGTGGGACACAAGCGCAGGGCATCTCGCACCGCGTTCAGGCGAGCATCGAGGTGCTCGGCGTCGAGCACCTCGAAACCTCCCTGGTCGGAGGAGGTGGAAGGGACGGTGTCGGAATGGCTCATGCTGTGGCTCCGGGACGGGTGAAGGGCTTGAGCTCGCCCGAGCGCAGACGCAGCGCAGCGGCGAACCCGGGGGCGGGGGCGAGCGAGGTGGCCGCCCCCTTGGGGACTGTGGCAGTCATCGCCTCCGTGACTGCTTCCACCAGGAGAGCACCCGCCTGTGCGGTCTGCTCCTCCAGCCCCAGACGTCTGGCGGCTGAAATGGCCCCGTCAACACCGGCTGCCGCGGCGATGAGGAGATCGATGACACTGGCGGGACTCAGTCTACGGATGTCCTGCGGGCTTTCGATATTAGCCTCCAGGTAGCCGACCCAGGCGTCGACGGTCACGGCCGCGTCATCACCCTGACCCAGGATTCTGTGCGCGTGCTCCTCGGCGCCCACCTCGGCCCAGGCTCTCTGAGCCTCGGTGCTCAAGGCGACGATAGCGGCCTGAAGCTGGTTGGCCAGGGCCTGGCGGGCGTCGGCGGCCAGCTGGGAGAGTCCCTCGGCGCGAGCCTTGTCAGCCCGTCCCAGGAATCCTCTGCGCAGTCTGCCCCCCTGAGCCAGGGAGGCCAGCGGACCTCCAGAGGAGGCCAGGGTGATCCACCGGGTGGCTGTGGCGCCCTGGCCTGCAGAGCCGGCCCTGATGTCCGCGCTCAAGGCCTTGATGGCGGACTCCCTCAGCTCCTGGCACGTCCTCTCCAGCGCCTGGGCCACCGCGTCCTGGGCGTCGACGTCGTCCGCCAAGCGCTCCAGGTCGGTGCGCAGAACACTCCACACTCCCCTGCCGGTACGACGCACCAGGCCGGCTGCGCGGTGACGGCCAGCGAGGAGCTGCAGCCAGTCGCGCAGCTCGTTCACGCCGTCCCCAGTCAGGAGCCCCTCGTGCGGCCCGGCGTCCGGGATGACGAAGAAGGGCGCCTCCGACAGCCCCAGTCCCTGCAGGCGGGTGATGAGATCCCGACGAACCTCGGGCAGGATCCTCGCCGGCACCCGGTTGAGAACCACTCCGATGGGGGTCTCACGGCGTGCGGCCTCCTCCAGCGTCGTCCACGGCGTCTGGTCGCCGTAACGCGCCGCAGTCGTGACGAAGAGCCACAGATCGGCCGCCTCCAGCAGCCTGCCGGCCAGAGCCCGGTTGGCCTCGTGCACGGAGTCCAGGTCCGAGGCATCGATAAGAGCCAGGCCGGCCGGAATCGCAGCGGAGACCTCTTGCCTGCAGACCTGCGTCAGAGGGTGCTCGGACAGCGAGTCCATGTCCTCGGGATTGGTCACCAAGACCGGGGTTCGAGTGGTGGGTCTGAGCACTCCGGCAGCTGAGACCTCCTGGCCGAGCACGGAGTTGACGAGTGTGGACTTCCCGGCACCCGTGGAGCCCCCGATCACCACGATGGACGGGATATCTGCATCCTGGAGGCGGGGAATCACCTGGTCACGGACCTGCCCGATGAGACCGTCGCGCAACGTGCGCGCAGCCTCGATGCCGTCGGCACTCAGGGCCAGGTCGAGGCGCTCGAGGTCCCGGACCAGGTCGGACAGGACATCGAGGAGCTGGGCGCGACTCAGGGCGGAGACGGGTGCATCGTCCTGGGAGTGGCGCGAGGGGACAGGAGCGGGCATGTGCCAACACTATGAGCACAGCGCAGCAGAGTCGACGATTGATCTCGACAGTTCGCACCACGGGTGTCGCGAGCTCAGTGAGAACCCCCTGTCACCCCGCTGTGACCGCCGAGAGCGCGCACCGGCTCTCGTACGAGAAGAGCAACCGCCCCCTCAAGCGGGCCAGGGACGCAGCCCCCGGCCGCGGCATCCAGGCCGGCTGAAGCGGGCGGCGATGAGTGCGACGCGTCTTCGCCGCCTCCGTGATCCAGCGGCCCGAACGGTCGATAGTCCGCGGAATATCAACCTTCTCAGCCCCGGCTGCCAGTGCCCCCGGCCGGACTCGAACCGGCAACCTGCGGATTAGAAGGCCGATGCTCTATCCATTGAGCTACGGAGGCGTGCGCAAGCGCCTCACCAGCCTACGCCATCAACATGGCGGCCCCGGTCTCGACGGGAGGACCGCCCCCGCACTGCCGTCAGCGCCAGGCGATGGTCGCGAGGAGATCACGCCAGCATGACGGTCGCGCATCGAACCGGGCAGACGAACGATTCTGCGCAGCCGCCAGGGCCTCCTCTCACACCATTCACCACCTGAGTCGCAATACGAACGTGATAGCAATGCAACCACTCTGTGACCGGTTTGATCGACACGTCGCAAGGCCTCGCCTCCCGCCCGAGAGCACTACCTGCATGTTGGCAACCTCACACCGGGGAGTCCTCGCTCTTAGCGATGACGGCGAAACACCAGTATCGTGGCCGGAGCCCCACTCCCGCCCCTCTGGAAGGACCGCGCCTTGCCCACTCCCGCACTCATCGTGCGCTCCCTTTCCGCCCAGGCATCACTGGAACCCCACACCTTCACCACCCCTTTCACCGTGGGGCGCTCACCGGACAGCGACGTTCAGATCGTCCACCCCCTCGTATCCCGCACCCACCTCCAGGTGACTCCGACCCCAACCGGGTGGGCGGTGAGCTGCCAGGGCCGTAACGGCATGCTCGTCAACGGGGCCGTGACGCGCGAGGCGCTTGTGAATCAGGGCACTCGGATCCAGCTGGGAGACGCCTCGGGGCCGGCGCTGGGACTCACTCCGATCGTCTCCGGCGGAGCGCCTCAAGTCGGCGCTCCCATTCAGTCACAGCCAATAGGGCAGCCCGGACCATCTGCTCCGAGCACTCCCTTCATCCCATCGCAGCCGAGTGCGGTCTCCGCCCCACAAGCCGCCCCCCTCCTCCAGCGCCCTGCCGGTCCTCCCCCGGCCGCAGCCGTCTCGGCGCAGGCCGCGCCCATTCCACAGGCCATGGGCTCGGCGTCCTCAGCAGCCACCTACGTGGCCTCCGGAAGCCCCCAGGCAGCGTCCTCGTCCGGCTCAGGCTCCTTCCCCACCTCGCGGCACACGCTCAAGTCCTTCCGCGTCACCTCCTCGGGCACCATCGGGCGCGCTCCTGACAACACTCTTGTCCTGGACGACCCGCTCATCTCCAAGCACCACGCCCGTATCGACATCTCCTCCAACGGCATGGTCGTCACCGACCTGGGATCCACCAACGGCCTCTATGTCGGCGGGCAGCGCGTCTCACAGGTCCAGGTCACCCGGCCCGTGCTCCTGGGACTGGGATCGACCTTCATCGCCCTGAGTCCGGACGGGCTGTGCGAGGTCCAGGTCGCAGGCGGAGCCGGCGGCGAGCTGGTCGGCAAGGACCTGACCTTCCGCGTCAACAACGGCAGCATGACACTGCTCGACGGCATCTCCTTCTCCCTGCCGGGCAACGAGCTGCTGGCCGTCGTCGGCCCTTCGGGAGCCGGGAAGTCAACGCTGCTCAAGGCCCTCACCGGCGAGCAGAAGGCCCAGGAGGGCCAGGTGCTATTCAATGGGCTGGACGTCTACGAGCACTACCCGGTCATGCGCAACAAGATCGGTGTGGTCCCCCAGAGCGACGTCATTCACTCCGCCCTCACTGTCCGCAAGACCCTCGAGTACGCGGCCGAGCTGCGCTTCGCCAAGGACGTCTCCAAGGCCGAACGGCGCCAGCGCATCGCTGAGGTCCTGGAGGACCTCGACCTGACCGCGCATGTGGACAAGCGGGTCAAGAAGCTCTCCGGAGGCCAGCGCAAGCGGGTCTCCACCGCCATCGAGCTGCTGACACGCCCCAGTCTGTTGTTCCTCGACGAGCCCACCTCCGGACTGGACCCCCAGCTGGACCGTGATGTCATGGACCTGCTGGCCTCCCTGGCTCACGGGACGCGTCCGGGTGACAGCGGCCGCACGGTCGTCGTCGTCACCCACAATGAGAACCACATCGACCGCGCGGACAAGGTTCTCATCCTTGCAGCGGGCGGCAAGCCCGTCTACTACGGCTCACCCCGCGAGGTGCTCCCCTACTTCCGCCAGCGGCTCAACGAGATCGCCGCTCAGGGCCGCCTGCTGCTCAACACCCCGAAGGGCACCCTGCCCGACCCTCCCGCCGTGGACGGCTACGCCGATGTCTACGCCCTCATCCGCAACCACACCGCGGAGCTGCGTCAGTACATGGAGGCCACGGTGCCCTCGACGCGGCGCGGAGGGGCTCCCGCGGCGACCGCAGGACCGGCGACGCAGGAGAAGCCGCCCAAGCAGCAGTCCGTGCTCCGGCAGGTCTCGACCCTCGTGCGGCGCCAGCTGCGGATCGTGGCGGCCGACCCGTCCTACCTCGCCTTCATGCTGCTGCTCCCCATCATCGTGGGACTGCTGACCAAGGCGATCGAGGGAAGCGACGGCTTCGCGGTCCCCCACTACCCCGAGCCCACTCCCCCGACACCGGAGAACCCCACTCCCCCGATCATCAAGTACTCCAGCCAGGCCCTGCAGCTGTTGGTCATTCTCATCACCGGGGCGGCGTTCTCCGGGATGTCGGCCACCATCCGTGACCTCATCGGGGAGCGGGACGTCTTCCTGAGGGAGAAGGCCGTTGGCCTGAGGTCCGGCGCCTACCTGTTCTCCAAGGCGACCATCCTGGCGCTCATCACCACCGTTCAGACCGCGCTGATGATGGGCATCGCCCTGGCACTCAACAAGGGCCCCACCGATGCCGTCATCCTGGAGGGGTGGCCGGGACTGGAACTGGCCTTCTGCTGCTGGGCCGTCGCCTTCGTCTCCGGGCTCCTCGGCCTGGCGGTCTCCGCGATGGTCTCCTCCTCGGAGCAGGTCATGCCGGTCCTAGTGGTCTCCATCATGGCCCAGCTGGTCCTGTCCGGCGGCATCATCCCGATCTCCGGACGTGCGGTCTTCGAGCAGCTCGCCTGGTTCATGCCATCGCGGTGGGGGTACGCGATGGCTGCCTCCACCCTGGAGATGCTCGCCATCCTGCCCAACCGCGACGACGCGCTGTGGAAGCACGGGGCCGCGCAGTGGCTGACGAACTACGGCCTGCTCTCAGCCATCGGCCTGGCCTGCATGGTGGCGTGCTACATCGCTCTGGCCCGCCGCGGGCGTCGCTGATCCCTGTCAGCACTCCCGACACGAACTCCGGGGTGCCGACCACAGAGCTGGTCGGCACCCCGCGCCCTACATGCCGCGTGCGCTCCTACTTGCTGGTGATGCTGGAGACCACCAGATCAAAGGTAGAGGTAGGTCCTTGTGCGACCAGCAGACGGGCGTCGCTCTGGTCCTTCGCGGGAACGACGGTGCCGCCGTAGGCGCCGGGAACCTTCCAGCCGACCCTGCCCGTATCGGGCGACACGGCAACAACAAGGTTCCCCGGATCACTATCGGAGAAACTGTACTCTCCGACCTCCACCAGCACCTGTCCGTCGCTCAGCAGACCAATGGGCCTGATGTGGCACCCCTCGCTCTGCGAGAACTCGGGCAGCTCGAGCTTCTTGCTGCCGACCTTGGCCGCGCAGGCACTGGTGTCGACGACGACGTCGACCGTACCTCCGGGGCCGATGACCGGGGTGGTCGAGGACGATGCCTTCGCCAAGGAGGAGTAGGCGTCCTTCAGTGACGAGGCATCCAGTGGTGCTGACGCAGCCCACCAGTGCTTCTCCGAGAACTTGCCTGAGACGGTGGCCGCCTCACTGCCGTTGGCCTTGTAGATCGTGGCACCCGAGGACGTCACTCGCGAGAAGGCCTCCGGCCCGGACCCGATATTGAATCCGCCGGGGAATCGAGTGCGCTTGTCGAACTCCGAGTCCGGTTGCTTGCCGGGCTCCGAGACGAGCACCTCACCGGTCTTGGCCGACAGCACCTGGAACTGTCGCGACTTGATCTCGTAGGTGAGGATGAAGCCGTTATCGACCCGGCCTCCCTTGTACTGGCCCGAAGCACTCCACTTCTCCTTGCCGGAGGCGTCGTACCCCCTCATGGGGCCGCCGTCGGAGGTCTCCCCATCGTCCGACACGATGCCGAGGTCCGGCGTCGCGCCGATGTAGAAGGATTTCTTGGAGAAGGGCGCCTGAGAGGTCTTGCCCGCGGCCCCGATCACCGTGGACTCGTCACTGGTTGTGGTGCAGAGCATCGAGCCACCGACCCAGGGCCGGACCTTGTAGCACTCGCCCTTCCACACCGGCGTCGTCGTGCTCTTCGTGAGATCGACGAGCCTCGCATCGCCGCCCTGCTCGAAGGCCATCGTGGTCCTGTCAGCGGACATGACGGGTTCGGAGACCTCCGAGTATCGCAGGTCCTCCTGGACACCGTTGCCCGCAGGCAGAGCCGCCGGCCACCGGTTGCCGATCTCCTGCCCGGAGAAGAAGTACCACCAGGTCGCGCTCGCCCCCACCACTGCCAGGACAGTGACCACGGCGGCCACAGCCACCCACCGACGACGCCGCCACCGATGACGCGCGCCGGACTGCGGTCCGACCGCCGCAGCCGCCGAGTACTGCGCACCCGGTTGGCCGTAGAAAGCGGGTCCGGAAGGGCTGGAGACACCGGGGGCTGCCGACATCCCAGGAGCGGCGAAACCACCGGTCCCCGCAGGCCCCGGGCTGAGAGGAACCTGTCCCGGGCTGGGGGCGTACTGCTGCCCACTGACCAGAGTCGGCGCCTCCGGGACGATCGCCATCGTGGCCGAGGTCGCTGAGGGATTCGAGGGCGTCACCGGCGGCGCCATCGGATCCGCGGACGGAGGGGCGTCCCAGTCGTAGGGAACGAGCGAGGCCGTTGACTGCGGCGGCGACGCGAGCCTCGGTGCGGCGGGCAGGCCCGCCAGCGCCGACTGCATGACGTCCAGGCGCTGGGCGACATCCTCGATGGAGGGACGCATACCGGGCTGCTTGGAGGTCATCGAGGCGATGAGCTCCCACAACGGGTCAGGAACACCGACCGGTCGACCCGCGTCACGGCGGGCGTGCTGACTGAGCAGCTGGGCGGGCTCCCCCACGAACGGCGTCGTCCCACAGCTCACCTCGTAGAGCATGATGCCCAGCGAGTAGATGTCGGCGGCTGAGGTGGGGGCCTGCATGGACAGAATCTCCGGCGCCATGTACAGCGGCGTACCGATGGCTCCCGTGATGTGGGAGGCGGAGAAGGTGTCGCAGATGCGCGCCACCCCGAAGTCCGCCAGTCGGGGCACAACGGTCTCCGGCACACCGTCTCCCGGGGCAGTACCGATGGCAACCGTCTCAGCCGGGTCACCACCCCTGCTGGGACGTGAGCTGAGCAGGACGTTGGCGGGTTTGATGTCCCGGTGGATCACGCCGGCCTGGTGAACCGCGGACAGTCCCTGAGCGATACGCGTCCCCAGGGACGCCACCTGCGCAGGCGGCAGACAGCCGTGAGTCCTCAGCAGATCCCGTAGGTCGCCACCGTTGACGTAGTCCATGACGATCGCGAAGGTGGCGCCCTCGATAACGACGTCGCGAATGGCGACAACGAAGGGGCTGCGCACCCGCAGCAGGGTGGAGCGCTCCTTGATGAAGCGCTCCACGACGTCGGGATTCTCCACCAGGTCGGCACGCAGTACCTTGAAGGCCAGGGTCTCGCGGGCGTCAGTGCGCCGACCGCGCCAGACCTCTCCCTGGGCACCCGCACCGATCCGGGTCTCCATGATGTAGGAGCTTCCGAGGTGACGGGGGGCCGGGCTTTGGGACATCAGTGCTCCGTGTTACTCAAGGGCTGTCAGGCTTCATGGAGACCTTATCGCGATCTTCGCAGCATCGGACTTGCTCCACCAGGAGATGGCCGTGAATCGCACCTCGAGTCTCACCGCCCTCGTGAGAGGGTCCATGTCCTCAAGCTCGACGACATGACTACAGTGGCTCCCGTGAGCAAGCAGATGACAACCTCTGACCCGCTGGTGTGGATCGACTGTGAGATGACAGGCCTGGACCAGAGCGCCGACGCGCTCATCGAGGTCGCCGTTATCGTCACCGACTACGAGCTCAAGCCCCTGGCGGACGGAATCGATGTGCTCATCAAGCCTCCCGCCGCCGCGCTGGAGCAGATGGACGACTATGTGCGAAACATGCACACCTCCTCCGGTCTCCTTGCCGACCTGGAGGACGGGGTGACGATGGAGGCCGCCCGCGAGACGGTCCTGAACTATGTGACCTCTCTCGTGCCCGAGGCGCGCACCGCCCAGCTCGCGGGGAACTCCGTGGGCACGGACAAGGCGTTCCTGGCCCGCGACATGCCAGATCTCATCAAGCACCTCCACTACCGGATCGTGGATGTCTCCTCCCTCAAGGAGCTGGCCAAGCGCTGGTACCCCAGGACCTTCTTCCACGCGCCGAAGAAGGCCGGCGGGCACCGTGCACTGGCAGACATCCTGGAGTCCATCGACGAGCTGCGCTACTACCGCGAGGTCCTGTTCCCCAGCGGGGAGGGACCCAGCTCCCAGGAGTGCAAGGACGTGGCCGAGCGGATCCTGAGCACGCCCACCAGGTGACCGGAGCGACGACGCCCTCAGAGCACCCGCACGACGTGACGTAGTGCACCGAGCCCAGTTTGGCGTGCGGGGAGATGAGCGGATACAGTACCGATTCGTTGCGGTAATGCCGTACACGGTGGCTGTAGCTCAGTCGGCAGAGCGCCTGGTTGTGGTCCAGGAGGTCGCGGGTTCAAACCCCGTCAGCCACCCCACTGATTGCGGATCGTGCCGCAACCCCATCTCTCCATCCTCCTAGGCAGCAAACGACGCTGCCGTCTTCGTAGCGCAGGTGGACAGCGGACAGCGAAGGCTTCAGCCGTTTACCTGCGTCCCGAGTAACAAAGCAGCTCACTCACTCCGGCGCCCCGGCCGGCGGAGCAGGTGCTCGATGCTCTGACAATCCACCTTCGAGAAAGCCCCTCCCATGCAACGCCGCGACTTCCTACTCGCCCTGGCCGCCGGAACCGCAGGCTGCCTCAGCGCCTGCAACACCACGCAACCGACAGCTCATTCCTCCTCACCAGCCTCATCCCCGGCGCAGGCCTCGCCCCTGACCTCGGCATCACCCTCACCCACACCCTCACCAACGCCCTCACTCAACCCGCTCCACCTTCAGGACGGCCCGCCGTCACTGCCCGCTCCCAGTCCGGCGGACTCGCTCATCACCGGACTGCCGGAGAACGTCGGCAACGTCCTTGCCATCACCATCGACGACGGCGTCGACTCCTCGGTCGTGGACGCCTACCTGGACTTCGCCAGGGACTCGGGAGTCCGCCTGACCTTCTTCGTCACAGGTTGCTACCCGAGCTGGACCGACAACCGGGACAAGATGAAGCCTCTGGTGGAATCGGGGCAGGTTCAGCTGGCGAACCACACCTGGACGCACCCCGACCTGACGACGCTGTCGGAGGGCGAGATCATCGACGAGCTCACCCAGTGCGAGAATCTGCTGCGCAACACCTACGGTGTCACAGGGGCACCCTTCATCCGTCCTCCCTACGGCGGCCGCAGCTCCGTCACCGACTCGGTCTGCGCCAAAGTGGGCTACTCGACCACGACCATGTGGTACGGCTCGTTCGGAGACTCCGGACAGCTCACGCCGGAGGTCCTTCTCGGTGAGGCCCAGAAGTGGCTGCTTGCGCAGCACATCGTCATCGGTCACGCAAACTTCCCCACCGTCACCCACGTCTACGGTCAGATCATCGATATTCTGCGTCAGCGCTCACTGCAGACAGCCACGCTCGATGACGTCTACTTCGGCGCCGGACACAATCGTCACGTCTGAGAGCGCTCACTGCGCGAGAGCCTCCTGGACGACCTCCCGCCCCTCGTCGCACGGCCGCATCTGAGCGGAGCCGATCTCCGGGGTCCGCGGGAGGTAGGCGATCTCGCAGCGGCCTTCGAGCTGCTCGTCGAAGGTGCCGATCCAGTCATCGCCGATGACGAAGACATCAATGCCGTACTCATCGACGTCTCGGCTCTTCTGCCCCCAGGTCTGCTCGGGAACGACCATGTCGACATAGCGAACGGCCTCAAGCATGGCCTTGCGCTGCTCATAGGAGAAGTAGGCGCGCTTCCCCTTGGAGGCACTGAACTCGTCGGTCGACAGAGCGACAATGAGATAGTCACCCATCGCCTTGGCCCGACGCAGCAGGTCGATGTGCCCATAGTGGAGCAGGTCGAAGGAGCCGTAGGTGATGACGCGTTTCATTGGGATTGTCCTCATGGTTGGGGTCATCGATTTTTGTATGAATCACACAAGAACCGATCGCATTGTCGTTGGTTGCGCGCATGGCGGTTGAATGCGCTCGCCGCTAAGTCTAGGTGCGAGGCCGACCCCAAGATTCCTTTGTTACCCCCCTGAGGCAAGCTTTCAACTATGTCGGTCGTCACCCGCTATCGCTTAACCCAATGAATACGCGAAACCGCCACCCCACCCCTCACCCCAGGCCACCACAAGCTGAGGCCATCATGTGACAGAGTCCCGCCATTCCGCAGTATCGCAACGATTACGAGCGGTTTCGAGGCCGTCACGACAAACCCTGAACATCACAGTCTGATTGCAGACAAGTCAATCATGACGACTATCGCTTTTCCGGCTCTTCGACACAACTACCGTTATAAGAAAACGAGCAAAGAAGGCCACCCCCCGGGCCTTTATCTTCCCAGAAGATCGGAGGTCACCAGTGGTCACAGCAGTTCCCGCCCGCCCCCTCCCCCAACCTTCCTGCACCATCTCAAGCATCCCCTCCGCGGCCACTTCAGCACCCGGCCTCCCGTCCGATTTATCGGCAGTTACCCGAGACATGGCCTCCTGGACGCTATGGCTCTTCCTGGCGACCCTTATCAGAACGTTTTTATCACCGCATCGAATTCTTCATCCGCACATGCTTCTGATAGGAGTCACGGCCGCTGCTCTCATTCAGATGACCGCCTGGTGCGTGACATGGCACTACTGGCCGTGGGCCTCCATACGAGTCATGCCGTTCGTCATCGTGGCAGGGGCCGGGTTCGCACTCGGTTCCTGCTTCCTCGACCTCGTCACGAAGGTCCACCTTCTGCCGTGGACCGCCAGTCTCGCCGGGTCGGTCATCGCCGTGGCTGACCAGTGGCGGCACCGACTGAGATGGCGGGCTCAAGCACCACGGGCTCTGGAGCCGGCTTCATGACCACCTTGCTCCTGAGCGGGCTCGCCGTGACGGCGGCCGTTTCCGCTTCCTTGACTGCGGCTGTGATCCCACTCCTGAAGAGGGCACGAGTCATGGACGTCCCCGTGGACAGGTCTCTCCACCGACGTCCTGTTCCCCGCGGCGGTGGACTCGCCATCGTCCTGGCCGCCTCACTCGCCACCTGGACAACCATCCTCGCTGCAGCACACCAACGAGGCACTGTCCACACAATGACCAGGCTCGACGTCGCTCTCATGGGTCTGGCGACCGTGCTCGCGTTCGCGATGCTCGGACTGATCGAGGACCTGTTCTCAGTGTCTGTCAGAACTCGCCTGGTTCTCCAGCTCGCCCTGGGCGCAGCACTCGGACTGGTGATGCACACCGCCTTCGAGGTCTCACTGTGGTGGACCCCGGTGGTCTGTGTGGGCACGGCCGCGCTGGTCAACGCCACGAACTTCATGGACGGCGCCAACGGTCTGGCATGCAGCCACGCCCTGATGACCTCCCTGTGGTACGTCCAGGTGGCGATCGTGGCCCCGGTTCCCGGCCTGGGGCTCGTCATGATCTCGGTGGCCGGCGCGTGCCTCGGTTTCCTGCCCTTCAATACGCCTCGCGCCAAGGTGTTCCTGGGCGACTCCGGTTCCTACGCCCTGGGCGCTGCCTGGGCCTTCGCTGTCACGGCCTGCTTTGCCCAGGGTGTGGCCGTGGAGGCGGCAGTCGCCCCGGTCCTCGTGCTTCTGGCGGATACCGGCTACACCCTGTGGATGCGGATAAGAGCAGGCCAGTGCTGGTATGAGTCGCACCGGCTTCATGTCTACCAGCGCCTTGTCTGTGCCGGATGGCCGCACTGGGCATCGGCCCTTCTGGTGACCCTGGCCGCGGCCTCGTGCTGTGCCCTGGCGGCAGGCAGCCTTGTCACCAGTAGCCGGCTCTGGATACCTCAGGTCGGTATGGCGGCAGTCCTGGTCCTCTACCTGCGGATGCCCTCCATCATCGGAGCACCCAACCCCTTCCCCAGCCCCCGAAGGGCGAGGTGAGGACATGCGTATCCTCCTCCTCAGCCACTACTGGGCACCGGAGGTCGGTGCTCCTCAACGCCGCTGGAACCGGCTGGCCGAGGCGCTGATCTCACGTGGCCACGAACTGGCGGTGCTGGCTCCGGCTCCCCACTACCCAGGTGGTCGTCTCCTGCAAGGCGGCGGGGACCACATGGCCGGCTCGATCAGACGGGATGTCACCGGAGCGATGGTGCATCGCACGATCTTCCGCCCCTACAGCAGCGGTGTGTGCGGACGCGGAGTCGATCAGATGGTCGCGGCAGCCGACTCCGTACGCCTGGGGGTGGAGCGGTTCCGGGGAGCGAACCGCCCCGACATCATCGTCGGCTCGGTTCCCGGGCTCCCCACCCTTCCAGCAGCGCTCGCCGTCGGCGGGATGCTGCATCGCCCGGTCGTGGTGGAGCTGCGAGACGCCTGGCCGGATCTGCTTCTGTCAGCCGCACAGTGGTCCCCGCCCCTCAGCTGTCCATCGACCGCCACGCAGGCCCGCCAAACCAGGAGGCTGGACGTCGTCGGCTGGGGCGCACGCAGTCTTCTGCCACCCCTCATCACCCGCCTGGAGCAGGAGGCCGCGGCTGTGGTGACGACGACGGACTCCTTCGCACAGGTCCTGCGTTCCCGCGGGGTCCGCCGCGTGGTGACGGTGCGCAACACCGGCGCCACGACATCGGCAGGCCGATCTCCTGTCGGCCGATGCCGCTCAGACGGTGTCCTGAACGTGCTGTACCTGGGCACAGTAGGGCGCGCTCAGGGGCTGGGCTTCGCGGTGAAGGCCGCGCACATCGCCCAGCAGAGCGGCACCCCGGTGGTACTGCGGATCGTCGGCGACGGTGCGCAGTTTCAGGAGGTCGCGACCTTGGCCCGCAGCCTCGGGGCCCCCGTGGAGATGCACCCCGCTGTGCCGTGGAGTGAAGTGGACCAGCACTACGCCTGGGCCGATACGGCTCTGGTGAGTCTACAGAGCTGGCCGGCCATGTCTGTGACGGTCCCGTCCAAGCTCTACGAGATCATGTCCGCAGGACTGCACGTGTGCGCCTCGGTCGACGGCGAGGCTCGGCGCATCGTGGAGGACGCCGGCTGCGGCGACGTCACCACCCCGCAGGACCCGCAGGCCCTGGCGTCCCTGTGGAGGGCTCTGGCCGCAGACCGCAGCCGCCTGGACGTGACGGGGGGACGACGCTGGCTGGCGGACCACGCCGACGCCGAGGTCATGACGGACCGCTACGAGTCCCTCCTGAGGCAGGTGTCCGGTGACTGACGTCCAGATCCTGCGGAATCTGGTGCTGCTGAGCACCTCCGCCACCCGGCAGCTGGTCGAGGACCCGGTGCTCCTGGCCCTGCAGGGAGCGCGTCGGCTGTCTGAGCCCTGGCGCGGTCGGTGCGCTCAGGCACTCGGTATCGGGTCGGATGATCATGAGGTCCGCCGAGCCCTGTCAGCGTTCATCGCCGACAGACCGGACTCAGCCCGCGAGGCGCTGAGCCGGGCAGTACCACGATCTGCTGTCGGCCGTCGGCTCGCCGCTGAGATGGCGATCCATCTCGGTTCCGCGGAGCGCAGGCATATTGACGCCGAGGGCCTGAGCCCCTCGGTGCGCGCGCGGGACCTGTGGTCCCGGGGACACCTGAGTACCGCGCTCAGCACCTTGGAGGGGGCGCCCGGCTCCAGGGCGCTGTGGGCCCGTCTGCGTTCCCAGCTGGCCATGATGAGCCCGGGCTTCCATCTCCCCGGGTTCTCCCCCTCACCCGGTTGGACGGCTCCTGACCCGACTGAGCCGCCCCGCGTCCTTCACGTACTGACCAGCTCGCTGCCCCACACCCAGTCCGGCTACACGGTGCGCTCGCACGCGCTCCTGCGGGCGCAGGCCGGCGTCGGCATCAATGTGCATGCGGTGACGCGCATCGGTTACCCCGTCACCATCGGTAAGCCTGCGGCTCAGGCCACCGACGTCGTCGACGCAGTCACCTACCGGCGGATTCTTCCCGCGCGGTCACAGGACTCCCCGATAGCCCGACTGACTCAGATGAGCCGCCTGCTGGCGCGGGAGGTGGAGACGTTCTCCCCCCACGTGCTGCACACGACCACCAACTACGTCAACGCCCTGGTCACCCAGGCAGTGGCCCGCTCCTACGGTCTGCCCTGGGTCTACGAGATGCGAGGGGTGCTGGAGTGCACCTGGGTAGCCTCCAGGCCGCCGAGTCAGGAGGCCGAGGCGCTGAGCTCTGAGCGCTTCACGCTGCTGCGGGCCAAGGAGGCGGAGATGGCCCGGCAGGCCGACGCCGTCGTCGTCCTCTCACGAGTCCAGGCCGAGGACCTCGCGGACCGGGGTGTCGACGCCAGCCGGATCACAGTCGTTCCCAACGCCGTGGACCAGGAGGTGCTCGAGGCCGACAGGCTGCTACCGGCGGATGCCCGCCAACGGCTGGGACTGCCCCGCAGCGGCCTGTGGGTGGGGAGCGTCTCCTCCCTGGTGGGCTATGAGGGGTTCGGCGCGCTTCTGCGGGCTGTGGCGCTCTGCCGCACTCGGGGGGTCGATGTCCGGTGCGCCGTGGTGGGTGACGGGGTCAGCCGTCCCGAGCTGGTGGCCCTGGCCGGAGAGATGGGACTGGAGAAGTCGGTGTGCGTCCTTCCCGGACGGGTGGACCGAGCAACGACCCTGGACTGGTACCAGGCCCTGGACGTCTTCTGCGTGCCGAGACTGGATACGCCGGTGTGTCGGCTGGTGACACCCCTCAAGCCGATGACGGCGATGGCGCTGGGCCGGCCAGTGGTGGCCTCCGATCTTCCCGCGCTCAGGGAGATCACCGCCCCATCGGCGAATCGGTCCTTTCCCGCCGGCGACGTGGAGGCACTCAGCCGAGTGCTGACCCAGCTGGCCGCTGGAGCGCCCTTGCCCTCAACGCGTCAGACGCTACCCACCTGGAGCAGCAACGCAGTCCGCCAGGCCGAGATCTACGCGGGGCTGGTATGAGCAGGGCATCCTGGACCCCGTGGACCGCTGGGCAGCCGTTCTGGGGCGACAGCTCCGAGATCAGTGTCAGCGTCGTCGAGCTCAGCGAGCTGTATCCGGTGGGACGGCGCCCACCGCTGGTGGCCTACATCCGCGAGCTCTGGCAACGGCGGCACTTCATCTGGGCCGACGCCCGGGCCAAGGCCCTGGGGTCCCAACGGGGCACCTTCCTGGGAAACGCGTGGCTCATCGCCAAACCGATGCTCAATGCGATCGTCTACTTCATCGTGTTCGGACTGCTTCTGCAGACGAGCCGCGGTATTGACAACTTCATCGGCTACCTCATCATCGGCGTCACGTTCTTCCCGCCGCTGCAGCGGGCAGTGACCGACGGTAGCCAGGTGATAGTCACCGGGAAGAACCTCATTCGGGGATTCTCCTTCCCTCGAGCCGCCCTCCCCGCGTCGTACACGATTCGCAGCGCGATCGACCTGGTTCCACCGATGATCGCGGTCCTCGTCCTCGTGGTGGTTCTTCCTCCTCACGCCTGGCCGAGCTGGCACTGGCTCCTCATCGTCCCGGTCCTGGCTCTTCAGGTGCTCTTGAGCCTGGGGCTGACACTGGCCACCTCCCGTATCACGACGACGATCCCGGACATGCGGAATATCTGGCCCTTCCTGACTCAGTTCTGGTTCTACGCCTCGGGAGTCTTCTTCTCCTACGAACGTTTTATTGATCACCCGCTGATGCTGCGGGCCATGGACCTCAATCCCGGATACCTCATCATCACGATGTATCGGGACGTGATCCTGTACCAGCGCGTTCCGCAGGCGCGCATGTGGCTCATTCTGAGTGCGTGGTCGGTGGGGCTGGCCGTTGTCTCCTTCGTGTTCTTCTGGGAGAAGGAGGAGGTCTACGGTGTCGAGCGCTGAGACCGGACCGAAGCATGAGTCAGCGGTCCTTCAAGCAGACGGGCCGGGAGGCACGACGACGCCTTGCCCCATCGTCACGATGACCCCGGACACCGATTCGCATCCCGCGGTCATGACCGCCGCTGACGGTCACGAGGCCGGCATCGGCACCGCCACCGTCGTCGTCGACGACATTCGGGTGAGCTACCGGGCGCCCTCCACCGACGCCGAGGACCTGCACACCGCGTCCATGGCGCAGAAGATCCTTCTGGGGCTGACGGGGCAGAGACCGAAAGTGAGGGTCGACGCCCTCAAGGGGATCTCGTTCGTGGCGCGCGCCGGGGAGTCGATCGGGATCCTGGGTCGCAACGGTGCGGGGAAGTCCACGCTGCTTCGCATCATGGGCGGTTTGGAGACGCCGACCTCGGGAACGGTGAGTGCCCGTTCCAATCCGGTACTCCTGGGCGTCAATGCGGCTCTCATCCCAGACCTGTCAGGTGAGCGCAATGTGCGCCTGGGCTGTCTGGCCATGGGGATGAGTCCTCAGCAGGTCGAGGCGATCATTCCGGAGGTGATCGAGCTGGCCGGGATCGGGAAGGCCATCTATCGCCCGATGAAGACCTATTCCTCGGGGATGTCCTCACGTCTACGGTTCGCGATCGCCGCCTCAGCGAACCCGGACATTCTTCTCATCGATGAGGCCCTGTCCACCGGCGACGCCGCGTTCAAGGAGCGCAGCGAGAACAAGATGACCGAGCTGCGGCGCGCAGCCGGAACGGTGTTCATCGTCAACCATGCCGCGCAGGTCATCGAGGAGATGTGCACCCGGGCGCTGTGGCTCGTGGACGGCGAGCTCATCGGCGATGGTCCGGGCCCCCAGATCGCCCATGACTACCGATGGTGGTCCTGGAACATCGCCAAGGACAAACCGGACAAGGCCGCCACGATTCTGGCCACGTGCCGGGAGAAGTGGAAACCGGCAGGAGTGCGGATCCAACGCTCGGAGAGCCGCACGCTGCCCTACCGACACGCTCGAGGAGTATGACCATGCGCAGTGAGGAAAGCACGAAGACAGCAGGACGAATCACGGTCTACGGCTCTTGTGTGGCCAGGGACGCGGCACGTGAGATGGAGCAGCGGGGATGGAGCGTGGAGCGTTACATCGCCCGCCAGTCCCTCATCAGTGCGGGGCGTCCGGCCGACGTCGGCGATCTCGATCTGTCCCTGCTGAGATCGTCCTTCGCCCGTCGTTCCTTCCTGTCCGACATGGTGGGCAATCTGGAGGCGCAGCTGACGGCCGTTGCCTCGTACACCGATCTCCTGCTGTGGGACCTGACCGACGAGCGTCTCGGCGTCCTGGAGACGGCCCCCGGGACATTCCTGACACGTTCGACGGAAGCGCTGACGGCCGGTCTCTACGAGGGGCTTCCCGCCAGGTTCCTCGAGCTGGGGACGGCGGAGCACCTGCATCTGTGGCGGCCTGCCCTGCTGCGTTTCCACAGTCTCCTGGAGCGGCTCGACCTGGCGAGCAGGACGATCCTCATCAACGTTCCCTGGGCGACGAGGACCACCTCGGGCATGTCAACCGTCCCGAGCTGGGGACAGACGGCCATGGAGGCCAACTGGGTCATGACCCGCTACGTCGACCTCGTCCGCCAGGAGACCGACCTGCGGATCCTCCAGGTTCCCGATGAGCTCGTCGTGGCCGACGACGCGCACCGCTGGGGAGCCGCACCCTTCCACTACGCCGCCTCCCTGTACTCATGGGTCGCCGAAGAGCTGGAGATCGCTCCGGCTCCGCGCGACCTCGCCCCGGCGTTCTGAGCTCCGCCTCGTGCAGCAGGCCGGCGTCAGGCCCGTAGAGATGCCCGCCTCAGCGACGACGTCGCAGCAGCCCCGGGAGACTCATCGTCCTGGCTGGGTGCGTCTGACCCAGCCGTGGCCGGCGGGGCCACAGGGGGATGCGGGGGACGTCCCCGCCGGAGTAACGCTGCGCCGCCTCAGCCCCGGTGAGGACCCAGCCGACGTCGGTGCCGGCGTAGCGAAGGGGAGCCGCCTGCCGGCCGGGAGGCTCGACGGTGCACAGCTCCAGGATCTCTCCGTCGCGCACCACCGCCACCTCGGGGCGTCCTTTCCACAGCAGGAGACGGGCCCGGTCCCGGGCACGGAGGTTCCCCCAGGGGCTGCGGATGATCTGCTCGGAGTCGAGGCGCTGCACCAGCTCACGCATCTCCGCCGCGTGCACCTCCCCCAGTCCCGGCGGCTCGGTGGGCATCCGACCGGCATCGACGACCCCGAAGTACCAGCCGAGGTCGTACAGGATCGTCTGCTGAGCCCAAGGTGCACCACCGGCGGCATCGAGAAGGGCGTGGTAGCGCGTGCGCATCTGAGCGACGTAGCGGCCCGGGCGCAACCAGGCGGTCTGAACCGTGGAGTCGCCTAAGACCCGTTTGTCATAGTGGTAGACGGCCTCGGGCACGTAGACGATACGGCCTCCACCGGTTCGGATGCGCCCCAGGTAGAGCGCGTCCTCGAAGGTGGGCGCCTCGCGGTCCTCGGGGAACCGGGCCGCGAGCGCCCGGTCGGCCCGGATGAGGCACTCGTGGACGGAGAGCTGGATGGCCTGCGGCTGACGGGCGGCATCGGCCCGAGCAGTCCCGCCCTGGAAGCGGAAGTCGAGGGGGTGGGGCGTCTCAGCACCGTCCTGGTGAATGAGGGTGCGGCCGGCCAGGAGGACGTCGCCGCGGCGCCTGGCGGCCAGGAGTCGGGTGAGGAAGTCGGGGGCGAGCCAGTCATCGGGGTCGGGAAAGCCGATCCACTGCCCTCGGGCCCGTGCCATCCCGAGGTTTCGGGCGCGCCCCTGTCCGCCGTTGCCCGTCTCGACGATCTCGACGTCGAGGTCTGTTCGCCGCGCCCAGGTTCGGCAGACTCGCGGCGAGTCGTCGCAGGCCCCGTCCAGGACGAGCACGATCCGGAGGCGGTTGTGCGGGTGGTCCTGGGCGTCGAGCGAGCTCAGGAAGCGGGGCAGGTAGGGGGCCACACCGTAGACGGGGATGACGAGGCTGACCAGGGGCGGACGGCGGCCCGGCCGTCGGGCCACCGGCACCGGGGCCTGCATCAGATCAGGTCGCGTCGAAGCAGCGCGGTGAGGCGGGCGCAGGCTCCGGCGTCGAGCAGGATGAGGTCCTCCGAGGCGGTGACTCGGCCGGCGACGACGTCCTCCACCACCTGATGCACCTGCGCGGAGGTGTCGACACCGATGGCTCCGATGGCCTCGTGACGGGAGCGGTAGCGGTCCGTGTCCGGCCGTCCGCGGGGGTCCCAGACGATGCCGACGCAGCCGGCGATCATGCCCTCGTCGAGGACGGATGACCGGTCCGAGACGACCGCCCAGGAGCGGGCCAGGGTCTCGGGCAGGTCGCGGCCGGTGACGGCGGGAACGCCCAGGGCCCCGAACCACTCGGGGGCGTGCGGCACCAGCTTGGGATGGGCGAACAGGACGGTGCGGTGGCCGGCCTGGGTCAGGCCAGCGGCCAGCTCGAGCCAGGGCCGGTAGAGCGCGCTGAGGAGTCCGACGGCGTCAGGGTCGCTCTCCAGAGCGCGTGAGACCTCCGGGTCCCAGGTGGGGGCCAGCAGGATGCTGTCACGCTCACGTCCCAGAAGGCTGTAGAGGTGGTCATGGCGAGGGAAGCCCGTGCGCCAGACCTCTCGGTCGGTGAGGGTGTAGGAGGTGTGGTCCGCCGTCAGTCCGGCCTGCTCGGCGTCGGTGGCGCACACGACGACGTCCAGGCGGGCGCCGTTGAACCAGCGCCACATGTCACGCATAGTCACACCGTGCTGGAGGAAGACGAGGCGCTGGTCGGGGCCGATGCCCTCACCGGTGAGGCGGCCCTTGATGAGGGGGTCACCGATGTCGGACAGGAGGATGGTCTCGGCACCGCTCCAGGCGGCGTCGAATCCGGGGCCGGTCGGGTCCAGGAGGACGAAGCCGTCCTGTGCGAGGCGTTCCCAGTCCGGGCAGCTGCGTTCGAGGACGAAGATGTGCCGGACGCTGGGCGCGTGGGTGCGGGCATAGCGGTACAGCGGCTCGGCGTTGTCGCCGGCGCTGTCGTGGCGGTCCATGTAGAGCCAGGTGCGGGGCCAGTCGGAGGGGGACGAGGCGGTGTACGGCGAGGGCGCCGAGGAGGACACCCCGGAGAAGGCGTCCGGGTCCGGTGACGTGCCACTGGCCTGCCGGTGCTCCTGATGGCCGCTGGGACCGAAAAGCCGGGCCAGGCGCCGACGCAGCCCGGGTGAGGACGCTCCCTGGCGGCCTCGACCGGGGATCGTCTCAGGCGGCCTGGGGTCGCCCCGGTAGGGGGCCACCGGGAGCTCCTGACCGTTGATGACGGCGGTGATCCTCCCCTTGGGCAACCAGACGATGCGCTCGCGGAGGACCACGTCGTCGAAGTAGCGGTGATCGACCGTCTTGGCGCAGGTCGGCTGGGCCCAGGCGCCATCCACCTTCCACTGCTCCTGGGGCATGTCACCGGTGTAGAAGTAGGTGGCCTTCTGGTCGCTGCGGAACCTGCGTCCCGAGGGCAGGATCGGGGCGGGCATGGGGCCTGCGGTCATGGCGACCAGGGCGGTGCGACGCCCCACGGCCAGCGGCGTGGAGCAGTACGCCTCGATCTGGGAGGCGGGGACGCGCCGGGTGACGGCGCGCAGAAGCTGGGCCACCTCGGCGCGCTCGGCAGCTGTGAGCCCGGCCGAGGGGTAGCGCAGCCCGCGGTCGGCGTCGGTGACCTGGATGAGGCGGTGAATGATGAGCTGGTGGACCCAGGCGGGCAGGGGGCAGTCGGCCTGCAGCCACGCCGGCAGCACGGCACCCAGCAGGTGGCGGTAGTGGCTGATCCTTCCCCAGGGGCCGGGAGGCCTGGGGGCGTGGCGGATAACGGCCGGGCCGTCGTGGAGTCCCACCTGGTTGCCGGTGGCCACGACGTGGGCGATGAGTCCGCTCAGGCCGATGTTCTCGTCATCATCGACGGTGCCCTCAGCACCGACGGCACTGTCCACGCCGTGGAGGGCTCCCGAGCCGCCCCAGTCCTGCAGACCGTGGCGGGGGATGGTGAGCACCACTCCGCTCATGGTGTCGGGGAAGATGTGGGGCTCGGCGGCCAGGTCGGCGCTGCGGCTGCCGTGCTTGAAGCGCCATTGCAGCCGCTCGTCCCGGGCGCCGTCGGGGCGGATGGTCACGGTCGGGGTGAGCACGACGGTCTCACCCGGGCCGTGCTGAGCCAATGAGGTGAGATAGCCGGGCTCGAGCAGGTCTCCTGCCCTGAGGAACAGAACCCGGGTCCCCGCGGCCAGGGGGCGGAGGACCTGGTCCAGAACCGCCGGATCAGGGCACCCGATGGGGACGATCCCGCCTTCGGGCCGGTCCTGGTGAAGGGAGTCAAGCGTGTCCTGATCACCTGCGGAACCGATGATGACGACGTGCAAGGTCTCGGTGCTGCGGGCGTTCATGAGGTGGGCATCTCCATTTCGTGGGGCGGTCCCCAATGACTAATGGTGGACGTAGCCAGCACCTCTGCGTTGGAGATGTCCCAGGTGTGTCCGAAAGTCGTCCCACGTCGCTGGACGAAACCGAATCGGGAGGCCGAGTAGATACGAGCCCCGGCACGGTTGCAGTCATTGAGGAAACCGGTGTCCTCACCGGTGGTCGTCTCGGGAAAAGTGATATCGCGCACCAGGTCCGTACGAGCCACCAGGGTCGGTCCGGAGACGAAAGTCGTATAGCGGTGCTCCCAGTCGGCGAAGCGCAGCACCGTCAGGTCCGGTCCCGACAGGTGCAGGTAGTGGGCGTGCTTGCCGACGACGTCGGCCCTGGCGTAGTCGGCCGCCGCGAGGGACTCGAAGAGGTAGTGATCGCCGTAGAGGTCGTCGTCGTCCATCTTGGCGATGTAGTCGGCCTCGACCCGCGAGAGCATGAGGTTGTAGCAGGCTCCTAAAGGAGTACTGGTCCCCGCTGTGACCCAGTCGATCTCAAGGCCCAGCTCGCGGGCGCGGGCCCTGCTGCTGGCGCGGGCCGTGAAGCCGTGGGTGAGGATGACCGGCGCCATCGTCACCTGCTGCTGGCCGGCCAGGGTCTGAAGGACGTGGTCGACCTGCTCGGGCCGGATGGTGGACACCAGGGGTGCGACGGTGGGCCGGCGTCGCACCCTCTCCCCCATGCCGACGGCTCGCAGCACGGTCTCCACGCGGTGGCTGTAGGTGTGATGGCCCCAGATCTCACGTTGTGCCAGGTAGGTCATGTAGTCCCCGAGGGCCGGGTTGGTCACGAGCGCGCGCACGGTGTGCCCGGCCTGAGCGCGGTCAGAGACCTTGGCCAGGGTTCCGGCGGGCAGGAGGCGGTCGGTGGCCGGCGTCGGGGTACTCACCACAGGAGTGCCGCAGGCCAGGACCTCGATGACGCGGCGCGGAAGCATGGACGGGCTGTCCACCACGGAGCTGACGTTGAGGAAGACGCCGTAGGCACGGTAGGCGCTGAGCATCTGTGTGTAGGTGAGGCTGCCGCGCACGTGCGAGTCCCAGGGAGTCGGGAACTGGTAGGTGTCATCGCCATCGAGGTACCGGGAGAAGATGTCCAGCCCGCGGGGAAGTCGAGCCGACGCGTCGAGGGCGCCGCCCAGGACGATCTCCATCTGCGCGCGTCGCTCGGGGTACTTGTGGGCGAAGTAGGTGCCGGCGAAGGCGACATCCCTCAGGGGTGCGGGGCGACCCGCATCGTCCAGCAGGCGGATCGGGTTGTGGATCGCGGGCTGGGCGGCGAAGGGCAGGACCCCGATGCGGTCATGTCCCAGGTCGCTCCGGTAGCGCCCCACCATCGCCTCATCGGTGGTGAAGACCCAGTCGAACAGGCCCGCAGTCGCAATGGCCTCGTCGTAGTGGGCGGGATCCTCCTTGTTCCAGAAGACCGTCGGCACTCCTCGCTCTCGCAGCGCGGTGACCATCTCTCTCAGGTGACCCGAGGGCCCCTGGGAGCCGATGACCTGGAAGCGCCAGGCGTCGTCGTTGCCGTGCCAGGCGGACTCCACGAAGAGCAGGTCGATGGGGCTCTGCTCAATCTGCTCGCGCCAGCCGGTGGGCGTCAAGGGCACGGAGCGCCACTCGTAGCGCAGGGCGAGCGCAGTGAACTCATCGGCGATCAGCCCGACGGTGACGTCGTGGCGAGGTCCGGTCTCCTGCGGTGAGGGCAGGGGCCAGTCCGGCAGGAGGGTCTGGTGCCGTCGCCCGGAGGCCCACCGGCGGGGGCGGGCCCAGGCCGTCGCCCGACGACGGCGCAGGTGCTCACGCAGCCCCGTCAGCCCGGAGTGGCGCAGGTGCCACAGTGCGCGCCGCAGCTCGAGGGCCGTCCGAGGCGTCATACGGGCGCCTTTCGCGAGGCCGCACGCCTGCGCCGCCTCCTTGTGGACGCCGCCTTCCCCTTGGGACGCTGATGGTGCGCGTCGGGACCGAGTATCGCATCGAGAGTGTCCCGCAGTGAACGCGCGTTGTGCTCCTTGACGTCAAAGTCTCCGTGGGCGAGTCGGGGGTCGGCCAGTGCCGTGCGGATCGCCTGGGCGATGTCGTGGGGTGAGGTCCCGCTCAGAACTCCGTAACCGAGGGCGACCAGCTCCCGGTTGCCCGGAAGGTCGGAGGCCACGACTCCGGTTCCCAGTGTCATCGCCTCCAGCAGAGTGACCGGTTGCCCCTCGTGCAAGGACGGCAGGACGAACAGGTCGGCTCCCTCAAGGACCGGGAACGGGTTGTCCATCTGTCCCAGCAGCACGACGTGCCCGGACAGGCCCAGGGAGTCGATCCGGCCTCGCAGCGTCCCCTCGAGCACCCCGGATCCGACGATCGCCAGGCCGACACTCAGGCCATGAGCCCCGTCACCTTCAGCGCCGTTCTCGACGACGTCCTGCTTGCGCAGAAGGGCGAGCGCCTCGATGAGAGCCGCCTGGTTCTTCTCCATCGACATCCGCCCCATGGTGGCAAGGACGATGTCGTGCTCGTTCTTCAGCTCGGTGAAGGCGTCGGGGGCGGGCGCCTGCGCCCCGAGGCGCACCCGCTCGACGTCGAGGAGGTTGCGGGCCGAGAGCTGGCGCTGGGAGAGATCAATGCCCAGACCGGCCAGCCCGGTGCGGTTGTGGCGGGCCAGGCCCGGGCTGACGGCGACGACGGCGTCGACATCGCCGTAGAGGGTGAAGACGCGCCTGAGATTGGGGTACTTGTCCCGGTACTCGTTGTCCATCTGGTTGTGCTGGTAGCAGGAGGTGCGCGATCCTCGACGCCCCCAGGCCGCGATGAGCGACACCCAGGTCTCGGCGTAGCCGTCGTACTCGATGGCGGCGTCGGGCACGAAGTCGCCCAGGATGCGACGCGTCTCGCGCTCGTAGTACGCCCAGTAGCAGTCCCAGAAGCTCTGCGAGACGTAGGCCTCGGGGTGGCGGGCGAAGTCGTTGACGCAGGCCCGTTCGTGGATCCGCCAGGGCGCGGCACCGGGCTTGCAGATGACATGGACGTGGTGGGGCAGGCGCCGGAAGATCTCCTGACGGTCCTCGTTGCTGCGCAGGACGGAGGGCTCGACGATGAGGTTCACCGAGTAGAGCTCCGGGTCAAGCGCCTCCAGGAGCGCCAGGAGGGCAGAGGCGATCCCGTTGGGGATCATGGAGGCGTGGAACAGGAGTGTCCGGCGTTTACGGGCGCCACAGCCGGCTGCGGAGTCACGTGCGTGGTCCCGTATGACAGCCCGCTGTCCGTGGTCGAGGTCGTCGTCGAAGAAGAATCGGGCCAGGCGCGCCGAGGCCCACCCGTCTTCGTAGGGACAGTACCGGGCGAGGGCCTCCCGGGCCGCGACCCCCTCCCCGGCCAGGGCACGCCCGATGGCTGAGGCCAGCTCAGCGCGGTCATAGCAGGCCAGCCCGGGGACCTGAGCGGGATCGAGGTACAGACCCCGCTCGGCCCGGTACTCCTCGATGTCATGCATGTAGAGCACGATGGGGCGCTTCTGGGGGAGGAAGTCGAAGAGGATCGAGGAGTAGTCGGTCACCAGGACGTCGACGGCGGCCAGCAACTCATTGGTGTCGATGTCCTTGGGCACGACGCTCACCGGCAGATCGACGCCGGCCAACAGCTTCTCGGAGAGGCGGTGGGCGCGGTAGACCACAAGCACGTCGTCACGGGAGGCCATGGCGGTCAGGTCGGCGACCAGGGCCTCACGGTCCAGCTCCCGCTTGCTGACTCCGCCGCGCCAGGTGGGGGCGAACAGGACCAGACGGCGCTCGTCCCCCTCGGCCATTCCCAGGCGGCCTCGAAGCGCCTTGCGGTCCTCCTGGCTCATCGTCAGCGAGGTGTCCAGACGGGGGGAGCCGGTGATGATGGTGCGGCCCCGGTAGACGTCGAGCAGATCATGGTCCTCGATGAGGGCCCATCGGGTGAGCTCGTTGGGTGCCATGAGCGTGGTGCTCAGCTGGAAGTTGCGCTGCAGGTTCTCGTAGTCGAGCAGACCGCCCCGCATTGATCGCCCCAGGGTCTTGAAGGGGGTGCCGTGCCAGGTGTTGAGGTAGCGCTGCTCGCGACGGCGCACGAAGTAGGGGGCGAAGGAGACGTTGTTGACGAGGTACCCGGCGGTGGCGAGGTACTGCATGTACTCGGTGCTGTGCAGGGGGACGAAGACGACGTTGCGACGCCCCAGCAGGTCAGGCGGGATGGCGCCCAGGTCGTTGACGGCCCAGACATGGAGCAGGTGGGAGTACTCCGGCCGGTCCACCATCCAGCGGAAGACGGCCAGAGGGTGGCAACCGATCGAGGCTCCGTGGTTGGACTCCCACAGCACCAGGTGGGGGCTGACGGGAAGGACCTCCAGGGCCTCGGCGTAGCGGATGTTGCGAGCAGCTCCCGCGGTGCGCCCATAGGCCCGCGGATCCAGCCCGTCCTTGCAGCCGAACTCCTCGGCCTGCTCGAGGATCTCGCAGGCGAGCTCCACCTGCCCGGCGTCCTGGGCCAGCTGGGCCAGGACCAGGCGGTGGTTCCGGTCCCCCTTGAGAACCAGAGGGAGAATGCGGCGGATGGACTGAGCCGCCGTGCGCGCCACGGCGGGCGGGATCTCCATACCGGTGCCGGGACCCTCCGTACCGCCGTGGGTCCTGAGATCCTCATGAAGCCCCAGCATGATCTCGCCGATGGTGGACTCGACAAGATCCTCCGGCCGCTGCCGAGGCGGTGGTGTGCTCTTAGCGCGAACGAGCTCGAGGAAGCCCGTACTGGCCGGTTGCTGCGACACCGATGCCAGCCCGCGCGGGGCCGGCCCCAGGTAGGACCAGAAGGAGTCCAGCGCCTCGGCGTGGCGTCCCAGTCTCGCCAGACAGACCCCACGGCGATAGTTCCACCAGCTGCGTGCGGGCTTCTTGAGCGTCCGCAGGGCCTCCTGGTAGGAGCGCTCCGCGGTGAGCAGGTCGCCAATGCGTTCCGAGGCGAGCCCCAGCTTGTAAAGGGTGTTCCCGTTCCCCGTATCCAGCGAGGCGGCCAGGGCGTACTGCCCCTGCGCTCGCTCGTGCTCACGCAGACGGTCCAGGCAGTAGGCCAGCTCATAGGCCAGCTCCCCCCTGGACAAGCCCTCTCCCGGGTAGATCTCGAAGAGCTCGGACGCCAGCCTCCAGTCGCCCCGGGAGCATGCGAACTGGGCCGGCCCCTTGCTGCGCGCCTTGCCGCCGGCAGCCTCACAAGCGGCCGCGAAGCTGGCAGTGGCGCAGGCCCGATCACCGTCACGGTGAGCGATGACCCCCTGTTCGAAGAGCTCGTGCGCGCTGAGCCGATCAACGCTGGCCAGGGCATCCAGGGTGCACCTGGCAGGCCCGTTCAAGCCCATGTGGAGCTGAGACTGAAGGAGCTTGCGCAGCCAGGCGGCGTCGTTCTCGTGCTCGGGCAGACCGGAGAGCAGAACCTCCAGACGCTGCCACTGCGGGGTGCTCGCAGGCAGGCAGGCGAGCAGGCGCTCCGAGTAGCGTCGGTCTCGCACTCCTGAGGAGAGGGCACGCGAGAAGAAGACGAAGGCCGCCTCTGGATCGTCTTGCCGTTTGAGGAGGCAGCCGGCACGGTAGAAGGCCTCTCCGCAGGCGGGGTCATGGTCGGCCACCTCGGTATAGGTTCTCAGAGCGGCCTCGAACCGCTCCTGACGCTCGGCGATGACCCCTAGGCGCAGCCGGGTGGCAGTGTCCTGAGCACCCTCAGAGAGTTTTTCATACAGGCGCCTGGCCTCCGCCAGGTTGCCGTCCTCATACTCCCTGGCAGCGGCATAGCGCACCAGCCTGGTGGCGGCCGGCAGCTGCAAACGGCCGGAAACGACGCGCCCCATCTTCCTGAGGACAGCATCCTTGGTCATGATAATCGCCTTTATTTCATTAAAAACATTCTATGGATTAAAATCAGCGCTTGCTGACGCGCCACACAGCGAGACTCACTCCGGCCTCCAACTCGGAGGCCCGCTTCACCTCATGCGACACCCCGATTCAAAGCACACCAGTCAGCCCAGGCGCATATCACTCTTGATTCGAGTCGTCGAGACCTCTGGAGTCCGAGGAAGGTAGACGACCTCGCACAGCCCTTCCAGCTGATCGTCGAACTCACCGCTCCAGTCGTTCCCCATGACGAAGACGTCGATACCGTACCTGGCGACGTCCTCGGTCTTCTGTCCCCAGGTCAGCTCGGGCACCACGAGGTCGACGTACCGGATGGCCTCGAGCATCACCTTGCGCTCCTCGTAGGAGAAGTACGCCTGCTTACCCTTTCCGGCATTGAACTCATCGCTGGACAGCGCCACCACCAGAAAGTCTCCAAGCGCTCGCGCACGCCTCAGCAACGCAATATGACCATAGTGGAGCAGGTCATATGTGCCATAGGTGATCACGCGCTTCATGAGGTCACTTCCTGATTGAATCTCCGAGGCTCGCCCACCACAACACCCTGGACAAACCACCGTGAGTATTCCCCACCCTCCGAACCGACATCGAAGATTTCATAGAATCGATGCCATACCGATATATCACTGAAATATGCGATGTTCGCTGTTGAAAATCACAGAGAGGCCTGTCCCACCTTTTCTGAGCACCTCACGCTCTCGTCACAATTATTCTTTCCAGTTCTTTTGAGAGGTGCGGTTCATCCGCCCTTCCGGTCGCTTATCAGCTCAGGAAACGAGTGACCCATCCACGGATCCACGCAAGGTTGTCCAGGATCGGTGCGGGATCCACCTCTGGCGGTGCGCAGCGGCCCCCCGCGGCGTCGATACCGCCCAGGACCCTGTGCAGGTGGGAGGTGAGCCCGTCGTGGTCGACGGCGACGGGCAGCCCTGATTCGAGGGGCCAGCAACCGTACAGACCCCTCTCGACATCGCGGTAGAAGGTCAGGTCGGGTACGTAGGCCACTGCCGGCTTCCCGGTGAGAGCGAAGTCGAAGAAGATGCTGGAGTAGTCCGAGACCAGGATGTCGGCCGCCACCATGAGCTCCTCGACACTCGGGTACCCGCTGACATCGATCGCCCCTGGGACACGGCCTGCCCGGTTCATGTGGTGGCTGCGCATGAGGACCACCACGCCGAGACGATCAGCCAGGTGCTCCCCATCCAACGCCCCCGCCGGCCCTGGCCCGCCCGCGGTACCGCAGTCGACTGCGCGCTTGTCAGGCCGCAGGCTCTCCCGCCAGGTCGGGGCGTAGAGGATGACCGGCTGCTCCTGACCGATACCGAGCTCGTGGCGCACCCGTCGCCTCACTTCAGAGCCCCCGAGGAGCCTCACGTTTCGGGGGTACTCCCCCACCCGGACCTGCCCGTGGTATCCCAGCGCCCGCTGAAGACGCCTGCCGGCTTGCGGGGTCTGGGCGAGCAGCAGGTCCCACTGGGGAACCTGGCGGGCCATGAGGCGCCGGTATCTCAGAGTGACGGTTCGTGGGGCGTCGTGCAGCAGCTTCTTGATCGGAGTGCCGTGCCAGGTCTGGAGCAGGTGCTGCCCCTCACGCTTGGAGAACCAGGAGGGAAGGTGGTCGTTGGTGACGATGACCCGTGAGGTGCGCAGCGCCTCCACCCATTCCTGTGACCCGACGACGACGGGGCGCGCACCCGACGGCACTGGAACCGTCCCGTCGACGACCGACCACCACAGGGTCGCGGTGATGCCGTGAGCCGCCAGGTCCTCGCATATCGCGGCCGGATTGTCTCCCCCGCTGCGCCCGCCGAAGGACTCCAGGAAGACTCCCGCTCTCAGGGCCTTGGGCTCACGCTCAATGAGGAGCCGATGCCCCCGCCGCGAGCGCTCCTGAGGCGTCAGCGGGGGGATGACGGCCACAGCCACGGAGCCGTTCCGACGGGTGATGATCCGTGCGAGACGCGCAGGGCGCCCGGAGCCCGCCGGGAAGGAGGTGCCGTCGGGTGCCACCGCGGAGCCGGTGGGCGCTGGGGCGACGGGAACCTCGATGGCGGGACCGTCGATCTCCTCCCCTGCCAGACAGGCACCCTCAGTGCAGCGGTCGGGCTCGTCCTGCGACGCGGCGCTCCAGCTCATCGGGTGAGTCCCCAGCTCGACGTCGGGATCGACCAGGTCAATACTCGCCGACCACCCGCCATCCGATGCCAGATCGGCGGATACGGTCATCGGGCCGCTGTTTCCAGCACTGTCGCCAAGGACAATGTTCAGCCTCGCCGGGGCCCCCGTCACCGTTCCGCTCAGCATCAGCGTTGCGTCGATGTCCAGGCGTGCAGCGAGGAGCACGACGCCGATCGGGCTACTGGGCAGCAGCGCGCTCCCCGGGCCCCCGCTCTCCACCGGAGCGGCCTGGAGCAGCCCCCGTTGACTGCGCACCGCCAGGCGCATCCCGGGCTCCGGCGGTGCCGGGCGCCACCTGCTGGAGCCGGCCGGTTGCGGCATCCATGCCCACACCCGTCGCCCCGCCACGCGGGTCACCACCCGGAACCAGACGGAGCGTCCCGGTTCGAGCTGCAGACGCACCACGATCCCCGAGGACAGGTAGGAGCGCCACGGGTCGCCGGCCTCCAGGTCGGCCCGGGGCGCCTCGCAGCGATCCACCTCGCCGTGTCCTCGAACTCTCCCGGCCTCGTCGACCACCTCAACGATCGGGCGGTCGATCAGGCTCGGGTCGACTCCCCGGACCCAGGCGCTGCCGCGCACCTCCAGGGTCCTGGGGCCGCCCCAGCGCGCCGAGTCGATACTGACGTGCAGTCTCAGGTCGACGTCTCGGACCTGGGTGAGCCGACTGGTCACCGTGAGCCCTTCCAGGAAGCGCCGCTCGGGTCGCAGCGCCCCTGCCTCAATGGTCAGGGGAAGGTGGCTCAGGTCCTCGCAACGCCGACCGACCAGCTCCTCAAGCTCCACGGCACTGGCCGGATCGTCCTGGATGAGGAGCCACAGCACGAGTCGATCGAGAAGCGCGGTCGACTCCCACACGGAGTCTTCAGCATCTCCAAGCGCCCTCCTCGCGGTGCGGCGGAGGCAGTCGGCGAACTCAGGTCCCTCCCGGTGGGCGCGCTCAGCCAGAAGAACCAGGTCCCGGTTCAGGCGTTCGGCGACCAGTTGCTGCCGCACCGCCTCCGGCGCGTCAGCAGCCAGCCGCACCAGGGCATCCACCTGCGCCAGGAGGGCGCCGGGATCAGTGTTCGCACCGGGGCCACGAGCCTCCGATCCGGCGCGCCAGGTGTAGACCTCCTCATCCAGCACGTCAATGCGGGTTGCACGACGAAGCACCGCAAGGGTCCTGGCGGGTAGAGACATCGCAGGGGTGGGGAGCGCAACGAGCCTCCTCGGTGGTGTCCACAGTTCTCGGCGGGCGATGACCGCGCCGGCCACCAGGTCCTCGACCGCCCCGGGCACCTGGGCCAGTGGCTGTGCGAGGCGGGTCACGCTGGACGGTCCCGTCCTCGGCCCGTCCCCGGCTGCTGGCGTCAAGGACCGCGAGCGCGCGACGACGGCCTCAGAGCCGGACCGCTCCAGGCACTGAATCATCAACTGGCAGGCACCGGCGATCAGTCCGTCACCGCCGTCGACGACGGTGACCAGGCTTCCCCTGGCTCGCTTCAGGGCGACATCCAGCCAGTCACTCGAGTCACCGCCCAGGCCGCGGGGCACGAGCCGGACGCGCCGGTCCCTGGCGGACAGGCGACTGGCCACCTGCTCTCCAGTGCACTGCGCATCGCCCCCCGGCCCCACGACGACCAGGACCTCCAGGTCCTTGAAGGACTGGTTGAGCACGGATCGGACGGCCCCTTCCAGGTGAGGGCCGGCCCCCGCCGCCCTGACGATGACGCTGAGCCGGGGCCGGTGCACCCTGCGCAGAGCCGCACCAATGAGACGTCTGAGACGCCGACCACCCATGTCCTTCTAACCCGCCGGTCGGGGAGCGCGGCAGCGCCAGAGCCCCGTGGCGTCGATGACTCTGCGCCCCTCGAGCTGGAGCGGATCGAGATCGGCGAACTCCTGGTGGCTGACCAGCAGCGCCACGACATCGGCCTGGTCGACGGCCTGCCGGCACCCGGTCAGTCGAACGTTGTCCCACCGCGCCAGGGACGGTGGAAGCGCGCCGGCGTGCGGCTCGGCCACCAGGACCCGGGCGTGGGGCGCTGCAGCGGCCACCTGCTCGGTGATCGCGAGCGCGGGCGACTGGCGCAGATCGTCGACGTCGGCCTTGAAGGTCAGGCCGAGCACCGCCACGGTCGGCGAGGCCACTCCTTCCAGCGCCTGGAGAATGCGCCCGACGTAGTGGGCCGGCCGGGAGTCGTTGACCTGGCGGGCCGTACGGATGAGCCGGGCATCCTCGGAAGCGCAGGACACCAGGAACCAAGGGTCCACGGCGATGCAGTGGCCGCCCACCCCGGGGCCCGGCTGCAGAATGCTCACCCGCGGATGGCGGTTGGCCAGGTCGATGAGCTCCCAGACGTCCACCCCGACCCGCTCGCAGACGAGGGCCAGCTCATTGGCGAAGGCGATGTTGAGATCGCGAAAGGAGTTCTCCGTCAGCTTGGTCATCTCGGCGGTGGTGGCGTCGGTCAGGACCAAGTCACCCCGGCAGAAGGTGGCGTACAGGTCTCGGGCCAGGTCGCCGGCCTGGGGGGTCAAGCCGCCGATGACCCGGGAGTTGGTCACCATCTCGGTCATGATGCGGCCGGGCAGCACGCGTTCGGGGCAGTAGGACAGGTACACCTGGGGCCGTGAGCCGCTGCCGTCCGTTGACAGGTCCGGGCGCATCGAGCCGATCGTCTCGGCCAGGGCGCGAGTGGTGCCGGGCGGGCAGGTCGACTCCAGGACAATGAGCTCTCCCCCGGTCAGACGAGGGACGATCTGCCTGGTGGCGGCCTCCACCAGAGACAGATCGGCCACGTGGTCCCGGCCCGTCGACGGGGTCGGCACCGCGATGATGTAGGTCCGTGCCGACGGCGTCGCCGTCTGGGCGCGCAGGCGGCCGGCCTCGACCTGCTGGGCCAGCACGGTGGCCAGCCCCTCCTCGAGGAAGGGAAGCTCTCCACGGTTGACGGCCTCGACACGTTCCCGGACACGGTCCACCCCGACGACGTCGAGCCCGGCACGGGCCAGGACCGCGGCCGTGGGCAGGCCGATGTACCCCAGCCCGATGACCGCGACGTCGACTACTTCTACTTCAGCAGCGTCAGTCATGAGTCGTGCATGCGTCTGTGAGCGTCCCGTGAGGCGCTCCCCCGGGACGCTGCGCCGTGCGTCACGAGTCCTCATCCCTAGTTCACCGTGGCGGGAAGCAGCTCGACGGCGTCGGGGTGCTCGGCGAGATAGGCGCTCACCCGGTCCTCGGCGAAGGCCTTGAACAAGGGGGCGTCCGCATCGGAGTCGAGCTTGACGATGGACTGCCCGTCCACTGAGGTTCCCGTACCGGCAGTCGGTACAGTCATGAACTTCATGTCGTTGCTGTGAAGGTGACGCGTCTCCAGGGCCAGGGACTGCATCTGGTTGAGAGTGAAGGACTCGTCCACGGCGACTGTCCGTGAGGCGGTCTTGAGGAACGAGTACAGCGCTGTGGGGCTGCTCAGGGTGCCGTTGGTCAGGACACTGCTCACGATGGAGCGCATCCAGGTCTGCTGACGCCTGACGCGGTCGAGGTCCCCGCCCGGGAGGGAGGAGCGCTCGCGGGTGTAGGCCAGGGCCTGTTGCCCGTTGAGTACCTGAGCACCAGTACCGAATTCCTTGCCGGCGAGGCTCTGAGGCGTCTTGAGGTTGACCCGCACCCCGCCGATGTCATCGGTCAGCGCGACGAAGGACTCGAAGTTCGCCACTGCGAAGTAGTCGATGCGGATGCCAGTGAGGTTCTCCACGGTGTGGATCGTCAGCGAGGGGCCCCCGTAGGAGTAGGCGGCGTTGATCTTGCCCTGGCCATGACCGGGGATCTCCACCCATGAGTCACGGGGGATCGACATGACCGAGACAGTCTTCCTGTCACCGCTGACCTGAACGATCATGATCGCGTCCGTGCGCTGGGCCCCCTCCTGCCACTGGGAAGGGTCAGAGGCGGAGGTGCGCGAGTCGGTCCCCAGGACCAGGATGTTGACGGCCGGTTCCTGGCCGGCCGCCACCTTCTGCTGCGGGGCACGCGTGGCAATACCCGCGAAGGGATCGGCGATGGTCTCAATGCCGGAGGCGATGGAGTGGCGCACCCACAGAGCGAGGCCTCCTGTGGCCAGGGTCAGAACCAGGAAGATCGCCAGGACACTGAGGAGGGCGATCCTCCATCCTCGTCCGGGGCGGCGTCGAGCACTGCGCACGCCGCGCACTGAGGTCGTTTCAGCCTCTGATGAGGCTGGTCCGGCATCACCCTTGTCAATCGGGGTGCTTCCAGGTTCTGGTAGGAGGGACTGCGTCATGGGCTAATGGCATCACATCTTTCTCAAGCGTTTTACCCGGAACCCCCTTGTTTTAGGAATTCCGGGCAAATCACTCGTGAAATGAGATGCAACTGAGACCCATGCAATCTCCCCGTCACCATTCCATGTCACGTCCAGAATATCTTTCTGGGCGATCAGAAGAATATCGTCAGTGATTCTATGAACGAGGAGGCACGAGCTGGTACATCCACCCGTAGGGGTCCTCGGCGCGGCCGGACTGAATGGCGGTGAGCCGGTCGTGGATCTGCCGGGTGACCTCACTGCCCTCGATACGGGCGTCGAACCCCTCGCCCTTGAGACGCCCAAGAGGCACGACGACGGCAGCGGTTCCGCAGGCGAAGACCTCACTGACCCGGCCCGACTCGATGTCCGCGAGCAGCCCCTGGAGGCTGATGGTGTCCTCGACGACGCTCCGCCCGGAGTCGCGCAGCAGGCGGATGATGGCACTGCGGGTGGAGCCCTCAAGGATCGTCCCGGTCAGACGCGGCGTATGCACAGTCCCCTCGGCATCGACGACCATGATGTTCATGCCACCGAGCTCCTCGATGTTCTTCTGCGAGATGTCATCGAGGAAGCAAACCTGGTCGCAGCCCTGCTCGTAGGCCTCCTGCTGAGGAAGCAGGGAGGAGGCGTAGTTGCCCCCGGTCTTGGCCGCCCCTGTTCCTCCACGTCCGGCTCGGTGGTACTCGGTGGTCACCCAGATGGAGACGGGCTCGAGGCCGTGGGGGAAGTAGGAGCCCGCCGGCGAGGCGATGACGTAGTAGTCGACCACGGCGGAGGGACGGACGCCGAGGAAGGCCTCGGAGGCGAAGGCGAAAGGACGCAGATAGAGGGACTCGCCCTCACCCGAGGGCACCCAGGCGGCGTCGGCACGCACCAGATCCACCAGGGAGGCCACGAAGTCCTCCTCCGCCAGCTCGGGCAGAGCCATGCGCCGGGCGGAGGCGTTGAGGCGCGCCGCGTTGTAGCGGGGACGGAAGGTCCACACCGATCCGTCCTTGTGCCGGTAGGCCTTGATGCCCTCGAAGATCTCCTGGCCGTAGTGGAGCACAGCGGCGGCCGGGGACAGGCTGAGACTGCCGTAGGGAACGACGCCGTAGTCACCCCATCCCTCACCCTGCCTCCAGCGGGCGTGAGCCATGTGGTCGGTGAAGAAGTCACCGAAGTGGAGACCCGCCAGGACTGCCGCCCGTTCATCCTCAGCGACGGGTGATGGGTTGGCGGTCAAGGGGAACCGACCGGCGAGCACATCGGCCTCCGGGACCGGGACCTCGGCGGCGCGAGCCAAGGGGGTGGATGCGAAGTCGGTTGAGGTGGCGTCTGTCTCGGGCATGGACCCACCCTACCGTCGAGGCCATAACTCGGACACGACCTTCCCATATGCTGGCTGGCGGACGGTGCGGGGCCAGGATCCGGCCATGCGTTCCGTCCTGCATCCCTCGGTCCAGCGCTCACGGCCGGCCTCCCGGGCCCGCCCGGCTGCTGCACTGCTTCCGCCGCCCCGCACGAGACCACCAGCCGGGCCGCTTCCACGCCTACATCGGTTCCCCAGGGCTCCTGATCACGCTCCGGACACGAAGAGGGACGTGGCGTCTCAATGCGATGACGCATCCGCACCGGTCGTCACCGCATCGGCGATGGCGTCACCGATCTGGCTGGTGGAGCGCTGGGCGCCGTCACCTCGGGCGGCCATGTCCGCAGCGACTCCGGCCTCGACCCTCGCAGCGGCCTCGGACAGCCCTAGGTGGTCGAGCATGAGAGCGACGGCGCTGATCGTGGCGGTCGGGTCCGCCTTGCCCTGACCGGCGATATCCGGGGCAGAGCCGTGGACGGGCTCGAACATCGAGGGGAAGGCCTTCTCAGGGTTGATGTTGCCCGAGGCCGACAACCCGATGCCACCGGTCACGGCACCGGCCTCATCGGTGAGGATGTCGCCGAAGAGGTTGTCGGTGACGATGACGTCGAAGCGGCCGGGGTCGGTCACCATGTAGATGGTGGCGGCGTCCACGTGGCAGTAGTCGACGGCGACGTCGGGGTACTCGGTGCCGACGGCCTCCACGGTGCGCCGCCACAGGTCGCCGGCGTGGACGAGCACGTTGTGCTTGTGGACGAGGGTGAGGTGCTTGGCCGCCCTGGCCCGGGCCTTGGCGAAGGCGTAACGTACCAGGCGCTCCACCCCGTAGGCCGTGTTGACACTGACCTCGGTGGCGATCTCGTGCGCCGTGCCCTGGCGCACGACGCCGCCGTTACCGCAGTACAGGCCCTCAGTGCCCTCGCGCACCACGACGAAGTCGATATCGCCCGGATCGGCCAACGGCGTCGGCACGCCCGGGTAGTACACCGAGGGACGCAGGTTGACGTAGTGGTCCAGGGCGAAGCGCAGACGCAGGAGCAGACCGCGCTCGAGCACACCGGAGGGGACGGAGGGATCGCCGACGGCCCCCAGCAGAATGGCGTCATGCGCCTTGATGGCCTCAAGATCCTCATCGGTGAGGGTCTGGCCGGTGCGGTGCCAGCGCTCAGCCCCCAGGTCGAAGGCGGTAGGACGGACCGTGACCCCGGTTCCCTCCAGCGCTCGCTCAAGGACCTTGAGCCCCTCGGGGACGACCTCCTTACCGATGCCGTCACCCGGGATTACTGCCAGCTTGATGGTCTGCGTCATGAGGCAACCTTAGGGCACGATCAGGATGCGAGACGAGGAGTCCGCATCACGGAAGTACGCGCTCGCGTTTCGACCAGCAGTCGATTAGTCTGCTGCCGATGCCCCGAGGAGGAGCCATGCCGCGCATCCATCGCCCTGCCGCGCAACGTCGCGAGGAGATTCTCGACGCCGCCCATACCCTGTTCACCACCAAGGGATTTCAACCCACGACCATGGAGGACATCCTGAGGATCGTGGGCATCGCCAAGGGGACGCTCTACTACCACTTCCCCAGCAAGGAGCAGATTCTCAAGGCCCTGGTCCTGCGCATCGTCCTCCAGGTCGAGCAGCAGGCCCGCGAGATCGCCACCTCATCGGCCCCGGCGACGGACAAGCTCGCAGCGATCATGGCCGCGATGCGGCTCGCGGACACCGAGACCGAGCTCGTCGACCAGTTCCACGCACCGGGTAACGCGGAGTTCCACCTGCTGTCCATCACGGCGATGATCGAGCACCTCACCCCGGTCCTGACCGAGGTCATCACCCAGGGAGTGAGCGAGGGGACCTTCACCACCGAGCGCCCCCGTGACGCCATCGAGCTGCTGCTGAGCGCCTCGGGCATCCTCCTGGACCAGGACATCATGAAGCCCAGTCCCGCGGAACTCGCCCGCCGTCGCGAGAGCCTCATCTGGGCCGGTGAGACACTGCTGGGTGCCAAGCCCGGCAGCCTCGGCATCCTGATGAAGGCGGAGCCGTGAAGCACGTCGGACTGCTGGTCCTGGGCTCGTTCATCAACTCGCTGGGAACAGGGCTGACCGCCTTCGGCCTGGCCGTCGTCATACTGCGCGCCTACGGAACGGCGTCCTCGGTGGCGGCCGTCCAGATGAGTGCCTTCGCCCCCATTGTTCTTCTGGCGCCCTTGGCCGGGGTCCTCGCAGACCGCTACGACCGCCGCCTCATGATGATGATCGGGGATGCCGGCTCGATTCTCGGACTGGGCGTCATCCTGGCGGCCCTTTCCTCGCCCCGGCCGCCCTTGGGATGGATCTGCGCAGGAGCCGTCATCTCCTCCTGCCTGGCCGCGCTGACCGAGCCGGCGCTGCGGGCGAGCGTCACCGATCTGGTGACCGAGGAGGACTACGTGCGCTCCTCCGGCCTCCTCCAGCTCGCCTCGGCGGCCAAGTACCTGCTGGCACCGGCCGTGGCGGGATTCCTCATGCCCCTGGTCGGGCCCCGGGGTCTCCTGTTGCTGGACGCCAGTACCTGCCTGGTCACCGTGGCGTGCACCCTGACGGTGCGCCGCGCCCTGGCGACCGAGGAACCGCAACGCACCGAGCCCCACCAGGGCGAGGACCACAACGTCATGGCGGGGTGGCTGGCCATCGCATCCCATCCCGCCCTGCGCTCCCTCGTTGTCCTCATGACCTTGGCCACTCTCGCGATTGGGGTCGTTCAGGTGCTCCTCAAGCCGATCCTTCTGCCCACCGTGAGCACCGCTGAGATGGGGGTGGTTGAGACGGTGGCCGCTACCGGCATGCTCATGGGCGCGGCCCTGGTGACCGCCTGGAAGAGCGCCCAGCCCACGACGCTGCTTGCCGCGGGGCTGGCCGGAACCGGCGCCGCCATGTCCCTGCTCCCCGTGGGGCCGGGCGCCTGGTGGGTGGCCGTCTGCGGTTTCCTCATCTTCGCCTGCCTGCCCCTGTCCCAGGCCGGGGCGGAGGTCCTTGTGCGCACCCGGGTCGACAACGCTCAGCAGGCGCGCACCTGGGGCACCATCAGTCTGGTCACCCAGACGGGCTACCTGGTGGCCTACCTGTGCTCCGGGGCGCTGGTCGACCACGTGCTTCAGCCCCTGTTGGAGCCGGGACAGTCACTGTCCACCAGCCTGGGAGCCGTCGTCGGCACCGGTCCTGGACGCGGTGCCGCTCTGCTCGTGGGGCTCATGGGCGCGGCCTTGGCCCTGGTGGCCCTCGCCGTTCGTCTCCAGCGACGTCGGATCGCCTCGCCCCAGTCGCACTGACGGGTAACGAGCGGGCGGCGCCCCGATGACCTGACGTCTTCGGGGCGCCGCCCGTTGTCAACGGATCTCAGTGGTCCTCAGCGGGCCACGGAGCCTTCGGTGTAGTCCTTGTCGACGTCGGCGCGCCAGGCGAACATGGAGCGCACCTCGCGGCCGGTGGCCTCGATGGGGTGCGCCTCGCCCTCGGCCCGGAGCTTCTTGAACTCAGGAGCGCCGGCGGCCTGGTCGTCCATGAAGCGCTTGGCGAAGGTGCCGTCCTGGATGTCGGCCAGGACCTCCTTCATGTGCTCCTTGACCTCGGGGGTGATGACGCGCGGGCCGGAGACGTAGTCGCCGTACTCGGCGGTGTCGGAGCAGGACCAGCGCTGCTTGGAGATACCGCCCTCGTTGATGAGGTCGACGATGAGCTTCATCTCGTGGCAGACCTCGAAGTAGGCCATCTCGGGCTGGTAGCCGGCCTCGACCAGAGTCTCGAACCCGTACTGGATGAGCTTGGAGACGCCACCGCACAGGACCGCCTGCTCACCGAAGAGGTCGGTCTCGGTCTCCTCGCGGAAGGTGGTCTTGATGGCACCGGCGCGGGTACCGCCGATGGCCTTGGCGTAGGACAGGACGAGGTCCCAGGCGCTACCGGTGGCGTCCTGCTCCACGCAGACGAGCACAGGCACGCCTCGGCCGGACTCGAACTCACGGCGCACCGTGTGGCCGGGTCCCTTGGGGGCCACCATGACGACATCGATGTCCGCAGCCGGCTTGATGTAACCGAAGTGGATGTTGAAGCCGTGGGAGAACAGGAGGGCGGAGCCCGCCTTGATGTTCGGCTCGATCTCCTCGCGGTAGAGGGTGGCCTGCACCTGGTCGGGCGCCAGGACGGTGACGACGTCGGCCCAGGCGACGGCCTCGGCGATGGACTTGACGGGCAGGCCCGCCTCCTCCGCCTTGGCCACTGAGGAGGAGCCCTCACGCAGGCCGACAACGACCTCGACGCCGGAGTCGCGCAGGTTCAGAGCGTGAGCGTGCCCCTGGGAACCGTATCCGATGACGGCGACCTTCTTGGACTGGATGACGGACAGGTCGGCATCGTCGTCGTAGAACTTCTCAGCTGCCATGATTGCTTCTCACTTCTCCTTGAGTTGATCGGTGATGGATCGTGGGCCGCGCGTGATCGCCACGGCACCGGACTGGACAATCTCTTTGACACCGTACGGCTGGAGAGCCGTCAGTAGAGCCTTGACCTTGGACTCTGAGCCGATGGTCTCAATGACCACCGACGTGGGGGCGACGTCCACGACGTGCGCGCGGAACAGGTCGACGACCTGGAGCACCGCGGTGCGGTTGGCGTCATCGGCGTGCACCTTGATGAGGTACAGCTCGCGCTCGACCGAGGTATCAGGATCGAGCTCGACGATCTTGAGGACGTTGACCAGCTTGTTGAGCTGCTTGGTGACCTGCTCCATGGCCAGTCCCTCAGCATCGGCGATCACCGTGATGCGCGAGATGTCCTCATGCTCGGTGGGCCCCACGGCCAGGGAGTGGATATTGAAGCCCCGGCGCGTGAACAGCGCCGAGACCCGGGTCAGGACGCCGGGCTTGTTCTCCACCAGGACGGACAGCGTGTGCTTCTCGCTCACGGCGCTCACTCCTCTTCCCACACCGGGCTCATGCCGCGGGCGTGCTGGATCTCGTCGTTGGACACCCCGGCCGCGACCATGGGCCACACCTGGGCGTCCGCGGAGACGATGAAGTCGACGACGACGGGACGGTCGTTGATGGCATTGGCCTGGGCGATGACGTCATCCAGGTCCTCCAGGCGCTCGCAGCGCAGTCCCACGGCCCCGTAGGCCTCGGCCATCGTGACGAAGTCGGGAATACGTACCGTTCCGGCGCCGGTATGCAGGTCGGTGTTGGAGTAGCGCTGCCCGTAGAACAGAGTCTGCCACTGCCTCACCATGCCCAACGAGGAGTTGTTGATGACGGCGACCTTGATGGGGATGTTGTTGAGGGTGCAGGTGGCCAGCTCCTGGTTGGTCATCTGGAAGCAGCCGTCTCCGTCAATGAGCCATACCGGCCGGTCGGGACACGCCTCCTTGGCACCCATGGCGGCGGGCAGGCCGTAGCCCATGGTGCCGGCGCCGGCTGAGGTGAGCCAGGTGTGGGGGCGACGGAAGGTGAGGTAGTGGGCCGACCACATCTGGTGCTGGCCCACGCCTGTGACCCAGATGGTGTCCTCGGAGGCGGCCCGGTCGAGGTGGGTGATGACCTCCTGCGGCTGAAGCAGCCCGTCATCGGTATCGGTCCAGCCCGTGGGGTAGGTGGCCTGGATGCGCCCGACCTCGCCGCGCCACGGGGCGATGTCCGCCCGCCCCTCGGCGGCGACGTGGTCGCGGAACTCGGTGCTCAGAGCGGGAACGACGTCGGCCAGATCCCCGACGATCGGGACGTCGGCGGTACGGATCTTGGAGATCTCTGCCGGGTCGACGTCGACGTGGATCACCGAGGCCTTGGTTGCGAAGGTGTCCGGCCGGCCGGTGACCCGGTCGTCGAAGCGGGCTCCCAGGCAGACGACGACGTCGGCGCGCTGCAGGGCCCCGACGGCGGCCACGGTACCGTGCATCCCGGGCATCCCCAGGTTGAGCGGGTGCTCACTGGGCATGACGTCAAGGGCGGTCAGAGTGGTGACGAAGGGCGCTCCGATGAGCTCGACGAGCTCGGTCAGGTCCTCGGTGGGAACCTGCGCCCGGTTCAGGCCGCCGCCGAGGTAGAGGACGGGCCGCTCTGCCGCGGAGATCACCTCTGCGGCCTGAGCCAGGCGCCGCTGGTTGGGCTTGCCCGGCAGGCGGTAGCCGGGGAGGTCCCGCGCCGGGGGCCACACGAACTCGGTGGGCCCCTCCTGGGCATCCTTGGAGATGTCGATGAGGACCGGGCCGGGGCGTCCGGTGGAGGCGATGTGAAAGGCCTCGGCCACGCACGGGACGATGTCCTCCGAACGGGTGATGAGGAAGGAGTGCTTGACGAAGGGCATCGTGGCACCGACGATATCGGCCTCCTGGAAGGCGTCCGTCCCGATTCCACGGCTTCCGACCTGACCGGTGATGGCCAGCATGGGCACCGAGTCCATGTGGGCGTCACCGATGGGGGTGATGAGGTTGGTGGCACCGGGGCCGGACGTGGCGACACAGACCCCGGGGCGACCGGTGACCATGGCATAGCCCTCGGCGGCATGACCAGCGCCCTGCTCGTGACGCACCAGGACGTGGCGGATCTTCGTCGAGGCGAGCAAGGGGTCGTAGAAGGGCAGGATGGCACCACCCGGCATCCCGAAGATGTCTGTGACGCCTAGCTCCTCCAGCGCGCGCACCAGAGCCTGGGCGCCTGTCATGACCTGCTGGCCCTGACGTGCGGGAGCGTCATCGCGTGTCATCGCTGGCTCTCCTTCTCCGTGCCTACCGTCCGGCGACCTGCCGGGTAATGAACGTTAGATCAGTCTCCGCGCAGAGTCATAATGAGACACCTGCAATCTCACATCATGGAATCACGGACTGGATGCCGTGGCGGTTCTCCCAAACAAGGCACCCCCTCCACTCCCCCGGCGGATCACGGACCTTGGTACGTCATCAGCGTCTGCGAAGATGACACAATGCTCCTGTTACTCCTGACAAAGTATCCGCTGCGTCACTTTCAGCGGCGACACGGAAGGCGGCACTAGCGACGTGGCCACGGTCCTGGACTATCTGTTGGACAACCCGGTTGTCATCGTCCTTCTCATGGTTGGTGCCGGGATGCTGCTCTGGCGCGCCAGGCGCAGGAGCATACGCGTCCCGGCGACGATCCTCCTGATCGGCAGCACCGCCCTGCTGATTTGGAAGGTGGCGCACGCCAATATCCTCCACCACCTGGCCGGGAACGCGGTCATCGTTCTGTTCCTCCTGATCGGTACCGGGATGCTGCTCGGGCACGTCAAGATCAAGGGCGTGAGCCTGGGGGCAGCGGCCGTCCTGTTCTGCGGCATTGCGTTAGCGGCCTGGGGAGCGGCCGCCTCCACGCCCATTGAGGTTCCCAAGGAGCTGGGAACCCTGGGGCTGGCGATCTTCACCTTCGCCATCGGCATCCAGTCCGGGCCGAACTTCTTCCACGTGATCCGAACCGCCGGCGGTCCGTTGGCGGTCCTCCTGGGCGTTCTGGGCGTGGCGGCCCTGGCGGCCGTGGGCGTAGGGCGCCTCCTCGGCCTCAAGGCGGCGATGATCGCGGGGGCCTTCGCCGGCGCCGTCACGAACACGCCCGCCCTGGCGGCGGCCGGGAACGCCGCATCATTGGCCGGCGACAAGAGCGGGCCAGGTGATGCCACTGTCGCCTATGCCGTCACCTACCTCTACGGCGTCATCGGGATGCTGTTCTTCTGCCTGCTGGCGCTGCGCTATCGTCGCAGCGACAAGGACACTCCCTCCCCACTCATCAATCGCACCATCCGGGTGGAGCGCGAGGACGGCCCGCTCCTGGGCAATCTCGTTGAGACGATCTCCGGCCAGCTGAGGTTCTCGCGTCTGCGCCGTGGCGAACGCGGTCCCATCACCCGACCGAGCAACGACGACCGTCTGTTCAAGGATGACCTCATCACCGTCGTCGGAACGCAGGAAGCCGTCAACCAGGCGATCAAGGCCGTGGGGCACGGCTCATCGCACTCCCTCATCGAGGACCGCAAGTACCTCGACTTCCGCCGCATCACTGTCTCGGACCCGAAGCTGGCCGGAAGAACGATCGGTGAGCTCGATATCGACAGCCGTTTCGAGGCAACGATCTCACGTGTGCGCCGCGGCGACGTCGACATGGTGGGCACCCCGGATCTGGTGCTTCAGCAGGGCGACCGGGTTCGCGTCGTCGGTCCGACCGGCCGCATGAAGGAGATCTCGACGTACTTCGGCGACTCCTCACGAGGCCTGTCCTCCATCAACCCGGTGGCGCTGGGCCTGGGCATGGCCCTGGGCATCTTCATCGGTGAGTGGAAGTTCCTCACGCCCACCGGCGCGACCTTCTCCATCGGATCGGCGGCAGGCACGCTCTTGGTCGGCCTCATCTTCGGCCGCATCGGTCGCATCGGGAAGTTCGTGACCGCCATGCCCTTCACTGCGACGGCAGTGCTCTCAGAGTTCGGGCTCCTGGTCTTCCTGGCCCAGGCCGGCACCAAGGCGGGCGGGGAGATCGCACACGCATTCACCGGCGGAGACTGGTGGAGGATCTTCGTCACCGGCTTCGTCGTCACCACCATCGTGGGACTGGGGATCTACGCCTCCATGCGCTGGGTGGTCAAGATGGGCGGGACCCGCCTGTCCGGCCTCATCGGTGGCGCCCAGACCCAACCGGCGATTCTGGCCTTCGCCAACGAGCGCACCGGAGCGGACCCCCGGGTGGCTCTGGGATACGCGATGGTCTATCCCGTGGCCATGATCGTCAAGATCTTCATTGCGCAGATCCTCGGCGGTCTCTGAGCCTCTCCCCTGAGACTCACAGGTCTCACACGACCAATGGTGGCTCGCCGCCGTATGTCCGCGGCGAGCCACCTTCGTCCATGTGAGACGCGCACAGGCTGAAAGTCAGTCCTCCTGAGCCTGCACAGCTTCTTCAGCACGAGGCAGCGTGATGCGCCCGGAAGTGGCGACGTCGTGACGCCAGTTGTGGTCGGTAATGATGCGCGCCAGAGCCAGCCCCACGCCAATGGCCGTGATGACGAAGAAGACCTCGAACAGGTTCGTGGCCGCTTCGCCGACGTCGACTCCCCCCTTGTCCACAGAGAGCGTGTTGAGCGCGGAAATAGCCCGGTAGAAGGGAACCCCTGGGATCATGATGACCACCGCAGGAACGGAGAGAGCCACCCGGGACAGAGACGCGCGGGAGACGAAGAGCTGGGCGAGTAAGCCGATCGTGACCGCGGCCAGTCCTACCGCGAGCTGCCACGGCACGTGGAAGACGTCGATGAGAAGCAGTCTGCCGGTATTGGCCAGGGCACCGACAACAGCCGCAAGGGCGCTGGCCTTGGTGCCGGCATTGAACAGCATGGCGAATCCGTAGGCGGCGATGAAGGAGCAGAAGCAGCGCAGGACGTGCAGCAGCGGACCATGAAGCTCGGCACCGCTGGCCGCCGCTACGTCCCAGCGGAAGATGAAGGTCACTGTCCAGACGGCGACGCCTGCGGACGCCATGACCATGAGCACGTAGGCACTGCGCGACAGCGCCGAGGAGAAGTCCTGGCGGAACAGGTCGAGCATGGCGGTCACCATCGGGAAGCCCGGGATGAGGAAAAGGATGGCCGAGATGATGCCACCCTGGTGGTTGCCCGTCACCACACCTGCTGCGTCGAGTGCAGTCACGATGCCCATGTACGTACCGGAGGCCGAGACTCCGCACACGAGCCAGGTGAAGAAGTGCTGGTAGTGGCGCTCAAGCATCTGCCGGCGGATGAACTGTCCCAGGAATGCCGCGACGAGCACCGTCAGGCACTCGGTCCAGCCGCCCTTGTTGAGGAAGCAGAATCCTGCGCAGGCGACGCCCGAGGCAGCGGCATTGGCAAAGGCGTTGTAGCGGGCGTGCATCTGCTCGACCTGCTCAAGCTTGGCCTCGAGGTGCTCGACAGTCTCGTGCGCGCGCAGATCGTGGACGATCCTGCGCAGTGCCTCCAACCGAGCAACGTTGACACCGACACGACGCACTTCGCAGGCCTCGGTACGGAAACGGTTGCCGACGTAGGAGGAGGTGACGATCTCCGTCATCGTCACGGTCGCCTCGTGGCGGTCGAGCCCCACGGCGGAGGCGGCCCTGGCCATAGAGGACTTGATGCGGTAGGAGCCGGCGCCGGCGGCGAGCATGAGACGCCCCAGGTGCAGTACGACGTCGGACTGTTGCATGAGCCGATCAGCATCGAGACTCGGCTCATGACTGCCCGATTGGGTCGAGGGGAGGTCGGTGTGAGTCACGGAGACAATGGTGCACCGTTTCGTACCCCGATGTCAGATCGGTCCTGGATCCAACCCGGCTTCTGTTGTTTGTGGGTGGTGGTTTTGTTTGTGGGTGTGTAGAGCAGTTGGCCCGGGGCCGCTGTTGTTGGCGGTTCCCGGGCCAGCTGTGTGGTGTGTGCTCGGTGGTGTCCTACTCTCCCGCACCCTGGCGGGTGCAGTACCATCGGCGCTGTCAGGCTTAGCTTCCGGGTTCGGGATGGGTGCCGGGCGTTTCCCTGTCGCTGTGACCACCGAGACGACTGTACGGGCAGTGCGTGGGCCGTCTTGATTGTGGTGACGGTTATTCGATTATCTGGTTGCCTGGGCTGCCCGCTGACCACACGCTGCGTGTGTGTGCTTGTGTGTGGTTGGGTTGGGTGTGGACCGTATAGTGGACGCCTTGCGCATGCTGTATCGCTCACCCCCGGCATTCTCACGCACGCTAGGTGTGTGGTGTTGAGGGGTGTTGTTGTTTGTGTTGGCCTATTAGTACCAGTCAGCTCAGTCAACCGTTGCCGGTCTTCCACTCCTGGCCTATCAACCCAGTAGTCTGCTGGGGGCCTACCAAGAAGGACAAGTCCTTCTTGTGGAGACCTTATCTTGAAGATGGTTTCCCGCTTAGATGCTTTCAGCGGTTACCCTTCCCGAACGTAGCCAACCAGCCGTGCCCCGGGCGGGACAACTGGCACACCAGAGGTTCGTCCGTCCCGGTCCTCTCGTACTAGGGACAGGCCTTCTCAAGTCTCCTGCGCGCGCAGAGGATAGGGACCGAACTGTCTCACGACGTTCTAAACCCAGCTCGCGTACCGCTTTAATGGGCGAACAGCCCAACCCTTGGGACCTGCTCCAGCCCCAGGATGCGACGAGCCGACATCGAGGTGCCAAACCATGCCGTCGATATGGACTCTTGGGCAGGATCAGCCTGTTATCCCCGGGGTACCTTTTATCCGTTGAGCGACGACCCACCCACACGGGATCGCCGGATCACTAGTTCCTACTTTCGTACCTGCTCGACCCGTCGGTCTCACAGTCAAGCTCCCTTGTGCACTTGCACTCAACACCTGGTTGCCGACCAGGCTGAGGGAACCTTTGAGCGCCTCCGTTACACTTTAGGAGGCAACCGCCCCAGTTAAACTACCCACCAGGCACTGTCCCTAACCCGGATCACGGGCCCAGGTTCAGGCGCACGCCATAACCAGAGTGGTATTTCAAGGACGACTCCACCACCACTGGCGTGGCGGCTTCACAGTCTCCCACCTATCCTGCACAAGCTATAGCGGGCGCCAATACCAAGCTGTAGTAAAGGTCCCGGGGTCTTTCCGTCCTTCTGCGCGAAACGAGCATCTTTACTCGTACTGCAATTTCGCCGAGCTCATGGTTGAGACAGCGGGGAAGTCGTTACGCCATTCGTGCAGGTCGGAACTTACCCGACAAGGAATTTCGCTACCTTAGGATGGTTATAGTTACCACCGCCGTTTACTGGGGCTTAAATTCACCACTTCACCCCCAAGAGGGGGCTGATGGTTCCTCTTAACCTTCCAGCACCGGGCAGGCGTCAGTCCGTATACATCGCCTTACGGCTTCGCACGGACCTGTGTTTTTAGTAAACAGTCGCTTCCCCCTGGCCTCTGCGACCCTCCCCCCTAGCCCGCAAAAGGGGCTTCAGGGTTCGGGCCCCCCTTCTCCCGAAGTTACGGGGGCATTTTGCCGAGTTCCTTAACCATGATTCACTCGTGCGCCTAGGCATACTCTGCCCGACCACCTGTGTCGGTTTAGGGTACGGGCGGCTGGCACCATCGCGTCGAGGCTTTTCTCGGCACCCCAGGATCACCCTGTTATCCCCCACCAGCGTGGGGTCACCATCACGCCTCACCCCCGTCATCAAAGACAGCCACTCCGGATTTACCTGGAGGACGGGCTGCGCGCTTGAACGGACCAAGCCATCAGGTCCGCCGGGCTACCACTGTGCGTCACCCCTGTTAACACGCTTGCCTACCTGCACGGAGGGTCCCCAGACCCCACCACCACAACCACACCACCCCCCGAAAGGAGTAGGCGCGGCCATTATGGCGGCCGGGCGTGGGTTAGCACCCGCGCGTCAGCATGGGCGGTGCTTCGCCGGTACGGGAATATCAACCCGTCATCCATCGACTACGCCTGTCGGCCTCGCCTTAGGTCCCGACTCACCCAGGGCGGACTAGCCTGGCCCTGGAACCCTTGGTCATTCGGCGCTAGGGCTTCTCACCCTAGTATCGCTACTCATGCCTGCATTCTCACTCCCGCACCGTCCACCAGCAGTCACCCACAGGCTTCCCCCGGTGCAGGACGCTCCCCTACCACCCACAACCCCTGCCACCACCCGGGCAAGCCGGACGGTGAAAGGAACACTGTCATGGGTCCGCGGCTTCGGCGGTGTGCTTGAGCCCCGCTACATTGTCGGCGCACGATCACTTGACCAGTGAGCTATTACGCACTCTTTCAAGGATGGCTGCTTCTAAGCCAACCTCCTGGTTGTCTGCGCGACCGCACATCCTTTCCCACTTAGCACACGCTTAGGGGCCTTAGCCGGCGATCTGGGCTGTTTCCCTCTCGACCACGGAGCTTATCCCCCGCAGTCTCACTGCCACGCTACAACCCGAACGGCATTCGGAGTTTGGTTGACGTCAGTAACCCTGTGGGGCCCATCAGCCACCCAGTAGCTCTACCTCCGCCGGGCAACACGCGACGCTGCACCTAAATGCATTTCGGGGAGAACCAGCTATCACGGAGTTTGATTGGCCTTTCACCCCTACCCACAGCTCATCCCCCCAGTTTTCAACCTAGGTGGGTTCGGTCCTCCACACGCTCTTACACGTGCTTCAACCTGGCCATGGGTAGATCACCCCGCTTCGGGTCCAGAACGCGCCACTACACTCGCCCTATTCGGACTCGCTCTCGCTACGGCTACCCCACACGGGTTAACCTCGCGACACGCCACTGACTCGCAGGCTCATTCTTCAAAAGGCACGCCACCACCCCCACACACAAAAAACATGCGGGAGGCTCTGACGGCTTGTAAGCGCCCGGTTTCAGGTACTATTTCACTCCCCTCCCGGGGTACTTTTCACCATTCCCTCACGGTACTATCCACTATCGGTCATCAGGAGGTATTCAGGCAGCCAAGTGGTCTTGGCAGATTCACACAGGATTCCACGAGCCCCGTGCTACTCGGGCAACACCATCCCAGACACGCACCAACCAGTTCCGCCTACGGGGGTATCACCCACTACGCCACGCCTTCCCAGACGATTCAGCTACCAGCCAGCACACGCGCCCCCTCTCCGGCAGAAGAGGACAGGACAGCCCCACAACCCCGCACACGCAACCCCTGCCGAGTATCACACGCACACGGTTTAACCATCATCCGCTTTCGCTCGCCACTACTCACGGAATATCTTCTCCTACGGGTACTGAGATGTTTCACTTCCCCGCGTCACCCCCCACACCCTATACAATTCAGATGCAGGTGACACGACATAACTCGTGCCGGGTCCCCCCATTCGGAAACCCTCGGATCACAGCCCGCCAGCCGGCTCCCCGAGGAATATCGCAGGCCACCACGTCCTTCATCGGCCCCTGATGCCAAGGCATCCACCGAACGCTCAAAAAAACAAACAACAAAACACACGACAAAATCAAGAAACTTGTCGCAGAAATCTTACAGTAAGATGCTCGCGTCCACTATACAGTTCACAACCAACCCACCCACACCCACCCAAAACCCCAAGAAATGGAACCCTGGACGGGCCGGGCAACCCAGGGCGCACTGCCCCAGAACCCCGACAGCATGCCACCCCCACACGCACCAAGCACGCAAAAGGGGGGCACCCACCACCACCAAACACAGGCAGCAGAGAGTGTGTCTCCTATACCAACACGGACAAGCCAGCCACACCCGCGAGAACCAACCCACGAGACACGACCAGCCGCCCTTCCGCAGAAGCAGCCCCTCCAGCCGGCCCAGACCCATTCAACAGCCTGAGCAAGATCAAACGGCCAGGAAGCCACCCCCACACATAACCTATCCTTAGAAAGGAGGTGATCCAGCCGCACCTTCCGGTACGGCTACCTTGTTACGACTTCGTCCCAATCACCAGCCCCACCTTCGACCGCTCCCCGTAGGGCCACGGGCTTCGGGTGTTGCCGACTTTCATGACGTGACGGGCGGTGTGTACAAGGCCCGAGAACGTATTCACCGCAGCGTTGCTGATCTGCGATTACTAGCGACTCCAACTTCACGGTGTCGAGTTGCAGACACCGATCCGAACTGAGACCGGCTTTAAGGGATTCGCTCCACCTCACGGTATCGCAGCCCTCTGTACCGGCCATTGTAGCATGCGTGAAGCCCAAGACATAAGGGGCATGATGATTTGACGTCATCCCCACCTTCCTCCGAGTTGACCCCGGCAGTCTCCCGCGAGTCCCCACCACAACGTGCTGGCAACACGGGACAAGGGTTGCGCTCGTTGCGGGACTTAACCCAACATCTCACGACACGAGCTGACGACAACCATGCACCACCTGTGAACCGGCCCCACAAGGAGGAAACCCCGTCTCCGGAGCCGACCGGCACATGTCAAGCCTTGGTAAGGTTCTTCGCGTTGCATCGAATTAATCCGCATGCTCCGCCGCTTGTGCGGGCCCCCGTCAATTCCTTTGAGTTTTAGCCTTGCGGCCGTACTCCCCAGGCGGGGCACTTAATGCGTTAGCTACGGCGCGGAAGACCCGGAAAAGGCCCCCCACACCTAGTGCCCAACGTTTACGGCGTGGACTACCAGGGTATCTAATCCTGTTCGCTCCCCACGCTTTCGCTCCTCAGCGTCAGTAACGGCCCAGAGACCCGCCTTCGCCACCGGTGTTCTTCCTGATATCTGCGCATTCCACCGCTACACCAGGAGTTCCAGTCTCCCCTACCGCACTCAAGCCGGCCCGTACCCACCGCAAGCCCCCAGTTAAGCCAGAGGATTTCACGACAGACGCGACCAGCCGCCTACGAGCTCTTTACGCCCAATAATTCCGGACAACGCTCGCGCCCTACGTATTACCGCGGCTGCTGGCACGTAGTTAGCCGGCGCTTCTTATCCAGCTACCGTCAACCCACCCACAAAAGGGACAGGCCTGCTTCACTGGCGAAAGAGGTTCACAACCCGAAGGCCTCCATCCCTCACGCGGCGTCGCTGCATCAGGCTTGCGCCCATTGTGCAATATTCCCCACTGCTGCCTCCCGTAGGAGTCTGGGCCGTGTCTCAGTCCCAGTGTGACCGTCCACCCTCTCAGGCCGGCTACCCGTCACCGCCTTGGTAGGCCATCACCCCACCAACAAGCTGATAGGCCGCGAGCCCATCCCCCACCGAAAACACCCAAAGGCACAATCTTTCCCACACCCACCATGCAGCAGGCACAGAATATCCCGTATTAGCCACACTTTCATGCGGTTATCCAGAAGAAGGGGGCAGGTTACTCACGTGTTACTCACCCGTTCGCCACTCATCCAGGACCCACAAAAGCAGGCCCCTTCACCGTTCGACTTGCATGTGTTAAGCACGCCGCCAGCGTTCGTCCTGAGCCAGGATCAAACTCTCCAAACAAAACCAACAAACCCCAACCAACCCCACACAACAAAGCATGAAGCCAAGCCAGAGCAACAGTCAGAACAACAGTCCAGAAAACCAGACCAGGCCCAACCCAACCCCACAACAAAAAAGCAGGACCAGGCAAACCAAAACAAAACAAGCCCCAAAAAACCACACACAACCATGCGCAGCCCCAAGGGACCATGGCATAAAAAACATGACACACTATCGAGTTCTCAAACAACACACCCAGCCAGATCTTGATCAAGTCTCCCGACTTCACCTTTGCTCTGGCGAGCAACTCGGCTACTCTAGAACATTTGCCGGCTCGACGTCAACCTTAAGAGCATTGCTCTCGGTCACACCGAACGACGTTCTGCTGCAGCACGTCCGCCACCGACGACCAGTCGTCAGACTCAGCCCGTTCGGCAGCGGGCTGTACTTTAGGCAGGCCCACCCCACGCACGTCAAACCAGGATTCCATGATCCAGGACACACTAGTTTTTCGTCGTCATTCCAACACTTTCGCAGAGCACCTGGGTGTACAGCGGTGGATCCCCGCCGTCCATCGGTATCCACCGAACGGCCTGGCAGACTAGTATCGACAAATCAGTTTACTGTTCAACTGTCTGGTGTCCGGAGTCGGCCTCCAGTGACCATCAAGGAGCACATGCCGTGCCTGCTTCCACCCGTGGCGCCCGCCCTCGTTCCGGATCCGATGTCGTGACAAGACCATCGGCTCGCATCGTGCTGGCCATCATGCGGATCGTCGTCGGTTTCTTCTTCCTGTGGACCTTCTTGGACAAGACCTTCGGCCTCGGATTCTCCACACCTCGTCAGATGGCCTGGATCAACGGCGGTCAGCCCGCCCAGGGCTTCATCAAGGGCGTGGCGGTCAACAGCCCCTTCGGGAGCGCCTTCGAGCTGTTGGCCAACCCGATCGGTGACTGGCTGTTCATGGCCGGAATGCTCGGGGTTGGCATTGCCTTGACGCTGGGCATCGGGCTCAAGGTGAGCGCCATCGCTGCTTCAGCACTCATGGTCTCGTTGTACCTTGCCCTGTGGCCCATCGGCACCGGAGGCACCGAGAATGCCGCGACCAACCCCTTGGTCGATCTCCACTGGGTTCTGTCCCTGTCCACTGTCCTGTTCGCACTGACGCGGGCCGGCGACACCCTGGGGCTGGGCACCTGGTGGTCCCGTTTAGTTGGTGACTCCTGGCTGCGCTGATCTCACCGATGTCGTCTGGCTGACGAGCGAGCTCGGGCCACGTATCGAGTACGGCAAGGGGCGTGAGACACCTAACCGGTGTCTCACGCCCCTTGCCCCGTCACATGAAGCGTAGTGCGGCTCTCACTCCGCTTCGGCGAACTTGCGGACCGCCTTGGCCACAGCATCGGCGACCCGAGTGTCGAAGGCGCCGGGGATGATGTACACAGGGCTGATCTCATCGTCGGCGATCACCGACGCGATGCCGGTGGACGCGGCTCTCAGCAGCTCGGTCGAGATGTCGGTGATCCCAGTGTCCAGCAGGCCGCGGAAGAGCCCGGGGAAGGCCAGCACATTGTTGATCTGGTTGGGGAAGTCCGAGCGCCCGGTCGCCACAACAGCGGCGTGGTCGGCGGCACGGATCGGGTCGACCTCGGGGACCGGGTTGGCCATGGCGAAGACGATGGCGCCGTCGTTCATGGCCTGCAGGTCCTCGGGCTCGAGCAGGTTGCCTGACGAGACGCCGATGAAGACGTCAGCGCCCTTGAGGCCTTCCTTGAGGGACCCCGTCACCTGGCGCGGGTTGGTGTTCTCCGCGAGCCACTTGCGGTGCTCGTTCATCCCCTCGGTGTTCGTCGCGGACAGGGCCCCAGAGCGCCCGTACCCGACGATGTCAGTGGCGCCGTGCGCCATGAGCAGCTTGGCGATGGCGCTACCGGCGGCACCGACGCCGGACAGGACGATGCGCACGTCCTCGATCCGCTTGTCCACGATCTTCAGCGCATTGATGAGGGCCGCCAGGGTCACGATGGCGGTGCCGTGCTGGTCGTCGTGGAAGACGGGGATATCGAGCTCCTCGCGCAAGCGGGCCTCGATGTCGAAGCACTTGGGGGCGGCGATGTCCTCCAGGTTGATGCCGCCGTAGGCCGGGGCGATCGCCTTGACGATGGAGATGATCTCCTCGGGGTCCTTCGTGTCCAGAGCTACCGGCCAGGCGTCCACATTGCCGAACTGCTTGAACAGAACGGCCTTGCCCTCCATGACGGGCATGGCGGCGGACGGGCCGATGTCCCCCATCCCCAGAACCGCGGTTCCGTCAGTGACGACGGCGACGGTGTTCTTCTTGATGGTGAGCATCCGGGCGCGCTCGGGGTGGTCGTAGATGGCCTTGCAGACACGGGCCACTCCGGGGGTGTAGACGCGGGCCAGGTCACGACGGTTGTGGATCGGGTACTTGCCGGCCACCTCGATCTTGCCGCCAACATGGGTCAGGAAGGTCGAGTCACCGACATTGCGAACGACGACGCCGTCGATCTCCTCGAGCGTGGCGACCAGCTCGTTGCGGTGCTTGGAGTCGCGGGTGTCGGCGGTGAGGTTGACGGTGAGCTTGTCGCCATCGGCGTCGGCCACGTCGACGCCGGTGACGATGGCGCCAGTCGCAGTGGCAGTGTCGACCAGACGGGCTACCGCCTTCTGGGAGGCGGGCACCTCGAGGTACAGGGCGACGGTGTAACTGGGACTGGGCTGAACCATGGGCACTCCTCGTGGGATGGGCGGGACTTAACGTCGATACTCCGAGCCTATCTCCCACCGACCACCTGCCACTCGGATGACGGTCCTATTGTGACCGGATACTGAGACTCTAAGCGGCTTTCGCAAGCAATCTCACCCTGCACAGAAGCGCATCCTCACCGACGTGAGCCGCCGGCAGCGGACGGTCCGCCCCGTGACCACTGCATGATGCCAATGATCACGGGGCGGACCGTTCAGAGTCGCCCTCACGACGAGGAGACGGCGGTGAGAGGAAAGGAGGCCTCGGTCGACGAGTCGCGAGACCCGCCTCAGCCCTGCACGCGCTCCATGACGAGCTCGCGCACGCGCTTGGCGTCGGCCTGGCCGCGGGTCGCCTTCATGACAGCACCGACAATGGCGCCGGCCGCCTGGACCTTACCGCCACGGATCTTGTCAGCCACGTCCGGGTTGGCGGCCAGGGCCTCGTCCACGGCGGCCAGCAGCGCGGAGTCGTCGGAGACGACCTCGAGCCCGCGAGCGGCGGCCACGGCCTCAGGATCTCCCTCTCCGGCCAGAACCCCTTCGAGAACCTGGCGGGCCAGCTTGTCGGTCAAACGCCCGGAGTCCACCAGCCCCTGCAGCTCAGCGATCTGCTCGGGCGTGACGGCCATGTCCTCCAGGGCGGTCTCCTGCTCCTTGGCCCTGCGGGAGAGCTCACCCATCCACCACTTACGGGCGGCCTGACCGGTGATTCCTGCTGCCGCGGTGGCCTCGATGAGCTCAAGCGCTTCGGCGTTGACGACATCGCGCATCTCGGTGTCGCTCAGGCCCCACTCGGCCTTGAGGCGACGACGCTTGGCCGCCGGCATCTCAGGCAGGCCCGCACGGATCTCCTCGACCCACTCGCGGCTGGGCGCCACCGGCACGAGGTCCGGCTCGGGGAAGTAGCGGTAGTCGTCGGCGTCGGACTTGACGCGACCGGCACGAGTGGTGCCGTCGGCCTGGCCGTGACGGGTCTCCTGAAGCACCTCTCCCCCGGCGGCCAGGATGGCGGCCTGACGCTGGATCTCGTAGCGGACGACCTGCTCGATCCCACGGAAGGTGTTGACGTTCTTCGTCTCGGTGCGGGTGCCCAGCGGCGCGTCGGGCGACTCGCGCAGGGAGACGTTGACGTCGGCGCGCACGTTGCCGCGCTCCATCCGCGCCTCGGAGACCCCCAGGGCGCGGAAGATGTCGCGCAGCGTGCGCACGTAGGCGGCGGCGACCTGAGGCGCCCTGGCGCCGGCCCCCTCGATGGGGCGGGTGACGATCTCCACCAGCGGCACGCCGGCGCGGTTGTAGTCCACCAGGGAGTGGCTGGCGCCCTCGATACGGCCGTCGGCACCTCCGATGTGGGTGTTCTTGCCGGCGTCCTCCTCCATGTGGGCCCTCTCGATCGGGATGGTGAAGAAGGAGCCGTCCTCCATCTCGATCTCCAGGGCGCCGTCGTAGGCGATGGGCTCATCCGACTGGGAGGTCTGGAAGTCCTTGGCCAGGTCCGGGTAGAAGTAGTTCTTCCGGGCGAAACGGCAGGACTCTGCGATCTCGCAGCCCAGAGCCAGGCCGATGCGGATGGCGTACTCCACTCCACGGCCATTGACCACCGGCAGCGCACCGGGCAGCCCCACCGACGTGGGGGTCACCATCGTGTTGGGCTGAGCGCCGAAGACGTTGGGGGCGGCGTCGAACATCTTGGTGGCGGTCCCCAGCTCGACGTGCACCTCGAGTCCCAGGACCGGGTCGTAGCGGCGAACGGCCTCGTCGAAGTCCATCAGCGTGTCACTCATCGTGTCTCCTCCAGCTCGGGCGCACGCGACAGCAGCGGCGCCCCCCATGTCTCCTCCAGCGCGGCCTCCAGGACGGCACCCACGCGGTACAGGCGGTCATCGGCCCTCTGCGGCGCCAGGATCTGGAAGCCCACCGGAAGCCCGTCATCGCTCAGGCCCGAGGGCAGGCTTATACCGGGCACCCCCGCGAGGTTGGCCGGGATCGTGGTCACGTCCAGCTTGTACATCGCCAGCGGGTCGTCCTTCTCCCCGAAGCGGTAGGCCGTCACCGGAGCGGTGGGCGACACGAGGATGTCCGCCTTGTCCCAGGCGGCGGCGAAGTCGCGCTGCACGAGAGTGCGCACCTTCTGGGCCGAGCCGTAGTAGGCGTCGTAGTAGCCGGCCGACAGCACGTGCGTTCCCAGGATGATGCGGCGCTTGACCTCGTCACCGAAGCCCGCCCCGCGGGTGGCCGCCATGACGGTCTCTGCGGTGACGGGTCCCGACGTCGGCTCGACCCGCAGGCCGTAACGCATCCCGTCGTAGCGGGCCAGGTTGGAGGATGCCTCGGCGGGCATGATGAGGTAGTAGGCGTCCAGCGCGTACTCCAGATGCGGCAGGGAGACGGTCTCCACCTGCGCGCCCGCCGCCTCGAGCAGCTCCAGGGCGGCGTGGAAGGAGGCCACGACGCCGTCGTGGTAGCCCTCACCGCCGTCGAGCTCGGAGATGACGCCGACCCGCAGGCCGCTCAGGTCCCGCCCCTCCTGCGCGGCCCGAACCACGGCGGCCATGCCGCGCGGCGCGTCCGGCAGCGACGTCGAGTCCAGCGGGTCGTGGGAGGCGATGACGTCATGCAGGAGAGCGGTGTCCAGCACTGTGCGGGCCATGGGGCCGGGCGTGTCGAGGGAGGAGGCCATGGCGATGACGCCGAAGCGCGAGACCGTGCCGTAGGTCGGCTTGACGCCGACTGTGCCGGTGACGGCCGCGGGCTGGCGGATCGAGCCTCCGGTGTCGGTGCCGACGGCCACGGGGGCCTCGTAGGCGCCGACGGCTGCCGCCGAGCCGCCGGAGGATCCTCCGGGAATGCGCCCGAGGTCCCAGGGGTTGGCGGTGCGCCCGAAGGCCGAGTGCTCGGTGGACCCCCCCATGGCGAACTCGTCGAGATTGGTCTTGCCCAGGATCGGGGTGCGGGCGGCGCGCAGGTTGCGCACGAGAGTGGCGTCGTAGGGCGGCACCCACCCCTCGAGCATCCGTGAGGCGGCGGTCGTGACCTGACCACGGGTGACGATGAGGTCCTTGACGGCCACCGGCACACCGGTCAGCTCACTGGCCGCCTGGCCCTCCTTGCGGGCGGCGTCGGCGGCGTCGGCCTGGCTCAGGGCGCGCTCGGCATCGACGTTGAGGAAGGCTCCGATGGCACCGTCGACGGCGGCGATGCGGTCGAGATGGGCCTGGGTGAGCTCGCGCGAGGAGACCTCCCCCGCTGCCAAGGCCGCAGCCTGCTCCGCAGCGCTGCTCCTGGTGAGGCCGGACAGTCCGGTGGTGCGGTGAGTGCTCATGAGGCGGAGTCCTCCCCCAGGATCTGCGGCACGAGGAACATGGAGTCCTCACAGGCCGGCGCTCCGGCCAGGAGCTCGTCGACGTCGAGCGTGGGGGCCGGAACATCCTCACGCAGCACGTTGGTCAGGGGCACGGGGTGGGAGGTCGCCGGCAGGTCGGGCGTGACCACACTCGTGACCCGGGCGAAGGAGGAGGCGACCGCGTCCAGCTCCCCGGCCAGGCGCGTCACCTCCTCATCGCTCAGGGCGACCCGAGCCAGCGCCGCAACCCGTGCGACCTCATCAGTGGAAATAGCAGACATGGTGTGGAGTCTAGCCGGGCCGAGCCGGGCTGCAGCCACATCACGTCGACATCACGTCGCAGCGGGATCGACACTGAGAACAGGCACCGATCGACGCCCCTGTCGCCGCAGGCGGAACGTGGGTGCCGAGGCTCCGGGGCCCAGCGAAACGAAACTGATACAGGATTCGCGCGATCTCACAGAGGCTCATCCTCGAGGATGATTGACATCGTCTCGTTTGACGGATGTCATGGTGATCACCAGGGCGAGGACCGACCCGCCGGCAACGTCACTGTCACGTTGACGCAGGTCGGGCCAAGGAACAGCCCTTGGATCAGACCTCCATCCAGATCCAGGATGTTGGACCGCCGGAGGTCGGATGGACCACTGGATTCGGCCATGTTCCTCCCCCGCGCGGGGCAGGTGGCCGAGGGACGAGGATGCATGAGCAGCAACACTTCCCCCACTGGTGTAAAGCACCAGGGAGAAGCCTCACAGAGCGATACCACTGTGCTCAGCACGCCCTACGGACAGCCCGAAGGCGTGCGTCGTCAGTCCGTCTTCCAGACGGCTGCGAGCACCACGGCACCGTATGCGCATTCCGCCAGCACCGCCTCAAGCGATACGAACGCGGAACAGGGCAGCACCGAGGAGATTGAGGCGGTCGTCCCGACCCCGACCTCCGAGCCCGGCAGCAGCACCCAGTCGGACGATCAGCCGAGCACTGAGGGCATCGTCAGTGCTGAAGGCGCTAATAGGACCGGCCATCCCGCCGCAGCCGTGCTGACTCCTGCCACCTTCCCAGCAGCCACGCACCCCGGTGCAGAGTCGTCCCAGGACGAGCACCGGCGTCGTCGCCGTTGGCCCCTGGGGGTCGCGGCCGCCGCGCTCCTCCTGCTGGGCGTCGTCGGCGCCGGAGGCTACGCCTACGCCGCGCACTACGACGGCCGGGCCGTCCCGGGGACCACCGTGGCCGGCACCGACGTCTCCGGCAAGAGCCGGGAGGAGGTGGTGGCCGCCATTGAGGAGCGTACGAAGAGCACCAAGGTCGACATCTCCGGGGACGTCACCGCCAGCGCCACCCTCGCAGACCTGGGAACCACCGTGGATGCCCAGGCCACCGCCGATGCCGTCATGGCTCGAGGCGACACACTCAGTGAGAAGCTCCACGCTCTGGTCTCCAAGGGTGAGATCCCGGTGGTCACCACCACCGACAAGACCAAGGTGAGCAGCTATGCCACCTCTCTGATCCCTGAGGACCGTGCCAAGGCGCGCAACGCCACCGTGGTTCTCGGCGAGGACGGCACCACCTTCACCACCACCAGCTCGTCCAAGGGCTCCTCACTGGACGCAGAGGCCCTGACTCAGGCTGCGCAAAAGGCCGCTACGTCCCTGGACTCGTCATCGATCTCTTTGACGATCACGAGTGCCGACCCGAAGGTCTCCGACTCCGACGCCCAGAAGGTTGCCGACAAGGCCAACAACTGGGTCTCCCAGGACGTCACCGTCACCATGGGTGAGGACTCCTACACGGCGGAGAGCACGGACAAGGCCTCGTGGATCACGGTGACGAACTCGTCCGACGCCGCCCCGACCATCGCCGTGGACTCCTCAAAGGTTTCCCAATGGGTGAAGACACAGGCCGAGGAGGCCAGCTCCGATCCCGTCACCGGTCAGCGCAACGTCAATGCCAACGGTCAGGTGGTCTCCACCCCGACGGAGGCCAAGGACGGCAAGACCGTCAACAACGCCGATGCGGTGGCCACCTCGATCACGCAGTCCCTGGGCAGCAGCAAGGCCTACTCCGGTTCCTTCGAGGCCACAACGGTCAAGGCGGAGTGGAAGGACCGCACCATCGCCAATGGCGCGGAGAAGCTGCCCTACCAGGCCGCTCCGGGTGAGAAGTGGGTCGACCTCAACCTGTCGAACAAGACGGTGACCGCCTACGAGGGGGCAACCGTCGTGCACGGCCCGGTCTCCATCGTCGACGGCGGAGCCGCGACTCCGACAGTCACCGGCACCTACAAGGTCTACCTGCAGTACGAGTCCCAGACGATGCGTGGTCTGGAGCCCAATGGCGATGAGTACGTTGCGGAAAACGTCCCGTGGGTGAGCTACTTCTATGAGAGCTTCGCCTTCCACGGCGCGGGGTGGCGCTCCAGCTTCGGGTACTCCGGTTCCCACGGCTGCATCAACATGCCGGTCCCCGAGGCGCAGTGGCTCTACAACTGGCTCGACACGAACACGGTGGTTCAGAGCCACTACTGAGCCGGTATCAGCCGAGTCGCAACCGACTGGGGCGGGGCACCTCCTGACAAGGAGGTGCCCCGCCCCAGTCGTGAGCCATCAGGAGACCGCCTGGGGGCCTGACTCCAGGAGCGCCACGAAGCCGTCCTCGTCGAGGATCGTTAGTCCCAGATCGCGGGCCTTGCTCTCCTTGGAACCCGCCTTGTCTCCCACGACGACGAAGCTCGTCTTCTTCGAGACGCTGCCCGAGGCCTTGCCGCCGCGCGAGACGATGGCCTCCTTGGCGCTGTCCCGGGTGAATCTCTCCAGGGACCCGGTCACGACGATGGTCAGGCCTTCCAGGGTCCGTGCCGGCTCCTCCTGCTGGTCCGAGGTCTCCTCCCGGGTACGGACCCCGGCGGCCTCCCATCGGCTGAGGATCTCGCGGTGCCAGTCGACCTCGCGCCACCGCACCCAGGACTCGGCAATGGTGGGTCCGACGCCGTCGACCTCGGCCAGCTCGGCGACGTCGGCCTGGCACAGAGCCTCCAGGGACCTGAAACGCGCCGCCAGGGCCCGAGCGGCGGTCGGCCCGACATGACGCACGGACAGGGCCACCAGGATGCGCCACAGTGGACGGGTGCGGGCCTGCCGGAGCTGGGAGATCATGGCGGTCGCGTTCTTTCCCGGCGCCGTCGCCCTCTTGACCCGCCCGTCGGCGTCGTAGATCTGCTTGGTCCAGAAGAAGCGGCTCAGGCGCCAGTCCCCGGTGGGAACCCCTCGGCGGGAGACGGGACGCCAGACGAAGACCTCGCGCAGGTCGTCCTCGGTCAGGTCGAACAGGGTGGCCTCGCCGGTGAGCACCGGTGTCTGCTCGGTGACCCCCGCCTGCTTCAGGAGCTCCTCGACGGCCTCCACCCGCTGAGAGACATGGAGGGAGTCGAGCTCGCCGTGCGGAAGGCTGAGCCGTCCGCCTTCGGTCTCCAGGCTACGCCCCGCCGCGAGCGCAGTCAGGGCCTCGCGGCGTCCGGCGTCGGGTCGGGTGAGGGCGCCTGCGGCCTCGTCTCCCAGCCCTTCGACGTCGAGGGCGCCCCGGGAGCCGATGTGGGCGATCCGCTCGGTGAGCTGGGCGGGGCAGGAGCGAGTGTTGGGGCAGCGCAGGTCGACGTCTCCGTCCTTGGCCGGTGCCAGCTCGGTGCCGCAGGACGGGCAGTGCGTCGGCATGACGAAGTCCCGCTCGCTGCCGTCACGCAGCTCGGCGACCGGCCCCAGGATCTCGGGGATGACGTCGCCGGCCTTGCGCACAATGACCATGTCCCCGATGCGCACGCCCTTGCGAGCCACCTCGGTGGCATTGTGGAGGGTGGCGCGGGCCACCGTCGAGCCGGCGACGAGGACCGGCTCCATCATGCCGAAAGGCGTCACGCGGCCGGTGCGCCCGACCTGGACGGCGATGTCCAGCAACCGGGTGCGGACCTCCTCGGGCGGGTACTTGTAGGCAGTGGCCCAGCGGGGTACTCGGGAGGTGTGACCGAGGCGCCGCTGAAGGGAGTGGTCATCGAGCTTGAAGACGATGCCGTCGATCTCGTGGATGAGGTCGTGGCGGTGGGTGGCGTAGCGCTCGATGTAGGCCTCACGCTCAGCGCGCCCCCGGACCACGGTGTTGTAGGGGGACACCGGTAGCCCCCAGCCGGCCAGCAGCTCGTACCACTCGTGCTGCCGGGTGGGCAGCTTCTCCCCCGGAGCAGGGGTGATCGCGCCGACCCCGTGGGCGATCATCGCCAAGGGCCGGGAGGCGGTGACGGCGGGGTTCTTCTGGCGCAGCGAGCCCGCGGCCGCGTTGCGGGGGTTGGCGAAGACCTGCAGGAGAGGGGTGCCGTCCGCCTGCCGCTGCAGGTTGCGGGTACGGCGCTCCTCGTTGAAGGACTCGAACTCCTGGGTGGGGAAATAGACCTCGCCGCGCACCTCGAGCAGGGAGGGGTGGGCGTCACCGGCCAGGACCAGCGGGACCGAGGCGATGGTGCGCACGTTGCCGGTGACGTCCTCGCCGGTGGTACCGTCACCGCGGGTCGCGGCCCGGGTGAGGATCCCGTCCTCGTAGGTCAGGGCCACGGCCAGGCCGTCGATCTTGACCTCGGCGGTCATGGCGAGCTCGTCGTCGCCGACCCCGGTCTCGGCGACCATGCGCTCAGCCCACTCCTGGACCTCGTCAAGGGAGAAGACGTCCTGGAGGGAGTACATGCGCTCATGGTGCGGGGCGGGGGCGAAGTCGGTGATGGCGCGCCCGCCCACCGAGCGGGTCGGCGATCCGGCTCTGGCCAGGAGGGGGTGGGCCGCCTCCAGCCCCTCCAGCTCCCGGTAGAGGGCGTCGTAGTCGGCGTCCGACAGGGGACTCTCGGCGTCGATCGCGTTGTAGTAGGCGTCGCGGGCGGCCTCGATGTCACGCACCAGCTCACTCCAGCGTTCCCGGGCGGCGGCGGGGACGACGCTCAGATCCACGGGGCTCTGCCGATCGGAGCGTGCCGAGGAGGAGGCCGGGGTAGGAGCGGGACCGCGGGGCGCGTCGATGTCAGTCATGGGGCCATCTTCCCCCAACCGAGCTCACACCGGGCTCTCGCGTATCCACAGTGAGCATGAGCATCCCCAAATGGGGAGGATGTCCACACCCGGGGGTGCCCACCGGCGACGTGACGGACTCCAGCGGTGATTCTGGAGGAATGAGCGCTATCGCCGATGTCCTAGACCTCCACCCGCTCCTTCCGGGAGAGACCTCGTTCTCGTCGTGCCAGCACTCGGCCGGTGAGGCGGCCGCGGACGCGGCTCTTGCCGCCTTGGCCGGACCATGGCACCTTGCGGTCCTGGACGGTCCTGACCGTGGCCTGGTGATAGCCGTCAGGGACGGCGCCTTCCTGGGACGGGGAGAGGTTCTCAGCGATCCGTTGGTGTCACGCCGCCATCTGCGTCTGCGGATTCACGGCGGTCGTGTCCTGGCGCAGGACTGTGGATCAGCCAACGGCTCCTACCGCTACTGGCACCTGGGACTGTGGTGGCGCGCCCGCAGGGAGATGAGGCTGAGGGAGGGGACGCTCCTGCGGCTGGGGGGCAGCGTGCTCGAGCTGCGCAGGCGTCCCTGCGACCTGGTGGTGGCGGCCCCTGCGGCGCCGGCTTCGTCAGCGGCATGGTTGATGGTGGGCTCACTGGTCTGCTTACTGGTCATGGGCTGCTCGGCCGCGGTTGCGGTCAGGACGGGGAGCCGCGGTGCGATGGGCATGGTCATGGTGGCGCCGATGGTCGCGATGACGATCATGCGCCTGGTGCCGTTCCTGCAACGTCGACGATCCCAGCGCACCGGGCGCGCCGGCGGGCCCAGATGGCGTGGTCGCCGGCGCCGCCGAGGACGCCGACCGGGTTGGAGGCACGGCGAGCCGGACCCTGCCACGATGCTGCTGGCCGTCGCGGCACGCTCCAGCATGTCTCAGTCCGTCCAGGGCTCCGAGGCCGAGGGCTCAACACCGGTCTCGACCTCCCAAGAGGTCCTGGCAGCCTGGAGTGCCGGGCGCCGACGGCGCTGCGTCCTATCGCTCTCCGACGGTGAGAGCCTGGCCCTGGTGGGCGAAGGGGCCGGGAATGCGCTGAGATGGTGGTGCACCCAGCTCCTGGCCCGCGATGAGGTCCAGCTGACCGTACTGACCGACCTGCCGGGTGACCCGCGGGACGAACGCACGGGTCGTCAGGACAGTGGGGAGCATAGTCAGGAGCATGAGGACTGTGAGGAGGAAGGCGGCCGACTGGGAGTACGCCTCTCCTGGGGCCCGCAGGCACGCCCTCACAGCGCGCAGATAGTGACCTGCTCGCATGACGAGGTCCCGCCGCAGGCGCTGAGCACGCGGCCCGCTCCGGCCGGGGCGCCGTCGTGCTCACCGATCTGGTGGGATGCGGTTCGTCACCTGAGCCGCTCCCGGATCACGTCACCGTCCAGGGCGTCGTCCCAGGTCGATGGGATTCCCGATCTGGTGCCCCTCAGTGAGGTCATGGACGACCTTGACGCCTACGAGCTGCGGGCGCAGTGGGAGGAGCAGTCGCGCTCGCCGGCTCAGGCTGCCCCGGCGTTGCCTGCGGTGCTCGGAGTGGGATCGCGGGGGCCCGTGAGAGCCGACCTGGTGGCGGACGGCCCGCACGCCCTGCTGGCCGGGACGACGGGTTCTGGAAAGTCCGAGCTGCTCATCTCGTGGCTGGTGCAGCTGGCACTGAGTCGGGCGCCGGATCGTCTGACACTGGTCCTCGTCGACTACAAGGGCGGTGCCGCCTTCGGTCCTCTCGCCGGCCTGCCGCACACGGCCGGGGTCCTGACGGATCTGGATCCTGCTGGCACCCAACGAGCCCTGTCCTCCTTGGAGGCCGAGGTGCACCGCCGCGAGCGGATCCTGGCCGCCCACGGCGCCAAGGACCTCTCCTGCCTGCCGCCACGGGTCGTCGTCCCCGATCTGGTGGTGGCGGTGGACGAGTTCGCCACCTTGGCCGGTGAGCACGCCGACGTCCTGGAGTCCCTGGTGCGCATCGCATCCCAGGGACGCAGCCTGGGGATCCACCTCATTCTGGCCACTCAGCGCCCTCAGGGGGCCGTGTCCCCGGCAATTCGGGCCAATACCTCCCTGCGAGTGTGTCTGCGGGTGCTCGACGCCGCTGACTCCAGGGACGTCCTGGGGCACGACGGGGCCGCCCGGCTCGGTCATCATCCCGGCAGAGTCCTGGTCAGTGGAGCCGGCAGCGAGCAGGAGGGCGTCCCCGGCCCACGAGGTCTCGGCAACGGACCTACTGGCCCTAGCAGCGCCAGCAACCAGGTGCTTCAGGCCCCCTGGTGCGGCTCAGGGCGTGAGGTCCAAGAGATCGTTGACCTCGTCTCACGCGCAGCCGAGGGACACGCCTCCCCGTGGCGCCCGTGGGCGCCGGCTCTGCCCACCTCGATCAACACGGCCCAGGCGCTCGAGCTGGGACGGCTTCGAGGCCCCCGGGCACCTGGCGGGACTGAGGAGCAGGGGGCGGATGGGGCACTCGCCCCCGCGGGCCTCACCGACCGCGCCCCACTGTCCACGCACGACGACGGCCGTCTTCTTCTCGCCGTGACCGACCTTCCTCGCCAGCAGAGTCTGGGGGTGTGGCACTGGCGGGTCACTCGCCCGCTGCTGGTGCTCGGGGCCCCGAGGTCGGGGCGCTCCACCCTCGTGGCCTCGGCCGCGACAGCGGCACTGAGCTCGGGCAGAGGGGTGCACCTGTGCGGACTCACTCCCCCGGCGTCCGACGGCTCCGGCGAGGCCGCCGACGCGACCTCACCCGTGCACGAACTCCTCACCCACCCCGGGGTGGGCACGGTTGTCGGTACGGAGGACCCGCGGCGCCTGGCCCGGTTGTGGGGGCTTGCGGCCAGTGGGCGGCTGGGCGGAGACCTGCTGTGCCTCGATAACGTCGACGCACTCATCCCGACCATCGATGAGGTGCTGGGCCCCGGTCAGGGAAACGCCCTGCTGGAGGCCGTCATCCGAACCACATCCGCAGCGGGCGCTCCCCTGCTGATGACCGCCCCGCTGGCCGCGTCCACCGCCCGGTGGGCAGGATCCATGGGGCTCAGACTGGTTCTCGGTGCGGCCACCGGCACGCAGGCCGCTCTCGCCGGTCTTCCACGTGGAGTGGTCACCGGTGGCGTCCCGGGGCGCGGCGTCATCCTGGACGGGGCTGCGACGACCGCCTGTCAGATCGTGCTCCGTGAGGGGTCCCCAGTATCCGGCTCCGACCACGACGGCGGCTGCGTGCTGCGGCTCGTGCCGCTGCCGACACGGCCCACCTGGGAGGACGTTCCGGACGGTACCTGGGCTGTGGGAGGGGACGCGGCTGCTCCGGTCACGCTTCCGGCTCGCACCAGTGTCCTGGTGACCGGGCCGCCCGGCTCGGGACGCTCCACGGCGCTGCGGGCGCTGGCTCAGGCGATTCCTTCGGATGCCCTCATTGTGGACGACCTGGACCTGGCGGACGTAGCCACCGTCACTCAGGTGGAGGCCGCGCTGGCGCGCTCCGATGTGGTGTTGGCCTCCGCCTCGACGGAGAAGGTGGCCACGACCTTCCGCGGCGCGATCTCCACCATGCGTGAGCGCGAAGCGCTCGTCGTGCTGTGGCCCGGTCTGCGCCATGCCGATCAAGCCGCCGGCGTCTCCCTGCGGGCGGTCACCGATCCGAGGGCGATGACGCTGCCCGGTCGTGGAGCACTCGTCTATCGGGGAACGTGCCTACCCATTCAGATCGTGCTGCCCCGGCCCGACGATGATCGCCCTATTGAACATTCTGTTTAACAGGCATTCTCAATGACGGAAAGTGGTGTTATCTCAACAGCTCCACGTCCTGTGAGGATCACGACAGGGTATAGGCGCAGGTCTCATGATCGAGGTCTTGCCCGCTGCCCACCGTCATGTGAAAGTTGTTCTCAGACGCGGCCGCCGTCCCCTGACAAGCCGGGCCGGCGCTAGCCGTATGACCGATGACCTTGTAGGGGGCCTTTATGGACTGGCGCAGCCAAGCCGCATGTCTCACCGTTGACCCGGAGCTCTTCTTCCCTGTGGGGAACACCGGTCCCGCTATTGCCCAGATCGCCAAGGCGAAAGAGGTGTGCGGCCGCTGCGAGGTGGTGGACACCTGCCTGAAGTGGGCTCTGGAGAATGGTCAGGACGCCGGCGTCTGGGGCGGCATGAGCGAGGACGAGCGTCGTTCCCTCAAGCGCCGGGCAGCTCGCGCCCGCCGGTCGTCCTGAAAACTGATCGAGTTTCTTTGCGCCGCGGTGTTCGCACGGTTAATCGTGCGAACACCGTTTTATTGATCCAGGCGTTTTCAACAGCTGGGATTCGACAGGTCAGGCGTCAGCCCTCGTAGCCCTCTGGTTAAGGCGGGCGTGAATGACGACGTCGGTCCCCCCTCCGCTCAGAGGCTCCCAGTCAATGACCCCCCGCAATTCTCCACGCACGAGCGTGGTGACGATCCGCGTTCCCAGACCGGTCATGAGGGTGTCCGGCGCAAGGCCGGCACCGTTGTCCATCACGTGGACCTCGAGCCTGTCCTCGTCACGGTGGGCCGTGACTGTCACGCGGCCGTCACGTCCATCGAGGCCGTGCCCGACGGCATTGGTCACGAGCTCGGCCAGCACCGTGGCCAGCGCCTGAGCCGTGTCAGCATCGACCACGCCGAAGGATCCTTCCAGCTTGGTGCTGACCTCACCTGTGGGCGTGGCCACGACCGCAGCCATGCGCAGGATGGAGGAGAAGACCTCATCGAAGTCCACGTGCTCGTTGACATTGTGACTCAGGGCATCGTGGACGGTGGCGATGGTGGTCACCCGGCGCTCGGCCTCGGACAGAGCTTGACGGGTCTCCTCGTTCGAGGCACGGCGGGCCTGCATGCGCAGCAGCGCCGAGACGGTCTGCAGGTTGTTCTTGACCCGGTGATGGACCTCCCGGATGGTGGCGTCCTTATTGAGCAGGACCTGCTCACGCCGACGCACCTCGGTGACGTCGCGGACCAGGAGCGCCGCCCCGGAGCGGTGCCCTCCGAGCGTCAGGGGGATGGAACGCAGAGAGAGGAACACTCCTTCGACCTCGACCTCGGTGAGCCAGGCCTGCCGTCCCATGAGCACCACGGCCAGCGTCTCATCGACGGGGGTGCGGGCAGGAATGATCGATGTGACGGCCTCCGCCAGCTGGATCCCCTCCAGCTCGCCATCGATTCCCAGGCGATGGAAGCAGGAACGCCCGTTGGGGCTGACGTAGACGATCCGCCCCTCCTCGTCCAGACGCAGGACGCCGTCGGCCACGCGCGGTGTACCGTGGCGGATCGTGGTGCCGGCACCTTGGATGGGGAAGTCACCCGAGGCGGTCATCTGGCACAGGACCTCGGCGATCTCCTCCATCTCCCGCTCAACGATGCGCCCGCCCCGGATGACGCCCACCGAGGTCTCCCGGGTGACGACGGCGATCGGTGTACCGGCGTGGACGACCGGGATGTACTCCTCCTGAACCGCGGCGGTGCCGGTCCAGTAGGGCTCGGCGGCGTCCTGGATCTGAGCGGTGGACAGTGACTCCATGGCCATGGCCTCACGTGAGGCCGGCATGCGCCGCCCGATGACGTCCTCGAGATGGACGGTGGTCCCACCGGAGGGGCGGGTATGGCCTGCGGCAATGAAACGCCCCGCGCGGGTACGCACCCACAGGACCAGGTCAGAGGTGGATAGGTCCGCAATCAGCTGCCAGTCGGCCACCAGCTGGTGGATCCAGTCAAGGTCGGCCTCGGCGAGGTCGACTGCGTCTCTCAGGGCGCTGGGCAGAAGATTAGGCACCTCTCAAGGTTATCGGCAGTGAGCGAACCCGGCTCGTCGAGCCGGCTAATTGCCAAGCAGAACACATGCTCAGGACCTTGACGATCCCGTTCTCAACTGTTCGAGCCGCGTCACGTCTCCCGGCCCCTCCGTGATCGAAACATGCCGCGGCCCGGTGAAACATGACAGGATCGCACCATGAGGAAGACCATCACCATCACCTATCCCGCAAGTCCGGCACGCACCGCGCAGATGCTCGCCGACCCCGCTTACCAGGAGGAGCGGGTTTCGAGAGCCGGACTCGACAACGCCTCGGTCGACGTCGCCCAGCGCGGTCAGGGGTTCGTCACCACCATCGCCGGGAGCATCCAGCCCTCCCAGCTTCCCTCGGTCGCCTCGCGGATCGTGCGCTCGGCGGTGTCCTTCACCGTGGCCGAGTCCTGGGGCGAGCCGAAGGACGACGGCTCACGCTCCGGCGGCTACGACGTGACGCTCAAGAACACCCCGGTCAAGGTCAGCGCCACCTCCACCATGGCTCCGGCCGTCGACGCCGCCGGTGAGGCCACCACCGTCACCGTCGACGTTGATCTCAAGGTCTCAGTGCCGCTGGTGGGCAAGACCATCGAGGAGAAGGCCATGAGCATGGTGGGGCGAGTCGTGGCGGACGAGGAGCGCCGCGCCACTGCCTGGCTCGCCGAGCACTGATCCGTGCCTTAGTCGCGCTTCGTTCACTCACCCTGATCACTCACTGTGCGCTACGTCGCCAGGTCTTGTTATTCCCGTGCTGCGTCTCTGTCCGCCAGTGGCGCAGCACGGGCCTGCACACCGGCTCGGACACCGAGTCGCGTTCCGTTTCATGGCACGATCAGGCCATGAGCACATCTAGCACAGCCGCCTCCGCCCCTAACGCCGTGTGGGCCGAGCGCACGGGCACCCGGCAGTACATCGGCCGCAACTCCTCCGGCGCCGAGGTGCGCGTCGGCATGGGGCCGGGCGAGTTCTCCCCCGGTGAGCTGATGAAGATCGCACTGGCCACCTGCAACACCCTGTCCGCCGACCACCGCCTGGCCAAGTCACTGGGCGAGGGGTTCGAGGCCACCGTGGGCTGCTCGACCGTCAAGAACGACGCCGAGGAGCGCTACGAGTCATTCCAGGTCGAGATCGTCACCGACCTGTCCTCACTCGATGCCGATCAGCGCGAGCTGCTGAACCAGCGGGTCGCGAGCGCCGTCGACCGTCACTGCACCGTGGGGCACACCATCGAGCACGGCGCTTCCTACACGACGACGATCGTCGACCCCAACGAGGACTGAGCGCCCGGCGCTCCGTCCGTTGATCCGGCCGCCGTCCCCGAGGCCCCCTGTGTCACTCAGGTAAGGAGACCACTGTGAACACCTCCCGCTCTGGGCGCTCCACCGCGCTCGAACGCGCCCTTGACAAGGCCCTCGCCATCCCGGCCGCCCGCATCGAGGAGCGCGTCGCACGGATGCGCCGAGACCGCCCCGGGGCCGACGCCGCCGAGCTCGTCGAGATGGCCGCCTCCCGCTTCCGGCGGGACGCGGGGCTGTCATCGGGAGCGGTCGGGGCATCCGCAGCGATACCGGCCATCAGTACCGGTGCGGCCGCCGCTCTGACAGTCGGCCAGAGCGCCGCCTTCATCGCCTCGGCCGTCACCTACGTTCTCACTGTCGCGGAGATCCAGGGGGTCCACATCGTCGACACCGAGCGCCGTCGGGCCCTGGTTCTCTCTGCCCTCCTGGGCAAGGAGGGCTCCGAGGCGGTTCAGGGCCAGCTGGGTCTGTCCTCGATGTTCTGGGCGGCTCAGCTGCTCATGCAGATGCCTCTGCCATCGGTGAAGTCGATCAATGCCCACCTCATCAAACGGGTGGCCAAGCGCTCGGCCGCCAAGGGTGGGGCACTGGCGCTGGGGCGCCTCCTCCCCTTCGGGATCGGGGCCGCCATCGGCTGGTCCGGAGGCCGGGCGCTGGCCAACCAGGTCATTGAGGGGGCGCAGGCGGCGCTGGGACCCCAGCTCGCTCTGGGTGGCTACGTCGACAACTCCCATGTCGAGGTAATCGACGCATGAGCGGCGTCGGCAGCGCGAGCGAGCCGTCGCCGCAGGCCGTCCAGTACCCGGCGTTGGCGCGGATGGGGCTCGTCCCCCCGCCGGACGTCGACGTCGCCTACGAGAACCTCCTGGCGGACGTTCTGACCAATGGGACCTCGAAGTCCGACCGCACCGGCACCGGGACGCGTTCGCTCTTCGCCCGCCAGCTGCGCTACGACCTGGGGCGTGGTTTTCCGCGTATCACCACGAAGTTCGTGGCCATGAAGGCCGTCAAGGGGGAGCTGCTGTGGTTCCTGCGCGGAGACACGAACGTGGGATGGCTCCAGGAGCGGGGTATCACGATCTGGGACGAGTGGGCCGATGACTCCGGCGAGCTGGGACCGGTCTACGGCTCGCAGTGGCGCTCCTGGCCCACCCGGGACGGGGGTGTGATCGACCAGATCTCCGGGCTCATCGATACACTGCGCACCGACCCGGACTCACGGCGCATGCTGGTCTCGGCCTGGAACGTCTCCGAGCTGGGGTCCATGGCACTGGCCCCCTGTCACGCCTTCTTCCAGTGCTATGCGGCCGAAGGCCGCTTGAGCCTGCAGATCTACCAGCGCAGTGCCGACCTGTTCCTGGGGGTGCCCTTCAACATCGCCTCCTACGCACTGCTCACTCACATGCTCGCTCAGCAGGCGGACCTGGAGCCCGGTGAGCTCATCTGGACCGGCGGGGACTGCCACATCTACGACAACCACGTCGAGCAAGTCCGCACCCAGCTCTCCCGAGTGCCGAGCGCCCATCCCTTCCCGACGCTGCGCCTGGAGCGGGCCGAGTCCATCGACGCCTACGACATGGACGACATCGACGCCTCCCAGGGCTACGAGCACCACCCCACGATCAAGGCCCCGGTCGCGGTATGAGCGGCCTGGGGATGATCTGGGCCCAGGATGTCACCGGCATCCTGGGGGCCGACGGCGGCATGCTGTGGCGCGTGCCAGCGGACTTCGCCCACTTCAAGACCACAACCATGGGCTGCGGGCTGGTCATGGGACGCACCACCTGGGAGTCACTGGGAGGCCCCCTGCCCGGACGGCGCAACGTGGTCCTCACCCATGACCGGTCCTGGCGGACCGAGGGCGCGGTCCGCGCCGGCTCGCTGCGCGAGGGGCTCTCGCTGGCTGCCCAGGGCCTGGCCTCCGAGCTGGGGCACGATCCTCGTGAGGGGGATGCTGCCGGGCTGCCCCGCCTGTGGGTCATCGGTGGCGGGAGCGTCTACGAGCAGGCTCTGGCCGACGGCCTGCCCGATGTGCTCGTCGTCAGCGTCCTGGACCTGGATGCCACCGAGCGGGCCCGCGAGCGCGGCCTGCCCAACTCGGCTCTGGTGCGCGCACCGGGAGTCAGCACTCAGGAGTGGGCCATCGATCCGTCCCTCTCCGACCCGCAGGGGCAGTGGCGCCCCGTGTCCGGGGACGCGCGCTGGCGTGTGGAGACCTGGCGGCACCTCTAGACGCGGCTCAGTGGGCGCAACGGGTCTTCAGTGGGTGGCATCATAACGAGCCCGCGCCTCAGTGACCGCACCGAGGTGGTCGGTGGCCCAGGCCTCAACCTGAGCGAGCGCCTCCGCCAGCCCCCTGCCTGGGTCGGTGAGCTCGTAGGTTACTCGCGGCGGGATCTCAGGGTACTGATGGCGCTCGATGAGTCCATCGCGCTCAAGGCCCCTGAGGGTCTGGGTGAGCATCTTGGTGGAGATACCGTCGACGCGGGTCGATATCTCCTTGAATCGTTGCGGCTGGCCCGCTTCGTGAAGCGCCCCGACGACGAGCACGGTCCACAGGTCGCCGAGCGACTTGAGCAGACCGCGTGAGGGGCAGCTGCGGCTATAGGGGTTGGGCGCCATCTCCCCCGCCTGCTGCATGCTGGTCAGCTGCTCAGTGTCGGCCACATTGTCTCCTCGTGTGCTTGGTCGCTGATCCGTCGTCGGCCGCCCACGCGCGTGAGCGGCCGACGACGGGCATGGGCGACAGATTACCTGCGAACCGGGAGCCCTACTCACTCAGGCACGACGGCGAGGCCGCCGGTCCAAGCGACCTGCTCCGTGACGCCCAGGGCGATGTTCAGCGCCCCGAGCGCCTCCAGACGCTCCGCCCGCTTGAGCTCGCCGGCGTCGGCCCACGTCAGTCCGGCGGCCTCGACGAAGGAGCGCAGGCTCGTCTTGGCCTCCACGGAGTCGGAGGCGGCCAGAACAGTGGCCGGGCGAGCGCCGATGGTGCCGCTCGCCAGGCCGGAGGCGAAGACGGTGTTGAAGGCCTTGACCACCTGGGCGTCCGGGAGCTTCGCTGCGAGCTCGGCGGTCGCGGAGCTACCGGCCGGGACGAGAGAGTCGAGAGTGGTGAAGTCCAGGGGGTTGGTCGGGTCGACGACGACCTTGCCGGCGAAGGCCTGTGCGCCGTAGGTGGCGATGACCTCGGCGATGGCGGTGTAGGGCAGGGCGAGGACAACGATGTCACCGGTCAGGGGCGAGCCGATCTCGGCGACCTCGACGCCCGACAGGTCGGTGGCCTTGGAGGCGTCGCGCACCAGGACCTGAGTACTGGCACCGGCCTTGACCGCCAGACCTGCGACCGCCGATCCGATGTTGCCGGCGCCGATGATGGAGATGGAGGGGACGGACATGAGAGCTCCTTGAGCGTTAGTTGTTGAACGAACAACTGAACTCTCTCACATGCATCCACTTTCCAATAGAGAGTGACTGTATGTAAGAGATCACTAACTGTCGTCGCGCACGATCTCTACCATCACTGACACGCCGAGCACCGTGGGCCTCTCGCGCTCAGAGCAGCTTCTTGGAGGTGAGCCAGTCAGTGGCGATGACCTTGGAGCTGAGCTTCTCGCCGGTTGAGCGATGGTTGAGGGAGCGCAGCTCGTCGGGGGTCAGCAGGGCCGAGACCCGGTTGATGGCGGTGGCCGCGATGGCCGGCATTGAGGCGGAGACCAGCGGGGTGACGTTCTGCGGGAGGATGAGCATCTGGGGGTCGGACAGGATGACGAGGTCCTTGGCCCTGATGGCGGGATCGGAGGAGTAGATGTCGGCGACGTCGACGGTGCCGTCGGTGAGGGCCTTGACGGTCAGAGGCCCGCCGGAGTCCTCCACCGGCGTGACGGAGGCGTCGACGCCGTAGACGGCCTTGAGGCCCTTGGGGCCGTATGGGCGGGTGGTGAACTCCGAGTTCGCGGCGATCGTGATGGGCCGCCCGAGCGAGGCCAGGTCGCCGATGGAGGTCAGGGAGTGGGCCTGGGCGGTGGCCTTGGTGACGGTCAGGGAGTCCTGATCCGTCGCCTCGGCCGGGTTCAGGACGGTCAGCGAGTGCGGCAGAGTCCTCAGCAGGGTGTCCTGGATGGAGGCGGTATCGCCGGCGGTGCGGGCGGGGGTCGCGGTGGTGGGGCTGCCTGAGGCGGAGGTCTTGCTGTAGTACTCCAGCAGGTTGCCGCCGTACTCGGGGATGACATGGATCTTGCCGGCCTCGAGCTCGGGCAGGTAGACCTCCCGCTGGCCGATCTGGTACTCGCGGGTGACGCTCAGGCCGACCTTCTCCATCATCTGGGCGTAGAGCTCGGCGATGATCTCGTTGGAGTAGTACTGCTGGCTGCCGATGATGATCGGGCCGCCGGAGTAGCCCCCCGAGGCGCGGTCGACGGCGAAGGGATCGGTATCGGAGCAGGCGCTCAGGGCGAGCAGGCCGGTGGTCGCACCGACGCCGGCCAGCAGGCCGCGTCGGGTCAGCTGCTTGCCGGGGCGCGAGTTGGACGGTGCGGTCATGCTGATTCCTTCCGGTGCTGCCGGGCACCCGGGGGCGTGACACCCCATTGGATGAGGGCGAAGATGGCCTCGGAGGCCAGGGCGAGGGAGATGACCAGGAGCGCTGAGGCGAGCATCATGACGTAGTCCTGAGTCTTGAGGCCCAGGAACATGAGTCGGCCGAGCCCGCCGGCGCCGGTGTATGCAGCCAGCGTGGCGGTGGAGATGACCTGGAGGCTGGCCGAGCGCAGCCCGCCGACGAGCAGCGGCGCCCCCAGGGGGATCTCGACCCGACTGAGCACCTGAAGCTCACTCATGCCGCTGGCCCGGGCGCCGTCGACGGCCATGGTCGAGGCCGCCCGCACCCCGCTCATGGCTCCGGCCAGGACACTGGGCAGGGCCAGGATGACGAAGGCGATCATGGGGGCGCTCAGGCCGACCCCGAGCACGAGGCCGAACAGCGTGATGAGGCCGAGGGTGGGCAGGGAGCGGGCCGCGCCGCTGAGCGACTGAACCCAGGTGCGTCCACGTCCGGTGTGCCCCACCCACCAGCCGGCGGGGACCCCGATGAGGGCGGCGATGAGGACACCGGCCAGGGAGTAGAGGACATGCTGGACAAGCAGCGGGCCGATCCCCATGGCCCCGCCCCAGTGAGCGGGATCGGCGATGTAGGCCAGGGCGGCCAGGACGAACCTCACGCCTTGCCCTCCTGACTCCCCGAGGTCGCGGCGCCGACACCGGCTACGGCCGCTCCGGAGGTTCCGACGCGCTTCCATGTCCAGGGCAGGCACAGCCGCCCCAGCGCAAGGACGAGCCCGTCCAGGATGAGAGCCAGGGCCGCGGTGGACACTAGACCGGTAAGGATCTCTGCGGTGACGCCGCGCTGGAAGCCGTCGGTGAACAGCCAGCCGAGGCTGCGCACACCGAGAACCGCTCCGACGGTGGTCAGTGAGATCGTTGAGACCGTCACCACGCGCAGGCCCGTGAGGATGGCGGGACCGGCCAGCGGCAGCTCGACGGTGAGGAAGCAGCGCAGGCGTCCCATGCCCATGGCGGTGGCGGCATCCAGGACCCGGGCGTCAACGGCGTCGAGCGCATCAGCGGTGGCCGGCACCAGGAGCGCCAGCCCGTAAAGGGTCAGGGCCACGATGACGTTGAACGGGTCGCGGATGCCGGTGGCCAGGATGATGGGGAGGATGACGAACAGGGCCAGGGACGGGATGGCGTAGAGCAGCGAGGAGCCGGTCACGAGAACAGCGCGCAACGGACGGGCCACGCGGGCCAGCCGGGCGATGGGGATCGCCAGGACGAAGGAGGCGATGATCGCGGGAACCGCCTGGAGCAGGTGGGCCAGCAGGTGCCCGGCAATGGTGGGCAGGTTGGCCAGGACCCAGCTCATACCCGCTCCTCCGCCTCCGCAGAGGACTCGTCGGCCAGGCGCCCGACGGCGCGGCCGGCCCGGTCCAGGATGATCCGGGACTCGGCGACGTCCTTGAGCCTCAGCTGGCGTGCGGCGTCGTCGAGGCCGAGGAAGCGGGCGACGAAGTCATCAGCCGGGTCGGCCAGCAGCTGGGGGCCGCTGCCGCGCTGGGCGACCTGGGCGCCTTCGCGCAGGAGGATGATCTCGTCGCCCAGGGCAAGGGCCTCGTCGACGTCGTGGGTGACGAAGATGATCGTCTTACCCAGCTCGGCCTGGATACGGACCATCTCGCGCTGGAGGTCACGACGCACAAGAGGATCGACGGCGCCGAAGGGCTCGTCCATGAGGAGCACCTCGGGGTCGGCTGCCAGGGCCCGGGCCACTCCGACGCGCTGGGCCTGGCCGCCGGAGAGCTGGTGGGGATAGCGTCCAGCCAGGTCGCGGTCGAGGTCGAGCATGTCCATGAGCTTGAGGGCCCGGCGCCGGGCGTCGCGGCGGTCGGCGCCCTGGAGGCGGGGCACGAGGGTGATGTTGTCAATGACGCGTCGGTGCGGCAGCAGCCCCGCGTTCTGCATGACGTAGCCGATGGAGCGGCGCAGGGCGACGGCGTCGCGGGTGGCGACGTCATCGTCATCGATGAGGACCCGTCCACTGGAGGGTTCCACCATGCGGTTGACCATGCGTAGCAGGGTCGTCTTGCCGCAGCCGGACGATCCCAGCAGGACGGTGGTGGTGCCGGCCTCGATACGGGCCGTGAAGGAGTCGACGGCTGGAGAACCGGATCCGGCACCCCTCCCAGCCGGGTACGACTTGGTGACGGCATCGAAGGTAATGGTGCTGCTCATTGCAGGTGCCGGGTGTCCTCTCATGGCCTGTGGCGGCGCGCCCTGATGGCGTGTCGCCACCGTACCAGCCGCCACCCGCCGATTTATCAGGTGGCAGCGTTTCCCAAGACGATTGGTGCAGAATTGCAAGCAAACACCCAGGTACTCACCATCGACACGTCGAAGGTATCGACGAGCTGCCCCCACTCAACACCGCAGCAGCGCGAACCATTCCCGCACTGCATGCCCAGGCTGCGACCCCGGGCGGGCTTTCCGGATCAGAAGGTCCGGATCAGAAGGCCGGGCGCAGGGCGACGTCGTCGGAGTAGTCGGAGGCAACGAGCTCGACACGGTTGCCCTCGGGGTCAAGCACGGTGGCCTCGTAGTACCCGTCGCCGGTCTCGCGAGGTCCGTCGACGACCGGCACACCGGCTTCCGACATGTAGGAAGCCAGGCGGTCGACGTCTTCGCGCCCCGGCAGGCCAAAAGAGACGTGAGCCCACCCCAGCCCGGCGGCCTCGCGCCCCTCGGCCAGCTCCGGACGGGTCATGATCTCCAGGCGGGTCCCCCGCTCGCCCGCGGGCGTCTCGGCGAAGTGGAGGATGTGGGTGCGCAGGCCGGTCCTGGGGTTCTCGTAGAGACCGTTGGCATGCCCGTCAAACCAGTGGGAGTAGAAGTCGCGGGCGCTGTCGAGGTCGGCGACCCAGATGGCGACGTGGTCGAGGTACGGCATGGTCATTCCTTTCCTGACGGTGAAGAATCACTACCGACAACCAGAGATGATCGTACGATCACTCTTCTAGGCAGCGATTTTTCAGCATTGAATCAACGGATTTCCGAAACTCCGATCCGTTGACACCAACAGTAGAAGACCATACGATCATTGTCATTGCTCGCTCTCCAGCAAAACGATCATCTCGTTGCTACCGATGCGGAGGAAGCATGCGCGAGAGTCCCCACGACAGGCGCCGCACGATACTGCGCGCCCTGAGCCCCACCACGGTCCACAGTGTGCAGGCGCTGTCCCGGCTGACCGGGGTCTCGGTCATCACCATCCGTCGGGACCTGGCAGAGCTGGCGCATGAGGGCCTGGTGACCCGGGTCCACGGCGGGGCTCTGCGTGCACCGCGCCGTGGAGCCGCCCGACCGGCCTCCATGCGTCGCAGGCAGGATGTGGAGATCAAGCGCCGTCTGGCGCAGGCCACTGCCGAGCTCATCGAGGACGGGGAGGCGGTCATCATCGACTCGGGGACCACCTGCGAGATGGTGGCTGAGCAGCTGGCCGGCCGCGACATCCGGGTTCTGTGCCTGTCGCTGGGAGCAGGGGCGGCAGTGGCCTCCGTGCGTGGAGCCGCGGTGACCATCGCGGGCGGCCCGGTGGATCCGGAGTCCCTCTCCCTGTTCTCCGCTGAGGCGGTCGAGGCGGTGCGCGCGTTCCGCGCCGACGTCGCGGTCCTGTCCACCTGCGCCGTGTCCACCCATGAGGGCATGACCGTCATGGAGTCCGACGACGCGATGGTCAAGCGCGCCATCATGGACTCCTCCACCCGACGCGTTCTGCCGACCGCACCGAGCAAGATCACCCAGACCAACACCTACCGGTTCGGGCGTATCGAGGACCTCGACACGCTGCTGACAACAAGCCAGATCGACCCCGAGGCACTCGAGGAGCTGCGGGGAGTCGGGGTTGACGTCGTCCTGTGCGACTAACGGCGAACGACCGGGTCGCAGCGGAGCGGCTTAGCCCAGCAGTGCTGCGATGGTGCAGGAGACCGCCAGCAGCGGGAGGATCCCCTGCTTGGCAGCTGCGCCACGGTGCGGAGCTGAGGCCAGGGCCAGGACCACGGCGGCCGCCAGCATGGCTCCAGTGCCAGCCAGGATGAGGGCGGCGCCGACGGCCACGTGCCCCAGGGCCGCCAGGGCGACTCCGGTCAGCGCCTGGAGGGCCAGGAAGAGGTTGTAGAAGCCCTGGTTGAAGGCGTAGAAGGCGTGCGGCCTGGCCTCTTCGGGCGTGCCCCCGAAGGTCTTGCGGGCCAGAGGCCCCTCCCAGGCGATGGACTCCATGTAGAAGATGAGGACGTGGAGGGCGGCGGCCAGGACGGCGAGGACCATTGCGGCGGTCAGCATGTGCGCTCGATTCATGGGACGGATGGAAACCGGCCCCCTCAACTACCCCGACGCCGTCGTTATTCCCCGGGATTCCCGAGGCTCCCCAGGACGCCTCCGGCGCCTCCTGAGGTCAGGAGGCCGCCTGCTTGGTCACCCAGGCGATGAAGTTCTCCTCGCCGGTGCCGGTCAGCTCGGCCATCGTGTGCCCCTGTCCCCAGATAGTGGCGAAGTCGACGCTGCCGGCTCCGGCCTGCTGGAGCGCCAGGGCAAGGTTCACCTCGACGGTGGAGGCGGTGTCGCCCTGGGTGATGCCGGTGCGGATGCGCCAGGCGGGGGCGATGGTGGAGCTGCCCCGCCCCTTGGAGTCCTGGGTGAGGTAGTACAGGGGGTCATACATCGCCACGCGCGTGACCATGTCGGTGCCGACCGAGTCCTTGGCACCCAGGTCCTTCTCGTAGCCGGCGACGCCGTAGTCCTTGTTCCAGCCCGACAGCCCCGAGTACCTGGACTGCCCCTTGGAGATGACCTCGCGGCTCAGGGAGGAGAAGTGCTGCTTGGTCTCCCCCGAGCCCATGACGAGGTTCTCGGTCTGGGCGCGGCCCACGCCGTCGAAGGCCCCCACGTCCTTGGAGGCGTTCTTCTGGGAGGTGACGAAGCCCTGCAGGCCGGTGATCGTCGCAGTCTTCTTGGAGGCGTCGTAGGTGACCCACTGCGAGGAGGAGTTGAGGAAGGCGATGTACTCCTCCACCGTCTTGTAGGTGGTGGACTTGCTACTGCCCTGACTGCCGCCTTTTGACGTCCCACCCTTGGGTGGCGTGCCGCCGGCGTCGCTGGGCGGGGTTCCCGACGGCGCCCCGCCGCCTCCACCGCGCTCCATCCCCGCCATCTCGGTCGACGAGGGCGTGTAGGGGAAGGTGGTGGCCGCCAGGAAGTCATTGAGGGACTTCTGGATGACCCCCACGAGGTGGTCGTAGTAGGAGCCCGACAGGAAGGTGCCCTGGGAGGAGGACTCCAGGGTGAGCGGCTTGCCCTGCGAGTCGGTGAGCTTCAGCCCGTTGAGGTAGGTGGGGAAGGCGGCCGCGAGGTCCTGGGAGTAGGCCCGTGTCCAGGTTCCCTCGGCCCGAGTGTCGGAGGAGGCGAACTGTCCCATGTTCCACTCGTAGGCGGCATTGGCGCTGTCCAGGCTGGTGATCGGGCACCAGCACATGGCTCCGGCGACGGCGTCGGACAGGGCCTTGCCGCTGGTGTCAGTGGTGGCGGCACCCAGGGCGGCCAGGTAAGGGGCGAACAGCTCGCTGTCCCCGGAGGCTCCTGCGACGGCGCTCTGCGCCCCTCCCCCGCTGTGCCCGAAGACGTAGACCTTCGCGGCGTCGCCGGGCACGGAGGCGGAGTTGTAGCGCCGGTAGCGCACGGCGGCCTTGAGGTCGGTGACGCCCCAGGGCGCGTTGCCGGAGTAGGTCTGGGAGTTGGAGTCCTTGCCGCGCAGGCCGGCATGGACGTAAATGAAACCGGCCTCCATGTAGGCCTTGATGGTGTCGTAGGAGTACTCGGTGGGCGGCTTCTGGGCGGAGTATCCCGGGGTGTTGACCGGGAAGACGGTGGGTGCGGTGGCGGCGGTGAGGCTGCCGACGGCGCCGGAGGGGTTGACCGTGGCCGTATAGGTGCCGTTTCCGTTGTCTTTTCCGGTGAAGTAGGCGCCGGGCACGTAGATGCCCAGGGTCTCGTAGTCCGAGGCCTGGGGCGTGGCCACGTAGCGCAGTCCCAGCTGGTAGTAGACCTTGTGCTCCGCGTCGTAGCGCCAGGCCGCGTTGTCCAGGGCGAGCTTCGTGTCGGTGGGCGCCTGCGACGACGCCGTGGAGGAGGCCTGCGCAGTGGCCCCTCCGGTGGAACAGGCCCCCAGGCCCAGGAGTCCCGCCGCAGCGGGCAGTGTGGTGAGGATGGTGCGTCGTGGCAGGTTCATCGTGGTTCCCTCCGGGACAGTCAGTCGCGTGCCTCGCTCGGGTGTCTGCGTACGTGGCTAGCACATCACCTTAAGGCAAGGGCGATCCCGGGACGCACCTGTACCGCTTCTGTGAGTCGTCATCCGCCCGACGATGACCGCGACAGGATGCGGACTCATCTCAACCGCACGACGACGGCGCCGCCCTCATGGGAAGAGCAGCGCCGTCGTCGGCTTGAGAGACAGTCCTGAGGCTCAGTCCTCAGCGGCGCTGGGGTGGGTCATGTCCATGGGGACGACCCACTTGTCGAACTCCTCGGCGGTGACGAAGCCGAGCTCGAGGGCGGACTCGCGCAGGGACAGGCCCTTGTGGTGCGCATTCTTGGCGATCTTGGAGGCCTTGTCGTAGCCGATGTGGCGGTTGAGAGCCGTGACCTGCATGAGGTTGGTCTCCAGATTGGCCTCGATCCGCTCGGTGTTGGGCTCGATGCCGTAGGCGCAGTTGGTGTCGAAGGAGACGCAGGCGTCACCCAGGAGCTGGATGGACTCCAGGACGCACCAGGCCATGACGGGCTTGAAGACGTTGAGCTGGAAGTTGCCCTGGGATCCGGCGAAGCCGACGGTGGCGTCGTTGCCGAAGACCTTCGTGGCCACCATGGTCATGGCCTCGCACTGGGTGGGGTTGACCTTGCCGGGCATGATCGAGCTGCCGGGCTCGTTCTCCGGGATGATGAGCTCGCCGATGCCGTTGCGGGGGCCGGAGGCGTACCAGCGCACGTCGTTGGCGATCTTCATGAGGGCGTCGGACAGGACCCGCAGGGCGCCGGAGACCTGAACCAGGGCGTCGTGGGCGCCCAGGGCGGCGAAGAGGTTGTCCGCCTGGGTGAACTCGATGCCGGTCTCCTCGGAGATCTTCTTGGCGCACAGGGCCCCGAACCTCGGGTGGGCGTTGAGGCCGGTGCCGACGGCGGTCCCGCCGATGGCGAGCTCGCGGGCACGGGAGTCGGCGTAGCGGATGCCGTCGAGGGCGAAGTCGATCTGAGCGACCCATCCGCTGAAGACCTGTCCCAGGGTGATGGGGGTGGCGTCCTGCAGGTGGGTGCGCCCCACCATGACGACGTCGGCGTAGGCCTTGGCCTTGGCGTCCAGGGTGTCGCGCAGCTGCTGGACGCGCGGGTACATGGCGGCCAGCTCGTTGACGACGGCGATGTGCATGGCCGTGGGGAAGGTGTCGTTGGAGGACTGGCCTCGGTTGACGTGGTCGTTGGGGTGGACCGGGGTCTTGGAGCCGCGCTCGCCGCCGGCCAGCTCGATGGCGCGGTTGGAGATGACCTCGTTGGAGTTCATGTTGGACTGGGTGCCCGAGCCGGTCTGGAAGACCACGAGCGGGAACTCGGCATCGAGGTCACCGGCGATGACCTCATCGCCGGCCTTGGCGATGAGCTCGGCGATGTCGGCGGGAAGCTCACCGAGCTCGGCGTTGGCCAGGGCGGCGGACTTCTTGAGGATCCCCAGGGCCTTGATCATGGGGCGACCCCACACGAAGGTCTCTCGGCCGATGTCGAAGTTGTGCAGGCTCCGCTCGGTCTGGGCCCCCCAGTAACGGTTGGCGTCCACCTCAACGGTGCCCATGGAGTCGGATTCGGTGCGGGTCGTGACAGCCTGGTTGGGCGTCTTTGCATCAGTTGTCATAGGTGCAAGGTTAGGCGCTCATGGTCCCTGCCGTGCGAGGACCGGCGTCCCAGACACGTCTCAGATCGCTGCCGGCCGACGGCATCGTCGCCGTGGCTCATGACGGCCGGAACTGTTCCAGAGCCAGGTCGAGCAGGTCCGCAAGACGCTCGTTCCCGTCAATGGTCCTGGGCTCATGGAGATGCCCCGTGATCTGCAGGGCTGCGAGTCCATGAAGCAGGACCCAGACGACGGTGGCGATCTCGCGGGTGGGGCCGGGACGCAGCAGACCAGCATCCTGGGCCTGAGCAACGAGCTCACCGACGGCGGCCATGGCGTCGTCAGCAGCCTCCTCCAGTCCTGGGTCCGGCTCGGCAATCGGAGCATCCCCGAAGACCAGCTGGTAGTGGTGGGGACACTCGACTGCGTAGTCGATATAGGCCCGGCAGCCGGCACGCAACCGCTGCCACGTATCCCGATGCCGCTCCGCACCGCGACGAATCCGCTCTGCGATCTGCCGCAGTGTCCTTCCCGCCAGGGCGCGCATGAGCGCGGCCTTATCCGCGTAATGACGATAGGGCGCCGAGCGGGACACACCGGCAGCTTCTCCAACGGCACGCAGCGTCACCGACTCAGGCCCTCTGTCCTCGAGCAGCGTTGAAGCAGCGTCGAGGATGGCGGCGCGCGTCGGGCCTGGATCACGAGGGCTCACGATCCAAGACTACCCACATGTTGACATAGTCAACTTCCCGGTTATGCTGACACCGTCAACTTAACCTGACGAGAGGACGACTCATGACCGACACCACCCGCTCCGGAGCCGACTTTGACGCGGCCTACCTGAGCACCTGGACCGAGCCCGACGCCGGAAAGCGCCTTGCACTCATCGAGCAGATGTGGGCACCGCACGGGTCGCTGCACATCTCCTCACCCGCCTTGACCCTCACAGGGACAGCCGACATCGCCGAGCACATCGGCCGTGTCCACAACGACCGCATTGCGGGCCAGGGCCTGACCTTCAGCTATGACCAGCGCATGGAGTCCGGCGACGCGCTATTGCTGCGCTGGTCGATGACCGCCCCGAGCGGCGATGTCGTCGGGCGCGGAGTCGACACCGTCTTCCGCGACGTCGACGGCAAGGTGACGCGCGCCTACATGTTCATGGGCGTGAACTGACCGGAAAGGGATAACGGGACCCCGACACGACTCGCGTCGAACACTCAGGACATCGCCGCCAGCACCGCCTCGATGCCGGCGGCGATCGTCGTGTGCGCGCCAGCCGCGAGGCGGACGACCTCGTCGGGCTCGGTGGGCGTCTGCGCGAGGGACAGGTCGGAGACGATGCTCATGCCGGCCACGCGCACACCGAGCTGGTGCAGGGCGACGGCCTCCAGGACGGTGGACATGCCCACGCAGTCGGCACCGACGGACTGCAGCATCCGCGCCTCCGCCATGGTCTGGTACTCCGGGCCGCGCAGAGCGGCATAGACGCCTGCCTTTTCTGTGACACCGCTCAGGATGTCGGTGAGCTCGTCGTCCCACACGCCGCGAACGTCGGTGAAGACCGGGCCGTCGAAGGGCGAGGAGCCGGTGAGGTTGAGGTGGTCGGTGATCGTCATGACCTCGCCGATCCGCCAGCTGCGCAGACAGCCACCGGCGTTGACCAGGACGGCCCCGCGCACACCGGCAGCGGCCGCGATACGTGCCAGGGCGACCACCGACGCGGGCCCGTGCCCCTCGTAGAGGTGGGATCGTCCGCGGGCCACGAGGACGCGCCGCTCTTCCCCGTCCTCTTGTCCGCTTATCCTCCGGCCACGACCGACGGTATAGAAGTCGAGGCGGTCCTCATGTCCCGGCGCTACCGGGACCAGGACACCGGGCAGATCGGACAAACGCAGGCTCACGGCCGGCTCGCCCCAAGCGGCCAAGGCGTCAGCGGTACCGGACCCCAGGACCACCAGGAGGTCGTGGCAAGGCACACCGGTACGACGGGCGATCTGATGGGCGCCTTCCATGGCCGGACCAGGGCCTTGCACTCCGGCAGAGGCGCTCAGGGCCTCCAGACGCTCAGGCTCGAGGGTGAAGCCTGTGACGGTGTCGTTCACGAATGGGCCTCCTGGCGGACGACCCGGCCTCGGCCGAGGACGAGGTGCCCGAGCACACCGATGAGCAGAGCGACCAGCACACCGAGGTTGGCTCCGGCCCAGGCCCCGTCGCGCCCCCCGAGGGGCCCGAGCAGGTAGCCCTGCCAGGACAACCAGGAGGCGGCCGAGTTGACGACCAGCCCCCAGCCGACGACGGAACCGGCAGCCACAAGGGCGATGGCCTCCCAGTTGACTGAGCCGTAGACGCCGTCGGGCGTGAAGAGGGCCTCCTCGTCGTAGTCACGCCTGCGCAGAATGACCTCGGCGACCATGACTCCGGCCCAGGCGGCGATGACGACTCCCAGGGTGGTGAGGAACCCCTGGAAGGGCCCGAGGAAGTCATCGGCCCCGAAGATCACGGCGATGGTGCCCACAGTCATGATGGTGGCGTCGATGGAGGTGGCCACGTGCCGGCGCACGGGCAGACCGGTCGCCAGAAGCGACAAGCCCGAGGAGTACAGGTCCATGATGATGCCACCGGCCAGCCCCAGGATGGCGACGATCGCGAAGGGGACGAGGAACCATGCGGGCAGGATCGTGGTCAGGGCGCCGATGGGGTCGGTGTTGATGGCCTGGCCGAGCTCGGCGTCGGAGCCCACCAGCAGGATGCCGAAGAAGACGAGCACCACGCAGGGCAGCGCCGACCCCAGCGTGGTCCAACCGATGACGCCGGCCGTCGAGGCCTTGCGGGGCAGGTAGCGGGAGTAGTCGGCGGCGGCGTTCACCCAGCCGAGGCCGAAGCCGGTGGCCACCATGACCAGGGCCCCGATGAAGGCCGCCGGACCTCCGGAGGGCAGCGCCAGGAGTGTGCGGAAGCTGATCTGGGGAGCGACAAGGACGAGGTAGATGATAGTGAGGATACCGGTGGCCCAGGTGATCCAGGTCTGGACCCTCATAATCGCCTCGAAGCCGAGGATGCCGGCGCTGGCGGCCAGGCCGACGGTGAGCAGGAAGCCGAGGATCTGGGCACCAACCTGGTTGTGCCAGCCCAAAGCCTGGAACACCGTGGCCGAGGCCAGGGTGGCCGAGACGCACAGGACGGTCTCCCAGCCGACCGTGAGAATCCAGGACAGGGCCGCGGACAGGCGATTGCCGTTGTAGCCGAAGGCCGCTCGGGACAGCGCCAGGGTGGGGGCACTGCCTCGCTTGCCCAGGACAGCCACGACACCGCACAGGAGGAAGGAGATGATGACACCGACACTGCCGGCGACGACCGCCTGCCAGAAGGACAGTCCGAATCCGAGGACCCAGGCACCCCAGGACAGCCCCAGGACGGAGATGTTGGCCGCGAACCAGGGCATGAAGAGATCGCTCGGCCGCCCCTTGCGATCGGACTCGGAGATGATGTCAAGACCGGCGTTCTCGACGCGGGTGGCGGCGGGGGCCACCGCAGGTGCACTGCTCATGGGCGATCGACCTCAATGTCGGTATCGGGACGCTCTCGAATGAGAGGTGTACGAAGTCTATGGGATGTCAGGGGTGGCGGACGACGCCGGAGGGACGAGAGGAGCCGCTCAGCCCAAAAATAGGACGTATCACACATACTAGGTGATCTCCATAGAAACTCCCGCTGGATACTGAGTGCCGTCTCAGATGCACACATGTATAGTCGAGCCATCCTCTTACGTCTCCCCCTCGTGGAGACTCATCACGGAAAGGAGCTCTCATGAGCGACAACGGAACCTTCGACAGGATCGCCGGTAAGGCGAAGGAGACCACGGGCAAGGTCACCGGCAACAAGGAGACCGAGACCGAGGGCAAGCTCCAGCAGGCTGAGGGCAAGGTCAAGGAGGTCGCCGAGGACGCCAAGGACGCCATCAAGGGTGCGGTCAACCGCCTCAAGGGCGACAAGTAGTAGCGTCCGCGCAATACGCCGAGCGCCCAGCCTCGTGAAGGAGGCTGGGCGCTGTCCTTCTGCCGACTTCTTTTGCGGATACCGACGTCAGCTTTCTGCAGGAATGAGGGTCGGCGCCACATTGACGACGCTCTGCGAGGGGTCGGCCTGCCCCCAGGAGTTGTTCCCCCAGGTCCAGGTTCCCTTGTCGACAGTGGCCCAGCTGTCATAGCCGGAGGTGCCGATCTGGGTGGCCCCGTCGATCTTGTCCACCTGCACCAAACCCGACGGGGTGTCGGAGACGGCACCGTTGACCTGCCCGTAGCGGTTGGAGCCGAAGCACCAGACTGTTCCCCCGGTGAGCGCGCAGGTGTGCTCGTAACCCGAGACGAGCTCAGTGGGAACGGCCGGCAGCTTACCGACCTCGACGGCCTGGTTGACCAGTGCCTCATCAGTCTTCTTGCCGAGCTGGCCGACCTCGTTGGCCCCCCAGGCGTAGACCGTGCCCGAGTCGTCCACGGCCACGGCGAAGCCCTTGCCCACACTCAGCGCTGAGACCTTGACCTTCTCCAGCCCGGGCACCGCCGTCGGTGAGACACGTGCGCCCTGGGTGTTGGCCTGGGCGTCAGCGCCCCAGCAGGAGACTCCGGTGCCACCGGAGGAGCAGACGAAGGATCCGCTGCCGGCACGCAGGGACGCCGACTTCGCGGCGGCGGGGGCCACCGCTGCGGAGGGCGACGACGGGGTCGCCTTCCCCTTGCCGGGCCACAGCCAATGCCCTCCCAGAGCACCGCCGGCCAGCCCGAGGACGAGCACGCTGGCCGCCACGACCGGGACGACCCACCTGCGGCGTGGTGCACTGCTCGAGCGCTGGGTGGTGGCGTCCTGAGGCGCCTCCATCTCGGCCACCGTGGGCAGGGGCTGAAGCCTGTAGCCCTGCGGTTGAGGCTGCGTCGGCGTCGCCATCTGCGGCTGGGGGGTCCCGGCCGCAGCCGACTGCTGAGCCGACTGAGTCGACCGAGTAGCCCCGTAGCCCGCAGCCCCGTGGTCCGTGGTGGCACCACCTGCGTCGTCGCCCCTGAATGCACTGTTAAGGGCCACTATGTTTCCAGGCGCCGTGTGCGAGGGCGCGGGCTCCTGAGCGGGCACCTGCTGCTGAGCAGGCGGGTACCCGGTGGGCTGCTGAGGGGAATACCCGGCAGAGGCTGCGATCTGTTCGAGCTGCGCACGCTGCTCGGGCGTCCAGGCGTGTCCGGCGGCGAGGGCCTCCCGAGCACGCTCAGGACTGCCGCCAATGAACCACAGCACCCTGTCCCCGTCGAGCATCCGGTCATCCATGGGCCAGACCTCTCCTCAACGTCAAGGATCGATGCGCGTCAGTACGTCAGCCTACGGCGCGCCATGAGCATGGCAGCGCCCGTCGCACCGGTGCCCAGCACCATCCAGGCGGCGGTCGTCCCCGCACCGGTCTGCGCAAGGGTGGAGCGACCTGCGCCGGCAGCGCCGTCCTGGCGAGGAGCCGCGGCCTGCTCACGGGGAGCCGCGGCCTGCTCACCGGAGACATCCGCGGAGCCCTGGGCGGCGCTCTCATCGGACGCCGCAGGAGCGCCAATCTCAGAGGACTGCTCGGACGCCTGCTCCTGAGGGGCCTGCTGCTCGGGAGCGGCCTCGGGGGCGGCGGGATCGCCCTGCTGCTGGTCACCCTGGTTCTGCTGGGGCTGCTCGGCCGGAGCCGCCGGCTTGTTCTGCTGCTGCACCGCGGCATTGTTGGCACCGGGGGCCTGGGGGTCGGCCTTGTCTGCGTCGTCCGCAGGAGCGGGGGCCGGAGCCGGGGCGGGAGCGGGCTTGTTGTTCTCAGGGTTGGGGACGGCTGGAGCGGGCGTATTGGGCTGCGGGCTCTCAGCCTTGGCCTCACCGGCCTGCGGTGCCGCCTGCTCGGCGGCAGGAGCGGGGTCCGTCTCAGCAGCAGCCGCACCGACCGGGACGACGGACAGGGCGACGGCCGCGGACGCGGCCACCCATACGCTTCGCTTCATGGGAACTCCTTCAGAAATGAGAGCGGTGGCTCTCACGTCGGGTGATAAGGATGCGGATACGGCCACCTTACCCGGCGCAGCCCTGGTCCTGTCACGCCGCCGACACGGACACCACCCCCACTGTCGGATACCTCACATGACAGCCGCACGCGGGGTGGCGAGAGATGCTCAGACCCGCAGCCCCAGCCCTCTCATGCGTGAGACGGCCCCCTGGGACAGCACCGAGTGGAGCTGCTCCTGAGCCATCGAGCCGAGAAGCTCGGGGAACTGTCCCAGGAGCCTCTGAAAGGTTCCGATCTCCTCACCGATGACGCGCCGTCCCCACAGCCCCAGTCGGGCAGCCAGCTGCGGGTCGGCTGCGATGACCGCCTCCAGCTCGGCGACGGCGTACGTGCTGATCGGGTCCTGACTGAGCTCGTGGACGAGTCCGCTGCGCAAGGGGTCCTCCAACGACTCACTCAGCGCCATGCCGAAGTCGATGAGCAGCCCGAAGGTGATGTAGGTCTTGAGCAGACGCTCGGCCCAGTCCAGTGGACGCAGGCGCTCATCGAGGTCGCCCAGAACGTCAGTGAAGCGCTCGGCCGCCCCCAGGGCGTCGATGCCGTGAGTCGACGCCAGCTCCACGACTCGGTCGAAGGAGGCGACTTCCCAGGCGCTCATGCGCAGCAGGTCGACCCGGGCCGTCATCCGCGGAGCCCGGTCGGCATCCTTGGCGTACCGGGTGCAGGCCGCCGTCCTGGAGATCGCGACGACGCCGACGACGGACAGCTCGTGGGGACCGACCTGCATCGGGGTGGAGGCGCTGGGCTGAGGTGACGGAGTCGGCATCTGAGGCATGACCACCATCGTATCCAGGTCTTGCCACGTGTGACGCGCAGCCGTGACATCGACCACGCCGCCGGCGCACCTCCCCGTCCAGGCAGGCCATCAACACGTTTTCCCGCTACGCTGACGGCGTCCGCGGTTGCCCGGTCGTCAGATGGACTCAGATATGACTCGCGATCGGCTGCCACATCCGACGGTGCCCACGCCCACGCAGCGCACTCCGAGCTGTGCGCGCGAGCGACAGCCGCGCCGGACCGGAACAACCCGATCAGAAGACAAGGAACCTCGTGAGCAACGAGCAGCACGGGGCCGACGCCGTCGAGCCCGACAACAACTCCACAGACAACCAGACCGCCGTCGAGGGCGCAGGCGCCGCTGCCGGCGCCGCCGACGCCACGTCCGGGATCATCGAGACGGCCGGCGCCCACGCCCCAGTCCTGGACGAGGCCACTCCCGACATCACCGATGAGGGCGACCGGACCGACCTGAGCCGCAAGACCTTCGCCGACTTCGACGTCGAGCCGGAGATCTGTGAGGCCCTGTCCGCCAAGGGCATCACCCACCCCTTCCCCATCCAGGCCCTCACCCTGCCGGTGGCCCTGGAGGGGCAGGACATCATCGGTCAGGCCAAGACCGGCACCGGCAAGACCCTGGGCTTCGGCATTCCCCTGCTCATGGACACCCTGGGCCCCGGGGAGGAGGGCTGGGACGAGGACCCCGCCTCCGGCAGCCCCCAGGCCCTGATCATCCTGCCCACCCGCGAGCTGGCCAAGCAGGTCGCCGAGGAGCTGTCCACGGCGGCCGCGAAGCGCACCGTGCGCATCGTCCAGGTCTACGGCGGGCGCGCCTACGAGCCCCAGATCGAGGACCTCGAGCGCGGAGCCGAGGTCGTCGTGGGAACGCCCGGCCGTCTCATCGACCTCATGGAACGCGGCGTGCTGGACCTGGCTCACGTCACCACCGTCGTCCTGGACGAGGCCGACGAGATGCTGGACCTGGGGTTCCTGCCGGACGTGGAGAAGATCCTGGCCCGCACCCGCACGGACCGGCACACGATGCTCTTCAGCGCCACCATGCCCGGGGCCGTGGTCGCCCTCGCGCGCCGCTACATGACCCGCCCCACCCACATCCGCGCCCAGGACCCGGGCGATGAGGGCATGACCGTCCAGACGGTCCAGCAGGTCGTCTACCGCACACACTCGATGAACAAGGTGGAGGTCGTCTCCCGGATCCTCCAGGCCGAGGGCCGCGGACGCACCATCATCTTCGCACGCACCAAGCGCACGGCGGCCCGGGTGGCCGACGACCTGCGCGCCCGCGGCTTCGCCACCGCGGCCCTCCACGGCGACCTCGGCCAGGGAGCCCGGGAGCAGGCACTGCGCGCCTTCCGCAACAGCAAGGTGGACGTCCTCGTGGCCACCGACGTGGCCGCCCGCGGCATCGACGTCGACGACGTCACCCACGTCATCAACTACCAGTGCCCCGAGGACGAGAAGATCTACGTCCACCGCATCGGGCGCACCGGCCGCGCCGGTAACTCCGGCACGGCGGTCACCTTCGTGGACTGGGACGACGTGCCGCGCTGGCGGATCATCGCCAAGGCCCTGGGCCTGCCCATCGAGGAGCCGGTGGAGACCTACCACACCAGTGAGCACCTGTTCTCCGACCTGTCGATCCCGGAGAAGGTCACCGGCCGTCTCCCCCGCCACAAGCGCACCCTGGAGGGACTGGACGCCGAGAAGATCGAGGACCTGGGTGAGACCGGCAGGCGCAGTCGCAAGCAGTCCGGCCGGCAGGGCGGGCGCGCGGAGCGCGGCCGGGGCCGCGGCGGCAGGGACGCCAAGCGCGGTGAGCGCTCCCGGCGCTCGGCCGACGGCGAGGCGAAGCCCCGCCGCAAGCGCACCCGTAAGCGCACTCGCGGCGGTCGCCCTGTTGACGGGGCGGCCGGCGAGTAGGCCCGGAGAGGACCGAGTAGACCCACCCGGGTCTCAGCCGCCGAACGACGGCGGCTCTCGGGGCGAACCCGGGTCAGAGGCGGGTCTCCAGGAAGGCGAAGACGCCGTCGGCCATGATCTGGACGGCGATGGCCGCCAGGAGCAGCCCCATGACCCGGGTGAGGATCCGGATGCCGGAGGTGCCCAGCACCCGGTTGAGCCCCAGGGAGAAGCGCAACGAGGCCCAGATGGCGATGTGCGTGCCGATGATCGCGGCCGTCACGGAGACCCATCCGGCCACCCCGCCCCCGGTGGTGTCCACGGCGACCATCGCCGCGACGATGGCACCGGGCCCGGCCAGCAGGGGCGTGCCCAGGGGAACGAGGGCTGCGTTGGTGGTGACGGCGTCGGGATCGGGGCTCTCATCGGCCCTGTCGGTGAGGAGCTCGAGGGCCACCAGGAGCAGCAGCAGTCCGCCGGCCACCTGGAGGGAGGGGACCGAGATGCCCAGGAACTTCAGGATGTAGCGCCCGAAGACCGCGAAGAGCACGATGACGGCGAAGGAGACGATCGTGGCCTGGCGGGCGGAGGCGGCGCGCTCGGTGGGGGTCTGCCGCGAGGTCAGGGACAGGAAGATCGGGATGGCGCCCAGGGGGTCCTGAATGACCAGGAGCGTCATGAAGGTCGTGGCGAAGACCGTGGAGTCGAAGACGGACTGCAGCATGGTGGTGTTCTATCACCGGCACTTGGCAGGCGTCAGAAGCGGTGGTCGGTCGGGAGTCAGGGGCGGATGAGGTCGAGGGCGCCCTCGTCGATGATCCGATCCAGCAGCTCGGGCGGCATGAGGTTCTCCCCCAGGCGGTTGGGCTTACCGGTGCCGTGGTAGTCCGATGCCCCCGACAGCCCCAGCCCCAGGCGCCGGGCCAGGAGGCGAACCTGCTCGCGCTGCTCGGGGTCGTGGTCGCGGTGGTTCATCTCCAGGGCCGCCAGGCCGGCCTCTGCCATCTCGGCGAAGGTCTCATCGGGCACGAGGCGGCGCTGGCGCGAGGAGGCACGCGGGTGGGCCGCCACCGGGACTCCGCCGGCGGCGCGCACCAGGCGGCAGGCCTCCACCGGGTCCAGTGCCCAGTGGTGGACGTAGTAGGGCGAGCCGGTGGCGAGCGGCCCGGCGAAGGCGGCGTTGCGGTCGGGGAAGGAGCCGGCCGCCACCAGGGCGTCGGCGATGTGGGGCCGACCGATCGTGTGGGAGTCGGCGGACTGGGACAGGACGTCCTCCCAGGTGACCGGGTAGTCCTCGCTGAGGCGCTCGACCATCCGCTGCGCCCGGCTGTCACGTGAGCGGCGGGCGCGGGCGAAGGCGGCGTCCAGCGCCGCGTCGTCGGCCCGGTGCAGGTAGGACAGCAGATGGAGGGTGACCCCGTCGGCGGCGCAGGAGATCTCGGTACCGCGCAGGAGAGCGACGCCGGAGTCCGGGACGGCCCGGGCCGCCTCGTCCCAGCCGGCCATCGTGTCGTGGTCGGTCAGCCCGACGACGTCGAGGCCGGCGCCGGCCGCCTGAGCCATGAGCCCGGCGGGCGAGTCGGTGCCGTCGGAGCAGGCCGAGTGGGTGTGGGGGTCGATACGCACTGTGACAGTGTAGGGAGACGTGGAAGACTGGAGGACATGAGTGAGCTGAGCCCCATGACGGATACTGCGGCCGCCACGCGTCGCGCCGACGACGCCCCAGTCCGCTTCGGGGTGATCGGGGCCGGTTTCATCGCCCGGTGGTTCGCCGAGGCCGTCTCCCACGAGCCGGCCGCCCAGCTCGTGTCCGTCACCTCCGCTCACCTCGAGCGCGCCGTCGCCTTCGCCTCCGAACACGGGATCCCGTATGCCCATGCCTCGCTCGAGGAGATGCTCGACGCCCACGGCCCGGGCTCGACGGCTCCGATCGACGTCATCCACGTGGGCTCCCCGAACTCCCTGCACGCGCAGCATGCGATCGCGGCGCTGAAGGCAGGTTTCCACGTTCTGGTGGAGAAGCCCTTCGCTCTGACGCGCTCGCAGGCTGAGGAGATGGTGGAGGCGGCGCGGACGGCCGACCGCTTCCTCATGGAGGCGTGGCTGTCCGCCTTCGAACCCGGGGTGGCCCGGTTGCGTGAGCAGCTGCCGCGGCTGGGGCGGCTGCACCGGGCGGTGCTGTCCAAGGAGCAGTTCTCCTCGCGGATGGAGGCCTACCGGGCCGGGGGCCTGCCACCGGCCTTCGACCCGGCGCTGGGCGGCGGCTCCCTCATGGACCTGGGCGTCTATCCGGTGAGCCTGGCCATTCACCTCTTCGGTGAGCCGGACCGGGTGACGGCCACGGGAGCGCTGCTGGAGTGCGGAGTTGACGCACGGGGCACGGTGGTCCTGTCCTACGACTCCGGTGAGCACGCCGGGTTGGAGGTCGTCTGTCTGCACTCCAAGACCTCTCCGGGGACGGAGTCGAGCTTCGCCGGGGACCACGATGTGCTGAGCATCGACGACTGCCAGTGGCCCCGGCGCATCGGGCTGCGCGGCCCTGCGGCGGTGACGGGTGCGGGTGAGGACCTGTCGGTCGAACGCGGTGCTCAGGGCTCCGGCCACCAGCTCGCCTACGAGCTGGCCGAGGTGTGCCGCCTGGTGCGTGCCGGCGCGCGCGAGTCCGATCTGCACCCACTGAGCCGCTCTGTGGCGGCGGTCGGGGTTCTGCAGGAGGCCCGCCGCCAGGTGGGGGTGCGTTTTCCGGCCGATGAGCAGGGCTGAGCCGTCCCAGTACCCCTGAACGCCCCGCTCAGCGCCGGCAGGGGCTCAACAGTGGGATGATGCCCCTATGGCATCGACTTCCCCCGCAGACAACCATCCGTCCGATGAGGCCCCCACCTCCTCGCAGGAGGCCACCCAGTCCTTGTCGGCGCGTGGCTCCAACCGGTCCCGACAGCCCGACAACCAGGCCTTCAGGGACTTCATCGGCTCGGGCTGGGGGCCCCGGCCCGAGGGGCTGCCCGCCCGCAGCGAGGCGGCGCCGTGGGCGGCGGCCCGGCGTGAGGCCCTGGGGCGGCTCTTCCCCGGGGAGCGTCTGGTGCTGCCCGCGGGCGCGCTCAAGGTGCGCAACAACGACTGCGACTATCGGTTCAGGCCCCACAGCGCCTTCGCCCACCTGGCCGGAACCGGCACGGACTTCGAGCCTGACGCCGTGCTCGTCCTGGACCCTCTCACCTCGGCGGACCAGGACGCGGGGTCCCCGGACGACGTCGATGACATCGATGTCGCAGATGGTGCCGCCCCGACGCACGAGGCGGTCCTCTACTTCCGACCTCGGGCCTCGCGCTCCAGCCAGGAGTTCTACGGCGACCCCCGCTATGGCGAGCTGTGGGTGGGCGTGCGCCCCTCCCTGGAGGAGGTCGAGTCGTCCACCGGCATGCGCTGCGCCCACATCGACTCCCTGCCCGATGCGCTGGCCAAGGACGCCGGTCCGGGCGCGGTCGGGCTGCGCGTCGTCGCCGAGGCCGATGAGTCCGTCACCGCTCTGGTGTCCACCACCCGCCAGCAGGTCGGGCAGCAGACCGGTGAGGCCGCCGCGGAGGTCGACGCCGGCCTGGCCGAGGCCGCCAGCGAGCTGCGCCTGATCAAGGACCCCTGGGAGATAGACCAGCTGCGCGCCGCCATCGCCGCCACCAAGGCCGGTTTCGACGACCTCATCCGCTCCATCCCCCGCGCCCGCGGCCACTGGCGCGGTGAGCGCGTCCTGGAGGGGGCTTTCGGCGCCAAGGCCCGCGAGGAGGGCAACGGCCTGGGCTATGACACGATCGCCGCGGCCGGCAACCACGCCAACACGCTGCACTGGATCAACAACGACGGCGCTGTCGAGCCCGGCCAGCTGGTCCTCGTTGACGCCGGCGTCGAGGTCGACTCCCTCTACACCGCTGACGTCACCCGCACGATCCCGGTCGACGGCCGCTTCACCGAGGCTCAGCGGCGGATCTACCAGGCGGTTCTGGACGCCGCCGATGCCGCCTTCGCCCGTGCGGGCACACCGGGATGCCGCTTCAAGGACGTCCACGCCGCCGCCATGGAGGTGATCGCCGCCCGCCTGGAGGAGTGGGGGATGCTGCCCGAGGGCGTGAGCGCAGCCGAGTCCCTGGCCCCCGAGGGCCAGTACCACCGGCGCTGGATGGTTCACGGCACCAGCCACCACCTGGGCCTGGACGTCCACGACTGCGCCCAGGCGCGCCGCGAGATGTACATGGAGGCCGAGCTCAGGCCGGGCATGTGCTTCACCATCGAGCCGGGGCTGTACTTCCGCGAGGACGATCTGCTGGTGCCCGCCGAGATGCGCGGCACGGGCGTGCGCATCGAGGACGACGTCGTCGTGCGCGAGGACGGCAGCGTGGAGCGTCTCACCCAGGACGTGCCCCGCACCGTGGAGGAGGTTGAGGCCTGGGTCAGTGGGCTCATCGCCTGACTGACTGCTCGGTCACCTCCCTTGCCTCTCATCGTTGCCCGCGAATAGCATCGCCGTATGACGATGAAACATGGGCTGCTCCCCGAGGACCGATCCCAGGACCACGGCGCCGTGCACGAGGCCGCTACCGTGGCCTCGCTGCTCGACGTCCTGGGGGACGCCACACGCCTGGCGATCCTGCGTCACCTCCACGGCGGCGAGCACCGGGTGGTGGAGCTGACCGAGCACCTGGGCCTGGCCCAGTCGACCGTCTCCCAGCACCTGGCGATCCTGCGCAGCGCCGGTCTCATCTCCAGCCACTCCCACGGGAGGGCCAACGTCAGCCGGATCGAGAACCCCGAGGCCATCGAGCAGGTCCTGTCCGCGACCGAGTCCCTGGCCGCCGTCATCTCCGCAGACGCCGCGAGCCGCGGCAAGGAGTCCCTGTGAGCACCTCGGGAGACCACGAGCACCACGATCATTCCCACAACCATTCCCAGGGGCACTCGCACAACCACGGCGCCGGGGCCTCGCGCGGACGGCTCCTGGTCGCCCTGTGCCTGTCGGCCACCGTCCTGGTGGCCGAGATCGTCACCGCTCTTCTCACCGGCTCACTGGCGCTGCTGGCCGACGCCGGGCACATGCTCACCGACGTCGCCGGGCTGGCCACGGCCCTGACGGCCGCCCACCTGTCCACGCATCCGGCCACGGACCGCTCCACCTGGGGCATGCGCCGCGCCGAGGTCATCGGGGCCGCGCTCCAGGCGGGCGCGCTCGCCGTCGTCGGTGTCTTCGTGGCCTTCAAGGCGGTTCACAACCTGCTGGCGCCCCCGCCGGTCGAGGCCTCCGGCATGCTCGTCATGGGCGTCATCGGCCTGGCCGCCAACGTTCTCGCGCTGCTGGTCCTCTCCAGGGGCCGGGGACATGACGGACACGGCGAGAACCTCAACATGAGGGCCGCCTTCCTGGAGGTCGTCAATGACGCCCTGGGGTCGGTGGGTGTCATCGTCGCCGCCGCCGTCGTGGCCCGCACCGGCTGGACCCGGGCCGACGCCATGGCCTCCCTCCTCATCGCCGTCCTCATCCTGCCCCGGGCGGTGACGCTGCTGCGCTCGGCCCTGGCGGTCCTCATGGACTTCACCCCCCGGGAGCTGGACCTGGCGCAGGTGCGCTCGCACATGCTCGGCATCGACCACGTCGAGGAGGTCCACGACCTGCACGCATGGACCGTCGCCTCGGGCATGCCGGTGCTGACCGCGCATGTCGTCGTGCGCGACGAGTGCCTGCGCGACGGTCACACCGAGGAGATCCTCGACCGGCTTCAGGGCTGCGTGGCCGAGCACTTCCCGGTCAAGATCCGGCACGCGACCCTCCAGCTCGAGCCCGTCTCGCACCTCGAGCACGAGGCCGCCTACTGCTAGACCGGGTCAGGTACGGCGGTAGCGCTTCCGGGTCGGCTCAGGGATGTGAGCCGGTTCCCCGCCCTCCAGGTGCTCCCGGGCGAAGGCCAGGGCACTGGCGAGCCCCTCGAGGCGCTGGGCGGCCGTCATGGACCGGGTGGTCACCTCGACGACGACCTGTCCCCCACCGGCCTCAAAGCCGGTGGCCACCAGGTGCTTGAGGACCCCGGCGCAGTCCTGGTTGCCCTGCCCGGGCAGCAGGTGGTCGTCGAGGGGCCCGGGCACGCCGTCGGTCAGGTGCAGGTGACGCAGCGTGGGCCCCAGCGAACGGGCCATGGCCAGCGCGTCGGAGCCGGAGGTGGCGGCGTGGGAGATGTCCAGCGTCACCGACTTGTATCCCTGACCCACCGGGTCCCAGGTGGGTGAGTAGGCCTGGAAGTCGCGCGTGGAGTGGGCGTGGCGGGGACGCCAGGTGAACATGTTCTCCACCGCCAGGTGAATGCCCGTGGTCGCCTCGCGCTGCGCGACCCCGGCGATGAAGGAGCGCGCGTAACGGGTCTGCCAGAAGAAGGGCGGGTGCAGCACCACCGTGGGCGCCTCGAGGTAGTGGGCCAGCTCGATGGAACGGTCCACCTTGTCCCACGGATCCACGCCGAAGACCCCGCGGGTCACCAGCAGCGTGGGGGCGTGGACGGCCAGCACCGGCTGATCGAACTTCTCCACCAGGGCCGCCAGCCGGATGGCGTCCTGGGATGCCTTCTCGCTCCAGACCATGATCTCGACGCCGTCGTAGCCCAGCTCCTGGGCGATGGCGAAGGTGTCGGGAACACTGCCGGGAACCACGCAGGCGGTCGACAGACCCACCGGAATGCTCATTGCTGAAATCCCTCGTCCCTCAGCGCTGATCAGTTCTCGTCACCCGAGCCGGCCTCATCACCGGTCTCCTGCGACGACGCCGAGGCCCCCTGATCCTTCCGATCCACCGGTCGCGGGGAACGCAGGAACGGGTCGTAGTCCTCGGAGACGTTGGAGACGGCCGGGGCGTCGGAGGTGGTGCCGGCAGGGGTGGCGGAGGTCCGGTCGGGAGTGCTGCTGCCGGGCTGCGGCAGCCGCACCCCGAAGCGGGGCTGCTCGTCGGGGCGCGAGCCGAAGGCGGTGGGCCCGGGGGCCTCCTCCCGGGCCCGACGGCGCTCCTGGGAGCGCCGCAGCGCCTCTCCCCCGCGCGAGAGGTTGCCCGGGACGTCGGCCAGGGCCTGGCTGGCCTCATGAATCTCACGTGCGGCGATGATCGAGTATCGCGAGGCCACGACCTGGCTGATGGAGGTGAAGTCGCGTCGCCCCCGGGTCAGGGCGTAGCTGAAGAGCTGGAAGACGATGCCCCACAGCACCCCCAGCAGGACGCAGGCCCAGAAGCTGAGCCGGGGCCCGCTGCTGCCGGCCACCGACATGATGATGCCGAAGAACATACCGATCCACAGGCCGTTCATGGCCCCAGACATCGCTGCACGCCCCCAGCTCATGCGCCCGGTGATGCGCTCGACCTGGCGCAGGTCGGTGCCGATGATCGCCAGGTGCTGAACCGGGAAGCCCTGGTCCGACAGAGCGTCGACCGCCCTCTGCGCCTCGGGGTAGGTCGCGAAGGAGGCCACCTCCTCCCCCTGGGGCATGACACCACCACTGGACGAGGTCAGGGACGACAACGGGCTCGAATTGGCGTTCATGGGGGCTATGGTCGCACGCGCGGGCGCGCGGTAAAGCCCCATCGGCAGGCAATCACGCCTCAGGCGCATAGGCTTGGCTTGTGGAGAACACCAGGACGCGCACGACCAGCAGGGTCTTTGTGGCCCGCCTCATCGGCACCTCCGTCTTCGACCCCTTGGGCGATGAGGTGGGTAAGGTCCATGACGTCGTCGTCCTGCTGCAGATGCGGGGGGAGCCCCGAGCCGTCGGCTTCGTCATCGAGGTCTCCAGCCGGCGCCGCGTCTTCCTGCCCCTGTCCCGGATCACCGCGATCGAGCCCGGGGCCGTCATCACCACGGGCCTGATGAACATCCGCCGCTTCACCCAGCGGCACGTGGAGACCCTGGTCGTCGGAGAGCTGTTGGACCGGGTGGTCACCATGCGCGACGGCTCAGGGACCGTCACGGTGCGGGACGTGGCCATCGAGCGCGACCGCGGCATGGACTGGAAGGTGACCCGCCTGTTCGTCCAGCGAGCCTCCTCGGGCCCCTTGGGCCTGCGCCGCGGGGAGACCTTCACGGTGCGCCCCGACGAGGTCAGCGGCCTGGCCGCCAGCGCCGACCAGCAGGGCGCCACCGCGCTGCTGGCCACCTTGGAGGACCTCAAGCCCGCCGATCTGGCCGACGTCATGCGTGACCTGCCTCAGGACAGCCAGATGCGCGTGGCCGCAGAGCTGACCGACGAGCGCCTGGCCGACGTCCTGGAGGAGCTCGGCAACGAGGACGCCGTCGCCCTCCTGTCCCGCCTGGAGGCCGGGCGCGCCGCCCACGTCCTGGACGCCATGCAGCCCGACGACGCCGCCGATCTGGTCGCCGACCTCCCCCAGCTCAAGGCCACCGAGCTACTGGGCCTCATGGAGCCCGAGGAGGCCGAGGACGTGCGCCGCCTCATGGCCTACGACGACTACACCGCCGGCGGTCTGATGACCACCGAGCCGATCATTCTGCCCCCCGAGTCGACGGTGGCGACCTTCCTGGCCCAGTCCCGCAAGGCCGAGGTTCCTCCCGCCCTGGCCGCCGTCGGCTTCGTGTGCCGCCCGCCCCTGGAGTCCCCCACCGGCAAGTTCGTGGGCATGATCCACTTTCAGCGAGCCCTGCGCGAGCGCCCCCAGCGCATGGTCGGCTCCATCGTGGACACCGACGTCGACTCCGTGCGCCCCGAGGACTCCATCGGTACCGTCACCCGCCTGCTGGCCACCTACAACCTGACGGCCCTGCCGGTCCTCGACGACGCCGGGCGCCTGCTGGGCGCCGTCAGTGTCGACGACGTCCTGGACCACCTCATGCCCGACGACTGGCGCGTGGCCGACGAGGCCGTCACCGACGAGACGATCGAGAGGGGCGCCAATGCCTGACCAGCTCGACCAGCCCTTGCCAGACAGTCGCCTGCGGTGGCTGCGCAGGACCCACCCGGCCCACGCCTCCCGCTCCGACGGCTTCGGCCGCTTCGCCGAGGCGACCGCCCGCTTCATGGGTTCGCCCAAGTTCGTGCTCTACATGTCGATCTTCGTCGCTGTGTGGATCGTGGCGAACCTCGTCCTGGCCAAGATGCAGCAGGCCTGGGACCCCTACCCCTTCATCCTGCTCAACCTGGCCTTCTCCACCCAGGCCTCCTACTCGGCGCCCCTCATCATGCTGGCCCAGAACCGGCAGGACGACCGCGACCGCGTCACCGCCGAGCAGGACCGCCAGCGCGCCCAGCGCAACCTGGAGGACACCGAGTTCCTCACCCGGGAGATCGCCGCCCTGCGCCTGGCCATGAACGACGTCGCCACCCGCGACTTCGTGCGCAGCGAACTACGTGACATGCTCAGCGAGATCCTCGCCGAGGAGCGCCTCACCCGTGAGGAGATCGCCGAGTTCCAGGACAGCGGCGACGACGAGCCCGGCACCACCCAGGGGCAGCGCCCCACTCGCTGAGGGCCGCCTGCTGTCCCCACGTGGGCCTCGCCACCTGTCGTGGTACTCCGGGGCACCCCTAGGATGGGGCCATGCCGCAACCGACTCATGACGCCGTCATGGAGGCGCTGGCCAGGGTCAACGACCCCGAGCTGCACCGCCCCATCACCGACCTGGGAATGGTCTCCTCCATTGACATCGCCGAGGACGGCGTGGTCAGTGTCGAGGTACTCCTGACCGTGGCCGGGTGCCCGCTGAAGGACACGATCACCGCCGATACCCAGCGCGAGGTCGGCTCTGTCGAGGGTGTCACCGGGGTGCAGGTGAGTCTGGGCGTCATGAACGATGAGCAGAGGGCCGACCTGCGCCGCCGGCTGCGCGGAGGGGCCGCTGAACCGGTGGTTCCCTTCACCCAGCCGGGCAACCTCACCCGGGTCTACGCCGTGACCTCAGGCAAGGGCGGGGTCGGCAAGTCCTCGGTGACCGCGAACCTGGCCGCTGCCATGGCCGCCCAGGGCCTGAGTGTGGGCGTCGTCGACGCCGACATCTACGGCTTCTCCATCCCCCGCATGCTGGGCGTGGACCGGGTCCCCACCCAGCTCGACGGCATGATCGTGCCGCCCGTGGCCCACGGGGTGAAGGTCATCTCGATCGGCATGTTCGTCGAGGACAAGCAGCCGGTCGTCTGGCGCGGCCCCATGCTGCACCGCGCCGTCCAGCAGTTCCTCTCCGACGTCTTCTGGGGGGACCTGGACGTCCTCCTGCTGGACCTGCCGCCCGGGACCGGAGACGTGACCATCTCGGTGGCACAGCTGCTGCCGAACGCCGAGATCCTCGTGGTCACCACCCCGCAGACGGCCGCCGCCGAGGTGGCTGAGCGCACCGGGCTCATCGCCGCCCAGACGCACCAGAAGGTGGTGGGCGTCATCGAGAACATGTCCTACATGCCCCAGCCCGACGGCTCACGCCTGGAGATCTTCGGCTCCGGCGGAGGCGAGATCGTCAGTGCCTCCCTGAGCGAGACCCTCGGCTACGAGGTCCCGCTCCTGGCTCAGCTGCCGCTGGACATCCGTCTGCGGGAGGGCTCCGACACCGGTTGTCCGGCTGCCGTGGCCGACGACGGCAAGCCGGCCGCCGACGCCCCCGCGGCCCTGGAGCTATCCGCCGTTGCCCAGCGTCTGACCCGCCGCGCCCGAGGCCTGGCCGGCAAGAGCCTGGGGGTCACCCCGGCCTGAGCCGGCCCCGCCCGGCCCTCTCACCGAGTCCGATGTTCTTCGCGTAGCCCGGCGGTTCTTCTATCCGGCTACAGGAGGTCTGCCCGGTTCGGTGGTTCAGAAGTCGACGGCGATGCGCGCGGCCTCGGCGCGGGTGCGGGCGGCGGCGTTGGCGGCGCGCACGATGTCACGCGGAGACAAAGGGCGCACACGGGTGCGGGAGTCAGCGCCCTCCGCGGAGGCGTCCCCCGCGTGCTCGCCGGAGGCACCCTCCGGCTCGACCAGGCTGGTGGGGACCTCTACCGGCTCCGGCTCGAGCGGCTGCTCAGCGGACTCCGCCTGACCGGCATCCTTGTTCTCCTCGGACTGCTCAGCACTCTCAGCATCCTTGGTCCCCTCGGGCTGCTCGGTCTCGACCTCATCGGACCCGTCAGTCGGATCGGCTTCCTCCGCCGGCTCGGACTGGGCCTCGAGCTCGGCGTCATCCGTCTGCTGAAGCACGCCCCGCGGCGAGGTGGAGCCTGCGGGTTGCTCGATACTCTCGGAGCTCTCGAGGCTCTCAGCAGCCTCGGTCCTCTCCGCGCCCTCGAGGCTCTCGGAACTCTCCGTGTTCTCGGTGTTCTCGGTGTTCTCGGTGTTCTGAGCGGCCTCAGCATCGTTCCCGCCCAGATGCTCGGCCCGCTTGGCCTCGATCTGCTTGCTCAGCGACTTGGCCCGGTCCTGCGTGACCACGTCGTTGACCGCCTGGGCGGCGTCGTCGGAGGCCTCCTTGGCGGCTGAGCCGACGGACCTGAAGGGGTGGGCGAGGTCCTCGCGGATGGCGTCGATGTCCTCCCCCAGGGCGTCGCGCACGATCTTGCGGGGGTCGTACTGGCGCGGGTCGAGGCTGGACAGGTCCAGGTCGGCCATCTCGGGGCCGACCTCCTCGGCGATCTGGCTGCGCGCGTTGTCCAGGAACACCCTGAGCTGACGCACCATCTGCGTGAGCTTGCGGGTGTACTCGGGCAAGCGCTGCGGCCCCACCACGATCACCGCCACCAGGATGATGACGAGGAACTCAGATCCAGAGATGCCGAACACGCCGCTCAGTATAGGGAGTCCTGGCCGCCCCGGTCCGCCTCGGTTCGCCTACCGGCGGACTCACCCGAGCGCCTGCCCTTCTATCGGGCCGAACGCCTGGAACAATGTAGTTTGAGGGGTGCACCTGGCGCCCCGCCGCAGAAGAAAGGCTCACAGTGAGTGCGGACAAGACGCTGAGCTGGTCCTACACGGAGGACTTCACCGCGGAGGACGAGGCCACCGCCCAGGCCCGCATACGCGGGCTCGAGCTCGGCATCACCCCGGTGTCCTCGGGGACCGGAGCGGCGCTGCGGATGCTGGCCGCCTCAGTGGGCGCCAAGTCCGTGGCCGAGGTCGGCACCGGCACCGGCGTCTCAGGCCTGTGGCTGCTGAGCGGCATGGGCACCGATGGAGTCCTCACCACGATCGATGTCGAGCCCGAGCTCCAGCGCGAGGCCCGCCGCGCCTTCGACGGGGCCGGCTACCCCTCCTCGCGCACCCGCATCATCCAGGGACGAGCCTCGGACGTCATGCCGCGGATGGCGGCCCGCTCCTACGACATGGTGGTGCTCGACGTCGCCCCGGAGGAGGCGATCCTCCTGGCCTCCAACGCCCTGCGGATGCTGCGCCCCGGCGGGGTCCTGGCCGTCACCCGCGCCCTGTGGAACGACCACGTGGCCGACCCGGCACGCCGCGACGTCACCACTGTGGCGGCCCGCGAGCTCGGCAAGGCGCTGCGCGCCTCCCGGGCGCTACTGACAACACTGCTGCCCGTCGGAGACGGCCTGCTCGTCTCCGTGCGCCAGACCTGACACAGGGCACCGTCCAACGGGACGGAACGAAGAAGAGGGTCGGACCCCTACTGGGTCCGACCCTCCCTCATAGGCTGGATAACCTGGCCACCAGCTCCTCGACGCCGAGGATCAAGTGGTACCGGCTCTCCCCCGGGCGCCTGGATCGATCAGATCTTGGCGTTGGCCAGGGCCTCTCCAAGTGCCTTGACCTCATCGGCCGTGATCTCGAGAACGAGTCGACCGCCGCCCTCAAGCGGAACCCGCATGATGATGGCGCGGCCTTCCTTGACGACTTCGAGAGGGCCGTCTCCGGTCCGGGGCTTCATGGCAGCCATGTGCTCACCTTTCGTCAGTGCTGCGCGGGCACATCGCCGCGCGACCTGTCATATTCTACGCCATTCAAGGTGCAACGTTCGAGGGTGCGCCTGCCATGACGCGACTCACGCCCCAGCCCGCCCATGGCGCAGCCGCCGGGCCGCACTGACCACGTAGTCCACCGCAGCCTCGGCGTCGTCGACGACGTGAAGCAGATCGGGGTCGGAGGCGGAGATCATGCCACGCTCAATCATCGTGGTGCGCAGCCACTCCAGCAGCCCGCCCCAGTAGCCGCTGTCCACCAGGACAATGGGGAAGGAGGAGATCTTCTGGGTCTGGACCAGGGTGAGAGCCTCGAAGAGCTCGTCGAGGGTTCCCATCCCGCCGGGCATGACGACGAATCCGTCGGAGTACTTGACGAACATGGTCTTGCGGGCGAAGAAGTAGCGGAAGTTGACCCCGAGGTCGACGTACTCGTTCATGCCCTGCTCGTGGGGCAGCTCGATGCCAAGGCCCACCGAGGTACCGCCGGCCTCGTGGCACCCACGGTTGGCGGCCTCCATCATGCCCGGTCCGCCTCCGGTGATCACGGCGTAGCCGGCGCGCGTCAGCCCGGCCCCAACCTCCATGGCCACTCGGTAGAAAGGATCCTCGGGCTTGGTGCGGGCCGAGCCGAAGACGCTGATGGCCGGCCCCAGCTCAGCCAGGGCTCCGAAACCCTCGACGAACTCCGCCTGGATACGCATGACCCGCCACGGATCGGCGTGGAGCCAGTCGGCGTCGGCGTCACTGCTCAGCAGGCGCGCGTCGGTGGTCTGGGTGGGGATCTGGGTGCCGCGCAGCACCACTGGTCCCTTGCGGTAGGACTCGCGTGTACTCATGCGGCCATGATCCCCTAATCCGGCCGAGGTGGCGATGTGTCCGGTGCGCAGAAGCGGAGGACATATGCAGGACAAAGGTCCCAGTCATCCACCCTCACCCCCCTCTCCTTTCCCAGCATCATCACATATCTCAAAACTCTCAAAATGACCTCGAATTGCATCGCAAACTTAATTTAAGACATCTTATTTCAGGTACGATCCACCGTTTCCGTGACTGAATTCTCCTTGTGTTTGGAAACACCAGTGAGGAGCGTCATTGTGAGCGTTTCCATCAGTTTTGGCGCGGTACCGTCACATATATGACCCGAGGCCCTGAAGATGTGTACGACGACGCTGCCGTGAACGCGTGGATCCAGGATGATCCGGATCCAGCCACCCGCGCCGAGCTCACTGAGCTCCTCAGTGCAGCCGGTTCTCATGGAGAGCGGGCCCAGGCGGCTCGCAGGGCCCTCAACGACGCATTCAGCGGCACACTCGCCTTCGGCACCGCCGGGCTGCGGGGTCGTCTGGGCGGCGGCCCCAACCGGATGAACCGGGTCGTCGTCATCCGCGCCGCGGCGGGGCTGTCCGCGTACCTCAAGGCCCGTCTCGGTGAGGGCTTCAGCGTCGTCATCGGTTATGACGCCCGCCATAACTCCGAGCAGTTCGCCCGCGATACGGCCGCGGTCGTCACCGGGGCAGGCGGACGGGCCATCCTCTTCGAGTCGCACTGTCCCACCCCGGTGCTCGCCTTCGCGCTGCGGCGCCTGGAGGCTGACGCCGGTGTCATGGTGACGGCCTCGCACAACCCGCCGCAGGACAACGGCTACAAGGTCTACTTGGGTGGGCGGGCCGTGACCGACTCGGGTCAGGGAGCTCAGATTGTTCCCCCCTATGACAGCCAGATCGCTGCGGTGATCGACGCCGTGGGCCCGGTCGGATCCGTACCCCGCCCACAGTCGGGCTGGGAGACGGTCGACCCGGGGATCCGGGAGGAGTACATCGAGCGGGCCGCTCAGGCGGCTCGGATGACGGCCCCCACCCCGGTGAGGATCGTGCTGACGGCGATGCACGGCGTGGGCGGGGCCACCTGCCGTGAGGTGCTCGCGCGAGTCGGGTTCACTGACGTCGTCGAGGTGGCCGAGCAGTTCGAGCCGGATCCGGACTTCCCGACGGTCGCCTTCCCCAATCCGGAGGAGCCCGGGGCGCTGGACCTGGCGCTGGAGAAGGCTCGGGAGGTCGAGGCGGACCTGGTGATCGCCAACGATCCTGATGCTGATCGTTGCTCCGCCGCGATCCCGGACGCGGATGCTCCCGGCGGCTGGCGTCAGCTGACGGGCGATGAGGTCGGCGCCCTCCTGGGCGAGCAGGCCGCCGAGCTGGCTGCTTTTGCCGGCAACGGGGTCCTGGCCTGCTCCGTGGTCTCCTCCCGCCTGCTGCGCCGGATCGCCCAGTCCCACGGGTTGGGCTTCCGCCGTACCCTGACGGGCTTCAAGTGGATCAGTCGGGAGCCGGGGCTGGTCTTCGGTTACGAGGAGGCGCTGGGGTACTGCGTCGATCCTGCCGCGGTGCGGGACAAGGACGGTATCTCCGCCTCGGTGAGGTTGGCAGTGCTGATCTCCGTGCTCAAGCAGCAGGGCCGGACCTTGCAGGATCTGCTCGACCGGCTCGCACGCGAGCACGGGCTGCACGCCACGAGCCCGTTGAGCATGCGGGTCGAGGACCTCGACATCATCACCAGCACCATGGAGCGTCTGCGCTCGGGTGGGGCGCCGGCCAAGCTCGCCGGTTCCCCGGTCACCAAGACGGTGGACCTGCTCGACGGCATCTCGGACGGCAACGGCGGCACCCTGCCCCCCACGAACGGACTGGTGTGGGTGACGGCCTCGGATGATCGGGTGGTCGTACGTCCCTCGGGGACTGAGCCCAAGCTCAAGTGCTACTGCGAAGTGATTCTGCCGACGAATGACACTCCGGTGGCCGAGGTGCGGGAGGCGGCCGCTGAGCGCCTGGAGGCCATCAAGGAGGATCTGCGCGGCATCCTGGGGATCGCTGCCTGAGCGGGCCTCACATGCGTGGCCTCCGCCGCGTCATCCGTTGATGAGGGTCTCAAGGCTGCGCCGATAGGCGCTGGGGCTCAGCCCGCAGGCGGCCCTGAAGGCGCCCGACAGGTGAGACTGGTCGGCGAAGCCGAGGTCTGCGGCGATCGTGGCCAGGTCGGTCTCAGGGCGCGCCGTGAGTGCCAGAACCACCTCCTGGAGCCTGATGCGGTGCCCCACCCATCTCGGTCCGCGTCCCAGGGTGGCGCGCAGGCAGCGCTGGATCGTGCGCTCACTGACGTGCAGAGCCGCAGGCAGGGAGTCGCCGGTGCGCCGGTGAAGCCGGGAGCGCAGCTCATCGACCACCCTGTTGGCCAGGAGACCGCTCTCCGAGGGCCGGTGGTCGGCCAGCCGTGCCCGGATCGCCTCGTCGGCGGCCTGGGCGCGGGCCTGGGGCGTGGGGTGGGCTGCGACCCTGCGCATGAGTGCGTGCAGTTCAGCGTCGAGCTCCTCGGTCAGGGGAAGCGCGGTGTTGGCCAGGCGCTGGGGCGACAGCGCGCCGAGGACGGCGAGTCCCGCCGGTCGCAGCCGTATGGCGAAGACCCTTCCACGACCCTGGATCGTGCGGTGCCAGGCGCGGGTCTGGACTCCGGTAATCACCAGGGGCGCGGGCACGTCACCCTCCTCCACCGTCAGGGTCACAGCCGGGGCGTCGATGATCCGCTGGTCCACGCTCTGGTCGCCCAGGTTCCATGAGACGTACCAGTACTGGTCGACGACGTCGGCCACTGTGGGATCGGGTGCCAGCCAGTGCGCGCCGTAGCGGGTGAGGTTGTCCGGTGCCAGCACCCCTGTGCGCTCCTGCGGACGGATCGGGGACTGGCGTGGACCGCAGTCCGGATCGGCTGACATGGCTCCTAGTGTGGCACGCACCCGCGCCTCGCCGGGGCCGGCGGCCTCCAGCTGTCGCCTTTCTTCTATGATGCCCCGGCCGGCGCCCTTAGCGTTCTGGTCATGAGCAGCACCAACTACGCTGAGACATTCATCCGAGTCGCCGAGGACTGCCCGGCGCAGGACGCGCAGGAGCCTCCTGCCGGCCCGGCGGGCAAGCCCCCGACGATCGCCCTCCTCCAGTACCGGCTCCTCAGTGAGCGCCCCTATGAGCTGACCTCCGACGACCTGCTGTTCGAGGTGCACGCCATCCGTCAGAACATTGAGCCTCCGGAGCGGGCCGCACAGCGGGAGGCCTTCTTCGCCAAGCCCCAGGCCTGCCTGCGCTCCTCACCACTGGCCAAGCGCTACGGCTGGGGATTCCACCACGATGGCCAGGGCCGAGTGGCGCTGGTCCCTCTCGGCTCGACGCGCTACCAGGAGCTCTCAGATGATGCCTCACTCACCCAGCTGAGAGCCATGCGCTCGCGCCGCGCCTCTTGAGGTGTTCAATCGTTCCGGTTCCCATGGAGGCCGGGGGACCGCCGGTCGTTTCCATTCGGGCGCTGGGGACTCATCCCCTGCGTAGCTGCGGCACCCGAGATCCGCTCATCACGGCCCCGTGGACCAGGGCCGAGACCAGGTAGACCACCCCGGAGGTCACCGCGATGACTCCGCCAGCGGACAGGCTGAGCCGCACCGCGATCAACAGCCCTGCCAGGGCCGTGGCCGCACCAAGAACAGGGGCGGCGATCAGCAGGTGCCGCATGGTGCGCGTCCACGGCGCCAGCGCGGCCGCGGGCGCGGCGATGAGCGCGATGGGTAGAATCGTGCCGACGGCGGGAACGAGCATCACAATGGTCAAGGTGATCATGACCATGACGGTTCCCTCGGCCCAGGCGGGGTTCAGCCCGCTGGCGCGGTAGCCCAGTGGGTCGAAGCTGTAGAAGGTGAGGAACCGCCCGGCCACCAGGAGCACGAGGACCGTCATCACCAGGACGACACCGACGGCGACGACGTCGACGTGGTTGACGTTGAGCACGGATCCGGCCAGGAAGGAGTCCACCTTGATCGGCAGCGGGGCGAACCACTTGTTGAGGAAGTAGCCCAGGGCGAAGCCGAAGGTGAGGACGACGCCGGCGGCCGACTGGGACGAGACCCCGGGCACCTGGGAGAGGCGCCGCATGAGCCAGATCATCGGCAGGCACATGAGGGCGGCCCCCACCAGCACCAGAGTGGACAGGAGGGTGAAGTCGGCCCGCTGACCGAGGACCGCCCGTGAGAACCAGGCGGCTGCGACCACGCCGACGATCGCGCCCGGGAAGGTCGCGTGGGTGAGTGACTCGGTGAAGAAGATCCGGCGATGGACCAGTGCGAGCGCACCCACGAGCCCGGCCAGCAGCCCCATGAGAACGACCTCGATGATGGGCAGAAGGAGGATGTCGAGACCGATGCTCATACTCGGCCTCCTTCGGCCATCGGGGCAACAGCACTCGACGCCCCCTCTGGTCCCCCAGCACGATCAACGGTGCCGTCCGCGCTCGCCGTCGTCGAGGTCGACACAGCTGTTGCGGACTGCGCCGAGCGAGCGCGCCGAGCCGGTCTGCGGAGCCTCTCGCGCACGGCGGCGACGCAGACGGCGAGCAGGAGGATCCCCGTCATCACCAGGGCCACGGTGGCCTGCGGGGAGATCGGCTTGTCGAGGGTCTCGGGCAGAGCCATGAGCAGCATGCCGAGGTATCCCCCGCCCACACCAACGGCGATGGCGACGAGGACCATGGTGCGTACCCGGGAGGCGAGGATGCGCGCCGTCGCACCGGGAATGACGAGGTAGCCGATGACGAGGAGGATGCCCACCGCCGTCGAGGCGGAGACGACCGCGGCCGCGATGGCGGTGTTGAGGACCAGGTCGAGCATGAGCAGCCTCAGCCCGGAGGCCCGGGCACCGGTGCGGTCGAAGGCGTAGGCGACCTGCTCCTTCCAGGTCGCCATGATGAGCAGGAGCGCGACTGCGCACACGATGAGCGCCTGCGCGAGCCGCGCATCGGTGACCTCCAGGAGGCGCCCGAACATGAGGGCCTCGAGCTGGCCGGACATGTCGCCCTTGGCCAGGGACAGAATGAGCCCGATGGAGAAGAAGCTGGTGAGGACGACGGCGGTGCCGGCCTCGGATGCCTCACCCCGACGCGAGCGGTGGGAGACGATGGTCAGGACCAGGGCCGCGACGACGGCGACGACGGAGGCCGCCGGGATGATCGCGTCGATCCCCCAGTAGACGGCGCCGGCGACGATCCCGGGGAAGACGGCGTGGACCATGGCCTCGGCACTGAACTCGGCGCTGCGCAGGTTGACGATGACACCGATGACACCGGCAACGACGCCCAGGAGCACCACCATGACCAGGGGGCGGAAGAGGAAGGGGGCGTCAGCCAGGTCCGTGAGTCCGGGGACGTTGACGGCCGCCAGGCGCAGCTGCTCGAGGGTCTGGCTGAAGAGCGTCATCGCGTCACTCATGACAGCTCCTGCGTGCCCGTGCCGGAGCGAAGCCCCAGCAGCCGAGTCGTGCCGTGGCCGCCGTAGGCCTCGTCGATGTAGCGGGCCACGAGCACGTCGTCGCGCGGGCCGAAGGCGATCTGACGTCCGGCCAGGAGGGCCGCCTGCTCGCAGGTCTCCTGGGCCAGGACGAGGTCGTGGGTGGAGATGATCAGGGAGATGCCCTGGTCCTTGAGGTCGGTAATGATGGACAGGAGGGCCTCGCGGTTGGGCTGGTCCAGGCCGTTGAAGGGCTCATCGAGGAGGATGAGGCGGGGCCGTGCGGCCACGCAGCGCGCCACGAGGACTCGCTGCTGCTGGCCGCCGGACAGGGTGCCGAAGCGTCGCTCGGCTCGGTCGGCCAGCCCCACGCTCTCAAGGGCCTCCAGTGCCCGACGACGGGCCTCGGCGCCGGGGCGCCGCAGGATGCCGAGCTGGGAGTACATGCCCATCTGGACCACCTCCCGCACGGTGACGGGGAAGGTGGGGTCGAGGTCGCTGAGCTGAGGAACGTATCCGACGGACCCCCGTGGTGCTCTGCCCGGTGCCGCCCCGTTAACACGCACCCGGCCTTTGCTGACGGTCACCATGCCGAGCAGTGCCCGCATGAGTGTCGTCTTGCCCGAGCCGTTGGGGCCGACGAGGGCGAGGGCCTGCCCGACCGGGACCTGGCCGTCGACGCCGGTGAGCACGGTGGAGGAGCCGTAGGAGAAGGAGGCGTCCTCCAGGGTGACGACCGGTTCGGCGGCAGCGGTCGGAATGGCCGGGGAGGTCATGGCGGGAGCGCGATCACGGGGGTCTGTCATCGGTTCCTCACTTGACGTCGGAGGCCTTGGGGGTCCACTGGGCGAGGTCGGCAGGGATCTCGGTGACCGTGCCTCCCCAGGCCTTGGTGAGGTTGGAGACGTTGTGGAGGATGGAGCCGATGTAGGTCTCACCGTCGGATCCGGGGGTCCCCAGGGAGTCGCCGTAGAGGGCCTCGTCTCCGATGACCGCTTTAACGCCGGCGACCTCGGCGACCTTCTGGATGGACTTGGGGTTGTTGGAGTTCTCAGCGAAGATGGCCACAGCCCCGGAGGCCTTGACCTTGTCCGCGGTCTCCTTGATCTTGTCGGCGGTGGCGTCCTGCTGGGCGTTGAAGTCGGACAGGGCAGCGCCCTCGAACTTCACACCGAACTCCTTGCTGAAGTAGCCGAAGGCGTCATGGCTGGTGAACAGGACCCGCTTGTCCTGGGGCACCGAGTTGAGCGAGCCGGCGGCCCACTCGTCGAGCTTCTTGAGCTTGGCGACGTAGGCGTCCACGTGGCTGCGGAAGACGCCGGCCTGATCGGGAGCGGCCTTCTCCAGGGCGGCACCGATATTGGTGACCTGGACGATGGCGTTCTTCGGCGAGGTCCACACGTGCGGGTCGAAGCGGAACTCGGGCTCACTCTCGCCCTCCTCCGGCGGGAAGGGCCACTTGGCGACCTCGACCTTGGCGCTGCCTCGGTCGACCTTGTAGGGCTTGGCCTCCTCCTTCTTCTTCTGGGCGGCCAGGTCATCGACGTCGGCGGCCCCGGCGACCCCGGAGGTCACCACCACGGTGCCCTTGAATCCGGTGGAGTCGACGGCGGAGTCCAGGAAGTGCTCCAGGTCGACGCCGGAGATGAAGAAGAGATCCGCCTCGGACAGGGCCTTGGACTGGGCCGTGGTCATGTCGTGCTCGTGCGCTGAGGCGTTGGGGGCCAGCAGGCAGGTGAGCTTGAGGCGGGACGTGGCCGTGGCGGCGTCGGCGCCGAAGTGCTGGGTCTTGCCGTCCGCGCCGGTGCGGTCGAAGGAGAGGTCGCTGGAGGCGTCGCCGCTGGCGAGCTGGGTGATGTAGTCGCAGATCTGCGTGGTGGAGGCGACTGCTTTGACCGTTCCCGCGGCGTCGGCCGAGGTCGAGCTGTGACCACAGGCAGCCAGGGCGGGAGCGGACAGGGCCAGGCAGGCGAGTGCCGCGGCGCTGCGGCGACTCATACTGGGGATGGTTCTCATAGAGCCGAGTATAGTTTCGGGGACCCGAAACTTGGCAAGTTGAGGCGATCCTTTCTGTTTCATGCCAGTGCGGACGGCAACGGGGCCCGGCTGTCACGCCGGGCCCGTCAGTGATGTTCGGTGATGTGCGGTGACGCACGGTTCTCTTCAGACGTCCAGCCCCTCCAGGACGGCGGCGCTGGCGGACAGGCCGAGGCGGTTGGCGCCGGCCTCGACCATGGCGAGGGCGTCGGCGGCGGTTCGGATTCCGCCGGAGGCCTTGACGCCGAGGCGGTCTCCCACCGTGGCGCGCATGAGGGCGACGGCGTGGGTGGAGGCGCCGCCGGCGGGGTGGAAGCCGGTGGAGGTCTTGACGAAGTCGGCTCCGGCGGCCTCGGCGGCACGGCAGGTGGAGACGATCTCCTCATCGGTGAGGGCGGCGGACTCGATGATGACCTTGAGGACGGCGCCCGGGCAGGCCTCGCGCACACCGCGGATATCGGCCTCGACGGCCTCGGCGTCGCCCTCCTTGACGAGGCGGAGGTTGACGACCATGTCGATCTCCTCGGCGCCCTTGGCGAGGGCGTCGGCGGCCTCGGCGGCCTTGACGGAGGTGGCGTGAGCACCGGAGGGGAAGCCGCAGACGGTGGCCACGTGCAGTGTGTCGGGAACCCCCAGCGGCAGGAGGCTCGGGGAGACGCACACGCTGTAGGTGCCCAGGGCGGCGGCTTCGGCGATGAGCGCGTCGACCTGGGCGGCAGTGGTCTCGGGCTTGAGGAGGGTGTGGTCGATGAGGCGGGCGATCTGGGCGCGCGTGGTCATGGGGGTCCTTTCAAGAGCGTCCATACCATCATGGACCGACCTACCTGACACGGGCAAAGCAACCACACGACATACCGTCAACGCTGGAATCACAGATGGGAAAGGACATTCACGATGTTTCCGTCCGCATCCCGGAAGAAGAAACGACGCACCCCCCCACTCCTCCACAGCGAGTTCATGCACGATCTCCCAGCCGTTCTCCCGCGCGATCCGGTAGGCGTCATCCAGATCATCCACCTCGATGGAGACCGCCGGGTTGACCGGAGCAGTGGGATCAGAGGCGATCAAACTGATTTGGATGGAACGATCCCCTGGCGGGGACAGGGTGGCGATCCAGCCATGATTCATGACCACCTCCATCCCGGTGAGGCGACGATACGCTTCAATGGCAGCATCAAGATCGCGCACAGTGATCAGTGGCATGGCTCGCCGTGTCGACATGGATATCACTCCCACACAACTGGAACTCGTCATGGATTGTTTTCGGGCGCGATGACGGCGATGACACGGGGCCAGTTGCCGAGCTCGCGGGGGCCGGGGCGGTGCGGATCGCGCGGGGCGGTCAGGTCGAGGGGGCGCACCGAACCGCTGGAGGGCTCGTAGATGTGCACGCACCCCTCACCGGGGTCGTCCTGCTCAACGGACCGCCAGGGCAGGGCCAAGACGTAGTGGCGGGGCACAGCCGGGGTTCGCGCCAGGGAGGTGCGCAGCCTCGCCCTCGCAGTGGGGTGCCCCTCGGCGTCGTCATCGAGAACGAGCGGACCACCGGTGACCAGGATGACCGGGAGCCCGCACGCCAGCACCTCACGGATCGAGGCGACCTCACTGCCCCAGGTGGGACCACAGTCGCTCACCCACCGCGCCGTGTAGCGACGGCGCCCGCCGCCCGGGGTGCAGGTGCTCGCGATCTCGGTCATCTGCCGGGCCACGGACCAGGGCGTGGAGCCGAGCGCCTTCGGCCAGGGCAGGATACCCAGGCCGCGGACATTCATGGCCCGCTGGATCCGCACCTGGTGGCGGGACAGGCTAGACATCAGCTGTTTGCCCTCCCGGCCGGATGGCGAGGCGGTCTTCTCCAGGGCGAGGTCGCCTGTCACGGCTGCGCGCTGGCCGGGTTCCAGGAGCAGGCGGGCGGCCAGGAGGCAGGTGGGCCCGCAGGTAGTGCCGTCGGTCTGGGTCAGGGTGATGGCCTGGCCCGCCTGGGTGAGGCGGCCCACCCGCAGCCGGGAGTTGACGGCTCGGGCGACGATGGCGGGCTCCACCGGCCGGGGCGTGGTCATCCGATGCGCTCCAGGATGACGCCGCGCTCCCGGCGGGCCACGGCGTCGGCCGCCTCCGGCGATCCGGCCTCGGAGATGACGATGCCGCCGGCGAGGGCTTCCCGGGCGCGGGCGAAGCGCTCGGGGGTGGCGGTGTGCAGGGTGAGCAGCGGCTGGCCGGCGCGCACCTCGTCGCCCGGTTTGGCGTGCATGGTGACGCCGGCGACGGCCTGGACCGGGTCCTCCTTGCGGGCCCGCCCGGCCCCGAGGCGCCAGGCGGCCACCCCGACGGCGAAGGCGTCCAGGGTGGTGAGGACCCCGTCGGCCGGGGCGGTGACGGTCTCGGTCTCCGGGGCGAGGGGCAGGGGTGCGTCCGGGTCCCCTCCCTGGCGGGCGATCATGTCGCGCCAGACGTCCATGGCGCGCCCGTCGGCCAGGGCATCGCGGGCCTCGTCCTCCGCGACGGGTCTGCCGGCGGCGGCGCACATCTCCAGGGCCAGGGCCACGGTGAGGTCGACGACGTCGGCCGGTCCCCCGCCGGCGAGCACCTCGAGGGACTCGGCGACCTCAAGGGCGTTGCCGGCGGTGAGCCCGAGCGGGGTGGACATGTCGGTCAGCAGGGCACGGGTGGTCACGCCGGCGTCGGTCCCCAGGGCCACCATGGTGGAGGCGAGCTCGCGGGCCTGGTCGATCTCCTTCATGAAGGCGCCCGAGCCGACCTTGACGTCCAGGACGAGGGCGCCGGTCCCCTCGGCGATCTTCTTGGACATGATCGAGGAGGCGATGAGGGGGACGCAGGAGACGGTGGCGGTGGTGTCGCGCAGGGCGTAGAGGCGCTTGTCGGCGGGGGCCAGGCCCGCACCGGCGGCACAGATGACGGCGCCGGGGCCATTGAGCCCGAGCATCGCCAGGATCTCCTCATTGCTGAGGTCGGCCCTCCAGCCGGGGATGGACTCCATCTTGTCCAGGGTCCCGCCGGTGTGCCCGAGCCCGCGCCCGGACAGCTGGGGGACGCTCACGCCGAAGACGGCCACGAGCGGCGCCAGTGGCAGGGTGATCTTGTCCCCCACTCCCCCGGTGGAGTGCTTGTCCGCTGTGGGGCGGGTCAGGCCGGAGAAGTCCATGCGCTCCCCGGAGGCGATCATGCCACCGGTCCAGCGGGCGATCTCGGCCCGGCTCATGCCGCGCAGGTAGATGGCCATGGCCAGGGCGCTCATCTGCTCCTCGGCGACGGCGCCGCGGGTGTAGGCGTCCACGACCCAGTCGATCTGGGCGTCGGTCAGGGCGGCTCCGTCGCGCTTGGCGGCGATGACGTCAACGGCGTCGAAGGGCTCGACGGCCGGTGGTGCGGCGGGGACGGTCACGGGGCTCTCCTCCATCATCTGTGGCTGCTGGTCAGCCGGTCCTCAGCCCTGCTGGCCGACGACGCGTTCGACGTCGGCGGCGGTGAAGCGGTCGGGCAGGACCTCGTCGATGCTCATCATCCCTGAGGGCATGGCCAGCACCAGACCGTCGGCGGCGTGCTCGCTCAGGAGCTGGCGGCAGCGCCCGCAGGGCGCTAAGGCCCGGCCGTGGGCGTCCACGCAGGCGAAGGCGACCAGGCGCCCTCCTCCGGTGCGGATGAGCTCGGAGACGAGGCCGCACTCGGCGCACAGGGTGACGCCGTAGCCGGCGTTCTCCACGTTGCATCCCGAGACGAGTCGGCCGTCGTCGACCAGGGCGGCGGCGCCGACCTTGAAGCGGGAGTAAGGGGCGTAGGCGCGGGTCATGGCATCCACGGCGAGCTCGCGCAGGGCCTGCCAGTGGGTGTCGGTCAGAGCAGTGGGCGCGATGCTGCTCACGGGTAGGGCACCCCCTCGGCGGCCGGTGCACGCACCTTGCCCACGAATCCGGCCACCGCCAGGATCGTGACGATGTAGGGGATCATGGAGATGATGTCGGGTGAGACCGAGCTGCCGATGACCGGCAGGGTCTGGGCCACGGAGGTGGCGAAGCCGAAGAGCAGGGCCGCCCCCAGGGAGCCCAGGGGCCGCCAGGCACCCAGGATCATGGCGGCCAGGGCGATGTAGCCGTTGCCGGCGGTCATGTCGTTCTCGAAGGACAGGCCCGAGCCGACGGTGAAGAAGGCCCCTCCCAGTCCCGCCAGCGCCCCGGCCAGGGCCAGGTTGGCCACGCGAGTACGCATGACGTTGATGCCGACGGTGTCGGCGGCCTTGGGGTGCTCGCCACAGGCCCGCACCCTCAGCCCCCACCGGGAGCGGAAGAGCATGACGGACAGGACCGCCACGGCCGCGTACATGAGGTAGACGAGGATCGTCTGGCGGAAGAGGACCGGCCCGATGATCGGGATCCGAGACAGCAGCGGTACGGCCAGGGTGGGCAGGCGCAGGGCCCGGTTGAGGCTGGGGCTGGAGGACAGGAAGGTGGAGAACAGGAAGCCGGTGAGCCCGGAGACCAGGACGTTGAGGACGACGCCGACGACGATCTGGTTGACCCGGTAGCGCAGTCCGAACAGGGCCAGCAGGAGCGCCACGAGGACTCCGGCCACGGGTGCGGCCAGGAGCCCCACCCACGGGTTGGAGCAGGCCGAGGCGACGACGGCGCCCAGGAAGGCCCCGCCCAGGAGCTGGCCCTCGATGGCGATGTTGATGGTGCCCGAGCGCTCCCCGATGATCCCGGCAAGCGAGCCGTAGACGAGGGGGACGCTCAGTCCCAGCGCGGAGGACAGGATGGTCACCAGGGGGATGACGCCGCTGCGTCCGGCTCCGGCCCAGGCCAGGAAGGCGATGACGAATCCGACGCCGATGAGGGCGGCGCCCCAGGTCGGGATCCTGCTGCGACGCCGGGCCCGGTCGAAGGCGACGGCGGTGGCCACCGCGACGATCCCAGCGGCGGCGAGGATGACCAGGCGCGCGTTGAGCTCGGGGGCCCCGAGCCGGAAGAGGTCGGAGGAGGAGGTGAGGTCGAAGGTGGTCGCGCCTCGGGCCCCCAGGGCCATGAGCCCCTGCAGGAGGAGCACGACGACGCCGGTGATCGGGACCTTGAGGTCCATGGGCGCAACCGCCGCGGGAGCGGACACATCCGATGCGGTCACGGCGTGAGAATCGGTGGAAGCAGTTGATGCGCTCATGGCTCAGGCCTCCTTCACGGCGGGAGCGGCCGGGGCTGTGGCCGTCACTGAGGCGGGGGACGGATCGGTGCCGCCGGGGGACTCTCGGCGCTCCGGGAGCCGGAAGATGGCTCGGATCAGAGGTGGAGCGGCTATGAACAGCACGATCGTGGACTGCAGGACCAGGACGATCTTGATGTGGGTGCCCGGTGCGGCCTGCATGGCGGTGCCGCCGGCGCGCAGTGCTCCGAAGAGCAGGCCGGCCAGCACGGTGCCTACGGGGCGGGAGCGGCCCAGGAGTGCCACCGTGATGGCGTCGAAGCCGATGGTGCCCACGACGGACTCGTCCATGCTCTTCTGGGTGCCCAGGACCGGTGCGGTGGCGGCCAGTCCGCACAGGGCGCCGGAGATCATCATGACTAGGCACGTCACCCAGGGCACGCTCATGCCAGCGGTACGGGCGGCGTCGGCGTTGAGGCCGGTGGCCCGCAGCTGGAAGCCGAGGCGGGAGCGCTCCATGAGCCACCACACGGCCACGGCGACCAGCAGGGCGAGGAGGAATCCGGTGTGGAGGCGGAAGGAGTCGCCGGCCAGTGAGGGGTACTGGGCGGTGTCCGCCACGGTCAGGGACTTGCGGTTGCCGGTCTCTCCCTCCCCGTTGAAGGCCTTGAGGCTGAGCACCTGGGACAGCAGGTGGGCGGCGATCGAGTTGAGCATGATCGTCACGATCACCTCGTTGGCACCGGTGCGGGCCTTGAGGACGCCGGCGATGCCGCCCCACACCAGTCCTCCCAGCGCCGCCCCGATGACGGCCACGAGCAGGTGGGCCACCGGCGGCAGGTTCCAGGCGATGCCCGCGTAGCAGGCCGTGATCGCCCCGAGGATCATCTGCCCCTGGCCGCCGATGTTGAACAGGCCGGCGCGGAAGGCCACCGCCATGCCGAGCCCGGCAATGATGAGCGGGGTGGCGTTGGTCAGGGTGTCGGTGATGGGGCGGATCATGCGCACGCCCGTGGTGGCGCGCCAGTCGAAGATGGCGCCGCGCAGCAGGGAGCTGTAGGCCTCGCTCAGGGTGGAGGCGGTGGCGTGAAGGAAGTCGCCGGGACGGTTGAACAGGTAGGTGGCGGTGTAGCGCACCTCGGAGTCGGCCGCGAGGATGAGGATCGAGCTGAGGATCAGGGCGGTCAGGACCGCGAGCAGCCCGACGACGGCCGGTGAGGAGATGACCTGTCGCAGCAGGGCGGCCTGGCCGGCAGGCCGACTGCCTGACTGGCCGCTCGGGCCGCGCTTGGTCCGCCCCTCGGGGCGGTCCTCGGACTGGTCCGTCGGCGTCGGTTCGGTGCCGGAGCCGGTGGTGGAGGTGCTCATCGTGTCTGCTCCTGAGGGTCGAGGGCCTGCTCGGCGGGGGTGCCGGCCATCATGAGGCCCAGGGCGTCACGGGCGGTGTCGGCGGGGACGGTGCCAACGATTCGTCCGCGGTACATGACGGCGATCCGGTCGGCCAGGGCGTAGATCTCATCGAGCTCGGAGGAGATGATGAGGACGGCGGTGCCGGTGTCCCGCTCGGCGACGATGCGCTGGTGGACGAACTCGATGGAGCCCACGTCCAGGCCGCGGGTGGGTTGGGAGGCGACGAGCACCTTGAGGGGCCGGGAGAGTTCGCGGGCGAGGATGGCCTTCTGCTGGTTGCCTCCTGAGAGGGTCGAGATGGCGTCGCCGACGTCGGTGACACGCACGTCGAACTCCTCGCGCATCCGGTGGGCGGCGTGGCGCACGCGCGTCGGGGACAGTGACGGGCCCCGCCCCAGGGAGGGGTCGTCGTAGCGGTCCAGGACCATGTTCTCGGCGACGGAGAGCTCGGCGACCATGCCGTCGGTGGTGCGGTCCTCGGGCACGAAACCGAGTCCGGCCCGCAGGCGTCGACGCACCCCATGGCGGGTGACGTCCTGGCCGTCGAAGGCGATGGAACCGGTGGTGGGCGGACGCAGCCCGAGGATGACCTCGCTCAGCTCGGTCTGCCCGTTGCCCTGGACGCCTGCGATGGCGAGGATCTCGCCGGCGTGCACGTGCAGGTCGATGTCCTCGAGCAGGACGGCGCCGTCCTCGACGAGGCTGATGCCCTCCAGGGCGAGCCCGCCGTCCCCGGGTTCGGCCGGTGGCTTGTCGACAGTCAGGGAGACGTCGTGGCCGACCATGAGGCCGGCGAGCTCGGCGGCCGAGGCGGTGGGCTCGGCGGTGCCGACGACACGGCCGCGGCGGATGACGGTGATGGTGTCGGCCACCTCGCGGATCTCGCGCAGCTTGTGGGTGATGAAGACGATGGAGGTGCCCGAGGCCTTGAGCTCGCGCATGATGGTGATGAGCTCGTCGGTCTCCTGCGGGGTGAGCACGGCGGTAGGCTCGTCGAGGATGAGGACCTTGGCGTCTCTGGCCAGGGCCTTGATGATCTCCACGCGCTGCTGGACGCCCACGGGCAGGTCCTCGACGAGGGCGTCGGGGTCGACGTCGAAGCCGAAGCGGCGGGAGATCTCGGTGACCTTGGCCGCGGCGGCACCGGCGTTGAGGATCCCCAGCGGCCCGGCCGGCTCGTAGCCCAGGGCGACGGACTCGGCCACGGTGAAGACGGGCACGAGCATGAAGTGCTGGTGGACCATGCCGATGCCGGCGGCCACGGCGTCGCCCGGACCGGAGAAGGTCACGGGCTCGTCGTCGATGAGGATCTCTCCGGCGTCGGGCTGGTGGAGGCCGTAGAGGACGTTCATGAGCGTGGACTTGCCCGCGCCGTTCTCGCCCAGGAGGGCGTGGATCTGGCCGGGTTCGACGGTCAGGTCGATGTGATCGTTGGCCACGAGCGGCCCGAAGGCCTTCGTGATCCCGCGCAGCTCAAGCTTCACAACAGGCTCGCTTCCGGGTGGCGGTGGAGGCTCGGGGCGCCGGCCCCGGCCGGGCGGTCAGGAGGGGTCGTAGGGGGTGGAGACATCGAGGGAGCCGTCGATGATCTGATTTCGCAGCTCCTCAAGCCTGGCCTTGACCGGCGCCGGAACCCGGGAGTCGAAGTCGTGGAAGGGTGCGGTGGTCACCCCGTTGTTCTTGAGGGTCCCGATGTAGGGCTCGGAGGAGAACCTCCCCTCGGAGGCGTTCTTGACGGTGTCGAAGACCGAGTTGCCGATCTCCTTGACCACGGAGGTCATGATGATGCTGCCGTCACCGGTGGAGGTGTAGCCGTCGGAGTCGACCCAGATGACGGCGTTGGTGCCACCGGCGTCGTTCTTCTGCTTGACGGAGGACAGTGTGCCCTGGCCAACGGGGCCGGCCACCGGCATGATGATGTCCGCGCCCTGGGACATGAACTGCTCGGTGATGGCCTGACCCTTGGCGGCGTCGGTGAAGTTACCGACGAAGGAGCCTCCCTTGCCGGTGGTGGTGTCCCAGCCCTTGACCTGGACCGAGGCACCGGTGTCCTTGTTGTAGCGGGCCACGCCTTTGGCGAAGCCGTCCATGAAGATCTGGACGGTGGGCAGGGGCTTGCCGCCGTAGGTGCCCACGACACCGGTCCGGGAGGTTCCGGCGGCGGCGTATCCGGCCAGGTAGGCGGCCTCGGCCGTCTTGAACAGCAGCGGCTTGGTGTTGGGCAGGGCGGCGGGCTTCCCGTCGGCGCCGATGAAGGAGGCGTCGATGAGGGCGAACTGGATGTCGGGGTTGGCCTTGGCCGACTCGGTCAGGTCGGCGGCGATGTTGAAGCCGACGCCGATGACGAGCTTGCAGTTCTGCTGGATGAGCGCGTAGATGTTGGTGGCGTAGTCGGCGGAGTTCTCCGACTGGACCGCGATGGTCTTGACTCCCAGCTCCTTGCCGGCCCGGTCCAGTCCCTTCTTGCCGGACTCGTTGAAGGAGTGGTCGTCGAATCCGCCCTCATCGGAGAGCATGCAGGCGGTGAAGTCCTTGGCGCCCTCCAGGTTGCGGGTGGGCCGCTGCGCCGGCGGCGTCCCGCAGGCGGCCAGGACCAGGGCCAGGGCCGCACCGAGCGTCATCGCGGAACAGGCCTTCTTCATGGAAACCTCCGTGGTTCTCACGTGCGACGGGGGACACATCCGAGTGTCAAGGATAAGTGAAAACCTCTCATTCTCACACCACCCGTTCCACCGGAATCACCTCATGATCGTGTCGGTTTCGATGAGGGGGCCCGGCGCCGGAGGACTCTCTTCTCCTGGCGCCGGGCCCCTCAAGGCCCCAGCGGCCCCAGCGGTTGCGGCATCCGTGGGCCGGTGGCGCGGTTAGAGCAGGTCCTCGCGACCAGCCGCTCTCAGTGCGTCGACGACGCCCTTGACGTCCTGGGCGTGCGCGGGGGTGGTGACCAGGAGGGCATCGGGGGTATCGACGACGACGGCGCCCGGCACTCCCAGGAGCACGACCGTGCGTCCGGACGTGGAGGCGATGAGGGCGCCGTCGGAGTCAACGGCCTGAATCTCTGCTCCAGGGGCCGCGAGGGCCGCGCCGTCGACGTCATCGAGGACGCCGGCCCCTGCCGCCGTCCCCTCCGTGCGCGGCGGGACGAGGTCGGTCAGGGCGTCGAAGCCGCCGACGTCGTTCCATCCCATGGAGACCGGCACGGTGGCCACTCCCCCGGAGGCGGCCACCGGCTCGGCGATGGCGTGGTCGATGGCGATCTTCTCCAGGTCCGGCCAGCGCTCGGCCAGGACCTCCTCGCGCTCGGGGGTGTCCCAGACGGCGGCGATGGCCTCGATGCCCTGGGCCAGCTGGGGTCTGAGCTCGGCCAGGTGGTCCAGGAGGACACCGGCGCGGACCACGAACATGCCGGCGTTCCAGCGGTAGTCACCGGTGGCCAGGTAGGCGGCGGCGGTGTCGGCATCGGGCTTCTCGGTGAAGCCCAGGACCCGCCGCCCGTCGGGGGCTCCGGGCACATCGGTGGGGTCCCCGGCGTGGATGTATCCGAAGGCGGTCGAGGGGCCGGTGGCCTCGATCCCGATGGTGACCACCCAGCCCTGCTCGGCGAGGAGGGCGGCCTGGCGGACGGCGTCGGCGAAGGCGGCCCGGTCGGCCACGGTGTGGTCGGCGGCGAAGGAGCCGACGACGGCGTCTCGCCCGTGGCGGTGGGCGACGACGGCGGCGGCCAGGCCGATGGCCGCCATGGAGTCGCGCGGGGAGGGCTCGGCCAGGAGGTTGTCTCGCGGGACGTTTGGGAGCTGGTGGGCCACGGCGTCGATGTGGGCGACACCGGTGACGACTGTCGTCGTCGCGGTCACCGGGGCCAGGCGCTCGACGGTGTCCTGCAGGAGGCTGCGGCCGGCCCCGGTGAGGTCGAGGAGGAACTTGGGGCGGCCACGCCGGCTGAGAGGCCACAGCCGGGTGCCCGCGCCGCCGGCGGGGATGATGGCGTGAATGGCCGGTGCCGAGCCGTCGGGCTGTACGGCGCGATCGGACGTGCCGGGGTTGCCAGAAATGTCAGTCACCGGCACAGGCTAGCGCTCGGACCACCACCCCGCACGCACCACCGCCCCAGTCTCAGCAACTACATCCCCGGCCGGGCGACCTTCTTCCGCTGAGTCGCTTTCATGACACCTGCGGCAACCAAACCAATAATGCCGAGCACCACTCCACCAGCCGCCACCTTACGAACCGTATAGGCGCTCTCACCGAGCCATCCTTGACTCTCCCACTGGGCACGGGCCCGATAGCTCTCAATGGTGACGGAGCAGCCTCCCTGGTCCGGATCGCTGACCCCGGAGCTGACGGACCCGTCGGTGACGCATTCGTACTTGGGGGCCTCTCCGCTCGCAGGAATAAGACTGACCCCGATGACTCCCACGCCCGCTACCAGCAGAACCAACGCAAAGATGAGCACTCGTTTAGCCGCTGACACATCGACTCCTTTCAGGAAAAGAGAACAAGGGATGCGTTCGACAGGCAATGCTACCCATGCGGACGAGAATCTCCACCTGCGGATTCACAACTCGCCGACGCATGCACATCCTACCGATTCAGTAGGCGACCAGGGACTCGAGAACACGTCACACCCGCCTTTTGAGTCGTGAAAATTTCGTCTTCGGACGTCACCACCATTTCCCTCCTCTCCCCAAAAAAGTTCCATCCACTCTCAGGGGATCGGCACCGGCGGGACGTAGTCGGGGTGCGCCGTCGGGTCCGCCTCGAGGCTGCCGGTGATGGACTGACGGGGCCAGGTCAGGGTCTCCGGCACGGAGAGCGTCACGTAGTTGGGGCGCTCGTGGGCGTGGACCTCGTCGGGGTGATCGACGTCGCGGGGCAGCGGCGGGTTGGCCATCCAGGCCGCCACGAGCAGCACGACGCGGCTGGTCAGGTGCAGCCACAGGATGAGGACGGCGATGGCCGCGAAGGAGGCCAGCAGCGGGTTGCGCGTCACCGAGCCGACCGCCCCGGTTCCCACCTGGCGCAGCACGCCCAGCGCGAAGGCGCCCAGCATGCAGCCCTGCACCAGGTCGCGTCGGGGAGGGCGGATGCCGCACATGGTGATGAGGAGCGCCAGGACACCGGTGTCGATGAGGAAGGAGAGCAGGAGCGTCATCACCCACGCCCCGGTTCCGGTCAGCGACTGCGGCAGACCCAGGGAACGACCGACGCTGCCCGACAGCGTCGTCGTCACCACCGAGGCGACGGCGGTCACCAGCACTCCGGCCACGATGACGAGGAACCCCGCGAGATTCGCCAGCTGCCCGACCACCGGCCTCATCACGGGATTGACCAGGCCGAACATGGCCCGCAAGGCGATCTTGAGGGTTCCCATGAGGCTGATGACCGAGTAGATGAAGGCCCCGGCCGCCAGCACCGATCCCAGGTTGAGCGCCGAGGTGAGCGTCAGCTGCTCGACCGACACCATCCCCTGGCCGTTGCCGGTGTCGATGACACCGGGCAGCAGCGAGTTGATGGAGTCCACGACGGCCGCCCGGATGGTGGGATAATGACCGAGCATCGCCATGAGCATGCTCACGCCGATGACGAGCACGGCGAAGACCGAGAACATGCCCGTGTAGGCGATCCCTCCGGCCATGAGCGCACCGCGCGCCGTGCCGTAGCGGATCAGGGCCCGGCCGACCCGCGTGCGCCGTCCGGCCGCCAGCAGCTCCTTGACGCGCTCGATCACAGCGAGACCACCGGAGTCGAGGAGGTCACCGATGCTGCGGTTGCCTCACTGTCAGCGGAGGCGTCGGAGGCGAGGGAGCCTCCGAAGGCGAAGGCGGCAACCACGTCCCAAACCCCCTCCGAAGCCGGGTACCCGCTACAAGTGTGGCGAGAGGGCCGGCTGCGGTGGCGGTAGAGATGAAGCTTGGTGACGGTGAAGTCCATAGTCAGATCCGCTCCCTTCCTCGCGGCGGTTTCGAGGCCGTCCTCGGCGATATCGTGGGCCAGGGTCACGTGCGGGTGGAAGGGGAAGCTGAGCGAACGGGCCAGGGGACCCCGGCGGTGACGGACCCGCATCTGAAGACGATCGCACTCCTCCGCACCGCTGCGCAGACCGAGGTAGACCACGGGGCTGACGGGCCGGAAGGTGCCGACCTCGTCGAGACGCACCTCGAAGGGACTCGTCCCGGCAGCCACGTCACGCAGGTGCCGCATGACCTCGTCGAGGGAGTCGACGTCAACGGCCGTGGGCGGCAGCAGCGTGATATGAGGCGGCACGACCTCGGCCAGAGGATCCCCGGCGGCCTCCCGCACCGCTCGCACCTGGGCGGCGTAGTGGAAGGGCAGGGCGATGGCCACACCGATGACGCACTGGTGCGCGTCTGGCGCGGGGATCTGCATGACTCCTGGGCTCCTACGGGATGACGGGTTGATCGGGCTGATGTGAAAACCTGCGTCCGGAGAACGCGTGCCCATGAGGGCGACCCGGACACATTACCGTGTCATGCCCTTGTTATCCCAGCCGGGAGCGCGGCACGAGCGGGATGAGTGTGCCATGACCGACCGAACGGGCGACACATCGGCGACCATCACCGCCTGTGCGACTCTGTGCGGGAACGTGCGAACATGGCGTTTTCGGCGCTGAGGTCTGGCAGACTGGCCCCATGCAACCCGGCACCTCAGCCTCCGCCGTCGGATCGCCCCGCCCGGCCCCGATGCTCGCCCGTCAGCGCCAGGAGCACATCCTGGAGCGGGTCGCGACCACCGGCGGGGTCCGCGTGGCCGACGTCGTCGATGAGCTGGGGATCTCCGAGATGACCGTGCGCCGTGACATCACCGAGCTCGTCACCCAGGGACTGGTTGAACGCGTCCACGGCGGAGCGGTGGCGGCCGGCCCCACCACCCTCGAACCGCGATTCACCGCCAAGTCGACCCTCAACCTGGAGGTCAAGCGCCGCATCGGCCAGGCGGCGGCCGCCATGGTCCGCCCCGGGGACTCCCTGGCGCTGTCGGCCGGGACCACCACCCTCGCACTCGCCCAGGCCCTGACCGAGCTGGAGCACTTCCCCACCCTGACCGTCATCACGAACTCGCTGCCCGCCGCGCAGGTGCTCTTCGACGCCGCCGACACCGCCCGCGCCGAGAACCGCGACGCCCCCACGGTGGTCATCACCGGGGGTGAGCGCACGCCGTCGAACGCCCTGGTGGGGCTGGTGGCCGTCGACGCGCTGCGCACGATGCGCGTGGAGTGGGTCTTCCTGGGCGCCCACGGCTTCACTCCCGAGGCCGGGCTCATGACCCCCAACCTGCAGGAGGCCTCCGCCAACCAGGCGCTGGTCGCCGCCGGGCGCACAGTGGTGGCCACACTGGACTCCTCCAAGTGGGGGGTCCTGGGGCTGCGCTCCTTCTGCGCCACTAGGGACATCGGGGTCCTGGTGACCGAGGCCGAGCCCGACGCCGACAGCGTTGACGCCCTGCACCAGGCCGGCACCCGCCTGACCATCGCCACCTGACCCCGCCCCGCCACAGCCCGTCCGCTCACTCACAGAACAACCCATCACAGGAGACCACGATGACCAACGATGCTCCCGTCTTCGCCCCTGCACTGAGCCCGCAGGAGGGCGCCGAGGCCGCGACCGACCTGTTCCGCGAGGTCTTCGAGGCCGAGCCCGATGGCGTCTGGTACGCGCCCGGGCGCGTCAACATCATTGGCGAGCACACTGACTACAACGGCGGCCTGGCCCTGCCCATCGCCCTGCCCCACCGGGCGCACCTAGCGCTGCGCCGCCGCGACAACCGCGTCGTACGCCTGGTCTCTCCCCAGACCCGGGAGAAGGTCGACGTCATGGACCTTGACACGATCGGCCCGAAGGGATCCCCCGGGGAGGTGGAGCACTGGGCCTCCTACATCGCCGGCGTCGCCTGGTCCCTGGAGCGCGACGGGTTCGAGGACCTGCCCGGCTTCGACGCCGCCCTGGTCTCCTGCGTGCCTCTGGGAGGCGGGCTGTCCTCCTCGGCGGCCCTGGAGTGCTCGGCGGCCGTCGCCATTGACGAGGTCGCGCACCTGGGCCTGGCCGGGCCCCCTGAGGAGCCCGACGACGCCGGGCGCGCCCGCCTGGTGACCAACTGCGTGCGCACGGAGAACGAGATGGCCGGAGCCCCGACCGGTGGCATGGACCAGTCGGCATCCCTGCGCTGCCGAGAGGGCCACGCACTGGAGCTGGACTGCCGCGACGGCTCGGTGACCCACGTGCCCTTCGACCTGGCCGCCGAGGGGCTGGCCCTCCTGGTCATCGACACCAAGGCCAAGCACTCCCTGGATGACGGCCAGTACGGGGCCAGGCGAGCCGCCTGCGAGCGCGCCGCCGAGATCCTCGGGGTGGAGCTCCTCGCGGACGTCGCGATCGCGGACCTGCCCGGCGCCCTGGAGCGCCTCGCCGCCACCGACGCCGACGACGCCGACGAGCTGGTCAAGCGCACCCGTCACGTCGTCACCGAGATCGACCGCACCCGCCGGCTCGTCGCGCTCCTGCAGAACGGGCGCCCCCTGCGCGGTGAGAAGCTCGCCGAGGCGGGCAGGCTCATGGATGCCTCGCACGAGTCACTGCGCGTGGACTACGAGTGCACCTGCCCCGAGCTGGATGTGGCCGTGGAGGCGGCCCGCGCCGCCGGCGCCCACGGCGCGCGCATGACCGGTGGCGGGTTCGGCGGCTCAGCGATCGCCCTGGTGGACGCCGACGCCGTCCACGCCGTGGCCACCGCCGTGGCTGACGCCTACCGGCGTGAGGGCTTCAACCCGCCGGCCTTTCTCGATGCGGTTCCCGCCGCCCCGGCCGGACGGCTTGCCTGAGCTGTACAGCACACCGCTCGGCCCACGCACCCGACGATGCTCAGCCCTCTCCAACCTCGGTTGGAGAGGGCTTTCAGCGTTCCTCCTTCAGGATGAGGTCAGACAAGCACCTCTGCCGTAGTCTCTGTGCGTATTAATCAGGAACGCGGGCTCCCTACCCGGTTCCGATTCCGTTGCCTTCCATGGAGGACGCCGTGAAGCGCTTCGTTTGGCCCGCCCTCAAGACCCTCATCGCGGCGATCGTCGCCGTCGCCCTGGTGAAGATCGCCTTCTTCCCCTCGCAGAACGACGGCACAACCGCTGACATCTCCCCCGGTTACGCCGCCGACGTCAAGACCGCCACCGTTGCCACCGGCAGCATCTCCAACACGGTCACGGTCAAGGGTCACATTGTTCAGGACGCCACGGTCGAGGTCCAGGCCGACCTGGCCGGCGTGGTGGACTCGGTCGCCGTGGAGAAGGACAGCCAGGTCAACGCCGGCGATCCGCTGCTCTACATCAAGCACTCCGAGTCCCAGCCCCCGGCGACCAGGACCGACGAGAACGGCAACGTCACCCAGACTCCGACCGAGGACAAGGTCACCTGGTCCACGATCTACGCCCCCGTCAGCGGCACCGTGAGTCCCAAGGTCATCAAGCAGCAGGAGACCGGCGTCGGCGTCGTCGTGGCCACCATCACCCCCTCGACCTACTCGGCCACCGGAACCGTCAGCGCTGCGCAGCAGTACCGGCTCACCAACGCCCCCACTGCCGCGACCCTGACCCTGGAAGGGGGACCGGCGCCCTTCCAGTGCAACAACCTCAAGATCGGCACCAAGGCCTCCACCTCCACGACCACCGGTGGGGACGGATCGACGACGACCACCTCCGGTGACGGCACCAGCGTGGAGATGCGCTGCGCGGTTCCCGGCGACCAGAAGGTCTTCGCCGGCATGCCGGTGACCATCAGCGTCGACGCGGGCAGCGCCTCGGACACCCTGATGGTTCCAGTCACCGCCGTGGAGGGCAAGGTCGGCTCGGGCTTCGTGTGGCTGGTCCCCGAGTCCGGGGACGCCTCCAAGGCGGTCAAGACCGCTGTGAAGCTGGGGATCACGGACGGTACGAACATCCAGATCACCGCCGGGCTCAAGGCCGACCAGCAGGTTCTGCAGTTCGTCCCCAACAAGGACACGCGCCGTACCGGGACGCCGGACACCTGCGAGCCGGACAACTCCGCCTGCTACGACTCCGAAGGCAAGGAGATCCTGTGAGCGGGCTGCTGGAGCTGCGGGAGATCACCCGTACCTTCACCGTTCCCGACTCCGAGCCCCTGGAGATCCTCACGGGAGTCAACCTGAGCGTCTCCCCCGGCGAGCACGTGGCCATCGTGGGACGCTCGGGAACGGGCAAGTCCACCCTGCTCAACATCCTGGGCCTCATCGACAAACCGACGTCGGGCCACTACACGCTCTCCGGCACCGACACCTCCCGGCTCGGGGAGAGCCGCCGCGCCCACCTGCGGGGGCAGACCTTCGGTTTCGTCTTCCAGTCCTTCAACCTCATCCCTGGGCTGAGCACCACCGAGAACGTGGCCGCCCCGCTCCTGTACGACACCGGCAGGGCCTTCTGGACCCGCAGCACGCGGGCCGCGGAGCTGCTGGAGGCCGTGGGCCTGGGAGACAAGGTGGGCTCGCCCATCTCACGCCTGTCGGGAGGCGAGCAGCAGCGGGTGGCGATCGCCAGGGCGCTGTCCCGCCGCCCCAGCGTCATCCTGGCCGACGAGCCCACCGGTGCCCTCGACGTCGACACCGGAAACTCGGTCATGACGCTCCTGGAGCGCCAGTGCGCCGAGAACGGTGCCGCCCTCATCATCATCACTCACGACCTGGCCGTGGCCGGCCGCGCCCACACGCAGTACCGGCTCGACCACGGCACCCTCACCCCGATCTCCGTCACGCAACGGAAGGTCGGCAGCCTGGAGGAGTTCGGTGAGGTCGTCACCGCCCCTCCGACATCCCCCTACCCGTCTGTGTCCACCAACCACGAAGGAGCCTCATGAACGGCATTCTCACCGGATTCTTCGGCGCCATCGTCGAGGCCTGGGCCCAGCTGCGCATCGGCAAGCTGAGGGTCCTGCTGTCGCTGGTGGGCGTGGCGGCGGCGGTGGCGGCCATGACCTTCGTCATCGCCCTGGGGCAGGTCTCCGTCGACGCCATCAACAAGGTCAGCGAGAAGTACACCGGTCGCCAGGGCACGGTGACGATCAATGTCAGCCCCACCGGCAAGGGCCTGGACCAGGCCCTCCAGGCCGACGACGCACCGGAGGCGAGCACTGGCGGCGACTCGGGCAGCAGCAGCTCCGACTCGGGCAGCAGCGACGCAGGCGGGGCGGGAGGCTCGGGTGGCTCAGGAGGTGCGGGTGGCGCAGGTGCCCCGGGCGGAGGCTCCACGACCAGCGCCGCGACCGCGGCGAAGATCTCGGGGGCGATGAACAGCTTCGTCGAGCGCTACGAGGTCAAGTCCTGGGCGACGACCTACACCTCCAACGTCCGCTTCTCCTTCCCCGACGGCGCTCGGAGCGTGCCCACCCAGACCGTGAGCCTGAGCTACGGGCTCCTGCACCACAAGACCGTCTCCCAGGGGCGCTGGTTCACCGCGCAGGACGAGGACGACCTCTCCCCGAGCATGGTCGTCACCCAGGGCTTCCTCGAGGCGCTGGGGATCCAGCAGTTCACCGAGCCGGTCACCGTCACCTCCTTCTCCCCCGTGCAGACCTCCTTCACGATCGTCGGCGTGCTGGAGGCGGAGGACCTCTCCCTCATCGGTTGCAGCGGTGACCCCGAGCGGGACGCGGGCCTGCCGTGCACACAGCCCGTGACCGCCTTCGCTCTCAACACGCCCTACGAGCACTGGCTGCCCAAGGACGCTTCCCGCCCTGCCCCCACACTGGAGATCTGGGCCGGTCAGGACGGTGCCAAGGAGATCGCCGGCCTGGCCAAGAAGGACCTCGACGCGCGCTTCGGTCAGGGATCGACCCAGACCGAGGACAACCTCCAGGGCAGCGGCATGGTCTCCAGCGCGAACACCTTCACCCAGGTGGTCACGGCCGCCGGAGTGTTCGTCATGCTGCTGGGGGCCCTGAGCCTGGTCAACATCTCGCTGGTGACCGTGCGCCAACGCATCCACGAGATCGGGGTGCGGCGCTCCTTCGGGGCGACGAGCCGACGCATCTTCTTCTCCATCATGTTGGAGTCGGTGGTGGCCACCGTGGTCGCCGGCGTCATCGGCATCGGGATCGCGATCGTCGGGATGCGCGTCATGCCGCTGAGTGCCTTCCTGGGCATCCCGGTGACCACGACTCCGCCCTTCCCCATGATGGCGGCCGTCATCGGCCTTGTCGCGGCCACCGCCGTGGGCGCGCTGGCGGGCATCATCCCGGCGATCGTGGCAACCCGCATCCGGCCGATCGACGCGATCCGCTACTGAGACGACACTGAGACGACGGCGGGGGTCGGGCACGTTCAGGTTCCCGACCCCCGCCGCCTGTTCTCTGAAGGAGTCAGCCGCGACGTCAGAGATACTCGACGACGAGCGGGGCGTGGTCGGACCAGCGCGAGGCGTAGTCGGGCGCTCGGTCCACAGTCACGCTGCGGGCCCGTTCGGCCAGGGCGGGGGTGAGGACCTGGTAGTCGATCCGCCAACCGGCGTTGTTGTCGAAGGCCTTGCCGCGCTGGGACCACCACGTGTAAGGCCCCTGCTCCTCGTCCCCCACGAGGTGGCGCGAGGCGTCCACCCAGCCGGAGGCGAACCATCCCTCCAGGTGGGCGATCTCCTCATCCATGACGCCGGCGATCTTGTTGTGGTTGGGCTTCCAGTTCTTGATGTCGCGCTCGGAGCGCACCACGTTGAGGTCCCCGGCCATGAGGACCTGGGGGCCGCCATCACGGGCGGCGGCCAGGAGGTCGGCCATACGGGCGTCGACGAGCTCGAGGTGGGCGTACTTCTGGTCCATCTTCTCGGTGCCCAGCTGGCCGGAGTGCAGGTAGGCGGAGATGACGGTGAGCTGCTCGACGCCGTCGAAGCCAGTGAGACTCAGGTCGGCCTCGAGCCAGCGGCCGGAGTCGACGTCGGGCTCCTCGGTACCGGGAGCGGCCACGCCGTAGCGCAGCTCGCCGAGGGTCGCAGGGCCGCCGTCGCGCACGGCGACGCCCACGCCCGCACGACCCTTGATGCGGCAGGGCCAGATGGCGGCCTCGTAGCCGGGCAGCAGGTCGACGGCGATCTGCTCGTCGGCCCGAACCTCCTGGAGCAGGAGGATGTCGGGGGCGGAGGCGGTGAGCCACTCCCCCATGCCCTTGCGGGCGGCGGCTCGGATGCCGTTGACGTTGACGGTGGCGATACGCATGGCGGCAAGCCTACGCGGTCGGCCCTGAGCCTGAGACGATAGAGCCATGAGCGACGCCGGTACAAGTGCCAGCAGCCTGAGAACCGTGCATGTCCTGGTCGAGGGCACGGTCCAGGGCGTGGGTTTCCGCTACCACTGCGCCCACACCGCCCAGGAGCTGGGTGTGGTGGGGCAGGTCCGCAACCTGCCCGACGGGGACGTCGAGGTCATGGCCCAGGGCGATCCCGAGGCCGTGGCCCTGCTGATATCGTGGCTGGAACGCGGCCCACGGTGGGCCTCGGTGCGCACCATCACCACCACCGACCTGCGCGCCGGCTGCCTGGAGGACCGCCGGTTCGAGATCACCGGATGAAGAGGAGCAGGCCATGAGTGACAACAACGACTCAGAATCGCACAGCGGGCGCCGAATCGCTTTCTGGATGATGTTCATCGTTGTCGCCGCTATCCTCCCCGTCCTAGCTCAGATACCGGCTCTGTCCCGTTTCTCCACGGCACTGTGGTTGAGCTCCATGCCTCTGTGCGTCCTGGGCTTCGCGATGCTGGTCAAGGAGGCGGCAGCGCACCGCGCCTCCAGGCAGGACCTGGACTGAGCACCCAGTGGCGGTCAGTGGCAGCCAGCACTGACGGGGCGGATGAGGAGAGCCTCATCCGCCCCGTCAGCCGTCCGTGGGCCTCAGCCTCGCTGTCAGTCGGCCTCTAAGCCGGCCAGGCGACGACGGCGCAGCATGAGCGCTACACCGCCACCGGCCAGGAGCAGCAGGGCGATGCCCCCCAGGAGGAGCGCCTGGGTTCCAGTCAGGGGCAGACCGGCCACAGTGTTCTTGGTTCCTGCGGTGGGCGAGGCGGCGCTGTAGTCGGTGACGCCCGGCTTGCCCTGGCCGAGCGGAGTGGTTGAGGCCTTGCCGTTGCTCGACTTGCTGGAGCCGTTGTCGGCTCCGGGGATGTCGCAGGTTCCGGCCTTGGCGGTGCAGGAGTCGGTGATCGGCTTGTCAGTGAAGCCCAGTCCCTGGGTGCGCAGAAGCACCGTGGAGTCGAGCTGACCGTCCTGGGCGTCAGCGATGGCCACGCGCACGTGCACCTTCTGCCCCGGGGCCGTGGCCGCCTGGCAGGGCAGGGCCGAGGTGTAGCCGTTGAACTCGACCGGGATCCGTCCCGGCGTGTGGCCCGAGACATTGGCCGTGTAGTAGTCGGCGTTCGAGGAGTCGTTGATCGAGGCGGCGCTCACGGCTGTCTGCGTGCCGGGGACGTGGGCGCACTCGGTGCCGTTGACCTGGATGCTCAGCGGGTCCTTGTAGCCGCGGGACTGCCAGGAGGCCGGGGTCCCCTTAGTGGCGCCGGCGTACTCCTCGGAGCCGAGGCTGTAATAGAGGACGATGTTGGAGCTGGTGGCGGTGACGTCGAACTCCAGGACGGCCTCGTCATAGACATCGGTGCCGGCCACCTTCGCCAGGCCCGCCGGGTCCTCAGTGACGCCGAAGTCACCAGTGGTGTCGAGGGCGTCATTGGGCCCCAGGACCGCGGAGCGGGTGATGTCGGTATCGGAGTCGGCGGTGGGATCGGGGTCGATGAGAGAGCCGGTGGACAGGGCGACGCCCTCGGTGATGGCATTGCCGTCACCGGGCAGGCCCTTGACGGTGCCGATCTGGACATCCTTGCTGGAGACGGAAGCGTTGGAGACTGTCGCCTTCGGACCGGCGACCATCTGAGCCAGGGACTGGGCACTCACCGTGGAGGTGTCACGCAGGGAGGCGGTGGACTGCCCCGCCGTATTCGGCGCAGTAGCGGCCACCGCCGGGCCGGCCGCACTCAAGGCGAGCACAGCCAGGAAAGCGGTTGTTGATGCGGATAACCGTCGCAGACGGATGGGAAGAATACTCACAGGATCTCCGTTAGACACGGGGCCGCCCAGCAGCGGACGACCACCTGAACCGACAGGCTGGGAGACCAGACAGCTCACGGAGAACACATTTAAGACTAACCGGCCAGTAACATATCGCCATGTGCGATATATCACTAAACTGTTCAATAACCTCAATAAAGCCTGGAAGTGAGGGGGTCCGTCTTCAGTAGGAGACCACCGGAACTGCCTGCACGACCAAGAGTCCCATCCCTCCATGTTCAGGTTGCTCTAAGGTAGCGGCAGGGAGATCACGAACATTGGCTCACGGCGCACTGACACCCTCATCCCTCATGAGTAAGGACAGTACGGACAATGACCGTGACACACACTTCGTTCCGCGCCCGTCGCAGACGACTGGCCGCGGCGCTGGCGCTCGGGCTCCTGGTGGCCGGCTCCGGCACCACCGCGCTCGCCGATGAGTCACCCTCCCCCAGCGCCTCCGCCACCGCCGAGGCCTCACCCGAGGCGGGAGCAGACCAGAAGAACGACCAGTCCCCCGCCGGCCAGGGGCAGGCGAGCCAGTCCCCCGCTGAACAGGGCCAGGCAGGTCAAAGCGACCAGCAGGCCGCCGGTGGAGCCGCCGCCCAGGAAGCGAACGGCTTCAAGGCCGATAACCCCGGCTGGGCCAACGCCACCAAGCACACCGGTGCGGCGCACGGGGTCGAGGAGAACTACACAGCAAAGTGGACCCGCGCCGACGCCATGCAGATCCAGCGGGTCTCCAACCCCAATGCGCCGTCGGGCACCAACTCGATGCCCGAGCAGCTCACGATGCCGGAGATCTCCAACGGCTTCCCAGCCACGAGCGAGGACGTGTGGGTGTGGGACACCTGGACGCTGACCGATGAGGCCGCCCACCAGATCTCCTACAACGGGTGGGAGATCGCCTTCTCCCTGGTGGCCGACCGGCACGCCGGCTACACCTTCGACGACCGCCACACCCACGCGCGCCTGGGCTTCTTCTATCGCAAGGCCGGCACGCAGACCTCCTCGGCCGACGGCGCGAACAGCTCCAACGGCGGGTGGATCTACGGGGGACACGTCTTCCCCGACGGCGCCTCCGGCTCGATCTTCGAGGACCAGAGCTTCACGGCCCAGACCGAGTGGTCCGGCTCGGCCCGACTCATGGAGGGCAACAAGATCCGCATGTTCTACACCTCGGTGGCCTTCTACAACACCACCGCCGGTGGCAGCGGCGACAAGGGCTATGGTCAGGACGGCAACGGCGGGGCGTCCAAACCCTACGACCCGCGGATCGTGCAGTCCGAAGGACGCATCCATGCCGATGAGAACGGCGTGTGGCTCACCGGCTTCCGCACCCAGCACCAGCTGCTCGTCCCAGACGGCAAGTACTACCAGACCCGCGAGCAGAACCCGGGCGTGAACTTCCGCGACCCCTTCACCTTCCGCGACCAGAACAACCCCTCGGACCCCACCGAGTACATGGTCTTCGAGGGCAACTCGGCCTTCGTCCGTGAGCAGCAGTACGTCGATGCCGCGGCCAAGGCCGGTCAGAACACCACTCTGGCCACCTGCACCGAGGAGGACCTCGGCTACGAGAAGGGCGATCCCAAGGCGGAGACGGTCGAGGCGGTCAACCAGCGCGGCGGCTACTACCAGCTGGCCAACGTGGGGCTGGCTCGGGCCAAGAACAAGGCGATGACTGAGTGGGAGTACCTGCCGCCGTTGCTGAGCGGCAACTGCGTCAATGACCAGACCGAGCGACCACAGATCTACTTCCAGGACGGCAAGTACTACCTGTTCACGATCTCGCACCGGGAGACCTATGCCGACGGGCTCCAGGGGCCCGAGGGCGTCTACGGGTTCGTGGGTGACGGACTGCGATCCGACTACAAGCCGCTCAACCAGAACACGGGTATCGCACTGGGCAACCCCATCAATCTCAACTTCAACCCGGGCAAGCCCTACTCACCGGACTTCAACCAGAGCCCGTACACCTTCCAGTCCTACTCGCACTACGTCATGCCCGGCGGCCTGGTGGAGTCCTTCATCGACTCCATCGGCGGCAACAAGGACGGCAACCCGGTGCGCGGAGGCTCACTGGCCCCGACGGTGAAGCTGAACATCTCCGGGGACACCACTTCGGTGGACCGCACCTACGGCACCAACGGCTTGGGAGGCTTCGCGGACATCCCCGCCGACCAGGCCCGCACCAACGGCGGTGACACCCGCCCGCAGCGACTGAAGTAGGTGCCGGCAGGGCCGAGGACGGAGCACCACGGTGCCCGGCAGCACCCTGAGACGATGGCGGGGCCGTCGGAACAGAAGTTCCGGCGGCCCCGCCTCCTTGTCGTCGACACGTCCTGCGGTGCACCTACAGGGCGGCCGACAGTGGGGTGAGGCTACCGGAGGTGATGGTGGCCGTGCCCTTGGCCCCCAGGACGATCTCCTGGCAGGAGGGGGCGGTGAAGACCAGGAGGCTGCCGACGGTGGCGCCGTCGTCGATGAAGACCTCGAGGCTGGAGCGGTCCAAGTAGAGGTGCAGACGCACCGTGGAGCCGGTGGGGCGGTACCGCGTCTGCCTGCGCAGGGCGAAGTCGGTCCTGGTCCCCTCATCCTTGCCGTCAACCTGTATGAGCCCGCCGTCGGTGCGGTCGAGGTAGAGGGTGCCTGTCGAGATGTCGACTCCGACACGAACCTCCTGGGTCTTGCCGTTGACCTCCCCGCGGGCCAGGCCCAGCCAGGCCTCAGAGGCCTGGGAGACGTCCAGGGTCAGGTCGATCTCGACCGTGCGACCCGCACCCAGCCCCGTCACCGTGTCGGTGGCCTTGAGGCCGGCGAGATCGGTGGCCTTGCCGCGCAGCGCGTCGAGCTCGGGGACGGGCTTCTGCACGAGGGTGCGCTTGCCGCCAACAGTGGTCAGGGACAGCTCGCGCGGGATGCTCATCTCACCGCGCCAGTCGCCGGTGGGAAGCGAGTAGGGATAGTTCCAGTTGCCCAGCCAGGCCATCCACACGCGGCGACCCTCGACGTGCTCGAAGCTCTGGGCGGCGTAGAAGTCCTGGCCGACGTCGGTGAAGCGGGTCTGGCGGTCCTCGGGGAAGAAGACGGAGCCGTCGAAGTCGCCGATGAAGTACTGGGCGGTGGAACCCGCCGTCTCCTCGTTGGCACCCACCGAGAGGGTCATGACCCAGCGGGTCCTGCCGTCGCTGGAGTCGGTCAGGGGGAAGAGATCGGGGCACTCCCACACGGCGGCGTGAGAGCCGACGCCCTGGCCGAAGTCGCTGGCGTGGGTCCAGGCCTTGAGATCGGTGGAGCGGAACAGGGAGACGTGGTCGCCGGCGGAGACGATCATGATCCAGGCCTTGGAGTCCTCGTGCCAGAAGACCTTGGGGTCGCGGAAGTCCTTGCGCCCGTCGTTGGGGATGACGGGGTTGCCGGAGAAGCGCCGCCAGCTCCTCCCCCGGTCGGTGGAGTAGGCGAGGGACTGGGCCTCACCGCCCTCGGTGGAGGTGTAGACGGCGACCAGGCCGCCGCCGGCGACCAGGCCGGAGGTGTCGGCGCCGTCGACGACGCAGCTGCCGGACATGGCCAGGCCCTGCGCGTCGTGCTTCAGGGCCGTCCCCTGGCGCTTCCAGTGCACCATGTCCGAGCTGATCGCGTGGCCCCAGGTGCCGTCCTGCTGGTGGAAGAGGTGGTACTCGCCCTCGTAGAGAACCAGGCCGTTGGGGTCGGCAAGGTTCCCCGTGGCGGGGCTGTAGTGGTAGGCGGGGCGGTAGGCGGCTGAGGCCGGCGAGTCGGTGGCCGTGGGTGTCGGTGAGCTCCGGCGCCCCGTGGTGCAGCGCACCAGGATGGCTCCGCCCACGATGAGAGAGCCGGCGCCGGCCGCACCGAGGATGAGGGTCCGCCGTCGCAGGCCACCGCGGTCCGGTCGCGGGTCCTGGGAGCCGGTCGCGTCCGGCGAGGACGACTCAGGCGCCGTGTCCGCAGGGGGCGGCGGGCACGCCTCCGGCTGAGTCGGTTCAGACTCCGAGGAGCTCGGGGAGCCTGCCGACTCAGCCGGATGGGTGGGGTGGTCAGGATGGGAGGGATGGGCGCCGTGGGACTCGTCCGTCATGACCTCAAGATTATCGGCCGGTCGGGCGAGCGGCGACGTCCCTCAGAGCGAGCGCTCCGCGGTCTCGACCACGTTGGCCAGCAGCAGGGCGCGGGTCATGGGGCCCACGCCGCCGGGGTTGGGCGAGAGCCAGGAGGCCACCTCGTCGACGCCGTCGGCGACGTCACCGGCGATGCGGCCCTTGCCGGTGGCGGGGTCGACGATGCGCGAGACGCCCACGTCCAGGACGATCGCGCCGGGGGCGACCATCTGCGGGGTGATGATGCCGGGGCTGCCGGCCGCCGAGATGACGACGTCGGCCCGGCGCATGTGCTCGGCCAGATCCGTGGTGCCGGTGTGACAGATGTCCACGGTGGCGTTGACGTCCTTGCGGCCCAGGAGCAGGCCGATGGAGCGGCCCACCGTGACCCCGCGGCCGACGACGCACACGTTGCGGCCGGCCAGGTCGATGCCGTGGCGCTCCATGAGCTCGATGCAGCCGCGCGGCGTGCAGGGCAGGGGCGAGTCGATGGGCCCCGAGGCCCGCAGCACCAGGCGCCCCAGGTTGGTGGGGTGCAGGCCGTCGGCGTCCTTGGCCGGGTCGACGCGCTCCAGGATCGCGTTGGTGTCCACGCCCGCCGGCAGCGGGAGCTGGACGATGTAGCCGGTGCAGGCGTCATCGGCGTTGAGGCGGTCGACGGCGGCGGCCACCTCGGCCTGGGTGGCGGTGGCCGGCAGGTCCTCACGGATGGAGAGGATGCCGACCTCGGCGCAGTCGGCGTGCTTCCCGGCGACGTACTTGACGCTGCCGGGGTCCTCCCCCACCAGGACCGTGCCCAGGCCGGGGGTGACGCCGCGCTCGCGCAGCGCCGCGACGCGTTCCTTGAGCTCGGCCTTGAGGGCGGCGGCCGTGGCCTTGCCGTCCAGGACCCGGGCCGCCCCGTTCCAGGGGGCCCTCACTGGGCCAGCCCCGGGTAGAGGGGGAAGGCGTCGGTCAGGGCGCGCACGCGGGCGCGCAGGGCGGCCAGGGTTTCGTCGTCGGCGGTGCCGGCGGCGCCGTGGACGAGGGTGGCGGCGATGATGTCGGCGACCTCGGTGAACTCGGCCTCCCCGAAGCCGCGGGTGGCCAGGGCGGGAGTGCCGATGCGCAGGCCGGAGGTGACGCGCGGGGGACGCGGGTCGAAGGGGACGGCATTGCGGTTGACCGTGATGCCGGCGGTGTGCAGGAGGTCCTCTGCCTGCTGGCCGTCCAGGGAGGAGTCGCGCAGGTCCACCAGCACCAGGTGGACGTCGGTGCCACCGGTGACCAGGCTGACGCCGGCGGCCTTGACGTCGTCAGCCCCCAGGCGCTCGGCGATGATGGCGGCGCCACGCACGGTGCGCTCCTGACGCTCGCGGAACTCCTCGGTGCCGGCGATCTTCATGGCCACGGCCTTGGCGGCGATGACGTGCATGAGGGGGCCGCCCTGCTGGCCGGGGAAGACGGCGGAGTTGAGCTTCTTGCCCCACTGCTCGGCGCGGCTGGACAGGAGCATGCCGGAGCGGGGCCCGCCCAAGGTCTTGTGGACGGTGGTGGACACGACGTCGGCGTGCGGGACGGGGTTGGGGTGCAGGCCGGCGGCGACGAGCCCGGCGAAGTGGGCCATGTCCACCCACAGAGTGGCGCCGACCTCGTCGGCGATGGAGCGGAAGGCGGCGAAGTCGAGGTGGCGGGGGTAGGCGGACCAGCCAGCGATGATGACCGAGGGGCGCTCACGCAGGGCGGCCTCGCGCACCTGGTCCATCTCGATGCGCATGGTGGTCTCGTCCACGCCGTAGGCGGTGGCGTTGTAGTTCTTGCCGGAGAAGTTGATCTTCATGCCGTGGGTGAGGTGTCCGCCGTGGGCCAGGGACAGGCCCAGGAGGGTGTCGCCGGGGGTGGCCAGGGCGTGGAGGACGGCGGCGTTGGCCTGGGCCCCGGAGTGGGGCTGGACGTTGGCCCACTCGGCGTCGAAGACGGCCTTGGCGCGCTCGATGGCCAGGGACTCGGCGACGTCGACGACCTCGCAGCCGCCGTAGTAGCGGCGACCTGGGTAGCCCTCCGCGTACTTGTTGGTCAGGACCGATCCCTGACACTCCAGGACGGCCCGGGGAACGAAGTTCTCCGAGGCGATCATCTCCAGGGTCTCGCGCTGGCGGGCGAGCTCACCGGTGAGGACCTCGGCGATGTCGGGGTCGAGCTCGGCCAGCGGCTGGTTCAGGGACGGGGTGACGGCTTGCGCGGTCATGTCTCTCCTCAGGTGTGGGGCGCACGCCACGGTGAAGCGGGCGGCGTGCGCGCACTGGTGGGCGATCCGTGGCCCAGGCGGGCGACCCCGGAGTCGTGTTCGTGCCGCTCCCCGGTGGTGATCCACCCGGCGCCAGTCGCGACGGGGACACCCTACCGTGCCGGGGAGCGGCCGCGCCCGTCCCGGGCCGCACCGCGTTGTCCTGTGCCGCGCTGTGGCGCCTCGGGGTAGGGCTCGCACCACGGGGGCGGGCGCTCAGCCCTCCTGGTCCTCCTGTCCGAACCAGTCGCCCAGGCCGTCGTCGGCGCCGATCCAGGCCAGGGCCTGGGCCATCTCCTCGGGGCGCAGGAGGATCCGGGAGAAGGCGCGGCGCACCTGCTCGCGCATCCCCTCGTCGCCCACGCCGGTGACCACGAGGTGGCAGCGGGGCTCGGCGGACGCGTCGTCGCCGGCACCGGCGGGGGCGGCCGGGACCTCCGCCCAGGTTCCGGCGTCGCCGACGCTCACAGCACCCCCGGCGACCTCCCAGGTGCAGACCCGGCCGGGGCGGCTGGGCAGCCAGAAGCAGCCGCGAGCGCACAGGCCCTGTCCTGCGAGCTCGACGACGAGGGAGCGCAGGCGCTCGGGGTGGAAGGGCAGGGAGGCGCTGAGGTCGAGGGTCCACACGCCGTGCTCATCGGGGCCGCCCCAGGCGCTGGTAGTGGCGGGGTGGATGCGGCTCAGGGAGGCGGCGGTGTCGTGGGTGAGGGAGGCGAGGGCCTCCAGGAGGGGCGCGTCGAGCCCCGGGAGCAGGAGGGCGTCGTGGGGGCGCAGGTGCTCGATGAGGTCGGCGCCGGCCGGGTTCTCGTCGCGTCCCAGGGCCAGGACGAGGTCGGCGTAGCCGAGGTTGGTGAGGTGGACGGCGCCCGTGCAGCGACAGTCGCCGGGGAAGGCGCTCAGCCGGCGGTGCTCGAGGAGCTCGTCCAGGGCGGTGGTGGCGTCCAGGACGTGGGCGGCTCCGGCCAGTCTCACCCAGGTGCCGGCGAGCTCCTCGGCCAGGCCGGGCAGGAGGTGGGCGAGCTCGATGGCCGCCGGCAGGAGGATGACGGTGGTGCCGCCCGGTTCCTGGGCGGCGCGGTCCTGGGCGACGGCGGCCAGGACCTCCCGCAGGGAGCAGGTGGGGCAGGTGTAGGGCATGGGGACGTCGAGGCGCACCGGTTCGTCGTCGAAGCCGTCGGCCGAGCTGTGGCTGACGAGCCGGACCAGGTCGTCGCCGGCGTCACTGCTGCCGGCATCGTCGTCGGCGCCGAAGTGGAGCCCGGCGCGGATGACGACGGCGTCCTGGCCGGCCAGGGAGAGGTCGACCAGGTCCAGCAGCGCGGGGTCGACGGCGCCGATGACGGCCAGGGTGTGCCGGCCTTCGGCTGCGGCCGGGGAGCCGGGGATGTCAGCGCGGTTGCCGGCAAAGTCATCCGAGGGATCGGTCACGAGGTCCTCCAGCAGAGTTGACGAAACTGAGAATCATTCTTATATCATGCTCGTCATGACCACCTACTGCCAAGTCACGGGGGCCCGGCCTGTCTTCGGCCGGTCCGTCTCTCACTCCCACAAGCGCACGCCCCGGCGCTGGGATCCCAACCTGCAGCGCAAGCGCTACTGGGTGCCGTCCCTGGGACGCACCGTGCGCCTGACGGTGTCCGCCAAGGGCATCCGCACGATCGACAAGCTGGGCATCGACGTCGTCGTGGCTCAGATGCTGGCCCGAGGGGAGAAGCTGTCATGAGCGGGGCGAAGGGCAAGGACCTGCGGCCGATCATCAAGATGGTCTCGACCGCGGGCACGGGCCACACCTACGTGACCCGAAAGAACCGCCGCAACACCCCCGACCGGCTGGTGCTGCGCAAGTTCGATCCGGTGGTGCGCCGGCACGTGGAGTACAAGGAGTCGCGCTGATGGCCAAGAAGTCCAAGATCGCCGCCGAGCTGCGGCGCCAGCAGGTGGTGGAGCGTTACGCCGAGCGCCGCGCCGAGCTCAAGCGGGCCTCGGTCAACCCTCACCTGAGCCAGGACGAGCGCGACGAGGCGATGGCGGCGCTGCACGCGCTGCCCCGCGACGCCTCCCCCACTCGTCTGCGTCGGCGCGACGCGGTGGACGGTCGCCCACGCGGGCACCTGCGCGTCACCGGGACCTCCCGGGTGCGCTTCCGCGAGATGGCGCTGCGCGGCGAACTGCCGGGCATCGTCAAGTCCTCCTGGTAGGCGGGCACGGGCGGGACGGGGCCTGCGGGCCCGCACCCGCCGGGGCGTGCGGCGTCACGCAGCCGCAGCCACCCTCTCGCAGCGCCGCCTCCGGCACCCGTTCACCACGTCAGTTCTCACATTCACCCATCCAAGGAGCTCGTATGCGTCCTGGGATCCACCCCAGCTACCAGCCCATCGTCTTTCGCGACAAGTCCGCCGGCTTCGCCTTCCTGACCCGTTCGACCCTGACGTCGTCGGAGACCATCGAGTGGGAGGACGGCAACACCTACCCGGTCTACGACGTCGAGGTCTCCAGCGCCTCGCACCCGTTCTGGACCGGCCAGGGCAAGATCCTGGACACGGCCGGCCGGGTGGAGAAGTTCGAGCGCCGCTACGGCAAGCGCAAGCGGTAGGTGCACAGGCGGGGCGCCACCGCCCTGCACCCTCGTCCTCTCACCGCCATCACTGGACACGAAGAAGGAAAGGAGCCGGCATGAAGGTTCGTGCCTCGATCCGGTCCCTGGCCAAGCAGCCGGGGTCCAAGGTGGTCCGACGCCGCGGTCACACCTACGTCATCAACAAGAAGAACCCCCGCCTCAAGGCCCGTCAGGGCTGAGCCACGACGGGAACCCAAGGAACACGGATCCTCCGGGACCGGCACCTGAGCCGTTTCTACGGCGGGGGCCGGTCCCGGTTAGGCTGAGGCCATGGCTCACTCCACGGCGCAACCCGACTCCGCCGCCCACCTGGTCCTGTCCCTGTCCTGCCCCGACCGCCCGGGGATCGTCCACGCGGTCACCGGGACGCTGGCGCGCCGCGGTGGGAACATCACTGAGTCCAAGCAGTTCGGGGACTCCTCCACGGGCCTGTTCTTCATGCGGGTCCAGGTGCTCACCACCGTGCCGCGCGTGGAGCTGGAGAAGGACCTAGCCGAGCTGGCCGGCGAGTACGAGATGGAGTGGAGCCTCGACGAGGTGGGGCGCGCCATGCGCACCCTCATCATGGTCTCCAAGGAGGGGCACTGCCTGACCGACCTGCTCTTCCGGGCCCGCAGCCAGGGACTGCCGGTCGACGTCGTCGGCGTGGTGGGCAACCATGAGACGCTGCGGGACGTTGCCGAGTTCTACGGGGTGCCCTTCCACCACATCCCGGTCACCAAGGAGACCAAGGAGGCCGCCGAGGCCGAGCTGCTGGGGCTGGTGGACTCCCTCGACGTCGAGCTGGTGGTGCTGGCCCGCTACATGCAGATCCTCTCCCCCACCCTGTGCGAGCGGCTGCACGGGGGCGTCATCAACATCCACCACTCGTTCCTGCCGTCCTTCAAGGGGGCGCGTCCCTACGCCCAGGCGCACGAGCGCGGGGTCAAGCTCATCGGGGCGACGGCGCACTACGTGACGGCGGACCTCGACGAGGGGCCGATCATCGAGCAGGACGTGACGCGGGCCGGGCACGAGGACTCCGTGTCCATGCTGCAGGCCAAGGGCCAGGACGTCGAGCGCCGGGTGCTGGCGCAGGCGGTGCGCTGGCACACCGAGCACCGGGTGCTGCTCAACGGGCACCGCACCGTCGTCTTCGCCTGAGCGCACTGCCGGCCTGGAGCAGAAACTCGCTTCCTGCGGCGTCACACCAGAACCACTGAAGTTCAGCAACACCACCCCTTCCCGGGAGGATTCCCCCGCAATGCGGATTGAATAACTCTGCCCACACATCGGGCTGGAGCCTCCTGGCGGAGATCGTGGACCTCTGCCCAGGTTTTAAACCATGTCAGCCAACCTGAACACCCTCTTGCAAACCTCGTCTGCAACACAGGGCACGAGCCACCAATGAGCGCCGCATTCACAAAGAAAAGTGAATCAACCCCTTGAACGCCCACAAATCCTCAACCTCTGACAGGAATGCATCACAAATTACGTCACCCACGGTCGAACAACAAACCAGTGACGAACAACAGAAAATTTCTCGTTGCGCGAAATAATCGCGGTGTCACAACAGAGACGAGTAACGTCCACACTGGTAACATGACATACATCGCTTCACCGAACAACCTAGCATTGAGGCACTCATGACACAGGCAACCGAACTGTACGACAAGTGGATCCGAGCATGGAACGGCGAGATGGATCTCATTGACGAGATCATCTCTCCTGATTTTCACTTCCATCCCACCAACGAAGAATCTGGCGAGGACTACTCAGGTCGCGACGGAGTCCGGAAGATGATCACCAGTAGCCGCACCCTCTTCACCCCCATCACTTTCAGTATCGAAATCGATCCGATCATCCAAGGCGACTTGCTTGCAGCCAGATGGATCGGCGAAGGCCAATACGCTGGAGGTTTTCCAGGCGCAACAGCAGAACCAGGAACCAGGGTCCGCTTCTCGGCAATCGACATCTTACGATTCAAGGACGGTAAGTTCATTGAATACTGGCACAATGCCGACGACCTGACGTTCATGTCAAGCATCGGAGCCGTAAGCTTCAACGGATAGAGACCGTCATCCCACCCAGGCACACAGTATTTCTACCCGCCTATGTCGACCCCACGGGTATTCACTTTTTCTTCTCTTGCCGCACCCTAGCCACAGCAAGAGTCACTGAAATTGCAAGCAATGGTCGGCAGAGGCGTAGCCTGGCATCATGACGACTCTTGAGATGCTCATTGACGTCCTGTCCCGGTCCCGCGAGCGCTTCGATCGCGCCTTCGACGGTGTCACGCTCGAGCAGGCCAACACCCGGCCCGCCCCGGACATGGCGCCCCGCATCGACTCGCTGACCTGGCTGGCCTGGCACACGGCCCGCGAGCTCGACATCCAGGTCGCAGCCCTGGCGGGCGTCGAGCCCGTCTGGGTCACCGGCGGCCACCGGGAGCGCTTCGCCCTGCCCCTGCCCGACAACACCGAGGACTGGCGGCACACGCCCGAGGAGGCCGCCCAGGTCATCGTCGGCGACCTCTCCGTCCTGACTGCCTATCTCGATGACGCCTACGCCCTGGCCACCACTTACCTGCGATCCCTCACGCCGGAGTCACTCGACGACGTCATCGACGAGTCCTGGGACCCGCCCGTCACCCGGGCCGTGCGCCTGGCCTCAGTCGTCGACGACGCCGCCCAGCACTCCGGACAGGCCGTCTACACCCGCCGCCTCCTGGGCCTGCCGGGCTAGACACGCAGCCCACCCCGAACCACACGTTCGCCCCGACCTGGCGGTTCAGGTCGGGGCGAACGGCTCCCACATGACAAGAGACTGCTGGGGCCCACGTGGGCCGGTGGTGCGGGAGGATCAGGCGGCGGGCTCCACCGCCTCGCCGCGGCGCAGCACGTTGACGGGCCGCAGATCCGCGTCGGTGACGACGACGTCGGCCCACAGGCCCGCCCGCAACGCCCCCACGGATGAGTCACCAAGGATCTGGGCGCCCTGGACGCTGGCGGCGTAGACGGCGTCGACCAGGTCGACTCCCCCCTGCCAGGTGGTGCGCACGACATCGATGAGGTGGGCGGTCCCACCGGCGATCGCGCCGCCCTCGGTGAGGCGGGCGACGCCGTCGGCCACGGTGACCGACTGGGAGCCGAGCACGTAGTCGCCGTCAGCCATACCGGCCGCCGCCATGGCGTCAGTGACCAGGACGACGTTGTCGCGCCCCAGGGTCTCGAACATGTCCAGGACGATGGCGGGGCTGAGGTGCACGCCGTCGCCGATCATCTCCAGGACGCACTCGCCGCGCTGGGCGGCCGCCAGGAACTCGGGCACGGGCCCGGGCGTGCGGTGGTGCATGGGGCGCATGCCGTTGAACAGGTGGGTGGCGGTCGAGCGCGGGGCGCGGACCGCCTCGCCGGCCTCCAGGCGCTCGGCGATGCGCGCGGCGGCGTCGGCCAGGGCGGCGCGCACGGGGGCGGCCTCGGAGTCGGTGTGCCCGAAGGAGGGCAGCGCCCCGCCCTCGATGAGGGCCGCGTTGACGCCGTCGTCGCCGGTGATGCCGGGTTTCTCCGGGGCGATCGTCATGGTGACGACGTGCCCGCCGCCAAGCTCGATGAGCTCACGGGTCAGGGCGGCGTCGGGGTCGATGATGTAGGTGGGGTCCTGGGCGCCGCAGCGCTCGACCGAGACGAAGGGCCCCTCGAAGTGGATGCCGGCGAGCTCGCCGTCCTCGCACAACCCTGCCAGCACCCGGGTGCGCGCGCGCAGGACATCGGGGGCGGCCGTCACGCAGGATGCCACGAGCGAGGTGGTGCCGAAGCGGCGGTGCTCGAGCACGGAGACCATCGCCTGCTCGGCGGTCTCGGCGTTGGGGAAGGACTCGCCGCCGCCGCCGTGGCAGTGGACGTCCACCAGTCCCGGCAGGAGGTAACCGCCCTCGGGTGCAGTCTGCGCCTGCTCGACGGCGTCTCCGAAGCCGGCCCGGGCGGCCTGGTCAGCGGTCCCGACCCACGCGATGTGGGATCCGGACAGGACGACCGCCCCATCGTCGATGATGTGGTCGGGGGTGACGACGCGACCCCGAAGTGCGCGGACCTGCATGGCTTCGTTGCTCATGAGTCGGATTCTGTCACTACTCCAGACATCAGACAACCTCCTTCGGAGCGTCTTCTCCCCCACACTGCGCGGGCGAAAAGCCGGTTCCGCTTCGGTCACCCGGCCAGGCGCCGCTCCATGCGGGTGACGGCCCGGTTGACGTCGCGCTCCACGCGGGCCGACGGCGCCGCCCCGCCCTTCCACAGCAGGCCCTCACCGACCGGCCGCACGGCGACGAGACGGCCACGGTCCACCAGGATCGGACGGAACATGCCGTTGCTCGCCGGGCAGATGAGGCGTTCGCCGTCGTCATCGGTGAGGCAGGAGCGGTCCTTGTAGCCCACGTGCAGCTCGTCGAAGGAGCCCAGGAAGTACGTGGCCTGCGCGGCGCCGCGGTGGGCGGACAGGAGGTCGGGCAGGTCGGCGCGCATGTAGAGCAGGCCGGCCTTCGGGGCCGACTCGCCGGGGTCGAGCGCCCGCAAGCCTCCGCGCGCCCCGCCCTCGGCGACCGCCCGCACCAGCGGGACACGGGCCCCGGCCGGCCCACCGGCGCCCTCGGCTGAGGCATGCTCCTCCCCCAGCTCGACGGCGTCCTCCAGGGCGCGGGCGGCCTGCGTCTTGGGCAGTGTGGTCCAGCGGGCCAGGTCCTCGGCGCTGACCGGACCGTGGCCGGCCGCGTAGCGGTAGGCGATGTGCGCGCAGGCGGCGCGGTGACCGGTCCCGCCGTGGGCGACGCCGGCCCCTGCGGGCCCGGAATCGGCGTCGGGGAGGGAACGGGCGTCCATGACGAGGTGCTCGTTGCCGGCCCGCGGCCCCTGGACAAGGATCCCCTCACGCTGGAGACGCACCAGGAGGTGACGACGCCGGTAGGCCGAGACGTCCTCACCGCGGAAGGCCTCCATGAGGCCGGCCTCCTGCCAGGCCGCCAGGAGCACCGAACGCGTCAGCGCGCCCTGGTCCTCGATGAGGCTCAGGGCCACCTCGGCGGCGCGCTCGCACAGAGCGGTATCGACGCCGTAGTCGGCCTCGCTGCGCCGGACCCAGGCGTCCGTGCGGTGCATGAGGGCTACCCGCAGCCAGTGGTGGTCGGCGGCAGTGGTGATGTGGACGGTGCCGCGCATGGGCCAGGAGCGAACCAGGTCACCTCGCGCGAAGGCGGCATCGACGTCGGCCGGGGTGGCCTCGGAGGTGCGCACGAGCAGGGCGTGCGGGACGGCGGAGACCTGCTGGCCCTGGATGGCGAGCTGGCGGGATACTGCCGCGACGATGTCAGGGGCGGCGGTGGCCGGGATGAGGCCCTGGGAGATGATGCGGGCCAGGCTCACCTCGGTCGGCAGCGTTGCGGAGGAGGCGCGGGCGGCGGGCACGGCGGCCTCCTCAGAACAGGCGGGAGCTCGGGTCGTCCATGCCGCGCATGGCATCGTAGTCGAGGGTGACGCAGCGGATGCCGCGGTCCTCGGCCAGGACGCGGGCCTGCGGCTTGATCGTCTGGGCGGCGAAGACGCCCTGGACGGGGGTCAGCAGCGGGTCGCGGTCGAGGAGCTCGAGGTAGCGGGTGAGCTGTTCGACGCCGTCGATCCCGCCGACGCGCTTGATCTCCACGGCCACGGAGCGGCCCTCGGCGTCCTTGGCCATGATGTCGACCGGGCCGATGGCGGTGGGGAACTCGCGGCGCACCAGGCGGTAGCCGGCGCCCAGGACCTCGATCTGCTCGGCCAGGAGCTCCTGGAGGTGGGCCTCGACGCCGTCCTTGGTGAGCCCGGGGTCCACGCCCAGCTCGTGGCTGACGTCGGAGATGGTCTCGAAGACGCGGATGACGAGGCGGTCGTCGGTCTTGGTGGCGCTGACCTCCCAGACCTCGCGCACGCCGTCGGCGGCGGCCTCCTCGTCCGGCTCGGTGACGGCCAGGCGGGCCGGGGCGCTCATCCAGTTCAGGGGCTTGTAGGAGCCGCCGTCGGAGTGGATGAGGACCGAGCCGTCGGCCTTGAGCATGAGCACGCGAGTGGCCCGGGGCAGGTGGGCGTCCAGGCGGCCGGAGTAGTCGACGGAGCAGGAGGCAATAACGAGGCGCACCCGTCCACCCTAGCGGGGCGGGCCCGGGCTCGGCGCGACACCGGGGCCGGCGGGCCTGAGCATCGTGTCACCCACGGGGAGCCAACCGCCATGAACGTCACCGAGTCCGGGCCAGGATCAGTCAGTAGAGCCTGGGCTGCTCGGGGGAGGCGGACTCCACCCAGGCGACCAGCGCCGAGTGGGACTCCTCCATCATGGCCAGGTCGAAGCCCTCGGGGCTGCGGGTGGCATCCACGCAGTGAACCTCGACGACGCGCCCCTGCTCCCGGCGGCGCCGTACCTCGGAGAGCTCCAGGTTCAAGCGGCTCCATGAGCGCGACGGCCTGGTGGAGAAGGACACGAGGCGGTACCACTCCAGGGAGTCGAGCCGGAAGGAGGCGACCCCGCTCAGCCAGCGCTGCGCCCCACGTGGACGCAGGGCGCACTCGAAAGAGCCGACCTGTCCGGCCAGATAGCGCAGGCGGGCCAGGAACCCACCGATCAGCAGCACGAGGACGATGACGACGAGCGCCACGATCATCCACACGTGCTGCCCCATGCCTCAGGCCTCCGTGCCCTGCTTCACATGGTCGGCGGCGATCGTGATGACGTCGTGGTCCACGGAGCAGAAGCCGCCGGACACCTCGATACTGCGCATCTCGCCGTCGATGGGACTCAGTCGCACCGGACCGGATCCCAGGACCGCAAGGAGGGGCTGACGTCCTGGCAGGACCCCCAGCTCCCCGTTGATCAGGGGCACGGAGACCTGCGCCGCCTCACCGGTCCAGGCCTCGCCCGTCGGCGAGACCACCTCAACATGTAAGGCCATGTCCCCCTCCTTTCCTGCGCCCGGCTCTACCCGGATCCTAACGACTCAGGCCTTGAGCTCGGCGGCGCGACGCTCCAGGTCCTCAATCCCACCGATGTTGAAGAAGGCCTGCTCCGGCAGGTCATCGTAGTCACCGTCACAGATGCGGCGGAAGGCCTCGATGGTCTCCGACAGCGGCACGGTGGAGCCGGCCACGCCGGTGAACTTCTCCGCCATGTAGGTGTTCTGGGACAGGAACTGCTCGATACGGCGGGCGCGGGCCACCGTCACCTTGTCCTCCTCGCCGAGCTCGTCGACGCCGAGGATCGCGATGATGTCCTGGAGCTCCTTGTTCTTCTGGAGGATGGACTTCACGCGGGTGGCGACGTCGTAGTGCTCCTGGCCCACGTAGCCGGGGGCCAGCAGGCGCGAGGTGGAGGTCAGCGGGTCCACGGCCGGGTAGATGCCTCGCGAGGCGATCTCACGGCTGAGCTCGGTGGTGGCGTCCAGGTGGGCGAAGGTCGTGGCCGGCGCCGGGTCGGTGTAGTCGTCGGCGGGCACGTAGATCGCCTGCAGGGAGGTGATGGAGTGGCCGCCGGCGGAGGTGATGCGCTCCTGGAGCTGGCCCATCTCGTCGGCCAGGTTGGGCTGGTAGCCCACGGCCGAGGGCATGCGCCCCAGCAGCGTGGAGACCTCGGAGCCGGCCTGGGTGAAGCGGAAGATGTTGTCGATGAACAGCAGCACGTCCTGGTGCTGGACGTCGCGGAAGTACTCGGCCATCGTCAGGGCGGACAGGGCCACGCGCAGACGCGTGCCCGGCGGCTCGTCCATCTGGCCGAAGACCAGGGCGGTCTTGTCGAACACGCCGGCCTCGTCCATCTCGACGATGAGGTCGTTGCCCTCACGGGTGCGCTCCCCCACGCCGGCGAACACGGAGACACCGCCGTGGTTCTGGGCCACGCGCTGGATCATCTCCTGGATGAGGACGGTCTTGCCCACGCCGGCGCCGCCGAACAGGCCGATCTTGCCGCCCTGCACGTAAGGGGTGAGCAGGTCGATGACCTTGATGCCGGTCTCGAACATCTGCTCCTTGGACTCGAGCTGGTCGAAGGCCGGGGGCTGGCGGTGGATGGGCCAGCGCTCGGTGACCTCCAGCTGCTCGCCGGGGCCGAGGTTGAGGACGTCACCGGTGACATTGAAGACGTGCCCCTTGGTCACGTCGCCCACGGGCACGGAGATCGGCGCGCCGGTGTCGCGCACCTGCGTGCCGCGCACGAGGCCGTCGGTGGGCTTGAGGGAGATCGTGCGCACGATGTTGTCACCCAGGTGCTGGGCGACCTCCAGGGTGATCTCGTGGGGCTCCTCGCCGGCGCTGGTGGCCTGGACGGTCACCTTGAGGGCGTTGTACATCGCCGGGATCGCATCAGGCGGGAACTCGACGTCGACGACGGCGCCGATGATGCGGGTGATGCGTCCCGTCCCGGGGGTGGTGGTGTCAGCCATGTGCGTTCTTCCGTATCTTCCAGAGCTGAGAGGGGTCCTGCTCGGTGAGGTGAGTCTGTGTGGGGTTCTCGACGACGTCGGGGCTGCCCGGCCTATTCGGTCCCCAGGGCGTCGGCACCCGAGACGATCTCAGTGATCTCCTGGGTGATGTCGCCCTGGCGGGCCGCGTTGGCCAGGCGGGTGTAGGTGATGATGAGGTCCTCGGCGTTGTCCGTGGCCGTGTGCATGGCCTGCTGGCGGCTGGCCAGCTCGGAGGCGGCCGACTGCAGCAGGGCGTTGCGGATGCGCGAGCCCATGTAGCGGGTCAGGAGGGCGTCGAGCACCTCGGAGGGCCCGGGCTCGAACTCGTAGAGCGGCATGGAGCTGCCGTGCTTGGCCGCCAGCTCCTTCTCCAGGGCCTCGTTGCCGGCGTCGTCGAGCTCACCGGCCCCCTCGACGTCGACCACCTTGAGCGGCAGCATGCGACGCACCTCGGGAACCTGGGAGACCATCGAGACGTAGCGGGTGAAGACGATGTGGACCTCGGCGACGCCGCCGGCCTCGGCCGGCTGGAGGAAGTAGTCCAGCAGGGTGGTGGCCACTTCCTCGATGGCCTCGTCGCTGGGGCGGTCGGACTGCCCGGTCCAGGAGAACTCGATCGGCGTGCCCCGGAAGCTGAAGTAGCTCTGGGCGCGCCGGCCGAAGGTGAAGATGACCGGCTCCTTGCCGTCCTTGACCAGGTCCTCGATGAGGCGGCCGGTCTCGCGCAGGATGGTGGCCGAGTAGGCGCCGGCCATGCCGCGGTCGGAGGTGACCACGAGGATCGCCACGCGCTTGGTGTCGGTGCGCTCCTGGGTGATGGGGTGCTCGAAGCGGGAGTAGGTCCCCAGCGCGGCCACCGCCTGGCTCAGGGCGTGATCGTAGGGCGAGGCCTCCTGCGCGTTGCGGCGCGCCTGCCCGATCCGGGACGAGGCGATGAGCTCCATCGCCCGGAACACCTTCTGGAGGGTCTGGGTCGATCGAATGCGCTGCTTGTAGACGCGCTGGTTTCCTGCCACGTCAGCCCCTCTTGACCACGAGCTGCTCGGTGGTCCTCTCGGCGGCGGGCTCCTCCTCGGGCTCGGCGACCTGGGCGCCCAGCATCTGCTCACCGGAGGCGAAGGTGCGCCGGAAGGCCTCGACGGCCTTGACCAGGGCCTCCTCGGTCTCGTCGCTGAGCTGCCCGGTGGACTCGATGGTGTCGAGGATGTCGGTGTTGCGCCGCAGGTGGTCCAGGAAGGCGGCCTCGAAGGGCAGGACGTCGGAGACGTCGATGTCGTCGAGGTAGCCCTTGGTGCCGGCCCAGACGCTGGCGACCTGCTCGGCCACCGGGTAGGGCGTGTACTGGGGCTGCTTGAGCAGCTCCATGAGGCGCTCACCGCGGGTGAGCTGGGCGCGGGTGGCGGCGTCCAGGTCGGAGGCGAACATGGCGAAAGCCTGCATGGAGCGGTACTGGGCCAGGGTGATCTTGAGGGTTCCGGCGACCTTCTTCATGGCCTTGACCTGGGCGGCGCCGCCCACGCGGGACACGGAGATGCCGACGTCGACGGCGGGGCGCTGGTCGGCGTTGAACAGGTCGGACTGGAGGAAGATCTGTCCGTCGGTGATGGAGATGACGTTGGTGGGGATATAGGCCGAGACGTCGTTGGCCTTGGTCTCGATGATCGGCAGCCCGGTCATGGAGCCCGCCCCCAGCTCGTCGGAGAGCTTGGAGCAGCGCTCCAGCAGGCGCGAGTGGAGGTAGAAGACGTCACCGGGGTAGGCCTCGCGGCCCGGCGGACGGCGCAGCAGCAGGGAGACGGCGCGGTAGGCCTCGGCCTGCTTGGACAGGTCGTCGAAGACGATGAGGACGTGCTTGCCCTGGTACATCCAGTGCTGGCCGATGGCCGAGCCCGTGTAGGGCGACAGGTACTTGAAGCCGGCCGGGTCGGAGGCTGGGGAGGCCACGATGGTGGTGTACTCCAGGGCGCCGCGCTCCTCCAGGGTGGCGCGCACGGCGGCGATGGTGGAGCCCTTCTGGCCGGTGGCCACGTAGATGCAGCGCACCTGCTTGCTCGGGTCGCCGGACTCCCAGGCGTCCTTCTGGTTGAGGATGGTGTCCAGGGCGATGGCGGTCTTGCCGGTCTGGCGGTCGCCGATGATGAGCTGGCGCTGGCCTCGGCCGATCGGGATCATCGAGTCGATGGCCTTGAGCCCGGTCTGGAGGGGCTCGTGGACGGACTTGCGGGCCATGACGCCGGGGGCCTGGAGCTCCAGGGCGCGGCGGCTCTCGGCGTCGATCTCGCCCAGGCCGTCGATGGGCCGGCCAAGCGGGTCGACGACGCGGCCCAGGTAGGCGTCGCCCACGGGCACGGAGAGGACCTCGCCGGTGCGGCGCACGACCTGGCCCTCGTCGATGCCGTCGAAGGATCCCAGGACGACGACGCCGATCCTGCGCTCCTCGAGGTTCATGGCCAGGCCTGCGGTACCGTCCTCGAAGGTGAGCAGCTCGTTGGCCATGACGCCGGGCAGGCCCTCGACGTGCGCGATGCCGTCAGCGGCGAAGACGACGTGCCCGACCTCCTCGGCCGCGACCTCGGCGGGCTTGTAGGACTCGGCGAACTCGTTCAGGGCCGAGCGGATCTCCTCGGGCCTGATGGTCAGCTCTGCCATCTCGTCTCCTTGCTGGTTGCGTTCTGGGGGCCGGCGGCGCTGGGAGTGAGCGACGACGGCGGGGGGGGGTGAAGTTGTGGGGTCGGCGGGAGCCGGTGGGCTAGCCCGCCAGACGGGCGCGCAGCTCGGCGACGGCGCTGCGCACGGTGCGGTCCATGACGTAGTTCCTCATCGAGATGCGTGCTCCGCCGATGACCGCGGAGTCGACCTCGCAGTTGAGGTCGATCCTGGTATCCAGCCTGCGCTCCAGGATGGTGCGCAGGCGCTCCTCCTGGGCCGAGGTCATGGGGATGGCGGTGACGACGTCGACGATGGTGCGATGGCGCATCTCAGCGGCCAGCTCGACGACGCGTCGCAGGTTGCGCAGCGGGCCGCCCTCGGCGCGGTGCCGCACGCACCAGCTCACCAGGCTCATGGCGGGGGCACTGATGTGGGGGGCGAAGACGGACTCGGCCAGGCGGGTCCGGGCCTCGGTGCTGGTACGGCGCGAGGGGGTCAGGGCCTCACGCAGGTCGCGGTCGTCTGCGATCTGCTCGTGGACCTCGAAGAGCTGCTGCTCGATCTCCTCCGCCGAGCCGTCCGCGTGGGCGCCGGCGAGGATCGCCTCGATGCCCAGGTCGTGGAGGGCGGAGACCAGGTCGACGGCCTTGGACCAGCGGCCGCGGACCATGGCGCTGAGCAGGTCGACGACGCGCTCGTCCACGGTGCCGGTGAAGAGCCGGCGGGCCAGGGCCACCTTGTCCTCGGCCTCGCGGCCCGGGTCGGTCAGCGGACCGGGCAGCGAGTGAACGGCGACCTGGTGGGCGAGGGCGAGGATCTGACGACCCAGCTCCTGGCCCTCGACGCCCGCGGCCGTGAGCACCGGGCTCCAGGCCTGGCTCACGGTCTCGCGGGTCGCGGACGTTCCTGTTCTCACTGCGCCGCCTCCGCAGTGGAGTCGACGCCGACATCGAGTCCCTCGACCGGCTCCATGGTCTCGAGCTCGTCGAGGAAGCGGTCGATGACCCGCTCGGACAGGGCGGTGTCGCTCAGGTGCTCACCGACGATGCGCTCGGCCAGGGTGGAGGCGAGCATGCCGACGTCGGTTCGCAGAGAGATCTGTGCGGCCTGCTTCTCAGCCAGGATCTGACGCTGAGCACCCTCGACGATGCCTGCGGCCTCCGCCTGGGCGTCGTCGCGGGCCTTGGCGATGATCTCCTTGGCCTCGCTCTGAGCGTTGTCACGGATGCGGGCGGCCTCTCGGCGGGCCTCGTCCACGAGCCGGGCGGCGCGCTTCTCGGCGTCGGCCTGGTCCTGCTTGGCCTTGTCGGCCAGGTCGAGGCCCTCCTGGATGCGCCGGGCGCGCTCGTCCAGGACGGCGTAGAGCCGGGGCAGGGCGTAGCGGCCCACCACCAGGAGGATGAGCAGGAGGACGACCGCAGCCCAGAAGATCTCATGGGCGTGGGGCAGGATGAAGGCCGTGCCTCCGCCCTGCCCGCCCTCGTTGGCCAGGGGAAGCATCACTTGACAACGAACGGGATAACGAAGCCGATGAGGGCCAGGGCCTCGACCATGCCCGCACCGATGATCATGTTGGTGAACAGGCGCCCGGCCACCTCGGGCTGACGGGCCGTACCCTCCTGGGTCTTGCCGACCATGATGCCGATGCCGATGCCCGGGCCGAGCGTGGCCAGGCCGTAGCCGACGTATGCGAGAGCAGCGGAGGTCATATGTGGTTCCTTCTTTCTGGCGCCGGATGGCGCAGGTGGGGGCGGTGGAAAGAGGCTTGAGGCGACGCACCGTGGCGTCTAGTGGGCCTCGATGGAGAGCTTGATGTAGACGGCACTGAGGATGGTGAAGATGTAGGCCTGCAGGACCGCAACGAAAATCTCGAACAGGGTCATCACGATCATGGCCGCGCCGGTCAGGAGGCTGATCGTCGAGGATGCCTGAAGGTGCACGAGCAGGCTGGTGGTGCCGAAGAAGGTCATGCCGAGCAGCATGTGCCCCGAGACCATGTTGCACAGCAGACGCAGCGTGAGCGTCACCGGCCGCACAATGAAGTTCGAGAGGAACTCGATGGGGGTGATGAGCAGGTACATCACCTTGGGCAGGCCTGGCGGGAAGAGCTGGGAGGCGAGGAAGTGCCCGACCCCCTGCTCCCTGATGCCGGCGCCGATGAAGGTGACGTAGGTCAGGGCGGCGAACACCATGGGGACGGCCACCACCGAGGAAGCGGCGATGTTGAGGCCGGGGATGACGCCGGCGAGGTTCATGGCGAGCACGCCCAGGAAGAGGGTTCCCAGCAGCGGGGCGAAGCGGCGGCCGTTCTTGTTGCCCAGAAGCGCGAAGGCCACATTGCTGCGCACGAAGTCGGCGATGATCTCCAGCAGGGCCTGGCCGCGCCCGGGGACGATCTTGATCCGGCCGGCGACCGCTCCCGCCGTCAGGCACAGGGCAACCGCCATGACAACGCGGACGAGGGTGAGCCGGTTGAACTCCAGGAGAGTCCCCTCACCGAAGATCGCGCCGGGGAAGAAGTCCTCAGCACCGGGCTTCTGAAGTTCGTGGCCCTCCGCGACGGTGAAGGCGGGCACCGCGGTCTTCGCGATCACCGCAACCAGGACGATCAGGAGCACCCAGTACCACAGCGGCTTGACGAATGGCTTGGCGTCAGCCGTCCGCGGCACGGCGACGTCGTCGGCTGCCGTGCCGTTCTCGGTGACGGTGTTGGTGGACAGGAGATCCTCCCGATGTCTCTCACGCTTCAAGGCCTGCCCGACAGGCCTGCTGATCACGGGCCATGCTAGCGCCTCAGCAGGGTCTCACGAAGCAAACCAGACGCCCCATCGTGACCCACTACAGTCACAACGCCTTGCGCCCACCCCTGCCCGCCGGTCAGGGACGGTCCGCCGAATCATCCTTGTTCGGCTCCACCACAAGGATTCGAGCCTGTGACAAGACGGTCGCCTCGGCGAACATGCCCACCAGGATCACAGCGATGACTGAGACCCCAATCACTCTGATGTCGAGTCCCAGGGACCGTCCACCGACGAGGGCCGTGGCCAGGACCGCCACCTTCGCAAGGTATCCACCGGCTATCCAGGCCGCGAGGCCCCTCATGCCGGAGCGGACCATACGGTGCAGGAACCACCAGGTCGCTGCCAGCAGCACCATCGTCGAGCCCGCTGCGCACATCAGCGTTCCCAACGGACGGACCACGGCGCCGTGAGAACCGCCGATGAGGCACCACAGGGCCTCGCCGACCACCAGGACCACGGCGGCCACGATGAGAATCCGACGCAGCCGGGCTGCGGCCTCACGCAGTGCGCGGGCGTTCGTGGGGGTCGTCTCACTCACCGGCGTGTCCTTTCAGAGGGTCCGGGCGACGCCGACAGGGCGATCCCCTGCGGCGCCTGCCCCTCGGCCGGGCGCGTCACCTCACCGGTTCCCGAGACGTTGCGGGAGATGACGATCCGCTGCTCCTGACGGTCCTGGCGACGGCGCAGCGCCGAGCGCAGTCCGTGGCGCACCCCGGGCATCAGGTCGACGGTGACGACGAAGGCGAACAGCACCGCGATGGCCAGCCCCGCCAGCACCCAGGGCAGGGGGAAGAAGGCCATGGCGGCCACGGGGAAGGAGGCGACCGCCGCCCACAGGTACATGACCAGCACCGCGCGGCGGTGGGAGTGCCCGGCGGCCAGGAGCCGATGGTGCATGTGCATGCGGTCGGGGTGAGTGGGACTCAGTCCCTTCCTGGCCCGGCGCACGATCGCCATGATCATGTCGGTCAGGGGCAGCAGGAGCACCGCCAGCGGCAGGAGGATCGGCATGAAGGCGGGCAGGGCGCGCGAGCCGTCGAAGCTGCCCGGGTCGATCTGCCCGGTGACGATGATGGTGGAGGCCGCCGAGACCAGCCCCAGCTGCATCGCCCCGGAGTCGCCCATGAAGATGGTGGCCGGGTTGAAGTTGTGGGGCAGGAAGCCCACGCACACGCCGATGAGCGCGGCCACGATGGTGGCGGCCAGGGAGCTGTAGGAGCCAGGGCTCGTGGCGCGGGTGAGGACGTAGGTGTACAGGAAGAAGGCGGTCGAGCCGATCCCGATGATGCCGGCCGCCAGCCCATCGAGCCCGTCGACGAAGTTGACGGCGTTGATGGCGGCCACCACGACGATGACGGTGGAGACGAGGGACAGGCGTGAGGAGCCGATCGTCAGCCCCGCCACGGGGAAGGTGAGGAGCTGGACGCCCTGCCAGGCCATAACGCCGGCGGCCAGGATCTGGCCGGCGAGCTTGGTCATCCAGTCCAGCTCCCACAGGTCGTCAACGACGCCGAGCAGGCACACCAGTCCCGCCCCCAGGACCACCGCCCAGGCGCTGGAGTCGATGACGTCGGAGAGATAGGGGATGGTGGAGGCCACGGAGATCGCGGAGAACAGGCCGAAGAACATGGCTACGCCACCCAGGCGGGGGATGGGCGTGGAGTGGACGTCGCGGGCCCGCACGGGGGTGAGCGCGTTACCCACCAGGGCGACGTGCCGGATGATCGGTACGGCCACGTAGGTGGTCGCGGCGGCAATGGCCATGACCAGGAGGTAGACCTTCACGCACCCGCCTCCGTCCCGTCGTGCGCCGCCTCTGCCGTCCGTTCAGACAGGGCGACGCCGACCACTCGTTCCAGGTCACCGCGTGCCAGCACCCCCTGGCGCAGGATCCGGGGGGCACGGGCGTGCGCCCCGGCGAGGGTGACGATGGTGGAGGGAACCGGGCCGGGGGTGGCTCCGCCGTCGAGCAGCAGGATGTCCTCGCGCCCGACCGCGCCGACATCTCCAGTACCCGGCGTGAGCTCCTCGATGTCCCGGACCCGTCCGGGGAAGGCGGCCCGGGCGGAGGCGGCGTCGGTGGCGGGCGGTGCGCCGGTGGGGTTGGCGGAGGTGACGGCCAGCGGGCCGCTGCGTCGCAGGAGGTTCAGGGCGAGCCCGTGGGCGGGCATGCGCACGGCGAGGGTGCCGCCGGTCTCCCCCAGGTCCCAGGTCAGGGTCTCATCGGCGTCGAGGACGAGGGTCAGTGCGCCCGGCCAGAAGGCCTCCATGAGGGTGTGGGCGGCCTCGGGCACCTGGGCGACGATCCCCGTCAGGTCGGCGGGGTCGGCCACGAGGACCGGTGGCGGCATCTGGCGTCCGCGCCCCTTGGCTGCCAGCAGCCGCTCAACCGCCCCGGCGTCGGCGGCGTTGCACCCGATGCCGTAGACGGTGTCCGTGGGCAGAATGACGAGCCCGCCTGCGCGCAGGTGCTCGCAGGCCGGTTGAAGAGGGTCGGGGTGGGGATGAGCGGTGCTCGCGGAGGGTTGCGGGGGTTGGCTCACGTGCCGCATCCTGCCACGGATCGGGCCGGCGACGGGACAGTGCGGCGGTGTGGACCCGGACGCGATGCCGGACCGTCACCTGACGGGGTCTCTCCTCAATCGCGTACTCCCCTGCTCGTTCCCGGGACGAGTCCGGGACGACGTCGATCCCTACACGATGCGGCGGGCCACGGCCCAGCGGGTGAGCTCGTTGCGGTTGGACAGCTGGAGCTTGCGCAGGACCGCGGAGACGTGGGTCTCGACGGTCTTGACCGAGATGAACAGCTCGGAGGCGCACTCCTTGTAGGTGTAGCCGCGGGCGATGAGTCGCATGACCTCCCGCTCGCGCGTCGAGAGGCGGTCGAGCTCGGTGTCGGCCACGGCCACCTCGCCGGCCCCGGCACCGAAGGCGTCCAGGACGAAGCCGGCCAGGCGCGGGGAGAAGGCGGCGTCCCCGGCGGCCACGCGCCGCACGGCCTGGGCCAGGTCCTCGGTGGAGATCGCCTTGGTGACGTAGCCGCGGGCGCCGGCCCGGATGACGCCGACGACGTCGTCGCTGGCGTCCGAGACGCTCAGCGCCAGGAAGCGCGTCTCGTGGACGTCATGGCAGGAGGCGACGACCTCGGCCCCTCCCCCGCCGTTGCCGCCGGGCAGGTGGACGTCGAGCAGGACGACATCGGGCCGCAGGGCGTGGACGGCGGCGATGGCGCCCTCGACGTCATCGGCCTCGGCGATGACATCGAGGTCTGGAGCATGGGTGGTCAGCTCGGAGCGCACCCCGGAGCGGACCAGGGCGTGGTCGTCGACGACCAGGACCCGCAGGGGCGCGCTCGCCTCTCCGGACGGCTGGTTGTCTGTGGTGGTGGCGGGCGTGTCAGCCATGGGGTCTTCCTGGAGGTGACGTGGGGGTGATGAAGGAACACGGGCCGAGTGGCTCCGAGTGGCTCCGAGTGGGATCGAGTGGGATCGAGTGGGACGGACTCAACGATAGACGGGCTCAGTGGGCTCGCACGGGGAGAGTCAGCGCCACCTCGGTGCCGGTGGACATGCGGCGCACCCGGGCGCTGCCGCCGTGGCGCTCCATGCGGGCGATGATGGACTCGCGCACGCCGTGGCGGTCCTCGGCGATGGAGTCGAGGTCGAAGCCGGGGCCGTGATCGCGCACGAACACCTCCAGGCCCTTCTCGCCGGCCTCGACGTAGAGGGAGACCGGTGGGGAGCCGTGGCGCACCGCGTTGGACAGGGCCTCGCGGGCGGCGGCGACGATGACCTCGGTGTCACGGTCGGGGGCCCTGTCGCCGACGCACACGGCGTCGACGGCCACGCCGTAGCGGTCCTCGATCTCACCGGCCAGGTCGGTGAAGGCGTCGGCCACGGAGGTGCCCGGCGCGGGGCGGTCGGTGTAGAGCCAGGCGCGCAGCTCGCGCTCCTGGGAGCGGGCCAGGCGGGCCACCGTCTCGGGCTCGTCGGCGCGCTTGCGGATGAGGGTGAGGGTCTGGAGGACGGAGTCGTGCAGGTGGGCGGCGATGTCGGCGCGCTCGGCCTCGCGGATCTCGGCGGCGCGGGTGTCGGCCAGGGCCCGGTTGGTCCGCAGCCACAGGGGCGCCAGGACCACGCCGATGCCCGCCACGAGCGCCCCTCCGGTGATGAGCCCGGAGATGAGCTTGTAGGGGGTGCTGTCCGCGGCCACCCACACCAGGATGCCGACGACGGCCAGGCACACCCCGCCCGCGACTCGCAGGACAGCACCCAGGTTGCGGTCCGGGCCGACGAGGGTGTCCATCTGCGACCAGGCCACGGCCGCCCCGGCGATGACGACGACGATGATTCCCACCGCCCCGATCCGGTCCAGCAGCCCGAAGCGCCAGGAGGCCAGGAACAGGGCCGCCAGGAGGAGTGCACCGCCGTCGATGACCGTCTGCGACAGACCCAGGCCGGCTCCGCCGTCGGCCCTGCGGTCTGCGGCGCCTCTCCCGCCCCTGAGGCGGGCCGCCAGGCGGGCACGGGAGACCGCCGAGGCGGAATCCTCGCCCGCCGGGCCGTTCTCGCCGGGGAGGGTCGCCCACAGCAGGGCGTAGAGCAGGGCTCCCGCACCGCCGCCGAGGGCGAGGACGACCATGGCGGCACGGACGTATCGCACGGGGATGCCCAGATGAAGCCCCAGTCCTGCGCAGACGCCGGCGATGCGGGCGGGCCGGCGCATGGAGGCGGTCTCCGCAGACAGGTCGGCCGGAGCCGGCCCCAGGTGGTGGGGCATACGGCGCAGAGGGGGACGTCGCCGCAGCTGGCGCGGGGGGCACCAGGAGTATGACGGCCCACCAGCGGTCGGCCCGGGCTGCGCACCCCACTGCTGAGCTGTCGTCATGGCACCATCGTGGCACGTCAGGGTCGCCGATCCGATTGTCCCCCGGGGGATTCGGGGGACAATCCGGGATCATTCAGGGGTTCCCCTGATCGTGCCGCGGGGCGCAGGCGCGAAGAATCGTTGACATGAACGACATGCCTGCTTCCCCGTCTGACGGTGACTCTCCCACCGGCTCCGATTCCTCCACTTCCTCCAACCCTGCCGGCTCCCACGGCGCCGACGGCGCCGACGGCGCCAAGCGCGATTCCCAGCAGGGCCCGCAGTACGGGCCGCAGCCGGGCCCCACCCCCTCCTTCCAGCAGTACGGCGGTCCCCAACCCGGGCCTCAAGGTGGATCCACCCACCGCTTCTTCGACTCCCTGCGCGGCTCCGGCCTCATGCGCACCAACGAGCGCTGGATCGCGGGCGTGGCCGGTGGCGTGGCGTACCGCTTCGGCCTGGACCCCACCCTGGTGCGTTGCGTGTGGGTGGTGCTCTCGCTCTTCGCCGGTGTCGGGCTGGTCCTCTACGGGCTGGCCTGGGCCCTCCTGCCCGAGGAGTCCGATGGACGCATCCACCTGGAGGAGGCCCTCTCCGGCCGTTTCAACGCGGGCCTGGCGGGCGCCATCGGTACGACGATCATCGGGATGTCGACATTCGGCAGCGGCTTCATCCCCAACTGGTACGTCCACCAGGCGGGTACCGCGGGAATCGCCGCCGCCCTGTGGCCCCTGTTCTGGCTGGGGCTGATCGTCCTGGCCATTGTCTTCCTCATCCGCCGAGCCCAGAACCGGCGCGCGAACCGGATGGCCGCTCGAGGTCCTCAGGGACCCCGGCCCTGGCCGGCCTCCGCACCCGGCACCGCGCAGGCGCCGGGCAACCGCCCCGGCGGCCAGGCCGGTCCGGCGGGTCAGGCCGGGAACTTCGCCTCAGCGGCGGGCCCGGCATCGGCCTGGCACTCCTCGGCGCCCGGCTCCGGCGGCCCGGCCTTCAGCCAGCCGGCCGGCGGCCCGAGCTGGCAGAGCCGCTCCTACCGGCAGTACCCGCCGTACCAGCCGGCACCCATGGCGGTCCGCCCAGCGCGCCCGCGCCGCCCCGGCCCCGGTTCCTCGCTGTCGCTGGCGGTCCTGGGCCTGGGACTCCTGACCGCGGCGGGCATCTGGTACGCCACGGCGACCCATCGCGTCGGCCTGCTTCAGGGCCAGTTCATCCTCATCGGCACCCTGGTCGCCCTCCTGGGAGCGGGCATCGTCGCCAGTGGCCTGCGTCGTCGGCACGGCGGCTGGATGACGGTGCTGGGCTGGCCGGTCCTGTTCGTCGTCGCCATCCCCGCTCTGGCCACAGCGTCTATCGTCCCCACGAGCCTGGCCCGTATGCCCTTCGGGACCCTCAAGGACTCGACCACCGCCGCCTCGACCACGGTGACCTGGAAGGAGCTGACGGCGTCGGCCAGCGGCGGCAGCGTCACCCGCAGCAAGAGCATCGGTGACCTCACCCTGGACCTGCGGGGTATGCCCGCCGAGGAGGCCGGCAAGCTCTCCACCATCACCACCCACCTCGACGTCGGGACCCTGCGTATCAAGACCGACGGCAACCAGCGGGTGACGGTCAAGGCCGACGTCGACATGGGGGCGGTCGACTCACAGGTCGACCGGGCCTGGACCGTCAACGGCCGGCAGATGGATCAGGACGACGAGGGCCCGCGTCGCCACGACGTGACCGGCAAGAGCATCACCACCTACGCCAGCTCCAGCGGCGGTCTGAACACCAAGCGCACCCTGGCCTCCCCCAGCAGCGATGACGGGCGGCCGGAGATCACGATCAACGCCTCGGTGGACACCGGGACGATCAACATCGAGGAGCGCAGCAACACCGTCTCCTGGTACGGCAACGTCGAGGAGCCCGTGTGGATCGTCAGCTCCTGGTACGACGAGAAGGGCGATGCCCACGGCGACGATCTGCCGGTTCCGGGCATGAACCACCAGGCCATCACAGCCGAGGAGGCCGAGGCCTGCATCCGCACGGCCCACGAGAGCGTGGACGAGGGCAGCCGCAGCGAGGATGTCAGATGGAGCGACCTGTCCGACCTGACCTCCGCGGAGCGCACCTCCTACGACTCCTGCGTGCAGAAGACCTTGTCCGGGCAGGGCGCCGCACAGCCCGGTGCAAGCCCGACTCCCTCCGGACCGGCCACTCCGACGCCGTCCCCGGCGCCCACCAATCAGTCCGCCACGGCCACCCCGACAGCCGGCTGATCGCGCCCGCGTCTACGCGCCGGCCTCAGCCACCAGAACTCTTCCCCGGGCACGTCCCGGCCCCACCCAAGGAGACCCCCATGAGCAGCACCTCATCCACGACGTCGCCCGACGATGCCGGCAGCAACAGCACCGAGGCGACCGGCGAGGACGCCACCAGGCCCTTCCCGGCCACCGGCGACACCCAACCGTTGACCCCACCGCTGACCCAGCCCATGGCTCAGCCCGAGACTCAGCCGGTGACCATGCCGCTGCCCACGTCCGACGAGGCGGGTGCGGACAAGGCGTCCGCGGACTCGGCGCCCGCGTCGTCGACGTCGAGCCCGGTGTGGAGCGCCGGGACGGTCACTGAGCAGGACCGCCCGCAGGCGCCCCAGGACATCAAGGGCTCCACGCTCCTGTGGGGGGCCTTCCTGCTCCTGGTGGGCGGGCTGCTCATCGCGGCGGGCCTGGGGCTGCGCTTCGATTTCACGACGACGGCCATCGCCTGCCTGGCGGGCCTGGGGGGCCTGCTCGTCGTCGCCGCCCTCATTCCCAAGAAGCGCCGCAGCAGCAAAGCCTGATCCGCCCGATTCACCCCGTAACCGCCCCATCGAGCCGCGAGGACGCACGTGAGAGCTCGCCGACTGCGCCTCCAAGGTGCGGCCGCGAACCCCAACGTGCGTCCTCGCGAGCCTTGATCGCACTGGAAAACCCACCGGGATCAGACAACGGCAAGAGTGGATATCAGCCCTGGTAGACGATCTTGGCCTTGACGTCGTCGACGGCCTCCTCGCCCAGGTAGTGGCGCACGATCTCCAGGCCGAAGTCGATGGCGGTGCCCATGCCGCGTGAGGTGATGACGGGGCCGTCTGTGACGACGGCGGCCTGGCTGACCTGCGCGCCGCGCTCGGCGAGCACGCCCACGAAGCCGGGGTTCGACGTCGCCTGGCGACCCTCGAGCAGGCCCAGCTCGGCCAGGATCGAGGGGGCGGCGCAGATCGCGGCCACCGGCCGGCCGGCGCGTACCCGCTCGGTGACCGCGGCCATGAGCGGCTCGACGGCCTTGAGGTTGGGGGTGCCGGGGATGCCACCGGGCAGGACGAGCATGTCGTAGTCGTCCAGGTTCGCCTCGGCCAGGGTGAGGTCGCAGGTGACGACGATGTTGTGGGAGGAGACGACGGCCCGCTCAGGGGTCACCGAGATCATCGTCGTGGGGATGCCGGCGCGGAAGAGGATGTCCACGGTCGCCAGCGCTTCGACCTCCTCCAGCCCGGGCGCGATGAAGACGGCGACGGTCTTGTCAGTCCTCTGGTCGGTGGGCGCGTGGAAAGCGGGCATGTCTCCTCCAGGAAGGTCGGCTCAGGTCAGTGCGGCTGACGCCATCACCCTACGCGCCCGTGACGCCAGGCGTGAAGGACACCGCTCCTCCCCGACCCTTCGGGCGATCCTCAGCGCTGGCGCAGGAGGTGCTGCTCGGCGCTGTCCAGGATCGGCCGGGCGGTCTGCGGCGCGTAGACGCTCAGGCCGCCGTCGGACACGGGCAGCTCCACGCTGCCGTCGTCGGCGACGGTGACCGGCTCGTGACCGCCCAGGACGCAGATCCACTGCTCACCGGCGTGCCGCGCCCCGACGTGGAGGCACTTGGTGGCGGCCCTGCGGTCGGACAGGACGACGGCGAGCCCGGAGCCGGGGTGGGCCTCGTCGCCCTCACGCGCGAAGCCGACGACGTCGGGGTCGTCGAGGGCGTCGTGCTGAGGGCCGTGGGCCAGGGCGCGCCGCATGGTCATGAGCAGCGGCAGCTCGGTGACGGCCGGCAGGTCGCCGGTCTCGGGGGTGCCGAACAGGTCGCCCCAGAAGACGCAGGGGGTTCCGGCCTCGCGCAGCAGGATGAGGGCGTAGGCCGAGGGCTTGAACCAGGACTCGATGGTGGAGGCCAGCGACTGGCCCGGCTGGGTGTCGTGGTTCTCCACAAAGGTGACGGCGCGCGCCGGGTCAGCGGCCACGAGGGTGCCCTCGAAGAGGCGGGTCAGGTCGACGTCGCCGTTGGAGGTGGAGGCGGCGTGCAGGTGGAAGTGGAGGGGGACGTCGAACAGGCTCATGAAGGGCACGGCCTCCAGGTAGCCCTCCAGCTCAGCGACGTCGCGGGTCCAGTACTCGCCCACGGCTGGCAGGGCGCGCCCGGTGGCGCGTCGCAGCTCGGGCAGCCAGCGGGCGAAGAAGTCGGCGCCGACGTGCTTGAGAGCGTCCAGGCGCAGGCCGTCGACGCCGGTGGTCTCCACGTACCAGCGCCCCCAGCGATCCATCTCGGCGCTGACGGCGGGGTCGGTGACGTGGACGTCGGAGCCCATGAGGTAGTCGTAGTTACCGAGCTCATCGTTGACGTTCTCGTTCCACTGCTTGCCCTCGAAGAGCCACACGCCCTGCTGGTGGCGGGCCTCGTCCCAGTCGGTGCCGTGGAAACAGGTCCAGTCCCAGGTGAAGTCCGAGTAGGCGCCGGCGCGCCCCGGGAAGGTGTAGCGGGTCCAGGCGGTGATCTCCTCGGTCTCGCCGATGGGGCGCGTGCGGTCGTGGGGGCCCACCGGGGTGGCGCGCACGACCTCGGTGCCGTCTCCGCCCATGCGGTGGTTGAGGACGATGTCCGCCACGACGCTAATGCCGGCCGTGTGCAGGGCCTCGATGGCGGCGAGGTAGTCCTCCTTGGTGCCGTACTTGGTGGGGACGGTGCCCTTCTGGTCGAACTCGCCCAGGTCGTAGGTGTCGTAGACGCCGTAGCCGACGTCCTCCACTCCGGCCTGCCCCTTGTAGGCAGGCGGCAGCCACACCGAGCTCACCCCGCAGTCGGCCAGGAGGGCGGCGTTGTCCGCCAGGAGGCGCCAGTGGGTGGAGTCGGCGGGCAGGTCCCAGGCGAAGGCCTGGAGCAGGAGGGGGTTGACGACGTCGTCCGGGTTGGCGGGGCTGGGCTGGGCGTGGTTCTCGGTCACGGCTCCGATGCTGCCAGCCCTCCCCCGCGAGCGGGGACATTCCACGCCGCCGGGTGCGTGTCCCTCCAGACGGGGTCATTCGACGCCGTCGGGGACCGGATTCCTGTCCCCCTACGCGCGACATGTCCCCGGCCGAAAAAAGTGCACCCCCACGCGCAGCATGTCCCCACAGGCAGAAGAAGGAGAGACGATGTGGACAGTGCGGAACGGCGGCCCCATAATGGTGGAGAGCCACCCGGGTGCTAGCCGGGCGACTCCCCTGGCAAGGGAACGGCCTAGCCGATCCACTTGCTGAGGGCATCCACAAGGACACCGACGGCCCGGATCAGGCGAGCGACAGCGTTGAGTACTTCGCTCACCTTCCGGGCCGTTACCTTGCCCTTGCGGACTTCTGTGCGTCGTCCTGTCGGCTTGGACACGGCCCTCACCTCCTCCCGACTCCTTCCTCCCCGGCAAGGACATGAGTGTTCCGGGAGAAGATGCCATGGGAGGCATCACCCATCATGCCAACGGGCGCCGGCAGCCCTTCTCGGACTCCACAACACGGGGATTCCGTGGAAAGACAGTCGCCCTTGTGGACACCTGCGTCGTCGGTACTCGTCCCACGCCTCTTGGTCTCCAACACGCAGGGTGGGGTCTGGTGGTGGATGATGCACCGCTCGCGGGAAGGGTGTTTTGTGTCTGGGACTGGGGTTGGTCAGGATGGTCCCGCAGGTGCGCGGTGGGATCCGGTCGATCCTGAGAACGCATCCACCTGATACCAGCCTGATACCACGTGCTACTGTGGACGTATGGCGATGACATTGCGCTTGAGCAAAGAGGATGAGCGGCTGCTCGCGCTCCTTGCGGAGGAGGACGGGGTCAGCCGCCAGGAGGCGACGATCCGGGCGATCCACGAGGTGGCCGCGCGCCGCGGACATGAGCAGCGAGTCGCGGACGCCTCCGCCCGTATCCGCAACCGGTACGCCGAGGTCCTGGAACGCCTCGGCCGCTGATCGGGCAGAGATGGTCGAGTATCTGACGCTCGAGGACGCGCTGTCTCTCATTGAGGACCTGGCTGTGGGACCAGTCCGGGATCTCGGCCTGCTCGACTCGGCGCTGCACCGACCTGCGACCATGCTCTGGGGGCACGACGCTTATGCCACGATCGACGAGAAGGCGGCAGCTCTGCTCGATTCCCTGGTCCGCAATCATCCACTGGTGGATGGCAACAAGCGCCTGGGGTGGTTGGCCACGCTGGTCTTCCTGGACATCAACGGCCACTGGGTCGAGGCCCCCGACGACGACGCCTACCGGCTGGTGATGGATGTCGCCGCTGGGAGGCTCTCACTCAAGGAGATCACTGAGGCATTGTCTCAATGGCACGGCCGCAGTTCGATATAGCGCAGTCTGGTGAGGCAAGGCGTCGATCCTTCGGCTTGGAGACGCACGGCGACAGCCGGGGGCATTTCTTCGCGGCCGGGGACATTCCACGCGGCCGGAGGCGTGTCCTTCCGGCCGGGGGCATTCGACGCCGTCGGGGACCGGCTTCCTGTCCCCCTACGCGCAGCCTGTCCCTGGCCGGAAGAGAATGCACCCCCACGCGCAGGATGTCCCCGTCGAGATCGGCCGCCCCGAGCAGTGCCAGGCCAGCACCGGACCAGTGCCAGGCCAGGTCCCTACCCAGCGCCCCGCCCAGCACTCAGGCCGGCGCTCGCAGCACCACGATCCACTCGGCGAGCCTGTCCACCAGCGGCAGCCGCGTCAGGGGCGCGAGCAGGGGGTGATAGCGCGCGATGGTGCGGGTGAAGGGAACGTCGTGGAGCAGCGTGTAACCGGGGGCCACCGTCCGGTGGAACTCCGCGGCACTGGAGCAGCCGTAGGTGTAGCGCGCCCCCGCGTCCTCCACCGAGCGTTCCCGGCCGTACTTCTGGAACAGGCGGGGCATGACCTCGATGAGGATGGTCGCCCCGGGCAGGCGCGCGGCGATGATGTCCAGGAGCGTGCACACCTCCTCCTGCTCGAGGTACATGCTCAGCCCCTCGATGATGACGAGCACGTCACGGCTCATGTCCCCCAGATGGTCGGGCCAGTCGGGGTCGAGGGCGGAGGCGGCAATGGTGCGGTGACGCTCGCCGTCCTCGAGCAACCGGCGTCGCAGCGCGATGACGTCGGGGAGGTCGAGGTCGTACCAGGTGACGCGCCCGTCGTCGAGGCGCTGGAAGCGGGTGTCGAGCCCGCAGGCGATGTTGACCACCGTGCAGCCGGGGTGGGTGGCGAGGTACCCGGCCACGAGCGGGTCGAGCGTGAGGGTGCGCAGCACGACGCCGTCGGCCATGAGCCGGTCCTGGCTGGCCATGGTGAAGTCGTAGTCGAGCCGGGAGACGAGCTCGACGGCGGCGGGGTCCGTAAAGCGCGGCCGCTCGGAGAGCGTGTGCTCCGCCCGGGCGTGGAGGGTCAGCAGCATCGTCTTGCTGACACTGCTCAGGTCCGCCGCCTCGTATGCGCTCATGCGGCCAATTCTGCGATGTCGGTCGCTCGGGAGCCACCGTTGTCAGAAAACGGGCTGCGCCGCCCGTTGCCGCTGTCCGCTGCGGAGCTCAGTCCTCCTCGAGGACCCCGTTCCAGGCCAGGAAGCCGATGGTGCGGCGCATGGCCTCCTCCCAGTTGGCGTCGCCGAAGCCGTGGGCGGCGCCGTGGATGGTGACGAGCTCGGCGTCAGGCGTGGCGCTCACGGCGGCCCGGGAGACCTCGATGGGCACGGCGCGGTCCTGGTCCCCGTGGACGATGAGAACGGGGCGGCGGTAGGTGGCCAGCTCGGCCCCGACCTCCAGGTTCCAGCCGTCGACGGCGTAGGCGCGCCCCAGGCGGGTGCCCGCCCAGTCGAACTCCTCGGGCACGGCCGCCAGCGTGCGGAAGGCGGCGCGCAGGCTCTCCCCCAGCCGCAGGGCCGGGTACCACAGGGCCAAAGCCGTGATCCGTTGCGAGTGGCGGGCGGCCGCGAGCGCCGCGACCGCTCCGCCCAGGCTCAGCCCGAACAGGGCGACCCGGGAGGCGTCGACCTCCGGCCAGGCGCAGGCGGCGGTGAGGACGGCTTCGAGGTCGGCCAGCTCAGTGAGGGCCGACATCGCGGTGGTCTCGCCCTGGCTGGCGCTGCCGCCGCCTCCGCGGAAGTCGAAGCAGACGGCCACGGCCCCGGCCGCGGCGAAGCGCCTGGCCATGGGGGCGACGCGGGTGTGGGAGCCCTCCATGCCGTGGCAGCAGATGACCAGGGGTCCGGGTGCCGACGACGCCGCGTGCGGGACGTAGGCCAGTCCCCCGACCCTCTGCCCCTGGACGGTGAGGGTGACCTGCCGTGAGAGGTAGGGCTGCGTCGTCGTCACGTGTTCTCCTTGCTGTGCGGGGCCGGCAACGAGAACCGGCCCGGCGGCCATCGTAGACGGGCCGCCGGGCCTCACTGCCGAATCGGGTTCCCTGACCTCACGAGTCGAGATGGCCCAGCAGCGTGGGGATGAACTCCCGGTAGTACTGGAAGACCCCGCCGTGTCCCGCCCCGGGGTAGATGACCAGGGTGCTGCCGGGGATTCTCCGGTGCATGTCCTGAGACAACGGGGTCGGGACCATACGATCGTGATCCCCATTGGCGATCAGCGTGGGGGCCGCGATCCTGGACAGGTCCTGTGGCCACTGGCGCCCCCAGGCCTTGATGGCGGCGATCTGAGTGCGAAAGGCTTTCAAGCTGATCGGGGAATCACGATCCATGACTCGTTCGTGAATCCGGGCGAGGTAGTCGCGCGCCGCGGCCTTGCCATCGCACGTGCGCGGGAAGAAGAGGAACTCTTTAGCGTCGGTGCGGGCGAGCACTCCGCGCAGTATGTCGAGGTAGACGTAGGCGGCTCCGGTTGGCCGGTCGATCCCCTTACCTCCTGCGGGACCGGTTCCGGCCAGGACGAGCCGTCGGACCAGGTTCGGGGCGTCGAGGGCGACCTGCTGGGCCACGAACCCTCCCAGGGAGAAGCCCATGAGGTCGATCCGGGTCAGACCGAGTTCGGAGATGAAGGCCCGTGCAGCACCGGCCATCCCTTTAATGGTTCGTGGGACGCTCCCGGTGGAGGAGCCGATGCCTGGCAGGTCGACCGCAATGACGCGGCGGCCCTCGGCGAGCGCATCGACGACGCGGGGGTCCCACTCGTCGAGAGTGGCTCCGAGATGGGCGAGAAGGACAATGGGTGTGCCGCCGTCGATCCCGAGGTCCCGGTACGCGAAGGACTCTCCCCTCACCCGCAGGTGCCGAGTGGGAGCGGAGGTCCACCGGGTGACGGGCCCTGCGAGCATGGTGGTGGTGTCTGCCTCAGGCATGAGTGGTGACCTCCTGCTCGTTGGTAGTGATGAGGACCTTGCCGCGGGTTCCGCCGGCCAGCAGCTGGTCGAGCGCGGCGAGGGTCTGCTCGAAGGGCAGGATCCGGTCGACGACGGGCTGGATGACGCCGTCGTCCACGAGTCCGGCAATGGTGCGCAGGGCCTCTCCGTCGGGTTCGATGAACAGGAACCGGTAGCGCACGCCGAGCTTGCGGGCCTGGCGGCGCACCTTGAGGCTGAGGGCGGACAGCGCGACCTTGACCAGCGGCCCGGCGCCGGCCTGATCGGCCAGTGACGGGTCGGGGGCACCGGCGATACCCACCACGATCCCGCCGGGACGCAGGACCTGGAAGGACCGTGAGGTGATCTCGCCGCCCTGGGTGTCGACGACGATGTCCACCGGGGTCTCTGCCAGGCGTTGGACGAAGTCCTCACTGCGGTAGTCGATGATGATGTCCGCTCCGAGCTGCCGGACGGTGTCGGCACTGGAGGCCGAGGCCGTGGTGGCGACGGTGGCGCCCAGGTGCTTGGCGAGCTGGATGACGGCCGACCCCACTCCGCCTGCGCCGCCGTGAACCAGGACCGTCTGGCCCGGCTGGAGGCGGCCGATCGTCACCAGCGACTGCCACGCGGTCAGGGCGACGACCGGCAGGGAGGCCGCCTGAGCCATTGAGATGCTGCGGGGCGCGGGAGCGAGGGCATCGGCGTCGACCACGACGAACTCGGCCCAGGTTCCCATGGCCACCACGCCGGTGTAGCCGTAGACCTGATCGCCAACGGCGAGCTCTGTGACCTGAGAGCCGACGGCGACCACCTCTCCGCTCAGCTCCCCTCCCATCACCTTGGGCAGGTCGAGCCGGAAGACGGCCTTGAACTCACCGGTGCGGGTGCGCTCATCGGCGTGGTTGACGCCGGAGGCGATCATCCGCACCAGGACCTGGCGTGGTCCAGGCTCGGCAACGGGTATGTCGACGGCTCTCAGGGGGCGACCGTACTTCTCCAGGACGAAGGCCTTCACGTGGTGTCCTTCCTGTGCCGCAGCACCAGACATCTAGTTACATTGTGTTACCACTTGAGATGGACGATATGCTATCCAGTAACAGAATGCAACTACCACGAAGAAGGGCGCACGATGATCCCCCGGCCTCGCTCCGCCTGCCCTATCAACCGCAGCCTCGAGATGCTCGGCGACAGGTGGAGTCTGCTAATTCTGCGAGACATCGTCCTGCATGACCGACGCTCCTTCCGCGAGCTGCTCACCGGCAGCGAGGAGGGCATCAGCGCCCCGGTGCTGTCCCGCCGACTGACCGACCTGGTTGAGGCGGGCTTCCTCACCAAGAGCGAGGTCGCCCGGGGCAAGCAGGGGAGGTACTCGTTGACCGAGCAAGGCTTGGCGACGGTGCCACTGCTGATCGAGCTCGGCCGACTCGGCGCACGCATCGACCCGTCAACCTCTCGCAACGCCCCCAAGCTCAGCGCAGATCCCGACGACCTCGCCAAGCGCATCGCCGCCCTACGCGAGACTCATCTCGCTGATTAACACTCACCCCACAACAACCGCGGAGGATGCCGGCCCACATGGACCTTCTTCTCAGCGGTAGGCCTCTGCGGAGGCACTCTCGTCGTAGCGGGCCACGAGGACCAGGCCGGACAGGGCGTAGGGGCCGCCGATGTAGGGCATGACCTGAACCAGGGCGGCGGCCACCTCCTGGGGGGAGGAGCCGGCCCGGATCGCCCCGGCCACGTGCGGGCGCAGCTGGGTGGTGGCGCCGATGGCGGCGATGGCCACGAGGCTGATGAGCTCGCGCTGGGCGACGTCGAGCCCGCCGCGGGTGGCGAAGTCGCCGAAGGCGGAGGAGGTCAGCAGGTGGGGCACGAACTCATCGAAGGGCTCGGGCAGGGCGGAGAAGACCTCCTTGACCTCGTTGCCGTACAGCGGTGCCTGGATGGCGGCGCCGGCCTGCTCTCGGGCACGGGGGTCAGTGGCGTCGACGGCGCCGGCGTTCTCCAGGGGCAGGGAGATGTCGTTGGCCTCGAAGACCCCGTTGGCGATGTCGATGGCGTTGAGGGTCTTGGGGAAGCCGATGTAGGGGGGCGCACTGGTAGATGGTCTCGCGCAGCTGGAGCGGGCTGGTGCCGATGTTGAGGGCGGCGCCCACGTGAGCCCTCAGCTGCGGGAGGGTCTGCATGGAGGTCAGGGCGGTGATGGTGAGCAGCTCGCGCTCGACGTCGGTGAGGACTCCGGTGGAGAAGGCCTCGTCGAAGATCCCGTTCTGGAGGATGTCGAACAGCTCGGGGTCCGTGGGGTGGGGTTGGGGCTCCACCCCGAACAGCCTGGTGAAGGTCTCACGTGCTTGAGGTGTCAGCGCCATGGAGGGACTCCTTGTGCAGTGCGGGCGGCTCAGCCGAGCATGTCACGTTCGCTGCCCCAGCGACAGGCCACAGCAGTCCTCCCAGAACACGGGATCTCAGCCACGCCGGACGAGCACAGAGACCCAATCCTGCCGAGCATCGAAGATCCGATCCACCCGAATGAAGTGCTCTTCAATGCTGTAAACAGCCAGCAGACGACCAGCCACAACATAGCGACTGTCAGTTGGCGTGCCAACAACAACATCCAACCTACTCCCGGCCAACGGGTAGCTACGAGCCCCTTCGACCGCCTCAAGCAGGGCATCCACCTGCTGAAACGCTAAGTCCGGGTCACCGGAGATCTCAACCGTGAAATCCCAGGCCTCATCAAGATCAATGAGAGCATCAGTGGAGTAGACGATCTCAGCACTCATGGGCGGAATCCCGCCGTGCGACGAAGTGCGCACGCACGTCTGCAGCACTAACCCACCCTTGCTCCTCACCAGAAATCCGGCCCGCCTCGACCTCTCGGAGGAGACGACGACCCGCCTTAATGCGGTCATAGTCCTTCATATCGAGAAGGACGTACCTCCCATGACCATTCTTGGTGAGGAAAACAGGCGAGTCCTCCGCAACATCCTTGAGAACGTCGGTGTAGCTCCTCAGATCTGATACTGGCTTGATCGTCGGCATAACATCCTCCTGCTGCTAAATCCTTCGATTAATTCTACAGCACGAGCATCAGGATGTCGAGATCGTGGCTATCCTCCGAGCCGCGTGGATGACGCGGGCGGCCTGCTTCTCGAGCTCGGCGCGCGTCAGGCCGACAGCGCCGTCGACCGGCTCGGCATCGCAGTCTGACTCGCCACCTCCGCCTTCGCTCCCCCGCTCCAGGGCTGCCAGGAGGTCCTCCCGGTCCGTCTCGCCTCCGGGCATGAAGAGCTCGTTGCCGGCCTTGATGGTGGCGGCTGCGGTGGCACGCGGGTGCTTCATGTCGCTGCGGGTCATGCCGTCGACGACCCAGTCGGTCATGACCAGGCCGTCGAAGGCCCACTCCTGGCGCAGGATCACCTCGAGCAGCTGGGCCGACTCGGATGTGTGGACGCCGTTGATGAGGTTGTAGGAGGTCATGACGGCGGCGGGCCGGGCCTGGCGTACGCAGATCTCGAAGGCGCGCAGGTAGAGGTCGCGCAGGGCTCGGGGGCTGACCCGGCTGTTGGAGTTGAGGCGGTTGGTCTCCTGGTTGTTGCAGGCCAGATGCTTGATGGTCACGCCCCGCCCCGGGCGGGCCTGGACGCCGCGGGTGATGCCGGCGGCGATGCGTCCGGCCAGCAGCGGGTCCTCGGAGAGGTACTCGAAGTTGCGTCCGCACAAGACGCTGCGGTGCAGGTTGAAGGCGGGGGCGAGCCAGAGGTGGATGCCGAAGCGCTCCATCTCGGCTCCGACGACGTCGCCGAGACTCTCGGCGAGTGCCGGGTTCCAGGACTGGGCGAGCGCGGTGCCGATGGGGATGGCGGTGGTGTACTGCTCGCGGATCTCGGCGGGTTCGCGGGGTTCGGGCTCGTCGGCGATGCCGAGGGCCTCGCGTCCGGCATCGTCCATGAGCTCGAGGAAGGTGGCGGGCAGGCTGGAGTCTCTCAGGGAGAAGGGGCCCTCGGCGTCGACGCCGTAGGTGGGGGCCAGGCGCAGGCCAGCGGGGCCGTCAGCCATGATGATGCTGGGCAGTCCGGGGATCCGGGTGGTGGTCTGGCCCGCCGCACCGATGACGGTGGTAGAGGACGCCCCGACGATGGAGCCGGACTCCTCGCCGCTGCGGTAGTCCCCCAGAACGGTATGGATGAGCTCGTCGTCGGAGAGCCCCCGGGCCTGGGTGAGGGCCTGGCTGAAGTCCTCCGGCGCGGCCTGCTCAGTGGGCTTGGCGACGTCCGACCGGCGCAGGTGGGCCGGGTCGACGTCGAGCACCGGCAGGCCAGTCGGGATGTCGAGGACCGCCGGGACCTCGGGCTTCCAGTCCGTGAAGCCGGGTTGCCCCAGGTCTCCGGCCAGGCATCGCACGGTTGCGTCCTGGGCGAGCTCGACGACGGCGACGGGGCTCAGGTGCCGGCTGGAGGTTCCCACCCGCAGCAGGTAGTGGCCGGCCTCCAGGATCGTGGCACGGGTGGCCTCGTCATAAGAGGCCAGGTCGGTCAGGTCGACGTCGACGGTGATCCGTGCCGTGGCGCCGGGGGCAATCTCACCGGTCTTGGTGAAGCCGGCCAGCGCCTGGAGGGGCTGGTCGAGGTGTCCGGCCGGCACACTGGCGTAGACCTGGACGGTCTCCTTGCCCGGGTAATCGCCGGTGTTGGTGACGTCGACATCGATGCTCACGCGGGCGCCGTCAAGGCTCACCTGGCGGGTTTCGACGTCGAAGGTCGTGTAGCCCAGGCCGAATCCGAAGGGGACGAGCGGTTCCTTGCCGACTGAGTCATAGAGGCGGTAGCCGACGTAGATGCCCTCGCGGTAGTGGGTGTCGTCCGGGTCGCCGAAGTCGCCGATCTGGTCGTCCTCGTCCCAGGCGGCCCAGGTGGTGGTGAGCTTTCCGGAGGGGTAGGCCCGCCCCAGAAGAACGTCGGTGAAGGCGTCGCCGACGGTCGCGCCGAGCTGGGAGAGCAGGAGGATGTTGGCAACGTCGCCCAGCGGGCTGAGGTCGACGACGCCGCCCACGTTGAGCACGAGGAGGAACCGCTCGAAGCGCCCATTGAGGGCGAGGATGTCACGGATCTCGGTGTCGGTGAGCCTGAGGTCTCCGGCCTCGGGGCTGCGGTCACTGCCTTCCCCAGAGGTTCGGGCCAGGACGTAGACGGCTGTACGCGGGTCGGTGTCGGCCTGGATATCGAGGGGGATCGTGTACTCCGGCTCGGGCATGACCGAGCCCATGCCGACCATGATGGCGGGGACGCCGCGCTTGGCGGCCTCGGCCCTGATATCGGCGATGAAGTCCTGGTGGGCCTGAGCTCGGACACGGTCGTAGGCCTCCAGCCAGGGCCGGGTGACGATGGTGAAGCCGGCCGCCTCCAGGCCCTCCTCGATGGTGGTGACGTGGCGGGAGTTGACGTCTCCGCTGCCGGTGCCGCCCTTGATGGTGTGCCGCGCACCGGAGCCGAACAGGGCGATCTCGCCCGGCTCAGTCAGGGGGAAGGCGTCGTCGGAGCGCAGCAGCACCATGCACTCGGGGGCGAGAGCGCGGACGGCGGCGAGGTGGTCGGTCTCATGGGTGTCCATACGCAGCTACTCCAGGACGTGTCGTGACAAAATGCCCACGATACGGCTCACTATGAGCCGGGAGCGACCCAGGGGACGAGCGTATCGCGATCAATATCAGCATCGGTGACAGGGTCCTTCCATATCTCGGTGAACTCTCCCCGCCTTTCGGATCGGAAAATAGTCGGCTTATAGTCGCCGTGGTTGGACGCGCTTGACCAGGCGTTTCCAGGAGTCGGGTCCGACGTGTGCCCGGAGGCTCCGGATGGAGACGTCGTCGGCGCCAGCGGATGGTACACAGGCGCCTGGTAGTTCCGTGCCGCCTGGACCAGCTCGTCACTGAGAGGGATAGCGACGTAAGCGCCCTCGGTCGGCTGTCCGCAGCGACTGAGGTCGGAGAGCCCGTAGACCGAGATCGAGATGTAGGTTTGATCATTCGACAGGGAGGCACTGGCCGACGTGATCGCACAGGCGGGCTGGCTGAGCTGGACCACGATGTAGGTCCTCTCCCCCAGCACGCCGGCTCCAGCCCCCTGGGTTGTCGCCTGCGCCGGATCGAGGGTGGCCAAGGCGATCTTGGAGTTGATGACCGCGGCGGAGGCGAAGGCTGCGGGCTGATCACTCGCAGTCCACGGGTAGTAGACCGGCTTGACTCCGATTTGCTTCGAGGAGTCCGACTGATCGCGCTGGACCTCACCTTCAACCACCGGGGTGAAGAGAGTGACGGGCTCCCCACCGGCGACCGGGCTCGCCACAGCCGAGGAGAAAGGATCCACGGTCTTCCCCGAAGCAGTAGGACGAGGAGCCGGGGAGGAATCATCGCTATAGCAACCCACCATATAGGGAGGGCAAGGACCAGAATACGTATCATCAGCAGAGCTCCCCGATTTCGACACCCCCAGACTGCCTGATTGCATACCTAATCCAGCCAGAACCGCCGCCATCACGATGGTAAACAGACCCCCGAGACTCCGTAAACCATACGAGACCTCGGAGGGCTCATTAGCATCGGGGTCACGATATTTCCACCCTTCCGTCGCCCGCCAATTCCCTCTCGGGTTGACCATCTGCCACAATCCCAGCAATGCCATAACAATAGCCAACAGGATAAGCATCAACTGCGCTCCACCCACAGGAAGACACCTCACTCAAGATCGCATTCAATCAAACAGCACTAACCAGATCAGCGCTACCGGACGTCCACTATATTGCAATCCGACCATCTGGACGTCAGGTTTCCACCCCCTCGCCGTTCTGCCGTGCCCGCCCACCACCGTCGGTGGCCCGAGGGGGACCGCCCGGCCTCGCAGTGCTCCCCTCCCAGCCGCACCCCAACTCCGCACGGAGTGAACGAGCTGGACTCACCCCACCGTCGCGGGACTCTGGCGCTTACGATGAGTGAGGCGGCCGCCGGATCCGGAGAACTCTTCGGACAGCGTTCGAGGCCCTGCGAAGAGGAGGATTCATGAAGGCGCCCAGGAGACTAAGCGGGAGCAGGATCGCCGTCGGCGTGGCCGGCGTGGGCCTGACGGTGGGGGCCTTCAGCCTTTACTCCCGCAAGCGCTATGGCCGCTCGGCCGCGGCGAGCCTGGCGGAGTACGGAACCCGGCCGGTCAAGGCGCTGAACGCGTGCAGGCCGATCACCGAGCGGATCGCCCGCCTGGCCAGCCGCCCCGAACCTGCGCGCTCCGTCACCTTCCCCGCCTGGGGACGCTTCTTCTACGACCTGGAGCGGCGAGATAACTCCGGCATGCCCGTCTACCACGTCTACCCGCGGACACCGTCGAGCGCGGTCATCATCTACCTGCACGGCGGCGGCTACATCTCGACGGCGGTCTCGGCGCACGCCTGGCTGGTCGATCACCTGGCCCGCAGGACGGGGGCCGACGTCGTCATGCCGCTCTACCCGCTGACGCCCCACCACACCTGGTCCGAGGCGCACCGGTTGGTGCTGGACCTCTATCGGCGCACGGTCGCGGAGAACCCGGGTAAGCGGATCATCCTCATGGGGGACAGTGCGGGCGGGGGCCTGGCGGCAGTCATCTCCCTGTCCCTGGCCGAGGCGGGTGAGGCCCAGCCCGATGAGCTCGCCCTCATCTCCCCCTGGGTCGACATCACCAACACCAACCCGGATATCGCCGACTACGTCGACGCCGACCCGCTCATGGCGCCCGAGCCCCTCACTGAGATCGGCCGTTCCTGGGCGGGCGGCACCCCGCTGACCGACTGGCACCTCTCCCCCATCTACGGTGACCTGTCAGGTCTGAAGAAGGTGACGACCTTCGTGGGGACCCGAGAGATTTTCCTGCCGGACAGCACGCTCTTCCACGCCAAGCTCCTGGAGGCCGGGGTGGACTCAACGCTGCACGTCGGCGAGAACCTCAACCACGTCTACCCGATGTTCCCCACCCCGGAGGGACGCCGGGCGCGCCGAGACCTCGTCCGCCTGGTCACCGGTGAGCTCGCCTGACCAGCCGGCGCTCTTTAACCAGCGCTGCGAGGCAGAAGCACATGAGGTGTCAGCTGGCGGTCTGTCTCCTCTGACTGCCATACCTCGGAGAGCTTGGCACGGCTACGAGCCTGGAAGATGGTCGGGCTGTACTCCCCTTCGGGGGAACTCTGCCACCCGTACTTCAGCTCGGAGTCGTCCAGAGGATGGTAGGCGGGAGCCTCGTAGCTGCGCGCCTTCGCCACCTGCTCATCGGTGAGCGGGATGGCGACGTAAGCGCCCTCGGTTGTCTGCCCGCAGCGGGCCGGATCGGTGACCCCATGGACAGCGATCTGAATGCCCTGCTCATACTCTTCGACCGATACCGACGTGACGGCGCACACCGCCTTTGTCATCCGGACAATAATCGCAGTCCCCTCGCCCAATGCCGATTCTCCACCACTGGCCGTGGTCGCTTGGGCGGGATCGAGCGTCCCCAAGGCGACCTTGGAGTCGACGACGCTTGCCGCAGCGAAGGCACGCGGATGGTTTCCGGGCAGCCAAGAGTAATAGAAGGCGTCGATGCCGATGCTGACCGAAGAGTCCGATTTCTGCTCACCGGCCGCACCCTCGAGAACCGGCTTGAAAAGGACAACCGGCTCCCCAGATCCCACGGCAGTCGAAGAAGCTGACGGGAAAGGATCAACCGGAGACGAAGTCACGGTCGTCTCGGCATATCCATCACTATCCTCACCATCGCTCGAAGAATAAATGTTTGGGTACACATGAGGAGAGACATCATCCGTTGCGCGGTCACTCGCATTCCTGTGCGATGCCGACACAAAAAAGAATGCACCACCCACAATCACCAGAAGACTAACAAAGGCAAAGAACCGCTGCACCGCGAAGGCACTATCGGACGGCTCATTAGCCTCGGGGTCACGGAACTGCCAGGAAGGTTATTCAGGGGTTGGTGTAGGCGTAGAGGGCTAGGGTGGCTGTGATAGTTTCTTTGAAGGTGTGCAGGGGGCGCCTGTAGTCGTGGGCCAGGATCTTCCAGGATTTGATGTGCGCGATGGTTCTCTCCACGACATACCGGATTTCATTTAGGGATTTGTTGGCCTGCTTCTGGGCCTTGGTGAGCTCACTGTTGGGAGGTTTCTTGTAGGGGGTGAGAACCCCGGTTCCGATGTCGCCTTTATCGGCGATGCAGCAGGAGGGGTCGATCTCCTCCAAGAGACCGGAGGTGGTGATGGCCTTGGTGTCGTGGGTGGCCCCCGGTAGCGGGTCTGAGGCCCACCGCAGGCGCCCGGCGGGGCTGACCAGCACTTGCAGGCTCAGGCCGGTGCGCTTGTGCTTGCCCGACCACAGGTCCGTCCGATCCTTCCAGCTCCAGCACGCCAGGAGCGTACCGTCGATGATGTGCACGCCCCCATGGGGGACCTCCTCGACGGTCGTCAGCACAGGCCCCAAGACCCTGGCGATGATCCGGGTGACCACCGAGATCGCCCGCGAGATCGTCGGCTGTGACACCCCCATGATCTCGGCGATCGCCTCCTGGGAGGTGTTGGTGCGCAAATACATCAACGTCGCCCGCACCGCGGCCAGTGGGCCAAGAATTCTTGGCGCCAAGGAGATCTCAGTATCACCCAGCACCATTTCCACCAGGCAGCTCAACTGCGTTCTGTCCAGGCCCGTGATACCCTTACCCATGACGGCTCGTTCCTGAGAGGTTTCATGTAGCAATCTGATTCTCTCAGACCAACGAGCCGTCACCCATTCAACACACCGAACCCCTAAACCCCCACACACGCCCCTGAATAACCTTCCGTGTTCCTTAGTTTTATAGCGGTAGTTGCGAGCCAGAATAGCCCTCTATGCGCAAAAGCTGCTGCTTGAGCTCTGTGCCGTAAATGTAATTACCAAACCCACCCGTTGCCGGCACAACCCGGTGGCAAGGCACCAGCAGTGGTAGTGGGTTATTTTTGCAGGCGGTACCAACAGCGCGGGCTGCACCAGGGTAGCCAGCCGCTGCCGCTAACTCTTTATAGGAACGCACCTGGCCGTATGGAATACGACTCATAGCCTGATAGACAGCCCGTTGGAACGGCGTCATAGCAGTACGGGACTGATGGGGAATTACATCAAGTGCAGTGCAATCACCAGCACAATAGGCCCGCACGGCAACTACGTAGGGATGCTGCTGATCCGCCACGACGCTTCCCACAGCTTGCATCGTATAATCGGCGGGCTGCCCGCGGCTAAAAGCTGTTTTATATACCACGCCATGCTGATCGCAGTACAAAGCAAACCTCGTGTACGATACGCCCGTGTGCGCATGTGTGTCTACAATTACTATCGTTGTATCGTGCATTGTTGCCTATCTTGCATGCATCGATAGAATGCCAGCTACAAGAAGCAGAAACCCGATAAGCAGTAACGTTGCGCGAATTCCTTGAAAAATTTCCCATAGATTTCTTTGTCGTTTCCAGTCGCTAGGCAGGTCGTTAACATCCCACTTAGTAACAGCAAAGTTTCGCGGAACATTAATCGCCAAGGTGAAAGCAATCGAAAGAGCAAAACTTAGTGCTGATGATATCGCCAGAACGTGCACATGTTTTGGCTCGTCCTGAGTCATGAAGGCAAAGGATATGCCAATAACCGAACAAATTGTCATCGCAAACGGCATAAATACACCGAAAGTACCAACCAGCCCCTTCTCCACCATAATATGGTGTTTCGGCGGCAAGCGCTTCACGACGGGGTGAACGAATGCGAACGAACCGAATTCTGCCGATGCAGTAAAACCTGTAATCACAATAAAAACAAATTCTAACCAGTTCATGGGAACCTCCAAACTTAGTACTTCTTATCGATCAATTATACCATGAAGGTTATTCAGGGGCGTGTGTGGGGGTTTAGGGGTTCGGTGTGTTGAATGGGTGACGGCTCGTTGGTCTGAGAGAATCAGATTGCTACATGAAACCTCTCAGGAACGAGCCGTCATGGGTAAGGGTATCACAGGCCTGGACAGAACGCAGTTGAGCTGCCTGGTGGAAATGGTGCTGGATGACACTGAGATCCCCTTGGCGCCAAGAGTTCTTGGCCCACTGGCCGCGGTGCGGGCGACGTTGATGTAGTTGATGTATTTGCGCACCAACACCTCCCAGGAGGCGATCGCCGAGATCATGGGGGTGTCACAGCCGACGATCTCGCGGGCGATCTCGGTGGTCACCCGGATCATCGCCAGGGTCTTGGGGCCTGTGCTGACGACCGTCGAGGAGGTCCCCCATGGGGGCGTGCACATCATCGACGGTACGCTCCTGGCGTGCTGGAGCTGGAAGGATCGGACGGACCTGTGGTCGGGCAAGCACAAGCGCACCGGCCTGAGCCTGCAAGTGCTGGTCAGCCCCGCCGGGCGCCTGCGGTGGGCCTCAGACCCGCTACCGGGGGCCACCCACGACACCAAGGCCATCACCACCTCCGGTCTCTTGGAGGAGATCGACCCCTCCTGCTGCATCGCCGATAAAGGCGACATCGGAACCGGGGTTCTCACCCCCTACAAGAAACCTCCCAACAGTGAGCTCACCAAGGCCCAGAAGCAGGCCAACAAATCCCTAAATGAAATCCGGTATGTCGTGGAGAGAACCATCGCGCACATCAAATCCTGGAAGATCCTGGCCCACGACTACAGGCGCCCCCTGCACACCTTCAAAGAAACTATCACAGCCACCCTAGCCCTCTACGCCTACACCAACCCCTGAATAACCTTCCAGGTCGAGACCGCGCTTCTTAGCCCGCTTGAGGTCCTTCTTGCACTTGTTCGAGATGACGATCTGGAGCATCACAGGCCCAGGTCGTTGCGCAGGTCAGCTACGGTCCGGTAACGCTTGGCCGTTCCTGCGGCGATCGCCGCATCGGCCTCCTCGTAAGCCCGTCGTGCCTCGGCAGTCATGCCATAGGGACGTGAGGTGTCGAAAGGGAAACCCTTGAAGTCATTGAACGCACGGACGAACATGCGTACAGCATTGGACGGAGTCGTTCCCATCTGGCGAGCAAGCTCAACGAACAGACGCTTGTCCTCGGCATCGATCTTGACGTTGAGATTCTCCATAGCGGTCGACATCGCTTCCTCCTCGTCTCCCATCGAGGGTAACACGACGTGTCACGCTGGGGTACGGCTGCGCCAGGATCACCCGGCCTGGGCGGAGCGGTAGTACATGACCGCGACCTGGGTGCGGTTGCGCAGGCCGAGCTTGGCCAGGATCGCGCTGATGTGGTTGCGCACCGTGCCCTCGCTCACGAACAGCCGCGCCGCGGCCTCAGCGTTGTCCAGTCCCTCGGCCACAGCCTCGACAACTTCGTACTCGCGGTCGGTCAGGGCCGCGAAGGCGGTGCTCCGCAGGTCCTTGGCGGACGGCCCCCGGCTTCCCTCGGACTGCTCCCGCCCTGCGGTGCCTCCGCTAAGCCCCATGGTGGTGCTGCGCTCGAGCACCTCCCCCTCCAGGACGCAGACCCCGGCCATGACGGAGCGCAGCGCCGGGGCGACCTGGGCGACGTCCTGCTTGATGAGGTAGCCGCGCGCCCCCATCTTGAGGGCCCGCACGATGTACTCGTCGTCGGAGAAGGTGGTCAGGAAGACGATGCGCGCCCCGCCGTCCTCGGCCAGAATCTGTTCGGCCGCACTGAGCCCGTCCCCGCCGGGCATCTGGATATCCATGAGGAGGATGTCCGGGGTCAGCTCCCGGTAGCGCTCAGTAGCCTCGGGTCCCGAGCAGCCCAAGCCGACGACCTCGACGTCATCCTCAACCGACAGAATCGTGGACAGGGACTGGGCGACGAGCGCGTCGTCGTCAACGATGAGGACCCTCATGATGCTCCTTCTTTCCCTTGTCCGTCCTTGGGGATCGTGGCAAAGACCGTGAACCGTGGCCGCGGGGTGATGCGCACCCGTCCGCCCAGGGCCTCGACCCGCTCCGTCATGGAGCGCAGGCCCAGGCCCGAGCCGCCGCGGCCGTCCACGGCCGGCTCACCCTCGGCGGGAACGATGCCGTCATTGTCGACCGTCACCTGCCAGAACGCAGGGTAGTCGGCGACGGCCACGCGGGCCGAGCGGGCCCCACCGTGGCGGGCGGCGTTGGTCAGGGCCTCCCGAACGACGGCGACGACGCAGCGCGCCACCGCCGCCGGTGGCTCAGCCTCGGTGGAGCAGTCCACGCGCACCGACTCGATGCCGCAGCGCGAGCCCAGCAGGTTGAGGGAGGTGGCCAGCTCCTCGCCGTCGTCGGACAGGGCGTGGACGGAGCGGCGCATGGAGTCCAGGGCCTCGCCCAGGCCGCCGTCCAGGGTGGCCAGGTCGGCGACGACACCCGGCTCGTCACGGTGGACGACCTGGAGGGCCTTGACCTGCAGCAGGAGACGGGTGAGGAGGTGGCCGACGCCGTCGTGGATCTCGCGGGCGATGCGGGTGCGTTCGGCCAGGGCGGCGGCGCGCAGCTCGTAGTCCTGAGCCTGGAGCAGCTGGGCGTTCATGTCCTGCAGGGTGAGGACCTTCTCGCGCAGGTCGTCGCGCACCACGTGCAGACTCCTTCGCGCCTCCGCCTCCTGGACGGTGCGCAGCGCCAGGAGGGCCGCGAGCGCACAGACCGCCAGAGCCAGGGCCAGCACGGGCATGTCCTGAACCCGGGCTGCCATGAGAGCCGCGAAAAGAATGCAGACGGCCACCGTCACCATTCGCTCACTCCGGGTCCCGAGCGCGCCGAGGCGGGCCAGGGCGTAGACGACCAGCGGGGCCCCGGTCACGGAGTCCGTCGAGAGGGCCCCTACGAGGAGATAGGCGGCGGGCACGGCGATGCCCCAACGTCGCTGATCGACGGTCATGCTCAGGCCGGCGACGGTCACGGCCGCGATCAGCCAGATCACGGTCGCCGTCTTCACCTGCCCCACGAGCAGGGCCAGCAGGAGGCATCCGCACAGCAGTGCGCCCTTGTCGACCAGAACCCTCATCCCCCGATTATCGGTCGATGGCCCACGCTCGCGGGCTCGGCATGCCGTCGGCGGACGCGCTGCGGCATCTCATGACAGAAGTCATGGGCGGCCGGCCGCAGTCATGACACCAGGCACTTCTGGCCGCCCCCACGCCCCGCGACCATGGATGCCATGAGCCGGGGACCACCGGCGCAGCAATGGAAGGAGCCGAGATGGACATCAAGGATGAGAACCACGAGGCGAGCCTGGCGGTGGAGGTCGACTCACTGGTCAAGCGCTATGGGGAGCTGGTGGCGGTCGATGGCCTGTCGCTGACGATCCCGCGCGGCCAGGTCCTGGGGCTGCTCGGCCCGAACGGCTCGGGCAAGACGACGACGATCAGCTGTGTCCTTCAGCTGCTCACCTACGACAAGGGCTCGATCCGCGTCTTCGGTGAACCGATGACGCCCACCTCTTACGGCCTCAAGCGCCGCATCGGCGTGGTGCCTCAGGAGGTCGCCGTCTTCGATGAGCTCACGGTGGCGGAGAACGTCAATGCCTTCTGCGCCCTCTACGTGCGTGACCGTGCCGAAAGGCGCCGCCTGGTGGCCGAGGCAATCGCCTTCGTCGGCCTGGAGAAGTTCGTGAGGTTCAAGCCCAAGAAGCTCTCCGGCGGCCTGCTGCGCCGCCTCAACATCGCCTGCGGCATCGCCCATGGCCCCGACCTCATCTTCCTCGATGAGCCCACAGTCGCCGTCGACCCGCAGAGCCGGGGCGCCATCCTCGAGGGCATCAAGCGTCTCAACGAGCGCGGTGCCACCGTCATCTACACGAGCCACTACATGGAGGAGGTGGAGCAGCTGTGCGACCGGATCGTCATTATGGACCGCGGCCGGCAGGTGGCCTCCGGCACCTCCGACGAGCTCAAGGCCATGATCGGCACCGGTGAGCGCATCCGCGTGGAGGTCGTCGACCCCGCCCCGCTAGGCGAGGAGGCCCTGGAGGGCCTGCGCCGCCTGGAGCATGTGCGCACGGCCGCCTACCAGGACGGTGAGGTGCTCATCGAGTGCTCCCCCGGGGCTCACAACCTCACCGATGTCATGAGGGCACTGGATGCCGCTGGGGCGACCTGCGGCCGGGTGACCTCCGAGCCCCCGACCCTCAACGACGTCTTCCTGGAAATCACCGGGCGGGCCCTACGAGACGAGGCGGCCTGAGATGTTGACCGTCTTCCTGTATCAAGTACTCAGGCTCCTGCGAGACCGGGTCCTGCTCGTGTGGACACTCGGCATCCCCGTCGTCCTGTCCCTCATCTTCATGGCGATGTTCTCCAACCTGGAGAAAGCCTTCGAAGCCACCCCCATGAGCTTCGGCGTCGTCCAGGACGAGGCCTACCGGACAGCTCCGGGGCTGGACGCCGTCGTGGAGCGCATCTCCGCCGACGACGCCGATCATCACCTCATCACGAAGGTCACCCACTCCACGGTCGCGCAGGCCGAGACCGCCGCGAAGCGGGGAGAGACCAACGGGTACCTCGCCGTCGAGGGCAGCGAGCCCGTGCTGCACGTGACTCAGCAGGGCAACGAGGCCGAGACGACTCGGGTCCTGCGAGTGGTCATGGACTCCTACACCCAGAGGCAGGCCGAGTACGAGGCCCTAGCCAAGGCGGGGGCGGCTCCCGAGAAGCTGGCCGCGCTGGAGACCGACCAGTCCTTCACCCACTCGATCTCGGTGACGCCCTCCCCCGTCAAGCCGGAGACCCACTACTACTTCGCGCTGCTGGCCTTCGCCTGCGGCATGGGAACGACCGTGGCCATGGTGGCCGTGAAAGGAATCATGGCCGTCTCACCGGTGGGCGCCAGGCAGACCCTGGCGGGCCTGCCCCGGTGGAAGGTCCTGACGGCCACGCTCGCGGCCTCCTGGGTGTGCGTGTTCGCCTGCCTGCTCATCGCCTTCGCCTTCATGGCCTCGGTCGTGGGCGTGGACTTCGGGCCCCATGTGCTGCTGTGCCTCGTGGCGATCGGGGTGTGCAGCCTCATGGCGAGCGCGGTGGGAGCCGCCCTGGGGACGCTGGGTCGCCTGGAGACCGGGATAGTCTCCGGCTTCCCGGCCCTGCTGTCCTTGTTCACCGGCATGTACGGGCCCGCGTCCCAGTCCCTGGCCAGCTCTATTGAGGAGCACGCACCGCTGCTGGCGCAGGCCAATCCCCTGTGGCAGACGGCCCGCTGCTTCTACGGGCTCCTGTACTACGACTCTCTGGCGCCCTTCGCCCGCAGCTGCGCAGTCCTGCTGGGCATGACGTGCCTGTTCCTGACCATCGCCCTGATCCGCGCCAGGAGGATGACCCATGAGCACCTTTAAGACATGTGTGAGAGTTGTGGCCGCTCACCGGCTGTACATCCTCATCTACCTGGTGGTGCTGAGCCTGTTCGGTCTGTTCACCGGGATGGCCAAGTCCGAGGACAGCTCCGATGAGGTCACGGCTGCCACGGCGAGTGTGGCCGTCATCGACCGCGACGGCTCCACGATCTCCCGCGGGGTCAAGGGCTATGTCGAGTCCGTCGGCGAGGCTCAGCCGCTTGAGGACTCCAGGCAGGCCCTCCAGGACGCCACCGCGCAGAACCGCATCAGCTACATCCTCATCATTCCCGCCGGTTACGGGCAGAGGCTGCAGCAGGCGGCTCGCGAGGGCACCGAGCCGCCCCGCATGGACACGGTCATCGGGTACGAGTCGGCGTCCGGCGCGCTTATGAATGTGCGCGCCGACTCCTACGTGGGGCAGGTCAGCGACTACCTGTCGACCACCACGGACGACCCGGTCCGGGCCGTGGCACTTGCCAAGGAGACGATGAACCACTCCGCCCCCGCGAAACGGATCACCCCGGACGCCACGCCTCTGTCCCACAGCTTCGTCACCTACGCCAGGTTCTCGTTCTACCCGCTCATGGCCTTCGCGGTCGTCACGATCTCCACGCTGATGGCGGCGCTGGGGCGCCGGGAGGTGCGCGCACGCCTCGAGGCCACCCCGGTGAGCGGTACTGTCCGTAGCCTCGGGCTGCTGGGCGCATGCCTCGTGGTGGGGCTCGCCGGGTGGCTGTGGGTCTTCGGGCTGGGAGTGGCGGCCTTCGGCCTGGGCAGCGTGGCGACGTCGGCTCCGCTTCTGGGAGTGGTCGCAGCGGCGGTGGGCAGCTACACGCTCGTGGCGGTCTCGATCGGATTCCTCATGGGGCAGATAGGTCTGGGACAGCACGCGGCCAACGCGGTCGCCAACATCGGCGGCATGGCCCTGTCCTTCCTGGGTGGGGCGTGGGTGCCCATCGAGTGGTTGCCCGACTCGCTCGCCCGGGCGGCGAGGCTCACGCCCGGCTACTGGGCGGACCGAGCGATCTCCGGGGCGTACGAGGCGACCTCCATGTCCGCCGCCGTCATTGGGCCCCTGCTGGTGGACTGCGGCATCTGCGCCCTGTTCGCCGTCGCGGTCTTCTCCGTCGCCGTGGCCGTGGGGCGCGCCCGGGCCCGGTCGGCCCTGTAGGACGCAGGGGCGCGGAGCACCCGCAAACACGACCTTGGGGCCGGCCACCACCTGGTGGCCGGCCCCAAAAGTCTGGCCCTACGGTCGACGCCGAGGTCGTCACTTCACCGCGACGAAGACCTTGTCGGCGAGAAGACCGGGGGTCACCGCAAGAACCCCGTCCTGGGCGTTGGCCGACGGCACCGCGCGCACAACGTTGCCTGAGACGCTGGCCCCGTTGTACAGCGTGGTCAGAGTATCGATGGCATCCGGGGCGACGGCGATGGAGTCGGCCCCATCGACGGTGACACCATCCGCCGTCACGAAGTCGACCAGCACAAAAGCAGGTGTGTCTCCGCTTGGGTCGTTGCCGATGTAGGTGGCGGTGTAGTTGATGAGAACGTATTCCTTCCCTTCAGCGGGAGGGTCGTTGAACTGGTTGGCCGCGGCAACCTGATCGTCAGCCTTGAAAGTGACCGAGTTGATGACCACTTTCCATTCCTTGCTGGAGATCTCGGTACGGAGCGGGTAGGGGTTCTCCCGAGTCTTTCCCTGTGCGGAGTCCGCAGCACTCGATCCTTCTGAGTTCGACGACGCCCCATCGGGAGCCGGCGCCGCAGAGACGGCACTCGTGGAGGACATCGCCTCATCGACAGCGTTGCTCACAACCACAAGGAAGACGAAGACACCGACGACAGTTCCGACAACCGAGACGATCACCGCGGTGATTGCAGGCCAGATCACCTCCCCCTTCCGGAAGAGACCCACCAAACCGACGATGAAGGAGATTGGCAGCAGAATCCAGCCGACGATGAGCGCGCCAGGGACGCAGGCGAAGATGAACCCGATGATCGCCATCACCAGAGCAACGATGCCCACGGTGTTGCGCCCCTTCTTTACTGGCGCAGGCGCTTGCTGAATGGGCACAGGAACCTGATCTTGAGGCGGGTACTGCTGGGGAGGGACGGACTGAGGAGGGTACGACATTGTGGCTCCTGATATTCGACAGTATGCCGAAATGAGACAAACGAATGCAGCGACACCCGCTGCGCCACTCATCGTAGCTAGAACAACACCCGGACAGCACACCCGGAGGCACAGAATTCAGAATTCTTACATTCCAAAATGAACACTAACCGTCCGAATGAAACTTAATGTCATCGCAACTACCAGCGACATGACCACTACTCGCCAGACATACACCTGCGCACATCGACCACTGCAAATTAATACATCCAACCAAAGGAATATAGCAACCCCTAAAATTGAGTAGCCGTCAACAATAATTCACTCCCGGAGTCAAACTCCATTGAAACTCAGGACTCGAGGACCACTATCGATCTGCCGGCGATTTTTCAAGACTCCAGCTGACACTCAGAAAAGCGCCCAACATTCCCGTAGCTCACGCAATCGCCACCCTAAATCCAAGCCTTCCCGGATCGGGAACGCCCTTCCTGCACGAGGACTGATTTCTCCTCCAGACCACTGCGGGGAAATCCCAGCAGTCTGGAGGACACGTACGTCGTCGGCGAGAATCGCAGTCCTCGATCCACAGGCCAGGCCCACTGCAAGGAGGCGGTTCTAAACGTTGGTCGATGACGGCCTACGACGACAGCGCTAGAGCTTCTCCAATAGCTGACGCTTGGCAATGGCGAAGTCGGCATCATCCAGAATGCCTTCCTTACGTAGCTCAGCCAACTCACGTAGACGTTTCGCGACATCTTCAGTAGATAGGCCAGGAGAACTCATCCCCTGAGAAACCTCGACCTGACCTGACGGAAGAGTGGGAGCGTTCGACATCACAGGCCCACGCCCCAGGGCGGTCAGCACCGAGTTACCTGTTTGCTCCAGGACAGCGCCAACACTTTCATGATCTTTTCTGGGCATGGGGATGCCCGTTTTCGGATGCTTCACCTGATTCGTCAGCACATGAACTCTCTGGTCAGTGGTAATAGTCAGGACAGCCTTCGCTGACATGATTTTAGCAACCGTACCAGCCCCTGCGGCAGCAAGGCCAATACCACTTGAAACCGCCATCCCTACAGGGTGACGTTTCGCGATCATCGACACCACCTTGACTGCAGTTCCGGCCGTCGCAACCGATGGCGCAGCCACCGCACCAACCGCCCCAGAATTGCCACCATCAGGGCGCTCAAAAGATATAGAGATCAGATTCTCGTAAGGAGTCGATTCGTCCATCCAACAAGAACGTCCACCTTCATTGGGTCCAGCTACACGCACATACCCGTTCTCATAGATCTCAACTTCCGAAGCCCCAAACTCTCCACTCGTCACCCGCCTTCCAGCCATCCGAGCGCACTCGGCTTGCCGAAGACGCTCTTCACGCTCACGCTTCTCACGCTCTCGACGCGCCCTCACGCCGGCAGTCAGCGCCCCGATCGCCAGACTCTTTTGTTCAACCGCCGCATTCTTGACAGCCTGCCCCAGGGCGTTGAGTATTCCAGGCTCCTTCACAGGCTGTCCGACCGACCCAGCCACCTGCCCATAACCCGCCGCACCAGGGTCCCCCGGGACGGAGGAGACATCCTGCGCATAGACACCCCATGCGCTGCCATCCCACCATCGTTGCTGGCCCGTTCCATCGTCATACCAACCTGCTGGGGCAGACACCGCCACACCTCCATTGACGTGTTTTATGGGCGTGATCGTAGCACTGTCAACACTCCTCGGGAGAGGCGGGATTCGATAATCATCCACCCCTTCAATTAACCTCTACTTTTGGCTCTTTCGAAGCACGGAAGTCGCATGCATTATTGACCTAACAGTGATTTCGCAAAGCCTCTTCCGACCACCGAGAGGAGCACTCCACCACCCCCACAGGTCACGCAATCGCCACCCCAAATCCAAGCCTTCCCGGATCGGGAACGTACTTCCTGCACGAGGACTGACTTTTCCTCCAGATCACTGCGGGGGAACCCCAGTGATCTGGAGGACACGTACGTCCTCGGCAGGAATCGCAGTCCTCAATCCGCAGCTCCGACCCACTGCCCCACCCGACAGCCGGCCCCGCCCCGACCAGGGCCGGGAAGCACGCCGGATCGCACTCACCCACGGGCACAGCAAGGCCCCGCCGGCGCATTGCACCGGCGGGGCCCAGCAGGCGGCGGGCTATCGTTCCGACTCGCCCGTCACTCCCACTCGATGGTGCCCGGAGGCTTGCTCGTGCAGTCGAGCACCACCCGGTTGACCTCCGGCACGGAGTTGGTGATCCGGTTGGAGATGCGTGCCAGGACGTCGTAAGGCAGGCGGGTCCAGTCCGCGGTCATGGCGTCCTCGCTGCTGACCGGCCGCAGAACAATGGGGTGGCCGTAGGTGCGCCCATCACCCTGCACCCCTACGGAGCGCACGTCGGCCAGCAGCACCACCGGGCACTGCCAGATCTCGTCGTCGAGCCCAGCGGCGGTGAGCTCTTCGCGGGCGATGGCGTCGGCGGCCCGCAGCACACACAGGTTCTCGGCCGTCACCTCGCCGATGACGCGGATACCCAGCCCCGGCCCGGGGAAGGGCTGACGGGCGACGATCTTCTCCGGCACGCCCAGCTCGCGGCCGATGGCGCGCACCTCATCCTTGAACAGCTCGCGCAGCGGCTCGATGAGCTCGAAGTCGAGGTCCTCGGGCAGGCCGCCCACGTTGTGGTGGCTCTTGATGTTGGCGGCGCCCTCTCCCCCGCCGGACTCAACGACGTCGGGGTAGAGAGTCCCCTGGACCAGGAAGCGGATCTCACCGCCCTCAGCGCCCACGGCCTCGATGACCCGGCGCTGGGCGGCCTCGAAGGAGCGGATGAACTCCCGGCCGATGATCTTGCGCTTGGCCTCCGGCTCGGTGACGCCGGCCAGGGCGCTCAGGAAGCGCTCGGTCTCGTCGACCGTGATGACGCGGATGCCCATGCCCTCGGCGTAGTCGTGCTCGACCTGCTCGCGCTCGCCGGCGCGCAGCAGGCCGTGGTCGACGAAGATGCAGGTGAGCTGGTCGCCGATGGCGCGGTGGACGAGGGCGGCGGCCACGGAGGAGTCCACCCCCCCGCTCAGGCCGCAGATGACGTGGGCGTCGCCCACCTGCTCGCGGATGCGGGCCACCTGCTCGTCGATGATGTTGTTCGGCGTCCAGGTGGCCGCCAGTCCTGCCTCCTTGTGCAGGAAGTTGACCAGGGCGGCCTGCCCGTGCTCGGAGTGGAGGACCTCGGGGTGCCACTGCAGCCCGTAGAGGCGGCGGCCCGGGTTCTCGAAGGCGGCCACCGGAGTCTGGGAGGTGGAGGCGGTGACGGTGAAGCCCTCGGGGGCGGCCTGGACCGCGTCACCGTGGCTCATCCACACCACCTGGTCGTCCGGGGTGCCGTCGAACAGGCAGGAGCCCTCCGCCACTCGGGCGGGGGTGTGCCCGTACTCGCGGGTTCCGGTGCGGCCGACCGTTCCGCCTAGGGCCTGGGCCATGGCCTGGAATCCGTAGCAGATGCCCAGGACCGGTACTCCGGCGTCGAAGAGGGCCGGGTCGACGGATGGGGCGCCGTCGGCGTAGACCGAGGAGGGGCCGCCGGAGAGGATGATGGCCGACGGCTGCTTATCCAGCATGGCGGCGACATCCATGGAGTGGGGCACGATCTCGGAGTAGACACCGGCCTCGCGCACGCGGCGGGCGATGAGCTGGGCGTACTGTGCGCCGAAGTCCACCACGAGGACGGGGCCGACGGCGCTGGAAGAAGTCTGGCTGGTCGTCACCGGAACAGAATAGCCGGGGCAGCAACCGACCACCTTCCGCCCTGCCGGCCGGCGACGTCACCACTTCTCGGCATTGCCCACCACACAGGATGACTAGACCAGTGGTTGACGTCGCACTCCTACAGCACAGGTCACGTCTCCGGATCAAAACCACCGCAACGCCGACACCCCTCGAGCCCCGTCGCAGCCCGGAATCCCCTCAATAACGTCACATCTGGACACACGCCTCCACGCTCGGACCACACCCCTCCCAGTGCCACCTGTGATCCACGGACTATCGACGCAACACACGTCACGATCCTTTGTCTAGACAATCAGATGGAGTGTTCCTAGAGTTCTACGTGACGGAAAAACCTTCGTCCGGCCCACGGGCTGCACACAGTCGTGCAGGGACGCACGACTCATGGTCAGGCGGACCTGCTCGACACACACCGAGAGGAACACTCACATGACCGCCACCACCACCGAGCGCCCCACCCAGACCGTCGAGACCACCGCTGCTGCCACCGCCACCCAGGCGACCACCGGCACGCAGACCGACGCCAACCGCCTCACCTTCGCCGTCGCCATGATCGCCGTCATGTTCGCCGTCATGGTCATGGCTGTCGTTGGCGCCGTCACCGGCATCCCGACCCTCATGTTCGCCTCCTCCGTCCTGGCCGCGATCACCATGGGCGTGGGCATCTACACCGGCATCAACCTCCTCGAGGCCCGCTGAGCATAGACGACTCCAGCAAGCTCATCGGAGCTCCACCAGATCCGGACCACGCACCACAAGCAACGCAGGCCCCGGACCCAGCCCGGCAAGGGCACAGAACAACGAGGCTGCGCGGCCAAGGAAGCCCGCGCAGCCATGGCAACCCGAGGGGAACCGCACAGGCGGCGCCTCTCTTCTCATATCCCCCTCCCCGCAACGCAAACGGAACCAGGTCTCGCACCGACTCCGCTCACCACTGGTGCACCCCTCCCCACAAGGCAGACACCACCCTCCCGAGCGGCACAGGAGCGGCCGAGATGTCCATATCGGACACAAAGGCGAACTCCGAGCTCACGCCACCGATAGGAAACCGCATGATTCCGCGGTTTCATCAGCGGCCTGATCGAGCCACCGGCTCCTTTGTCTCCGATTTGGACACCAAGCACCCTCTTCCTCGGTTTCGGATCAGGCATCGCGCCTCCCACTCAGAGCAGCAGGGCCCGGGCAGGAGGCGCGAGGACGGGAGGTCACGGTGAAGCCCCAGCGACCGGGACTTCACCGCCGGGGCTCACAGCGACATGTCGACGACGGCGCGCCCCTGGATCTCGCGGTTGCGCAGGGCGGTGTAGCCGGCGCCGGCCTCCTCCAGCGGCAGGCGGCGCGAGACGACGTCGCGGTAGTTGATGACGCCCTTGTCGGCCAGGTCGACGACGGCCGGCAGGTCCTGGCGGGTACGCGCCCCGTAGGAGCCGAGGATCGACTGCGAGCGGCGCACGGTGCGGTTGATCTCCACCCCGGCGGTCTGCACGCCGGCCCCCAGGCCGATCGGCACCATGCGGCCACCGTCGGCCAGAACGTCGAGGGCGGTGGTCCAGGTGGCGGGGATGCCCAGTGCCTCGAAGGAGACGTCGACGCCCTTGCCGCCGGTGAGTCGGAAGACCTCCTCACGGGCGTCCTGGGTGACGGAGTTGACCACGGCCGTGGCCCCGTAATCGAGCATGGGGGCGAGCTTGTCGTCGTCGACGTCGATGGCGATGATCTGGCTGGCGCCGAAGGCCCGGGCGATCTGGACGATGTTGGTGCCCACGCCGCCGGTGGCGACCACGGCGACGGTCTCCCCGTAGCGCAGGTCGGCGCCGCGGCGCACGGCCCCGTAACCGGTCATGGCGGCGCAGCCCAGGATGGCCGCCGGCACCATGTCGATGGTGTCTGGCACGGGGGCCACGGCGGTGGAGGGGACGACCGCGTACTCGGCCAGACCGCCCATGGAGTACATGGCCACCGGTTCGCCGTCGGGGGTGGCCAGACGGGTGGTGCCGTCGTAGAGGAGGCCCTTGAGACGGTTGAGGTCGAAGAAGGGGCCGCACAGCTCGTCGCGTCCCGAGGCGCAGGCGTCGCACTGGCCACAGGGCATGAGGAAGCCGCCGGCCACCTTCTGCCCGACAGTCAGGCCGGTGTGCTCGTTGCCGGGGCCAAGCTCCACGATGGTGCCGGAGACCTCGTGGCCGAGCACCGCCGGCAGCGGGAAGGCGATGGCACCGCCGATGACGTGGAGGTCGGAGTGGCACAGCCCGCAGGCGGCCACCTTGATGAGGACCTCGCCGGTCTTGGGCCGGGGGGTGCGCAGGGTCTCGATCTGCAGGCCGACCTCGTGGTCCCGCAGGACCGCCGCCTTCATGGTCTCAGGGATGGACGCGGTTGTCTCTGAGGCCTGGACTGCCTCGTTGCTCGTCATGCTCAGGTGCCTCTCTGTCAGGTGTCGACGACGACGGGTCGTCGAGTGGCCCCTCGCGGCCACACCCCCACCATACGACATTTGTCCTGACAAATCATAGGTCTGAAGTCGGAGTCGCGAGATCCGGTCACGGATACCCTCCGGACCCGTCCCACCCTTAGACCTTTAGACCTTCAGCTCCCGTGGCAGGCGCAGGAGCACGGCGACGACGCTGACCAGCGACAGCGCAAAGGCCGCCCAGTACAGGACGGACGTCCCGAGGTAGCTCACGACGAGCAGCGAGGCCAGGAGGACCCCGGCGCGCGCCAGGACCCCTCCGGTCGCCGAGGCGCGCCGCTGCGCCTCGACCAGCCAGGGCGGGATCCGCGGGTCGATCGCCCCCTGGCAGGCGGGCAGGACCAGGACGGACTGGCTGGCCACGAGGATCGTCAGCGACACGACGATGGTCCAAGCACCGCCCACTCCCCCGAGAGTCAGGCCGGTGACCAGGAAGGTCGCCCCCAGCACGGCCACAACGGTGCCCAGGACCACGCGCAGGAAGCGCAGCTGCTCGATCCGGGTCACCAGCACCAGGGCAAGAAGGGCCAACCCGCCCCAGGCCGCGGCGCTGGTGGCAATCGCGCTCGAGCCAAGGCCGAGGTCGACCGCGACCAGCGGAGCGAGGACCAGAGCCGCCGCGCCCAGCGGCGCCTCCTGAGCGAGGATGAGGACGGCGCCGGTCAGCACGGCGGCACGCACCTGGGGCACCCGCAAGTCCGCAGGGGTCAGAGCCTGTTGCTCGGCCAGCATCTCGGCGTCCAGTCGGGTCCAGTCGATGGCCACAGAGGCCTCCAGGGTCCCGTGCAGTCGGCGCAGGGCCTCGAAGGCCTCGACGTCACGGCTCTGCCGCACCAGCCAGGTCGGGCTCTCGGGCAGAGACAGGGCGCAGAACAGGTAGACCAGCGCAGCGACTGCGACCACCACCCAGGCGGTGGGGGTGCGCGCCGGGCTCCACCAGGCCGCCAGGGTCGTGATGCCCGCCCCGGCAGGACCGAGGGCCATGGCCTGCGGCATGAGACGCTTGTGCCCCCTCAGGGAGAGCTCGTGGCAGACCAGTGGCGCCACGACGAGCACCCCGCCGGCGGCCGATCCTGCGAGCCCGGCGCCGATGAGGGCGGGGACGCCGTGGAGCCCCGCTGCGAGCCCCGCCCCCACTGCAGCCAGCACGGCCACGACCAGGCCGGTTCTCCTGCGGCCCAGGTGCCGGGCAAGGGGCATGCCGGCGACGGTCCCCAAACCCATGGCCGCACCAACGACGCAGACCAGCGCCAGCGCATCGCTGCGGATGTCTGCGACGACGATGGCCAGCGCCCCTTCGAGGGCGCCGAGGAACAGACCTGCCGCCCATGCGTACAGGCGGAGGCGGAGCGGAGCGGGTGGCGCGCTGCGCGGCGGATGGGGGGTCATGGACCGGTCACCGTGTACGTCATGGACGGCATTGTGTGTAGATGTCTGTTCAGATGTGGCATCAGCTGACGCTGACGACGTCGGACGGGAACTGAGACAGTGTGTCAGAACCGAGCGGTCGGCTTCAATCCGCCCCTGTCGGGCCCACCGACCCGACGGCCTGTCGCTGGCTCAACACTGACTCAGCTCCCTGACCACGTGAATCAGCTGTACTCCTTCTCGAATCGGGCCTCGAGCTCCTCCAGGGAGTGGTACTTCGTCTCGGGCACGAACTTCATGTAGAAGATGAGTGACATGACGTTGAACAGGCAGAAGATGAGGTAGGTGCCCGCTCCTCCGAGCTTCTCCATCATGATGGGGAACACCAGGGCGACGATCCCATTGGCGATCCACAGGGTGCCCACGGCCAGTCCCATGGCCGTGCCGCGAACCTTGGCGGGGAAGATCTCCGCGACGAGGACCCAGGTGACTGTTCCGGACTGCTTGGCGAACACGAACAGCGAGACGATGAGCAGCACCAGGTAGGGGGCGAAGGCAGGGGCTCCCTTGATGTTGCCGTCGGCGTCCTGGTAGGGCTGGATGAGGAAGTAGAAGACCGCTGCCAGGAGCCCGAGGGAGACCACGATGCTGGCCTCCTGGTAGATGCCCACGTGCCGGCGGGCGAACTTGGTGACCAGCCACAGGCCGACGGCCGACCCCACGAAGGAGACGAATCCGGAGACCACATTGAGGGAGATCGCGTCACTCATGGGCAGGCCGGCCGCGGAGAGCACCTTGGGCGTGTAGTACATGGCCGTGTTGATGCCGGTGAGCTGGTCGGCCAGGCCCAGGATGATGCCGATGAAGAGCAGGTGGCGGGTCCACTTGACGCCCATGATCTGCGCCAGGCCCCACTTCTCCTGGTTGGCCTCCTTGCGCTGGATCTCAAGCATCTCGTCGACCTCTTCGGCGATGGAACCGTCCTTGGACTCGTCGCGCACCCGCTTGAGGGAGCCGATGGCCTCGGCGATGCGCAGGTTGGCGACGTACCAGCGCGAGGACTCCGGCATGAGGCGGATGCCGAACCACAGGGCGACGGCGGGCAGGGTGGCCAGCACGAGCATGTAGCGCCAGGTCATACCGTTGCCGGACTCGATCATGACGTTGCTGAAGTGCTGCACACTCTCCCAGGCGACCTTGTCGCCGGCCTTGGCGACGACCTCACCGGAGTTGTTGACGACGTCGTTGGCGAGGGTGACCTCCGGGCCGCCGTGCATGCGGGCGAGGACGGCGTTCATGGAGAAGGCGAGGAACTGGCCGAAGACGATCATCATCTGGTCCACGGCCACCAGGGTGCCGCGGATGCGCTTGGGGGCCGTCTCACCGAGGAAGACGGGGACGATCGCCGAGGCACCGCCGACGGCGAAGCCCAGCACGATCCGGAAGAAGTAGAGGACCCAGATGTTGGGCGAGATCGTGCAGCCCAGTGCCCCGATGAAGAAGACGATGGCCAGGAGCATGATGTTGTGCCGGCGCCCGTACTTGTCGGAGAGCTTGCCCCCCACCGAGGCGCCGAGCGCGGCGCCCAGGCAGAGCAGGCCGCCGATCCAGCCCTCCTCCCAGGAGGTGATCTGCAGGCCGTCGGCGCCGTGCGGCAGATACATGTAGGGCAGGGCTCCGGAGATGACACCGGTGTCGTAGCCGAAGAGCAGCGAGCCGAGGGTGGCGACCAGGGCGATGAGTCCGAGCGAGCGCTTCGGCCCTGAGGCGGGGGTCTGGTCGACCAGCTCCTGGATCTTCTCCGGCGTGTAGTGCGCCGCAGAGCTGGGTGATGTGGACATGAAGGAACTCCTTGGGTCGTCCGCCATCGTTGGCGGAGGCGAAAGAGAGCGCTGCTGGGTGGACCGGATGGCCCGGTCCGCCGGTCACCGCGCCGCAGCGCAGGAGCGGGAGCCGGCAGCGTGGGCGGCCCTCACCGGGAGCGGCGAGGGCCGATGAGGGTCAGCCGAGCTCCTCGCGGAGCCGGGCCAGCACTCGGCGGTTGATGTCGTCGGCGTGCTCGTGCCAGCCGAAGACGCACACGGAGAGCACGCCGTCGAAGCTGATGTCACGCAGCGTGGAGAAGACGGCGTCCCAGTCGACCTCGCCGTTGCCGATCTCGTTGTGCTGGTGGACGGTGACGTCGGCGCCGGGCGGGTTGACGATGTAGCGGTTGCCGTCGTTGGCGCGGTGGTTGAAGCCGTCGGCGATGTGGACCTCGCGCAGCTTGCCGGCCTCGTGGGCGGTGCGGATCATGCGCTCGACGTCGCCGGCACCGTCGGAGAGGTGGAAGGCGTGGGGGCAGCAGAACTCGTAGCCGATCCAGTCCTTGTTGACCGCACGCACGAGGTTCAGGGCGGGGTCGTGCAGCTCGACGAAGTCGTAGGGGTGGGCCTCCATGTTGAGGCGGATGCCGTAGCGCTCGAAGTCGGGGATGAGCTCCTCGATGGAGCGGAACCACTGCTCCTCGCTGCGGCGGGCCTGGTTGCGGTCTCCGGAGAACTCGGAGGTGATCTCCCGGACGTCGATCTGGTCGGCGAGCTCGAGCAGGCGGCGCCAGTTGGACACCTGGGCGCGCCGCTCCTCCTCGTCGGGCGAGGACCAGTTGAAGACGGGGTTGAGGGTGCGCACCTTGACGCCCGTCTCCTTCTGAGCCTTGTTGAGCTCGGCGACGAAGGCGTCGTCGGCGGCGGGGCGGTGGTGCCAGAAGTGGAAGTCCGCGTTGGGTGAGAGCTCGACGTGCTCGAAGCCCAGCTCGGCGGCCTTGTGGAGCGTGCGCACCGTGGACATGGTGCGGTAGTACATGTTCGGGTCAAGGGCGATGTCTACCAAGGAGGTCTCCTCTCGGGCGCCGACATCCATGTCGACACCCCCATAATGTCATGACAATGACGTCTGGGGAAGTGGTCGTGGCGGGAATTTCCAGATCCTTCAACGAAGCGGCAGGAGACCCCCGTCCTGCCGACGAAAAGTCCTCGTCCCGGGAGGCGGGGCTCATGCCTCCCGGGACGAACACGGCGGGCGGGACCCGTCACCGTCCTGCCGAGGGCGACCCCGGCGCACTCGCGAACACGCAGCAATCGCGAACGCTCCGGCAAGCGGCCGTATCGGCGAGGACGATGACGGGAGGCTTCAGGCGTAGAAGGCGGGCTTGTCGATGAGCGTGACGTCGACCATCGGCGAGGACTCGTCCTCCAGTGACGCGACCGCCGCGTCGACCACGGAGGTGGCCGCGTAGCCGTCCCAGGAGGTCGAGCCGGTGTGCTCGTCGCGGGCCACGGCGTTGATCCACTCCTGCACCTCGCGGTTGAAGGCGTCCTCGAAGCGGTCGATGTGCGACTGGCACATGGCGTTGCGGTTGCCGTGGATGTCGCGGATGTGGATCCGCTCCTGGTCGCCCAGCCTCACCGCGGCGGTCTCCAGCACGAGCTCGCACTCGATGGAGTAGGCGTACTGCAGGTTGACGTTGACCTCGTCGTCGATGCGCACGCCGGACTCGGTGTACATGACGACGACGACCGGGTCGATGAGGTGGTCGAAGCGGTGGGTGGTGGACCTCGGGCGCTCGACGCGCACCTTGACGATCTCCTCGTCCAGGAGCCAGCGCATCGTGTCGATCTCGTGGATCGCCGTGTCGTCGATGGCCATGCGCGAGGTGTAGGACTCCGGCACGGTGGGGTTGCGGTGACGGTTGTGGACCAGGAGGGCCCGTCCGTTGTCGCCGTCGTCGAGGACCTTCTTCATCTCGTTGTAGGCGGCGTCGAAGCGGCGCATGAAGCCCACGGTGACGAGCTTCTTGCCGGCCTTCTGCTCGGCCTCCATGATGGCGATGCAGTCCTCGGCGGTGGTGGCCAGCGGCTTCTCGCACAGGACGTACTTGCCGGCCTCGACAGCCTTGATGACGTCCGGGGCGTGGACCTTGCCGAAGGTGGCGATGAGGACGGCGTCGACGTCCGGGTCGTTGATGAGATCGTCGGCGCTGTCGTAGGCCTTGGCGCCGTAGGGCTGCGCGGCCGAGACCGCGGCCTCGTGGTTGATGTCGGCCACGGCGACGATCTCGCCGCCGGACAGGACGCCCGCGATGCGGGCCAGGTGGGCGCGGCCCATGCCGCCGGCGCCGATGAGTCCGATGCGTACAGTCATGCGTGTCTCCTCGTTGAGGTGGTGTCAGTGGTAGGTCGGCTGTTGGACGCGGCGGAAGGCCTCAGGCCAGTCCCAGGCCGCACTCGGCCACGTACGTGCGCATGTTGATGGCGTTCTGCTTGGGGAAGGAGGGCTCGCAGGGGTAGCAGTCCTGCTCGCAGATCGCGTAGATCGGCTTGTCCAGGGCGGCCAGGGCGTCGACGAACTCGTGCATCTCGGGCAGGCCGGCGGGCGGGCAGACTGAGGCGCCCTTGGTGACGGCCTCACCGAAGGGCCAGTCCTTCTCATGGGCCTCTCGGGTGATGCCCTCGTCGAAGGCCTTGATGTGGACGTAGGTGATGCGCTCGGGGTACTTCCGGCACAGCTCGACGGGGTCGCCGCCTCCGTAGACGACGTGCCCGGAGTCCAGGCACAGGTTGACGTAGGTGGGGTCGGTGGCGTCGAAGATGCGGGCGATCTCCTCGGGAGTCTCGATGTGAGAGTCGCCGTGGGGGTGGAGGACCATCTTGAGGCCGTACTCATCCAGGAGCATCTGCCCCAGGGCGTTGGCGTGCTCGACGTAGAGCTTCCAGGCGTCGTCGGACAGGACGCGGTCGTCGGTCCACTCCCAGGTCTTGTCATCGCGGTAGAGCGGGGGCAGGTGGACGATGTACTCGGCGCCGACGGCGGCGTGGGTCTCGGCGATGGCGCGGAAGGTCTTGAGGGTGGTCTCCCAGGCCTCCTGCTTGTGCAGGACGCCCCAGCCGGTACCGGCCACCACCCTCATGCCGAACTCGTCGCACCACTTCTGGAGCTCCTTGGGGGCGGTCGGGAAGTAGCCGAAGGGGCCGGTCTCGATGACCTCGAAGCCGGCCTCGGCCATCTCCTCCCAGGCCTGACGGGGGTCCATCTGCCTGGGGTCCTCGGGGAACCAGACGCCCCACTGGTCGGGGCAGACACCGATGGTGAGTTTGGAGTACTTGGGATCGTTGGTGTTGACGGCTTTGGACATCGTTGTCTCCTTCGCGTGGCGATACCCGAATCGTTTCGGATGCGAGATCCACGATATACCTCAACTGATCGAAAGCATAGAGTTTTGTACTGACAAAGAGGTCTGATCTCTAGCGCTTCCAACAAGGCGCGGACGCACCGTAGATCTCGCGGACTCATCCTGCAGATCAGTCGTTGAGTTCTATGGTGCGTCCGCGGTGATGGGTGGCGGAGCAGCCGGGCCTACTCCTCGCGCTGGAAGGACATGGTCGCGGCGTAGGTCTTCTCCGAGGGCCAGCGGGTGGTGACCGCCTTGGCGCGGGTGTAGAACCGCACGCCCTCAGGGCCGTGGATGTGGGTGTCGCCCAGGAGCGACTCCTTCCAGCCGCCGAAGGAGTAGTAGGCCACCGGCGTGGGGATCGGCACGTTGATGCCCACCATGCCGGCCTCGACGTCGAGCTCGAAGCGACGGGCCACGCCGCCGTCGTTGGTGAAGATGGCCGCGCCGTTGCCGAAGGGCGAGGAGTTGACCTGCTTGATGGCCTCCTCGTAGGTGTCGGCGTGGACGATCGCGAGCACCGGCCCGAAGACCTCCTCGGTGTAGAGCGAGGACTCCAGGGAGACGTTGTCGACGATGGTCGGGCCGAGGAAGTGACCCTTCTCGTGTCCGGGGATGACCAGCGGGCGGCCGTCGAGGACGACCTCGGCCCCCTTGGCCTCGGCGTCGTCGATGAGGCCGGTGATGAACTCCTTGGACTTGGCGTCGATGACCGGGCCCATCTCAACGCCCTCGTCCATGCCGTAGCCGACCTTGATCTTCTCGGCGTGGGCCTTGACGCGACGGGCCAGGTCCGGTCCGCAGCCGCCCACGGCCACGACGACGGGCAGGGCCATGCAGCGCTCGCCGGCGGCCCCGAAGGCGGCGGCGGAGATGTGCTGGGCGGCGAAGTCCAGGTCTGAGTCGGGCATGACGATGGCGTGGTTGTTCGCCCCGCCCAGGGCCTGGACGCGTTTGCCGTGGGTGACGCCGGTGTCCTGGACGATGTGGGCCACCGGGGTGGAGCCCACGAAGGAGATCGCGTCGATGCCGGGGTGCTCGAGAACCTTGGAGACCATGGTGCGGTTGCCGGAGACGACGTTGAAGACGCCGTCGGGCAGGCCGGCCTCCTTGTAGAGCTCGGCCGTCAGCAGGGCCGCCGAGGGCGTGGCCGAGGCCGGCTTGAGGACGAAGGCGTTACCGGTGGCGATGGCAATGGGGTGCATCCACATGGGCACCATGGCCGGGAAGTTGAAGGGGCAGATGCCGGCGACGACGCCGACCGGCTGACGCAGGGTGTGGATGTCCACGCCGGTGGAGATGTCGAAGGAGTGCTCGCCCTTGAGGGCCAGGTTGATGGCGGTGGCGAAGTCGAGGGTCTCGCGCCCGCGCTGGATCTCGCCGACGGCGTCGGAGTAGTTCTTGCCGTGCTCGGCCACGATCATCTTGGCCATCTCGTCCTGGTGGTCCAGGACCAGCTGGCGCATGCGGAACATGATGGCGGTGCGCTTGGCCAGCGAGACCTTCGCCCACTCCTTCTGGGCTCGGCGGGCCACCTCGACGGCGTGGTCGAGGTCGGCGTCGGAGGCCTGGAGCAGCTCGGCCTCGACCTCACCGGTTCCCGGGTTCTCGACGGCGAAGCGGCCGATCGGATTTCCCTCGTAGTACTTTCCGTCAACCCAGTGCGCAATGGTTCTCATCGTTATCGACTCCTGATTGTCGGTTTCGCGGACCCACCCCGTCTATGGGGTGGGCAGGGCCGGACCCCGACCAAGGTCTCACGAACGGGCCGGTCGGGCGCCCAGCGCCTTGCATGTACTCCAAGCCTAACGTCCTAGACGGCAAATGGTGCCGTTTTGTCAGAACATAATGGGGGCGTTGACCACATCGTGATCTTGGCGTCCTTCCGCAGCGCCGCTGACACAGCACCCGAGGGACACCCGTCCCAGAAGGGAGCGCGCGCACGGCGGGGGTCCACGGCACTATCCGCCGTGGACCCCCGCCGTCGCGGCTGGCGCAGGAGCTGCGCGCCATTTCCCGCGTCCTACCTGCGATCCCTTCAGGTAGTGGCCTTACAGGTAGTGACGTTGAGGCTTGCGGTCACGCAGGTACTCCTCGTAGGCGCGCTGCGTGGACTCCAGCTCGGAGACGCCCGAGACCGGGACGTCCCACCAGCTCGACCCGGGAGGGTTGGGGCCGTAGAGGTCGGTCTCGATGTGGATCATCGTGGGACGGTCGGAGGCCTCGGCCTTGCGGTAGGCCTCCTTGAACTCCGCGATGGTGTGGACCTCGAGGACGTCCAGACCCCAGGAGCGGGCGTTGGCGGCGATGTCGACGCCGTCGATGACCTGCTCGTCGGCCAGGTGGCTGCCCTCGCCGCGCCGGCGGTACTTGGTGCCGAAGCGCTGGGACCCGCGGGACTCCGAGAGGGCGCCGATGGAGCAGAAGCCGTAGTTCTGCAGCAGGACGTAGATGACCTTGATGTTCTCCTGGACCACGGTGGCCAGCTCCATGGGGAGCATCTGGTAGGTGCCGTCACCCACGATGGAGACCACCTCGACCTCGGGGCGGGCGAGCTTGACGCCCATGGCGGCGGGCACCTCGTAGCCCATGCAGGAGAAGGCGTACTCCACGTGGTACTGCAGCGGGCTGCGGGCCTGCCACAGGGCCTGGAGGTCACCGGGCATGGAGCCGGCGGCGTTGATGACCACGTCCTCCTCCCCCATGAGCTCGTTGAGGGCGCCGAAGACCTCGGTCTGGGCGGGCAGGGGCCCGTGGTCCAGGTGGTAGCAGCGCTCGGTGGCCTTGAGCCAGGCCTCCTTCTCCGCGGTGATCTCCTCGGAGTAGGCCGTCTCGACACGGTAGTCCGCGAGCGCCTCCCTCAGGGCCGCCAGGGCCTCGCGGGCGTCGGCCACCACCATCTCCGCGCTCTCCTTGGCGGCGTCGAAGGGGGTGACGTTGATGTTCACGAACGTCACGTTGGGGTTCTTGAACTGGGTCTTGGAGGCCGTGGTGAAGTCGGAGTAGCGGGTGCCCACGCCGATGATGAGGTCGGCCTTGTCAGCGATGTGGTTGCCGGAGTCGCATCCGGTGGAGCCCACGCCGCCCACGGCGCTGGGGTGGTCGAAGTTGATGGCGCCCTTGCCGGCCTGGGTGTCGCCCACCGGGATGCCGGTGGCGGTGGCCAGGGCGCGCAGCTCCTCGCTGGCACCGGCGTAGATGGTGCCTCCGCCGGCGATGATGAGGGGGCGCTTGGCGGCCTTGATGAGGGCGACGGCGCGCTCCAGGGCGGCGGGCTCGGGCACCGGGCGGCGCACGTGCCACACGCGCTTGCGGAACAGCTCCACGGGCCAGTCGAAGACCTCGGCCTGGACGTCCTGAGGCATGGCGATGGTGACCGCGCCGGTCTCGGCCGGGTCGGTGAGCACGCGCATGGCGTTCAGCAGCGAGGGGATGAGCTGCTCGGGCCGGTTGATGCGGTCGAAGAAGCGCGAGACGGGCCGGAAGGCGTCATTGACCGAGACGTCCAGGCTGGTGGGGTCCTCCAGCTGCTGGAGCACGGGGTCGGGGACGCGGGTGGCGAACTGGTCGGAGGGGAGCAGCAGCACCGGCAGGCGGTTGGTGGTGGCCAGGGCGGCCCCGGTGACCATGTTGAGGGACCCCGGACCGATGGAGGCCGTGCACATGTAGGTCTGGAGGCGGTTGGTGGTCTTGGCGAAGGCAGCGGCCGCGTGCACCTGCCCCTGCTCGTTGCGGGGCATGATGTAGGGCATCTCCTGCTCGCCGTCGGCGCGGGCGATCTCGTTCTGCAGGAGGGCCTGACCGATGCCGGCCACGTTGCCGTGGCCGAAGATCCCGAAGGCGCCGGCGATGAGGCGCTGCTCGACGCCGTCGCGCTCGGAGTACTGGTTGGACAGGAAACGGATGGTGGCCTGGGCGACCGTCAGGCGGATCGTGCCGGCGTAGGCTTCGTTACTCATCGTGGTTCTTCTCTGCTCTTCTCAGGTGGTGGGGGCGGTCGAAAGGCGGGTCGGCTAGTCGTTCATGGGGGTCATGGGCAGGCGCGGGTCGACCTCCTGCCCTTCCCAGGTCTGGCGCACCCAGGTGTGGTGGGGGTCGTCGGTCATGAGCCACACGGAGTCCTCGGCGGGGCCGGCCATGACGTTGAGGTAGTAGAGGTCGTAGCCGGGGGCGGCCACGGAGGGGCCGTGGTAGCCGTAGGGCATGACGACGACGTCACCGTCGCGCACCTCGGTGCACACGTCGATGTCGTGGCCGGGCGAGGGGTAGATGCGCTGGAGCGCGAAGCCCTCGGCGTCACCCTCGCCGGCGCGGACCTGGTAGTAGTAGATCTCCTCCAGGACCCGCTCGACCTCGGTGTGCTCGTCGTGCTTGTGGGGCGGGTAGGAGGACCAGTTGCCCCCGGGGGTCAGGACCTCGCAGGCCAGCAGGTGGGAGGTCTCGACGTCGTTGCCCAGGGCGTAGTTGTTGACCTGGCGCGAGGAGGGGCCGGCCCCGCGCAGGCCGGTGCCGACCTCGGAGCGCGGGCAGTAGCGCAGCGGCTTGTCGGTGGTGGCCTTGGAGCCGGGCAGGGCGATGCGGGCGCCGTCTGCGCTGGTGAGGGTCACCTCAGTGCGGCGGGGGACGTAGACGTAGTCGGTGATGTCGGTGAAGACCGACTCGCGGCCGGCGACCTCGAAGCGCTCACCGCCGGCCTGGACGCCGCAGCCCCCCGACAGCGGCAGGACGAGGTACTCGTGCTCGCCGGCGGGCACGGTCAGGCTCCCACCGGGGGCGAGCGCCACCACGCGCAGGGAGGACCACTCCCAACCGGCCCGCTCAGGGGTGAGGTCCAGCTCGTAGCTGTCGTGGGCGAGCTCGCCGGCGCGGATGACGTAGCGGGACTGACTCGACGTCTCGGGCTGGGCGGTGCGGTCGGTGTGGCCCATGGTGGTGCTCCTTCAGCTCCTGGGTGGTACTCGTGCGGATTGTCTCGTACGGGGCGGCCCTGCCGGGGCCGATTGACAGTGGCTGCGGACTGGGGCGGTCGCCCCGCTTGTGGATGCTTCAGGTGCTCACAGCAGGGCGACGGCGGCGTCGACGGCGGCCTTGACGTCGTCATTGCCCGGGTAGAGCAGGGAGCGGCCCACGACCAGCCCCCTGACATTGGGCAGCTCGAGGGCGGCCGCCCAGGAAGCCCGGGTGGCCTCGGGGTCGGCCGAGACCTCGCCGCCCAGAATGAGGCTGGGCAGGGAGGTGGAGGCCATGACGCGCCGCATTGAGGCGGGGCCGCTGACGCAGGGCAGCTTGAGCCAGGTGTGCGCCGAGCTGCGCCCCAGCGCCTGGGCGATGCAGATCGAGCGGATGACGGCCTCCTCGCTGATGTCGTTGACGATCCGGCCGCCCTCCCACCGCGAGATGAAGGGCTCGATCATCGCGTTCAGCCCGCGCTCGGACAGGGAGTCGATGGCCTTGGCGCTGGCCTCGAGGGTGGCGGCGCTGGCGGGGTCGGCGTAGTTGACGCGGGTGAGCATCTTGCCGCCGTCGAGGTGAGAGGCCTCGATGCCCTCGGCGTCGTAGGCGCCGAAGCGGTCATCCATCTCGAAGGAGGCCCCCTGGAGGCCGATCCGGTTCATGGAGCCCCACACGAGCTTGCCGTCCAGGGCGCCCAGGAGCGTCAGGTCCTCGATGATCTCCGCGGTTCCCAGGAACCCGTTGACGCCGGGGCGGGACAGGGCCGTCATGCAGCGCTGGAGGAGGTCCTCACGGTCGGCCATCGCCAGGGGCCGCTCCCCCGCCCCCAGGGCCCCGCGGGCCGGGTGGTCGCAGGCGATGACCATGAGGCGCCCGGCCCCGGCCAGGTCGGCGCGGGGGCGCTGGGCCAGCGCCCGACCGATACGGCCGGGGTCGGTGGCCCGGATCTCGGTGACGGCGTCGGTCAGCGGCCGCGGCCCCGAGGCGGAGGCGGCAGGGGTGGGTGATGCGCTCATCGGGGGCTCCTCACAGGTCCGTCAGCCCCGGGGCGACCTCGTCGCGGCAGGCGCGCATGAGCTCGAGCAGCTCGGGCTCGGTGGGCATGGCGGTGGAGCACTCCAGTCGGGACGAGACGATCGCCCCCGCGGTGGAGGCGGCGAAGATGGTCTTCTCCAGGGACCATCCCGACAGCAGACCGTGGCAGATGGCCCCGCCGAAGGCGTCCCCGGCACCCAGGCCGTTCTTCGTGTCCACTGAGGTCACGGGCATCTCCACCCGCTCGGTGCGGGTCTTGGCCAGCGTCCCCTCCAGCCCCTGCTTGACGATGGCCAGCTCGACGCCGGCCTCCAGGAGGGCGTCGGCCGCCCGCTCGGGGTCGCGCTCGCCGACGGCGACCTCGCACTCCTCCCGGTTGCCGATGGCGACGGTGACCTTGGGCAGGATCCTGGAGACCTCCCGGTGGGCCGTCTCCTTGTCCTTCCAGAACATGGGACGGTAGTCGAGGTCGGCGATCGTGAAGCGCCGCCGGTCGCGGGTGCCCAGGGCCGCGTGGTGGGCCGAGCGCGAGGGCTCCTTGCTCAGCCCGGTCACCGAGATCCAGAAGATGGAGGCGTCGCGGATGGACTCCAGCGGCAGGTCGTCCCAGGTCAGCTCCAGATCGGGGGCCGATGGCTCGCGGTAGAAGTAGAGGGGGAAGTCATCCGGCGGGAAGATCTCGCAGAAGGTGACCGGGGTGTTGTAGGCGGCCTTGGTGACGACGTGGCGGTCGTCGACGCCCAGGCGGCGCATCTCGGTGTGCACGAAGCGCCCGAAGGGGTCGTTGCCAACGCCGGTGACGACGGCGGAGCGGTGCCCGTAGCGGGCGGCGGCCACCGCCACATTGGTGGGGCTTCCGCCCAGGAACTTGCCGAAGCTCTCCACGTCCTCCAGCCCGACGCCGACCTGGAGGGGATAGATGTCAATGCCGCAGCGCCCGATGGTGAGCACGTCGAGCCGATCAGCGCCTCCGGCGCCTGGGGGCGGACCCTCGGGCGCGACCGACTCAGTTGCCTTGGTCGTTGCCGTCGTCGCTGTCGTCACGGTGATCGCGTCTCCACATCCTTGGGGCCTGCAGGCCTGCGGGAATGAGGTCTGCTTCGGGCGTCACTGCGAAGCCTGCCCCACAGGACCGCCCCAGGTCAAGCAATTGTCAGAACATTTGAGGGCCCACTTCCCCGAAGAGCGGCGCCGGGATGACGACAGTGCGTGACATCAGCAGACAGCATCCGTATGCTCGAGGCATTATCACGTCTGACACAGGCCTATCTCATGTCTGATTCAACATCCCCTTTCGCCCTCGACATCACGATCGACCGCGACTCCAAGACGCCGTTGCACACGCAAATTTCTGAGCCCCTGGCCTCACTCATCCTCGACGGCACACTGCCGGCCGGCAGCCGCCTGGAGGACGAGCTCTCGATGGCCAAGCGACTGAAGGTCTCCCGCCCCACAGCGCGCCAGGCCCTTCAGCACCTGGTGGACCGCGGCCTGGTCAAGCGCCGTCGGGGCGTGGGCACGATCGTCTCCCCCATGCACGTCCACCGGCCGATGCAGCTGACCAGCCTGCTGTCGGACCTGTCCGCGGCCGGCCACACGACCTCCACGAGCGTGCTGGACTACACCGAGCACGAGGCCGACGCCGAGGCCGCCGAGCACCTCGAGGTCGAGGAGGGCACCGCCGTCGTGACCTGCACCCGCATTCGCTGCGCCGACGGTGAGCCGATCGCGGTGCTGTCCAACCTCATGCCGGCGGCCATCGCCCCCACCCGCGAGGAGCTGGAGACCGGGGGCCTCTACGACCTGCTGCGCGCCCAGGACGCCATCCCCACCGCGGCCAAGCAGACCATCGGGGCCCGCAACGCCTCCGCCCGCGAGGCCGACCTCCTCCATGAGCGACGCCGCGCCGCCCTGATGACCGCCACCCGCATCACCTACGACCAGTCGGGCCGCGTCATCGAGTACGGGCAGCACATCTACCGCGCCTCGCGCTACACCTTCGAGACCTCGCTGTTCTCCAGCTAGCCCTCACACCGGCGCCGGGGCCACCGCCGTTCCCAGAAATCTTTGTCCTGACATTTTATTGACAGATGCCGTCGAGCGCACTTCAATAGGGGCTACCGGACCGCGGCTGCAAGGACGCCTGCGCGGATGAACCCGAAAGAGAGCACAGAACCGATGAGCATCGACTACACCCCCGGACCCCTTCTCGACGCCGCCCGCAACACGCCCACCGCCCTGTGGAACGACTCAGCCGACCCCGACGAGCTGCGCCAGTCCATCTCCTTCGGCGGTGTGGGCGCCACCTGCAACCCCACCATCGCCTACACCTGCATCAACCAGCGCAAGGACGTGTGGCTCCCCCGCATCGCCGAGCTGGCCGAGGAGATGCCCGAGGCCACCGAGTCCGAGATCGGCTGGCAGGTCGTACGCGAGATGAGCATCGAGGCCGCCACGCTGCTCGAGCCCATCTTCGAGGAGCACAAGGGACGCAACGGCCGCCTGTCGATGCAGACCGACCCGCGCCTGGCCCGCAGCGCCAAGGCCCTGGCCGACCAGGCCGAGGAGTTCTCCAACCTGGCCAAGAACATCATCGTCAAGATCCCCGCGACCTCCGTGGGCGTCGAGGCCATCGAGGACGCCACCTACCGGGGCGTGTCGGTCAACGTCACCGTCTCCTTCTCCGTGCCCCAGGCCGTGGCCACCGGTGAGGCCATCGAGCGCGGCCTCAAGCGCCGCGAGGCCGAGGGCAAGGACGTCTCCACCATGGGCCCGGTCGTCACCCTCATGGGCGGTCGCCTGGACGACTGGCTCAAGATCGTGGCCAAGCGGGACAAGCTCTTCATCGACCCCGGTCACCTGGAGTGGGGCGGCGTGGCCGCCCTGAAGCGCGCCTACCAGGAGTTCCAGGCCCGCGGCCTGCGCGCCCGCGTGCTGTCGGCCGCCTTCCGCAACGTGCTGCAGTGGTCCGAGCTGGTCGGCGGCGACCTGGTCGTCTCCCCGCCCTTCGCCTGGCAGAAGCTCATCAACGACTCCGACTACAAGGTCGTGGAGCGCATCGACGAGCCCGTGGCCCCCGAGATCATGGAGACGCTCCTGTCGATCCCGGAGTTCGTGCGCGCCTACGAGCCCGACGGCATGACGCCCGAGGAGTTCGACTCCTTCGGTGCGACCCGCCGCACCCTGCGCGGCTTCCTCCAGGCCGACGCCGACCTGGACGCCCTGGTGCGCGACGTCATCATGCCCCAGCCCTGATCGACTCCAGTCAGGGTCGTCCGGGTCCCGGTGGGGCCCGGACGACCAGAGCGGCACCCGCCGCGCCGGGCGGGTCCACGGCATGTTCGGTCATGTCCACACGTTCCGCGCCCTCGAACCGCCCACCCCAACCACTGTCCACAGTTCAGACACCAACCCAGACACCCACTCACACGCAGAAGGAGCAAGGATGCTCTCCATCGCCGTCATCGGTGCCGGCCGCATCGGCCACGTCCACGCCAAGACCATCGCCGCCCACCCCCAGGCCGAGCTCGCCCTGGTCTGCGACCCCTTCGAGGACGCGGCCGAGAAGCTCGCCGCCACCTACGGGGCCCGGTCATGCAAGGACGCCGAGGAGGTCTTCGCCGACCCCGAGATCGACGCCGTCATCGTCGGCTCCCCCACGCCGCTGCACATCCCCCACCTGCTGGCCGCCGCCAAGGCGGGCAAGGCGGTGCTGTGCGAGAAGCCGATCGCTCTGGACATGAAGGACGTCGAGGCCGCCCAGGCCGAGCTCGACGCCGTCAAGGTCCCCGTCATGTTCGGCTTCAACCGCCGCTTCGACCCCAGCTTCGCCGCCGCCCGCGCCGCGGTCGAGGCCGGCAGGATCGGCGATATCGAGCAGCTGACCATCATCAGCCGCGACCCGGCCGCCCCGCCGGCGGAGTACATCAAGGTCTCCGGCGGCATCTTCCGCGACATGACCATCCACGACTTCGACACCGCCCGCTTCTTCCTGGGCGAGATCGAGGAGGTCTACGCCGCCGGGCAGAACCTCGACCCGTCCCTGAAGGACACCGGCGACTTCGACGCCGCCGTCGTCACCCTCAAGGCCGCCTCGGGCGCCGTGGCCACGATCATCAACAACCGCCACTGCTCCTCCGGCTACGACCAGCGCCTCGAGGCCTCGGGCCGCGAGGGCGCCCTGTTCGCAGAGAACATCCGCGCCACCACGGTGCGCCTGTCCAACGGCGAGGTCACCGACGCCCAGGAGCCCTACCTCGACTTCTTCCTGGAGCGCTACGCCGACGCCTACCGCATCGAGCTGAGCGCCTTCATCGAGGCCGTCGAGGCCGGCACCACGCCCCCCACCGGCATCGAGGACGCCATCGCGGCCCTGCGCCTGGCCGAGGCCGCCACGGAGTCGGCCCACTCCGGACAGCCGGTGCGTCTGAGCTGAGCACCGCCCCCTCTGACGCGCGGTGGGCGTCGTCGAGACGGAATGCTCGACGACGCCCACCGTACGTTGTCGCGCCTGCAGGCTCAGCACGCCGCTTGCGCGCTCAGTCCTCCTCGTACAGGCGGTAGGTGAAGGAGTGGGACTGCCCCACCGCCAGGAAGATGAGGTCCTCACCGCTGTTGAAGGCGTTGGGCGGGCAGGTCATGGGCTCAACGGCCACGCCGGGGCGACCGAGCTCGTCGGCGGTGTAGGCCTGCACCCAGGGGACATCCGAGCTCATGACGACGGCGCGGTTCCCCTGCCCGCCGCGCAGGCTCACCTCCCATGCCCCCTCGGGCAGAGCGGTGTAGGCGTTGTCCGTCTGGGTGTCCCCGACGAGCCGACCCTCGCGCCAGTCCCAGTCGGTGCCCTCCACGCTGCGCCGGTGCGTGGGCGCCATGCGCTCGTCGACGTCGAGGACCTCGGCCGCCGGGATGGTCAGGACACAGTCGTCCAAGGGGGCCGAGCGCGTCAGGTAGGGGTGGCAGGAGACACCGTAGGGAGCGGGGGCGGGCTCACCCCCGGCCTCCGGCGCACCGGGGACCGGCGGGGCGGGACGGGCCGCACCGATGTTGGTGGCGGTCACCGTGACACTCAGTCCGCGCTCGGCGTCGAGCTCGAAGCAGGCACTGGCCTCCAGGCTCCAGGGGTAGCCGTAGGAGGCCAGCAGGCTCAGCTCCAGGACGACCCGGCTGCGGGGGGCGCCGTCGTCGGGGCCGGAGGGGTCGTCGTCGGCGACCTGCCAGTCCATCCAGCCGGCCAGGCCGTGGAGGGCCGAGCCGCTGGCCGGCTCGTTGCAGCCCACGAGGAACTCGGTGCCGACATAGCCGTAGCGGGACCCGGCGATGCGGTTGGCCCACGGCAGCAGGGTCTTGCCCTGCCAGCCGGCGGGCAGCATGGCCTCGGCATCGAAGGGCATGATGAGGTCGCGCCCCTGGCGACGCAGGTGAACGAGCATGGCTCCCGACGAGGCGATACGCGCCTCGTAGTCGCCGACGACCAGGTCGATGAGTTCTCCGTTAATCATGGTTGATCTGGTTCCTGTCCCAGTGTGCGGGGCGTGAGCCCCTCGGTTCCTCGGTTGTGGCTTCCTCGGCGAGGTTCACCGTACGCCACGTGCCGCATCAGGCGCGGGCCTTGTCCCGGCGTTCACACGGCGGGGCAGTCGTGTCGCGGACAACAAGCTCAGGCATCACCCGGAAGAGGCGACCACCCAGAGGCCGGTCCGCACCGGCCACCTCCGCCGGGATGTGACTGTCCTGGTCCGGGTGCATCCGGGCCAGCAGCGCCCGCACCGCCACCTCGGCGATGAGGCTGGCATCCTGGCGCACCGTGGTCAGGGAGAAGGCCGAGGCCGCCGTGACCGGGATGCCGTCGTAGCCGGTGACGGCCAGGTCCTGCGGCACCCGCACCCCCTGACGGCGCAGCTCCATGAGGGCTCCGACGGCGCAGTGGTCGTTGAAGCACAGAAGCGCCTCGGGGAGCTCACCGGCCCGGACGAGGTGGCGGACCGCCCTGGCGCCGCTGTCCTCATCGCCTCCCCCGGGCACCACCCGCACGTCTCTCCCCAGGCCCCGGCTCTCCATGGCCTGGCCGAATCTCTCGATCCGTCTCCCTGCGGCGGTCTCCCGCCCGCCGTCCACGTGGGTGATGCGGCGGCGCCCGGTGTCGATCAGGTGATCGACGAGCATCTGGATGCCGACGTCGTCGCGGGAGTGGACCTCATCGACATCCTCCAGCTCGATACTGGTGCCAATGAGAACCGCCGGGGGGCGGTCCACGATGCGGGCCAGGGCGTCCACGGAGAGGTCGGGGTCGACGAGGATGAGGCCCTCGCAGCGCTGGAGCAGCAGGGAGCGAAGCCCGTCAGTCACATCGCGGTGCGGGGTGGAGGTGGCCAGCACCAGTGCGTGCTCCAGAGCGGAGGCCGCCTGGAAGAGCCCGTCCACGATGAGTCCCTGGTAGGCCTGCCCGATGGCGAAGCTGGCACCGATGAGTCCGGTGTGGCTGCGGCGCAGGAACTGGGCGCGCGGGTCCGCCTGGTAGCCGAGCTCGGCGGCGATGCGCAGGATCTCGCCACGGGTCTTCTCAGAGACGCCGTCGGAGCCGTTGAGAGCCGCCGAGACAGTGGAGATGGAGCGGCCGGCTCGCTCGGCGACGGTCCTGATCGTGACCCGCCCACCTCGTCCTCGAGGTCCTTTCACGGCAGACGTCTCCCTTTCCACGCCGTTGTGCCTCGCGAACCTGCATGATCCGCGGGAACCGGGGTCCATCGTTGGACACCAGTCGAGAGCATCTTATCTGACAACGCTGGCGAGCAAGTAGTCCCTGCTCAGGGCGGTCATCAGACCTCATATTCCCCTCTTGTCAGGACAAAGGTGCTTTGATATCTTCCTGTGACGTCATTAACGACAGGTGCTTCCTGGGGCTTCCGGACGCACTTCCACACACGCAGCAGCCGACAATGTTGTCGGGAAGGACCGTAATGACCGACAAGAGAATACTGGGTATCGGAGTCATCTCCCTGGGCTGGATGGGACGGCTTCACTCCCGCAGCTACCGCGCCATCGCCGAGCGCTTCCCCGAGCTGGAAGTAGTCCCGCGCCTGGTCGCCGCCGCCGACCCAGTGGACGAGGTGCGCCAGGAGGCGGTGGACAACCTGGGCTTCGAGCGCGCCTACGCCGACTACCGCGACCTGCTGGCCGACCCCGAGGTGGAGGCCGTCTCCATCTGCGCCCCCAACTTCCTCCACCACGAGATGGCCATGGCGGCCATCGAGGCCGGCAAGCCCTTCTGGATCGAGAAGCCCATGGGGGTCAGCGCCGCGCAGTCCCGGGAGATCGCTCAGGCCGCCGAGAAGGCGGGACTGACGACCGCCGTTGGCTTCAACTACCGCCACACCCCGGCCATTGAGTACCTGCGCTCCCTGGTGCGCGGCGGCGAGCTGGGACGGATCACGAACGTGCGCGTGTGGTTCATCGCCGACTACAACTCCTCCCCCATGGGCCCCCTGACCTGGCGGGCCTCGAAGGAGAAGGCCGGGGCCGGCGTCGTGCCCGACCTCATGAGCCACGGGGCGGACCTGGCCCAGTACATCGTGGGTCGCATCTCCTCGGTCACCGCGGTCACCGACACCTTCATCACTGAGCGCCCCATCCCCACCAAGATGGGTATCGGCCACTCGGGATTCGAGATCGGCGACGAGGTGGGCCCGGTGGAGAACGAGGACTACGTCTCCATGCTCGTGCGCTTCGAGAACGGCACCGTGGGGACCATGGAGTCCTCCCTCGTCAGCGTGGGACCGCGCGCCGAGTACGTCGTCGAGGTCTACGGCACGAAGGGCTCGGCCCGGTGGAACTTCGAGCGCCTCAACGAGCTGGAGATCTGCCCCGTGCTCGACGGCGGCGCCTCCCACGGTTACACCCGCGCCATGGCCGGCCCCCAGTGGGGCCAGTGGCAGCGCTTCCAGCCCGCCATCGGCACCTCCATGGGCTTCGACGACATGAAGGCCATCGAGGCCGCACAGTTCATCGAGTCCATCCTCACCGGCAAGCAGGTGGCCCCCTCGGCCGCCGACGCCTGGTGCGCCGCGGAGGTCGACGAGGCCGTTGTCGCCTCGGCGGCCGACGGCCAGTGGCACGAGGTCCCCCGCGTCGAAGGACGCACCACCTTCGACGCCTGAGCCGCGTCGAGCCTCACCTTTCTCTTCACTCCACCACCCACCCATCACAACAACCCCTGCGGCATCGTCGCCGCAGGACTGAGAGGAGACCCCCTATGTCTCAGGGAGTCACGACGTCCCTGCGTGGACTCACCAGGGAAGAGCTCACCAAGGCAGTGGCCGACACACCGCCTTCGGGCAAGCACCGCGGCGTCATCGCCATCGCCGCCGTGGCCACGCTCGGCTCACTGCTCTTCGGATACGACACCGGCGTCATCTCCGGCGCCCTGCCGTACATGTACATGCCCTTCGACGCCAAGGGCCTCCAGCTGACCTCCTTCGAGGAAGGAGCCATCGGCGGCACCCTGCTGGTCGGAGCGGCGCTGGGCGCGCTGCTGGGCGGACTCATGTCGGACCGCTGGGGCCGGCGCCACAACATCACCTTCCTGGCCTTCCTGTTCTTCGTCGGCGCGCTCGGCACCACGTTCGCCCCCAACGTCTGGGTCATGTACCCCTTCCGCGTCGTCCTGGGCTTCGCCGTCGGAGCCGCCTCCGCGACGGTCCCCGTCTACCTGGCGGAAACGGCCCCCAAACGCATTCGCGGCTCCATCGTGGCCATCGACCAGCTCATGATCGTCACCGGACAGCTGCTCGCCTTCTCGATGAACGCCATCATCAACTCCCTCCAGGGCGGCCCGATGATCACCATCGCCGAGGACCCCAGCGGACGCTTCGCCCCGAACAGCTACGCCTTCGACGAGATCGCCAAGCTCCAGGCCTCCAAGGGCGGCCCGATGAGCGCGGACGAGTACCACGCCTTCCTCGACCAGCTCAGCATCAGCGCCGGTAACGGCGAGGCCTGGCGCTACATGCTGGTCCTGTGCTCCATCCCGGCCGTGGCCCTGTGGATCGGTATCCGCCTCATGCCCGAGTCCTCGCGCTGGTACCTGGCCAAGGAGCGCCTCTACGACGCCATCGGCTCCCTCAAGCGCGTGCGTGTCCCGGAGAAGGACGGCTCCATCGAGGACGAGATCATGGAGATGGTCGAGGCCCGCCAGCACGAGAAGGACGAGGAGTCCCAGCGCAAGGGCTTCAGCCACGTCATGGCCACGCCCTGGCTGCGCAAGCTGCTGCTGGTCGGCATCTTCCTGGCCGTGGTCAACCAGACCACCGGCGTCAACACCGTCATGTACTACGCCCCCAAGGTGCTGGAGTACGCCGGCATGTCCACCTCGGCATCCATCACCGCACAGGTGGCCAACGGCGTCATGTCGGTCATCGGCTCCGCCATCGGCATCTGGCTCATCCTGAAGTTCCGGCGCCGCCAGGTGCTCATCGGCGACGTCATCGGCGTGGGTATCACCCTCCTGGGCATCGCAGCGACCTTCCAGTTCTTCATCGCCCCGCACATGGCCAACCACACCACTCCACCCGCCTGGGCCGCCTACCTCATCCTGGGACTCATGTCCGTCTTCATGCTCATCGTGCAGTCCTCCAACGGCACGATCGTGTGGACGATGATGGGTGAGATCTTCCCGGCCAATGTCCGCGGCATCATGAACGGCACGGCGATCTTCTGCATGTGGACCGCCAACGCCATCATCACCTGGACCTTCCCGCCCATGATGGAGACGCTGGGTGGCGGTATCACCTACACCATCTACGGCGTGCTCAACCTGGTCGTCGCCGTCGTCCTGTTCAAGATCATGCCGGAGACCAAGGACAAGTCCCTGGAGGAGATCGAGGTCGAGATGGAGAAGCTCTACTCCTGACCCCATCCCCAGAAAACGCGCTCCCGGGAGGACCCGACAAGGGCTTGTCAGGACAAAGTCCTGTTGCTAGGTTCGTTGCACGGGCCACCACCCGGCACCGACGCCGGCCCCTCCTCCCGGGAGCGCACCACTGGCGGACACGAGCCGACGGCGCACCAGCCACCCGCGCCTCACCGCCACCCACCCACTCACCACCGCACATCACCACACGAGCGAGAACACGGAGCAACGATGTCCTTCACCCTCGACCCCGCAACCGCCATCTCCGACCCCCACGGCATCTCCTGGGGCATGCACCCGATCACCTGGCGCAATGACGACATCCCGGAGGTCGGCGCCTTCAACACCCTGGAGGACATGCTCCTCGACCTGGCCGACACCGGCTACGCGGGCACCGAGTGCGCCGGCTTCTTCCCGCCCAAGGAGGAGGTCAAGGCCGCCGCCGAGGCCCGCGGCATCAAGATCGTCGCCCAGTGGTTCTCCTCCTTCATCCTGCGCGACGGCGTCGAGGCCGTCGTCCCCGACTTCGAGGCCACCTGCGCCTACCTGGAGTACCTGGGCGCCACCCGCGTCGTCGTCTCCGAGCAGACCGGCTCGGTCCAGGGCATCCGTGACGTCTGCATCTTCACCAACAAGCCGGTGCTCACCGAGGAGCAGTGGCCGGTGCTGGCCGAGGGCCTCAACCGGCTCGGCGACGTCGCCCACGCCCACGGTCTCGAGCTCGTCTACCACCACCACCTGGGCACGGTCATCCAGACCAAGGAGGAGACCATCCGGCTCATGGAGCTGACCGACCCGGCCAAGGTCTCCCTCCTGTTCGACACCGGCCACGCCTACGTGGGTGACGGCGACGTCATGGGCCTGCTGGAGGCCACCATCGACCGCGTCAAGCACGTCCACTTCAAGGACGTGCGCCCCGAGAAGATGGCGGAGTCCAAGGCCGCCGAGCGCTCCTTCCTCGACTCCTTCCTGGCCGGCATGTTCACCGTCCCCGGCGACGGCACGATCGACTTCACCGTCCCCTACAAGTTCCTCGTGGACCACGGCTACTCCGAGTGGATCCTGGTGGAGGCCGAGCAGGACCCGGCCATCGCCAACCCCCTGGAGTACGCCCGCAAGGCGCGCGCCTACCTTGAGGGAACCCTCTTCAAGGCCTGAGACGTCACGGGACTCGCACGGACTCCCCCGCCGAACGGATCCCACCGGCTGACGCCTCAGCTCGACGCTCCCGACCAGCGATGGTCGGGAGCGTCGTCGTTCCCCATCTACTGCGCGAGCCCCCACCGACCGCCGCCACAGCCCTCCGGATCAGCCTGTAGCCTTCCCGGTAGCCGGGCACCCGCCTGAACGCGTCCTGCGAGAGGCAACCCGGCACCGGAGGAAGCAGGAGGAGACGGTGACCAAGGCTCACGCCGCCACCCAGAGCGACGTCGCACGCGCCGCAGGGGTCTCGCGCAGCCTGGTCTCGCTGGCTCTGAGCGGCTCACCCAAGGTCGCCGCAGACACCCGCGAGCGCATCGAGGAGGTGGCCGCCTCCCTCGGATACCGGGTCAACGTCTCAGCCTCCTCGCTGGCCCGGAAGCGCTCGAGCATCATCGGCCTGGTGCTGCCCAACCTGCGCAACGCCTTCTTCGAGCAGATCGCGGCCAGCCTGGGCCGAGCGGCCGCCCAGCGCGGCCTCACCCTGTTCGTCACGGTCGGCTCCGACCAGCCCGAGGTCCTGCACCAGGCCGTCGAGAGCCTGCTGGGCGTCCGCGTCGCGGGCATCATCCTCGTCTCGCCCTGGCTGCCCGGCGAGGACCTGCTGGCCATCGGTGAGGAGGTGCCCGTATGCGTCATCGGACGGCGCAGCCCAGGCGGGCGGGTCGACTCCGTGCGGGTCGACGAGGCCGCCGCCGCCCGACTCGTCGCCGATCATCTGGCATCCCGGGGCATGCGCACCATCTGCTACATCGGCCCGCGCCTGACCGATGCGGCCTCCCGCCACGACCGAGAAGGCTCGTTGGCGCACGCCACTCGGGCAACCGGGTCGGCCTTCGAGGTGCGCAGCTGCGGCGAGGACGCCGGCCCCGCCACACGGACGGCCCTGCAGGACCACTCCGAGCCACTGGGCCTGGTCATTCACAACGACGCCCTGGCCATCGACGCGGTGCCCGTCCTGCGCGAGAGCCGCCGCGAGCCCGGAGTCGACGTCGCCCTGGTCTCCTACGACAACACCTACCTGGCCCTGCGCGAGGAGTTCTCCCTGACCAGCGTCGACCAGCCCGAGGAACGCCTGGGCGAGTGCGCGGTGGACCTGGTGTGCCGGCGCGCCGGGCTCACGTCCGACGACGGAACGCAGGCCGAGGCGGGCACCGGGACCGAGGCCCGCAGCGTGGTCCTGGAGCCGCGGCTCATCACGCGCGCCTCGTCCCTGGGACGCTGACGAGCACCACGCCGGGCGCCGAGCCGACTCGCGCACCGTCCGTCGTCGGACAGCGGTGGTGCCTCGAACCGCCTCCGATCAAGGACCAACGGCTCCAACTTCTGTCCCCCGCCCTCAGGACAACTCCTTTGTCAGGATGAAGTTTCTCCTCATCGGTTGACACAACCAGCACCGGCACTCAGACTGAAGTCATGAATTCACGCGCGTGAATTCATGTCAGCACAGGACTTCACCCGCCACCCGCTCGTCAACGAGGACACCCGAGGCAACCATGAGCACCACTCCCCTGTCAGTCGCCGTCATCGGTGCCGGAATGGCCGGTACCACCCACGCCAACGCCTGGCGCCAGGTCGGAACCGTCTTCGACCTGGGCCTGCCGCCGGTCCGCCTGCACACCATCGCCGACGCCTACCTCCCCTTCGCCGAGGACGCCGCCCAGCGCTACGGCTACGAGCGCGCCGTCGACGACTGGCGCGTCGTGGCCGAGGACCCGGACATCGACATCGTCTCCATCGTGGTGGGAAACGCCCTGCACCGCGAGATCGCCGAGGCCCTCATCAGGGCCGGCAAGCACGTCCTGTGCGAGAAGCCCCTGGCGGACACGCTCGAGTCCGCCCGCGCCATGGCGCGGGCCGAGAAGGAGGCCGGCGGCGTCACCGGCGTCGGATTCACCTACCGCCGCAACGCCGCCGTGGCCGAGCTCGCCAAGCTCGTCGCCGAGGGCCACCTGGGCGAGATCAACCACTTCGACGGCCGCTACTGGTGCGACTACGGCGTCGACCCCTCCACCCCCATGGCCTGGCGCTACAAGGGCCCCATGGGCTCGGGGGCCCTGGGCGACGTCGGCAGTCACCTCATCGATACCGCCGAGCTCATCTGTGGCCCCATCACCTCGGTCTCGGGCGCAGCCATGATGACCTCCATCAAGGAGCGCCCCGTGACCGCTGGACACGTCACTCGCGGCACCGCTCTGGGCGACGGCGACTGCGCTGACGTCACCTACGAGCCGGTGGAGAACGACGACATCGCCACCTTCACCGCACACTTCGCCAACGGAGCCGTGGGCACCTTCTCCTGCTCGCGCGTGGCCTGGGGCCTGCCCAACTCCCTCATGGTCGACGTGCTGGGCACCAAGGGCCGCGCCTCCTGGGACCTGGCGCGATGCGGTGAGATCAAGATCGACGACGTCAACTCCCCGGCCGGGCTGGGCGGGGCCCGCCGCGTCCTGGTGGGCCCCGACTTCCCCTACTTCGCACGGGGCTCCTCCATGGCCTTCGGCGGGGTCGGGCTGACCCAGATCGAGCAGTTCACCTACCAGGCCCACGCCTTCCTCCAGCAGGTCGCCGGCGTCGCCCCCGAGCAGGGGGCCCTGCCCCGGTGCGCCAGCTTCGCCGACGGCTACCGGGAGATGCTCCTGGCCGACGCCGTGGCCCGATCGGCCGCTACCGGGGGCGCCGCCGTCGACGTCTCGGACCTGCCCGAGCTCGCGAGCCTGTAAGACCTTCCCGGCGGTGCCTCGTCCGCTCCGCTGGCCCGACCCCCTCAGACGCACCGACACCCAACGACGTATCGAACGACACGCAAGGAGACTTCCCATGCCGCTGACCTACGGCGCCTACACCGCCTGCCTCCAGGACCGTTCCCTGCCCGAGGCCCTCGACGTCCTCAAGGACGCGGGGCTTACTGGGGCGGAGGTCAACGTCGGAGGATTCATCCCCTCCCCGCACTGCCCCGTCGACGCCCTGCTGGCCTCGTCCACCGCCCGCGAGGAGTACCTGGGCGTCTTCAAGGACAAGGCGATGACGCTCTCAGGCCTCAATACCTCGGGCAACCCCACCTCCCCGCTGCCCAACGAGGGACTCAAGCACGCCGAGGACATCCGGGCAGCCATCCGCCTGGCCGGTCTGCTCGGCGTCAAGGAGATCGTCACCATGTCCGGTACCCCCGGCACCGACCCGAGCGCGAAGTACCCCACCTGGGTGGTCAACCCCTGGAACGGGATCGACATGGAGATCCTGGACTACCAGTGGAGCGTCGTCGTCCCCTTCTTCAAGGAGATCGACGCCCTGGCCCGCGACAACGACGTCCAGGTCTGCCTGGAGCTGCACCCGCGCAACCTGGTCTTCAACGTCCCCTCCTTCGAGAGGCTTGTCGAGGAGACCGGGGCGACCCATATCAAGGTCAACATGGATCCCTCCCACCTGTTCTGGCAGCAGATGGACCCGATCGAGGCCACCAAGCGCCTGGGCTCCCTGGTGGGACACGTCCACGCCAAGGACACCAGGGTCTTCCCCGGAGCCGCCTACCGAGGGGTCCTGGACACCGACTTCGGCCGCGTTCCCGCTGAGGCGGAGGGCAAGGTCCCGGTGGCCTACGGCTACTGGTGCAATTCCTGGCCGCAGGACCCGGCCTGGCGGTTCGTCGCCCTCGGCCTGGGGCACGACACCGACTACTGGGCTCGGTTCCTGGCCGCCATCACCGAGATCGATCCGGAGATGAACGTCAACATCGAGCACGAGGACGCCGAGTACGGCAACGTCAAGGGGCTCCAGATCTCCGCACGCAACCTCCTGGAGGCCGCCGCCCGGCTCTGAGCCGCACCTGGTGGACCTCACACAGGTCACCGTCGATGGCGAGGCCCCCATCGGTCCTCGCCGTCGACGGTCATACATTAGTCTGGACAAAGTTCAGACCACACCCCGACTCTTCTCACCGCTGAGAGGTCCTGTGCTCCCCTCCTTGACCGCAACCGCCTGGATCCTGCTCGCGGTCGTGGCGGCCCTGTGCGGCATCGCCAAGACCGCCCTGCCCGGGGCTGCCACCATCGCCGTGGCCCTGTGCACCGCGGCGCTGCCGGCCAAGGAGTCCACCGGTGCCATCCTGCTCATGCTCATGACCGGCGACCTGCTGGCCGTGTGGAGCTATCGCGGCGACGCGGACTTCCGCATGCTGCGCAGGCTCGTCCCCGCGGTCCTGACCGGCGTCGGCGCCGGCGCCCTGTTCCTGCACCTGGCCTCCAACGACTCCACTCGCCGCCTCATCGGCGCCATCCTGCTGATCCTGGTCCTCATCACGCTCCTGCAGCGCCGCTCGGCCGCCAGGAACAGGTCCGACGAGGCGCCCGAGTCGGCGCGCCCGGCCCCGGCCGGCAGCCGCCCGGCCCGCCTGGTCTACGGCAGTCTGGCCGGCTTCACCACAATGGTCGCCAACGCCGGAGGACCGGTGACCTCCATGTACTTCCTGGCCTGCCGCTATCCGGTCAAGGCGTTCCTGGGGACGACGGCCTGGTTCTTCTTCCTGGTCAACCTGGTCAAGCTGCCCTTCTCCGTCTCAGCCGGCCTGGTCAACCCCACGACCCTGTCACTGGCCGTGATCGCAGCACCGGTCGTCATCGCCTCGGCCCTGGCCGGTCGCCGCCTCGCCGAGCACATGGATCAGCGGATCTTCGAGCCGATCATCGTCGCGCTGACCATCATCTCCGCGCTGCCTCTGCTTCGCTGAGCCGGGCCGCGTCCGGAACTCGTTCGGAACACAGCCCAGCAACCCTTATTTCCCCGGCCTACAAAACAGGGCCCTACCAGCGGTTATTTCCCTCAAATACGCCTGTCTGACATCACATCCCCCGCTCACGGCGGAGCGTTGACGTGATTTATCCTGACCGTTACCGTATTCATCAGTATGAAGAGTACGGCCAGTATTGATTATGTTGACGTTTCGTCAGGCAGGGACGCCGGAGACGACGTCGACAATGTCGCGCCCCCGACACCCTCCCCCCTCACCCAGGACGACGCGGCGGCCCCCATCATGGTCAGTGCCGATATCCATGCCGTCATGCTGGGACTGTGGGCATCGGGGCTCAGGTGCGTCATCGTCTACGCCCTGGCTCCCGCCATCGGCAACGCCGGCCCCCTGGCCGTAGGCGTCGCCCTGGTCATTCAGGTCGCCGGCGCCGCCGTCAGCGTCAGTGGTGCCTGCTCTCTGTGGCGACGGCAGGAGCGCGGTCACCACGTCTACGCCCTCATCGCGACCCTCGCCTGTCTGTGCGCCGCGGCCGCCCTGCTGACCCCCGCCGGGTCGTAACCCCTTCCGCATCGAGACCGTCATGGATCCCACGGCCGAGACCGAACCCTCCCCGCCCTCCCGCACCTCCCGGGTGATGGCGCTCGTGCGCCGCTGGCTGTCGGCGGCAGTCGGTCTGGGGCTGCTGATCATTACTCTCAGCGGCGTGCTCCTGCCGCACCAGGGAGAGATCATGCGCTCGTTGAACCCGACCGCCTACACCCACGACGCCGACCCCGGTCAGGTCTCACTGCCTCAGGCGGTCGAGACGGTCCAGAACGGTCATCCCGACGAGCCCGTCCTGTCAGCGACGTGGGACACCGACATCGTCGAGGTCAGGACCGAGCGGGCCACCTACACGGTCGACCCCTCCACCGGGCACGAGATCAGCAGGGCGTCGGCGATCCCGGAGTGGGTTGCCGCCCTGGACAACCTGCACCGCTGCCTGCTGTCCTGCCAGGGTCCCGGCCACGTGCACTGGCTGTCCCAGGAGATCCCCCACACCGGATGGTGGGGCAGTCACCGGGGCCTGACCGTCGGGGGCCTGGTCGTGGCCACCTCGGGCGTGGTCCTGGTAGTCCTCACAGTCAGCGGGCTGCGCACGTGGTGGCCGATGCAGCGCTATCGACGCACCGCACTGTCCTCCCACTGGCGCACCCAGCGCCTGTCGCGGGACACCGATCTCTTCAAGGCGGCCGGCCTGGTCCTCCTTCCCCTGCTGTTCCTGTGGGGCTATTACGCCAGCGTGTTCAGCATCCGCCCCACCCAGCCCGCGTCCCCCGTCTCGATGACCGGGTACCAGTCCCCGGTGGAACCGACCAGCACGGGCCAGGACCAGGACATCGGGCCGCATCGCGCTGTCGCCGCGGCGCAGGAGGCAGGCGGCGGGCAGGCGGTCGCCCTGTTCCTCCCTGAACCGGGCGACCCGTCGTCGACATACACGATCTGGGTCTCGCAAGGAGAACGGGTCACCTCTCGGCAGTCCCACAACAGCGTCGCAGTGAACGTCGACCCCGGTACCGGGCGGGCCACGGTCCCCTCCACGCCCGCCCGCGAGCCGACCGCTCGAGCGGGTTAGCACCTATGACACCTGTACCAACCCCCTGGTGTGTGCCCGTTCCCACATCACAAGACGGACGGAGATCGGGCCTTTGGTCGCAGATGAACCGCAGGTGGGGGCACAATCGGACCCGTACGGCACCGGAATGAGCCGGCGCCCCTGACTCCAAGACAACGCGAGAAGGACCTAACGTGGCGCGCAGTATCTACATCGCCTCACCCAACGCCGGAACCGGGAAGTCAACGGTGGCCCTCGGGCTGGTCTCCTGCCTGACCAAGGTGGTTGCCAAGGTCGGCGTCTTCCGCCCCTTCGTGGAGAGCCGTGAGGGCGATGCCTTCCTCAGCCTCCTGCTGAACCGTGCCGGCTCCACCACGCCCGCAGAGCAGTGCGTCGGCGCGACCTGGGACGAGTTCCACGCCGACCCCGAGGAGGCCCTGGCACGTATCGTCGACGCCTACCGGGCCCTGGCGCGCGAGCACGACGTCGTCATCATCGACGGCTCGGACTTCACCGACGTCGCCGGCAACCCCGAGCTGGCCCTCAACGCCCGGGTGGCGGCCAACATCGGCGTCCCCGTGCTGCTGGTGGTCTCCGGACAGCACGACGTGGAGGACGTCGTCGCCTCCGTGGAGGTCTCCATGGCCGAGATCGCCGACAACCACGCCCGCACCGTCGCGGTCGTGGCCAACAAGTGCCTTCCCGAGACCCGCCAGGCCGTCGGCGAGGCACTGACCGCCATCGAGGGCATCACCTCCACCACGCTGCCCGAGGTGCCGCTGCTGGCGGCTCCGGTGGTGCGCGAGGTGCTCGACGCCGTCGAGGGCACTCTCATCGCCGGCGACGAGACGCTGCTCGACCGCGAGGCCGAGTCCGTCCTCGTGTGCGCCATGGACGTCGCCCACGTCCTGGAGCGCCTGACCGCGGGCCAGCTCGCCATCGTTCCGGCCGACCGCTCCGCCATGCTCATCTCCCTCATGGCGGCCCAGGCCTCCTCGAGCTTCCCGATCCTGTCCGGCCTCATCCTCAACGGCGGCTTCGAGGTGGCTCCCCACGCGCTGCGCCTCCTGGAGGGGCTGGACGTCAACATCCCGGTCATCACCTCCCCGCTGGACACCTTCACCGCCGCCTCCGCGGCCGGCTCCCTGCAGGGCCTGCTCGCCCACGGCTCGGAGCGCAAGATCGACGTCGCCGTGACCACCTTCGAGCAGGAGGCCGACGTCGATGCCCTCCTGTCGGCCCTGGAGGTCGAGCCCTCCGAGGTCGTCACCCCCATCATGTTCCAGGCCGAGCTGGTGGAGCGCTCGCGCGCCAACCGCAGGACGATCGTCCTGCCCGAGCCGGAGGACGACCGGGTCCTGCGGGCCGCCGACGCCATCCTGCGCCGCGGGATCGCCGACCTGGTGCTGCTGGGCGACGAGACCACGGTGCGGGCCCGCGCCACCGAGCTGGGCCTGGACATCGCCGCCGCCCGGGTCGTCGCCACGAACGACCCCGAGCTGCTGGAGAAGTACGCCGAGGAGTTCGCCCGCCTGCGGTCCAAGAAGGGCGTCACCCTGGAGCAGGCCCGTGAGAAGGTCCAGGACGTATCCTACTTCGGCACGATGATGGTCCACATGGGAGACGCCGACGGCATGGTCTCGGGCGCCGCCCACACCACCGCTCACACGATCGTCCCCTCCTTCCAGATCATCAAGACCAAGCCGGGGACCTCGATCGTCTCCTCGGTCTTCCTCATGCTCCTGCAGGACCGGGTGCTCGTCTACGGCGACTGCGCCGTCAACCCCGAGCCCAACGCCGCCGAGCTGGCCGACATCGCCATCTCCTCGGCCGCCACGGCCCGCCAGTTCGGCGTCGAGCCGCGCGTGGCGATGCTGTCCTTCTCCACCGGGACCTCCGGTAAGGGCGCGGACGTGGACAAGGTCCGTGAGGCCACCGAGCTGGTACGGGCCAAGGAACCCGACCTCGCCGTCGAGGGCCCCATCCAGTACGACGCCGCCATCGACCCGACCGTGGCCGCCAAGAAGGCCCCGGACTCGCTCGTGGCCGGGCGGGCCAACGTCTTCATCTTCCCGGACCTGTCCAGCGGCAACATCGGCTACAAGGCGGTCCAGCGCTCCTCGGGCGCCATCGCCATCGGCCCGGTCCTTCAGGGTCTCAACAAACCGGTCAACGACCTCTCGCGCGGCGCCCTGGTGGAGGACATCATCAACACCGTCGCCATCACCGCCGTCCAGGCCCAGGGCTGAGCCCTTCAGCGACGTGGGGCCGGGCACCGGTCCCACGCCGCTGAGGCTCACCCGGGACCCTCATCAGTCATCCAGTCATCCCCGCGTTCATCCCCGACCGTTCTTGAAAGGCACCCCGTGACTCAGCGCACCGTCCTCGTTATCAACTCCGGCTCCTCCTCCATCAAGTACCAGCTGGTCGACCCCGACTCGGGCGCCTCGCTCGCCTCCGGCCTGGTGGAGCGCATCGGCGAGGAGACCGGCGCCATCACCCACAAGCACGGCGAGGAGCGCACCGAGATCACCGAGCCGGTCCCCGACCACGGCTTCGGCCTGTCCGAGGTGCTGCGCCTGTTCGAGGAGCAGGGCCCCTCCCTGGCCGACGCCCACATCGTGGCCGTGGGCCACCGGGTCGTCCAGGGAGGACGCTACTTCTCCGGCCCGGCCCTCATCGACGACGACGTCGTGGCCCGTATCGAGCAGCTCGTGCCGCTGGGCCCGCTGCACAACCCCGCCCACCTCAAGGGCATCGAGGTGGGGCGCCGGCTCCTGTCCGACGTGCCGCACGTGGCCGTCTTCGACACCGCCTTCTTCCAGGACCTCCCTGAGGAGGCCGCCCGCTACGCCCTGGATCGCGAGGTCGCCGACACCTACTCCATCCGCCGCTACGGGGCTCACGGCACCAGCCACCAGTTCGTCTCCGGGGCGGTCTCGGAGCTCCTGGGGCGCGACGACCTCAAGCAGGTCGTCCTGCACCTGGGCAACGGGGCCTCGGCCTCGGCGGTCGTGGCCGGGCACGCCGTGGACACATCCATGGGCCTGACCCCGCTGGAGGGCCTGGTCATGGGTGGGCGCACCGGTGACATCGACCCGGCCGCCGTCTTCCACCTGGCGCGGGTGGCCGGCATGTCGATCGACGAGATCGACCACCTGTTCAACCGTGGCTCGGGTATGAAGGGCCTGGCCGGGGACAACGACATGCGCGAGGTGTGGAAGCGCATCGGCGCCGGTGAGCAGGAGGCCCGCGAGGCCATGGACATCTACCTGCACCGCCTCGTGAAGTACGTGGGCGCCTACACCGCCGTCATGGGCGGCCTGGACGCCCTGACCTTCACCGCCGGTATCGGCGAGAACGACGCGAACCTGCGCCGCGAGCTCGGCGAGCGCCTGGGCTTCATGGGCGTCACGATCGACCAGGAGGTCAACGAGACCCGCTCCGACGAGCCGCGGGTCATCTCCACGCCGGACTCGAAGGTCACCGTGCTCGTGGTGCCCACCAACGAGGAGCTCGCTATCGCCCGACAGGCACTCACCCTCATCTGAGCCGCTCCTAGAGCGCGCACAAGAATCTGACGCCCAGCACTGCAGGGCCAGGACAATCACGCGGTGCCGCAGCCGCCCCACCAGGGGTGGCTGCGGCACCGTCGTCGTCCCCCAGGGGTGACAAACAGGCCGTCAGCGGTGCGCGTGCCTCCTCCCGGAGGCTTCCATGGAGTCATGAGCAACGCACCTGTCACCAGCACACCAAGACCCCCCGCCCCTCCAACAACGCCCCTGCACCAGACCGCGGACTTCAGCGGGAGCGCGCCGGCCCTCGCACCGGCTCCGCAACCGACCGCGCCCTTCATTCCAGCCACGGCCTCCCCCGGCGCCGTGCCCGCCCCAGCCGCCTCCTCCCCCTCCGAGGGACTCGTGGTAACCACCGAGGGACTGACCCGCACCTACAACGGCGTCAACGCCGTCGACGGCTTGAACCTGTCCGTGCCCTCCGGCGGCATCTACGGCTTCCTGGGCCCCAACGGAGCCGGCAAGTCCACCACGATGAAGCTCCTGCTAGGACTGACCCGGCCAACGTCGGGCCGCATGAGTGTCCTGGGACGCCCGGTCAGCCAGCGCCACCCCCTGTCGCCGGGAACCATCGGCTCCCTCATCGAGGGTCCCTCCTACTACCCGAGCCTGACCGGCAAGGAGAACCTGGCCATGGTGGCCTCCTACCTGGGGCTGGCCTCCAACCGCGTCCAGCACGCCCTGGCCACCGTCAACCTCGTCGGCCAGGAGAACAAGCAGGTCAAGCACTACTCCATGGGCATGAAGCAGCGCCTGGGACTGGCCATGGCGCTGCTGTCGAACCCGGCCCTCATGCTCCTGGACGAGCCGACCAACGGTCTCGACCCCGCCGGGGTGGCCGAGATCCGCCAGCTCATCGTCACCCTGGCCCGTCAGGAGGGCGTGACGATCATCGTCTCCTCCCACATTCTGTCCGAGATCGAGCAGATGGCCGACACCGTCGGCATCATCTGCGCCGGACGCCTGCGCTACCAGGGCACCCTGGCCGGACTGCGCGACGACGGGGTCATCGAGCTACTCGTCTCCGAGCCCGCGGCCGTCGCCGCGCTCCTGACCTCCCTGGGGGTGACCCACGAGGTGCGGGACGGTGCCGTGCGCACCCCCATGATGCCCGACGACGTCGTCGGCGAGCTCATCACCCGCATCGTCTCCTCCGGAACGACCGTCTACCGGGTCCAGACCGTACGCAAGACTCTCGAGCAGGCCTTCCTGGAGCTGACCGAGCCGGTCCTGGCCCCCCAGCCGCCCCTCGCCTCTCAGGAGGTCAACCGATGAGCACCCCCGTGAGCACAGTGGGCCCGGCGACCACCGTGGCCGCGCAGCCGGCACCACCGACACAGCACCTGACACAGCCCCCGACGCAACCAGCAGCACCGCTCGAGCTCCCCGTCTCTGCGCTCCGCAGCGCGCGGACCACCTTGGCCCTCGAGCTGGGCAAGCTGCGCCGCAAGCGCTACTGGCTCATCGCCGCCAGCGCCACCGCCGTGTGCCTGGCATGGAGCAGCCTGCTCATCATTCATCGGGCGAGCGGCCCGGCTGAGGCACGCCACGCCACTCTCGCCCTGAATGAATTCATCCAGATCATCGCCTTCCTCATGCCCATCATCACCGCGGTCCTGGCCTCGCGCATCGTCACCGTGGACACCGAGGAGCGCATGGGGCAGCTGATGACGGCGCTGGGGCAGAGCCCCCTGACCCGCTACCGGGGCAAGCTGGTCATCGTGATCCTCACGGTCCTGTGCATGGAGGCGAGCATCTTCGCGCTGCTCAGCGTGCTGGCCGGCTCGATCGGGCTGACCGTCACCGACTCCTACTGGCGCACACTGCCTCCCGCCCTTGTGGTGGTGGCGTGCTCCACGCTGGCCATCTCCGCGGTCCAGCTGACGCTGTCCACCTGCTTCGACAAGCAGGGCATCGGCCTGGGGGTGGCGGCCATCGGCGGCCTCATCGCCGAGAGCCTGCCCTACGCCTACCTCGGGAAGTTCTCATGGCTGCTGCCCTGGGGCATCGTTCCGGCCGCCACCCCCATTGACACGGTCGCCTCCTACAAGTCCATGCGGGAAGGCGGCGACATGACGCTCGTGTCCCAGCCGTGGACCCTGGCGGCACTCGCCGCGCTGGTCGCGGTCGGGTGGACCGTCGCCGCCCACCTCGTTATCGTCCACCAGGAGAATCACCGATGAGCACCACCGCACCAGTTACACGCCCCACTGCAGGCCGGCCCCTCCGGCCCGCTCAGCACCCGTCAGCGCTCCCCGGTCCCTCCGGCCCGTCCACGACGCCGCAGCCGACCGGCCTGAGCCGGACTGCTCCCCCGGCCCCCCAGTCCCGCGCGTCGGTGCGAGCCGCCTGGTACTGGGAGAACCGCAAGGCCCCCAACCGGTGGTACTGGGTCGCCGTCACCGTCCTGTGCTCCCTGGGCTCCCTGTCCGGCTACCTGCAGTACCGCACCTACCGCAGCCAGTTCGAGGCCCAGGGCGTCACCTGGGAGATCACGTGGTCCCAGTCCACGCTCCTGCTCTCAATGGTGTTCCTGCCGCTGGCGCTGGGTGCCTTCGCCGCGCAGATCGCCAGCAATGAGCACCAGGGAAGGAACTGGCAGAGGATGAGCGCCACCGGGCTGGAGACCACCATGGTTGCGGGGAAGCTGCTGCACGGGCTCCAGGTCGCGGCCCTCACCACCGCGGTCCTGGTCCTGACCACCGCGGTGACGGGCCTCGCCCTGGGCTTCAGACTGGTGGGCCTGGTCGCCTACCTGCCGCGCTTCGCCGTCGTCGCGCTGGGAATGTGGGTCATCCTCACCTTCGTCACCTGGCTGGGCGCGGTCATGACGTCCTTCGCCACCACGATGTCCACGGTGCTGCTGAGCATCATTGCGGGTATGGCGATGCTTCTCACGGCTCGACCGCTGAGCGTCCTCAACCCCGCAGCCTCACTGACCCGAACCACGTCGGCCATGAGCCCGGGCTACGTGACCTCACTGGGCGCCGCAGCATTCGAGGGCGTCATCTGCCTGGTGTGGGTGGTCCTGCTGGCCCTGGCTCTGCGCCGAGCAGTGAGGCGCCAGTCATGAGCCATGTTCCCGCAGCACCTCACTCGGAAGACGTCTCATGGGTCCCGCGGACCCTCCTGGACCGGGTGGCTCAGTGGTGGCGCTCCAGCACCCTGACCCTGTGGGCGGTGGCCGGGGCCGCGGGCCTCTTCCAGCTGATGGTGCTGAACGTGGCCTCGTACACCTACCCGCACCTGCCCCTGCGAGGCTGGGTCATCGCCTCCCTGCTGCTCGCCGGATCGCTGCTGGCCCGACGGCGCTGGCCCCTGGCCGTCGTCACCGCCACGAGCCTGGCCTCGGCCGCCGGCGACCTGTGGGGGCCACGCGGTGGACTCAACCTGCTATCCATGCTGGCTCTCTACGCCCTGCTCGTCACCGCCCCCAGCCGTGACCGACTCATCGGCTTCAGCGTCTGCGCGCTGTGCGCCCTCACTCCCACGACGTTGGCCAAGTGGCCACAGGTGGGTGCCTTGAGCCCTGGGATCTTCACCCTGGTGCTCGTGCTCGCGGTGGCCTCGATCTCCCGCTCGCGCCGGCAGGCCCTGGAGCACGGGGACGCCCAGCTCGCGGCGCAGTCCGCAGAGCAGCGGCTGGTCGCTCAACGTGACGCCGCTCGTCACCAGGCCCGGGTGGCGGCCGAGCTCCACGACTCCGTGGGCCACGCCCTCACCGCGATCATCGCCCTGTCCGAGGGGATGCAGGGGGCCGGCGGCAGCCCGCAGACCGACGAGGCCATCGACATGATGAACGCCCTGGCCCGCGAGGGCCTGGCGGACACCAGACGTGCCGTCGCCTCGCTCCAGACGGCACCGGGCCCCTCCCCCGACGACGCCGGTGCCGACGCCGCCGTGGACCCGGCCGGCCTGGGCACGGAGCACAGGCAGGCCCCCGGGGGCGCACCCGGATGGGACCGGCTCCCCGGCCTGCTGACCACGGTGAGAGCCACCGGTATCAGTGCGGCCCTCAGCGAGACCGGGCGGCATCCCCGCGGCACCGCGGGCAGTCAGGTCCTCGGGGAGGTCGTCTATGTCGTCGTCCGGGAGGCCCTGACCAACGTCATGCGCCATGCCGAGGGCGCCACGCGCGTCGTCATCTCCCTGGACCACGACCAGGCCTCCACACGGATCACCGTGTCCGACGACGGTCGTGGCGCTCAGACCGGCTCAGGAGACGACGGTCCCGGCTCGACGCAGGCGTCGCCCGCGGCCGGGCACGGACTGGCCAACCTGGCGGCCGTGGTCGGTGAGCACGGTGGCACGATGTCCGCCGGCCCCGCGACCGATGAGGGCGCATCCGGCTGGGTGCTGCGCGCCGTCGTCCCCTTCCCGGAAGGCACATCGCGATGAGCCGATCCACCGCCAACCCCACCTCCTCCCCCGCCGCCTCCGGGCCGGGCACCGCGAGCCCATCGAACGGTCGCACGCCGATCACGGTGATGATCGTCGATGACCAGCGAGCCACCCGCATGGGTCTGTCCCTCATCATCAACCGGGCCGACGACCTGCGGGTCACGGCCCAGGCCACCCACGGCCAGGACGCCCTCGACCAGCTCGCAGCCCTGCTTCAGGAGCGCAGGCCACTACCCGACGTCGTCCTCATGGACGTGCGCATGCCCGTGCTCAACGGGATCGATGCCACGGCACGCATCTCCCAGCTCTACCCCTCGATCCGGGTCCTGGTGCTGACCACCTACGACCAGGACGAGTTCGCCTTCGGGGCGCTGTCGGCCGGCGCCTCCGGCTTCCTGCTCAAGGACACCCGCACGGCCGACCTCCACCAGGCGCTGCGGGCGGTCAGCTCCGGAGACGCGATCCTCACTCCGCGCATTACCCGCGAGCTGCTCAACCGGCACATGCTCAGCCCCGTCACCTCACCCCGGCAACGCGCGGCACGGCAGCGCCTCGACGATCTCAGCCCCCGTGAGCGCGAGGTGGCCGACCTGGTGGCCCAGGGGCTGACGAACGCGGAGATCGCTCAGCGACTCGTCCTGGCCCCGGACTCGGTCAAGAAGAACGTCACCCGGATCCTGACCAAGCTGGACCTGCGCGACCGGGTCCAGCTCGTCATCCTCATGCGCGACGCGCAGTCCTGAGCCGCCGCGCCCGCCCTCTCAGGCTGCGGTGGTCAGGGCCGGCGCCAGGACGGGCTGCTGCGCCGGGGCCCGGTAGACGAGGCGGGACTGGGCCAGGTAGTTGACGACGAAGAGCGTGGAGTCAACGAGCACCTTGGCCAGCCACAGGGGCGCGCCGGCGCTGGTGAGGACCGCGATGCCGGCGTAGGACGTCGCCGCGACCCCGCCCTGGACCGCCGCGTAGCCGCCGGCCGAGCGCCAGAAGCTCTCCGGGGAGGCCCCGCACAGGCGTCGGTTGAGCAGGAAGCCCAGAGTGCAGGAGACGATCCTGGCTCCGACGACGGCATAGAGGACCGAGTCGGTCAGCGAGTTGAGGATGAGGACCAGCGCGTAGTCGACGCTCCAGCCGGTGAAGGACACAGCGGCAAAAAGGACGACCGTGGGAACTCGGCGGCGCAGGCGGGCCAGGAGGTTCAGGATCGCCGGGCGGGATGCGGGGAGGGCGGGGCTCGTTGTCGTCATGGCTACAAGCCTCGCCGGAGGCCTTATGCCACGTGTTTGACGGACCTGTGCCGTTTCTGTGAGAGGAGGTCACCGGGGTCCTGCGGACGCTGCGCCCCGATCCTCGGCCTCAGAACAGGGCGTCGGTCTGCGGCGCGGCGGGGGTGCTCGACGACACCGCACTCGGCGCCTGCGCCGTCCTCCGGTTCCCCGGTGCCCGGCCGCCATGGGTCCATCCCGGGCCTGCGGGCACCGGGCGACCCTGCTGGAATGCTGTGGCGGCGCCGCGGGCCCGGGAGTCGGCGGCCTCGTTCATGGGGTGGCCGACGTGCCCGCGCACCCACTCGAAGCGCACGGTGCGACCCGCGAGCGCGGCATCGAGGTCCTTGACGAGGTCGGCGTTGAGGACCGGCTTGCCGTCGGCCTTGCGCCAGCCGCGCTTCTTCCAGCCGTGGCGCCACTTCGTCAGAGAGTTGATGACGTACTGGGAGTCGCACTGGATGAGGAGCTCCTCGCCGGCGAGGCCGGCGGCCTCGGTTGCCCGCAGGAGCTCGAGGACGGCGGTGAGCTCGCCGCGGTTGTTGGTCGAGCTCTCCCAGCCTCCGGCGGCCCAGCAGTCGTCGTCCACGTACCAGGCCCAGCCGGCCGGTCCCGGGTTGCCCAGGGAGGAGCCGTCGGCAGCAGCAGTCAGTGTCATGAAGGGCACTCTACCCAGCCTCCCCGGTGCATCCCGGACAAGTTCGGCCTCCCGTGCCGTGATCGGTGCCGTGCTAACCTGCCGCACAGCAAGAATGATCTTGCCATCTGAAACATATCCACTGAGAGGTACACCGATGTCCTCCACGCTGAGCGCTTTATCAGCCTCGTCAGCGGCTTCCGGCACACTCATTGCCGCACGCTGGTACGACTACATCCCCATCGCGATCTACTTCGCCTTCGTCATTGGCGTCGGGCTCATCGCCCGGTCCAAGGCGGCCACGGCCGACGGCTTCCTCACCTCGGGGCGGTCCCTGCCGGCCTGGGTGACGGGTATCGCCTTCGTCTCGGCGAACCTCGGCGCCGTCGAGATCATGGGAATGTCCGCCAACGGCGCCGAGTACGGCATGCCGACCTTCCACTACTTCTGGATCGGTGCGGTCCCGGCCATGATCTTCCTGGGTCTGGTCATGATGCCCTTCTACTACGGCTCCAAGGTGCGCTCGGTCCCAGAGTTCATGCTCAAGCGCTACGGCACCGCCGCACACCTGGTTAACGCACTCAGCTTCGCCCTGGCCCAGCTGCTCATCGCCGGCATCAACCTGTACCTGCTGGGCAAGATCATGAACTGGCTGCTGGGCTGGCCCCTGTGGGTGGGGCTCATCGTGGCGGCCGTCATCGTCTTCTCCTACATCACCATGGGTGGGCTCTCCGCTGCGATCTACAACGAGGTCCTTCAGTTCTTCGTCATCGTGGCGGCCCTGCTGCCCCTGACCCTCATCGGCCTGCACCGCGTGGGCGGCTGGCACGGCCTGACCAGCAAGATCACCGAAGCCGCCACGGCCGCCGGTACTGATCCGGCCCAGCAGCTGCACTCGTGGCCCGGCAACTCGATCTCCGGCTTCGACTCCAACCTGCTGTCCGTCATCGGTCTGGTCTTCGGCCTGGGCTTCGTGCTGTCCTTCGGCTACTGGACGACGAACTTCGTCGAGGTGCAGCGGGCCATGGCCTCGGACTCGATCTCCTCGGCTCAGTCGACCCCGATCATCGGCACCTTCGTCAAGATGTTCGTGCCCTTCCTCGTCATCGTCCCGGGCATGGTCGCCGGCGTCATGGTCTCCGAGGTCCAGCAGCTCAAGTCTGGGGCCACCAAGACCTACCAGTTCAATGACGCAATCCTCTACCTCATGCGCGACCTGCTGCCCAACGGTCTGCTGGGGCTGGCGATCACGGGTCTGCTGGCATCCTTCATGGCGGGTATGGCGGCGAACATCTCCGCCTTCAACACCGTGTGGGGCGTGGACATCTACCAGCACTACATCAAGAAGAACGCCGACGACGCCCACTACCTCATGGTCGGCAAGCTCTCGACCCTGACGGCCTCCGTGGTCGCGATCCTCACCGCGATCATCGCGTCGAGCTACTCCAACCTCATGGACTACCTTCAGACGCTGTTCTCGATGTTCAACGCGCCGCTGTTCGCGACCTTCATCATCGGGATGTTCTGGAAGCGGGCCACCCCGCATGCCGGTTGGATCGGCCTCATCGGCGGAACCCTGGGCGCCCTGGTGGTCAACATCCTCATCTGGACCGAGCACCTGGTCATGCCGGGGCAGGGCGGAGCCTTCCTCGCGGCGGGCGTGGCCTTCACGGTCGACGTCGTCATCACGGTGCTGGTCTCCCTGACCACGACACCGAAGCCCGACTCCGAGCTCACGGGCTTCGTCTACGCCCTGACCCCCAAGAGCGAGCGCACCGACCCGCACCTGCACGAGCTGCCCTGGTACCGTCGTCCGATCCCGCTGGGGATCATCGCCGGGGCCCTGGTCATCACGCTCAACAGCATCTTCCACTAGACCCGCTCGGACACACGAAGGAGAACACTCATGAGCAATCGTTCACTCACGGACATCCGGGCGGTCATCACCGGCGCTCTGGGACTCATCGGCCTCTACCTGGTGGTGTGCGCGGTCCTGTTCAACAGCACTGAGGAGATGAGCAAGACCGGCGGCATCAACGCCAACCTGTGGGCGGGTCTGGGTCTGCTGGCCATCGCAGCGGGCATGGGCCTGTGGTGGTGGATCAAGCCGAACCCCTCCGGGGGCGAGCAGGACTGAGACCGGCGGGGCCGCACTGGGCCCGCACCAGTGAGGGCCGCCTCCACATCACGGCCGATCGGATCGACGGCGTCGCCGCAGCCTCCCGTTGCGACGGCGCCGTCGTCGTGTCCGCGCGCGGACCCTCCGCCCTCACGCGGTCTGAGAAGATCCACCTCCCGAGCGCCGGCTACCGTGAGGGGGGCGCGCCGGTGTCCATGCCTGTCGCCAGCCCCATGAGGACCAGGCCGACGACGGCGGCCACCACGCCCGCGGCCACCACCGTGCGTTCCCGGCCGGTGCGCTCCTCCCCCAGGATGGTCAGGCCGCCGAGGGTGGCCAGGACGAAGCCGAGCTGGGAGAGGGTGAAGCCGGAGGCCACGCCCACGGCCGCCGTCGAGCGCAGCATGAGGGCGTTACCGACCGCCCACAGGCCCCCGGCGAGCGCGGCCGGAACGATCCGCGGGCCCCGTAGGGGCGCGCGCCGCGGCAGGATGAGGGCGCACAGGCCGGCACCGGCCAGCAGCCCCAGCCCCATGGGTCCGACGGCGTGGGCCGGGGGCACCTCCACGGCGCGCAGCAGCGAGGGGTAGGAGCCGTAGAGGACGGCTGAGGCAGCGGTGGCCAGTAGGCCGTCGCGTCGCTGCGCAGCCGTGGGACCGGGGCCGGTGCGCTCCTGCCAGGAGCAGGCGGCGGCACCGAGCATGATGAGCGCGAGCGCCACCATTCCCAGGATCAGGGCCCCGGGAGCACGCCACTCACCGAAGAGGCTCACGCCCAGGGTGGCGTTGAGCAGGAGCTGGAGGGCCGTGGTCAGCGGCATGGTGCGGCTGACGCCCCAGGCGCGGAAGGCCCACAGGACGAAGACCTGCCCGCCGGTCCACATGAGTCCGCAGGCCACGCCCCACACGGTGGCGCTCAGGGACCAGGGCGAGCCGAGCATGGCGGCGCATCCGAGCGAGACGGCTCCGGCTCCCACCATGACCGCGGTGTTCTGGCGGCGGATGTCGGTGGGGAAGGCTCCGAGAAGAAGGGACAGTGCCCCGAACAGCAGGGAGGGCACGAGGGCGACGGCGATGCTCATGGCGGGTCCGCGGCGCTCTTCGGCACGGGTGCTTGCCAGCGTCCCAACGCGGACGGGGCGCGCCCCGCAGTGGAGCGCGCCCCGTCCGGTTGAACCTGTTCTCAGGCGTCCAGGTCGGTCTCCAGGAGGGCCTTGAGGTCCTCAAGGGCTGCGTCTGCGCCGTCGGCGTCGGAGGCCAGGGTGACGACGTCACCGAAGCCGGCACCCAGGGTCATCACACCGAGGATGGAGGAGGCGTCAACCGCGGCGCCGCCCTCCTTGGCGATGGTGACCGGGACGCCCTTCTCGGCGACGGCCTTGACGAAGGTGGCGGCGGGGCGGGCGTGCAGACCGACCTTGGAAGCGATGGTGGCGGTGACCTGGGCCATGTGAAGCTCCTTGCGACATGTGGGGGCTAGCGGTGCGGGAACCGGATCATGCCCCCGCACCGGTCTGAGCAGCGCAGTGGCTGCCGTCCCGGCTGAGACTACCCGAGATCACAGCTCTGTTGCACTGTTCCACCCCTTCAAAAACGAGGTTTGTCGTGGCGGCACTCGCTCAAGAACCGGTGGAGCCGGTGTAGGGAGCCAGGACGATCTCGACCCGCTGGAGCTCCTTGACGTCCGCATATCCGGTGGTTGCCAGAGTGCGGCGCAGGGCTCCCATGATGTTGAGCGTGCCGTCGGCGCGGTCGGAGGGGCCGTTGAGGATCTCGGCCATGGTGCCGACCGTGCCCACATGGCTGCGGAAGCCCCGCGGCAGGCGCTCATGTCGGGCCTCGGCGCCCCAGTGGTAGCCGCCACCGGGAGCCTCCTCGGCCCGGGCCAGGGCGGCCCCGAGCATGACGGCGTCCGCGCCGCAGGCGATGGCCTTGACGACGTCGCCGGAGTTGCCCACCGAGCCGTCGGCGATGACGTGGACGTAGCGGCCCCCTGACTCGTCGAGGTAGTCGCGCCGGGCCCCGGCGACGTCGGCCACGGCGGTGGCCATGGGCATGTGCAGTCCCAGGACCTGACGCACGGACGAGGATGCGCCACCGCCCTGCCCCACGAGGACCCCGGCCGCACCGGTGCGCATGAGGTGGAGGGCAGCGGTGTAGGTGGTCACCCCGCCGACCACCACGGGCACGTCGAGCTCGTAGATGAAGCGCTTGAGGTTGAGGGGCTCGACGGCTCCGGAGACGTGCTCGGCCGACACGAAGGAGCCGCGGATGACCATGAGGTCCACGCCCGCCTCGACCACGGTGCGCCAGTGGCGCTGCGTCTGGGCGGGGCTGAGTCGCCCGGCGACGACGACGCCGGAGGCACGGATCTGGGTGAGCCGTTCGGTGATGAGCTCGGGTCTGACCGGAGCGCGGTAGACCTCCTGCAGGACGCTGGTGGCCCGGGAGGGGTCGGCCTGGCGGATGCGCTCGAGGGCCCCGGTGGGGTCCTCGTAGCGGGTCCACAACCCCTCCAGGTCCAGCACGCCGATCCCGCCCAGGCGCCCCACCATGATGGCGGTCTCGGGACTCATCACCGAGTCCATGGGGGAGGCCATGACCGGCAGGTCCACGTGGTAGGCGTCGATCTGCCAGCCCACGCGCACCTCGGAGGTGTCTCGAGTACGGCGTGCCGGCACCAGGGCGATGTCGTCGAAGGAGTAGGCGCGCAGGGCACGCTTGGAACGTCCGATCTCGACCTCTGTGCTCATGACCCGATCCTAGAGGGCCCATCCCCTTCTCCACCGGACCGACCGGCGGGGCAGCCACGCGCACGGGGGCACCGGACGCCGGCCGAGGCGCACTGGTGCTGGCGCATTGATGTCGTAGTCCGGTGGCATGCTGGGGGCCATGAGCACCCCGCACTCCTCCTCCATGTCCGACGACACAGCCACCGTCCCTTCGGCCTGGCCCTTCGGTCCCCTGCTCGGCTTCGACACCGAGACCACCGGAGTGGATCCCTCCGGGGACCGCCTGGTCACGGCGGCGCTCGTCTGGCGGGCGGAGCCTCAGGCCGATGGAGTCCGGCCGCAGTCCGTGACCACGTGGCTCGCCGATCCCGGCGTGGAGATCCCCGAGGCCGCCTCGGCGGTCCACGGCGTGACCACCGAGCGAGCCCGAGCCGAGGGACGGCCGGTGACCGAGGTGCTGACAGAGGTCAGTGACCACCTGGTGGCGGCCATGACGGCCGGTACCCCGGTCATCGCCTTCAACGCCTCCTACGATCTGACACTCATGGAGGCCGAGCTCGCTCGCCACGGACTTCCCACGATGCGCTCGCGCCTTGGCCGCGAGCTGGGGCCCATCGCCGACCCGCTGGTCCTGGACCGGGCCGTGGATCGCTACCGCCGGGGCAAGCGCCGCCTGGGTGACCTCTGCGAGGTCTACGGCGTGCACGTCAATGAGGCCCTGCACACTGCGGAGGTGGACGTGGCCGCCACGCTCGATGTGCTCGAGGCCCTGGCCGCGGCCCACCCGCAGGTCTCGAAGCTCGGCCCTGATGAGCTCGTAACCTTCCAGACCCGAGCCCACCGCACCTGGGCGGAGTCCTTCAACGAATGGCTGGCACGCAAGAATCCCTCACGCGCACGGGCCCAGACCGCTTGGCCCCTGCCGGACTCCCCCATGTGCTGAGCCCTTCCGAGATCACCCGCCGTACAACCGACAAGGGACGCCCAACGCGGGGGGCCGGCCGGATCACTCCGGCTGGCCCCCCCCCCGAGCGGCAGTGTGTGCTGAATCTGTCGGGACAGCTGGGGCTGCCGGCACCTCAGACCCCGTCTCGCCCGGTGTAGTTGGGCGCCTCGACGGTCATCTTGACGTCGTGGGGGTGGGACTCCTTGAGGCCGGCGCTCGTGATCCGCACGAATTGCCCGCGCTCCTTGAGCTCGGGGATCGTGCGCGCGCCCACGTAGAACATGGACTGGTGCAGCCCGCCCATGAGCTGGTAGACGACGTCACCCAGTGCTCCGGAGTAGGGGACCTGCCCCTCGATGCCCTCGGGGACGATCTTGGAGTCGGAGGAGACGTCGGCCTGGAAGTAGCGGTCTTTGGAGTAGGAGGTGCGTCCACGCGAGCTCATGGCACCCAGCGACCCCATGCCGCGGTAGCGCTTCCACTGCTTGCCGTTGACGAAGACGAGGTCGCCGGGCGACTCCGTGCAGCCTGCCAGCAGGGAGCCGAGCATGACCGTCTCCGCGCCGGCCACCAGGGCCTTGGCGATGTCACCGGAGTACTGCAGGCCGCCGTCGGCGATGAGGGGGACCCCGGCGGGATTGCAGGCGCGGGCGGCCTCGTAGATGGCTGTCACCTGGGGTACCCCCACGCCGGCGACGACGCGCGTGGTGCAGATGGAGCCCGGCCCCACCCCGACCTTGACCGCGTCGACCCCGGCGTCGATGAGCGCCTGGGCTCCCTCACGGGTGGCGACGTTGCCGCCGATGACCTCGATGCCACCGAAGGCGGAATCGGACTTCAGGCGGGAGATCATCTCCAGCGCCAGCTTGGCGCCGCCGTTGGCGGTGTCGACGATGAGGACGTCCACGCCGGCCTCGGCCAGGGCCCCGGCACGCTCCCACGTGTCTCCCCAGTAGCCGACGGCGGCACCCACCACCAGGCGCCCCTCGGCGTCCTTGGTGGCGTGGGGGTACTGCTCGGTCTTGACGAAGTCCTTGACAGTGATGAGACCGGTGAGGCGTCCCTCGGCGTCGACGAGGGGCAGCTTCTCGATACGGTGCTCAGCCAGGAGCGCCTTGGCATCCTCCCGGGAGATGCCAGTCGCGCCGGTGATGAGGCGATCACGCGGCGTCATGCACTCGCGCACGGTCAGACTCGCCCAGCGCTCCGGTGGGACGAAGCGCAGATCGCGGTTGGTGATGATCCCCTGAAGGTTGCCTCCCGCATCGACGACCGGCAGGCCGGAGACCTTGTAGTGACCGCAGAGCCCGTCGAGCTGAGCGATGGTGGCGTCCGGTCCGACGGTCACCGGGTCGGTGACCATGCCGGACTCCGAGCGCTTGACGCGCCGCACCTGCTGGGCCTGGTCCTCGATGGACAGGTTGCGGTGGAGGATGCCGATACCCCCCTGACGCGCCATGGCAATAGCCATGTCCGACTCGGTGACAGTGTCCATAGCGGCTGAGAGCAGCGGGGTGGCCAGGCTGATCCTCGGGGTCAGCCTGGAGGTCGTATCGACATCGGAGGGAATGACGTCGGTCAGCCTGGGCAGCAGGAGCACGTCGTCGTAAGTGAGTCCGGTGGGGGCAAAGACGTCGGGGCTGGTGATCGAGTCGCTCACGGGGACATCGTAGGACGACCTGACCACCCTGTGCATATCCGCCGGTATCGGCCTGTCCGCGCCACCGGCCCACCCGCACCGTCGAGCCGCCCGGCACCAGAGCGCCCAGAGCGACGAGGCCGAGCACTCGACCCTACAGCCGCTCCGACGTCGGAACCACCGCACTGAGGTGACGAGCGCCCCAAAAGTAAAGCGACAATGAATGCGGAACGTTTCAGAAAAAAGACACTCCTCAGACACACATCATTCACAAAACGTTTCTGCTATTCGAGCGCCACATTCTGGCGCACGTTTTCAGACAGCCAGAACGCAAGCATTCAGCAAATCTGGAGAAAATTTCATTGTGAGATAGAATGATTCTTCTTGATCAACGCGCCGTGCGATCTTATCGTTAGGTATAGCGCATCAAGTTCGGTGTGCTCGACCGCCATATCCAAAGGAGGGGAGGGAGGCAATGCACGACTCATCGCGTCTGCCCGGTCCGATCTCCACCCTCTGGGAGTGGCAGTATCGGGGGTCCTGCCTCGGCATGGAATCCTCGGTTTTCTTCCACCCCGAAGGAGAGAGAGGCGGTTCCCGTCGACGACGGGACGAACGAGCAAAGGCCATTTGTCAGGACTGCCCCGTCCTGGAGGAGTGCCGGGACCACGCCCTGAGCACTCGCGAGCCCTATGGCGTCTGGGGAGGCATGAGTGAGGAGGAACGGCGCGCTTACTACGAGCGGCAAGCACGCCGCTTCACCAACGAACCGGCCTAATGCTCCGCCCTGTTTCAGGGAATCGACAGTTTGGACGTTCCCAGCTCAACATCCAGACAATCGTCCGGACACGGCGCATACGTGCGGTAGGCACTGTGCGCGCACACTGAAAGGGGAGGCACCCCAAGGTGCCTCCCCTTTCAGTTCAGTGTGCCGTGGCGCCGGGCGGCGCACACGAGCTCAACGGGTCACTTGGTGACGACCGCCAGGACGTCGCGCGCCGACAGGATGAGGTAGTCCTCACCGGCGTAGCTGACCTCGGTGCCCCCGTACTTGGAGTAGATGACGACGTCACCCTCGGCGACGTCGACGGGCACACGCTTGCCAGAGTCGTCGACGCGGCCGGGGCCCACGGCCACGACCTTGCCCTCCTGGGGCTTCTCCTTGGCAGTGTCGGGGATGACCAGGCCGGATGCGGTGGTCTGCTCGGCCTCAACGGTCTGGACGACGATGCGGTCCTCGAGCGGCTTGATGGAGATCGACATTGGAGACCTCCTCCTTCTCTTCAACGTGCAGTAGAACGGCTTGTTCGCCCTCCCCAGGCGTGCCCGACCGCCGTCGCGGGGATCGGTCCGGCACGATGCAGGAGCGCGAGTCGCAGAAGGTGCCAGCCTGTGTCCCAGGACCGGGCGGGCACCCCGCTGCGCCTGACGGAGAATCTACGACGGCGTTAGCACTCAGTCAACGCGAGTGCCAAAGCGTGGCGGCGGTTTCGCCGTGGGCGTCAGCCCTCGTCAGCGTCGGTGCTCCCGGGTCCAGACGATGGCCTCCGCGACACTCGTCTCTCGGCGTCCCAGGGTCGGGTCCCGCCGGGCGACGACATCGATGACGGCCTTGATCGCCGCCGGGCGCTCGCGCATCCAGCTGACCATCCACCCGATGCGGTCGCTGCGGGCCCGCGAGTCGCCGACACCGTCGACGTCGACGCCGACCGAGCGACAGATGGCGACAGCGCGCGGCTCATGGAAATCCTGGGTCACGAGCAGGGCCCGCTCGATCCCGAAGACCCGGCGCGCCCGCACGCAGGTGTCGTAGGTGTCGAAGCCCGCGTAGTCCACGGCGACCGCCTGATCAGGGATCCCCTGAGAGAGGAGGTACCTGCGCATGACAGTGGGCTCATCGTAACCGGCGCGCCGGTTGTCCCCGGAGACCAGGATCGCCTCGACGCGGCCGCTGGTGTAGAGGTCGGCAGCGACATCGAGGCGGTGGGCCAGCCAGGGCGAGGGCTGACCGTCGGCGTGAACGGCCGCCCCCAGGACGATCGCCACCGGCGCTCTGACCGCCTCACCGTCGCCGCTGTCCTCACCGGCGACCTCGATATGCCCGGCACTGACGGTCCACGCCCAGATACTGGCCCCGGCCGCCAGGAGGGTCACCACACCCATGGCTGCCAGCGAGAACCGCAGCAGTCGCCGCAGCACCCCGGGTCGGCCCGCAGTGTCAGGCCCCTGTGGTGAGTTCACCTCGTCGTCCTTGAGCTCCGCGGCGTTGCCCGCATGAGGGACACCGAGTCGCGGCTCCTCCTCAGTCATCAGTCGCCCGCCCGCCTTCCCGTCCTGCACCGTCCGGCCCCACCGGCGTGCGGAACCTCGGCCCCCAACCCTACTCACCCGTCTGCCCGGCAGAATTCCCCAGCTCCCTCCCGGTCTCCTCGCTTCGGGCCCTTCCCGCTCCACCCAGTGAACATCACGCCCACTGGCAGGTTCTCCGTGGAATGATCGGGGGTGATGGCTGAGAACCACGTTGCGCTCCTTCTGACCCCCGAGGGTTGGGAGCTTCTGTCCTCCCTGCCCCCCTACGACCCGTCCGAGGCCCTGTCCCTGGGACGATCCCTGCGCGAGGAGGGCCACTCCCCCGCCCTGGTGGCGGCCGCGCTGACGCAGCAGCGCCTGCGCGAGCGGGCCACGGCGAAGTTCGGGCCCTTCGCCCAGCAGATGCTCTTCACCGCCGACGGCCTGGAGCAGGCCACCCGGCTGGTGGTCTCGGCTCACCATGCGGCCCGTTACGCGGCCGCGGGCGTGTCGAAGGTCGCAGACCTGGGCTGCGGGATCGGTGGCGACGCCGTCGCCCTGGCCGGGCTCGACCTGCCGGTGCTCGCCGTCGACCGCGATGAGGCCGCGGCCGCCCTGGCCACCATCAACCTCATGCCCTTCCCCCACGCGACCGTCGAGTGCGCCGACGCTCTGGAGATCGACCTGGTCGAGCGTGGGGTCGACGCCGTCTTCGCCGACCCTGCCCGCCGCGCCGACGGGCGGCGCATCACCGACCCGGAGCAGTGGTCGCCGGCCCTGTCGCAGGTGCTCGCGCTGCGCGAGTCCGTGCCCGCTCTCGGCGTCAAGGTCGCTCCCGGCATCGACCACGCCGCACTGCCGCGGGATGCCCACACTCAGTGGGTGAGCGTGGACGGCGACGTCGTCGAGGCTGCCATCTGGTGCGGACCGTTGGCACCGGAGGGTCCCGGGCGCTCCGCACTGATCCTGCGCCCAGGGGCGGATGGTGCGAGCGTCCACACGTTGGTCGATCCCAGCACCACCGACCCCTCACAACCGCCGATCCAGGTCGACCCGATCAGCTCGCCCGACGACCTGGGCAGCATCATCCACGTTCCCGACGGCGCCGCCGTGCGCGCCGGGCTCGTCGCCCACCTCTGCGAGGCCCTGGACGCCCGGCCGGTGGGGCCCCGGATCGGCTACCTCACGGGAGAGCGGCTCCCCGATGAGGCAACCACCCCCTTTGTGCGCTCCTTCCGGCTCACCGAGGTCTTGCCGCTACGGCTCAAGGCCCTGCGTGCCCGTGTCCGCGAGCTCGGTATCGGGCGCTTGGAGATCCTCAAGCGCGGAGTCGACGTCTCCCCCGACGACCTGCGTGCCTCGCTGAGGCTCAGCGGTCGGGAGTCGGAGACCTGGATCCTGACCCGGGTGGGAGACAAGGCGAAGGGCGCCGTTCTCGTCGTCGAACCGATCACCGGCGTCTCATCGGCTCACCCGCCGATGTGACAGGCCCTTTCCCGCGACGAGAGACCACTCACCCTGCCAGCGCCCGCGAGGGACCTGAGGAACCCGAGGAGACCAGGACATGCAGGACACGACTGACACGACGAGCCCGAGCGCCGCGTCCGCTGACGCTCAGCTGCCACCGGCTCGCCGTCCCCAGTCCCTTCACTTCGCCAGCTCGGCCCGCTCCACGCTGGGGGTCGAGTGGGAGCTGGCGCTCATCGACCGAGACAGCCTTGACCTGCGCCAGTGCGCCGAGGAGATCCTCCAGAAGGTGGGCCCGGACCCGCACGTGCACGGTGAGATGATGCTCAACACCATCGAGCTGGTCTCCGGGGCACGAAGGACCGTGGCCGAGTGCATGGAGGACATCGCATTCGCCTTCGACAGCGTTCTCCCCGTCACCGATCGCCTGCGCGTGGACCTCGCCTCGGCCGGGACCCACCCCTTCGCCGACCCATTGGTGCAGAAGGTAACCAACGCCGAGCGCTACGCACGTCTCGTGGACCGCACCCGGCTGTGGGGCCACCAGATGCTCATCTTCGGCACCCACGTCCACGTCGGTGTCGAGGACCGGGCCAAGGCCCTACCGATCCTCAAGGCCCTGCTCACACGCACCGCCCACCTGCAGTGCCTGAGCGCCTCCTCCCCCTTCTGGGCCGGTGCGGACACGGGATACGCGGACAACCGCGCCATGATGTTCCAGCAGCTGCCCACCGCCGGCGCGCCCGAGCAGTTCAGTACCTGGGAGCAGCTGGAGAGCTACACCGGGGACCTGGTCCACACTGGTGTCATCGAGGACTTCACCGAGATCCGTTGGGACGTGCGTCCCTCTCCGCGCCTGGGGACCATCGAGGTGCGGGCCTGCGATGCCGCGACGAACCTCACCGAGCTGGCCGGGATGGCAGCGCTGACCCAGTGCCTCGTGGAGTCCTTCTCCCGCACCCTGGACCGGGGCGAGGAGCTCGATGTGCTGCCCGACTGGTATGTCGCCGAGAACAAGTGGCGCTCGGCCCGCTACGGCATGGACGCGATCCTCATCGTCAATTCCGCGGGTGAGGAGGAGCTGGTGGGAGACACGGTCGAGCGGATGCTCACCGATCTCGCCCCGGTCGCCGAGGATCTCGGTTGCGCCGCCGAGCTGGACTCCGTGCGCGCCACCTTGGAGTCGGGGGCCTCCTACCAGCGCCAGATCGCTGCTGTCAGGGCCTATGGAGGGCAGCGGGAGGCGGCCGTCAGGCTGCTGCTGGCCGAGGCACGTGCAGGCAGGCCTCTGCGCCCCACCGAGGTGCTCTCACTGGCGGGCAAGTCCTGAGCCACACCTCCCTCGCGCTGCTCCTCTAGACGAGGGACCAACCGCGCGCCCGGGTGCGCTGCTCCCAGAAGCTGCGGTAGGACCCCTCGACGGACACGAGTTCATCGTGGCGCCCCCGCTGGGCGACGCGTCCGGCGTCGTCGAGGACAACGACCTGGTCGGCGGCAGCGATCGTCTCGAGCTTGTGGGCGATGACGATGAGCGTCGAGGTTCTCCGCAGCTCCTGCATGGCGGCCACAATGTTGGCCTCGTTCTCAGCATCCAGGGCGCTGGTGGCCTCATCGAGCAGCACGATCGGCGCGCGTTTGAGCAGTGCCCGTGCGATGGAGACGCGCTGTCGCTCACCCCCGGACAGGGCGCGCCCGCCCTCTCCCACACGGGTGTCCCAGCCGTGTGGCAGCCGCTCGACGATCTCAGTGACGCCGGCCAAGTCCGCGGCCCAGCGAACCTGCTCGTCGTCAGCCGCAGGGTTGCCGATGCGGATGTTGGCGGCCAGGGTGTCATCGAAGAGGTAGACGTCCTGGAAAACCATGGAGAGCTGCTCCATGAGCTGAGCGGTCGGCATGTCGCGCACGTCAGTGCCGCCCACCCGTACCGTTCCCGAGTCGACGTCCCAGAAGCGGGCCAAGAGCCGCGCGATAGTCGTCTTGCCGCTGCCGGAGGGCCCCACAATCGCGCACATGCTGCGCGCCGGGACGTCCAGTGACACCCCGTCCAGCACAGGCTCGTCGGCCCGGTAGCCGAAGACGACGTCGTCAAGTCCGACAGTGCCGGGGACGGGCAGGTCGCTGCGATTCTCGGGCTCAGCCATGAGCTCGGCATCCATGACGGCATCGAGATGGTTCATCATCTGGCGACGTTCCTCCATACCCATGACGTTGGAGCCGATCTCATCAATCATGGTGGTGAAGCGCAGGCACATACCGATGATGGCCACGGCCACGAACGGTTCCATGGTGCCACCGACGGCGCGCGAGGCCGTCAGGGTGATCAAGGCGACGATGATGACCTGACTGAGAACACCATTGACGATATTGCCCGCGGTCTCCCACCACAGGGCGCGCCCGGAGGCCCGGGCACCGTCGTCGAAGGCCGCGGTCAGGCGACTGTAGCCGGTGGCGGCCCGGCATGAGCGCAGGGCGCCCTGGCAGCGGGCGATCTCGACCACCCGGGTGGCGAGCTCGCGCTCGGCGGGCTCGGAGATCGACTTGCCGTGGTCCAGCAGACGGCGCGCGGTGCGGACGAAGCCGGCGAGCAGCGGCGCGGCGACCGTCAGCAGGAGGCCCAGTCGCCAGTCCCACGCCCACGAGCCTACCCAGACGACGGCGCAGGCCGCGGTCGTGGAGGTGAGCCGGTACATGAAGTGGGCGGCGGACTCCCCCAGCGACACCATCTCCTGACTGACGGCCCGGGACAGGGTTCCGGCGGAGTCGGAGGTGAACCAGCGCAGCGGGAGGCGAGCGATCTGGTCGCCGACCGCGTGGTGGACGTCGTGCATGAAGCCGAGTGCCCCGGACATGCCCTTGCGCTGTCCTTGGAACTCCAGCGCGGCCGCCCCGATGCCGAGGACGACCAGGACGAGGAGCCAGCTCCCGAAGGACAGGCCCCAGCGGGGCGCACCGGAGCCCAGGGCAACCGTTGCGGGCAGGAGTACCAGAAGCGCCAGTCCCACCGTCATCCCGTTGGCCGCCGCCAGGATGAGGCAGCTGCGTGTCTGCCGCCAGGAGGACTCGACCATGAGCCGGTGGAAGCGGGCCAGCAGCGAGCGCGTGCTGAGCGGGGAACCCGTACCAGCGGCCCGGGTCGCATTGACGTCATCCACCTCGTCCTCAGCACGAGCCGAGCCGGTCGAGTCGGCACTGAGAGCCGGCGAGCTCGTGGAGCTCCTGGCGGTCTTGTCGGCGGCCGGGGTCTCGACATCGTCGAGCTCACCGGTCTGCCGCAGAAGGGCACGGTAGTGGGGCTCATCCAGCAGATCGTCGTGGCTGCCGCAGGCCACGATGCGGCCACGGTCCATGACGGCGATGCGGTGGGCGCCGCGCACTGCGGCCGGACGGTGGGCGATGACCAGGACGGTGCGATCCTCCACCAGGGCGCTCAGAGCCTCCTGGATCTCAGCCTCGGACTCGGGGTCGGCCATGGCGGTGGCCTCGTCGAGCAGGATGACGGGGGTGTCCAGCAGGATGGCGCGGGCGATGGCGATGCGCTGCTCCTGCCCGCCGGACAGACCCGTGTCCTGTCCCAGGACGGTGTCGTAGCCGTCCGGCAGAGCCATGATCTCCTCGTCGACGCGGGCGACCCGGGCGGCGGCGCGCACCTGCTCCAGGTCGGCGTCGGGACGCCCGAGCGAGATGTTCTCCCGCACTGTGGTGCCCAGCAGCTGGGCGTCCTGAAGGACGAAGGAGACGGTGGAGTACAGCGTGTCCTCATCCATGTCACGCAGGTCCACCCCACCGATGCGCACGGCTCCCGCGTCGGGGTCGGCGAAGCGGGCGATGAGGGTGGCCAGCGTCGACTTGCCCGAGCCGGAGGGGCCCAGCAGGGCTGTGACGGTTCCCGGCTCCAGGGTCAGCGAGGCGTCGTCGACGGCGAGGGTGTCCCCGTAGGAGAAGGAGACGTGCTCGATCTCCACCCGCGCCGACCGGGGCCGCTCCGGGGAGTCCGATGTGGGCAGCATGGGGGTGTCGAGGACCTCGCACAGGCGCAGCGCCGCCGCTCCGGCCAGCTGGTAGGACCAGGAGATCGACGCGATGGTGGTGAGAGCGCCGGGAAGGACCAGGGCGATGAGGGTGGTGGTCAGGACCTGGGGCAGGGTGACCACCCCGGCATGCATGAGCAGCGCCCCTCCTCCGAGATTGACCAGGAGCAGCACAGGGATCGACACCCAGGTGAAGGACAGACAGGCGACGGTCACCAGGGGCATCGCCCAGGCCCGGTAGAAGGAGGAGAACTCGTCGGCCGCAGTGAGGTAGGCCGAGTGGGCGCGCCCGACGCGACCGAAGGCCTTGACCACGCCGATACCGGAGACGAACTCGACCATGCTGGAGGAGACCGCGGCCAGCTTGCGGTCCATCTCGACGGTCTTCTCATTCATGCCCCGTAGAGACACGGAGTAGGTCAGCACGTAGAGGATGAGCGTGGACAGGGCCAGCAAGGCCAGGCGCCAGTCGATCCAGAAGGCGCAGGTGAGCAGCGCCAGGGGGGTGACGACGGCGTTGAGGCGCTCGACGGGGCCGTGGGCGATGACCGTGTGCACGGTGGTTGTGTCATCCTGGACGGCCTTGCGGATGCGGCCGGAAGTGGAGTCGGTGAACCAGGCCAGTGGGGCGTGGGAGATGCGCTCGACGATGTCGCGGCGCAGCCGGTCCCGAAGGGAGAGGTCGGCCAGGTGGGTGATGAGCAGCGCCATGAAGTACAGGAACAGTCGCGCGGAGTACGCGCTCACGAGCATCATGACGGCGCTGTGCACTCGCTGCGAGTCGGGACTCACGCCTGCCCGGTAGGCATCCAGGAGAATGTCACCGAGCTGGACCAGCGCGATATAGGGCGCAACTGCGAGAACCGCGGAGAGAAGGACGAGAACCTGCCCGATCCGCAGCCTGACACGGATGGGGGCGCCCAGGCGGGCGATGGCGGTCTGTCCCTCACGGGAGCGCTGGGCATTGTCTCCTGCACCCGCCTGTGCGGTCGCTTCCGGACCGCCGGAGCCGGCAGGGCGGGATTCGGCGGCGCACTCGGCCGTAGGGGTCGACTCGGCGAGCAGTGGCTGGGACGTTACGGGCTGAGATGTCGTCGGCAGGGCCGACGGCGTTGTCTGCTTGCTCATCAGGAGCCTCCATCCAGTGCCAGATCTAATACTGAAAGTCCTTCAGTTCTGGTTAAGGTGCACCTTACTCTCTGTGCTGAACCACGGGCAAGCATTCTGCGAACGCATTACGGTTGGACCATGGCACGACTGGGCAAGCCCACGGGCCCACGGCCCGGGTTCACTCGCGACGACGTGGTCGAGGCTGCACTTGGGCTCGGCATCGCGGAGTTCACGCTCACCGCCGTGGCCAAGCGCATGGGCGTGGCGGTCTCCGGGCTGTACCGGACGATCTCCTCACGCGAAGACCTTCTGGCCGCCTGCCTGGAGCGGATCGCCGCGCAGGTCGAGATCCCCTCTCCCAGGGCGAGCTGGCCCGATACGGTCCGAGTACATGCTGAGGCCATCTGGGCGATGCTGGAGCGCCACCCCGGCCTGGCCGGCGTCATCATGGGGGTGCCCTGGGCGCATCAGCTCTTCGCCGGACCTGTGTCCGAGGCGTGTCAGGTCCTGGTCGACGGAGGACTGAGCACCGAGGAGGCCGGAGTGGTTCTGGACTTCGTCGGCGATACCGTTATCTCCACGCACGCACAGATCGAGATCATGCGCTCCCCCGTCGGACGCTCCGGGATGCCCGCACCGACGTCAGGGCAGGAACCGGCACCGAGCACCTTCTCCTCCGGCCGGGACAACTCCACGGGACTGCAAGAGGCGAGCCGGCTTGCGGCTACCACACAGGCGCCGGGTCTGCCGGAGGCACTGACTCCGAACGAGACCTGGCTGGAGCGGGGTGGCCTGGACCGCAAGATCGAGATCATCATCCGGGGAGTGGCCGCTGGCCGGGCCCTGAGCGCAACGGATGCTGGAGAGCAGCCGGTTTCAGTGGGCGATGCTGACGTCCAACGGCATCCCTGAGTCCGGGGCGAAGTCCATGGGACTAGGGGCGACACCGGCTCGCACCGCCGCTGACCCCAGGGCGGCGATCTGTGCACCATTATCGGTGCAGAAGCGCAGCGGCGGCAGACGCAAGGCGATTCCGGCCTCCTCGCAGCGCTCAGCGGCCAGGGACCGCAGGCGGGAGTTGGCCGAGTAGCCGCCCCCGACGACGAGCGTGTCACAGCCGGTGTCCAGGCAGGCCTGGACCGCCTTGGCCGTCAGGGAGTCGTTGACGGCCTCCGAGAAGGCTGCGCAGACGTCGGCACCGGGTACCTCCTGGCCGGCGTCCTCCAGGGACTCGACGTAGCGGGCCACGGCGGTCTTAAGGCCGGAGAAGGAGAAGTCGTAGCGGTGGCGCTCCTTGTCCTTGCCTGCGGCCAGACCTCGGGGGAAGCGGATGGCACTGCGGTCGCCCTCCTGGCAGAGCCGGTCCACGTGCGGGCCACCGGGGTAGGGCAGGCCCAGGAGCCGGCCGACCTTGTCGAAGGCCTCGCCGGCGGCGTCGTCGAGAGTGCCACCGAGCTCGACGACGTCGGTGGCGATGTCCCGGATGCACAGAAGATTCGAGTGGCCGCCGGAGACGATGAGTCCGACGAAGCGCTCCGGCAGGGGACCGTCGACCAGCTCGTCGACTGCCAGGTGGCCGATGACGTGGTTGACGCCGTAGACCGGTCGGTTCAGGCTCGCAGCCAGCGCCTTGGCGGCGGAGATACCGACGGTCAGGGAGCCGACGAGCCCGGGACCGGCACACACGGCGACGACGTCCACCTCGCTGAGGTCGACACCGGACTTCTCCAGCGCGGCGTCGAGGGTCGGCAGGAAGGACTCCAGGTGGGCGCGTGAGGCGATCTCGGGGATGATGCCGCCGAAGCGCGCGTACTGGTCCATGGAGGTGGCGGTGACGTCGGCGAGGAGCTCGCGGCCGCGCACGAGGGCCACGCCGGTCTCGTCGCAGGTGGACTCGATACCGAGAATGAGGGGGTCGCTCACAGGTCCACAGCCTATCGCTTGCCGACGCAGGCGACGGACAAGGCCTGGGTGAGGCGGGCATGGACCACGAGGCCGCCGTCACCGCTACCGTTGGGACGAGTCGACCGGGATGCGATATTGGCCGGACGACTCTCACGCATCACCGACGAGGAGGCACCCGTGACGGAGCCCGACAACCCGGACCTGGTAGTGGGTGACGATGGCCTGGCCCGGCCGGCCTGGGCCGCCGCCGACCCGTTGCTGCGCGAGTACTACGATACCGAGTGGGGCATGCCGGTGCGCGATGAGCGGGGCGTGTTCGAGCGTCTGAGCCTGGAGGCCTTCCAGTCGGGCCTGTCCTGGGCGACGATCCTGCGCAAGAGGCCGGCCTTCCGTGAGTCCTTCGCCGGATTCGTCCCGGAGGCGGTGGCCGGCTTCGGGGAGGAGGACGTGGACCGGTTGCTGGGAGACGCGCGGATCGTGCGCAACCGGGCCAAGATCCTGGCCACCATCACCAACGCCCGCGCAGCCTTGCGTCTGAGACAGGCCGATGACGTCGACGGCGGCCTGGCGGGCCTCGTGTGGTCCTACCAGCCGGAGACGACCCCACGACCGCACCGACTCGCGGACATCCCCACCCAGTCACCGCAGTCGGCGGCCCTGTCCCGCGAGCTCAAGCGCCGCGGTTTCCGCTTCGTCGGTCCGACGACGATGTACGCCCTCATGGAGGCGATCGGGATCGTTGACACCCACCTGGTCGGCTCCCACCGTCGCGGCGCCTCCGGGGTGTGGGCATAGCCCAGCCTGGCTGTCTCCTTCGTTGATATCCTGAATCACACTCGTGTCCGCGTTTCCGCACCCTTCCGTCGGCTTCGTCTCAGGAGGCACCGTGTCCGTTCAACTGTTGTCGTCATCGGGCGGCTCCACTGATGAGCCGGTGCCTCTGGCCCGGGCCGAGGCGGTCCTGTGCGACATGGACGGCACGCTCGTGGACTCCTCGGCGGTCGTGGAGTCGATGTGGAGCTCCTTCGCCCGCGATTACGGCATGAGTGAGCGCTTCGACGAGATCATGGCCTACTCCCCCGGCCGTACCGGCCTCGACACGATCCGCCGGTTCCTGCCGACCCTGGCGGCGGAGGAGCGCGACGCCATCTACGAGCGCTTCGCCCGGGAGGAGATCGTGCGCACGGCGGGGAGGATGGCGGAGATCCCCGGCGCTGCGGCTCTGGTGACCGCACTCATCGAGATCGGTGTTCCTCTGGCCCTGGTGACCTCTGCTCCGATTGAGCTCATGCGGGTGCGCATGGAGGAGGCCGGGGTCCCCATTCCCTCCGTCGTCGTCTCCGCTGACGACGTCGAGCGCGGTAAGCCGGACCCCGACGCCTACCTCATGGCCGCCGAGCTCCTGGGGATGCCGATCGCCTCCTGCCTGGTGCTGGAGGATGCCGCCTCCGGTTACATCGCCGCCCAGCGCGCCGGCGCCCAGATCCTCCTCGTGGGCGACGGCGTCCCCGAGGCCGATCCGAGTACTCCCCGGATCCCCGACTTCACCGGGGTCAGTGTCACCATCGACGGCTAGCGCCCGACGTCGATCCGAGCATTCTTCGCGTAGCCCTACAAAAATTCCGTTGGGGTACGCGAAGAATGCCCGGCTCGGTGTATGAGGCAGGTCAGAGGTCAGTGGGCGTGCTGGCCCTTCCACACAGCGTGGCCAAGATCCCGGTTGAGGCGAGAGATGACCTCGAGCGGAACCGACTTGGGGCACACGGCCGCGCACTCACCGATGTTCGTGCAGCCGCCGAAGCCCTCGGCGTCGTGCTGGTTGAGCATGCTCACCACGCGAGCGAGGCGCTCGGGCTGGCCCTGCGGCAGCAGGCCCAGGTGCGAGATCTTCGCACCGGTGAACAGCATGGCCGAGGCGTTGGGGCAGGCCGCCACGCAGGCGCCGCAGCCGATGCAGGCGGCCGCCTCGAAGGCGGCGTCGGCCTTCTCCTTCTGTACGGGCACCGAGTGGGCCTCCGGAGCCCCACCGGTGTTGACCGAGATGTAGCCACCGGCCTGGACGATGCGGTCCAGGGCGGAGCGGTCCACGATGAGGTCACGCAGCACCGGGAAGCCGGTGGAGCGCCAGGGCTCGATCGTGATGGTGGAGCCGTCCTTGAAGGAGGGGTCCTCCGCCAGGTGGCGCATGTGCAGCTGGCAGGTGGTCGAGCGGATGGGCCCGTGGGCCTGCCCGTTGATGACCACACCGCACTGACCGCAGATGCCCTCGCGGCAGTCGGAGTCGAAGGCCACCGGCTCCTTGCCCTCGGCGAAGAGCTGCTCATTGAGCAGGTCGAGGACCTCGAGGAAGCTCATGTGCTCCTCGATCCCGCTCATGGCGTACTCCTCGAAGTGGCCCTTCGAGTCCTTGTTCTTCTGGCGCCAGATCTTGAGCTTGATGTTCACTTGTAACTCCGCTGCTTGAGCTCGATGTCCTTGTAGACGAGGTCCTCCTTGTGGAGGATCGGCGGCTGGTTCTCCCCGCCCCACTCCCAGGCGGCGACGTAGAGGAACTCGTCATCGTGCCGCAGGGCCTCACCCTCGGGAGTCTGAGACTCCGCCCGGAAGTGGCCACCGCAGGACTCACGCCGGTGCAGGGCGTCGATGCACATGAGCTCGGCCAGCTCGAAGAAGTCCAGCAGTCGGCCGGCCTTCTCCAGGGCCTGGTTGAGCTCATCGGCCTGGCCCGTGATGCGGGCGTCGCGCCAGAACTCCTCCTTGAGGGCCCGGATCTGCTCGATGGCGTCGCGCAGTCCGGCATCACGCCGTTCCATTCCGCAGTACTCCCACATGATGCGGCCCAGGGCCATGTGGAAGTCGTCCACGCTGCGGGTGCCGCGCAGGGCCATGAGGCGGGCGACGCGCTCCTCGACGGAGCGTTGGGCCTCGGCGATCTCCGGGGCGTTGGGGTCGACCTTGCCCAGGCGCAGCATGTCCGCCAGGTAGTCGTTCATGGTGTCGGGCAGGACGAAGTAGCCGTCGGCCAGCCCCTGCATGAGGGCGGAGGCGCCCAGGCGGTTGGCGCCGTGGTCGGAGAAGTTGGCCTCTCCGGCGATGTAGAGGCCCGGGACGTTGGACTCCAGGTCGTAGTCCACCCACAGGCCGCCCATCGTGTAGTGCACGGCGGGGTAGATGCGCATGGGGACCTCGTAGGGGTCGTCCCCGGTGATGCGCTGGTACATCTCGAACAGGTTGCCGTAGCGGGCGGAGACGGCGTCCTTGCCCAGGCGGTCGATGGCCTCGGAGAAGTCCAGGTAGACGCCGCGACGCATCATCCGCTCGTTGCCGTTGGCGTCGCGCTCCTTGATGGCCGGTCCCACGCCGCGGCCCTCGTCGCACATGTTCTTGGCCTGACGGGAGGCGATGTCACGCGGCACGAGGTTCCCAAAGGCCGGGTAGATGCGCTCGAGGTAGTAGTCGCGCGCCTCCTCGGGGATGTCACGAGGGTCCTTGTCGCAGTCCTCGGCCTTCTTGGGCACCCAGATGCGTCCGTCGTTGCGCAGCGACTCACTCATGAGGGTGAGCTTGGACTGGAAGTCACCGGACTGCGGGATGCAGGTGGGGTGGATCTGCGTGTAGCAGGGGTTGGCGAAGTAGGCGCCCTTGCGGTGCGCGCGCCACACGGCGGTGGCGTTGCATCCCATCGCGTTGGTGGAAAGGAAGAACACGTTGCCGTAGCCGCCGCTGGCCAGCACGACGGCGTCGGCCAGGTGGGTCTCGATCTTCCCGGAGACCATGTCACGGGTGACGATGCCGCGGGCACGGCCGTCGACGATGATGAGCTCGACCATCTCGTGGCGACGGAACTCCTTGACCGTCCCGGCGTGTACCTGGCGCTCAAGGGCCTGGTAGGCGCCGATGAGGAGCTGCTGGCCGGTCTGTCCGCGGGCGTAGAAGGTGCGGGAGACCTGCACGCCACCGAAGGAGCGGTTGTCCAGCAGGCCGCCGTACTCACGGGCGAAGGGGACGCCCTGGGCCACGCACTGGTCGATGATGTTGGCCGAGACCTCCGCCAGGCGGTAGACGTTGTCCTCACGGGCGCGGTAGTCGCCGCCCTTGACCGTGTCGTAGAAGAGCCGGTAGGTGGAGTCTCCGTCGTTGCGGTAGTTCTTCGCGGCGTTGATACCGCCCTGGGCGGCGATGGAGTGCGCCCGGCGAGCCGAGTCCTGGTAGAAGAACACCTTGACGTTGTAGCCCTGCTCTCCCAGGGAGGCGGCCGCGGCGCCGCCCGCCAGGCCGGAGCCGACGACAATGATGTCCAGCTTGCGGCGGTTGGCGGGGTTGACCAGCTTGGCCTCGAACTTGCGCTGCTCCCAGCGCCTGTCGATCGGGACGGAGTGGGGGGCCTTGGTGTCGGCGATCTTCTCGCCCTCGTAGTACAGGCCGTCGATGAGTTCAGTCATAGTCGTTCACTCTCAGTGGGTCGCCGCAGCACACTCGGCGAAGTGCTCGGCGGAGGAGCCGATCGCGTCACAGAACTGCGGGTAGTAGTCGGCGGTGGCCATGGGGGCATCGACATAGCCGAAGAGGATCGCCGTCGGAACAGCCATGAAGGCGGCGAACAGCGCGAAGGCCAGCACGAAGGCGATCAGCCGGATGAAGGGGATGGTGCTTCCTCGCACCGCACCCAGTGTCTGCAGGGCGGACCACACGCCGTGCCACACGTGCAGGCACAGGGCGGCCAGCGCGACCGCGTAGATGAGCCACACCCACCACAGCTGGAAGCCGTAGTACATGTTGAGGTAGGCCCGTCCGTGCACGTACTTCCCTCCCGGCGTCAGTGACAGGGTGGTGTACTGCAGGAGGTGCCAGATGATGAACAGCAGGAGGATGACACCGCCCCAACGCATGGTGCGCATGGCGTAGCGGGAGGCGAAGTACTCGGCGCCGGGCTTCTTGACGGCGTACTTGTCGTTGCCGCGGGCCCGCTTGTTGCGCGCCCACAGGTGGAAGGCGCTGCCGGCGTGAGCCAGGAGGCAGGCCATGAGAGCAAGGCGGAGGATCCACAGGACACCGCCGTAAGGCATGATCGGCACCAGCAGCGCTCGCAGGAACACGGCATAGTGGTCGTAAGCAACCTCACCCTCGAAGTAGTGGAGGTTGCCGTAGGCGTGGAAGAGGACGAAGAACAGGAACACCAGCCCCGAGATCGCCATCATGCGCTTCATGAAGACGGTCGTGGAGAAGGCGGTCCGCCTCTTCAGGGAAGGAGCAGATGTTTTGGCCACGGCAGAAGGCTAGCCGGGCACGCGGTCCCGTTGGTCCCATCTGGGCCCCTACCAGCACAGTTAGCGCTGCGATCCGCAGAATCACGGGAATCTCATCGAATCTCGGTTCATCATTCAACACCGCAAAATATGCTGAGACCGCCACCTGAAGCCACCTTTTCGTCACAGGGGCGTCAGACAAATCTGTGAAGTCGCCGACACTTGCCGCCACCCTCTCCGAGGACCGTGTTTATTTCCGATTACTACGGCACCCATCTGCTTCTTCGGTCCCAGCGCAATCCAGCCAGTCGGACACAACGGCCTAGTCCTGGAGAGGCTGCTCATCAGGCTCATCCTCAGGCTCAGATCGGGTTCGACTCACCGGCCTCGGCCCCCACCGGTCCTGGGCGCGGGCGCAGTGTCAACCGCATGACCACGGCGTCCTCAGGCGGCGCCTGGTAATAGCGACGGCGCCGGCCGATGGGGACGAACCCATGCCTGGCGTAGAGCCGCTGGGCTGCTCCGTTGGACTGACGCACCTCCAGCAGGACATCGGGACAGCCCACCTCTCGGGCGGTGGAGACGAGCTCGATGAGCATGACAGAGGCGATCCCTCGTCCGCGCGCGGACGGGATGGTGGCGATGGTCAGCAAGTCCGCGCCGGACAGGCCGCCGGCGTGGTAGAGACCGGCGTAGCCCAGGAGCCGCGGCCCGTCCAGTCCGCCCCCGCCGTCACGATCCGCAGCATCGGACTCGACGACGACGTAGCGGCGGTCCGCCCGGGGCCCGTGGGAGGCCTTCAGCTCGGCGGCCAGCAGGTCACGGCTCCAGGCCTCGGCCCCGAACAGCTCACCCTCGAGGCGGGCGACGGCCTCCAGGTCCTCCACCGCCATCTCCCGCACCCTGGGAGCCCAGCCCAGTCCCGTCACCTCGGGCATCTCAGTGACCTTCTTGGTCCTGGGATCAGCGCACGCGCTTGCGCGCGGCCGGCATCTGCACGTCGGCGTGACGCAGGTAGAGCGGCTGCGTACTCAGCTCCTCGCCGCGCTCGAGGCGGGCCAGGGCGATGCGCACCTGGGTGAGGGCGTCACCGGAGACGGGGGCCAGGGCCTCGTGGCAGGAGACCGTCTCCGCCAGCTCGGGGTAGAGGGCGGCTCCGGAACCGGCCACGACGTCGATGGTGTCAACTCCGCCGCCCTGCCGCGGCGCCTGCTCGGCAATGCGCTCGACGACCTGAGCCGGGGAGCAGACGCAGATCTCGGTCAGGCGGGTGACGTCATCGGGACCGTTGGCGCGGAAGAGCGCCGCATAGACCTCGCGCCTGCGGGCGTCCGTGGCGACCAGGACGACGGGGTCCTTCCGCCTCTCGTGGGCTTCGAGGCCGTCGAGGGCGCGGCGGGCGACGGCGTCGAGGCTGGAGACGCCGTGGACGGGGACGCCCCGGGTGCGCCCGATGACCCCGGCCGTCACCAGTCCGGCCCGCAGCCCGGTGAAGGGGGCTGGACCGGTGGCGGCGACCACGGCGTCCAGCGGGCGCTCGGCCACCTCGGGAGCCGACAGGGCCTGAGAGAGCATCTGGCCCAGGGACTCGGCGTGACGGCGGGTATCGGCCTGCTCGTCCTGGCTCAGCACCTGCAGAGCGAATGAGCCGTCAGTCGTGGGAGCGGTGTCGACGACCGCGAGCTGTGTCCCCAGGGAGGAGTCGATGGAGAGGATTCGCACCGGGCCAGCCTATGCCCTCGGGTCTCGCGGCGAGTTGACGCGGCTCTCGGGGATCGTGTCCCCCAGGGTCTCACCGGCAGTGGTATCGGCGTCGCCCTCAGCTCCGTCCCCGAGGAGGGACAGGTCAATGGCGGCGCGGGGGATGCCCCGCCGCACCGCGGCACCATGGTTGTCGGCCCCATCCCGGCTGAGCCGGTCGGCGCGCTCGGCCATGTCGGCGCGGTTGCGGGCCTGGCGCAGTGGGGCGGTCACCTTGCGCTCATGACGGACCGTGATGACGACGGTGACGAGCCCGACGACAACGACCGCCAGGACCGGGCCCCAGATCGTCCAGCCCCCCGTGGTGGAGCGCTCCTCACTCTGACCGGCGGAGGTCTTGGGCTTGGAGCCGGCGCGCTCACGCAGGACCTCTCCGTAGTCGCGCAGCTCGATGGGGCCGGCCAGGCGCCGGGTGGCGGCCTCCCCCATAGCCGTCACCGTGGTACCGCTCAGCGAGTACCAGGCGTTGGCGTTGCGGTCGTGGACGAGGTGGGCCTCGCCCATCTGGTCGACGTCGGTGGCCAGGTCATCGTCGAACACGGGGGTGCAGGTGGTGTGCCCCTTGTCATGGACCACCTCGAGAAGACCGACCGGCTTGCCGCCGGAGGAGACGGTCGCGGCCCAGTCACCGGTGTCGACGGGTTGTGCGGAGGGCTGGGAGCCATCGAGGAAGCCGGACGCCCAGGTGTAGACGCTCCGCGGGTCACCCACCGTGATATCGCCCTGCTCGCCGGTGCTCTGACGCACCTGCGCGACGCAGTCGCTCTCCATGAGTGCCTTGGCCTCGTCACGCGATTCGGCATCGGTCGACACCCCCATGACGCCACCGACGGACGTGATCGGCGCGACCCGAGGGCCGGTGTCGGCAACGGCCCGGGCCTCCCCCAGGGGCAGGAGGCAGAGACACAGGAACGTCGCCGCCAGAGCAGGTCGGATCAGGTGTCCGGAGCCCTGGAGGCGTCGGGTGGGTCGGATGGGGATGGCGTCGCGGACCGGCGCCACGGTGGTGGGAGTGTTCACAGCGGTGCTCCAGGCTGGGAGGAGGCGTCTGCGGCCAGCGGGCTCAGGTCGACGTCGGCCCAGCGCGGACCGACGGCGCGCATGATGATCGTCCGGTTGCCGTCGTCGACCTCACCGAGGTCCACGACCGGCTCCCCCGTCACCGAGCCGGCAGCGTGCTCGACCCCGGCGGGGACGTCGTCGGCCTGCGGGTGCCCGGCGCGGACGGCTCCGTGGGGGCGGAGCATCTGGATCTCCAGGCGGTTGGGGCTCAGGGCCTCCACCTTCTCCTCGCCCCACTCGACCAGGGTGACGGCGCGGTCCAGGGAGGAGTCCAGGTCGAGGGCGTCGATCTCCTCCAGGGAGGTGATCCGATAGGCGTCGACGTGAATGAGGTCGGGGCCGTCGGACAGGGCGGGGTGCACGCGGGCGATGATGAAGGTCGGCGAAGAGACCCGGCCACGCACTTCCAGGGCAGCACCGATACCCTGAGCGAGCGTGGTCTTACCGGCCCCCAGCCCACCGGAGAGCATCACGAGGTCGCCGGCGCGCAGCAGGCGGGTCAGGCGAGCCCCGAGTGCCCGGGTCTCATCGGCGTTGCCGGTGGCAACGGTGATCCCAGGGGCGGTCTCAGGTGTGTGCGGCGCTGCGCTCATGTGCCCTCCTCATCCGGGCGTGGATCCGATGGTGGCGCCGGTCGGTCCGGTGGGGACCGGCGATATCCGACGTCTGCTGTTGTCTAGGGTCGAGAGTAGTCGCCCGTGCCGTGATCCCCGACGTAGCAGCGCGGGACACGAGCCCCCAACCGGGTCACGATCTCGTAGTTGATGGTGCCGCAGACCTGCGCCCACTCGTCCGCGGTGGGGACGGCCTCCGGGTCGGAGACGCCGCCGTGCTCCGGGGCGCCCCAGAGCACGGCGGCGTCTCCGACCCGGGCCGGCGCTGGCAGGGGCGCGCCGGTCTCGTCCACGGCCGGGCCGAGGTCGACGACCACCTGGTCCATGCACACCCGCCCCACGATGGAGGTCATGATGCCGCCGACTCCCACCGGACCGGCGGAGCTGGCGGCGCGGGGGATGCCGTCGGAGTACCCCAGGGGCACGAGCCCCACCCAGCGGTCGGTGGGGGCGCTCCAGGTTCCCCCGTAGGAGACGGCCTGTCCGGCCTCGATGCGCTTGACCTGCACCAGAGGGGACTCCAGGCGCATGGCGGGCCGCAGCCCGAGCTCGGCGCCGGTGGCCACGGACGGGTCGGGGCTCAGCCCGTACAGACCGATCCCCGCGCGCACCAGGTCCATGCGGGCCTGCGGGTGCCACAGGAGCCCTCCGGTGGCTGCGAGGTGGCGAATGGGCGGGTTGAGGCCGGCGGCTCGGACGACATGCTCGGCCTGCCGGTAACGCTCCAGGTGCTCCTCGGTGGAGCCGCTGGCCGGTTCGTCGGCGCGCGACAGGTGGGACCACAGGCCGACAACGTCGACCGTCCCCTCATCCACGGCCCGCCTCAGCGCGACAGCCAGGGCGGGCAGCTCCTCAGGAGCGGCGCCGCCGCGCGACATGCCGGTGTCGACCTTGAGGTGGAGACGCGCCGCCCTCCCCTGCGCCCGGGCCGCCGCAGACAGGGCCTCGAGCTGGGGCAGGGTGGAGACCGACAGGTCCAGGTCGGCTGCCAGAGCGGCGCGCAGGGGCGAGTCCTCGGCGGCCGCCCGGGCCGGCTCCATGACGGGCAGGAGCCAGGTGAGGACCCGGGGAGCCTGGGCGGAGGGCTCCCCCGCCGGGCGGCTCACACCGGCCTCGTCCAGAAGGGAGCGCAGGGTCAGGGCCTCGGCGAGCTGGGCCACCCCCAGCCAGGAGGCTCCCGCTGACAGGGCGGTCAAGGCGATCGGCCCCAGCCCGTGACCGTAGGCGTCGGCTTTGACCACGGCCATCCACGGCACGCCCGCCACCTGCGCCAGACGCCGCCCGTTGTGGGCCACGGCCTCCAGATCGATGACGGCCCGCGAGGTGGCGGCCGCCGACGGCGCGGACCGGACGGCCGCGGATCGCGGAGCGGTGGACGGGGTCGTTGCGGATGAGTCCATGGAGGTGGTCACGGCGCGATTGTCGCACTGGGTGGCCGGCACCGCCGCTGTTTCCTGGCGCACGCCTCCGGCCGAAAGGTCTGATGGACGCCACGTGGCTGCCCCGTCTCAGTGGTGGGGCACTGCCTGGAGCCAGTTGAGCTCGAGGCGGGCCGGGCCAAGAGCCGCGGCGATGTCGAGTGCGGCGACCGGGTGCCCTCCGGCCCCCATGCCCCCGGCGCCCTGCGGGATCGCAGCGGCGTAGGCCCCCGCGAGCGCGTGCAGCCTGACTCCGGCGACCACCGAGTCGACCAGGGCGTCCAAGACCGGACCTGAGGCCGCGGACGCTGTCCCCTGCTCCCAGCGGGCTGCGGCACCGGCCAGGACTGCTCCGAGGACCCCGGCGAGCACGTCCCCGCTTCCTGCGGTCGCCATCCAGCCGGGTCCGCCGTCCACGCTGACCACGGGGCGCTGCTGTGCGGCGATGAGCGTGGTGGCTCCTTTGAGCAGGACGGTGGCGCCGGTGAGGCGACAGATCTCGCGGGCGGCGAGCCCCGGGTGGGCCTCGACGCGGTCACGGCTCCATCCGTGGGCGGTCTCCGCCGGCGTCTTCTTGTCCTCCAGCGCGGTCAGCAGCGCGGCGGCCTCTCCGGCGTGCGGGGTCAGCACGTGCAGCGGTGTGCAGCTGAGCCCCTCGGTGAGGAGCTCGGCCAGGATGCTCAGGGCACCGGCGTCGACGACGGTGGGGACCCGGGTGGGGCTCTGCCGGCCTCCGTCGGAGGGGGCGAGGGTGGAGCGCAGGACGGTCCGCACCTCATCGGCCCTGGTGGTGTCGGCGGGGTCGATGCCCGGCCCCAGGACGAGCGCCTGAGCATGTCCTGCGGTGGGGACGACCTCGGGTCTGGCCGCCAGGACGAGGTCCTCCACGCGCCTGGGGGCAGCCAGGCGCACCATGCCGGCACCGGCTCGCACCGCGCCGCTGGCGGTCAGGACGGCGGCGCCCGGATAAGACTCGCTGCCGGCCCACAGGCCGACCACGCCACGGGTGTACTTGTGGTCGTCGGGGCCCGGCTCGGGAACGGCTCGCGTCAGGTAGTCGCCCAGCGCGCCGTCGACGGGGCGGCGGGCGAGGGGCCGGCTGGTGGGCACGGGCAGCCCGAGGGGAACGACCTCGACGACGCCGCACAGGTGCCGGGCCGGGGGGAGGCACTGGCATCCCTTGAGGCAGGTGAAGGTGACGGTGCGGTCGGCGGCCAGGACCGGACCGCTCACCGTGCCGTCGTCGACACCGGTTCCGCTGGGCAGGTCGACGGCGATGACGCGCAGCGGACGGTACCCCGGTTCTCCGGCGGCGATGAGCGGGGCGATGAGGGCGGCGACGTCGGGTCGCAGTGGTCCGGTGGCGCCGATGCCGGTGAGTCCGTCCAGGACGAGCCCACCGTGGACGAGGAATGCCTCGACGGCGGCCATGGCCTCAACGGAGTCCCGGTCGGTTCCGTCGGCGTTGCGGTAGCCGGCTCCGTAGACGGTGACGCCATGGCTGCGGGCCTCCTCCAGGGCGACGGGATGCGGGTGCTCGGTGACGAGCACGGCACTGACCGCGCAGCCGCTGTGTGAGAGCAGACCTCCCGCCAGGAGGGTGTCGGCTCCGTTGTGGCCGCCGCCGACCAGGAGGAGTACCGGCGCCCCTGAGATCCATCCGGGGCCCGCGTGCGCTCCTGTCCCATCGCCCGCCCCTCCCATCGGCGTCGCCGGGGACTGCGGTGAGACGGGGGTCGCGGCCGCCCCCATGGGGCTCGTCACGGACAACGGGTTGGGGGCCGGCCTGGCGGGGGCCGCCGCGGAGCCCGGAGCGTTGGGGCCTTGGCGCAGCTCGCGCAGCGCCGCCCGGGCCACCGCGTGGGCGGCGGCTCTCATGTACCGGTCGGTGCCCGCGGTGACAGGGGCCTCCGCGGCCGCTATCTCCCGGGCGGGCCAGGCACAGGTGGTGGGGTCGGTGACGTCGTCGGAACGCGGGAGGTCGTTGAGGTCACTCATCCACCCCATTGTCCTCCGCTCATCATTCCTCGCCCCTCCAACACGACTGTGAGACAGAAGGTTTCACGAAACGAGACTCACTGGGTGGCTGCCGGTCCGTCTCGGTCGTCTTCAGACACGTGGCAAGAAGTTGTTGTTTCCAGAACCAGGCGGCGCGTTCACCCCTCACCGCCCCCGCTCACCCGGCACAATGGCCGAGTGATCCGCGCTGTAGGGACTGACCTGGTCGATATCCCCCGCCTCGAAGGCTACATGGACCGGGTGCCCGGCCTGCGCGAGCGACTCTTCACCCCTGCCGAGCTGGCCGCCTGCCAGGGGCGCGCCGCCTCCCTCGGAGCGCGCCTGGCCGCCAAGGAGGCGGTCCTCAAGGCCCTGGGGTCCGCCTACGCCGAGCTGGGGCTGAACGCGCCCCCGGGGTGGGAGTACAAGGAGATCGAGGTGACCTCCACACCCGGAACCCCGCCGCGCCTGCGCCTGACCGGGGCGACCGCGATGGCCGCGCGCCAGGCCGGCATCGGCCACTGGCACCTCTCCCTGGCTCACGACGGCGGCATGGCTCAGGCCTTCGTCGTCGCCCAGGCCGACCACGTCGACAACGATGACGACCTGACCCTGTCCTCCCAGCGCTCGGAGGCCCGCACGAAGCGGCAGATCAAGTCCCTGCGCCCCGCCCTGTAGACAACGGTGCCGAGCCCGGGACGCGGGCTCGGCACCGTTGAGGGTCGAGTCGATGTGTCGCCGTCGGACCTACTCGACAGTCACGGACTTGGCCAGGTTGCGGGGCTGGTCGATGTCCAGGCCCTTGGCCCCGGCCAGGGCGGCGGCAAAGACCTGCAGCGGGACCACAGTGAGCAGCGGCCACAGGATCGTGGGGGTGGCGGGTACCCGGATGATGTGGTCGGCGAAGGGCTCGACGTCGGCATCCCCCTCCTCCGCGATGACGATGGTGCGCGCGCCGCGGGCCCGGATCTCCTGGATGTTGGAGATGACCTTGTCGTGCAGGACGGGGCGGCGCGGAGTGGGCACAATGACGAAAACCGGCAGACCCTCCTCGATGAGCGCGATCGGGCCGTGCTTGAGCTCACCGGCAGCGAAGCCCTCAGCGTGGACGTAGGCGAGCTCCTTGAGCTTGAGCGCGCCCTCCAGTGCCACAGGGAAGCCGACGTGGCGGCCCAGGAACAGGAAGGAGGACTTGTCCGCCAGCTCAGCGCCCAGGTCACGCACCCCGGCCTCCTGGTGGTCCAGGACGTGCTGGATGCGGTCCGGCATGGCGGCGAGGTTGTCCAGGTACTCGGCGACCTCGTCGGGCCACTTGTTGCCGCGCAGCTGGGCCAGGTAGAGGCCCAGCAGGTAGCAGGCGGTGATCTGGGCGAGGAAGGCCTTGGTGGAGGCCACGGCCACCTCGGGGCCGGCGTGGGTGTAGAGGACGGCGTCGGCCTCGCGGGCAATCGTCGAGCCGTAGGTGTTGACGATGGCCAGGACCTTGCTGCCCTGCTCGCGGGCGTGGCGCACGGCCTGGATGGTGTCCATGGTCTCGCCGGACTGGGAGATGGCGACGGTGAGGGTCTTCTCGCTGACAACCGGGTCGCGGTAACGGAACTCGTGGGCGAGCTCGACCTCCACGGGGATGCGGCACCAGTGCTCGATGGCGTACTTGGCGACGTGCCCGGCGTAGGCGGCGGTGCCGCAGGCGATGACAATGATCTTGTCGACGCTGCGCAGGACGGCAGGGTCGATACGCATCTCGTCGAGCTGGAGCTCACCGCGCTCGTCAACGCGGCCGCGCAGGGTGTCGGCCACGGCGGTGGGCTGCTCGTGGATCTCCTTGTCCATGAAGGTGTCGTAGCCGCCCTTGACGGCGGCCGAGGCGTCCCAGGTGACCTCCCAGGTCTTGGGCTCGACGTCGTGACCGTCCTTGTCCCAGACGTGGACGGCATCGGCGGTCAGGAGAAGGACCTGGTCGTCGTCGACCTCGGCGGCCTTCTTGGTGAAGGCGACGAAAGCCGCGACGTCGCTGCCCAGGAAGTTCTCGCCCTCGCCCAGCCCGATGACCAGCGGGCTGGAGCGGCGGGCCGCGACGATGGCCGCGGGGGCCAGGTCGGTGACGGCCAGGAGTGCGAAGGTTCCTTCGAGGCGAGCAGTGACGGCCCGCATCGAGGCGACCAGGATCTCGGCGACCTTGGCCGAGTCGGAGGCGGCGGCCGGGTCCTGGCGCAGGCGCTCGGTGAAGTCGATGTCCAGGACGTGGGCGACGACCTCGGTGTCGGTGTCGGAGAGGAGCTCGCGCCCAGCGGCCTCGACCTCCTCGCGCAGCGGGCGGAAGTTCTCGATGATGCCGTTGTGGACCACGGCGAGGTGGCCGGCGCGGTGCGGGTGGGCGTTGACCGTCGTCGGGCCGCCGTGAGTGGCCCAACGGGTGTGACCGATACCTGCGGTGGCAGGGGCCGGCGGGGTCGCCTCCAGCAGCTCGCGCAGGCCGGAGAGCTTACCGGCCTCCTTGACGACGTCCAGTCCCGAGGGGCCCACCAGGGCGACGCCCGCGGAGTCATAGCCGCGGTACTCCAAGCGACCGAGGCCGTCCATGAGAACAGTGAGGGAACGGGAAGAACCAGTTTCAGTCAAAGGGCCGACGTGGCCGACGATTCCACACATACTCTGATCGAATCATGCTGACGCGATGTTGACAACGAGCGCAGGGACACGTCAGTGTGATCTCGGCGTGATGTAGGCCTTACTGCGGGCTCCTTGCAGGCCGCACCCCCGTCTGCCGGCCCCTCGATTCGTTTCCGAGTCGGTATCCCACCGGTTCCTCTTCGGTCATCCGGGATTGTCCGCCGAGCGTCTTCATTTGCGACACTGTGTCGGTGACATCCGAGCTGAGCGACCCGAGTGACCTGGGTATTCCGGGTGCCTCGCCCTACATCGAGCTGGACCGGGACCAGTGGTCCGCCCTGGCGTCCTCGGCACCGCTGCCACTGACCCAGGCCGATGTCGAGAAGCTGCGGGGACTGGGTGACCCCATCGACCTGGCCGAGGTCGACGCCGTCTACCGGCCCCTGACCGCTCTGCTGGAGGACTACATCGCCACCTCGCGCGAGCGGGCGCACCGCACCGGTGCCTTCCTGGGGGTGACGGAGCCGCCCACACCCTTCATCGTCGCGGTGGCCGGGTCGGTCGCCGTCGGCAAGTCGACGACGGCGCGCCTCATCGCCCATCTGCTCACCCGTTTTCCGGACACGCCCCAGGTGGACCTAGTGACCACCGATGGCTTCCTGCTGCCCAACCGGGTCCTTGAGGAGCGCGGACTCATGGCCCGCAAGGGCTTCCCCGAGTCCTACGACCGTCGCGCACTGCTGGAGTTCGTGGCCGCCGTGAAGTCCGGCAGCGAGCGCGTCCAGGCGCCCGTCTACTCGCACACGGTCTACGACATCGTCCCGGGCCGGCATGTGACGGTGGAGCGCCCCGACATTCTCGTGCTGGAGGGGCTCAACGTGCTCCAGCCCGCCCCGCGGGGGTCTCGACCAGGGGCCTCGGCGCTGGCGGTGAGCGACTTCATCGACTTCTCGATCTACGTCGACGCCGACCCCGACGACATCCGCCGCTGGTACCTGGACCGGTTCCTCACCCTCAAGCACACGGCCTTCACCCAGCCGGGCTCCTACTTCCGGCGCTTCGCCGAGATCCCCGACGACGTCGCCCTGGCCGGAGCGAACGAGATCTGGGAGAGCGTCAACCTGGTCAACCTGCGTGAGAACATCGCCCCCACCCGGGGCCGGGCCACCCTGGTCCTGACCAAGGACGCCGAGCACCGCATGAGCCGGGTCCTGCTGCGCAAGTCCTGATTCCTCATCCCCACACTGAGACCGAATCGGACGGGCGGACGACCCGCGGCCAGTGGGACCGAGGCTCGTGAGTACCGCTTAGTCGCTGCGGTGGCGCCCAGCACGCACTACACGAGGGTGGGGGGCTACTGGAAGAGATTCGGGGAGACTCCACGACGGTGGGGTTTTCGTGCAGTACACACTGCCCTTGGCCAGTACACCTCCACCCTCGTGGAGTACACCCCCCGGAGGAGGGGCGCACCCACGCCACCGTCAAGCGAGCACCGCCAGGAGTCCGAAGAGGGACCACGGATGTCCAAATCGGTGACAAAAGCCCGGATCGTTCTCATGCAGACGAAGCAAAACCGCATGATTCCAAGGTTCTCGTTCATGCGGCCTAGGGACTGGAGGTCTCTTTGTCACCGATTTGGACACCAACAGACCGATCCCCCGAAGAGTCCGGTGCGGCGGACCTACTAGGCCACCTCGATCTGCGCGCCGCCGAGCAACTCACGGGCTCACCACGATGCTCGTCTGAGTGGTCAGAGCATCCGAGAGGCATCAAGAATCGCAGACTCCGCAGTATTGATCTGAGACGTTACCGCGGCGAGCTGGGCACTGACTGGCCGCCAATGTCACCGGGCGTTAAAAGACTGGAGAAAGTCGCACTCCGCCGGAGCCGCACGAACGATGCCTCAACCACCACCTCACTACTCATCGTTCGTAGTGCGACCGGTCTGCCCAACGGGAGACGGATAGATGACATCCGGCATGTCCCCAGGGATATCGATGCACCCCACACTCCCAGGACAAAGTGCCGACACTGTACGTACAGCCGCTGAGACATGATCCCACAAGACACGTGCAGCCCAGGGGCCGTAGCGCTGCGTGACAGCAGCGAGATCTTCTTGCATCGCAGTCTCGTCAGCTTCATCGTCAGAAGCAGCGAACACCATGCTGGCAGTAGCGCCGACGAACCATTCACCGGCACCGATGGCAAGATCACCGACGAGAGCGCGGATCGGAGCCGTCTCTTCCGGCGCCATCTGCACTTCAATCGGGCTGATGCGCCACTGAACGAAGTCCTTCTCTATGTCCTGTGGCTGACAGATGACACGGAAGGTCTGAAGCTGCAGGACGGTGGCTGATCGCAGCGAGAAGTGCTGATTGCTCGTCTCATCAGAACTCGGCGCGGACATCATGCCCCCACCAGCTTGCCCGTGGAAACTCGTCGCGCCGCTTCCGTAGAGGACGACTCCCACCTGTAGTCAGGCATACCAGCGTTGCGGGCAGCACGACGAACGTCATGCTCTCCGACAGCAATCACCTCGTGTCGGATAAGCGCACCCACCGCCTTGGCATAGCGGCGCACCGTGGACAGATGAGCATCCGAGTGGCCCGACTCGAACCGGGAGACGGATGCCTGACTAGTGCCCATGATGCGCGCAACGTCAGCCTGAGTCATCCCGCTGCGTTCGCGCACGGCGACGAGATCACGGACCAGCGTATGGTCGGCAGCGACCAGGCTGCGCGCATGCTTGTGACCAGGGGCGTCCGGGTCCTCACCGAGAAGCTCGTAGATGTCCATGTTCACTCACCACCTTGTGGGATATATCGGTAGCGATATACTAGCCTCTACTTCGATCCCGCGGTGAGCGCATCGTCGCATCTCACATCACTTCGCTCGCCGCGTCTGCACCCAGGACTCGAAACGCCTCTGAGCCGTGGCGATGTGCTCGTCCTGCTCCTCCAGTCCGATCATTCCGCCTCGCTTGTGGCGGAGGCTCAGCGAGAGCAGCAGACGGTCCTCGTCATCCGGTTCGCTGAAGTACAGCCGCAGATGGTGCTGCTCTCCGTCGAGGCTGACGGTCAGCTCCAGGCGGGCCTCGAGTACGTCATGCGCACTCTGAGCCTTGCAGACGACGCCCTTGGCGTAACTGTTGTCGTAGTTGAGACGACCGGCTTCTGCATCCCGGAGCAGCTGCTGGACCTCGGCCAGGAGCATCTGCCACTCGTCTTCACTGATGTTGCGTGCCCGTAGCTCACTCATTTCCTTGGTCAGGTAGGGGCGCCCGCGGTTGTCGACAGCGTTCTTCCAGTACCCGCCGCAACGACACGAACGAGCCCCGTAGCCGTAGACCTTGTGATGGAGAAGGGCGGTCATCGTAACCACACTCGCGACGAGAACGTTGTCATAGGGACTCCTCGGGGTGCTGTGGAGTGACTCATGAGGATAGTAGCCCTGCCTCCCGACTCGACAGCATCATCGAACCGAGCGCGGATGCGGCCCGTCTTAAGCCGTGAAACCGGGGAGCGTCGCGCTGAAGCCGCTGTGAAACCACCGGGGGTGAGCCTTACCGGCATGACAACACGAACAGCAAACGAATCGCTCTCACCGGGCGAGGCACCGGCCATTAGGACCGATGGCCTGACCCGCACCTTCGGCTCCTTCACCGCCGTCGACCGCCTGGACCTGGAGATCCCCACCGGCATCGTCTACGGCCTGCTCGGCCCCAACGGTGCCGGCAAGTCGACGGCGCTGCGCATGATCACCACCCTGTTGGCCCCCACCCGGGGCCGGGCGATGGTCCTGGGGCACGACGTCGTCCGCGAGCGCCACGCGGTGCGCAGCCTCATCGGGGTGACGGGACAGTACGCCGGCGTCGATGAGACGCTCACCGGCTCGGAGAACCTGCGCCTCTTCGGGCGTCTTCTGGGCCTTGGCCGGCGTCGGGCGCGGGAGCGGGCCGAGGAGCTGCTGGCCGCCTTCAGCCTGACCGAGGCAGGCGGCAAGCGGGTGAGCGGTTACTCCGGTGGGATGCGGCGGCGACTGGACCTGGCGGTCTCACTCATCTCCCGTCCCCCGCTCATCTTCCTCGACGAGCCCACCACTGGTCTGGACCCGCGTGCGCGTGAGCAGATGTGGGACGTCATCCGTTCCCTGGTGGAGGGCGGCTCGACGATCCTGCTGACCACTCAGTACCTGGAGGAGGCCGACCGTCTGGCTCACCGGGTCGGCATCATCGATGCCGGACGGCTCATCGCCGAGGGCACCCCCGATGAGCTCAAGGACCGGGTGGGCAGCAGCTCTCTGGTGCTGACGCCGGCGACCCCCCGAGGACCAGGGGGGCCACCGCGGCGATCATCGAGCGGGTGACCGGTCACGCCCCGGCGACCGTCGACCAGGGCACCCACCTGCAGGCGCCGCTAAGCGAGGCCTCGGTGGCCACCGAGGTGCTCGTGGCCCTACGCGACGCCGGATTGTCGCCCAGAACCGTCTCGGTGGACCGCCCCAGCATGGACTCGGTCTTCATGGCCCTGACCGGGCAACCCACGAAGCACGATGACGCGGCCTCACCCGATGCCGCCGCGCCGTCGGCGCCATCACCCGCTTCCTCGTCCTCCCGTCCCGCAGACTCTCAGGAGCAGTCATGACCGTCCCCACCACCGCGACCGCACCGACCAGTACCTCCCTCTCCCCCGGCGTCTGGCGTTTCAGCGAGGCCCGGCTCGTCCCGGACACCCTGACCATGGCCTGGCGCTCACTCATCACCATGATGCGCAACCCCGGGGAGTTCTACGACATCCTCATCCAGCCGGTCATGTTCACTGTCCTGTTCGGCGAGCTCTTCGGCGGCGCCATCGCCGGCGACGTCAAGGCCTACCTGCCCACGATCGTCCCGGGTCTCATCATCATGAATGCCTTGACCACGAGCCAGAGCGTGGGCGTGGACCTGCGCGAGGACATGGACAAAGGCGTCTTCGACCGCTTCCGCACCATGCCGATGTCCCGTATCGCGCCGGTCCTGGGGCCCATGGTCTCCGACGTGCTGCGCTACCTCATCTACACCTCACTGACCGTACTCACCGGCTACATCCTGGGCTACCGGCCTGCCAACGGCTGGTCGGGAACGATTGGCGCCATCGCCCTGGCGGCGGGCTGCGCCTGGGCCATCGCCTGGATCTTCCTCTTCCTGGGGACGGTCTTCTCCTCGGCCCAAGCGGTCACCTCCTTCACGGTGATCGTCCTGTTCCCGCTGACCTTCCTGTCCAACGCCATGGTGCCCACCTCGACGCTACCGGGCTGGCTCAAGGCCTTCGTGCACCACAACCCGGTCTCGCACATCGTCGACGGCGACCGGTACCTGCTGGACGGAACAGCGGGCTCGGCCGGGGACGTACGGGCCGCGATCATCGGTTCACTCCTGATCCTGGCCGTCATGGCTCCCCTGACGGTCGTGCGCTACCAGCGGCGCAACGCCTGAGCCGCACCTCAGGGACTCAGCCGACCTCGCCCGCCAGACGGCCGGCGAGGTCGGCGGCGTGAGCCACGAGCTCACCGCGGTCCAGGGACCGGATCCTCTCCTCGGCCTGCGCCAGTGCCCGGGCGTCCAGCCGCTCAGTGCGGCTGCGCAGGTAGTCGTGGGAGAGCAGGCGGCAGGTCTGGTTGGTGCCCACCGCCAGGGCGGTGGCGACCAGCTCGCCCCCTACTGCCCGCCGGTCGGAGCCCACGTCCTCAGCAGCCACGGCGGACAGGCCGACGGCGGCCGCGAAAGCCATGAGCGTGGGAATGTCACGCTGCCGTGGAGCCGGATCGGAGAGGATCTCGCGCAGCAGGGAGGTGGCTCGGGCACGGACGGCTCGGGCATCGAGCTCGACGGCGTCGTCGGGGCTGAGCTCGACGTCGGTGACCAGGCACATGCTCAGGATGTAGAGCTCCCACTGGGAGCCCGATCCCAGGATGGAGCGCCAGTTCCCGGCGTAGCGCAGGCTCACGCGCTGGATGAGGGCGGCGGTGCGTGCGTTCCCGCGGGTGAGCTCCAGCTCGCCGCGCACGGAGCGGGCGATGAAGCGCATGGTTCCCGGCAGGTCGATCGGTTCCAGGCTCTCCAGCAGCCTGCCCGCCGTCTCGGGGCGCGGATCGAGGTAGACCGCGCAGTAGGCCCCCTCCATGTGCAGTGTCGTGCGGAAGAACTCGCCCCAGCTGGGCAGGACCCGTTCCAGGAGCACTTGGGCGTGGCTCTGTCAACTTCGATTGGCCCCATGGTGACGGTCTGTTCTGGCCCCATGTCTACCCGGAGACCGGCTTGACCGAATCTTCACATTCCCTTGCCCCGACCTCGGTGTGGGGCTTCGAGGCTTGTGGCCATGACCTCGAACGAGAACTCTTCCCGTACCGTGCCGCTGGTTGCCCTGGGTGTCGGCACCATCGCAGCTGCCGCCCTGGCCCTGGCCGCCCCTGACCTGACCTCCGGGTCGGGGATGGAGGGCATGCCGATGACCCACTACATGGGGCTGTTGGCCGTGCGTCAGCCGTGGAACCTGCTGTTGTTCATGGCGCTTCCGGTCGTGCTGGCCGAGACGCTCGCGATCACCGAGTTGGTGATGCTGTTGGCTCGTCGGGGTGAGCGTCCGGCGCCGGGATGGGTGACGAAGGTGGGCCACTGGGCCGGGTTGCTGGCCGGGCCGGTGTGGGTGTTCATCGGCCTGCACCTGCTTATCACTGCCGTGGTTCCGCTGACGGTCAATGGTGGCTGGCGTGGCCCCGCGGACGTGATCGCTGTCCTGTCGTACCTGGCCGGTGGCGTGCCGATGCTGGTGATCAGCCTGCTGGAGGCCGAGCTCTTGGGCCGCGACGAGACCGGGCGCCTGCGCCTGCACGTGGCGATGGTGGCCGTGTTCCTGGTGGTGGCCCACGTCGCGATGATCTTCGGCATGCTCGACCCTGCCGTCATGGGCTATTCGCCGAAGGCGCCGGCCTCGGTGCAGCACGACATGGGCAGCATGTCCGGCATGAACCACGACATGGGTGGCATGACGGACATGGACCACTCGACGATGATGCCCAGCTCCGCCCCGTCGAATTGATCCCCGGCCGGGTCCGTGGTGAGGTGGTGTCATGAACAGCGCTTCTGTTGCGGTTGTACCGAGTGTCCTGGTCGTCGACGACGAGCCGGTGCTGTCGGGCACGGTGAAGAACTACCTCGAGCGGGCCGGTATGTCGGCCCAGACCTGCGGGGACGGGCTGGCCGCGCTTGACCTTGTCCGGGCCACGGCCCCCGACGTGGTGGTGCTGGACCTGGGCCTGCCGGGCATGGACGGGGTGGAGGTGTGCCGCCAGCTGCGCACCTTCAGCGACTGCTACGTGTTGATGCTCACGGCCCGCGCCGACGAGGTCGACAAGCTGATCGGGTTGTCGGTCGGCGCGGACGACTACATGACCAAACCGTTCAGCCCGCGTGAGCTGGTGGCTCGCATCCAGGTGCTGCTGAGACGCCCCCGCGCCGGAAGTACGGGCGCCACGGCCGCGGTGGTGCACCGCATCGGCGCCCTCACCCTGGACCCGTCGTCGCGTCGGGTGGAGCTCGACGCGTCACCGGTGGAGCTGACCCGTACCGAGTTCGACCTGTTGCAGGCCCTGGCGGAACACCCCGGCTGGGTGCTGAACCGCCGCCAGCTCACCGACGCCGTGTGGGGCGAGGACTGGGTCGGCGACGACCACCTGGTCGACGTGCACATCGCGCACCTGCGCAAGAAGCTCGGTGACGACCCCTCCCAGCCCCGGTTCGTGCAGACGGTGCGCGGCGTCGGCTACCGGATGGGCCAAGGGCAGTGATGCCGCGCAACCCGCGCGGCAGTTGGGGACGCCGACTGCTGTGGACCCAGATGGCCGTGGTGGCGGCGATGGCCGCCACCATGGTGCTGACGGCACTGCTGGTCGGCCCGGCATGGTTCCGGATGCACATGCTCGAAGCCGGCCACGCCCAGCCCGATGTCGTCGAGCACGCTCAGCAGGCCTTCCACGACGCGGGCCTGGTGTCACTGGCCGTGGGTCTGGGCACCGCGATGCTCGCCGCCCTCGGGGTCGCCACCGTCCTCAACCGGAACCTGTCGCGCGGGGTCGAAGCCCTCGTGGACGGCGCCCAACATGTCGCCGCCGGACACTACGACCAACCCGTCATGATGACCTCGGCCAGCCCCGAGCTGGCCCAGGTCGCTGACGCCTTTAACCACATGGCCAGCCAGATCGCCTCCACGGAGCAGACCCGACGACGCATGCTCACCGACCTGGGCCATGAGCTGCGCACCCCGCTGGCCGCCACCCAGGTCACCCTCGAAGGACTGCAGGACGGTGTGGTCGACTTCACCCCCGCAAACGTCGAGATCCTGCTACGGCAGAACCAGCGGCTGGCCGCCCTGGCCGCCGACATCTCTGAGGTCTCCCGCGCCGAGGAAGGCCGCATCCCACTGTCGCTGAGCCACCAGGACGTCGACCAGATCGTGACGGCCAGCGTCGCCGCAGCCCGGCACGCCTACGACGCCGCCGGGGTGACGCTGCACGCCCAGACCGTTCCCGGCCTGCGCGTCGACGTGGATGCCGCTCGCATCGGGCAAGTCCTGGACAACCTGCTGCGCAACGCCCTGCAACACACGGTGGGCGGCAACCGGGTCGAGGTCGCGATGAGACACGAGCACGACCGGGCCGTGGTCCGCGTCACCGACAACGGCGTCGGCATCCCCACCGAGGCCCTCACCCACGTCTTCGAACGCTTCTACCGCGTCGAGGACACCCGCACTCGCGACGTCGACGGTGGAACCGGTGTCGGCCTGGCGATCTCCAGGGCCATTGCCCGCGCCCACGGCGGTGACCTGACGGCCCACAGCGACGGCCCCGGCCACGGCGCAACCTTCGCGCTGACCCTGCCCACCGTGACTTCTTGACCAGATCTTGACCAACCCCTGCCGGGGGCTTCATCCGGGCCCGACAGGCTCAAGGACGTGAACACACTTTCCTGCCGCCACGTCGTGTTCACCGGTCTCGGCCTGGCCTCGGCAGGGGCCTTGAGCGCCTGCGGCGCCAAGAACACCCCGGCCGCAGCACCCGCCGCGCCGAACTCCCCATTGACGATCCCCAGCCAGACCCCGCTGGTCGCAGCCCCCGGCACGAAGACCGTCAACCACGTCCTCACGCCCCGGCCGGTCACCCTCGATCTGGGCGGCGTCACGGCCAGGACTTGGGCCTACGACGAGACCCTCGACGCCCCCGTCCTGCGGGCCCGCGCCGGAGACCTGCTGCAGGTCCGCGTCGAGAACAAGCTTCCCACCAGCACCTCCGTCCACTGGCACGGCATCGCGCTGCGCCAGCCAAGCGACGGCGTGCCCGGCGTCACCCAGCAACCCATCGAGGCCGGCAGCAGCTTCACCTACCAGTTCGTCGCCCCCGACCCCGGCACCTACTTCTTCCACCCCCACACCGGGGTGCAGATCGACCGCGGCCTGTACCGGCCGCTGGTCATCGACGACCCCGCTGAACCCGGCCGCTACGACCACGAGTGGATCATCACCCTCGACGACTGGGCCGATGGCGTGGGCACCTCACCCGATGACATCCTCGCCGCGTTCAAGGCCCAGAACGGCACCGTGTCCAGCGGCATGAACCACGACATGGGCGGCATGGACCACGGCATGTCACCCTTGGGTGACGCCGGGGACGTCACCTACCCCCACTACCTCGTCAACGGCCGCGTCCCCGCCGCGCCCCGCACCCTGACCGCCAAGCCCGGGCAGAAGGTACGACTGCGCGTCGTCAACGCCTCCTCCGACACCATCTTCAAGCTCGCCCTGCAGGGCCATCGACTCACCGTCACCCACACCGACGGGTTCCCTGTGACCCCCACCCAGGCCAGCGCCGTCTACCTCGCGATGGGAGAACGACTGGATGCGACCATCACCCTCGGCGACGGCGTGTTCGTGCTGCAGGCCGCGCCCGAGGGCAAGAAGGGCACCCCGGCCCGCGCCATCGTGCGCACCGGCTCCGGCAACGTCCCGGCCCCGGACACCCGCATCGCAGAACTCGACGGCAAGGCCCTGCTGACCACCCAGCTCAAGCCCGCCGACAGCGCCCGACTGCCCGACCGCAAGCCCGACACCACCCTCGACGTGGCACTCAACGGCCAGATGAAGCCCTACGCGTGGGGCCTCAACGGCAAACGCTTCGGCGAGGACACCCCACTGGCGCTCAGCCGCGGCCAGCGCGTGCGGCTGCGGATGACGAACATGACGATGATGGCCCACCCCATGCACATCCACGGCCACACTTGGGCCCTGCCCGGCAGCGACGGGCTGCGCAAGGACACCGTCCTGATCCGCCCCATGGAGACCGTCGAGGCCGACCTGCAGGCCGACAACCCCGGCACCTGGATGCTGCACTGCCACAACATCTACCACGCCGAACTCGGCATGATGACGACCCTGCGCTACTGACATCTCCCGGCCGATGTCGGCCACCCACGCCTGCCCTGATGGCGCGGCTGCCCCCTTGCGGCAGCCTCACCATCGCCGTCTGCAGAGCTTGACCAGACCTTCACCAAACCTCGCGAGCTCATTGACCTCGCCCCGTCACCGTGGAAGTGGAAGGAAAACCCCTTCCCCGAGCAGACAAGGACACGCCATGTACACGAGCCCCGACCAGGCCCCCCGCTCCTTCGGCGAGGCCCCCCGCCAGCCCCTGACCGGCCCAATGACCGACCAGGACCCCACCAGCACCACCCACCAGCACGGCAAGTCCCACCAGCACGGCAACTCCCACCAGCACGGACACGGCCGCCAGCACGGACATGCCCAGCAGCACGACACCCACGACAAGGGCACGTGGCTCTGCCCGATGCACCCCGAGGTGACCAGCGACCACCCGGGACGCTGCCCCAAGTGCGGGATGTTCCTGCAACCCGCCGACGGTGGGGACGCGCCGGCCGCACAGCACCACGACCACCAGCACCCCACCGGCGAGCCGGCGGTGGTGGCCGGTGCGGTCGCTGCAGGGGACTGGACCTGCCCGATGCACCCCGAGGTCCGCAGCGACGGCCCCGGTGACTGCCCGATCTGTGGCATGGCGCTGGAGCGGGTCTCGGCCGGGCTCGACGACGGCCCGAACCAGGAGCTCGTCGACATGCGTCGCCGGTTCCGGGTGGCGGCGGTGCTGAGCGTGCCGCTGGTGGCGATGGTGATGGTTCCCATGGTGCTGGGGCGTGCGCTGCCCGGCAGCGTCGCGCCGTGGCTCGAGCTGGCCCTGTCGACGCCGGTGGTGTGGTGGGCTGGGTGGCCGTTCTTCGTGCGCGGCGCGAAGTCGGTGGTCAGCCGTCACCTGAACATGTTCACCCTGGTGTCGTTGGGTGTCGGTGCCGCGTGGCTGTACAGCGTGGTCGCGGTGCTGGCGCCGGGGTTGTTCCCGTCCGGGATGCGGGCGATGGACGGCCGGGTCGGCACCTACTTCGAGGCCGCGGCAGTCATCATCACCCTGGTGCTGCTCGGCCAGGTCCTCGAGCTGCGGGCCCGCGACCAGACCTCCGGTGCGATCCGCACCCTGCTCGACCTGTCACCGGCCACCGCGCACCGCATCGGGGCCGACGGCACCGAGACCGACGTGCCGGCCGCCGAGCTGCAGCTGGGCGATCGGTGCCGGGTGCGGCCGGGCGAGAAGGTGCCGGCCGACGGCACCGTGGTCGATGGTCACGCGTATGTGGACGAGTCGATGATCACCGGCGAGCCGGTTCCGGTCGACAAGAGCCCCGGTGACCGGGTCATCGGCGGCACGATCATCCAGGGCGGCAGCCTGGTGGTGGAGGCCACTGGCCTGGGCGCCGACTCGACCCTGGCCCGGATCGTCGACCTGGTCTCCCAGGCGCAGCGGTCCCGTGCTCCGATCCAGGGACTGGTCGACAAGATCTCGGCGGTGTTCGTGCCGGTCGTGATCGCCGTCGCCCTGGCCACCTTCGGGTTGTGGCTGGCGATCGGGCCGCAGCCGCGGCTGCCGTTCGCGATCGTGGCCGCCGTCAGCGTGCTGATCATCGCCTGCCCGTGTGCGCTGGGTCTGGCCACGCCAATGTCGATCATGGTCGGGGTCGGGCGCGGCGCCAGCGAGGGCGTGCTGGTCAAGAACGCCGAGGCCCTCGAACGACTGCAGAAGGTCGACACCCTCGTCGTCGACAAGACCGGTACCCTCACCCAGGGCCGCCCCAGCCTGGTCGACCAGCAGGGCGTCGACGGCCACGAGGATGCCCGGACACTGCTGCTCGCCGCGGCTGTGGAGGCCGGCTCCGAACACCCCCTCGCCAGGGCGGTGGTCGATGCTGCCCGCCAGACGGGACGCACGGTGCCGGCGGCCAGCGATTTCGCCGCCCACCCGGGTGGCGGTGTCAGCGCCACCGTCGACGGTCAGCACGTGCTCGTCGGCAGCCCCGCCTTCCTGGGCAGCCAGCACGTCGACACCCATGCCCTGGACGCCGTGGTGGAGGCCTACCGTCGCCGTGGCGCGACCGCGATCGTCGTGGCCGTCGACGGCAGGCCCGCCAGTGTGCTGGCCATCGCCGACCCGCTCAAGGCGACCACCGCCGGCGCGATCGAGGACCTGCGTCGGCGCGGGATGAAGGTCGTCATGCTCACCGGCGACAATGCCACCACCGCCCGGGCCATCGCCGACGAGCTGCGCATCGACCAGGTCGTCGCCGACGTCCTGCCCGACCAGAAGCACGGCCACGTGCAGGCCCTGCAGGCCCAGGGCCACACGGTCGTTATGGCCGGCGACGGCGTCAACGACGCCCCCGCCCTCGCCGTGGCCGACGTGGGTGTGGCCATGGGCACCGGCACCGACGTGGCCATCGAGAGCGCCGACGTGACCCTGCTCGGCGGTGACCTGGCCGCCCTGGTCAAGGCCCGCGATCTGTCGGTCGACACGATGCGCAACATCCGCCAGAACCTGGTCTTCGCGTTCGTGTACAACGTGGTCGGTATCCCGCTGGCCGCCGGCGCCCTCTACCCGGCCTTTGGCTGGCTGCTGTCGCCCGTCATCGCGGCCGCCGCCATGGCCCTCAGCTCGGTCAGCGTGATCACCAACTCGCTGCGGTTGCGCCGTCACCGCTGACCCCAAGAGCCCAGCCGGTCGTTGTTCACCCCATCACAGATGCCCGGGCTCGGGTGTGGGCGAGGCGGTAGGAGTTTGTGCCGGTTTCGATGATGGTGGCGTTGTAGGTGAGGCGGTCGACGATTGCTGCGTACAGGCGGGGGTCGGTGAAGGTGTCGGTCCAGGCGGAGAAGGACTGGTTGGAGGCGATCGCGATGGCGTTCTTCTCCTCTCGTTCGGTGAGGACCTGGAACAGCAGTTCGGCGCCTCGCCGGTCGAGTTCCAGGTAGCCGAGCTCGTCAATCACGAGGAGGTCGACGCGGCCGTAGCGGTTGATGGTCTTGGTGAGTTGTTTCTCGTCGGCGGCTTCGACGAGCTCGTTCACGAGCCGGGTGGCGAGGGTGTATCGGACGCGGTAGCCCTGCTCGGCGGCGGCGGTGCCGAGCGCGATGAGCAGGTGGGACTTGCCGGTGCCGGAGTCCCCGATCAGGCACAGCGGGTCGCCGCGGCGGATCCAGTCGCCGGTGGCGAGCTCGTTGATGGTGGCGGGGTTGATGTTGGGGTTCGCGGTGAAGTCGAAGTCGGCGAGCCATTTCTCGCAGGGGAAGCCGGCGCTCTTGATGCGACGCAGGGTGGAGCGGCGGTCGCGGTCGTCGACCTCGGCCAGGAGGAGTTCGGCGAGGAAGCCCTGGTAGGTGAGTTGTTCCTTGGTGGCGGCCGTCACGGCGTCGTCGACGACGGCGCGGATCGTGGGCAGCCGAAGCCGGCGGCAGGCTTGGTCGATCGCGGCCTGCGCGGCTTGCTCGGTGAGGCCCTGACGACGGCGAAGGCTCTCGGGACGGCTGGTGCTGGTGGTGGTCATAGGGTTCCTGTCGGGGTGTGGTGGTGAGTCTCGGCGGGGGCCGGGGCGGGATCGGGTTGGCGTCGGCACAGGAGTTCGTCGTAGGCGGTGACGGTGGGCAGGGGCCGGGTGTCTTCGGGCAGGTGCGCGATGACCTGGTGCGGGTTGGTGGGGCGTCGGGGTGGCAGGTTCACGACCGTCCCGCCCCTGGTCTGGCTGGCTGGGGCGGGTGTGTGGGTGGTGGCATGGCGGCGGGCTTCGACGGCGACGACGTCGGGGCTGATCGCGCCCACCGACAGGGCCGAGGTGATGCCGGCGATCACCGCGTCGGACGGGAGGGATCGGTGGAGCAGGAGCACGTCGATCAACGCTTGGGTCCCGGCCACGTCGCCGCTGGTCTTGCGGGCCGCGGCCCAGAACGCGTCGTGGGCCGCGGTGAATGCTCCGGGGGCGCGGGCCTGCGCGAGGGCGGTGGAGCCGGGGAACGCGCCGGGCTTGTGCCGCAGCACTTCGAGGTAGTGGTCCAGCTCGACCCGGGTCACGCCACGGGTGCCGAGGCGAGGGTGGGTGGCGAGGACGGTGCGGCCCTCGAACACGACCACGCACGAGGCCCGCAGGGACACGCGGACGCGTTGGCCGATAAGGTGCGCGGGGACGGAGTACTTGACCATGCGGACGGTGATCAGGGCGGAGCGGTCGACGCGGGGGTGGAGGATCAGGCCGGGGTCAAAGTCGTCGGCCGGCAACGGTGCCAGGTGGGGCAGCTCGGCGTGGTGGTCCTGCCCGATCGTGTTGGCGTGGCCGGTGATGCGGCGGGTGTTGTCGTCGTGCTCCCAGGCGCGGATCTTGTCGTTGAGTTCGTCCAGGGTGGCGACTTCGGGCATGGGGGTGAGGTGGTTGCGGCGGAACCATCCGACCTCGCCCTCGACGCCGCCTTTCTCGTGGGCGCCGTCGATGCCGGGCTGGCAGTAGAACGCGTCGAAGCCGTAGTGGGAGCGGAACAGCACTCAGCGTTCGTTCTCGTCGCGTAGCCGGTCGCCGCCGTGGATGACCTGGACGACGGCGGAGGTGAGGTTGTCGTAGCGGATGTGGCGGGTGGGGATGCCGCCCAGGGCGTGGAAGGCCTCGATGTGTCCTTCGAGGAAGGCCTCCTGTCCGCCGGTCGGGTAGACGCGGTGGATGGCCTTGCCGGAGTGGGACAGGCGGTAGACGAACATGTGGCACTTGGTCTTGACGCCGTCCAGGATGACGTAGACCTCGCCGAAGTCGACCTCGGCCTCCGCGCCGGGGGCGTGGTCCTGCGGCACCATCGCCTCCACCCGGCGCCCGGCCTCCAGATCGATCTGCGCGCGCCTGACCCGGACGTAGTCCCGCACCGTGGAGTAGGACAGGTCGGTGGCGCCGTGCTCGTCGCGCAGCCGGGCCAGGATCCTGGTCGCGGTATGGCGCTGCTTGCGCGGCGCGGTCAGGTCATAGGTGAGCATCTCGTCGATCGCCGGCTTGTACGGGTCCAGGCGCGGTGCTGTGCGGACCGGTTTCTTGCGGGGTGGGGGTTCGGCTGCGGCGAGTGCCTGGCGGACGGTGCGGCGGTGGACTCCGTGTTTGCGGGCGAGCTCGCGGATGGACAGGCCATCGACTCGCGCGTCGTGGCGGATGTCGGCGTACAGCTGCACTCGTGATCCCATCTTGGCTCCCTTGCCCTCGCGACTGGTTCCCAGTGATGGGGACCAGCGTGAAGGGGTGGGGCCAGTTCAGACCGTCAACACCCCGGCAAGTCGCACGCGGGGCCAGATCAGGCCGTCACAACGGGGCCGAACCAAGCTGTCACAACCAACTTGGGCGCGCGAGCAGGCGTCGACGACCTGGCTGTAACGCCCCAGGGACATGAGCACCTGCAGCCGGTGGAGGTGCAGCTCGAGCCAGGTGAATGCCGGCCAGGTCGTGGCCATGGAGCCGCCCCAGGAGGGCCTCGATGGTCTCCAGGGAGGCCTGAGGATCGCCGTCGTCCTCCTGCTGGGCGGCCAGGCAGCGGGTCGCCGCCCAGGCGACCCAGGGGTCGGCGTCGCCGGTCAGCTCGGACCACTGCTCGTCGCTCGCACGCAGGAAGCGCCTGACCCGGCTGAACGGTCCCTCTCCGTCGAAGGAGGCCGGCAGCAGGGAGCGGACCTGTTCGGGCACGTGGCTCAGGAGCCCGAAGAGGGTGACGCACAGGGCCAGGACGCTCAGGCCTGCCTCGTTGCCGCGTGAGTCCTGGGCGGGTTGGACGGCGGCAGCGATGAGGCGCGCACCGTAGTCGGCGATGCGCTCATAGCTCCAGGTGACGCTCCACAGGCGCATGAGGGCGGCACCGATGAGGCAGATGGCGTCGCGCAGCTCCGCCGGCAGGTGATCCGTGCCGTGGCCGTCGGCCTGTGCCAGGAGCCGGTCGAGCTGTTGAAGGATGACGGCCTCATCGTGGGCGACCTGCCGGAAGAGGCGGTCGTGGCGGCGCGCCTCGGGGTGACGGGCGTCGCCGAAGTCGCCGGCGTCCACGGGAAAACGGATCTGGGAGCACAGGTCCACCGCCCACTGGCGCAGGGCCGCGCGGGCCTCGGCCTCGTCACCGGAGGCGGACAGCTGCGCCAGAGCGAAGTCGCGGACGGTGACGAGCATGTGGAAGCGGGGCAGGCCGTGGTCGCGCACCACGAGCAGGGAGTGGGAGACCAGGGCGTCGAGGAGGTCGGCGGCCTGCGCGCCGATGAGCGCCTCCGCGGGCAGGAGGGTGAAGCCGTCGGGGAGCAGGGCCAGCCGAGCCAGGGCGCGGCGTTCGGCGGCGTCGAGCAGGTTCCAGGACCACTCGATGACCGCTGTCAGGGTGCGTTGACGGGCCGGGGCGTCACGGGCGGCGGTGAGCAGATCGGGTCTGCCGGGCAGTCGCTCGGCGATCTGGCCGACCGACAGGCTGCGGGTGCGCGCGGCGGCCAACTCGATGGCCAAGGGGATGCCCTCCAACCGGCTCAGGAGCTCGCCTAAGTCGTCATCGTCGATGACCTGGCCGGGGCGAGCCGCCAGAGCACGGGCGCGGAAGAGCTCGGCGGAGGAGGCAGCATTGAGGGCCTCAAGGCGGTGGACGTGCTCCGCGGCCAGGTCGACGGGGCGGCGCGAGGTCGCCAGCACGCGCAGATCGGGGCAGGCGACCAGGAGCGGCCCGATGAGGTCGGCCGCCTCGCCGGCCAGGTGCTCGCAGTTGTCCAGCACCAGGACGGTTCCGGGCTGGGAGAGGGCGGCGGCCAGATCGCGGTGCGGGTCACCGTTGACGACTGCGGAGCCTCCGATTGCGTCGAGCACGACCCTGGCCAGATCGGCTCCGGGTGACACCTCGGCGAGGGCGACGACGTAGACGGCGGGGCGGCGGCTGCGGGCCGCCACCACCTGGGCCAGGGTGGTCTTGCCGACCCCACCGGGGCCGGTGAGCGTCACCAGACGGTGGGTGCTCAGGGCCTTGAGAACACCGGTCACGTCCGCCTCGCGCCCCAGGAAGTGCTCGGGCTCGGGCTGCAGGCCGTGGCGCACAGGGCTCTCGGCGGCCAGGACGGCCTCGTGGGCGGCGCGCGCGGCCGGTCCGGGCACGGCTCCCAGCTCGCGCAGCCGACGGCGGTGCTGCTCGTAGATCTCCAGGGCCGCAGCCGGTGAGCGCACCCAGGACTCGGCGCGCATGAGGGCGGCCAGGACGGTCTCGTCGCCGCCGTCGCGCTGGGAGGCCTCACGCAGCAGGTCCACGGCCCGCTCGTGCTCACCGGTGGCCTCCAGGGCGAGCCCCCGGTCGCGGCGGGCACCCTCGGTCAGGGCTGCAGCCCGCTCTCGCAAGAGGGCCATAGGGGCGGCTCCTGCTCCACCGTTGTCATCGACCTCGTCGGGAACGGGCACCTGGGGCAGTCGGTCGGCGAGATCGAGGACCTGCTCCCACTGGCCGGCGGCGGCGCAGGCTCGGGCGCGCTCCGCCCGATACGACAGGTCCCGGACATCAGCCTCCGCCTCCGCCAGCTCCAGTCGGTAGCCATCGCCGCTGCGCTCGACGACACCCTCCCCCACGACGGCACGCAGCCGGGAGACGACGACGTGAAGCGCCCGCAGTGGCCGGGCCGGGGCGTCGTCGGGCCACAGGGCCTCAATGAGGGCGCCGTCGCTCACCCTGGCGTCCTGGCTGCCGGCGAGCACGGCGAGCAGGTCAAGGCTCCTACCGCTCAGGGGCCGGCCTTGCCAGGTCGGCGGCTCCGTCAGGAGAGCCAGGCGGTACGGGGAGGTCACGAGGCCATTCTCACCCATCACCGTGAGGCGGTGCTCCACGGGCCGGGGCCGGTCGCGACGCCGGCCACCGTACTGGTGGCGGCGGCCGCGAGGTCCTCAGGTGAGACTCAGGTGCTAGGAAGCAGCAAAGGCTTGAGACGACATGCGCTTGAGCAGAGTAGACACATCCGGGACGTCATCGTGAGGGCCATCGTCAGAAAGAGTAAAACGTTGAGCCTTCATCGTATCCATGACAGCGCCGATGGACGATGTGCGGCCCTGAGGTCCGGCCCCAAGCGTCACCCCTTCGGCAGCACACCAACCTTCGGGGGCCTGCTTTGAAGGCATCTCCCACCTGAAAAAGCCGAAGCGCTTGCTGCCCCGGCGATCGGGGAAGAACACGGCGACGATCGTGTCGGCACCGTGGTCGAGGTGATCGGCGATCACGGAGTCGATGGGCTCGGACTCAGGGACCGCAAGGATCCTGGTGTCATTGAGGTAGTGGTTGCGCCTGAACAGCTCCCGCCCCTGAGTCGTACCGAGGAAGAGCCCCACAGCGCGCGCCGCATCACGCCGCGTCGTCTTGGTGTCACTCATCTCTGCCAGCTCCTGAAGTGCTGTTCCATGCAGTCGATTACCTGCTTGTATGACTCGTCGTAAGACGCCCCCAGTATGGCATGGTCGTTCCTCCCCAGTACTTGGATGGGACGGGTCTCACGGTCGCGGTCCCGATGGTACTGGTGAGAGTGGATACAACCATGACGTGTGTCGATCCGAAACACGGGCTGCCAGCCGTCATCCGGGCTGGAGCGCCACTCATGCTGGAGCGCATAGTCGACCACGCGCCCTCTGTAGGTCCTCAGTCGTATGACTATCCGGTGGCGCCCTGGCCCGGAGATCGGGCCGACATCGATTGGGTAGGTCTCGTCCTCACATACGTGGATCGGCGGAGGACGGTATCCGCCATCGGGCAGCTCCATGCTCGCTCCGCTCGATTTGTCAGACGCTGTATTCCAACGGTTATATCAGAAGTAGATCATCAATAACATTGAGGCTGAGGCCTAGACGTCGACCCTACACGGCCACGCCGTGCACCAGCAGTTCCAGAACCTTCAATGCCCTGTGCCCCGCCCATAGGTTCTGGGCGGGGCACATAGATCGGGCATGATGCCTTCTGAAGGCCGGGAGGGAAACCGCCGTCAGCTCACAGGCTGAGGTTGCTCTTGACGGTGTCGGCCAGGGAGCGGGCGACACGGTCGGCCTCCTCCTGGGTGGCGGCCTCGACCATGACGCGCACGAGCGGCTCGGTGCCCGAGGGGCGCAGCAGGACCCGGCCGGTCTCGCCCAGGTCCTTCTCCGCGGAGGCCACGGCGTCCTGCACGGCCTTGTTGGTGCTGGCGGCGCCCTTGTCGACGTTCTTGACGTTGATGAGGGTCTGGGGCAGGCGGGTGACGACGCTGGCGAGCTCGGCCAGCGTCTTGCCGGTGCGCTTGACGCGCGCGGCCACGTGCAGGGAGGTGAGCACGCCGTCACCGGTGGTGGCGTGGACGGTGTCGATGACGTGCCCGGACTGCTCGCCGCCCAGGGTGTAGCCGCCCTGGAGCATCCGCTCGAGCACGTAGCGGTCGCCCACGCCGGTCTGGACGGTGCGGATGCCGTGCTCGCGCATGGCCAGGATGAGGCCGAGGTTGCTCATGACGGTCACGACGAGTGTGTCGGAGCCGAGAGTGCCGTCGGCCTTCATGCCGATGGCGAGCATGCCCATGATCTGGTCGCCGTCGACCAGCTTGCCGTCGGCGTCCACGGCCAGGCAGCGGTCGGCGTCGCCGTCGTAGGCCACACCCATGTCCGCTCCGACCGCCTTGACGTAGTTCTGCAGCTGCTCGGGGTGGGTGGAGCCGCAGTTGTCGTTGATGTTGAGGCCGTCCGGGGAGGCGTTGATGACGATGACCTCGGCGCCGGCGGCCCGCAGCGCGGCGGGGCCGACGACGGAGGCGGCACCGTTGGAGGCGTCGACGACGATGCGCAGCCCGGACAGGTCGGTGGCGACGGAGTCAACGAGGTGGTTGATGTAGTTCTGGTCGGCGACGGTCTCACCCTTGATGACGCGGCCGACATCGGCGCCGGTGGGGCGGTCGTTGACCTTGCCCAGGAGGGAGTCGATCTCGTCCTCGACGGCGTCGGCGAGCTTGTAGCCGCCGCGGGCGATGAACTTGATGCCGTTGTCCGGGAAGGGGTTGTGGGAGGCGGAGATCATGACGCCCAGCTCGATGTCCTGGGTGGCCGTCAGGTGGGCGATCGCCGGGGTGGGCAGGACGCCCACACGGGTGACGTCGACGCCGGAGGAGGCCAGGCCCGCACTGATGGCGTGGTCGAGGAACTCTCCGGAGGCGCGGGTGTCGCGCCCCACGATGGCGCGGGGACGGCCGCTGCGTGGTCTCCGGGCGGCAGGGGTGTCCTTGGTCAGGACGCGGGCCGCGGCCTCACCGAGCTGCACGGCCAGGGTGGGCGTGAGCAGGTCGTTGGCCAGGCCGCGTACGCCATCGGTTCCGAAGAGACGAGCCATGGAAATCCTCCTGAAAGGGTGATGAAACAGCACCATCCTGCCACGGGGCGCCGGGCATCGGGGCCCAACCTTCGACCAACACAAAAGGTCTGATGTCCTGCGGCGGCCCCGGCACTGCGGATTCCACCCGAGATCGCGCCCATCACCGCGGTATATCGGCTGCATGTTGGCTGCGCACCGGCCCCGACGGTGCCGCCTGAGTGAGTCACCACCGCCCCTGACACATGACGATGGCGGCCGCCCCGGGAGGGGACGGCCGCCATCGCAGGCAAGCGGAAGGAGGTCCCGGCCCGTTCGGCCGGACCCCGTCCAATCAGCGCTTGGAGTACTGGGGGGCGCGGCGGGCCTTGTGCAGACCGGCCTTCTTGCGCTCCACGATGCGGGAGTCGCGAGTGAGGAAACCGGCCTTCTTCAGGGTGGCGCGGTTGGCCTCACGGTCGATCTCGTTGAGCGCGCGGGCGATGCCCAGGCGCAGGGCACCGGCCTGGCCGGAGACGCCACCGCCGTTGATGCGGGCGACGACGTCGAAGCGGCCCTCGAGGTCCAGGATGGTGAAGGGGGCGCGCACGAGCTGCTGGTGCAGCTTGTTGGGGAAGTAGTCCTCCAGGGAGCGGCCGTTCAGCGTCCACTGACCGGTGCCGGGAACGAGGCGCACGCGGGCGACGGCCTCCTTGCGGCGACCCAGGCCGGAGCCGGGGGCGGTGATGGACTGGCCGCGACCCGGAGCGGACTCCTCGGTCTCGGTGGTGTAGCTGGAGGGGGCGTTCTCCTCGTCCAGCGCGTCGATGTCGACAGTGGTCTCAGCCACGATATGTCCTTTGCTTGTCGCGGGGTGCCGAGCGCTGGAGCGCTTACTGGGCGACCTGGGTGATCTCGAACGTCTTCGGGCTCTGGGAGGCGTGCGGGTGCTCGGCACCCGCGTAGACCTTGAGCTTCTTGAGCTGGGCGCGACCGAGCTTGGTGTGGGGAACCATGCCCTTGACGGCCTTCTCGACGGCGCGCTCAGGGCGGGTGGCCAGCAGCTCGCGGTAGGAGACGGCGGTCAGGCCCCCCGGGTGGCCGGAGTGCCGGTAGGCGAACTTCTTGTCAGCCTTGCCGTTGGTGAGGGCCACCTTGTCGGCGTTGATGATGACGACGTAGTCGCCGCAGTCCTCATTGGGAGCGAACTGGGGCTTGTGCTTCCCACGGAGCAGGGTGGCGGCCTGGGCCGCGAGTCGCCCCAGGATGACGTCGGTGGCGTCAATGACGTACCAGTTCTTCTCGACGTCGCCGGGCTTCGGTGTATACGTGCGCACGGGCGTTGCCTTCGTTTCTCTTGGCGAGTGGGCACGCCGAAGCGCGGTGAAGCGTTCGCGGTTCGGCGAGACCACCATGGTCAGGTGAGTGGTCGGAGCACAGGCGATCCGGGGCGAGTGGGACGGCACCGCGGACACGCACACACGTGCTGCACGACGATTGCCAACAGTACCGGGCGTCCCACGGAGGGGTCAAAAGGTGCGGCTTTCCAGTTCCGTGAATCGCACCACGCGGCTCGATGGGTTCTTGGCCGCGGATCAGCAGCTCAGACGCCGGGTGGTGCGGGCGCGCTCGACCTGGGCGGCGAGCTCGTCGTCGGCCGGGTACGTGACCTCCTCCAGGGTCAGCCCGTGCGGCGGGGCGACGGGGGCGGCACTCTGGCGCGTGCGGGCGGCCAGGAGCTCGCCGGGCCAGGTGACCGGCTTGCGCCCCTGACCGACGGCGAGGCCGGCCCCCACCAGGGATCGGACCATGGAGTGGCAGAAGGCGTCGGCGACGACGGTCAGGACGACGAGCCCGGCATCCGGCCCGGCCTCGGACCGTCGCCACTCCAGTGCGCGCAGGGTGCGGATCGTCGTGGCGCCGTCGCGGGGCTTGCAGTAGGACAGGAAGTCGTGCTCACCGAGCAGAGCGCGGGCGGAAGCGGCCATGGCCTCGACGTCGAGCACATCGGGCAGCCACAGGACGGTGGCGCGCCGGGCCGGGTCACGCGGGGCGCAGGCGTCGGCGATCCGGTAGGTGTAGCGGCGGCTCAGGGCGCCGAAGCGGGCGTCGAAGACCTCCGGCACGGTGCGCGCCCCGGTGACGACGACGTCGCCGGCCCCGCGCGGCGTGCGCGCCAGGCTCTCCTGGGCCTCGCGGGCCAGGACGCCCGCCACCCGGGTGAGCAGGGCGGCCTCGGGGCGGCGCTCGGAGCGTCCGGGCAGTGCGGCCCAGGCCTCGGGACTCACGTCGAGGTGGGCCACCTGGGCGGCGGCGTGGACGCCGGCGTCGGTGCGTCCGGCCACGGTGAGGCGGACGGGCTCGCGCACAACGGTGGCCAGGGCGCAGGTGAGGACCCCCTCGACGGTGCGCAGCCCGGGCTGGGCGGCCCACCCGGAGAAGAAGGTGCCGTCATAGGCCAGGTCGAGGCGGATACGTGGCATGCCACCATTGAACCGCACCGGCCTCACGCTTCCACTAGGCTCGCGGCCGTGAGCACAACGACTCTGTCCGTGGACTGCGGAGGCGGCGGCATCAAGGCCTCGGTGCTGGATGCCGAGGGCAACATCATCTCCCGCGCCGTGCGCACCCCGACCCCCTACCCGCTGCCGCCGACGAAGCTGGTGGAGACCATCGCCTCACTGGCCTCCCAACTGCCGGGCGCGGACCGGGTGACGGTGGGGATGCCGGGCATGATCCGCCACGGGGTCGTCATCGCCACGCCTCACTACATCACCAAGGACGGCCCGCGCTCCAAGGTGCTGCCCGAGCTGGTGGAGGCCTGGGCCCGCTTCGACATGGGCGCCGGCGTCTCGAAGGCCCTGGGGATCCCCTCCCTGGTCCTCAATGACGCCGAGGTCGCCGGGGCCGGCGTCGTCACGGGCCACGGGCTGGAGATGATCGTGACCCTGGGCACGGGCCTGGGCAACGCCGTCTTCGACAACGGCCTCCTGGCCCCGCACGTGGAGGTCTCCCAGGGGCCGGTGCGCTGGGGGCTGACCTATGACGACTACATCGGCGAGCACGAGCGTCTGCGCCTGGGCGACGCCCACTGGTCGCGCCGAGTGCGCCGTGTCGTCGACGCCCTGCGCCCCATGTACCTGTGGGACCGCCTCTACCTGGGTGGCGGCAACTCGCGGCGGATCACGGCGGCCCAGCTGGCCAGGATCGGCGACGACGTCGTCGTGGTCCCCAACGAGGCCGGTATGACCGGGGGCGCACGCTGCTGGGACATGACCCGTCCCTAGCTCCATTACTCCCTCCACCGCTGGCTCCCTCCCCGGAGCCGGGCTCAGTCGAGCCGGCCCCCCGTGAGGCACTCGACGCCGTCGACGCCGTCAAGCCCGGAGAGGGCCTCGACGAGGTTGGCGGCGGGCCGCTGACCGTGGAAGCGCATGACGGCGTTCATGGTGCGCCCGTGCTCGCCGCGAGTCACCTCGGTCTCCTCCAGGGTGGCGGTGAAGCCCGACGCGGTGGCGACCTGGAGGATCTCGGGCATGATGGCGCTGCCGATCTCGTAGTCGATGCGCACGGTCACCTCGCCGCGGCGGCGCTGCAGGCGCGAGGTGAGGGGGCCCAGCAGGAGGACGACGATGTAGTCGAGTGCGACCGCTGTGGCTGCCAGGGGGATCATGCCAGCCCCGCAGGCCATGCCGATGGCGGCGCTGAGCCAGACGGTCGCGGCGGTGGTCAGGCCCCGGACGGTGTCGTTGTTGACGAAGATGACCCCGGCGCCCAGGAAGCCGATGCCGGAGACGATCTGCGCGGCCACACGGCTGGGGTCCACCGCAACGTCCGCGCCGGTGATCGGGGCGAAGCCGTAGGCGGACACGAGGGTGAACAGGCACGAGCCCAGTCCCACCAGGACGTGTGTCTTGACACCGGCGTCCTTGTGGCGCAGATGGCGCTCGGCGCCCAGCGTCAGGCACAGGAGGAAGGTGGCGAGCATCGCGACGACCTGAACCCCCACGTGATTCAGGCTGAACAGCGTGTTCACACTGACTCCCTTCCCTGCGATCACTGTGCCTGCCCTGCCGGCACCCCACCGGCACTACGCCGATTCTAAAGGAGCGCCTGGCGGGCCGCGTCCTCGGTGACATCTCCCCATCGCGGCGGCGCACACGCACCGTTTAGCGTGAGCCCACCACTGTTCCCCCAGTTCCTGAGGCTTGTCCGACGTGTTGTCCTCCCCCTGCGCCACCCCTGAGGGGGGCGCTCGCGCCGGTCGGCTGCTGGAGCTCAGTGAGCGCCTGGCCGAGTCGGGCCGTCGTGGGGAGGCGCTGGATGCTGCACGGGAGGCATGCCAGGTTCTCCGGGGCCTGGCCCGGCTCACCCCGAACACCTACCTGGCCGACCTCGCTGAGGGCCTGTCCGTCATGGCGGCCCGCCTGCGCGAGGCGCGCCGCATGCGTGAGGGGGTCGCGATCTCGCGAGAAACGGTCCGGATCCGACGGCGTCTGACCCGGCACGACTACGACGCCCACATGCCTGGGCTGGCACTGGCTTTGTGCCGCCTCGCCGTCGTCCTGAGCGCCTCCGGCGATCTGCGTGACGCCCTGGCCAGCGCGCAGGAGTCCGTTGACCTCTACCGGAGCCTGAGCCGGCATGATCCCTTCTGCGACGAGACCGGTTTGGCGGAGGCTCTGTTCACACTCGCTTGCTGCCTGAGTGAGTCCGGCCGGCCGAGCGGTGCCTTCGTCACCGCCCAGCAGGCCCTCACCGTCCGACGGCGTCTGGTCCGGGCTGATCCGGATGTGCACACGCGCCGACTCGCGGCGGACCTGGCCCGTCTGGCTCCCCGACTGCGCACGGTGGGATATGTCGATGAGGCCCTCGAGCTGGCCCAGGAGGCCGTGGGTCTCTACCGCCGCCTCGATGAGGAGGAGATCGGTTCCTGCACCGGCGATCTTGCCGGTGCCCTGGAGGTGCTGGCCGCCTGTGGGGCCGCCGTCGGGCGCCGAACCAAGGCCCTGGAGGCGGCCGAGGAGGCCGCTGCGCTCTACCGGGGACTGGCCCGCCGCACGCCGACGCTCTACTCACCGAAGGCCGCCCATGCCCTGGGGACACAGGCTCGGCGCCTGAGCGACGTGGGGCGGCACCGTGAAGCACTCGCCGCGGGCGAGCAAGCAGTCAACCTCGCTCGCGCTCTGGCCCACAGCACCCCCGACACCCACCTGCCCGACCTGGCAGACGCCCTCACGGTCCAGGCCACCTGCCTGCGTGACGGCGGCAGCCTGAACCGCGCTCTGGCTTCGGCACGGGAGGCGGTCAGCATTCGACGCGCCCTGGAGCACAGCCGCCCCAGCACTGAGACCCCGGCCCTGGCTGAGTCCCTGTACGTCCTCGCCGTCTACCTGTACACGGCCGGGCAGCTGCAGGAGTCCTTCGCGATGGCCTGGGAGGCCATCGACATCTACCGGCAGCTGGTCCGCACCAACCCGGCTCCTCATACCGCCGATCTGGCTCGGGCGCTCAATATCCTCACCTTGAACCTCAGCCGGGCCGGGCGTGCGCACGAGGCCCTGGCCGCGGTGCAGGAGGCGGTCACCTTCTACCGGAGTTTGGCCCAGGTCGATCCGGCCGCCTACAAGCCGGACCTGGCGGCCTGCCTGCACAACCTGGCCACGTGCCTGAGTGACGTCGGGGACCGCTCCGCCGCCTTGGCCGCGATCCGGGAGACGGCGGCCATCCGCCGAGAACTGGCCGAGCGCGACCCGGCGACTCACGCCCCGGCGCTGGCCCCGTGCCTGCACCGACTCACCAAACGCCTGGCCGAGGCCGGTCACCGAGGCGAGGCCCTGGAGACCGCACGGGAGGCGGTCGCCCTCTACCGGAGCCTGGCCCGCAGGCGCCCGGAGGACTTCAGCCGGGGGCTCGCCGGCGCGTTGGGAACCTACGCGTCAGTCCTTGAGTGGGCGGGCAGGGAGGCCGACGCCGCCCGCATCCGCCAGGAGAGCGAGGCCATGACAGAGGACAAGGCCTTGGAGGACTCCATCAGGGGATTCTGAGGGGCGGCGCCGGCCCGGCGGCGCTGGCGCACGTGGTGGACTCGAAGCCGGGCGGATCGAGGACTGCGTTCTGCGCCCAGGACGTACTTCTCCCCCATACGACTGCGGCCCGCCCCCAGTGATCTGGAGGACATCGCAGTTCTCGTCAACGAAGTACGTCCCCGATCAACCGCAGCCGAGGCAGACGGCCTGTACTAACCATAAGCTCGACCCCGTCACCCATCAGCCGAGGTCGAAGGGAACGACCACAACAGACCTACGCAACCGCACTGTGCGTCACGGCCGCCGTCCGTCCGTAGTGGCAGCGGTAGGGGAACCGTGAGAAACCGAACGGCTGCTCGGTAGACTGCCCTACATCAGTCTTCCTCTTCTCCCCGAGGTCCGTACCGTGACAGAGCCGTCTCCCTCTCCCGTACCGACGACGTCCTCAAATCCATCGTGGCTCGACTGGATCGGTCAGCTGGACGACCTGTGGGCGAACCATCCTTTCATCGCAGCCACCCTCGGAGCCCTCATCGCTGCCCTTATCACCGCAGTTGTTTCAGGGATCGGTTGGGCACTCATACAGGTATGGAGAAAGTGGCAGCAATGGCGGCACCAGCAGCGCATTGCCAGGCGCAGACAACAACTTCCACCGGTTCTCCTTCCGTTCACAGTCGAGATTGGAAACCAACGGCTGACCCTAGAACCCGCGCAACCGCAGCACAACTTCGCACCAGAAGGTATGAGCATCGTCCGGCTTCTGGGAGCCAAATCCACCCCAACCCCCTTCCTAGACCGTGCAGGAGCACTCGCCCGATTGGAAACGTGGGCGCGAAGCGAGGAGCGATTCGCGATCCACATTCTGGGCGGGGACGGCGGGTCTGGGAAGACTCGCCTCGGGGTGGAGCTCTGCCGACGCCTCACCACGCCAAACGCTCATCACCGAGGCACTGAGGTCTGGCAAGCCGGATTCCTTCAGAACATCGAACAGTCCGACAGCACCTCGACCAGCGACGACGCTTCGTCGCTGCTACTCGTGGTCGACTACGCAGAGGCTCGACCAGAGACGGTCACAGAGGTCATCAACATTGCTCTCCGCGCAGCCGAGGATCCTGCGAGGCAACGAGTGCGGATCACCTTCCTGGTTCGCCGCCCGTCTCCGCTTTCGGTCACCCATCGAAGTTCCAACGAATGGCTTGATGCTCTTCGCCCGCAGGAGTCCAAGGATGAGGGCCTCAACCGCGTTCTTGATGAGGCCTCAACAATCATACTTAACGATGAAGAGCTATCGGACACAGAACGAAAAGATCTGTTTACTCATGCATACAGGGCGTTCACCTGCTCTCCCGAGTCTACGCCATCGCCCGAACTTACTGGTCGACTCAGTGATCCTGTGTATTCGCAGCCCCTGCTCGTCACAGTCGACGCCTTCCTGAACGCACACCCCCTGCCAAATCCCCAGATTAGCTGCTCGCCGAGCGAGTTGTTCGAGGAAGTTCTTCTCCACGAGGAGCACTACTGGGTCGAACACTGGCCTCAGAGTCTCGCCGTCAACACCGACCGAGAACGACAGAATGACGGCGCAGCAACTCCCATCGACGCACAGGACGAGAAGCGACGATCCCTCAATCGGGAACTGGCGCGCCAGGCAGTGGCCGCCGCCACGCTCGCCGATATCCAGGATGAAGAGGACGCTATCAGCCTTCTCCGACTTCTTCCGGCCACCCCCGACAAAAACACCGATGACCTGGCCAAGTGGTTGCGAGACTGCTACCCACCCCCCACGAACGGTAACGGGCACTCGACCTTGTGGTGCAAAAACCTTGAGCCGGACCGCATCGGCGAGCACCTCATTGTCTCCGAGGCTGACGACCTAGTACCTCTTCTCCAAGAGCTTTTGTCCCCGAGCAGAGTGGGAACGTCATCCCTACGAACCTGGACTGTCCTCGAACGCATATCAACAGATCCTCACCTCGATGGGCACGTAGGACGAATCCTCAACGATGTGCTAGCGGAAGTCACTCAGGCAGTTCACACAGAGACCGTCAACTCCCAGAGCCCAGACCTCGCAGCGGGCTTCGCCAAACTCATTAACGCAGTACGTCCCCACATTGACCCTAACAAGGCCCACGAGGCACAGCAGACTCTATCCGATAGTGGATACTTCACCGCATTGTTGGAATACGAGCTTGCTCAATGTTCAGCCAATATCCTCCCTCCGACAGATGACTCCTCTGAAATTGATCGAGCAACCTATGCTTCACGGAGACTATCACTTAGCAGATGCTTGGCCAATATCGGAAGACACGATGAGGCCCTCAAAGCCGTACGAGAAGCAACCAAGCTCTACCGGACCCTGGCCGAGCACAACCCAGGCACCTACACCCCCAACCTCGCCAGCTCCCTCAACAACCTCGCTGGCAGCCAGGCGGAGAACGGGCAACCGCACGACGCCTTGCAGACCGTCCACGAAGCCACCAACCTCTACCGGACCCTGGCCGAGCACAACCCAGCCGTCTACACCCCTGACCTCGCCCGCTCCCTCAACAACCTCGCCATCTATCTGGACAGCAACGGACAACCACACAAGGCCCTGCAGACCGCCCAAGAAGCAGTCACCATTCGCAGAAAACTAGCCAAGCACAACCCAGCCGTCTACACCCCTGACCTCGCCCGCTCCCTCAACAACCTCGCCATCTATCTGGACAGCAACGGACAACCACACAAGGCCCTGCAGACCGCCCAGGAAGCCACCAACCTCTACCGGACCCTGGCCAAGCACAACCCAGCCGCCTACACCCCCGACCTCGCCGTGTGCCTCATCAACCTCGCCAACCGCCTAGCTGACAACGGACAGCACCATGAGGCCCTCCAGACCGCCCAGGAAGCCACCAACCTCTACCGGACCCTGGCCAAGCACAACCCAGCCGCCTACACCCCCAACCTCGCCCGCTCCCTCAACAACCTCGCCATCTATCTGGACAGCAACGGACAACCACACAAGGCCCTGCAGACCGCCCAAGAAGCAGTCACCATTCGCAGAAAACTAGCCAAGCACAACCCAGCCGCCTACACCCCCGACCTCGCCGTGTCCCTCAACAACCTCGCCATCTATCTGGACAGCAACGGACAACCACACAAGGCCCTGCAGACCGCCCAGGAAGCCACCAACCTCTACCGGACCCTGGCCAAGCACAACCCAGCCGCCTACACCCCCAACCTCGCCGTGTCCCTCAACAACCTCGCCAACCGCCTAGCTGACAACGGACAGCACCATGAGGCCCTCCAGACCGCCCAAGAAGCCACCAACCTCTACCGGACCCTGGCCAAGCACAACCCAGCCGCCTACACCCCCAACCTCGCCAAATCCCTCAACAACCTCGCCAACCGCCTAGCTGACAACGGACAGCACCATGAGGCCCTCCAGACCGCCCAAGAAGCCACCAACCTCTACCGGACCCTGGCCAAGCACAACCCAGCCGCCTACACCCCCAACCTCGCCAAATCCCTCAACAACCTCGCCAACCGCCTAGCTGACAACGGACAGCGCCATGAGGCCCTCCAGGCCGCCCAAGAAGCCACCAACCTCTACCAGAAGCTGGTCAGTGAGCATTTCCAAGCCTTCAGTGGCAGCTTCGCAACCACTCTCGAAACGTACGCAAGCATCCTAGAGCGGAGTGGCAACGCTAAGGAGGCCGCCCGCATCCGGCAGGAGCGCAACGCGGTCCTCAAGCGGATGAAGGAGATGGAGGAGGACGACGCCTGACGCTCCGCCACGTCGCCATCGTCCCCTACCGCCGACAAACACGGGGAGGGCCGGTCACCATCAGGTGACCGGCCCTCCCGGAGTATTAGCTCAGAGCGTCAGCTCTGGCTCACTTCTCGACCTTCTGGGCGGCGGCGCCGCCGGCGGGGGCGAAGCCCGCGGCCTCGGCGTCCTCGGCGCTGGCGAACCAGACCTCGGCAACCGTGGCGTCGTACCAGCGCGAGCCGGGAACGTGGTACTTCATGGAGTCCTCGTTGCCCTTGACCAGGTGGTCGTCGTCGGGAGCGTCAGTGGCGCCCTCCTCGAGGCGGACCGCGCCGGCGTACTCGGCCTTGTCAGCCTTCTCAGCCTTGTCGGCCTTCTCCTCAGCCTTCTCGGTCGTGGCCTTCTTCTCGGCCTTGTCCTCGTCGGCGACGGCCTTCTGGGCGGCCTTCTTGGCGGTGGCGACCGCGTCCTCCACGATCTCCTTACGGGCAACCGGCTCCAGCACCAGGGAGATGACCGCCATGGGGGCGTTGTCGCCCTTGCGGGGGGTCGTCTTGATGATGCGGGTGTAACCGCCCTCGCGGCCCTCGAACTTGGGGGCGAGCTCCTCGAAGAGGCGGTAGACGGCGTACTTGTCCGTCACCTTCTTCAGCACGGTGCGGCGGGCGTGCAGGTCACCGCGCTTGCCCTTGGTGATGAGCTTCTCGACGTAGGGACGCAGGCGACGAGCGCGAGCCTCCGTGGTCTTGATCGACTCGTGAACGATGAGCTGCGTAGCCAGGTTGGCGAGCAGGTGACGCTCGTGCTGGGCACTGCCGCCCAGACGGGGACCCTTAGTGGGGCGAGGCATGGTTGTCTCCTAGGTGAATAACGAGCCGGCTCAGGCCTGGGTCTCGTCGCTGAAAGTGGGGTTGGCGTAGTCGTCGTCCGAGACGTAGTCGACCGGGGAGCCCTTGAGGGAGAGCCCCAGCTCGGCCAGCTTGTCCTTGATCTCGGAGATGGACTTGGCGCCGAAGTTACGGATGTCGAGCAGGTCGGCCTCGCTGCGCGAGACGAGCTCACCGACGGTGTGGATGCCCTCGCGCTTGAGGGCGTTGGAGGAGCGGGCCTGCAGGTCGAGCTCGTCGATCATGAGGGCCAGGTCCTGCTGGAAGGCCTCGTCAATCGGAGAGGGGCCGACCTCGATGCCCTCGGCCTCGACGTTGAGCTCACGGGCCAGGCCGAAGAGCTCCACGAGCGTCTTGCCGGCAGAGGCCAGGGCGTCACGCGGGGTGATGGAGGACTTGGTCTCGACGTCGACGATGAGACGGTCGAAGTCGGTGCGCTGCTCCACACGGGTGGCCTCGACGGAGTAGGAGACCTTCTTGACCGGCGAGTAGATCGAGTCCACCGGGATGCGGGAGATCTCCGCGTTGGGGTCCTTGTTCTGGTTGGCGGAGACGTAGCCGCGGCCACGCTCGACCGTCAGCTCGATCTCCAGCTTGCCCTTCTCGTTGAGAGTGGCGATGACCAGCTCGGGGTTGTGGATCTCGACGCCGGCCGGCGGGGTGATGTCACCGGCGGTGACCTCGCTCGGACCGGACTTGCGCAGATACATGACGACCGGCTCGTCGTTCTCCGAGGACAGGACGATCTCCTTGATGTTGAGGATGATCTGGGCGACATCCTCCTTGACCCCGGGGATCGTGCGGAACTCGTGGGGCACCCCGTCGATGCGGACGCTGGTCACGGCCGCCCCCGGGATGGAGGACAGCAGCGTGCGGCGCAGGGAGTTGCCGAGCGTGTAGCCGAAGCCGGGCTCGAGGGGCTCGAGCACGAAGCGCGAGCGGCGGTCCTCGACCACGACCTCCTCGGTGAGCGTGGGTCGCTGTGCAATGAGCACGTGGTTTCCTTTCGTCGCGGCGCCCGCTATATGACGCCGTTCCTCATGGGTGGAGCCGCCGGCCCGACCGGGCCGGCCCTACTCCGCGTCCCACCGTGGGGGCGGAACGTGGTGAGACGACGACGCAGCACCGGCTGCGCCGTCGTCCCGTGAAGCTCAGACGCGGCGGCGCTTGGGCGGGCGGCAGCCGTTGAAGGCCTGGGGGGTGACGTCGGTGATCGAGCCGACCTCGAGGCCGGCGGCCTGGAGGGAGCGGATCGCGGTCTCGCGGCCGGAGCCGGGACCCTTGACGAAGACGTCAACCTTCTTCATGCCGTGCTCCTGGGCGCGCCGGGCGGCGGCCTCGGCGGCGAGCTGGGCGGCGTAAGGGGTCGACTTGCGCGAGCCCTTGAAGCCGACCTGGCCGGAGGAGCACCAGGCGATGACGGCGCCCTGCGGGTCCGTCAGCGAGACGATGGTGTTGTTGAAGGTGGACTTGATGTAGGCGTGACCGTGGGTGACGTTCTTGCGGTCCTTGCGGCGCGTCTTGCGCGCGGCGGGGCGGGTCTTGGGAGGCATTCTTCCTTCTTCGTGATGAGGTCGTCACTGCGCTCTCCGCTGGGCGGGGCGCGAGCTGCTGCTTACTTGGCCTTCTTCTTACCGGCCACGGTGCGCTTGGGACCCTTGCGGGTACGCGCGTTGGTCTTGGTGCGCTGACCGTGCACCGGCAGGTGGCGGCGGTGGCGCAGGCCCTGGTAGCAGCCGATCTCGATCTTGCGGCGGATGTCCGCCTGGACCTCACGACGCAGGTCACCCTCAACCTGGTAGTTGCCGTCGATGTGGGTGCGGAGCTTGACCAGCTCCTCCTCGGTGAGGTCCTTGACGCGGGTGTCGGGGTTGACGCCCGTCGCCTTCAGGGTCTCGTCCGCGCGGGTGCGTCCGATCCCGAAGATGTAGGTGAGTGCGATCTCGACTCGCTTCTCGCGAGGCAGGTCGACACCGGAAATGCGTGCCACGGTGTGGTTCTCCTGTGTGCTCCCGGAGGTCGTCACCCATCTCCCCCACCTCGCCTGGTGGCCCCGGCCTCCGAGAACCGGGGGTTGCGGACCCGCAGTGCGGGTGCGCTGGGATGGGTGCTGGAAAGGGCCGCCCAGGTCTCTGTGCGGCCCGGCGCCGGGGACTCAGCCCTGACGCTGCTTGTGCCGCGGGTTCTCGCAGATGACCATGACGCGGCCGTGGCGACGAATCACCTTGCAGCTGTCACAGATCTTCTTGACGCTCGGCTTGACCTTCATGATGTTCCTCCGCCGGCTCTGGGAGCCGGCATGTCACTTGTACCGGTAGACGATTCGGCCGCGGGAGAGGTCGTAGGGGCTCAGCTCCACGACCACCCGGTCCTCGGGGAGGATGCGGATGTAGTGCTGCCGCATCTTTCCGGAGATGTGCGCGAGCACGACGTGCCCGTTGCTCAGCTCCACCCGGAACATCGCGTTCGGAAGGGCCTCGACGACCGATCCCTCGACCTCGATGACTCCGTCCTTCTTAGCCATGTTCCTCCATCGGTGCTTTCTCGCTCGAGTTCACCCCGACGACGACGTCGCCGGGCAGCCGCGGTCGCCGTCGCAGAGGCCCTACCACGGGCAGTCCCCTGTTGCCAGGGCCCCGATTGCGTGATGCGGGCATACGTCATCGACGGACGCGCGTCCAGCGGATAACTTTACGGCAGACGGCCCGGGCTCCACCATGCCAGATGGCGCGATCACGCGGTGTTTCCTGACACACCGCAGGCGAGCGGGTCCTCACGACCCCTGACTCAGGGTCTCAGCCCAGCGCCGTGGGCTCGATGCCGAAAGGAGCCAGCCCCTCGGCGCCGCCGTCGGGTGCGGTGAGGACCCACACGCCACCGGGGACGATGGCCACGGTGTGCTCCCACTGGGCGGCGTGGGAGCCGTCCTGGGTGACGACGGTCCAGCCGTCGTCGAGCTCGCGTGTGGCCGGGCTGCCGGCGGTGAGCATGGGCTCAATGGCCAGCACCATGCCGGGGCGCAGGCGGGGGCCACGCCGTTTGACGGAGTAGTTGAGGACGTCGGGGGCCATGTGCATGCTCGTGCCGATGCCGTGGCCGACGTACTCCTGGAGGATGCCTAGCTCGTGGCCCTCCCGCTCGGCCACGTCCGCGACAACGGCCTCGACGGCGTCGCCGACCGCATTGAGGCGCAGCTCGCGCCCGCTCCCCTCCCCTGCCGCAGCGCGGGCGACGGCGGCGACGGCCTCCCACAGGGCCCGCCGGGTGGTGGTGTCCACGAGCCGGTCGCTCTCGCTCAGGTACGTTCCGCCGACGACGGTGGTGAAGGCGGCGTCGCCGTGCCACTGGGTGCCGTCGTCGTCAACGATGTAGGCGCCGCAGTCGAAGGTGACCAGGTCGCCGTTGTTCAGGACCCGCGCACCGGGGATGCCGTGGACGACCTCGTCGTTGACGGAGATGCACACGGTGGCCGGGTAGTCGTAGTAGCCCAGGAAGTTGGAGTGGGCACCGGCGGCCTCGATGACGCCGGCTGAGACGGCATCGAGCTCGGCGGTAGTGACCCCGGCGCGCACCGCCTTGCGCAGGGCGGCGTGGATGTCGGCGACGACGAGCCCGGCCCGGCGCATGAGACGGACCTGCTCCGGCGTCTTGATCTGGATCTGTTCGCGTGAGAGCACGGGCGCCTCCTGTGGTCATGTGGAACGGGGGTGGACCGGGCGATCCGGCGAGCACCCCGTCAGGCACGGGGACGAGCCGGAGCATGCGCAGGCGGGTCGTCCGCGTGAACAGACGACCCGCCGGTGAGTTGGGCTTCAGGAGCCGGTGATGCCGCGGGCGGCGAGCGCCTCCATGATGCGATCGGTGACGACGTCGATCTCGCCCATGCCGTCGACCTGAACGAGCAGGCCGCGCTCGTCGTAGATATCGGCCAGCGGCGCGGTGGACTCGGCATAGACCTCGAGGCGACGGCGGATGACGGGCTCGGTGTCGTCAGCGCGTCCCTGCTCACCGGCCCGCTTGAGCAGGCGGGCGACGACGGCCTCGGCGTCGGCGGTGATCTCGACGACGACGTCGAGGGCCAGACTCGAGTTCTTCAGCATGGAGTCGAGCTCACCGACCTGCGCGGTGGTGCGTGGGTAGCCGTCCAGGAGGAAGCCGGCCCTGCAGTCGGCCTGGGCGATGCGGTCGGCGACCATGGCGTTGGTGATGGAGTCGGGCACGTACTCGCCCTTGTCCATGTAGGCCTTGGCCTGGGTGCCGAGCTCGGTGGCGCCGGCGACGTTGGCGCGGAAGATGTCTCCGGTGGAGATGGCCGGGATGCCGAGGCGCTCAGCGATCCGTGCGGCCTGGGTGCCCTTGCCCGCTCCGGGTGGACCGAGAAGAACCATGCGTGCGCTCATGACAAGAACCCTTCGTAGTGACGCTGCTGCAGCTGGGAGTTGACCTCCTTGACCGTCTGGAGGCCCACGCCCACCATGATGAGGATAGTGGTTCCACCGAAGGGCAGGTGCTGCGCCAGGTCCAGCCAGATGACGGCGAGCGTCGGGATGAGGGCGAGGACCACCAGGTAGATGGAGCCCACCGTCGTAATGCGGTTGATGACGTAGGACAGGTAGCGCACGGTGGGCTCGCCGGCGCGGATGCCGGGGATGAAGCCGCCGTAGCGCTTCATGTTGTCCGCGATCTCCTCGGAGTCGAAGGTGATGGCCGTGTAGAAGAAGGCGAAGAACAGGATGAGGACGCCGTAGGCGGTCAGGTAGATCGGGTGCGTCTGCTGCAGGTGGGTCTGGATCCACTGCACCCACGTGCTCGTGGGGCTGCCGAAGCCGGCGACGAGCTGGGGCATGGCCAGGATCGATGAGGCGAAGATGACCGGGATGACGCCGGCGGTGTTGATCTTGACCGGGATGTAGGTGGTGGATCCGCCGTACTGGCGGCGCCCGATCATTCGCTTGGCGTACTGCACGGGGATGCGCCGCTGGGCCTGCTCGATGTAGACGACCGCCAGGGTGGCCAGGAGGACGACGGCCACGATGATGGCGAAGTTGGCCGCCCCGTTGTTGCCTCCGGCGATGGAGAACATGTTGGAGGGGAACTGGGCCACGATGGAGGTGAAGATGAGCAGCGACATGCCGTTGCCGATGCCGCGCTCGGTGATGAGCTCACCCAACCACATGATGAGGCCGGTGCCGGCGGTCATGGTAATGACGATGAGCAGGAGGGCAACCACCGAGTCGTTGGGGATAATCTGCGTAGCTATCTTCTCATCACAGCCTTGGAAGAGCGCGCCGCTCTTGGCCGTGGCCACGATGGTGCTGGACTGGAGCAGGCCCAGGCCGATGGTGAGGTAGCGGGTGTACTCGGTGAGCTTGGCAGTGCCCGCCTGCCCCTCCTTGTGGAGCTCCTCGAAGCGGGGGATGACGACCTTCAGGAGCTGGATGATGATGGAGGCGGTGATGTAGGGCATGATGCCCAGCGCGAAGACGCTCAGCTGGAGCAGCGCGCCACCGGAGAAGACGTTGACGAGGCTGAGAAGATTCTGATCCTCAGCAGCAGCGATGCATTGCTTGGCGTTGGCCAGGTTGACGCCGGGGGCCGGCAGGATCGACCCGAGCCGGAACAGGGCCATGATGCCGAGGGTGAAGAGCAGCTTCGCCCTGAGGTCTGGCGTTCTGAACGCCTGAGTGAACGCGCTGAGCACTCGATCTCCTGTGGACTCGGGGGTGGGTTCGGCCGTGCGGGCAGCAAGGCTGAGCGCAGGGGAACTGCGCCCGGCCCAGACTACCCCGCCGAGCTCGAGACCTGGGCGCTGAGACGGGCTTGCAACGTGGCTGAGGTGCGGGTTTTCTCACGTCTCGTCCCGGTGAGGTAGCCCGGGGTGATCCAAGGCACCTCGACGCTGGCGCGCAGGAGCCGTCTCGCTGTGCGAAGTCGGGGCATGACAGACCCCGGTGGCCCAGGTTTCCCTGGACCGCCGGGGTCTGTGATCTCGCGATTCGTCAGAGCCGCTCCCTCAGGGAGTCACCTCCCTGACGGGCACGGCCTGACAGTGTTCAGCGCGTGGCGATGGTGCCGCCGGCGGCCTCGATCTTCTCCTTGGCGGAGCCGGACCAGGCGTCGACCGTGAGCGTCAGGGCCACGGTGACGTCGCCGCCGCCGAGGACCTTGACGAGCTGGTTCTTGCGAACCGCGCCCTTGGCGACGAGGTCCTCCACGGTCACCGTGCCGCCCTCGGGGAACAGCTCGGCGATGCGGCCGACGTTCACGGGCTGGAACTCGACCCGGTTGGGGTTGCGGAAGCCGCGCAGCTTGGGAAGACGCATGTGCAGCGGCATCTGGCCACCCTCGAAACCAGGACGAACCTGGTAACGGGCCTTGGTGCCCTTGGTACCGCGACCGGCGGTCTTACCCTTGGACGCCTCACCACGACCCACGCGGGTCTTGGCCTTCTTGGCGCCGGGGGCGGGACGCAGGTGGTGCAGCTTGACGACGCGCACCTTCTCCTCCTGCGTGTTCTCGGTGTCAGCCATCTCAGACCTCCTCAACGGTGACCAGGTGGTGCACCGTGGCAATCAGGCCGCGCACGCTGGGGCTGTCCTCACGCACGACGGACTGGCGGATCTTGCGCAGACCCAGGGTCTTGAGGGACTCGCGCTGGCGGTGGGTGCCCCCGATGCCAGAGCGGACCTGAGTGACCTTGAGCTGCTTGGTCATCTGCTTCGATGCGGACTCAGCCATCACGCACCCACTCCTTCAGCGGCCTTCTCGGCCTCCTGCTTCTCGGCCTGAGCGCGCTTGTCGGCCTCGCCCTCGGCGCGGGCCCGCAGCATGGACTGCGGAGCGACGTCCTCCAGGGGCAGGCCACGGCGGGCCGCGACGGCCTCGGGCTGCTCAAGCTGCTTGAGGGCGTCCACCGTGGCGTGCACGATGTTGATCGCGTTGGAGGAGCCCAGCGACTTGGACAGGATGTCGTGGACACCGGCGCAGTCCAGCACGGCACGCACCGGACCACCGGCGATAACACCGGTACCGGGGGACGCCGGACGCAGGAGAACGACTCCGGCGGAGTCCTCGCCCTGGACCAGGTGCGGGATGGTGCGGCGGATCATCGGGACGTGGAAGAAGTTCTTCTTCGCGATCTCGACGGCCTTGGCGATGGCGGCGGGAACTTCCTTCGCCTTGCCGTAGCCCACGCCGACGGTGCCCTCACCGTCACCGACGACCACGAGAGCCGTGAAGGTGAAGCGACGGCCGCCCTTGACGACCTTGGACACGCGGTTGATGGTGACGACGCGCTCGATGTACTTGTCGTCGTTGCCGCGACCACGGTCGCGGCGGTCGTTGTTGCGGTCGCGGCGGCCGCGGCCCTCGCCCCGGCGCTCGTCGTTCTCGCGCTGGGCCGAGCCGTCGGACGACGCGGACCTGTCTCGCTGCGGTGCAGCCATCAGATGTTCCTCTGCTTTCTCGTCGTCTCAGTGCTCACAGCTTCAGGCCGCCCTCGCGGGCGCCCTCGGCGACGGCCGCGACACGGCCGTGGTACTTGTTGCCGCCGCGGTCGAACACGACTGCCTCGATGCCCAGCGCCTTGGCACGCTCGGCGATGAGCTCGCCGACCTTGTGGGCGGCGCCCACCTTGTGGCCCTCGACACCCTTGGCGGCCTCCTCCAGGGTGGAGGCGGCGCACAGGGTGTGACCGATGGTGTCGTCCACGACCTGAGCCACCATGTGGCGGTTGGAGCGGGTGACCACCAGGCGGGGACGCTCTGGCGTGCCGGAGATGTGCTTGCGCACGCGCTGGTGACGGATCTTGCGGGCGATGGCGCGGGGGTTGCCCTTGCCCCTCTTGATCGAGTAAGCCATGGTCACTTACCAGCCTTTCCGACCTTGCGGCGCACGTTCTCGCCGGCGTAGCGCACGCCCTTGCCCTTGTAGGGCTCCGGCGGACGGATCTTGCGAATGTTCGCCGCGACCTCGCCGACCTGCTCCTTGGAGATACCGGAGACGGTGATCTTCAGGTTGCCGTCGACCGTGAAGGTGATGCCCTCGGGGGGCTCAACGGTCACGGTGTGGGAGAAGCCGAGGGAGAGCTCGATGCCCTGGCCCTTGGCGGCGACGCGGTAACCGGTGCCGACGATCTCGAGCTGCTTGCTGTAGCCCTCGGTGACGCCGATCACCATGTTGTTGATGAGTGTGCGCGACAGTCCGTGCAGCGAGCGCGAGCGGCGCTCGTCGTCGGGGCGCGTGACCAGGATGGAGCCGTCCTCCTGGCGGGTGACGCTCAGGGGCTCACTGATCGTGCGGGACAGGGTGCCCTTGGGGCCCTTGACCGTCACGTCCTGGCCGTCAATGGTGACGTCCACTCCGGCAGGAACCGGAACGGGGAGCCGTCCAATACGAGACATGGTTTTCCTCCGTTCCTTCTCTTACCAGACGTAGGCGAGGACTTCGCCGCCCACGCCACGCGACTCGGCCTGCTTGTCGGTCAGGAGGCCGGAGGAGGTGGACAGGATCGCCACTCCCAGGCCGCCGAGGACCTTGGGCAGGTTGGTGGACTTGGCGTAGACGCGCAGGCCGGGCTTGGAGATCCGGCGCAGGCCCTGGATGGCCCGCTGGCGGTTGGCTCCGTACTTGAGGCTCAGCGTGAGCGTCTTGCCGACCTCGGCGTCCGTGACCTCGTAGCCGGCGATGAAGCCCTCGGACTTGAGCATCTCAGCGATGTTCACCTTGAGCTTGCTCGACGGCATCGACACGGTGTCGTGGTAGGCGCTGTTTGCGTTGCGCAGACGGGTCAGCATGTCTGCGATGGGGTCTGTCATTGTCATGAGTGGGCCTCGGCCCTTCCTCGTCGTGGTTTCCTCAGCGGACCTGCGACGTAAGTTCTTACCAGCTGGACTTGCTCACGCCCGGGAGCTCGCCGCGAAGGGCCATCTCACGCAGGCAGATACGGCACAGGCCGAACTTGCGGTAGACCGAGTGCGGGCGGCCGCAGCGCTGGCAGCGCGTGTAGGCACGGACACCGAACTTGGGCTTGCGGTTCGCCTTCTCAATCAGTGCGGTCTTCGCCATCTCACTTCTCCTTGAAGGGGAAGCCGAGCTGCTTGAGCAGCGAGCGGGCCTCCTCGTCGGTCTTGGCCGTGGTCACCACGGTGATGTCCATGCCGCGGACGCGGTCGATCTGGTCCTGGTCAATCTCGTGGAAGACAGCCTGCTCGGTCAGACCGAAGGTGTAGTTGCCGTTCCCGTCGAACTGCTTGGGGCTCAGGCCGCGGAAGTCGCGGATGCGGGGCAAGGAGATCGACACCAGACGGTCCAGGAACTCCCACATGCGGTCGCCGCGCAGCGTGGAGTGCGCGCCGATCGGCATGCCCTCACGCAGCTTGAACTGCGCGATGGACTTGCGGGCCCGGGTGACCTGCGGCTTCTGGCCGGTGATGGCGGCGAGGTCGCGCACGGCGCCCTCGATCATCTTGGAGTCGTGGGCGGCCTCGCCCACGCCCATGTTGACGACGACCTTGACGACGCGCCCGACCTCCATCACGTTGCCGTGCTGGAACTCCTTGAGCAGGGCGGGGCGCACCTCCTCGGTGTACTTCGTCTTGAGACGGGGGGTGGTTTTCTCAGCCATGGTCACAGGTCCTCCCCGCTCTTCTTGGCGTAACGCACGCGGACGGTGCGCTTGCGGCCGTCGGGACGCACGCCCTCCTCGACGCGGAAGCCCACGCGGGTGCGCTTCTTGGTCTTGGGGTCGACGAGCATGACGTTGGAGGCGTGGATGGGCGCCTCAACGGTCTCGATGCCGCCGGTGCGGGCGCCCTGCTGGGACTGCCCCACCTTGGTGTGCTTGGTCACGCGCTGGACGCCCTCGACGATGACACGGTCAGTGCCCTTGAGGACCTCCAGGACGCGGCCGGTCTTGCCCTTGTCCTTACCGGCGATGACGATGACCTGGTCACCCTTCTTAATGCGTGCCATGTTCAGATCACCTCCGGGGCGAGCGAGACGATGCGCATGAACTTCTTCTCGCGAAGCTCACGGCCGACGGGGCCGAAGATGCGCGTACCGCGCGGCTCCCCATCGTTCTTGAGGATGACGGCGGCGTTCTCGTCGAAGCGGATGTATGAGCCGTCGGGACGACGACGCTCCTTGCGGGCACGCACGACGACGGCCTTGACGACCTCGCCCTTCTTCACGTTGCCGCCGGGAATGGCGTCCTTGACGGTGGCGACGATCGTGTCGCCGATACCCGCATAGCGCCGACCCGATCCACCGAGAACACGGATGCAAAGGATCTCCTTGGCACCGGTGTTGTCGGCGACCTTCAGTCGCGACTCCTGCTGGATCATTGAGTGTTCTCCTGTCGTCGAGCCGGTTCTCAGGAAGCTCCTGAGCCTGGCCGAACGTTCTTCTGGTCTTGCACACGTCTCCCCCGGCCACAGGCCGCACGAGGCCGACCCAGGGATAGGGGATGCCCGCGGAACGCTCTCCCGACAGACACAGGCGCAGACTGCACGAGGTCTCTGCCGGGCGCACCGAGGGCGCGCGCAACTCCATTAGCCTAGTCCAGCCGCCTTATCACGCGGAACCTGAGATCACCACGAGGACCTGTGCCATTGCTCACCGGCTTTTCCCGGGCCTTCTGCGTCGCGTCCCCGAGGCGCCCCATCAGCCGACCGGCTTCCCTGGTGGACCGCCATCCCTGGGCCCAGTCCGGCATCAACGCCGTCCCGCGAGAATGTTCACGTCCCATGGCGCCATCCTCCGTGAGGGCCATCCGTCAGCAACGCCGACGCCGCAGCCTCCCGGGTGGGACGCTGCGGCGTCGGGGGCCGTCTCGACGTCGTCGAGGGCGGCGTTCAGCCGAGGGTCACTTGGCGCGCTCGAGGATCTCCAGGAGGCGGAAGTGCTTCGTGGCGCTCAGCGGGCGGGTCTCCATGATGGAGACGAGATCGCCGACACCGGCCTCGTTGTTCTCGTCGTGGACCTTGACCTTCTTGGAGCGACGGAGGACCTTGCCGTACAGGGAGTGCTTGTAGCGCTCCTCGACGAGGACGACAACCGTCTTGTCCATCTTGTCGGAGACGACGTAGCCGCGACGCACCTTGCGCTGGGGGCGCTCGGTGGACTGCTCGACGTTCTCGGTGCTGGTCTGCTCGCTCACTTGGACTCCTCCGTGCTCGGGACGGTGCGAATACCGAGCTCACGCTCGCGCACGATCGTGTAGATACGGGCGATGTCGCGACGCACAGCCTTGAGACGTCCATGGTCCTCGAGCTGGCCGGTCGCCGAGGCGAACCGGAGGTTGAACAGCTCGGCCTTGGCCTTGGAGAGCTCCTCGGAGAGGCGCTCGTTGTCCATGCCGTCGAGGTCGGCGGGGGTCAGGCCCTTGGAACCGATTGCCATCAGACGTCACCACCCTCACGAGTCACGAAACGGGTCTTCATCGGAAGCTTGTGCTGTGCGCGGCGCATGGCCTCGCGGGCGAGGGCCTCGTCGACACCGCCGAGCTCGAACAGGATGCGTCCGGGCTTGACGTTGGCGATCCACCACTCGGGTGCGCCCTTACCGGAACCCATACGGGTCTCGGCGGGCTTCTTGGTCAGGGGGCGGTCCGGGAAGATGTTGATCCACACCTTGCCGCCACGCTTGATGTGGCGGGTCATGGCGATACGGGCCGCCTCGATCTGGCGGTTGGTGATGTAGGCGGGCTCGAGGGCCTGGATACCGTACTCACCGAAGGCGATCTGGTTGCCGCCCTTGGAAAGGCCCGTGCGGTGCGGGCGGTGCTGCTTGCGGAACTTGGTCCGGCGGGGGATGAGCACGGCTCAGGCCTCCGTTCCCTGGTCTGCGGCAGCGGTCTCGGCGGCCGGCGTCTGCTCGGCGGCCTGCTGCTGCTCGGTGTTCTGACGCGAACCGCGCTCACCGCGGTCGCCACGACGGCCGCCGCGACGCTCGCCCCGGCCCCGGCCACGTGAGCCGGACTCGGCCTGCTGGCGGGCGAACTCGCGCTCGGTGATGTCGCCCTTGTAGATCCACACCTTGACGCCGAGGCGGCCGAAGGTGGTCTTGGCCTCGTAGAAGCCGTAGTCGATGTTCGCGCGCAGGGTGTGCAGCGGCACGCGCCCCTCGCGGTAGAACTCGCTGCGGCTCATCTCGGCGCCGCCCAGGCGGCCGGAGCACTGCACCCGGATGCCCTTGGCGCCGGCGCGCATCGCGGACTGCATGCCCTTACGCATGGCGCGGCGGAAGGACACGCGGGAGGCGAGCTGCTCGGCGATCCCCTGGGCGACCAGCTGGGCGTCCAGGTCGGGGCTCTTGACCTCGAGGATGTTGAGCTGGACCTGCTTGCCGGTCAGCTTCTCGAGCTGACCACGCAGGCGCTCGGCCTCGGCTCCGCGGCGGCCGATGACGATACCGGGACGGGCGGTGTGCAGGTCGACGCGCACGCGGTCACGGGTGCGCTCGATGTCGACCTTGGAGATACCGGCCCGCTCCATGCCGTCCTCCATGAGGCGGCGGATCTTGACATCCTCCTCCACGAAGTCGCGGTAACGCTGACCGGGCTTGGTGGAGTCGGCGAACCAGCGCGAGCGGTGGTCCGTGGTGATGCCCAGGCGGAACCCGGTCGGGTTGACCTTCTGCCCCATTACCGGGCTCCTTCCTTCGTTGCGGCGTCGGACTTGTCCCCGACGATGACGGTGATGTGGCTGGTCCGCTTGAGGATCCTGCTGGCCCGGCCCTGCGCACGGGGACGGAACCGCTTCAGGGTGGGACCCTCGTCGGCGAACGCCTCGATGATGAACAGGTCGTTCTCGTCGAAACGCTCACCGTCACGCTCAGCCTTGAACCGGGCATTGGCGATTGCGGACTCGAGGACCTTGCGCACCGGCACCGCAGCGGCCTGCGGGGCGAATCGGAGCACGTTGACGGCCTCGACGGCGCGCTTGCCGCGGACGACGTCCACGACCCGGCGCGCCTTCATCGGCGTGCAGCGCACGTACTTGGCCTGCGCCTTGGCTTCCATGTTCTCTGCCTCTCAAACTTTCCGACGTCCGTCAGCGACGCGACTTGCGGTCGTCCTTGACGTGCCCGCGGAAGGTGCGGGTCGGAGCGAACTCACCGAGCTTGTGGCCCACCATGGACTCGGTAACGAAGACCGGCACGTGCTTGCGACCGTCGTGGACGGCGAAGGTGTGCCCCAGGAAGTCCGGCGTGATGACCGAACGGCGGGACCAGGTCTTAATGACGTTCTTGGTGCCCTTCTCGTTCTGAGCGTCCACCTTCTTGATGAGGTGGTCGTCGACGAAGGGACCCTTCTTCAGACTACGCGGCATGATTCAGGCTCCTATCAGCGCTTCTTGCCGGTCCGACGACGACGCACGATGAGGCGGTCGCTGGACTTGTTGGGACGGCGGGTGCGGCCCTCGGGCTTGCCCCACGGCGAGACGGGGTGACGACCACCGGAGGTCTTGCCCTCACCACCACCGTGCGGGTGGTCCACCGGGTTCATGACGACACCGCGGACGGTCGGGCGCACGCCCTTCCAGCGCATACGGCCGGCCTTGCCCCAGTTGATGTTGGACTGCTCGGCGTTGCCGACCTCGCCGATGGTGGCGCGGCAGGCGGCCTCCACGTTGCGGATCTCCCCGGAGGGCATGCGCAGCTGCGCGTACTTGCCTTCCTTGGCGACCAGCTGGACGGAGGTGCCGGCGCTGCGAGCGATCTTGGCCCCGCCACCGGGACGCAGCTCGACCGCGTGGACGACCGTACCGGTGGGGATGTGGCGCAGCTGCAGGTTGTTGCCGGGCTTGATGTCGGCGCTGGGGCCGGCCTCGACGACGTCGCCCTGACGGAGCTTGTTCGGGGCGATGATGTAGCGCTTCTCGCCGTCCACGTAGTGCAGAAGGGCGATGCGCGCGGTGCGGTTGGGGTCGTACTCGATGTGAGCGACCTTGGCGGGCACGCCGTCCTTGTCGTGACGACGGAAGTCGATGAGACGGTAGGCGCGCTTGTGGCCACCACCCTTGTGGCGGGTGGTGATACGGCCGGAGGAGTTGCGTCCACCGGACTTGCTCAGCGGGCGCACCAGCGACTTCTCGGGCGTGCTGCGCGTGATCTCCACGAAGTCGGCCACGGAGGAGCCGCGACGACCCGGGGTCGTGGGCTTGTACTTACGGATTCCCATATCGATCCTTTACCTTCCGTGGCGCACTAGGCCACATCACCGAAGATGTCGATGGTCCCCTCGCGCAGGGTGACGATCGCACGGCGAGTGTCCTTGGACTTGCCGATCCCAGTGCGGGTGCGGTGCGTCTTGCCCTTGCGGTTGATGGTGTTCACCGAGGAGACCTTGACATCGAAGATGGCCTCGACGGCCTGCTTGATCTCGGTCTTGTTGGATCCCGGCGCCACGATGAACGTGTACTGGCCACGGTCCATGCAGGCGTAGGACTTCTCGGAGACGACCGGCGCGATGATGACGTCGCGGGGGTTCTTGGACTTCTCGAGGCTCACTTGGACTCCTCCTCACCCTTGCCCAGGAACGCGTCCAGGCCAGAGGCCGTGAAGACGACGTCGTCGGACTTGAGGACGTCGTAGGTGTTGAGCTGGTCGGCCCACAGGACGTGCGCCTCAGGGGCGTTGCGCAGGCTGAGCCTGGACAGGTCGTCCTGACGGTCCACGATCACCAGGGCCTTGCGGTCGGTGAGATTGCGCAGCGCGACCAGGGCGTTCTTGGTGGAGGGCACCGTGGTGGTGACGAACTCGGTGATGACGTGGACGCGGCCATTGCGGGCGCGGTCGGACAGGGCGCTGCGCAGGGCGGCGGCCTTCATCTTCTTGGGGGTCCGCTGGGTGTAGTCGCGCGGCTGCGGGCCGTGGACGGTGCCACCGCCGACGAACTGCGGGGCGCGGGTCGAGCCCTGGCGGGCGCGGCCGGTGCCCTTCTGGCGGTAGGGCTTGCGGCCACCACCGCGGACGTCGCCGCGGGTCTTGGTGGCGTGGGTGCCCTGGCGGGCCGCGGCCAGCTGGCCGACGACCACCTGGTGCATGAGCGGAATGTTGAGGGGGGCGTCGAAGACCTCGGCGGGCAGCTCGACGCTGCCGGTCTTCTTGCCCGCGGAGTCGACGACGTCGACGGTGAGTGCCTCAGTCATGGTCTCAGGCTCCCTTCACGGCGGTGCGGACGACGACGACCGAGCCCTTGGGGCCGGGGATCGCGCCGTTGACGAGCAGAACGCCCTTGTCAACGTCGACGCCGCGGATCTTGAGGTTCTGGACGGTGCGGCGCGCGTGGCCCATACGGCCGGCCATGCGCAGGCCCTTGAAGATGCGTCCGGGGGTGGCGCAGGCGCCGATGGAGCCGGGCTTGCGGTGGTTGCGGTGAGCACCGTGGGAGGCGCCCACACCGGCGAAGCCGTGGCGCTTCATGACACCGGCGAACCCCTTGCCCTTGGAGGTGCCGGTGACGTCGACCAGCTGGCCGACCTCGAAGGTGTCGGCGGCCAGCTCCTGGCCGGGAGTGAACTCGGACGCCAGGGAGGTGCGGATCTCCGCCACGTGGCGGCGGGGCTCGACCCCGACCTTGGCGAAGTGGCCGGCGAGCGGCTTGGTGACCTTGCGGGCGTCGATGTCGCCGAAGGCGAGCTGAACGGCCTCGTAGCCATCGGTCTCGATGGTGCGGACCTGGGTCACGACGTTGGTGTCGACCCGGACGACGGTCACGGGGCGCAGGACCCCGTTCTCGTCCCAGATCTGCGTCATGCCGAGCTTGGTGCCGAGCAGCGCCTTGGCAGGCGCGGCGGCAGCCGGCGTGTTAAGCGTTGTCATGGCAGTCCTCAGAGCTTGATCTCGATGTTGACGTCAGCAGGCAGGTCGAGACGCATGAGCGAGTCGACGGCCTTGGGCGTCGGGTCGACGATGTCGATCAGCCGCTTGTGCGTGCGCATCTCGAAGTGCTCGCGGCTGTCCTTGTACTTGTGCGGCGACCGGATCACGCAGAACACGTTCTTCTCGGTCGGCAGCGGCACCGGGCCCACGACCGTCGCGCCAGCGCGGGTCACGACGTCGACGATCTTGCGCGCCGAGGAATCGATGACCTCGTGGTCGTAGGACTTGAGCCGGATGCGGATCTTCTGTCCCGCCATGGCGCCTAACCTCTCTTGTACTTGCTTCTGGCCGGTCCACGCGCTCGGGCGTGTCGCTTCAGGACGCACGCCACTCCCGTGATGGAAGGTGGTGAACCGGTCTGGACACACGGAAACCCGTTCAGGAGGAACGGGTCCGTCAGAATGGATCCCGGGGAAGCCCGGGGCGGCACAACCAGAGGCGCGCAAGAGCATGCCCCTGGCCGGCTGGATTACGTTATCAGGGCTCGCGCGGGCAGCGGAACCCAGGATGGGCCCTAGAGGCTGTGAGTCCGCCCACTGGCACCCGCGCTCGGGCGTGTCGCATCCAGCACCGGGATCTCCGCGGTGTCGATGAGCTCCTGATCATCCCATCGGCCAGACGACGCCGACAGCGACGCGATCTCCTCCAGAAGCGCCAGGTTCTCAGCCTCGGAGGGCTCCTGCGGAACCGGCAGGTCGGTGAACCATCTCCGGGGCTCGACGCCGGCGTCGTTGTCCATCCAGATCTGCATCTGCTCGGCCCAGGTCTGCGGACGCGGCTCCTGCTCCTTGTCGCGAGCCCCGGCCAGGGCGCGCTCCGTGGCCCGCGCCGCCACGTAGCCCGAGCGCCACAGGTACAGCCCAACGACGATGAGCCCCGCCACCAGCGCGACGGCCCACCAGGGGAAGCTCGGGACGTCAGGGCGCTTGCCCGCCGCCGCGACGTCCTTGGACGGGGTCGGGTAGACGCGCTCGCCGGTCAGCAGGATGCGGTGGGTGTTGATACCCAGGGGCGTGCAGGTCACCAGGGTGAGAAGGTCCTTACCCTCCTCGACGCGCAGCGCCTCGGTCTCCTCGGGCTCCACGACCTTGGTGCTGGTGACCCGATAGGTGAGGACCTCCCCAAAGACCTCGACGATGAGACTGTCACCGTTCTTCACCTTGTCCAGGTGGGTGAACATGGTGGCCTCAGCCAGGCCGCGGTGCCCGGTGATGACCGACCGGGTCCCCTCTCCCCCGACCGGCAAGGAGGTGCCCTCCAGATGCCCCAGGCCCTTGAGCAGAGTGTCGTCGGCCGTGCCGTGGTAGACGGGCAGGTCCAGGGAGATGGAGGGGATCTTGAGACGGGCCATGAGGCCCTCGTTGTTGGCCTTGAGGATATTGGCGTACTTCAGGGAGCTGTCCTTGCTGGAGCCGGCGCCGGTGGGTACGTGGTTGTTGGCCTCCAGGACCGCACCGGCCGAGAGCGCATCGTTGTACGCGTGCGCCTGGCTGATCTGGGTCTTGGCGTCCGGTCGGGCCCCATCGACCTGGGCGGAGTAGTCGGCGGTCACCTTCGACTGGTTGTACTGGGACACCCAGGAGGCCGCCGTCGGATAGGTCAGCAGCCCCATGCCCACGACCGCCATGATGGAGGTGACCAGGGCTGAGATCGACAGGCGCCAGGCACGGGGACGACGATGCCTCTGGGTGATCGAAGCGCGGGTGCGCGGAGTCCGGGCGGTGCGGGATTTGCGTGCTTTACGGGAGATCATGGGGCCTCGTGCGCTTCCAGGGTCGGGGGTCCGGGGTGGAGATGGTGCGAGTTCGCACATGACGGTGCAGGCGCTCGACGGATCGAGGGTCGTCGAGTGCCTGCACCGTTTCCGCGCAGGCCACGGCCTGACGATCGAGACATGTTCAGAACACGGTCAAGACGTGGTTGAGGTGAGGCCCGCGCGGTCGTCGCCGCCTGCTGAGACCCGTGGGCCTCAGCAGGCAGCGATTGTCATCAGGCGGAGAGGTCCGCGTTCCGCTTGCGCTCGCGGTAGCGGGCCACGAGGACGGAGCCGACGGCGATCATCAGCAGGGCCGCACCGGAGGCGGTCAGGATGAGCATGCCGTTGGCACCGGTCAGGGGCAGACCCGGAACCGTCTGCTTGACGTTGTCGATCACGACCTGCTGCGTCGCACCGGCCCCGGCCTGCACGGTGATGGCCCGACTGGCGTCCGCGGGAAGCACGTAGCCGGCAGGAGCCTTGGTCTCCACCAGCACGTAGCAACGGTGGGGCGCGTCCACCTGGTTGTCACGACCGGCATCCTGGACGGAGTCGGAGACGAACAGGGCCTTGAAGTTGATAGTGCCGCCCTCACCGGTCGTGAAGGTGTTCTCACCGTTAATGGTGAGGGGCTGCCCATCGGCCTCCGTGGAGCATGTGTCCGCGTAGGCGTCCTTGGCCTTGTAGATCTGGAACTCAGCGCCCTTGAGGCCTTCCTTGTCGCCCGACCGGTCGTTGCCGTCAACCTTCTTGATCGTCAGGTCGCCCCACTTCGAGGTCACCTGTTCGGTCGTCGGAGGGTTGTCGGGGTCGGCGGGAGGCGTCTCAGGTGTCGGGGGCTGCTCGTCGTAGGTCGTGTCGGAGATGAGCTGGGCGGTGTTGTTGATGCTGCCGTCGCCGATTTCGGAGACGACTCCCTCAAAGACCGCCTGAAGCTTCTGACCCGGATTGCCCTTGAGCTTGTTCAGACCATTCTGGGTGAAGGTCACGGTCACGGTCTGCCCGGCGGTGCCCAGGGTGTAGTCGGTGCCCTCATTCAGCCGCGTCTCGCCGAGGGTGACGTCTGTCGCCGTTACCTGCTTCAGACGATTGTCCAGGGTGTCCTTGAACTGGTAGTACTTGTAGTAGGAATTGTCATCCAGCTTCGGCAGCGTCGAGGAGACCGGGAAGCGGACTTTGGACCCGACGACGTAGCCGTTGTTCCTCTGGTCCTCGATGGTCTTGGCGACTTCGATCTTCTCGTTCTTGGGGTAGACGTGGACGTCGTAGAGCCACGTGCCATCCGCCTTCGCGGCAGTGTTCGGGTGAGGAATCGTAACCACGAAGGGCTTGGCCTTCTGGACGATGTTGCCAGGAGTCTTGGTCTCGCACACGAGATAGGCCTTGACCGGCAGGCTCTCGATCTTGGCCTGTCCGTCGCGATCAGTGTCGCCCGAGACCCTGCTCGGGCCGAAGGTGTAGTTGGGGAGCGTCGGCTGCCCAGGGGTGGCGCAGGCGTTGTCAGGGATCGCTCCGGTGTTGGTCAGGGCGTTGACCTTGGTCCATCCCTCTGAGGTCTTCAGGTCGATCCCATTGATCTCGTAGGCCGTGAACTGCACTCCGGAGACCGGTGCACCTTTGCCATCGTCGTTGGAAGCGGTGCCGTCAGGAGCACCGATGGGGTTGCCGTCTCCGGTGAGGTGCTTGTGGATGGTGAGGGAGCCTAACGCCTCGGTGTTGATGTCTCCGTGGTTGGCGTTCTCGGCCTGAGCCATGGGGGCCAGACCAAGCACGGCCAGGGTGAGGACACCGGCTGTGGCTGCAGCCCGACGCCCCAGCGTGCTGGCGTTGTACTTCATGGGTTGGGATTTCCTTTCACTGTGCGCCGCCGGGGAAGGCTGCGCATGACAGGGTTAAATCGGGAGCGTGTTCTCCAGCGAACACGTCCGTCTCGTCCGACGGCACCAACGGAACAACGTTGCAACCGCCTGTTCACAAGCGTTGACACCCACACCTGGGCACCGTCGATAAACTAGCTCAAGAAACCGAGAGAAACCGTGCCGGTAATAGATCTGAAATCGTCCGTTACTGCATTGCGATGCCTTTTATTACGGCGGCATCACACCCACGCATTATTGATGTCACTATTACTACTATTCGTGCCGTCGGTAGGGCGTCACCCCTCGGTTCAAGGACACAAAAGACCTCCCCGGTCAGAGCAACTGCTCTGACCGGGGAGGTCTGGTGCTACGCGGAGGCGCGGAGCGTCAGTGGGTCACTTGATGACCTTGGTGACGCGGCCGGAGCCGACGGTGCGGCCACCCTCACGGATGGCGAAGCCGAGGCCCTCCTCCATGGCGATGGGCTGGATGAGCTGGACGCTCATCTCGGTGGTGTCACCGGGCATGACCATCTCGGTGCCCTCGGGCAGGGTGATGACACCGGTGACGTCCGTGGTCCGGAAGTAGAACTGCGGACGGTAGTTCGAGTAGAAGGGGTTGTGGCGGCCGCCCTCGTCCTTGGTGAGGATGTAGACGTGGCCCTCGAACTCGGTGTGCGGGGTGATGGAGCCGGGCTTGCAGATGACCTGACCGCGCTCGACGTCCTCGCGGCGGGTACCGCGCAGGAGCAGACCGCAGTTCTCGCCGGCCCAGGCCTCGTCCATCTGCTTGTGGAACATCTCGATACCGGTGACCGTGGTCTTCTGGGCCTCGCGGATACCGAGGATCTCGACCTCGGAGTTGATCGGGAGCTTGCCGCGCTCCACACGACCGGTGACGACGGTGCCGCGACCGGTGATGGTGAAGACGTCCTCGATGGGCATGAGGAAGGGCTTGTCCATGTCACGCTCGGGGGTGGGGATGAAGTCATCCACCGCGTCCATGAGCTCCTTGATCTTGGCGGCCCACTCGGCGTCGCCCTCGAGGGCCTTGAGAGCGGAGACACGGATGACGGGAGCCTCGTCGCCGTCGTAGTCCTGGGAGGACAGGAGCTCGCGCACCTCCATCTCAACCAGGTCGAGGAGCTCCTCGTCGTCCACCATGTCGGACTTGTTGAGGGCCACGAGGAGGGCGGGGACGCCCACCTGGCGGGCGAGCAGGACGTGCTCGCGGGTCTGGGCCATCGGGCCGTCGGTGGCGGCGACCACGAGGATCGCGCCATCCATCTGGGCGGCACCGGTGATCATGTTCTTGATGTAGTCGGCGTGCCCGGGGGCGTCGACGTGCGCGTAGTGGCGCTTGTCGGTCTCGTACTCGACGTGCGCGATGTTGATGGTGATACCGCGCTGACGCTCCTCAGGAGCCTTGTCGATCTCGTCGAAGGGGGTGAAGGGGTTCAGCTCGGGGTACTCGTCGTGCAGAACCTTGGAGATCGCAGCGGTCAGCGTCGTCTTACCGTGGTCGACGTGACCGATCGTTCCGATGTTGACGTGCGGCTTGGTCCGCTCGAACTTGGCCTTGGCCACTGGTGTCCTCCTGGGACTCGGGTAGTTCTCTTCGTCGGGATTCGACTAGCACACATGCTAGCCGCCCGGGCGTCGAGAGTCTCTACTGGTGGATGTTGGAAATCTTACTGAACTGGGTCCCGGTCGGCGCCCGAGGGGCACCGCCGAGCCGGGGTCCGCCACGGTTGCGTGCAGCCGCCGCGGACCCCGGAGCGAGGGCGTCAGGCGCCCTTGACCTTGGCGATGATCTCGTCGGCGACGTTCTTGGGAACCTCGGCGTACGAGTCGAAGGTCATGGAGTACACGGCACGTCCCTGCGTCTTGGAGCGCAGGTCGCCGACGTAGCCGAACATCTCCGACAGGGGCACGTTGGCGCGGATGACCTTGACGCCGACGGCGTCCTCCATCGAGGCGATCATGCCGCGACGGGAGTTGAGGTCACCGATGACGTCGCCCATGTACTCCTCGGGAGTACGGACCTCGACGGCCATGACGGGCTCGAGGAGGACCGGCGAGGCCTTCTTGGCACCCTCCTTGAACGCCATGGAGCCGGCGATCTTGAAGGCCATCTCGGAGGAGTCGACCTCGTGGTAGGCGCCGTCGACGAGGGTGGCCTTGATGTCCACCATCGGGTAGCCGGCCAGGACACCGGTGAGCATGGCGTCCTGGACCCCGGCGTCCACGCTGGGGATGTACTCGCGGGGCACGCGACCACCGGTGACGGCGTTGGCGAACTCGTAGTGCGCCTTCTCGCCGTCGGCGGCCTCGGCGACCTCGTCGGCGACGAGGGGCTCGAAGCTCATCTGCACCTTGGCGAACTGGCCGGAGCCACCCGTCTGCTTCTTGTGGGTGTACTCGACCTTGTCCACCTTCTTGCGGATGGTCTCGCGGTAGGCGACCTGCGGGGCACCCACGTTGGCCTCGACCTTGAACTCGCGTCGCATGCGGTCCACGAACACGTCCAGGTGGAGCTCGCCCATACCGCCGATGACGGTCTGGCCGGTCTCCTCGTCGAGGGAGACGGTGAAGGTGGGGTCCTCCTCGGAGAGCTTCTGGATGGCCACGCTCAGCTTCTCCTGGTCGCCCTTGGTCTTGGGCTCGATGGCCACGTGGATGACCGGGGCAGGGAAGGTCATGGACTCCAGGATGATCGGGGAGTCCTGGGCGCACAGGGTGTCACCGGTGGTGACGTCCTTGAGGCCGATGAGGGCGTAGATGTGGCCGGCGTGGGCCTCCTCCACCGGGTTCTCCTTGTTGGAGTGCATCTGGAAGAGCTTTCCGATGCGCTCCTTCTTGCCCTTGGTGGCGTTGAGGACCATGTCGCCCTGGGAGACCTTGCCGGAGTAGACGCGCACGTAGACGAGCTTGCCGTAGAAGGGGTGGGTGGCCACCTTGGAGGCCAGGGCGGCGAAGGGAGCCTTCTCATCGGCCGGACGGGTGAGCACCTCCTCCTCGTTGCCGACGACGTGGCCCTCGACGTCGGGGACGTCGAGCGGGGAGGGCAGGTAGTCCAGGACGGCGTCGAGAACGGGCTGGATGCCCTTGTTCTTGAAGGCGGACCCGGCCAGGACCGGGAAGGCCTCACCGGCCACGGTGAGCTTACGGATACCGGCCTTGAGCTCGGCGACGCTGAGCTCCTCGCCCTCGAGGTACTTCTCCATGAGGGTGTCGTCGGCCTCGGCGACCGTCTCGACCAGCTGGGCGCGCAGCTCCTCGGCCTTGGCGACCAGCTCGGAGGGGATCTCCTCGTACTCGACGACGGAGCCGCGGGTGTCCTTGCCGTCGGCGTCCTTCTCGGGGAAGCGGATGGCCCGCATCTCCAGGACGTCGACGAGGCCGGAGAACTCGTTCTCGGCGCCGATCGGGAAGTTGAGGACGATCGGGGTGGCGTGGAGGCGGTCGCGGATGGTCTGGACGGAGAAGTCGAAGTCCGCGCCCAGCTTGTCCATCTTGTTGATGTAGCAGATGCGCGGGACGTTGTACTTGTCCGCCTGGCGCCACACCGTCTCCGACTGCGGCTCCACGCCCTCCTTGCCATCAAAGACCGCGACGGCGCCGTCGAGCACGCGCAGGGAGCGCTCGACCTCGACCGTGAAGTCCACGTGGCCGGGGGTGTCGATGATGTTGATCTGGTTGTTCTTCCAGAAGCAGGTGGTGGCCGCGGAGGTGATGGTGATACCGCGCTCCTGCTCCTGCTCCATCCAGTCCATCGTCGAGGCGCCGTCGTGCGTCTCGCCGATCTTGTAGTTGATGCCCGTGTAGAACAGGATGCGTTCTGTCACGGTGGTCTTACCGGCATCGATGTGCGCCATGATGCCGATGTTGCGGACCTTGGTGAGGTCTGTCAGCACGTCAAGTGCCACTGGTGGTGTCCTTCGTTCGTGTGGGGTACGGAGCTGCTACCGGTGTTACCAGCGGTAGTGGGCGAAGGCCTTGTTGGACTCGGCCATGCGGTGCATGTCCTCGCGACGCTTGACCGCGGCGCCCAGGCCGTTGGAGGCGTCGAGGATCTCGTTCATGAGACGCTCGGTCATCGTGTTCTCGCGGCGCTGGCGGGAGAAGTCCACGAGCCAGCGCAGCGCCAGGGTGGTGGCGCGGCCGGGGCGAACCTCGACGGGCACCTGGTAGGTGGCACCACCGACGCGGCGGGAGCGGACCTCCAGCGCGGGGCGGATGTTGTCCAGCGCGCGCTTGAGGACGGAGACCGGGTCCTGGTCCGTCTTGGAGCGGACGCCCTCGAGGGCACCGTAGACGATGCGCTCAGCGGTGGACTTCTTGCCGTCCAGCAGGACGCGATTGACGAGCTGGGTGACGACCGGCGAGCCGTAGACGGGGTCGACGACGAGCGGGCGCTTGGGTGCGGGACCCTTACGAGGCATTACTTCTTCTCCTTCTTGGCGCCGTACTTGGAACGTGCCTGCTGGCGGCCCTTGACACCCTGGGTGTCGAGGGCGCCGCGCACGATGTGGTAGCGGACACCGGGAAGGTCCTTCACACGACCACCGCGCACGAGCACGATGGAGTGCTCCTGGAGGTTGTGGCCCTCACCGGGGATGTAGGCCGTGACCTCGATACCGGTGGACAGGCGCACACGGGCGACCTTACGAAGGGCGGAGTTCGGCTTCTTGGGGGTCGTGGTGTACACGCGAGTGCACACGCCACGGCGCTGCGGACTGGCCTTGAGCGCCGGCGTCTTGGACGCGGAGCGCTTCGTCGAGCGGCCCTTGCGGACCAGCTGCTGAATGGTAGGCACTACTGATTCTCCATGGGGACGTGAGTCTGTATCTGGCTGCTGCCTGCGTGCCGGACCGCTCCCCCATCGGTGGCTCGACGGCGCACGCCACCGCGGAGAGGGCCGGCCCGCCGGGATCGAGGCTCGCCCGATTGCGACGTCCGGAGCCCCGCAGTCAGGGGCCCGTCGGTTCCCGCCGCGGCAGACCCGCGTCACGATGTCGCACGTGATCCGATCAGGTATGAAGCCTGGACGAAGCCGACATCGCTGGGAACGGAATGGAGATGCGGTGACCCGTCTGCGGGCACCGCCGGTCAGGATACCCGTTCGCCACAGGAGGGCGCCAGGGAGGATACCGGGACGAGGACGTGGTACTCGACACGTGGCAGAGGTGCAGGGAAGAGCGAGGGCGCCCCGACATCCGTCGCCGGAGGCTCTCTGGAGGACACGAGAGGTACAGGTGAGATATCCACTCCCCTACCTTGAAGGTGGCGAGCGTGCGAGAGTGTGGTGGTGAGTATCCCCGCACTCCTGGTCGCCACCGTCGTTGGCTGCGCAGTCATCGCAGTCGTTGCCCGCCCGGTCTCGACCTTCGCCCGGCGGTACGTGTCCGACCTGGAGCGGGCTGAGGCACCAACTGCGAGCTCTTCGCCCGGCGGCATCACCACCGAGCCGGGCACGTTCCGTGCCCAGTGGCTGCTGGCACCCACCTCGCAGGGCGTTCTGACCACCATTCTTTGTGGGGTGACGCTCATGCGGGGAATGGTGGGAGACGCATGGGGCGAGGTGATCGTTGCACTTCCCCTCGTGGCGCTGCTCGGCGCGGCATGCAGCGTCGACGCCGTGTGTCACCGCCTCCCCAACCGCATTCTCGGTCCAGCCGCTCTATGGACCGGTGCGGCAACCACGACCCTCGTCCTGCTCAACGTGGTCACGGGGACGCCCTTGTCCGAGGCGGGCTGGGCTCTGCTTCGATCCGTTCTGTGCGCAGTGAGTGCCGGCGTCATTGTCGGGGCCATGGCGCTGCTCCCCGGTTCGGGAATGGGACTGGGTGATGCGAAGCTGTGTGCGGTTCTTGGGCTGTGGCTCGGATACTTCGGCGGGACCTACACCGCGATGGGCATCATCCTTGGATTCTTCATCGGCGGGCTCGTCGCCATCGCACTGATGATCAGTCGCCTGGCGAGCCGCAAGACACTCATTGCCTTCGGCCCCTACCTGTCACTGGGGGGCTGGTTGGCATGGATGCTCGCAGTGGCGTGACCCCGCGGGACGATGCGAACGGCACAGTCTCCACGGGAGTCACGCCCCGACTCGGTCACCGACCGGGAAGTCGCCCCCCAAAGGGGTCTCCCCACGGCGTCCAGCATCACGACTGCTCCACCTTGGCGCTGAGCATCGCCCGCCACGTCGGACTGGTCTCCGTCAGCTCACCTATCGGGGCGTGGGCGATGATTCTCCAGTATCCTCCGGCGTCATTGGTGATCCACAGAGCAGCGTTATCACGCTCAACGGTTCCGCCGTCACTGCCCTTCCCCCGATGAGTCCAGGTCATGAGGCAGGCGGGAACCTCCTTCGTGCCCAGCATCCATGTTTCCGGTGTTCTCATCACGTAGGTGTCCTCGCGCCCCGGCCCCAGAAGAAACGCCTCCTGAAGATGAGTTTCGTCGTCGAGCGTCTTCCCCGCCTCCTTGAGGTAGGTGACCACGAAGTTGGGGAGCATGTCTTGGGTGCCGCCGAGCTGGACCGTGGTCACCGGAAGCCCTTGGTCGTTGACCTGCTCCCTACTCACCGCCGTCTCCGGTACGGTCAACGTCATCCCATACATCGACAGACTCCTACCGGAGGGGGCGGTCTGCTTGATTCCCCTCGATGGCAGGTCGGGAGTAACTGAGAGCTCGGATGCCGGTCGCCACTCCGGAACCGTTGGCGACGCGGTCGCCTTCGGGGACCTCACCTCCGATGGTGTTGCTGAATGATCTGAGGTGACGTCCGTCGCGGCGCGTTCCCAACGTCCTGAACACGCGCTCAGTGATCCGCTCAGCGCGGCCAACAGCCCCAGCCCGAGCGCAGACCTTCTATCGAAGCACCACCGCACGTCAGATTTGGAATGACGCCCGGCCGCCTCCTTGATCTGCATCATTTCTTCCACGTCACTGCTCTCCTTTCCCGCCACTGACACTCATTCCTCTGTCAGCACGCACGAGGCCGTTCTGATTACCGCCGTCCTGGGCCGTATCCCGGCTCAGAATGCCTTGCGGGCACCTACCCCCAGCGCACGTCGACGTGACGGTTGGCGGCCTTGCCGGCCTCATTGACACTGCCGTCCGCATTGGTCTCGGAGGCCACGGGCTCGCTCTCCCCCTTGCCGGAGGACTGGACGTTCAGGGACGGGACCTTGGAGGTCAGGTAGTCCGCGACCGCCTTCGCCCGCTGCTCGGAGAGCGTCTGGTTGTGAGCGTCGTCGGCTACGGAGTCCGTATGCCCCACCACGGTGACCGTGGCCGGCGGCTTGCCGTTCCAGCGCTTGACGATGTCATCGAGCACCTGCTTGGCGCGGTCGGTCAGGGCGGAGGAGTCGACGTCGAAGGTGACGTCACCGGACAGCGAGGCCACTGTGGTCTGCCCGTCCGAGGAGTAGGTGACGGCGCTGTCCGAGCTGCTCGATCGTGACACCGGGACAACACGGCGATCCAGGGGCTGAACCTGCCGGGACTCACCCGAACCGCTGCTTTCCTGCGGCTTGAGCGTTGGCGTCGGATCCGGCGTAGCGTTCTTCGCCGGAGCCACAACCGGGGGGACGGCATGGGGCTCAGCAGGCAACGCGACAGCCCCCGCCGCGGTCGACCAGGCCAATGCGCTCGCACCGACGATCGCGGCGACGAGCCTCGTGCGATGTCGCAGCCCCGCACCCATCGTCCAGGAGGCAAGAAGAGTCCGCCGTTTCATCGTGACACCGCCACGTTAGTGAAGTTTCCGCCATTGGGAATGGTGACGCTGACGGTCTTCGTGTCCGCCGGAACGCCGGTGAAGGTCGCTTGGAATGCGATTGTCTGACCGGGCTTGACGAACTCGTTGAGGTCGCTGGAGCAGAGGCAGCCACCCTGGGAGTCGTAGGAGACTCGATAGATGTTCGAGGATGACGGCTCAATGAGGGTGAGACCATCGACATTGTTCTTACTTCCTCCCGGTGTCGCCTTTCCACTGGGCTGCGGAATCGAGTCGTCTCCATCCGAGAAGTAATCGGTGACGTACATATCATTGCTCTTGTCATCATTCGTCACGGAGAACATGACGGTGACCGTCGTCCCCGTAGCAGAGACTGAGTTCAAGGAGACAGTTGCAGGTTTACTGTCAATGCTGGTGGAGTGAGATTCAATGGCAGCACCTTGACCGCCTTTGCCACCGCCCCCGGACTGCGCCGACTTCGGCGCCGATGCCGACGCCTGCGTTGGCGCTGAAGTTTCTGAGCTCTTCGAGCCCGAGACGCCCCCCAGTTCGCAGGACGCCAGGGTCGCTGCCAGGCCAATGGCGCTCACGGCAGCCAGGACTCGCTTCGAAGTAGTCATCATGATAGGACCTCCAATGCTCTCGATCAGGCCACTGCGGCCTGAGGAATACCGAAACTCTATGCAGAATTCCTCATTCGAGAAATGGGGAGACTCCCACGGGGACAATTCGTGCAGTACCCGGGGCACCCATGGGGAGCCCGAGGGAATCCGGGTACTCCCCATGGAGCGATGGTGAGTACATGGGGATCGATGGGAGTACCCAGGGAGCCCCCATTGCTATGGGAGATAACAGTACGATTAAGTTCTGTCGTTGAGAAATTCCGGCGGCGCCGTTAAAGGAATTCCTGTACCCTCTGCATTCTCCCGTTCACTCAGCACCGCTCCACGGATGACGTCTCGTCGGTCTTTTGTGGCTCTCTCGACCCTGGTGGGGGTGGGACTGTCTGTGCTGGCAGGTTGTGACCTGCCAGGGACGTCGAAGGGCAAGGGGAGGGTCGGCTTCACCAACGGGCTCCTCAGCCACGGCCGGAGGATCAGCCCCCAGCCGGCGGCGGTGCCAAGGCCGGTAGCACCGAGTGGCAGAAACTCGACGCCCACATCATGGGCCACGAGGTGAGCGTGGAGGCCTCGCCCGTCATCCGCCAGGACGACAGGACCTCGATCATCGCCCTGAGGCTGACCCGCACCAAGGACGACCTCCATCAATGCCGTCGACGCCAACTCCGACAGCAACGACGACAACAAGCTCAACATCTCGAATTACCTGGGAGTCCCGTCAATTTTCCGCCCCGGCACCAGCGCCTGTTGGACCAAGCTCCTCGACCTGAGCTCCGGGCGCGTGTGGAACGTCATCAACGGCAGCGGCTTATTCCTCGAGACGGCCCCCGGCGAGAAGGTCACCTCCTTCTTGTCCTTCGGCAAGGTCGACACCGACACCGTCACCGTCACCGTCACCGTCATGGCCCCCATGACCGGCTTCACCACCGTCTCGGTCCTGGATGCGGACGCCGCCAAGAAAGCAGGCATCAACCTCACCACCGCAAAGAAGGAACTTGCTAAGTGGCCCAACGCCATCACGAAAAATACGGCCCCAGTTGCTATTGAGCGCTGCGCCCGGGCACTGGACGACTCCACCAGCACCCAGGCCAGCGGCAAGGACATCACCGTCACCCTCGCATCAGACGTCGCCTTCGCCTCGGACTCCGCCGACCTTGCCCCCGGAGCCGAGGCCCAGCTGAAGACCGTCGCCACCCAGCTGGGCCAGCACCCCGACGGTGGGACACTCACCATCGACCACCCCGAAGGCAAGTACTCCCTCAAAGGCCCGCCTTCCGCCTCACCGACATCCCCGTCAAGAACAGCTGAGGCGTATCCGGACCTACCTCAAGGAAGAGAGGTCGTCCCCGTCCTTGCGAGAGGGAGAGACAAGGACGGGGACAACCGGCTTCTCCATTCCCCTCCCCCATCCGGTGCTCCGCCGACGGCTTCACCGTAGTCAGCCCACACCCCTCCGACCATGGGCAGATGCCCCCGTGGAGGGCTCGGGCAGTCCCCGGGCAGGACCTGAGGAATCCTCGTACGCCCTCAGGCGGAGCAACGACAAAGAACGGCGTCGGCCGCCTCCCATGTGAAGAGGCGGCCGACGCCGTCGTGAAGGAAAAGGGCCTCAGGCCTTGGTGACGTCCATCGGGATGCCGGGGCCCATGGTGGTGGTCATGGTGGCCTTGAGGATGTAGCGGCCCTTCGAGGTCGAGGGCTTGAGGCGCAGGATCTCCTCCAGGGCGGCCTGGAAGTTCTCCGTCAGCTGCTCCTCGGAGAAGGATGCCTTGCCGATGATGAAGTGGAGGTTGGAGGCGCGGTCCACGCGGAACTCGATACGGCCGCCCTTGATGTCGGAGACGGCCTTGGCCACGTCCATCGTCACGGTGCCGGTGCGGGGGTTGGGCATGAGGCCACGGGGACCCAGAACGCGGCCCAGGCGGCCGACCTTGCCCATGAGGTCGGGGGTGGCCACAGCTGCGTCGAAGTCCGTGTAGCCCTTGGCGACCTTCTCGATGAGCTCGTCGCCACCGACCTCGTCCGCGCCGGCGGCGAGGGCCTGCTCGGCACGCTCTCCCTGGGCGAAGACGACGACGCGGGCGGTCTTACCGGTACCGTGCGGCAGGGACACGGTGCCGCGAACCATCTGGTCCGCCTTACGGGGGTCGACTCCCAGGCGGAAGACGACGTCGACGGTGGCGTCGAACTTGGTGACGGAGGTGGACTTGGCCAGGTGAACGGCCTCGGCCGGGGTGTAGAGGACTCCGGACTGGATCTTCTCAGCCGCGGCGCGGTAGGCCTTGGAGCGCTTGGTCATCTGCTTCTCCTTGCAGTCGTGGTGTTCGGGCCGCGCGAGGCCCTTCCACGGTTTCGTATGGGGATTGAGTTGAGAGAGCCGGCAGGCCGGTGAGTGCCTCAGGCCTCGACGGTGATGCCCATGGAACGAGCGGTGCCGGCGATGATCTTGGCGGCGGCCTCGACGTCGTTGGCGTTGAGGTCGGGCATCTTGGACTCGGCGATCTCACGCACCTGAGCCTGGGTCAGGGAGGCCACCTTCACGGTGTGGGGGGTGGCGGATCCCTTGGGGACGCCCGCGGCCTTCTTGATGAGCTCGGCGGCCGGCGGGGTCTTGGTGATGAAGGTGAAGGAGCGGTCCTCGTAGACGGTGATCTCCACGGGGATGACGTTGCCGCGCTGCGACTCGGTCGCCGCGTTGTACGCCTTGCAGAACTCCATGATGTTGACGCCGTGAGCACCCAGGGCGGGGCCGATCGGCGGAGCGGGGTTGGCCTGGCCGGCCTGGATCTGGAGCTTGATCAGCCCGGCGACCTTCTTCTTGGGGGCCATAGGAATGGGTCCTTCTTACTTGTCCGGATGTGCTGCACGCCTGCCGTGCAGCCGTGGGTGCATGCGCACGCACAAGCGCTCATCGTAGCCCGCTGCTGGGCCAAGCAGGGCGCCCGGTGCGCGGTATCACAGGACATTGCCCTGTGATTCATGGCTCTCGCGCCGTGGCCGCTCGCGCGACCCGGGCGGTTGTGGCCCGACGGCGCGTGTTCTGCGTCGTCGGGCCACAACGGCTGACGGGGTCTGGCCTCAGGCCCGTCTTAGATCTTGGCGACCTGGGTGAAGGAGAGCTCGGCCGGGGTATCGCGGCCGAACAGGGAGATGAGCACCTGGAGCTTCTGAGTCTCGGGGTGGATCTCGGAAATCGTGGCCGGAAGGGACTCGAAGGGGCCGTCGGTGACGATGACGGACTCGCCGACCTCGAAGGCGACCTCGAAGACCTGACCACCGGTGGCGATCTGGGTACCGGAGCCGGACTCGGGGGCGGTGGCCTCCGCCGCGGCGGCCTCCTTGGCGGCGATCTCCTCAGGCGTGGGGCCGAGCTGGGCGACGGCCTCCTCGAAGGTCAGCGGCACCGGGTTGTAGCGGTCGCCCACGAAGCCGGTGACGGCCGGGGTGTCCTTGATGGTGCGCCACACCTTGTCCGAGGTCTCCGGGTCATCCAGGTCCATGCGCACGAAGACGTAGCCGGGGATGCGCACCCGGGAGACTTCCTTCTTCTTGTTGCCGTTCTTGATCTCGATGACCGTCTCCATGGGGACGGTGGCGTCGAAGATGTAGTCCTCGACCTCGAAGTTCTCGGCGCGGGCCATGATGTCGGCGGCCACTCGGCGCTCGTAGCCGGAGTAGGTGTGCAGCACGTACCACTGCCCCGGCAGAGCCGACATCTGGCGGCGGAACTCGGCCAGCGGGTCGACGACGGGCGCCTCCTCGGCCGGCTCACCCGGCTCAGCAGCGGCGTGGGGCTTCGCCTCGACCACCTCGACGGTCGCATCGGCCTCGGCGACCTCAACCGACTCGGCGGCGTCACCGGCGTCGTCGGCCGCGAGCGAGGCGAGGACCTCGACGTCGTCGGGAGTGGTCTGCGAGGAGACATCCTCAGACATGGTGTACCTGCTTTCCAGTGGCGTGAGACGAGCGGATGCGACGGGCTGCGCGAGCCGCGGCGCCGTCGGGAGTAGACATGGTCAGGGGCAGGATCGAGCACCCCCGATGAGGGCGCGACCGCAGAAGCCGGGAGGTCAGGCGAAGAGCCACATGACAGCCCGGTTGAAGGCGAAGTCCAGCACCCCGGTGAAGGCCATGATGGCGATGATGAAGACGACCACCACTGTGAAGTAGGTCCACAGCTCATTCATGGTGGGCCAGACAACCTTGCGCAGCTCGTCAATGACCTGGCGGATGAACAGGGCGATGCGCCCGAAGAAGCCGCGCTTCCTGCCCGACTTGCCTGTCGCGGCGCGTGCGCTCTCGCTCATGAATCTGGGTCCTCAGGGTCGACGGTCAGGTCAGTTCCCGCACAGCGGGGAGAAGACGAAACCGACGGGATCTCCCGACAGATCCGCCGTTCTCAGCAGGGCAGGCGGGACTCGAACCCACAACCGCCGGTTTTGGAGACCGGTGCGCTACCAATTGCGCCACTGCCCTTCAGCGGTGCTCTAGTTTGCCACACAAGCAGGCCTCTGCGGTAACCACTGGCCGTGGGGTGCGCCACGCCGAGGCCGGTCGGAGCGAAGCCGCCTCGCCACGTCCCGGAAGGCACCCCGGGCGTCGTCAATGTGTCGTCACTGTGTCACTACTGGCAGATCGGACGTGTTCTAGATGTGCGAGCCTCGCAGGTCGTGGGACCATAGTCGGGTGACACCTGCACCCACGCACCGCGTTTCCGCCCGCCTGTCCGCCATCGCACCCTCCGCCACTCTTGCCGTCGACGCCAAGGCCAAGGCCCTCAAGGCCGCCGGCCGCCCCGTCATCGGCTTCGGCGCCGGAGAGCCCGACTTCCCCACCCCCGACTACATCGTCGAGGCCGCCGTCGCCGCCGCGAAGGACCCGGCCAACCACAAGTACTCCCCGGCCAAGGGCCTGCCGGTCCTGCGCGAGGCCATCGCCGCCAAGACGCTGCGCGACTCCGGCTATGAGGTCTCCCCCGACGACATCCTGGTCACCAACGGCGGCAAGCAGGCCGTCTTCCAGGCCTTCGCCGCGATCGTCGACCCCGGTGACGAGGTCCTGCTGCCCGCACCCTACTGGACCACCTACCCCGAGGCCGTCGCCCTGGCCGGGGGCACCACGGTCGAGGTCTTCGCCGGGGCGGACCAGGACTACAAGGTCAGCGTCGACCAGCTCGAGGCCGCCCGCACCGAGCGTACCAAGGTGCTGCTGCTGTGCTCGCCGTCGAACCCGACCGGCTCGGTCTACACGCCCGAGGAGCTGACCGCCATCGGCCAGTGGGCCCTGGAGCACGGGGTCTGGGTCATCACCGACGAGATCTACGAGCACCTCCTCTACGACGGCGCCCAGACCACGCACGTCGTCAAGCTGGTTCCCGAGCTCGCCGAGCAGACGATCGTCCTCAACGGCGTGGCCAAGACCTACGCCATGACCGGATGGCGCGTGGGTTGGATGATCGCCCCCAGCGACGTCATCAAGGCGGCCACGAACTTCCAGTCCCACCTGACCTCCAACGTCGCCAACGTCTCGCAGCGCGCGGCCCTGGCGGCCGTCAGCGGCGACCTGTCCGCCGTCGAGCAGATGCGCACCGCCTTCGACCGGCGCCGGCGCGCCATGGTGGAGATGCTCTCCCAGATCGAGGGACTGACCGTGCCCGTGCCCCGCGGCGCCTTCTACGCCTACCCCAGCATCGAGGGGCTCATCGGGCGCACATTGCGCGGCACCACGATCGACAGCTCGGCCACGCTGGCCGCGCTCATCCTCGAGCACGCCGAGGTCGCCATCGTTCCCGGTGAGGCCTTCGGCCCCTCGGGCTTCGTGCGACTGTCCTACGCGCTGGGTGACGATGACCTGGTCGAGGGCGTGGGCCGGGTTCAGAAGCTGCTCGCCGAGGTCGAGTAGCGCCTGAGGCTCCGCCTCCGTCATCGAGCCGGGCAGGTTTTCGCGCAAGCCGGCAGAATGTCTGTCGGGCGCCGCGAAAGCTGCCCGGCTCGGCGTGAAATCGACGGACTCAGTGGGCGCCGCGGCGGGCCTGGATCTCGCGGCCCTGCGCCAGCCAGGTCTCGGCCCGGGCGAGGCGGCCCTCGGCATCGGGCCGCCACGGACCACCGTCCTCGCGGCGGGCACCGGCCACCAGGGACAGGACCACGCCGGCGCAGCGAGCACGCAGGGAGACCGGGTCCACCTGCCGCTCGGCCATACGGGTCCAGGTCTCCAGGATGGGGCGCAGCTTCGGGTAGGAGGCGGGCGCCAGATGGTCCAGCACGCTGACGTGCCCCAACAGGCAGGCCAGGTCATCAACCCGGTAACCGGGTCCCAGGGAGTCCACGTCGAGCAGGCTGGTGACGGCCTCGCCCTCCATGAGGACATTGGCCTCGTAGAAGTCGCCGTGGACCGGGACCGGCCGGCCGGCGTCGGAGGCGGCCATGAGCTGCTCGACCCCTTCGGCCACGGCCCGGGCACGGGCGGCGTGCTCGGGCAGAACCGTGGCGGCGGCGTGCGCGTAGTGGCGGGCCCGCTCCGACCAGGCGGCGTGCGCCGGCAGCTGCATGGCGCTGGCCGGGAGGGCGTCCAGTAGTGAGATGAGACCGTTGAAGACGCGTTCGCTGCGCGACACGCTCATGCCCTGGGACAGCAGGCCGGACAGGGCAACTCCCCGACCGGTGGACAGCAGGACGAGGCCATCGGGGTCCTCCCGCAGGACCTCGGGCGCGGGCACGCCTGAGGCCGTCAGCAGGCGGTGCCGCTGAGCGAAGGACGGAGCCTGGCTCGGACGCAGGACCTTGGCGTAGGCGGTGGTCTCGTCCGGGAAGGTGGCACGCACGACCGCTCGACGCGTAGGCCGGTAGGCGACCATCGTGGCCTTGACCTGAGTACCGATCCGGGCTGAGAGCAGCGAGGGCGTGCAGGCCACCACCAGACCGGGCAGCTCGGGGTCGGCCGGGTGACGCCACACGTGAACCGCGGGACCGTCCCCGCCAGTGGGGGCGACTCGGGTCAGTCCAGGTGCGTGCGGGTTGGACAGGCGAGCCGTCGTAGCGCACAGGTACTCGGTGGTGGAACGCCCGTTGGGTGCGACGACAACAGCCGTGTACCCCACGGACACACCCGCTCCGGGGCGGTGGTGAACTGAGTGGACCTCCCAGCTGGCCAGACGCTGGCCGGCCGGGGCGAGGGCGGCGGAGAGCACGGACGCGGCGCGCGGCCCCGTCAGCAGGGCCACCTCCTCGGGCTCCTGGGACGCCGACGAGTGGTTCATGACAGTTAGTCTGCCCCACCCACCTGGTGGTTCGCTTCTAAAACGGCCCCTGGTGTTCGGCAACAGCGGAAGCAGCGGTCACCTCTCGCCGTGCGCAGGTGGGCTGCCGGTGGAGTGCGAACACGTGGAAGAATCCACCCATGCGAGACCTCGCCACTCTTCCCAAGGCGCACCTGCACCTGCACTTCACGGGGTCGATGCGCCTGGACACCCTCATCGAGCTGGCCTCCTCCGCGCGCACGCGCCTGCCGTCGAACTTTCTGGACGGCGACCCTCTGCGCGTCCCCGCAGACCGTCGCGGTTGGTTCCGCTTCCAGCGCGCCTACGACACGGCCAGGGCCCTGGTTCGCACTGAGGAGGTCATGCGCCGCATCGTCCTGGAGGCCGCTCTGGACGACGCCGCCGAGGGCTCGCGCCGCCTGGAGATCCAGGTCGACCCGACCAGCTATGCCCCCTTCGTCGGCGGGATCACCCCCGCCCTGGAGATCATCCTCGACGCCGCCAAGCAGGCCACGACCCTGAGCGGAGTGGAGGTGGCGGTCATCGTGGCGGCCTCCCGGATGCGTCACCCGCTGGACGCCCGTGCACTCGCACGCCTGGCGGTGCGCTACGCCGGGGACCAGCCGGGCGAGGTGATCGGCTTCGGCCTGTCCAACGACGAGCGCGCCGGGCGGACCTCCTCCTGGGAGCGAGCCTTCGCCATCGCCCGCCGGGGCGGCCTGGCCTCCATGCCACACGGAGGGGAGCTCTTGGGACCCGACCACCTGCGTGAGGTCGTCTCCGCGCTCGGCCCCACACGCCTGGGCCACGGTGTACGCGCCGGCGAGGACCCCGCCCTGCTGGACGCGATTGTCGCCTCAGGCATCAGCCTCGAGGTCTGCCCGGCCTCCAACGTGAGCCTGGGCGTCTATCACAGCCCCGACGACGTCCCGCTGCGCACGCTCATGAGCCATGGGGCGCAGATCGCCCTGAGCGCCGACGACCCCCTGCTCTTCCAGTCCCGGCTCGTCAACCAGTACGAGATCGCCCGGACCCTGGGCTGCACCGACGCAGAGCTGGCTGAGCTGGCCCGCGGATCGATCCGCGCCTGCCTGGCCTCACCGACGGCTAAGCAGGCATGGCTGGCCGAGGTGGACGCCTGGCTGGCATCGCCCGACCAGGCGTCGGCAACAGAGCCCTCTGGAAGCCACGCACCGGAGCCAGCCCGGCTTTCGTGACAGGACCTAGAAGCCGACCTGGACGGGCTCGGGCACGAGGGTGACGCCGTAGCGCTCGCGCACTCCGGTCACGACCGCGTCACGCAGACGAGCCAGGTCGGTCCCGGTCGCGCCGCCCCGGTTGGTCAGCGCCAGAACGTGCTTGGTGGACAGTCCGGCCGGCGCACCGGCCTCCACGGCGAAGCCCTTGGTGAACCCCGCGTGGTCGATGAGCCAGGCGGCGCTGGTCTTGACCAGCCCCTCGATGACGGGGGCCGCCTTGGTGCCGAGCACCACCTGCGAGTGGTCGGTGACCGGAAAGCGGGGCGCGTCCTCGGGCAGGCGCTCGGCCTCGGCCGTGGTCAGGATCGGGTTGGTGAAGAAGGAGCCGGCCGACCAGGTGTCGTGGTCGGCGCCGTCCAGCACCATCCCCTTGGAGCGGCGCAGCTCGAGAACCGCCTCACGCAGCTCGCGCTCAGGCACGCGCTCGCCCAGCTCGACGCCGAGCGCCCCGGCCAGCTGGGAGTAGGCGATCCGGGAGGACAGGGAGCCCTGTCGCACGGCGAAGGTGGCGTCAAGAACCACCCAGCGTCCGGTCGGCCCCCACAGGCGTCCGCCACCCGCCTCGGTGTCAGTGAGGGACTGCTTGAGACGCGAGTCCCGGTAGGCCAGTCCCAGCTCGCCCAGGGCCAGCCAGACCACCCGGTTGCGCAGGCGGTCCCAGGCTCGCACGCTGGCGATGAGCTCGGCGACCTCGGCGCCGTAGGCCCCGACGTTCTGCACAGGGGCTGCGCCCACCGTGCCGGGAATCCCGGACAGGGGCGCGAACCCGGCCCACTGGCTGGCGATGGCTTCGCGCACCAGGTCGTCCCAGGTGGTGCCGGCAGTAGCGGTGACCTCGACGCCGCCGCACACCGAGTCCGAGACGAGTGAGACCTCAGCACGGGCATCCCGGATGACAAGTCCGTCGAAGCCGGCATCGGAGGCCATGATGTTGGAGCCGCCGCCGATGACGAGGACGGGCGTTCCGGCGGCGTCCGCCTCGCGGATCGCCTCGGTGAGCTCACTCTGGGTGGTGGCCTCGACGTAGGTGCCCACCGGGCCACCCACGCGAAGCGTGGTCAGCTCGGCCAGGGTGGTCGGTCGGACGTCGGAGCCCGGCGAGTGCGCCAGGGCCTGAACGGGTGCGGGCCAGGCGGACGGGTCGACGTCGACGCTCAGCGGGACGGTGCAGTCGCCTTCCACCAGCTGCGGCTCAGTCGACGGCGCGGCCGGCGCAGTCGACACCTCAGCGGGGGCGCGGTCATCTGGGGTGGTGGTCAACGAAGATCTCCGCTCTTCCTGGTCGGTTCCTCGTGAGACAAGCAGGGCCCCGCTCACACCAGCAGTGTGCACGGAGCCCCGAGACGCGGACGGGCCGCTCGTCTCACTTCTTGTTGCGACGCTGGTGACGCGTCTTGCGAAGCAGCTTGCGGTGCTTCTTCTTGGCCATGCGCTTACGGCGCTTCTTGATGACGGATCCCATGAGATCTCCTCGCAGTTCGCTTCGTAGTGCCCGCAGACCCTCCCTGCGAGCCGAGGCAGGCCGGCGAGGGTTATGCCATGGGGCGGTTGGTCGGCGCGTGAGGCTCAGCGGCCGACCACGCAGGTGACCGCCTGAGTGTAGCGGCTCCTAGGACCCTGATGCCTCTGACGCGTCGTGGCCCCAGTCACCCAGTCCCGCGGCCAGGTAGTCGTGAACGGCACGCTCGGGGACACGGAAGGAGCGCCCGACCTGCATCGCGGGCAGGTCGCCGGAGTGCACCATCCGGTAGACGGTCATCTTGGACACGCGCAGCATCGCCGCCACCTCAGCCACGGTGAGGAACGAGGGGGCGCCAGAGGCGCTGGGGGATGTGGGAAGGCCCGGTGCCATGAGCTTGAGGTCCGTTCGTCGCGGGTGGCCCCTTCGGGGCAGGAACACAGCCAATATATCCCCGCATCAGCCTTCGCACAGGATTTCCCGGACACCATTCACCACAGGCGTCGCATTTCACACTCGGGTACCAACTGTCGCTGCCGCAACCTCAGCAATCCATCTGACGCCCCCGGTCACCCTCACTGCGAGCGTCGGGCCGCAATCACCGCCCCGCAGAACACGCCCACCCCAGGACGCCGGGGAACGTGACGAAGTCGTGCCAGCAGGACCACAATGGCGACCGTGCCCCAGACAGACACCGCACAGGAGCCGGAGCCCGACCGCGGACCCCGAGGCGAGTCGCCAACCGGGAGGCGCGGAGCACCGCAGGCCGGCAGCCGCCGCCAGGCCCACTGGCACGCCCCGCTCGTGGGTGTCGTCGGCCGTCCGTGGAAGCGGTACAAGAAGCACCCGGCGGCCGGCAACAGAACCGACCCCCTCGAGGAGCCGTCACCCCTCCCCCCGCTGCCGGGCACGGAGCCCACCGGAGTGCGCCGTCTGCTCAGGCACATCGAGCCACTCGGCCAGATCGCGCGTGCGGCCCGCTTCTACCCGGCCCGGCTGGCCGTCGCCGTCTTCGCCGCCATCATCGTCGTGGTGACCGCCCTTCTCAGTCTTCCCATCTCCACGACCAGCGGGGAGCACGCCGACTTTCTCGACGCCCTGTTCACCGCCACCTCGGCCGTGTGCGTCACCGGTCTGAGCACGGTGGACACGGCGACCTACTGGTCCACCTTCGGGCACGTCGTCATCATCCTGGCCGCGGCCGTGGGCGGCCTGGGCGTCATGACCCTGGCCTCGCTGCTGTCCCTGGCGGTGTCCCGGCACGTGGGACTGACTCAGCGGATGCTGGCGGCCTCGGAGAACCAGTCGCGCCTGGGAGAGGTGGGGCGGCTGCTGCGCGCCGTCATCTACACGGCCACCGGCTGCGAGCTCCTCCTGACGCTCATGCTGCTGCTGCCCTTCCTCAGCCACGGCCTCGACGTGGGCCACGCCCTGTGGTACGCGGTCTTCATGGCGCTGTCGATCTTCAACAACGCCGGTTTCGTCATCATGCCCGAGGGACTGGAGGCCTACTCCACCGACTGGTGGATCGGCCTGCCGATCATCCTGGGGACCTTCATGGGCGCCGTCGGCTTCCCCGTCATCCTGGACATCATGGGCCGACGACGCCGCCCCTGGACGTGGAGCCTGCACACGAAGCTCACCCTGACGACCTACCTGGCCCTCACGGTCGCCTCGACCATCGCCATCGCCGCCTTCGAGTGGAACAACCCGCTCACCTACGGATCCCTGCCCACGAGCGGAAAGATCATGACGGCGCTCGTCAACGGCGTCAACGCCCGCTCCTCGGGGCTGTCCACGATCCCGCCCGAGCACATGCACGAGGCGACCTGGTTCCTCCAGGACGCCCTCATGTTCGTCGGGGGCGGTTCGGCCTCGACGGCCGGCGGCATCAAGGTGACGACCTTCGCGGTCCTGCTGCTGGCGATCCTCGCCGAGGCCCGCGGCGACCAGGACATCGAGGCCTTCGGGCGGCGCATCACCCCCTCGACCGTGCGCCTGAGCGTGGCGGTGGCCTTCATCGGCTCCAGCGTCATCGGACTGGCCACGCTTCTGCTCCTGCAGATGACCAGCCTGCCCCTGGATCGGATCCTCTTCGAGGTCATCAGCGCCTTCGCGACCGTGGGCCTGTCCACGGGCATCACCCCCTCCCTGCCGGACGGGGCCAAGTACGTCATCGTGGCGCTCATGTTCGTCGGCCGCGTGGGCACGATGACGGCGGCCAGCGCCCTGGCGCTGCGCGAGCGGCGCCGCGTCATCCGGATGCCCGAGGCCAGCCCAATGATCGGCTGACCAGGGCGGCAGCCCTACCGCATCGGGCGGGCCCGCCGGCTCCCAAGAACCAGCAGACGCCGCAGAGGCCAGTCAGGACCGAGTCCTCTCCGGGGCGAGCAGCTGCCTGAGGGTACTGGCCGCCCCCTCCACATCAGCCCGACCAGTGATGAGCTGCTCGACGATGAGACCGAAGGAGACGCTCTGGATGAGGGACGCCAGCTGCTCGGGACGCAGACGGTCGGAGATCGTCCCCGCCCTCTGCCCGTTGCGACACAGGCGGGTGAGACCGCTGTGGATGTCACGGTAGCTCTCCTGAACCAGGACACCCGTCTCAGGATCGCGAGTCAGCTCCCCCCAGGCGTGGTAGGCCAGAGGCGCCCAGGAGCTCAGGCCCACGCCGTCGGAGCCCTCGAGAGCGTCATCCTGCTGGTCCGCCCCTGAGTCGGCCAGCGCGCCGTGCCGCTGGTAGTTGAGCAGGGTGAGCGCCTCAATGAAGTCCCGCTCGAAGTCGAGCGGTTCCTCGGACTCGGCGATCCGCTTGATCCTCTCGACGAGCGGCCCCATGCGTCTGCTCAGGACCGCCCGAATGAGGGAGCGCTTGCCCTCGGGGAAGTAGCGGTAAACGGTCGACGACGACATTCCAGCCGTTGCGATGACCTCGTCCATGGAGGCGGCCTGGAAGCCGCTGCGCGCGAAGCACTCCTCGGCAGCCTGCAGGATCCGGTCGGTCTGACGCTCGCGGTGGGCGGCAGTCACTCGTGGCATACCTCCAGCATAGGTGACTCACCCCAACACAAATCGAAACGACCGTTGTTGACTGAGCGTCGCAAGACACCTAAACTCCCAACCACAAACAGAAACGATTGTTTTGTTATGGAGGTTCTCGATGGCACCCTCAGCGACATCCACTCTCGAAGCGCGGACTGAGCCGGCACAGGAGACACAAGAAGAGATCCTCCCGACGACACGGCGCCCCAACCGCCGCGCGGTCATGGTCAGCGCCGTCCTCACCCAGCTGATGATCGTCCTGGACCTGACGATCATCGCCATCGCCCTGCCGCACATGCAGGAGGACCTGGGGATGACCGTGTCCCAGAGCCCGTGGACGGTCACCGGCTACAGCCTGGCCTTCGGAGGCCTCGTGCTCTTCGGGGGAAGGCTCTGCGCCGTGGTCGGTATCCGCCGCTCCTACCAGGTCGGTCTGATCGGCTTCGGGATCGCCAGCCTCGCAGCCGGGATGGCGACCTCCTTCTCCGTCCTGCTGGCGGCCCGCGTGGCCCAGGGCTGCTTCGGCGCCCTGCTGGCCCCCACCTCACAGTCACTGCTCAATGTCACCTTCACCGAGCGCACCGAGCGCGAGCGGGTCTTCGCGATCTTCGGCGCCACTGGCGGCCTGGGAGCGGCTGTCGGACTGCTTGTCGGCGGAGCACTGACCGACTGGTTCAGCTGGCGCTGGGCCCTCTACATCAACATCTTCCTGGCCGCCGCCGCCCTGCTCATCGGGCAGCGCAGCCTGCCGCCGGCCGACCAGCGCGACCGCGGCTCACGCATCACTGATGACCTGAGCGGCCTGGTCCTGGGCTGCGGAGCCTGCTTCAGCGCCGTCTACGGGCTCGACCGGGCCCAGCAGACCTCCTGGACCTCCACGTCGACCGTCAGCTGGCTGGCCCTGGGCGGCATCGCCGCGGCGCTGTTCGTGGTCCGTGAGCGTTTCGCGAATCGACCGGTGCTGCCCCTGTCGATGATGGCGCTGCCGGTGCGGGCGGCCTCCTACGCCACGCAGTTCGTCGTCGGCGCCGCCCAGATGGGGGCGATCATCTACCTGACCTACTACATGCAGAACCACTTCGGCTACTCGCCCCTCAAGAGCGGGGTCGTCTTCCTCCCGATGGTCCTTGCGTTGATCGCCACCGCGATCCCGGCCGGGCGCATCATCGTGCCCAGGCTCGGGGCGCGCGGCACCCTGCCACTGGGGCTGGCAGTATTGGCGGGATCCTTCCTCATCTTCTCCCGCATGACCACGGAATCGACTTACGAGCACGTGGCACTGCCCGGCCTCATCGTCTTCGGGATGGGCCTGGGGCTGACGATGCCGGTCACCTTCAACTCCGGCACTCGCGGGGTGGATGCGAAGCGGACCGGACTGGCCTCGGCGATCCTCAGCGCATCCCAGCAGATCGGTGGCTCCTTCGGGGTAGCACTCATGACGTCCTACGCCACCCAGCACGCCGAGGACTACGTGACCAACCATGCCGCAGAGGTCAAGGCGACAGCCATGGAGGTGATGATGCGGGCCCAGGCCCTGCCACAGTCGTCCGCAGGCAAGCAGATCATCGAGTCCCTCAAGGCCCAGCTCATCGACCGGGCGCAGATCGAGGCCTACTCCGGCGGCTTCTCGATGATGGCCTGGATCCTGGCGGGAGCGGTAGCGGTCCTGGTGGTGTGCGGGATCGGCCTGAGCCTCCGCCGGCACCGCAGGCGGTAGCGTAGAGGCCACTGCCTCATGGCCGACCTCAGGAGACCTCATGCCTGCCCCGCTCTCGCGCACCGACTCCACGCTCGTCATCGGGCTGGGACGCTTCGGCTCGGCCGTGGCCGCCACCCTGGACCGGCTGGGGCGCGAGGTGCTGGCCGTGGAGGCCAATCCCGCGACCGTGCGACAGTGGACCGGCCGCATCCCCCTGGTGGAGGCCGACGCCACGGACGTGGAGGCCCTTGAGCAGCTGGGCGCCACCGAGTTCGGCACCGCGGTCGTGGGGGTGGCGACCTCCCTGGAGGCCTCCGTCCTCATCACCGGCAACCTCGTGGACCTGGAGACCCCCCAGATCTGGGCCAAGGCCATCTCCCGCGCCCACGGCCGCATCCTGCGCCGCATCGGCGCCCAGCACGTCGTCTACCCCGAGTTCGACGCCGGTCAGCGCGCCGCCCACCTCGTCTCGGGCCGCATGCTCGACTACATCGAGATGGAGAAGGGCGGCTTCACCATCGTCAAGATGCGTCCGCCCACGGAGCTACATGGCTTCACCATCGGCCAGTCCAAGGTGCGCTCGCGTTACGGGGTGACCGTCTTCGGTCTCATGAGCCCGGGCGAGCCCTTCGAGTACGCCACCCCCGACACCCTGGTCTCAGCCGAGGACGTGCTCGTCGTCGGCGGGGACGCCGCCCTCCTGGAGCGCTTCGCCAACCGCGCGTGAGTGGCAGGCGGCCCTGACACGCGCCTCTCAGCGCGTCAGAAACACATCAGAAGGCGGCCACCTGGGAGCGTTTGGCCTCGGCGGCGCCGTCGGCCTCAGCGGCCACTGCCTCAAGGTCCTTGCCGATCCCGGCAGCGCCGTAGGCACCGAGCAGACCTTCGACGAAGGGCGCCGCTGACAGGCGCGTCCGCTCGGCGAGGGCCGGCTCGAGCATCTCCAGGGCCATCTCGGCGCTCATGATCCCGCTGCCCAGGTCGGCCAGGACCAGGACGCCCTCGCAGTGGTCGGCGAGACGCTCCACGGCCTCGACGACGGCGCCGGGGTCGGTGCCCAGCTCGCCGCCAGCGAGTCCTGCGGCCGTCTCGACGGGGACGTCAACAGCCACGATGAGCCGATGCGCCAGGTCCAGGGCGGCCTCGGCCAGGGCGCGGGAGTGGGAGACCAGGACGATGCCGACACTCACTGCGGCACCGCTCGACCGTGTCAGCTCAGGGACCGGCTCGGGGGCGGAGGGGCTTACGGGACTCACCGGACTCATGACGCCCTTCCGGTCACGACGTCGTCCAGGGCCGTCAGCAGCAGGACCGTGGAGGCGGCGCCGGGGTCGATGTGCCCCACCGAGCGCTCCCCCAGGTAGGAGGCCCGCCCCTTGGTGGCCACCATGGGCTTGGTGGCGTCGCGTCCCTCGGCCGCGGCCCGCGCCGCAGCGGAGACGCCCGCGGCGAGGTCGTCGGGCTGGGCGCGCAGGGCCTCCAGGGCCGGGCTCCAGGCGTCGAGCATGGTCTTCTCCCCCGTGGTGGCGCGCCCCCGCGCGGCGATACCGCCGACCCCGGCCTCCAGGGCACCCGCGAGCGCCTGGGCGTCGAGCGCCTCCAGGCCGGCCACGGCGCCGCCGGCGCGCAGGAAGAAGGTGCCGTACAGGGGCCCGGAGGCGCCCCCGACGGTGGAGACCAGGGTCGTGCCGACCTTCTTGAGCAGGGCGTCGGCACTGGTGAAGCCGCCCGTCTGCACCGCCTCGGCGGCGGCGGCCAGGCCGCGCTTCATGTTGGCGCCGTGGTCGGCGTCGCCGATGGCGGCGTCCAGGTCGGTGAGCTCCTCGGCGTACTCGGCGACGAGTGCGGCGCTGAGGCGCACCCAGGCCGCCAGGTCCGCCACGCTCAGCGAGTGGCGGGCGGCTCCCACCTCTGCGGTCATGTCGCTTCTCCTTCAGTCTCCGTAGGGTGCCCGCACGCGATCCGGGCACCCCGATTGTGTCAGGTCCTCACACGCCCCAGCGCAGGCCGGGCGTGTTGACCGGGGCGTCCCACAGGCTCAGCAGCTCGGCGTCGGCGCGCACCAGGGTCAGGGAGCAGCCGGCCATGTCGAGGCTGGTGATGTAGTTTCCCACGAGGTTGCGGGCCACGGTGATCCCGGCTCCCTGGAGGAGGCGGGCGATCTCGCCGTACATGAGGTAGAGCTCGAGCAGCGGGGTGGCGCCCATGCCGTTGACCATGGCGATGACGCCCTCGTCGGCGCCGGCGGGCTCCAGCTCGGTGAGCTCGGCCAGGATCGGGGTGACGAGGCGCTCGGCGATCTCGGCGGCGGGGGCGACCTTCTCGCGGTGGCGTCCGGGCTCGCCGTGGATGCCGATGCCGATCTCCATCTCGTCGTCGGGCAGGTCGAAGGAGGGCTTGCCGTTGGCCGGGACGGTGCAGGAGGTCAGGGCCATGCCCATGGACCTGCCGGCTGCGTTGACGCGTGCCGCGATGCCGGCGACCTCGTCCAGCGGGCGTCCCTGCTCGGCGGCGGCGCCGGCGATCTTCTCCACCATGACGGTCACGCCCACACCGCGGCGTCCGGCGGTGTAGAGGGAGTCCTCGACGGCGACGTCGTCGTTGGTGACGACGCCGGCGACCTGGATGCCCGACTCGGCGTCGACGATCTCGGCGGCCATCTCGAAGTTCATGACGTCGCCGGTGTAGTTCTTGACGATGTGCAGCACGCCGGCACCGCGGTCGACGGCGCTGGTGGCGGCCACCACCTGGTCGGGGACCGGGGAGGTGAAGATCTCGCCGGCACAGGCGGCGTCGAGCATGCCGGCGCCCACGAAGCCGCCGTGGAGAGGCTCGTGCCCGCTGCCTCCCCCGGAGATGATGGCGACCTTGCCCTCCTCCTTGGGTCGGCGGCGGTAGACGATGTGCCGGTCGAGGTCGACGTCGAGCTCGAGGGGGTGGGCCGCGGCCATGCCCCGCAGGGCGTCGGTGACCACGTTGTCAACGGCGTTGATGAGTTTCTTCATGGCGCCGACGCTACCGCGCCACGAGCCCGCGTGCGGCGTCTCAGGCTCCGAGGGTCTCACCCTGTGCACATCGGTGCAGGTCATCGCGATCGTGCAGGAGCAGATGCGCGTCGGAGCACCCAGTCGGAGCACCCAGGGGTCGGCGCATCCTGAAGCACCGCACCACCGACCACGCCCCCTCACCCTCCTATCGCGTGAGCGCGGCCACGACCTGCCTGAGTGTCACCCGCAGAGATTCTGGGGACTGTCTGGAGAGGCGCTTTTTCCGCGGCACCACCGGGTCGGTTACGGGCAGGATAGGGGTATGGATCTGTCCGTTGTCGCCGTCGTGGCCACTATCGCAGCCGGTGTCTCCATCCTGGTCGCCGTTGCCGCTGTCTTCGCCGCACGGCGCTCGACGGCGCATGCGGACCTGGCCCTCAAGGAGGCCTCACGGATCTCCCGGGCGAGCATCTCACGGATCAACGAGGTCCAGTCCGAGGCCAGCTCGGCCCGTATGGCGGCGCGTCACGCCGCCGAACGGCTGCACTCGATGACCAAGGAGCGCACAACACCCGACAGTGTCGCCGCCTACCGGGTCTTCCTCCGTGAGGTCGTCGAGGACTCCAAGCACCTGCTGGGCCCTGAGGGCACCGGGACGATGAAGAACGAGGCGCTGGACCGTCTGCGGGTGGGGGCGCTGGTAGGTGGCTCGGACGAGGTGCTGCGCGCCATGCGGAACTTCGCCCTCCTGCGCAGCCAGCGGCCCGAGGCCCCGTGGCCCAGCGCCTACGCCATGGCCTACGCGCGCCTGGAGGCGGACCTGGTCACCGCGATCCGCAACGACCTGGGCTCCTCCGAGGAGTCCCTGACGGCCGACCAGATCTGGGGTGCCGTCAACGCCCGCTGCGTCGACCCCGCCTTCCGGCTGGCCCTGCTCAGCCCCCTGGAGGACGTGCTACGCAACGCCGGGCAGGACCCGACCCACTACGACCTCGACCACATCGCCAAGTTCGCCGACTACCCGACTCCCGCCGCCTCCGCCGGCGCCACCGGATCCACAAGAGCCGTGCCCGCTGCGGGCGGCGCGAGCACCTCCGGCGCCGAGCCCCGGCGGCGCTCGCGGCGGACGCAGAGCCGGGTGGCACGGGAGGCCCCGGCGGCGGCCGCTCAGGCCACCACCGCGCTGCCCGACGCGTCCGCTCAGGCCACCACCGGGCTGCCCGACTCCGATGTCGTGTGGCCTCCACTCACTCCTGGCCGTCGAGGCGGACGCGCAGCGGCCCCGTCGAGCTCCACGACTGTTCCTGAGCCGACTCGGCCGGCATCGACGGCAACGACGACGGCTACCTCCCCCTGGCATGAATCGGCGGCCGAACCGTCTCCTTCGACCTCAGCCCCGGGTATCCGGCCCAGCGGCGTGGAGCCGTCACCCACGGCAGCCACCGTATTCCCCCAGGCAGTGCAGCCCGACGCGTCCTCTGGACCGCCCACCGACTCACTCACCGGCGCACAGTCACAGGCCGTCGGAGCCCAGCAGGCACCACCCATGGAGAGCTCAGCGCGCAGCGGTCAGTCCCAACAGTCCACCGCGGGCCCGACGAGTCACCGGGAGCCCGAGACCCGCAGGCCCGTCTTCGAGGACCCGACCCCCAGCCGCATCTCCCGCCGTCGACACGCTCAGACGGACCTGACCGGATCATCATCCATGCAGGCGGCCGCTGTTCCTGATGCGGTGACGGCCTCAGGGACGATGGCGGCATCGCCCCTGGCCTCCTCGGTGGCTCCGACCTCGGGAGCATCGACGGCGTCAGCCAACACCGAGGAGACCTCCCCCGTCTTCGCCCCGGCTCTCCCCGGGACACCGACCGGGCGCCACGCCACCGATTCGCACGTCTCAGGCGCACCGGGCGCCCCCGAAGAGCCCGCATCACTGGCCGCACCGACTGCTCCCGCCGCCGCTGCGCAGGCAATGCCCCAGCCGGTACAGCCGCACTCCGAGCACATCCGCACCCACGCGAGCCCACCGCCCGCACAGCAGGACGTGCTCGCCGCGAGGGCCGCGGCAGTATCCGCGCAGACCGTCATGGTGCCCACAGGCCCTCAGCCGTCCCCGATTGCGGTCGTGCCTGCGGGACCCGCCTCGGCCGTCGGCCCAGCAGGAGCGACCGGCTACGGATTCCTCCCGTCTCAGGGCGCGGCCCAGGCGCCCGCTCAGGTGCCGGGGAGCATCAACCATCCTGTATCCGCACCATCCGGCCTGCCCGTCCTCTCCGCGTCCCAGCAGGCCGAGCAGTCCTCAGCAGTGGCTGCCGCCGACGCCGTCCCCGCCGTCCCCGCCGACGCCGTCCCCGCCGACGCCGTCGGAGCGCACCGTGCGGCAGCGGTCGTGGCCAGCACAGCCAGCACAGCCAGCACGGCCAGGACAGTCCACACAGCCATCCCGGACGGCCCCGGCCCCGCAGTCGATCCGGCGGCGGAGACCATGACCGTCACCACCGCCCCCTCTGCGGCGACGGCCATCCCGGCGGCGACGCCCTGGCCCTCGGCTGCACAGTCCCTGCATGACTCCGGTCGGCTGCCGCGCGCCCGCGGAGCCTGAGTCCCACCGGGTTGTTCTTCCCATCCCAACCCCGGCTTCATATGCCGGCCTGCGTGGCAGAATCCAGGTGTCGGAGGCCAAGGGGCCTGCGCGGAAGGGAACTGGTGTGGGCATCTTCGCCTGGTGCGCGATCATCGGCTGCACCCTCCTGGTGGCCGGCATCCTGTTCGACGGACTGCTGGACGCCCTCCTGCCCGATGGGCTCGTGCCGATCCTCGCTCTGCCGGTGGCCGTGTTCGGCGCCATCGGCATGGGGGTGACAGCGACGACGGGCTCGGCCGACGCGCAGGTGCCGGCGGCGGTGCTGTGGGGTGTTCCCACCGCAGCGGCCCTCGGATCCGGTGCGCTCATGCGCTGGCTGTGGAACCGGCTCCACCGCTCCATGCCGTTGGACACGGCTCCGCCCACCGCCGCGGAGCTGGTCGGCGAGAAGGTCACCGTCCTGTGGTGGAAGGACGGCAGCGGTGAGGTTCGCGCCATCACGCGCGGCCACCAGCTCACCTTGCCGGCGCGATCCGAGCAGCCGCTGCGCTCGGGGCAGAGCGCCTGGGTGCTCGACGCCGTCGATTCCACCCTGGCCATTGTCTCCTGGGAGCAGATCAGCAGCTGAGCCCACCGGGAGCCGCTGACGGACCGCACCCCGCCCGTCGCTCGCGCCGTCCCTTCCCCCGCCGTCCTCCTCCTTCCTCCTTCTTCATCCCGTCTCTCCGCACAGAAAGGAACCCCGTATGGGTGTATCAGTCATCGGTCTGATCGCCGTCGTCGCCATCATCGTGCTGGCGGCAGTCGCCTACCTGTTCAGCCGCATCGTCGTCGTCCCCTCCAACCTCACCGGCCTGATCTCCGGATCGAACCGGGGCACGGTCAAGATCGTCCACCCCGGTGGACGCGACTTCGTCCTGCCGATCATCCAGACCATCCAGTACCTGCCCTTCACCCAGACCACGATCGGCTTCAAGGTCACTGCCGAGGACGAGAACAAGATCAACGTCAACGTCGCCGCCGTCGCCGCCGTCAAGGTGGGCGACTCCGACGAGCAGGTGCGCGCCGCGGCCAAGCGCTTCCTGGGCAAGCCCAACACGGACCAGGCCATCGCCGACTCCGCACGGGAGGCGCTCATCGGCTCCCTGCGCTCGATCATCGGCCACATGACGGTCACCGACCTCATCTCCGACCGCGACGCCCTGCAGCGCAACGTCTTCGACGACGCCAAGAGCATCATGGCCAACATGGGTCTGGAGATCGACATGCTCCAGGTCTCCGAGATCACCGACGCCGGTGGTTACATCGAGTCCCTGGGTGTGCCCGAGCAGCAGCGCGTCGAGAAGGACGCCCGCATCGCGCGGGCCAACGCCGAGCGCGAGGCCCGCGACGCCGAGGTCACCTCCCGTCAGCAGATCGCCGAGCGCGAGCGCGACCTGTCCCTGCGTCAGGCCCAGCTCAAGGCCGAGACGGACAAGGCCCAGGCCGACGCCGACTCCGCCGGCCCGATCGCCCGCGCCGCCAAGGAGCGCGAGATCGCCATCATCGGGCAGGAGGCGGCCGAGGCCAAGGCCGCCCTGACCGAGCGCGAGCTGGACTCCACGGTGCGCAAGCCCGCCGACGCCGCCCGCTACCAGCGCGAGCAGGAGGCTCAGGCCTCCAAGACCGAGGCGCTGCTACGGGCCCAGGCCGACGCCGAGCGCACCCGCCTGGACGCCGAGGCCCAGGCCCAGGCCACCGTGGCCCGCGCCGAGGCCGAGGCCAAGGCGACCGCCGCCCAGGCCCGCGCCGAGGCCGAGGCCATCGCGGCCCGAGGCCAGGCCGAGGCCGACACGATCCGCGCCGCCGGTGAGGCCGAGGCCAAGGCCATGAGTGACAAGGCGGACGCCCTGGCCAAGTACGGCGAGGCTGCCACCCGCCAGATGCTGCTGGACAAGGCCCCCGAGATCGCCAGGGCCCTGAGCGAGCCGCTGGCCAGCGTGCGCGACCTGTCGATCATCTCCACCGAGGGCGCCTCCGCCCTGCCCAAGGCGGTGGCCAACAACGTCGAGCAGCTCGATCTCATCCTGCGCAGCCTCGTGGGCACCGGACTGACCGACATGGTGGGCAGCCACCTGCCGGGCTCGGACGCCTCCGCCGACCACGCCGGCTCCGCTAACCACGCCGACCGCGATAACCAGGACGGCGCAGCCCCGGTCGTCGTCGTCGAGCACCCGGAGCACTGACAGCCGGCCGGTCCGCAACAAAACAAGATCATCGACGTGGCCGAGTGCGGTATTTCTCCACCCAACCGCACCCGGCCACGTAACATATCCCCGTCAGACCAGCAGAGTCGTCACCGGGCAGGTCATCATGCGTCGTCGCGTCTTCCTCACCGCCGCACTCGGCGCCACCGCGAGCGCCGGTGCGCTGTCCTTGAGCGGCTGCGCGAGCATGAGGCAGCGCATCGCACGCACGCTGACTCCCCAGCCCCCCACGGTCCTTCACGCATCATTGTCCACGCCCCCGAAGGCGACCGCCATCCCGACCAGCTTCGGCAGTGAGGCGGTGTGGCCCCTGCGCATCAAGGAGAATCAGAATCATCCGTGGCCGACCAATGCGATGATCGAGACCGCCCACGGCTCCTTTCTCATCGCCTATGACGTCAACAGCGACGACGACGACACCGCCGCCCTGTCCGGCGACCGCCCCATCATCGTGGACCTGAATGGGCCGAAGACCTACACCCTCGTGCCGGACGACTCCGAGCACGGGTACCGCATCGAGCCGATGACCGTTCCCCAGGTCGGTGGCGTTCCCTCAGGAAGCCGTGTCGTCCCCAGCCCCGGCACAGTCGTCACCGAGCAGTTCACCTGCGCCGGTACGTGCGACGACGAGTTCGCCTACCTCATCACCGGTCGCGAGGACGTCGTCGACCAGCGCCCCAAGAACCGAGGACGAGTCAGTCTGCTCAAGATCCGTCTGGCCGACCGGCGCATCGTCGCCAGCGCGGTGCTCGGGGAGAATCTTGCCCTCAAGGCGAGGGAGTCGACGTACCGCGCCGGCTCCTCGATCACGCTGACCTCCGACGGCGCCGACCTCCTGGTCACCGTCAGCGTCCCGCACCGAGCCCTGCGGCTGTCAACGAAGGACCTGTCCGTACAGTTTGATCTGGCCTCCACCACGTCCCAGAACTTCTGTGCGGTGGAGGGCGGTGAGGCGGTGGCCCTGCTCAGTGATGACGAGAAGGTCCAGACGGCCATTGTCACGCTCGCCGACGGTGTCGCTCACCCCATCGAGAACATGAGTGCCCTGCTCGTGCACCAGGGATATCTCTACGCCGTCGACAGCCGCACGAAAGTGCCGCCCTACCCCGAGCTCTGCATCAACCTCACCACTGGCGAGCGGACCGAGCTGGCGGACCTGCCGGTGGACGGGGAGGACAAGCACGCCAACCTCACCGCGAGCAACGGATACGTCATCAGGAGGACCGACTACATCCAGGTCCGCAAGAACGGCTCCGCGACCGCGCTGCTCACCCGGAAGTCCACCGAGAAGGAGTTCTACAAGAGTGCGGCGATCTACGGCTCCATCCTCTACCTCGCCCTTAATGGCGGCCGTCTGCGCCTCATCAACCTGGACACCGGCAAGGTGGTCCTGGAGTCCCCGACCGGTGGCCAGCACGAGATGGCGACGGTGACGCCCTACGGATTCTGCAACGAGGCCGGCTTCTACCCGGCCACCGCCTGGCAGACCTAGGAGACCGACGCACAGGGAGGCGTCATCCTCATGGTCATCCGCACTGTCCGCGGACGATTGAGAGACCAGTAGCAAACAGGTCGGTGCGCGTCCACGAGGGGGCAGGGACTCATGCAGCACGAGCGAGCGTGAGGTCCTCCACCCTGCTTTCGCAACAGCCCCTGGGAACGGCTATGAACATTCGTGCGTCAGGCGTGGTGACGAGGGTCCGCCGGCTCCGAAGAATCGTCGGTGAAACCGGATATCACTGACGACCAAAGGAGCGCACGCATGAGCGAGAGAATCAGGCTGGCCGACCTTGACGAGCAGACGAAGGGGGCGGTTGCGGACACCAGACGGCGGGTGGCCGCCCTGCACGCCGAGCTCCCCCGGTGGGGCCTGGTGGTATGGACCGCCGGCAACGTCTCCGAAAGGGTCATCGTCGACCGCGGCGACGGCCCCATCAAGACCGACCTGTTCGTCATCAAGCCATCCGGCGTCTCCTACGACGAGCTGACCGCGGACACCATGGTGGTCTGCACGCTCGACGGCGAGAAGATCGACGACGGGACGCCGGCCTCGCTGACGCCCTCATCGGACACCGCCGCACACGCCTACGTCTACCGGCACCGCGATGACGTCGGCGGCGTCGTCCACACCCACTCCCCCTACGCCACCGCCTGGGCCGCGCGCCGCGAGCCGATCCCCTGCGCCCTGACGATGATGGGCGACGAGTTCGGCGGCGACATCCCGATCGGTCCCTTCGCCCTCATCGGCGACGACTCGATCGGCCGCGGCATCGTGGAGACCCTGGAGGGCTCGAGGTCGCCGGCGGTCCTCATGGCCAATCACGGTCCCTTCACCGTTGGCAAGGACGCGCACGACGCCGTCAAGGCCGCCGTCATGTGCGAGGAGGTCGCCCGCACGATGAGCATCGCCGAGCAGCTCGGCGACGTGAAGCCGATTCCGGCCGACATGGTGGATCGCCTCAACGACCGATACCAGCACGTCTACGGCCAGCACTGACCGGCGGTGCAAAGCGCCCCATGCGTGCGGGGGCCGGAACCAGATGGGTTCCGGCCCCCGCACATATGTTCATGTTCCGCTCGATCCCAGAAGTGGGAGCGGGCAGCCCTCCGAACGACGCCGGAGGCCGGGACGGCTCAGATGTCCTCGAGGACCTCGCCCTTGGTCTCCCGGGCCAGCAGGTAGACGAACCCGCCCAGGACCAGCATGGCCGCGAAGAAGAGGAAGGCCGGGAAGACGGCCGCCAGCGGGTGCGCCAGCTCCTTGAGGTTGTCCGAGCCGATCATCGCCCCCATGAGCAGCGGGCCGATGATCTTGGCGATCGCCCCGATGCCGTAGCCCAGTCCTAGTCCCGTGCCCCGGGCGTCGTTGGGGAACTGCTCGCCACCGAAGGCGTTGAGGATCCCGAAGGCGCCGTCGCCGAAGCCCATGGTGATGCAGATGCCGGTGAAGAAGATGATCCAGGAGGTCTCCCAGTGGGCGGAGAGGGCCACGATGACCGCGCCCGCCGCCCCGATGAGACCGAAGGAGAACATCGTCCAGCGCCGCCCGATCCGGTCGGCGAGCCAGGCCGAGGCCAAACGCCCGAGGAGGTCCACCAGGGAGACCCCCATGAAGAGCGTGCCCACGGTGTCGGCGTTGATGTCGTCGAAGCCGACCTCCAGGAGCGTCTGACCCCAGGACTGCACGGTGAAGGATCCCAGGATGAAGCAGAAGGAGCCGATCGAGACGATGAGCAGAGGCCTGAGGTGCCTTCGGAACAGCTCGGAGTAGGCGATGCGCTGCTCGGTCTCCACCGGCGGCAGGGCACCTACCGCGTCGGGGCTCAGCTCCAGGGCCCAGGCGATGGACTCGCGAGCCTCGCGCTCGCGGCCCTGGGAGAGCAGGAAGCGGGGCGACTCCGGGACGATCCGGATCCAGGCCAGCAGGAGGATCGGGATCGCGCCCAGCGCGATGAGGCCGCGCCAGTTGTCATGCATGGCGCGTTGTCCCAGGGACCCCAGGAAGAGCCCCAGCGGGATGAACACCGAGCCGAGCCCGGCCAGCAGGCCGCGCTGCCTGGTGGGGACGAACTCCTGGACGTAAGGAATGGAGACGATGTTGAGGCCTCCGACGCCCACGCCGACCAGCACCCGCAGGAGGGCGAGCATCATCCACCATCCGGTGGGGGTGAACACCGAGGCCAGGGTGAAGATGGTGAAGAGCAGGACGCACCAGAAGAAGGTGCGTCGACGTCCCATCTGGTCGGCGGCGCGGCCCCACAGGACCGATCCGAGGACGGTCCCCAGCCCGGAGCAGGCCAGGATGACGCCGGTCTCGAAGCCGCCCAGGCTCCACTCCTTCTGGAGCTGGACGACGGCGAAGCCGATGAGGAACATGTCGAAGAACTCTGAGACGTTGGCGACGATCGCCAGCCCGATGATGCTTCGCTGGTGACCCGTCAGGGGCCGGGAGTCGATCTGTTCGAGGGCGCTCATGGCGGCAGCTCCCTGTGCCGCGCGTCCCGATGCGGTACTCATATGCGGTCCAATCTACGGTGGAACCGGCACGCAGCCGGTCAGCGGACGATGTCGGAGCCCTGCGCCTGGAGCAGCTCGGCGGGGCGCACGTGGGTGAGGTCTCCGTGGTGGGTCAAGGCCAGGGATGCGACCTTGGTGCCGATCTCGATGCCGCGGCTCACGTCGCCGTCGAGCCAGCCGTGCAGGGTGCCGGCCACGAAGGAGTCTCCCGCCCCGGGGCGGTCGATGACGGGGACGGACTTGATCTCGTAGACGCGCTCGCCCTCGGAGGCGGTGGACAGGTAGGTCCCGGCGCGCCCGTCGGTGGACACGACCGTGGGGGCGCCGATCTCCTCGCGCAGGTTGCGGCACACGTCCACACCCTGGCCCGGGACACCGAAGACGATGCCGGCGTCGGTTCGCGAGCAGAACAGGATCGAGGCTCCCCTGGCGATCGGCTCCAGGACGGCCCGGGCCTGCTCGCCGTCCCACAGCAGGGAGCGGAAGTTGACGTCGAGGGCGACGTCGACGCCCCGGTCCCGGGCGGCGTCAGCGGCGTAGCGCACCACCCGTGCGGTCTCGGGGGTCAGGGCCGCGGTGATCCCGGTGAGGAAGACCAGGCGGGTGTCGAGCAGGGCGTCCCAGTCGAACTCCTCGGGGACGATGCTGCGGAAGGGCGTGTACTCGCGGTCGTAGGTGACCTTGCCCGGCAGCGGGAACTCGCCCGGCTCGAGGAAGTAGAGGGCGACGCGGCCCTCGTCGGTCATGACGACGTGGCTCATGTCCACGCCGACGGCGGAGTACTCCAGCGCGATGCGGTCGGCCAGCTCACCGCGGGGCAGCTTGGTGGTCCAGGCGGTCGAGCGGCCGAGCTCGGACAGGAGCCCGGCGACGTTGGCCTCGGAGCCGGCGGCGGTCATGCGCAGGGACCGGGCGGTGGCCAGGCGCTCCCCGCGCTCGCAGGTCAGCCGGATCTGTCCCTCGCCAATGGTTGTCAGGTCGTACCTCATTGTCGATTCTCCTCTGCAGCGGCTGCGGTGCCGCTCGTGGTTCGGATGGTGGTTCGGGTGCGGTTGTGCGGGTCCGGTAGGGAGAGGCGGTCAGGAGACGATGGGATCCGCTCGTTGCGGGAGTGTCCCTACGGCGCCACGATGGCGATGCCCGCCGAGGCGGCCCGCTCCTCGATGAAGGCGCGGGCGGCGGCACAGCGGCTCAAGGAGTCCGGAACGTCGTCGTTCCACATCTCGATCATGAGGCGGCCGCTCCAGCCCTGGGCGGCCAGGAGCTCGAAGGAGCGGTCCCAGTCGACGACACCAGTGCCCATCTCCACGCGGCGCGGCTCGCCGGGGCGCACGTCCTTGGCGTGCATCGCGACCATGTGGCCTTCTCCGGCGGCGAGCTCGGCTCCCGGGTCGAGGCTCTGCTCGGCGATATTGCCCAGGTCGGGGTAGAGCTGGAGATAGGGTGAGTCGACGGCGTCGACGAACTCCATCGCCTTGGTCAGGGAGGTGACGTCGTCGCCGTCGACGTTCTCAATCCCCATGACGACGCCCAGGCGCGCGGCCAGCGGGACGGCGTCGGCCAGGAGCTGGGCGTACCAGCGCTCGGCATCGGGATTCGGGTCCTCGTAGTAGCAGTAGTAACCGGCCAGCTGGATGACCGGGACGCCCAGGTCGTGGCAGACCTGCAGGCCCCGGGCCATCACCTCGCGGGCGCGCCGGCGCACGGCCGGGTCGGCCGATCCGGGCCCGATCCGACGGTGCACGGACAGGCAGACTCCGCCAATATCGGTCCCGGCCGCCTCGGCGGCCCGGCGCACGGTACGGCACTGCCCGGCGTCCCAGTCCAGGCGGGCCTCCCGCTCGGGGGACTCGTCGATGGACAGATCGAGGAAGGAGAAACCGGCTCGGGGCACCTGGTCGAGGAAGACCCGCCAGGCCTCGCCATCCACCCGGTTCCCGGAGACCGCCAGCGGCCCGCTGCGCAGAGCCTTCTCGTAGATGCCAAGACTGATGCCGGCCTCGAGGTCGGCCACGGCGCTCATGTCCACACCTCCTCCAGGGTGGCGCGCAGCTCGGCGGCCGCGTGGGCGGGCTCCCCAGCGGCGACGATCGCCCGGCCGGTGATGACGATGCCGACCTCGCGTCCGGCGAAGGCCGGCAGGTCGACGGGGCTCAGGCTGCCGGTGATGGTGACGGTGAACCCCATGGCCGCCAGCTCGTCGACCCGGTCCATGTCCTCGCTCTTCCAGGACAGGTCTCCGGAGGCCTCCCGGTCGCGGGAGCGCTTGACGATGACGTGCTCGACGCCGGCCTGGCGCCAGGCGCGGGCCCGTTCGGCGTCGAACCACTCGTCGGCCAGCTCGACCTGGACCTCGCCGCCGAGCTCGTCGGCCACCTGGCAGACCTGGCGGATGGTGGACATGGAGGCTCCGGCCACACAGGAGACGAGGTCCGCACCGGCCTCGAAGGCCAGGCGGGCGATCTTGGAACCGGCCTCGGCGATACGCACGTCGGCGAGGATCTGCTTGTCCGGGAAGAGGGCCCGGATGGCGCGCACGGCGTGAAAGCCCTCGCACAGGACGAGGATGGTGCCGCACTCGATGACGTCGACATAGGGCGCGGCCTGCTGGAGGGGGCCGAGCGCAGCGGGTAGGTCGAGCGTGTCCAGGGCGATCTGAAGTCTGGGGGTTGGCGGCTGCCGGGTCATGGTGATGGCTCCTCCCTCAGCCGGCCAGGGGCTCGAAGGCGAAGAAGGTGGCGGCGTTGCCCACCAGGAGATCCTGGACGTAGGCGGGGTCGACACCCTCGTCCTTGATGAGGCGGGGGCAGAAGACGGCCGGATCGTAGTCGATGCCGGAGACCGACCCGTAGGCCTTCTGGTAGGAGGCCTTGCCCGAGTCGGTGCCCAGGAGGATCTGCTTGCCGTAGCCCTTGGCCCCCAGGGTCTTGATGAGGTCGACCCGGGCATTGTCGGGCACGTACTTGATGCGGTTGGTGCCGTCGAGCTCGACGTAGGCGCCAGTGGCGACGATCTGCTCGTGGACCCACGGGTCCCAGTTGCGCTGAATGTGGCCGATGGCGATCTTCTCCGGGGCGACGCCCTGCTCGATGAGGAAGCGGGCCTGCTCGGGGCCGCAGGTGCCGGCGGTGACGTGGGTGTTGATGGGTGCGCCGGTCTCCTTGGAGGCGATGGCCACGGCCTGGCCGGTCTTGACCTCCCAGTCGGTGATCCTGCCGTAGGCGGTGGCCCACTTGATGCAGCCGGCCCGGATGTCGGTGCGCTTGACGAGTGGCCCCATGTAGTCGTTGGCGTCGACGCCTTCGACGATGTCGGCGATGAGCAGGTCGGCGATCTCGGCGACCGTGTACTGGTTGACCCAGGACTGGCGCCACTCCAGGTAGACCTTCTGCTGGTGGAAGCCAGTGGCCTGGATGACCTGCAGGTCCGGGACGCGGTCGACGACGTCGCGCAGCGTGAGTACGCCGCGTCCCGACGAGGCCGGGCACATGTCGACGATGGTGGCGCCCGCTGCGAAGCGCTTGGAGGCATCGACGAAGGAGGTGGCCTCCTGGACCGCCTTGTCCTCATCGATGAGGAGGTGGTCGGGGTCGATATAGACCTCTCCCGCACCGACGCGGATGAGGTGGTCGTGGGCGTTGACGACTCCGAGGCTTGCGGGGTCGACGTCGCCGTGGATAGTGCGGACGATTCCCATGAGTTCTTCTCCTCCAAACGGGTTTCGGTCACGTGCTGGCGGGGCTTCGGCAGCGGCGCAACGCCGCAGGCCCGTGCCCACCCGTATCCGTCACGCTACGAAGAGCAGGACCGACATCGAAGACGAGTCGTGAACGAATGTTCAGATTGACGACGCAACCGACTTTCCGCTCCCGAAGGAATCGTTGCCAGAACATGAGATCCGATAATCACGATTAGATAACATGAACGCATGTGTGCACAGCTGACTCGGGAGCGGGCCTCGCTGCTGCTGGAGGTGGCCCACCTCTACTGGGACGAGGACCTTGACCAGGCGACGATCGCCAGCAAGATGGGGTACTCGCGCCCCACGGTCTCGCGCATGCTCTCCGAGGCCCGTCGGCACGGCGTCGTCACCGTCACTGTGTCCCACCCCATCGAGCGACTCATGGCCCTGGAGGAGCAGCTGGCGCAGGCCTTCGGGCTCAAGGAGGCGCGAGTCGCCGAGGACCGCGCCGACGGCGTGACCGGCCCGGGCACCGAGGTCGCTCGGGTGTGCGGCGATCTGCTCCTGGAGCACTGCGGACCACGCAGCGTCATCGCCGTGTCCAACGGCCGGGCCGTGGGAGCCGTCGTCCATCACCTGCCCGAGCGCGTCTGGCCCGAGTCGACGGCGGTGGCGATGCTGGGCTCGGCCGGGGAGTCCTTCCATCTCGAGGACGGCCCGGACATCTGCCGTAACCTGGCCCTGCGCCTGGGCGGCCACTACCGATCGCTGCCGGTCCCCCTCGTCTTCGACTCCCTGAAGAACACCCGCGCGGTGCGCAGCGAGGAGCGGGTGGCCACCACGTTGGAGCTCGCAGCCCGCAGCGACGTGGCGCTCACCGGTGTCGGCGCCGTCGAGGAGACGACGAGCAGCCCGCTCCTGCGCCGCTGGATGACACCCGCCGTCATGCGCGAGTGCCGCCGCAAGAACGTCGTCGCCCACGTCTGCGGACACCACCTGGACACCGAGGGCAACCACGTGCGTACGGCCCTGTGCAATCGCACCCTGTGCCTGGACCCCTCCCGGCTCAGCGAGATCCCCCTGGTCATCGGCGTGGCAGCGGGCCGGGACAAGGTCGGGGCCCTGCGAGCAACCCTGCGTGGGAGCTACCTGTCCGCCCTCGTCACCGACGAGGGCACCGCCCGGTCCCTCCTGGAGAGCGTATGAGGCGGGGCGCGGGGGCGAGTTGGAATGAACACGCGTTCATCCGTGTACTTGCCCGGCTCCACGGAAGCGGGAAGGATCACCCCTGATGCCCGGCCGCAGATGCACCGCGATGCACCACCGTCACGGCGCCCACGGCCGCGAGCACTATGCACCCTCATGCACAAGGAGTCCTCAGTTATGAGCGCTGAGCAGTTGCTCACCGACCTCGACCGTCAGACCATCGCAGTGTCCAAGGCCCTGGCCGCCGATGCCGTGGAGAAGGCCGGGTCGGGGCACCCCGGTACGCCGATCTCCCTGGCGGGGGTGGCGTGGCTGCTCTACCAGCGTGAGATGGTCCACGACCCGGCGGACCCGGGCTGGCTGGGACGGGACCGGTTCGTCCTGTCCATCGGGCACGCCTCACTAGTCCAGTACATCCAGCTGTTCCTGGCCGGATACGACATCGACCTCGAGGGCTTCACGGCCTTCCGATCCCCGGCCGGTCTGCCGGGTCACCCCGAGTTCGGCGAGGTCGCCGGGGTGGAGACCACCACGGGCCCGCTGGGAGCGGGTTTTGCCAACGCAGTCGGCCTGGCGATGGCGGCGCGCCGCGAGCACGGGCTGCTGGATGCCAGCACCCCACTGGGTGAGTCGGTCTTCGACCACTTCGTCTACACGATCCTCGGCGACGGCTGCATGCAGGAGGGCGTGACCTCAGAGGCCGCCTCCCTGGCCGGCACCCAGCAGCTGGGCAACCTCATCGCCATCTACGACGACAACGACATCTCCATCGAGGGCAACACGGACATCGCCTTCACCGAGGACGTCTCGGCCCGTTTCGAGGCCTACGGCTGGCAGGTGCTCGACGTCGACTGGCGCACCGGTCCCGACGGTTACGCGGAGAACCTCGAGGCGCTGCACGAGGCCGTCGTGGCGGCTCGCGCCGAGAGCGCGCGCCCGTCGCTGATCCGTCTGCACACGATCATCGCCTGGCCCTCCCCGACCAAGCAGGGCCAGGCCTCCTCCCACGGCGCCAAGCTCGGGGCCGAGGAGATCACCGGGCTCAAGCGGGCCCTGGGCCTGGACCCCGAGCAGAGCTTCATCCTGCCCGACGACGTCGTCTCCCACGCCCGCAAGCAGGCCGCCGAGAGCGCCCGGGCCGCACGAGCGGGCTGGGACGAGCGCTTCGCGGCCTGGCAGCGGGCCAATCCCGCCGGCGCCGCACTGCTGGATCGCCTTGAGGCCCACCGCCTGCCCGAGGACCTGGAGGCGACCCTGCCGACCTGGGAGGTGGGTGAGTCACTGGCCACCCGCGCGGCGTCGGGCAAGGTGCTCTCCGCCCTGGCCGGCGTAGCGCCCGAGCTGTGGGGCGGGTCGGCGGACCTGGCCGGCTCGAACAACACGTCCATGGCCGGCGAGCCCTCCTTCCTTCCCACCTCCCTGGCGCAGTCCGAGGGCGATGGACCCTTCGGGCGCACCATCCACTTCGGTGTGCGCGAGCACGCCATGGGCTCGATCCTCAACGGGATCGCACTGGACGGGCTCACCCGCCCCTACGGCGGCACCTTCATGGTGTTCTCCGACTACATGCGCCCGGCCGTGCGCTTGGCGGCACTCATGGGGATCGGGCCGGTCTTCGTGTGGTCCCACGACTCCATCGGGGTCGGCGAGGACGGCCCCACCCACCAGCCCGTCGAGCACCTGGCGGCGCTGCGCGCGATCCCGGGCCTGGCCGTGGTGCGCCCCGGGGACGCCAACGAGACCGCCGCGGCATGGGCCGAGATCCTCCGCCGTCACGACGAGCCGGCCGGCATCGCCCTGTCGCGTCAGAACCTCACCGTGAGTGCCTCCGCCACCGCTGCGGCCGAGGGCGTGCGCCGCGGTGCCTACGTCCTGGCCGAAGCCACCGGAGCAGATGGCCGACAGACGAGTCCCGAGGTCGTCCTGGTCGCCACCGGCTCCGAGGTCGAGGTTGCCGTGGCCGCCCGAGACATCCTCCAGGAGCAGGGCACCCCCACCCGAGTGGTCTCCGCCCCCTGCCTGGAGTGGTTCGCCCAGCAGGACGCCGCCTACCGCGACCAGGTGCTGCCGGCCGGCACCGCCAAGGTCGCCGTCGAGGCGGGCATCGCCCTGGGTTGGCGCGAGATCGTCGGTGACGCCGGTGAGATCGTCTCCCTGGACCACTACGGCGCCTCCGCCGCCGGCTCCGCGCTGTTCGAGGAGTACGGCTTCACCGGGCAGAACGTCGCTGAGCGGGCTCGCCAGGCACTGGCCCGCACCCGCGGCTGACGCCTACTCCGCCCACCACCACTGAGCCGGGCGTTTTTTGCGTGGCCCTACGGTCTTTCTGTAGGGCCACGCAAAAAACGCCCGGCTCAAAATGATGGAAATGTATGTCACGGGGGTACCCCTCCCCATCATGAGAGAGTGACCTGCCGGCCGATTTTGGGCACGCTGGGAACCGGACGCGCACCTGGCGCACTCCGTCACAACGATTCCAGACATAGAAGAGGCCCTTTCTCATGAGCACACAGCCACCCGCTCAGAACAACCCCCAGCTCCCTCACGCCAATGACTCCGGCGAGGACAAGCCCCTGCGTACGCGCTACTACCTGCTCATCATGACCGCCATGGTCGTGATCGGCATCATCATCGACATCGCGATCTTCATCGGAATCGTTACGAACGCCGAGGGCTCGGTACGTATCCCCTACCTGGTCTTCATTCTTCCCGTTGTCGGTGCTCTGGCGATCGGGAGGCTCGCCGACGCGGCCCTGGCCAGGAAGTCCCCCCACCTGGTGCCCGGCTACGTGGCACCGCACTTCCAGGGAGGGCAGGTCCCTCAGCAGGGCCAGTACGGACAGCCCCAATACGGACAGCCGGCTGCCCAGCCAATGGCACCGCAGAGCACCGGCTACGGACACGTACCCAATCAGCAGGCGGCTCCGAGCACCCCGCAGCAGCCGGGCCAGGTACCGCCGTCGGGCCAGTACGGCCAGGATCCCCAGAATCAGCAGACCTACGGACAGAACGGTCACACGAGCTAGCCCTCAACAGACAGTTCCGGACGCACCCGACTTCACGTTGAAACAACCTTCCAAGATTCAGAGAGGACTTGCTTCATGAGCACAGCTCACGTCCCCCCGAACGCCGGAGGCACCGGTGGCAACGAGTCCACCGAGGATGAGATCACAATCCGTACCCGTCTGTTCTACCCGCTGTTCGGGATCGCCGTGATCGTCGGCGTCATTCTGGACGTTTTCATCCTCATCCTCCTCAACACCTATGTGCCGGGTAGAGCGAGGACTCCGTTCTGGATCTTCATCATCCCCATCGCAGTCCTCGTATTCCTCGTCTCCTTCGTCGATGATGTCCTGGCCAAGCACTTCCCGAATCTGGTTCCCGAGGAACTGCGCCGACAGCTGGCGGCCGCCGAGGCGGCGAAGGCCGCTGGGGCAACCCAGCAGCAGGGATACCTCCAGGCGCCTGGGAACCCGATGCAGGCACAGGCGGCCCCGCAGTACCGGCCCCACCCGGGTACGGCCCCTGCGCAGCAGAGCGGCGGTCAGCCCCAGTACGGGCAACCGGCTGCCCAGCCGATGGCACCGCAGAGCACCGGCTACGACCACACGCCCAGTCAGCAGGTGGCTCCCGGCGCTCCGCAGCAGGCCCCGTACGGTCAGCCTCAGCAGCCGGCCCAGGTGCCGCCATCGGGCCAGGACGGCCGATCCCAGCAGCCGCAGTACGGGCAGGCCCCTACCGGCCAGGATCCTCGGAATCAGCAGTCCTCCGGTCGCAGCGGGCAGCCGTGGCAGACCGGTTCGGTCGGCTACTGAGGCCCAGAAGGCGCCCGGCAGACGCCTGAATAGATGTCGGTGGGGCCCGCTAGTCTCCCGTCATGCCCGCATCGAAGAGTCCCAAGGCCCCCAAGGTCTCCTACTACTGCACCGAGTGCGGTTGGTCCAGCCCCAAGTGGATGGGCCAGTGCCGGGAGTGCCGCGAGTGGGGAACCCTGGAAGGGACCCAGGCCGCCGGCGCCCCGGGTGGGGGTGCCGGCGGCGCTCTGACCGCCGGTGCCGTGAGACCGACAGTGGCCGCCCGCCCCATCGGGGAGGTCAGCGCCACGGAGGCCAGGGCCCGCCCCACTGGGGTGGGTGAGCTGGACCGGGTCCTGGGCGGCGGGATCGTGCCGGGCGCCGTCGTGCTGCTGGCCGGCGAGCCCGGCGTCGGCAAGTCCACGCTGCTGCTCGACGTCGCCGCGAAAGCCGCCGCCGTGGCACGCGGGCGCGGGGACGGTCCGGTCCTCTACGTCACCGGGGAGGAGTCGGCCTCGCAGGTGCGGCTGCGGGCCGAGCGTATCGACGCCTTGGATCCCGGGCTGCTCCTGGCCGCGGAGACCGAGCTCGGGGCCCTGCTGGGGCACGTGGAGGCGGCGGGGCCGTCGCTGCTGGTGGTGGACTCGGTCCAGACCATCGCCTCGGCCCAGGTCGAGGGCAGTGCCGGGGGCGTCACCCAGGTGCGGGCCGTGGCCGGCGCACTCATCGCGGTGGCCAAGGAACGCGGTATCCCGGTGCTGCTCGTGGGGCACGTGACCAAGGACGGCGGGATCGCCGGGCCCCGGGTCCTGGAGCACCTGGTCGACGTCGTCGCTCAGTTCGAGGGTGACCGCCACGCTCGTCTACGGCTGCTGCGGGCCGTCAAGAACCGCTACGGCCCCACCGATGAGGTCGGCTGCTTCGACCTGGGCGAGCGGGGCATCGTGGGGCTGGCGGACCCCTCGGGCCTGTTCCTGTCCGCCGCCCGCTCCGAGGTGCCGGGCACCTGCGCCACGGTCACCCTGGAGGGTCGCCGTCCCATGCCGGTGGAGATCCAGGCGCTCGTGGCCCCCACCAATGCCGGCTCCCCGCGGCGCACAACCTCCGGGGTGGACCACTCGCGCACGGCCATGGCGCTGGCGGTTCTCAGCGCCAGGCTGCGGGTGGACACCTCCAGCGCGGACGTCTACGTCTCCACCGTGGGCGGGGCCCGCGCCGTCGAGCCGGCCACGGACCTGGCAGTGGCCGTCTCCGTGGTCTCGGCCGCGCGCAACCTGCCCACTCCCGCAGGCCTCGTGGCCTTCGGCGAGGTGGGGCTCACCGGTGAGGTGCGTGCCACCGTCGGCATCCAGCGGCGCCTGGCGGAGGCCTCCCGTCTCGGCTTCGACCGGGCGATCGTGCCGTTGGCGGGCTCGACCGAGCTGCGCGAGGTCGCCGGGATGCAGGTCCTTCCGGTCGCGCACGTGGGTGAGGCCATGGGGGCGGCGCTCCCACGAGGCTGAGGTGCCATCACAGAGGCGAGGGCCGGCCGCGGGGGATGAGCAGTCGACGGATCGGCCATGCGCCGCCAACAGACCGACTGGTCCAGTGTGGGAAGGCCCTCTCCGAAGGTCGGCCCGCCTGCCGATACCATGGGGTCGTGAGCACCGGGGTGCGCACGCTCAACCAGATGCCGTGAAACCCGAAGGTCCAGAGCACCGTCCGCTCCCCGGCAGGCACACGGTGCGTTCCCTTCCCAGGACACCGCGAGATCAGGAGAGATGATGATCGAGGCCGCTGGCCAGCTGCGCGAGACGCTTGCGCTCGTCGCTCCCGGCACCGTCCTGCGTGATGGCCTGGAGCGGATCCTGCGCGGACGTACCGGGGCGATCATCGTGCTGGGCTTCGACCCGGTCGTGGAGGCCATCTCCTCAGGCGGCTTTCACCTGGACGTCGAGCTCTCCGCAGCCCGTCTGCGCGAGCTGGCCAAGATGGACGGCGGCGTCGTCGTCGACATGGACACCGCCCGGATCCGGCGCGCCAACGTCCAGCTGCTGCCCAACGCCTCGATCCAGACCTCGGAGACGGGTATGCGTCACCGCACCGCCGAGCGTGTGGCCCGCCAGACCGGATACCCGGTCATCTCCGTGAGCCAGTCGATGCGGATCATCTCCCTGTACGTCGACGGCAAGCGCCACGTCCTGGAGCCCAGCGAGTCGATCCTGGCCAGCGCCAACCAGGCCCTGTCCGCCCTTGAGCGCTACAAGGCCCGCCTCGACCAGACCTCCGCCGGACTGGACTCCTTGGAGATCGAGGACCTCGTCACCGTCCGTGACGTCACCTCGGTACTCCAGCTCATGGAGATGGTTCGCCGCATCTCCGCCGACATCGACTCCTACGTCCTCGAGCTCGGTACCGACGGCCGCCTTCTGGCCCTCCAGGTCGAGGAGCTGACCCGGGGCCTGCTCGCCGAGCACGGATTCCTCCTGGAGGACTACCTGCCCGAGGGCCTGGACACGGCCACCGTGGACGCACGCCTGAAGTGGGTGGGCTCCCCCGCCCTCCTGGACCTGGCGATGGTGGCGCGCTCCATGGGACTTGGCGGCATCGACGGTCAGGACCTGGACGCTCAGGTCTCCCCGCGCGGCCTGCGGATCCTGTCCAAGATCCCGCGCCTGCCCGTGGTGACGGCGCGCGCCGTCGTCGAGCAGTGGGGGTCCCTGCAGGGGGTTCTCGGCGCCACCATTGAGGAGCTTGAGGCCGTCGAGGGCGTTGGCGCACAGCGGGCTCGAACCCTGCGCGACGGGCTGTCACGGCTGGCGGAGATCTCCGTCGTCGAGCGCTACTCCTGAGCCCCTCGGTACCGCGGTGACCTTCACCGGCCGCCCCTGGGGCCTTCCGACCGCAGCATGCCGTCAGCCGACGACGAAGACCCGGTCCTCAGTCAGGTCCTTGCCCCCCATGACGAAGCGGAAACGGTAGGTTCCCGCGCCCGCGGCACTGCCGGGGGCGGTCTGCGCCTGGCCCGCCGAGGGACTCGCAGAGGAGCCGCCGGGGGCGCTCGGCGTGGAGGAGGCCGACGCACTGGTCGGGGAGGCCGGCGCGGCATTGGAGACCGCGCAGTCGGAGGTGGCCGCGTTGCCGTTCCAGGTCACGGTGACATCCGCGGCCTTCCCCACAGGCAGGAGAAGGTCCCGCTCAGTCTGTCCGACGGGACACGTGACGGAGTCCCACACCTGCTGAGAGCCCGAGGAGACCCGTACTCCCAGGGCCTGGCTTCCGACGTCGAGCAGACAGGGCGTCGAGCCGTTGTTGACCAGGGAGATGGAGAAGGTCGCCCCGGTGCCGACACCGACGGACTCGGGTCCCTGAACCGTGTTCGACAGGGTTGATGCGTCGCAGGTTCCCGGCGTCGGATAGACGGTGTGCACCTGAGCGGCGGCGCGCTCCTCATCCTGGCTGCGGATGGTGTTGCGAACCCAGAGGTAGCCGACAACAACGGTCACGATGAGGACGAGGAGGAGCAGGAGGACTCCGCCCAGCACCAGGGCACGGCGCAGACCGTAACGGGGCTGAGGCGGGATCGGCTTGCGCAGGCGTCCGCTGCGGGGCTGGTCCGGGCCTTGCGGGATCGAGTCGGGGGCGCCGGTGAGCCGCCCGCCGCCGATGTGGGCCCACTGGATGCCCTTGCCCCAGCTGTTTCGACGACGATCAGAACGTGCGGCCTGAGTCGAGCTCGTCCGGGCGGAGCGGGCGGTTCCCGGAGCGGCCTGCCGTGAGCGTGCCGGCGAGGGCCCCTGAGCGCCCTGGGAGGGCCGACGGTTCTTGCCGACCTGTCCTCTCTGCGCTCCTTTACCCGCCTGGGAGGACTTGCCCGAGTGCCCGCCGGCGGGCCTGCTCGTCTGCCCCGAGTGCAGGGGATGTCCGGTCGACTTGGCTCCCGAGGCGCGCCCCCCGCGCCCCTTGGCCTGGGAGGACCTGGCCGAGGAGGACTGTCCGGCGCCCGATCGCGGCCCGCCGCCGGCCCCACCCGGGCGAAGGGGCCGGGACTGGGAGCCCGAGGACGAGCGCCCTGATGAGGAGCTCGCACCGCGACGGGCCGAGCCTCGTCGTCCTGCGCTTTCCCCATGGTTGCGTCCGCGTCCTTTGGCCATGGTCACGACTCTACCGGCGTCATGGCCCCAGGACCGTGAGCGCCCCGCCCCGGCGGTGCGCAGATCGGTGCATTCAATACGCCGACTCGGTACTCGGCTAGGGAAGCCGGTAGGTGGCGCCGTCATCATCGGTGGCGATGAGCCCGTCGGCCAGGAGCGTGGCCAGGGCGCGTGCGGGCTGATCGGGATCGGGAGCACCGCCGGAGGATCGCACACCCGCCCTGGTGGCGCAGGCCACGAGCTCACCTGCGTCGACGGACTGCCCGTCGGCGGCCTCCCGCAGGCGGGCCATGACCAGTCCGCGGGCCTGGCGGTCGGTGCCGTGCCAGGCCTGGGTGCGACGTCGGCCCGCATGGATGTCCGCGGGGCGGCCGGCGGCCAGCCAGGCACAGCTCGCCCGCCACGGGCAGGCGCCGCAGTCCGGTTCCCGGGCGGTGCACACCAGGGCGCCGAGCTCCATGACGGCCACCGACCAGTGGGCGGCGGCGGGGTCGTCGTCGGGCAGCAGGTTCAGTGCCCGCTCGCGCTCGGCCCGGTTGAGGCTGGGGGCGGGAAGGGCCTGGCCTCCGACGGCGCGGGCCAGGACCCGCCTGACATTCGTGTCCAGCACGAGGGCGCGCCGACCGTGAGCGAAGGCCAGGACCGCGCCGGCCGTGTACTCCCCCACCCCGGGCAGGGCCAGGAGGGCATCGAGATCGTCGGGCAGGACGCCGCCGTGCTGATCGACGACGCTGCGGGCGCACTCGATGAGCCGCAGGGCACGGCGCGGGTAGCCCAGGCGTCCCCAGACCCGCAGCACCTCGGCGGTGGGGGCCTGGGCGAGCTCGGTGGGGCCGGGCCAGCGCCGCATCCACTCCTGCCAGGCGGGGATGACGCGGGCCACCGGGGTCTGCTGGCTCATGACCTCCGAGACGAGGACCTCCCACGGCGTCGTACCGGGCCGGCGCCACGGCAGATCGCGGGCGTGGACGTCATACCAGGCCATGACGTCCTGCGCCGGGGGCTCAACCGGATCGACGCGCGGCGTCACCGGTGCGACCGCGGGCACGATGTGCACGGGCGGCGCCGGCTTGTCCGGGGTCGCCGCAGTGAGCGTGTCATGAGGGGCGGAACGGGCAGGCACAGGGGACACCGTAGCGGTAACGGCTTGGACGGGGCTCAGATGAGGGAGGACGGGCCGGTCGCAGGCGTCCACCCGGCGGATATCAGCACCGCACCGGCGTTGTCAGGTACCACTGCGCCCGTAGCCCTGAGACGTCATGAGACAACACCTTCGTCAGAAGCGCCCCAGGCCCTGACGGCGCTCCTGACGCTCCCGGGTCCCCTGTTGAATGCCCAGGACACCATTCAGCTCGACGTACTCACCCGTCTCCTGGGTGTACCCGCGCGCGACGGCCCACTCCCAGATGCGGTCCAGCTCGGCGGAGCCCTTGCTCTCCAGCGCCCGGGCGCTGATACCGGACCAGGTCATACCGGCCAGGGCGACGGCCTTGCCGTCGGTGTTGACGACGTGAGCCTCGGCGTGACGGATCTGGATCCTGCCGGCGGCGGCGTTCAGAGCCGCCGGCGCACCGGAGACCTTGACGAACAGACCCGTGCGCGACCGGGGCCAGGGGATGTCGTGGCCTCTGCCGCCGGCCCCGATGTGGATGCCGGTGGCGTCGAGAACCGTGCGCACCGACATGAGGAGCAGAACGGCAAGCGACACGACTATCCCGAGCAGCAGCAGGATGACGAAGGCTGTGATCGTTCCCCCATCACCGAGGTGGATGAGGTTCCAGACCGCACCGGATAGGCACACCAGCGCGAAGCCTCCGCCCACGAGGAACTGGATGCGGCTGGCGGTCGTCGCTGTGGGCCTGAGGACCAGCTTGTCCTGCTCAACGGGGATCGGGCCGAGCTGGGAGGGCCGGTAGTCGGGCTGCGGGGCCAAGGAGGACTGCGGGCCCGCCGGAACGCCGTGGGGAGCCGACTGACTCACTCCGGGCTGTCCGACCTGCTGACCGTATGGGCCGGCACCGGTCTGACTGGTCTGCCCGTACTGAACCTGAGGTCCAGGGGCACCGGATTGACCGTACTGCCCGTACGGGCCGGGCTGACTGTAGGGACCGCTGACCGGTGGCTGACTCATGAGCACTTTCCTCAGGGTTTCTTCGAAGACACGGGGACCTGGCAGGACCTCGCCAGGCTACCGACTCGGTGCTGAGACGGGCGCAGGCAGAACTCCCCATCCACCCGGCCAGCACGTGACTGCTCTCGACAGCTACCTGTCACCGGTGAGGCGGCGCAGCACGCGCACCCTCGAGGACCACGCCGCGGGACGGACGACCGTGCCCGTGGCCTCCCGTTCGGCGTTGTCGAAGAGGTCCTCGACGACGGCGTCGTGCAGGGGCTCGATGGGGGCGTTGATGACGCGTTCGTGAACGTTGCGGATCATGGGCGCTCCTCCACGGTGGTCGTACGGCTGTCACACAGTTGTCGGTTGCTTGCCCGGAAGGATCGCGCCCGATCATGCAGCCACGCAGAGCCACGGCACGCCGCCCTGCACCCGCGCGCCCGGCCCACTCAGCCTGATCGACTCACAGGTGCAGGAGCATGCGGGCGTTGCCCAGGGTGTTGGGCTTGACCCGGGCCAGGTCGAGGAACTCGGCCAGGCCGTCGTCGTGGGAGCGCAGCATCTCGGAGAAGACGTCCGCACCCACCGGCGTACCATCGATGGGCTCGAATCCGTGGGCGCCGAAGAACGGCTCCTCGAAGGTCAGGCAGAACACGCGCTTGAGTCCCATCTCCCGGGCCTGCGTGATGAGCTCGCGCAGGATGGCCGAGCCGAGCCCCGTCCCCAGGGCCTCGGGGTGGACGGCCAGAGTGCGCACCTCGGCGATGTCGTCCCACATGATGTGCAGAGCCCCGCAACCCACGATCCTGGGGGCGGCCAACGGTTCTCCTCCGTCTCCTCCCCCATCTCTTCCGTCGTGGCCGACGCCGCCCGGGACCTCCTCGGCGACGATGAACTCCTGGATGTCCTCGAAGTAGGAGATGAGGTCCTTGGCGATGAGGACGCGGCGCTCGGCGTAGGGGCGCACCAGCTCGGCGATGGCGCGTACGTCCGCCGGGCGCGCCGGCCGCAGGACGCGGAGCACGCCGTCGGCCCCGTAGAGCTCGACCCGGTGCGTCGGCCGACCAGCGGGTCGATGCTCGTCTGTGGTGACAGCCGTGCTACTCATCGTCATCCGTGTTCCGTAGAGATTCCGTAGGGCTCAGTTCTGGTCTTACGCCCCACGATCCGCTGCTCCACCGGCGACGTCGGGGCCATGAGCAGACCGCGGCGCGATCCGGGCCCACATCCTGCCATGTTCACGGCTCATCGAGAACCGCCTCCCGCCTGCCCCCGGGCATCGGCGAGATCGAGGACGGCGCGTGCGGTGGCGTCGTCGACGATGAGATCGGTGGCGATCCGGGCGCGCAGCGCGGCCAGCAGGGCGCGGGCCTTCCCTGTCCCTGCGGCCACGCACAGGCGGCGCGGAATCCGGGTGAGCTGGGCGGGAGTCGGCCCCGTGGCCCGGGCGTTGAGGGTGACGTCACGCCAGGAGCCGTCGGAGCGCAGCAGGACGGTGCACACGTCCCCCACCACGTTCTGGCGGCGCAGGACGGCCTGGTCCCGAGCGGTGAGGTGGCCGCCCTCATAGACCTGGGAGGGCAGAGCCCCGTTGAGGGCATCGAGGGCGCCGACACCGAAGACGGCTAGGCTCGCGCGCCGCGCCACCGACAGGACCCGTTTGACCGAGCGCTCCGACCACATGGCCTCGCGGGTGGCCACATGGTCGAAGAAGGCCGGCACCGGGAAGGAGATCGTGCGAGCTCCCAGCGACAGGCGCATCCGGGAGAGGACCTCACCGGCGCTGGGCCCCTCGCGCACGGGATCCGAGGCGCCGTTGAGCTGGACAACGGTCAGTCCCGGCACGGGGCGCGAGGGCAGGGCGGCGCTGACCTCCGACATGGTGGTGCCCCAGGCGACGCCGACGACGAGGCCTCCTGCTCCAGCGTCCTGGGCGGCCCCGGCGGGCCCACGGGGGGTCTCGTCGTCGGAGCCAGCCGGTCCCGGCTTATCAGTCCCTCCGCTCCCGCCCTGCTCGGCCAGGGCCTCGATGAGGTCGACCATGCGCGCGGCGGCGACTGAGGCGACCTGCTGGAGACGGTGGATCTCCGTGGTGCCCTCGCGCACCGGAACGATGTGCGTGCGGACCCCGAAGACCTGCGCCATCCGCCCCTCCAGGGAGCCTGCGCCACCGGGCTGGACGAGGCTGACCCGCACGATGCCCTCCTGGCGGGCACGCGCCAGGAGCCGGGAGACGGTCGAGCGCGACACCCCCAGGTGGTGGGCGATCACCTCCATCGTCTCGCCCTGGACGTAGTACATGGAGGCCGCCTCATAGGCACGCAGGAGGCCACCGGGGTCGGCGGTGCTCACCGCGCGCCCGGCCGCATCAGAAGCGGTTCTGCCAGTCACGCCATCCTCCTTCTCCTCCCGTCGACGACGGGGCCGTTCCACACAGCGGGAGGGCACGATCCTCCCGCGTACGACGTCGGATGTCCTGGCGAGGAGGACTGCCCACATAGATAAGCGGACATTCTTGTGGATACCTCGAAAGCCATCTGCACATTAGTGCACATATCTTGCGCATTCTCCCATACGCCACGGACAGTGGTGCCCGTCACCACAGAAGGGCCGTGCGAGCGCGACGGAACGCAGCGGGCCCCGGCACCGGAAGCCGGGACTCGGTCTGCATCCGGTCCGGCACCCCGGTCAACGCCGACCGGCCCCGTAGAGCCCCATCAGTTCGACCTCACGACACGTAGGAGCCCAGGAGCCATGACCTCCACCCGCAAGCCCTCCTCCAAGAAGTCCTCCGTCCGCAGCTCCGGCCCGACCGCTCCCGCCTCGCCCTCCTACCCCGCCCCCACCCACGACACCGCGCTCAACGCCCCCCAGCGCGAGCACGCCCTGGAGGAGATGTGCTCGGCCGAGGGCCTGGACGTGCTGGTCGTCGGCGGAGGCGTCACCGGCGCCGGCATCGCCCTGGACGCCGCGGCCCGCGGCCTGCGCACCGGCATCGTGGAGATGGGCGACTGGGCCTCGGGCACCTCCTCGTGGTCCTCCAAGCTCGTCCACGGCGGCCTGCGCTACCTCTACCAGCTCAACTTCGCCCTCGTGCACGAGGCCCTCACCGAGCGCGGCCGCCTGCTGAGCACCACCGCGCCGCACCTGGTCAAGGCCCAGCCCTTCCTGTGGCCGCTCAAGCACCACTACGAGCGCTCCTACTCCGCCGTCGGCGTGGGCATGTACGACGCCCTGGCCCTGGCCGGCGCCCGAGGCCGCAAGACCGTGCCGATCCAGCGCCACCTGGGCCGCAAGGGCACCTCCGCCCTGGCCCCCTCCCTGGACACCAGCGGCCTGGCCGGATCCATCCGCTTCTTCGACGCCCGGGTCGACGACGCCCGCCTGGTCATCGACCTGGTGCGCACCGCCGTCGGCCTGGGGGCGCTGGCCGCCAACCGCACGAAGGTCACCGGCTTCCTCACCGACGAGCGCGGCCACGTCCACGGCGCCCGCATCACCGACCTGACCACCGGCACCACCCACGAGATCCGGGCCAAGCGCACCATCAACGCCGCAGGCGTGTGGACCGAGGACGTCCAGGACCTGGCCACCGACGCCGGCGGTCTGAAGGTCCTGGCCTCCAAGGGCATCCACATCGTGGTCCCCAAGGAGGCCATCGACGCCGAGACCGGCGTCTTCCTGCGCACCGAGAAGTCGGTCCTGTTCATCATCCCCTGGCCCGAGTACTGGGTCATCGGCACCACCGATACCCCCTGGGACCTGGACGTCTCCAAGCCCGTGGCCACCGCCGCCGATGTCGACTACATCCTCGAGCACGCCAACTCCGTGCTGTCGCGGCCCATCACCCACGATGACATCATCGGCGTCTACGCGGGGCTGCGCCCCCTGCTCCAGCCCAAGCTCAAGCCGGGCGCGGAGGCCGCCTCCACGAAGGTCTCCCGCGAGCACACGGTCACCCGGATCGCCCCGGGGCTGACCGCCATCGCCGGGGGCAAGCTGACCACCTACCGGGTCATGGCCGCCGACGCCGTCGACCACGCCCTGGGCGAGGCCCTGGCCCACGCCCACCCCTGCGCCACGCAGGAGCTGCCCCTGGTGGGTGCGGCCGGCTACCACGCCCTGGCCAAGCGGGCCGGACGGATCGCCGGCGAGCGCGGCTGGACCCTGGCTCGGGTCACCCACCTGCTGGACCGCTACGGCGACGAGACCCCGGCCCTGCTGGAGGCCATCGACGCCGCCGGCCCCGAGGCGCGCCTGGGCGAGCCGCTGGCGGAGGCCCCCACCTACCTGCGCGCCGAGGTCGCCTGGGCCGTCACCCACGAAGGCGCCGAGAGCCTCGACGACGTCCTGCTGCGCCGGGTGCGACTGGACCTCTCACGCCGCGACCGGGGCCTGGCCGCCGCCGACGAGATCCTGGCGATCATGGCGCCGCTGCTGAGCTGGTCGGAGGATGACGTCGCCGCCCAGAAGGAGGCCTACGCCCAGCGCGTGGCTCAGATCGCCGCGGCCGAGGCCGAGCTGACTGACGCCGCCGCAGTGGCGCACATCTCCGAGCCGATCTAGCCTCCTGCTGGCCGAGCGGACCGCACCCGGTACCGCTCGGCCCGCGGGATCCCCGTGGCGCCCGCAGATTCCGGCGGAGGCGGGCACCGCGACCACCCACCACCAACACACCGGACCTCGCAGTCCCGAATAGACCCGCACACCGTCGTGCAGAAAGAGAGCCGCACATGTCTGCGACCCTGACCCAGATCTTCGCCTCGGAGGCCCTGGGGACGTTCCTCCTCATTCTTCTGGGCTGCGGCGTCGTCGCCGGTGTCCTGCTGCCCACCTCCAAGGCCAAGGACAGCGGCTGGATCGTCATCACCATGGCGTGGGGACTGGCGGTCTTCGTGGGTGTGTACGCCGGCTACAAGACCGGCGCGCACCTCAACCCGGCCGTGACCATCGGCCTGGCGGTCGCCGGACGAGACCTGGCCGACGGGATCCCAGCGACGGCGACCACCATCCCCGTCTACATCGCCGCCCAGATGGTGGGCGCCATGGCGGGTGCCGCCACCGTCTGGCTGTCCTACAAGAAGCAGTTCGACCAGGAGGCCGACGCCGCCAGCAAGCTCGCCGTGTTCGCCACCGGCCCGGCGGTGCGCTCCTACGGCTGGAACGTCGTGACCGAGGCCGTGGGCACCTTCGTCCTGCTGGCCTGGATCATCGCCTCGGGCAAGACCCCCTCGGGCCTGGGCCCGCTGGCCGTGGCCCTGGTCGTCGTCGTCATCGGTATGAGCCTGGGCGGTCCCACCGGCTACGCCATCAACCCGGCCCGCGACCTGGGCCCGCGCATCACCCACACCCTCCTGCCGATCCCCGGCAAGGGCGACTCGGACTGGGCCTACTCCTGGGTCCCGGTCGTCGGCCCGATCATCGGCGCCGTCGCCGCCGGGCTCATCGTCCCCCACGTCGCCGGGCTGTTCTGAGTCCGCACGACCCCCGTACCGCATCCGCAATCGCTGCCGAGCGCAGCCCTCACCACCGCCCCCTCACACCGCAGTGAAAGGACATTCCTGTGAGCCCCAACAGCACTGAGAAGAAGTACGTCCTGGCCATCGATCAGGGTACGACCTCCTCACGCGCCATCCTGTTCAACCACGACGGAGGGATCGTCGCCGTCGACCAGAAGGAGCACGAGCAGATCTTCCCGCGCGCCGGCTGGGTCGAGCACGACGCGAACGAGATCTGGGACAACATCCGCTCCGTCGTCGGCGGGGTGCTGGTCAAGGCGCAGATCAACCGCCACGAGATCGCATCGGTGGGCATCACCAACCAGCGCGAGAGCGCCGTCGTGTGGGACAAGAACACCGGCGAGCCCGTCTACAACGTCATCGTCTGGCAGGACACCCGCACCCAGAGGATCTGCGACCGCCTGGCCGGCGAGGACGGCCCGGACAAGTACAAGGACCGCGTCGGCCTGGGTCTGGCCACCTACTTCGCCGGCCCCAAGGTCGCCTGGGTCCTGGAGAACGTCGAGGGCGCCCGCGAGCGCGCCGAGGCCGGCGACCTCCTCATGGGCACCATGGACACCTGGACGCTGTGGAACCTCACCGGCGGGGTCAACGGCGGCGTGCACGCCACCGACGTCACCAACGCCTCGCGCACGATGCTCATGAACATCGACACCCTGGACTGGAACCCGGAGATCTGCGCGGACATGGGCATCCCCGTCTCCATGCTCCCCGAGATCCGGCCATCCTCCGGCATCTTCGGCCACGGCCGCAAGAACGGTCTGCTGGTGGACACACCCATCAGCGGCATCCTCGGCGACCAGCAGGCTGCGACCTTCGGGCAGGCCTGCTTCGAGAAGGGCCAGGCCAAGAACACCTACGGCACCGGCTGCTTCATGCTCATGAACACTGGCACCACCCCGGTGCGCAGTGAGAACGGGCTGCTGACCACCGTGTGCTACCAGATCGGGGACGAGCCGGCCGTCTACGCCCTGGAGGGCTCGATCGCCGTGGCCGGCTCACTGGTGCAGTGGCTGCGCGACAACCTGGGCATCATCGCCGACTCCAAGGACATCGAGGCCCTGGCCTCCAGCGTCGAGGACAACGGCGGGGCCTACTTCGTGCCGGCCTTCTCCGGGCTGTTCGCCCCGCACTGGCGTCCCGACGCCCGCGGCGCCCTGGTAGGCCTGACCCGCTACGTCAACAAGGCGCACATCGCCCGGGCCGTGGAGGAGTCGACCGCCTACCAGACCCGCGAGGTCCTCGAGGCCATGAACGCCGATTCAGGGCAGGCCCTCACCGAGCTGAAGGTCGACGGCGGCATGACCCGCGACGAGCTGCTCATGCAGTTCCAGGCCGACCAGGTGGGCGTGCCCGTGGTGCGTCCGAAGGTCGCCGAGACCACGGCGCTGGGGGCCGCCTACGCCTCCGGTATCGCCGTGGGCTTCTGGTCGGGCACCCAGGACGTCATCGACAACTGGGCCGAGGACAAGCGCTGGGAGCCGACCATGGAGGAGGCCGAGCGCGAGCGGCTCTTCCGCAACTGGAACAAGGCCGTCCAGCGCACCCTGGACTGGGTCGACGAGGACGTGGTCGAGTAGGAGTGACATCCGGCAGCACTCAGGCGGCTGCGTCAGCAACCGCCTGACCACCCAGCACCCCAGGCGCCGCCGACGGGTCCCGTCTCCCCACGGGGCCGTCGGCGGCGCCCTTGCGCGCCACTAGTCCTCTCATACACTGTTGACCGGCTCGAATGGTCGGTAGATTCCTGGGTGGTGCTCTCCGGCCCGCTCCGCGGAGTCCTTCCCGTCCCCCTTGCGAGGAGTCCCTGTATGACGGCTCACCCATCCGCTGCCCACGTGTCCCCGCCCGCCTCGGCGCCGTCGGCATCGACGCCGGCACTGCCCGTCGACGAGTCCGACGAGCTCTCCGGCACCGGCGGTTCCTCCGACGCCCGCACGGGCGAGGGGATCCTCGAGCGGATCGAGTGGACCGACGTCGTACGCATCGTCCTGGTGGGACTGGCGGCACTGGGCGCCTGGATCGCGAGCGCGGCCGGCACACCCGGCTGGGCCGTGGGCGCCGTCGGGGCGGTGACGCTGGCGGTGGGCTGCTGGCCGATCATCGTCGAGGCGGTCGGCGACCTGCGCGAACGGCGCATGAGTATGGAGCTGTCGATGCTGCTGGCCATCGTGGCGGCCGCAGCCATCGGCGAGTGGGTGACCGCCCTGGCCGTGACCGTCTTCGCGCTGTGCGCCGAGGTCCTGGAGGAGCTGTCGATGGATCGCGGGCGCGACGCCCTGACCGATCTCATGTCCTTCCTGCCGCAGACCGCGCGGGTGGTGACCGCCCCGGAGTCGGCTGAGTCCGCCGAGTCCGCCGAGACCACCGATGTCCCCGTGGATGAGGTGCGCCCGGGGCAGGTCATCGCCCTGAGCCCCGGGGGCCGGGTACCTGTCGACGGCGTCGTACGCACCGGCCGGGCCGACGTCGACCAGTCCCGGATCACCGGGGAGGCACTGCCCGTGCAGGTCGGTCCGGGCGACCGCGTCCCCGCTGGATCCATCACCCGCGGCGCCCTGGAGCTCGAGGTGGAGCGGGTCGGCGAGGAGTCCTCGTACGGGCGGATCGTGGCGGCGGTGCGCCGTGCCCAGTCGTCGCGTGCTCCGGTCCAGCGCCTGGCCGACCGTCTGGCGGCCCGCATCGTCTACCTGGCGCTGGCGGCGGCCCTCGTCACCTTCCTGGTGACACGGGACGCGCGCGCCACGATCTCGGTCATCATCGTGGCCGGGGCCTGCGGGGTGGCCGCGGGCACTCCCCTGGCGGTTCTGGCGGCCATCGCCCGCGCCGCCCGCTGCGGGGCCTTCGTCAAGGACGGCACCCATCTGGAGCAGCTCTCCGCGGTGGACACGGTGGTGATGGACAAGACCGGGACCCTCACCGTGGGCGCGCCCTGGGTCGCGAGCGTGCATCCCACCGAGGACGCCGCAGGAGAGGACGAGGTACTCGCCCTTGCGGCTGCGGCGGAGTGGAACTCCGAGCACCCGATCGGCCGGGCCATCTACTCCGAGGCCGCCGTGCGCGACCTGACGGTGCCGGTGCCGGGCGACGTCACCTACTCCCCCGGAGCCGGCGTGAGCGCCCACATCGAAGGGCGCCGGATCACCGTGGGGCGCCGCCAGGCGCAGGGGCACCAGGCAGACCGAGCCACCACCGGCTCCGATGACGCCATCGCACTGAGCGCCGGGTCCGACCCGGAGGCGCCGTCGGCCACCTCGGTGGTGGAGGTGCGGTCCGACGGACAGCTCCTGGGCACCATCGCCCTGACCGACAGGCTGCGTCAAGGGGCGGCCACCGCCGTGCGCGACCTGAGTGACATGGGGCTGGAGGTCCTCATGCTCACCGGCGACTCGGCCGCCTCCGCACGCCACGTGGCCGGCCTGCTCGGCCTGACCGAGGATCAGGTGCGCGCCGACCTGCTGCCCACCGACAAGGAGGAGGTCGTCGACTCGCTGCGCCGGGCGGGCAAGTGCGTGGCCATGGTGGGCGACGGAGTCAACGACGCCCCCGCCCTGGGCGCCGCCGACGTCGGCATCGCCATGGGAACCGGTACGGACGTGGCCCGCGAGGCCGGGGACGTGGTGCTGGTGGGATCCGCCCCGGCCGACCTGGTCGAGACCGTGCGGGTGGCCCGGCGTGCCCGGCGCATCATCATGGTGAACTTCGTGGGCACGGTGGTGGTCGACGTCGTCGGCATGATCGCCGCCGGGCTGGGGCTGCTGGGGCCGGTGGCCGCGGCGCTCGTGCACGTCGTCTCCGAATCCGCCTTCATCCTCAACTCGGCCCGACTGGTGCCCCGGCGCACCCGCAGGCGCTGAGTCGGCCGGCCACCAGTACGAGCCATGGCACCGGGAGCCGGTACGAAACGGCCGCGAGCACCATCACGATCCCGGCAGCCTCGGACACCGCGCCCTCCTCCTCACTTTCACCTGGAAGGCTGTGCGAAGACGGCACGCGGCCACGCCACGTGGTGCACAAGTCATCGTCTCCGTGGCATGATCGTTAGGCCTTAGTACCCAGGACGTAACAACGCGGCTGCCAGCCCAGCCCCGTTCGCGACCTGGACGACCCCATCAGTACTCACAGTGGAGTAGCCATGACGCCAGCCGTCCTGTCAGTCCTGCCAATGCATACGGCACCACTCGCCCCAGCCTTGGCGGCACAGTCCGACACCTTCACGCCGTCGACCACCGCCGTGGGAGGCAACGTCTACCTCACCGCCGCCGTGGGCCTGCTGCCGCTGGTGGTGTTCTTCGTCCTCATGGGCGTGTTCAAGGTGGCCACCCACTGGTGCGCCCTCATCTCCCTGGTGATCGCGGCCTTCACCGCGGTCGCCCTGTTCCACATGCCGGTGGGCATGACGGTCATGAGCGCCACCCAGGGCATGGCCCTGGGATTCGTCCCGATCATCTACATCATCATCGCGGCCGTGTGGCTCTACAACCTCACTGACGTCTCGGGTCGCTCCAAGGACCTCAAGGCCGTGTTCAACGTGATCGGCAAGGGCGACATGCGCGCCCAGGCCCTCATCGTGGCCTTCTCCTTCTGCGGCCTGCTTGAGGGGCTGGCCGGTTTCGGCGCCCCGGTGGCCATCGCCGCCGCCATGGTGGCGACCCTGGGTCTGCCCAAGCTCAAGGCGGCCGTCGTCGTCATGGTCGGTAACGCCATCAACGTGGGCTTCGGCGCCATGGCCATTCCCACCACGACGGCCGGCAAGCTCGGCGGCCAGGAGCCGGTGACGGTCGCGACCGCCATGGGGCACCTGACCTGGGTGTTCTGCGCCTTCATCCCGCTCCTGCTGCTGTTCATCCTCGACGGCGCGCGCGGCGTCAAGCAGCTGTGGCCGCTGGCCATCGTCGCGGGACTGGCCACCGGGGTCGGTCACTTCTTCACCCCCTCGATCTCCTACGAGCTCACCGCCGTGCTGGCCTCCCTGCTGGGACTGGCCGCCTCCTACGTCTTCCTGCTGGTGTGGACCCCCACGACCCCTGACGAGTACCGCTCCCAGGTGGCCGCCGACGATGCCCCCGACCGCGAGCGCGTCATCCTGGCCCTGCTGCCCTACGTCCTGGTGGTGGTCATCATCGCCACCACCAAGCTGTGGACCCTGGGTGTCAATCTCGACAAGGCCTTCAAGGCCACCGACCTGAAGATCGAGTGGCCCGGCGTGTACGGCCAGCTCCTGGACGCCAAGGGCGAGGCCTCCAAGAGCGCCGTCTACAACCTTCAGACCCTGTCCAACCCGGGCACCTGGATCTTCCTGACCGCCATCATCGTCACCTTCATCTACACGGCGCGCTCGGTACCCGGGAAGTTCGAGATGAGTGTGGGCAAGGGCTTCGCCACGCTGGCCAAGACCTGCTACACACTGCGCATGGCGATCCTGACGATCGCCGCCGTCATGGCCCTGGCCTACGTCATGAACTTCTCCGGCCAGACCTCCGCCATCGGCGCGGCCCTGGCCGCCACGGGCGCCGCCTACGCCTTCCTCTCCCCGGCCCTGGGCTGGGTGGGGACCGCCGTGGCCGGCTCGGCAACGAGCGCGGGCGCCCTGTTCGCCAACCTGCAGGCCACCGCCGCCAAGGGGGCCGGGCTCGACCCGAAGATCCTGCTGGCCGCCAACACCATCGGTGGCGGGCTGGGCAAGATCGTCTCCCCGCAGAACCTGGCCATCGCCTCGACCGCGGTGGACGCACCCGGTACGGACGCCGAGATCCTCAAGAAGGCGGCGCCCTACTCCATCGGGCTGCTGCTGTTGCTGGGCACTCTCGTGTTCCTGGCCTCCCAGTTCGGACTGGGCGTCTGAGCCTGTCGGCCACCGACTCCCACGCACGGCGCCCCCGGATTCTTCGCGGTTCCGGGGGCGCCGTGCGTGCACTCACTCCTCCGGCTTCAGTGGCGAAAGCGAGGCGATTCTGCTGGGATGGGCGCGAAGGAGGGCCCCGCGATGACTCATGCTCCCCTGGCTGCTGGACGCAGGCACACCGTCCGCTGTCTCCCCAACGGTCAGGTGGTCGCCGTCGGAGCGGATGACGCCGGAGAGTGCCGGGTCTTGCAGTGGCGAGGCGTCATCGCCGTGGCGGCGGGCAGCGTCCATGCGGCCGCCAACACCGGCCGGTCCCACACGCTCGGCCTGTGCGACGACGGAACGGTGCTGGCCTGCGGCTGGAACGCGCAGGGGCAGTGCGACGTCCAGAGCTGGCGAGACGTCGTCGCCATCGCCGCCGGATGGAGATTCAGCGCAGGACTGCGCATCAACGGGACAGTGGTGGCGACTGGCCGCAGTGCCGAGGGGCAAAGGCAGGTCGACCACTGGCGCGAGATCATGGACATCAGCTGCGGCGACTGGCACACGGTGGCCGTTCGGGCCGACGGGAGCGTCTGCTCGGCCGGCAACAACACCGCCGGCCAGTGCGAGGTGCACGACTGGGGCCGGATGCGCGCGGTGTCCGCGGGCTACCTCCACACCCTGGGTCTGCTGGGAAACGGCACTGTTCGCGCGGTCGGACGTCCGGAGTCCTGGGCCGGGGTCGAGCACTGGACTGACATCATCGCCGTGGCGGCGGGCAGCTACCACAGCATCGGACTCAAGGCTGACGGCACCGTCGTCGCAGCAGGCAGGTCTGAGGCCGGTCAGTGCGACGTGAGCCAGTGGCGCGACATCGTGGCCATTGCGGCGGGCACGGCCCACACCGTCGGTCTCCGTGCCGACGGCGGTGTCGTCGCCACCGGCAGCAACAGCCACGGACAGCTCGAGGTCGAGACCTGGTCCGGCAACTGAATCCAGCGTCGCAACTGCACAGACACACGTCAGGATGGAGGGCCGTACCCAAGCCCCGGCGTCGGATCGAGAGCGCACTTATCAATTGAGGGCCGAGCCCTGTCAAGGACCGCCGCGATCAGAATCTGACCATCTACAACGACACGGGGCCCTCGCGGCGAAGGTAGGTCCCTCTCACGGTACCCGTGGCCGACGACTTCACGCTCACTGCCCTCATCGCCCCGCGGGTCTCACAGGCCGCGCAGGACCAGGCCCAGCCCCGAGCGCAGCTGGCCGATCACCTCATCGGGCTCCGTTGGCGGGGCGTTGAGCATGTCGAGGGTCAGCCCATTGACGACGGCGGTCACCAGGCGCGCTCCCTCGGCGGGTGACAGGTCCGCGCGCATACGACCGGCCTTCCGAGCGTCGGCCAGGACACCCTCGACCCAGGTCCGCATGATCTGGAGCGCCTCCCAGTAGGGATCGGCCAGCCAGGGCCTGGTGGATGCGGCGGCTCCGAAGGCGACCCAGGCAGCCGCGTCCTCGCGCTGCACGGCCCCGGTCGGCAGCAGCTCGGCAAGAGCCCTCACCAAAGTCTCCGGCTGCGCGGAGTCGACCTCATGAGAGACCACACGGCCGGCCTGGCGCTGGACGGAGCGGACGAGGGCGTCGGTCAGCAGAGCTCGCCGGCTCGGCGAGCGGTACTGAACGGTGCCCGGGGCGACGCCGAGCCGGGCGGCCACGCTGCGAACACTGACCCGGTCGAAGCCCTCCTCGGCGATGATCGCGATGGTGGCGTCAGCGGTCATGCTCACGGCCGGTGACATCGGGGTGTCGAGGACCGATTGCCGGTTCGTCTCCTGGTCCATTAACGCTCTCCTCCGTCGCTCTTCACCTCAGTACCTTCACGGACACTCTCCGACGTCACTACCGCAGGCCTCCCTGGCACTTTACGGCAGTTGCCTCACCAGACCGTTCCCCGTACGATCGTATAAGAATGATCGTACGATCGTACGACTACATCCGGTCTATGAGCAGAGGTGCCCCATGGAACACGCCACCACACTCGCAGGACTCGCCCTGCTGGACTCCACCAGCCTGGGCACGCTGATCATCCCGATCGCTCTCGTCGTGCGCAGCCGTCGCGTGGACCGCGGGCCGATGACCATCTACCTGACCACCGTGTGCCTGGTGTACCTCGGCCTCGGGATCGCCCTGGTGGCCGGCTTCGACCTCATCGGCTCCACCGCGGCACGCCTGGCCCGCACCGAGACGGCACAGTGGGCGACCCTTGTCATCGGTGTGGTGCTGGCGGGCTTCGGCATCCTCGGCCCCGACCCGGCCAAGCCCGAGCCCGGAACGGATTCTCTGGGAAGCCGACCCACCCCCGCCTCGGCCGGGGCGATGGTCGTGCTGGGACTGGGAGCCTCACTCGCCGAAGCCGCCACCATGGTTCCCTACATCGCGGCGACCGGGATCATCGCCTCCTCACCAGAGGCTTGGCCGGTACGGATCGTCACCTTGATCCTGTACTGCCTGGTCATGATCGCACCCGCCCTCGTCCTGCTCGTCCTGGCCGATACGCTGGGGCAGCGTTTTCTACCCAAGCTGGCCAGAATCGCCCCCAGGCTGGAGTACGAGGCCAAGGTCACTCTCCTGTGGGTCGCAGCGATCCTCGGTCTCCACCTCGCCGGGCGCAGCGCAGGCGCCCTGGGCCTGTTGGGTTAGCCGGACCGATCGAGGACGTACTTTCCGCACGAGGACTGCGCTTTGACGAGAACCGCCGCGGTCAGAACCCGGCCATCTACAACGACACGCATTCCTCACGGCGAAGGTACGTCCTCATCCTCCGACGGCGCCCGCGCACCCGCTCGGTCCGCACCTGAGCCCGCGGATCAGATAACAGCAGTGACCCATGACGCAATCCAGGCCTAGGACTTACCTCCCACACGCCGCGGACGCCTCTCTCCCGAACCAACACTCTCCTGCACAGAACTGCACCATCTCGCCGGAAACCCGCCCCTGGAGAGCAGAACCAACCGACCAGGAGCACGCCGTCATCAGATGAGCGCTGACACCGGCCCGTAGCCTGAGACACAGCCGAGGCCGCGCCGCACCCTGCTCCAGGCAGGCAGTCCGGACGGTCCTCGTGATAGTCCCAGCTACGACGTCGTGGAGGCATATCGTGCGAATCGCCCTTTTCGCCACCTGTCTTGCGGACACCATGTTCCCGCAGGCAGCGCAGGCAACCGTCACCATCCTGGAGCGCCTCGGCCACCAGGTCTGCTTCCCGGAGGGACAGGTCTGCTGCGGCCAGATGCACGCCAACACCGGCTACTTCAAGCAGGCCGCCAAGATCACGCGCAACCACGTGGACACCTTCTCCCCCGTCCTCGACGGCGAGTGGGACGCCATCGTCATCCCCTCGGGCTCGTGCACCGGCGCGGCCCGCCACGAGCAGGGCCTCGTGGCCGAGCACGTGGGCGACACGGCCCTGGCCAAGCGGGTCGAGCAGATCGCTGCCCACACCTACGACCTCAGCGAGCTGCTCATCGATGTGCTGGGCACCGAGGACGTGGGCGCCTACTTCCCCCACACAGTCACCTACCACCCCACCTGCCACTCGCTGCGCGTCGCCAAGGTCGCCGACCGCCCCTACCGCCTCCTCAAGGCCGTCGAGGCCCTCACCCTCATCGACCTGCCCGACGCCGAGGTCTGCTGCGGATTCGGTGGCACCTTCTCCATGAAGAACTCCGAGACCTCCACCGCGATGCTCGCCGACAAGATGAGCAACGTGATGTCCACGCGCGCCGAGGTCCTGTGCGCCGGCGACTACTCCTGCCTCATGCACATCGGCGGTGGCCTCTCCCGCGTCAACTCCGGGGTGCGCATCATGCACCTGGCCGAGATCCTGGCCTCCACCAAGGACACGCCCTTCGAGGGCAACATCTCCTTCGCCCCCAAGCACGTCCAGCACACCAGTAGCTCTCAGCACACACAGGCGGTGGCACGATGACACAGGTATTTCTGGGCATGCCCCACACGGGCGGCTGGCGCACCGAGGTCGAGCAGCCCGAGGACACGCTGCGCTGGGGACCCACCTTCCCCGAGGGCGCGCACAAGACGCTGGCCAACACCCAGATGCGCCGCAACCTGGGCCACGCCACGCGCACCATCCGCTCCAAGCGCGCCGACCGCGTGGCCGAGATGCCCGACTGGGAAGACCTGCGCAACGCCGCGGAGGCCGTCAAGTTCGAGGTCGCCTCGCGCATGCCCGAGCTGCTGGAGCAGTTCGAGGCCAACGTGACCGCCCGCGGCGGAATCGTCCACTGGGCGCGTGACGCCGCCGAGGCCAACCGGATCATCACCGACATCATCGCCTCCAAGGGCGTCGACGACGTCGTCAAGGTCAAGTCGATGGCCACCCAGGAGACGAACCTCAACGAGTACCTGGCCGACCGGGGCATCACCGCCCACGAGACGGACCTGGCCGAGATGATCGTCCAGCTCGCCGACGACATGCCCTCGCACATCGTGGTGCCCGCCATCCACCGCAACCGCTCCGAGGTGCGCGGCATCTTCCTGGACCGCATGGATGACGCCCCGGCGGATCTCTCCGACGACCCGCAGGAGCTCACGGCCGCGGCCCGCTCACACCTGCGCAACAAGTTCCTGCACGCCTCGGTGGCCGTCTCCGGCACGAACATGGGTGTGGCCGAGACCGGTACGGTCTCGATCTACGAGTCCGAGGGCAACGGACGCATGTGCCTGACCCTGCCGGACACGCTCATCACCCTCATGGGGATCGAGAAGCTGGTGCCCCGGTTCCAGGACGTGGAGATCTTCTCCCAGCTCCTGCCGCGCTCGGCCACCGGTGAGCGCATGAACCCCTACACCTCCATGTGGACAGGTGTCACCGAGGGCGACGGCCCCAAGGAGTTCCACCTGGTGCTTATGGACAACGGGCGCACCAAGACCCTGGCCGACCCGGTGGGCCGCCAGGCCCTGGCCTGCATCCGCTGCGGATCGTGCATGAACATCTGCCCCGTCTACCAGCACACCGGTGGGCACGCCTACGGCTCGGTCTACCCCGGCCCGATCGGCTCGATCATCACCCCCCAGCTCACGCAGGGGCTGGCCGACGACGACCCGGTCCACACCCTGCCCTTCGCCTCCTCCCTGTGCGGGGCCTGCGGTGAGGTGTGCCCGGTCAAGATCGACATCCCCACGATCCTCGTCCACCTGCGGGCCCGCTCCGTGGACGTCAAGCGCCGCGTGGTGCCGGACGTGTGGGACGTGGCCATGAACGTCTCAGCCCCGGTGATGTCGAAGAGCTCGCTGTGGGAGGCCGCCTCGCAGACGGTCAAGGCCTCGGCGCTTCTGGGCGGCAAGGAGGGCAAGATCGGCGCTCTGCCCTTCCCGGCCTCCCTATGGACCGGGGCGCGCGACCTGCCGGTGGCCCCCTCGGAGACCTTCCGCCAGTGGTGGCGGCGCACCCACCCCGAGGGCGAGACCCCCCTGAGCCAGGTCCCCGGCACCCGGGTCGGCCGCGGCCACCCGGACGGCTTCCCGGCCGATCCGCCACTGCCTCCCGGCGAGCCGGTGTCCGGCAGCGCGAGCGCCGACGGCGAGCCCGCCCCGGCCGCGCTGGACGCACGCTCAGCCATCATCAACCCTGAGCCGATCACCCCGGAGGCATCCGCCACCCAGGCCCCGGCCGGCTCGACCAGCGAGGAGGAGCTGTGATGGATGCGAAGTCCGCGATCCTGGCCCGCGCCCGCGACGCGATCTCGCGGTCCCAGACCCGACCGGTGGGGCCGATCCCGCGCAACTACATCCGCTCCGGTGAGAATCCCCCCGGCTCCAAGCCCGTGGTCGACGAGATGATCGAGAAGCTCGAGGACTACTCGGCCGAGGTCATCGTCGCCCCCAAGGACGCCGCGATCCTGGATGCCATTGACGAGCTGCTCGGTGAGGCGCGCTCCGTCGTCGTCCCCGCGGGACTGCCCGAGGCCTACAAGGAGGCGGCCGCCCGCAACGGCCGCACCGTGGTGGAGGACTCCCGCCAGGAGGCCATCGCCACCCTCGACCTCAATGAGATCGACGCCGTGCTGACCTGCTCGCGTGTGGGCATCTCGATCTCGGGGACGATCGTCCTCGACGGAGAGCCGGACCAGGGGCGCCGGGCCATCTCACTGGTGCCGGACAAGCACGTCGTGGTTCTGGAGCGCGAGTCGATCATGCCGACGGTGCCGCAGGCCGTCGACGTCCTGGGCGAGCACCCCACGCGCCCGATGACGTGGATCGCCGGCGGCTCGGCCACCAGCGACATCGAGCTCGTGCGCGTCAACGGCGTGCACGGCCCGCGCAACCTGCGCGTCGTCATCGCCCACTGAGGTTCATCAAGCCCACCCGCACTCCGCGTCGCCCGATGGCACACCGCCCGGGCGACGCGGAGCTCTTCTGCGGTTTCTCTTCTCCCACAAGGATTCCTGCGGAAGTGAGGCGGGCACCGGGACGGGCCGATGAGGTCGCCTGGGGCCGGCGCACACCGGTTTTCCATGAAGGCGGAGTTGACTGGAAGTGACTGGTGGCAGCATGGAAAGGACCTCTTCTTGACCACCTCACTGACTGAGTCGCCCCTGGCCCCCGACTATGACCGCTCCGCCATGATCACTGGGATCGTCCACATCGGCGTGGGTGGCTTTCACCGTGCCCACGAGGCCGTCTACCTCGACAGGCTCATGCGCAGGCGCGCCGGGGCCGGCCCCCGAGACGGCGCTGAGCCCATCAAACCGGGGGGATCCTGCCTGGAGTGGGGGATCTGCGGTGTCGGCCTGCTGCCCGGGGACGCACGGATGCGCGACGCGCTGGAGAGCCAGGGCCACCTCTACACCCTCATCCGCAAGCACCCCGGTGGGCTGCGCGACCCGGTGGTCATCGGCTCCATTCACGACTACCGCCTCGCCCCCGACGACCCCGAGGCCGTTCTGGCCCTCATGAGCAGGCCCACCACCCGGATCGTCTCGTTGACGATCACCGAGGGCGGCTACAACGTCGATGACGTCACCGGCGAGTTCCGCACCTTCAGCCCCGGGGCCGTCCACGACGCCACCCACCCGGGTGAACCGACGACGGCCTTCGGATACATCGTCGAGGCGCTGCGGCGGCGTCGGGCGGACGGAACCCCGCCGTTCACGGTGATGAGCTGCGACAACCTGCCCGGTAACGGGAAGGTGGCCCGCACGGCGGTGGTCTCCCAGGCGGCGATGAGCGACCCGGAGCTGGCCGACTGGATCGACGGGAGCGTCGCCTTCCCCAGCTGCATGGTCGACCGGATCACCCCGCAGACCACGCTGGCGGACATCGACGAGCTGCGACGCGGACTCGACATCGAGGACGCCTGGCCGGTGGTCTGCGAGCCCTTCACCCAGTGGGTGATCGAGGACGACTTCCCCGCCGGTCGGCCCCCGTGGGAGGAGGTCGGGGTGCAGATGGTCGACGACGTCGTCCCCTACGAGCTCATGAAGCTGCGCCTGCTCAACGCCTCCCACCAGGGGCTGGCCCACTGGGGGCGGCTGCTGGGGATGGAGTACGCGCACGAGGCCGCGGCCGATGCGGACATCGCCACCTGGGTGAGGGCCTATCTTGAGCGCGAGGCGCGGGCCACCCTGCGCTCGGTGCCGGGGATCGACCTGGACGAGTATGTGGACACGCTCTTCTGGCGCTTCACCAACGAGGCAATTGCGGACACGCTCTTCAGACTGGCGCAGGACGCCTCCAGCCGGATGCCGAAGTTCGTCCTGGGCACGGTGCGCGACAACCTGACTGCCGGCGGGCCGATCCGGCTGGGGGCTGCGATGGTGGCCGCCTGGGCACTGGGTGAGGAGGGCGTTGACGAGAACGGCGAGGAGATCGTCATCGACGACCCGCTGGCCGAAGAGCTCCTGCCCCTGGCGGCGGCTCAGAAAGCCGGCCATGAGACCGCCTTCATCTCCCATGAGGGCGTCTTCGGGGACCTGGCGACAGATGAGCGCTTCCGACGCGCCTTCGTCGAGGAGCTGGACGCTCTGCGCCGGGACGGTGCCCGTGAACGTCTGCAGGCCCTGGCCGGCCACACCCGAGTGGCTTAGCCCCGGCCACGGGCTGGCTCCGGTTCAGCTGTCCTTGACGGGGATGTCGGTGAGGCGGTAGGCGTAGGAGCCGTTGCCCTTCTTGATGCTCTGGTGGTCAACGGTGATGGTATCGCCACCGGGATCTGGCCAGACGACGGCGACGGTCATGGCGGTACCGGCCTGAAGCTTCTCGGCGAGGTTGAATTCGGCCAGTGGCCAGTGCGTGTCCTTCCCGCCGGGCACGTAGTCCGCCGGAAGGATCTGCATGCCCCCTGCGACCACCGCGAGGCCGTCACACGCACTGGAGAGGGTGTACTGGACTGAGGCCGAGTCCTCGTTGCGGGAGTTGGAGAAGATACCCCCGGAGTCGATGTCGTGGAACCAGTCCGACGCCGAGGTGTCGCCATCAACGGCCACGACCTTCACCTCCCCCAGGAGGTAGCCGCCGGCACGGGTGACGTGGTCCAGGCTGATCGTCAGCCAGCCACTGCCATCAGATCTTTTGACAGTGACACCCTCCGTCCCCTTGCCGACAGGCCCTTTGGCCTCAGGCAGGGAGGCACCACCAGACGAGGCCTGGGCCGACGGCGTCGCACTGCCAGCGCCGTTCCCTAATCCGCCGCGCTTCGTGCTGCTACCAGTGCCGCCCGTGGGGGTAAGGGTGATCTCCACGCGTCGGTTGGCGGCCCGCGCCTCGTCAGTAGTGCCGGAGACACGGGGCTCGGACTCGCCCTTACCAGCGACGGAGGGGTTCCACTTGTCCAGGCCGGTGAGCTGCCCCAGACGAGTCTTGACCGTGTTGGCACGCTTCTCGGAGAGGGCCTGGTTGTAGGCGTCATCCTGGACGTCGTCAGTATGCCCCACGATGGTCAGCGTCCCACCATCGGGATACTGGGCGATCTGACCTGCCACGGTCTGCAGCTGAGCCTCGGCCGCCGCAGCCAGATCCGCCGAGTCCGGGGCAAACGTGACATCAGAAGCCATGACGATGGTGACGTCCTTGCCCCCGGTACGGGCACCCAGCGAACCATCGACCGTGCGGGAGTTGATCTCGATGGGTGAGGCCGCAGCCTGCTCGGTGACCGGCTTGTCGTCCTTGACCGCCGTCTCCATGGCCTTGAGGTCGATACCGGTCCTGGACACCTCGTCGCGACTGATGACATCAACGGTGACGAAACCGGTCTGAGGAACCAGGACGGTGACGGAATCGGAGTCGACCGCACCGAAGGCGACATAGGTGGTGACGCTCTGACCGGGTTTGATGTCGAGCCGCTCCTTGCTCATGGTGGAGACGGAGGTCCACGCGCGCCCCTTGACCGTATCGATCAGGCGGGTGCTGGTCACACCATAGCGCCAGTCTCCAGCGAAGTTGATGTACCCCATGACCGTTCCGAAGGAGAAGTCACTGCCGTTCGCGTCGTCAGCAGCACGCGAAAGCACCATGGACAGGGCGGTCGTGGAGTCGTCGATCCGAACCAGTGGCGAGACCTCAACCGTCAGGCGATGACCCGACACATGACCGTCCAAGGCCTTGAAGCCCGGCTGCGTTCCTGTTGGTGACCCGGAGGACGCAGTTCCCGCAGCCTTCTTCCACGAGCGCGAGCAGGCGGCCACCACCGGAGCACCAACGGCCGCCAGCACCGAGGCCGATACGAACAAACGACGACGCATGGCAACGCCTCCTCCACTTACCCGGACACCACCCGGACATAATCGGTCCGCGACCCGACTCTACCGAGATCCAGCCAGCCCGTCGGCCGGATGGGGACATTCGGCGCCGTTGGGGTGCAAGACCCTCCGTCCGGAGCCGCACGCACCCGACCGTGCAGAATGTCCCCGCCAACGAGCGGACTCCAGCGCTTCGGTGGGCCAACCTCATCCTCCCAGCCACAACAACCATTTCCCGCCACCGCAAGGATTACTTAGGCTAACCTTGCTTCAGTGACCTTTGTCCCATAGCATGAAGTGGTTCGTGGACCTCAGGACTGGCCATGGGGGCCGGTCGCCTCCCACGAGCACTCCGCGTCGCGCGGAGCGTCCAGAATCCGACTTACTGATGAGGTTCCTATGGTCAAGCGCCAGCTGCCCAACCCGAGCGAGATCTTCGAGCTGCTCCACTTCAAGACGCCCGAGCTCAATCCGAGGCGTCGACGCCTCGACGCCGCACTGACCACCTGGGACCTGCGCAAGATCGCCAAGCGCCGCACCCCAGCAGCGGCCTTCGACTACACCGACGGCGCCGCCGAGGGGGAGGTCTCCCTGCGTCGCGCCCGCCAGGCCTTCCGAGACATCGAGTTCCACCCCGACATCCTCCGCCCCGCCGTCGACGTCGACACCTCCTGCGAGATCCTGGGCGGCCGCTCCGCCATGCCCTTCGGTATCGCGCCCACCGGCTTCACCCGCCTCATGCAGACCGAGGGTGAGGTCGCCGGGGCCGGGGCCGCCGGTGCCGCCGGGATCCCCTTCACCCTGTCCACCCTGGGCACCACCTCCATCGAGGACGTCAAGGCCGCCAACCCCCACGGGCGTAACTGGTTCCAGCTCTACGTCATGCGCCAGCGCGAGATCTCCTACGGGCTGGTCGAGCGCGCCGCGGCCGCGGGCTTCGACACCCTCATGTTCACCGTCGACACCCCCGTGGCCGGGGCCCGTCTGCGCGACAAGCGCAACGGCTTCTCCATCCCGCCCCAGATCACGGCCGGGACCGTCCTCGACGCGATCCCCCGCCCGTGGTGGTGGTACGACTTCCTGACCACGCCCAAGCTGGAGTTCGCCTCCCTGAAGTCCACCGGCGGCACCGTGGGCGAGCTGCTCGACAGTGCCATGGACCCCACCATCAGCGACGAGGACCTCAAGGTCATCCGTTCCATGTGGTCGGGCAAGATCGTCATCAAGGGCGTGCAGACGGTGGCAGACTCCAAGCGCCTCATCGACCTGGGCGTCGACGGCGTCCTGCTGTCCAACCACGGCGGGCGTCAGCTCGACCGCGCCCCCGTCCCCTTCCGCCTCCTGCCCGAGGTGGTCCGGGAGGTCGGCAAGGACGCCACGATCATGGTCGACACCGGCATCATGAACGGCGCCGACGTCGTGGCCGCCATCGCCCTGGGGGCCAAGTTCGGACTCGTGGGCCGCGCCTACCTCTACGGCCTCATGGCCGGCGGGCGCGAGGGCGTGGACCGCATGATCGAGATCCTCTCCGACGAGGTCGTCCGCACCATGAAGCTCCTGGGCGTCTCCAGCCTGGAGGAGCTCGAGCCGCGCCACGTCACCCAGCTGACCCGCCTGACCCCGGTGCGTCCGCAGGTCAAGGCCGCGGCCGACGCCCTCACCCGCTGACGGATCCGTCCGCACAGGCCCTGCCGGACCCCATCCCCTCCGCCCGTCGGAGGAGTCCTTGTGCATCACCCTCCACGGCGGCACCCGGTGGCCCCGGATAAGAGACCAGCGGTCTCTTATCCGGGGCCCCGGCGTCCTGACGAGAGCCGGAAGCATGCCGGAAACTCCAGATCTGGCCGGGCGGGAAGGACCTGTCCCCGTGGTGGTTCCTGGCCGTGGTCTTCATCATCCAGACCGTCGCCGAGCTCTTCCTGTCCCCGGTGGGCCTGTCCACGACGTCAGCACTGGCGCCCAAGAGCTTCGCCTCAGACGATGAGGTGGAACCGGCTCGGCGGCCTCGTGGCATCGCCGAGTGCCGCCACGAGCAGGACGCACTCATGGGGACCACCGGTGTCTTCGGTGGCCCCCATGAGATCAGAGAGTGCTCACGTCACTTGGCGGTGATCGCCTCGGCGAGCTCCTCGAAGCAGCTGACGTAGGCGTCGATCGCTTCGTCGGTGTGGGTCACCGACAGCGTCCACTCCTCCTCGCGGCCCGGAGTCATGAAGATCCCCCGGTTCATGTTGAACAGCCACGCGAGCTCGGACAGCTCCGCGTTCTGGTGCTCCTTGAAGGTCTCGTAGTCGACGACCTTCTTGGGGGAGAAGGTGACGCACCCCTTGCCGCCAACACCCACCGCGTAGCCCGGAAGGTTGTAACGCTCAATGACCTCCGTGCAGCCCGCGAGGATGCGATCGTTGAGGTGGTCGAGGTGGGCGTAGGCCTCCGGGGTGAGGACCTTCTCGAGGTTGGCCCGCACGGCGGCCATCGCCAGGGGGTTGCCGTTGTAGGTGCCGACCTGGAAGACAGTGTGGTCCTCCACCACGGACATGACCTCCTCGGTGCCTCCGATGGCGCCCGAGGGCATACCGGCACCGAGGGCCTTGGCCATGGTCACCATGTCGGGAGTCACTCCGAAGCGCTTGGTGGCGCCTCCCGGACCGATGCACAAGCCGGTCTTGACCTCATCGAAGATCAGGACGATGCCGTGTCGCCGAGTGATCTCGCGAACCTGCTCCAGATAGCCCGGTTCCGGCAGCACGACGCCCAGGTTCATCATGGCCGGCTCCATGATGACGCAGGCGGGCTTGCGGCCCTCATCAGCCAGCCGGATGATGCGGCGCTCCATGGCCTCGGCATCGTTGAAGGGCACCGGCACCGTCATCTGGACGGTGGCGTCGGGGATACCGCCTCCGTAGGGCAGGGAGGCCAGGTTGTCGCGGTCACCGATCTTGTCGTACTCGACGCCGATCGAGACCATGACGGTGTCGTGGTGCCCGTGGTAGGAGCCGAAGATCTTCATGACCGTGTCGCGACCGGTGTAGGCGCGTGCGATGCGAATGGCGTCCATCGTGGACTCCGAGCCCGAGTTCGTGTAGCGCCACTTCGGCAGCCCCCACCTGCTCGATAGGTTCTCCGCCACGGCCAGGGCGTCCTCAGTCGGGGCGGCGAAGTGGGTGCCCTTGCCGTACCGCTCCTGAACGGCCTCACCGATCACCGGGTGGGCATGCCCCTGAAGCATCGATCCGAAGCCGTTGTGGAAGTCCCACATCTCGTTGCCGTCGACGTCCCAGACCTTCGGCCCCTGGCCGCTTTCGAGGTAGATGGGCCAGGGCTCGCGCAGCTGGTACGAGGAGGCGACGCCGCCGGAAAGATTGTTTCTCGCGCGGTTGTACATGTCGCCGGATCCCTTGGTCCGTTCATTGAGGCGCTTGGACTCGATCTCCGTCAGCTCGGCGACTCGCTCCATGTTGATGCTCATTGCTCACTCCTTCGTGGCCCGGCCTGGCGTCCACATATCGTGCGTTGATAATCGGTGCATCGATCGGCTGTGTCCGTCGATGCGATGACATTGTGTTTCCTCTCAGATCCTTCTGCCGGCCTGGCGCGGAAGGATCTGTTTTCATGTGTGTGCGTGCTCGCTCCGGTACACCGGCACTCACGACGCAGCACAGAGCGGGGAGGCTTCGCCGCCGCCCTCCTCAAAGGCAGTTGCCACCTTCATCTCCTCGGTGACGGCGTCGGATCGTGCGATCACCTCCCCGCGGAAGAAGGCCGGTGCTCGGACGTACTGCACAAGCATCAGCACCACACCCAGGAGAATGAGGGCGAGGGTGAGGACGAAGACGAGACCGACACCGAAGACCTGCGATCCCGATCCGTACTCCGGGTCGAGGGAGTCCTTCAGGGTCAGACCGAGCAGTGAGAAGAGGATAAGACCTCCCAGCCCCGGCGAGACCAGTGTGAAGAAGAAGCTCCTCACTGAGCAGAACCATTTCCCTCGGAAATACCACACCGCGGCGAATGCGGTGAGCCCGTAGTAGAAGGCGATCATCGCCCCCAGGGTCTGAACCGTGTCCCACAGGACGGAGGTGGACACGAAGCGCAGCAGCGTGTAAAAGGTCGAGGCGGCGATCGCCGAGACGACTGTCGCGCGACCAGGGGTGAGGAAGCGCGGAGAGATCTCACCGAGCTTCTCCGGCATTGCTCCGTAATATCCCATCGACAGTAGGGTGCGGGCGGGAGAGACGAAGGTGGACTGCAAGGACGCCGCCGACGAGATCAGCACCGCCGTCGACATGAGGATCGCAAACGGCCCCAGAACCGGTCTGGCCAAGGCGAAGAAGACATTGTCCTGGATCGCGGGATTGCCCAGTCCTATCCCGTCCTTCCCCAGGCCGGCGAACATCATGGATCCGACCGTGACGAACATGTACACCGAGACAATGGTCATGACGGTGAGCACGGCAGCGCGCCCGGGGGTAGAGCTGGCGTCGTCGGCCTCCTCGTTGACCGTCAGCGACACATCCCAGCCCCAGTAGATGAACAGGGACAGGGAGACTCCCGCCACAAAGGTCCCTAGCGAGTCGACGGCGAACGGATTGAACCACTCAAGCTTCAAGGGCGTCGGATTGACGGCGGTCCCGGCGAAGTAACGGTAGATGGCCACCGCACCGAAGCCGAGGAACACCGTCAGCTGAAACCCCACCAACCAGTACTGGAGCTTCTGGGTGGTCTGCATATCGCGGTACGCGATCCAGGTCGCCAGCGTGATGAAGACCAGGCAGGTGAGGGTGTTGACCCATACGTTGTCGGCGAGATCCGCAATGGCGGCTCTGCGAGTCACCTGTGCGAGCAACAGGTAGAAGAAGTCGACGGCGATGGCCGCGAGGTTCGACAGGACGACGACGGTCGCCACAATCAGCCCCCATCCGTTCATCCACCCGATCCACGGACCGAAGGCACGTGTCCCCCAGGTGAAGGAGGTGCCCGAGTCGGGCATCGCCGCATTGAGCTCTCGGTAACCGAAGGCGACCAGGAGCATCGGGACGAACCCGACGAGGAAGATCGCCGGCACCTGTTCGCCCACCTCTGAGGCTGTCGGCCCCAGTGCGCCAGTGAGGGTGTACGGGGGCGCTATGCAGGACACGCCGATGATGATGGCGCCGAGCAGACCGACAGAGCCCTCGGCCAGTCCTTTCTTCGACAGCCCGCCTCCGGAGCTCGCGGTCGCCGCGCTCATGTCGCACCCCCGACGTCGGCAGCGTCAGCTGGGACGGCGACGAGCGGCACGGGCAGGACACGCAGGATCTTGTTGGCGTCCGGCCCCAGGAACAGGCGCCCGCTCTGGGCCAGCCGCGCCGACCCCAGGAAGGCCAGCTCGTTCCTGCTCCACTCCATGGTCAGCACGGCGGCGCTCATGCTGTGGGCGTGGACGATCTGGACACGCTGGTCATCCAGTCCCTTGAGATCCAGGCGCACCTCGGCGAGCAGGGCCTCGGTCCGCTCCCCGATCTCCGCGGTGTTCTGCGAGTCACCGGTGGCCACCGTGACGAGACGCAACGGGACACCGGCTCTGTCGGCGAAGGTCCTGGCCTTACTGAGCACCCCCCTCCACCGGCCGGACTCCCCCAGCATGACCGTGATGCGTGAGAGCCCGTCGATAGGGGCGTGCCTCATGCCGCGCGGGGACAGGGCGACCGGAACAGTCGAGGAGTTGAGCAGTGTCTGCCCCACGGAGCCGAGGGACACCCGCCCCAGGACCCCGTGACGGCCTCCACCGGCGACGAGCAGGTCGGCCTTGAGCTCCTCGGCCGAGGCGATGATGCCCTCGGGGAAGGAGAGGCTGTACCGCAGGTACTTGCTCACCGGCACACGGGGCTGATGCTCCTCCATGATCTCCGACATCCAGTCGTCGACCTGCGTAGCAACGACGTCCTGGAAGGCGTGATCGGTGACGTCAAGGACATAGCGCCCCTCACCGCCCCTGACGACGGTGACGAGATCGAGCGGGCACGAGAACGCTTCAGCGAGAGACACCCCCAGGTGATAGGAGTCTCGACCGCCGAGCGAGTTGGTGAAGGCCGTCAGAATGCGCATGAGGGTGACCTCCTGTTCGCTTCCGCGGCGTCACAGGGCACTCATGACGTGCTTGATACGTGTGTAGTCCTCCACGCCGTAGACGGAGAGGTCCTTGCCGTAGCCGGAGCGTTTGAATCCGCCGTGCGGCATCTCCGCGACGAGGGGGATGTGGCAGTTCACCCAGACGCACCCGAAGTCCAGGTCCCTGCTGAATCGCAGGACGCGCTGGTGGTCGGTCGTCCAGATGGACGAGGACAGGGCGTAGTCGACACCGTTGGCCAGGGCCAGGGCCTCGTCGTCGGAGGAGAACTCCTGAACGGTCAGCACCGGCCCGAAGACCTCCTGCTGCACGAGCGCGTCGTCCTGCTTGAGACCTGAGATGACGGTGGGCGCGTAGTAGTACCCGCTCTCGCCGACGCGGTGGCCGCCGGTCAGCAGGTGGGAGTGCGCGGGCCGCTCCTCGACGATCTTCTGCACGGAGGCGAAGTGGCGGGCATTGTTCAGGGGTCCGTAGAACGCCTCCTCCTCGGGAATCGGGCCGGTTCGCAGGGACTCGGCGTGACGCACCAGCGCGTCGGTGAACTCCTTGGCCACCGAGGCCTCGACCAGGACGCGGGTGGCAGCGGTGCAGTCCTGCCCGGAGTTGAATATCCCTGCGGCGGCGATGCCCTCGGCAGCCGCCTCGATGTCGGCATCGGCGAAGACGACGGCGGGGGCCTTGCCTCCGAGCTCGAGGTGAACGCGGGTCACGTTGCCGGCCGCCTGCTCGGCGAGATCCGAGCCTGCGCGCACAGATCCCGTGAGCGCAACCAGCCCGGGCACCGGGTGAGCGCTCATGAGGCGCCCGGTCTCGCCGGTGCCGAGTACCAGGTTGAAGACCCCGGGAGGGAGGATCTCACTGGCGATCTCAGCGAAGACGATGGCGCTCTCGGGCGTGTTGGCACTCGGCTTGAGCACCACCGTGTTGCCTGCGGCCAGGGCGGGTCCGACCTTCCAGATGAGCATCATGAACGGGTAGTTCCACGGGACGATCTGCCCGACGACGCCGATGGGCTCGCGGCGAATCTGCGAGTTCAGACCCTCGGCGTACTCGCCCGAGGCGACACCCGACTGGAGTCGGGCGGCTCCGGCGAAGAACCGCAGCTGAGAGGCCCCTGTCATGACTTCCTCCGCCCGGATCATCTCGGCGAGCTGACCGGTGTTGCGACGCTGAGCCTCGACGAGACGGTCGGCATTGGCCTCCAGGGCGTCGGCGAGCCGGAGCAGGAACCTCTGCCGTTCCGCCGGCGTTGTCAGCCGCCAGCTCTCGAAGGCCTTGAGGGCCGCGTCGTAGGCGGCGTCGACATCGGCGGACCCTGAGACCGGGCACTGCGCCACGACGTGCTCCGTTCGGGGATCCACGACGTCGAACGTGGCATCGGTGGTCGCCGGAATAAATCGTCCGTTGATAAAATTCTGGAGGAGAGGAAGGCTCATGTGAATCACTCTGCTTCTTAGCTTTGGCGGGACGTCGGTGTCGAGATGAGAAGTGTCGAGAGTCGAAAAATTGAGACGGCTCAGGCCTCTGCTGCCCAAGCTCACGCCGGACCCGTGCAGGCCACATCGCCGCAGGCGCCCGACGCGGTACAAGTCATGCGACCACAATGCGGGCTAAGGTCCTAGGTGACGGCATCATAGTAAACACACACAGTCGAGCATGTCGAACGTCACGTTCTTTACTTCACAGAACCGCACCAACATGCGGAAAAGTCGCCAGCACGCAAGACATTGGATCGTTACTTCATCAAAAAATGTAATGCAAACCACAAATTTGCCCGCTGCTCGGCGTCCTCGATGTCGACGCCGAGCGCTCGGCGCAACCGTACGAGGCGTGCGGGGACGGAGTTGCGATGCACCCCCAGATGCTCGGCGATGCGCTGCACCGTCCCTCCCTCGCTGAGGTAGATCTCCAGCAGCTCGAGCAGCTCGGGCTGATCGACGACGCTCCCGAGGCGAGTGCGGGCGAAGGCTCGGGCCCGATCCTCGTCCAGGAGGTCCGTGACCGACGGCAGCCCCGAGGCCTCCCAGCGCACCGGCTGTCCGAGCCGCCGAGCACCGGTGCAGACGGACAGCGCCTGCTGTGCGGCCCGCGGCAGGTCGGTGATGCCGACAGGACCGCTGACACCGATCCGCATCCGCCCCGTCCATGGCATGACACGACCGTCCTCGAGAAGCGCAGGAACACGCTCGGCCTCACCGAGGATGGTCAGGCGGGCGCCTCCCCGGTCCGTGCACCACAGAAGCCGCTTCCCCGCCGGGGCCCCCCGACTCTCGACGAGCAGCCGGGCCAGCGCCGTGGAGAGCCCGGCAACAGCGGCGCTGCCGCCCTCGAGGCAGATGACACGCCACTGATGACGGCCACCGGCGCCGGCCATCGATCGCCGTGGCGGAGACGGAAGGCGTTTGAGGACGAGATCCTGGGCCTGATCGGCCAGGGCCATCCCCTGCGCGACCTCGCCCGACAGGAGATGCTCGGCAGACGCCCCCACGAGCTGGAGGAGCCATCCGGTGAAGGCCTTGGAGGACTCGGCGATGAGATTCAGAAACGACCAGGCGAGATCGACCCCCAGGGTCTGGGCGCGTGTGAGCGTCTGCCGCTGCACGGTCACCAGGTAGCTCTCGGGCTCCCCGGTGATGCCGACAGGACGGACGACCAGCCGCGTCTCACCGAGACCGACCGCCCCGGCCCCTCGCATCCCTCCCGGACGGATCCTGTCGATGCACTCGGCGACCTCGTCGTCGATTCCCGGGGCCGCTGGACCGAAGGGACCGACCACCGTGCGTCCCGTGGCGTCCCGCAGTGACACCTCCCCCCGGAGGATCGAGGCCAGGGCGCGCATGATCGCGCTCTGGTTGTCCTTGGCGGCTGCGCGCGTCAGCTGCTGCAGGACCAGGGTCTCCTCGTCGCCCGCCCCCTCGGCGCCGATCTCCGGCCCGGCTGCCTGAAGCATGGTCCCCACGTCACGGCTGATGGAGGCGAAGGAGACCTCGAGAGGGACCTCGAGGAGATTGAGACGTCCTATCCGGCAGGCTTCGCGCAGGTCCTCGGGCACCGTGTCGAAGGCGATGCCGGTTCCCAGTCCGAGTGCGGCGACTCCGGCCTCGACCAGTGACGCCACGTACTCCCGCCATGTGCCCGCCTCGGCGTCGGCCATGACAAGGCCCGTGGTGAGAACGAGCTCACCGCCCTCGAGGTAGGACGCCGGCTGGAGGAGCTCGGTCGCGACGACCCAGGTGACCGCGGCGCTCGGTGCGGGCAGGAGCACCGCGCGAACCCCCAGGTCCGCTCGATCCATGAGATCCGATACCAACAGCATGTCTGGATTCAAACACCGTTCTATGCATCATGCACAGGATTCACAAAATCTTGTGCAGCACGCTTAGGTGCTCAGCCCAAGGGGCGGGCATAGCCTGAAGCAGAACTCATCGCCGAGCACGTTTCTACGACATCCCGGAGTGCTCTGTTCCAATGCAGATCTCCGCCCGTCACGACACACTGTGAGGTCCACATGGCAACGCTGCCCCAGACCATTCATCTCGCCACTCCTCTGCCCGGTCCCGAGGCCCGCACCCTCGACGAACGCGCCGGTACCGCGCTCCCGCGCGCCCTGACCGCCGCGATGCCGACATTCGCACGGCGCACGGACCGCGGTGTCCTGGAGGACGTGGACGGCAATCGTCTCATCGACTTCGGATCAGGCATCGCGGTGACAACCGTGGGCGGCGCTGCGGCGCCCGTCGCCGCGGCGATCCAGGAGCAGGCCGAGAACCTGACGCACACCTCCTTCGCCGTCACGAGGTACGCCGGATACATCGAGGTCGCCGAACGCCTGAACGCCCTGACCCCGGGCAGCTTCCAGAAGAAGACCGCGCTGTTCAACTCCGGGGCGGAGGCCGTCGAGAACGCCATCAAGCTCGCCCGCAGGCACACCGGCCGCCAGGCCGTCGTCTGCTTCGACCACGCCTTCCACGGACGCACCTCCCTGACCATGGGACTGACGGCCAAGGTCGCCCCCTACAAGGGCGGTTTCGGCCCCTTCGCCCCGGAGCTCTACCGGGTCCCCGGCTCCTACCCGTACCGCGATGGACTGGACGGCGAGGCCGCCGCCGAGCGCGCGATCAGTCAGATCGAGAAGCAGGTGGGGGCGTCCTGCGTCGCCGCTGTCATCATCGAGCCCATTCAGGGCGAAGGCGGGTTCATCGTTCCGGCGCCCGGCTTCCTCACCGCGCTCCAGCGCTGGTGCCATGACAATGGTGCGGTCTTCATCGCCGACGAGATCCAGTCGGGAATCGCACGCACCGGGGCGTGGTTCGCCTGCGACCACGAGGGAGTCGTTCCCGACCTGGTGACGACCGCCAAGGGCCTGGCCGGGGGCATGCCGCTGTCAGCGGTCACCGGTTCGGCCGAGATCATGGACTCCGCCGGACCGGGTGCCCTCGGCGGCACCTACTGCGGCAACCCCCTGGCCTGTGCCGCCGCCCTGGCGACCCTGGACATGATCGAGGAGCACGATCTCCTTGAACGGGCCCGCGCGATCGGTGAGACCGGCATCCGCCTGATGGAGCAGTGGAAGGCGAAGGACCCCCGCATCGGCGAGGTCCGGGGCAAGGGCGCCATGATGGCTCTCGAGCTCGTCGACCCCGTCTCACAGAGGCCCGACGCCGCACTGACCGCCGCTGTCGCGCAGGCCGCGCGCTCACGCGGTCTGATTCTGCTCACCTGCGGCACCTACGGCAATGTCATCCGCCTGCTGCCGCCGGTCACCATGCCGGACGAGCTGTTCACCGAGGGTATGGAGATCCTTGAGCAGGCACTCCGAGACCAGCACTGATTCACTCTTCCACCCACGTTCCACCCACGTCTCCAGGCCGCACCGGCCTCAGATCACGACGCCCCACCCGACCGACCCAGGAGGTAGCTCCATGCCCTCGACCTCTCAGCCCCTCGCCGATGCTCGGGCGCAGCTCGCCGAGGCGATCCAGTTCCTCGGCTTCGACGACGGAATGCGCCGCATGCTCGAAACCGCCCGTAAGGAGGTGACGGTCTCGATTCCGCTGCGACGCGACGACGGCACGATGGAGCTGCACATCGGCCACCGCGTCCAGCACAACATCTCTCGCGGCCCAGCGAAGGGAGGAATCCGTTACTCCCCCAACGTGGACCTCGACGAGGTCCGAGCGCTGGCCATGTGGATGACATGGAAGTGCTCTCTTCTCGATCTGCCCTACGGCGGAGCAAAGGGAGGGGTCCAGGTGGACCCGCGGGCCCACTCGGAACGAGAGCTCGAGCGACTGACCCGACGCTACACCTCGGAGCTGATCCCCCTGATCGGCCCCGACAAGGACATCCCGGCTCCCGATATGGGGACCGACGAGCAGACCATGGCCTGGATGATGGACACCTACTCGGTGGCCACCGGGCACACGGTGCTGGGAACCGTCACGGGCAAGCCGGTCAACCTCGGTGGGTCACAGGGGCGGGCCGCCGCCACCTCCCGCGGCGTCGTCTACTCCGTCCTCAACGCGATGGAGAGCATCGGAGTGAATCCCTCACAGGCCACCGCGATCGTTCAGGGCTTCGGCAAAGTCGGTCGCGGCGCTGCTCGCTTCCTCCATGAGGCGGGCGTGAAGGTTCTGGCCGTGGCGGACGTCTACAGCACGATTCGCAACGACAAGGGCATCGACATCCCCGCGCTCGAGGCCTTCGTGGATGAGACCGGCACCGTCGACGGGTTCCCCGGCGCGGACCCGATCCCTGCGAGCGAGCTGTTCGCCGTCGCCTGCGACGTCGTCGTCCCTGCGGCCGTCGAGGGGGTCATCACCGAGCAGACCGCGCCGATGATCGATGCCAAGCTGGTCGTCGAGGGCGCCAACGGCCCGACGACACCAACGGCCGATGCGATCCTGGCCGACAAGGGGATCCTCGTCGTGCCGGATATCCTGGCCAACGCCGGGGGCGTCATCGTGTCCTACTTCGAGTGGGTGCAGGCCAATCAGTCCTACTGGTGGACCGAGCAGGAGGTCAATGAGCGCCTGCGCACCAGAATGGACAAGGCCTGGAACGAGGTCTCGGACTTCTCCAAGGATCACGGGCTGTCGCTGCGCACCGCGGCGACGACGATGGCCGTCAAACGCGTCGCCGAGGCCCACGTCTCCCGTGGTCTCTACCCGTGATGCGCAGCAGGCGACAGGCGATACTCAGGGAGTACAACCATGGCTGACACACGACCCGGCGCGACAAGTGACACAGCGGCGGCGTACACGACCCTTGGAGCCCACCCGGCTCTGGCCGACTACCTGCGCAGGATCCGTCCCGAGGAGGGGATGCTCCTGGGCGGGCGGATGACGGCAGCGTCCGACGGCGGAACCTTCGACGTCGTCGACCCCGCCAGCAACGCCGTATTCGCACGCTGCACGGATGCGACTCCGGCGGATGCCGCACGCGCCGTCGACGCGGCCTCCGAGGCGCTGCCGGCATGGAGCGCCACCCCGCCCCGGCAGCGCGCCGAGCTGCTGCGGACCCTGTTCGACCTCATGGTGGGACAGGCCGAGGAGCTCGCGGTGCTCATCAGCGCCGAGAACGGCAAGTCGGTGGACGACGCCAGGGCGGAGGTCCTCTACGCGGCGGAGTTCTTCCGATGGTTCTCCGAGGAGGCGGTGCGCACCGAGGGCGGTTTCGGCTCCTCCCCGGCAGGCGGGACCCGGACGATCGTCACGCACCGGCCGATCGGGGTGGTCGCCATGATCACCCCCTGGAACTTCCCCGCGGCGATGGGGACCCGCAAGATCGCCCCGGCCCTGGCCGCCGGGTGCACGGTGGTGCTCCGCCCCGCATCTCTCACGCCCCTGACGGCGGTGGCACTGGGACATCTGGTCCTCCAGGCCGGCGTGCCGGCGGGCGTCGTGAACATCGTGCCCTCGAGCCGTTCCGTGGAGGTGTCGACGACGTGGCTCGAGGACCCCAGGGTCCGAGCCGTCTCCTTCACCGGGTCGACCCAGGTCGGCCGTGTACTCATGAAGCAGGCGGCGGAGAAGGTGCTGGTGTCGTCCATGGAGCTCGGGGGGAACGCGCCCTTCGTGGTGGCGGCAGACGCCGATATCGACGCCGCGGTGACGGGCGCCGTCCAGGCCAAGCTCAGGGGCGGTGGCGAGGCCTGTACCGCCGCCAACCGCTTCTACGTCCACCAGGACGTCGCCCAGGAGTTCACCGAGAAGTTCTCCGCCGTCGTCCGCGACCTGAGGGTCGGGCCGGCTCTGGCGGACGAGGCGAGCCAGATCGGCCCCCTGGTGACAACGGCTGCGCGCGACAAGATCAACGCCCTGGTGGACCGGGCGGTGGCCGGGGGCGCCGTCGTCTACGCCGAGTCCTCCTGGCCCCGGGAGTCTCCGGGGGCGTTCCTACCGGTGCGGGTCCTGACGAACGTCGCCCCCGACGCGGAGATCGTGCGCACCGAGATCTTCGGCCCCGTCGCCCCGATCGTCACCTGGGACGATGAGGACGAGCTGCTGACGTGGATCAATGACACCGACTACGGGCTGTCGGGCTACGTCTTCTCCCGCGATCTCGGGTGGGCGCTGCGCCTGGCCGAGCGCATGGAGGTCGGGATGGTCGGCGTCAACCGTGGGCTCGTATCCGATCCCGCCGCCCCCTTCGGCGGCGTCAAGCAGTCCGGTATCGGGCGCGAGGGCGCGCGCGAGGGGATCCGTGAGTTCCAGGAGACTCAGTACTACTCGGTCGCCTGGAGCTGAGGCGCCCGCCCCGAGCAGTGCTCGAGCGTGAAGGTCGATGTCACCGATATGCGCTGGTGCCCCGGGCCGAGAGCCCGGGGCACCAGCGCATCGATGCTCAGGTCGTCAGTGGTTCAGGAGGTCTTGGGGTAGGCCTTCTGGACGGCCTCAAGCATCTCGAGGGCCGAGTAGTAGTCCAACCGGAAGGACGAGGGCGGCATGTACTGCACCTTGCCGCCGGTCACCGGGGCCGCCGAGCTGAAGGTCTCGTTGCTGGTGACGGCGTTCTTCGCGGTCTCGTCGGCGGCGATGACCACCCAGTTCTCACCGGTGAGTCCCGCCTGCACGTTCTCCGGCGAGAGCTGGACGATGTCCTTGCGATCACCCATGGACTGGTCGCCCTTGACGCTGTCGGGGACGGTGGCGATGGTGAAGCCCAGGTCCTTGAGGAGCTGGACCTGCGGGGCCTCCTCTGTGAAGGCGTTGGCGCCCTTGGTGCCGTCCCCGGGGACGGTGAAGACCGACGTCTTGCCCTGCGGGACGGCGATGGCGCTCTTGGCCTTCTCCGCCTTGGTGGTGTAGTCCTTGATGACGGAGTCGGCCTTGGCCTGGCGACCGGTGGCCTGTCCCAGGGTCTTGGTGACGTCCTGCCAGGAGTGCGAGCCGTAGTCGATGACGAGGACGGGGACCTCGAGCTGGCGCAGGCTGTCGACGACCTTGACGGCCGAGTCCTGCCCCGTCTTGGCGACGATGATGAGGTCGGGGTTGTCGCCGGCGACCGTCTGGGCGAGGCTGTCCTCGGAACCGTCGATGGCCTTGACGCCCTTGTCTGTGGCCTGCTTGGACCACTGGGTGAAGAAGCCGTTGTCGTCGGTCTTCTCATCCTTCTTCTTGGCCGGCGTCGAGGCGACCACCGGGGCGTCGAGGGCCAGGAGCGATCCGGTCAGGGTCACGGAGGTGGACACGATGCTCTTGGGCTCGGCCTTGATCTCGACGTCGACGCCGTCGTCCCCCTTGATGGTCACCGGCCAGGTGGCCTTGGCGGGGGCCCCGGACGATGCGGCACCGGAGGCCCCGGCTGAGGCAGCGCCGGAAGCCCCTGCGGAGCCGGCGGCCGTTGAGGCGGATGTCGAGCTGTTGGAGGAGCCGCAGGCCACCAGCCCGGTGCTCAGCACCATGGCTGCCACGGCGAGGAGGCCCTGCCTCAGGCGGCTGGCACGCCGCGAGGATGCGTTCATCTATCTGTGTTCCTTTCTTGTCCGTCCTGCTGGGAACGAGCAGTCGGGCTGGTTCCTGCCGAGGCGGGATCGGCAGAAGGCTGTGGTGCCGGACTTCCGACGGAGTCGGCGGGAGCGGCGGGGGTCGCGGCAGGGTCAGGGCCGGCCGGCGTGACCGCGCCCAGGTGGCGGGGAACCACCATGGGGGTGCCGGCCACCGGGTCGGGGGCGATGACGGCCGCCAGGCCGAAGACCTCCTCGATGAGGTCCTCAGTGAGGATCGTGCGCGGGGAGCCGGTGGTGCGGACCCGACCGTCGTGCATGACGATCATGTGCTCGGCGCAGCGCGCCGCCTGGTTGAGGTCGTGCAGGACGGCCACCACCGTGCGGCCGTCGGCGTTGAGACGGCGGCACAGCTGGAGGATGTCGACCTGGTGAGCCAGGTCGAGGAAGGTGGTGGGCTCATCGAGCAGGATCGTCTCGGTGCCCTGGGCCAGGGCCAGGGCGATCCACACGCGCTGGCGCTGTCCACCACTGAGCTCGTCGACGGCGCGGGTGGCCAGCTCGGTGATCCCCACCATCTCCATGGCCTCCTCGACGGCCTGTCTGTCCTGCCACGACCACTGGCGAAACAGGCCCTGGTGGGGGAAGCGACCGCGGGCCACGAGGTCGCGCACCAGCAAGCCGCCGGGCACGGTGGCGCTCTGGGGCAGCAGACCGACCCGGCGGGCGACCTCCTTGGTGCCCAGGCGAACGATGTCGGTGCCGTCGAGGAGAACCACTCCCCGGGCGGTCCGGTGCAACCGGGCCAGGGCGCGCAGCAGCGTGGACTTCCCGCAGGCGTTGGGCCCCACGATGGCGGTGAAGACACCGGCCGGGATGTCGACCTCGAGGTCGCGGGAGACCACGTGACGCTCGTAGGCGATGGTCGCGCCCCGGGCGGCCAGTCGGATCTCGGAGGCCTCCGCCCCGGCCGCCCCGGCCGCGGCGGGCGCGTCGTCTGGCGGGGTGGTGGGGTGGTCGGTGGGCCTGTCGGCGATCGGTCCAGTCACAGGGATCTCCTTCCGCGCGCCGCCACGGTCAGCGCCACCATGAGGTAGAGGCCGCCGACGGCGTTGGTCACCACGCTCACAGGCATCGACTCGAGCACCAGCTGGCTGAGCAGGTCGGCGCCCACCAGCAGAAGGCTCCCGGTCAAACCGCTCACCAGCAGCGGGGACTGCGGAGAGCCGGTGAGGAGGCGGGCCAGGTGGGGCGCCACGAGGGCCACGAAACCGATGGGCCCGGCCGCCATCGTCACCACCGCCACCAGCACGGTGCCCAGCAGGATGAGGACGGCACTGGCCCGGCGGGTGGGACTGCCCAGGATGGTGGCCACCTGCTCCCCCAGGGCCAGGACCTGCAGGTGCCGGCAGGCCAGCAGGATGAGGGCCACGGTGACCCCGACGGCCAGGCAGGTCGGGGCCACCACCGTCCACCGAGCCGCCCCGAGGGTGCCGGTGATGGCCTTGAGGGCCCCTAGGCCCTCGTCGTCGTCGACCCGCTCCAGCAGCCAGCGGTTGACGGAGATGAGCATGGAGCTGATGGCGATCCCCACGAGGATGAAGCGCAGCCCGGTGAACCCGCCGCGCAGAGAGACGAGGTAGGTCACCGCCCCCACGGCGGCCCCGCCGATGAAGGAGGCCAGGGAGGCGGAGAGCATGGAGCCGGGCAGGAGGAGGACACTGACCAGGATCCCGGTCTGCGCGCCCGTGCTGAAGCCGATGAGATCGGGCGAGCCCAGGGGGTTGCGGGTGATGGTCTGGAAGACGGCCCCGGCCACCCCCAGGGCCAGGCCTGCCACGAGTCCCAGCACGATCCGGGGCAGCTTCCACTGCACGACGACGACCTGGACGATCTTGCGCCCCTGCCCCTGGAGCGCGTCGATGACCTCCTGGGTGGAGAGGGGGAACTTCCCCAGGCGCAGGGCGACCACGGCCACCGCGAGGCTGAGAGTCAGCAGCATGAGGCCGACAATGACATGGCTCGGGGTGATGAGCGCCGACCAGCGGCCCACGACGATCCACAGGCGTCCGGCGTCGGCCCCCACGTGGAGGCTGCGGCTCGGGCCGGAGGCGGCGCGGGAAAGTGCCGGAGAGGCTGCGCGGTTCAGGCTGATTCTTCTCATGAGGCCCGGTCCTTCATCCTCAGGACCATGAGCAGCAGGACGGGCGAACCGACGAAGGCCGTCAGCAGACCGACCTGCATCTCGCCGGGGCGGGCCAGGACGCGGCCCAGGACGTCGGCGGCCAGGACGACGACGGGGCCGCCCAGTGCACACAGGGCCACGATCCAGCCCCGGTGGGGTCCCATGAGCCAGGAGGCCGTCAGCGGGGCCATGAGCCCGACGAACCCGATGGGGCCGGCCACTGTGGTGGCGGCGGCGCACAGGAGCGTGATGACCGTGAGGCTCAGGCCCTGCACGAGGCCGACCCGGGTGCCCAGGGCGGCGGCGACGTCGTCACCCAGGGCGATGTTGTCCAGGGCCCCGGCCAGAAGGAGGGCGGCGACGGTCCCCAGCACCACGAGGGCCGTCATGGGCAGCAGGGGGATGTCGGTGCGGGTCAGGGAGCCGATCTCCCAGCCGATGAAGGTGCGGAACAGGCTCGGCGTCGTCAGCACGACGCCACGGATGACCGCCCCGGCGAAGGCCGAGAAGGCGACACCGATGAGCACCAGGCGTACCGGCGAGGAGCTCGAGGCGCCGATCATGCCGATGATCTGGACGAGTGCGGTCGCCACCAGGGCTCCTCCTGCCGCCAGGGCCAGCTGGTCGGGGACCGCGAGCTCGCCGAGCGCGGCGGTTCCCAGGATGATGCCCAGCGAGGCGCCGGCGTTGACACCGAGCAGCCCGGGCTCAGCCAGGGGGTTGCGGGTGACGGCCTGCATCACCGCGCCGGCCACCGCCAGGGCGGTCCCGACGAGCACTCCGATGATGGTGCGCTGCACGCGCAGGACGTTGATGTTGTAGCTGACGTTGGAGGCGTCGGGGTGGAGCAGGTAGTGGGCGACCTGGCCTGCGGGGATCCGGGAGGAGCCGACGAACAGGGAGGCCAGGACGCACAGGACCAGCAGGACGGCTGCGATCAGGAGGATGGCCGGACGGCGCGCGACCACGCGAGCACTCCCCTCCGTCATCCTCTGAGAACGGGGGCGACGACGATCCTCGAGGACCCCAATCGACATCTACTCTCCCCACCCCAGATATGCAAAGGTAAACCTAACCTAAGGTGTCGACCGAGGTCTGTCAAACCTGGGCTGGCCTGTTGGTTTAATCAGTGCTCGGGCGCCACCGTCCGGTTCGAGGAGCGGCGGTTCTCAGACTCCCTCTTGTCGGCACCCAGGACCGGGGAGAACAACCCCCGGTGCCCGGGGGCGATCTGCGATAGAACAGGACCATGACCGCAGGACGGACCGACACGGCCGATGACGCCTCCTCCTTGGCCGTACCGAGGCCACCGGTCCTCGCGGCACCGGACCTCGGGCGCCTGCGCGACGGTGAGGCCGATGAGCTGGCCGCCGGTGAGATGGTCGAGGACCTGCAGCTGGTCGAGGCGGACCTGAGCGGCGCGGACCTGCCGGCACTCAGTCTGCTGAGCTGCCGGTTCTCGGAGGTCTTCGCCAACGACACCGACCTGGCCGCGGCGCGGCTGGTCGACTGCCGTCTGGAGCGCCTGAGCGCCACCTACCTTCACAGTCCGCGCTCCACATGGCGCACGGTGGAGCTGGTCGACTCCCGTATCGGGGCCTGGGAGATCTACGACGCCGACGTCGAGTCCGTCCTTATTGAGGACTGTCGCCTGGGCTTCGCCAACCTCGTCGGGACCGCCCTGCGCGACGTCCTCATCCGGGGAACCCGGATCGACGAGCTGGACCTGAGCGGTATCGACGCCCAGCGGATCCGCTTCGAGGACTGCCGGGTGGGCGTACTGCGCCTGCGTGGCGGGAGCCTGAGCGACGTCGACCTGCGCGGGCTGGAGATGACAGTGGTCAGCGGCATCAGCTCCCTGGCTGGAGCGACGATCAGCAGTGGGCAGCTCACCGAGCTCGCTCCGCTCTTGGCGCAGCACCTGGGACTGCGGATCGAGGACCGGGATCACGTACAGAACGCGACACCAGGAAGTGCACACGCATGACGCTGCTGACGGCCGACGACGTTCTCAACGTGAAGTTCGAGGTCTCCTCATTCAAGGAGGGCTACAACCAGGATGAGGTCGACGTCTTCCTCGACGACGTGACCACCACGATGCGGGAGTTCGAGGAGCGACTCGGCACGTCACGAGAATCCTCGGGCCCCTCGCACCGGCTGACCGAGATCCTCCTGACGTCGGAGGGCGTCAGAAACATCCGGTTCTCGACCACCCGGTGGTCGGGCTACCACATCGACCAGGTTGATGCCTTCCTCTCCCAGGTGCTCACGACCATGGAGGCGCTTGAGGCGCAGGCGCGCACCAACGCGTTCGCCGGCCAGCCCGGCACCAGCGCCGGAGTCGGTGGGGCGTACGGGGGCGAAGCCTACGGCGCCGCCCCGGCCCAGGCCGGGTACACCCCGGGCGGCTCCGAAGCCGGCGGCTCCCAGTACACCCAGGCGATTGCGCAGCGCGACCAGTACATCGCCCAGCTCCAGCAGGAGATCACCTACCTTCGCGCCGAGCTCGAGTCCGCCCAGCGCCGCCTGGGGACTACCGGGTTCTAGGCCCGGCCACCCTTGTCAACCACCAAGCAGTCACAGCAAGGAGCAGATCGCATGACGATCCTGACGAACCATGACGTGGACAACGTAAGGTTCACAGCCACCCAGTTCCGAGAGGGCTACAGCCAGAGCGAGGTCGACAGCTTCCTTGAGAAGATCGCCAGCACGCTGAAGGTTCTTCAGGAGAGAGCAGATTCCTCCGGGTACGCGTCCGACTCCGCCCATGTCGAGGTGCTCACGGTCGATGACGTGCAGAACGTGAGGTTCGCAGCCACCAGGCTCCGGGAAGGCTACGAGCAGGACGAGGTTGACAGGTTCCTCGACCACGTCGTGGAGACGATGAGGTACCTGGAAGCACATGGCGCCACGCAGACCTCGGGATACGAGTCGCAGTGGGGCGGCAGCTCATGGAGCACCGGAGTCAACACGTACGGCAGTGCGTCATACTCCACGCCGAGCGCCACAGAGTCGTCCAGTGGTCAGGCGATTGCGCAGCGCGACCAGTACATCGCCCAGCTCCAGCAGGAGAACGCCTACCTGCGCGCCGAGCTCGAGTCTGCCCAGCGCCGCCTGGGGACTACCGGGTTTTAGAACTCGTCAGCGCTGAGGAGTCCAAGACCGCGGAGCAGGTGGGGCATCGTTGTCGATGGGCAAGGCCCTTGAGTGTCAGGCTCAGGGAGGCTGTCCGTCGGCAGATGGCACCTGACCACGGCCTGTGCGGCCCCATCCCAGGGGAAGTCGTCAGGGAGCGCCTTGGCGTTCTTCTTGCTGAGCCCCGTCAACTCCAGGTAATGAGCCTGAGCGTCCGCCTGGTTCCGGTAGTTCTTCACGGGGTCGTAATGGGCGTTGAGCCAGACCTCGAAGCAGGGCACGGAGACGATGCCATGGACAACGGTCTGGCTGCTGCTCAATTTCCGGCATTCCTTGAGGAAGTCATGACGTTCCCGGCCATCGTGGTCGACGACGATCCACACCTCCCTGTAGTCGCTGAGATCTGACCGAGGTCCGCTGAGCTCCTTGACGACGGTGAGCGGGTCACCGTTGATGACCTTCACTTTGGCTGAGACTCTGTCGCGGTCCACACGTCGGCACAGCTGCTGCAGGTAGGCGTTCTCGGTGACCCGCCCATTAGTCACGAGGAGAACGGTGCGCAGTTCGGTTCGTTGGCTGCGCCGTTTCCTTCTCGGTGGTGTCATCTCACTTCGCCTCCGCCGGCGTTGAGAGGTACCGGCGGAGGCTGGAGGTGTCTACCCGAGGGATAGCACCGAAGGCACCGGCGAGGTAGCGGCGCTGCTTGTTCGTGCCCTTGCGGTTGGAGGGGAAGTCTGCGAGCGAGAAGAGCTCACTGGCACCGAAGGGGGACTTCTCCGTCATCCACACCTCGCCCGCCTCCAGGAGCTGGACGGGAGAATTGTCCAGGAGCGCCGTGTCATGGGTTGTGAAGACGATCTGGGCACCCCGGGGATTGAAGTCCGGGTCCTTGAACATGTCCACCAGCGTGGCGGTCAGTGTGGGGTGGAGGCTCGCGTCGAGCTCGTCGACACACAGCACCTGGCCCAGTTGCAAGGCATCGATGGCGGGACCGACCGTCGCCAGCCAGGTGAGAGTTCCTTGACTCTGCTGGCTGCTCGCCAATGGGTACTCCTCACCGTCGGCACCGCGGTGGTGGAGGACGAGGTGACGCTGGAGCTCCTTGAGCACCTCGGCGGGAACCTCAGAATCCTCGTCCTCGCTCCACGGAAACCGTCGCAGAAGTTCAAGCACCTCCCGAGGGACCTCCTGCCTCTCGACCTCGAGACCGACGATGCCAAGATCGGCAACCTGAGCAATAGCATTCGTGATGCCAGTCCACTGCTCAGGGGCGTCCGTGAGCCGACTCATCACCCACCGCAGACGCGAGCTGCGCTCCTCATCACTATGGTGGATGAAGCGCATGGCTCGCAAACTGCGCGCAATCGGAGCAAGGGTGGCGTGCTTGTACTTGAGAGCGATGGCGAGGAAGAGGTCCTTGGACGTCGTGATTCGACGAACCTCGTTCGTGGCACCCTTGAGGGTGGTGCCGGACTCGACCGTGGGCTCGTCATCCTCGGGGCCCTGGGTACGCACGAAGACCTTCCGCCAGCGCTGCCCCGCTGCCCAGAGCTCCTCACGCGAAATGCCCCAGCGATGCGCCTCGACACTGTAGCTGTAGCGCTCGTTCTCGTGGGTGAAACCAATGGAGAAACGGGACGGCTGCGCCGCGTGGTCACGATCGAGACTGAAGGGCTGATACAGGATGTCCCGCTGATCACCGACGGCATGGTGTAGGCAGTCAAGTGCGTCCAGGAGGGTGGACTTGCCTGAGGCGTTGGCACCGAAGATCGCCGCCACGCGCCATGTCTGCTCCTGCCAGGAGGAGCCGCCACGCGGCGTCAGAGTCTTGAGCGAACCCCGAGTGAGATCAAGGGTCGCCTCCTCTGCGTAGCAGCGGTAGTTCGCCACGGTGAAGTCCAGCAACATACCGCAACCCTAGTGTGAACAACTCGTTTGGGGAAGTTTTTTCCCAAAGTTCAACGTTCATGGCGCCAACCTCACCATTCGAGCGCCGAGCGCGAGTCCGCCCAGCGCCGCCTGGAGATGTTCGGCGCCTAGCCGCCCGCAGCGGCCTGTCCGCCCATCCGCACCATACTGGTGCACAGTCCTGGGAGTCGTCTCTGCGGGCAACGGTGCGGTCAGATGGATCCGGCCTGCTCGATGACGAGGATCCGGGCCGTTCCAACAGGGTGGGCAACATGTTCGTCGCCATCCTCTGCGACGAAGATGCGTCCGGGTTCCAGCCGAGTCACCTGGGTCCCGGCCTCGTCGCGATAGTGCATGTCGACTGCTCCGTCGAGAACGACGAAGACCTCAACGCCGTCGTTGGTGTGCCAGACATAGGGTTCGTCAGTCCAGTGAAGCCGTACCGTGGCGTCCGCGATACGGGCCAGGTCGATGGCGGCCCAAGCGTGGTCAAGTGCGACATCAGCAGCGGTGACGATCTTCATCGCTCACCTGCCTTTCTCTCGATACCTGCCTGTTCGGGCGACGCCTGACGGCTCGAGGTGATACTCAGCTGCTCGCCCCGCTCGAACAGGTTGACGACAACAAGTCGACTCATCACTGCAGTCTGGTCGTCACGACGAGTGAGCACGAGCGGCAGGAACGACATACTGCACGCAATTCCTGCCATCATGTGCGCATGACGCATACCGTTGTCGCTCTGGCCCTGCCAGGCGTCGTCGCCTTCGACCTGTCCACAGCCGCTCAGGTCTTCGGCCATCCTGAGGAGGACGAGTACTCCTTCGAGGTTGTGACATCTGATGGCTGCCAGGTGCTGTCGTCCACCGGATTCCAGATCGCAGGAGTAGGTGGTCCTTCCTCTCTGCGCCGGGCCGATACCATCGTCGTTCCCGGATACAGCCCCCATACCACGCCCAGTGATGACGTACTCGAGGCACTGCGATCAGCACACTCCCGCGGCACCCGAGTCGTCTCCATATGCACCGGGGCCTTCGCACTCGCCCCAACGGGGCTTCTGGACGGACTGTCAGCCACGACCCACTGGCAGGACGCCGAGGAACTACGCGCAGCCTACCCGGCCGTGGACGTCACACCCGATGTCCTGTACATCGACCACGGGCATGTGGCCAGCAGCGCCGGGGTCGCCGCCGGTATCGACCTGTGCCTGCATCTTGTGCGCCGTGATTATGGGGCCGCAACAGCCAATCGCATCGCACGGCGAATGGTCGTTCCACCCCACCGCGCAGGAGGCCAGGCCCAGTACGTCGCGCCGGCAGCCCGCCCCCGTCATCCGGAGAACAGGCTGGCGGAACTGACCACCTGGGTCGTGGCGCACCTCGATCGCCCAGTGGGCGTAGCGGATCTTGCTCGCCGTGCACACCTCTCTGAACGGCAGCTGGCACGCAGGTTCGTCGCCGAGACAGGGCAGACTCCGCTGCAGTGGCTTGTCCACCAGCGTGTGCTGGCCGCCATGGATCTGCTTGAGACGACCGGCCTGTCTCTGGAGGCCATCGCCACACGCACGGGTCTAGGGACGGCCGGCACCTTGCGTCGTCACTTTCTCAGACACGTGGGCACCACACCCGGCGCCTACCGAAAGACGTTTCGCGGTCCCGAGTAAGGGCTCGAGGGGTCAGCTCCGCTTGACCAGCGGGAAGGTGATGGTCTCGCGGATTCCCTGGCCGGTGAGCACCATGAGGAGGCGGTCGATGCCCATGCCCATGCCGCCGCTGGGCGGGAAGCCCTGCTCCATGGCGACCAGGAAGTCCTCGTCCAGGATCATGGCCTCGGGGTCGCCCTTGGCGGCCGCCAGGGCCTGGGCCTCGAAGCGCTCGCGCTGGACCACGGGGTCGGCGAGCTCGGAGTAGGCGGTGGCGGTCTCGAAGCCGCGCACGTAGAGGTCCCACTTCTCGGTCAGGCCCGGCTTGCTGCGGTGGTAGCGGGTCAGCGGCGAGGTGTCCTCGGGGAAGTCGTAGACGAAGGTGGGCGCCCACAGCTTGTTGCCGACGAGCTCCTCGAAGATGTCCTCGACGACCTTGCCGGCCACGGCGTAGTCGTCGATCTCCAGGCCAATCCTCTCGGCGTGGGCGACCAGCCGCTCACGCGGGGTCTCCACCGTGATCTCCTCGCCGAGGGCCTCGGAGACGGAGGTGTAGAGGTCGATCTTGTCCCACTGGCCCGACAGGTCGTACTCGGTGCCGTCGGCCAGGGTGACGACCTCCCCGCCCTCGGGCAGGTCGAAGGCGTCGCGGGCTGCCTGCTGGACGAGGTTGCGGGTCAGCTCGGCCATGCCGTCGTAGTCGGAGTAGGCCTCGTAGGCCTCCAGGGCCGTGAACTCCGGGGAGTGGGAGGAGTCGGCGCCCTCGTTGCGGAAGTTGCGGTTGATCTCGAAGACGCGGTCGACGCCGCCGACCACGGCGCGCTTGAGGTAGATCTCCGTGGCGATGCGCAGGTAGAGGTCCATGTCGAAGGCGTTCATATGGGTGATGAACGGGCGCGCGGCCGCCCCGCCGTGAATGACCTGGAGCATGGGGGTCTCCAGCTCCAGGTAGTCGCGGCGGAAGAAGTTCTCGCGGATGGAGCGCACGACGGCGGCGCGGGTGCGCACCATGTCGCGGGCAGCGGGCCGGGTGAGCAGGTCGAGCTCGCGACGGCGCACGCGCTGCTCCTCCGAGAGCGTCACCGCCTCACCGGCCTCGTTGGTCCAGGTCTTGGGCAGGGGGCGCAGCGCCTTGGAGGCGATCCGCCAGGCGGGGACCTCGACGTCGTCGTCCCCGGCGGAGGCGGCCTCGGCGCCCTCGCGCAGGACGGGCTCGGCCATGACGGACAGCTCGCCGCGGCGCGAGGAGATGACGCGGCCGTGGACGAAGAGGTGGTCGCCCAGGTCGACGTCGGCCTTGAAGGCCGCGAGCGCGGTGTGGCCCTCGGCGGGCAGGGCCTTGGCCGAGAGCATGGCCTGCAGGGTGGTGCCGGCCCCGTCCTGGAGGGTGACGAAGCACAGGCGGCCGGTGTTGCGCAGGAAGACGACACGGCCGGCCACGCCGACGACGTCGTCGGTCTCGTCTCCGGCCGCGAGGTGGGCGTAGCCCTCGCGCACGGCGGCGATGGTGGTGGTGACGGGCACGGAGACCGGGTAGGGGTCCCAGCCCTCGCCGCGCAGGCGCTCGCGTTTGCCGGCGCGGACCTCGAACTGCTCGCCCGGGCCCGGGTCGGCCTTGGGCTGCTTGGGCTGGTCCGATGAATCGCCCGCAGACATCGCCGACTTCGGCGACCGGGAGTCGGCGGGGGCGTCGGTGGTGATCGGGTCGGGGCTGGGGGTGCTCTCGTCAGTCACGTGAAGGAGTCTAACGGCGCCCGCCCGCCCCGGCGGCTCCCTGGGGCACGACGACGCCCGAACCACCTCCGATCCTGGTCACACCGGCTGGCGGCGGATCCTCCGGTCAAGTCCAGGCGGGCACGACGGCGGCCCCGGTCACCGTTTCCTCTCCCTTCCTGTCGCGGCGCACGGACACGCAGTACTCGGCCGGGAACCAGGTGGGGCCCAGGGCCTCGCCCTTGACCGGCACCCGGCTCAGGCGCAGGGCGGTGCCGCGGGCCGTGGTGCGCTGCTCCCACTGGGGCGGTGTGCGAGTCAGGAAGGAGGAGAGCAGCCTGGTGTAGTCGGGCCCGAGGTAGCACCACGGGACCGGGGTGGAGGGAAGTCCGCTCAGGACGTCGCCGTCGGCGGCCAGGGACTGGGGCTGCTCGGCTCTGAAGTAGCCGGGCATGACGTCGCCGTCGTAGGAGTACTGCCATCCGTCGAGGACCTGTGCCCAGGCCAGGTCGGCACCGAGCTCGTCGCAGGCCTCGAGCAGCAGCTCGTGGAGGAGGTCCAGGTCGCCGACGCTCAGGGGCTCCAGCCCAGCCTCCCACTCAACGAGGTACGTGCCGTGGGCGTCCTCCCCGCGGATGCAAAGCGTCACCGTATTGATCGGCGCAGGTCCGGTCAGGAAGACCCCGACGTCGTCGACATACCTGCGCTCATCGGCGGCCTCGATCGTGGCCTCGTTCAGTGGCAGCATGCGTGCCTGACCGGTGTACTCGGTGGGGCTCCAGTGCGGGGCCACCCGCCAGATGGCGCGCATCCAGGCTTCGACCGGATCGGGGCAGACGGACTCGCGCACATAGGCCCGCATCTTGACCACCTGGAGGTCCTCGTCGAGCCGTTCCCAGTCCTTCTCGTAGACGTCGGGATCGAAGTCGGGCGCGGACAGGGCTCCCTGCGGCCGTACCACGCGCTCGAAGAACAGGGCCACGACGCCGTCGTTCCAGCGGGCGAGGGTCTGCGCCGGCGCCAGGGCCCTCTTGGTGGCCGAGCCGCCTCGGAACCAGCTCTTGGGCCAGGTGAGCCGGTAGCAATAGGGCAGATCGGGGTAGCCGGAGACCTCCTTGACGTAGTCGACGAAGTCGAGCTGCACGTCCAGAGAGGTCTCCTCCAGCTCGAGGACCAGCAGGTGGCCGTCGCGGAGGCGGAGGTGAGTTCCGTCGCCGTCGTTGCCCTCAACGGTGAGGCCTGGCAGCGCCGTGCGCACGCCCTCGATCGTCAGCTCTCGGGTGGTGTAGAGCTCGTAGATGTCCTCGTCCTTGATCTGCCCCAGCACGCTTCCCGACTTTATCGGAGCACGGCGGTGTCTGGGGCAGTTCGAGGCGGCCTGGTACGGCGGCGGTCCCGGCCCGCGGAGCGCTCAGGCGCGGGCGTCGGCCAGGGGGATGCCGGAGGGACGCAGCCCCTGGAGGCGGGCGACGTCGGAGTCGGCCGGGATCTGGCCGGGGTCGGTACCGCGCTCCACGATCCGGTTGGCCGCGTCGACGAAGACGACGTGGGGCAGGTAGGTGCGGGCCTCGGCGTCGGACATCTGGGAGTAGGCGATGAGGATGACGACGTCGCCGGGACTGACCAGGTGGGCGGCGGCGCCGTTGACGCAGATCTCTCCGCCGCCGCGCTCGCCGGGGATGACGTAGGTGGACAGACGGTTGCCGTTGGTGCAGTTGCAGATGTCGACGCGTTCGCCGGGCAGCAGGTCGGCCGCCTCGAGCAGGTCGACGTCCACCGTGATCGAGCCGACGTAGTCGAGGTCGGCCTGCGTCACGGTGGCACGGTGAATCTTGGACGTCATCATCGTCCGGGTGCGGGGGCTCATCGCGGCACAGCGTAGACGGCGGTGGGCCCGGCGCACTGTACGGTGCGGCACAGGGTGAGCGACCTGACAGGACTGCGGACGGCGTGGCGTGCCGGGGTCGGCCCCGGTTCGCGGCGGCCTGCCCGCGCAAGCGCCCAGGCGGGCAGGACGCTCAGGGACGCAGGTCGATGAGGGTGTTGTCGATGAGGCGGGTGGTGCCGACGCGCGCGGCGACGGCCAGCAGTCCTGTGGCGGGAAGCCCTTCCCCCGCCGGCTCGCTGCGCGGCAGGCCGAGGCCGGCGTCGGCCAGGTCCTCGAAGCTGTCCGGGGCGACGAGGGCCACGTAGTCGACCTCGACGCCGTCGGCCTCCTCCAGGGACGCCAGGGCGGCGCGGCGGATGTCGGCGGGGTCGGGTCGGGCCCCGGAGCCGGCCCCCTGAGCGGCGGCATCCCGGCCGGCCTGGAGCGCTCGTGACAGGGCCAGGGCCTGACGGCGCTGGTCAGGGCTGAGGTAGGCGTTGCGCGAGCTCATGGCCAGGCCGTCGCTCTCGCGGCGGATGTCGACCGGCACGATCTCCAGCGGGACGGCGAGGTCGCGCACCATGGACTCGATGATCGCCAGCTGTTGGGCGTCCTTGCGGCCGAACAGCGCCCAGCGCGGGGCGGTCAGGTGCATGAGGGTGAGCACCACCTGGCAGACGCCGGCGAAGTGGGTGGGGCGGGTACGGCCCTCCAGGACGGTGGCGATGGGGCCGGGGTCGATGCGCACGGCCGGCTGCCCGGAGGGGTAGATGATCTCAGGGGTGGGGGCGAAGACGATGAGCCGTCCCACGCCGAGGGCGCCGTCGGCACCGGTGAGGGTCCGGGTGAGGCCATCCAGGTCGCCCTCGAGGTCACGCGGGTAGGAGTCGAGGTCCTCGGTGGGGGCGAACTGCAAGGGGTTGACGAAGATGGTGACCACCACTGTGCCGGTCGGCCCGACGCGGCGGGCGGCCTCACGCACGAGGTCGAAGTGGCCCTCGTGGAGGGCGCCCATGGTCATGACGACCGCCCGCGGGTCGGGGGACTCGGCCAGGGCGGAGACGAGGTCGGCTCGGCTGCGGGCGAGGACGGTTGCGGCGCCGGTTGATCGGGGTGCGGGAACGGGCGTCGGTGCGGGTTCGGTGCTCACGCACCCCACGCTAGTCGCCCTGCTGGGCGGTGCCGAATCCGCCGGGAGCCGCGGGCATGAGAGCATCGGGGCATGAGCGACATCGATGGCACGGGTCCCGGCGTAGGCGGCGGGCACGCGGCTCAGGCCTCCGTCCCCGCGGCCACTCCGAGCAGGCCGGGCCGGCTGGGCGTCGGCATCATCTCCGCCGGGCGTGTCGGCGCGGTCCTGGGCTGCGCGTTGCGCGCGGTGGAGCACCAGGTGGTCGGCGTCCACGCGGTCTCGGAGGACTCGCGTGAACGCGCCGAGATGCTGCTGCCGGGTGTCCCGGTCCTGGAGGTCGAGGAGATCGTCGAGCGCGCTGAGCTGGTCCTGCTGGCCGTGCCCGACGACGCCCTCGAGCCGCTCGTCCAGGGGCTGGCGGACCTGGGGCGCTGGCAGCCGGGCCAGCTGGTGGCCCACACCTCGGGTCGCTACGGGGTCGCGGTGCTCGCGCCGGCCCAGCGCTGCGGGGCGATCCCGCTGGCGATCCACCCGGCAATGACCTTCTCCGGGTTCTCCACGGATGTGGCCCGGCTCGTCGGCTGCCCGATGGCCGTGACCGCGCCCGCCGCGGTGCTTCCGATCGCGCAGGCGCTGGTGGTCGAGCTCGGCGGGGAGCCCTTCGTCCTGGAGGAGTCGGCGCGCCCGACCTACCACGCGGCCCTCGCCCATGGCGCCAACCACCTGCTGACCGTGGCGACGCAGGCCGTCCGGGTGCTGGCGGCCGCCGGGGTCGAGGACGGTGCGGCCACGCTCGGCCCTCTGCTCACGGCGGCCCTGGACCGGGCCCTGCATGAGGGCGAGGCGGGACTGACCGGCCCGGTCTCGCGGGGTGACGCCGGGACGGTGGCCTCCCACCTGGAGGCGCTCTCCTCGCTGCGCGACAGCGAGGGGCGGGGTCTCGACGACGTCGTCGCCTCCTACCGGCAGCTGGCCGCCGCCACCACCGAGCGCTGCGAGGCCACCGGCCGGCTGACCGCCGAGCAGGCCCTGCGGCTGCGCGAGGTCCTGGGCCCGGAGCGGCTCGAGGGCTGACCTACGAGGGATCAGCGGCCTGAGTGGCGGCGACGGCGCGCGCGAGCCACCGGTCGAGCTGCTCGGCGCTGGAGCGGTGCAGCGCCCGCTGACTGATCTGCGCCGCGAGGGCCTTGGCGTCGGCGGCGTCGAGGTTCGTGATCGAGGTGGGGACCTCGCGGGCGACCATGTCGAGGCGGAGGGAGGCCAGGCTCAGCCTGCGATCCAGCGGCCCTCGCTGGACATTGAGGGACTGGATGCGTTCGTAGGGGATGACGGACACCCGCCGCCGCCAGCGGCCGTGGCGGATGATGACGCAGGTGTCGGTGAGGATGATCGCTGCGCGCCGCCAGGTCAGGGGGCGGAAGATCCGTCCGCGGCGGCTGATGCGCACGAAGCCGCGCTCGACTGAGCCCGCCGGGGCCTGCGGGTCGCCGACGCCTTCGTCGTCGCGGCCGGTAAGGGCCTGGCTGAGCAAGGTATCCGGATCGGGCACGCCCAGGTCGGGGACCACGAGCCACAGCGCGCGCAGGGCGGTGTCCCGGCTGCCCACGGGCAGGAGCATGTTGCCGATCTCGCGAGTCTGGCCGTCGTGGGGGTTCTCATCGCGGCCGGCCACGGTGACATTCACCTTCCACCAGTCCTTGCGGCGCCACAGGATCGGCCCGGTGAGCCCGACGCCATGGACCCGCCCGGGCGGCAGCGTCCGGGAGGTCTCGGCGGTGAGGCCGTAGCTCATGCGGATACCGCTGGGGGTGGCGGCGGCGTGGAAGTTCCAGGCGCTGTTGAAGTGGCTCCACACGATGGTCGCCATCGCGATGACGATCGTGATGTAGGAGGAGATGATCGTCAGCGCTTCGCGGCCGGTCACGAAGTCCGAGATGACGATGAGGATCCCGACCGCAAGCGTGCCGATGACCGTCAGCCCGAGCACGTAGACCGAGGAGCTGCGCAGCAGGGACCCGAGGAGGGTGGCGCCGTCGACACTGTAGAGCGGGTGCTCCTGGAAGTGAGAGGCCCGCAGCTGCGTGGAGCGCCGCCTGGTGGAGGGGGCGGCCTCCGAGCCCGGCGTCCCCTCCGGTGTGAGGCCCTCGGGCCGGGCGGTGGAAGCGAGACCGTCGATGCCGCCAGTGTCGTAGCCCGCTCCGTTGTCTTGGACGGCACCGTCCTCCGAGGCGGGTCCGGGCATGTCTATCTGTCCGGCGGCCAGGTCGAGGATGCGGTCACGCAGGGCCTGAAGCTCGCGGGTGGTGAGGAAGCCGATGACGACCCGCGAGTTCCGGCCGCCGGCGACCTCGACGATCAGCCTCCCCACGCCGAAGATGCGTCCGAGCAGGGGGTGGACGACGTCGACGGACTGGATCCGCGGCAGACGGGCCGTACGCAGCTTGCGGCTGAGGATGCCCGAGCGCAGGTAGACGCCGTCGGCGTCCACGGCGTAGGCGCGCCGCCACCAGCTGAGCAGCCCGAGCACCACCCACACGGCGATGAGCGCGATGAGGCCGAGCAAGTAGTACCCGACCTGACCGCCCAGGGAGAAGCCGTGCTCGGAGATGAAGCGATAGGCGCGCACCAGCTCGTCGAGGTTCTGAGCCGTGACGAAGGCGAGGACACCGGTGACGATCTTCCAGCCCTCCAGCAGCGGCGTGATGACGCTGACCCGGTGCCAGGTGACGTTGTCGGGAAGGGGCAGGTCCCGGGAGGCGGCGGGCTCGCCCTCACCCGAGGCCTCCGCCCTCGCCTTCCGGGATGCCTCCAGCCTGCTCTCCCAGCTGGAGCTCACAGCCCGGCCATCCTCTCCTCACCGCGCTGGGACAGGACCCGGCGCAGGTTCTCGGCCTCGACCACCGGCAGCCCGTTGATCGTGGCATCGGTACTGGCCGAGGCCGTGTGGAGCCTGACCTCGGCGATGCCCAGCCGGCGGGCGAGCGGTCCCTGGGAGGTGTCCACGAACTGCATGCGCCCGTACGGGGTGACTGTGATGGAGCGGAACATGACGCCGTGGCGCCACAGGAGGTGGTTGTCCGCCAGGGCGTAGCCCATGGCCCGCACCTGGCGCGGGATGAGCCAGAGCAGCCAGACGAACAGGACCGCGGCGAGCGCCGCCGGGATGAAGAACGCGCGAGAGACGAGCACGCCGGGGATGGCGGAGCCGATGAGGAGGACGGCACTGACGATACCGGCCCCCAGGAAACGGGCGGTGATGAGGCGGTGCGAGACCGGGTGGAAGACGACGCCGTCGGGGGCGAAGGGATCGGCTCCGGCGGGTGGCGGCGTAGGCGGGTCGCAGGCGCGGCCGGAGGCCGGGTCCGGGACGGCGGGGGTGACGGGGACGGCACTGGCCACGGTGTCGGGACTGTTCATGCGGGAGCTCCTGGTCCTTCGGGGGCCCGTCCGGAGGTGCCGGACGAGCTGTCGTCGTCACCGTCACCGGAGATGGAGCACCACTGCTCGACGACGAAGCCGATGACGCACCACACGAGGCAGGCGATGAGGCATCCGGTCGAGGTCCAGGCCAGGTGAGTCATGGCCGGCGAGCGCGGTGTCACGAGAGCCAGGATGATCCCGCCGCCGTAGACGCCGCCCAGGACCGCCCCCACGATGGCTGAGGCCTGGGCGGCGGCGGCCGTGGTGGCGGCGCCGGTCGGGGTGATCCAGGTGTGCTCACGCGCCCGCAGGCGCCTGACCGCCAGACCGGACACCAGGACGATACCGGCGATGACCAGCGCAGTCACCGCCCCCCAGGGGGAGAGGACCGGGACCCAGCCGACGTGGCGCAGCAGGAGGTCACCGGCCACCCAGGAGACCACCGCGGCGGCGACGAACCAGGTGACGGCACTGGTCCAGCGGGTGCGCCGCATCAGGCGTCCTGGCGGGGACCTGTCCCCTGGGCGCCACCGCCGATGACGTCATTCCACTGGAGCGGGGACTTCCAGGCGCCCCCGGAGGCGTCATCCTGCTGGTCGTTGGGGAACTCGTCCGGGCCGGCCGTGTGGCCGGGGGCGTGGGCGCCCTGCGGGCCGGCCGCCTCGGGGGCCGAGGCGGCCTGGTAGGGCGAGTCGATCTGCGGGACTCGCCCGGACCAGGCATTCGCTTCGTTGGAGGCGTCGAAAGACGGCTGGCCGAAGGGGGAGGACTCGACCGGTGCCTGGTCGCTGAAGGGCTGCGCCGAGGCGGTGGGTTCCGCGGCGGCCGATGAGCCCTCGGAGATACCGCCGGCGTAGTCGGCGGACAGGGAGGAGTCGGCCACGGAGGACTCGTCACGGGTGGCGTCGTAGACCAGCTCGGGCTCGGCGCCAGCGGCGTCCTGTTCCACCGGGGGCTCCACGTAGGGGCCGGTGGGCTTGTCCGGGAGAGCATCGGATTCGAGCCAGTCGAAGGCCAGCCAGCGCAGGCCACCCCGGTCGGGGGCGTTCTCGGCAAGCTCGGACACGGAGTGCCCGGCCAGCTCGGCGAAGGGGTCGGCCTGGCTCCACGGCACGAGGACGAAGGCGCGCTCGGCGGCACGTGGGTGCGGCAGGGACAGGGCCGGGTCGGTGGAGGTGACGCCCTCGACCTCCACCAGGTCGACGTCCAGGGTGCGCACGCCCCACGGCTCGGTGCGCACGCGCCCGGCCGCGACCTCCAAGGACTGGCAGACCTCAAGCAGCTCTCGCGGGGACAGGGTCGTCATGGCTGTGACCACCGTGTTGAGGTAGTCGGGCTGGGGATCGGCACCCTCGGCCACGACGGCGACAGTACGGGCCAGCGGCGCCACCTGAGTGACCTCGATGCCTTCGGCGGCCTTGAGGCTCTGGACGGCCGTGCGCAGGGAGTCCACGACGCCGCCGACGTTGGCGCCCAGACCGAAGACGACGCCGACGGGGCGTGCGGGCCGCTCGGCGAGCGGGTCGACCGGAGCGGCCGGAACCTCAGGCGCGGCGGGAGCCGCCGGTGCGGCGCCGGGGGAGGCAGCGCCCAGGAAGTCGGACTGCGCCGACGGCGCGGCGTACGAGCCGCCGGCGGGCTGGGAGAGGTCCTCAGAGACGGAGGGCTGGGTGGAGGAGGACTCCAAATGGGCAGGTGCCGCGCCCTCCTGGCCCACGGTACCGGGGTACTCGTCGGGGACGGCGAAGGGACTGGGCTCGGGCTCGGCCGGGGTCTGGGAGACCGGGGCGGAGGAGGCGTCAATGAATCCGTTGGCGTCGGTGGTCCCGAAGCTGGAGGCGTCACCGCCCGGCGCGGGGAAGGAGAGGCCGGCCGCGTCGGAGCCCGCCGTCTCGGGGGCAGTGTCCCCGGCATAGTCCCCGGCATAACCGGCCTGGTTGTAGGCTGCCCCGCTGTAGGAGCCGGACTCGCCGAAGGCGACGGGCCCACTCAGCAGGTCCGCGGAGCTGTCGACGGCCGGGGCGACCAGCCGCTCATCCTCCTCGGAGGAGGCCACGTGGCGGCCCTCGTGGGGCAGCTGGACGCCGAGGTCATCGGCCGCAGAGGTCGGCTCGGACAAGGTCCCTGCGGAAGAGTCGGCAGCCGCCTCCTCGGCATAGCTGGAGGCGGCGGGCTCCGGCTCAGTAACAACGGGAACCGAACCCAGCGCATCGGCCGCCAGGCTCACGAATCCGTCAGCACCGGCGGTCCTGCCGGCGGAGGCCGCGGTGGGGGCGCTGGTCGATGGGGTCTCCAGCGCGCTCGATGCGGCGTGGGAACCGGCTGCCGCGCTGGAGGACTGGCTGAGTGCCTCCGAGATCTCGGGAGCCTCGGGAGCCCAGGAGGAGTCCGACGAGACGGAGGAGTCTGCGCCGTCGGTGGCCCAGTCCGGTGCCCAGGACCGGGTCGACTCGACGCCCCCGCCGGGAACGCTGGGCTCGACCGGCATCGGCGTGGGGATTGAGGGTGCGGCGGCCGCGAAGGACGAGCGGGCCGGCGCCTCCAGCGGCGAGGCCGGCGAGGGCGTCGGGGTGATGGGAGGCTCGGAGGTCGGCACCACCGGGGCGGCGGCAGCGGATGCGTCGCCGCCTGTGAAGGAGGAGCCCGCGAAGTCGGGGACCTCCGAGACGAGGGGTGCCGCGGCAGTCGCGGCGGGGGGCTCGTAGGAGGGCGCCGCCGGTGAGACGGCGGCCACCGGGGAGGCTGAGGAGGAGGGGGACGCGTAGGACTGGGCCGACACGGCCACCGGCGCCTCGGCCTGCGCGGCCCAGGCGGCCTGGCTGGAGGCAGGAGCCCCACCGTGTCCGGCTGCGGCGTCGGCCACCCGGTGGATGGTCACCGAGACGTCCTCGAAGGCGACGTCGAGAGGGGCCTGGGGCTTGTGCACAGTGACCTCGGCGGCCACGACGCGAGGGAAGGACAGGACCCGCTCGGCGATCCGGTCCGCCAGGGACTCGATGAGGTTGACCGGCTCCCCCTCGATGATGCTCACGATGCCGTTGGCCACGCGGGAGTAGTCGACGGCGTCGGTCACCGAGTCGGTGACGGCGGCCACGGCGGTACCGCGCTGCCCCAGGTCGAGGATGACATCGACCGTGAAGAGCTGGCCCTCCTCACGTTCGAAGGGCAGGACGCCGTGGTGGCCACGGGCGGACAGGCCGACGAGGCTGATCCGGTCGGTGGTCGCGGAGACGGTGGTGCTCACTGATGTTCCTTCCAGAGGGAGGCGGTGCGGACGGCGGCCCGGTTGGCCGGGACCTCGTGGACTCTGACGGCCCAGGCGCCTGCGGCGGCGGCCAGGGCGGTGGTGGCGGCGGTGGCGGCGTCGCGCTGGACGGGGGTGGCCTCGGCCTCGGCGGCCTGGGCGAGGAAGCGCTTGCGGGAGGAGCCGACCAGTATCGGCTGACCGAGGTCGGCGATGAGGCGGGAGGTGGCCGCCAGCAGCTCCCAGGACTGGGCGTGGGTTTTGGCGAAGCCGAGTCCGGGGTCCAGGACCACCTGGGAGCGGTCCACCCCGGCGGCGTCGAGCTCACTCAGGCGCTCGCGCAGCTCCGCCTCGACCCCGGCGACGACGCCGCCGGGGTAGTCGGTGAGCCGGTCCATGGTCTCGGGGTCGCCGCGCCAGTGCTGGCAGACGTAGACGACGCCGGTGCGGGCGATGAGGCCGTGCATGGCGGGGTCGGCCAGGCCTCCGGAGACGTCGTTGATGATGTGGGCGCCGGCGTCGATGGCGGCCTCGGCGGTGGCGGCATGGATGGTGTCCACCGAGATGACGGCGCTGCCGGCAGTGCCTGTCCCGTCTGTCCCGTCGGCGAGGAGCGCGCGCACCACGGGCAGGACGCGGGAGATCTCGGTGTCGACGTCGACCCTCTGGGCGCCGGGGCGGGTGGACTCCCCGCCGATGTCGATGATGTCGGCGCCCTGGGTGATGAGCTCGCGGGCGTGGGCGGCGGCCGCCTCGGGGGCGGCCCAACGGCCGCCGTCGGAGAAGGAGTCAGGAGTGACGTTGAGGACGCCCATGAGGAGCGTCCGGTCGCGGGGCACGAACCCCGGCAGGGGGCCGGGGCGGCGGCTGGAAGAATCGTCACGGGGTCAGGCTAACGGTTGGCCCGCCGCTGCGGGAGGACCGAAACATCTTCAGCCCGCCGCAAACTGAGAGCCGGAACACGATCCGGCTGGGTCAGGGCACCTCACTTCGACCGAAACTTCATAGAAGACGCGGAGCCGGGTCGATTATGAAGTTTCGGTCGAAGTGACTGGGGGCTGCGACTGACCGGCATCAGCGGTCCTCCATCGAAAGGCGGAGACGCCACTGCAGTCCGTCCCTTCGACGCATTCCGGTTCTTCTCCGCGATTCCTAGCCTCAAGGTATCCACCCATCTATCGCGGGGACTGTGCGGCACACCGGCCGCGGCCCCGCCCGGAAGGAAGAGAAGCACCATGCCGCACCAGATTCCACACATCAGTCCCACCGTCAACAAGGTGGTTGAGGCCCGCGCGCTAAGCAAGATCTATGGCGAGGGCGAAGCCCAGGTCGTGGCCCTGGACACGGTCAGCCTCACCATCACCGAAGGAGAGTTCGCGGCCATCATGGGCCCCTCCGGCTCAGGCAAGTCCACCCTCCTGCACTGCCTGGCGGGCCTGGACACCCCCACCTCCGGCAGCGTCTTCATCGCCGGACAGGACCTGTCAGGTATGAAGGACAAGCAGCTCACCGCCGTACGCCGCGACCAGCTCGGCTTCATCTTCCAATCCTTCAACCTGCTGCCCACCCTGACCGCCGAGGAGAATATCCTCCTGCCCCAGCGCCTGGCCCACCGCAAACCAGCCCGAGACTGGTACGACGCCGTCATCTCAGTCCTAGGTCTCACCGACCGCCTATCCCACCGCCCCAACGAGCTCTCCGGCGGCCAGCAACAGCGCGTGGCCGTAGCCCGCGCCCTCGTGGGACGCCCCAAAGTCATCTTCGCCGACGAACCCACCGGCGCCCTGGACACCGCCTCAGCCGCCAACCTGCTACAGACCCTCGCCCACATGTGCCAGACCCTGGGCCAGACCGTCGTCATGGTCACCCACGACGAACAAGCCGCAGCCACCACCAACCGCATCATCCGCCTACGCGACGGACGCATCACCAACGACGACACCGTCCACCACACCCCCGGCACCCACACCGCACCGACCGCCCGCCCGGCCCAGCAGACACCCGCCGCTCCCACCCAGGCAGCTCCGCCCGCACCACCGACGACGACACCGACAATCCCGGCCGGCCCCACTACGGGATTCGACGCCGTCACAGCCCCGGGCCGCCCCACGCCGGCTCGCCGGGCCATCACCCCGGCGAGCGCACCAGAGCCCCGCCGCACCTCCGGGGCGAGCACCACCCCCGTCGCCCCCACTCCTGGTCCCGCCGCGGTCTACAGTGCACGCCATGCCGCGCCTCCCAGCGCAACCCAGATGTTCGGCTTCGGCAGCCCCTACGCCACTGGAATGGAGGCCCGCTGATGCCGTCCCTCCTCGACCTACGGCGCACCGCGGCCGCCCTCGTGGCCGTGGCCATGAGCGCCGCCCTCATCGCCTTCGCCTTCATCATCTCCGACTCCTTCCGCACGCAAACGCAGACCAGCGCGCGGGTGTCCGTAGGCGACGCCGACGTCGTCGTCCAAGACGGTCGTAGAGCCAACAGCACGGAAGGCGCCCTGGACGACTCCCTCCTCAACCGGGTCTCCGCCCTTGACGGTGTCAGCTCCGTCCGTGGTGCCCACTGGGACATGCTGTGGCTCGACCTGCCCAAGCAGCTAAGCGCCGTCGGAGCCCAGGTCGCCGTCCAGGACGTCCCGGCGCTCACCAAGTTCACCACCCTGAGCAGCGGCCGGCTCCCCACCGCCACCGGTGAGGTGGCCATCGACTCCGACCTCGCCGAGCAGCAGGGCCTGAGCGTCGGCGACACCATCCGCCTCACAACCAAGGACAACGACAACGCTAAGGCCGTCCACTCGGCTCCCACGGTGGTCGGCATCATCTCCGCCGGGGCCGACAGCAAGGACACCGGCACCGGCACCCTCTACGCCACCGCCGAGCAGCTCCAAGCGATGGGAGCCAGAATCAATTACTACAGGCTCTACGTCAGCGCCAAACCTGGAACTGATACCAGTTCATTGATGAGGAATGTGTCCGAAATCATTCACTCTACCCAGCCCTCCGCCGTCATCCAGAGCGCGGACGAGGCCATCTCTCAGCGAGCTAAAGCAGAATTAGGAGGGACGATCATCTCAACCATCCTCAACCTCCTGTCCCCGGTCTGCGCGGCGGTCGCCATCATCGTGATCGCCACCACCTTCAGCACGCTGGTGGCGCGCCAGACGCGCATGGTCGGCCTCATGCGCTGCATCGGCACAACCCGCCGTCAGGTGATGCTCGCCGTGCTGCGCACCGGACTCATGACGGGTGTGGTCGGCTCCGTCCTGGGCGCGGCACTCGGAACCGGTATCGGTGCCATCGAGGTGTCCTCGGGAACCTTCGCGGACCTCAAGGCCGATCAGCTCACCATCTCGCCGGTGTCCCTTGGGCTCACCGTCGCCTTGGGGACGCTGGTCACCCTCATCGCCGTCCTGCGCCCTGCGCGCACAGCCACCCGCATCTCACCGCTCGTGGCTCTCACCGGGCAGGTTGCGAGCACCAAGCAGGCCGGACGCAGGCGGATGTGGAGCGCCGTCGCCGGAGCCATCATTGCCGTCATCGGTGCGGCCGCGGTCGCCCTCGGCGTTCAGGCATCCGATATCTTCATCACAGCATGCGGGAGCGCCGTCGTCACCCTCGGCGCGATCCTCGGCCTTCCGCTGCTCGTCACCGTCATCATCGGATTCATCGGCAGAATCAGTGGTGACGCGCGATTCCCGGTCCTGCGCCTGGCTACCCGGAACCTGGCCCGCAACTCCGGACGGTCCGCCGCGACCGCAGCCACACTTTTCGTCTGCGTCCTAGTGGGGTCAGCACTCTTCGTCGGCCTGTCCTCCTTGAACGCCTCCTTCGACGCCATCCTCGGCCACAGCTCACCAGTGGACGCCAGAATCTTCGGAGTCACACCGCAAACCGATACCGCGCAGCTGACGAAGCAGGTCAAAGCAGTCGACGGGGTCAAGGACGTCACCTACGTTCCCTCCCTCGGCCTGACCCAGACCATCGATGGAAAGTCGAAGGACATTACTGTCGACGTCATCGACACCGGCACTATCGCGCCGATCGCACGGTCCACCAGCGGCTTGGAAGACCTCAATGACAAGACCCTCATTGTGGGCGGCATCTATAACATTCCAGATGGCGCCACAGTCACCCTGACCGGCGCTGCCGACAGCGTTGAGCTGACGGCCCGCGTCCAGGAGGGCTGGGGCGCCGCCATCAGCCCGGCAGTGGCTCAGCGCATCAACGGCAATACCCCTACCAACACCACCATGTGGGTTCGGTCCACCGGCAATTCCATGACATCCGATACCGAGCACGCCCTCAATGCGGCTGTCCGAGGTCAGGCTCTGATGGTGGCCGGTAGCGCCGCCGCAAGTGAGCAGATGTCATCCATCATCACGAGGATGGCCCTCATCGTCTGCCTGGTTCTGGGGGCCGCCCTCGTCATCGCCCTGTCCGGGCTGGCCAACACCACGGACGTCTCAGTTCTGGAACGCATTCGAGAGATCGGGGTTCTACGCGCCACCGGCAGCTCCCGCCAGGAGATCCGGCGCCTCATCGTCACCGAGGGGACCCTCCTGGCGGCCGTGGGGGGGAGCCTCGGTCTCCTCATCGGAATGTTCCTCGGCACAGCAGGCACGGTTGCGGCGGGAGGGGCCGCTAAGGGTATGTCTGTGCACATCCCCTACCTCGCGCTGATCGGCATGTTCGCCGCGACCCTGGCCGTCGGCCTGCTGGCCTCACTGCGCCCGGCCGGACGGGCAGCCTCGGTGCCGCCGGTCATGGCGCTCGCAGAGGACTGATCACATACCGAAGACTCGGAAACACACCCACATCCGATGACAGCTTCCTCACCCCACACAGAACTCACATGAAGAAGAAGATCTACATGGACATGTTCTCCCGGCGCCGCAAATCATTGAACGATAGCAGATTCAATGACGCCATGAACGCCGAGACCCGCAGCCCTCTCGAAACAAGCGACTGCTTCGCCTGCCCTTTCAACGAACATCAGTGCCACAACCACTGCTTGAGCAAAGGATATCGCGGAGGGTTCTGCGGAGGATTCGCTGCCGCCACCTGCCGCTGCCACTAACTCCCATCACGTGCGGGGCCGCTTCCAGACATTTGGAAGCGGCCCCGCACGCCACATACTGACCATACTCGACACCTCGAAGAGCATCTCACCCCCTCACGGATGACAGGAAGGAATATTTCCTACCTTCGGTGAGTATTTCTGTGCGAGCCACCCCCATAGAGTGACACCAACTCGGCGGCAGATACATGCACAACGCAGACTCAGACACCACATCACAGTCTTCCCCCAGTCCGGGGAAGGTGCCCGGACGCACTCACCCGCACACCCCCACAGCCTCCCAAAGGAATCATCCAGGGAGACCACCAGAAAGGAACACGCCAATGGACAAGTTCACCCGCCGCACCACCACCCTGAGCGACAGCGACTTCAGCCAGGCCGTCAGCTCCGAGACCCAGGCCCCCATCGAGGGCACCGAAGACCTTAGCTGCCCCTGGGCCCCATCCGTATGTAACCGCCACTGCCTTAGTCACGGTTACAGGGGAGGCTATTGCGCCGGCCCCATCAAGCTCGTGTGTCACTGCTACTGATCCAGACACAACTCGCGACCCGTCCCGCACCGTAGCTGCGATAAAGGACGGGCCCCGAGCGTGGGCTGCCAGATGCTGAACATCTAGCAGCCCACATTTTCCTTCCCAACCCTCTCACATCAGATAGAAAGTCATCCTTAGGGAGGACTCGCTCCCATAAATACCGCTCTTCGGAGAATTTCCTCCAGATAGGCATCCCCGTAATCTTCTCATATCAGCCAAGGCAAGGCGAAGACATTACTGCTTACACTAACGTCTCGCACTACCTGTGCGAGAGATGACAAAAGGATCACCCCATGCCTCATTTTGTTCGCCGATCCACCGCTCTTGCGGATGTGACATTTGAGCAGGCCCTTCATTCAGAGACACATACACCCACCGAGGGAGCAGAATACAACTGCCCTACTGACGAGTCTCCGTGCGACCGTCACTGCAGGTACTCCGGATACCGGGGCGGCTACTGCGGAGGAATACTCAAGACCTCCTGCCGCTGTTACTAACTCAATCAGCGATATTGCAGCGCACAGGACCACACCATCTGAATCATCTTTCTTGCGAGTGACTCCGGCATCCCGGTGCCGCCAGCATCGCATCACAGGCTTCCCCCAATCCGGGGAAGGTGCGCAGACACATTCACCCGCGCACCTCACAACCTCCCACGGGAACCGCCCGGGGAGGACCACCAGAAAGGAACACACCAATGGACAAGTTCACCCGCCGCACCGCTAACCTGGTCGACGCCGACAAGGCCCTCAACGCCGAAACCCACGCCCCCATCGAGGGGGCCGAGGGCTTCGGCTGCCCCTGGAACGCCTACGAGTGCGACCGCCATTGCGTCAGCAAGGGATACACCGGTGGAAACTGCCGCGGCAAGATCCGCCAGACCTGCCACTGCTACTGATCCAGACGTAACACGGGGCCTGTCCCGCACCGTAGCAGCGGCGCAGGGCAGGCCCCGCCCTCAATCCAGTCCCCCAGATCAAGGTACACACCAATGAGTCTTCACGATACGCCTTGGGTCAACAGAAACCAACTACTCATCAACAGCGCAGGAACCTGGGAGCAGGTTGATGAGTCCACGCTCGCAGCCAGGCACACGTCCGCCTCGCTCCGGTTCGTCCTCGCCCGCATCGCGGACGTCAGGCCGCCCTTCGGACAGTCGCTCTTCACCGAGGTCCTTCACAAGGCTCCCGGAACGCGACTCACCAACGACTCTATTCAGACCCTGCAGCCCGAGCAGTACAGCACCGGCGTCATCAGCCTCGAGGCCGCCGAAGAGGTACTGACCCAGGCCCTGCGCCGGAACACCTCTGCCACCCACTTCTCCTCGGCATCAATGCCCGTTGACGACATCATCCTGCGCTATCTCAATGCTCTCACGGTGCCCGCTCCGGACGGTGACTCCGCACCATCTGAGACCGAGGCGAACGACATCGACGCACGGGGCATTCGGGACCTCATCGGCTCCATTCCGAGTGAGGCGAAGAAGGATTCCCAAGGCGGGGGCTTCTTCCATCGGCTACTGTCCAAGAAGGATAAGTCGGACTCACACGAGCCTGAGCACGAGCACGCCTCGGAGGACTCGGAACCAGTCATCGTGGAGCCAGACCCACAATGGCTCAGCATTGACGCCATTCAGATGATCGATGTCGCAAGGATCGTGTCACTGTCCTCGTGGGAGGAGGCCCTCAAGGGACTCCCACCGCGGGCGGCCCAACTCCTGTGGACAGTCTCCAGCGACTCATCGTCGTCATCGGACTCGCTGTACCGCCCAGCCCATGACCCAGACGTTGTCGGCGCCTTCGCCCAGGTTCCTGTTGAGCAGCGCTCCATGGAGGTCCGGAACGGCATTCGCACCCACGACGCCGCACTGTTCCGCAGATTCGGTAAGGAGCCCGTCAACGACCACGCCGCAGCCCGGCTGCGAGCCGTCAAGGAGGCCGCCGAGCTGTGGCCCTCCTGGCAGGAGGAACTGGCCGACGGCTCCCTCGCCGCCCAAGGCTGCATCGACATCGACGGAATGACTTTGATCGGAAAAGACCCTTTCCTTCGCCAGAAGTACGCACTGGACGTCAAGAAAACCGTAGAGACAGAAAGGTGGGTGACCTCATGGCTGAGCGCTGGAGGCTCGCTGACGGAATGACCCTGACACACCTGGAGAACGGGGGATGGACACTCGCCGACCTCCATCGCCTCTCCGTCCATGAGCTGGATGAGGAGAACGGGTCCCTCCTTGATGAGGCCCTCCATTCCACCAGCCCTGCCCCGCTTTCCCCACTTATCGAGTCCGCTATTGAGTCCGGCATCATCATCGATTCAGATTCCACCATCAATGCTCAGGAGAGGTCATTATGAACAGCCTATTCGTCACACTGCTCACCGGAGGAGCGACCGGAGTCCTCCTGGGGACGGCGGGAGCCAAGATCTGGGCGGCCGCCCGCACCCGCCTCGCCTGGCCCGAGGGGGCGAACTTCCTGCGCTTCCATCTCTCCAGCAACTTCGTCATCGCCGCTGAGATCGTCGTGTCCGCTATGGCGCTGGCCGTTGCGAGCTATCGAGCCGCCTCCCTCCTACTCGCCGTTATCTACGTCGGATTCGTGGTCGGGGCCACGACGCTCAAGGGCCAGGAGTGCGGCTGCTTCGGCATCGAGGGCATGAAAGTCGGTCCCGCCCACATCTGGGGCTGCGTCTTCACCGCTGCCGCCCTGCTGGCCAGCACTGTCAGCAGCGAGGAGATCACGAGCCCCCGGCCCCTTCGCCTGGTGATCGCCCTGGTATCGGCCGTTGTGATGACCGCCGCCATGCAGCTGTGGAACCGGCTGAGCCGCACCGCGGTAGACGACGCGCATCACGATCAGCTCCTCATCGTCCTGTCTCCGACCTGCACGGCGTGCTCGGCGCTCAAGGTGATAGAGAACCACGATGTCGACGACTCCGAGCTCGACGGGACCATTCTCTGGGTGGACCGCGACTCCGAACAGGCCACCTCGCTCCGCGAGGCAGGAGTCGATGTCTCCGCCTATCCCGCCGTCGTCTCGATGAGCTCCGCCGACCCGTCCGACGCCCACGTCCAGTCAGGCCTACGTGAGTGCAGGGAGGTGCTTCAGTCATGGCGCACTCGGCAGCTCGCCCTTCAGGCCTGAGCTCCGCGCGACGCGTCCTGGCGTCGTCATGCGGCCGGGCGCTACGAACCTCCGCCCCCTCCATTATCATCGCGGCGCTCCTCCTTGCCGTCCAGGCAACCCTGGACACCATCTCTCCGTTGATGCTCCAGCGCATCATCGACAGACTGACCCAGAACCCAACGACGGCGGGCATTCTCCTACCGGGCCTTCTGGCCGCCGGCGCCGCAGTCGCCAGCACGGCGGTCAGCGTGGCCTCGCAACGCATGACCGCATTCACCGGGCAGCGCTTCCAGGAGCGCCTGCGGATCCTCATGCTCAACAAACTGACCCGATTGTCCTCATCCACCGTCAGCGCGGCGCCGGGAGGCTCCCTGCTCTCACGGATCACCAATGACACCGCGCAGGCCCAGACCTTCGTGTCCACTATTCTGCCGCAGGCCCTTGGCCTCATCGCCCGACTGGGGATCCTGCTGAGCATCATGTGGACCCGGTCCTTCACGATCACCCTGGTGGTCCTCGCACTGGCACTGATCCTGGCCCTGCCCACGGAGCGGGTCTCACGGACGCTCAGCGCCACGACCGACCGCATGCTCGACGCCATGTCAGCCTTCAGCGGCACCGTGGTGGAGCGCGTCGGCGTCACCGGTCACCTCTTCTCCCGCACAGCGGCCGACATCCCCTCGGACCGGCGTCGGGCCGAGGAGACGGCCGCCGGTGTACGCGCCTCCTACACCCGCATGATCACCCTCGACAGCGCCTTCTCCTCATCACTGGACCTCGTCGGTGCCCTGGGAACCGTGGCCGTGCTCATCATCGGCGGATACTCCGTGGTCCAGGGGGACATGACTCCCGGGGCGCTGGCCGCCCTGGCCGCTCTCACGCCCCAGCTCTACGGCCCGCTCCAGGCAGCGTCCGGGGTCCGCACGGGCCTGGCGACGTCATGGTCCGCGCTGTCTCGCGTGAGCGACTTCCTTGAGTCCCAGGAGGAGTGGTACGAGACTCCCCCGGTACCGGTCGACGTCCCCAACGGCGGAGCGCTCCTGGTCAGGGAGACCGATTACTCGGTCGCCAACGGGACGAGCAGCACCGTGCTTCTGGACTCGGTCAGCCTCACCGCCCGGTGCGGAGAGATCGTCGCCATCGTCGGCCCGTCCGGAAGTGGGAAGTCGACCCTCCTCAGCCTGATCGCCGGGGCCAACCACCCCTCACAGGGCAGTATCACCGTCGCCGGGTTCTCGCCCGTCGTCACCGGTACAGAGGCCTGGAACAGCATCGTTCAGTACTGCCCCCAGGAGCCATTCTTCCGCAGCAGCACCCTGAAGGAGAACTTCGAGGCGGTCTGCCCCGGCATCAGCGAGGCCAGAGTCCACGAGCTGTGCAGCCGAGTCGGACTCGATCTGTCCCATCTGGGGGACCGCTCCGGGACGAGCACGATGCTCGGGGAACGCGGGGCACGCATCAGCGGCGGAGAGCGCGCCCGCCTGGCGATCGCCCGAACCCTCGCCCTCAACCCGCGAGTGCTCCTGCTCGATGAGCCCACAGCAGCCCTCGACGACGAGTCCACTGACCGTCTCATCGCCACGCTGCTCGACCTCAAACGCGATCACTGCATCGTCGTCACCACCCACGACGCCCGCCTCTTCGCCATGACCGACCGGGCCTACCGCATGGAGCTCGGCAGGCTCCGCGAGGTGCCCACACCAACCCTCGCTCGCGTAGAGAAAGGAGTGCTCGCATGAGCGCGACGGTCACGACCCTTCCCATCGAGCACCAGAGGGAAGGGCTCAACCGGCTCAGCATCCACACGCTGGTGGACCACCGCACCGGCACCCGAGCAGTGCTGGAGGCCCCGGTCTTCCGCACCTCTCCCAGGACGCGCATGGACCTGCTCCGCTACCGGGGGGTCGCCTACGACCGGCAGTCCGGCGACGTCGTCTCCTCCCCGGTGCCACAAGGCTACCTGGGAACCGTCAACGCAGGCCACCCGTTCCTCTTCTCCGAGCGCGGTGACGGACTGCCCCTGCCCTTCGGCCCGCGGGGCTGGGTCCTGTCCACCTGGCAGGACGACGGGCGCGTCGAGGTCAGCGCCTGCGACGAGGTCGGAACCACCGCATCCCGGTGGGGAATCAGCACACGCTCCCTTCTGGGTCTTCGCCCCAACCCGGCCGGCTCGACCCGCCTGTGGCACTTCGGGGACCACGTCGTGTGGCTGCGTCAGGAGTACCAGCCCTCCGAGGTCGTCACTCGTCACAGCGGCGACGCCGAGCTGTGGCCGGACGCCCTGGTGGAGGAGTTCTTCACCTCCTCACTGTGCACCGTCATGCTCGACGACGCACCGCTTCCCGGGGTGCCTCAGGGCTCGGTGGTCCTCCTCGAGGCCGGCTCCCCCTTCCTCATCGGAGTGGCCAGCACGCCCGAGGAACTGGCCGCCTTCATGCGGGAGGACCATGTCCCCCACTACCTCGTCGACCTCCACGACGGAAAGAACGGGGAAGACCGGGAAGGCGCATCGCCGTCGTCGGTATTACACATCGGCGATCTGCCCCGCGGATCGGTGGCCCACCGCCCCCTGGGCGGGCGCAGCGCTGTGGTCTACACCGAGCGCCTTATCGATGAGACAATCTCCTACTCCGCCGAGGATGGTTCGGTAGTCGCCACCGTCGCCTACGGCGTCAGCCACTACACCGGGATCCCTGGACTGACCGGGGTATGGGTCGCGCTCGGTGCACCCCACGTCCTGCGGTGGGCCGGGGGCTCCTGGACCAGCGATAACCCGATTGACCGCCTCCTTCCCGGCGGGGCCGACGACAATGTCCAGGTCATCACCTCCGACGGCTCCCACCGGCTGGTAGGAATCGGCGGAACCGCCGAAGCAACCGACGCTCCTCATGCCTCCTCGTCCCCCATTTTGTGGTGCCCCTCATCGGAAGATCCAGCCGGCAGCGTCTCCGGAACCGTTATCACCCGAGTCCTTCCCGAGCGTACGGTCGACATCACCCTGACCGAGTCGACACGCGGATCGGTCCCGCTGGTCTGGTTCGACAGCTCCTGGGCACTGCAGATCGAGGCCTCCGAGCCCGCTCCCATCGACCTGGGCTCGCTGCAGCCGGACAGCGTCCGGTGGTGCCACGCGGGCTCGCGCCCCGTAGTGCGGGTGGGCATCGACTACCAGGCACTGGCCGAGGTCCACGCAGAGGACATCCTGGCCGAGCTGCACCAGGCCTGGGAGGCCGCCCTGGGGGTAATCACCGCCGAGCTGCCGAGATCCCCGATCCCGCCTTTCCTGGGTGGCCACAGCTTCGGCGCGGCGCTCGCGGCTGTCTCGGTGCTGCGCGGCATGTCCTCCCCCAGGGGGGTACTCCTGCGCAGCGGCGCGTACGACCGGTACGCGACGCCGTCGGGATTCGAGCACGACCGGCGCACCGCCGCCTCCGATCCCAGTCTATACAGCATGATGACCATTCTTCCCAGCACTCGCGCACACCGGGATATCCCCTTCCTGCTGACCTGCGGGGACTCCGATGAGAACTCAGCGACGACTCCCGAGCAGTCGCTCCACCTGTACGAGAACCTCCTGGTCGCCGACGCCGACGTCACCCTGTCCGTCTTCCCCGGCGAGGGCCACGTCTTCAGCTCCCGGCAGTCGATCGTGGATCGCCGTCGCCTGGAGGAGAACTGGATGAGTGAGCGCATCCAGTCCCCTCAGCAGTCCCATCACCAGTAATCAGCCACGACCTAAGGAACACCATCATGAACCGAATCAAGCGCTCCGACATCAAGGACTCCATACAGACCGTGCTGACCTCCCGGAACGAGCCCGGAATGACGGGGTGGATTCCCCGCACCGATCAGCCCTCCACGGAGAACCGCGACTCGGTCGAGGCGGACCTCCTCGCACTGCGCGGCCTCCTGGAGAAGCACGGCGACGCCCTGTCCGGAGACATCGAGAAGGACGCGGCCCTGGTGACCGCCGCACGCCGTCGTGGACACACGGTCGACCTCGTCGTGGGTAGGGAGCGCGCTCCATACAACGGTGAGGCGGGCTTCCTGTCCTGGATCGAGCACAACGGCTCGGTGATCCTGACCCTCGCCCCCGTTCGCGAGCTCTACGAGGAGGTGGCCCGGTGGTGAACATCGTGGCACCCGCTTGTGCGCCTCATCTTCGCAGGAGGGCACTGACCGCCTGCGCTACGCTGTTCCTCCTCCTGGGCGCGGGGAGCACGACGGCCGGCGCCGCCTCGGCCAACTCATCGTCTCACGGCTCACTGCTTCCGGGCGATCCCCTCCAGTCCAAACAGTGGTACCTCAGTTGGCAGAACCGCCCGGGCTCGCCCTCCACCGGCAAAGGCGCCTCCGTGGGCATCATCGATACCGGTGTCGACGCCTCCCACCCCGATCTGGCCGCCGCATACGACTCCGCCAGCAGCAAGTCCTTCCTGTCGGGGGGCTCCTGCAACAGAGACACCGCCTGTGACGATCCCACCTATGACGGCTTCGGTCACGGAACCTCCGTCGCCGGGATCATCGCCGCCGCCGTGGACGGGCACGGCATCGTCGGGGCCGCTCCGGGGGCCAGGATCGTCAGTCTCAAGGCCGGGGACCGGACGGGCACTTTCTCCGCCGACGCCGTCAGCCAGGCGATCCGGTACGGGGCCGACGAGCATCTCAGCGTCCTCGTCATGAGCTTCACCGTCGACCCCTGGTTCCGCTACTGCGACAACGCGCCCGCGGACACGGCCGAGCAGCGGGGAGAGCAGAAGGCCGACCTGGAGAAGGTGACCTCGGCACTGAAGTACGCCGCCGATCACGGGGTGGTCCTCGTAACCGCCGCCGGCAACGAGGCCTACGATCTCGACCACGGCACATCGGACCCGTACAGCTCGGGCTGGTCCGGTCAGGCAGAGCGTCCTGTCACCGATCAGTGCGTCACCATGCCCGCCCAGTCCGACGACGTCATCACCGTTGGGGCCATCACCGAGAAGGGGGCTCGGAGCAGCTACTCCAATGTGGGCGCTGCACTCGACATCGTCACATTCGGGGGCGAGCCGCCTCTGGCAGGGCCGGGCGGTGCCGTGGTCCAGGGGCCGGGGTCGGGGATCCTCACCACGGCATCGGCGGACAGACTCCGTGAGCTAGGCGCGCTCAACGACGACGGCTCTCCTCGAACCGACGAGGTCCTGAGCGACTGCCCCTCAGGAGGGGGTTCCTGCAGGTACTACTGGTACCAGATCGGAACCTCGTTTGCGGCGCCCCAGGTCGCGGCCGCGGCGGCGGAACTCAGGTCTCGCGAAGTACCGGCGGGTGACGTCAAGAAGCAGCTGACGACGTCGGCCACCCCGATCTCATGCCCGAGCGAGAAGCAGGCTCTGGCATGCGAACCCATCACAGGCGGAGGCAACACCTGGTACGGGGCAGGAGCGCTCCGGCTCCCCAGGTGACACAACCGACCGGAGCCACTCATCAGGAGAGAGGATAGCCTTCACCTCTCCTGATGAGTGGCGACGACCAGCTTGAGGCGTGAGGACACGCCGTACTTCTTCATGAGGTGGGAAACGTGGCTCTTGACCGTGGCCTCTGAGATGAAGAGCTGGTCGGCGATCTCAGCGTTGGAGTACCCCTCGCAGAGGAGATCCAGCACAGCTTGCTCAGCCTCAGTAACACCGGGGCGCGAGCTTGGAACGGGGCGCAGGTACTGTGAGACGAGGCGGGAGGTGGTGGCCGGGGAGATCGTCGTTCCGCCGTTGTGGGCGGCGATGACGGCCCGGATCACCTCCTCCGCCGAGGAGTCCTTGAGCAGGAAGCCGTTGGCCTTCCGGTCCAGCGCGGTCCGCATGGCCTCATCGTCATCGAAGGAGGTGAGGACGATGACGGCGACCTCGGGCATCCCCTGCTTGACCTTGGTGAGGAGCTGAAGACCGTCCATTCCCGGCATCCGCACATCGGTGATGAGCACGTCGACCCGGTAGTTCCGCAGGAAGCCGAAGGCGTCCGTTGCAGACCCGAAAGTGCTGAGAACCTCGATCTCCTGCGCTTCGTTCAGGTAGGCCCTCAGGGCCTGCAAGACAAAGGGGTCGTCATCAACGACGATGACCCGGATCTTCTCCGAGTTATTGTTGTCACTTAAACTATTCGAGAGAGCATCTGTCCGCATGGAAGAATGATACTGAGTTTGCCCGACTCGAGAGCGGTTCGTATGTCTTTTCTTGCCTTCGACACTCAGACATCCTTCACATGGCACCCCACGCGACGCACCCACCTGCTCCATGCAGGAGTTGCCATCTTCATCCTCACCATCGCACCGATGGCCTTGGGAGTACCTCATACTGCCTCTGCACTCCTGGTCACCTCCATGAGCCTGGCCTGCCTGCCCCTGGCATCCCGGCTTCCCGCCGCAGGAGCAGCCGCAAGCCTGGCTGTCGCCTGGTTCGCCGCCAACTCCCCATACGATCTTGGCGGCATTTCCGTGGTACTGCCGTGGGGGCTTTGCATCATGCTCCTGGGCCGAGGCCTCCGACGCGACATGATCTACGTCCTCGCCTTCGCGACGACGTTGTCACACCTCTCAGCAGCACCAACGTGGTATTTAGGGCTAATCCAAACAGCAACTTTCGGTGTTCCTTGCGTGGTGATCGGTGAGGTCATCCGTCATCACCGCCTCCAGGCCAACGTCGCCGAGCACGAGCGCCGGCGCAAGCTCGACCAGCAACGGCGCCTGGTCGTCTCCGAGCTTCACGATACCGTCGTGCGCGACCTCAGCCACGCCGTCATGATCGCCGAACAAGCCCGCCTAGCCGACCCCCACAACACCCACCTCAACCAACAGCTCGCAGCCATCATCACCCCCGTACGCACCGCCGTCGAACAACTACGACGCAGCCTGAAAGCCATGAGCACCGCCGAAGGAGACGACTCCCTCCTTCTACTGGCCGCCTCACCCCCACCACCCCTGACTGACACCATCCGCGCTGTCCGGGAAACCCTCGCGCACCGAGACGCCCACCTGACCACCCAGGGCACCGACCTGCTCGACAACCCCAGCATCGGCCCTGGCGTCCGCCAACAGCTCGTACGCATCATCGCCGAGCTCATCAACAACGCCGCCAAGTACACACCCCCCTCCAGCACCGCCACCCTCACCATCGAGGCCGACGACAACACCCTCGAGTGCATGTGCACCAACCCCATCGACCCCGACCACCCCACCAGCATCGCCACCTCATCCCAGCTCGGTCTCATTCAAGCCCAGCAACGCATCGAATCCCTAGGCGGCTCCCTCCACATCACCCGCACCCTCGACCGCTGGACCACCATCTTCACCATCCCCCTCCGCCCCACACCTCAGACAACCACGAAGTGACGCGCCAACCACTTCCACCTTTGAGCACGCCGGAACGACCGGCATCCGCAGAAAGTCGTATGCGATTTCATCCATAAGAAGGCTGGTGCAGTCACGGAAGGCAGGTCAGACTTAAGCCAACACCTCACCACCGCAAGGAGTCGAACATGCGTAAGGCCATTTCCCCCATCCTCTCAGCCACCGCTCTCGGAGGAGCCCTGCTTTTGTGTCCACCTTCTCACGCTGCCCCCACCTCCGCGCATACTCACGATGAACCTATCGCTTTTCACGCGCCAACGAAAGTAAATTGCGTAGACCTAGCAGGCATATTCACCACTTGCAAACTCTAGCCACATAACCCACCGAAGCCCCGTCTGTTCTTCGGAAAATAGGTGCGATTCACAGATACTCGATCATCATTCATTTTCGAACCGCATGCGACAGCAACCAACAGCTCACGAGGAAGTTCCATTGATGCCGCCCACACAAATCTGGACGACATCAAGGGAACTTCCTTTTTCATATCGTATCCGCAAGAGCATCCATCTCAACATCGACTCGCAGCTTGCAAGATATTGACCAGATCGGATTCTTCTTAGACCCGCAAGGGCACAGAACTTCTCCGGCCTCGTCGCTGCCGCGGCTCCTCGGGCCGGGCATGGAGGGGACGCAGCGACGCATGAAGGTCATGGGCGGCGGCCTGAACGTGAGTCAGTGCGACGACCGCTGGACCACCATCTTCATTATCCTCCCCCACCCGATATCCCCAGTACACACCGCCTGAGGCACCGGCCGAGATATCCCGCGCAGCCGGGGGCTGATGGCGCCCGGCGGGGACACGTCGCGCGTTCGGGGAAGGCCATCATGTCCTCGGGCTCGTGGACTGCACCCGTCGATGTCGAATGTCCCCGGCCGAGAGAGCCTTCTACCCACGCCACTCACCTCAGGGGGCCGCTTGGCCAGTCCGTGCAAGACAGGAACGGCCTGATCGTGTCCAGTGCGTTGTCAGTGCGGGCTGCCGAGCTCGACGAGGAGCACCCCGGCCATGATGAGCACAATCCCGGCCACCATGGTGCGGGTCAGTGGCTCACTGAAGAGGAGCCGTGAGGCGATTGCCGTGACGGCCACTCCCCCGGCCGACCAGATCCCGTAGGCGACACCGAGCGGCAGTCCCTCTGTGAGGGCCAGGGTCAACATGGCGAAGGCCGCCAGGTAGCCGACCATGACAACGCCGTACCACCGTAGTCCCTTGCCGTCGGAGGCGAGCTTGAGTGACAGTGTGCCGGTGGTCTCGGAGGCGATGGCCGCCACAAGGTAGACCCCGCTCATGGCATCTCACCGTCCTTGTCCTGCGTACCCGCGCGCTGCACCCCGATCTCAACGAGGAGCACCCCGGCCATGATGAGCACAATCCCGGCCACCATGGTGCGAGTCAGTGGCTCACCGAAGAGGAGTCTTGAGGCCATAGCCGTCACGGCCACTCCCCCGGCCGACCAGAGCCCGTAGGCGACGCCGAGCGGCATACCCGCTCTGAGCGTCAACGACAGGAGGATGAAGGCCAGCGCGTACCCGCTCCCGACAACGACGTAGAAACCCGGTTGGTTCAAGGCCTGGCGCAGGGCGAGGGTCGCCGACACCTCGGAGATGATGGCACCTCCAAGCGCCGGCCAGGCGCACACTCCGCGACCCGTCGACCCCAGGCACTCCTTCAACGCACCGAGCACCGTCGGGCCCGTGGGCGCGCCCGGGCGGCACACGCTCCCCCACGTCGACGAGCAGAGCACGTCCTTGACCGTCATGCCCGGTTCTCCACGGTCTCGAGCCGCCTGCAGACCATGGAGCCGAAGGCGAGCGCCGGGACGATCATGAGCAGGGCGTTGGATCCCCACCACATGGGGTCGAAGTCGCAGTAGAAGGACCAGAAGGAGATCGCCATGAACCCGGCGCAGAAGGTGAGCATGAGCCCGACCGTCAGCACCAGGTCACCGACCCTGCTGCCCACGCGCGTCAGGTGGGCGCCGAGGAAGACGGTCAGTGCGGCGGCGACGTCGAGCGGGAAGAAGGACCAGTTCCAGGCCTGGATGACCTGGTTGGAGTAGTCCTTGAAACGCAGGTGCTCGGGAATGAGATTGAGGAAGACGGCCGCCCAGTAGAGCAGCAGCCCGGCATCGACGGCCACCAGCAGCCTCTTGTACGTGGGACTCATCGCCCCACTATTTCACCAGTCCTGTCCGGTGTCGAGGTCTTCTGGCGGCTCAGGACCGCCGGCCCAGGACCAGGCTCATGGCCTCGGATCGGGTGGCGGCGTTGCGCATGATGCCACGCACGGCGGAGGTGACCGTGTTGGAGCCGGGCTTGCGCACGCCCCGCATGGACATGCACAGGTGCTCGGCCTCAACGACGACGAGCACGCCCCGGCAGCCTACGCCCAGCCCAACTTTATTAGAACTAGATAAAGTTAAGTAAAGATCCTAAGATGACCGCGTGGACAACATCAACAACCCGTACACACCCAACGCAGGAGCAGCACCGGAGGTCCTCATTGGTCGCGACGGGCAAACCGAGGCGTTTTCCATCCTACTTCAGAGGCTCAAACGAGGCCGGACAGAGCAATCGATGATTATGACCGGCCTGCGCGGCGTCGGCAAGACCGTCCTGCTTAACAGGTTCGCAGAACTCGCCGAGCTGGCAGGATGGGAGTCAATCGAGCTTGAAGCGAGCAAGCACGACGAAACAGCATTCCGTCAGTCCATCTTCTCCAAGTTTCGCGCAGCACTCCTACACATATCACCTCGTCGCCGCTGGAGCGAACGCGCTCGACACGCCGCAGAAGTACTCAGTTCCTTTGTGCTATCGATCGACCAATCCGGCACTTTTTCCGTCACATGGGACGTAGACCCATCCGAAGGCTACGGTGATCACGGCGACCTAGGGCTAGACCTCACGGACGTATTTCTAGCCGTAGGAGATGTTGCGAAGGAAAAAGAAACCGGGATCGTCCTACTCATCGACGAAGTTCAATTTCTCACCACTGTTCAACTTGAATCACTCATACAAGCGGTTCACAAGTCCGTCCAAAAAAAGCTTCCCATCACTTTTGTGGGAGCCGGCCTACCACAGATCGCCGAGCTCGCTGGAGACGCCAAGTCTTATGCCGAAAGACTGTTCAAGTTCCCACGCATCGACTCCCTCACCCCCGAGGAAGCCCGGCAAGCACTTGTGGGACCCGCAGAAACCGAGAACGTGTCCTACGACGAAGATGCCGTGGACCTCGCAGTCAGCCTCACTCACGGCTACCCGTACTTCATTCAGGAGCTGGGGTACCAAGCATGGATCGTGGCGAGCGGAAACCACATCACAGCAGAAGACATCAGTACCGCTAAAGAAGCATACGAAGCAAAGCTCGACGGGTCGTTCTTCCGCGTACGACTCGACCGTGCAACCCCCCTTCAAACCGCATACATGAGAGCCATGGCGGAACTCGGCTCCGAGCCCCAGAAAGCAGCCGATGTCGCTTCCCTCATGAAACGAGAGTCATCACAAGTGGCACCCATCAGATCTCAACTCATTGACATGGGGCTGCTATACACGCCCCAGCACGGTTATGCTGCCTTCACCGTCCCGGACTTCGACAAGTTCATGATGCGAGCCGTACCCCGCCTCGAAGTCCCAGAGATTCAACATCGCCGTCGACGCGGGAAATGAAGTCACCATTCCACCCGGGGAGGCAGCCACTGGATTCGGGTGTCGAGGTCTTCTGGCGGCTCAGGACCGCCGGCCCAGGACCAGGCTCATGGCCTCGGATCGGGTGGCGGCGTTGCGCATGATGCCGCGCACGGCGGAGGTGACCGTGTTGGAGCCGGGCTTGCGCACGCCCCGCATCGACATGCACAGGTGCTCGGCCTCGACCACCACGAGCACCCCCCGGCACTCCAGACGCTCGACGAGGGCGTCGGCGATCTGCCGGGTGAGCCGCTCCTGGACCTGGGGGCGCCGGGCGTAGCCGTCCACGAGGCGCGCCACCTTGGACAGGCCGGTGACGCGCCCGTCCTCACTGGGGATGTAGCCCACGTGCGCCAACCCGTGGAAAGGCAGGAGGTGGTGCTCGCACACCGAGTACATGGGGATGTCGCGCACGAGGACCATCTCCTCGTGCCCGACGTCGAAGACCCGCTCGACGTGCTCGGCCGGGTCCTGCCCAAGACCGGCGAACATCTCCGCGTAGGCGCGCGCCATGCGCTCGGGGGTGTCACGCAGCCCGTCGCGCTCGGGGTCCTCCCCGATGGCGACGAGCAGGTCGTGCACCGCCCGCCGCACGCCCTCGTCGTCGTAGCTCATGGTCAGCCTCTGTCTCTCTGCGCCTGCCGGGCCCGCCGGGGCCTGGTTCGACTCACTGGTTGTAGCCCCAGAAGTCGTCGCTGCCGTGGGAGTCGCCGGACTCACCGTCAGGGACGGAGGCGGCCTCGACGACGGGCAGGGACTCGTCGCTGCGCCACAGGGGCCGCTCGGGCTGCTTGACGACGGCCGCGAAGATCCTCTCCAGGTCCTTCTCCAGGAGCGTCTCGCGGGTGAGGAGCTCCTCGGCCAGCTCGTCGAGCACGGCGCGGTTGCGGGTGAGGATCTCCCAGGCCTCCCGGTGGGCGGTGTCCAGCAGGCTGCGGACCTCGGCGTCGACGGTGGCGGCGACCTGCTCGGAGAAGTCACGGTTGGTGGCGTTGAGCCCCAGGACCGTCTCACTCTCGGTGGTGCCGAGCTTGACGGCACCGACCGCGCTGGTCATGCCGTAGTCGGTGACCATCTTGCGGGCCGTGGCGGTGGCCTTCTCGATGTCGTTGGAGGCGCCGGTGGTGGGGTCGCGGAAGATGATCTCCTCGGCGGCCCTCCCGCCCATGGCGTAGACGAGCTGGTCGAGCAGCTCGTTGCGGGTGGTGGAGTACTTGTCGTCCTGAGGCATGACCTGCGTGTATCCCAGGGCGCGCCCGCGCGGCAGGATCGTCACCTTGGTGACCGGGTCGGAGTAGGCGCCGGCGGCCGCGCACAGGGCGTGACCGGCCTCGTGGTAGGCGGTGACCCGCTTCTCGTGGTCGCGCATGACGCGGGTGCGCTTCTGCGGGCCGGCGATGACACGGTCGATGGCCTCGTCCAGGGCCCGGTTGTCGATGAGGTGGGCGTTGGAGCGGGCGGTGAGCAGGGCGGCCTCGTTGAGGACGTTGGCCAGGTCCGCACCGGTGAAGCCGGGGGTCCGCTTGGCCACGAGGTCGAGGTCGACGTCGTCGGTCAAGGGCTTGCCCTTGGCGTGGACCTTGAGGATGGCGGCGCGCCCGGCCATGTCGGGGGCCTCGACGCTGACCTGCCGGTCGAAGCGGCCCGGGCGCAGGAGGGCCGGGTCCAGGACGTCGGGGCGGTTGGTGGCGGCGATGAGGATGACGTTGGTGTTGGCGTCGAAGCCGTCCATCTCGACGAGGAGCTGGTTGAGGGTCTGCTCGCGCTCGTCGTGCCCGCCGCCGGTGCCGGAACCGCGGTGGCGGCCGACGGCGTCGATCTCGTCGACGAAGATGATGGCGGGGGCGTTCTCCTTGGCCTGGTCGAACAGGTCGCGCACGCGCGAGGCTCCCACGCCGACGAACATCTCGACGAACTCGGAGGCCGCCATGGAGAAGAAGGGCACGCCGGCCTCGCCGGCGACGGCCTTGGCCAGGAGGGTCTTACCGGTTCCGGGCGGGCCGTAGAGGAGGACGCCCTTGGGGATCTTGGCGCCGACGGCTCGGAACTTGTCCGGCTCGGAGAGGAACTCGCGGATCTCCTCGAGCTCCTCGACGGCCTCGTCCTCGCCGGCGACGTCGGCGAAGGTGACGTCGGGCATCTCCTTGGAGCCGACCTTCGCCTTGGAGCGGCCGAAGCCCATGGCGCCGCCGCGCCCGCCGCCCATGCGGCTCAGGAGCCACCACATGAAGCCGCCCAAGAGGATGGCGGGGACAAGCAGCTGGATGAGGGAGGACCACCAGCTGGTGGTGGGCACCACGGAGTTGAAGCCCTCCTTGGGGGCGGCGGCCTGCACGAGGCGGTCGACCTGCTCGGCCTGGGCGTCGGTGTAGGAGAACTCGACCTTCTTGCCCACCGGGCGGGACTCGATCCCCTTCTTCTTGGGCTGGACGTAGGTGGTGTTGAGGTCCAGCTCCACGCGCTGGTTGCCGTCGACGACGGTGATCGACTTGATCGTGTCCGGCTTGTCCCGCAGAAGCGTCAGGCCGTCGGAGGTGTCGATGGTGCGGTAGCCGAACATCGAGGAGAACACGGCCCAGCCGAGGATGACGACCAGAAGGAAGGGCACCAGCCACAGGAACGGGTTGCCCAGGGTGTCGCGGAGCTTGCGGTCACGCTTGCCGCGGTCGTTCTTGCCGGCCTTGCCCGGCTTATCCGAGTCCTTGCGGCCGGGCTCACGCCCAGAATCTTTCATCGTGCGGTAGGTCCCTTCAACATACTTGACCCTCCGACGTTAGCCGATGGCACGGCAAAGGTCCCATTGCGCTTGCTCACGTTCGCGCCGGGCGTGGCCGGGAAGATCCGGGAGAGCCGGCCGGTTCGAGGCTGTCTTGCCGAGAGGAGGCACCGTAGGGCCCGAGGACTGCGGCCCGGGGCGCCGTCCGGCCCCCTATGGTGCGTCCTCGGCAGCCCAGCCAAGCCGCCCCGCGTACCGTCCCCGCTTCAGACGCGGCGCAGGCGCAGGACGATGAGGCCGCCGGACAGCAGGATCGCCGCCACGAACAGCACACTGATCGCCGCACCGGTCACCGGCAGCCACCGCTCCCGGACACTCTGGGCGGCGGGCCGCTCGGTGGCGCTCGAGACCCTCGTCGTGTCATGGCTGCTGCCGGCGCCCACCACGACCTCGTTGTGGTCACTACCTTCGGACCCGCTCGAGGACTGCGAGCCGGCACTCGAGCCGTCCGGCACCGAGCCGCCGTTGGAGGGCGGGGCCCCTGCAGTCGGCCCCTGCGGAGTCCCCTGCTGGGGCGAGGCCGACGCCGAGGCCTCCGGGGCCGGCGTCGCAGTGCTGCTAGCACCAGTGCCGGGGCGCTGCTGATCCGTTGGTGTGGTCGCGCCGGTCTCCGGAGCGGACCACTGCGGGCGCGCCACCAGAGCCACCTCGGCCATCGCCTGGGCATCCAGGGCCTGCGCCTGGGCGGTGCCGGTCGAGGCCCGCACGACCTGGTTGTCGCCGACGTAGATGCCGACGTCGTAAACGTTTCCGAACACCGCGGACTGGGCGGACGCCGAGTCGGGGGCGTTCTGCCCGCCGGGCGTGGGGCGGGAGAAGAAGACGATGTCCCCGGGGTTGATGGAGCCGTGCGTGTTCAGCCACAGACGCCCCTGGGAGTTGAACCAGCCGGCCAGGTCGTCGGGCTTCCAGCTCCCGGAGAGGTCGTGCCCGACGTCGGCCCGGTAGCCGACCTGGCTGTTCTGGTCCGCCGCATAGGTGGTGTGCGAGTAGTCCCAGCCGGAGAGCACCATGCCCACCAGTGCCGAGGAGGTGATCGGGTAGGGGCCCGGGCCGCCGGCGCGAGGGTTCGCGCCCGACAGCGGCGTGGGACGCGACGCGTCCGACACCAGGGACCCCCCGGCGTTGACGAAGGACCGGGTCCGGGCCACCACGTCGCTGGCGGCGGCGCCGTCCGAGGCGACGGTCGGGGTGGTGGGGAGGCCCTGCGGCACGGCCCACTGGCCGTCGGCCAGCATGACGGAGACGGCACCCAGCGCACCCTCGGGACTGGTGCTCTCGACGCTGTAGGTCAGACCGCCACCGTCACCGGGCGCCTCGTCACCGAGAGTGGTCAGGGTGCCGGAAGCACCTCTGACCTGCGTCATCTCAGCCGCCGTATTAAACGTGTCGCCAGCGGTCGGCTCGGCGGCCACGGAAGGCATCATGGGGATGCTCAGCGAGGACGACAGCACCACCGCACCAACGAGGCCGACCAGCCTCGGGGCACGTCGACGCACAGCCTTCTTCACTGTCACCAACAGTCCTTCCACATCACCCGCCGGCAGGGGTCACCGGCGACTCACACTTGTTATCTTAACGTAACGTACGCACCCCCGACCACCTTGAAAAGGGGGCAGATCGCAGTTCAAGGACCCCGACTCACCGCCCGACAACGGCACCCAGACGCCGCAGTCCTTTATTTTTCCGTCTTACCATCAGGATTTGTCAAGGTTGCCCTGAATCAGTCAGCCCCCGTAGACCTCAGGGCGCAACGTACCGATGAACGGCAGGTTGCGATACCGCTCGGCATAGTCCAGCCCGTAGCCGACGACGAACTCCGTAGGAATATCGAAGCCGACGTACTTGACGTCCACCTCGACCTTGGCAGCGTCGGGCTTGCGCAGCAGCGTGGCGATCTCCACCGAGGCCGCACCGCGGGAGGAGAGGTTGCCCACCAGCCAGGACAGGGTCAGCCCGGAGTCGATGACGTCCTCGACGATGAGGATGTGACGGTCGGTGACGTCGGTGTCCAGGTCCTTGAGGATGCGCACCACGCCGGAGGACTTGGTGCCCGAGCCGTAGGAGGACACCGCCATCCAGTCCATCGGCGCGCTCATGTGCAGCCGGCGCGACAGGTCCGCCATGACGTAGACAGCCCCCTTGAGCACCCCCACGAGCAATGGGTCGCGGCCGGCGTAGTCCGCGTCGATCTGCGCGGCCATCTCATCGAGGCGCTGACCGATCTGCTCCTCGGTGATGAGAACCTGCTGAAGGTCCGATCCCATGTCCGTGGCGTCCATACGCCCCCGCCTTCCTCATGCGTCGTCATGGCTTACGCGGAGCCACCAGGGCCGGGGAGGCCACCGGTCCGCGTCGACGCCATAAGCCTGCCATAACGGGCCCCGACCTGGCACTTCAGCTCACGCGGCGCACCCACACGTCGGGGCGGGCGAGCTCGGCAGGAGTGGGTAGCAGCTCGGGGTCGGTCCACACGGCGTTGAGCCCCTCGTGCCCGATGCGGGTCACGACGCTGCGCACGAAGGCGGCACCGTCGGCGTACTGGGCCTCCTTGGCCTCCAGGCCCATGAGGCGGTGCAGCAGGAGCGACCCCAGGCCGGGGCCGGGACCGATGCCGCCGTCGGCCGCGCGGCTGCGTGAGAGCACGGCCCGAAGCCGGTGGACCGAGGGCATCCGGTTGGGGTGCACATCATCCAGGACGACCTCGGCGTGCCCCTCCAGGAAGGTCAGGGCAGCGGCCAGGGAGGCGACCTCGGATCGATCCGTGACGTTCATCAGTCCCTCGAGGACCCGCCCCCGGCCGGCGCGCGCCGCAATGCGCACCGCCCGGCCTCGCTGCGGCCGCCTCCCCCGCACCTGCGGACCCGCGTCGCCAGCCCCGTCAGCGCTACCGGCACTACCGGCGCTACCGGCACCGCCGTATGCGGCCTCGACGACGGCGCCGATCACCATGCGCATGGAGTCGGACAGGTAGGGACCGAGCCAGGGCGCAGCGGCCAGCTGGACGGCGTGGGTCATCTCATGCAGGCAGACCCAGGCGGGCAGGTCGAGCATGTCCAGGTCCATCTGGCGGCGCACCGCCAGCACGTTGGGGGCCACGAGCAGGAGATGCGGCGACCCCACCTCCCCGCCTCCGCCTGCCGTCATGTCGCTGACCGGTGCCGTGCGGGACGTCGCAGCGCCGGTTCCATGACCATGGGGCCTGCTCGGAGCCGTGGGCACCACCTGCCCCAGGAGGCGGGTGGCGAGCAGGCTCATCGCCCCGGCGACCTCGGCGGCCCCGACGAGCTGGACCGCCTCCGAGGCCCGCGGAGCGGGCACCTGCTCCATGAGGCCGCGCAGCGCCCGGGTGGAGGCGCGCACGAGGCCGGCCCGGTCCACGACGCTCACGCGCGTGGTGTCGGCGACCTGCTGGGCTGCCCGGTTCAGGCCGGTGATCCTGGCGACCCAGGCCGGTGCCTCCTGGGCGGAGCGGCGCAGGACCGCCACCGAGCTGGCGCGCGCTGAGCGCGAGGCGCTGGGACCCGCCGGGATGAGCGCGGTCAGGCGCTCCACCGTCCGCCAGTCGACGAGTCCCGCCGCAGTACCCTGGGTCGTCACCGTTACGCCTTTCTCACCGAGGTCACCAAGCTCCCCGAGCCCTTGCCTTCCGCCGGTCCTCCGGATGCGCTGCCGCGTCCCTCACGAGCAGCCGCAGGAGGCCAGAGGCGCCACGAAGTGGTTGTCGATCGCAGCTTCGACCGCCGCCGCCGAGCTGTGGTCTTTGGAGAAGTCGTTGGCCATGACCGCGAAGGTCAGCTGGCGTCCGTCGGCGGTGGTGACGACACCGGCCAGGGAGGACGTCTGTTGCAGCGTCCCGGTCTTGGCGCGCACCGTCCCGGCCGCGGTGGTGTCGTGCAGACGTTTTTTCAGGGTCCCGTCCAGGGCGGCAACGGGCAGATCGGCGATGAGGGTGCGTCCGACCGAGCCACCCTCGCCTCCGGCGGCCTTGGCGAGGATCTGGGCCAGGAGCCTGGCTGGGACCTTGTTGCCCTTGGCCAGCCCGGAGGAGTCCTGGAGCGTCACCCCGGAGGTGTCGAAGCCGTCCTTGCCCAGCTGGGCGAGCACGGCCTTGGAGGCCCCGGCGAAGTCGGCGGTCTCCTTGGCCTGCACGGCCACGAGCCGACCCTCGACCTCGGTCATGGTGTTGTCGGAGGTCTTCAGCGACACGGAGAGGACGTCGGACAGCGGGGCGGAGGAGACCGAGGCCACCTCCTTGGCCCCACCGGATGCTGCGGCGCGGGTCGTCTCGCCATCAAGCGTGATGCCGGCCTCGCTCAGGTGCTTGGCGAAGGCCTGGGCGGCCTCCATGGCCGGGTCATCCGGGTAGCCCTGGTTCTGGGTGGCCGAGACATCCACCATGATCGGTTGGACCTTGGCCACGTACTGCTGGTTGCCGTCCTCCCACTTGTCGTTCCACTGGGGGCCGCTGAACAGGGTGTCGTCCAGGCGCAGGGAGACCGACGTCGTCCCCTGGGACTTGAGCTTCTCAGCGGTGGCGCGGGCGAGGTCGCCCAGGCCCGCGTGGCCGGGCGTGGCGCTCGGGTCGCCTGCATCCTCAGCCAGCAGCACGTCACCGCCGCCCACGAGGGTGAGGGTCTGCCCCTCCAGGACGGTCTTGGTCTGGAGGGTGTGACCCGGCCCCATGGAGGACAGGGCCGCCCAGGCGGTGAGCACCTTGTTGGTGGAGGCCGGCGTCACCCCGGTGGCGGCCGACCGGTCCAGCAGCTCCTCGCCGGTGGCGACATCAATGACAGAGGCTGTCACGTTCCCGCCGGTCAGGGCGGCGTCAGAGGCCACACCCTTGACGTAGCCGTCCAGGCTCGCCTTGGAGGGCGTGGGAGCCCCCTGATCCAGGCCGGAGGGTGCGGCGGTCTTGGCGCTGGGGCCGGCCGGTGTCGGGAAGGGCCGGGGGGCGACGTCGGCGTAGGCGACCGTCACCGGGCCGGGCAGCAGGTCGAGAGCATCGCCCAGGCTGTAGTAGCCGCCGAAAACCAGCAGGCTCGCCGCCGTCAGGGCAGCGGTCTGGACCTTGCGCATACGTCCTCCGGACTGGGTTGTGGACAGGCTGGGATGGCCTGTATATCAGGTAGGTGGGGCGCCCAGGAGGTTACTGCCACCGGTGCACCGACGTGCAGCGTACGCGTTTACCGACCTCAGGCGCTGTCGTGCGCCACACTAGTGCCATCAATACCGCCCCGCCGGATCGACGCCGACCACCAGGCACCGTTCCAGCGCCCAACGAGCTGAAGACACGAGCGAAGGAGGCTCCCCGTGGAGTTCGACGTCACGATTGAGATTCCCAAGGGCAACCGCAACAAGTACGAGATCGACCACGAGACCGGCCGGATCCGCCTGGACCGCATGCTCTTCACCTCAACGCGTTACCCCGACGACTACGGCTACATCGACGGGACCCTCGGTGAGGACGGCGATCCTCTGGACGCGCTGGTCCTGCTGGAGGAGCCGACCTTCCCCGGCTGCGTCATCCGCTGCCGCGCGCTGGGCATGTTCCGCATGCGCGACGAGAAGGGCGGCGACGACAAGGTCCTGTGCGTACCCAGCGCCGACCAGCGTGCCTCCTGGCGTACCGATATCGAGGACGTCTCGGAGTTCCACCGTCTGGAGATCCAGCACTTCTTCGAGGTCTACAAGGACCTCGAGCCGGGCAAGTCGGTCGAGGGCGCCCACTGGGTGGGCCGCGAGGAGGCCGAGGAGGAGATCCTCCAGTCCTTCCAGCGCGAGGCCGACCGCGTCGCCCGCGACGGCCACTGACGCTAGCCGGACGGGGCGGGGCGGCATACACGCTCCGCACCGACCCCACAGCTCGCGACTGACGAACCGCCCGCCCCCGCTTTAGAGGCGCACCGCGTAGGGCATGACGCCGGAGTAGCGCATGGAGGTGACGCGCACGGTCATGCCGAAGGTCGGGGCCTCGATCATCATGTCGTCGCCCAGGTAGATGGCGACGTGGTAGATGCCGGACTGGCTGCCGTCGGAGGACCAGAAGACCAGGTCCCCGGGCTGGACGGCGTCGAGCGGAACCTGGGCGCCCTCCCCGTACTGCACGCGCGAGGAGTGCGTGAGGTCAACACCGGCGGCCGCGTAGGAGACCATCGTCAGTCCGGAGCAGTCCAGGCCCGACGCAGACTCCCCGGCCCACACGTAGGGGGTGCCGATGTAGCCCATGGCCGTGCTGATCGCGGTGGAGGCGGCATTGCCGGAGCGCGACGGCGCCGGCTCGGAGGACGTCGCGGGCTCGGGGGCCGGGGCGGGAGCGGGAGCGGAGGCGGCTTCCTCCTCGCCGACCGCTTCGGGTTCCGGCTGAGAGGTGGTGGCGGGTTCCTGGGCTGAGGCCCGCTGGCCCGAGCTGGGCCGGCTCGACTGCTCCTGAGGAGCGGGGGCCGATTCCTGAGGCTGGGCGGCGGCCTGCTCGGCCTGCTTCTGAGCGAGGTCGGCGGCGGCCTTCTCCGAGGCCGCCTTGGCGGCCGCCTGGGCGGCGGCCTCCTCGCGGGCCCTGCGCTCGGCCTCGACCTGGTCCTGGTACTTCGTCTCCAGCTCGACGGTGGTGTTGCGCTGCGCGGCCAGCTGAGTGATGAGGTTCTGGCGGTTGGTCCGAGTGGTGGCGACGGCGTTCTGGGCGTCGCCGGCAGCGGCCTCGGCGTCGGACTTGGCAGTCGCCGCGGAGGTCTTGGCGGCCTCCTTGGCCTTGACCTTCTGGTCGGCGATGGCCTGCATGCTCGTGGCCACCGTCTCGAGGGCCTCGACGTTCTGGACCTTGGCGTTGTTGCTCTCGCCGGCGCGGGCCAGGGCGACGTCGGCGTCGGCCAGGTCCGCCAGCGACTCGCTGGTGAGGTAGGGGGTGAGCGGGTCGAGCGGGTTGCCGCTCTCCTGGTAGGTCTGGACGACGATCGAGCCGAGGTCGGAGCGGGCGGATGCGGTGCTGGAGGTGGCGGCGTCGGCGTTGGCCTGGGCGGCCTGGGCATCCTTGGTGGCCGTGTTGAGCTCGTCGACAGCGGCCAGGTAGTCCTCGTTGGCGACCTGGGCCTTGATCTGAGCGTCTTCCAGGTTGCTGCTCTCCTGGGCGAGCCGAGTCTCCAGGGAGGCGATGGAGGTGGAGGTCGAGCGCTCAGAGGCCTTGGAACGATCGATATCGCTCTGGTCCACAGGGTCGGCAAGCACCGAGGGCGCCAGGGTGCATGCCAGGGCCACGACTGCGGTGGCGACGACACCGTGTCCGTGCCGTCTTGGGGGGATCGGGCTCACAGGGGTTCTCCGTCGTGATGGGGCTGAACGTGAGGATGACGCCTCACCCGGGGACCGGCGCGGGCCTACCGTCAGGATCCGTTCCGCGAGATCACGAGGGCGCGGAGCAGATGAGGGGACGAAGACGGCAGACAGCGTCAGCCCGGATGAGACAAAACCACCCTAGTCTCTTTAGTCCCACCTGAAAACAGAGTTCACACTATTCACAATCGTAACTTACGCCCCTGTAGTTAATGGATTGCGCTTGCGCCGACAGGGCTCTCAGCCTTCGTCATACGGTCGTGACCGGTATGACATCCGGCACAAATGACCGTTTGCGCAGGTCGATCAGCGTTTAAACGGCCGGATCGTCGCTTACGAAAGACCCTCGAGCACAACGGTGCGGCCCCTCGACGCCGGGGCGCCGGACCGACACCGGACCGACACCGAACCGACACAGCACCCGCATCGAGCCCTCTGGGCAGCCACATTGCGGACACGCGTTTGGACCGCCCGCGGAGGAAACCGCTAAAGTCGGAACATGTTCCGTCGTCCTGAGGCCCTTCGGCCGGACGCCCCCACCACGGGGCGAATGCGCAGCTGACGCGCACGCCGCCGTCGGCCCACGTGCGCGTCCCCGCCCTCACCCGCACCATCGAGAAGTTGCAGCAACGGTGACGGCGGACGACTCAGCGCCACGACGCCTCGCTCCCTCCTGATTGCAGGGTCGGATCCGACGCCGGTCGCAGCAGGCTCCGGGGAACCGTTCGGAAGCGCGCCGCAATCGCCGGCGCGGGGCAGGCACCGCTCGTGACACTGACATCGCCGCCGGTCACCGGGAACCACCAAGGAGTCCTCATGACCGACCAGCGCCCCACCACCCCCGACCAGGCCGCCCCCCAGAGCGCGGATCCAGTCCCCTCCCCCACCAGCCCGGCGGGATGGCGCTTCGAGACCAAGCAGGTCCAGGCCGGGCACGACCCGATGTCCGAACCCGCCCACGCTCGGGCCATCCCGATCTACCAGACCTCCTCCTACGTCTTCGAGTCGGCCGATCAGGCGGCCGCCCGCTTCGCCCTGAGCGACCTGGGCCCGATCTACACGCGCCTGACAAACCCCACCAATGACATCGTCGAGCAGCGGATCGCGGCGCTGGAGGGCGGTGTCGGGGCGCTGCTGACGTCGTCGGGTCAGGCGGCCACGACCCTCGCCCTCGTGACGCTGGGCGGGGCCGGCGACAACATCGTGGCCTCGCCCTCCCTGTACGGAGGTACCACGAACCTGCTCACCCACACCCTGCCGCGGCTGGGCATCGAGGCGCGCCTCGTGGACGACACGGGCGACCCGGCGGCCTGGGCGGCGCTGGCCGATGAGCGCACCGTCGCCTTCTTCGGGGAGTCGATCCCCAACCCGCGCGGCGACATCCTGGACATCGAGGCGATCTCGGCGGCCGCGCACGAGCTGGGCATCCCGCTGGTCGTGGACAACACGGTGGCCTCACCCTTCCTGACCCGTCCCTTCGAGTGGGGCGCGGACATCGTGGTGGCCTCGGCGACGAAGTTCCTGGGCGGGCACGGCTCGTCCGTGGCGGGCGTGATCGTGGACTCGGGCAGCTTCGACTTCGCGGCCCAGCCCGAGCGTTTCCCGGGCTTCAACACGCCCGACGATTCCTACCACGGCCTGGTCTACGCCCGGGACCTGGGCGTGGGCAGCCCGCTGGGCGCGAACCTGGCCTTCATCCTCAAGGCGCGCGCCGAGGGCCAGCGTGACCTCGGTTTCGCGCTGGCGCCGCACTCGGCCTTCCTCATCGCCCAGGGCATCGAGACGCTCTCGCTGCGCATGGAGCGGCACGTGGACAACGCCCTGGCGGTGGCCACGTGGCTCGAGGGGCGCGATGACGTCGCCTCGGTTCGCTACTCGGGACTGACCTCCAGCCCCTACTACGAGCTGCACCGCAAGTACTGCCCGCGCGGGGCGGGCTCGATCGTCACCTTCGACCTGGCCGGCGGGCGTGAGGCGGGGGCGGCCTTCATCGACGCCCTGAGCCTGTTCTCCAACCTGGCCAACATCGGGGACGTGCGCTCGCTGGCGATCCACCCGGCCACCACGACGCACTCCCAGCTCGACGATGCCGGCCTGGCCGCGGCCGGGATCAGCGCCGGGACCGTGCGCCTGAGCGTGGGGATCGAGCACATCGACGACATCCTGGCCGACCTCGAGCGCGGCCTGGCCACGGCCCGGGCCGTCGGGGCGGGCGACGCGAGCACAACGGCCGGGGCCTGAGGCGGCGTGCCATGAGTGCGACCACGTCCTCCTCCTACCCCGTCTCCAGCGGCAGCGCCGAGACCGAGCCGGCCGCCTTCGGCGTGGGGACGGCCTCCTCCAAGCTGGTGGACCGCAAGGCCGGTTCCCCCACGGGCGCCTGGCGGCCCGGTGACGAGCCGGGGCACCGTCGGTTCCTGGAGATCGGGGACCTGCCCCTGGAGTCCGGAGAGGTCCTGCCCAACACGGTCCTGGCCTTCGAGACCTGGGGGGAGCTGAGCCCGCAGCGCGACAACGCGGTCCTCGTGCTGCACGCGCTGACCGGCGACTCCCACGTCACCGGGGAGGCGGGGCCCGGGCACCCGACGCCGGGCTGGTGGTCGGACCTGGTGGGGCCCGGGCGGGCCGTCGACACCGAGCGCTACTTCGTGGTGGCAGCCAACATCCTGGGCGGCTGCCAGGGCTCGACGGGCCCGTCGTCGACGGCGCCGGACGGACGCCCCTGGGGGTCGCGCTTCCCGTGGCTGACCACGCGCGACGCCGTCGAGGCCGAGTCGCGCCTGGCCGACGCCCTGGGGATCGAGGTCTTCCATCTGGTCATCGGGGCGTCGCTGGGCGGGCACCGGGCGATCGAGTGGGGGGTCACCCACCCGCAGCGGGTGCGCAACCTGGCGCTGGTGGCCACGGGCGCCTCAACGACCGCCGACCAGCTGGCCTGGTGCCACCTGCAGGAGCTGGCGATCGTGGCCGACCCCTTCTTCTTCGACGGCGACTACTACTCCCACTCGGTGGGACCGGTGCGGGGACTGGGGCTGGCGCGGGCGCTGGCGCACACAACCTACCGCAGCGCCGCCGAGCTCGATGAGCGCTTCGGGCGGCGCCACCAGGGTGAGGAGGACCCGGCGGTGGGCGGGCGCTACCAGGTGGAGTCCTACCTGGACTACCACGCCGGCAAGCTGCTGGCGCGCTTCGACGCCAACACCTACCTCATCGTCACCCACTCGATGATGGTGCACGACGTCGGCACGGGGCGCGGCGGCATCGAGGCCGCACTGGCGAGGGTGCAGGCGCGCACGCTCGTGGTGGACGTGGACTCCGACCGGCTCTTCCTGCCCGCCCAGGCCGAGGAGCTGACCGAAGGCATCCCCGGCGCGCGGCGCGAGACGATCAGCTCCCTGCACGGGCATGACGGCTTCCTCATCGAGGCCGAGCAGATGGACGCGATCCTGCGCGACTTCCTGACTGAAGCTTCCTGACCTCTCAAACCGGCCACCCAGCAGGAGTCCGAAGCGCTCGTTGGGTTGGACTGCACCTTGAAACCGCTTGAGCATCCTCACCACTGCACCTACAGTGGACGCCATCTAGCCGACCGTTCACATATTTAATGGAGAGACGCATGGCGGACAAGGCCAAGACTCGCGAGAACCTTCAAAAGCTTGCCGACTTCGTTGGCACCAAGACCAAGTCCTTGGGTTTCGAGGACGGGCCGAACGGAGAAGCAGCCAACCCGGGGAGCACGTACGCCCAGGGCATCAATGCCGCGGACACGTGGACATCCACTCTCGCAGATCAGGAGGCCAGCTCAGTCACAGAGCCCCTTAATAACCTGGCAGGCGACTTTGCTGGGCTTTATGACACGCTCAATCAGGAAAAAGATTCTGACGCCCTAAAAGACGACTGAATCGAGCAACACCTTATTACTATATTCACCAGTAACATCAAAGAAAGATTCACAAATGGGCACCATCAAGCTCAATCCTGACAACTTGAAAAAGAAGATCAAAGGACTTCGAGACAAGGCCGATGAGGCAGGACGCGCCCGAGCGAGCATCGACAGGGAGAGTGAGAACCTGGGAGACCCCTCACCTTCAAAAGCGGTTGATACGTTCTGCAACAACTCAGCCACCCACATCAATGATGTTCGTTCTTGCGCCGATCGAATCGAGAGCGAGATGAACCGCATCATCGAGCTCAATCAGAGTGGCGTAGCCAAGATGGACGGCGGAACGATAACGGTGGAGAACGTTCCCGACACGGTTTTGAAAGGAGGAAAGAAAGAGTTCGACACCTGGAGCCAAGGAGCGCTAGATGCCAAGGACCTGCAAACCGTCCTTGGCGGCGGCAAACCCAAGAGTGGCCGCAGCTACCAAGACATCAACAAGTCGATGGACGCCAACAAAGACAATGCCAGTTACTCTCGAGGGGTGATCGACACTATCGGGGCAGAGAACCTCACTCAGTTACCACTAGACGCCACAAACTTTTTCTATGATAAAAAAAATCGAGTGAGCAGCTACCCGGATTCCGGGAAAGACTTAGCAGGCTTATTCGGTACGTTGCTCGCCAGCGCATCACACACCTGGAGCGCCAAGGAGACTGCCGATGTTGCTGAAAGAATATACTCATCAGTCAACAAGGATGGTCACTATGGCCGCATCACTGTACTCAATTCAATGCTGGGCGGCCATGACACTAATGGTGACCACATAAATGACCTAAACTTCACCACCAGTTTCCTAGATGAACTGGCTCCCAGATTAGAAAAAATCGATTGGGAGAAAGTTCGGCAGTATGCTGAGAAAGCAAAGAAAGACCCTTACTACAAAAGTGCCGCAGGCGAACTTGTGCCTGGAACGCTAGATTACCCTGGACTCGGCCAGGTTCTTACTGATAGAGCCTTTGACCCAATGGCGGGAGTGCTGGATGCAATGGGAAATAATCCAGATGCAGCCATGCACTTTCTTGCACCTCCAGCTAAAGGCTCGAAATCTGATGCCGACACCACCAGAATGGAAAGACTTGCACAGCGAAACTGGGAGTCTGCGGGCTACTCTGGAGCCGCTGCAGGCTACTCTGGATTCACCGCAGCCCTCGCCGCTTTGTCAACAAAACGCGCTTCGTCCTCTACGGAGGAAGCCGCCCGCGCAAGTGATGCCACAGGTACAGCGATTCATAATCTTGCCTCCTACGGAAAGGAAGAGTTCTACAATGACGATGCTAAAACTCGCGTCGGCATGATCCTGGGAAACTGCGCACCTGAGGTTACAGCGACGTGGGCAGGCGGAAGCCCCACCGACCCAAGGCTACCAAATCAGACACACACACTCCCCGGAGCAACATACAACGATATCACCGCACTTGGATATAAAATCGCAGACAGTCCCGATGCGACAGCAACGGTGAGCGCCGGAATTGGGGAGTATACTCATCGACGAGCGCAGGAAAGAATGGCCCAGTACCCGAACGATAAGACCGAGCAAGTAAAGTCTATAAATTTGGCATACAATGATGGAGTTATGGCCACAGGTTTTCTCGCAGGGTTGGCAGACGAAAAAGCGAAAGCCATGAACAAAGATAGTGAAAAGAAAGCGGAAGCTGCTTCAGCAAGTTCTAGAGCTGCGATTAATGTCTTCACAGACACAACGCTCGCCGGACTTGGTGCGATCGAGGGCGGACCGGCAGGAATGGTTGTTAACTCAGCTGTCGCTCAGGTCGCGAAACCCGCACTTACAACGATGCTGACGCCCGTAATTGCCGACGCGACCAATGGAAACAACAAGCCGGTTCAGAGAACCTCCGCCATGACAGCAGCCCCGAACGAAGGGTTGTACGCATCAGCCGTACAAGAAGCCGCCAATTCCGGGCTACTAGATCAGCAGGACTTCGAAAAAGATAACCATCAGAAGAGAGACTACAAATGGATCACTCAAGGAAACGACGGAAACTATAAAGTCGACCTAAAAAATGCGAACCCCGAAACATACAAGGAAGTTAAATCGTGGACGTCGTCTATCCAGCAGGACCACAGCAGTCCAACCTTAGATGGAATAGAAGACGACTTTAATGGAAACTACGCTGGCAGCCGAAGCAACGGCGCAGAAGCGGCGACAAATCTAAGAGTACACGGGAAGCCTAGTGGCACCGAGGCCAGCGGAAGTTAAAATGAGATGGCAAAACATTTTAAACAGACATCAAAAATGTCTATATTTGCTACACTGTCGCTTTTTGTTGCATGTTTCATTGCTTTGACTTCTTGCCACAAGGGAATCGCCCCGACTAATTCAAGCACTCGAACAACGATGCCGGATGACACGGTCGTTTGTGACCTAGCAACAGCATCACAGATATCCGCTGCAATAAAAAGAAAGCCTAGTAGCTTCCACTCAAGCCACAAACACACAGAAACGACAACAAAGCTACATTGCTACATTCTTTTCTCAGGATCCACCCCACCAACACCAATGATCGAGATCATGTATGACCACCGTGCTGCATCAGCGATCGGAGTGCCAGGAGATGGATCGAGGAACTTTGAAAGTGTAGCGGCACTGAAAAGTGCATCACCTTTAAATATTGATGGAATGGAGGGACGTGGCGTCACTATCACCGACGCACTAGGAAAATCGGCCGTTGCCTGGGAGTACCGAGACGGATACGTTCTTTCTATGACAATGAGCAACCAAGGTGGAGACGAGGATAGGCTGAAAACACAGAATACGAGAATTCTCACATCACTCCTTAAGCAAATCGGAAACAAAGTTCCCTCGATAGCAACCGGGCCAGACAACACATCCAGCTTCCCCTAACGAAAACCCTGATCCTCACTGCACATTTTTCAAATTTCAAGGCACAGCCACAGTCAACGATGAAACCACTCCAAAGCTCTCACGAGCGCATCATCTGCGGATTCATGGTGACCTCACTGCTTCTTGCGGGATGCTCGACGATCAGTTCTATCCAATCAGCTCAGGTATCCGCCTCAAGCACGGCCGCTGTTGCCGCTAATATTCCAGTATGTGAAGCCACCACCGCAGGGGCGGTCGAAGAGAAGCTGGGACAGCAGGTAGAACTGTTCTTCTACGAACACAACAACGAGTTCTCCTGGGGATCCTACGGATGTTATGTATCCAGTTTCATTGGACAGAAAGGCGAAGTAGACGGGTTCCAGGTTAAATACCAACAGAAGAAAGCGCTCGATGAAGTGGATGTTCCGGCATTGTACGACGCTCACACCTACGCAGAAGCGGCAGCCTTGGAGCGTGCAACCCGATTCACCCTGGACGGCGTCACAGGTGAAGGGGTGACAATCCCCCTGGAAACCGGTAACTGGGCGGCAGTATGGAGATACCCGGACACCACTATCCTCACTGTCCTCATTAAACGAAAATCGGATGTCGAGAAGATAGCCAACGGCGGTTCCATCGCTAAGTCCATCACGGAACTCTTCGCTCCACATGTCCCCCAGGTGGCTGCGGGCCCCACACAGGAGCTGACATTCTACCCACAAAACGAAGATACCGCTCGAGTGCTAGGAATTCACGACGGTGGCGCCACGCCCCTGAAACCATGGCCGTCACCATCGCCGTGACAACATCCCCAACTGAGACCGACCAGATGGACGCGATCCTGCGCGACTTCCTGGCCGGTGAGTGAGAGAACCGTCTTCGAGGTCGCAGCGAAGACCGACACATGAACACCTTGTGGCGCGAGACTCAGCACGCCCTCTCAGGCCCCACAAGTGCCGATCGCATCAGCGCGTGGAGCGGACATCAAGTTCCAGGATCATAATCCATATGAACGAGCCTCTCCGCGCCAACCCGTGGCACGGAGGAACTGTTCCCACGTGAGCGCCTCCGGGTCTATACTGCGGCTCCACTCCAGGTCACGATCCTGCCGAAAGTAACCGTACTCAGCAGCATAGTTGACCATCCCCAGGATCTCCTGCGCATGAAGATCGTCGGCAACCAGTTCAGGAAAGTTGCGCGCCAACCCGTCATACGTGAACGCATCGCGATATTCGGCTTGCAGCCCGGTAACATCCTGGAACACTCTCACCATCTCGCGCGGGGAGACTACATCACCCACGATCGGTAAGGTTTCCCCGGCATACTTCTCCGGCTTGCTGATGATTTCCCGTACAGCCGGACCGGTTGCCGTGACAGGATCGACGAACGGCGCCCGAAAATCTTCAGGAAGATATATAGGGAGGACAAGCGAGCCACCTTCCACCCTGGGAACATAATACTCCATCAAATTGGTGTAGAAAAATGAGAGGATTACAAAAGTGCTGGCTACAGGCAAGCCGCTGATGTACTCCGCAATCCGGGCCTTGTCGGTGAAATGAGGGGCGAACAACTTTCCACTTGTGATCTCATCAACGTTCTCCAAGGCACTAAACACAACGTGTTCAACCCCTGCCCTCACTGCAGCATCAGCGATCCGACACCCCAGGTCATATTCGCGAGATCCTCTCGGAGGAGTGGGAGGGGTGATCAAGAATGCAGCACGAGCACCGGAAAAGGCGTCAACCCACTCATTATCACTCCCCAACGAAAGCGACCCCGTCACCAATTCAGCACCCTGACGTTCAAGGCTCTGCGCTACCTGCGATGCGGGATCCCGAGTAAGTGCCCGCACCCTGTAGCCTCCGCCCTGCAGCAACGATCTCACAACACTGCGCCCCTGCTTGCTGGTTGCACCGGCAACAGCAATAATCGGCGTATCCAACATGTTATGCTCTCCTCCATGAATCATAACGAACACTGGTTGACGCAGGACAGCGTCGCAGGAGCGAGATCACAGCGTCAAGAACTATCTTTTTAGATAGTCCCCGAAAAACGGAAGCCTGAACATATGAAGACCGAATGCATCAGCAAGTTCGTCAACTTCAACGACAAGACCTACTCCTGCCCGATCAGCGTTGCCATGAATCTTGTCGGAGGGAAATGGAAGGCGGTCATTATTTATCACCTGCAGCATGAGCCAAAGCGCTTCAGTGAACTACGAAGCGACCTTGTATCAGTGACAGACACAACACTGACCCTCCAGCTTAAACAGCTCGAGATGGATGGTCTTGTATCGCGTCGAGTCTTTGGTGATAAGCCGCCACTAAAGACGCTCTACTCACTCACTGACTTCGGTCAAACCTTCTTACCCGCTTTACGGGCCCTGACACAATGGGGAAATCAGGTGGTGACAGAGCGAGGTCAATTCATGTAGACGTCCACATATTTTTTACATGTGGACCACCGAGGACCTACACGGCACGCATTTTCCTGGCGCGAATCACGATCACGGAGTCATTCACCGACACGACCGGCAGTCGAGAAGAACTTGACGGACAGTAGATTTCACACACCGTCAGCGACTCGCCCAACTTTGCAGAATTGAGATCTTCCGTTACCTTATCGCAAGACGTCTGACATCTGTCGTCAACATTTTCCTGACGCAGGCAAGGTCGCCTCGCCTTTTAGAACGGAATACCTATGACATCCCACAGTCCCTTCTCCCGGAGGCGCCTGCCCGCCCTCCTGGGCTCCCTGCCACTGGCCCCACCGGTCTGATCGCCGCGGCACCGCCGGCGGACGCCACCCCCACGGCTGACGGCCTGGTCGACGTCACCATCACTCAGGTGAACGCGCCCACGGACGGCCTCTACTCCGTCGGCGACGTCATGACTTTCAACATCACTCTCACCAACACCAGCGGCGAGGCCCACTCCTACACCCCGGCATCGACGAACCTGTCCGGGAACGTCTCCAAGTGCCGGTGGCGCAACGTCCCCGCCGGAACGACCAAGACCGACTGCACCGGCCTGGCCACGCACACGGTGACCTCAGAGGACCTCAAGGCCGGCGGCTTCACCCCGCAGATCGCCTACGAGGTCAAGGCCGTGGAGTACGCCGGGAAGGCCCTCAGCACCCCGGAGACGATCAGCGGTGCGACGAGCCCGGTTAAGGCCACCTCGCTGCGGGTCGAGTCCTTCACCCCGTCGACGACCCAGGAGACCTACAAGCTGGGCGACACCGTCAGCTACACGGTGCGCATCCGCTCGGTGTCGGACAAGACGATCAACGTCGCCGCCACCGGCTCCTCCTTCGACGACCTGGCCCGCCAGTGCCACTGGGCCGGTCTCAAGCCCGGCAAGGGCGCCGTCTACAACTGCAAGCCGCTCACTCACACGATCACGCAGGCCGACGTCGACGCCGGCCGGTGGACGCCGTCGATCACCCTGACGGCGACCGGCACCGACGGCACCGCCCTCCAGACGCTCACCGCCACCGGCAACCCGATCAGCGTCGTCGGCGAGCACCCGCAGGCCGAGCCCGCGCCGGCGCCCGACGCGAGCACGGACCTGCCGGCCTCGATGAGCCAGGCCCAGCACCTCGCCGCCAACACGGCCACCGACAACTACCGCATCCCGGCGATCACCACCGCCCCCAACGGGGACCTGCTCATCTCCTACGACGAGCGACCGAAGGACAACGGCAACGGCGGCAGCGACGCCCCCAACCCGAACCACATCGTCCAGCGCCGCTCCACCGACGGCGGCAGGACCTGGTCGGCATCCACCTACATCCACCAGGGCACGGAGACCGGCAAGAAGGTCGGCTACTCCGACCCGAGCTATGTCGTCGACCACCAGACGGGCACAATCTTCAACTTCCACGTCAAGTCCTACGACCAGGGCTGGGGCGGCTCGCGCGCCGGCACCGATCCCGAGAACCGGGGCATCATCCAGGCCGAGGTGTCGACCTCCACGGACAACGGCTGGACCTGGACGCACCGCACCATCACCGCGGACATCACGAAGGACAACCCCTGGACCGCGCGCTTCGCGGCCTCGGGCCAGGGCATCCAGATCCAGCACGGCCCTCACGCCGGGCGCCTGGTGCAGCAGTACACGATCAGGACTGCCGACGGCGCGGTGCAGGCGGTCTCGGTCTACTCCGACGACCACGGGAGGACCTGGCAGGCCGGTCAGCCGACCGGGACCGGCATGGATGAGAACAAGGTCGTTGAGCTCTCCGACGGCTCCCTCATGCTCAACTCGCGCGCCTCGGACGGCTCCGGCTTCCGCAAGGTGGCCCGGTCCACCGACGGCGGGCAGACCTGGAGCGAGCCGGTGCCCGACCAGAACCTGCCCGACTCGGTGGACAACGCCCAGATCATCCGGGCCTTCCCGAACGCTGCCCCCGACGACCCGCGCGCCAAGGTGCTGCTGCTGAGCCACTCGCCGAACCCGCGGCCGTGGTCGCGTGACCGCGGCACCATCTCGATGTCCTGCGACGACGGCGCCTCCTGGGTGGCCAGCAAGGTCTTCCATGAGCCCTTCGTCGGCTACACGACGATCGCGGTGCAGTCCGACGGCAGCATCGGCCTGCTCAGTGAGGACGCCAGCGACGGCGCCAACTACGGAGGCATCTGGTACCGCAACTTCACGATGAGCTGGCTCGGCGAGCAGTGCAACCAGGCGCAGCCGGAGCCGAGCCCGGCACCGTCACCGACGCAGGCCCCGACGGCCGAGTCGAGCACTGAGCCCACACCTGCCCCTGCACCGTCCTCCGCGCCCGAGCCGAGTGCTGCGCCGGAACCGAGCAGCGCCCCGGCGCCGGAGCCCACGACCGCCCCGAGCGCCGAGGCCGCGCCGGCGCCCGAGCCAAGTTCTGCACCCGAGCCGAGCAGCGCTCCGGCATCGGAGACGTCATCTGCTCCGGCCGCCGAGCCGACACAGGACCCGACGGCAAGGCCTTCCGCTGAGCCCACGCAGGTACCGAGCACGCAGCCGAGTGCTGCGCCGTCGGAGAAGCCGGCTCCGCAGCCGAGCTCGGCTTCCGTGCCGGGCGCGACGGGTCGGGTGCCGTCGGCGGTGGACCCGAAGGCGACCGCGGTGCCGACGCAGTCGGGTAAGCCGTCACCGAGCGCAAGCCCGGCGCCGAGCCGGACCTCGGCGGCGACGTCGAAGCCGGGTATGGAGCCCGATGAGATTGATCGGCCGGCTGACGGCACCATGGCGCAGTCGCCCGGTGGTGCCAGCGCGCCGAGCGCCTCACCGACGCAGGCGGCGAAGGCCGGGAGCAGCCTGTCTCGGACGGGGACCAACGCACTGCTGGTCCTGGGCCTTGCGGGTGTCGCGGTTGTCGGCGGGTACCTGCTTCTGCGAGCTCGCCGCACGAAGAACTGAACACGCGATGAGCCGGCTCGATCCGGCTCCGAGCACTGACTGAGGGGTGGGACGCCTGCACGTCCCACCCCTCACTGCGTGTTTCCAGCCCAATAGACCGCCCTCAGACTCCCCACGGCAAGGAATCCGTTCACGAGACGAACCACTAAACAACTTGTAGGATAACTACAATCGTGGATCAATTTCCGCGTGACAACACGACGATGCCAGCCGAGTACTCCTACGGCACGTACTCGTTGGCAGTACAAGGAGGTGAGGCCACATAAATCAGATGTCAACCAGAAGTACTCCCTCATGCATCTTGTAAAAGGAGAACAATGAGCCCTTTGACACGACGTTCGCTGATCGCCACCCTCGGACTGGGCGCCGGAGCCACAGCCGCAGGCGTACTCGCACCCACCGCAGCATTCGCAAGCACTCCATCACGATCCTTCAGCACCCTTGTCTTCGATGAGCAGTTCACGGACGGCTCAGACTTCAGTACCGCACGGTGGCGGGAGAAGGAGCCCAAGGGTGACACGTATCTGGACTACGACTGGGGCGTCGTCACGCATGACACCCACAGCGTGAATCGTGGAGCGGGCCACCTGTTCTGGCGCAAGCGCTCGACCCCCAAGACCGGCTGGCAGAACAGGTACGACTCGGGCAAGACCGTTCGCCACGTCAACGAGGCATCGCTGACCACCGAGGGACTCTTCTCCTTCGTGTATGGCGCCGTCGAGGTACGAGCACGCTTCCCGCAGCAGAACCTCGGACTGTGGGCTGGAATCTGGCTGAGGCCGGACGGGGCCGCGAATGGCGGAGAGATCGACATCGTCGAGACCTACGGGGGTGGCCGTGCCAAAGGAATCGCCGAGTCGACGGTCCACTTCAACCAGTCCGGTAAGAGCAAGAGCGGCAAGAGCGTCAGCAACAGGCCGGACCTGAGTGCGTGGCACACCTACCGGATGGAGAAGACTCCCGAACGCATCACGTTCTTCTTCGACAACCAGCGATTCCATGAGGTGCTGCGCTCCAGCAACCAGCAGGCCTTCGATCGGTGCTTCGGCGCCAAAACCCCCTACCACCTTCTTCTCATCACACAGACGGGGAGCCACTACTGGGGGCAGCTGGACGCCAAGAACTTCAAGGAAGCGCAGTTCGACATCGACTACCTGCAGGTCCGCTCCATGGACTGACCGGCCGGCACAGGAGGGGGTGGGGTGCGCTGGTACCCCTCCCCCTCACTGCCGCCCTTCATCCTCATTCGCCCACTCACTCAACGTCGATGGGGCCGTTGATGTGGAGGGTCTCGGCGTCGAACCGCCGGTTGACGTTGGAGGCGGTGGAGTCGTCGATGCGGCCGGCGAAGCGCAGGTCGTGCACGCGCTCGCGCAGGTGCTCGATGACGGCGAGCCGCAGGGCGCTCTCCTGGTCACCGTAGACCCTCGCCTCCTCCTCTGCGCTGACGTTGCTCACGGAGCTGTGACGACGTTGGTAGTCGGCGCGCACCGCCTCGATGGCTGCGTCGTCGTCGACGCCCGCGCGTTCTGCGATGGCATCGAGCTGGCTGATGGTGTCGGCGAGGACGTCGGCGAGGACCTCGGTCTCCTGCGACTCGACGCACTCGGCGGTCTGCGTGCCGGCCGAGGGCCTGGCGTTGGCCCAGCGGACCACGTAGGGCAGGGCGATCCCTTGGATGAGGAGGGACAGGAGGGTCGCACCGGCGACGACGAGGATGATGAGGTTGCGCTCGGTGTAGGCGGCACCGTCGAAGGAGACTGGGATGGACAGCGCCATTGCCAGTGAGATCGCGCCGCGGAAGCCGGCAACCGTGGAGACGATGCGGCCACGGATATTGGTGCGGCGCAGGCGCTGCTCGGGGCGGCGGTCCAGGGCGCGGATGGAGTAGATGATGAGGTGCTGGCCTGCGAATCTCCCCGCCACCATGGCGATATAGATGATGGGGATGAGGATGAGGCCGCGTACCAGGTCGGCGTGAGGGAGCTCGGCGACGATGCCGGGGAGCGCGACACCCACCATGACGAAGAGGATGGTGTTGAGGATGTGGGTGAGGATCGTCCAGAAGGGGACGCCCAGGACTCGCGAGCCCAGGGACATGTGCGGGGTGGCGAAGCGGGAGATGACGATGCCGCAGGTGACGACGGCGAGCACGCCCGAGCCTCCGACCTCTTCAGCGAGGAAGAAGGTGACGAACGGGGTGGCCAGGGCGGTGATCGTCGCCAGCATGGGGTCGTCGGTAATGGTGCGGACCCGGATGCCGATCTTGGTGACCGCCGCGCCGACGAGGACTCCTGCACCGACCCCTCCCCCGAAGGACAGGAGGAGCTCTCGTGTGACGAGACCGGCTGTGACGCCGGAGGAGTCCTGCGCAGCTTGGAGGGCGATGGCGAAGATGACAAGGGCGGTACCGTCGTTGAGAAGCGACTCGGCCTGAAGAACGGTACGACCGTTGGGGTTGATGCCGCGCTCCAAGCTGGAGACGGCGGTGGCATCGGTGGGGCCGAGGCAGGCCCCGATGAGGAGAGCGGCTCCCACGCTTAACCCTGTGAGGACACCGATGAGCGCGATGAGGGCCGCCGTGATGGCGACAAGGACCGTGGCGCTGAGGATGATGCCGCGCAGGCTTCGTCGCATCCGGTTGAGGGAGACTGACAGCGACTCCCAGTACAGGAGGATCGGCAGGAAGATCGTGAGAACCACCGTGCTGGGCAGGTACATCTCCTCCCCTACCGGGAGTAGGGCGACTCCCACACCCGCGGCGATGAGAAGCACCGGGGCGATGAGCCGGAACCTGTTGGCGATCGTGTAGGCGACAACCGAGGCGCCGATGAGTGCGACGATCATGTCGATGGTCATGGGGCTGCCGGGCTCCCTTCCTGGACTGAACGTGGTGGGCCGACTGCAGCCGGCCCGAGCGAGGGACGTAGTAGCTCCGGGCCGCGACCAGGATGGACCCAGGTCAGGCCGGGCGCAGCCTACAGAAGCTTCCTTCACCGCCCCTGGGGATACTCGATTCGCTTCACGAGACGCCGCTTCAGTCCTCGGAGTGCGCGGCTCGGGTGAGGGCTTCCAGGCGAGGTTCGATGGACTCGGACATCATGGTGATCTCCCGCTCGAGGACTCGGTTCGCCCGCGCCTGGCCCCGCCAGCCTGACAGGGGCACAGTGATGCGTCTGATTCGCTCCCGCGCCTCCGATTGAGTGAGCCGGTAGTCGTTTGCTATAGCCAGGAGCCCGTCGATCTCGTCGGGCATCGCGTCTGCTCCCATGATCGACATCGCACGGGGCCGACTGGGGTCGGGATTCGGGTTGACGTCAAAGACGGGACTGAGTCTCCAGAGCCCACGGTCGGCGAGGAACCCGTGGTTGCGCAGGTGGTCGTCAGTGTTGCCGAGGGCGATGCTCGCGATGATTCGGTCGTAGAACTCATGGAGGTCTTGCACGGGCGAGCGAGAGAGATCGCGAATCGCCTCGGCGAGGTCGGCGTAGTCCTTCTGGTCTCCGTCGGACGATCCAGTGGCTGTCATGGCACTGATATAGCCGATACGACTGCCATCACGGGTTCTGTCGAATCTCCGCAGGATAAGGACGCTTCGATTGCCCACCTGGGTGAGCTGGTGCTGGGGTGCGCGAACGCCCGCGGTCTCAAGGAGGTCGAGAGCAGTGGCCTCCCAGGCCATGACGTCCCAGGAGTCGCTGGAGTGAGGAAACTTCGCAATGGCGAGGCCGCCATCATCGAGTCGGACCGAGGCCTTGGGCCGCGCACCTCCGAGGCCCGTCGTCCCTGTGTCGAGAAGTCGTTTGACGGCGTCGGAGGGGTCATCGTCGGAGGCCAGCTCGTCGCTGGCGTACAGAAGCTCAGGGAGAGCGACGAGCCGCAGAACGCGCGAGGGTTCTCCCAGGAACTCGTCGCTCCCGGGGGCCCGAAAGCGCAAGGCGCCCTGACGAGTGTCGTCGCTGACACCCAGGAGGAAGTCGAGGTCGTCCAGCTGACGGGGAACGCGCCCCTCATCGCGGGCTCGCGATCGTTCGGCCTTGCGGATGAGGTTGCGGCCCCAGCGGTCAGGCGTGCTGTCAGCAAAGGCTCCAACGAGCCCGGGATGGTACTGAGCACCGGAAACCAGGCTCAGGCCAGGATCGATGTTCATCCCACCGTCGGCGAGGTAGGTGGGGTCGTAGAGAAAGGTGGTGGAGACCTGGCCGCGCGATCGGGTGACGTGCGCTTGGCCGACCAGGCGGTGGGAACCATTGGCATCGGAGACGATCTCGATAGTGGTCATCGGGCGCGCTTTCTGGTGAGGCGGCCGGCACGGAGGCGACCGATGTCGCTGGCCAGGGGATCGGCCGCGTCGACAAGCTGGTCGAGGATGCCCAGGGCGCGCAGCACCTGGGTGACGCTGTTGAAACTGACGTTGGGGTTGCCCGACTCGATCTTGCGCAGGGTGTCGCGGGTTATGCCCGCCCGCTCGGAGACCTGCTGCGCGGTCAGGCCGAGCACCATGCGCCACCCGCGCACGTGCTCTCCGAACTCCGTCACCTGACGGTTGATCCTATAGCCCGACATGTCCCTCCATCCGCTATGACGATTATCGTAGCCTGATCTGAGAGTTATGGCGATGATGCTCGTCGCACGGTTCAGCGAGATTGGAGAGAGCAAAGGTTCCGGCAACTGGGATCGTTCCCCGGGCGCCTGGGCTGCTTGCCGGCGGGCTGTTCAACCTCGTGGCTCAGGGGCAGGACGTGGTGGCCGTGTCCTCCGAAGATCCACTGATGCTTCTGGACTGCTCGCAGCAGCCGACCTTCGTTGTCCCGCAGGCCGCGATCTGCCGGTCGTCGGACCTGCAACTGCAGATCAAGAGCAGTTTCAAGATGGGGTCCCTTATTGGGCGCGGCTCGGGCGAGTCCTTCCAGCTGGCCTTCCACGGCCCGGGCTTCGTGGTGGCCCAGCCCAGCGAGGGCCAGCCGGTAGTGGCGTCGTCCTGAGCAGGGTGCTGGCGGAGCGCACGCACCCGACAGCCATACAATCAGCGACTTTGATGTATAAACTGGCTGTAAGTGGCCAGCCTGCTGAGGGATCGGTACTGCCTGAGAGAATCTCGTACATGACTTGCCTCCGGCTTTTCAAACCACAAAGCTTATTCGCGAGATCATGCAGATTAATATGATTCCAAGAACCGCTATCGCAGGTTCTCGGAAGATTTTTAGCGACCTTCAGTATTCTACACACAGGACCCCAGACCTTGATGCTGGTGGCGACAACTCACTCAATCTTGTAGTGGACCTGATTTTACAGTCTTATCGTAGACATGAAGCACGCATGTCCACACTTTCCGAGGGAATCTATACACACCCCTTGTCGCTAACATGACACGACGCCTATTTCCATTCCGGCTGATCAACAGAAGGAATATCGAGCAACCTGCCGGACCTCCCATAGCACCATACCGACTCAATAGAGCCGCCCCTAGACCGGCATTACGACATAGTTCGTGGGACGCAGTGCTCGCATCGTGACCGAAACCCTGGAGGGGTGGCACGAATGCCGCAGCCCTGCGCCGCAGCACACAATCTCCTCACCTTCACCAAAGCGCAGGCAACAGCAGGGCCCCATTCAAGTTGGCAAGCATCGCCCCTCCTGCGCGACCAAACCAATGAGAGCTCCGCCGCAGCCAAAACGCCAGCTTATCACCAGCACCCCGGTACCGACGCCAGAGGCAATCAGCCACCACTGACCTCACACAAGGACAGCGGACGTCCAGGCGAGCACATCGGCGCCCGCAGCACCTAATCAGCACACCATCACTGACACCTCAGTAATTAACTAGTGAAAAAGACCTAAAACAACCACGGCAGAATAGTTGCAACCATATCCCGATACCTCGCAAAGCCGCCTGCAAATACAATCGACAACAATAACCAAGAACAAACAGCACCCAAGAAATATTCTAAGTAAACCATGGGTTGTTTCGACGAAGAGGCACCTCGATACTTTACCAACAATATACGCAGACCGCCAATGTAACCCCCAACAATAGTGCCCAACACTGGTAAAACTGAGACCTGCCACCCCATCACATCTCCCTTAGGGATATTAAAAAGCCGAACTACGAGACCGACGAATAATCCTAGAGTCCCCCCGGTCCCAGCCAATCCAAGAAAATTCCCAGCCAATCCTGACGCAACCTTTATTTTATACCACCTTCCAAGCCAATCCGCCGAACATTCTTTGTCTGAAATATACCAACCAATAAAAGAAACTTTTGATAGATCGCGAGCGCATTTAATAATTTCATACTTTTCTTCATCGCCCCATTGATTCACATCTTTTAGATGGCATTTTATGGTGTGCTTTATATTGCATTTTCTATCATTAAGACGGCGATTGCGCACCTCCTCCCACCCCTCAGGCATCTCAATCCCCAGACTCCGCTCAACAAATTTCAGGACCTCAACATAACTTCCCTTAACTTGCGCTTCACCTGAAAATGAACCCGTAGCTATTATAATTCCGTTCAACATATTTCTAGACTTTTCAGAGCGCACTGACTCTACAGAGATTCCCTTACCACCTAAGCAGTTTATTGCATACCTAGCCAAATCTTCTTTGAAATATCGCCTACCTGAGGCGACGTCAACTACTCCACCTAGCGCCACCAGAAGCAAGATAACTCCAGATATAGCCCCTGCCAACCCCGATCTCGCCAAAACTTCATTAACAGTCAACGCATTGTCTGGCATATTACCCCGAATCACACCTCAAGAAATATCGTTTTACGCCACACCAACTGCAAGCAACGTAAGATCAACACAACCACATAAAGGTTTCTCTGCGCCCTAAAACTTCATTCTCTTTCTAACGCCATAAAGTGTTATTCACAATCATGATGATCGTTCATAGTTTTTCCCCGACCTGGAACCATTTTCCTCACTTGTAAATAGTGATATAGGGTTACAGGCAGCAAAGTCGAGATAAAAACAGTGGATCAACCCATAATGCTCGACATGAGATAAAAATCCCCCCGAAACCTGAGAAAACTCCTACTGTTGGCCGACAACAGCAAGAATCTTCTGCTTTTCCAGCACTTCACACATTAAACCTAAACTCGACCACGTCCCCATCGCTCATGACGTAGTCCTTTCCTTCCATGCGCACTCGGCCGTGAGCGCGGGCTTCGGCAACGCTGCCGTACTGGACCAGGTCATCGTAACTCACGATCTCGGCCTTGATAAAGCCTCGCTCGAAGTCCGTGTGGATGACGCCCGCCGCCTGGGGCGCCGTCGCACCCTTGCGGATCGTCCACGCGCGGGACTCCTTCTCCCCCGCCGTCAGGTACGTCTGCAGCCCCAGGGTGTCGAAGCCGACCCGGGCCAGCTTGTCCAGGCCCGACTCCTCCTGCCCGTTCTCGTGCAGCATCTCCGCCGCCTCCTCGGGCTCCAGCTCCACGAGCTCGGCCTCGAACTGGGCGTCCAGGAAGATCGCCTCCGCCGGCGCCACCAGCTCGCGCAGCTCGGCCTGACGGGCCTCGTCATTCATCCCGGCGTCGTCCATGTTGAACACGTAGATGAAGGGCTTGGTGGTCATGAGCTGGAAGGTCTTGAGCACCTCCGCATCGATCCCGGCAGCCTCCGCCCCGGCGGACAGCAGCGTCCCCTCCTCCAGGACCTTGAGGGCCGCCTTCGCCGTCTCCAGCACCACGGGCTCCGTCTTCTTGCCCCGCACCTCCTTCTCCAGGCGCGGGATCGCCTTCTCCAGGGTCTGCATGTCCGCCAGCACCAGCTCGGTGCTGATCGTCTCGATGTCCCCGGCCGGCTCCACCTTCCCATCCACATGGACCACGTCCGGATCCTCGAAGGCGCGCGTCACCATGCAGATGGCGTCCGCCTCACGGATGTTGGCCAGGAACTGGTTGCCCAGCCCCTCACCCTCGCTGGCGCCGCGCACGATCCCGGCGATATCCACGAAGGAGACCGTCGCCGGGACCACCCTCGCGGAGTGGAACAGCTCAGCGAGCTTGTCCAGGCGCGCATCCGGCAGGGGCACAACCCCCACGTTCGGCTCAATAGTCGCGAACGGGTAGTTGGCGGCCAGGACGGTCGCACGAGTCAGGGCGTTGAACAGGGTGGACTTGCCGACATTGGGCAGTCCGACGATTCCGATGGTAAGTGCCACGCAGGAGAGTTTAGACGGCCCCTCCGACACCGTGCGCCCCGACGGCGTCCCCCGCGGCGCCCCGGCCGGGTCACGCCGTCGGGCGCCCCGCTCACTTCCCGGCGTTCTCGTTCACCCGGACCGAGGCCCGCAGATCACGCCACGAGGTGTAGAAGCCCCCACTGGCGTTGGCCCCGATCCCCACCGTCACCGCGACCAGGCCCGCCGCCACGAGGATCACCACGACACGGCCCAGGATCGAACCAGTCAGCCTCGCCACTGACGGCTTGCCGCCGTCGCGCCCTCGGCCCCAGCGGGGCGACCAGAACATGACAGCACCGAGCGCCCCCAGCGAGGCGACCACAGCCACGATGATCGTGCCCAGACCGTTGATCTCGAAGGGCCTGGCGCGCATCGGCGAGACGGACCCCACCACGCGCTGATCCTTGGGGGTCTCCGTCAAGGGCTTCACGCCGGCAGCAGTGGCCTTGGCCCACGTATTGCCCTGAGGCGCCGGAAGACCGGCCGCCTTGAACACGGCCGGGTCCGAGCCCCACCACGTCAACAGGGACGGGAAGTAGCCGTTCCACAGGACCCAGGAGTGCCCGCCCGTGGCCGGGGTATCAACCGTCAACGAGTCCGGCTTGCGCACCGCGTCGTCCATGAACCACGCGGCCCGGGCGGCACCGGATGAGTCGTCCTGGGCCCCCAGGACGTAGAAGCGCATGCCGTCGGGCTTGCGCTGTCCCAGCATGGTGGACAGCCCGTTCTGCGCCTGAAGCGTCTTACCGCTGTGCGCCAGCGAGCCCTCACCGGGCAGGTCGTAGGAGGACATGACGCCCACGGCGCCAAAGCGCTCCGGGACGTCGTAGGCGGTCCGGGCCGCGCAGTAGGCGCCCGCTGAGATCCCCATGATCATCCAGCCGGCTCGCTGGGTGGTGACGTTGGGGAAGGTCGCCTGGATCATGCGGGGAATCTCCTCCGCGGTCCAGGTCCCCACAGCCGGGCGGCCGGCGATATTGACGCAGTCGGGCTGGCCGCCGTCCACGTTGAGCGAGGGGAACACCAGGATCGACGGCGGGATGCGGCCGGCACTGATCGCCTCCTGAAGCCGCTGGGGTGAGGCAATGCCCGTCACCAGGGACTGCGGGTCGCCGACCCAGCCGTGGAGACCCACGAGGACGTTGTAGGTGCGGCCGTCGTCAGGCCGGTAGCCCGCCGGCAGGACGACGCGCACCGGCAGGGTGATGCCGCTGACCGGGCCGGTCCAGGTGGCCTCCTGCGAGCCGTCGCCGACATCATGGAAGGAGGCCTTCCAGGCCGAGGCCGGGACGGCGTCGTAGGCGGAGGCCTTCGGCAGGGGCGCGATACGCGAGGTGACCTGAGTGCGAGGGGTAGCGGCTTTGACGACGTCGCCCAGGGTACGCACGTAGTGCATGGGCCGGTTGATGAGCAGACCCCCGAGCGCAATGACGAGCAGCACCGGGACACTCACCATGACGATGCGCGCCATGCAGAGGCCGACGGCCCGCAGCACCGTACGCGCTGCGGGGCGGGCGGGGCCGTCCACGGTGCTGCCGCGCGTGGTGGCCGGGACAGTTCGCGGCAGGAGGACCGCGGCGATGATGGTGGTCACGATGGCGACGACCAGGACGACCACGATCGTTCGGGGGCTGGTCAGCTGGATGCTGCGTAAGAGGCTCACGTCCGATAAGCATGGCACCACCTGCGCAGATACCCATCATCCTGCGGCAGCAGAAGGACAGTGCTCTTGGTCTCTTCGCCTCCACCGCCTGGAGGAGCGGGCGGGATGCGGGACCGCCGTCCCAGGTCCGAACGGTCGGTTGGCACATGCCCGGAAGAAATGTGCCCGACGACGCCGGAGCGGATCAGCGGACCTGGCCGGGGCGGGCGGACCGGATCGATGAGGCGGCGCGGCGACCTGCGGCTGCGTGGCGCCGTGGGGCTTAAGGGGGCGGAATAGATGTCACACCGTGGGTGCACCATCGGTTCATGAGCTCCTCAACGGTCCTTCTTCCCATCCTGCTGCTCCTCGTCGGCCTGGCGATCGGGGCGGTCGTCGGCTACCTCGGCGCGCTCGCCCGGCGCACCACCGCGCAGCAGTCGGAGGGTGAGCAGGTGGCTGAGCTGCGGGCGCAGGCCGCCCAGTGGCAGGCCCGGGCCGAGGAGCTGTCCTCACGCACCCAGGTGGCCGAGGAACGCGCTGAGCGGGACGGCTCCGTGCTGCGGGCACTCGCCCCCGTGCGCAACCAGCTGGAGCAGGTGGGGGCTCGGGTGGAGTCCTTGGAGAAGCAGCGGGCGGAACAGCACGCGGCCCTGGCCGAGCAGCTACGGGCCACAGCCCTGCGCGAGCAGGACCTGGCCCGCTCCACGGCCTCCCTGGAGGGGGCGCTGCGCTCACGCTCGGCGCGCGGCATGTGGGGCGAGGTCGAGCTGGCCCGGGTCCTGGAGGCCTCCGGGATGATGCGGCACGTGGACTTCTCCGAGCAGCGCACCATCGGGGCGCTGGTCCAGCGGCGCGGCGGCTCAGCCCGCTCAGGCGACCCGACCGCCGGCGAGGGGACTGCCGGCCGTTCCCGGCCCGACGTCGTCGTCCATCTGCCCGGGGACGGGTACCTCGCCGTGGACGCCAAGGCACCCATGGACTCCTACCTGGCGGCCACCGCCGTCCGGGGTGCGGGTCCCGAGGACGAGGAGCGGCGCCGAGAGCTCCTGCAGGCTCACACCAGGGCGCTGCGCGGGCACGTCGACCAGCTCGCCGCGCGCCGCTACGACCGGGCCCTGGGCGACTCCCCCGAGCTCGTGGTCCTCTTCGTCCCGGCCGAGGCGGTACTCTCGGCCGCCCTGGAGGCGGACCCCGCGCTCCTGGAGCACGCGCTGGGACGCGGCGTCGCCCTGGCCTCGCCCGTGTCACTACTGACCCTGCTGCGCACCTGCGCCACGGCATGGGCCCGCACCGCCGTCAACGACGACGCCCGCGAGCTGCTGGAGCTCGGCCGCACCCTCTACGAGCGGCTGGGAACCGTCGCCGGCCACCTCGATGCGCTGGGCGGGGCACTGCGGCGCAGCGTCACCGCCTACAACAAGGCGGTCGGCTCCATGGAGAAGCGGCTCCTGGTGACCGCCCGGACCCTGGAGACCCTGGGGGACCAGGTGAGCTCCCCCGCGCTCATCAGCGCCGACGCCGCCCAGGTGCGCACCTTCACCGCATCCGAGCTGACCACCGACAGGAAACCCGAGTCCACGACGATGTAACGTACACCACACCCTCGGCCCGTGACGATTGACATTTCCATGGCGTCTATCAGGCAGCGTTGTCTCCCAACTCATGAGTGGCTGACACGCTGCCAGAACGTTTCAACGTCCGGTTGGAGAACATCTCTGCCTCATCGGACCTTCTCGGAGGAAGACACCATGCTGTCATTCATCGGAATGATCATCGCCGGCGCCGTGCTCGGCGCCCTCGCCCGGCTCATCATGCCCGGGGTTCAGAACATCTCGATCCTGTGGACCGTCGTACTGGGTGCCGTGGGCGCACTCATCGGAGCCAGCATCGCCAGTTTCTTCGGCGTCGCCCACACCGACGGGTTCGACTGGATCAAGTGGGCGCTGTCCCTCATCGCCGCCATCATCGCGATCTCCGTCTACATGGCCGTCACCGGCCGCAAGCAGTAGCCCCTCAGCGCCCTGAAGCGGGTTTTACGGAGACGCTTACCGCCTCCGTGAAACCCGCTTCACCTCTTGTGACGCACGCCATGAATTGAAGCCATGAGGATTTCTCGGTCGGCGGCGTCCTACTTTCAGCGCGGCAATCATGACGGACAGCAGCACCAGTCAGTCACGTCGGTCAGTCACACGACCCGACACGGCAGCCACTAAGCCACCTTGACGGACCAGCTGCTGGACCGCGCACCTCACATCCCGTCGCCATCCAACTCACGGATCAACGAAAGAGGCTCTCATGAGCAACAACGCCATCCCCCAGACCGGTCAGCAGCGCGAGCGCATCGAGCGCAACGAGAAGACCGAGGAGGACAAGACCCCCGCGGCCCCCTCCAGACCTCGCACGGCGTGACCACCATCGACGAGAACGTCGTCGCCAAGATCGCCGGTATGGCCGCTCGTGAGGTGCCCGGCGTCTACGACATGGGCAACGCCGTGCGTCGCGCCTTCAGCGCGGTGACCGACCGCATCCCCAACGCTCAGACCAACGTCGCCGGCGGCATCAGCGTCCAGAAGGGTGAGACCCAGGCCGCCGTCGAGGTCACCGTGGTGGTCGAGTACGGCGTCTCCATCGTCGAGGTCTCCGACGCCATCCGCCGCAACATCATCGAGCAGATCGAGGGCACCACCGGCCTGGAGGTCGTCGAGGTCAACATCAACGTCACCGACGTCCACCTGCCCGACGACGACTCCGACGCCGCCGAGGCCGCCGACCTCAAGTGACCCGTCCCGACGCCTTGATCTGAGGAGCTCTCATGAAGACAACGTACCTGGCCCTCCTGGTGGGCCTGTTCCTTGGCACCATTCTCGCCTTCGGCTCCTTCGCCGACTTCGTCCTGGTGGCCCTGTGCGGCCTGGCCGGATTGGCGGTGGGCCTCTACCTGGAGGGCCGGGTCGATGTCCAAAGCATCTTGGATCGGCGAAAGAAGTGACGATGGCGACCGCGACCCAGCCCGCCATCACGCAGCCGGGCCCCTCCCAGGACGAGGATTCCTCCTGGGAGCAGCGCGGCACCACCACCATTCCGGCCCGAGTCGTCGCCCAGATCGCCGCCCAGGCCGCCTATGAGACCGGCAATGTCGGCTCCAACGCCGGAGGTCTCCTGGGAATCGGCGCCCGCCGCAACTTCGCCTCCCGGCCCGAGGCCCAGTGCGAGCTCTACGGGCGGGTCGCCGTCCTCCACCTGGACCTCGGCCTGGTCTTTCCCGCACCACTGTCCTCCACCATCGAAGACCTGCGCGCACACGTGCGCGGCCGCGTCGAGCACCTCACCGGGCTGAGCGTCGGCAAGATCACCATCGAGATCTCCTGGCTCAATCCGAGCAGCCACGTCAGGAAGAGCCTGAAATGAGAACACCCGTTCCGAAACTCATTCGTCGCCCGTCCCGCAGCACCCCCAGTGTCGTCCTGGCGCTGCTGCTGCTCACGGCCGGAGGCCTGGGGGCCTGGCTGACGGGGCACCGGATCGTGACCGGCACCTGGCCGGACCGCACCGTCACCACGCTCGACACCATAGGATCCACCGCCCTCGGTTCCGCGGCGGTGATCACCGCCGCCGGGATCGCGGCCGTGTGCGGCCTGGCCATGATCCTCGCGGCCCTGTGGCCGGGGCTGCCCGAGCGCGTCGAGTTCCTCCCCGACACTGTCCCCGGCCAGACCGCGGTCAGGCGCCGTGACCTGGCCAACCTGGTGAGGACCCAGGTCGAGCAGATCGGCGGCGTCCACTCCGCCGCCGTCACCACCCGCCGCTCACGGGTCGACGTCGTCGTCCTCAGTGTCCTGGACGACCTCGACCCCGTGCATGAAGCGGCCCGCAAGAAGACCGACGAGGCCCTGCAGACGCTCCAGCCCGTGGGCATCACACGCAGCCGCGTGCGGATCAAGCGCACGAGCTGAAGGAGATACGACCATGCGTTCAGTTTCTGGTGTCCTCAACAGGACGGTCCTGGCCGGCTGCGGACTTCTCATCGCGGCAGCGTCATCCTGGCTCCTGGCCTCCGGCCTCGGTGCCGGTCGGTCCTGGCCCGACGCCGCCCCGTACCTGGCCACTGCGCAGAACCGGGTGGACAGCCTCATCGCACCCCAGGCGCACTGGCTCCTGCCAACGGCAGCGCTGGTGTCCGTGCTCGCCGTCATCGCCGGGCTGGTCCTGCTCATCATGCAGGTCCCCCGCAAGGCGGCCGCCTCACCCCTGAGGTTCAGCGACTCCGAGGGTGTTCTCATGGCCACCGTCGCACCCGACGTCCTGTCACAGGCCCTGTCCGAGCGGGCTGAGGACGTTCCCGGGGTGGAGCGGTGCACCGTGTGGGTCACCGGTTCCCCAAGCAGTCTGTGGGTCCAGGCGGACACCACCGTGTCCCAGGACTGCGAGGTCGAATGGGCCGTGGCCGAGCTCAGGCGCCGGATGGAGGATGACGTGACCACGTCCCTGGGCACGAGCCCCCGGCAGGTCGACGTCCTGGTGCGCCTGGAGCGCTCCTCGAGCTCGCGCAGCGTCTCGCAGACCGTCACAGGGCAGCACTCGCCCGCGATCACCGGGAACGGCGATGACGCATGACATACAGGACGAGGCAGTGCCGGCTCCTCGCCCGCGTCCACACCACGCCGCGCAACCGAGTACCTCGTCCGCTACGCCCCAGGACAAGGACCGCTACCTGGTCCTGCGAGCCCAGGACGGGGACATCAACGCCTTCGAACAGCTCGTCGAGCGTTATCAGGGACGCCTGTTCCGCACCGCCTACATGATCGTGCGGAACCGTCACGACAGTGAGGACATCGTCCAGGAGACCCTCATCCAGGCCTGGCGCAGTCTTCACCTGGTCAGGGAACCTGCCGCCTTTCGGGGCTGGCTCATGCGGATCTGCACCAACAAGGCCACCAGCATGACGCGCAAGCGTCAGCGCAGGGCCACCGACCCCTACGACGCCGAGAGCCTCGAGACCGCGAGCGCCATGGCGGAGACGACGTCGAGCAGCACCGCTGACCCGGCCGAGTCCAGCGAGGTCAACGCCCAGATCGAGGCACTGGCCGACCTGCTGGCCTCCGTGCGCCCCGAGCTGCGCATCGTCTGGGTGCTCCGAGAGATCGACGACATGTCCTACGAGGAGATCGCCCAGGCCCTGAACCTCACCGAGTCCACCGTCCGCGGGAGGCTGGCACGCGCCCGCTCTCTCGTCATGCGCCAGATGAAGGAGTGGGCATGAGCACCGTCAACCAGCTCTCGCACAGCGTCCGACGCTCGACGGCGTCGGCCAGGTCATTCGCCCGGTCTCATGAGCAGGACGACGCGGACACGCGGGAGTACCTGCGTCTGATCGCCTCCCTGCACGAGGAGTGGGACCAGCTGGAGTCCCGGGCGAGCGCCTCGGTCATGCCGCAGCGCCACCTGATGGACGCCATCCTCGCCGAGACCCGTCACGGCGCCCAGGTGGAGATGCCCGCGACCGATCTGGGCCCCTACAGCATGTCCGAGTTCTCACTGCGGGCGCTGATTCGCCGCACCGTGGACCGCGTGCCCGGCGCGCGCGCCCTGCGGTCCTCCTTCGAGCACGCACCCTCAGGTGAGGACCACCGCGGCCTGGGGGTTCCGGAGACCATCTTCTGCCGGATCTCCGTCCACGTCAGCGTGGACAGCCTGCCGCAGCTCGCCCAGCGGGTCCGCGAGGCCGTTCGAGCAGCCTGCCATGAGAACCTGGGGGTGTCCCCGACCGTCAACATCCACATCGAGGATCTCCACGATGACGACTAGCCTCTCAGCGGCCGAGCTGGCCCGCCTGGTCACCGCTGTCCCCGGCGTACGAGGAATCGAGCCGGGGATAGGCAGCACGTTGAGGGCGATCGGCAACCACATGCGGCAGCAGGATCCTCAGCAGGCCCGCTTCGGAGTGGTCGTCGAGGCGGGCTCACGCAGGGCCGTCATCGAGATCGGCATCGACGGCTCCAGACCCGTCAGGGACATCGTGCGCGATGTCCAGGAGACCATCATCCGCTCCCTGTCGCAGGCGGATGACCGCGACGACGCCTTAGAGGCACGTGAGGGCTCCGGCTCCTCCGGCGTCGGGGACCGAAGCGCGCCTCAGGTCACGGTGCGGGTCCAGTCCCTGCTGTAGGTGCCCAGCCCGCAGCAGCTCCACCTCGTGCGGGTTCCAGCACGAGTCGACGTCGGGGCACCGGTCAGATGATCGGTGCCCCGACATGGGGTTCAGGACATGAGCCCAGCAGACGTGGGCTCAGCGGGGGCTCAGCTGCGCTCACGAACGACGGCGCCGGAGACGTCGGCGTCCTCGAGGCGCACCATGCGCGATCCGGTCACCAGGCGGTGCCCCAGCCAGATGGCCCCGAAGACCGGCAGGCCGATGTAGGAGGAGAGCACCTCCAGCAGCTGGCCCTTGAAGACCGCCTCGTAGTTCTGGCCCAGGACCACCAGGGCGCACAGGGTGAAGGCCAGGACCGGCCCCAGCGGGAACCAGGGCGCCTGGTAGGGCAGGTCGGCCGGGTCATTGCCCTGGAGCACGTAGGCGCGTCGGAAGCGGAAGTGGCACGCGGCGATCCCCAGCCACACGATGAACCCGCACAGGGCGGAGACGTTGACCAACCAGGCGTAGGCGGTGTTCTGCCCCACCACGGCGGTGAGGAAGCCGGCCGCCCCCACCAGCGCCGTCGCCCCCAGGGCCCGCACCGGGACCCCGTGGCGGTTGACGTAGGAGAACCAGGCCGGGGCCTGCCCCTGCAGGGCCATCGAGTGCAGCATGCGGGTCGAGGCGTACAGGCCCGAGTTGCCGGCACTGAGCACCGCGGTGAGGATGACGGCGTTCATGAGGGCCGCCGCGATCCCGATTCCCGCCCGCTCGAAGACCAGGGTGAAGGGCGAGTAGGCCACGTCCTCGGTCTCGGTGTGCAGCAGCCGGCTATCGTTGAAGGCGATGAGGAAGCCGATGACCGTGATCGCCCCGATGTAGAAGATCATGATCCGCCAGAACACCGTGTGGATCGCCTTGGGCACGTCCCGGCGCGGGTTGCGTGCCTCACCGGCCGCCACGCCCACCAGCTCGGTGCCCTGGAAGGAGAACCCGGCCACCATGAATACCGACACGATTGCCAGCATCCCGCCGTGGTAGGGCGCGTCCTCGACGACCCAGTTGCTGAAGCCCGGGGACTTCCCGTCGATGATGCCGAGGATCATCGCCAGACCCGCCGCGAGGAAGACGATGACCGTCACCACCTTGATGGCCGACAGCCAGAACTCCCCCTCCCCGAAGGCGCGGGCGGACAGGGCGTTGAGCGTCGTCAACAGTGCCAGGAACAGTGCCGCCCAGATCCACGACGGCACCCCCGGCAGCCAGTAGCCCATGACGATTCCGGCGGCCACCAGCTCGGCCGCCACGGTGATCGCCCAGTTGAACCAGTAGTTCCAGCCCATGGCGAAGCCGAAGGAGGGGCTGACGAACCGGGTGGCGTAGGTCTGGAAGGAGCCGGCCACCGGCATGTGCGCCGTCATCTCTCCCAGGGACTGCATGAGCAGCAGCACCATGAGACCGATGGCCGCATAGGCGACGAGGGCGCCGCCCGGGCCGGCCGTGGAGACCGTGGCGCCCGAGGCCACGAACAGCCCCGTGCCGATGGCGCCGCCAATGGCGATCATCTGCATGTGCCTGCTGGTCAGGCTCCGGCGCAGCCCGCCGTCCTCCTCCAGGGTCTCGTTGGAGACCTGGCCGGAGACCGCCGCGCCAGCAGGGCCTGCGGAGGTTACGGGGGCAGCACTGTCGGCGCCATCGTCACCGGACCGTCCGCCCGACGCGGCGGGGGCAGGGCCACTGGGGGCCGACTCGTCATGGGAGTGTGTCACCCAACCGAGGGTAATCGTCGAGCATGCAACCCGGTGTTCACGTTCGGCCCGTCTCGCGCACCCGGGTGTGTGCTGACGCTCACGGTCGGCCGTACGGCCAGGGGCGGCGCGGCCTCAGCAGGTGTGGTCGGCGGCCGGCTCGCGGCGCTTGTGGCCGGACGCGGCGCCCTGGGCCGCCATGAGGTCGGCGCGCAGGTTCTTGGGCAGGGAGAAGGAGATCTTCTCCGTGGTGGTGCGCACCTCCTCGACGTCGTCGAACCCGAGCTCGGCCAGACGCTCGACCACCTCACGCACCAGGATCTCCGGCACCGAGGCGCCCGAGGTCAGGCCGACCGTCTCGACACCGTCGAACCAGGACGGGTCGATCTCGCTGGCGAAGTCCACCCGGTGGGCGGCGCTCGCACCGGCCTCGAGAGCCACCTCCTTGAGGCGCACCGAGTTCGAGGAGTTGCCGGAGCCGACCACGATCATGAGGTCCACCTTCGGGGCGATCTGCTTGACCGCGGCCTGACGGTTCTGGGTGGCGTAGCAGATATCCTCGCCGGGCGGGTCGATCATCTCCGGGAAGCGCTCGCGCAGCAGGCGCACCGTCTCCATGGTCTCGTCGACGCTCAGGGTGGTCTGGCTGATCCACACGACCTTGGAGGGGTCGCGCACCTCGACCTGGTCCACCTCGTGGGGGCCGTTGACGACCTGGATGTGGTCGGGGGCCTCGCCCTGAGTGCCCTCGACCTCCTCGTGGCCGGTGTGGCCCACGAGGATGATGTCGTAGTCCTTGTCCGCGAAACGCACCGCCTGCTTGTGCACCTTGGTCACCAGCGGGCAGGTCGCGTCGATCGTGTCCAGCCGGCGCTCGGCGGCCTCGGCGTGGACGGCCGGGGAGACGCCGTGGGCGGAGAAGACGACGCGGGCGCCCACCGGCACCTCGTCGGTCTCGGAGACGAAGATGGCGCCGCGCTTCGAGAGGGCCTCCACGACGTACTTGTTGTGGACGATCTCCTTGCGCACGTAGATCGGCGCCCCGTAGTGGGCCAGGGCCTGCTCAACGGCGTCGACGGCGCGGTCCACGCCGGCGCAGTAGCCGCGCGGGGCGGCCATGAGGATCCGCTTGCCGCCCTTGGAAGAGGGCGGGGCGGCGTCGGTGTGCTCGCTGGCGAGCTCGATGGTCGTCACGGTCACCACTGTGCCACAGTGGGACCCAGGTCCCCAGTGGTGGACGTGGCACAGTGGTGCATGTGACAGGCCAGAGCCCCTCCCAGCCCAGCCCGCAGCCCTCCTCCGGTGCCGGCCCGATGTCCGGCTCCGACGCGGACGGCGGCTCCGGCAGCCCCCGGGAGCTGGCGCCGCGAGCGAACCTCACCACCGCGGAGAACCCGTGGCCACTGCGGCTGCTGTCCTCCAAGATCGACCAGTACGTCGCCCGCATGAGCCAGGTGTGGGTGGAGGGGCAGGTCATCCAGCTCAGCCGCCGCCCCGGCGCCGGCATGGCCTTCCTCACCCTGCGGGACACGGATGCCGATGTGTCCATGTCGGTGTCCATCTACGCCCGGGTCCTCGACGCCGTCCTGGCCCGCACCGGCGCCGAGCTGAGCGAGGGCGCCCGCGTGGTGATCCGCGCCAAGCCCACCTTCTGGACCAAGCGGGGCTCGCTCCAGCTGCAGGCCGACGACATCCGGCCCGTCGGCGTCGGCGATCTGCTGGCCCGCATCGAGCAGCTGCGCCGCATCCTGGCCGCCGAGGGCCTGTTCGACGCCGAGCGCAAGCGGCCCCTGCCCTTCCTGCCGCGCAAGGTGGGCCTCGTGTGCGGCCGCCAGGCCAAGGCCAAGGACGACGTGCTGGTCAACGCCCGCCTGCGCTGGCCCGGTCTGCCCTTCGAGGTGCGGGAGGTCGCCGTCCAGGGGGCGCGCGCCGTCGGCGAGGTCACCCGGGCCATCCAGGAGCTCGACACCGATGCGCAGATCGACGTCATCGTCGTGGCCCGCGGGGGCGGCGCCGTCGAGGACCTGCTGCCCTTCTCCGACGAGGGGCTCGTGCGCGCCGCGGCCGCCTGCCGCACGCCGCTGGTCTCCGCGATCGGTCATGAGACCGACTGTCCCCTGCTGGACCTGGTGGCCGACTACCGGGCCTCCACCCCCACCGACGCCGCCCGCCGGATCGTTCCCGACCTCGCCCAGGAGACCGTGGGCCTGGACTCGGCCCGCGAGCGCCTGCGCAGCGTGCTCGCCTCACGGCTGGACGCCGAGCAGGCGGCCCTGGACCAGCTGCGGGCCCGGCCGGTCATGGCCGACCCCACCTCGATCGTGCGCGACCGGGTCATCGAGCTGGGCCAGGCCCGCGACAGGATGCGCCGGGCCGTGGAACATCGCCTGTCGCTGGCGGCCGCCGACCTGCGCGCCGACCACGCCCGGCTGACGGCCCTGTCACCGCAGGGAGTCCTGGATCGTGGCTACACGATTCTGCGCACTCCCGGAGGCAAGGTCATCACCAGCGCCGAGGACGTCAAGAAGGGGGATCTCATCGAGGGGGTCCTGGCCCAGGGGCGGCTCGTCGCCCAGGTCGTCGGCGCCACCAGGCCCCGGCCCGCCGACATCGACTGAGCAGCGACTGGGCACCGGCAACGCCTTGGGTGACCGCGCCCGCTTGTGGCCTCCCACGACCTCGCCAAGATCCCAGGACGCACCGTAGGCGTGCGGACGGCACCCCAGGGGTCAGTCGTCGAGACCTATGGTGCGTCCACGCACTCCGGGCGACTGGCAGCCCTGAGGATGACGACGGCGACGGGGATCGCTGCCACCGCGAAGACGGCCGACGCCCCGACGACTGCCCGGTGAAAGCCAGTCAGGAAGTCGCCTGAAGCGATCAGGCTGCCAAGGACGGCCACACCGACGACGCTGCCGGTCTGTCGGGCCGCGTTGACGACACTTCCGGCGACTCCGGTGTACCCAGCCGATGCGGAGGCGACGGCGGCCGAGGTTGCGGCGGGCATGGTCAGTGCCGTGCCGAAACCACCCAGGAAGGTCAGGGCCGCCACCAGCGGGTACGGCGTCGAGGCCGTGGCGAGCGCGAGCCCCGCGAACCCGGCCGCACCGGTGAGCAGGCCCGTCAGCATCGCGGGGAACGCCCCGATCCTGGCGGTCATCCTGCCTCCCATCGGGGAGGCGACGACAGCACTGCACGCCTGCGGCGCCAGGGCCAGGCCGGCGAGCCACGGCTCGTAGCCCAGGTAGCACTGGAGGAACAGAGCCAGCACGAATAGCTGGCCGAAGAATCCGGTATTGAGCGCGAATCCAACCGCGGCGGCCAGGGCGAAACGTGGTCGGGAGAAGACCGCCGTCGGCAGCATCGGCCTGCTAGCGGTCCGTTCAACCAGGACGAAGGCCGCCAACAGGCTCAGTCCGGCGAGGGTCGAGGCGACAACGTGCGGACTCCACCCGTGCTCGCCTGCGGCGATGATCCCGTAGGTGGTGGCTGCGAGCCCTGCGACGGAGAGGACCTGCCCGGGCAGGTCGCCGCCTTCGCGTCGTCGCAGCGACCGCGTCTCCGGCTCGGGCAGGCAGCGGGCGGTGAGCCACAAGGCGGCTGCGACGAGGGGAAGGTTCACCCAGAACACGAACCTCCAGCCGGTGAAGGTCACGAGCAGTCCCCCGGCCACCGGGCCGACGGCCGCGGCGATACCACCGGCACCTCCCCACAGGCCGATGGCTCGGGCCCGGTCGGCAGGGCGATCATGGATGAGGGAGAGCATCGCCAGGGAGGCCGGGACGATCGCGGCGGCGCCGACGCCCTGCAACGCGCGGAAGGCGATGAGCGCCCCACCGGCAGGGGCCAGGGCACAGGCCGCCGAGAGCAGGCCGAAGACCGCCAGGCCGAGCAGGTGGACGCCTCTTGCGCCCATCCGGTCACAGGCCACACCTGCCGACAGCTGCAGGGCTGCGAAGGTGAGGGCGTAGGCGTCAACGACCCACTGCAGGGAGGCGACCGGGGCGCCCAGGTCCCTGCCGATCCGCGCCAGTGCCACGTTGACGACCGTCGTGTCGAGCATGACGATGAAGAATCCGAGCAGCGCCGCGATGAGGGCGCCACGTCGTCGGTATGCGTTCATGAGTGGTCTCCTTGCTCCTCCGGCCCCGTCTGCCGGTTGATGCCGGCCACCGGCAGGCTAGAGCCGCAATCGTTCGGCGCAGACCGAACCGGCGCGGGCGCATACTGGCCGCATGTCACGGCTTCCCGATCGTCTCTTCCCCGAGGCGGTTCCCGACGTCGCCGGCACGGCGGCGGCGCTGGCCGACCCGTCAAGGACCGCTATGTGCGCGGCGCTCATGGACGGCAGGGCGTGGACGGTGGGCGAGCTCGGCTCATACGCCGGGGTCGCGCGGTCGACGGCCAGCGAGCATGTCGACGTGCTGGCGGCGGGCGGCCTCGTCACGAGGGTCCGGCAGGGGCGGCACTGCTACGTCGTGCTCTCAGGGCCCGAGGCGGCTCGGGTCATCGAGGCCATGGGGGTGATGGCGGCCTCGACGCTGCCCACGGCTCGTAGCCTCAACGCGTGGACGGCGAACAGGCGACTGCTCGCGGCCCGTACCTGCTACCGGCACCTGGCCGGGCGACTCGGTGTGGGGCTGGCCGAGCAGCTCCGGGAGTGCGGCTACCTGGATTCCTTGTGGCAGCTGACCGCCCCCGGGAAAGCCCTCCTGATCGGCTGGGGTCTGTCGGAGCCGCCTCATGCTCCCGGGGAGGCGTGCATGGACTCCACTGAACGACGGTTCCATCTCGGTGGCCGGTTGGGGACGGCAGTGACCGAAGTGTTCTTCCGCCGTGACTGGATTGCGCGCATCGAACGGACCAGGGCGGTCAAGGTCACCGAGGCCGGCCGCGAGGCACTGGCGCAGGCAGGTTTGGAGGGAGTACTGACACATCTTGATGAGACGACCCCCAACGACGCAGCAGGGTAGAAGTAGAGGCCTGACGCATCGGTGCTCTTCGACCGGAACCAGCAGGAGTCAGGAGAGACTCAGGTCGGGATTTTGTCCATACGGGACGACTTTGGAGCCTCCACAACCAGTCGACACCGCACCAAAACGCTCTGGCCAGCACAGATGCGAACGCCACTAAGACGAAGCACCGTCAAAGTCGTCCCTTGTGGACACTTTTACCCTGCGGGCACCCCTCAGACCGTCCAGCCCGCTCTGCTCGTGGCCCGGCCCGTGCGAGAATCGAGGAGTGAGCTCCGAGATGAACCCCGGCCCATACTCCGACCAGTACCCAGACGAGTACTCACCCCAGAACAGCCCCTACTCCGCATCCTCAGCGCCCTCAGGGTCTTCAGCGTCGTCGGTACCCTCCGCCAACGGTGCCTCCGGCGCCAACGAGGACGTGGCCTCGCTCAGCTACGAGCGGGCCCGTGAGGAGCTGGTGGCCGTCGTACAGCGCCTCGAGGCCGGCTCCGTCCCCCTGGAGGACTCCCTGGCCCTGTGGGAGCGCGGCGAGGCCCTGGCCCAGCGCTGCCAGACCTGGCTCGATGAGGCCCGCGCCCGCCTGGCCGCGGTCGCGCAGGAGGACCCTGAGGACTGATGGGACCTGGGGCTGACAGGGCATGACCCGCCCGGGTCAGCAGGTCCAGGCCGCGCGCGGGCCCGCCCGCGCGGCGAACTGACCGAGTTGACCGGGGCTCCGGCTGGCGGTGGTGCACCCATCGAGCGTCACTGGGAACCGGAGCAGGAGCCCGGAGGGAGCCATGGATGTCCCAATCTGCAGCAAAGGGGCTCTCAGGTCCTCTGTGGCCAGTAGCAGAACCGCGGAATCATGCGGTTTCTTCTTCGCAGCAAAAGCGACATCGCTGCCTTTACTGCAGATATGGACACTCTTGGGCGAGACGAGCCCTGTGGGCGACGCCGGATCGGTAGTCTGTGAGCATTCGCCCTCCGGCCGCGCGCATCGACCAGCGCGCCGGCCACTCCCGGGCAGTGCCGCGCCGCCGCGCTCCTCATCCGCCCGAGTCCCCTCACCGCCACCGGACCCCGGTCCCGCACGAAGGAGTCACCCATGACCGCACCCGGCCGCCCAGGATCCGCCCTCATCATCGGCGAGGCCCTGGTTGATGTCGTCATCCACCCCGGGCAGGAGCCCGTGGACATCCCCGGCGGCTCGCCCGCCAACGTCGCCCTGGGGCTGGCACGCCTGGGTCGCGACACCGAGCTGCACTGCTGGATCAGCACCGATGATCGCGGTCAGGCGGTGCGCTCCCACCTGGAGGCCTCCGGGGTCCGTCTGGCTCAGGGTGCCGATGGCGCGGCGCGCACCTCCACGGCGCAGGCCACCATCGGTGAGGACCGCGCCGCCACCTACATCTTCGACCTGGACTGGAACCCGCCGCGCCCGGCACTGACTAACGGACAGGCACCACTGCTGGTGCACACCGGTTCGATCGCCGCGATCCTGGCTCCCGGCGCCGCCACCGTGGAGCAGGTGCTGCGCGAGACCCGCGCCACCTCCACCATCGCCTACGACCCCAATGCCCGCCCCCAGCTCATGGGTGAGCCCGAGGACGCCCGCCGGGTCGTCGAGCGCCTGGTGGGTCTGTCCGACCTGGTCAAGTGCTCCGATGAGGACATCACCTGGCTCTACGGCCAGGACGCGGACCTGGAGACGGTGCTGCGCTCCTGGCTGGAGAAGGGCGCGGCCGTCGTGGTGGTCACGCGTGGCAAGAAGGGCGCCCTGGCCCTGTCCGCCTCGGGGGTGCGTCTGGAGGTGCCCGCCGACCCGAGCGTCGTGGTGGCGGACACGGTGGGCGCCGGCGACTCCTTCATGGGCGGCCTGGAGGACGCCCTGTGGAGTGAGGACCTCGTGGGCGCGGACCGGCGCGAGGCGCTGCACACGGTGGACGCCGCGACCCTGGAGCGGATCGTGCGCCACGCCGCGGCCATCGCCGACATCACGGTCTCGCGGGCAGGAGCCAACCCTCCCACGCGCGAGGAGCTGCCCTGAGCTGATGATCCTGCGCCGCCGCGATCAGCGCAGGATCGCGGCGGCCAGCAGGACCACGGGCACGAATCCGGCCGTCGTCAGCAGGACGGCGTCACGGGCCAGGTCCTTGGCCGCCCCGTAGCGCGAGGCGTACATGAAGACGTTCTGCGCCGTGGGCAGGGCGGCGGTGACAACCGGGACAAGCAGCTGCGTTCCTCTGAGTCCCGCCGCCAGTCCGATGGCGACGGCCAGCCCCGGCATGACGGCGAGCTTCCAGCCCACGGCCAGCCACAGGGCGCTGCGCCGGACCGCACCACGATGAGACGTCGACGCCGCCGCCTGGGACTCCTGATCCTGCCGGGCTGACTGGATCAACCGGACCGGCAAGCCCTGCGAGGATGGGGCGGGCTCCTCCGGCGCGGGCTTCCGCAGGGGCCGGGGCGCCCCGGCCAGGCTCATGCCCAGGGCCAGCATCATGAGCGGCACCGCGACGCGCCCGAGCATCTCCAGGCCCTGGGCCGGGTGGCCGCCGCCCCACTCCGTCAGGTTCACCCCACCCAGGTTCGCCGCGGTCCCGGCCACAACGCCCCACAGCAGCGGGTTGCGCAGCGGGAGGGTCAAGGTCGCCAGGCGAGACGGGTTGCCGCGGCGGGTGACGGCGTCGAGCACGGTGAAGGTGACAGGGGTGAGCACGAGGAGCTGGAGCAGGAGGATCGGGGCGATGGTGGCCGCGTCCCCCAGGACGAGGACGGCCACCGGGATCCCCAGGTTCGCGGCGTTGACGTAGCCGGAGGCGAGCGCGCCGATGGTGGCCTCGGCGGTGGGGCGGTGCAGCACGAGGCGGTGGAGGCACCAGGCCGAGACGATGGCCGCGAGCTCGGCGGCCACGGCCACGGCGGTGGACCGGGAGAGAACCGACGTCAGGTCGGCGCGGCTCAGCGTGGTCACGAGCAGGGCCGGGGTGGCGGCGAAGAAGCAGACGCGGGTGAGGACCCCGTCGGCGTCGGCCGGCACGGCCCGGGTGCGCACCAGCAACCAGCCGACGGCGATGACCACGCCGAAGACGGCCAGTCCCGCCACCACATCGGCCATGAGCTCCCCCTCTCATAGGCCCCAGCGCTACGAGTTCGTAGGTTAGCCCGCGCGTCCGTACCTCATACCCCTCGGACAGGCGGCATAAGGTACGAAGGCGCGGGCAGGAGTGCCCGTTAGCCGACCGGCTCGAGGTCCACCCAGGTGCCGACGTGGTCGGAGATGATGAAGGAGGCCGTGCCCCAGTCCACGGCGCGCAGCAGCGGGCTCCCACCCGCCGCAGCCGCCTCATCGGTCAGGGGCAGGCCGTCGGGGCCGGTGGGCCACAGGTCGGTCAGCACGTGATCGATGCGCCGCTTGGGGCCGGATGCCGGGAAGGTGAGCCCCTCCCCCACGGTCCGCCCCAGCCCCAGAACATCGACATGCTCGGCGGAGAGGTTGTAGTCACCCACGAGCAGGTGCGGCCCGGGCAGCCCGGCGAGCGCCCCCCAGGCGGCGGCGAGCTGACGCGCCGCCATGGACTCGCGGGTCGCCAGGTGGGTGGAGGCGACCGACAGCTGGCGGATCGGCCCGCCAGCGCCTTCGGGCACATCGAGGGTGGCGGCCACCATGATGCGCTGGGAGGCGGTGGACACGTGGTAGGAGCGCGGGTCCCAGGCCCGCTCGCCGCGCTTCTCCACGCTGGAGGCCCCGCGCCCCAGGCGCTTGACGTGCCAGCCGGAGACCGGGAAGCGGGAGAGGAGGGCGTTGCCGTAGCCGATCGGCCCGGACCCGACAGCGGCGCGCAGCGGCCCGAGGACGTCGTCGGTCGGCGAGCTCAGCGCGGTGCGCAGGGGCCGACGGCGCAGTCCCACCACCGGCCCGGCGTAGCTGGCGGAGAAGCGGCAGGTCGGCATGCCCAGCTCCTCGGCCAGGAAGGCCGCCTGGTGGAGGCGACCGGAGCGGGCCTGGCCCAGGTCCACCTCCTGGAGGGCGATGATGTCGGGGGCCAGCTCGGCGATCTGCTCGGCCGTGGCCCGCATGACGGCGCGGGCGGTGGCGGGGTCGGAGATGTCGGCGCCGGCCAGTGAGCCGGTGGAGGCGCTGCCGTCCCCGGCCCCGGCGCCGGGCAGACCGTGCTGAAGGTTGAGGCTCAGGACCCGGATCATGCTTGTTCCTCCTCGAAGGTCAGGCTCACGGAGTTCATACAGTAGCGCTGGCCGGTGGGGGTCTGGGGGGCGTCGTCGAAGACGTGTCCCAGGTGGCTGGCGCAGATGGCGCAGCGGACCTCGGTGCGCACCATGCCGTGTGAGGTGTCAGTGCTCAGGGTGACCGCCTCGGACTCGGAGGGATCGTAGAAGGAGGGCCAGCCGCAGTGGGAGTCGAACTTGGTGGTGGAGCGGAACAGCTCGGCGCCGCAGCCGCGGCAGCGGTAGACGCCCTCACGGTGCTCGTCGAGCAGGGCCCCGGTGAAGGGCCGCTCGGTGCCGGCCTCACGCAGCACGTGGTACTCCATGGGGCTCAGGGCGGCGCGCCACTGGGCGTCAGTGCGCGCGGCGGCCTCCAGGTCGATGGCCGGGTCGGAGGGCGCGGAGGCGGGCGCCATGGAGGGGGCGCCACTCATGTCGGTACTCATGGATCCATCGTCACCCGCCCGACGACGCCGGGGGACCTGCGTTCACGCATCGAAAACTCACCCATCCGCTCGGGCGCCGGCCACGTAGCGGCTGCCCGGCTCACCTGGGTCCCAGTCCCCCGCGCCGGGCGCGGTGCAGCAGGGAGCGCCCCATGGCCCGCCCCAGGGTGACGGCCCGTCGGGCCCCCAGCCCGTGGGCCGCGCTCTCGCCCTCGGCCTCCGTGGTCACGGCGTCATCGGCCTCGTTTGCCACGGTGGCCGTGGCGTCGATGGCGTCCCTATCCTTCTGCTCGGCGACGATCTCCTCGGCCGCTCGGGCCACCTCCTCGGGGCTGAGGTCCTGGGTGACCTCGACCTGCTCGACCTCCACTCGCGTACGCGGCAGGGCGTAGGGGGCCTCCCGCTGGAGCCAGGTGACCAGCTCCTCGCGCACGTAGGACTTGAGGGTACCGACATCGCCGGGGTTGTCCCCGGTCAGGACGATCTTCACGGAGACCTGGCCGCCGATGGCGTCGGAGACCTCGAGCGAGGCCTGGCGCCCGTCCCAGACGGTGGAGGCGGCCACGAGGCGAGCCAGCTCGGCGCGCAGCGAGGCGATGGGCACGCGCCAGTCCAGGTCGAGGGTGAAGGAGCCGGTGGCCTGGGAGCCTCCGCGTGTCCAGTTGGCGAAGGGGTTCTCGGTGAAGTGGGTCGAGGGCAGGATGAGGCGCCGGTCGTCCCAGGTGCGCATGACCACGTAGGTCAGGGTGATCTCCTCGATGGTTCCCTGCTCCTCGCCGACGACGACGATGTCGTCCACGCGGATGGCGTCGGTGGTGGCCAGCTGGAGGCCTGCGAAGACGTTGCCGAGCATGGAGCGGGCGGCCATACCGGCGATGACGGAGGCCAGACCGGCCGAGGCCAGCAGCGACCCCATGGCGAACTGGACGCTGGGGAAGGTCATGATGGCGCTGACGAGCCCGGCGATGACGATGATCACCTGGGTAACGCGCCGGATGATCTGGCTCTGGGTGGTCACCCGGTTGGCGTGCCCCTGGTTCCCGCCGGCCTGCGCCCCTTTGACGACGGTGGACTCGATGGCCTTGGCGAAGGCGACGACGAGCCAGGTCACCGAGAAGATGAGGGCGATGGTGACCCCGCGCTCGATGACGACCATCGTCGTGGAGTCACTCTTGGCGTGCCGCAGTCCGGTCAGGGCGATCTGGGAGCCCAGGAAGGCACCGGTCATGGCGCCGACGGCGACGATCGGCCGGCGCCCGAAGTCCACGATCTCGCGGTACAGGAGGCGGCGCCTGCCCATGAATCGGAGAATCGCCACCGCTACGAAGGCGACGACGAGGCCGATGATGACTCCCACACCGGCCTGCCAGGCGATGGTGACCAGGTCGTTCGTCGTCTTGGTCACCACTTTGACGGTCTCGTCCACATTGACCTGTGGTACGCCCGTGGGAGCGGTGGTGGGCGTGGGGGGCGGGGTGGCCGAAGGATTCGCACTGGGATCTGCACTGGGGGTCGCGGGAGCGGTGGTGGCAGCGACGAGCATGGGGCCACCTTAAGCAGCCAGGCTGTGCCTGGACTGTGACGAATGGCCGGAGGCGGGGCCGACTCCGGCAGGTCCCGCACCTACTACCGCCTCACCTCCCAGGGCACCACCCACCTGACCACCAAGGTCTCCGAGTGGGAGGACACCAAGACCCTCATCGACCGCTTCGCGAGAGGAGCCCACTGATGGACACCATCGAGACCTTCCTCGACAACATGTTCGCCCCCTACCCGGCCACGCCTACCAGCGCAGGCGCCGGTAGGCACTCCAGCCCCCAGCCTCGGTCCGAAGCTCAGACAGTCATGAGCGAAGGCCCGGAACCTGGTGGGTTCCGGGCCCTTCGCAGTGGCTCCGACCGCCCCTGATCCGGGGGCTGGCCTGGGCGGAGGAGCTCACTCCTCGGCGAGGGTGGACAGGTCGCCCTCGTCCTGCCCCAGCGCCCGGGCCCGCAGCACCCGGCGCAGGATCTTGCCCGACCGGGTCTTGGGCAGAGACTCGAGGAAGACGAAGGACTCCGGCTTGGCGATCGGCGACAGGGTCGCCGCCACGTGCTGGCGCAGCTCGGCCTCGAGCTCACGCGACGGCTCGACCCCGGTGGCCAGGACGACGGCGACGTGGACGGAGTGGCCCTTGACCTCGTGGGGCAGGCCGACGGCGGCGGCCTCGGTCACCGCGGAGTGGGAGACGAGCGCCGACTCGACCTCGGCCGTGCCCAGGCGGTGGCCGGAGACCTTGATGATGTCGTCGGTGCGCCCGATGATCCAGAACCAGCCGTCAGCGTCGCGCTTGGCCGAGTCCCCGGTGAGATACAGGCCCGGGTACTTGCTCCAGTAGGTGTCCACGTAGCGCTGCGGGTCACGGAAGAGAGTGCGCATCATCGCGGGCCAGGGACGCTTGAGGACGAGGTTCCCCTCGACGCCGTCGGGGACCTCCCGGCCCTCCTCATCGACGACGGCCGCCTCCTGGCCGAACACCGGCCGGCCCGCAGCGCCGGGCTTCTGGGGCATGGAGGGCACCGTCGTGATCTGAAACATGCCGGTCTCGGTCTGCCACCAGGTGTCGATGATCGGGCAGCGGTCGGCACCCACGACGTGGTGGAACCAGTGCCATGCCTCGGGGTTGAGGGGCTCGCCGACGCTGCCCAGCAGCCGCAGGCTCGACAGGTCGTGGCGCCGCACCCAGGCCTCGCCGAAGCGCATGAGTGTGCGGATGGCCGTGGGGGCGGTGTAGAAGGCGTTGATGCCGTAGCGCTCGATGAGGTTCCACCAGCGGTCCGGGTAGGGGTAGGTCGGGTTTCCCTCGTACATGAAGACGGTGGCGCCGTTGAGCAGCGGACCGTAGACGAGGTAGCTGTGGCCGGTGATCCAGCCCGGGTCCGAGGTGCACCACCAGCGGTCGGCGTCGTGGACGTCGAAGCAGTCGTGGAGGGTGGCATAGGTGCCCACCTGGTAGCCGCCGTGGGAGTGCAGGATCGCCTTGGGCTTGCCGGTGGACCCGGAGGTGTAGAGGATGAACAGGGGATCCTCGGCGTCGACCTGCACGGTCTCGCAGCGGCCCTGGGCGATCGGGAGCTTGCACAGCTCGTGGTACCAGTGGTCGCGGATGGGGTCCATGACCGCCTCGGTGCCGGTGTTGCTCACGACGATGACGTTCTGGACGGTGGGCGAGAAGCGCACCGCGTCGTCGACGATCTTCTTCATGGGGAAGACCTTGCCGTTGATCCACGAGCCGTCGGCGGTGATGACGACCTTGGACTCCGAGTCATCGATGCGTGCGCTCAGGGCGTCGGAGGAGTAGCCGGCGAAGACCACCGAGTGGATGGCCCCGAGCTTGGCGCAGGCGAGCATGGCGAAGAAGACCTCGGGGATGCGGGGCAGGTAGATCGTCACGACGTCGCCCTTGTGCACGCCCATGGCCCTGAGGACGTTGGCCATCCTCTCGACCTCCCGGCCCAGGTCGAAGTAGGAGAAGGTACGCACCTGCTCGATATCCTCACCCACCCAGATGAGGGCGAGCTTGTTGCGGTGGGAGTTGGTCAGGTGCCGGTCGACGGCGTTGGAGACGATATTCGTCCGAGCACCGACGAACCAGCGGTAGAAGGGCGCCCCGGACTCGTCGAGCACCGTGTCCCAGCGCCTGGACCACTCCAGCTCGCCGGCGCGCTCGGCCCAGTAACCCTCCAGGTCCGCGGCGGCCCTCTCCTCCAGCGCGCGCCAGTCGCCGACCCAGGCGTTCGCGACGACCTCGGGGTCGGGATGGATGGTCTGCTCCGGCTCCGCCATCGGCTCGCCCGGGGGCTGGAGCACGTTTCCTGAGATCATGGCCTCCTCCTTGCGTAGTACGGTTATGGCGCCGTGACGCGGCGCGGGTCGTGTGGTGGCGTGCGGGCCGCGTGAGGTACGGAGCTCTCGGCGCTCACGAACGTGGCGGCGCACACATGTGGGCTACCATCATCCATCATGAGGGCCTGCTTGGTGACCGAAACGGCGAAGGGATCCGCAGACGACCCGCAGGAGGGACCTGGCGCGCCCCGGTGTGCGCCCGCCCAGCAATGAGCGAAGGCCCGGAACCTTGTGGGTTCCGGGCCTTTCGCAGTGGCTCCGACCGGCGTCGATCCGGTGACCTTTCGATTTTCAGTCGAACGCTCTACCAACTGAGCTACAGAGCCTTGGGATGGAAGCGGTCCGACCATTTCTGATCGGACCGACCTTTCCGCGACCTCGACGGGACTTGAACCCGCGACCTCCGCCGTGACAGGGCGGCGCGCTAACCAACTGCGCCACGAGGCCAGTGTGAATTCACTGTGTTGTTCACTTGTGCGAATCCGTACCCCCAACGGGATTCGAACCCGTGCTACCGCCGTGAAAGGGCGGGGTCCTAGGCCGCTAGACGATGGGGGCCAGGGGCCTTCGACGTCGTCGCGCCTCGAACCGGGATGAACACTAAGGGGACAGTCTTCCACAGCGCAAATCCCAGGAGCGTGACCCTCCTCACCGCTCGGTTTTCGGCGGGATTCCGGCCCGTGAGGACTGTCGAGCCGGAGCCTGGCGGTCTGGCAGGCTGAGCCCGTGAGCCACGAGCACGAGCAGGAGCCGATCCAGCCCCATCAGCCCCGGGAACAGCCCTCGGGGCGGATGACGGATCAGGAGTTCGAGGACGTCGTCGGCGACGCCCTCGACAGGATCCCCGCGGACCTGGCCGAGGCGATCGACAACGTCGTCGTCCTCGTCCAGGACGAGCCCGATCCGGAGATGCTCACCGAGGACGACTATGACGACTCGGGCCTGCCCACGCTCCTGGGGCTGTACGACGGCGTCCCCCTCACCGAGCGCGACGAGGGCTGGTCCATGGTGCTGCCCGACCGCATCCTCATCTTCCGCGGGCCGCTGGAGCGCTGGTGCACCAGCCGCGAGGAGCTGGAGGAGGAGATCACCGTGACCGTCATCCATGAGGTGGCCCACCACTTCGGCATCCCCGACGAGCGCCTCCACGAGCTGGGCTGGGAGTAGCGCCGGCAGCACCGCGGAACCGGCCGGACGAGGACCTGGGAAACGGCCTGCACGAGCCCATGCCTCGCGTCGGCCCCGGGACCTGTCTTAGTGTGGCCGGCATGAATGACCGTCATCGGCCTGAGACTCCGGACGCCGGGAAGACCCCCAGCACCAGCGCCCCCAGCCAGTCCCCGCAGCACCACGTGAGTCGACGGCCGGTGCTCCTGGCAGCCTTCCTGGGCGCGGGCTCCCTGGCGGGATGCTCCCTGATCCCCGGATCCTCGTCGGCCGGCGGCTCCTCCTCCAGCGCGAAGCCCAAGGCCCCGGCGCCCGCATCGCCCAGCGCCGCCCCCTCGCCCACCGCGAGCGCGATGGCGTCGGCCACCGCGACGGCCAGCGACGGGGCGCTGGCGGGCTGGAGCCTGGAGGAGAAGGTCGGCCAGCTCATGATGGTCGGGGTGGACGCCACCGCTCCCAAGGACTCCTCCACCGAGGCCGTCGACACCCACCATGTCGGCAACATCTTCATCGCCGGCCGCACCACGGCGGGCGGCCAGGCGACCCAGAAGGTCATCGCCTCGTTCACCGGCAAGGTCGGCCCGGGTACGACCCGCAGCACCCCGATGCTCGTGGCCACCGATCAGGAGGGCGGCGAGGTCCAGGTCCTGTCCGGGTCGGGCTTCTCCGAGATCCCCTCGGCGATGGACCAGTCGACCCAGTCGCGCGATCAGCTGGTGGCCGCGGCGCGCACCTGGGGCAAGGAGCTGGCCGACGTCGGGGTCAACATGAACCTGGCCCCGGTGGTCGACCTGGTCGACATCCCCCGGCCGACCACCAACGAGCCCATCGGCAAGTGGGGGCGCGAGTACGGGCACGACGCCGCCACCGTTTCCTCCCAGGCCGGCGCCTTCGCCGAGGGGATGCAGGCCTCGAAGGTCATCCCCACGTACAAGCACTTCCCGGGCCTGGGGCGGGTGACGGCCAACACGGACACCTCCGCGGGCGTCGTCGACAGCACCACGAACCGCAGCACCGACGCCGCGGTCGGCGTCTTCGCCAACGCCATCGCCGCCGGCGCGCAGGTCATCATGGTCTCCTCGGCCACCTACACACTCATTGACGCCTCGGCGCCGGCGGTGTTCTCCTCGAAGATCGTCACCGAGATGCTGCGCACGGAGATGGGCTTCTCCGGAGTGGTCATCACTGACGACGTCTCCGCCGCCGCCCAGGTCCAGGGCGTGGCCGCCGGTGATCGGGCCGTGCAGGCGATCCGGGCCGGCTGCGACATCGTGCTGGCCTCGGCGGACCCGACGGTGGCCGCGGACATGGTCAAGGCCATCATCGCCGCCGCCCAGTCCGACCCGGCCTTCGCGGCGCGGGTCGATGAGTCGGCCACTCGGGTGCTGGCCCTCAAGGGCGGCCTTCAGTCCTGAAGCGCGCCGACAGCGCATCGGCCCTCCTGAGCAGCCTGCTCAGGAGGGCCGTCCACGTTTCTCGGGGAGCCGGCTCAGGCCTCAGCGGGACTTGGTGGTGCCCTGAAGCGACCCGCTGGGGGTCTCGGCCCAGGCGGCGATGTCCTCGGCCGACGGGGGCGGGGGCACGGGGAGGGCCACCGACTCGGCCGAGCCCGCTGTCCAGCCGGTGGCCGCAGCCGCGGACTGGGCTGAGGCCGTGACGTCAGTCGTGTCGGCCGAGTCGACCTCGTGCCACTGCGATGCGGGGCTGAGGGCGGTCGTGTCATCGTTGACGGGCTCGACGGGCTCGACGTCCTCAGCCTCAGTGGACTCATCAGCCTTCGGCTCCTCGTCGGCCGGGACGGCAACGTCATCGGCGCCCGCGGCCTCGTCATCCGGCTCCCCGGAGCCCGGCTCCTGAGCCTCGTCGGCAGCGTCCTGAGTGGTCTGCGCCTCCGCATCGGTCCCAGCGGCCGCCTCAGCCGCAGACTCCGCGCCCTCTGCACTCTCATCCGCATCGGCGGACTCGGCGATCCCCTCACCGGCGGACTCGGCGACGACGGCGCCCTCGGTACCCTCAGCGGGCTCGGCGGGTTCCTCTGTTGTCTCCTGCTCGTCACTAGTCTCGCCAGAGTCATCATCAACGTCCGCGGCCTCGTCGAGCTCGGCCGGCTCCACGCTCGGCTCTGCTATCGGCTCCGCGGCCGGATCGGTGCCCGGCTCGTCCCCTGCCTCGTCATCCGGCTCCCCGGAGCCCGGCTCCTGAGCCCCGTCGGCAGCGTCCTGAGTGGTCTGCGCCTCCGCGGCGGGATCACCGTCCGCGGCGCCCTCGGTACCCTCAGCGCCCGCGGCATCAGCAGCATTGGCCGCTGCGTCGTCGGTCAGGTAGCCGCGCGCACGCAGGTTGGCGAGGACCTCGACGTTCCCGGTACTGGCCAACCAGCCGAGCAGGTCGGGATAGGCCGCCGGGTTGGTCGACAGCGGCGCCCACAGGTCGGGCCGGCTCTGCGCGATCGCGGCCTGCAGGGCCTGGTCCGGAGTCTGCGCGGCGACCGCCGCATCGGCCTGATGCGCCGCCATCATGAGCTGAACCGGATCCATGCAGGGCCCTTCCGGGAGAACGTATGAGTGACCTCGACTGATCGGGCTCGTCGCCAACCCGTCCCGGGTCCCTCACCAGGCTCCGATCAACCCCGATGGTAGTCACGAGTCGGCCGATAGGTTCAAGAAACGGGGGTCGGTCAAGGAGGACACCCTTCGTCCTCCACGCCGCTGCGGCCCCGTCATCCCCTCGTCTCAGGGGCGTCCCCGACCTCGGGTCAGGGTCGACCGACCGTGCAGTCAGGGACCTGTCCTCCGTCAGGAGGATTTGCCTATCCCATACCGCTGTCAGACTGCACCTATGAGTAGCTCCGTTCCAGCCGCCGCCCCCTCCATCCTCACGCCCCACCGACCGGTGAATGACCCCGTGGTCTCCGCACGCAGTCTCACCAAGGTCTACGGCCGTGGTTCGGGCGCCGTCGCAGCGCTCGACTCCGTCAACGTCGACATCGCCCGAGCCCGCTTCACGGCCATCATGGGGCCGTCCGGCTCCGGCAAGTCCACGCTCATGCACTGCCTGGCCGGCCTGGACTCGATCACTTCCGGGGAGATCATGCTCGACGGCGACATGGTCTCCTCCATGAGCCAGCGTCGCCTCACCCGCCTGCGCCGCGAGCGCATCGGCTTCATCTTCCAGTCCTTCAACCTGGTCCCCACCCTCACGGCGGCGGAGAACATCACCCTGCCCCTGGATATCGCCCGCAAGAAGGTCAACCCGCAGCGCTTCGACCAGGTGATCGACGCCGTCGGCCTCAGGGACCGCCTGTCCCACCGGCCGGCCGAGCTCTCCGGCGGTCAGGTCCAGCGCGTGGCCTGCGCCCGGGCGCTCGTGGGCGAGCCGGCGGTCGTCTTCGCCGACGAGCCCACCGGGAACCTGGACTCCCACTCCACCGACCAGGTCCTGGAGATCCTGCGCCGCAGTGTCGACGACCTGGGGCAGTCGGTGGTCATGGTGACCCACGAGCCGGAGGCGGCCGCCTGGGCCGACACCGTCATCTTCCTGCGCGACGGCCACGTCGTCGCCCAGCTGGACGCGCCCAACCGCGACCGGGTCCTGGACGCCCTGCGCGAGCTGAGTGAGGCCGAACCCGTCCCCGTAGCCGACGCCCAGGGCGCCGCCTCGGCCGCCAAGGGGGCCTGAGCCTTGAGACGAGTCGCCTGGCGCTCCGTACGCGCCCACGCCAAGCAGTTCTTCCTGACCACCTTCGCCGTCATGCTCGGGGTGGCCTTCCTGTCGGGAACGCTCGCCCTGCGCGCCTCCATGTCGGAGACCTTCTCCAACCTGCTGTCCTCCACCGTCACCTCGGACCTGTACGTCCAGGGCCCCAAGATCGCCACCAACGGCGACACCAGCTCGTCGCAGTCCGCACCGACCCAGCCCATCGACGGCTCCCTGGCCGATCAGATCAAGCAGATCGACGGCGTCGAGACCGCCAAGCCCGGCGTCCAGACGAGCGGGGTCCTCGTGGGCGCCAACGACGCCCCGGTCGCAAACATGGGAGCACCCACGCTCTTCCTACCGCTGTACGAGAAGGAACCCGGCTTGACCTGGGCCCAGGGCCACAGGCCCCAGGGCGAGAGCGAGATCGCCCTGGAGTCGGGAGCCCTGAGGAACTCCGGCCTCAAGGTCGGGGACACGACGCACATCGTCCTCCAGGGTCACCCCACCGAGGTCAAGGTGGTGGGTGAGTTCCACTTCGAGTCCTCCATGGCCGCTGCGACGGTCGTGGGGATGGACCCCGACTACCTCCTTCCACTGGCCGCCCCGGACGGGAAGGTCTCGTCCATCTCGGTCGACGTCGCCAAGGGGGCCTCGGCGGAGACGGTCAAGTCCGAGGTCACCAAGATCCTTCCCGATGGCACCCGGGTTCAGACCCGCGCCGAGGTCATCAAGGAGCAGAACAAGGCCATTGAGGAGCAGCTGGGCTTCATCCAGGTCTTCCTGCTGGTCTTCGTCGTCGTCGCCATGTTCGTGGGGTCCTTCATCATCATGAACTCCTTCGCGATGAGCGTGCGCCAGCGCGTCAAGGAGTTCGCCCTCCTGCGGGCCGTCGGGGCCTCGCCCGCCTCGGTGTTCGGCGTCGTGTTCCTGCAGGCGGTCGTCATCGGCGTCGTCGGCTCCGCCCTGGGCGTGGCCGCGGGCGCGGGGCTCCTGGCCGGGCTGTCCGCGATGCTTGACGCCGCGGGCATGCCGCTGCTGGAGGGCACGGGCCTGAGCGGGCCGATCATCGCGATCTCGCTGGCGGTGGGGCTGGGCGTCACCGTCATCGGCGCTCTGCTGCCAGCGCGGGAGGCCGCCCTGACCCACCCGGTCGAGGCCATGCGCGGCGTGTCGGGCTCCCGAGAGAAGTCGCTGGTGCTGCGCACGATCCTGGGAGGGCTGCTGCTGGCAGCCGGCGTGGCCGCGATCGCCGCCGCGTGGGTGGACGCGGACCTGACGCAGCGCGGCCTCATCATGGGGCTGGGCGCGGGCGGCACGGTTCTGGGACTGCTCATCGTCTCCCCAACCCTGGCCCGCCCGGTGGTCGCCGTGCTGGGCCTGCCCTTCCGGCTGCTGCGGCCCGCCGGGCGCCTGGCGGTGCGCAACATCGTCCACAACCCGCGCCGCACGGCCAACACCTCCGGCGCCCTCATGGTGGGCATGGCCCTGGTGTGCGCCGGCGCCACGCTGGCCGCCTCCTTCCAGGCCTCGACCGCCGACGAGATCGACAAGTCCCTCAAGGCCGACCTCGTGGTCCAGCCCGCCACCATCGGCAGCCTGACCACCCGGCTCTCAGCCGACAAGACCAAGGACATCGCCGCGATCGACGGCGTCAAGGAGACCTCCTCCTACTCCATCTACGCCGACTCCGTCACCAAGCCCGACGGCAGCCAGAACCCCACCGCCACCGTCATCGTCGTCGAACCCGACACCTACTCCAAGGCCTACGACGTCTCCACGAGCGCCGGGTCGATGAAGGATCTGGACGCCACCCACGTGGCCGCGAAGAAGGACGAGGGCCTCAAGCTGGGGGACAAGGTCGCCATCACCGGTCCCTACGGGTCGGTTCAGGCCACGGTCGGCGCCATCGTCGACCCGAAGGGAACCGGCGGCAACTACTACATCTCCCCCGAGCTGGCGGCGTCGGTGGGCTCCTGGAGCTCGCCGGGCACCAGCACGGACCCGGCCCACGTCCTGGACTCGCCGCTGGGCATGCTCCTGACCCTGGACGAGGGCACCGACCTCGACACGGTGCGGGGCAAGGCCCGCGACATCGTGGCCGACACCTACCAGTACTCGGTGCGCGACGCCGACGAGATCTCCGACCAGGTCGGTCAGCAGATCAACCAGATGCTCGCCGTCCTCTACGGCCTGCTGGGGCTGAGCATCGCCATCGCCATTCTGGGCATCGTCAACACACTGGTGCTCTCGGTCTCGGAGCGCACTCGGGAGATCGGGCTCATGCGCGCCGTCGGCCTGGGCAAGGCCCAGCTGTCCGGGGAGATCATCACCGAGTCGGTCCTCACCTCCCTGTACGGCACCGTGCTGGGCGGAGCGACCGGGGTGGTCCTGGCCGCCGCCCTCAAGGAGGTCCTGGAGGAGCAGGGGCTCACGACCCTGAGCATCCCCTGGGGCCAGATGGTGGGCATGCTCGTGCTCTCCGTGGTGGTCGGCGTCATCGCGGCCCTGTGGCCGGCGCTGCGCGCCTCCCGGATCCCCGTCCTGGACGCCATCGCCACCGAGTGAGCCGAGTGAGCCGAGTGAGCCGAGTGAGCCGAGTGAGCCGAGTGAGCCGAGTGATCTCGGCGTGAACGGCGAGGCGGACGCGACAGGCGAGCCCCGCCAAGCCCGGTGCCCCGGCCGCCCCCGTCGCGGGGGCGGCCGGGGCACCGACGTATCCGCACGACCCGCCCAACAGCCGACTGAGCCGCACTCGCCGGATATTCCCGCACCCGGTATCTTCCTTGTCACCGGTTCTCCCTCTGCCGCTCCCGCGTCAGCTCCGATAGCCTCATGCGATCATGCCCGAACCGTCCTCACGGTCGTTCCCGACCGCTCCGGCAGCGCTGTCCGCCCTGACTAGTCAGTCCATGCAGTCCATGCAGTCCATGACCCCCGACGCCCCACTGCCCCAGCCCCCGTCGCTCGGGGCCGGGGCGCTTCTGCGCTGGCTGCTGCGCCGCGCCGCCGTCCCGGTCACCCTGGCGACCCTGGCGGCATGCACCTCCAACATCATTCAGGCGATCGTGCCGGCCTTCCTGGGCCAGGCCCTGGACTCCGGGATCGAGAACGGCCTCAACGGCCGCGTCTGGGGCATCGGCGCCCTGCTGCTGGTGCTGTTCGTCGTCTACGCCGTCGGGGACACGATGCTGTCCTACTTCGGGGTGACGGCCTGGATGCGCACCGCCTTCGACGTCGACCGGCTCGTGGGCCGACAGATCTCCGCCACGGGCAAGGACCTGTCCCGGCAGGTCTCCACCGGCGAGGTCGCCACCATCATCGCCTCCGACGCCGACTACCTGGGCAAGCTCATCCAGCACCTGCCGGCCCTGCTGGGGGCGGCGGCCAGCTTCATCGTCGTGTCCTTCCTCATGCTGCGCACCTCGGTGAGCCTGGGACTCATCGTCATCCTGGGCATGCCGCTGGTCGCGGCGATCGTCACCCTGGTCATCCGGCCCCTGCAGAAGCGTCAGGCCGTCCAGCGCGAGGCCCAGTCCGCGGTCACCACGGTCACCACGGACACGGTGGCGGGCCTGCGGATCCTGCGGGGCATCGGCGGGGAGGACGTCTTCGCCCGCCGCTACCGGGACACCTCCCAGGAGCTGCGGCGCCGCGGCGTCGAGGTGGCCTCCTCCCAGGCCACCCTCATGACCCTCCAGGTCCTGCTGCCCGGGCTCTTCGCCGCCATCGTCGTGTGGGTGGCGGCGCGCATGGCCGTGGCCGGCAGCCTCACCCCCGGCGGACTCATCACCTTCTACGGCTACACCGCCTACCTGTCCTGGCCGCTGTGGGTGTTCACCAGCTCCGTGCAGGACTACACCCGGGCCGTCGTCGGCGCCCGGCGCCTGAGCCGCCTGCTGGAGGTGGCACCGGCCGCCGGCAGCCTCGTGGAGCGCCTCAACCTGGACCCGGCCGCCGCCCACCCCGTCAGCGGCGACCTGGTGGACACCGACAGCGGCCTGCGCCTGAAGGAGGGCCGCATGACGGCCCTCGTGTGCCCCGACCCGCAGGTCTCCGCCGAGCTGGCCATGCGCCTGGGGCGCTTCACCGACGCCGGCCCCACCGTGACCCTGGCGGGCCGGCCGCTGACCACCATGCCCCTGGAGCAGGTGCGCGCCAGCGTCGTCGTCTCCGGTGCCACCGCCCAGCTCTTCACCGGCACCCTGCGCGAGGCCCTCGACGTGCGCGGCGGCCCCGACCCGCAGCCGGTGGGCCTGGAGGACCTCGTGCGCGCCGAGACCGAGCGCACCACCGGGGCCGACGTCGACCAGCAGGTCCGCGCCCAGGAGCGTCACATGCCCGGCGACGACCGGCTCATCGAGGCCATCGGGATCGCCGACGCCGGCGACGTCCTGACCTCCCTGAGCGAGGGCCTGGCCGGGATGATCACCGAGAAGGGCCGGTCCCTGTCCGGCGGGCAGCGTCAGCGCGTGGCCCTGGCCCGGGCCCTGCTCACCGAGGCGCCCACGCTCGTGCTCATCGAGCCGACCTCCGCCCTGGACTCCCACACCGAGGCCCGCGTGGCCACCCAGGTGCACCGGGCCCGCGCCGGGCGCACGACCGTCGTCGTCACCGCCTCGCCGCTGGTCCTGGAGGCCTGCGATGAGGTCGTCCTCCTGGACTCCAGCGGCACCGAGCTCCTGCGCTCCACGCACCGCGAGCTCATGGCGATGGCCCGCGCCGGTGACGCGCAGGCGGCCGACTACCGCGCCGTCGTCTCGAGGGCCATGGGCGAGGACGCGGAGGTGAGCTGCTGATGGCCCTTCCCGTTGCTCCTGGGCCCGTCGCCCTGCGCAAGACCTTCCGGATCATGGCCTCCTACCGGTGGCGCTTCGTCGTCGTCCTGGCCCTCCAGATCACGGCGGTCCTGTCCACGCTCGTGGCCCCGCAGCTGCTGGGGCGGCTGGTCGGGCGGGTCTCGGCCGGGCGGGCCGACGCCGGCTACGTGGACCGGATCGTGCTGACCATCATCGCGGTCACGCTCGTGGGGGCGCTCATCAACCGCTTCGCTCAGAAGCACGCCCGGACCCTGGGCGAGTCGGTCTTCGCCGACCTGCGCGAGCGCATGATGAACCGGGTGGTGCACCTGCCGCTGAGCGCCGTGGAGTCAGCTGGGACCGGCGACCTCGTGGGGCGCACCACCACCGACGTCTCCCGCATCGACTTCCTGGTGCGGGTGGGGATCCCCCAGATCCTCGTGTGCGTGGTGACGATAGTCTTCACGCTCCTGGCCGCCGCCGTCGCCGACCCCCTCCTGGCGCTCGGGCTGCTCGTCATCGCCCCGCCCGTGTGGTCGATGATGCGCTGGTACCTGCCGATCTCCATCCCCGCCTACCGGGCCGAGTCGGCCGCCCAGGCGCGCCTCAACGGCGCGGTCTCCGAGACGGTCGAGCACGCCGAGACCGTGGACGCGCTGGGTATCGGGGCGCGCCGCGAGCGGGCCATCATGGCCTCCATCAAGGAGGCCTGGTCCCTGGAGCGCTACACGGCCGCGCTGCGGGTGCGCCTGTTCATGGTGCTCGACGTCGCCTGGCGGGCGCCCGTCGTCGTCATCCTCCTGTGGGGAGGGTTCCTGGCCGGCCGCGGCTACGCGACCCTGGGGGCGATCACCACCGTCGCCCTCTACTCCATGGAGCTGCGCAAGCCGGTGGGCCAGCTCATGTTCTGGATCGACCAGGTCCAGATCGCCCAGGCCTCCCTGTCCCGCATCCTGGGGGTGGAGGAGGTCCCCGACGACCGCGCCCCCACCGGCGAGGAGCCCGAGGGCACGCGGATCGTGCTCGACGACGTGCGCTTCTCCTACCGGGAGGGCGTCGAGGTGCTCCACGGGATCGACCTGGAGCTCGTGCCCGGGGAGCGGCTGGCCGTCGTCGGGCCCTCGGGGTCGGGCAAGTCCACGCTGGGGCGGATGCTGGCCGGCATCAACCCGCCCACCTCCGGGCGCGTCACGGTGGGAGGGGTGGCGCTGACGGACCTGACCGAGGACGAGCTGCGCCGCCACGTGGCCCTGGTGACCCAGGAGCACCACGTGTTCGTCGGCACCGTGGCGGACAACATGCGCCTGGGCCGCCCCCGCGCCTCCGACGACACGATCCGCGAGGCCATTGAGGCCATCGGGGCCGGCACCTGGGTGGACGCGCTGCCCGAGGGGATGAACACGATGGTCGGCTCGGGTCACCTCGAGCTCAGCCCCGCCCAGGCCCAGGAGGTGGCGCTGGCCCGGCTCGTGCTGCTGGACCCGCACACGCTCATCCTGGACGAGGCCACCTCGCTGCTGGACCCGCGCGCCGCCCGCACCCTGGAGCGGACCCTGTCCACGGCACTGGCCGGGCGCACCGTCATCGAGGTGGCCCACCGCCTCTACACGGCCGCCGACGCCGACCGGGTCGCCGTCGTCATGGACGGGCGGATCGTGGAGCTGGGCACCCACGACGAGCTCGTGACCCTCGGTGGGGAGTACGCGAGCCTCTGGCAGGCCTGGAACCAGGAGTAGGAGGCCGGCGGGGCGCCCGTGCCGACACCGCGCACCGGCTCGATCCACGCCGTCGGGACCATCCGGGCCGCCCAGTCGGTCAGTGCGGCGACGGCAGCCTTTCGTAGATCGCCGGTGGCGAAAGCCGGCCCCTATCTCCCAAACCTACAAACCCGTTCGGGCCTGCGTTGTTTCACGATGGCGTCGGCTGTGAGATTCTTAGTCCGGCGGGTCGTCCCACTGTCGCGATCCCGCCGCCTCGCAGTCAGCTGATTGCGTGATTGCGTCCACCGCCGTGCCTCACACGAGAAGGTTCGTTCATGCCCAACAACCAGCCACCTCCCCCGCCGCCGTCGGCCTCCACCACGCCTCCTCGCAGGGCCGGCAGCAGCGCCCAGCCCACGCTCGGTGAGCTCATCGCCCGCATCTCGGAGAACATCTCCGCGCTGGTGCGCGGCGAGATCGATCTGGCCAAGGCCAAGGGCCAGCGCATGGTCAAGGAGATGGGGCTGGGGGCCGGGCTGCTCGCCGCCGCCGGGGTGCTGTCCCTGTTCATCTTCGGGCTGGTGCTGGGAGCCATGACGTCCGGGCTGTCCAACATCATGCCGCTGTGGGCCGCCTTCCTCGTGGTGGCGCTGCTCCTCACCCTCATCGCCGTGCCGATGGCCCTGATCGGCATCAAGCGGCTCAAGGCCGCCAAGGCCGACACGCCCACGCCGCAGGAGGGGCTGAAGGAGTCCGTCGACGCCGTCAAGGGGGCCGTCGCCTCCGGCCTGGAGAGGGGGAACGCCCGGTGAGCACCAATGCTGTACCCACGCCCACATCCGTCCCCGCTGTGCCGGCCAGGCCGGCCGTGGAGGCCGCACCGGCCACGCAGGCCGTGCCGTCGGCTGACGACGTCCTGTCCGACCTGGCGGCCCGGCGCCTGGCGCTGGCCGCGGACGTCGACGAGCTCGCCGCGCGCCTGGCTCCGAACAACCTGGCCAAGGTCGCCAAGCTCAAGGCCCGTGAGAAGGTCCAGGACCTGCGAAGTCAGGTCGTCAGCAAGGCCGAGGACACGGTCGGGCAGGTCAAGAACCGCCTGGCCTCCCTGGCCGGCGGTGGCACCGACCCCGAGGGCGGGGTCGACACCTACGAGCCCGGCACGCTGACCCTCGGTCAGCGCGTCTCCCGCCTGTTCGACGACGCCCGCGACGGCGACCCCGCCTCCCTGGGGATCGTCACGGTTGCGGGGCTCGCCCTGGCGGGCCTGAGCGTGACGGCGACCGTCGCCGCGGTCAGGGCCTTCCGCGCTCGTGCGGGTCAGGCATGACCAGCGGCCAGCAGGCCGGAGCGTCCGGTGCCGAGGCCACCGAGTCCGGGTCGCTGAGCCCCGAGCAGATTGAGGAGCGGCTGCGCGCCCAGCGTGAGGCCCTGGCGGCGAGCGTCGATGAGTTCGCCTCCCGGGTCGACCCGCGCACGCAGGCGAAGGAGGCCGGGGAGCATCTGCGCGAGCAGGCGAGTGCCAAGGCCGACCAGCTGCGTGAGCAGGCTGCCGCTGGAGCCGACCGTTTGCGTGAGCAGGCGGAGGCCGGCGCCGGCCGACTGCGCGAGGAGGCCCAACGCTGGGCCGAGCAGGCGGAGGAGACCTGGGAGCGCGCCAAGCAGGGCGACTCCGAGGCGGCCTCCAAACTCGCCAAGGCGGCCGCCGTCGCCGGGGGCGTGGTGACCGCAGGCATCGTCCTGACCCGCCTCGCCCGCCGCTGACACAGAACCACCCACCGAGGACGCACCATCGGGTTCGCGGACTGCATCCCTAGGATCAGTCCTCAGTCCCTATGGTGCGTCCTCGCGTCACACTGGCGCCCCGCCGTACTCCAGCACCTGCAGCCAGCCGGCCCGCATCGAGAACTGCGATGTCCGTCCGGGACGCACTCCTCCCTCAGATGACTGCGCTCAAACCCAGTAGTTGGCAGGAGAACGCAGTCTTCGATCAACAAGTACGTCCTCGTCCCCGAGGGTGCGTCCTCGCGCACTGACAGCAGGGAGGACAACTCCCGTCACACTTGAGCAAGGCATCAGGGGGCGCCCCCACCAAGCAAAATGTGTCCCAAGCCACATTCGCATCGTCTGGCCCTGCACCTCGAGATTCCCTAACCTAATCCCATAACTCCCCGCCGTCCTCCGGGACTGGCGGGGCCTATTTTTCTTTGCAGGAGGCTACTCGTGGCCCTCAAAATGGCAGTCGTCGTTGACTACCAGAACGTCCATCTCACTGGGGCAGGCCTATACACACCAGGGTGTCCTCCCGAGGACGCACTCATCGATCCTTACCGGTTCGCCAGTCAACTTGCTCAGGCCCGCAACGCGACGAACGACGACATGCACCAGGTAGAGGTCTCCAGGGTTGAGGTCTTTCGCGGCCTGCCCATTCCAGAAGATGACAGCGATGCTTACCGACGCAACCAGGCCCAGCAGGCACAGTGGACCCGGGGTCACCACGGAGTGGTCAACGTGACGTTGCGGCCGCTGAAGTACTCATGGGAGTACATCGATGGAGTCAGGCGACCTGTCCGCTCATCGAGACAGGAAAAGGGTGTCGATGTCCTATGCGCCTTGATGCTCGTTGACTTGGCTCGCTGCGGCTTGTACGACGTCGTGGTTCTCGCTTCCCGGGACACGGACCTCGCCCCAGCCCTCGACAATGCTGCCCGAACTGGCAGCGCCAAAGTTGAAGCGGCCAAGTGGTACCACCCTGGAGTCCCAAGCACACGAGGCCGTATCAAGACCGAACGCCGGCTGTGGACCACGTCCATGACTGAGCAGCACTTTCTCTCCAGCCTGGACCCCATCGACTACACCTGAGATCTCGACCGCCGCTGAGGGGCTGGAACGCGAGCCCCGACGCCGGCCCGCAGGTCACAGATCAGTCACTGCCCCGAATTGGTCTCGACCACCTGCGCCGGCGTCCTAAAATCACTTCCGTGACAACGGCGCCCACGACTCCCCAGGATGCGGTGACGGATCCTGCTCCTTCCCTCCCTTCTCTTGATGTCGCTCCGGGCTCTGTGGTCCGGGTACGCGACGAGGACTGGCTGGTCACCCAGGTCTCCACCACGTCTGACGGCATGCTGGTGACGGTGCAGGGCCTGTCCGAGCTGGTTCGGGACACGACGGCGCAGTTCTCCGCTGGTCTTGACCACATCGTCCCGGTGGGTCCGCGCCACACCCGGGTCATCGCGGACACCTCCACTCATCACCGGCTCTCGCGCCTGTGGCTGGAGGCGACGCTACGCAAGACGGCGCTCCCAGCGACCTCCACCGACCTGGCCGTGGTCAGTGACGTCCTCGCCGACCCGCTGGCCTACCAGCTGACGGCGGTTCGCCAGGCCCTGGACCCGGCGAACCTGCGCCCGCGTATCCTCCTGGCTGACACCGTGGGCCTGGGCAAGACCCTGGAGATCGGCATGATTCTGGCCGAGCTCGTGCGCCGCGGCCGGGGCGACCGCATTCTCATCGTCACGCCCCGTCACGTGCTCGAGCAGATGCAGCACGAGATGTGGTCGCGCTTCGCCCTGCCCTTCGTGCGCCTGGACTCGGTGGGCATCCAGCGGGTGCGCCGTTCGGTACCGGCCTCACGCAACCCGTTCTCGGTGTTCCACCGCGCGATCATCTCCATCGACACGCTGAAGTCGGACCGCTACCTCAACCATCTGCGCAAGCAGCGCTGGGACGCGGTCGTCATCGACGAGTCACACAACGTCACCAACAAGGGCACGCTCAACAACCGGCTCGCGGACATTCTGGCCCGTCAGACCGACGCCCTCATCCTGGCCTCGGCCACGCCCCACAACGGCAACCCGAAGTCCTTCGCCGAGCTCATCCGTCTGCTGGAGCCGACGGCGGTGCGAGCGGACGGCACCCTCGATGAGGAGGCTGTGCGTCGCCTCGTCATCCGCCGTCACCGTCACTCCGACGAGGTGCGCGACGTCGTGGGGGGCCGCTGGAAGGAGCGCCTGACTCCGGTCAACAAGCTGGTGGAGCCCTCCCCGGCCGAGGACGCGGTGGCCGGCGAGCTCTCGCGCACCTGGCTGCACCGTTCCGACGGCGCCACCCTGCCCGGAGGCCGGAAAGCGGGCTCGCGCGGCGACTCCCTGTTCGCCTGGACCCTGGCCAAGTCTTTCCTGTCCTCACCGGCGGCCCTCATCCAGACGATCGACGAGCGCCTGGCCCGACGCCGCAGCCGGGCAGCAGCCGGCTCCGCCCCGGAGCCCTCGGAGCAGTCACAGACCCTGACCCGCCTGCGCGAGCTGGCCGTGGAGGCCAACACGACGGCGTCGGGGAAGTATCAGGCGCTACTGACCGAGCTGCGCCGCATCGGGATCGGCCCCAGGTCAACTGAGCGCGTCGTCGTCTTCGCCGAGCGCATCGCGACGCTGACCTGGCTGGCTGAGCACCTGCGTGAGGACCTGCGCCTGCCCGCCGACGCGGTGCGGGTCATGCACGGGAGCCTGTCTGACGTGGAGCAGCAGGAGATCGTGGAGCAGTTCCGCCAGGCTCACACTCCGGTGCGCGTCCTGGTGACCGGCGACGTCGCCTCGGAGGGCGTCAACCTGCACGCCCAGTGCCATGAGCTCATCCACTACGACATCCCCTGGTCGCTCATCCGCATCGAGCAGCGCAACGGCCGCATCGACCGCTACGGCCAGAGCGTCTCACCGCAGATCACGACCCTGCTGCTGAGCCCATCAGACCCGCGCTTCTCCGGCGACGTCCGCGTGCTCACGCGCCTGATGGAGAAGGAGGATCAGGCGCACCGGGCCCTGGGCGACGCCGCCTCTCTCATGGGTCTGTACTCGGGCGAGAAGGAGGAGGCAGCGATCCGCGAGGCGCTGGCGGCCGGGCAGGATATTGACGACGTCGTCCCCGACGCCGACGACGCACTCACTCTGGACCCCATGGCCGCCCTGTTCGCGAAGCTGACGGGCACGGCCGAGGCCCGGGGCGACGACGCCGCTGCACCCACCGGCGCCGAGGACTCCCCTGCTGCTCCAAGCAATCCCAGCGACCCGGCCGGTCCGGCCGCCCCCACACCACCCGCTGCCCCGCTGGCGACGTCGACGCTGTACGAGACCCAGCTGGACTATCTGCGCCAGGCCCTCACCGAGCTCTATGAGCGCCCCGAGGAGCCCGAGCAGCGCCAGACCGGCGGCGGGGGCGTCTCGTGGCGCGAGCACGGCACGCAGCACGTGGTGGAGATGGTGCCCCCGGCGGGGCTTCGCCATCGCCTGTCGGTGCTGCCGCAGTCCTACCTGCGTGAGCGCCGCGTCCAGGAGCACCTCAAGCTAGCGACGACGCAGACGAAGGGCGCTCGTCTTCTCACGGAGGCCCTGAGTGACTCTTCGGACTCCTCCTGGCCAGAGGCTCACTACCTGGGACCGCTGCACCCGGTGCTGGACTGGGCCGGCGACCGGGTTCTGGCCAAGCTTGGCCGCTCCTCAGTGTTCGCGGTGCGCGGCGACGTCGACTCACCGACCGTCCTGCTGCTGGGGACTCTGACGAACCAGGCGGGCCGGACGGTGTCGATGGTGTGTGTCAGTATCGCCTTCCCCTACTTGGACCTGGCGGCCGCGCAGTCGGAGCTGGATGCGGGCCGGCCGGTCGAGGCGGTGCCGATCGGGCAGGTGCACGACTCCCCCACCGCCATGTTCGAGGCAGTGGGCATCTCCCGCGAGCTGCGGAACTCCGGGCCGGTGACGCAGACCAGCCTGCTGGAGGCGCTCATCCCTCCGGCGGTGGATACGGCTAGGGACCACATGAGACTGACCCTCGACGCAGCGGAGGAACAGGCGACGGCTCGGGTTGAGGCCTGGGCGGAACGTGCGAATACCTGGGATGACGAGGCCGGTCGCCTCATCCAGAACCGCCACCTGCGCGAGCAGCGGATCACGGTGGCGCAGGAGCACGAGCTCAGGAAACAGCACCTGCCCGCGCACACGCTGGTGCGCCCGCTGCTGGTGGTGGTGCCGCAGGACTTCGGGATGGAAGGGGATCTCTGATGGCGGTGTCGGATGCGCTGGTCGTCGGCGAGGACTGGATCAGCGAGCACTACTTCACGACCGACGCCACCAAGGAGTCCTTCCTGGCGCGCGTGCTGGAGCGTCGCAAGGAGTGGGAGGCCCTGGAGAAGCCGGCCGATCCCGGTACTGCCTCGACGCCGACGCCTCGCTCCCGGTTCCGTTCCGAGCGCTCCCGCTTGGAGGAGCTGCTGGCGGCCCTGCCCGCCGACGACGCCGGCTCCCTGACCGGCGCCGCACTGGAGGCGGCTGGCGAGCTCGACGCGCTCCTGCGCGAGATCCTGGGCTTCACGTCGTCGGAGTACCGCCGGACCGAGCGGGGCCCGGTGACCCTGGTGAGGCCGGTGGGCGATGAGGGCCCGGCGCCGCTGGCGCTGCTGCGCGCCCGCCCGGTGACCACGGTGGAGGACCTGCTGGTCAAGGAGGCCCTCACGCTCGCTGAGGCCTGGGAGCCGGTGGATCTGGGGGACCCCGACGCCCCGGTGCTGGAGGGGGCTGAGCCGGTCGAGTCGGTGTCCCGGGCGCTGTCGACGCTCATGACTGATGGTCACGGCCCGGCCTTCGCCCTGGTCCTGGCGGGCCAGTGGGCGCTGGTGGCGGAGCGGGAGCGGTGGCCGGAGGGGCGCTGGCTGGCGGTCAACGTGCAGCTCGTCGTCGAGCGTCATGAGACGACGCGCGGCGGCGAGGTGGAGCGGGCCCTGACCTGCCTGGATGCCCGCTCTCTGCTGCCGACGGCGGAGGGTGAGACGTGGTGGGCGGCCACCTTGGAGGACTCGGCGGCCCACACGGTGGGGGTCTCGAAAGACCTACGTGAGGGCGTGCGCTCCTCCATTGAGATCCTTGCGAATGAGGTGGTGCGCCGTCGCGCCGCGCGGGGGCTGGAGCCGCTGCCCCAGGAGCGTGCGCAGGATCTGGCCTTGCAGTCGCTGCGCTACATCTACCGGATCATCTTCCTGCTGTATGCGGAGGCGAGCCCTGAGCTGGGGGTCCTGCCGGTGGGCGCCACCGAGTACGACGCCGGCTACGGCCTGGATCGTCTGCGCGAGCTGGCCTTGAGGGAGCTGCATGAGGAGTCGGCCCTGGCGGGCACGCATATCTATGAGTCCTTGGACCGGCTGTTCCGCCTGGTCGATGAGGGCCACAATGAGCAGGTGCCAGCCGCCGACGAGGGTGGCTTCGATGGTCTGGTCTTCCGGCCGATGCGCGCCGACCTCTTCCGCCCGGTGGCGACCGCCCTCATTGACGAGGTGGGCCTGGGCAACGGGGCCCTGCTGCGGGTGCTGCGCCACCTGCTGCTGACCAAGGAGAACAGCAAGAGCGGCCGAGGCTTCATCTCCTATGTGGAGCTGGGCATCAACCAGCTGGGCGCCGTCTACGAGGGGCTCATGAGCTACTCGGGTTCCTTCGCCACCGAGCGCCTGTGGGAGGTGGCGCCAGGCGGTGACGCCTCGAAGGGCTCGTGGGTGGTGCCTGAGGACGTCATGAAGGGCCTGGAGGAGAAGGACTTCGTGACGGTGGAGGATGAGGTGACGGGTGAGCGCCGCAACGTCACCTATGAGAAGGGTCAGTTCGTCTACCGGCTCTCCGGCCGGGACCGGCAGCGCTCGGCTTCCTTCTACACCCCGGAGGTGCTGACGCGTTTCACGGTGCAGCAGGCGCTGGAGGAGTTGTTGGATCAGGACGGGCGGACGACGACCGCGGAGGAGATCCTGCACCTGACGGTGTGTGAGCCGGCGCTGGGGTCGGGGGCCTTCGCAATTGAGGCGGTGCGCCAGCTGGCGGAGCAGTATCTCTCGCGGCGCGAGCGCGAGCTGGGCCGGCGCGTGGACCCTGAGGAGCGCCCCCGGGAGCTCGCGAAGGTGAAGGCCTTCATCGCCTTGCACCAGGTCTATGGGGTGGACCTCAATGCGACGGCGGTGGAGCTGGCGGAGGTGTCCCTGTGGTTGGACACGATGGTGGAGGGGCTGGCGGCCCCGTGGTTCGGGCTGCGGCTGCGGCGCGGTAACTCCCTGGTGGGGGCGCACCGGGCCCTGTACTCGACCTCCCAGCTGAAGAAGAGGGCGTGGCTGTCGGCTGCACCGATGCCCGAACCGCTGAGCCAGGTGGCGGCCGTGCTCGACGACGCCGATGCCGCCTCCCGACACCGGATCGGTGGGACGCTGGATGTCTCGGGGAGCATCCATCATTTCCTCCTGCCGGCCAAGGGCTGGGGCAGCGCAGTGGAGGTCCCCAAGCAGGTGCGGGACCTGGTCGATGCCGGCCGGCTTAAGGCCCTCAAGACCTGGCGCAAGGAGATCACGAAAGCGCTGAGCACCACTCAGGCTTTGCGGCTGACGGCCCTGGCCCGGCGCGTGGAGGTCCTGTGGGAGATGACCCTGCGGCGCCTGCGGGTGGCGGAAGCGGAGGCCTCGCGGCGCATTGACCTGTGGGACCGCGAGACGCAGGACGACGCCGGTTCAACGGTGTCCCGCGAAGACATCGAGGCCTACCTGGCGGCACCGGGTTCGGCGTACCGGCGGCTGCGGCTGGTCATGGATGCGTGGTGCGCCCTGTGGTTCTGGCCGCTTACCACTCAGGTGACGCCGCCAAGCCTCGATGAGTGGCTGGGTGCCCTGGAGGGGCTGCTGGGTAAGCAGGTCAAGGACGCCAAGGGCACCGACGGAACCCTGGTGGATGCTTCCTCCTGGGCGGAATTGGAGACCATGGAGGAGGTCGAGCTCGGCCTCGCCGGAGCCCGCAAAGTGCAGTCGGTCGTTGACGAGCACGAGTGGCTCACCGTGGTCCAGAAGGTGGCGGAGACTCAGGGGTTCTTCCACTGGGAGCTGGACTTCGCCACCGTCTTCGCCCGCGGAGGCTTCGACCTCCAGGTGGGGAACCCGCCGTGGGTGAGGCCGACCGTGGACCTCAACAGTCTTCTCTCCGATGGCGACCCCTGGTGGTCACTCAGCAATAAACCGTCCGTTTCAGTCAAGAAGGAGCGCATGCCACTCACTCTGGCTCGCCCTGGAGTCCTGCGCACGGTTCTTAACGGAACCGCCGAAGTCATTGTTCTCTCTGAGCTCCTGAGCGACCCAACGGTCTATCCGCTGCTGAGCGGCCAGCCGGACCTCTACCGCGCCTTCATGTGCCAGGTCTGGGAGCACCAGAGCAAGCGAGGCATCTCCTCCCTCATTCACATGGAGACTCATTTCACCGACGCCAAGACCCCAGAACTACGCGCCGCCACCTACCGGCACCTGCGACGCCACTGGCAGTTCATTAACGAATTAAAACTCTTTGATATTCACGACCTGGTTCGTTACGGCATACAAGTCTACGGCGCAGAGCATCCACCATCATTCCTTCATGCCGCATCGCTCTACCACCCCGAGACGGTAACACGTTCTCTCATGCATGACGGCAGCGGACAGGAGCCCGGCTTCAAGGATCCCCACACTGGCTCCTGGGACCTACGACCCCACGCCTCGCGGATTCAAAATGTCGGCGAGACAGTTCTTCGAACGTGGCAGGCCGTAACCGAAGCGGACGACTGGCACTCTACTCCGTTGGTCTCCACCGTGAACTCGGCTGCATCTCGCACACTCGCAACATTGGCTTCGCAACCACGCATCAGCACTCTCAACCTCCAATTCTCATCCGGATGGCACGAAACGTCGGACTTCGAGAAGGGACGCTTCACCAAAACCTGGGGAACAGCCTCCTGGGAAGCCGCCATCCTCCAAGGGCCTCATATTCACGTCTCTACTCCGCTGTATAAGCAGCCTAACAAGACGATGAAGCACAACCAGGACTGGACCTCAACCGATCTAGAAGCGCTCCCCACAAGCGCTCAGCCCGTCACCCAGTACGAGCCTGCCGGCGACCGCGACACCTACGATCATCTCTACACCCACTGGAACGACTCTTCCGCCCGCGACCACTACCGCATCGCCTGGCGAGCCATGGCAGCCAACACCGGCGAAAGAACGCTCATCCCAGCCATCATTCCCCCTGGAGCCGCCCATCCAAACGGAGTCTTCTCCTCAGGATCTCCGAGCCTCTCACCATCGGATCTCGCGACTCTCCAAGCAGGCTCATCCTCTCTTCTTACCGACTTCGCCCTTCGAGCACTTCCCAAGTCCGGTATTTACTTCCCCGACTTCTCTAGACTACCCACTCTACCCCACAACAACCCTCTCACCGCACGTGTCGTCCTGCGCACCCTTCGGCTCAACTGCGTCACCGACGCCTACGCGGACCTGTGGGCAGAGTGTTGGAATGATTCGTTTGTGACTGATTCACCGATTCTGGAGCGTTATGACGAGCGTCCGATTGACCCGAAGTGGACGGCGAGTACACCCTTGCGTCGGGCGGAGGATCGTCGCAACGCACAGGCGGAGATCGATGTCATGGTAGCGATGATGCTGGGCGTGCCAATCGAGGATCTGTGCACGATCTACCGCACTCAGTTTGCGGTGCTCTACGACTATGACCATGGCCGCGGCCAGGGCGCCTATGTCTATGACGCGAAAGGTCGCCAGCTGCCGACTCTGGTCCGTCGGGCCTGGGAGAAGCGTCAGCGCCCCACCTCCAACGAGGACATGCCACTCTCCGAGCGCACTCACACCCACCCCGGCTCTGGCGTCTCCTACGTCTACGACCTCCCCTTCCGCATCCGCGACCGCGAATCCGACTTCCGCCGCATCCACGCGGCTCTCCTCCTGTGCAACAGTTCTCAGGTGAAGTAGAATGACATTCACAGGTCGATTTGACATGATCGGAGAATAGCAATGACTGACACTTTCAAAGGACTAGAAGGACAACTGGGCGATGCCAGAGAAAAAGTAGATGTTTCAAACGTCAGTTTTTCCGTACGGGAAATTGTCAGGATGTACACCGATGATGAACTCATCATAGCACCTTCCTACCAAAGAAAATACCGATGGCCCACACAAGTTGCCTCCCGGTTCATTGAATCTCTATTTCTCGGACTACCAATCCCTCCTATTTTCGTCGCCACCAACGATAACTTCACCTGGGAAGTTGTGGACGGTCTTCAACGCATTTCAACACTGATATTATTTCTTTCCAATAGTTCAGAAGTTCGCTCACGGGTTTCAGCGAAAGGAGGATCGCCACTCAAATTAACAGGGCTCGACGAACTCACGCAACTTAACGGAATCACATACTTCGACCTCCCCCGCCCAATTCAGTTGTACTTGGCAAGGCAACCACTTCAAGTAATCGCCCTCACCGACAAAAGCGACAAGAACGTACGATTCGACCTGTTTTCACGCCTCAATACCGGAGCCATCTCGCTCACACCTCAAGAGGTTCGCACTGCGGTTTACGGCGGTACGTTCATGTCATTCATTGAAAAACTCAGCGAAAATGAAAATCTAGTGTCGCTCCTCAAACTTCAGAAAGCCAATCAACAAGATGGCACAACTGCTGAACAAGTACTAAAGTTCTTTGCTTACAAGAATAATTCCGAGCATTTCAAAGGCGCTGTCGCAGAGTTCCTCAATAAGTACACCGAAGGTGTCGAGAATCACGCTTCCGGTTTTGAGTTTACATATTCGACGGAAGAAACTATATTCACCGAGACCATGGAGTTTCTCGCGAACATTGTCGGCGGACCATTCCTCAGGCCGAGCACTCACATTACTCCTCTCGTGCAATTCGAAGCAGTTACTGTTGCCGTGGGAACGTTGATTCAGGAAGGAGTGACTCCATCAATGCCACCGGAGAACTGGATGGACGACCCTGCACTAGTGTCAGCAAGTTCAGCCGGAGCCAACACTAGATCTAAACTTGCGCGGCGCATCGAACGCGCAAGGGAACTCTTTTCCGGGTGCGCCTAATATGCAGATTGACCCTTATGTGCGAGCGGAAGAGGCGAGAGAGAGACTAGAGAAATGGAGGGCGATATTATCTGGAGCGAGTACGGGACGCGATAAATACACAGATGAAATGCTAGCGGAACTTCTTGGCAGTTCATCAGTAGCAACAATGGCGGAACTTGAAAGTTTCATGAGAGATCTTGTAGACTCCATCAGTAGTGCCATTAATGATGCACAGTATCCCGTAACTTCCCTTTGTTCGGAATTACACATTCTTCATGCACACAGTAAATTTACTTCAATCCAAGACCTCAGAATACATAGTCGGAAATACTGGTCATCACGTCTCGAGGTTGCACAACTGCACACAAGTAATGAAATTGCTTCACTTCCAGGAGCCGCGGATGAGAGTCCGCAACCTCCATTGCGCGGAAGCACGATCGACATTAGGAGTATATCAGAAGTAGCGGAAGTGTTCTGTTTTCCTCACAAGAAGTCACTTATTTCTGGAAGCCAGCAAGGATCGCTACATAAATTACACGGATATCGAAATGGTTTTGCCCATGCAATAGTTCCTCCACTTACATTATTTCCAGATCCCCATAAAGAAATAATGGATACACTTAATGACATTAATAACATATTGGACGTACTCTATGTTTTAGCCAAAGAATGGGATTCAGTGATCACCCAGAAGCTGTTTCTTAAGTCCAGCCATCGCCAGATTTTGATTAATTCAGATGACAGCAATACGTAGAGGTACTTAGTTTATAGAACACGGTGCCGGCTATGGGGTTGATTGATTCTTATTCACAGGCACGCCAGCTAGTTACGTTTACCATATCGTGAGGCTTATTCATAGGGGTGTTTAAGGGGGGTGTGTCGCTAAGTAGGGTGGCGGCTTGCTCTTGAGAGAGTTTTGGTGTCTAAGCCAGCTCAACCAAGAACAAACCGCCGCCATGAATAGTAGCACGAGGATCACTCGCAGCGAGGTTGTGGACCTGTGCGAGACCATTCACGCCGAGAACCCCGACCTGCCGGCGTTCGGGACCCGGGTGCTGGGCCTGTTCCTGTGCGTGCGCCTGACACTGACATACCTGAGGCACAACCTGCCCCAGGGGCTTGTCGCCGAGGTCTACGGCGTCTCGCAGGCCACCGCCTCCCGAGTCATCACCGCCTACACACCCCTGATTGCCCAGGCTTTGGAAATCAGTGTGCCGACTGTGGAGGACCTGGGCCCCACCGTGCAGCCAATCATCGACGGCACCCTGCTGGAGTGCTGGTCCTGGAAGAATCACCCCGAGCTGTACTCCGGCAAGCACCAGACCACCGGAGTGAACGTCCAGGTCGCCTGCACCCTGTCAGGAACCCTGGCGTGGGTGTCCGACCCCCACGACGGAAGGGTCCACGACACCGAGGCCCTGCGCCGCTGCGGACTGCTTGACGTGCCACCCGCCGACCTCCCGGACGGGGCGCCACCACCGCAGCACATCGGCGACAAGGGGTATATCGGGCTGGGAATGATCACCCCCAAGAGAAGACCCGCGAACCTACCGCTCCACCCTGATGACAAGGCCTACAACACCACCGTCAACCAGGTCCGCTACAAGATCGAACGAGTCATCGCCAACATCAAGACCTGGCGCGCCCTGCACACCGGCTACAGAAGACCACCAGAAACCTTCCCGGAAACCATCACAGCCATCCTCGGAATCATATTCACCTACACCCTATGAATAAGCCTCCATGAGTTTCTTGTGCCACCAAAGTCTTGACACAGAATTTTCACCGCTCCCAATAACATAACAGGCCCTTCACGTTTGAGGGTGTGGCAGGTGGGGCTTATCGGCAAGTTTAGGTGCTTGCTTTCAGGTGGTCTTTGAGGCGTTCGGTGTGGATGAGGCTTCGGATGGTGTAGCTGGTGAGGTTGCGGAAGCCCAGGGCGATGCCGTGTAGGTTCTCCAGGCGCTCGGTCTGGCTGTCGGTGAGCAGGCCGGCCCGGTCAGCGGGGTGCGCCTGACCCGGTGCCGGTCACCTGCACAACCCCGCTATCCTGTGATCGTTCGTTGGATGCGGCGGCGGCACGGAGGCGTATCTGCGCGACCGCAATTTTTGCGAGAGCGGGATCGTCGACCGTGGCCACAGGATCCGGGCCATCCCCGTTGTTGGCGTTCTCGATCTCGTCAAGCATCTCTTCGGTGGGCTTCATATTTCACTTCCTCCTCAAGAACTTCTCGCGCGCAGACATAGCATGAAAGATGAAGCCGTCATCATTGGCACCGGTCTCGATCAAGCGGCAGAGTGAACGACCTCTATGAGGAGGACACAAGTCACCGGACAGAAGGTCTGGCGCATGTGCCACCCGTGCAGGCACCCGTAGCTACCTTCGACGGTAGACCTCGCGACGGTGACCGACAGCGAGGACGAGGACCACCAGTACCCCGTCGTCGATCTCGTAGATGATGCGGTAGTTGCCGGTGCGTACGCGCCACTCACCATGCCCGCCAACGAGCTTCTTGGCGCCCGCCGGGCGGGGCTCCTGAGCAAGCAGCTCAACGACAGCCTGAATCCTGCGTTGGGTGCGGCCATCCAGCTTGCGCAGTTGACGGGCCGCGGCCGGGCTGAACTCGATCCGGTAGGTCATGCGAGCCCAAGGTCAGCCTTGACCTCGTCCCAAGGGATGGTGCCGTGCTCTGCGATCTCAGCGCGAGCGGCGTCGGCCGCCTCGATGTCCGCAAGGTCCTCCGCAGCCTGGGTAAGCCGCTCCAGGTCGTCCGCATCGATCACCGCCGCTACACGACGGCCCCTGCGGGTGAGGAACACGGGCGCATGAGTCACCCGGGCGTCGTCGATGACATCGGCGAGCTTGTTGCGCGCAGCGGTAACAGTCATTTCGATCATAACGGACATTATGGACGAAAAGTGCAGAAACGTACATAACGTTACTTGCAAGTGTCTCAGCCCTCACGCAGCCTGCGGTAGCCTCTGACCTGCGGGATCACTCCCGGAACAACGACGATCCGCACGAGGTAGTGCCGGCCCCGGCAGACACCACTCCCGTACACCATTCGCCGCTATCCACCCCATCGCCCATCACCACCACGCTCCAGCTATGACGCTCCTCCTCCCTAGCCTCCAGGCCGAACGCATCCGGCGGTCCATCGTCGACTACCTCTCGACGACCTTCGCCCTCACCGACGCCGAGCCGCGGCGCGTGCTCACCGACTTCCTGGAGGACGAGCATCAGGGAGTTTTCGTCGGCCCCTTCGTCCGCCTGCGCCTGCCCTACCTGGCGGCGAGCGCCCGCCCCGGTACAACCGACCCAGCACACCCCGCCGACCGTCCCCTCGACTGGGACCCGGGCCTCACCCCTTACCAGCACCAGGAGGACTCCTACCGGCGCCTGACCACTAAGGGCGGCCACCGCCCTGAGCCGACCATCGTCACTACCGGCACCGGCTCAGGTAAGACCGAGTCCTTCCTCCACCCTGTCCTCGACCACGTCCTGCGCGCCCGAGCCCAGGGAGTCACCGGTATCAAGGCCCTCATTCTCTACCCCATGAACGCCCTGGCCTCCGACCAGGCCAGCCGCCTCGCCCGCCTCATCACTGAGGATCCCGCCCTGTCGGAAGTGCGCGCCGCCATCTACACCGGGGACTCCTCCGCCAGCCCCCGCAAGCACGTCACCGCCGACTCCCTCATCACCGACCGCTACGTCATCCGCGACAACCCACCGGACATCCTGCTCACCAACTACAAGATGCTCGACCAGCTCCTCCTGCGCCCCGAGGACCGCGAGCTGTGGCGGGCCTCAGCCGGGTCGCTCACCTACCTGGTCCTTGACGAGTTCCATACCTACGACGGCGCACAGGGCACCGACGTCGCCATGCTGCTGCGGCGCCTGGGCCTGACCCTGCGCGCCCACCTGCCCGCCGACGACCCCCGCCAGGAGGCCTTCGCCTCCGCCCCGCTCGGCCCCGTGTGCCCTGTGGCCACCTCCGCCACCCTCGGCGACGGGGCAGACCCCTCCCAGATGCTCGCCTTCGCCTGCGACGTCTTCGGAACCGACCTGCCCACGAGCGCCGTCGTCACCGAGACCCGTGCCGACCTCGACCAGTGGGCCGCCACGCACCGCCAGATTGCCCAGACTAAGGGCCTGGCCGGCCGCGCTCTGCGCCTGCGCTCCCTGCCCGGTGAGAACCTGCAGGCCCTGGCCCGCCTCGCCGAGGCCGGCTCCCCCAACCCCGAGGAGCTGCTCCGCGACGTCGTCGCCCACCTCTACGACCTGCCCGAGGAGGTGGAGGACACCCTCGACGCCGCCGGCCTCGCCTCCGCCCTCCAGGCCCACCCCGACGTCCTGGACCTCGTGCGCGCCGCCGAGCGCTCCACGCCGCTGGCCGACCTCGCCCGGGGCCTCCTGGGCCCCGTCCCCGAGTCGGGTCTGGCCCGGCGGGTCCTCTCCGCGATCCTGGCGGCCCTGTCCGTCGTGCGCGCCGGACTCGACGGCAAACCCGACCGCAGCGCGGTCAACGTGGAGGTCACCCTGTGGATCCGGGAGGTCACCCGCGTCGACCGGGCCCTGAGCTCCCTGCCCTCCTTCCGCTGGGCCGACGCCGCCTCCGAGCAGACACAGGTCGAGGAGCCAGCGCGCCCCGCCCTGTACTGCCGCTCCTGCGGGCGCTCCGGCTGGGGCATCGTCCTGGCCCCCACCGGCCAGAAGGAGAAGGACGACCAGACCCACGTGCGCCGCGACCGCAAGACCGGCGACCCCCGCTTCCGAGCCCTCCTGCACGCCCCCGGGGAGGACGCCGACTACCGAACCCGCACCGAGGCCGGCGAGATCAACCTGGAGGCCCGCCACCCCGGGCTGCGCTGGTACTCCATCAACAGCCGCGAAATCCTCACCCGCCGCCCCGCCCAGGAAAGCACCGAGGCCAAGGAGGGCCTCGTCCTGCCGGTCCTCATGCTCACCGGGGACGAACGCAGCATCACCGAGGACTCCACCAACGACGTCTGCCCCTCCTGCGGCGCCAAGGACTCCATCCGCTTCCTCGGCTCAGCCGTCGCCACCCTCCTGTCGGTGTCCCTGACCACCCTGTTCGGCGACGACGCCCTCGACAACACCGAGAAACGCGCCCTCATCTTCACCGACTCCGTGCAGGACGCCGCCCACCGCGCCGGCTACGTCAACCAGCGCTCCCACACCATGAGCCTGCGCTCAGCCCTGCGCGGGGCGCTGCGAGCGGAGATGCCCATCGAGGAGTGGGCCGAGGCCGCCCTCGACGACGCCCAGGCCAGCGCCTTCGACCGCTACCGGCTGGTCCCCGCGGCCCTGTCTGAGCACCAGCGCTTCAAGCACTACTGGGACCCGAAGGCCCCGGCCTCCAAGCGCAGCCGGGCCAAGCCGCACGTGCGCCGTCGGCTCCTGTTCGACATCGCCCTGGAGGTGGGGCTCCAGTCCACCTACGGGCGCACCCTGGAGGCCACCGGCTCGGTGACCGTCCACGTCAGCGCCGGGCGCGCCAACGCCCTGGTGACTCTGGCCCGTCAGGCCCTCGGGACCGACCAGCAGGGCGTCCTCGACGGTTTCAAGGACACCAGCGACGCGGCCCTGCTCGCCTGGGTGCGCGGCACCCTGGAGCACATGCGCCGCGAGGGCGCCATCGACCACGAGTGGCTCTCGCGCTACAAGCGCGACGACGGCAAGCGCCTGTGGATCTGGTACAAGCGCAACCGTCACCAGGGTCAGCCGGCCTTCCCCACCGGGCGCGCCGCCCCGGCCTTCCCCCAGGTCGGCGGCGGCCTCGACACCCGCAAGTCGGCCTTCGCGCCGGTGGGCTCCTCGAAGTCCTGGTACGCCACCTGGGCCCGCAAGTGCCTGGGGGTCGTGCCCACCCACGCCTCCCGCCTGGCCTGCGCGCTCCTGGCCCACCTGGCCGAGGCCGGGATCCTCAGCGTCACCACCACCAACTCCGGCGGCACCGTCTACGGGCTGCCGGCCGGCCGCGTCGTCGTCTCCCCGCTGCGCGAGACCACGCGCGAGGCCCTGCTCCTGGTGTGCGACACCTGCCGCACCCAGCTGCCCGCCGCCACCGCCACCGTCGACCAGCTCGACGCCGCCCCCTGCCTGGCCGCCACCTGCCCCGGCCACCTGAGGGCCCAGCCGCACCCGGCCGAGAGCTTCTACCGCAGCATGTACGCCGGGGCCCACGTGCGCCGGGTCGACTCCCACGAGCACACCTCCCTGCTCGACGCCAAGGAGCGCGCCGACGTCGAGACCGGGTTCAAGCGCCCCACGCAGGTGCCCGGCGACCCCAACGTCCTCGTGGCCACCCCCACCCTGGAGATGGGTATCGACATCGGGGACCTGTCCACCGTCATGCTCGGTTCCCTGCCGGCCACCGTCGCCTCCTACGTACAGCGGGTGGGCCGCGCGGGCCGCCGCAGCGGCTCGGCGCTCGCCCTGGCCTACGTGCCCGGCAGGCGCAGCCAGCTCCCGATCCTTGACGCCCCGGATCGGCTCCTCAACGGCTCCGTCGCGCCGCCGTCGACCTACCTGGGGGCCGAGGAGATCCTGCGCCGCCAGTTCCTGGCCTCCGTCATCGACACCCTCGCCCGCGAGAACCACCCGGCCATCCCCTCCGGCGGCCACGGCGGCGGCACCGCAAAGACCGCCCTGGGCGCCACCGGCGAAGGCTCGCTCATCACCACGCTGTGCGAGCGGATCGAGCGCGACGGCGCCCTGCTGGCGCAGGCCTTCACCGCCGCCTTCCAGGAGCGCACGCCGGCGCTCGACCGCCTGAGCGCCTGGGTGACCCAGGACTCCGGCGCCGGGCCTCGGGAGATGCTCCAGCGCGCTGCGGCCGAGCACCGCGCCGAGTCCGAACAGCTCCACCGCCAGGAGCGCCAGATTCGGGAGGCCCTGCCCGACCTCAAGGTCGCCGCCGAGCGCCCCAACGCCACCGAGGAGGATCTACGGGCCCATCGCTCCGCCGAAGGAGCCCGGAAGGCGGCCGAGTCCCGGATCTTCGACCTGGATCGTGAGCACTGGGTCTCGGCCCTGGAGCGCCACGGCGTCCTGCCCAACTACACCCTCATTGACGACTCGGTGCGCTTGTCCGCCCGCGTCTCCTGGCGCGACCCGGACAGCGACGAGTTCCACTCCGAGCCCTGCGACGTCGACAGGGCCTCCGTCCACGCCCTGCACGAGTTCGCCCCCGGCGCCACCTTCTACACCCGCGGCCTGGAGATGGAGATCGAGGGCATTGACGCCTCCGACCTGAGCAACCAGGCCCAGTGGTGGTTCTGCTGCAAGGCCTGCGGCTACATCGATGCGCGTGAGCCGCAGGAGACCCGGCCCGCCGCGCCCACGGAGTGCCCCCGGTGCCGCGACACCGACATTGCCGAGGTCGGACGGGCCCGGCGGGTCCTGCGCCTGAGCCGGGTCTTCGCCGACGTCTCCCAGGACGACGCCCGTATCGGGGACTCCAGCGACGAACGGCTCCGCACCCACTTCGAGGTCCTACCCCTGGCCGACTTCGACCCTACCCGCGCGGTGCGCCAGTGGAACGTGGAGGCCTCCGGGTTCGGGGTGACCCGCTACCGCGGCATGCACCTGCGCTGGCTCAACACCGGGCGGCCCCTGGCCGGCCAGAGCGTCGACCGGATCTCCGGCAACGCCCTCTCCTCGCGGGACTTCCGCCTGTGCGAGGCCTGCGGCAAGCTCGACACGGACACGCGGGCCTCCTCCGCCCGCGAGCACCGGCCCTGGTGCCGCTACCGCAGCGACTCCGCCGAGCACGTGATCGCCGTCGACCTCATGCGCGAGCTGAGCACTGAGGCACTCGCCTTCGTCCTGCCGCTGGGTTTCGCCACCGACCGGGTGGGGGTGGACTCGCTGGCCTCCGCGATCCTCCTGGGACTGGAGATCACCACTGGCGGCTCCCCCGACCACCTGGGCATCGCCTCCGTCCCCCACCCCGTGGCCGGCGGCGCCCCCGGTGAGACCCGCCCCGCCCTCCTGCTGCACGACACCGTGCCCGGAGGCACCGGTTACCTCACCGACCATGACGACTCCTCCCGGCTCTGGAACCTCCTCATCCACACCGGCCAGCACCTGGAGAACTGCCCGTGCCGCGCCGAAGGTAAGGACATGTGCCCGGACTGCCTGCGGCCCCACGCCGTCTCCGCAGAAGTCACCCGCGCCGCAGCCCTGCACGCCATCGGCCAGCTCCTCGGACTGGAGACCACCGGCAACCAGGACACCGAGGGCGTGTTCGCCGAGCTCGACCCAGAGGTCCCCCTGTGGGAGGTCACCGACGAGGCCGTGCGCGCTGGCACCGGGGAGAGCCCCCTGGAGGTGCGCTTCCGCGCCGCACTCGCCGAGCTCCTGAGCAAGCAGATGGCCGTGCGCACCACCAGCGACCCCTCGGGCGCGCCCGCGTTGGAGATCGACGGGGGCCGCTGGCGGATCCGTCCCCAGCTTGACGCCCGCGGCACCCGCCCCGACTTCACCTGCCTGCGCCCCGGCGGTCGCAGTCCCATCGCCGTCTTCACCGACGGCCGCAACTTCCACGCCAGTCGCAAATACAACCGTCTCACCGACGACGCCGACAAACGTGCACGCCTGCGCGCAGCCGGCTACCGGGTCATCTCCGTAAGCGTCGAGGACCTGGACGGGCCGTGGAACCCGGCCTGGCTGAATGAGGACACCGTCGCCCAGCTCAAGAACGGCTCCCTGGGGGCCTCGCGCGCCGGCGGCGTCACCGACCAGGCCATCGACGCCTGGCGCGGGGGGCCAATGGCGCTGCTGGAGACGATGCTCAGCGATGACAACGAGGACCCCGAGACCAGTCCGACCACCGCCGCTCTGGCGGCTCTGGCCGACTCCGCCTGGGGGCCGCTCATCGTCGGGGCCGCCGGCCACCTGCCCCTGGGACAGAACGCATCCCTGCGGTACTCCTCCACCCAGGGCGCCGGGGCGGACCCGCTGTGGGAGGCGTTGCGTGTGCTGCGGCCTGAGACCGAGCTGCCCGAACCCGCCGGCGCTGCTGATGCCGCAGGCGCTCCTGCGGCATCGACGCACTCCGGTTCGGTTTTCGCCATCCCCCACCTTGCCCTGGCGGTTCAGCTCACCGGTACCTCCACCACGGGGATGGCCCTCGTGCTTGACGACTCCGATGAGGCTTTGGGGAGTCCCGAGCACTCGGAGGCCTGGCTGGCATGGCTGCGGCTCAGCAACGTGCTCGCCCTGACTCAGGTGCCCGTGGACATCACCACGACCAGCCGGGCCCTGGCTGAGCTGCGCGCCCGCGCCCAGGCCGAGGTCACTGTTGCCGACGTCGCCGGCAGCCCAGCCGCCATGAGCGATCTCGGTTGGGACGACGTCGACCAGGACCTCACCCCCGAGCCGATCCTCACCCTGCTGCCCCATCTGGCTGCGGCCGGCCTCCCCCACGAGGGCGACGGCGTCGAGGTCGGCGGCATCATGACGGACCTGTCCTGGGCTGCGCCCAAGGTTGCTGTCCTCGCCGAGCCGCTGGACGGCGACGAGGAAGCCCTGACGGCTGCCGGCTGGCGCGTCATCGTCACCGGCGACGATCCGGCCCGCACCGCCACCGATATCTGCGCGCTCATCCCCGAGCTCCTGGAAGGACACTGACATGGCCACGATCCTGTTGCCCAGCAGCAAGACGAAGGACGCCACCGCCAAGGACCCCTCCCTCAGGGCGAAGATCGGGCCGTTCATCAGCAAGCTGTCCACCATGTCCACGAGCTCGGGGCTGCACCTGGAGCCCATTCGTGGATCGCGGGACCGGCGTGTGCGTACCGCGCGCGTCACCGACTTCTACCGGGCCGTCCTGTTCGAGCTCACCGCCGACGGCGAGGTCGTCTACGTCATCCACGGCATCTGGCCACATGACGAGGCCATCAAGATTGCCGAATCCGTCACCGTCCACGTCAACCCCCGCAACGGCATCACCGAGGTCGTCAACGTCGGGGACCTCATCGGCCTGGATCCCCGCGCCGTCGAGGAGGCGCGACGCACAGCCCAGGCCGAGCTCGCCGCCGCCCAGCGCGAGGCCGACGAGATCGCCCGCGAGACGGCCCGCATCCAGGCCGCCAACGCCGAGGCGCGCCGTCGCAACGAGGAAGCCAGAGGAGCCGACGCCGGTTCCGCGCCCACCCAGGCACCTGGCGAGCCGGTTGGGACGGGGGGCCAGCGGGGCGAAGGCGGAGCGGTTGCCGGAACGGCGGGGGCCGCTGCCGTGCCGGGCGCCGTCGTCGTTCCCAGCCGGGACCAGGCACCGGTGTGGCCCGATGGGCTCACCGTGGAGATGCTGCACGACGAGCTCGGTATTGACGTCCGACTCGGCGCAGCGGCACTGGCGGCGCAGCGCGAGTCCCAGCTCCTCGACCTGGCTTCCACCGCCCGGGTGTCCTGGCAGGGCGAGGCGCTGCTCAACCTGGCTACGGGGGCGACGATCGAGGAGATCCGTGAGGACTTCGGGCTGCGGCCCTCACGTGACGTGTCCGCAGAGCCCACCGACGCCGACCTCATCGCAGGTCTGCGCACCCGCGCGGCGCGCTCGACCTTCACCTGGTTGGAAAGTGACGAGGACCTGCGCCGCGCCATCGAGGGGCTCAGCTTCGCCGAGTGGCAGCTCTTCCTGCACCCCCAGCAGCGGGCCCTCGTGGAGCGGCGCGCGAATGGTCCCATGCGTGTCTCGGGCGGCGCCGGAACCGGGAAGACCGTCATTGCCGTGCACCGCGCCGTCGAGCTGGCCAAGCGGGACAAGGCTGACGGGCAGGAGCCGCGGATCCTGCTGACGACCTACACGCGCAACCTCGCCGACGACCTGCGCCGCCAGATCGCCCAGCTCGAACCACGGCTGCCCTTCACCGAGAGGCTGAGCGAGCCCGGAGTCATGGTCAGCGGCCTGGACCGGGTGGCGCGCATGATCCTCCAGCAGGCCGGAGCCAGGATCTCCCCCATCGCCCAGGAGGTCATCGGCCAGCCGCGCGGGCGAGTACTCACCTACCCCAGGGAGAATGTGTGGCAGGAAGTCCTCACCCTCATGGGCGATGAGCTGCCCGAGGGGCTGCGTTCCGCCGACTTCCTGGAGTCCGAGTACGAGCTGATCGTGCTACCCCAGCGCGTCACGACTCTCAAACAGTACCTGCGCGTGCGCCGACCAGGGCGAGGCGTGGCCCTGGACCGGTCCAAGCGGGCCGCCGTGTGGAAGGCGATGGAGCGCTACCGAGACCGCAGCGCCGACCTGGGCGTAACCTCCTTTGACGAACAGCTCGCCCTGGCCGCAGCCTGGCTCGACCAGGAGGCAAACCTCGGCACACCCCGACCTTTCCGACACGTGCTCGTCGATGAGGCGCAGGACCTCACGCCCGCTCACCTGCAGCTGCTGCGGGCGCTGGTGGAACCTGGCCCGGATGACCTGTTCCTGGCTGAGGACTCCCACCAACGCATCTACGGCAAGAAGATCACGCTGAGCCACTACGGGATCCAGGTGCGCGGGAGGTCGCGGCGGCTGACGCGCAACTACCGTACCACCCGTCAGAACCTCGATGTCGCCTTCGGGATCCTCGATCCCGGCACCTACGAAGACATGGAGGGGCAGGCAGAGGAGCACCACTACGTCTCACCGCGCTCCGGACCCGAGCCGCTGCTGCTGCACGCTACCGACCGCGCCGATGAGCTGAGCAAGGCCGCTGAGCTGCTGACGGTGTGGCTGGAACAGGACCGAGACAGTGAGGACAGCGCTCCGGAGACAATCGCCGTCCTCGTGCGTGACCGCTACCAGCGCGACGCCGTCGTCAACGGTCTGGCCCAGCACGGGATAGAGGTGCGCGCCGTGGACCGGGAAGCGGCCGGTCGGGGCAGGCCCGTAGTTATGACGATGCACCGCGCCAAGGGTCTGGAGTTCCGCAAGGTACTGCTCTTCGACGTCTCGAGGAAAGCGATCCCTCGGCCACTGCGGGACCAGCAGTACTCCGACGCGGACCGCGACGATGCCCTCCTGCGGGAGCGCTCACTGCTGTACGTGGCCGCGACCCGCGCCCGGGACCAGCTCGCCATCTCCTGGAGCGGCGAGGCCAGCCCCCTCATCACCGCCCTCACGCCCTAGGTTGTGGTCTCTCAGCTGCATTTTCACGCGCCGGGCACCACATGCCTCACCCATCGAGGACGCACCATCAGGCTCACGGACTGCATCCCTAGGATCAGTCCTCAGCCCCTATGGTGCGTCCTCGTGGTTCGGTCGGTCAGGGCCGCCACCTGCGCACCCGTGCGTCCGTCAGGGCCGCCACCCCCGCGCATGTCAGGTCCTCCACTGTCCGGCTATCCGCGTACGCCCCCGGCGAAGTGCCGACCCCCAGTCACCAGGCAGCCCCTCCTCCACCCCTTCTCAGGAGTCCTCGTGTCGGCAGCCTCGCGCCTCTGAGACTCCCAGCCCCTGGAGGAACGTCGGGGCCGTGTTGGGCAGCATCCGCAGGCTCACTGAAGGCCCACCGAAGGCCTCCTGGGCGCCCTCCATGGGGCTCTTGGACCCCGCGTCCCATATATGGGGTGTGCGTCACCACGCCCCTCCCCCGGTGTCTGAATGGTGTTCGTGACCATTGACGTTGTACGGTTGCCCCACGACATATTTGACCAGGAAGAGCGCGCCCACGTGCGCGCCGTGACACGTTGGAGGGGGTCGAGCCTATGGGGCGCGGCCGTCAGAAGGCCAAGGCAACCAAGGTTGCCCGTAAGCTCAAGTACTTCAGCCCGGAGACTGATTACAAGGCTCTGGAGCGGGAGCTCGTCTCAGCGTCCTCGGGATCTGAGCCTGACGACGAGATCGACTACGAGGAACTGGCCGCCAAGTATGCCGTCGACGATGATGACTGGGACGAGGGCGGCAACTAGCCCACCCCAGTCGAGGAGGGCCGGAGGAAAGCACCTGCCGGCCCTTCCGCGCGCCTACGAGCGCGTGAGTCGAGGCCATCCGGGCAGCCATCGGTGTCACTCTCGGCGACTTCTCACTCCCGAACCGAACCGCCTGTGTCGCATCGACCCAGGCCAGGGCGGTGCTGCCCTGGCCCGTTGCTCCAGAACCGGCCCGGCGGGGATTGATTAGTCGCCACACGTGACATCTCACGGTGCGAGGCCCCGGCTGGATACCGCATCCAATCGGGGCCTCGTCGTTGTCGTGTCGTCCCCCCGCTGTTCGTGCCAGCGGCGGCCTCGGCCGCTCAGGCGGTCCGGTAGGTGCCGTGGATGTCGACCGATCCCCCGTCGACGCCCTTCGTGCCGGAGACCACCCGGCCCTGAGCCTCGTACTTCGCGGCCTCATGCACCTCGCCGAGCACCCAGGCGGGGATGTCGGAGCCCTCGGCGACCCGCAGGACGGCGTCGACCACACTCGGGTCGACGACGGCGACCATCCCCACGCCCAGGTTGAGAGTGCCCTCGAGGTCCTCCCACGGCACCGAGCCGAGCTCGCGCACGGTGGAGAAGACCGGCGGCACCGTCCAGGAGGAGCGGTCGGCGTCGGCGATGAGCCCGGCCGGCAGGACCCGGGCGACGTTGGCGGCCAGTCCCCCGCCGGTGATGTGGGACAGGGCGTGGACCGGCCCCGGGGCGGCCGGTGAGGACAGGGTCTCCAGCATGGCCAGGCACACGCGGGTGTACAGGCGCGTGGGCTCGAGCAGCTCCTGGCCCAGGGTGCGGCCGAACTCGGGGACCTCGTGCTCCAGGCCCCAGCCGGCGTGCTCGATGACGCGGCGCACCAGGGAGTAGCCGTTGGAGTGCAGGCCGGAGGAGCCCAGGGCGACCAGGACGTCGCCGGCACGCACCTTCTCGGCGCCGAGGACGCGATCGGCCTCGACGACGCCGGTGGCGGCCCCGGCGACGTCGTACTCGTCGGGGGCCATGAGGCCGGGGTGCTCGGCGGTCTCACCGCCCAGCAGCGGGGTGCCGATAGCGGCGCATGCCTGGGCGATGCCGCGCACGATGTCGGCGATCCGCTCAGGGACGACGTGCCCGCAGGCGATGTAGTCGGTCATGAGCAGGGGCCGGGCCCCGACCACGACGATGTCGTCGACAACCATGCCCACCAGGTCCTGACCAATGGTGTCGTGGATGTCGAGGGCCTGGGCAATGGCGACCTTGGTGCCCACGCCGTCGGTGGAGGTGGCCAGCAGGGGGCGGCGGTAGTCACGCAGGGCGGAGACGTCCACGAGCCCGGCGAAGCCCCCGACGCCGCCGACGACGGCCGGGGTCATGGTGGAGGCCACGGCGTCCTTCATGAGCGCGACGGCCCGGTCCCCGGCGGCGGTGTCCACGCCGGAGTCGGCGTAGGTGATGGCGGAGGTGGGCTGCTCGGGCTGCTGTGTCATGTGGGGGCTCCTTGTGGACTCGGGTCGAAGGTGCGGTGGTGAGCGGAAGGGGCGAGGGCGGAGCAGGTGGCCGGCGGCTGACCGGGGTCGGCCAGTCAGCGCACGGCCGGCCGCCCAGGGCTACGACGTCGTCGAGCCCAGGGGGCTGCCGGAGGCCAGGTCCGGGCGGGTGATGCTGCCCGGCGGCACGGTGCGCTCGGCGTCGTCGGCCTTCTCGCTGCGCCGACCGCGGTAGGCGGTCGGGACGCGGCGCACGGGGATGGCGGCGGACGTCAGGCTGCGCACGGGCGGCGGGATCGGGTAGTCGCCGGTGAAGCAGGCCAGGCACAGGTCGTCGGCCTTCTGGCCGCTGGCAGCCACCATGCCCTCGACGGACAGGAAGCCCAGGGAGTCGGCGCCGATGGACTCGCCGATCTCCTCCACGCTCATACCGGTGGCGATGAGCTCGGCGCGGGTGGCGAAGTCGATGCCGTAGAAGCAGGGCCACATGACCGGCGGGGAGGAGATGCGCACGTGGACCTCGGCGGCGCCGGCCTCGCGCAGCATCCGCACCAGGGCCCGTTGGGTGTTGCCGCGCACGATGGAGTCGTCGACGACGACGAGGCGCTTGCCCTCGATGACCTCGCGCAGGGGGTTGAGCTTGAGGCGGATGCCGAGCTGGCGCAGGGTCTGGGTGGGCTGGATGAAGGTGCGCCCAACGTAGGCGTTCTTCACCAGGCCCTGCCCGTAGGGGATGCCGGAGGCCTGGGCGTAGCCGATGGCGGCCGGGGTGCCCGACTCGGGCGTGGCGATGACGAGGTCGGCCTCCACCGGGTGCTCGCGGGCCAGGGCGGCCCCCATCTCGTTGCGCGAGGTGATGACGCTACGTCCGGCGATGCGGGTGTCGGGGCGGGCCAGGTAGACGTACTCGAAGACGCAGCCGGCCCGGCGGGCGGTGGCGAAGCGCGAGGAGCGCACGCCGTCCTCGTCGATCTCGATGAGCTCGCCGGGCTCGATCTCGCGCACGAAGGCGGCGCCGACGATGTCCAGGGCCGCGGTCTCGGAGGCCACGGCCCACCCGTTGCCCAGGCGCCCCAGCACCAGGGGGCGCACCCCGTGGGGGTCGCGGGCGGCGTAGAGGGTGCGCTCATCCATGAAGACCAGGGAGAAGGCGCCGCGGAGCATGGGCAGGACCCGCCGTGCGGCCTGGTGGATGCTCAAGGGGGGCGGTGCGGAGTAGGCGGCGTCGAGCTCGGCGTCGTCGGTGATGCCGGAGGTGAGGATGTCGGCGGCCGAGTCCCAGCCCTCCAGGGCTCCGTGCTCGGAGACGAGGTTGAGCAGGGCGGCCAGGACGGCGGTGTCGGTGGAGGAGCCGCGGCCGAGCTCACCGCTGAGGTCCTCCCCGGAGGTGACGCGTACGGCGTCCATGAGCTCGCGGGTGTTGGTGAGGTTGCCGTTGTGGGCCAGGGCGAGGGTGGAGCCGGCCGCCGGGCCGAGCATCGGCTGGGCGTTCTCCCAGGTGGTGGCCCCCTGGGTGGCGTAGCGGACGTGGCCGACGGCCACGTGGCCGGTGAGGTTGGACAGGGCCTGGTCGTCGAAGACCTGGGAGACCAGGCCGAGGTCCTTGTAGACGAGGATCTGGGAGCCGTTGGAGGTGGCGATGCCCGCCGACTCCTGGCCGCGGTGCTGGAGGGCGTACAGCCCGAAGTAGCTCAGGCGGGAGACGTCCTCGCCGGGGGCCCACACTCCGAAGACGCCGCACTCCTCGCGCGGCGAGGGCTCGAGCTCGTCGGAGTGGTCGTCGGGCAGAGCGGTCAGGCCGGGGACGCTGACGGGCACTGCGGGAACCGTCGGATCGGGCGGGCTCAACCGGGCGGATCGGCTCGGAGGCTCGGTGGAGCCGGCCCGCGGGGTGGGGCGGGCGCCGTCGGGATGGTCGAAGGTGATCTGCGAGGGTTTCTCACCGGTGCGCACACGCACAGTCTGTCATGGTCCGGCGCCGTCTGACCATTGCGGCCGCCGGAGCCGGTCCGCGGGCGGCTCCGGAATCAGCTCGCCCCCACCAGGACCCCGACGACGATCATCGAGACCCCGAGTATTGATCGCCTGGTGAAGGGCTCACGCAGGAGCCACACCCCGGCGATGACACCGAAGACGACGTTGAGGCTCCGGGAGGTGGCGACGACGGACGGAGGCCCGAAGCGCATGGCGACAAGCACCAGCGCATAGCTCGCCGGCACCAGCACCGCGATGGGGAGGGCCCGGGCCCAGCCGGCAGCCAGCGCAGCGGGCAGCTCGCGACGACGCCGGCCCAGCACGATGGTGAGCAGCACGAGCTGAGCCAGACTGGACAGCGCCATGTAGGGCACAACGGCGACGTGCAGCTCCGCGACGGCGAAGGCGTCCCACAGAGTGTAGGCGGCGGTGCAGGATGCGACGGCGCTGCCCGCCCGGAGGCCCCGGGCCCGGGTCAGATCCCGCCAGGTGGCCCCCGAGGCGAGGGGGACGCCGATGAGGACCGCCAGAAGCGCGAGCGCCTGGATGGCGCTCGGGCCCCCGGTCCACGGCGCCACCACCGCCGTCACCAGAACCGGCGCCAGCCCGCGTGAGACCGGATAGACCACTGACAGGTCCGCCGACGAGTAGGCGCGTTGGAGGACCGCGGCGTAGGCCGTGTGCAGCGCCGTGCTGACGAGGGCCGCCCACCAGGCCGGGCCCAGACCTCCCCAGGTCGCCCCCACTGTCAGTACCGCGAGCCACAGCGGCGCGGCGATGGCGCTGTAGACCCACACGAAGGCGACGTCGGAGGTACCGGAGCGCTTCACCAGCACGTTCCACAGGGCGTGCAGGGCGGACCCGACCGAGACCAGGGCGAGGGAGTATCCGAAAGCCATCATGTAGACGATGTCTACCATATTGTAGACGCCGTCTACAAGAGGCAGGCTAGGGCCATGAGCCCGACAACGGAGGACCGTCTGATCCAGGCTGGGCGGCAGCTGCTCGAGGACGACGGCGTCAGCGCGGTGACCGTACGAGAGGTGGCCCGGCGCTGCGGCGTCTCCCACGGAGCACCGAGACGCCACTTCCCCACCCTCGCGCTGCTACTGTCCGCCATCGCCGAGGTGTGCCTCGATGAGCTCCGCACTCGCCTCACCGATGCCGCGGCAGGCCTCAAGGAGACCGCGAGGGCCTACGTCGCCTACGCCGTCGAGCACCCCCACGCCTTCGACCTCATCACCCGTCACGACGTGCTGGCCGGCAGCGGCCGAGAGCTTCGGGCCAGGTCCCTGCCACTCCTTGAAGAATGGCGCGCCCGCTTCGCCAAGGAACGCCCGGATGCGCCCGAGGCCGCCGCGACCGCAGCCTGGGCGGCCGTCCACGGCGTCGCCTCACTCGCCTCACGGGGTGCGCTGGACCTGGTGGGGAGTGACGCTGAGGAGCTGCTGGAACAGCTGCTCCCGCAGGCCTGACGCACCTGGCGCCTCAGGGTCGGTTCCGCAGGAGCTGGAAGCGGGTGCCGGAGGCGGGGTCGGCGGACAGGAGGCGGACCCGCACGCGCTCACCCACCGGGAGGCCATCGTCGGGGGCCTTCGTGCCGGCGCGGATCTCGGTGACGACGGCGGGCTCGGCCAGGACGAGCTCGCCGCGGCCGTCGCGCTCGGAGGTGATGACGCCGTCGAAGACCTCGCCCTCGTGTCCGCGCAGGACCAGGGCCTCCAGAGCGGTCAGGGCTCCGCGGCCGATGGCTCTGGCGCGCTTGCCGGTCTGCTCCATGACGTCGGGCAGGTCGGGGAGGGCCTCAAGGACCCACTCGGGCACGGGCGCCTGGGCGCAGGCGGCGATGCAGACCTCCTCGCCGTAGCGGTCCACGAGGCGGCGCAGCGGGGCGGTGACGTGGGCGTAGCGGGCGGCGATCGCGGAGTGGACGGCCTCCTCGGTGTCGGAGGCCTCGTCCTCGGCCGGTACCCCGACGCCGCCCACTCCGAAGGCGAGGTAGCCCGATCCACGGAAGAGGGACATGGCCTGCTCCATGAAGGCAGCGTGAGCGGGCACGGCGTGGTCCAGGCCGCGCACGAGCTCGGGGTAGGGCTGGGCGGCCGGCCAGTCGATGCCCAGGGCCGTGGCGACGCGCCGCAGACGGGCGTAGTCCTCGGGGCGCGCCGGCGGCAGGGTCCGCAGGATGCCGACGCCGCACTCGACCATGACCCGGGCGGCGCACATGCCGGTGAGCAGGGAGATCTGGGCGTTGTACTGCTCGGCGGGCACGGGCACGCGGTAGGCGAGCCGGTAGCCGGCGGGGCCGGGCGCCTCGGCGGACTCGGCGGACTCGGAGTCCCCTGCCGGCTCTGTCACCTCTGCTGCCTCTGCCACCTGTGCCGCCTCGGTCACCTCGACGACCTGCTCGGGCGTGGTCATGCTGATGCCGCCGCGGGCGGCCTCGCGTTCCAGGCGCAGGCGGCCGATCTCGGCCAGGAGCTCGGGCAGGTCGGCCGGCGCCTCCTGGGGCAGGGCGCCCTCCCCGTCAATGGCGGCCTGGACCTGGGCGTAGGTGAGGCGGGCCCGCGAGCGCACGAGGGCCCGCTCGACGCGGGCGGAGACGACCTCGCCGCGGTCATCGAGGTCGATGGTCCACAGGCAGGCGGGGCGCTCGGCGTCCTGAAGGAGGGAGGCGGCGCCGTGGGAGAGGACCTCGGGGTGCAGGGGCGTGGCGGCGTCGGGGGCGTAGACGGTCTCGCCGCGACGGCGCAGCTCGGTGTCCAGGGGGCCGCCGGGGGTCACGAAGGTGGCCAGGGAGGCGATGGCGTAGTGGACTCGGTAGGCGGCTTCCGACTCCGGGGCGTCCCCGACGTCCCCGACGGTCGCGCCGGCCTGGTCAACATAGTCGGCCTGCGCGGGCAGGTGCTCCAGGAGAACCGCCTGGTCGAGGTCCATGGAGCCGGGCGGGTCGATGGTGACCAGGTCCAGGTCGCGGGCGTCGCGGGCGCCGTCGGCCAGGAGACGGGCGGGGCCGTCCTGGGCCCAGGCGCCGGCGGCGGCCTCCGCCTCGGCGAGGGCCTCGGGCGGGAAGGCGGTGGGGACCTCGTAGTGCGCGCGCAACGCGTCCAAGGTCCGGGTGACCTCGGCGGGCGGGGCGGTGTAGGTGCTCAGGCGCGTGCGACTCATGGGATGAACCTACCGGCGCGGGCCGCCGGCGCAGCGACCAACAGACGGATGGAGCGGAATCAGCCCGATCTGTCACGGGCGGCGACTTTTAGGACCGAGTGGGCTCCGCAGACGACCAGTCAGAACGCGTTGACGCTGGTCAGGACCTTGCGCCCTGACGTCTGCCCCGACAGGGTGCGTTGAAAAGTCGCCATTTGTGACACTTTCGTCCTCTGCGCGGTTGGCACAACAGTCCGAGATGCCTCAGGACATGGGAGTGACCGGCCCCTACGAGTCCGCGGAGCAGCCCCGGCTCGCAAAGCGACAGTCAGAATCAGGGCGGCGGCGCTACGGCGGCACGGCGGCGACCATGCCACGCCGGTCGGCCCAGACCGGACAGGCTTTCAGAGCTTGACCAGAGGCAGGTAGGCGGACAGGTCGCAGCGCTCGCCGGAGGCGTGCAGGGCGCCGCCGGCCAGGGCGTCCTGCCAGGTGAGTCGGCCGGTGGCCAGGGCCAGCCAGGTGGCGGCGTCGGTCTCGACGACGCTGGGCGGGGTGCCCCGGCGGTGGACGGTGCCGGCGACAGCCTGGGTGACTCCGAAGGGCGGGACCCGCACCTCGACCGAGCGCCCGGGCGCGCAGGCGGCGAGCTCCTCAAGGGTGTAGCGCACGGCGGTGGCGGTCATCCGACGGCGGGCGGCCCGGTCGGCGGGACTGGCCGAGTCGGGGCCACCGGCGGCACGCTCAGCGCCGGTCGGTCCTCCGGTCCCGTTGACCGGCCCGTCCCCGGGCCTGTCATGCTCCTGGGCCCACTGGCGCAGGGCCTGGGCGCCGGCGGCGGGGTCGATGCGTCGTCTTGCAGCCATGTCGTGAAGCCTATGCCGGACCGCCCCGGGGAGCGTCCTGCGTCAACGGGGACACCGAAACTCTCGGACTCGGCCTCTTAGCTCCTCACACGCGTCGTGCGGGGCCCCGCACCTGGTGGGACCCCGCACGACGCGGTGATGAGGATCGCCGGATCAAGCGGCATCTGCCGCCTGCGCCTCAGCGGTCTTCTTGCCGTCGGTGTTGCGCCCCAGACCCTTGAGGACGATGACCAGGGCGGTGGTCACCGCCGTCCCGGCCAGGATCGCCAGGAGGAAGCCACCGAAGTTGGTGATGGCGAAGGCGACGAACACGCCGCCGTGGGGCGCTCGGGAGCCGACGTGCATGGCCATGGTCATCGCGCCGGTGACCGCGCCGCCGGCCATAGTGGCCGGGATGACGCGCAGCGGGTCGGCGGCGGCGAAGGGGATGGCGCCCTCGGAGATGAAGGACAGCCCCAGCAGCCAGGCGCTGCGTCCGTTCTCCACCTCGGCCTTGGTGAACAGCCGCGAGCGCAGGAAGGTCGCGACGGACATCGCCAGCGGCGGCACCATGCCGGCGGCCATGACGGTGGCCATGATCTCGTAGGGGGCGGCGTTGGTGGCGCTGGCCGCGGACAGGCCCGCGGTGCCGAACAGGTAGGCGGCCTTGTTGACCGGTCCGCCCAGGTCGAAGCACATCATGAGCCCGAGGATGATGCCGAGCAGCACGGCCGACCCACCCCCGGACATGGAGGTCAGTCCGTTCTGCAGCGCGGTCATGAGGGAGGCCAAGGGCAGCCCGAGAACCAGGTACATGACGGCGCCGACCACCAGCGTGGTGCCCAGCGGGATGATGACCACCGGCATGAGCCCCCGCAGCCAGGACGGCACGCCGAGCCCGGCGAGCCAGGCCGCGAAGTAGCCCGCGAGGATGCCGCCGACCAGGCCGCCGATGAACCCGGCACCGACCTCGACCGCGACGACCCCCATGACGAATCCGGGCGCGATCCCGGGCCTGCCGGCCAGCCCGAAGGAGATGTAGCCGGCCAGCGCCGGGACGAGGAAGCTCATGGCCGCCTGCCCCAGCAGGAACAGCGTCCACCCGATGTACAGCAGCAGCCCGGACTGGGAGACGGTGATCGTCTCGGTGCCGACGACGTCGCCGGCCGAGTTCTTGATCTCGTGCACGAACTCGTTGCCGGGCAGGTTCCACAGGGAGTAGTCGCTGATGGAGATCTTCTCGTAGAGGTTGGCCACGTCGTACCCGGCCAGGAGGAAGCCCAGGGCGATGAGCAGACCACCGGCGGCCACGAAGGGAATCATGTAGGACACCCCGGTCATGACCGAGCGCTGGAGGCGCCGGGCCCAGTGCTCGGAGCCCTCCTCGCTCTCCTCGGCGGACTCGCCGCCGGCCGGCACGCGGGTGGCGCTCGGGTCGTCGACCACGGCCAGGGCCTTGTCCACCAGGGAGCCGGCGTCGTTGACGGCGGCCTTGACGCCGACGTCGATGACGGGCTTGCCGGCGAAGCGCTCGCGGCCCTTGACGGGCAGGTCGTGGGCGAAGATGACGGCGCTGGCCCGATTGATGAGGTCGGGGTCCAGGGCGTCGATCTTGCCCGAGCCCTGGCCCTCGATGGCCACGGTGATGCCGCGGTCCTTGCCGGCCTGCTCCAGGGCCTCGGCGGCCATGAAGGTGTGGGCGATGCCGGTGGGGCAGGAGGAGACGCCCACGATGACGGTCTCGCCCTCCGCCGGAGCCGACGACGCCGAGGCCTCCTTGGTCTCCACGACGCCGGCCCCTTGGGCCGAGTCCGCGGCGCTTGCGGCCTCACTGGTCTCACCGGCTGCGCCGTCCGCGCCGTCCGCGGCCTGTGTCCCGTCGTCGAGCAGCTCGGGCTGGACCTGCCTGGTGACGATGCGGGCGATCTCCTCGGCGTCGGCGGCCTGGCGCAGGGCGTCAGTGAAATCGGACTGCATGAGTCCGCGGGCGAGCTTGGCCAGGAGCTGGAGGTGGAAGTCGTCGGCGCCGTCGGGGGCGGCGATCATGAAGATGAGGTCGGCGGCCTGTCCGTCAGCGGCCCCGAAGTCGACCGGCTGCGACAGGCGGGCGAAGCCGAGGCTGGGGGCCAGGACGTGAGAGCTGCGGCAGTGCGGGATGGCGATGCCACCGGGGATCCCGGTGGGGGCGGTGGACTCGCGCTTCTTGGCGTCGGCGGCCAGGCCGTCGGGGCTGGAGGCCCGGCCCGCACCGGCCACGGTGGTGGCCAGGAACTCGATGACGTCTTCCTTGCCCGGGCCGGCGTCGGCGTCGAGCGCGACCAGCTCGGGGATGATGAGGGGCTTGTTCTCGGTCATGGTCTTCCTTGGTGTCCGAGGTGCCGCCGCCCGGTGGGCTGCGGCGGGTCACAGGTGGTCAAGGGTGGTGGGCGGCGGTCATGCGGTCAGTGGTGGTCATGTGGCGGGTCGGTGGACGGGTGATGGACGGTCGAGGGGCGGTCGGTGGCGGGGCCGGCTGGGCGGTGACCGGCCGGCAGCCGCTGACATGTGCGGGGGCTCGCGGGTCTGCGACCCCGGCGCCCGCGGGCGCCCCGACTCAGGAGAGCCGGGTGACGACGGCCGGCTGATCGGGCAGGTCGGCGGGCGTGGGCAGGGTGGTTCCGGGCAGGGAGGCGGCGGCCGAGCCGTAGGCCATGGCGGTGCGCAGGCGCTCGGTCTCGTCACCGCCGTTGACGTCGGCCAGGATGTAGCCGGCCACCGAGGAGTCCCCGGCGCCGACGGTGGAGACCACCGGGACCTCGGGGGCGGTGGCGTGCCAGGCGCCGTCGGCGGTCACCAGGACGGCGCCGGCGGGGCCGAGGGTCACCAGGACGGCGCCGATGCCCAGGTCCACCAGGAGGCGGGCGGCGTCGACAACGGGGTCGTAGTCCCCCTGAACGGCGCCCTCCTCGAGGGCCATGGCGCGCTCGGCGGGCAGGCCGGTGAGCTGGCCGAGCTCCTCACCGTTGGGCTTGATGAGGTCGGGGGCCGATCCGGGCAGCTCGGCGGCCAGGGCCGCCAGGGGCTCGTCGGAGGTGTCGACGGCGATGCGCAGCCCCGGGGCGGCCTCGCGCAGGAGCCCGACCAGGCGGGCGTACCACCTGGCCGGTGCGCCCGGCGGCAGGGAGCCGGACAGGACGGCCCAGTGGTGGGGGTCGGCTCCGGCCGACACCCCCGTGAGCGTCAGGGTCTCCAGGAGGGCCTGCTCGACGGCGTCGATCTCCTCAGCGCTCAGGCCCGCTCCCAGCTCATTGAGCTTGGTGGTGGTGCCGTCGGGCTCGGTGACGGCGGTGTTGATGCGGGCGGGGCCGGCCACGGGCACGGATCGCACGGTGAGGCCGGGCAGCTCGAGGCCGTCCAGGGCGGTGAGGATGGGGTCGTGCTCGGCGGCGGGCAGGACGGCGGTGGCGGCGCGCCCGGAGGTGGACAGGACGCGGGCGACGTTGACGCCCTTGCCTCCCGGTTCCATGACGACGTCGGTCAGGCGCTGGACGGCGCCGCGCTGGAGGGGAGCGGGTAGGGAGACGGTGCGGTCGAGGGACGGGTTGGGCGTGAGAGTCAGGATCATGCGACAAGTACCTCGGTTTCGGCTGCGGTGAGCTGGTCGATGAGTGCGGGCGGGAGCTCGACGTCGGTGACCAGGAGGTCGATGTCGTCGAGGGAGGCGAAGGAGACCAGGTGCTCCTGGCCGATCTTGGTGGAGTCGACCAGGGCCACCACCTGGCGGGCGCTGCGCACCATGGCGCGTTTGACGGTGGCCTCGTCGGGATCGGGCGTGGACAGCCCGTGGGCTGCGCTCAGGCCGTTGGCGCCCAGGACGGCGACGTCGACCCTCAGGGTGGACAGGGCCTCGACGGCCTCGGGGCCGACGGCGGCCTGGGTGAGTCCGCGCAGCTGGCCGCCCAGGATCCGCACCCGGGTACGTCCGGCGGCGGCCAGGGATGCGGCGGTCAGGACGGAGTTGGTGATGACGGTCAGGTCGCTGTCGCCCGGCAGGAGGCGGGCGAGCGACTCGGTGGTGGTTCCAGCGTCGATGAGGAGGGTGGTGCCGGGTTTCGGTGCGAGCCGCGCCAGGGCGGCGCGGGCGATGGCCTGCTTGGCATCGGGGTTGACCTGCTCGCGCTGGGTCACGCCGGTCTCCGGCAGGGCGGGGGCGGGGATGGCGCCACCGTGGACCTTGCGCAGGGCGCCGCTGCGGTCCAGGGCGGTCAGGTCACGACGGATCGTCTCAGGGGTGACGTCGTAGTGCTCGGCGAGCTCGGTGACGAGAACCCGCCCCGCACCGCGCACCTGCTCCACGATCTGGCGGTGCCTGTCCTCGATGCGCATGTTCACCCCCTGAGGTCGGTGCCATCGACAGAGGCGCCCGTTCGGACATCTCTTCGACTTTTTATGTTTGAACAGACGTAAGAGTATGTCTGTTCAGACATTCATGTCCACCCCTTTGTGACTCACAATACAATCTATAGGTTGTTTTGAGAACAGGGTCCGCCCCACGGGCGCCGCCGACACCCGCCACCCAGCACTCGTGCCCGCCACCCCTGGTGAGGGCGACGGGCACGAGCGTCGATTCGCGCGTCGCTGCAGCAGCTCGGTGTGAGACCACCTCGGCGCGCGTCAATCCACGTCAGTCGACCTGCCGTCTGCGGCGCAGGATGAGGTAGCCGCCGACGATGAGGATCAGGGCGACGACGCCTGCACCCAGGGACGCACCTGTGCGGGCCAGCGGCCAACCACCCGAGCCACCGACCGGCTGAGCGCCGTTGCCACCACGGGCCTCAGGAGCAGCGGCTGCGGGCGGCGCGCCGCTCCCGGCGGATGGCTCGGTGCCGCCACCCACGGACGCCTCATCAGCATCACGACCGGCCTGCGGGGTGGACGTCGCCTCGCCGCCGGCCTCGTCCGCCGCCGTGTCTGCGCTCCCTGCCGTGCTGGCACCGGCGTCCGCACCGGGGTCGTCCACAGCCTCACCCTCGATCTCGACCGAGAAGCGATTGAGAACCGTGCCTGCGGCATCGAGGGTCTCGACGGTGGCCCAGCGGCAGGTGGTGGCCTGGACCGTACGGCAGGCACGCGTGGGTGCGTCGTCCGGGAACGTGAGGTTGAAGTCAACCCGCCCGGTGGTCGGGCCGGTGGCGTCGACGGTGAGGTCGAGGTCCTTGGTCAGGATCTCCTTGCTCCCCGTGCTCGCGCGTACGCGCCGGGCGCCGGCGGCCTGCTCGGAGGCGTTGGTGTAGGCCAGGGACTCCAGGGTCACCGAGACCATGTCGGTGCTGCGCGCGCCGCCTGAGCTGATGTACACGGGCCCCACGGTCATCCCGGTCTGCCGCTTGGAGTAGTCGGCCTTGACGGGCTGGTCGCCGAAGGAGGCCAGGTAGGCGGAGGTGACGTCGCGGTCGAGGACGCCGGTGTTGGTCACGGGCTTGCCCTTCAGGACGGTGTAGCCGTCGCCGCCGGTCAGCAGGAAGGAGTTGGAGGCGACGACGACACTGTCGCCGTCGGCCAGCGGCTTGCCGTCGACGAGGATCTCACGGATCGCGGGGGCGGCTCCGGCTTCAGTCCCGTGAGCGGCATCGGTGCTGGCCTCGGTGAGGACGTCGACGTTGCTGGACAGCCCCAGGGTGAGGACGGGCCGGCTGGAGCCGGGCTGCCACTGCTGGGACAGCAGAGCCTTCAGCTCGGCGCCGGTGAGGGTCGTGTAGGCCATCTCGTTGCCGAAGGGCTGGACGGTGTAGGCCTCCCCCGAGGTCAGGACGCCATCACCCTCGGAGCCGGAGGCGGCGTAGAGCAGGTCGGCGCGCACGCCGCCGGCGTTCATGATGCCCACGTAGCGGGTGGAGCCGGCCGGCTGGATGTCGGTGGCGAGCCAGCTGCGGAAGGACTCGGCGATGAGGTTGGAGGCGGTGGACTCGGTGCCTCGGTTGGCGCCGGGTCCGGAGCCGTCCGAGCCGCGCAGGAAGTCCGATCCGATCCGGGCCAGCGGCTTGCCGCCCTCGGTGGCGGAGTCCTTCTCCGCCTGGGACACGATCCCGGCGACGCCGTAGGCGTCGGTGGTGCAGTTCGAGCTGCGCAGGTCCTTGTTGTCAGCACTGACCACCGAGGTCTTCCGGCTGGCGGGGTCATAGCTGAGACGGATGCGCCCCAGCGCCCAGCCGTAGTGGTCGGCCTGAACGACGGCGATCTGGTTGCCCTCAGCACCGGTGACGGTCTGGGCGAAGGGCACGTGGGTGTGTCCGGAGAAGACGGCATCGACACTCCCGCCGAAGCTGGTGGCAGTGGTGGCGGCATCCTCGTGACTGAGCACGACGACGACGTCGGCCTCACCATTGGCGGGATCGCCGTCCTTGAGCTCGGCGGCACGGGCATTGGCGGAGGCGACCGCTGGACTCAGGGTGAGAGTGGACAGGGCTGAGGGTGACACGAGGGTGGGAAGCTCATCGGTGACGACGCCGACGAAGCCGACGCGCACACCGCCGACCTCCTTGATGAAGACTCCCTTGCCGACACCCTCGGCGCTCAAGGGAGCCGAGCCGGAGACGTTGGCGGCCAGGATCGGGAAGTTCGAGGCGGGCAGGATGCGCGTCTCCAGGTCGGTCAGGCCCTGGTCGAGCTCGTGGTTGCCCAGGGCGGAGGCATCCAGGGACATCGCGTTGAGCGTCTCCATGGTGGGGCGGTCCTGGAGGATGGAGGAGACGTAGGCCGACCCACCCACGGAGTCTCCGGCGGAGACGAACAGAGTGTTGGGGTTGGTGGCGCGGGCGGCGGAGACCTCGCAGGCCAGAGTGACGGCGCCGGGGTCCTCGACGGAAGTCTGCCCGGTGTTGCGGTCCGTCTGAGTGGTACGGGAGATGTGGCCGTGCAGGTCGGTGATGCCCAGCAGGTCGATGGTGGTGGTGCCGCTGGCCGGAGCGTCAGCCGGCGCGGCCGGTTCGTCGGCACCGGCGGTCGGGGTGAGCGGGGAGGGACTGAGGGCTGTCAGAGTGAGCGCGCACATGACGGCGCCGACCTTGACGGCCCACGTGGGGTGCAGTCGCATGTCGTTCCTTGTCAGGCGGAGGGATGGTGACCCGGGAAAAGATGAGGAGAGGAACATGACTAACCGTATGTGACCGCGCGACACGAGGCATTTTTTCACGGAACTCACTGACATTCATCACCCAGGACTCGTGCCCACCTCCCCTGGTGGGGTGGCGGGCACGAGTGTCGATTCGCGTATCACTGCGTCAGCCTGTGTCAGACCTGCCGCGATCCACGTCAGTCGATCTGCCGCCTGCGGCGCAGGATGAGGTAGCCACCGACGATGAGGGTCAGGGCGACGACGCCCGCGCTGAGGGAGGTACCGGTGCGGGCCAGCGGCCAGGCTCCCAAGCCGCCGATCGGCTGACCACCACCGGCGCCGCGAGCCTCACGAGCGGCAGCACCCGCCCCACTCGTGGCGGCAGGCAGACCGCCTGCACCGTTGACCGGCACCGTGGCACCGTCAGCGCTCCCGCCTCCGGGTGAGGCAGTCGCCTTCCCATCCGGGACCGCACCGCCACTGGGAGCCGCCGAGGCCGACGGAGCCGCCTTGGCACCGGGCGCAGCCGACGTCGTCGCCGTGGCACCCGCCGACGGCCCGGCACCGGAGGTCGAGGACGGAGTCGGCTGCGCGCCGGGAGTGGACGACGGAGTGCTAGACGCGGCCGATGGCCCGCCACTGGCAGTGGCCGACGGCGTTGCCGTGGGCGCCGCATCGGCCGGCACCTCGACGTAGAAGCTGTTGAGAACCCGGCCGACGCCGTCAACGGACTCCAAGGTGACCCAGCGGCAGGTCGTGGCCTCCGCGCTGCGGCAGGCGCCGGTGGGTGCATCGGCCGGAACCGTGAGGTCAAAGCTCGCCTGACCGGTGGTGGGGCCACTGCGGTCCACGGTCAGGTCGATGTTCTGACTGAAGAACTCCTTGTCCCCGGACACGGCGCGCACACGGCGAGCCCCGAGAACCTGCTCCGTGGGGTGGGTGTATACCAGGGAGTCCATCGTCACTGTCACCGTGCCGGCCTGACCGGGCTTCGGGGTCGCACTCATACCCACCTGACGCTTGGCGTAGCTCGGTTTGAGTATCTGCTGGTTGAAGGAGGCCAGGTAGTTGGTGGTGATGTCACGTCCGAGCGAACCGACGTTCACAACCCCTCTTCCATGGGGGAGTGTGAAGCCGGCGCCGCCGGTGAGCAGCTCCTGGGTGGAGGCCACGACCACCGTGTCCGTGTCCCCCAGGACCTGCCCGTCCACCCGGACCTCGCGAATCGAGGGAGCGGCGCCGTCCTCGGTCTGGGCCGCGGAGTTCACGATGACGTCGACGTTGGCGGACAGCCCCAGCTGGACAGCCACCGAATCCGCTCCGGGGCGCCACTGCTGGGCGATGAGCCCCTTGAGCTCGGCACCGGTCATGGTGAGGTATCCCATGGCCTTGTCATCCGGCGAGACGTTACGGACCTCGTCGACCGTGAAGAGGCCGTCGACCTGGTCAGCGGGCACTTCTCCGTGATAGTTCCCGGTGCTCTTGTAGCGGAAATCGGCTTTGAGGTCGTCGGCCCGGACTACTCCCACATAGTGTGTGGAGGCTGGCGGCTGCTCCATGGGATCCATGTCGGCGAGCCAGTATCGGTAGGACTCGGCCACCAGGTCGGCCGCCGTGGACTCGGTGCCGGTGTGGGCTCCGGGGGTCACACCGTCCGATCCACGCAAGTAGTCGGTGCCGAGCTGCGCCACCGCCCGGGCAGCCCCCAGATCCATCATCTTGTTGTATCTCTTATATGAGAAGATATTGATGCCGCCGAAATCGTCTTCATGACAGTATTCCTGCCTCAGATCGCGGTTCTCCACGTTGGCGACGGAGACCTTCTTGGTGTCCCGGTCGTAGTTGAGCCGAATCATCCCGAGCTTCAGACCGTAGTGGTCGGGCTGGACGACGGCGATCTCATTGCCCTCGACCCCGGTCACCGTCTGCGCGTAGGAGACGTGGCTGCGTCCTGCGACGACGGCGTCGACGTTCTTGGAGAAGCCCGTCGCCGTGGAGGCCGCGTCCTCGTGACTGAGCACGACGACGACGTCGGCCTCACCATTGGCGGGGTCACCGTCCTTGAGCTCGGCTGCGCGGGCGTTGGCCGTGGCCACCGCCGGGGCGACCGTGAGCTGTGCCCGGGTGGAGGAGGAGACCAGTTTGGGCAGCTCATCGGTCACCACACCGATGAAGCCGACCCGCACCCCGTCGACCTCCTTGATGAAGACACCGCGACCGTCCCCCTCGGCACTCAGGGCATCGGAGCCGGACACGTTCGCCGCCAGGATGGGGAATGTCGCATAGGGAAGAACCCGACCCTCGAGGTCACCGAGACCATGGTCGAGCTCGTGCACCCCTAGCGCAGAGACATCCATGCGGAACCGCTCCAGCACATCCAGTGTCCCCTCATCATCCATGTAGGACGACAGGTAGTATGACGACCCGATATTGTCTCCCGACGAGACGAATAACGCATTGGGATTCGCTCTGTAAGCCCGGCTCAAATGGCACGCCAGGGACGTCACACCGGGATTCTCCACATTGTTGAGGTCGACCTCGCCAGTCTCCGGATTCTTATGGAACGTCGTTTCGATGTAGCCGTGCAGATCGGAGATGCCAACGAGGTCGATGGGGACTCCCCCATCCGGGGAGTCCAATGGCACAGCAACGTCGGGCAGTCCGGCGCCCTGAGGTGGAACCGTCCCGGAGGGCGCGGCGGTGGAAAGAGGGCTGAGTGAAGCGAGGGCCAGCGCGCTGAATGCGACGCAGACTCGTCCCCGCCTTCGCGATATGAGCCTCATGATATGTCCTTAGGTCAGCGTGAAAAGAGTGCAGAGAGAACGTGGAAGGAGAAGGGCCGCACCATCGCTGCCCCCTCATCCCTCCTGGCGTCTGCGGCGCAGGATGAGGTAGCCGCCGACGATGAGGGTCAGGGCGACGACGCCCGCGCTGAGGGAGGTACCGGTGCGGGCCAGCGGCCAGGTGCCCGAACCACCGGCCGGCTTCGCGCCGGCTCCGCGGACCTCCGGGGCGGTGGTACTCGCCCAGCTCGTGGCGGCAGGCAGACCGCCCGCACCGCCGACCGGCACCGTGGCACCGTCAGCGCTCCCGCCTCCGGGTGAGGCCGTCGCCTTCCCATCCGGGACCGCACCGGCACTGCCGCTGGGGCCCGCCGTCGCCGTGGCACCTGCCGACGGCCCGGCACTGGGCGTCGAGGGCGCAGCCGACGGCGCACTGGGTGGGACCGGCTGTGCACTGGCAGTGGCCGACGGCGTTGCCGTGGGCGCCGCATCGGCCGGCACCTCGACGTAGAAGCTATTGAGGACCCGGCCGGCGGCGTTCACGGACTCCAGGGTCACCCAGCGGCAGCTGTCCGCGGAGGCTGTGCGGCAGGCGCCGGTGGGCGCATCGGCCGGGAACGTGAGGTCGAAGCTCGCCTTTCCGGTGGTGGGGCCACTGCGGTCCACGGTCAGGTCGATGTTCTGACTGAAGAACTCCTTATCCCCGGAGCGGGCACGGACTCGCTGCGCACCGAGGGTCTGTTCGGAGGCGTTGGTGTAGGCCAAGGAGTCCATCGTCACTGTCACCGTGCCGGCCTGACCGGGCTTCGGGGTCGCACTCATACCCACCTGACGTTTGGAGTAGGACGGCATCAAGGGCTTGTCCCCGAAGGAGTGCAGGTAGGAGATGAAGACGCTGTGGTGGAGTGAGCCGACGTCGACGATGACCTTCTGGTCAGGAATGGTGAAGTCGACGCCGTCGTCGAGCAGCTCGTGGGTGGAGGCCACGACCACTGTGTCCGTGTCCCCCAGGACCTGCCCGTCGACCCGGATCTCACGCACTGTGGGAACGGCTCCGCTCTGCGCCGTCGCCCCGGGATCGACAATGACGTCCATGTTGGAGGACAGTCCCAGGTTGAGCACGGCAGGATCGGCGTGGAATCTCCACTGCTGAGCGATGAGCGCCTTGAGCTCTGCACCATTCAGAGTGGCGTAGGAGAGCGCTTTATTGTCGGGCTGGACGCCGAGCGCCTCCCCGTAGGAGACGAGGCCGTCCTGGTCCAGGCGCGGGATGTCGTTGTAGTTACCGGACGCGAGGTAGGTGAGGTCCTTCTTGACGTCACCGGAATTGACGATGCCGACGTAGTGGCTGGTTCCAGGAGGTTTGATGTCGGTGATCCAGCTGCGGTAGGACTCGGCGACCAGGTCGGCTGCCGTGGACTCCGTTGCCGCATTGGTGTCGGGGACGCTTCCATCGGAACCCCGCAGGAAGTCCGCCCCGATATGCGCCAGCGGTTGCTTCTTAACGTCTGTGACGGAGCTGTAGTACTCCCACATCGTATTCAGGACGTCGGGAGAGGATCCTCGGCATTCGAAGCCTTGGATGGGTGTGCTATGCGCGTAGTAGGCGAATGTCTTCCGGGTCGTTCGATCGTACTCGAGGAGAACATCCCCGAAGGTCCGCCCGTAACGGCCGGGCTGGACGACAGGAATCGCATTGCCCTCGAATCCGGTGACGACCTGCCCGTGGCCCTGTCCGCTGCGACCGGCGACGACGGCGTCGACGTTCTTGGAGAAGCCGGTTGCCGTGGAGGTCATGTCCTCATGGCTGAGCACGACGACGATGTCGGCCTCACCATTGGCGGGGTCACCGTCCTTGAGCTCGGCGGCGCGGGCGTTGGCCGTGGCCACCGCGGGGGAGACTGTCAGGGCCGCCCGGTTCGCCGCGGGCGTCCGGGCGGGAAGGTCGTCGGTCACCACGCCGATGAAGCCGACGCGCACCCCGTCGACCTCCTTGATGAAGACCCCCCGACCACTCCCCTCGGCACTCAGGGCATCGGAGCCGGACACGTTCGCCGCCAGGATGGGGAAGTCGGAGGCGGGCAGGATTCTGTCCTCGAGGTCCTTCACTCCGCCGTCGAGCGCGTGGACCCCCAGGGCTGAGGCATCCAGCTCCATCGTATTGAGCCCGCTGATGACGGGCCGGTCCTGCAGGAAGGAGGACGCGTGGGGCGAGGCGCCGACATTGCCGCCGGAGGAGACGACGAGCGTATTGGGGAAGTCCTCTCGAATCCCACGGACAGCGCACTCGATCCCGACCAGGCCGGGGTCCTTGGGGAGGTCGTACTCCTCGGTATCCGGGTTGAACCCGCTCGTCTCCAGGTAGTGACCATGAAGACCGCCCAGGCCCACCAGCTTGATGCTCACCTTGTTGCCCGGATCATCGGCCCCCTGGAGCCCGTCAGCGCCGTCGGGAGGTTTCTCCGCAGCGGCAGCCGGCGGCATGAGGGATGCTGTCGGAACCGAGATCATGGGACTCAGTGCAGCCACAACCAGAGCGCTCAACGCAGCGCAGACTCGTGCTCTGCGAGCTGGAAGTATTCTCATGTCAATCCTCATGGGACGTAGGGATGGAGATCGGGATCACTTGAGGAAGGGAACATCACCAAGGTACGCCTCTCCCGGGATTTTTGCAGTATTTTTTACGATCTCATCCAGTCGGTAGATCGCTCGATCTCGACTGCCCGTCACGGAGCGGTATTGAGGCGTACGGGATCGACGTTCGCAGGCGTGGATGGGGCTGGCGGGAGCGCGGCGAGGAGCGAGCCACGCGGTTGGCCGCCAAGGGCATTGATCCCGCACGCCCCGCCCCTTCCCACGGCACAACGACGGCGTCCGCCACCTCGGAGAGGAGGTGGCGGACGCCGTCGCTAGGGGCGCGAGCCCGGATCAGCCAGGTATCAGACGATGCCGTGGGCGATCATGACGTCGGCAACGCGGGTGAAACCGGCCGCGTTGGCGCCGAGCACGTAGTCGCCGGGGCGGCCGTACTCCTCGGCCGCGGCGACGCAGGAGTCGTGGATGTCGGCCATGATGCCGGTCAGCTTGGCCTCGGCTGTGGCGAAGTCCCAGCGGGTGCGGCCGGCGTTCTGCTCCATCTCGAGGGCGGAGGTCGCCACACCACCGGCGTTGGCGGCCTTACCGGGGCCGAAGAGGATGCCGGCCTTCTGGAAGGCCTCGACGGCCTCCGGGGTGGAGGGCATGTTGGCCCCCTCGGAGACCACGCCGCAGCCGCCCCGCAGCAGGGTGTTCGCGGCGTCGCCGTCGAGCTCGTTCTGGGTGGCGCAGGGCAGGGCGACGTCGCCGGGGACGTCCCACACGGAGCCGCCGGTCACGAGGCGGGCGCCGGGGCGGCGCTCGACGTAGTCGGCCACGCGACCGCGCTCGACCTCCTTGATCTGCTTGAGCAGCTCGAGGTCCACACCGGCCTCGTCGACGACGTAGCCGGAGGAGTCGGAGAAGGTGATGGGGATGGCGCCGAGCTGCTGGGCCTTCTCGATGGCGTAGATCGCCACGTTCCCGCCACCGGAGACGATGACCTTCTTGCCCTCGAGGGACTCGCCCCTGGTGGCGAGCATGGACTGGGCGAAGAGCACGGCGCCGTAGCCGGTGGCCTCGGTGCGCACGAGGGAGCCTCCCCAGGCCAGCCCCTTACCGGTGAGGACACCGGCGTCGTAGGAGTTCCGCAGGCGCTTGTACTGGCCGAACATGTAGCCGATCTCGCGACCGCCCACGCCGATGTCGCCGGCGGGCACGTCGGTGGACGGGCCGATGTGGCGGGACAGCTCGGTCATGAAGGACTGGCAGAAGCGCATGACCTCGGCGTCGGAGCGGCCGTGCGGGTCGAAGTCGGAGCCGCCCTTGCCGCCGCCGATGCCCTGGGCGGTCAGGGCGTTCTTGAAGATCTGCTCGAAGCCGAGGAACTTGATGATGCCGGCGTTGACCGAGGGGTGGAAGCGCAGACCGCCCTTGTAGGGGCCCAGGGCGGAGTTGAACTCGATGCGGAAGCCGCGGTTGACGTGGACCTGGCCGGCGTCGTCGACCCACGGAACCCGGAACATGATCTGACGCTCGGGCTCGACGATGCGCTCCAGGAGGGCGCCCTCGGCGTAGTGGGGGTGCTTGGCGATCACGGGACCGAGGGAGTCCAGCACCTCGTGGACGGCCTGGTGGAACTCGACCTCTCCACGGTTGCGGGCCACAACCTGCTCATAGACCTTCTCGACAACGTCCTGCATGGGGGACTCCTTCGCCTAGCGGAATAAGCTCGGCACCTGGCCGGTCGCCGCGGCGCCGCGAGAAGACTTCCACCGAGACGTTCACTGAGACGAAACATCTCGCGATCCGGAGGGAATATGCCGTAGCGGAGGCCACATTCCGGACGTTCACGCAGCACAGATCACATTCCCGGATGATCGGGATATGAACAGTGAACAGCTTTCGGACGATTCAGCCGGGATGGCGCGTTACACCCACGGCCACAGCGCGCCGGTGCTCAGCGCGCACTCGCGGCGCGGAGCCACGGACTCGGCCGCCTACCTGCTTCCTCACCTCAAGGCGGGAATGGATCTGCTCGATGTCGGCTGCGGACCGGCGTCCATCACCGCGGACCTCGCTGAGCACGTCGCCCCGGGACGGGTCGTCGCCCTGGATGCCGCGGCCGGCGCCCTGGATGCTGCTCGGGCGACGCTGAGCGAACGGGGCCTGTCCGAGCAGGTGGAGCTGGCCCGCGGGGACGTCATGGCCCTGCCCTTCGAGGACGGTTCCTTCGATATCGTCCACGCCCACCAGGTCCTCCAGCACCTCACGGACCCGGTGGGCGCCCTGGCCGAGATGCGCCGTCTCACCCGCCCCGGCGGGATCGTGGCCGTGCGCGACGCCGTCTACTCCGCCATGACCTGGTTCCCCGAGCCTGCGGGCCTGGAGCAGTGGCGCTCGGTCTACATGGCCACCGCCCGGGCCAACGGCGGCGAGCCCGACGCCGGGAGCCGACTGCTGTCCTGGGCCCGGGCTGCGGGCTTCACCGACGTGACGGCCTCGGCCGCCACCTGGTGCTACGCCACGCCCGCCGACCGGGCCTGGCAGTCGGAGACCTGGGCGCAGCGGTGCCTGACCTCCTTCGGGCCGCAGGCCGTCGAGCTGGGGCTGGCGGACAGCGCCGACCTGGAGACGATGGCCGAGGCGTGGCGGCAGTGGGGTGGCAGCGAGGACGCCTGGTTCGTCGTCGTGCACGGCGAGGTCATCGCCCGCGCCTGACAGCGGGGCACGAGACCGACCGGCACCGGGGCGGGCGTCAGGCGCCGAGTCCCCAGATCGAGGCCGCATCCGGCGCAGTGAAGCGGAATCCGGAGGCGAGCAGCGCCTGGGGAACCGCGCGCTGAGAGGCACCGAGTAGCTCGGCGAGCATGCCTCCGATGCCTCCGGTACCGCCGGTCGCCCCGGCCCTTCCCACCCGGTCCAGCAGGACCTGGGGCACCACCGCCGGCGAGGGCGGGCCGCAGGCTCGGGACAGCAGCCGGTGGAGGTCGCGGTTGCGCAGGGGCTCGGGCGCGGTCAGGTTGACCGGCCCGTGGACGTCGTCGTGCTCGATGGCCCACAGGAGCCCGGCCGCGGCATCCTCCAGCCCGATCCACGGCTGCCACTGGTCGCCGCGGCCGAGCCGGGCCCCTGCCCCGACCCGGTAGGCGGCGCCGAGGATCCTGCCCAGTCCGCCCGAGGAGCTGACCACCAGGCCCGTGCGGGACTGGACCGTGCGCAGCCCGGCCCGCGCCGCCGGACCGGCAGCGGCCTCCCAACGCCGGCACAGCTCAGACAGGAATCCCTCACCCGGGCCGCAGGTCTCGGTGAGGATCTCATCGCCCCGATCCCCGTAGAAGCCGGTGGCCGATCCGCTCAGCAGGACCTCGGGCCGCCCCGCCGGGGGCAGGCCCGCGGCGACCCGGGCGATGAGGGCGGTGGTGGAAAGGCGCGAGGCCGCCAGCGCGCGACGGCGCGCCGGCGTCCAGGGGCGCGGCGCGATCGGGGCGCCCGACAGGCACACCACGGCCCCGGCTCCCTCCAGGGCACCGGGTGCCAGGAGACGCTCGGCGGGAGCCCACCAGGCGTGCTCCCTACCGGAGGCATCGACCTCAATGCCCTCCCGTGGCGCCTTGCCCGGTCCGCTGCGGTGGAGGATCCGGATCCTCCAGCCACTGTCCCGGGCCATATCCGCCAGGCGGGATCCGATGAGGCCCGCTCCAGCCACGACGAGCAGCCCCGGGCCGCTGCGCCGGCCGGGCGGTGCCAGAGGGATTCCGTGAGTGCCCATGACCCCACCCTAGGCCCTCGGCCGACCCTTGTGCCCACCCAGTCCCGACTACGCCGCTGGCGCCAGGACCGGGGCAGGATGAAGGCCCCTCCTCCTGAGTGAAGAGTGAGCCGTATCGACTCACAGGATGCACACAACGGGCACCCCGCTCCTCTAGGCTCATCCCAATGCCCGAACACACCCCTACCTCCCACTCCTCCGTGATGGATGTCATGGCTCTGCGCTCCGTCACCGAGCTGCCCGTCACCCGGCGCCACGTCCTGGACCCCGAGGTCCTGCGGACGGTGGCGGCCGTCGACCGTGTCGGCGACCTGACGCGCTTCAACGTCGCCGAGGTGCCCGAGCTGGCACAGATCTCCAACCCCGAAGAGCTTCTGGCGCCCGACGAGCACGGCTGGGCTCTGGGGCACGCGCTGTCCCTGGCCGTTGAGCACGGGCAGCGCCTGTGGCTGAGCGAGGTTCCCAGGGAGCGCCTGGAGCTGCTGCGGACGGTCCTGGGCGAGCACCTCGTCCACATCGCCTCCCCGGAGGCGCCCGAGGACATCGAGGCCCCTCAGGCCGACGGGGCCGATGAGGGTGAGGGCACCGTCGTCGTCGCCGTGAGCCCTCGCCATCTCCTGGACGAGTGGGCCACCGGGACGCCTGAGCAGATCAGCTACCTGCGCACCGTCCTGGAGGGGACGGACCCTCTGCGGGTCTCCCGGCACACCCTGGCGGCCCTGCAGGAGGCGAAGGTGGACCTGGTGCCGCGCGCCGGTATCGTCCGGCTGCTGCACAACCCCCGCTTCCTCGCCTACGCGACGGTATTCATCTACTCCTCGCTGCGGGCGCTTCCGGCCGTCTACGCCCCCGGCTTCCGCGGCAGCCCCTGGGTGCTGTGGACTATCGATATCGTCACCGCTGCGCCCTACACGTGGGGGATCATCGCCATGGTGGCGGGTCGACGGCGTCGCATCCGCTTCGCCGGCTTCCTCGTCACCCTCATCACCTTCGTAGCGCCCTACGTGTACTTCTTCCTGGCCGGCGACGACGGGCACGGCAACCACTACCCCGGCTGGGTTGTCATGGTGGTCATCGGCCTAGTGCTCGCCACCTTCCTGCTCGAGGGCGGTCGCTGGCTGCGTGACGTGGCTGTGGCCCGAGGCCTGCGCGCGACACGGGTCGGCTGAGTCGGAGTCGTCTCCACCGGGGGCGGCGCTTCTGCGACCTGCAGGCGGTACGGTCGCTATCGAGTAGCTAGGAGCGGGTACCGGAGGGCTGTGCCTCTGACTCGGCCCCGCGCAGCGAGCGCAGCACCCCGGCGAGCAGGAACCACCCGCCGGAGACCACGATGACGGCGACCAGGCTGAGCGGCCGCTGAGGGTAGATCGCCACCAGCCAGCAGGTGGCCAGGAACCACACCACCACCGCGCCGATGTTGAGGGCGCGGAAGCGCTTGACGCGTGCCGGGTGCGCGTAGTGGGTGGGCACCAGGGTCAGCACCACGAAGACGAGGGTGACGATGATGTTGATGACCGCCGGGGTCTGCAGCACGTAGAACATGAGGGCCACGATGTTCCAGGCGGCCGGGAAGCCCACGAAGTAGTAGTCAGTGGACTTCCACTGCTTGTTGGCGTAGCAGAACATCGACGAGCTCAGGATGAGGGCCATGAGCAGGCCGGCCACCGGTTTGCCCCCCATCGGCAGGGCCACGTACATGAAGACCGCCGGGATGAAGGTCCAGGTGAGGTAGTCGACGACGATGTCCACGATGCCGCCGTCGAACCAGGGGATGATCTCGGAGACCCTGGCGCGCCGAGCCAGGGTGCCGTCAACGCCGTCGACGACGAGGGCGACGAGCAGCCAGACCCACATCCACGTGATCTTCCGGTTGGGGTTGATGGTGGCGAGCATGGCCAGGCTGGCCCACACCAGTCCCGACATGGTCAAGATGTGCACTGCCCAGGCGGCGACACGGGCCCGTGCCGGGTACTGCGCCGTCGACACAGACGTCCCCTCTCGGTGGATAACACTGACGGCGGGCAGTCTATGCGGTTCACAGCCCCGGCACATGTCCGCCGGCTCCGCTCGTAAGCGATCCCCGTCTCCCTCTTGGCCCACTCGAAGAACCGAGTGCGTCCCCGAACCTGCTGGACGGGGACGCACTTCGAGCTGCCGGGCGCCGGGTGGGCGCGCAGGAGACGACTCACATACTCACGTTGCGGAAGTCGAAGGGATAGATCCCCATGGGGTTCCAGTGGGCGACGAGGCGCGCACCTGTGGTCGCTTCGTGGGCCCACAGCTCGCTGCTGATGACGACGCCGCCGCCCTCCAGCTCGCTGAGGTCCAGACGGTGGTGGCCGTCAACGTAGTCGTCGGCCTGCTCCACGGGGTAGAGGGTCAGGTCCGAAGCAGAAGAGGACAGGCCCGCCAGCTGCTCATCAAGGCCGGCCAGGTCGTTGCCGGCGATGCCGTAGCGGCTCGCCAGCTCGTTGACGTCACGGCGTGCGATGGCGGCGACGAACTCCTGGACCTCGGTGTAGATCCGCTGGCGCAGCTCCTCACTCCCCCAGGGCTCGGGGGTCGGCTCAGCCGGCTCAGCGGACCCGATCGGCTCAACCGGCGCCTCCTTGGCGGTCTGCGGGGCCTCGGCGACCTCCTCAGCCTCCGTATTCTCAGCCTCCGCGTGCGTCTGAGACCTCTCCGGGGTCTCCTGGCTGTCCGGGCGCTCGACGGGAGACTGCTCGCTCGGGGCCTCCTGGACCGCGTGGCCCTCGGGCGTTGAGGAGGTCAGCGCGGGGGCGGCCTCAGCACCGGAGGTCACCAATGCCTCAGGTACCACCGCATCGGCGGCGTCGGTCGCCTCGGCCTGGCCCGCAGCGTCCGCGGCATCAGCGGTTTCCGCGACGGACGGTACCGTCGCCTCGACGGATGCCGCGACCTCGGGGGCCTCCTTCTGCGTCTGCCGGGTTTCCTTGGAGAGTTCGAGGGCGGTCTCATCGCCCTCGTCGGGGGCGACGGTCTCACCTGTGGGGGCGGCCACGGGCTCACCACCGGCATGCTCGACGGCGGGGATCGCCACCGGCTCGTAGGCGGACTCGGCCGTCCCGGAGGACTGCACCACCTGGGTCGACGGGGCCGGCTCCGACTCGGCGTGCGCGGCCGCGTCGGCACCGTCCTCGACGACCTGCTCCGGGGCAGACTCTGCCGGGGTCTGAGCGGTGGCGGCGGCGTGCCGGGCTCGGCGCGCGATGTCGGCCGAACTCGTCTCAGGCACCGGGATGGCGGGCGCCGGAGCGCCGGCCTCCTCGTTGGTCTCTGCGGGGCTTGGCACGGCCTGCGGCATCTCAACCATCGGAGACGGCGTCACGGCCGGCGCACTCACCTCGCCATCCACGAGGCCCTGGTCCACAGGGAAGGGCTGGACGAGAAGGGTCTCCCCCGTCGGAGCGGCGACCGGCTCGGTCTCAGCCTGCGCGACCGGCTGCCCGACGGCGTCGGGGACCGCAGCGGCCTCAGCCGGCGTGTGGGCGGTCGCCGCCGCGTGCCGGGCCTGGTGAGCAGTGGCCGGGTCCTCCGCCTCGGGGGCGGCGACTGGTGCGGGGCTCACAGTCTTCTCGGTCTCGACGGAGGCGGGCTCCTCGACCTGCGGGGCCTGTGTCTCAAGGGAGGCGTCCTCGATGAGAGGCTCGCCGGCAAGCACCGGCGGCTCCTCCGCCTCAGCCGGGGCGTCCTCAGCGGGCTGGGAGCCGACGGGCTGCTCCGTAGCTGCACCGGACTCGGCCGGTGCGGGCTCAGCCGCCTGCTCCGTGGGTGCAGAGGAAGCATCAGCGGAATCACCGAGTGCGACGGCCTCCGGCGCCTCGGAGGGCTCGGTGGTCTCAGGTACCTGGGGCGCCTCGGCCGGCTCCTGCGTCGTCGACCCCTCGTCGGCCAACTCAGCCGGAGCCGGCTCCGCGACGACCCCGGGCAGCGGGGCGGAGTTGAGGTACTGGCGCCGTTCCACGCCCACGCGGGTGAGCTGGCCGGCGAGGATCTCGGGGCGGCCGAGGTAGTCCCAGACCTCCCCGGGGCCCGAGCGCAGGCTCAGAGAGGGGGCGTCGAGGATGGCGACCCCTCCGTCGGGCAGGAAGCACAGGAACAGCCCGGTCATCTCACCGGTGGTGGCGTCCCACAGGCGCACGGTGCCGTCCTCGGAGCCGGTGAGGATCCGCATGCCGTCGGGGCTCCACTGCGCGTCGGTGACGCCGAAGCGGTGGCCGGCCAGGGACAGGACGATCTTGCCGGAGACCTCGTCCCACACGCGCACGACGCCGTCGTCGAAGCCGGCCAGCACCCGGGTGCCGTCGGGGCTCCAGGCGTAGGAGCGGACCATGGCGGCATCGTCGCGCAATGTCACGAGCTCGCCGGAGGTGATGACGTCCCAGACGTGGGCGGCGCCGTCGGCGCTGCCGGTGACGACGCGAGGGCCTCCTTGCGTCCACACGACGTCGCGCACCCAGTTGCCGGTGTAGGTGTGGATGACCTCGCCGGTGGTGGCGTCCCAGATGCGGGCCGTCCCGTCCTGGGAACCGGTCAGGACGCGCTGACCGTTGGGGCTCCAGGCGACCGAGGTGATCATGTCGCTGTGCCCCTCAAGGGTGAGGAGGCGCTCGCCGCGGGCTGCATCCCAGATCGCGGCGCGGTCGTCCCCCAGGCCGGTGAGGATGCGCTCGCTGTCCGGGCTCCAGGCGATGTCGTTGACGTCGTCCTCCCCTGCGGTCAGGGCCTGGACGACTTCACCGGTGGAGGCGTCGAGGATGAGGACGCGCGGTGAGAGGTAGGAGGAGGTGGCCAGGCGGGTGCCGTCCGGACTCCAGACGACCTCGCTCAGCTCCCGGGCGCCGTTGTCCACCGTGAGCCGCGGCTCGCCGGTGGTGGCGTCCCAGACGCGGTTGCCGCCGGTCTTGGCGCCGATGGTGAGCCTGGTGCCGTCAGGGCTCCAGGAGACGGTCTCAACGGAGTTGCCGGCCCCCAGGACGAGCTGGGTCTGGCCGGTAGCGGCGTCCCAGACGCGCACGGTGTCGTCGTGCGAGCCGGTGGCCACGCGGGTTCCGTCCGGGCTCCAGGCCAGGGCGCAGGCCCACTGGGTGTGGCCGCGCAGACTGAGCAGCTCCTCGCCGGTGGCGGCGTCCCAGATGTGGGCAGTGGTGCCGGAGATGTCGTCGGTGATGATGCGACTGCCGTCGGGGCTCCAGGAGACGACGCTGACCCAGCGGCGTTCGCGACCGTGGAGGCTGAGGACCTCCTCGCCGGTGGCGGCGTCCCAGACCCGGGGCTCGGCCGAGTCGAAGGCGGTGATGATGCGGCGCGAGTCCGGGCTCCATGACAGGCCCGTCATCGGCTCGATCGGACCGACGTGGGTCGGCCGGCCGTCGGGTCCCATGGTGGCGCCGCGTCCCACGAAGGCCATGGGGCCCACGCGCAGCAGCTCGGTACCGGTGGTGACGTCCCAGATCCGGGCGGTGCCGTCGTCGGAGGCGGTGGCCACGCGGGTCCCGTCCGGGCTCCATGACACCGCGGTGAGGTGCTCCGTGTGCCCCGACAGCGTGCGCACCACCTGACCGCTGGAGGCGTCCCAGATGCGGGCCGAGGCGTCGTCGAAGCTGGTGAGGATGCGGGTGGAGTCGGGGCTCCAGGCCACCGCCCCTCCCACGCCGGAGCCACCGACCCCCAGGGTCAGCAGGTCGGCGCCGGTGGTCGCGTCCCAGACGCGGACGCTGTGGTCCTCCGCCGCAGTGAGAAGCCGCGTGCCATCGGGGCTCCAGGCCACTGCGCTGATGGACAGGCTGGGGCCGGCCAGCGCGAACAGCTCGGTACCGCGGTTCGCGTCCCAGACCCGGGCCGTGCCGTCGTGCGATCCGGACAGGAGCCGCGTGCCATCCGGGCTCCAGGCCACACCCCACAGCGCGTCGAAGTGGCCAGCATACAGTGACACCTCACGAGGGTCGATCGTCGCCGAGGTCTCTGAAGGCACAGTCATGGTTGAAGTCTAGAGATCTCTGCAAGGTATCTGCGGCATCTTGAGCCGATTGCGAGCAGTTACCTGAGTGATATCTGGCAAATCCAGGGCTGAGAGGGCGCCACGCCGGGCGCGCGACACGCTGAGGCGCCGCCTTCGGCGCCACCGCGCCCCATTCGGACGGGCGCAGGAGGGCGTTGCGCTGCCTGCGGCACCCGACTCGCCCACCGCGTCGATATCTTCCCGAGACTCCCGGAGATTTCTCGCCCGCTGTCGCCGAGGCGACGTCGAGCATCCCCGACCACGAAGAAGTATCCCCGACGACGGCGGGCTCAGGCGGAGGTGAGGCGCGCAGTCGGCGGTCAGTCGCCGGCGCTGTGGAAGACGGCCTCGAGGTTGTTACCGTCGGGGTCGAGGACGAAGGCCCCGTAGTAGCCGGGGTGGTAGTGCGGGCGCTCGCCTGGACCGCCGTTGTCGGTGCCGCCCGCCGCCAGGGCCGCCTCATGGAAGGCGTCCACCTGCGCCGTCGACGACGCCGCCAACGCGATATGGCAGGGCGTCGGGTGCTCCGCCGGGGCCAGCCACAGGTCCGTGTGGACCGGGGCGTCCTCCGGTGCACCGGGCGTCGGCCCTCCCAGTCCGGTGACGGGCCCGAACTCCATGACCACGCGGTAGCCCAGCGGCGCGAGCGCCGCCTCGTAGAAGGCCTTCGAGGCCGCCGGATCACTGACACTCACAGAGGCATGATCGATCATGCCTCCAGGCTAGCCACTGGTTGATGCACGGCAGGCACGTTGACAGACTCCAGCCATGACATCTTCTGCGGCCTCCTCCTCACGCCCCACACGATCAGCCGACATCGAGTCCATCATCACCATCGTCGCCTGGGGCGCCCAGGTGGTGAGCGTCATCGTGTCCAACCGCCTCCTCGACGCCTCCCCGCTCGTGCCGCAGAGTTCCACGGACAGCTCGTCACCCCACGTTGGCCTCAACTTCGTGAGTCTCGTGCGGGCGATGAACAGCGTCATCCTGATTCTGGCCGTTATCGGCATCATCACCGCGTTCTATGTCGCCGCAGCCGACAACAAGATGGGCGGGGCAGTCCTCAGCGTGGCACTGGCCGGCATCTCTCTGTCCGTCTCACTGACCATCGGTTGCCTCGTCACGGCAGAGATGTCCAACCCGAGCGCCTGGATCTACCTAGTGAACGTCCTGCCGGCAGTGGTACTGCTCGTTTCCGCAGCGACACTCCACCATCACACGTCGACACCTGAGGTGGCACGGTAAGGAGGCGCGACGCCTACTCAGCAGGGCGGAGCGACGGGGACATTCCACGTGGCCGGGTGCGCGTCACTCCGGACGGGGGCATCCTGCGCGTTCGGGGACAGGACCCCCGTCCCCGACGGCGTCGAATGCCCCCAGTCGTGAAGAGAAGTCCCGGCGGTGAACGCGACTCAGAACAGCGCCGGCAGGACGCCCTCGACGTCGCCCCCCAGCTCAGCCAGGTCCAGGACGAGGGGACGCCCGGCACCGCCGTCGGAGAGCAGGTCGCTGCCGGCCACGACGAGCAGGTCGCCGCCGGTGGTCCCTAGGCGCGCCACGGCGACGTCCTCGGCCTCGGCGGCCGCGGTGACGGCGGGCACGAGCTCCTCACGCACGGCGACGATCGCACGGGCCCCGGACTCGGAGAACAGGGCGGTGAAGTCGTCCACGCCCTCCTCCTGGATGGCGGTCAGGTCCACGCTGGCGCCGACGCCGCAGCGCAGGCAGGAGTCCACGAGGGTCTGGATGAGGCCGCCGGCGGAGCAGTCGTGGGCGGCGCGCACCAACGACTCGCCGCCGGGCCCCTCCGCGTCGCTCAGAGCAAGCAGCACCCGCCCGAGCGCCATCTCCGCCTCGAGGTCGACACGCGGGGGCAGCCCGCCGAGGTGGTCGTGGACCACACGGGACCAGGCCGAGCCGTCGAGCTCGTCGGCGGTGGTGCCCAGGGCCATGATGGCCAGGCCCTCCTCGTGCAAGCCTGAGGGGTTGGCCCGGCGCACGTCGTCCATGACGCCCAGGACGCCGACGACGGGCGTGGGGTTGATCGAGGAGTCGATCCGCCCCTTGACCTTGCCGTGGGAGTTGTAGAGGGAGACGTTGCCGCCGGTGACCGGCACGCCCATGACGGCGCAGGCGTCGGCCAGACCGGTGATGGCCTCGACGAGCTGCCACATGGCGTCGGGGTCCTCCGGCGAACCGAAGTTGAGGCAGTCGGTGACGGCCAGGGGCCGGGCGCCCACGGTGCACACGTTGCGGTAGGACTCGGCCAGGGCCTGGGCGGCGCCGGTGGCGGGGTCGAGCTTGGTGAAGCGGCCGTTGGCGTCGGTGGAGATGGCCACGCCGCGACCGGTGGCCTCGTCGACGCGGATGACACCGGCGTCGTCGGGCTGGCACAGGGCGGTGTCGCCACGCACGAAGCGGTCGTACTGGTCGGTCACCCAGGCGACGGATGCCTGGTTGGGACTGGTCACGACGGCGCGCACCTGCTCGGCGAGCTCGGTGGCGGACTCGGGGCGGGCCAGGCGCTCGGTGGTGTCGGCGTTGAGCTCGTCCTGCCAGGCGGGGCGGGCGTAGGGGCGCTCGTAGGTGGGGCCCTCGTGGGCCACGGTGCGCGGGTCGACGTCGACGATCCGCTCCCCGAAGTGGTCGATGGTCAGACGGCCCGAGCCGTTGACCTCCCCGATGACGGCGGCCTCGACGTCCCACTTGTCGATGACTGCCATGAACTCCTCGAGCTTGTCGGGCGCGACGACGGCCATCATGCGCTCCTGGGACTCGCTCATGAGGATCTCCCCGGCGGTCAGGGTGGGGTCGCGCAGGAGCACCTTCTCCAGGTCGACGTGCATGCCGCCGTCTCCGTTGGAGGCCAGCTCGGAGGTGGCGCAGGAGATGCCGGCGGCGCCCAGGTCCTGGATGCCGAGCACGAGCCCGGCGCCGAACAGGTCGAGGCAGCACTCGATGAGGACCTTCTCCATGAAGGGGTCGCCCACCTGGACACTAGGGCGCTTGGCGGGCATGCCGTCCTCGAAGGACTCCGAGGCCAGGATGGAGGCCCCGCCGATGCCGTCCCCACCGGTGCGGGCCCCGAAGAGCACCACCTTGTTGCCGGCGCCGGTGGCGTTGGCCAGGTGGATGTCCTCGTGGCGCAGCACGCCCACGCACAGGGCATTGACCAGCGGGTTCTCCTGGTAGGAGGAGTCGAACTCGGTCTCGCCGCCGATGTTGGGCAGGCCCAGGGAGTTGCCGTAGGTGCCCACGCCGGCCACCACGCCGTGGACGACGCGCGCGGTGTCGGGGTGGTCGACGGCGCCGAAGCGCAGCTGGTCCATGACGGCCACAGGCCGCGCCCCCATGGAGATGATGTCACGCACGATGCCGCCCACACCGGTGGCGGCCCCCTGGTAGGGCTCGACGTAGCTGGGGTGGTTGTGGGACTCGACCTTGTAGGTCACGGCCCAGCCGTCACCGATGTCGACGACGCCGGCGTTCTCCCCCATCCCGACCAGGAGGTGCTCGCGCATCTCGGGGGTGGTCTTGGCGCCGAACTGGCGCAGGTGGATCTTGGAGGACTTGTAGGAGCAGTGCTCGGACCACATGACCGAGTACATGGCCAGCTCGGCGTTGGTGGGACGGCGCCCCAGCAGCTCGCGGATGGACTCGTACTCGTCGGCCTTGAGGCCCAGCTCCTTCCAGGGCATCTCCCTCTCGGGCGTCGCGGCGGCGTCGGCGACGGTGTCGGGGTGGGCGGCTGGGATCGCGGGCTCGGACGCCATGGGGGCTCCTGGTTGAAGAGGAAGTGCGGCCGGGCCAAGCCTACCCACGCTCCGCCGCACCTCACACCACCACCCACGCGGGGTAGCGCGCCACACACCCCACGCGCCTCAACCAGAGCACTTCGGATGCCGACCAGAAGAATGCCGAAACGGCAACAAGGCGCCACGCCCAGACCCAAAGTGCTGCGCCTCACACGATTTCGGGGGAAGATCGTGGCATGAGAGACATCGACGTCGCCCCGCTGCCCCTGTCGCACCTGGAGAGCCACTTGGACGAGGTGGCCATCAAACGACTGCACACGAGCCTGACGGGGGCCGAGGCCCTGCTGGAGGGACGCACCGTGTGGACGGTCACACCGTCGGCCGCCGCCGGCTCGGGGCCGGCAGAAACGGTCGCGCCCCTCGTGGGCTACTCCCTGGGCGCCGGCCTCAATGTGCGCTGGCTGGCTCTGGACGCCCCTGAGGAGTTCACCCGGATCGCGACCCGCCTTCATGCCGGCATCCACGGGGACCGCGGCGACGGCGGCAAGCTCGGGGACAAGCAGCGTGACATCTACGAGCACGTCCTGGCCTCCAACGCGGAGAACATCGTCGATGAGGTCCGCCCCGAGGACATCGTCATCCTCCACGACCCGCCCACGGCGGGCCTGGCCAAGGCCCTCAAGGCCGTGGGCGCCACCGTCATCTGGCGCTGCCACGCCGGAGCCGAGGGCGCGGGCGAGGCCGCCGATTACGCCTGGGCCTTCCTGGATCGCTACCTGGAGGACGTGGATCTCGTCATCGTCTCCCGACCCGAGTACCGCCCGCCCTACATCGAGGCCGAGCGCTGCGCAATCCTGGCCCCCTCCATCGACGCCGACTCCCCCAAGAACCGGGTCCTGGACCTGGACGAGGCCTGGTCAGTGGCGCGCCTGTCCGGGATCTTCACCGGCGAGCCGCCCTTCGAGGCCGTGCCCTTCATGCGTCACGACGGACGCGCCGACGCCTTCCGCGGCCTGGCCGACGACCCGGTCCTGGCCGGCGGCCCGGTGCCGCTGGGTGCCCGAGTCGTCACCCAGGTCAACAGGTGGGACCGCCTCAAGGGCGGCCTGGAGCTGGTGGAGGCCTTCGCCGAGAACATCGCCGTGCTGCCCGAGGACGCCCACCTGCTGCTGGTCGGCCCGACCCCGGACGGGCCCGAGTCGCAGGCGACCCTGACGCAGATCGTGGAGCGCTGCTCGGTGCTGCCGGACTCTGTCGCCTCACGGATCCACGTGGCAGCGGTGAGCATGGAGGACCGGGAGGTCAACGCCACCGTCGTCAACGCCGTCCAGCGGGTCAGCTCGGTGGTCACCCAGCGCTCCCTCATCGAGGCCTTCGGACTGACTGTGGCCGAGGCGATGTGGAAGAAGGCCCCAGTGGTCGCCTCCGCGGTGGGCGGCATCCGCGATCAGATCGACGACGGCGTCGACGGCGTCCTGGTCGACCCGACCGACGGCGTCGCCTGGGCCGAGGCCGTGCGCGACCTACTGCTCTTCCCCGAGCGGGCTCAGGAGATGGGACTGGCCGCCCACGAGGCCGTGCGCCGGGAGTTCCTGTCCAACCGCCACCTGCAGGACCTCTTGCAGATCGTGGCCGATCAGGTGGGCTGACGAGCCGACGAAAGAGGCCTGGCGGGGGTGTCAGTGTCCATGGCGCTGACATTAACTCCGCCCAGACACCGCACGCCGCGGAAAAACCGCAGAATTCCAACGATCTCCACTGGTCGCTTCGACGGCGAGCTCGTTAATGTCAGCGCTGTGGACACCAAGCCGCGAGCCTGAGCGACTCCGCGGGGCGCGGGCGAGACAGTCAGGCGCCCTCACCCCGGCACTGGCAGCGACTTCCCCTGCCTAAACTCTTCCAGCTCCCGCACTGGGCGCCGGAGGTCATGCTTCGACGCCACCTCCAACACACAAGCACCTATGAGTACAAACATTCATTTGTGTTAGTGTGGGGACGTCAACCGAGGAGGAGCGCGTGGGAGTACCAGAGGCGATCGACGTCGATATGACGCTGCGGGCGTTGGCTGACGGGAACCGTCGGGCGATCCTGCGCGTCATCCGTTCAGAACCGCAGCCCGTCGGCGCCGTCGCACAGGCAGTTGGACTGTCACAGCAGACTGCCTCGCATCATCTCCGGACTCTTCAGAAGGCGGGGCTGGCGACCGTCACCACCGATCACACGCGCCGCCTGTACGCACTCAACACGGACGGGCTCGCGGCGGTGCGCTCCTACCTCGACGACTTCTGGCCCGAGAGGCTGGCGGCCCTCAAGTCCGCCGTCGAGCAGCGGGAGGAGAAACAGCATGGCTGAGTTTCAGGACTCCATCGAGATCGAGGCACCCCCGCAGGCGGTCTTCGAGTACCTCACCACCAACAAGGGCATGACGGCGTGGATGGGGCAGTACGCCAATCTCGATCCGACGCCGGGCGGCCGGTTCGCGGTCGACATTGCCGGCTACCCCGTGCGGGGCGAGTACCTCGTGGTTGAGCCCTTCCAGCGCGTGGTGGTCTCGTGGGGATTCGCCGGCAGTGACGAGCTGCCCACCGGCGCTTCCAAGGTCGAGTTCATCCTGACGCCGATCACTGGCGGCACACGTGTGGACCTGCGCCACCTCGACCTGCCGGAGTCCGAGGTCCGCGGGCACGCGCACGGCTGGGCCCACTTCATGCCCCGCCTCAAGGTCGCCGGTGCGGGAGGGGACGCCGGCCCGGACCACTGGCAGCCCTTGACCGACTGACCATCAACGGGAGACGAAGCGATGGCATCCATGACACCCGAGCAGCACCACCTCGTTCAGCGCGTCCGCGCGCTGGTCGATAACGAACCGGATGTGCGCGAGGTCTCCATGTTCGGAGGGCGCGCGATCATGGTCAACGACAAGATGATCGTCAGCGCCGGGAAGACCGGGGACCTCCTGGTGCGCGTCGCCGCGGACCGCCACGAAACGCTCCTGGGCGAACCGGGCGCCCAGCAGGCCCAAATGGGCGCCGGGCGAGAGATGGGAGCCGGATGGATCACCGTCGCACCCGAGGCCATCGCCGACGACGGCCGCCTCACCTTCTGGGTTGACGTCGCGATGCACCACAACCGTGCCGTCACTGGCGGGCAATCGGGAAGCGACGATTCATGAGCACCTTCCAAGGACTACCGACAGCCCTTTTCGAGTTCTTCGCCGACCTGGCGCAGGACAACTCGAAGGACTTCTGGAATGCCAACAAGCAGCGTTGGCAGCGGGACGTGAAAGCCCCTATGAGTGCATTGGTTGACCAGCTTTCCGGAGAGTTCGGTCCTTTGCGCATGTTCCGCCCCAACCGTGACCTGCGTTTCACCCGCGACAAGGCCCCTTACAAGCTCTGGACAGGCGCTACCAGCACCCCTCAGACCACTGGCGGAATCGGCTACTACCTCGGTGTGTCGACCACCGGTATCACCACCGGCTACGGAGCCATGCGGATGACCGCCGACCAACTTCGCCGCTTCAGGGGCGCCATCGATGCCGACATCAGCGGAATCCGCTTCGAGGAGCTCACACAAGAGCTCGCCGCACAGGGGCTGCCCGTCTCACCCGGCGCCGACCAGCCATTGAAAAACGCACCGCGAGGCTGGTCGACCGACCACCCCCGCATCAACTTCCTCAGATGGAAAGGGGCCGCAGTCGTTCAGGACTGGCCCACCGACACTTGGATGCACACTCCCCAGGTGCACGAGAGGATTCGAGACACCTGGGCCGCCGTCGAGCCTCTCAGAGCATGGCTCGACGAGCACGTCTCGCCGCGCAACCACTGACCGGCGGGCAGCTGACAGACGCGCGCTGGAGAGTCGGTCCGAGGGACCTCACCACACCATGAGCGGAGTTATCCACAGGTCGTATCCACAAGCTTGTGCAGGGGTGTGTGGATTCGTGGAATGTCGCCACTGGCCCTGTGCACAAGACCTGTTCGAGACCTCCAACCCGAGTGAGCGATCCCGCTGGAGGCTTCCCACAAACCCGGCGGCGAGCCTTGGGGCATCATCGCTATAGACAGAGTTTTGGCTGAAAATCGGGGAAAATCATCCGATCAGTCGCGTTCGGCCCAAGGGAGCTCGGCGGCGGCGCCCCGACGGTCGGGACAGCATATTCTTCATCATCGTGCAACCTGAGCGCGGTCACTGTCAGGCCGTCCGAACGAGGAGTCGCGCCGCCCTCTCCAAAGTTCTGCACAGGCCCGAGGCGGATCTGTGGATAACCTGGCACGAGGCGATTCGGCTTCCACCTCTGATGACTGTCAGGCGATGGTGTCACCTGACAGTCATCAGACGGACAGCAGTGAGTCGATGGCCGAGCGGAAGATCCTCAGGCCATCGGTCCCGGTACGCGGGCCCGCCTGCGAGCCGGGACCGAAACCGGGCTCGACGGCGTGCTCGGGGTGGGGCATGAGTCCGACGACGTTTCCGCGCTCATTGCGCACGCCGGCGATGTCTCGGGCAGATCCATTGGGGTTGCCCACGTAACGGAAGACGACGAGCCCCTCCCCCTCGAGGCGGTCGAGCTCCTCGGGAGAGGCGATGAAGTTGCCCTCGCCGTTCTTCATGGGAACGACGATCTCCTCCCCGGCCGTGAACCGGTTGGTCCAGGCGGTCTGCGCGTTCTCAATGCGCAGGCGTTGCTCGACGCAGATGAAGCGCTGGTTCGCATTGCGCAGGAGGGCGCCGGGCAGGAGGTGGGCCTCGGCGAGGATCTGGAAGCCGTTGCAGATGCCGAGCACCGGCATGCCGCGCTCGGCGGCGGCCACGACCTCCTCCATGACGGGGGCGAAGCGGGCGATGGCGCCGCAGCGCAGGTAGTCGCCGTATGAGAAGCCGCCGGGCACGACGACGGCATCGACCCCGTGCAGGTCGGCGTCCTTGTGCCACAGGCTCACCGGCTCGGCCCCGGCCAGGCGCACGGCACGGGCGGCATCGACGTCGTCAAGGGTCCCGGGGAAGGTGATGACGCCGATACGGGCAGCGGAAGGGCTGCTGGGAGACTCACTCACGGCTCAGGCCTCCTCGTCGGCGGCGACGGAGACGACGTCCTCAATGATCGGGTTGGACAGGAGGGTGTCGGCGGCCTCGCGGGCGGCGGCCAGATGCTCCTCGGTGACGGGACCATCCACGGTCAGCTCGAAGCGGCGGCCCTGCCGCACACCGGTGAACTGATCGAACCCGAGGCGGGGAAGACTTCCGACCACCGCCTTGCCCTGGGGGTCAAGGATCTCGGGCTTGGGCATGACCTCGACGACAATGCGTCCCATGGGTGCTCCTCGGATAAGGCGGGATGAGTGCGCAGCCCAAGACTACCCGCATGCGGCCCAGGGCATTGACCCGGCGCGGGCTCGAGCCGGCTCAGACCTGGCCGAGCCACTCGCCGGCCAGCCGGATGGCGACGACTCCACCCAGGGTGAGAGCGGCAGTGGCGATGAGCCAGCTGGAGCCCAGGATGAGGGCGACGACGGCACAGACCACGGCGCTGGCGAGCATGAACCCACCCACGGCGCCGGCAACACCTGCGGGGGCGTGGATGGACTGGTCGACGGTGGAGGTACCCATGACCGGTGTGGGGCCGGAGTCCACGGTGGGGGCCGTCTCGTCGCCGCGCTCGGCGGTGCCCAGCAGAAGCGGTCCGCGAGCGCGGGCCACCAGCCGGGCGGGGTCGTGGACCTTGACGGACCCGGTGGTCAGACCGGCGGCGGCGTCGAGCACGCCGGGCTTCCAGCGCTCGGCCTCACGACGCACGGGGGTGCCTCCGGCCCAGGCCAGGTAGCCGGCGGCGGCCACCAGCCCGGCACCGCCGAGGACCGCGACGAGCCACGGTGGGATCCACGGGTGGCCGGCCTCGGCGTTGCGGGCCAGATTCATGGCCGAGGCGGTGGCCAGGACCAGCCCCAGCAGGGCGAAGATCACGCCGACCAGGCGCTGGCGGCGCACGGCTGCGGGCCATGGGGAGCGGGTCCTGGCGCTGGAGCTCTTGGCGCTTCCTCGCCCCACACCCCAGTCGGGTCCTGAGGAGGGACGGCGGGGGCCGCGTCCTTTGGCGGGACCGCGCCCCACACCCCAGTCAGTGCCTCCCTGGGCCTTGCCTCCCTGGGCCTTGATCTCCTCTGTGTCGAGGGCATTGGTGGCAGCCTCCCAGGCACTGGACTCGGCCAGCATGCCGGCGTCCTCCTCGGAGTCGGGCTGGGCCGCTGCGCTCATAGGCGCGGTGGGGGCGGCACTGGGACGCGCCTGGTAGCCGCGGGCGGAGGGGGCTCCGGCATCGGGGGCTGAGGCGGTCGGTGCAGCCGGTGCAGCCGATGCCGGAGTCGCCGGCGGCGTGGAGGCCGCGGGGGCACCGCTGGGCACGGCCTCGGGCCTGCCCTGGGAGATGGTGAAGACGCGGGTGGTGGTGGCTCCCGTCTGGGGCGCGCTACCCGGTCCCTCGACGGCGGTGGGGCGCACGACGGGCCGTGGCGAGCGGCTGTCGGCGCTGACGGCGGCCGCGGCCCGCTCCTGCTGGGGTGCCGGGGAGCCGGGGGCACTGGCGGCGCTGCCGTCACTGCCGGTGGGGGAGACCGAATCGTCCACCGGGTCGGGCTCACCGTGGTCACCGGGGGTATCGGTGGGGCCGTCAACGGCGCGCAGAGCGACTGGAGAGGCGGGCGACCCGGCGGACAGGGCGGAGTCGGCCCAGCCGGTGTCGTCACCAGACACGTCAGCCAGGTCGATGGCGATGGCGGCGTCGACGGCGTCAGCGGTTCCTGAGGCGATGGCCTGGGCCGCGGCTGAGCGCAGATCCTCCTCCGTCATGACCGCTGCGCCACCCGCCTCACGGGCACCGGTGGCGCCGTCGGCCGAGCCGGCGGCGGAGGCCGCGGAGACTCCGGAGGTGCCCGAGGCGGCTGAGCCGGCGGGGGCCGGGTTGTTGCCGGAGCGGACGACCTCAAGCAGTCCGCTGCCGCCGGGCCGGGCGGAGGCGCTCTTCGGACGTGGAGTCCTCTTGGGCATGATGCCCCAGTTGACGGGCCCCTGCTCGTTGTCGGGACGTCGGTCACGAGGAGTCATGAGATCACCTGTCCCAGGATGGAGGCGAGCCCCAGGGCCACGAGCACGAAACCGGTGGCACCGAGCAGGAGCTGGCCGACACGGATGATGGTCTCGCCGGTGGAGGTCCCGGCCAGGCGCTCATCGGCCGCACGTCCGAATGACGTCGCGGCCAGCGCGGTGGTGACGGGTCCGGATACCACGTCGAGGGTGGTCAGCTCTCGCCGACCGGTCGACTCGGGGACGAGCACCTTGGTTCCCGGCACGGTCAGCGTCGCCAGATCGGTGCCGGGCAGGGGCGCGCCGTCGGACCCTGAGCCCCGCTGTGAGGACTGAGAACCCTTGGCCCCCTTGCCACTGGCCCCCTTCTTGTTCTTGGAGGACTCGCTGAGCTGCCGGGCCCGGGCGACCCGGACCCGGTTGCGCTCCAGTCGCAGACGGGGGGCATTGACCACCAGGGAGCGGGCGGAGAGCCTCAGGGAGGCGAGCATGCCCAGCCCCACGAGGACGAGGGCGATGCCGCCCAGGACACGGGATGTCCCGGCCGCCCCGAGGGCGGAGGTGATGGCGGCCGACAGCGCCAGCACGACAGTCAGGACAATGAGGCCGATGAGGATGTAGAAGCCCGGTCCCGGTTTGAAGGCGCGTGCGGCGCTCCCGGTATCAGGAACGTCCGACGTGGATGAGGTCGTGGTCATGACAGCTCCAGGGGGTGACCGGTCAGCCGCTCGTAGGCCTCGAGGTAGCGGGCCCGGGTCCGTTCGACGACGTCGTCGGGCAGGGGCGGGGGCTCCTGACCTCCGTCCCGGTCCCAGCCGGAGGCCGGGGAGGTGAGCCAGTCGCGCACGTACTGCTTGTCGAAGGAGGGGGTGATCCGGCCGGGTTCCCAGGCGTCGGCCGGCCAGAAGCGGGAGGAGTCGGGGGTGAGGACCTCGTCGCCCAGGACCAGGTTGCCGCCGGCGTCGGTGCCGAGCTCGAACTTGGTGTCGGCCAGGATGATGCCGCGGTCCCGGGCGATCTCGGCGGCCCGGGAGTAGAGGGCCAACGTGGTCTCGCGCAGGGCGGTGGCGGCGCTCTCCCCCACCATCTGGATGACACGCTCGAAGGAGACGTTCTCGTCGTGCTCGCCGAGCTCGGCCTTGGCGGCGGGGGTGAAGATCGGCTCGGGCAGTCGGGACGCCTCGGTCAGTCCCTCGGGCAGGGCCACGTCGCACACGGAGCGACTCCCCCGGTACTCGGCCAGACCGGAGCCGGTGAGGTAGCCGCGGGCCACGCACTCCACGGGGTACATCTCCAGTCGTCGGCAGATCATGGCACGCCCGGCGACCTGGGCGGGAACGTCGAGGGAGACGAGATGACCCGGGACGACGTCGGCGAGCCGCTCGAACCACCAGGCGCTCAGGGCGGTGAGGACCTTCCCCTTGTCCGGGATCGGGGTGGCCAGGATGTGGTCGTAGGCGCTGATACGGTCCGAGGCGACCACGAGGAGCACGTCCTGCCCGACCCACGGGCCGTCGGAGCTGGGGGCGTAGACGTCCCGAACCTTGCCGCTGGAGCGGTGCTCCCACCCTGGGACGGCGGGGGGCCGGGAGCCGGATGCTGAGGCTCCGGGACCGACTGAGGCGGAGCTCGCGGACTGAGTCATACCCCCATCCTGCCATCGGCGGGCACCCTGTGTCCGTTTCCGAGCCGCGGCGTCGCCTGCGGGAGTCACCACTGGACGTCCGCCCGCTTACCGCGCCATCTCGCCCATTCATCCGGGTCGGATCGTCAGGGGAGTCGGGCTGCGACCGGAGCAAATCCCACCGACGGGATGGGAACGAATCTCACCTCCCGCCTCTCCCGACCGACCGGACAAAACGCTGACGTGGGTCAGCACCGGAGCCGGCGCACACCCCACCCAACCGCCGAGGAGCCGCAGATCTCCCTCAGGAAAGCGGAGACCGGTGTGCGTTTAGTCTCGGAAGAAGTGCGCGCGTCGTGCTCCCCGTTCCTCGTAGGCGTGCCTGACGGCGCGGTTTCGGGGGTTCGGCAGAAGGCGAGCCATGGGCCGTGGTCGCGATGGCGAGGAGGCCCTACTCGGCCCCGTCACCCCTGTCGGCCCCATCGGCGCTGCCAGCGCTGCCAGCACTGTCGGCGCTGGCCGCGTGAGCGATGTCGGTGCGGTACTGGGCGCCCTCGAGCTCGATGCGCTCGACGGCCTCGTAGGCGCGTTCCCGCGCCGCCTCGACGGTTGGCCCCAGGGCGACGACGGACAGGACCCGACCTCCGATGACGACCAGCTCCCCGCCCTCGGTGGTGCCGGTGCCGGCATGCAGCACGTGGACGTCGTCGAGCTCCTCGGCGGCCTCGATCCCGGTGATGGTGCCGCCGGTGGTGACGGTTCCGGGGTAGCCGGGGGCCGCGATGACGACGTCGACGGCGCACTGCTCGGACCAGGTGGGCTCGGGGGCCTCGGCGAGGAGGCCGGTGGCGGCGGCGTGGAGGAGCTCGGGCAGGGAGGAGGTCAGGCGGGCCAGGACGGCCTGGGTCTCGGGGTCGCCGAATCGGACGTTGAACTCGACGACGCGCAGGCCGCGTCCGGTCAGGGCCAGGCCGCAGTAGAGCAGGCCGATGAAGCTGCTGCCACGGCGGGCCATCTCGTCGATGACGGGTTGGGCGACCTCGTGCACCACCTGCTCGGCCAGGTCGGCCGGGGCCCAGGGCAGTGGGGAGTAGGCGCCCATGCCGCCGGTGTTGGGGCCGGCATCGCCGTTGAGGAGGCGCTTGAAGTCCTGGGCGGGGGCCAGGGGGCGGACGGTGGCGCCGTCGCACACGCAGAACACGGAGGCCTCGGGGCCGTCTAGGTAGTCCTCGACGACGACGCGACCGCTGCCGCGGGTCAGGCAGGCGCGGCCGTGGGCCAGGGCGACGGGGAGCTCGTCGGTGACGACGACGCCCTTGCCTGCGGCCAGGCCGTCCTCCTTGACGACGTAGGGCGCCCCGAAGCGGTCCAGGGCGGCGGCCAGCTCGGCCTCAGTGGTGCACACGGCGGCCTCGGCGGTGGGGACGCCTGCGGCGGTCATGATCTCCTTGGCGAAGGCCTTCGAGCCCTCCAGGCGGGCGGCCTCGGCGCCGGGGCCGAAGCAGGGGATCCCGGCGTCGCGCACGGCGTCGGCGACACCGGCGACCAGGGGCGCCTCGGGGCCGACGACGACGAGGTCGGCCTTCATCTGCGTAGCCAGGGCCACGACCTCCTCCGGGACGCTGGGGTCGATGTTGAGGTTCGTGGCGATGGCCGAGGTGCCGGGGTTTCCAGGGGCGACGATGAGCTCGGTGGTCTGCGGATCACGGGCGAGGGCACGGGCCAGGGCGTGCTCGCGCGCGCCGGAGCCGAGGAGCAGGATCTTCACGGCGACAGCCTAGATGATGAAGGCCGCATGAGGCCCGGAATCGCGGGCACCGCGCGCCCTGGGACGGGCACATATCCCTGATTGATGGGAGAGCCGCGGTTCACCGGTCCCGGGCGACCGCCCCCAGTGAGCAGGCCGAGTAAGCGAAATCCGCACAACGGCGAATTACTCTGGGGACGACGACTGGAAGCGAGGCGGACGGAGAACCTGGTGAACAACGACGTGAACCCCGAGGTGGAGATGTTCAACCGTGTGGCCGCGCTCATGGGCACCACCCTGACCGAGGCGGACGTCCACCGGTTCCTGCTCGAGACGGCGGAGTTCCTGGGTGAGGGCTCCTTGTCCATGTACGGCCCCAATGTCTTCTTCCGCTGGCGGCTCGGGCAACGAGTCATCGAGGTCGAGCCGCGCTACCGCCCGTGGGGCGAGGAGTACTCCTTGACCGTGGACTCCTACAACCGAGGGTTCCCCATCGACACCCAGGAGCGCCTGATCTACAAGTACGGCGATGCCGAGCTGTACCCCTACCTGTGGAGGGTGGACCTCGGCAGCGAGGTGACCGACTGGTGGGGACCCGGCGAGGCCTACGTCGTCAACTGGGACCTGTTCGAGGAGACCACGGCGAAGACCCTCGGCGCCCTGCCCAACGACATGGCCCTCATGCCTCCGCAGTGGCGCCGCCCCTTCACCTTCCGATGGGACATGGGGGACTCCGGACTGGGCCTGGTCTCCTTCACCGGCACGGTCGACGGCCTCATGGTCACCGCCGAGACCACCGGGGACCAGGTCCTCATCCCGCGCGACCTCCTCAGGAGCGAGGGGGGCCAGATCAGTATGCGCAACGTCGTCGCCGGCCTGGCCGGAGGGCGCCCTCTCATCGACATTCGCTTCGCCGGCTCCGAGGGCTTCGGCGACTACGGTGTCTTCGCCGCCAGCCCCGGCGGGAACGAGAATGAGGGGGAAAGGGACGATATCGAGTTCCTTCTGGAGGACCGGGGAATGGACTCGCCCGGACCCGCAATGACGATGGACGAGCTTCGCAGGCTGGCCGCCTCCACACCCGCTCCCACCGGTCCCGACCGACCTCCGGTGAACTGGCGGGTCATCCCGATGCGGATCGGACTGTTCATCCCCCAGGTCCTCTCCGTCGTCGAGCAGGTCCTCAGTGGAGCAGCCGTCGAGAGCGTGCTCAGGGGACTCGGCGGACGCCCCGATACCCGGTGGGACGAGCCCATCCTGCGCGGAGACGGCTGGGTCGCGGAGCGGTCGCGGTTCTCCGGCACCTGGTGCATCGAGGTGGTCACTCACTCCGAGCGGGAAGCGGAGGATCGTCTGTGCTTCGACCAGCGCCACGTCGCCGACTACGCCTGGCGGATCGCCCAGGCACTGGAGCAGCGTTACGGCTTCCCCTACGGGTTGCGCGCCACGAACGACGGGTACTTCATGCGTCTGTTCCAGGTCGGGGACCAGGGCGTCATGGTGTCAAGCGGCTTCAGCTCGGTGGAGGTGGAGATCGACTCCCTCAAGACGCTCCTGGAGAGCTCCTACGGACGTTTCTGAGGCAGCCCAGCCGCCTCTCCCCCACCACCTGAGGAAGTACAACTAGGCTCGCGTCGACTCCGGGGCGTCGAGGCCTCGGACAGCAAGGCATCAGGAGGCCCGGGTGGAAGTCGATCAGTCCCCTGTCAGGAGGTCACTCGATGCAGGAGCCGGCAAGGCGGCCGCCCCTGACCCTGGCACTGAGGCCGCCGCGGAGCTCAACGCGGTGACGATCCGCCGTCTCGGGGCCGTCTACGTCCCGCCCGTCGCCGGAGGGCCAGTGGCGTCGTCCTCCAGGGCGTCGCGGGATGAGGCGCCCGCGCCGCAGCGGGGCAGCGACGCGGGTATCGACACGGCCCTGACCACACTGCGGGCCCTGGGCTACCGGCTGTCCTCCCCGGCCCGGGAGGAGCTCACCACCCCCGAGCAGGCGTGGGCGCTGGTCAATGCCGCCGCCCGCCTCACCTCCGGCTCCCCGGCCGCCGAGTACCGGCCCTTCTACCCCGACTTCCCCGTCCAGGTCCGCACCGCCTCCGAGGCCACGCTGCTGGTCAACGCCGCCCTGCACTACCTGGGCGACGTCGTGGGGGCCCGGATCCTGCCGGGCTACCGGCCCAGTCCCCGCGAGCCCCTGCCGGGAGACGACAGTGCCCTCACCGAGCTGGGCCTGGCCACGCAGCAGGACCTGAAGCGGATCGTGGCCGACCTCGTCGCCCAAGCAACACCCTTCAGCGCCCAGGACCGCGCCGACCTGACGGCCCTGCGCGACTTCGGCCCCAAGTGGGCACCACACATGACGGTCAAGGAGAATCTCGCCGTCTTCACTGTCACCTTCCCGGACCTGGACTTCTCCGCCTCCTACCGCACCGTCACCGACGTGCTGCGCCTGGCGGTCGCCATGGCGGGTGGTGATACCTCCCTGGCCGAGCCGTGCCGGTTCCCCTCCTTCTCCCGCGCCCAGCGGCGCCGGCTGCTGGGACTGCTCGACGCCGTCGGGCGGGTCCAGGACGGCCGGGACTCCGCCGAGGAGATGGCTCGGCGCTCCGAGCGGTGGAAGCGGCTGGCCCGTCACCTGCGCCCCGGCGACTACGCGCGTCGTTTCCCGCGTGCCGCCGCGCTCCTGCGCCAGGTCGCCTCCGGGGGCGCCGAAGCGGGTTTCACCTCCCACCTGGAGGAGGTGCTGGCGAGCCGCGACGTCGATGACGCCCTTCGTCTGCTGGCCGCCCGCCCAGGGGTCTTCGCCCGCCGGCTCAACCACCTGCTGCGACTGTGCGCCGATGACGCCGCCCGCGAGCGCGTGGTCGCCGAGTTCGCCCGAGTCGCGCCCGAGGTCTCCCTGCCCGTCCTGGTGCGCCTGTGGGAGTACTTCGCCTCCCCCGGACCGGACACGCTGCCGTGGCGGGTCGTTGCCATCAAGGCGGCCACGGGCACCAAGACGACGCTCATCCCCTCCACCCGCCGCCCCGGCCCCGCCGACGCGGCGGTGGTTCGCGCCGTCGAGGAGGCCCTGCGCCGGCGGAAGCACCTGGGGCGGATCGCCGTCGACCAGGGGATGTACGAGGGCTACACGGCTCCGGTGGGACTGCGCTCGGCCTCGCCGGGCCTGCGCACGGCGGGGCGCGGCACCCGGATGCCCCTGCCCGAGGGCGAGACGATCCGCTTCTTCCTGCACTGGCGTGACCTGCCCAAGGCCCCACCCGAGGCCCCGGGGCCCTCTGGTCCTCCTGCCACCGTGAACAGCCGGGAGACGCGCGTGGACCTGGACCTGTCGGCCTTCTTCGTCTCCGAGGACTTCACGCGCACCGAGCAGATCGCCTACTACAACCTGCGCTCGACGGCGGCCGTGCACTCGGGCGATCTCACCTCGGCGCCCGACGGGGCGGCCGAGTTCATTGACGTCACCCTGGCCGAGGCGCTGCGGCTGGGGTGGCGCTACGTCGTCATGACGGTCCACTCCTTCTCCCACCACCGGCTCAGTGAGGTGCCCGAGTGCTGGGCGGGGGCGATGGCCCGCGGCGCGGACCCGCAGAGCGGGGAGGTCTTCGAGGCCTCCACCGTCATGCAGCGCCTCGACCTGATCTCACCCACGTTCAACGCGACCCCGTTCGTCATCGACCTCGCTGAGCGCCGCCTCATCTGGTGGGACCTGCCCGTGGGGGTGGGCGAGCACCAGGTGGCGAACCTGGATCGCAGCAGTAACCGGGTCCTGGCGCACCTGCTCGACCTGCTGGAGGGGCGGCGCATGCCGCTGGCGCACCTTCTGGGGCTCCTGGCCGACGACGTCGTCGAGGACCCGGATGAGGCCCAGCTGGTCTTCGGTGAGGGCGGGATCCTGCCGTGGCAGACCGAGCGGATCCTGGCGCTGCTGGGCCCCGCGGAAGTTACGGCGGACGCGGCCTCCGACGCGGACGGGGGCGCCGAGAGCCAGCAGGTGGAGTAATCTGGGCCGCGTCCGGCCATGAGGGTGCTTCCTTCTCCCTTCACCTTTCTCTCAGCGCCTTCGCTTCCCGGACGCAGCCGGGCGGGACCACCAGTGGCCCCGCCCGGCTATTGCGTGAGGATCAGAACGTGGTGAGCAGGAAGCGCGCACCGTGCGGGTCGGCGACCTCCACCATGCGCCCGAACGTGAAGTCGATGGGCTCGACGATGACGGCTCCCCCGAGCTCACGCACACGCCGGGCTGCGGCGTCTGTGTCCTCAACCCCGAAGTAGATGCGCCAGCGCGAGGGGACCTCCTCACCGAAGTAGCCGGCCCGACCGACGCCGCTCACGGATCTGCCCCCGACGACGCTCGTGTAGAAGTCCTGCTCCTGGTCGGCGATGGTCAGCCGGCGGGTGGGCCACCCGGCGACCTCCCGGTAGAAGCGCTCAGCCGGCTCCAGGTCACTGGCCAGGACGTCGAACCACACCGGCATCCCGGCATGGTAGGGGTAGGGCCCCTCGCAGTCCTCGTCCTCCAGGAGCCCGACGACGTTGCCGTCGGGGTCGGAGGCAAGGGCGTAGGCCATGGTCTCCGTGACGTCAGTGGGCTCCACAACGACGCTCCCACCGGCGCTCTCGGCGGCTCCGGCGGCGGTGCGGACGTCGTCGACCATGAAGCTCACCTGCCAGCCAGGGTCCCCGGGCGCCGCTTCGGCGGGTTCGAAGGAGCCGATGAGCCGACCGTCGTGATGCACCTCGGTGGTCAGCGGCCCGCCCGGTTCTGCACGGGTGATCTCCCAGCCGAGAAGGTCTCGGTAGAACGCGGCCGAGGCGTCGATGTCCGGGGAGTACAGCTCGATCCAGCAGGGAAAGCCGGCAAGGCGCTCGGCGGGCTGGGCGTTGGCGGTGGTGTCGGTCATCAGTGGCTCCTTACGTGTCCGGCTGCATGTCGAGGGACGTCCTGACGTTCCTCGACGGTAGACCGACCGGTACGCCGCCAACGACTCCGATCCTGCTGTCCTGACCTACGGGGCCGAGGACGACCGTCACACCACCATCGCCGCCAGGGCCACGAGGACCGCCGGATCCCAGGGAAGGGCTGCGCGCACCGGCAGGGTGACGGGGCCGACGACAGGCTCCTCAGGGACACGCAGCCGCGCGACGAGGGGGCGTGTGGGGGCGAGTTGCTCGTGGACGTCGGCGCCGTCGGGAAAGATGGTGGCGAGGATCCAGGGGGAGCCTGGGACCACGGGCAGCTCCACCTCGTCAATACCGCGACGCAGCGTCCCGGTGGCCGGCAACCCGCTGGGGACTGGGCGGGGAAAGGTCCCGATCCACTGATAGGGGGCGGGTCCGAGCGTGCGGCGCATCTCCTCAGGGACTTCCGGGCGGATGCGGATCCTTGCCACCACCGGGACCAGGAGGCTCACGGGTGGTTGGGTTCGCTCGGCGACCCGGTCGGCGATGCGGCGCAGAGCGCCGGGCGGGGTCCCGACGTCGCGCAGGAAGCGGCGACTGAAGGTGCCCACCGAGGTGTAGCCGACCTCGTGGCAGGTCTCGGCCACGCCCAACCGGTGGGTGATGAGGAGGTGCTTGGCCTCATGCAGTCTCCAGGCGGCCAGGTAGTCCATGGGCGAGGTGCCGACGGCGGCCGTGAAGACCCGGGTGAGGTGGGAGGGGCTGTAGGCGAGGCACGCCGAGAGGTCCCCGATGGTGACACGTTCGCGGAAATGGGTGCGCAGGTACCGGGCGGCTCGCAGCGCCAGGTCGGCGGAGGTCTCGTCAAGCGGCTGACCCGTCTGCGCGCCGTCAGCGCCCGGAACAGCCCGAGCGGAGTCGGACGACATGAGCCCGTCAGGTGAGTACTCGTGCATGACGGCACGTTACACAGCGGTGACCTCTAGGACGAGGGCCCATCTCTTCCTATTCATCCCCATCCCACTATCCGGCATCACCACCGGCCCGCAGTGGCTGCCCGCCCCGTCGAGAGAGATCGGTCAGCTCATGACGACCACTGGCCATCACAGGGCAGACGCACTAGAATCTGCACCATCTGATGACAGAAATGATGCAGGAGGTATCGTGCGAACCACTGTGACACTCAGCGACGAGCTCATTGCCAACGCTCAGGAGCTCACGGGCATCACTGAGCGCACCGAGCTGCTGCGCGCCGGCCTGGAGACCCTGGTCAGGGTGGAGAGTGCACGTCGCCTCGCAGCTCTCGGCGGCTCTGATCGGAAGGCGAGCGCCGCTCCACGACGTCGGAGCGCCAGCCGGTGATCCTCGTCGACACATCGGTATGGATCGATCACTTCCACCACTCGGATCCAGTACTCGTCAACCTGCTGCACGAGGACGAGATCGGGGCCCATCCACTCGTGGTGGAGGAGCTGGCGATGGGTTCACTCAAAGCCAGAGACGACGTCCTCAAGCACTTGTCGCACCTCCACCAGTTCCCGACCCTCTCACATGACGAGCTGCTGGCTCTGGTCGCAACGCGTGCGCTGTGGGGCCGGGGCCTCAGCCCCGTCGATGCGCACCTGCTCGGCTCCGTCATGCTGGTCCCTGGCGCCAGCCTGTGGACACGCGACAAGCGATTGCTCCGCGCTGCCGACGAGCACGGAGTCTCCTTCGTCGAGGGAGACGACGGCTGAGGCACCTAAGGCCGCTTCACCGAAAGCCTGACTTGCTACGCTACGACAACAACTGAAGCACACCCAGAAAACGGACCGATGTCGACCCCTCCACACCAGCAGCCGTACCAGCCTCCCTACCAGCCTCAGTATCAGGCTGCGCCTCCATACGGGTATCCGCGCCCCCGCCCGACACACACCGGGAAGCTGGTCGGAGCGATCCTTCTGTTCGTGGCCGGCCCAATCCTGGGTCTCAGCGTCGTAGGAATCGGTTTTGCAGTCGTCGCCGTTAACACCGCCACCGACGGAGATGTCATCTCCAACGGCCAGCGAATCACCTTAAGCGCAGGTGACGAGCGCACCCTGTACGTAGAGGACGGTGAGTTCGTCGACATCTGCTCCATCACCACCTCTGAGGGTAAGGACATCGCTACCACCCGCAGCACCGGAACACGCATCACAACCGAGGGTTCTGCATATCACTCCGTCCTGAAGTTCACAGCGACGACGTCAGGAGAGTACCGGGTCTCATGTGATGGCCTGGGCGACGACGACCCGATTCGCATGATCCCAGAACCCACCCTCGGCATGTTCACATGGCCACTCGTAGCCGGTCTAGGCGTTGGCTCGGCCTGCTGGATCATCGCCATCATCCTCCTCGTCCGACGCCACCAGGCCCTGGCCGCACAGAATCAAGCGGGCTGACCTCGATGAGGAACCGCTAATCCGATCCCGCGTTCGAGAATCTCCCGCTCCTCCTGCATGCCGGCATTCCCAAGGGGAACATAACGACCGGTTTCCCGGGTGGCGCCATGGGCGACCCCCCAGAGCCAGATCGCCTCGCATCTGGCGACCAGCTGCTCCTGCCGTCGCTGAAAGCTCCCCCACGTGACACCGGCACCATCCAGGGCCAGGTGCCTCCCGTTGCCGTGGACGACGAAGATTCGGTCCCCGGCGACGAACAGTCCCGAGCGGGACTCCGGCCAGACGCACGAGCGTCTTCCGGCGCGAATCCCACGTTCGTCCACGACGACTCGTTGGAAGCACCCGTAGATCTTGTGGAGCGGATATGCCATGGTGACCGGCCCGAGCAGAAGGCAGAACACCGCGAAGGCGATATCCGATCCACTGAGCGGCTTTGTCTCGAAGAACAGCTGCTGACCACCGATCACCATGACCAGCACCCCCATGCCGATGAGGAAGAGCCCGCCGTTGCACAGGTGCTCCTTGATTCTGCGCCAGACCGGGGTGCAGAGCACCAGGCGGCTGCGCTGCAGCGTCTTCTCCGCCCCGTGCCGGCCTCGGGCCTCCACGAGATGGGGGGCCTCGCTGACAGCGGCATCCTCCGAGACACCCCACCCCCGCGCATAGATGTAGTACTGCAGGTCCCTCACAGCCGCAGAAGCGCGGTCGCGGGACTTTCCCCAGGTCATCCCGATGACGCATCCGGGAAGCCTGATGGCGTCATCACCGTCACCATTCTCGATCGCGATCCGAGTCCGCTCAATGAATCCGCTGGGCGACGACGGCCCCTCAGTCAGATCGAGCGTCGACAGCGTGAGCCTCGATGCCACCGACTCCCAGGGGCGCCGTTCGGTGAACAGCAGGCGTCGCATAGCGATGCCGTCCTTACTCAGCACCGTCTGACGCCGCAGGACATTGATCGCCCAGACCACTGGGATGCCGAACATGATCACCACGGCCATGGTGTCCTTGACTTCATGCTCGGTGATGTAGGGGCTCATCAGCGGCAGAGCGTTGTAGATCATGCCGGGCACCCCCACCACGAGCGCCACCAGTGCGCAGCAGCGGATCACCACCGAGCGTCGCAGGAGCAGGCGCCCATCGCTCGTCTCCGTCGCCCGCCACCGCATCGACTGGCCCAGCGTCTCGTCGAACAGGTCCCCACGACCGTCGCTGAGGCCGTTGTCCTGCCATTCCATGCTCGGCACCTTCCACGCTGCTGCACGTCTCCGGCACGATGGGAAAGCGACCTAAGCCCTCGCCATCGGCCCTTCGTCACTGTAGTGGCGAGCACGGTGCCGATTCGTGTTCTCCGATGGGCACCGTTCACCATCCCGTCTCCGACGTCGCCCCGGATGAACGAACGGGGGCTCCGACCGGCGAACCGGTCGGAGCCCCCGTCTCAGTCCCTCGCGGGGAAGGACGTCAGCAGCGATCAGGCCTTCTTGGCCTCGTCGATGCGCGCACGGAACTTGGCGAGCTGCTCCTTGATGGCCTCGGGGAGCTTGTCACCGAACTGCTTGTAGTACTCCTCGGTGTCGTCCATCTCGGCGGCCCAGGCCTCGGGGTCGATGTCGTACATCTTGGCCCACTCCTCCTCGCCCAGGTCGAGGCCCTCAAGGTTGAAGTCCTCGAACTTGGGGTAGCGGCCGGTGACGCCGTCGACGGCCTCGACCTCGCCGGAGGCGCGGCGCACGATCCAGTCGAGCACGCGGGAGTTGTCGCCGTAGCCGGGCCAGATGAACTTGCCGTTCTCGTCCTTGCGGAACCAGTTGACCTGGTAGACCTTGGGGAACTTGTCGCCCAGCTTCTCCTGCATCTCCAGCCAGTGCGACCAGTAGTCGGCCATGTGGTAGCCGCAGAAGGGCAGCATGGCCATGGGGTCGTGGCGCAGGGAGCCGACCTTGGCGTCCAGGGCGGCAGCGGTGACCTCGGAGGCCACGGCGGAGCCGATGAACACGCCGTGGGCGTTCTCGTACTGCTCGGCGACCAGCGGCACGTTGGTGGCGCGGCGACCGCCGAAGAGGATGGCGTCGATGGCCACGCCCTCGGGGGCCTCCCAGTCGGGGCAGATGATCGGGCACTGCGAGGCCGGAGTGGTGAAGCGGCTGTTGGGGTGGGCGGCCTTCTTGCCCTCGGCGGCGTCAGCCGGGGTGAAGTCGTTGCCCTGCCAGTCGATGAGGTGCTCCGGCATCGGGGCGTCGATGCCCTCCCACCACACGTCACCGTCGTCGGTCAGGGCGACGTTGGTGAAGATGGTGTTGGCCTTCATGGTGTCCATGGCCATGGGGTTGGTGTCGTAGGAGGTGCCGGGGGCGACGCCGAAGAAGCCGGCCTCGGGGTTGATGGCGCGCAGGCGGCCGTCGGGGCCGGGGCGCATCCAGGCGATGTCGTCACCGACGGTCTCGACCTTGTAGCCCGGGATGGTGGGCTGGAGCATGGCGAGGTTGGTCTTGCCGCAGGCGCTCGGGAAGGCGGCGGTGACGTGGTACTGCTTGCCGCTCTTCTCGTCGGTCAGGCGCAGGATGAGCATGTGCTCGGCCATCCAGCCGTCGCGGCGGGCCATGGTCGAGGCGATGCGCAGCGCGTAGCACTTCTTGCCCAGCAGGGCGTTGCCGCCGTAGCCGGAGCCGAAGGACCAGATCTCGTTGGTCTCCGGGAAGTGGGTGATGTACTTCTCGTCGTTGCAGGGCCAGGCGGTGTCCTTCTCGTGCTCGGCCAGGGGGGCGCCGACGGAGTGGACGGCCGGGACCCAGGGGCGGCCCTCGGCGATGAGATCCATGGCGGCCGCGCCCATGCGGGTCATGATCCGCATGTTGACAACCACGTAGGGGGAGTCGGTCAGCTCGATACCGAGCTGGGAGATGGGGCCGCCCAGGGGACCCATGGAGAAGGGGATCACGTAGAGGGTCCGGCCGCGCATGGCGCCGTCGAACTTCTCGTTGAGGATCTTCTTCATCTCGGCCGGGTCGTACCAGTTGTTGGTCGGGCCGGCGTCCTCCTCCTTCTCGGAGCAGATGAAGGTCCTGGACTCCACACGGGCGACATCGCTGGGCAGGGAGCGCGCGAGGAAGGAGTTGGGGCGCTTGTCGGGGTTGAGGCGGGTGAACATGCCCGACTCCACCATCTCGGTGGTCAGGCGGTCCCACTCCTCCTGCGAACCGTCCGCGAAGTAGACGTTCTCGGGCTTGGCCAGCTCGGCGATACGCGTGACGAATTCGATGACATCCTCAGGGGCGTTAGCCGGCGCGGCGGCGCGGACGTCCTTCTCAGACACAGTCATGCGAGTCCCTTCCTTGGGTATGTTGATCCGGTTGAGCGCGCCGTTGCCGACTCGCTCGGTCGAGGGCAATACTCCCCCACCCGGCGCCTCAGGTCACATTGCCGAAGGTCCCAACTCGGCCTCTCCCTCCGGCCATACCGGCATGTGATCGGCCACATTCGGGAGGATGGCGGCTTTTGCCGCCTTTGAAACGGCGTCGTTCCGCCCTCAGTGAAGGTCCAGTACGAGCGTGTAGCGTGCCCGCATGTCCGTTGTGCCGTCCTCTGCGCCGTCCTCCGCGTCCAGTCCTACGCACCCCTTCCCGCGCACCCGGCTCCGCCAGCAGACATGCCGGGCCCTTCGAACGGCCGTGGTGGTGGCCGCATCCTGTGTGGCGCTGGCCGCCTGCACCGCCCGCATGGACATGACCATCAGCTCCCAGGGCAGCTACGACGTCGTCCTGGAGATGCGCGATACAACCGGAACCGTCTTCCCCCGGGGCAAGGCCCCCGACTGCTCGAAGTACTCAGACCCCACTGCCCTGGGCGTGCCCGCGGGCACCACGGTCAAGGCCGAGCCGATCACCGACGACGACGGACTCGGCTGCCAGATCACCATCAGCGGGGTCAAGGTCCCCCAGGCCTCGCAGGCCGAGCCGAACACGATCGTCGTGCGCGACGGCGACGTCTACAAGGTGACGATCCAGCCCTTCCCGTCCGATCCTTCCCAGGACGCCAATGGAGCCGGCGGCGCAGAGGGAGGCGCCCCGGAGGCGTCCGCCGCACCGTCGGGCGGCCCGGGTGCGCCCCAGCCGAGCAGCACGTCCTTCAAGGGCATCGTCGACACCAGGGTCTCAGTCACCTTTCCCGGCGCGGTGACGCAGTCCGGTGGGGGAAAGGTCTCAGGCACCACGGTCACCTGGAACGACCCGGACACGGTGGCCAAGGGCGTGAGCGCCTCGGGCTACGCTCGGGACGGCCAGGGTGTGTCGTGGTGGAGCCGTTACCGCGTCTGGCTGACCGCGGGCCTGATCCTGCTCGGCGGCGGCCTGACTGTGGCCGTCCTGCGACGGCGCAGCACCGGCCACGCACCACGGAAGCAGCGCAAGGGCGACCCTGAGCCGTCCGAGTAGTCCCCGCACCGTTCTAGACTCGACGCATGCATCATGACTCCCGCGCTGTCAGGCGACCCGTGGTCGTGACGGTACTGGCCGGCCTCGCGCTGCTGCTGACCGGCTGCGGGGCTCACTACGACTTCGTCATCCATGACAACGAGACCGCCGACTTGACCTACATCATGTGGGATTCGTCGGGGCTGCCGCTCATCACCAGGGAGAGCTGCACCGAGAAGAAGCTCGAGAAGTCCACTCCCCTGCCCAAGAACGTCGAGGCGAACTACACCTACACGTCCCACAACGGGCATCCGGCGTGTCAGGTCACTGCCAAGTCGGTTCCACTCAACGACCTGCAGACCGACGTCTGGACGATCAAGCACCAGGACGGGAAGTACGTCTTCGACCTGTCCCCCGACGCGCTGAGCCAGCTCGGTGAGGACGACTCCCGCTCCTCCTCCCAGGGCGCTGCGGGAGGAATGAAGATCTCGATAGCCGTGACCTTCCCCGGAGAGGTGACGAAGTCCAACGGGAGGAATGACGACAACAAGGTCACCTGGGACAACGTGCTGGAGAGCCCTGAGGCTCCCCACGCCGAGGGCGGGGACGGGAAGTTCCACCTGCAGTGGTGGATGATTGCGGCGGCGAGCGCCGTCGCCCTCCTCCTCGCCATTGTCGGCGTCGTCGTATACGTGCTGAGGACCCGCCGAGCCCAACAGCCGGCTCCGGCACTCCCGTACGGCGAGGCCATTCAGGGGGCAACGGCCACCGACGTCATGCCTCCGGAGGTCTACATCGGGGGTCCGTATCAGTCTCCTCCCGGCGCTCCGCAGCCGATGCCGGGGGCAACCCACCCCTATCCCGTCACCAACCTTCGCGATGGCTACGCCCCGTACGCCGACCCGGGCCTGGGTGCCAACGCCTTCCCGTCACCTCAGGGCACTGACCACCCTGGCGCCTTCAGCACCCACGGAGCCCAGAACGGGGGCGGGCATCAGCCGCCCGGGCCGGGGTACACGCAGATGCCCTATCAGGAAGGGCATAGCCCCGCGGACTTTCAGCGCCCGCCGCAGCAGCCCCGGTAACGTCCCACCGGAGGCGGGGAACGTTCCCCATGATGATCCGGTTACAACCTGACATCGAAACCGCTACTGTGAGGGCATGACATCTGCCATCGCTCACCGCATCCCTAGACCCCTCTCCGTACTGACGGCTCTTGCCGCCCTCGCCCTGTCTGCGCCCCTCGCACTGGTGGGCGCCCCGGGGCATGCTGCTCCCACTGCGGACGAGAACTCCCTCAGCTTCAAAGGCTCCATGGACATCGTGGTCAACTCCGATCAGACGTACACCGCCAAGTTCGTGATGTCCACCAGCACAGAGATCCCGCTGGAAAAAACGTGCACTGACGAAGCCTTCAAGACCCCTGGCGCCAAGAGCGTCAAGAACATGAAGGTCAACTATAAGGAGGAAGGCGACACCGCCACCTGCACCGCAGAGGGAACCGAGAAGGTCTCCGAAAGCAAGGGACTGGTGACCCACAAGAACGGCGAGTACACCGTCGAGACCCCCGACTTCGGCACTGACTCTGCTGATGCGAACATCAGCTTCTCTCAGTCGGTGACTTTCCCCGGCAAGGTCACCGAGGCCGACGGCGGTAAGGTCGAGGGCAACAAGGTCTCCTTCACCGACGGCGCAACTCACACGGTGAAGGGCAAGGACGGCTCCATGTCCATGTGGATCTGGATCCTCGTCGGCGTCGGCGCCCTGGTGCTGATCGGTGGCCTGGTCGCCTTCTTCATCATCCGCGGCAAGAAGAACAAGACCCAGGCGCCCTACGGGGCTCCCGCCCAGGGATACGACCCGAACCAGGCGTTCCCGGCCCAGCCCGGCCAGCCGACGGGTTACAGCGCCCCGCAGGCCCAGCCCGAGCAGACGGGCTACGGAGCCCCCCAGGCCCAGCAGCCAGGCCAGCAGACGGGTTACGGTGCTCCCCAGGCCCAGCAGCCCGGTCAGCCTCCGTACGACAACGGTCAGCCCGGCCAGAGTGCCTACTGATTCCTTCCCTCCTCCCGGTGTTGTGGCCCCACGATCTGACGATCCGGGGCCACAACACCGTTCCTTGCGTCATCACTCCCTATGCGGGAGCCCCATCATCACCGACCTTCTTCTAGGATGAGGACCATGGCAGTGACTATCCCCCGACGCCGCTTCCCTGAAACACTCGTCTTTCTCTCCTTTCTCATCCCTCTGATGCTTCTGACTCCTCAGAGCCACGCCGCCGTCCCCGCTGCGAGCAGCGATTATGAGATGACAACGTCCATCAAGGTCGTCATCAACAAGGGCGACACCTACGACATGACCATCGTGGGTCAGCGCAAGAGTAGATCCTCTTCCGTCAAGGAGGCCATGCAGGACGCGTGTGACGAATCCGAGGTCTCCGGGATCCTTGAAGGCATGAAAGCCTCCTATTCCGAACGCGATGGTTTCCCGACTTGCACATTCACCAGCAAGTCGAAGAATATTTCCAAAAGCCATGGACTCATCAAGCACAAAGGTGATGAGTACGTTCTCGACACCGATGCCGGGGGCCTACCCGCCTCCTCCAACGACGTTGAGGATGCTTACACGCTCTCCGTCACCTTCCCCGGTGAGGTCACAGACGCTGACGGCGGCAAGGTCAGTGGCAACACGGTGACCTTCACCAAGCCTGACGAGTACCGGGTCAGCGGCAAGGACGCTCCTGCCTTCCCCTGGGTCTGGGTGATCGTGGGGGTTGCGCTGGTCGGAGCGATCGGCGGTGGTGTGTTCTGGTTCCTCAGCAGCCGCAAGAAGAAGGCCCAGCAGCAGGCCCACGCGTTCGGCGCGATGGGATACGCGCCGCAGCAGCCCTATGCTCCCGGCCAGATGCAGGTTCCCGGCGCAGTCCCTCCGCCCCCCTCGGACTTCGCCGCTCAGGGCTACGTCCAGCCCGGACCGAGCGGCGTGATGCCTCCGGGACCGGTTCCGCCTCCTCCCGGTCCCGGCTACCAGGCAGGTCCCCCGCCCTCCACCTGGGGCTGAGCCTCTGCGACGACGCAAGGATCTTCGCAACCAGCGACGCCCTACGCCGCGTTCTCCAATCGTCCCACCCTCTCAACGTGAAAGCCCGTCCATGCGCTACCCCGCCCCGAGGCACACTCCAGCCACGAGTCTCGTCGGCATGCTCTGTCTTGCCGCCTCACTCCCCCTGGCGGTGGTAGCAGCCCCCACGAATGCCGCAACTCCGACAGAGGACTCGAGCGAGGATAAGGCCAGCATTGAGATCGCCATCAAGTCGGACGACAAGGTGACGACCACCTTCCTGACCACTGCACCAGCCTCCAGAGAAGAGGCCCTCAAAGAGTTCTGCGTCGAGAAGAGCTTCTCAAAAGCTAACTCAAAGCCTAAGGTGACCTTCTCCAACGAGAACGGGACACCCACCTGCAGGGCCACGTTCACCACATCTATATCCGGGAACAACTACGTCTCTCATGACGGGGATGAGTACGTCGTCGACACCCACGTGGACTCCGCATCCGAGGCGGATAAGAACAGCTCAGTGGCCCTCTCGGTCATCTTCCCCGGCAAGGTGACGGATGCCGACGGAGGGAAGGTTGACGGAGATGAGCGGAACAAGGTCTCATTCGACACCTTCTACGATCACAAGACCCGTGGTCAGGACGCTGTCCAGGCCGCCTCTCAGCCTCAGTCGACCTCCTCGTCCGACTCAAGAACCGGACTGATGATCATCACCGTGGCGCTCGTTGTGATCGCGGTGGTCGGCGGAGTCATCGCTCTGATCGGCAACGCGAACAAGAAGAGCCGAGAGCAGAGGTACCTGGCGGCGCTGGAGCAGCAGCCTCTCCGAGCAGGCGCGTTCGGTCCACAGTACCGGTCGCAGCCCGGCTACTCACCTGCTCCGCAGCCGTACCAGCAGACTTACCAGCAGGGTCATCAACAGAGTCACAATCCCGCGCCGTCGGGAACCGGTGGGCTGCACCTGCCACCGAACCAGAACGGTTACAGCAGCTACTGATCTCACGGGTACACGGTCAGGCCCATGATGACGACAGGCCCCTCGAGCCTGCTGCGCGCATCCGAGATACCGACGCGACCACAGTGACACCGGCCCTCAGAGGCGACTGCTCAGCGCGCGCACTCTTGCCAGGCCCGCTTCGGTGGCCAGCTCACTGCTCGCCTCCGAGCAGTTGGCGTAGAACTCCACAATCCGTTGGAGATCCGTGTAGAGCAGAGGCGGCGCACTCAGGGTCACGGATGTCTCGCCACCAGGAGTGACGTCAACAACCATTGCCCCACGGCGATCAACTCCGACAATGTACGGCCGATCCCGCCAACGCAGGAGAACGTCCCGGCCGGCGCCTGCTATCAGATGCAGACCCTCCGCGTTCACGGTGATCTCTGTGGCGTGACGCGCCCGGAACGTGGTTGCCCCGACGGTCAGAGCGCTCAGCAGAAGCACCGCGGTCAGAAGGATTGGTAGGCCGAGGTCGTATCCCACGACACGGTCGGTGACCGTCGCGAGCCACATTCCGATCACCGCGGTCACGACGAGTGCCAGAGCCTCCGCATGCATGGCCAGGGGCACGAACCGGATACCTCGAAGACGGACCCCGTCGGCTCCCCACGTCCATCGTCGCTCCGCCCGTTCGCGGCTGTGCTGAGCCCGCGAGAGAACCGCGCCGTGAAGCAGGATCACCAGGCTGGCACCGATTTCCAGGACGATGCTTCCAACCTGGTAGACACTCGTGGAACAGCCGGAAGCGACGAACACCACGAGCGCCCCGGTCAGAAACCACCTGGGCCGGTCACGCATTCGGCAGTCCGCTTCCTCGCACGAGAATCGCCGCCTGCGCCCGCCAGTCCCCTCTGCTGAGGCGATGGTCTCGGAGGCCGTGAACGGTGTCCCGATGTCGCGCGGGGCGTCATCCGCTGTCACCGCATCAGGCGCACCGCCGTCAGGGGAGGCCTGATAGGGCACTCCCGTGTAGGGAGATACCGCCTGCTCCATCCGCTCGCCCGTGCGTGCGGGACTCGCTGTCAGCTCTCGTACCCGCAGGAGTCCCTCATCAGTCCTGAGGCCCGCCCTGTCCCAGTCATGTGTGGCATAGAAGCCGAGCACGGCCTGAAGCTGGGCGTAGCCGATGGGCACGGAGAACATCGGGAGCAGAACCCGCTGCCCCGTCGTGGTTGTGATCAGTGCATGCCTGCTACCTCGGTGAACGACGCTCCGCTCGAGACCCGGGCGACTCGACCAGGGTATGCGGGCGTAACGCGGACCGTCGATGCGCAAGCGCACCTCACCAGGCGTCATCACAATAATCGGCAGCCCTCGCCCACCGCGGAGCAGCAGGGCTCCCATCGCAATGCACAGAAGCAACAGCTCAGCGGCAACCAGGAATACCCGAAAGGCGCGAGGGTAGGACGATCCAGCAAGAAGGATCACCGCCATGGGGGCCAGTGCACCGATCGTCGTCACAGCGACGGACAGGTAGTCCCAGATGGGATAGGGAGCCGGCCCGAACTCGACCCCTCCGTCGACCTGCCGCCACAGGTCGCCGGCCTTCCGGAGCCGCCGATAGAGCACGAACCGCCCCACGGCGTACAGCGCCAGACCTGCACCGCCGAATGAGAACAACAGCCCCAGTGGCAGGTCCGAGCGAGCAAGCCCATGCAGACCAGTGAACACGGCCAGGATGCCGAGCGCCGCAGAGGCGTACCCCTTGAAGAGCCGTCGACGATCAGCGCGCCCGGCGTCGAAGCCTCCGGGCTTGCCCACCGCCTTCGGCGAAGGAACAGCACGGCCGGTCATACGGGCCCCTCGAGGTCGTCAGCCCATGAGCGCGTGGCGTGAGATCGTGGCCTCACGACCCGGCCCGACACCGATCGCTGAGATGCGGCAGCGGGCCAGCTCCTCGATGCGCAGCACGTAGTCCTGGGCCGCCCGGGGCAGGTCGGCGAAGCGGCGGACCTCACTGATGTCCTCGCTCCAGCCGGGCAGCTCCTCGTAGACGGGGACGGCATGGTGGAAGTCGGACTGGGTCAGCGGCATCTCCTGGGTGACGGTGCCGTCGATGTCGTAGGCGACGCACACCGGAATGGTCTCGTGCCCAGTGAGGACGTCGAGCTTGGTCATCACCAGGTCAGTGAGCCCGTTGACGCGTGCCGCGTACCGGGTGACGACGGCGTCGTGCCAGCCGCAGCGGCGCGGCCTGCCGGTGGTGACCCCGTACTCGCCGCCCTCGGTGCGGAGGCGCTCACCCGTGTTGTCAAGCAGCTCGGTGGGGAAGGGCCCCTCCCCGACGCGGGTGGTGTAGGCCTTGACGACGCCGACGACCGAGTCGATCCGGGTGGGCCCCACGCCGGTGCCGGTGCAGGCGCCGCCGGCAGTGGGGTTCGAGGAGGTGACGAAGGGGTAGGTGCCGTGGTCGATGTCGAGCATCGTGGCCTGGCCGGCCTCGAACAGGACGGTCTTACCCTCATCGAGGGCGTTGTTGAGTAGCAGCGAGCAGTCGACGACCATGGGGCGAACCCGGTCCGCATAGGAGAGCAGCTCATCGGCGACGGCGTCGGCATCGATGGCCGCCCGGTTGAAGACCTTGAGGAAGAGACTGTTCTTCTGGTCGAGGGCGGAGTGGACCTTCTGACGCAGGATCGACTCGTCGAAGAGGTCCTGGACGCGGATGCCCACGCGGTTCATCTTGTCCGCGTAGGTGGGGCCGATCCCACGGCCGGTGGTGCCCAGCTGGCGCGAGCCCAGGAAGCGCTCAGTGGTGCGGTCCAGAACCCGGTTGTAGGAGGGGATGATGTGGGCGTTGGCGCTGATGAGGAGGCTGGAGGCGTCCTTGCCGCGGGAGGTGATCTCATCGATCTCGCTGAAGAGGACCTCCAGGTCGACGACGACGCCGTTGCCGATGATGGGGGTGACCCCGGGGGTAAGCACACCGGCCGGCAGGAGGTGGAAGGCGAACTTCTCGCCGTCGATGACGACGGTGTGTCCGGCGTTGTTGCCGCCGTTGAACTTCACGACGTAGTCGACGTCCTGACCGAGCTGGTCAGTCGCCTTGCCCTTTCCCTCGTCCCCCCACTGGGTCCCGACGACGACAACGGCTGGCATGGCTGCTCCCTGGCTTCAGTGATGGCGTGCCGGTGGACACACCGTCCTCTAGCCTACCGGAGCCGAGCGGCGAGACCCTCGTCATTGTTCCCCGACCAAGCGGGCGAAGAGACGATACGGTGAGGTACATGCCTGATGTCACCGTCCGCCGTATCTCCGCACCACGCTCTGCGCTGGCGGCCCTCCTCATCCTGACCGTATCCGCCGCTCTGGCCCTGGGCGGCGCGCCTGCGCATGGCCTCCCGACGGCCACGGACTCGCCGGCCCTGTTCGAGGGCTCCGCTGATTTCGTCATCAACGAGGACGACACCTTCACGATGAAGGTGGTCATGACCGACAACACCAATTCTGGCTTTCTGTCTGAGAGCAACTGCGATGGGGACTCGTTCTACGGCAGCAGTCTCGGTGGCAAGGCGACAGCCACGTTCAAAGACAACGGAGACTCCCAGACCTGCACCATCGAGGGCGGCGACAGTATCGACAACGGCAAAAGCAAAATCACGCACGAGGGCGATGAGTACATCGTCAAGACCAGAGACTCGTCCACCTCGTCCACCTCGTCCCCCTCCGTTGGAGTGAAGTACTCGCAGACCGTCACTTTCCCCGGCAAGGTCACCGAGGCCGACGGCGGCGAGGTTGACGGCAACAAGGTCACCTTCAACGACATGGATTCGCACGAGGTCAAGGGGAAGGACAAGGCTCCCAAGAAGACAGCCTCACAGGACTCCGAGGGGGAGAGCGGCTCCACTCCCATGTGGGTCTGGGCGCTTGTCGGGGTGCTCGCCGTGGCCATCGTGGGCGGCACTGTCACCGCAGTCGTCATGAACCAGCGGAAGAAGAACCACTCCCAGTTCGTTCCTTATGCAGCTCCCGCTCCGGGCTACGACCCCAATCAGGCTCTTTTCAGTCAGCCCGGCCAGCCGGTTCAGCAGCCTTACCAGCCGGGTTACGCCGAGCCCACCACCCAGCCCTACCAGCAGGGCTGGCCAGTCCAGCCGGGTCAGCCAACGCCGCAGCCCTACCAGCAGGGCCAGCCAATCCAACCGATGCAGCAGCCCTACCAGCCGGGTTATGCCGAGCCCGCCATCCAGCCCTACCAGCAGCCCTACAACAACCAGCAGGGCTGGCCCGGCCAGGGGGTCTAAGAGCACCCAGAGATGTCGTGGCCCCGGAATCAGTCGATTCCGGGGCCACGACGCTGCGCGGGTGCGCCTCACTCACCGCTACCACACTCGCAGCATTCAGGACTCCGACGTCGAAGCGCTGCTGAGCGCCACCATGGTGGCGCGCTGAAGGAGGGCAATGAGGTAGATCTGGAAGGCCGGCCCAATGAGGACCATGAACCACACAACCGCGACCCGTGCGGCCGCGAGCCCCCAGAAGACGATCATCGGCGCCGCCACGATCGCCAGAGCGAGCGCCGTGGCTCCGAGACGCCCCACCGCGAGGCGGAGCGCGTTGGACAGGTGCCGAGCGACCGGGGCGTCGAAGAAGGCGGCCAACGGAAGCAGCCAGATGAGGATCGCAGCCAGGAGCACTCCCCCGGCCAGTACCAGCCCGGACAGTGCACCGCTCATGCCGCCGTTCCGCTCCCCCAGGGAGGAGCCGGACAGAAGCAGGTACTCCCAGGCGCTCAGGGCCATCAGGACGAGCACCGGCAGCCACCAGGCCAGGGACTGGCGCAGGTTGAGGCGGAAGGAGCGCCACCACGCGCTTATGACTGCCGGGGCGTCGTCGGCCGCCATCTCACCGGCCACGCGGGCGCAGGCCGTCAGGGAGGCTCCCGCTGTCACCACCGGTAGGCAACCGGCCAGCGTGAGAACGTTGAGGATGACGATGTCCGCCGCTGCGGACCAGGCCCGGTAGGCCGGACTGTCAGGGCTGGGGAACAGCGCCACGGGAGCTCCTTCATGCGGACTCGGGCAGTAGCAGGCGGACATGATACGGACGGTTCTCAAGGCCGGCAGTGGGGCCTCAGGAACCGCCCGTATCAGGACTCGTGTACGGGCATCAGCCCTTGACCGCCCCCGCGGCCACGCCCTCGATGATGTGCTTCTGACCGAAGAGGTAGAAGGCCACGATCGGGACGATGGCGAAGACGAGCATGGCCATCTGGGCGCCCATGTCTCGGTTGCCGTTAGAGCCGACAAGAGACTGAATGACGATCGGGACCGTCTTGTAGCGCTCGTCCTGGCCGATGACGAGGTTGGGTAGGAGGAAGTCGTTCCACACCCACATGGCGTTGAGGATCGCCACGGTGACCGCCGTCGGCTTGAGCAGCGGCATGACCACCTTGAAGTAGGTCTGCAGCGGCGAGCACCCGTCCATGTAGGCGGCCTCCTCGATCTCCATGGGGATCGACTTGATGAAGCCGGCGAACAGGAACACCGACAGCCCCCCGCCGAATCCGAGGTAGAGGACGATCATGCCCCAGGGCGTGGCCAGGCCGAGCATGTCGGCCACCTTGACGGTGGGGAACATGACCATCTGGAAGGGAGCGATCATGGAGAAGGCGAAGGCGTAGTAGATCATGGAGGTCCACCACGTCTTGATGCGGGTGATGTAGTACGCGGTCATTGCCGTCAGGAACACGATGACGACGACGGAGCTCACGGTGATGAACAGCGACCAGCCCATGGCGCTGGCGAAGCCCGAGAGGGCCAGGCCGGTGGCGTAGTTGTCCAGGCCGGCGAAGGTCCCCGTGGTCGGCAGGGCGAAGGGACTGTCGGAGATGTAGAACTTGCCCTTGAAGGAGTTGATGAGGATGAAGGCCAGGGGAATGACCCACCCGAAGGCCAGGACGGCCAGCAGCCCCACGAGCATCTTCTGTCCCGCTGTCTGCGGCGCGACCTTCTGACCGGCTTGACGGGCAGGGGCGGTGGAACCGGGGACTTGAGTCTGGACGGCGGTGCTCACGCGTCGACCTCCTTGGAACGAGTGGCGCGCAGCTGAATGAGCGCGATGGCGGCGACAATGAGGAAGAAGATGACGGCCTCGGCCTGTGCGACACCCTCCTGGCCGATCTTCTTGTACATCGTGTTGACGATGCTCAGCGCGGCCATCTGAGTCTGCTTAGCGGGCGCACCGTTGGTCAGGGCGAGGTTCTGGTCGTACATCTTGAAGGTGTTGGCCAGAGTCAGGAACAGGCAGATGGTGATCGAGGGCATGATCATCGGCAGCGTCACGTTGCGCAGCGTCTGCCACCTGCCGGCACCGTCGATCTGTGAGGCCTCGATGAGCTCGGGCGGCACGTTCTGCAGACCGGCGATGTAGATGACCATCATGTAACCCATGAGCTGCCAGTTGACGAGCATGACCAGGCCGGCGAGTCCCAGCCGCCAGTCGTTGACGATCGTCTGGCCCCAGCGCTGGAGGATCGCATTGAGCATCACCTGCCAGGTGTAGCCCAGGACGATGCCGCCGATGAGGTTGGGCATGAAGAAAACGGCACGGAAGAAGTTGGTGCCGCGCAGCTTGCGGGTCAGGAAGTAGGCCAGGGCGAACGCACCCAGGTTGACCGTGATGATGGAGATGACGGAGACGACGGCGGTGAAGAGGAGAGCCTGCGGGAAGTCACTGCGCTCCCCCAGCGCCCTGGCGTAGTTGTCAGTGCCCACGAACCGAGCATTGGTGAGGGTACTGAACTTGGTGAAGGAGAGATAGAGCCCCATGAAGAAGGGGACGATGAACGCGATCATGAAGGCCAACAGAGTTGGCCCCGCAAATACTGGGAAGAACTTTTTCAGTGCCTTGGTCATATCTACCTCGAGGTGCAGCCGGCACCCACCGGGCCGGCCGGGTGCCAGAGGGCTCCCTCCGGGGCGGCAGCGTGCGAGACGAACAGCTCGAACGTGCCGCCCCGAAAGGAGAGGGGATGGGGAGATGAGTCGCCGTCACAATGCCCGCTGGAGCAGCGCCCTCGGCGGTAGGCTCGGGCGACTCGTTGGTGTCAGCCCTCCTTGGATGCCTTCTTCTCGGAGGCCCAGTCGGTGACGAAGAAGTCCTTCACCTTCGCCCAGTCCTCACTGCCAGAGGCGTACTGCGCCAGGTGCTGACCGAGCTGGTCCTTGAAGTCCTGGCTCGGGAAGGTCGGGAAGACCCACTTGACGGGCGTGAGGTCCTTGGTGGTGATGGCCGCGGCGACCTCCTTGCCCAGCGGGTCGGAGGGGGCCAGCTCGGCGTAGGCCTTGTAGGGCGCGATGATGCTGAGCTTCTCGGCGGCGAGCTTGGAGCCCTCGGCGTCAGTGAACAGCCAGGTGAGGAAGTCCTTGGTGGCCTTCTGAGCCTCCTCGGATGCCTGGGAGTTGATCGTCAGGTAGTTCTCGGTACCGATGGCGATGTTGGCCTTGTCCTCGCCGGAGACGCCGACGTAGATCGGCAGGAAGTGGACGTCCTCGGCCTTGACCGTGTTGCCGGAGACCTCGGAGATCTGCGACCAGCCCCAGTTGCCGTTCTGGACCATGGCGGCCTTGCCCAGGGCGAAGTCGGCCATGGAGTCAGTGACCGTCTTGGCGCTGGCCTCGGTGGGCTTGATCGTGGAGTTGTTGAGGTAGAGGTCGAAGATCTTCTTGTAGTTGTCCGAGTAGGTCAGCTTGATCTCGTCGAGGTCATCGACCTTGGCGTCGCGGTACTCGTAGTAGACGGGGTAGTTGGCCAGGTGAGTCTGCCAGCGCCAGTCCTCACCGGGGGCCAGCGAGGTCGCGGCGAAGACACCCTCGATACCGAGCTCGGCCTTCTTGGCCTGCATGTCCTCGACGACCTCCTTGAGCTTGTCGAAGCCCTTGATCTGGTCGACGGCGGTGGCCTTGGCGCCCTCCATGGCGAAGTACTTCTTGAGAATGGCGGCGTTGTAGATGATGCCGTAACCCTCGATGGCCAGCGGCACGCCCACGACCTTGCCCTCGTCACCCTTGAGGGCCAGGGACTCATCCGTCATCTGCTTGGTGAAGTCGGCGTCGGACAGGTCGGAGGCGTAGTCCTTCCAGTTGCCGTAGCCCACGGGGCCGTTGAGGTTGAACAGCGTGGGCGGGTTGGACTTGGCGACCTCAGACTTCAGGGTCTGCTCGTAGGTGCCGGAGGCAGCGGTGACGACCTTGACGGCCACGCCGGTCTTCTTGGTGTAGGCCTCCGCGATCGTCTTGAACGCCTGCTCCGCCTCGGGCTTGAAGTTGAGGAAGTAGACACCTCCGTCACCACCGGATCCGGACGAGCCCTTCGAGCAGGCCGCCAGGGTCGCGGCGACGGCGATCGCGGCAGTTCCACCGAGCATGGAGCGGCGGGAGATGAGTCGCATTGGGGTCCTCCTTTGGACGCATGGGACAGGCGCGGACAGAGGCGTCCGCAAGGTGCGACTGCCGTGTCACCGACGGCGGACCCGTCGGCTCTACGGCGACGACACATCATGACACATTTTCGCCCACATTGCTGCAAGATTTGCAGTCCGTGACCTGCCCCTCAGCACGACACCCTTCGGTCGGCACGTCGTTTACCCCGGTAGGTAGCGGATTCCTGCCTCACTTCCGGCAAGCACCACCATCACCGTCCCTTTTTGCAAGAATGCAACGATCGGTTAGTTCGCCGTTGCCCCCTCCGTCGACCCCGGTGCGAACACGACGTGGCCCCGGCACCAACATGGGTGCCGGGGCCACGCGCAGCGATCAGTCGCCGTTCACCCCCGTGCGGGGTGAGGGCTCACTTGCGGGCGGAGCCGACGGAGCCGAGGCGCTCGCAGGCCTCGACGACGCGAGCGGCCATGCCCTCCTCAGCGGCCTTGCCCCAGGCGCGCGGGTCGTACTGCTTCTTGTTGCCGACCTCGCCGTCGACCTTGAGGACGCCCTCGTAGTTGGTGTACATCCAGCCGGCGACCGGGCGGGTGAAGGCGTACTGGGTGTCGGTGTCGACGTTCATCTTGATGACGCCGTTGCGCACCGCGGTGGCGATCTCCTCGTCGGTGGAGCCGGAGCCGCCGTGCATGACCAGGTCGAAGGGCGAGCTCTTGTCGCCGACCTTGGAGGACAGGCGGTCGCCGAGGCGCTTGGCCACGTCCTCCTGGATCTCACCGAGGATCTCCGGGCGGAGCTTGACGTGGCCGGGCTTGTAGGAGCCGTGCACGTTACCGAAGGTCAGGGCGGTGATGTAGCGGCCGTTCTCTCCCAGACCGAGGGCCTCGACGGCCTTCCAGGCGTCGTCGGCGGTGGTGTAGAGGTTGGCGTTCTCCTCACCCTTGATGCCGTCTTCCTCGCCACCCACGGCACCGATCTCGATCTCGAGGACGACGTTGGCGGCCTTGGAGCGCTTGAGCATGTCGACGGCGATCTCGATGTTGTCGTCGAGGGCCTCGGCGGAGCCGTCCCACATGTGGGAGTTGAACATCGGCAGCTCACCGTTCTTGACCTGCTCGGCCTCGATCTCCAGGAGCGGGTGGATCCAGTCGGCCAGGAGCTTCTTGGGGCAGTGGTCGGTGTGCAGACCAATGGTGACGGGGTAGAGGTCACCCACGGCGCGGGCGTAGGCGGCGAAGGCGATCGAGCCCTTGACGCGGTCGAGGCGCGAGGAACCGGACCAGTAGGCGGCACCACCGTTGGAGATCTGGACGATGCCGTCGGACTCGGCGTCGGCGAAGCCCTTGAGGGCGGCGGACAGAGTCTGGGACGAGGTGACGTTGATCGCGGGGATGGCGTACTTGCCGGCCTTCGCGCGGTCAAGCATGTCGGCGTAGGACTCCGGGGTTGCAATGGCCACTGGGTGCCTCCTGATTATCTGTATGAGTCAGTGGTGCGGGGCCGATTGTTCCACGAATTCGAACCCACGTGAACCGGATCATGGTCCCAGGTCGGGCTCCATGGCCTGTTCAGGGCTGGTTTGATCCTGCCGCCCGCGGGGCGGGCCGACGCAGCGGGTCGGTGGCTCCCGGAATCAGTCGGGCGCCGGCCCCGCGTACTGGAGGATCCAGGTGTGCATGGCCACGGCCGCTGCGGCCGCCACGTTGATGGAGCGGGTGGATCCGTACTGGCCGATGCGCAGCAGACGGGAGCAGCCGGCGCTCAGCTCGGCGCTGATGCCCTCGCCCTCGGAGCCGAAGACCATGAGGCAGCGCTCGGGCAGATCGGCGGTCTCCAGGGGCTGGGCCCCCGGGCCGTTGTCGATGCCGATGACCTCGTATCCCTCGGCCCGCGCCCAGGCGAGCAGCTCGCCGGGCTCGGGGTGGTGGCGCACGTCCAGGTAGCGGTTGGTGACCATGGCGCCGCGCTTGTTCCAGCGACGTCGGCCGATGATGTGGACGCCGGCCACGTTGAAGGCGTTGGCGCTGCGCACGATGGAGCCGATGTTGAGGTCCTGGCTGACGTTCTCGATAGCGATGTGCAGCCGGTGGGCGCGGGCGGCCAGGTCGGCGCGGATCGCCGCGATGGTCCAGTAGCGGTAGCGGTCGACGACGTTGCGCCGGTCGCCGTCCGCCAGCAGCTCGCGGTCGTAGCGGGGGTCGGTGGGCCAGGCCTCGGGGCCCGCGGGCCAGGGACCGACGCCGACCTGACGGACGTCGGCCGGCCGGTCCTCCTCCGGGCCCGGCACAGAGTCTGCTGAGGACGCCGCAGACAGGTGCTCCCCCTCAGGCAGGTCGGCGGGCATCTCAGCATCGCGAGCAGCAGACGAGACATGAACCGCACCTTGACAAGACGACAGACGATCCTTCATGAGCTGAGACCAGCTCTCTTCATTTTGAGAAGCAGTCCATCAGCCAGCTGATCATATTCTCGAGCCACAGACGGACGCACATGCCTACCAGCCTCCTGCAAGACGAGGAGATCTGCATGCACCACGTTTCGGGTAATCCATCCGGCGACCTCGAAGTATGCGAGCAGTTCCGTCGTCCCAAGACATCGATTAACAGCAGGCTCGGCAATGGCCTGACTCCGCGCGCCAGCATCATCAGTGAGAAAAATGGACCCCATGACCTCTGCACGACGGCGTATCAGCACAATCATCTCCGCTTCACCAAGATGCTTGATTCTCCTATCTCCTGGAGCCCGCATCTGCTCTTGAAGCAGTTGGATGTCGACATAATCGCCATGATCCGGCTGGATCGGTTGTCCGCACATGTTCCGCACTTGCACATCGAATTTACTCGACAGGTCAAGGGCTCGATGACTGCGTCGCCACTCATACTCGATGGAGGCACACCAGCGCCCCCGTTTCTGGACGAAACGATCCAGGAATTCAACATGGTCAAGAATCGCCATGTTGATGAGAACCGTATTATCGGGGAAGAAGTAAGGTCGCCCAGACATTTTCAGATCAGCCCATCAAGAAGGTCGAGAGCAAGCTCTCCCGAACTCTCCTCGGAGTCCTCCTCGCCGGGAACACCTAAGGCCCACGCCAGGGAGGCGTGTGGCGCACGGCCGGATTCCACAGCCTTCCGCAAGTCGGTCAGCAGATGCTGCGGGAAGCGCCTTCGGGCGCTCCGAGCCATCCTCTCAGTGACATCATCAGAACTGGCCACTGAAGACAAGAGGGAATCCCTGATAAGCCGCGATGTTGGCATCTCCAGAATCGACCTCACTGCATCCGAAACAGGTGGCCGGAGGTAGTCGAGTCGCGCACGCAGCGCCTGAGTTGATACCCCCATCTTCCAGACATGCTCTGCAATGAGATGAGGATTCGGGTCGGTCCAACTCATAGATCGAACCATGACCTCAGGCATCAGCAACTCAGCGGCGAAGGCATTGGCAGCATTTTCATCACGCCTGCTCCCATCCCTCAGCGCTGGAGGCGAGAAAATATGACCAAGTTCGTGCGCGATGGTGAAGTTGCTGCGAAACCACCTGTCTGTAGCACCGACGACAATGACATGTCGATCTCCGAGATGAAGTGAGTAACCAGCTTTCCCCAGCGGCAGAACGATGACATCGACCCCAAGGTGTTCTTCAACCCTGTTCGCAAACTCCTGCGAAAATCCTTCTCCCAAAAGTTCCCGCACTTGAGCGGGTGTCGCCGGTTTATCAGGAGCACTCACGCTAACTGAGCCTGTCGATAGAGGAGTACGATACTCTCAAGAGTCTCACGATCACCCGACACGTCACACGAGTAGGACCTCGACGAGCGATCATAGTCATGCCGCGCAAGGATTCGAACCTCATAGGGATCTGGCTCACCCGTCACCAACCAACGCATTGAGACATCGAGCCGGTTCGCCACCTCGGCTAACTCCACCGCTGAGAATGCTCGATTCCCGTTGATCGACTTGGACAGCGCGGACTCGCCCAGGTCAAGCGACCGAGCCAGCTCGACCTGGCTGAGCCCACGCCGCCCGAGCGCTTCCTTCACTCGCGTTCCGATTGCGTCCATACCTCAAGAGTAGCCGAACTTTCGAAAATCGAAAGACTGGATGCAGGAGAGTCCGCTCACCAGTCAGGCTTCACCAGAACCCACGACAGACGTCGTCAGGTGCTCACGTGCTCACTCCAGGCCGAGGTCGGCCAGACCGAGCGCCGCGTAGTAGGGCAGGCCGGCGGCCTCGATGCGCTCGCGCGCACCGGTGGCCCGGTCCACGATGACGGCGACGGCCCGCACGTCGGCACCCGCCTCACGCAAGGCCTCGACGGCCTCCAGGGGCGAGCCGCCGGTGGTGGAGGTGTCCTCCAGGACCACGACGGAGCGCCCGGCGACGTCGGGCCCCTCGATGCGCCGGCGCATGCCGTGGTCCTTGGCGGCCTTGCGCACGACGAAGGCGTCCAGGTCCAGGCCGCGCGAGGCCGCGGCGTGCAGCATCGCGGCGGCCACGGGGTCGGCCCCCATGGTCAGACCGCCGACGGCGTCGACCTCGTCGGTGCCCAGGCCCGTCTCCTCGAGCATGTCGAGCATGACGTGGCCGATGAGGGGGGCGGCCTCATGATGGAGGGTGGCGCGGCGCATGTCCACGTAGAAGTCGGACTCGAGACCGGAGGCGAGGGTGACCTTGCCTCGGACGACGGACAGCTCGTTGACGAGCTCGGCCAGGCGGGTGATCTGGGAGTCGTTGGTGCTCACGGCTCCGATGGTAGTGGGATTCAGGGGCTGCGCGCCGGGTAGACACCCGCTGAGGCAAGAGCCCGCCCTCGTCCACGTAGTGCGGAGGGGCGGGCTCTTAGCGGCTCGGGGCGAAAGAGAGGAGTCAGGACAGTGCGGCCACGGCGGCGTCGTAGTCGGGTTCCTGACCGACCTCGGGGACCTGCTCGGTGTAGATGACCTTGCCGGACTCGTCGAGGACCACAACGGCGCGCGACAGCAGGCCGGCCAGCGGGCCGTCGGCCAGGGTGACGCCGTAGTCGGCACCGAAGGTGGAGCGGAAGGTCGAGCCGGTGACCACGTTGGTGAGGCCCTCGGCGCCGCAGAAGCGGGCGCCGGCGAAGGGCAGGTCGGCGGAGACGCAGACCACGGTCGTGTTGTCCAGCTCGGAGGCCAGCTTGTTGAACTGGCGCACGGAGGCGGCGCACACCCCGGTGTCCACCGAGGGGAAGATGTTGAGGACCACGCGGCGGCCGGCCAGGGACTGGCTGGTGACCGGGGCGAGATCGGCGCCCACGAGGTCGAAGGCGGGCGCGGCCGAGCCCACAGCGGGCAGCTCGCCGACAGTGCTGACAGGGTCTCCGTGGAAGGTAATGGAAGCCATGGGTTGATCGTTGCAGATCGCGGCTCCCCTGGCCAGCGGGGGCACTCAGCCCTGGGCGGAGCGCTCCGGCCCGACCACCCGGCGCACGAACCAGCGGGGAGCCAGCCGCAGGACGGCGTTGGCACTGCGGTAGCGCAGGCTCGGGGTGCAGATGACCTGGCCGCGGCGCACCGCCGTCAGGCCGTCAATGGCCACTCGCTCGGCGTCCAGCCACAGCGGCTCCTTCCACTGGGTCTCATCGATGCCGGCCGCGGCGTGGAAGCCGGTGTGGACCAGCCCCGGGCACAGTGCGGTGGCAGTCACTCCGGTGCCGGCGAGCTCGGCGGCCAGTCCCTCGGTGAACCGCAGTACCCAGGCCTTGTGCGCGGCATAGGTGCCCATGGCGGTGTGCGCGGTCATGGAGGAGACGTTGAGAATGGCGCCGCGGCCGCGCTCCACCATGGCTCCGGCCGCTGCATGCGAGGCCACCATGACCGCCCGGACCATGACGTCGAGGGCATCCTCCTCGCGGGCCAGGTCTCCCCCGATGAATCGCTGCCCCAGACCGAAGCCGGCATTGTTGACCAGGAGCCCCACGGGTGTGCTCTTCTCACGCAGACGCTCGGCGACGAGCTCGAGCTCGTCGCGCTCGGACAGGTCGGCCTGCAGGGTCTCCACCTGGACGCCTGCGAACTGCCGCATCTCCTCGGCCACCTCCCGAAGCCGCTCGGGGGTGCGCGCCACGAGGACGAGGTCATGACGGGCCTGGGCGAGCTGCCAGGCGATCTCCAGGCCGAGACCGCTCGTGGCCCCGGTGACAAGTGCTGTTCCCATGGCGTCAGACTAGGAGCGATTGGTGAGTGCTTGATGGGAGTCGGGTACCGGCTAGTCTGCTGCCATGCGCCTGGCCACCTGGAACGTCAACTCCATCCGCACCCGCGTCGACCGCGTCCTGGCCTTCCTGGAGCGCGAGGACATCGACGCCCTGGCGATGCAGGAGATCAAGTGCCGCCCTGACCAGTTCCCGGTCGAGCCCTTCGAGGCCGCCGGCTACGAGCTCGCCATCCACGGCCTCAACCAGTGGAACGGGGTGGCGATCGCCTCGCGCGTGGGGCTCGGCGACGTCGCCACCTCCTTCCCGGAGCAGCCCGCCTGGGCGTCCAAGCCTGAGGCCAAGCCGGTCGTGGAGGCCCGGGCGCTGGGGGCGACGGTGGGTACGGCGTCGGACGCGAAGCCGGTGCGCCTGTGGAGCCTGTACGTGCCCAACGGCCGCGAGCTCACTCACTCGCACTACACGTACAAGCTCGACTGGTTGCGGGTGCTGCGCGACGACGTCGCCGCCTGGCTTGAGGAAGAGCCCGACCTGCCGCTGGCGCTGGTGGGCGACTGGAACGTGGCACCGAGAGATGAGGATGTGTGGGACATGAGCGTCTTCGAGGGCGCCACCCACGTCTCCTCGCCGGAGCGCGAGGCCTTCGCCGCCTTCGCCGAGGCGGGCATGCGCGAGGTCACGCGCGAGCGGGTCACCAACTACACGTACTGGGACTACCAGAAGCTCCGCTTCCCGAGGAACGAGGGCATGCGCATCGACTTCGTCTACGCCTCACCGGCTCTGGCGGGTCGTGTCACCGGCGCCGCCATCGACCGCGACGAGCGCAAGGGCAAGGGCGCCTCCGACCACGTCCCCGTCATCGTCGAGGTCGACTGAGGCCGAGGAGCACGAGCGGAAGAAGGGACAGAGAGCCGGTGCGTGGCCAGCACACTGCCGCAGGACGACCGATACTCAGGCTGATAGGACTCAATCAATAAATTAGCCAGAATAGTTCGCGAATAATTGTGTGGAAATGAAGTCTTGCACCCCTTAGAACATAGATATACCGGGCACATTATGACCGCATGAAGTATTCGACACAGTCCGTCAGTCGCCACACAGCCCCCACCTTCTCCTCCTTCGCGGCACTCACCCTGGCGGCCCGCTGGGGCGGCGCACTGTCTCCGCCCCGTCAACACCGTCGACGCGCTTCACCGACAACAGACCACCCTCGGGACCAACGTCGACTACCGAGGCACCAGCAAACACTCAAGGACGCGACCTGACACTTCCGCGACCTGGAGAACGCCTCTCTCCCCATCAAGCATGTCTAGCAGCAGACCTGAGCGGAAAGGAGACTGAGCGCCTTGCGCGAGGAGTCGTCTCGAGGCGTGTACACCTCGAGACGGTGATCAGGGCTGTCCGGTTGAAGCCAGATCTGGTAATCAACATTCACGCGGCCGACATCCGGGTGGCTCAGATCCATCGGGCCGGTGGTGCAGTCGGCGACTCCGCCGGTGGACCACAGCCCGGCGAAGACCTGGCTGTGCATGACGAGCTCTCTGATGAGCCCGGCCAACTGCGCGTCCATAGGATGCGCGCCGGCGGTCAGACGCAGGTAGCCCACGTGGATACGCGCCAGGTAGTCCCAGTTGCGGTACAGGCTGCGGTGTACGGGGTCCAGGAAGAACATCCGCGGAATGGATGGCCTGGTGTCAGGATCGCGCGGCGAGTCCTCATCCAGGTGCGGAGCCAGCAGAGCACGTCCGGTCCGATTCCAGGCCAGCACATCTCCTCGCCGCCCCAGCAGGATCGCCGGGACACTCTCACCCAACGCATGCAGCAACGCGAGCACATGGGAGCCGGGCTCCTCCTCATCCGGCATCTCCAGCCGAGACAGGGCGGGACCGCGGGCGAGGTTGTGCAGGTGCGCCGTCTCGGTATCGTCGAGATGAAGGACCCGAGCCAGGGCATCAAGTACCTGGGCGGAGACGCGACCCGCCTGCCCTTGCTCGAGCCGGGTGTAGTAGCCCGCACTCAGCCCGGCCAGCTGGGCCAGCTCCTCACGCCGCAGCCCCGGGACGCGTCGAGGAGTTCCGTACGAGCTCAGACCGAGGGCCTGAGGGGTCACCCTGTCTCGGCGAGTCCTCAGGAACGCTCCCAGCGTCTCGCCGGAGACCGCCGCCGCGGCCACCACTGTCTCCACGCCGCCTCCTCATCATCACCACTTGCAGGTACTCCTTGGCCGATGTCCTTCTCAGCGTAGGCACCCATCATCTATTGCGCCTATCCCTGCCGGGTGTACCCGCTCCAGGGAACTGGCTGCCTGGAGCGGGAACTCTGAGCATGATGAACATGGATACACAGGCTCACTCTCCCGCAGCATCCAGATCCTTCGACGATGTTGAGCATGTCCCACGACGCGCCTGGCTCGGTCTTCTCGTGGTGCTCGGCCCGGTGCTGCTGGTCTCCATGGACGGCTCGGTGCTGTTCCTGGCGATGCCCACCATCACCCGGTCCCTGGGGCCCAGCGCCGATCAGGCGCTGTGGATCCTCGACATCTACGGTTTCGCCGTCAGCTCGCTGCTCATCACCTTCGGCAACCTCGGTGACCGCTATGGGCGCCTGAGGTTCCTGATCGGCGGGGTCCTCGTGTTCGGTGCCGGCTCTGCTCTGGCCGCCCTGTCCGAGTCCCCTGGCTGGCTGATCGCCTCGCGCGCGCTCATGGGATTGGGCGGGTCGACTCTTCTGCCGTCCGGGCTCGCCGTCCTCAGCGAGCTGTTCGAGAACCCTCGCCTACGTTCCCTGGCGATCGGGATCTTCGCGGCCACCTTCGCCGCAGGCTTCGCCATCGGTCCCGTCGTCGGAGGCCTCCTGCTGAGCCGCTTCTTCTGGGGCTCGGTGTTTCTCATCAATCTGCCGGTCGTTGCGGCCTTCCTGCTCGCCGCCCCCTTCGTGCTGCGCGAGGTGAGGGCCACCCGTCCCGGCGAGGTGGACATCCCCAGCATCGCCCTGTCGGCCTCTGGCATGTTCCTGACCGTCTACGCCGTCAAGCGGGCGGCGGCCTACGGCCCGTCTCCTCTCGTCGTTGTATCAGCAGCTGCGGGTGCCGGCTTTCTGACCTGGTTCCTCATGAGACAGCGCCGGCTGGAGCATCCTCTGGTCGACGTCGGGCTGTTCAGGAGCAAGATCTTCACCATCGCGATTCTGACCGGTGTGATCTCCCTGGTCGTGTGGTCCGCGGCGGCCTACCTCAGCGGCGTCTACCTGCAGTCCGTCCTGGGGCTGTCGGTCCTCACCGCGGCGCTGCTCGCCCTTCCTGGTGCGGTCATGCTGACGACCACCTGCATCCTGACTCCCGCACTGGCGGACCGGATCGGGCAGCGCCGGGCGCTGCTCACATGCCACCTCGCCATGGCCTGCGGACTGGCCCTGCTCCTGCTCACCGGCGCCACCGGAGGTGTCGGCTGGTTCATCGCCTCCACCGTCGTCGCCGGGCTCGGCTACGGGATCTCCTTCTCCTTGGTGGCCGACACCGCCGTCGGGGCTGTTCCCGTAGAGCGGGCCGGGGCCGCCGGCGCGATCGCCGAGACCTCCAACGAGGTCGGGAACGCCTTGGGTATCGCTCTTCTCGGTTCGACGGCGACTCTCGTGTTCCGTCTTCGCGGTCCCGATGTGGCCCCCACGCTCGGGGAGACGCTCGTCGCCGGAGCAGCCGGCCCCGTCATCGATCAGGCGAGGGCGGCCTTCGTTGACGGTTTCCACCTGGCCATGGCCCTGGCCGCGCTCCTGTGCGCCGGCCTGGGTACGCTCGCCCTCAGATGGCTGTCCCGATCCGGACAGTAGGGCTGCAGGACAGTGGGCCGGGCCCCTGCTGCGACGTCCCCGTTGCGGTGAGAGCGAGCGGTCGCGCCTCTGACAAGGTGCAGGCAGGACGAGGACGGACGACGAAGTCGTTGCGGCCAGGATTCCTCGGCCCCGAGCGTCTACAGAGCCAGGATCTGGTCGCCGAGCTCGGACCACGTCCGCCGGTGAACCGCCCCGAAGGGCCGGGCCCCCAGGAAGACGGCCTGGCGCTCGGCGACCGGATCCACCCAGATGAAGGATCCCGACTGGCCGAAGTGCCCGAAGGTCTGCTCGCTGTTGCCGGCCCCGGTCCAGTGCGGGGACTTGGCTCCACGCACCTCCACCCCCAGGCCGAAGGGGTTGGGGGTCTGACGCCCGTAGCCGGGTAGAACGCCGTCGAGACCGGGCAGGACCGGTGTGCGGGCGCGCTGCGCGAGCGCGGGCGAGACGAGTCTCGGTGCGGCCAGCTCCCGGGCGAACAGGGACAGGTCGCGGGCGCTGCCCTCCCCGGAGTGGGCGGGCGAGCCGGGGATGAGAACGCTGGCCATCCCCAGAGGCTCGAGCACGGTGGTCTCCACCCAGGTCTCCAGGGGCGTGCCGGTGGCCTCCTCGAGGCGCTCCCCCAGGATCTCGATACCGCGGTTGGAGTAGATGCGGCGCGTCCCCGGGGCTGCCAGGCGCTCATCGGAGTCGGCCGCGATCCCCGAGGAGTGGGACAGCAGGTTCTCGATGGTCGCACCCTCAGGCGCGGGCGCGCCGGCGGGGGTCTCCAGGTCCAGCAGTCCCCGGTCGACGGCGACCAGGGCCGCCCAGGCGACGAGCGGCTTGGTGACCGAGGCGAAGGGGAAGATCTCGTCGACGTCCCCGGCCTCGAGGAGCACGCCGTCACCCGCGGCCGGCTCACCGGTCACGACGAGGGCGGTCGGGAAGGGGAAGGCGGCCAGCGCCGGCAGGGCAGAGGCCGGCGCCTGAGGGGTGTCCGGGGTGGTCATCGCTCCTCCTCACCTGGATCGGCTCTCGACGTGGCGGGCCGAGCGCCCTCGTGACCGTACCCTACGCCTCGAGGGTCGGCTCCCCACCACCGTCCATGAGCCGTATGGCACGGCAGCGAGCACAGGACACCGGGAGCTGGTCCGGGCCGTCCCGGAGGAGCCCCGGCGCGCCGTGAGTCTGCGAAACCTCCCGGCTCGCGAGAGGATCGGGCTGATGCCCTTCTACCACCGCCCGCCCGCCGACCGCGGCCCGTTGCGCCCCCGCTCCCCCATGGCTCCCAGTCAGGCGGCCCCCGCCCCCACGGCCGCTGAGCTGTCCGAGGCCGCCGGTGTCGGCTACGCCGTCGTCGACCTGGAGACCACCGGCCTGTCGCCCGCGACGGACTCGATCCTGGAGGTCGCGCTCGTTGTCACCGACGCCGCCGGTCGCGTCGAGCGCAGCTGGTCCACGCTCGTCGATCCCGGCGCCGGCGTGGACGTGGGCCCCACCCATATCCACGGTCTCGTCGCCGAGGAGCTCATCGGGGCACCCGGCCTCGACGACGTCGCCGACCTGCTCGTGGCCGACCTGGCCGGAAGGGCTGTGGTGGCCCACAATGCGCGCTTCGACGTCGGCTTCCTCACCCAGGCGCTGGGGACGCGGGGGCTGCTCGACCGCGGCGCACGAGTGCCGCGGGTGTGCACGATGGAGTGGGCGCGCCATTTCATGACGACGCCGTCGCGCCGGCTGACCACCTGCTGCGAGGTGGCCGGGGTGGAGATCGGCCGCCACCACAACGCGCTCGACGACGCCCTGGCCGCTGCCGGCCTGCTGCGACACTATCTGGCGGTGGGGGCCGAGCGCGGCGAGGAGCCGGTGGCCTGGGCCCGGACGCTCGTTGAGGCTCGCCGCTTCGCAGGCTGGCACTGGGACGCCCAGCGGGCGCGGGCCGGCTCAGAGCGTCTCACGGCGCGCACCACGCCCGGTGCCGAGCGACCCCGGCCCGGGTCTTAGACCTCTGCGGCGTCCTCGCCCAGGGAGACGAGGAATCCGTCGTCGTCCACGGCCACCCCGGAGACGGCGGTGACCAGGACGGTGGCGAGCTCCTCGACCAGGTCCCGGGCCGTCTGACGCTCGCGGCGCCGGGAGCGGGAGACCACCTCGGCGTAGGCGTCGGCCTGGTCCTGGGGGATCCAGCGCAGGTCGTAGGACAGGACCGCCCCGCGCGCCCACGGCTCACCGCGCACGGCCAGCGGCAGCCCGTCGGTGGCGCCGGCACGTACCTCGATGCGCCCCCAGCCCTCGTGCTCGGGGTCGACCGGGGTGACGACCGCGTAGCCGTCGCGCAGCTCCTCGATGACGTTGCCGGTGGCGGCGGCGACGATCTCCTGACGCATCGTGTCCTGGCGGACCTTCTCCGAGCCGCGCCAGGCCTTCTCGAAGACGTCCGGGCCGATGCGCTCGACGAGGCTCTCCAGCTCCTCGGGGTCGATGGCGTCCAGTCCGACGGCGCCCCGGGGCTGAACGGCCTCCAGCGCGGTACTCACCTCGGGGGCGATGGGCTGCAGGACGGCCACCAGGTCCTCCGGGCCGAGCCACACCGGGGCGTAGACCGTCAGGGAGGCCGAGACCTCCGGGCTGGGCTCGACCAGGACCGGGTCCTCCTTGTCCCCACCGGGAATGAGGCGCAGAGCGCCGGCCAGGCGCCGGGCGATGGCGCGCAGGCGGGTGAGGGCCACCAGCTCGGCCCCCGTGGGCTGGGCGTGGGGGAAGGCGTCGGAGAGCGGATCCAGGCCGGCGAGCTCGGCCGGCAGGGCTCCGGCACGGATGCGGGGGCAGTCCAGGATCATCAGCTGCGTGGTCCACTCCGGAGCACCCAGGAGGCGGCGCATCTCGGCGTCGACCTTCCAGGGCCCCAGCAGGGAGACCCCCGGGAAGAGCTGGAGGCTGGAGACCCCCACCCAACCGGACTGGATGTCCTGGGACAGGGCCAGAGCCTCGACCTCATCGGGGGCGACGTCATCGGCCAGGAGCAGGACGTGGTTGGTGTCCAGCAGCCCGACAGGCAGCATGGAGGTGGCGGTGAAGGTGCCGGTGTCGGTGGGCAGGGAGACGGCGAAGTCGGTTGAGTCGCTCATAGGTGCTTCTCCTGGGACATGGGAGCGGAGTCGTCGGCGGGGGCCGCCGGGATGTCGGGGATACGGGTGCGATGGAAGGAATGGTGGGAGCGGGAGGCCGTCGGTCCGCGCTGGTCCTGATAGCGCGAGCCGGTGGCGCCCGAGCCGTAGGGGGCCTGGGCGGGGCTGGACAGGCGGAAGAAGCACAGCTGCCCCACCTTCATTCCCGGCCAGAGCTTGATGGGCATGGTAGCCGTGTTGGACAGCTCCAGGGTGACGTGCCCGGTGAATCCCGGGTCGATGAATCCGGCGGTGGAGTGGGTCAGCAGCCCCAGGCGCCCCAGGCTCGACTTGCCCTCCAGACGGGCGGCGACGTCGTCGGGCAGGGTGATGCGCTCGTAGGTGGCCCCCAGGACGAACTCCCCGGGGTGCAGGACGAAGGGCTCGTCGGCCCCGACGTCGACCAGATGGGTCAGCCCCTCCTGGTCGGCGGCCGGGTCGATGACCGGGTAGCGGTGGTTGTCGAAGAGACGGAACCAGCGGTCCAGGCGCACATCGATGGAGGCGGGCTGAATCATCTCGGGATCGTAGGGGTCGAGGACGACCCGCCCGGCGTCGAGCTCGGTGCGGATATCGCGGTCTGAGAGCAGCACGGGCCCGATTGTGCCAGGTCCGTCGAGAGGCGTCATACGGATTCCGGCCCCGAGGGGACCCGGCAGGGCCAGACCGACCCTCAGCTGCTCAGCGGCACGCCTTCGGCGTCGACGCCCCACGGCGGCTCGCCCGGCCGGGCCGTCAGGATGAGGATCCCCTCGACGAAGGCCCAGATGGCGATCGGGAGGGCCAGGAATCCGCAGCTGAGGAGCGAGCCCAGGAGCTGGATGAGGCCCTTGCCCGTGTAACCGAGGTAGAAGTTGTGGATCCCGAGGGTGCCGATGAGCAACGCCAGGACACCGGCGGCCACCTTGGACTTGCCCGAATAGGCGGGGGGACCGTAACCGGGGACGGGACCATAGCCGGGAGGTGTGCCGTAACCGGGAGGCACCCCGTAGCCGGGAGGTGTGCTGTAGCCGGGCTGGGGCCCGTAGGCCCCCTGAGGGTCGTACCCCGGCTGGGCGCCGGAACCGGGCAGGTCGCCGCCGTTGGGCGGGTACCCGCCTGACGGGTACTGCGTGGAGGCGGACCCACCGGGCAGCGCCGGAACGTCCGGGCGAGGGCCCATAGCGGGCTCAGCGGGCTCAGCGGGCACAGTGGGCTCGTCAGGGTTGATGGGATCAGTCATGCGCTCACCACATGCATCGAGACGTCAGGGGAACCATCAGCGAGTGTAGCGGGCGCGAGATCGCCTGCACAGTGCGCAGGCCCTTCTGGAGGCCGATTTGCGCAGACGGCCGGGGTCTGGGTTAGACTTCCGCACGCACCTGGGACGCACGTCCACCGGTGCCACGCGGGTGTAGTTCAATGGTAGAACTTCAGCTTCCCAAGCTGACAGCGCGGGTTCGATTCCCGTCACCCGCTCCAGGCGGAGGGTCCGGACCATCACGGTCCGGACCCTCGTTCGTTGTTCTTCCGTTCCTGGGTCACTCATCCGCACCCTTCGGGGCGGCCCCGACGTCGTCGGCCGGTGCCACCCGTCTGAGTCAGGACAGGACGGCCTGCAGGTTCACCTGGGCGCTGTTCAGGATGCCGGCCGGGTCGCCCCCGGCCAGCCCGGGCAGCTCGTTGTCGAAGTTGGCGATGATGTCCGAGGTGCCGGAGGCGGAGGGCACGGGCTGGGAGTACTCGACGCCGGCCTGGAATGCCGCCTGGTCGGCGTGCTTGCCCTTCCAGGTCTCGCCGGCGGCCTTGCCCGCGGGGACCGTGCCCGCCGCACTGGCCAGGGCCACCTGCTGCTCGGCGGCGGTGAGGTACTCCACGAGCTTGATGGCGTCGGCCTTGTGCTTGGAGGCCTCGACGACGCCGTAGAAGGTGGGGAACTGCAGGGTCCCCTTGCCACCGCTGCCGGCCGGCAGCTCGACCACCTTGTAGGAGACGCCCGAGTAGGCGTCCGCCAGGGTCTTCACCAGGGAGTCCGTCTCGATCACCATGGCGGCCTGCCCCTGACCGAAGGCGTCGGCGGCGGACCCGGCGGACAGGTCGGCGCCCCAGCCGGCCGAGCCGGAGGACAGGAGCTGCTTGACCTGGGTCAGTCCCGCCACCGAGCCCTCGGAGGAGGCCGTGGCCTTCGTGCCGTCGGCGCTGGTCAGTCCCCCACCGCCCTGGACGAGGAAGGCGCCCACACGCGTGTAGGTGGCGTCGAGGGTCAGGCCGACGACGCCACCGGAGGTGAGCTTGGCGGCCACCTGGTCGAGCTGTTCCCAGGTGGTCGGGTAGTCCGACTCGCTCAGCCCCGCGGCCGACCACAGGGAGGTGTTGATGTAGAGGGCGAGCGTGGAGACGTCCCTGGGCGCGGCACTGACCCTCTCCTGCCGGGTGGCGCTGGTCAGCAGCGCGGGGTGAGCATCCTTGACGGCGGCCGAGCCCTTGTCCCAGGAGTGCAGGGAACCGGCGTAGCTGGACAGCTGGGCCGGGTTGAGGACGACGACGTCGATGGTCGGCTCGGCCGTGATCCCGCGGGCCAGCTCCTGGGAGACGTCGGAGACGGGCTTGACGTCCACCTCCACCTTGGTCTCCTTGGTGAATGCCTCCACCGCCTTGGACAGCGCCTCCGCGGCGGCCTCGCCCGCATCGGAGACGATGAGCGCCATCTTGCCCTCCTCGGTGGCCTCGTCCTTCGACTTCGACGAGCAGGCGGCGAGGGTGGCCGAGACGGCCAGTCCCAGAGAGGTCAGGCCGAACGTCCTGCGGGACAGCATCATGTGTTCTCCTTGAGGGAATCCCGGAGTGCCCGGGAGCGGGGTGAGCCCGGGGCCGCAACGGCGCCTGTGGGCTCGCGGTGAGCGACGTCGGCGGGGACGGCGGGAGGGCACTGCGGGAGGGCACTGCGGGCCCCACGTCGCCAGGAGGAAGCGTAGGCCATTCGGGCCGCGGGCTCGGACTCGTCCCCGACCCCTCATCTCACAGGAGGTCGCGCAGGGCCAGCACGACGACGCCGGTGGCCAGGGCGTCCACAAGGAACCAGCTGGCCAGCCACAGTCCGGCGGGAACCCGGGTCAGGTGGGCCAGGGTGCGGTGGTCCTGCTGCGGGTCACGTGAGGCGGCGACGTCGCGCAGGGAGTCCCAGGCCCCGACGAGGAGGGCCAGCCCGACCCCGGCGACGACGCCGTCACGCCACTGCCCGCCCCACCACCACAGGGCCCCGGTCAAGGCGGCCACGAGGAGGACGAGCAGGACTGTGCGCACCGAACGGGACATGACCAGCAGGACCGCCAGGAGGACCAGTCCCAGCAGCAGGACCGCACTCGCCCACCCCTTGAGGGCCAGGAGCACGACGACGGCCCCCAGGACGGCCGGGGCCGGATAGCCAGCCCACGAGGTGGCCACCCGGCCGGGGCCGGTGGGTTTGCCGGCGGTGACGGCGTGCCCGGACAGGTCACGGCTCACCACGAATCCGAGGAAGCGTCGCCCCACCATGAGGCCGACGGCGGCGTGCCCGGCCTCATGGACGATCGTCACCAGGGTGCGTCCCCAACGGCGGGCAGGCGCCCAGGCCAGGACGATGAGGAGGATCGCCAGCGCCGGCCACAGCACGCCGGGATCCAGGCCCACGACGCTCGAGGCGCGGGCCAGCAGGTCGTTCCAGGTGTCAGTCCAACTCAGGTTCACGGGCGGAAGTCTGCCAGGCCCACCTGCAAGCGCGGCAGCCCGTGGCTCACGCTGTCAGCCAACCGCGCTGTGATGAAGCGAACCGGGGGCCTCGGCGCCCTCCAGGGGCTCGGTGGCGTGGGGCTGTGGAATGGCCGGGACGGCGTGGGCGGGCTGACGCGCCCCCACCGCCCGCAGCACGAAGGCGTCCAGGCTCTCCAGGTAGGCCCGGCGCTGCTCCGGATCCGTGGGGGTCGGGCGCCCGCCCATGACGGTGGCGTGGATGAGGGGGATGACCTGCTCGGGATCCTGGGAGGGGATGAGCCCCTGATCCATGGCGTCGGTGAGGATCGAGGAGAGCATCTGAGCCAGCAGCGCCCCGTGGGCCCGCAGGCGGCCGGCCGTCCCGCGCGAGACGGAGCCGGCCAGCGGCCCCGACGTCGGGAAGTGGAAGTGCCGTGCGATGAGGGCCTGCTGGCGCACGTAGATGCGCAGACGGTCGATCGGGTCCTGGGTGCCGGCCAGCGCCCGGGAGAGCTCCTCGGCGTACCGGCCGGCCTCGTGCTCCATGAAGGCCAGGAGGAGGTCCTCCTTGTCCGCGAAGTGGTTGTAGACGGCTGTGCGTCCCACACCCGCGTGGTTGGCGACGTCGGACAGAGTGATCTTGTCGAAGCTGCGCCGGCTCATGAGCTCGGAGAGAGCGCGGAACAGGGCGGTGCGCGTGCGCTCTCGATGCTCGGCCAGTGAGGAACCCAGGATCTTCGGCATGAGGCCACCCTAACCCAGGAGATGACGTCGACGATAGAAGTGTCAGGAAACTGAGACGGGTCGGCGTCAGCGGCGCTGCTGACGGCCCTGAGCGCGTGACCCTTATGAGGACGCGCGGCCCTTGTGAGGAACCGCCCGAGCTCCTAGGCTCGCCGCCGTCGTATCGGCGACGCCTCAACGCCGCATCAACGCCGTATCAATACCGTATCAGCGCGCCAGGGCGGTCACGAGCGCGTCGATGATCGGCAGGTCCGCCTCGAGCCACGGCAGCCGGCGCAGCCGATCCGGCGGGTCCAGGGGCACCCACTCCAGCCGCTGGTGGTCGGCTCCGGCCCTGCCCCGGTCTCCGGGGCGGGCGGGCTCAGCCAGCCACACCCGCATCCTGAAGCCGTGCATGGCCGGCCACGCCGGGGCGTCGTCACCGGGACCACTGTCCGACGGCGCCGGAACCGCCAGATGCCGAGGAGCGATGAGCTCGGGGCCCAGGCGGGCGCTCAGGCCGATCTCCTCGTCAAGCTCGCGGGCCAGGGCCTGCTCGGGCCGCTCGGCGGGCTCGACCTTGCCGCCGGGAAGCTCGAACTGACCGGCGTGCTCGGGCGGGTAGGACCGGGCCGCGCACAGCAGCGTCGTCGGGTGCCCCAGGTCATCCAGGACCGCGGCCGCCACGACGAGGCGGGAGGCCTTCACCGAATCGGAGCCGCTCACCAGGGCTTCCCGCCGCCGCCACTGCCGCCGGGCGCCTCAGTGGCCCCCGCACTGCCGTTGTTACGGTCCCTGAGGCGCTTGGCCCGGTCATCGACCGGAGTCGGGGTCGGCCGGACGCTCGGTGAGCTCGATGACGACGGGTCCGAGCTCGGGCTGCTGCTGGGCTGCGACGACGGATCAGAGCTCGGATCGCTGCTGGGCTGCGACGACGGGTCCGAACTCGGGCTGCTACTGGGCTGCGACGACGGATCAGAGCTCGGATCGCTGCTGGGCGTGGCCGAGGGGGGCGGGCTCTGAGAGGGATTCTGCTGAGGCGGGGGCGGCACCTCGCAGGTGTCGGCCGCCTTCTTGGCCGCCTCGATGTGCTCGGTCACCTCCGGGGAGCTTCCGCTCTCCTGAGCCTGGGCCGCCAGCGTGAGGTGGGCGACGTACAGGTTGGTGCGCACCATGCACTCCGGGGAGCCGGCCTCCTTCGCCTTGGTCTTCGAGTCGACCGTGGCCTTGGGGGCCTCACTGAGAGCCTGGTTGAGGGTCGTGACCGCGGAGGTCGGGTCCTTCGCGGCGAGCTGACCGGTTCCCAGGTTGAAGTGGACGCGCCACTGCTCCAGCCAGGGATTGATCGTGGCGACCGTGCGGTAGCGCGACAGGGCCGTGTCGTAGTGGCCGGCTGCGGCGGCACGGTTTCCGGCCAGGGAGATGAGGAAGATCGACCCGAGCCACAGGGAGACGATGGTGGCCAGCGCGGCGGGCACCCCACCGATCGCCAGGAGTCGACGGCGCCGTTTGAGGCGCGCCTCGCGCCGCCTGGGGTCCTCGGGGGCCGAGGGGTCCGGCGTGGAGGCCCCGTCGTTCGGGTCCGCCTCCTGCAGGTAGTCGAGCTCCTGCTCCGAGGGGGCGCGGTCTGCTCCTGGCGCACCCTGCGCACTGTTGACGGCGCCGGGCTGGATCCCGCTCCGCCCCTGCCCGGGGACCTCGCCGGAGGTGCTTCCTATCGTCATCATCTTCCCCTTCCCATGAGAAGACGCAGGCGACGGTCGGCTCGCATGAGATCGATGATCTCCCACAGCAGCAGACCGAAGGCGATGAGTCCCAGTGGCCAGGTCAGGTACACCCGGCCGTTGGTCTTGGCCCGCCCGTCGGAGGAGACGGCCTCGATGTCGAGGTTGGTGAACTTGCTCGTCGGGTCGTCACCCGAGCCGCCGGTGCGGTGGAAGTAGGGCAGCCCCATGTCCTTGGCCACCTTCTGGAGCTCGTCGGCGTCGATCTTCGACACCCCGGGCTGCCCTCCCTGGCCGTCGGTGATGTAGTCGGACTGCGTGTGCTCGCCGGTGGCCGGCGAGCCGTCGTAGCTGCGCATCTTCCCGCCCTCGGTGGAGCCGTAGCCCAGCACCGCACCGCCGTCGACGATGTCGGCCAGGGACTGCCAGGAGACGCCGGCGCTTTCGGCCGCCAGAGCGCCACGACCTTCATCGGTGGCCTCGCCGTCGGAGAAGATGTAGACGAGCCGGATGTTGTTGGGGTCGGACTGGCGGGACTGCGCCAGCGACTGACCCAGCAGCGGAAGCGCCACCTCCAGCGAGGAGCCGGTGGCGTGGCCCGTGACCTCCTGCTTGAAGGAGCCGATCCAGGCGTCGACGGCGTTGGTGTCGTGAGTCAGTGGCAGCTCCCTGGCCGCGGTGTTGTCCAGGGCGATGATGGAGAACCTGGAGTCCGGGAAGGCATCGCGGATGGCGCGCATGTCCGAGCGCACGCCGTCGAGCCTGGTGGAGGCCGACTGGTCGACGCCCTCGGGCCCCTTGCCCTGGTAGTCCTCCGCGGCCATGGACCCGGTGCGGTCAACCACCATGTAGATCTCCACGTTGGAGACGCTGATGGCCTCGCTGCCGCGGATCGCCGGCCCCGCCAGCGCCAGCACGACGACGACCACGATGGCCAGGCGCCTCCACCAGGCCCGGCGGGCGACCGGCTCGGCATCGTCACGGACCAGCCGTCGTCGGGAGACGACGAGCAGGGTCACCAGGGCGGCCGCCACGAGCAGGACGAGGATCCACCAGGTGACCGGGATGAACGCGAAGTCCCCGATGATCGGAACCGGCTTCATGCTCGCCTCCAGGTGGTCAGTCCCAGGTAGCCCAGAAGCACCAGCGAGAGCGTGATGACGAGTCGCTGGGGGACGTCGGTGCGACGGGTCTGCTTACGGCCTCCGAGCGCGGAGACCTCGGTCTTCTCCAGCTCCTTGACGATCTGCCCCCCGGTGCCGGAGTCCTCGACGTCGTAGAAGCGTCCCTTGCCCGGCCCCTCAGTGACGGTCTTGAGCTCCTCACGGGACTCCTCGGGGCTCTTGTCGAGCAGGTTCTGGAAGTCCTGATCGTCGTCGGCGCCGTAGATGGAGAAGAGGCGGATCTTGCGCTCGGCCAGAAGGTTGACGGCGTCGGGCAGGGGGTAGATCTGCTCGTCGTCGGGGTCGATGACCTGGTTGTCGGTGGCCAGGATGATGGATCGGGAGCGATCCAGTCCCTGATTGTCGAAGGCCTGGGCGCAGGAGGCGAGACCGTCACCGGCCAGGGAGGAGCCGTTGACGCCGGTGGTCTGCGTGCCGCCGAAGGCCTCCTCGTAGTCGCGCTGCTGCTTCAAGGTGACATTCTTCGGGTCGATGTCCAGGACGTCGCCCAGCTCCTGGAGCTGATCACGCAGCAGGTCGTAGTCGTCCGTCAGCGGGACGATGGTCTGCGCAGCCGAGTTCCAGGCCACGAGCCCCACCCGCTCGCCGTCGAAGTCCTCCAGGATCTCGGAGAAGGTCGTCAGGACCGAGGAGTCGATCCTGACCATCGACGTGGATACGTCCAGGCACAGGACGATGTCACGGTTGGCCAGGGCGTCGGAGCGCTCGGTGACCCGCACGGGCCGACCGGCGATGGCGGCGGCGCTCAGCAGGGAGGAGACCAGCATCACCGCCAGGAGCGCGTGCAGCCAGCGCTGCGCCCGGATGCGTTTGCGCACCGCCGGCAGCTGGAACAGGCTCGCCGAGTTGGCCAGGCGACGGGGCAGCTCGACGCCCCGTTTCCCGCGGCGTCCCCAGGGCGGCCGCAGCCGCTTGGGCGTCCTGGTGGAGGAGCTCGCGCTGGAGCGGCGGTCGATGATGAGGACCGCGATGATCGCAGCCACGGCGATGACGACAAGAACGATGAACAACCAGAGCATCACCATTGGGTGACCACCTCCCTGGCGTGGGTGAGGGCCTCCTGTGCGGCGGCCTGCGGCTCACGGTCGAAGGAGGGCTGCTCCCACACGGCGAGCAGCTCTCCGACGTGCCCCAGCGGGTTGGCGTCCAGGGGACGGCCCGCCGCGCGCACGCTGCGTCGACGCTCCTCCACCGAGCTCGGCCCGGCGGTCGCGGCCATGTCGAGGATCTCCGAGACCGTGGCCGTAGTGATCTCCTCCCCGCTGCGGGCCTCGGCGAAGCCGCGCAGCAGCGCCGCGAGCTCCAGGTGCAGCTCGCGCAGGTCCAGCTCACCATTGTCCCAGCGCTGGGAGATCTCACCGAGACGCTCACCCCACTGGCGGCGCTCACGAGGCGCCATGGGGATGTCTCCGACCTCCTGGGAGGTGTCACGGCGAGTCACCAGGAAGGTTCGCAGCAGCCAGGCGATCACCAGGAGGAGGCCGACGACCATGACGATGACCATCCATATCGGCATGAGAACCGGGGGCATGATCTGCATGGGTCATCGCCTCCCTCTGGCCACGGCGGCGCGCTCACGCTGAAGGAGCTCGGCGATGGAGTCGATGAGCGTCTCCTCGGAGGAGACGACGCCGTACTCCAGGTGCCGGGCGTCGAGCACCTGCTCGACGGTGGTACGCCACTGCTCGCGCACCACGGCCGCTTGAGCGGCCAGGTAGGAGTCGGAGCGCAGGAAGGCGGGGATCTCGAAGGGCAGGTCGATGTCCCGCCCGCGACCGCCGCCCTGGCGCAGCGGATCGTCGTCCTCGATCTGGACGACGATCATCTCGTGCTGGATCGACAGGCGCCGCAGCCAGGTCGCGGCGTCGGGGCCGGGGTGGGCGGTGTCGGTGATGAGAATGACCAGGCTGCGTCGACGGTGCCAGGTGCTCACCCGCTCCATGAGGCGCGGCAGGCTGGAGGGAGGCGCCCCGGGAGCCAGCTCGAAGGCGCCGGGGGGCGCCCCCTCGACGGGAACGTCGAGGTCCTCGAAGGTACGGGCCAGCAACGCCAGCAGGGTCTCGACGTGCTTGGCCCCGGAACGGGCCGGGCGCGAGATCGTCCGGCCCGCGTCACCTGCTACGAGCGCCACCGAGTCCCCCCGCATCCGAGCCAGGTAGGAGAAGACCTCCGCGACCCCCAGGGCCAGGTCGCGCTTGTCCTCCCCCGAGGGCGTCATCGCCGCCATGGTCCGGCCGGTGTCCACGGCCAGCACCATGGGCATCATGGACTCGCGCTGGTAGCGCTTGATGACCGGCTGCCCCAGGCGGGCCGAGGACTTCCAGTCGATGTCGGAGATGTCGTCGCCGGGCCGGTAGAAGGACATGTCGTCGAAGTCCTGCCCGCGCCCGACGAATACCGACTTGTGGCGCCCGTCGAGCAGCCCCGTGGCGCGACGCAGGGTCGGCAGGCTCAGGGCCGCGCGCAGACGCTCGATCCGCGTACCGCGCCGACCGTCGCCGGAATCGGACCCGGGCGCCCCGGGAGCGCCGTGTACCTGCGTGCTCATCGTTCAGCTGGTCCCCACTGGGCTCAGGGCGTGGGGACGGCCGCGAAGATGGCGTCGATGATCGCCTCGGGCGCGACTCCGTCGGCCAGGGCGTCATAGGTGAGCACCAGCCGGTGGCGCAGCACCCCGTGGCGCAGCAGGCGGACGTCGTCGGGGATGACGTAGGTGCGCCCCTCCTGGAGGGCGACGGCCTGGGCCACCTTCATGAGCGCGATGCCTCCGCGGGGGGAGGCCCCGACACGCACCTGCCGGTCCAGGCCGGGCACGGGGCGCGGTCCTCCACCGCGGGAGGTGTTGATGAGGGCGACGATGTACTGCTTGATGACGGGGTCGACGTAGACCCGCTCGGCGGCCCGCTGAAGCCACTCGACGTCGTCGGTGGAGATGGGCCGCCCGGTCACGGGCCGGTCGAAGGTGCCGTTGGAGATGCGGTCCAGGACGTCGGCCTCCTCGGAAGGCCGCGGGTAGGTGAGCACCTCCTTCATGAGGAAGCGGTCCATCTGCGCCTCGGGCAGGACGTAGGTGCCCTCCTCCTCGATGGGGTTCTGGGTGGCCAGGACCATGAAGGGGTGGGGCAGCGGGTAGACGACTCCACCGATGGAGGTCTGACGCTCCTGCATGGCCTCGAGCATGGCCGACTGGGTCTTGGCGCTGGAGCGGTTGATCTCGTCGAGCAGGACGATGTTGGCGTGGACCGGCCCCAGCTGGGTGGTCATCTCGCCGGTGGAGGAGTTGAGGATCTGGGTGCCCACGATGTCGTTGGGCATGAGGTCGGGCGTGCACTGAATACGGCGGAAGGAGCCGGAGACGGCGGAGGCCAGCGTCTGGGCGGCGGTGGTCTTGGCCAGGCCGGGCACCGACTCCAGCAGGATGTGACCGCTGGACATGAGGGCCGTCACCAGGGCCGTGCGCAGCTGCTCCTGACCGACGACCCGCTGGGAGAAGATGTCGGCCACGGACTTCAGCAGCTCGGCGGCGTGCTCCACGTCGGCGTCGCCGGCGCCTCGGCGACTGGAGGCGGCCCGGGCCTCGCGGCGCAGCGTCTCGCGGGAGGGCAGCGGGCCGGTGTCGACCTTCTCCTCCGCCGGCGCTGCCGGTCCGGAGGGGTAGCCGGGAACCGTCACCCTGGATGAGGCGGGCGGCGCGGCGTGGGCCCCAGAGGTCTGCGGGTCGATCTGAGGCGGGAGCGAGGGCGGCTGCTGGGCCGGGACAGGGGCTCCCTGCCCCATGGAGGACCCGGCTGGCTGACCGGCCTGTCGGGCCGCCGGCTGCCCGGCCGACTGGCCACCGCCCCAGCCACCCGGCTGACTGCCGGGATGGGCACGGTGCTCGGGCTGCATGCTCATGGTTCTCCTCGCTCAGTTCTGGCTTGATTCCTCGCGCCACGTGCTCGCGCCTGGATAGGCAGCGCATTGGCAGGCTATACGAGCCGGGACCACCTGGGGCACGAGCGGAGGGGAAGTCCTCCCCACAGCCCCGGAAGGCCCCCATTTTTCAGCGAACTCGCGCCACTTTGAAGGAAATGTGAGACGAGTCCTCATGGGACCGACCATCCCGGGATCAGAGCTGACCGAGGTTCACCCGGTTCCCGGCCAGGCTCAGCCGGAGCCCGTCATTGGTGACGATGACGCTGGTCGGGCGCAGCCCCGGCGGCAGGGAGCTCGCGGGGATCGCGATCTGCGAGGAGTCCAGCCCGACGTAGCTGAGCATACTGCTGTCCCCGGTGGCGACGTCGACGCCGACATCCTTCCCACCCATGCGGGAGGAGGTGATGGTCAGGACCAGGCTGCCGTCGGCGCCCAGCGACGGGACGATCTCGGCCTCACCGCTCACACCGAGCAGGGACGTCGAGGCCTGGATGACTCCGGGATCCTGGGCGCTCGTCCCGGCGCGCTGGGCCTGGAGGGTGACGCCCTTGAGCTTCGGGTGCGACGTGGCGGCGAGCGCGGTCACCTGCTCCCAGCTGATGGTGCCCGACGCCGTCACGGCGTCAGTCGGGTAGGGCTTGTGCAGGCTGATGCGGCTGAGATCGACGTCGACGTCGCTGAGCGTGACCGAGGTGCCGCTCTGACCCTTGGAGGTGATCTTCAGGCTCGGGGAGTCCACGCTCAGGCTGTCCAGCGAGCCGCCGACCACCTGACGCAGAACGATGCCCTTGGTGGCGATCCTGGCGTCCTCACTGAGTCCCGGCAGTGCGGAGCGCACGGCGGCGTCGACCTGCCCACGCACGAGGTACTCCATCCCGACGGCCCCGGCGCTCAGGATGACGACGAGCACCACGAGGACCACCACCCACCGTCGAGCGCGACGTCGTCGGGCAGGGCGGGGACGGTCGCTCTGCGAGGAATCGCCCCCCGACACCTCATTTTCCGAGAAGTCACCCTCCGCGGCGTCATCCACCAGGACCTCGTCGAGGAACGCCCTGTCGGGGGAGGCCTCCTCAGCGGTGCCCCCCGACCCCCGAGGCGAGTTCGTGTCCCCCCGGTGACTCATCTCTCCCCGCGTCACGTCATCGCCTCGGCGCCGACGGCGAGCTCTGGGCCACTGGGGCGGTGCTCACCGAGCGCTCGGCCGTCTGGTCGGCGGGGGCCTGGTTGGCGGCCAGCTCCTCGTCGAGCATGTAGAGGTCCTCGGCGGTGACCATGAGAGTGGACACGGCGTGCTCCACCAGTGCCGTACGCCGGTTGGAGGCGGCTCCGGCCACGCGGCCGCCGCGCAGCCCGCGCACCCCCACCCGGTCGAGCTTCTCGCAGACGTTGTCGAGCTTGCGGTTGAACTTAGTCAGTGGCCAGCCCAGGCGCGCAGCGGCCGCTGCGGAGGAGGGGATCTCAGCCGCCCCGGTCCCGGCCCGTTTGAGCACCGGCTCGGACAGCGCCAGAACGAGCAGCAGCTGGGAACGGGTCATCGGGGTCACCCCGATGGTGGTCTGTCCCGAGGACTGACGCACGCCGTCGATCCCGGAGAAACGGTCCTCCCCGGAGGTGATGAGGTTGATCTCGTAGGTGGTCGGGCCGGCGGAGAAGGTGAGGATGACCCTCGGGAAGACCAGCGGCATGCGGGCACCCGGGGCCAGCCGCGACTGGACCAGGCCCTCGCCGTCAGTCAGGGTGGCCGACAATCGCGACCCCTCGTTGGCGATCCACCAGAGGTTCTCGGAGTGGGCGAAGACCAGGAAGCGGCGGTGGAGGTAGGGGTTGTCGTCAATGTCGAGGTCTCCGCCTCGGCCGATGACGAAGGTGTCGGCCGGGGCGACCCGGTAGATCTCTCCGGAGAAGTCCAAGACGAGCTCATCGGGCTGCTCCGGGTTGACCTCTGGCATCTCCGTCCACGTCAGGTCGCTCATGAATTCTCCTTCCACAGGCCCGGTTCATGATCGGCGCCCGGGTCCAGTCTCGCTGAGAACCCGGATCCGCACCGGCGAAGCACTACCGCACGGACCGTGACCTCAGCCACTACGGAACCTCAGCCATGACGGCGGATCGATGCGGAGCGTCACCCCGTCACCGACATCCATCAGGTCCCCCATGAACACCGGCGTCGGCATTCCCGACCCCAGGAGGACCGGCGTCGCACCGGGGCGCGCCAGGACCGTGCCGTTGGAGGAGCCGAGGTCCTGGGCCAGGATGCTCCACCCCGAGGTCGTGAGCATGAGGTGGGAGCGCGACACCATGTGCTGCGGGCTGGGCACCGCGACCAGGGCCACGATGTGCGGATCACCCCCGGTCTGCACCTGAGGGGCGCGTCCGACGACGACGTCGCCGGCGACCTCGACGGCGGCACCGGTCGACAGGGTCAGTGTGGCCAGGGCCGGCCGACGCACGTAGGAGAACACTCCCGTCAGAGGCTGGGAGCAGATCAGGCACTCCCGGATCTCAGGAGGGTTGGCATGCCCCTGGGGGCAGACCGCGGCCCGCACGGGGGGCGCCGCGATGAGGGCCGCCTCGGAGGCGGAGACGACCTCCGTGTTGGGCAGTGCCTCCAGAGGCTGGGGCGCCTGCACGGGCTGGGGCTGCTTGCTCTTGGAGTTGTCCGGCGCGGTGGGGGTGTTGGCCGTCGGGCGGCCGCCCGAGCTCGCCGAGGGGGCCGTGGGGGCGCGGTGGGCGCCCCGGCGCCGACGCCCCGACCCGGGCTCAGGCTCGGGGTAGTCCGGGAACGTGCTCATGTCACCGGTGTCAGGGTCCTCCACGGCAGCCTCAGTGGCCTCCGAGTGCTGCTGCGGAGGCTCGAGGGAGTCGTCGGGATCCTCCCAGACACCCGTCTCCAGCAGCTCGGGAGCCGAGTCCGCGGAGCTGTCGGCCTGTGCAGGAGACGGCGTTCCCAGCGGGTCCGGGGCCGCCTCCTGGGGCGACTGGGTGACCAGGGTGACCGGCTTGAGCAGCGTGGTCTCGTCGCCGGGCTCCGCCGGGACGATGCCGGTGGAGCCCGACGCCACGGGCCTCAGGTCCGCCCGCCGTAGCGGTGCGACCTGCGAGGTGCCCACCGCCTGCGGGGATTCTGCGCTCGGGGCCGACGGCGCCGCCGGCCCCACCGTCGGCAGGTAGGTGCCGCCCAGGGCCTGAAGGACCCGGAGCCCCGTCTCCACGGAGACGGCACAGGAGTCGGAGCCGGAGGCCGGGTTGATGACCGCGACCCCGTCAACGCCGTCGGCCCGCAGCGCTCCGTCCGCCAGGCGCGTCAGTCCCTCGGGCAGTGGGACACGCTCGCCCGGCAGCGGGGTGGAGGGGATGGAGGGAATCGGAGAGACCGTCACTGCGCCCCCTGAGTGCCTGTACCGTCGGGGACGGCCACGGGAACCGCCGGCAGAGAGGTCGGGACCTGGAGGCAGTCGACGACGACGGCGGTGGTGTTGTCATGCCCTCCGCCTTCAAGGGAGGCGGCCACGAGGAGCTCGGCCGTGCGCTGCGCCGTTCGGCCGGCGGCCAGCACGGTGGCGAGGGCCTCGTCGTCGAGCTCGTCACTGAGGCCGTCGGAGCAGATGAGGAGCCGGTCCCCGGCGGCCACCGGAACGCTGTAGAGGTCCGGGACGGCGGAGTCGGCGATGCCTCCGCCCAGCGCCCGGGTGACGACATTGCGGCGGGAGTCGCGGCGCGCCTGCTCGGGGGTGAGCTCACCGGTCTCGATGAGGATCTGGACCCGGGAGTGGTCGCGGGTGACCTGGGAGAGCATGTCGTCGCGCAGCAGGTAGACCCGGGCGTCCCCGATGTTGAAGATGATCCAGGTCGGACGCGTCACGCCCTGCTCGTCCGCCATCCAGGCCAGGATGACGCCGGCGATCGTCGCGCCGGGCAGGTAGGCGGCGTGGGACGGGATGGCGACGATCGCCTCCTGCGCGGCCATCACCGCGCGGACCACCGTGTCGACGTCGGTGACGATCGTCCCGGCCAGTGCGTAGAGGGAGTCGAGGGCCACCTGCGTGGCCATCCGGCCGGCGGCGTGCCCGCCCATGCCGTCGACGACGACGAAGGCCGGAGCGACGGCGAGGTAGCCGTCCTCGTTGATCGTCCGCAGACGCCCCACATCAGTGGCCGCACCGACAACGACCTCCGAGGCCCTGACGCCGTCCTCACCGCGGATCACGATGGCATCGGCGTCAGCACGAACGTGCTCGGTCATCGTCTCCCTTTCCCCTGCGTCGCGTGCACGCCCCTAGTAAACCCCAGCACCCGGTCCGGAACCACCGCACCACCGCCCGGATTTCACCATGTGGGAGCCCACACCGAGCCGAAGGCGGACAGCGCCGGCTCTCGATCCGACGGCCGAGCGGGCCTCCACCGCTGCCGTCGTCTGCGACGAGCCGCCGTCGACCGACACTGACAAGATGCGGCCGTGACCCGTCAGGCAGTCGGAACGACGGTGTCCTCAGGTAGTCTTCCAGAGTGGCCGGCCGACCGACCCGTATGCCGCTGACGCGGTGCTGCGTTCCCTGACTCGGCACCACGGGCGGCCCGACACCCGATCCACGACGGCCCCAGGTGCCGGTCATAACCTGGACCGACGTCGTTTTCCCGACCCTCGAAGGACCCAGCATGTCTCAGGCCAAGGACGAGCTTGTCGCGCGAGCGCAGGATCCCAATGCAGAGTTGGAGACCCTCCACCAGCTGGCACAGAACTATCCCGGCCTGCGCCCCTACATCGCCGCCAACCCACGCACCTATCCCGCCCTCCTGGAGTGGCTGGGAACCTTGGGTGACCCCGCGGTCGACGCGGCCCTGGCCTCTCGCGGCAGCCAACCCCAGTCGGCCCTGTCAGCGCAGTCGTCGCAGTCCGCGCCGCACCTGGCAGTGGTCTCTCCTCCCGGCGCCCAGCCGAGCGCGCCGTCGGCCAGGTCCTCCGAGGCCCCCACTCAGGTGACCCTGCCCCGTTCACTCCAGTCCGGCAGTGCGGCCTCCGGGTCCTCGGCGCTCTCCGCCACCAGCTCGAGGAGCGCCGCGAGCGCACCGAGCGCCTTCAACGCAGCCGGTGCGAACACACAGGTCGACGGCTTCCTCGCCGCGGGTGACCCGACCGTCTCCGACTCCACGTTCCGTCCTGCCCAGGCGATTGCGCCCCAGTCGCCGGCCCGGCCGGTTCAGCCCGCCCTGCAGCAGACCTTCCAGCAGTCCGCGAACGCCTCCCAGACGCAGAACATGGTCACGCCCGTTCCCGTGCAGCAGTCCCCCGCGGTGACCGGCGACGACGGCGTCTTCGGCGTCGGCACCGAGGACGACGACTCCCAGCCCCCCTCCTCCTTCCTGACCTCCAACCGCATCCTGCTGATCCTGGCGCTCCTGGTGGCCACTGTCCTGGTCTTCCTGGCGACCTGGTACCTCTCCGGCGGCAGTGGTAAGAGCTCAGCCCCCGACTCGGGCAACGAGGCCCCGGCCGACGGCGGACAGGCCGCGGCTCAGGACAGTGCCCCCCAGTCCGCCAACTCCCAGGCCTCGGCCACCCCGAGCGCCTCGGCGACACCCACGCTCAAGGCGCCCGCACCCAAGGACGCTCAGGAGCTGCCCGCCTTCGACGCCCCCAGCGGCAACATCAGCTGCACCCTGGGCGATAAGGACGTCACCTGCGTCATCAACGAGCACGCAGCGACCGCTTCCTGTCCGTCCTCGAAGCCGCTGACGGTCACGATCGGCACCGACGGGAAGCCCAACCAGAGCTGCGGTTCGACCTTCACCCCCAAGGGTGTCAGCCTCAGCTACGGCTCCGCCGCCAAGAACCCCACCTTCGCCTGCAAGTCGACCGACTCCGGCATGCAGTGCTGGAACCAGGTCAACGGCCAGGGCTTCATTCTCAGCCGCCAGAAGGTCGTCTCCACCACCAACGGCGGCAACTGACCGGTCTCACCCGACGTCGGAGCCCCGCCCGGCGGGGCTCCGACGTGTTCTCTCACCTTCACCTTTTTTCACCTTATTCCAACAGCACACGGCTTCCGACATGGCCACCTCCTACCGAACGATTCTGACTCACCCCGGTGCCCGCTCCTTCACGACTGCCGGGCTCATCGCCCGTTTCCCCATGTCCATGGTGGGGATCGCCACGATCCTGGCGGTCGAGGAGCTCTACGGCTCCTACACGGCGGCGGGCCTGGTCAGTGCTGCGAACTTCGTGGCCATGGCCGTCGGGGCGCCGATCCTCGCCCGGTGCGTCGACCGCTACGGCCAGTCACGGGTCATGCTGCCCGCGGTCCTCGTGTCGTCCTTGAGCCTGGTGGGGCTGGCCGCCGCTGCCTCCATGCACGCGCACCTGGGACTCCTGGCCGCTCTGTCGGCCCTGGCCGGAGGACTGGCCGGTTCCATGGGCTCACTGGTGCGCGCTCGCTGGACGGCGATGCTCACCCGCCCCGAGGAGGTTCACGCGGCCTTCTCCCTGGAGGCCGCCCTGGACGAGGTGGCCTTCATTCTCGGCCCGGTGCTGGCCACGGCCCTGTGCACGACGCCGCTCCTGCCGGTGACCTCGGGCTGGGTGAGCTGCGTGGCGATGCAGCTGTTCGGGGGACTGTGGTTCCTCAGCCAGCGCGCCACCGAGCCCGCACCGCACCCGGCTCGGTCGCAGCGCACCGCTGAGGCTGAGGATGCCGAGCAGTCCAGGAAGGGCACGACGCACCCTCCGGTGATGCGCTACGGCGCCATGGTGGCCATCGCCATCGTCTTCCTCATCCTGGGGGCCATGTTCGGGGCCAACGACGTCGCCGCAGTCGCCTTCGCCACCGAGGCCGGGCACAAGTCCGCCTCGGGTCTCGTCCTGGCGGTCTGGGGCGTGGGGTCCTTCGCCGCGGCGCTTCTCTACGGCTCGCGCACGTGGGGGTGGCCGCTGTGGAAGCAGCTCATGGCCGGGCTGGTGGGGCTCGCGGTGGGTGCCTCGACCTTCGGTTTCGCACCGAGCCTGGTGGTGCTGTCCGTCCTGGCGCTCTTGACGGGTCTGGCCATCGCCCCCACCCTGACCAGCGGCAACAACATCGTGCAGGTGACGGTGGCTCCCTCCCAGCTGACCGAGGGCCTGGCCTGGGTGAGCACCGCGCTCAACACCGGGGTCTCGGTCGGCTCCCTGCTGGCGGGGCAGGCCACGGACGCCGGTGGCTCGCGCGCCGGGTACCTGGCGGTGGCAGGCTTCGCCTGGGGCGCCGTCGTGGTTGGTGCCCTGGGGCTACCCGCGCTCAGACGAGCACGAACCACCAGCTCTCTGGGCGGCCACTGAGGCACCTCGGCGGGCGCCTCAGTTCCCGGCATCCCCGGTGGCTCTTCTACACTCAGCACGATGCCCATCGCAGGAAACCCACAAAACACCCTCCTTCCCTCCCAGGCGGGCACCGGCTCCACGGACCGCCCGGACCGCGAGAGCGGGACGTCCGCCGCCCGTTCCCCACGCCTGCTCGCGGCGGCGCGCGCCGCCGCCTCAGCGCCCTCAGTCACCATTCTGGGGTGGCTGACTCTTCTGGTACCCGCCTACTGGTCCCTGGTGGACGACACCGGCCAGTGGCTCTTCAAGCTGGACTCCTTCGTCTACTACGAGGCCGTCCGTCAGTGGCTCGACGGTGGGGACCTCTACAGCTGGTACGCCAACCCGCCCCAGCACCTGTGGCCCTTCACCTACACGCCCCTGGCGGCCTGGATGATCGCGCCCCTGACCTGGATGTCGTACCAGTCGGCCACCGTGCTGCTCATGGTGGCCACGCCGCTGTGCGCCGCCGTGACCACCTACGCGGTTCTCAGGCGGCTGGGGATGAGGACCCGGGCGGCGCACGCCCTGGCGCCGTGGCTGGCGCTCGCCGGGGTGATCGCGCTGGAACCCTTCCCCAAGACCATGGAGTACGCGCAGGTCAACGCCATTCTCATGGCGCTGGTGGCCGTTGACCTGCTCCTGGTTCCCGCGCACTCGCGCTGGCGCGGGGCGCTCAGCGGCCTGGCCGCGGCGATCAAGCTGACGCCGGCGGTCGCGATCCTGGTGCTCCTGGCGCGCCGGGAGTGGCGGGCGGCGGCCACCATGGCGGGCAGCGCCGTCGGGCTGACGCTCCTGGCCGGCCTGGCGGCCCCCGCCGAGTCCTGGGAGTTCTTCACCTCGGCCATGTGGGATCCGGGACGCGCCGGTTTCGCCGACTACTCGGGCAATCAGAACCTTAAGGGCGCGATCGCCCGGGGGCTGCCGGAGTCCGCCTGGAACGTCGCCTGGGCGGTCTGCTCCCTGCTCGCCGTGGTGGCGGCCTGGCTCCTGTGCCGCCGGCTGGACCGGCTGCGGGGAGCCGATGACGCGGCCGGAGGAGCCGAGCAGGACGATGGCCTGGTCCTGGCCCTTCAGGTCAGCGTGGTCATGGTGCTCGGTCTGCTCGTCTCCCCCATCTCCTGGTCGCACCACTGGGTGTGGTGCCTGCCCGTGCTCATGTCGGTCGCGGCGGCGACCTGGCGCTGGCGCTCGACCGCGCTCGGCATCGCCGGCGCCGCCGGCGTGCTCGTCTTCATCCTGGCGATGCAGTGGTGGTTCCCCGAGCAGAACCATGTGGAGCAGAACTGGCCCACCTGGGCCAAGGCCGTCGGCTCGAGCTACACCTGGTGGGCGCTGGCCTGCGGGGCCGTCCTGTGGTGGGTGAGCGGCCGGCGTCTGAAAACCCTGCACCGCTGAGAGGCGGTTGCGGTCGTACCTCAGGTCGCGCGTTCGAGGGGTAGAGGGTACGAACGCGAGACCCACCCTACGAACGCACGATCTACCCTACGAACGCAACGATTGAAACCACTGAGTCGTCTAGGATCCAGGGGTGTCCCTCTCCGATATCGCCCGCGCCGTCGAGGACCAGTTCCATCGCGACTCCGTCCCCGTCCTCAAGCGCCAGGGCTGGCGTCCCCGCGTCATTCCCTACGACGGCTACGGCACCAGCGCGCCGGCTCAGCCGGACCCGACGGCGCAGCAGCACCAGGTCAAGGCAGGGCAGCACAGCAGGAGCAGCAGGAGCGGAGCCCACCGGCGTCCCACCTCAGCGTCCCGTGGGGCCTCCCCCAGCTCCTCCTCCCGGCCCGCCCCCATGGCCCGGGTCCTGGCCCGCATGGTGATGCGCCCCCAGGACGCCCCGGCCGAGGGGCCACTGTTCCGCTCCCTGCCCGATGCTCTTCCCATCACCGCTGCCCAGGCCCGCAGCTTCGCCATGACGGGGCTGCTCGACGCCCAGCGCGGCTGGCGCCTGTTCATCGAGGTGCCGGTGGCCTTTCTGCCCGTGACGGTCCGCGTGGGCCGCGCCAGTGTGCGCACCCGGGCCGACCGCAGCGGCTACATCGACGTCGTCGTGCGCGATCACGGCCTGGAGCCCGGCTGGCACGAGGCCAGGATCGAGGCGATGGGGGCGCAGGCGGTTGCCGCCAAGGTCCTCATCATCCCCGAGGGACCTCGGCTGGGCATCATCTCGGACATTGACGACACCGCCATGGTCACGCACGTCCCCCGCGTGCTCGTGGCCGCCTGGAACCAGCTCGTCAAGTACTCCTCGGCGCGCGAGCCCGTCCCCGGGATGGCCGAGCTCTACTCGCGCATCCAGGCGGCCCACCCGGGCACCCCGATGATGTACCTGTCCACCGGCGCCTGGAACGTGGTCCCCACCCTGCGCTCCTTCTTCGCCCGCCACGGCTTCCCCTCGGGCCCCGCGCTCATGACCGACTGGGGGCCGACCAACACCGGCTGGTTCCGCTCGGGCATCGAGCACAAGCGCACAGAGCTGCGCCGGCTCATGATCGACCTGCCCCAGATCACCTGGATCCTCTTCGGCGACGACGGCCAGCACGACCCGCACATCTACGGCGAGGCCGCCCGTCACCACGCCGACCGGATCGCCGCCGTCGCCATCCGCCGCCTGACCGCCACCCAGCAGATGCTCGCCGGGGGGCTGACCGCGCACCCGATGGGCATCGGGCCCGAGGCACGAGCCCTGGCCGAGGCCGACGTGCCCGTCGTCGTGGGCGCTGACGGCTACGAGCTGGCCCGGCTCCTGCCCCGCGAGCTGCTGGAGGCATCGCCGCGCCGTTGACGGCCTCACGGCGACCACCACTGAGGGCGGAGGCGATTCTCAGCTGAGCCCCCTCCATGCGGCATGTCTCACGCAGGCTCCTCCACCTGCGTCGATCCCCGGCAGCATGCGGCTGAGCCGGTAGTCCTGTCTCTTCACAGGGACCCCACAGGCCCGCCCTACGAGGCCGACAGGCCCCAGCAGTTACCTGGGTTCACCGGGGGCAGACGCCCCCGTTCCCGTCCCCGTCGAACAGGAGGAATCACATGTCCCCCTTCTCCACGAGCTCCTCAGACCCCACCGGCACCACCGGCCCCACAGAGTCCGCGGGCTCCACCGCCTCGACCGCGGCGTCGCTGCGACGCCACGCGATCCTGGCAGACCTCAACGTGCTGCAGGTGGCCACCCTCATGGGCACCGGGCTGCTGGTCACACTCGGTGTGATTCTGGGCGGACGCTCGTACATCACCACCGTCACACCTGACGGCCTGGTCGGCTCCCAGCCGAGCGCCCACGGCACCAGCACCCAGGCCCCCACCTCGGAGGGCTCAGCTCCGGCCATCGGCGACTCCCCGGAAACAACCGTGTGACTCCGGGGAGGATCCCCGTGAGTCCGCAGCGGCCGCGCGCGTGACGCTGTGGGCGATCACGCGGCCACCAACCACCCTTCACGCAGGTCGCCCCGGCCCACGGCCGGTATGGTGATGGCGCATCAAGCAGTGCTTCCCTCAAGCTCAGGAGACGATATGGCCGGCAAGATCCCCTTCATCCTCGGACTCAGCGCAGGATACGTGCTCGGGACCCGCGCGGGGCGCGCCCAGTACGAGCGCATCAAGACCGCAGCCTCCAAGGTCGCCGAGCAGCCCTTCGTGCGCACCCGGGTCGACGCCGCCTCCAGCCACGTCAAGCAGGCCGTGCGCACCCAGGGCGAGGCCGTCACCGAGAAGGTCGCCGACGCCGTCAAGGAGCGGCTCTTCGGGGCGCCGTCGAGTAAGGGCAACGGCCAGTCCCAGCCCGTCGACGCCGGTCAGGCCAGCGTGCGTCCGGTCGGCGAGAACGCCTGAGGCCGGCTGAGGCCCCCGACGGCCCCTAGCCCTGCTCGGGCCGCTCCAGGGAGGCGCTCTCCTCTGTCGTCGCCCCGCCACGGCCGCGCCAGGAGGGGGCCTTGAGCGGCCCCATCATGAGCGATCGGCGCCAGCCGACCAGCGCGCCGGTCGTCTCACGCCGCCCGGCCCGACGCCGCTCCCTGTCGGCGATGACCGGCAGCTGCCAGGAGCGCCAGTAGGCGAGTACGCACAGTCCCGCACCGACCACGGTGGACACGAGCATGGCGTGCGCGTCGGCCACCCCCGCCTTGACGGCCACGACCTGGGTGCCGGCGGCGATGAGCGCCGGGATCGCGTAGAGCTTGTTGCCGCCGAAGACGGCCGGGGTCTCCCCCACTGCGACGTCGCGGATCATGGAGCCACCGATCGCCGTGAGGCAGCCCAGCAGGAGCGCCGGCATGACTCCAAGCCCGTAGGTGAGGGCCTTCGAGGCCCCGGTGGCGGCCCAGCAGCCCAGGATGACGGCGTCGGCCACCACGAGCAGGCGCCGGGTGGGACGCGAGGTCAGCGGCACGAACCAGGCGACCGTCGCCCCCAGGCAGGCCGTGTAGAGGTAGTAGGGGTCGGTCAGGGCGAAGGGTGGACCGGCCTGGATCATGACGTCACGCAGGATGCCGCCGGCGGTGGCCGTGAGCATGGCCAGGACGACGAAGCCCACGAGATCGAAGTTCTTGCGCCGGGCGATGAGCCCGCCCAGGATCCCGTTGAGCAGGACCCCGCACAGGTCCAGCAGCCGGAAGGTGTCGGTGAGGGACGCCGGCATGTGAAGCGTGAGGGAAGAGACGTCCAGCACCCCGGTTGCCCGCCTTTCGCTTCTGCCATGATTGCGTCCCGCCGTCGACCCCGGTGCCGGCCCGGCAGCCCGCTGTTACCAGGCACCTTAGCCCACGGCGGAGCACACGCCTGGCATCCTGCCGTCGCGGATCGCGCGTTGCGGCAATACGAAACCTCAGGTGGTCAGGGCGCACCGGCCCACGCCATGATCGGGACGTGTCCTCCCGCTACTCGCCCCCCAAGGACCTGAGCCGCTACGCGTGGCTGTCCATCGGTGCCGCTCTCGTCACGATCGCGCTCAAGGGAGGCGCGGCCTGGCTGACCGGCTCAGTGGGTCTGCTCTCCGACGCCGCCGAGTCCGTGGTCAACCTCGTCGCCGCCGTCATCGCCCTCATCGTGCTGAGGATCGCGGCCAGACCCGCCGACGCCGACCACCAGTTCGGGCACTCCAAGGCCGAGTACTTCTCGGCCGTCGTCGAGGGCGTCATGATCTTCGTGGCCGCCGCCTTCATCATCATCTCCGCCGTCGGGCGCCTCATCGACCCGCAGATGCCCGAGCAGCTGGGAGCGGGCCTGGCGGTCTCGGTCATCGCCTCGCTCCTCAACGGCGCGGTGGCGTGGGTGCTTTACCGGGCCGGACGCCGCGAGCGCTCCATGACCCTGGTGGCCGATGCCAAGCACCTGGCCACCGACGTCGTCACCTCCGCCGCGGTCCTGGTCGGGGTGGCGCTGGTGGCCGTCTTCGACTCGGCCGTGCTCGACGCCGTCGTCGCCCTGGGGGCCGGGCTCAACATCATGTGGACCGGATTCACGCTCATCCGCGACTCGGTGGGCGGCCTCATGGACATCGCCCCGTCCTCCGAGGTGCTCCAGAGCGTGGAGGAGGTTCTGGCGCGCCACCGCCGAGTGGGCATGATCGACTTCCACGCGGTGCGGGTGCGCGAGGCCGGCAACCGGCGGTTCATGGAGCTGCACGTGCTGGTTCCCGCGGTCTGGAGCGTCAAGAAGGGGCACGACTTCACCGAGCAGGTCATCGACGAGCTCATCGAGGCCGACACCAGCCTGCGCATCTCGGCGCACCTGGAACCCATCGAGGACCCCAAGTCCTACGAGGACCTGGAGGACATCTAGGACAGAGGACATCTGAGGACATCTGACGTCAACTCGGTTTTCATCACCGTGAGGACATGTCAGACTCGGCCCCATGAATGCAATGAGGCTCACCGGCTCAGCACCGTCGCTGCGCCAGCACACGACCACCGCTCCCGCCCCCGCCTGGCGTCACCCCGACCACGTCGTTCTGGAGACCTGCGTCGAGGACGTCGAGGGCGTGAGGATCTCCGCGCGGGCCGGGGCCGACCGGGCCGAGCTGGGCGCGAACCTCACCGCCGCCGGCACCACTCCCTCGATCGGTACCGTCGAGGCCGCCATCTTCGCCGCCGCCGAGCAGGTCGAGCAGCGCCGTGCCCAGGCTGGCGCCCACTGGGCGGACAAGCCCGAGGCCGCCGCCCCCTTCGGCCTGCGGATCCTCATCCGCCCCCGGGGCGGGTCCTTCGTCTACGACGCCGATGAGGGCCGGGCCATGATCGCCGACGTGCGGCGCATCGCCACCCTGGCCCTGGAGATGGCCGAGTTCACCCGCCCCCAGGCCACGGGCGGGGGCCGCGCCACGCTGCCGCCGGCCGTCGACCTGGGCTTCGTCGTCGGCGCCCTGACCGAGGACGGCACCGTCGACCGCGGTCTCGTGCGCCTGCTGGCGGACATGGCCAACGGCGCCCCGATCACCTTCCACCGGGCCTTCGACCACTGCCGCGACACCGTCGAGGCCTACGGGGACCTGGAGGGACTCGGCGTGCGCTACGTCCTGACCAGCGGGGCGGCCCAGACCGCGGCCGACGGCGCCTCGGTGATCGCCGGGCTGGTTGCCAGTGGCGGGCCGACCGTGGTCGCGGCCGGGGCCGTGCGCCCCGACGGCCTGGTCGACCTGGTGGAGTCCACGGGTGTGCGCGAGGTCCACATGCGCTGCCCCCGCGAGGGACTGAGCCCCGACGAGCCCCAGCGCACCGATGAGGCCCTGGTGCGCCGCGCCGTTGAGACGGTTCGAGCGGTGCCGCTTCCCGAGTAGCTCGGCAGCAGCTCTCCCGTCCTCATCTTCCGTCCTCATCTTCCACCCACCCGACGGCAACGATGAGGCCGGGTGCGCACCCCCTTACGATGCGGGGCGCTCACCCGGTCTCGGTCGCCCCGCACCCGCCCTCATGCCCACCTGCGATCCGTTACTCCCGCTCCGGGTTCCGCTCGTCGCCGGAGAATCCTCACGGTTCGTAGATATCTACAGCCCTCACGACGAACGGCGGTCTCGACGCTTCCATCACGCTGGAAGCGCAATCGGGACAACTACCGACGCATCCCCCATGCCCACCCCTATTTTCTGTCTTAGGTTGACCCCATGAACGACGTCCGTATCGATACCCCGCGCGGAATCACCCTGGCCGGCACCCTCCAGCTGCCCGCCGGAGCCGCCCCCATCGATCTGGAGGTTTCCACGACGTCGGAGGATGCCACGCCCCCGCAGGCGCGACCGGAGGGCGTGGTTCTGCTGGCGCACGACTTCCTCACCGACCGTCACGGTCAGGGCGGGCGCCTGGACTGGATCGGTGCCCGCTACCGCGAGGCGGGCCTGGCCACGCTCAACCTGGACTTCTCCGGCCTGGGCGAGTCCGACGACGACGTCATCACGTTGGCGAGCGAGGCCGAGGACCTGCGGGCGGCCTCCAGCTGGTTGGCCGGTCTGGGCTTCACCCGGCAGATGATCCACGCCAACGGGTTCGGGGCGACGGCTGCGCTCCTGGCCCGGCCCGAGCAGGTGCGCACGGCGGTGCTCGTGGGTGCCATCGTGGGGCCGCAGTCGATCCTGTGGGAGGAGATCTTCTCCCCCGAGCAGCTCGATGAGCTCGCCCAGCACGGACTGACGCGCCTGGTGGATGACAACCCCAACTCGCGCGAGTGGAACGTCCTGTCCAAGGAGACACTGGCCGACTTCTCCATGCAGGATCCGGAGCGCACCCTGGCGGACCTGCCCTGGCCGGTGCTCATGGTGCACGGGGTGCTGTCCAACGAGCTGCCCGACACCGCTGAGGCCACCGCCGAGGGCTTCCCGCTGCTGCCCGACTCCAGCCAGATGGTCCACGTCCACGCCGAGACCCTGGACCAGGCCCAGGAGGAGGTCGCCCGTCTGAGCCTGGAGTGGGCCCAGCGCCGCCTGCGCTGAGGTCAGTGACCGGTGGGCCGCTGCGATTGGTCGGATAGCTGGACGACGACTGCCCTGTGGTCAGTACCGGGAATGGTGACGACCCTCCCCTTCTTTCCTTCCCAGACCGTGCCGTCGACCAGGACGTGGTCGATGGTGGCGCCGAGCAGAGTCGTGCCCGTACTGCTGGGCCAGGTGGCCAGCCCGCCGATGCCCGCTTGCTCCCCCGCACTGATGCAGCCACCCAGGTTCCGCAGCGGGGCATGATCGCGGGTGGCGTTGAAGTCCCCGGCCACAATCAGCCCGGCGGACGGACGGCGGCACAGGGAGGCGACGTCGGTCACCGAGCTCCTCCACCACGTCATCGCCCCCGGAAGCGGTGGGTAGGTGTGAGCACCGACGATGACGGGGCCGTCGCCGCTCTCCGGCTCCAGCCTGACCGTGCCGAAGCCGGACCCGGCGGTTTCCTCCACCTGCCTGTATCCGCCCAGCCGGGTGGCGACGAGGACGGTCGTGGAGTACGCCGGGTCGGAGTTCTGGTCGATCCCCTGCTCCGCCAGGTCGGAGGGCATGCTGGTGTCGGAGAAGACGGCGAAGCCCTGAGGCTGCGCACCGCTCTCCTTCTTCTGCTCGGTCAGGGCCTCGGCCAGGCGCCGTCCGTAGCGCTGAGTCGTCTCCGGCAGCACGAGGATGTCGGCCCCCACCGCATCCGCCAGCTCTGCAACCGCCTCGATGTCGGCGCCCTCCCGCTCAGTGTTGAGGCTCAAGACGCTCACGGCACCGGCGTCGACGGGTCGCTGTCGAAGCCCCCTGGTCACCAGAACACCGCCATGAGCCCCCGCCACCAGCAGAAGAACCAGTCCGACCACTGCGGTACGCACACCCGTCCGGCAGGTTCTCAGGCCAGTCCGAGGCAACCGCCCACGCCGACGACGCCGCAGGATCGCGACAGTGAGGAGCAGAAGGCCCAAGAACGCCGCGCCGGCCGCCAGCGGCGAGCGCAACGCAATGAGCTGGGCAAAGGGGAAGACCGTCGTCGGAGGCAGAACGCTCACCAACGCCAGGGCGACGACGGCCACGACAGGACCCCACCGAAGAAGCTGTTGACGTCGAGTCATGCCCGCACTCAACCAGATCCCGGTGGCCTTCTGCCAGTTTCCGCAACCGAGGAGCTCAGCACGGTCGGCGTCCCGGGCGAGCGGACCCGCGTCCGTGGGGGACAATGGGCCACCTATGGAACAGGGCGAGCACCTCAAGCGGAACCAGGGCGACGATCACGCCGGTGGGCACCACGACCAGCAGGACAGCGACCTCGGCGCACGCAGCACCGAGAGCGCTCAGGCCTCCCCCGACGGGCCGGACGCGAAGATCGCCGGACCCGCACAGGGCGGCGCACCTGACCAGCGGAGGGGGAAGTCCCCGCGCGGTGACGGCCGCAATGCTCGGGGCCGGCGCCCGGGCCGGGCCGGGGGCCGGCGTCCCAGCGCCTGGAAGGGCTACTCCCCCGAGCAGCTCGCCGCCCGCGCCGCCGCCGTTCCGGCGATCGTCTACCCCGAGGAGCTGCCGGTCAGCGCCCGCCGCGAGGAGATCGCCGCCGCCATCAGTGAGCACCAGGTCGTCATCGTCGCCGGTGAGACCGGCAGCGGCAAGACCACCCAGCTGCCCAAGATCTGCCTGGAGCTGGGCCGGGGCATCACCGGGATGATCGGCCACACCCAGCCGCGGCGCATCGCCGCGCGCAGCGTGGCCGAGCGCATCGCCTCCGAGCTGGGCACCCCGATCGGGCCGGGCGGCGTCGTCGGCTACCAGGTGCGCTTCACCGAGGAGGTCGGGGACAACACCCTGGTCAAGCTCATGACCGACGGCATCCTGCTGGCGGAGATCCAGTCCGACCCCCAGCTGCGCCGCTATGACACGATCATCGTGGACGAGGCCCACGAGCGCAGCCTCAACATCGACTTCATCCTGGGCTACCTGGCGCGCCTGCTGCCCCAGCGCCCCGACCTCAAGGTCATCATCACCTCGGCCACCATCGACTCCGAGCGCTTCGCCGAGCACTTCGGCCGCGAGCAGATCGGCGACCGGGGGCGGCCCCTCGGCGAGACGGCCACGGTGCCCGCCCCGGTCATCGAGGTCTCCGGGCGCACCTACCCCGTTGAGGTGCGCTACCGCCCCCTGGCTCCAGACGACGCACCGCCCGCCTCCGACGACGCCGGCAGCGAGCCGGCTGACAGCACCTCCGCCTCCCGGCCCGGTCCGGCGGGACCCGGCGAGCTGAGCGAGGCCGAGCTGGAGGCCCTGACCTCCCCCGACCCGGCGGTGCGCGCCGCGGCGCGGGCCCGCCGCGAGGCCATCCGCTCCGGCGGCTCCGCCGCGCTCACGCCCCGCAACCAGGGGACTCGTGGCAAGGGCCGAGGCCGGGCCGGCTCCGCGGCCGCCGAGTCCGGGGAGCCCAAGGACCAGGTGACCGGGATCCTCGACGCCGTCGACGAGCTCCTGGGCGAGCCCAGCGGAGACATCCTCATCTTCCTGGCCGGTGAGCGCGATATCCGAGACACCGAGGCGGCCCTCATCGACCACCTGGGGGCGCGCTACACGCCCGACGGCCGCTCGCGCACGCCGGGTGCCATCGAGGTCGTCCCCCTGTACTCGCGCCTGAGCGCCGCCGAGCAGCACCGGGTCTTCGAGACCCACCAGGTGCGCCGCATCGTCCTGGCCACGAACGTGGCCGAGACCTCCCTGACGGTTCCGGGGATCCGCTACGTCATCGACCCTGGCCTGGCGCGCATCTCCCGCTACTCCAACCGCACCAAGGTCCAGCGCCTGCCGATCGAGCCGGTCAGCCGGGCCAGCGCCAACCAGCGGGCGGGCCGCTGCGGGCGCGTGGCCGACGGCATCGCCATCCGCCTGTACTCGCAGGCCGACTTCGAGGCGCGTCCGGAGTACACCGAGCCGGAGATCCTGCGCACCTCGCTGGCCAGCGTCATCCTGCAGATGGCGGCCCTGGGACTGGGGGCGGTGGAGGACTTCCCCTTCCTGGACGCCCCCGACTCCCGCCAGGTCCGCTCCGGCCTGCAGCTGCTCACGGAGATCGGCGCGATTGAGCCGGCCGGGGCCTCCTCCGCCCGGTCCGACGACGCCCCCGACCGGGGCCGAGGCGGGCCGCGCCTGACGCAGATCGGGCGCCGCCTGGCGCGCCTGCCCATCGACCCGCGCCTGGGGCGCATGCTCCTGGAGGCCGGAGAGCTGGGCTGCGTCGGGGAGGTCATGGTCATCGTGGCGGCCCTGTCCATCCAGGACGTGCGCGAGCGCCCGGCGGACAAGCAGGAGGCCTCCGACGCCCTGCACCGGCGCTTCGCGGACCCGACGAGCGACTTCCTGACCTACCTGAACCTGTGGCGCTACCTGCGCACGCAGAGCCGCGAGCTGTCCGGCTCGGCCTTCCGGCGCATGTGCCGCGCCGAGTTCCTGCACTACCTGCGGGTGCGCGAGTGGCAGGACGTCCACGCCCAGCTGCGTCAGCTGGCCCGACCGCTGGGTCTGGACGCGACCCCGGTCGAGCTGCCGACGGCCCGCTCGATCCGGGCGGCCACCGAGGCCCTGGAGCCGGGCAGCCATGCCGCCCAGATCGCCAACGGGGGCGTGGCGGCCGCCGTCGTGGCCCTGGGGCGCAGCGCGGACACGCCCGACGCCGACGCGATCCACCGCTCGCTGCTGGTGGGGCTGCTGTCCAATGTGGGCAACTGGGACGAGCGTCGTCGGGAGTATGCCGGCGCGCGCGGGACCCGCTTCACGATCTGGCCGGGCTCGGGCCTGCGCCGCAAGACCTACGACTGGGTGATGACCGCCGAGCTGGTGGAGACCTCCCGGCTCTTCGCCCGCACGGTGGCCAAGGTGGACTCCCGGTGGATCGAGCAGGTGGCGGACCGGGCGGGCCTGACCCGCCATGTCTTCGGCGAGCCCTACTGGTCGACCCGCCAGGGGGCGGCCATGGTTCACGAGAAGGTGCTGCTCTACGGGATGACGCTGGCGGCGGACCGGCCGGCGACATTGGCGAGCGTGGGGACGGACTCGGCCCGCCAGGTGGCCCGGGAGATGTTCATCCGCTCGGGCCTGGTCGAGGGTGGTTGGCACGCCCGCCACGGTTTCGTGGAGCGCAACCGGGAGCTCATCGAGGAGCTTCAGGACGTGGAGCGGCGTCGGCGCGAGCACGGCCTGCTGGCCGACGACGCCGCCCTGTTCGACTTCTACGACGACCGCATCCCCGAGGAGGTGACCTCCGCGGCGGCCTTCGACGCCTGGTGGAAGGAGCAGCGGCGCACCACCCCGGACCTGCTGGACTTCACGCGCGAGCTGCTGCTGCCCGGTGGGGGCGACGCGAGCGGTTTCCCGGACACGTGGGTGCAGGGGGACCTGACCCTGGGCCTGGACTACGTGTTCGAGCCGGGCCACCCCGAGGACGGGGTCAGCGTCCAGGTGCCGGTGGAGGTGCTGGGGCGCCTGACCCCGGAGGGCTTCGACTGGCTGGTGCCGGGGATGCGGGCCGAGCTGTGCGTGGCCACGATCCGGGCGCTGCCCAAGCGGGTGCGCCGTCAGCTGGTGCCCGCCCCGGACGTGGGCGCCCAGATGTGGGCGCAGATCGCCCAGGAGTTCCCGACGCCGCCGGGGGCGAGCTGCCCGGAGGCGCCCTTCGAGGAGGCTTTCAGCCGGGTGGTGCTCCGGCTCAAGGGCGTGGAGATCACGGAGGAGGACTGGGCTGAGGCGGCCGAGCGCCTGCCGGATCACCTGGCGATGGGCTTCGCGGCCCTGGATGCCCGGGGCCGGGTCATCGGCCGCGGCCGGGACCTGGTCTCGCTCCAGCAGCGACTGTCGGGAAAGACGGAGGCCGCTGTGCGCTCGGCGGTGCGCGGCGCGCTGGCTCAGGCGATGGCCGATGCCCAGGAGCGCCAGGGCACGCAGGGCGGGAGGTCCGGCCGCAAGGGCCGCAGGAAGAAGGGCGGCCGGCCGGATGCCACTCAGCGTCCCGATGGCGCCGCCAGGAGCGCAGGAGCCGCAGGAGGCTCAGGGGCCGGTACTGGAGCCGGCCTGGAGGAGCGCCAGGGCCTGACCGACTGGCCCCGTGGCGTGCCGGGCCTGGGCGACCCGGATGCCTCGACGATCCCGGCCTCGGTGGAGTCGGCGGGCCGGGCGGGCCTGGTGGTGCGCGGCTACCCGTCACTGGTGGCGGCCTCCGCCAGGAGCGCGGACCTGAGGATCCTTCCCGACGCCACCACCCAGCTGGGTGCGCACAGCAGCGGGGTGACGGCGCTGGCCCTGGCGCGCACGGCCTTGCCGACGGCCCGGGTGACGAGCCGGTGGAGCGCCCAGGAGTCGCTCATCCTGGCGGCCGGCCCCTACCGGACGACGGAGGCTCTCGTGGAGGACGTGCAGGCGGCCGCCGCACGGATCGTGGCCGGACGCTGGGCGGCGTCGGCCTCCGGCTGTCCGTTGGCGGAGGTACGCCGGCGGGAGGTCTTCGAGGCCCTGGTCGGCGTCATGCGCGACGAGCTCGAGGACGAGGTCTACCGGGTGGCCCAGCACGCGGCCGCGGCGCTCAAAGCGGCCCGGGAGGTGGACCGCGTGGTGGGTGAGCACACCTCCCTGACCCTGCTGGGCACGCTCCAGGAGGTGCGCGAGCACGCGGCCGCCCTGGTTCCGGAGGGCTTCATCACCGCCACTCCGCCGGAACACCTGGCGCATCTGGAGCGCTACCTGAGGGCGCTGGCGATACGGGTGGAGAAGGCGGCCTCATCATCGTCGGCAGCCTCCCAGGACGCGGCCCTGGCCTTCCAGGTCACCCAGGCCCAGGAGGTGGTGGACAAGGCCCGCGCCAAGGCGGCCTCCCTGCCGGCCGACCCGCAGCACGAGGCCCTCCTGGAGGAGGCCCGCTGGATGGTGGAGGAGCTGCGGGTGAGCCTGTTCGCCCAGACGCTGGGCACGAGCCGCAAGGTGAGCCTCCAGCGCATCACCAGGCTCTGCGCCCAGGTCAGCTGACCGCCCCGCGTCCTTCCCCGGAGGCACCCGGCGCCCCGAGGGCCGAGGGGTGACTCATCATCCCCGCAGACGACCCCTCCTCCCTCAGGGGGAGGAGACCGGTCCGCTGCATTCAGCCAGCGAGACGATCACACCGGGGCCCAGCACCCCTAGCCTGGAATCATTCAGGAAGAACGCAGGCCACGAGCATCCCGAGGACTGACACACCATGACCACCACCATCGACGCCGCGGACGGCCCAGCCGTGGCCGTCAACCGTTTCGAGGCCCTCCAGAAGACCGCCCCCGACTCCCAGCCGTCCGGTACCGGGCGGCAGCGGGCCCTGGAGGCCGCGATCTGGCCCAGTCGGCCCCGCGTGGCCGGTCGGCAGTCCTTCGCCGGCGCGGTGCGCGCCGAGTGGATCAAGCTGCGCACCCTGACCTCCACCTGGGTCACGTCGGCCATCACGATCGTCATCACGGTCCTGTTCGGGGCGGGCCTGGCCATGGGCTACGCCGGCTCCCCCGAGCGGGCGGACGAAGCCAAGACCATGCTCGCCTCGGGCTCGGTGATGGGCATGATCGTCGTCGCCGTCCTGGGGGCCCTGGTGGTCACCGGTGAGTACGCCTCGGGGCAGATCCGCTCCTCAGTGATGGCCGTTCCTCGCCGCGGACGTCTCTTCGTGGCGAAGGCGCTCGTCGTATCGGGCTTCTCCTTCGTCCTCGGGGTCGTCTGCGTGGCGCTGTCCTACGCGATCTCCTACCCGTTCATGAAGGGCCACGCCGGTTCTCTCACCGATGCCCACTACCTGGGGCTCTTCTGGGGCACCGGCTTGTCCTTCGCCGTCGTCGCGCTCATGGCCCTGGGGCTGGGCTACCTCACCCGCTCGACGGCGGGGGCCATCACCGTGGTGGTCTCGCTGCTGTTCGTCGCCCCCATTCCCTTCGGACTCATGGCCGGACGCTGGCAGTGGGCGGTCAAGGTTGTGGGCCTCCTGCCGGACACCGTGTCGACCGCCGTCTCGGACCCCTTCAGCCTGGCGCACCACTGGGGACGGGCCGGAACCGAGACCTTCCTCCAGCACTGGCAGGCCATCGCCGTCTTCGCGGCCTGGGCCCTCATCCCGCTGGTGATCGCCGGAGTCATCTTCACCCGCCGCGACGCCTGAGCCACCGGCTCACGCGCCCCATCAGACCCTTTCTCCGGTTCCACACAGTCGGTCCCCGCACCCCAGTGGTGCGGGGACCGACGACGTGAGGACACGTTGATCTGCTCGGCTCAGCGCCGAGACTGGTCGTCCCGGTACATGCGCATCCAGGAGCGCCTGGGCCGGCACAGGCGAAGCCCGGCCGCCTCTACAGCACGGCGGACATGAGGCGGCAGACGTTGTCCACGTAGCGGTTGTACCAGGGCTCGGTGGCCCACAGCTCGGGGGTCAGCTCGGTGCAGGTGGCCCGGTAGTCGGCGTCGTTGATGCGCAGCAGGTCGTCGAGGTCCCCGCCGAAGGCCAGCAGCATGACCTCGTAGTTGAGGGCGAAGGAGCGGAAGTCCATGTTGGAGGACCCGATGACCCCGACCTCGTCGTCGACCGTCATGTACTTCGAGTGCAGGACGGTCGGCGAGGGGTAGAGGTAGATCCGCACCCCCGCCGCCAGGAGCGCCGAGTAGTAGGAGCGTTGGGCGTGGCTGACAATGAATTGGTCGGACTCCTTGCCCACGAACAGCTCGACCTCCACCCCCCGGTAGGCGGCCGACGTCATCGCCGCCAGCAGCGCCTCATCGGGGATGAAGTAGGGGCTGGTGATGGACACGTGCCGCTTGGCCCCGTGGATGAGGGCCAGGAACATCCGCAGGTTCGGCTCGGTGGGGTATCCGGGCCCGGAGGGAATGAGCTGCATGGCATTGACGACGGCGCCCGGACGCCCGGGCCTCGGGGCCGGCGTGCCCACCGGGATGCCCGGCAGCCCCGCCATCTCCGGCAGGGTCTCGGTCGGCGTCCCCAGCGCCAGGTCGAAGGCCTCGAGCTGCTCTCCGGCCTCGAAGAACCAGTCCATGGCGAAGACGGCCTGGGCCTCCAGGACGATCTCGCCGGTGACCTCCACGGACAGGTCCTCCCAGCGGCGCCCGGCCCGCACGTTGCGCCGGGTCCGGTAGGTGGGGTCGATGATGTTGTGGCTGCCGATGAAGCCCTTCTCGCCGTCGATGACCAAGATCTTGCGGTGGTTGCGCAGGTCCGGGCGGCGCCAGCGGCGTTTGAGCGGCAGCAGCGGCATCATGAGGCGCCAGCGGATGCCGGCGTCGGTCATGCGTTGGCAGAACTGCTTCCAGCCGGGGTACTTGCGGCTGCCCAGGTGGTCCAGGAGGAGACGCACTGTGACCCCGCGGGCCACTGCGCGCTCCAGGGAGGTGAAGAAGACGTCGGTGACCTCGTCCCAGCTCATGATGTAGAACTCGACGTGGACGTGGTCGGTGGCGGCGTCGACGGCGCGGGCCATGGCCTCATAGGTGCTGCGGGGGTCGGCGTGGACGGCCACCACCTCGCCGCTGACGCAAGGCAGGCCGGTGAGTCGGCGGTTCATGCGCAGCGCCCCGGCCAGGTAGGTCGAGGGCCGGGCGCCCTTGGGCAGGTCGGGCATGGAGCGGGTGTAGTCGAGGGTGATCTCGTTGACGGTGTGCTGCTGGCGACGACGAGTGCCGTGCACCCACGGGCTGCCGATGAGCAGGTAGAGCGGGAGGCCCACCAGGGGCAGCAGGAAGATGAGCAGCAGCCAGGCGGTCGACGACGAGGGGCGGCGGTTCTCCGGAACCGTGCCCAGCGCGGCGATCTTGATGAGGTACTCGATGACGACCCAGGTGGTGGCCAATACCGGCGGCAGCGTCATGCTCGCATCATGTCATGCCCGCCGGCCAGTCCCCACAAAAGTGCCTGGGCGCGGACCGGATGGTCCTGCGCCCAGGTACTGCGAAGGCCCGCCCCGGTTGAACCACCGGGTCGGGCCCTTCGCAACGAGGGCGCTTACCGGTTCCCATTCGGCAGCGGATCCTCCTTCACCGAAACGTCCGAGCACATTCCCTTGGCTGTGGCCCAGACTCAGTGGTGGCCGGTCAGTGGTACTCCCCAGTACCTCACGGTCGCCACCGTTCGGCGGTAACTATGACTCTGCCGATGCTGTCTGAGAGAAGGCTGGAAATCGCGCATCTAAATGATGACGCTTGATGACGATATGGTCACGGCCTTCCGAGCGTGATGACACCTTCGCTCAGAACCCTTGGAATACAGCGGAATTCGCTCTGCGCTGGGCACCGTCAGTCCGACGTCGGACTTCCAAAGAGGGTCTTGAAGTAGCCGTAGAAGTTCCAGTTCCCCCACGAGGTGCACTGGTCCCCACCGTGCGCGGCGGCCTCATTGGGCTGGAAGGGCGTGTAGTTGTACAGGCCGGCAGTCGCCTGGTTCGCCACCGTGAGCTCGCCGCTGCCGCACTGCGCGTCGGGCGAGTAGGCGACTCGGGTCGGTCGCTGCGCCACCACGTCGTAGCTGCCCGGGTTGAGACGATAGCGATGGAACTGGGCGGCCGCCCCGTAGAGCTGGGAGGGGAAGCCGGACCACTGGGGGTCGCAGCTCCCGTGGTCGGGGCAGGCGTAACCGGCTGCGGCCTCGTAGTCGCGAGCGCTCAGGTTCGCGCCGGAGGCGGTGAGCAGCCCCTGCTCCTTGTGAATGAGGACGAGGAGCACCTGAGGATTGATGTCGCAGGCCTGGGAGACCTCCCAGACAACGTCGGCCGCGCTGACTCCGGAGGCGGCCTTGAGTCCTCCGGGACAGAAGGTGCTGGCCTGGCGGGCCTGCACGGAGAAAGTGGCGGCGGCCAGGCACTCGGTGCCGTCACTGCCCGGCTGGCAGCCGGCGTTGACCCTGGTGAGGAAGGCGGAGATCTCCTCGCGCGTCATGGCCTGGGAGTCGTAGAAGACCTCATCATCGATGATGCGGGCGGCATTGAAGCCACTGGTGTCGGGCACCAGGGGCGCCGGAGCCGAACCTGTCCCGCCCTGAGAGGGCCGCCCCCACCCGAGAGCCATTCCGTTGAGCGAGGAGCCGGTCGCCCGCAGCACGATGAAGCCCACCAGGAGCGTGACCAGGAAGGCAGCGAGGACGACACCGATCGGACTCCTCAGGAGGGAGTGAACGGAACCGCCCTTGCGTCGTCGTCTCCGCCTGATGCCGACGCGGAGGAGGCCGAAGCGCTCACCGCCCCCTCGACGCCCTCTCCCCCGCGCGGGACGGTGACTCGCATCATCCCGCCGAGCACGGTCGGCGCCACGCTGCACGGTCGGTCGGGCGCTGCGCGGAGCTCGTGCAGTCTGAGGCGAGCCGGATCCAGTGGTGCTTCGTTGGGGCCGCGGACGCCGGCCGGAGGGATGATGGGACATCGGCGCCATCGTGTCACATCACGGCAGTTTGTACGGCCCGAAGCAGCTCGGAGTTCCCGAGACAATCGGTCAGTCATGAGCCGGCAGGAGGCGATGCGCCCCACAGCACCGTCGTCAGCCGTATGAGGGCATCGACGCATACCGTGGGGCCGTGAATCTTCCCGATGTCCTGAGCCTGGCGCGCTCTCTCATGGAGCAGGCGGACGTCGGCGACTGGGATCTGGCCTTCGACCGGGCACGCCGGCGGGCCGGCCAAACAGATCATGCACGACGTCGGCTCACGCTCAGCCGCCATCTCATGAGCCTGTACGACGAGACTCAGGTCCGCGAGACGATCCTGCATGAGATCGCCCATGCTCGCGTGGGGCCGCACCACGGGCACGATGCCGTCTGGGCGGCGGAGGCGACCCGGCTGGGGGCGACGGGCCGGCGACTCATTGACACCCAGGCTCCGAGGCTACGGGGACGCTGGGTGGGCAGGTGCCCGGCAGGTCATGAGGTGGACCGCATGCGCCGCCCGGCCTCGCCCGTCTCCTGCTCGCGCTGCGCCCCTCGATTCAGCCTGGAGCACCTCCTGTCCTGGAGCCTAGACGGAGATCCCGTCCCCCACGATCAGATCAGCGAGCGCTACGGTCGCATCCTGAGACTGGCCCGAGGCCGGCAGCCGGAAACGACCACAGAGCATTCCAGGACACTACGGTCCTGACCACTACCCTCACCCACCGCACCCAAGGACAATGAGAAGTAGCCCATGATCGTCGCCACCGCCCCCATCGCTGAGGGATATCCCGTGGCGTCGACATCGACTGCAAGACGCTGGGCTCGGACAACGGCATGCTCATGGTGACGGCGTCAGGCAGCGCTGTGCGCTTGTCCCCCATATCTTGAGCGATCATGAGCGCCTTGCGTCACCCGGAAAACTCTTGACTCAATGGAGCAACCCGACCGCGAGTTTCCCAGTTTTTTCTCAGGATTCTGCCCCTCGTCTTCACAGGGTGAGGGCGTTACATAGTGGTCACCGCCGGACAGGGACGGTCTCGAGGGTTGGGGAGCCCAATGACGGATCGATCCTCTGAGATGGGGTCGGGTCATAGGGAGCCTGGCATCATCGTTCTGGCGAAGGAGGAACCGCCTCCTCGGGTGCATGGGACCCCGGGTTGCAGGTGGGACCTCGCGAGGCTTGGGCCCGCGGTTCGGATTTCCGAACCGCGGGCCGAGTCCTTTCCCAGCCCCGGTGATTTGGAGCGCATCCCGGGACCGCGGATGACGAAACGCGTCAGGATAGGAACATGACCGACTCAGCCGACTCAGCCGACTCAGCACAGCCCGCCTTCTCCCGCCTCTCCACCGCTCGCGTGAGCACGGACCGACCCTCCCGCTACGGCAAGCAGCTGGCCGCTCACATGGGCCGCAAGATCACCAGCTCGTGGGACGAGACCGCGCAGACCGGCTCCCTGACCTTCGACCGCGAGGGAGCAGCCACCGGGGTCGTCAGGCTCTCCTGTCACGACGGCGTCCTCCAACTCGACCTGGCCGCAGAGGACGAGCACCTTGAGCGCCTCGAGCAGGTCACCGGGATCCACCTGGCGCGCTTCGGCGCCAAGGAGGGCATTGTCGTGAGCTGGATCCGTCAGGACGGCCCGGGTACCACCCAGGGTCCACTGGCTGCGGAGGATCTTGAGCGCATGCGTGCCAAGCGCGAGGCCCGCCAGGCCTCGTCCTGATGAAGCATCTCAGTGCTGTCTCCTCGCTCCTGAAGCTCTCGCTCCGGCAGGCGCGCAGAGCGGGTCCAGTCGTCCTAGAGGCGACAGCGAGCCTGCCCCGAGCTCCTGCCCGAACGAGCGTCTCAGAAGCCATGACACTCACACGCCTCAGAAGTGAGGAGACGAGACAGTACCCTTACCCCCGAACGCGTGCCCTCAGGTACGGCCGCGACGTCGGTCTACGCGGCCGGCTCCTCGTCGGAGACAGGGTCGCCCACGCGCAGCATGAGGAGCAGCCCGGTTGTCAGCACGGCGACGATCCCGAGGATCCCCCAGTAGTTCGCGCCCGGCCCGACGACGCGCGTCCCCAGGTAGATAGAGATGCCGTACATCGCGGGCGCCATGAAGGAGACCGCGCGCCCGGTCGTCGCATAGAGGCCGAAGATCTCTCCCTCCTGCCCCTCGGGGATGAGGCGGGCCAGGAAGGACCGTGCGGCGGACTGGGCCGGCCCCACGCAGGAGGACAGGAGCAGGCCCAGCACCCAGAAGGCCACAGTGCCGGCGGTGTGCAGGAAGAACACGAGCAGTCCGGCCACCACCAGGATGATGAGGCTGGCCATGATGACGTTGCGTGGCCCGAAGCGGTCGTCGAGCCGTCCGGCCCAGATGGTGGCGATGCCGGCGACGATGTTGGCCACGATGGCGAAGATGATGACGTCACCCGACGAGAAGCCGAAGGTGTTCTGGGCGATGATGCCGCCGTAGGTGAAGACCCCGGCCAGACCGTCCCTGAAGACGGCGGCTGCCAGCAGGAACCACAGCAGTCGGGGCTGGGTGTGATGGAGCTGGAGCAGAGTGCGCCACAACAGCTTGTAGGAGGTCAGGATCGACTCCTTGCGCCCGCCGTGATGGGAGGCGGCCTCCTCCGGCTCAGCCTCCATGGCGGCCCGGTCTCGTCCCGGCTCAGCAGCCGCCATTCCCTCGCCGACCTCAGCGACGTTCTCAGAGCGAGGGCGCCCGAGCCTGCGGGAGCGGTTGATGAGGACGGGGAGGGCGGACACGCCGAACCAGGCCGCCGCCACCAGCATGGCGACGCGTACCCCCATGCCACTGCCGGCGGGGAAGGAGATGAGGGGGCTCGGCCCCACGAGGGTGACGTAGAGGATGAGCAGCAGGACGATGCCGCCGAGGTAGCCCATCCCCCACCCCAAGCCGCTGACGGCACCGATGCGGTCCTTGGAGGCCAGATGGTTGAGGATGGCGTTGTAGTTGACTGAGGCCAGCTCGAAGAAGATGTTGCCGACTCCCAGCAGGACGATGCCGAGCCACAGGTAGCCGGGCGCGGGTCGCACCAGGAACAGGGCCGCCGAGACCGCCACCACCACCGCGGTGTAGCCCCCGAGCCAGAAGAGGGTTCGCCCGCCTCTGTCCGAACGCTGCCCGGTCACCGGCGCCAGCAGGGCGATGAACAGACCGGCGATGGCCAGCCCGATGGACAGCGCCGACTCGTTGTCCGCCTTGGCCCCGAAGGAGTCGCTGACCAGGTAGACGGTGAAGACGAAGGTGGTGATGACCGCGTTGAAGGCGGCCGACCCCCAGTCCCACAGACCCCAGGCGATGACGGGCCAGGACAGGAGCCGGGTGCGGGAGCCGGCCTGCGTCGGAGCAGTCGCTGTCGTGCTCATGGGAGAGACGATAGAACCATCCGGGTCGGTGACGGTACCGAAAGAGGAACGGACCTGATCGTCAGTTCTCCCCACTACTCCCCTCGGCAGGGCACCTCCCCTGAGTGGGCTGCTGTTCCAGGAGCAGCTCGGCCAGGGCCAGGTCCGTCGGCGTGGTCACCTTCATGGCGCGCTCGTCACCGGCAACGACGACGACGCTGCCGCCACAGGCCTCAACGAGGCCGGCGTCGTCGGAGGCGGCGAGCGCCTCGTCTCCAGCCCGCTCCGCCCCGGCACGATGGGCGGCAACGAGTACGGAAGCGGAGAAGCCCTGCGGGGTCTGGACCGCCCGGAGGCGGTCACGCCGGGGGGTGCCGGCGACGGGCTCGGGCTCCCCCGCCCGGCGGGCCTCGACCTCCTTGACGGTGTCGGTCACGGGCAGGGCCGGGACCACGGCCTCGTGTCCGGCTCGCACGGCCGCGATCACCCGCTGCGTGACCTCCGGTGGTGTCAGCGCCCGCGCGGCGTCGTGGACGACGACGACGTCGGCCTGTGGCACGGCGGCCAGGGCTGCTGTGAGCCCCAGGGCCACGGAGGCCTGCCTGGAGCGGGGCGATCCGGCGACGACCTCGATCCCGCCCCACCGGCCCGCCTCATCCTGGGCTGATCCGTCCGGCAGGCCCTCGAGCTCGGCGCGGAAGCGGTCGACCTCCTCAGCGGGGGCCGTGACGACGATGTGGCTGACAGCGCCCGAGGCGATGAGTCCGGCCGCCGCCCGCCGCAGGAGGCTGATGCCGCCCACCGGGACGAGGGCCTTGGGGACCCCGGCCCCCAGGCGGGAACCGGAGCCCGCCGCAGTGAGAACGGCGACCGCCCCACCCGGAGCGGACTCGGGTGGGGCGGGTGATGGAAGTGAAGGGCTGGTGCTCACGAGCAGGACGCTACCGCGTGCCCGACGGCCTGAGCACGAGAGCTGCACAACCTAGGAAGCGAGGACCTCGTCCAGGCGGGACTCGGCCTCCTCCTCAGGAGTCTTCTGGGCCAGGGCCAGCTCGGAGACGAGAATCTGGCGGGCCTTGGCGAGCATGCGCTTCTCGCCGGCGGACAGGCCGCGGTCCGTGTCACGACGGGAGAGGTCCCGCACGACCTCGGCGACCTTGATGACATCCCCGGAGGCGATTTTCTCCTGATTGGCCTTGAAACGTCGCGACCAGTTCGTGGGCTCCTCGGTCAGCGGTGCTCGCAGCACCTCGAAGACCTTTTCCAAACCGGTCTCATCAACCACGTCACGGACACCGATGAGCTCAACGCTTTCGGCGGGAACCAAGATGGTCAGGTCACCCTGGGCCACCTCGAGCTGCAGATACGTCTTCTCCTCACCGCGTACCTTGCGCTGACGGATATCAATGATCCGGGCGGCCCCGTGGTGCGGGTAGACGACAGTCTCACCGACTTCATAGGTCATAAGGATGACTCTCCAGACTGGTTTGTGGACCTCTAGTTTATCAGGTCATTCCGCGCAAAGATCGGGGACGTATCTCACAGCGGTCACGGCGGGTGAGGCCCGGGACCGGGGTCGAAAACTGCGGTGTCACCCGCAATGCCGATCAGTACTCCGGGCCCCTGTCCAGGCGATAGCCGAGCCCCCTGACCGTGGTGATGAGAACCGGTTTGGAGGCGTCCGCCTCAATCCTGCCCCGGAGTCGTTTGACGTGGACGTCCAGAGTTTTCGTGTCGCCCCCGTATTCGGGCCCCCACAGGCGTTCAATGATCTGGCTGCGAGTAAGCACGCGGCCGGGGTTGCGCAGAAACAGCTCCAGAAGCTCGAACTCCCGCAGCGGTATGGCGACCACCTCGCCGTCGACCCTGACCTCGTGGCGCTCCACGTCCATCCGCACCGGACCGGCGACCAGCACCGGTTCGAGCTCCGGACCGGTGTCACGGCTACGGCGCAGAACCGCCTTGAGGCGCGCCAGGAGCTCCCGGTAGGAGTAGGGCTTGGTGACGTAGTCGTCGGCCCCGATCTCCAGGCCGACGATCTTGTCCAGCTCCGTGTCCTTGGCGGTGAGCATGATGACCGGCACGGAGGAGGAGCGCCTGATCCGGGTGCACACCTCGGTCCCGTCCAACCTGGGGAGCATGAGGTCCAGCAGGACCAGGTCGATGGGGCCGACGCCGCCGGGGCGCCGGGAGGCCTCGAAGATCTCGACGGCGCGCTGACCGTCCTCGGCCTCGACCACCTCGAAGCCGTCTCGCCGCAGGCCGAGGGCGAGGGGGTCGCGGAAGTTCTCCTCGTCCTCGACCAGGAGGATCCGGCTCGGGCCAATCGCCGACGTCATCGACGACGGGGCCGGCGCACCGGAGGACGCGAGCGGTCCGGCACCCACCCCTGTGCCCGAGGCTGCGGAGCGCTCCGCTGGGCTCATGATCCGCTCCCGGGGGTGGGGACGGCGTCGGCGGGCTCGCCCTCGACATCACCCTCGACCGGCTCACCCTCGGGCAGGCGCGGCAGCACGAGGGTGAAGGTGGAGCCGCGCCCGGGGGCGGACCACAGCTCGACGGTGCCGCCGTGGTCGGCGGCCACGTGCTTGACGATGCTCAGTCCCAGGCCGGTGCCGCCGGTGGCCCGCGAGCGGGCCTTGTCGACGCGGTAGAAGCGCTCGAAGACGCGCTCCTGCTCCTCCTTGGGGATGCCGATGCCCTGGTCGACCACGGCGATGCGCACGATGTCGGAGTGCTCCGGATCCAGCGAGACGCCGACCGAGACTCTGGTGCGCGGCTCGGAGTAGCGGATGGCGTTGTCCAGCAGGTTGCGCACGGCGGTGGTGATGAGGGCGGCGTCGCCGCGCACCCGTAGCCCCTTGGTTCCCCCGGCCACGAGGGCTATCTGGCGGCCGTCGGCCTCGACACGCACCCGGTCCACGGCCTCGGCGACGACGTCGTCGATCTCAACGACCTCGGGCTCGGCCAGGGCGTCGCCCTCCTGGAGTCGGGTGAGCTCGATGATCTCCTGGACCAGGACGCCCAGGCGGCGGGCCTCCTTGCGCATGCGCCCGGAGTAGTCGCGCACGAAGTCGGGGTCGTCGGCGCCGGCCTCAACGGTCTCGGCGAGCAGCTGGATCGCGCCGACCGGGGTCTTGAGCTCGTGGGAGACGTTGGCGACGAAGTCGCGGCGCATGGCCTCCACCCGGCGGGCGGCGGTGTGGTCCTCGATGAGGATGAGGACGCGTCCCCGGCCGATGCCTGCCACGCGCACCTGCAGGTGGAACTGGCCCGCACCCGGCACCCGCCCCCGGGCCACAGTGACGGCGGCGTCCTGCGCCCGGCCCGAGGCCCGCACGCGGCTCACCATCGCCACCACGGTCGGCTCGACGACGGCGTCGTCGCGCACGATGTTGAAGGTGTAGGCCGATGCCGAGGCGCGCAGGACCTCGTCGTCGTCATCGAGGACGACGACTGTCGAGCGCAGTGCCGCCAGCACCGGGACGGCCGTATCGGTCCCGGCCAGGCCGGCCAGGTCGGCGGCGCTCGTGGCCGCCCTGCGCTCACGCCGGGACAGCGCGATTCCGATGACCACCCCCAGGCACAGGAGGCCGGCGGCGGCGATGAGGAGAACGGTGAAGGTCAGGCCCACGTCTCCAGGGTAGTTGAGTCCCCACAGCGCCTACCGGCCGACCCCCGCCCTGGGCGTGCCGCTTGCGGCGGCGTCGCGGGGCTGCTGTGCTTAGGGACAACATCCTTGGCGGCGGCCTCGGCGGGATCGCCGAGCAGCGCCGTCGAGCCACATCACCGACCGGCCCGATCCATCGGCCCCCGCCCGGAACAGGAGCAGCCTCATGCGCGCCATCTTCAACCAGGAGCTCAAGCAGCTGGGCTCCGACCTCGAGTCCATGGCCAACCAGGTCGCCACCGCGATCGAGCGGGCCGCGGAGTCCCTGCGCCAGGGGGACATCGTCATTGCCGAGCAGGTGATCGACGCCGACGAGCGCATCAACGACCTCCAGCGCGACATCGACGACCTGTGCGTCATGCTGCTGGCCCGTCAGCAGCCGGTGGCCGGGGACCTGCGCAACGTCCTGTCCGCGCTGCGCATGGCCCAGACCCTGGAGCGCCAGGGCGACCTGGCTCGCCACGTGGCGGCCATCGCCCGCGGCCGTTACCCCGAGCCGCCGCTGCCCGAGCCGGTCCTGGGCCTCATCCTGGAGATGGCGGACCTGGCGGTGCGCGCGGGCAAGGACGTCGCCCGCCTCATCTCGACGCGGGACCTGGAGCTGGCCTCCGTCATTCAGACCAACGACGCCGAGCTCGACGCCCTGCACCGCCGCTCCTTCCAGATGATCCTGGACCCGGCTCACGACCTGAGCCGCCAGCAGGTCATCGACGCCGTCCTCATGGGCCGGTTCCTGGAGCGCTTCGGCGACCACTCGACGTCGGTGGCCAGCCGCGTGGCCTACCTCGTCTCGGGCGCCTCCATGCCGGAGACGCACGACGCCGAGGACGCCGACGCGCTCCACTGAGCACCCGAGTCTGACGAGACGGGCGGCGTCGGACCTTCCTTCAGGTTCGACGCCGCCCGCGTCATTCAGGGTGCGGCAGGCCGCCAGGGCTCACTTGCCCTGGTTGGCCACGGCCGCGATCTTGGCCTCGGCCTCGGGGTCGAGGTAGCGGCCACCCTTCTTGAGCGGCTTGAGGGTCTCCTCATCGAGCTCGTAGACCAGCGGGATCCCGGTGGGGATGTTGACGCCGGCGATGTCGTCGTCGGAGATGTCGTCGAGGTGCTTGACGATGGCGCGCAGCGAGTTGCCGTGGGCGGCGATCATGACGGTCTTGCCGGTCTTGATCTCGGGAACGATAGTGCCCTCCCAGTAGGGCAGCAGGCGCTCAAGGACGTCCTTGAGGCACTCGGTGGCGGGGATGGGCTCACCGGCGTAACGGGGGTCGGTGTCCTGGGAGAACTCGGAGCCGGGCTCGATGGCCGGCGGCGGTACGTCGTAGGAGCGGCGCCACTGCATGAACTGCTCCTCCCCGTACTCGTCACGGATCTCCTTCTTGTTCTTGCCCTGCAGGGCACCGTAGTGACGCTCGTTGAGGCGCCAGTCGCGCTCCACCGGGATCCAGTGGCGGTCGGCGGCGTCCAGGGAGAGGTTGGCGGTCATGATGGCGCGGCGCAGCATCGAGGTGAAGAGCTTCTCGGGGAGGACACCGGCCTCCTTGAGGAGCTCACCGCCGTGGACGGCCTCAGCGCGGCCCTTGTCTGACAGCGGGACATCGACCCAGCCGGTGAAGAGGTTCTTCGCGTTCCATTCGCTCTCGCCGTGGCGGAGCAGTACGAGGGTGTAAGCCATGGACCTATCCTGCCAGGATCGCAGGCACGGCGCGAGGCCGTGGAAGCCGGTTGCAGCGGGTGAGAGTGCAGCGTCGGCCCCGCTCCTGAGCCCGATGAGCTCGGGCACTACCCACCGGATTCATCACGCGGACCATCACGGGTGCTGGCGTATCGGCTCGGCGGCACTACACACAGCGACACCGCCTCCTCACGAGGTGAATTCACGTATTGAAAACACCATGGCTCTGGTGATGCGTCTGAGCGCATAACCAGAGCCGTGGTGCGAGGTGGCAATCAGCTCGAGAATGAATCGATGCGGGGTGCCGGCTCACATGATCCCGACGCCCACGTGTTCCCTCAGTTGCCGGGGTTGACCTCGTAGTAGGCCTTGCGCACCTCAGCGGAGACGCGACCGCGGTCAGAAACCTCAAGGCCCTGCTCACGGGCCCACTCGCGAATCTTCTGAGTGTCAGAAGGACCGCTGGAACGACGACGACCGGAACTACGACGGCCACCGGTGCGACGCGCCTTTCCGACCCATTCCTCAAGGGACTCACGAAGAGCGGCGGCGTGCTCGTCGTTCAGGTCGATCTCGTAGGAGACGCCATCAAGGGCGAAGGTGACGGTCTGATTGGCCTCGGACCCGTCGACATCGTCGACGAGGATGACCTGAGTCTTCTGTGCCATGATTCCTCATTCTGACTGGAGGGAGCGGGCTTGAAGGATGTATCCCGCTGCGGACAACGTTAGATTAAACAATAGTCGCCCTCAATGCAACACAACTTTTCGCCACCCGCATTACCGACCGCCCCACGCCCTAATCACACGGCGACGCACACCGCCATACCACCCCAGATGTCTTGATGACTGAGAAGAAAACTGTGAAAGCACTGATGTCCGCTTTGGAGATCCCCACGAGGTCCGGCCGAATAATCCGGCCGCAGCGCCCCCTCCCCAGCGTCCGGCTAGAGGTATCCACCGACCAGCCAATCCGAGACAGCGAACCTCCCAGATGACTCTCAGATAGCAGCGGGGGATTCTCTCAGCCGGAGGAGAATGCTCGCGTCACCGCGGTTCTTACCCCGAGAACGCACCACATGAAGCCAGGAGAATCCACACCCACCTAAGCCGCCCCCCGTCCCTCATCGCTCAACGAGGAACGATTTCAGCCGCATGGTCATCCCGGAAAGTGCGCGAGCGGGGCATCCGCCGACACCTCTGAATGTGCCGGAAGGCACACCGGTAGGGTCACAGCTGAGGCGCCCGGTACACAAAAGCCCCGGGAGGCATGACCTCCCGGGGTCGAACGAGCCGCCTGTGGGAATCGAACCCACGACCTATTCATTACGAGTGAATCGCTCTGCCGACTGAGCTAAGGCGGCGCTGGCGTAAGCAGCAGAGCCGAACATACCGGCCCTACGGCCACCACCGCAATCCAGCACCACAACGGAGGTCGTGTTCCTCGACACAGTCATCCGCCCTCCTTGGCGTGTCAGAACCGCGACCGATGACGGGACCCCCTTCTATGCCTCAGAACTCCCCGGTTCTCCCTGGCTCAGCACTGGAACATGACGGCGGCAGGGCTCATCCTGGACAGAAGTACGGCTGAGCCCAGGAGCCGCCCTGCATCATCCGAACCGACCGGTCCCGGTATTCTCCGCACGTCACATTCAACAGGTCTCCCTCTCCGTAAGGATCTCCATGAGCGACTCTCCGTCCAGTCACTCCCCCACCTCTCCATCACCGCACACGAGTGCTTCATCCTCACCCTCCAACACTTCCCAGCAGGACCAGATCCGCGACCGCGGCGACGCCGGTTACAACAAGTCTCTGAAGAACCGGCATCTGCAGATGATCGCCATTGGCGGCTCCATCGGCACGGGCCTTTTCATGGGTGCCGGCGGCCGGCTCAAGGACGGCGGGGCGGGGCTGATGTTCGCCTATGCCGTCTGTGGAGTCTTCGCCTTCCTCATGGTGCGTGCACTGGGCGAGCTCGCCATCCGCAGACCCTCCTCCGGCGCATTCGTCTCCTACGCCCGTGAGTTCCTCGGCGAGAGGGGCGCCTACATCACCGGCTGGTTCTTCTTCCTGGACTGGTCGGTCACCGTCATGGCCGACATCACGGCTGTGGCCCGCTACCTCCACTACTGGGAGGATCTTCGGATCGTGCCCAAGTGGGTCTTCGCACTCGTGGCCCTCATCCTGGTCTTCATTCTCAACATGCTCAACGTCAAGATGTTCGGGGAGGCCGAGTTCTGGTTCGCGCTCATCAAGGTGACAGCCATTGTGTCCTTCATGGTGGCGGCCATCGTCGCCATTGTTCTCGGGCTTCATACCGGAACAGACTCTGATGGAGGGGCGATCACCGCAGGGGCTCATAATATCCTCGGAAACGGAGGCTTCTTCCCCGAGGGATTCCCGATCGTCTTCACCCTGACCCTCGGCGTCGTCTTCGCCTTCGGCGGCACGGAGATGGTGGGCGTGGCCGCAGGTGAGGCCACGGAGGCCGAGAAGATCCTGCCCAAGGCGATCAACTCGATGATTCTGCGTATCTTCGTCTTCTATGTCGGCTCGGTCATGCTGCTGGCGCTCGTCCTGCCCTACACCTCCTACTCGAAGGACCAGTCGCCCTTCGTCACCTTCTTCTCCGGGATCGGTGTGCCCTATGCCGGCGACATCATTCAGGTCGTCATCCTCACCGCAGCGCTGTCCTCCCTCAACGCCGGCCTCTACGCCACCGGACGCACTCTGCGCTCCATGGCCGTCGCCGGTGAGGCCCCTCAGGTAGCGGCCAGGCTCAACAAGCACCAGGTTCCCGCCTGGGGCATCATCATCACCTCCGCCCTGGGACTGCTCGGCGTCGTCCTCAACGCCCTCGTGGAGGAGGACGCCTTCGAGATCGTCATGAACCTGGCCGGAATCGGCATCGCCGGGACCTGGGGAGCCATCCTCATCACCCACCTCGCCTTCCTGCGCCGGGTGCAGGAGGGTAAGGAGGTGCGGCCGGCCTACCGGATGCCGGGCGCCCCCTGGACCAACTACGCGGCCCTGGCCTTCTTCACCGTCGTCGTCGCCTCGAACGTGGCCGACCCGGCCGGACGCTGGACCCTGATCCTGTTCGTCATTGTCATCGTCATGATGGTGGCGGGCTGGTACGCGGTGCGAGGGCGCATCCGGGGCGACCTGCTCGACGAGGTCCTCGCCGACGAGGTGGACGGGTCCGCGTCCACCTCAACGCACGAGGCCTGACCGGCAGGAGGCTGAGCCCATGCACGTCCACATCACCTACACCGGAGGCACCATCGGAATGGTGGACTCCCCTCACGGCCTCGTGCCGGGTGCGGACCTGGAGGGGTGGCTCGACTCGCAGCTGGCGGGCACGCCCCTGGCTCGCTCGGTGTCCGTGACCTCGCTGGAGCCGCTCATCGACTCCTCGAACGCCACCCCGCTGTCCTGGCAGGCGATCGTGGACGACCTGCGCGCCCACGCCGCGGCCGACCCGCAGACCGCCTTCGTCATCCTGCACGGGACCGACACGATGGCCTACACCAGTGCCGCCCTGTCCTACGCGCTGACGGACCTGCGCGTTCCCGTCGTCGTCACCGGTTCCCAGCTCCCGCTCGGAGTGCTGGGAACCGACGCCGCAGCGAACGTCACCGGTGCGCTCCAGGCCGCCACCTCCGGACACCTCGACGGGGTGGCGCTGTTCTTCGGTTATCGGCTCCTGGCCGGAAACCGGGCGACGAAGTCCTCCTCCTGGGCCTTCACCGGTTTCGACTCCCCCAACGCGGCCCCTCTGGCCACTGCCGGCGGCCCGTGGCAGTGGGCGCAGACCGCGTGGGCGGGAGCCGGATGGGAGGACGCCGCCCCCTACGCCCGCCACGACATCGTCGTGGTCGACCTGGTCCCGGGCATCACCGCGGACCGCCTGGAGGCGCTGCTGACGCCGTTGCCCGAGGCCGCGATCCTGCGGGCCTTCGGAGTCGGCAACGTGCCGTCCCAGGAGCCGGGGCTGACCGGCGTCGTCGAACGGGTGATCGCCGCCGGGACGGCCGTCATCGTCACCTCCCAGTGCCACGAGTCCGAGGTCCTCCTGGGGCACTACGAGGCCGGGGACGCACTGGCCCGCAGTGGCGCCGTCGGCAGCCGCGACATGACCCTGGAGGCCGCCTACGCCAAGGTGCAGTTCCTGCTCTCGCAGGGACTGGCCGGCGATGACCTGACCCACTGGATGGGACGGTCCATCGCCGGCGAGCTGAGCCAGTGACTCGGACGAGCAGGAGCCCGGCAGCACCGGCACCTCCACCGCCCCGCTGAAGAATCGGCCCCGGACGACGTGAACGTCGTCCGGGGCCGATCTCATGGTCGACAGGAGCCGGGCGTACCGGGCGCGCCCGCATTGGTCAGCAGGTGAGTCCCTTGTCCGGCATCGTCCCGTTGAGCAGGTAGGTGTCCACGGCCTTCTTGACGCAGTCGTTGGAGCGTCCGTAGGCGGTGTGCCCGTCGCCCTCCCACGTGAGGAGCTGTCCGGACTCGAGCTGCTCGGCCAGCGCCTGGGACCAGGCGTAGGGCGTGGCCGGGTCACCGGTGGTGCCCACCACGAGGATCGGTGCGGCACCGGAGGCCGTGATCTTCTCGCGCTTGCGGCTCGACGTGTGTCCCCAGCCCTGGCAGTAGGCGTCGGGGTAGAGCAGCTGGGAGCCGAAGGTGGGCGAGGTCTCCTTGATGGCCTTGGCGTTCTTCTCCCAGGACGCGTTGTCCCCCTGGACCGGGTAGTCCAGACAGTTGACCGCCATGAGGGCCTCGGCGCCGTTATTGGAGTACGTGCCGTCGCTCTCGCGGGAGGAGACGAGGTCGGCGAGCTTCAGCAGCGCGCTTCCGTCCGGCTTCCCCTCCTTGCCCATCGCCTGGGACAACCCCAGGGTGAGGGAGGGCCACGCCTGGGTCTGGTACATCGATCCCAGTACCCCGTAGACGGCCAGGTCGTAGGTCAACGGCCGCTTGCTGTCGGAGGTCGGAACCGGCGCCGCCTTCGTGGACTCGAGGAACTCGCGGACCTGGGAGACGCCGGAGTCGACGTCCCCGCTCAGGGGACAGCCCAGCTTGGAGCTCTGACAGCTCTCCACATAGGCCCGCAGCGAGGCCTCGAAGCCCTTGGCCTGCCCCAGGGCCAGCTCCTCGGCGCTCAGGGAGGGATCGACGGCGCCATCGAGAACCAGCCGCCCCGTGTTGGCCGGGAAGAGCTCGGCGTAAGTGGCCCCCAGGTAGGTGCCGTAGGAGTAGCCCAGGTAGGTGAGTGCCTGCTGGCCGTCGACCGCACGCAGGATGTCGAGGTCCCTGGCGACACTAATGGTGTCGATGTGGTCCAGGAGCCCCGAGGTGCTGGTCTTCGACGTGCAGGCCTCACCCATCTTCTGAGCCCGTTCCTCGGTGGCCGATGCCGAGGGGGTCGCCGGGTCGTTCGCTCCGGCTCGTTCGGCGTCGAGCTCGGCGTCGGTCAGGCAGTCGACCGCCGTGGAGGCGCCCACGCCCCGCGGGTCGAAGCCGACGACGTCATAGGAGCTGGTGAGCTTCTTGGAGAAGTAGGAGCCGGCCTCGTCGACCAGGTCGATGCCCGACCCTCCTGGCCCGCCCGGGTTGACGAACAGCGACCCGATCGAGTCGCCGCCGGCGGCCCGCTTCTTCACCGCGATCTTGATCGTCTGGCCACCGGGGTTGTCGTAGTCCAGCGGCACCTTGACCTTGGCGCAAGTGAAGCCGGTGTCCTGCCCCGACGTCGCCTCAGCCATCCCCTTCTTGGCACAGGCGTACCAGGAGACCTTCTGGCTGTAGAAGTTCTCCAGCCCGGCCGGGACCGCTGCCGAGGCCGACGCCGTGGCCGGTGAGGCCTTGATGTCGGTTTCGCCCTGGCAGGCGGTCAGGCCCCCGCATGCCAGAAGCGCAGCGAGCGCCACGAACAGAGGCTTGATACGAGGCCGAGGAGAAGTCGCAGTAGTCACGAGCCGAACCCTATGCTGCCGGACCATCAGGAGCCTCCTCCTGGAGACGGAGTGGGAACAAGCTCCCATTGAGGCGCCCGGGCCGTGGGCGGGTCGGCGTCACTGACCGCTCTTGCAGGTCAGGCCCGGCTCGGGCACGGTCCCGCTGGTGAGGTAGGCGTCGACGGCGTCGTGGATGCAGGGACCCGAGCGTCCGTAGGCGGTGTGCCCGTCGCCCTCCCAGGTGAGGAGCTGTCCGGACTCGAGCTGCTCGGCCAGCGCCTGAGCCCAGGCGTAGGGCGTGGCCGGGTCACCGGTGGTGCCCACCACCAGAATGGGGGCCGCCCCCTTGGCGTGAATGGGTGCGGGCTCGCGGGTCCCGCTGTGCCCCCAGGCCTGACAGCGCGCATCCTGGTTGCTCAAGGAGGCGCCGAAGGTTGGCGAGCTCTGGAGGTTCTGCCGGTACTCCTTCTCCCAGCTGGTCACGTCGCCCTGGACGGGGATGTCCTGGCAGTTGACGGCGTAGAAGGTCGGTGTGCTGCTTCCGGCCGTCGCCCTCCCGTAGAGCACCTGGACGTAGGAGCCGTCCTTCTGGGTGATGGCCTGGTCGAGCGCGTAGGTGAGGAGGGGCCAGTACTCGGAGGAGTACAGGAAGCGGCGGACAACGCTGCGGATCGTGCGGCCGTCCACGGTGACATTCGGGTCCGCGGTCTTCAGCGGCGTCTGGTCGGCCGAGGTGATGAGAGCCCGGATCTGCTGCACCCCGGCATCGGCGTCACCCGTCAGCGGACATCCTTGGCCCTCCTGGACGGCCTGACCGGACTGGCACTGCTCGACGTAGGTGCGCAGCGAGGTCTCGAAGCCCTTGGCCTGCCCGGTGGCCCGGCCACCCAGCGACAGGGTGGGGTCGACGGCGCCGTCGAGGACCATGCGACCGGTGTTGGCGGGGAACAGCTCGGCGTAGATGGCCCCCAGGTAGGTGCCGTAGGAGAAGCCCAGGTAGTTGAGCTTCTGGTCCCCGGACAGCGCCCGCAGAACATCGAGGTCCCGGGCCACCGAGACGGTGTCCACATGGTCGAGCAGCCCGGCCGGCTTGGTGTGGGCGGCGCAGTTGGCCTCCTCCTGCTTGAAGTCCTTGGTGATCTCGTCGATCAGGGTCGGGAAGCTGATGTTGCCCTCCGCACCGCCTTCGGCGGCTGGATCCTGGGCGTCCCGGAAGGGGGTGGGGTCGTCTCCAACGGCGTCGGCGATGAGGGAACCGGGCAGGGGATCGTCGACTCCCATGCCCCCCTGGGCGGCTCCGGCGGGCTGCTGACCTGCGCCGTCGTCGCAGGTGATGGCGGTGGAGGAGCCGACGCCGCGGGGGTCGAAGCCGATGATGTCGTAGGCCTGGTTGACGGTGGGCGAGAACTGGGTCTCGTTGTTCTCCACCATGTCCACCCCGGAGTAGCCGGGACCGCCGGGATTGGCGAAGAGGGTGCCCTGGCGCGTCGAGCCGGTGGCCAGGTGCTTCTTCATCGCGATCTCAATGGTCTGCCCATCCGGATGGGAGTAGTCCAACGGCACTGTGACCTTGGCGCACTGAAAACCGGTTCTGTCAGCCGACTTCTCCATCCCACCGGTGGCTGCGCAGTCATACCACTCGACCTTCTGACCGTAGAAGGACTCCAGCCCCTGGGGGACCGCCGCCTTGGCAACCGGTGCCGGACCCGCGGCAGGCACCGCAGCCGCAGGAACCACGGCCCCCGCCCCCAGGCACACACCCGCCACAGCAGCCAGCGCCCCAGCAGACACCCGACGGCGCCTTGAAGCGACTCGTCGCGGACCGGAGAATTCATTCACACCATTTTTCATGAACGTTATATTACAAACAGTAAACGGAACATGCCCGCGTCATGTGCAGGCATCTGAGGGACGAAAAAGAACCGTGGTTGGGGCGCTTGACTCCAGCGTCCCAACCACGGTGACGAGTACCCACGACGCTCCTTGACGATCCTCAGTGGAGAGCCGGTAGGAGAGCGGCGGTTCCTCGAGGGCTCACTCCGTGCCGTGGCACGTCAGCCCCTTCTTGGGCATGGTGCCGGTGAGCAGGTAGGTGTCGACCGCCTTGGTGACGCAGGGGCCGCTCCCGGAGCTGGCGTAAGCCGTATGCCCGTTGCCCTCCCAGGTGAGGAGCTGGCCGGAGTCCAGCTGATCGGCCAGGGCCACGGCATCCTCGTACGGAGTGGCCGGGTCGCCGGTCGTCCCGATCACGAGGATCGGTGCGGACCCCTTGGCGTGGAGCGCCTTGGACGGCTGGGTGCCGGTGTGCCCCCAGGCCTGGCATCCCAGTTCGACTCCATCGAAAGTGGATGCGAACCGAGGTGAGATCTTCTGCAGCTCCTCACTCTGCGCCTTCCAGGTGGCCATGTCGCCCTCGACCCGGTAGTCCAGGCAGTTGACGCTGATCAACGCACCGGTGTTGGCCAGGGGCTGAGCGTCAAGCTGGTCCGCGATAGACCTGAAGGCCCAGGCGTTATTCTCGTTGACGACCTCCCCAAATGCCTCATTCAGGGTGTCCCACGCGGTTTCCGGAGAATAGAGCATGACCGATACGACCTGCTTCATGTCATCGCCCGTCACCGGACGGGTCGCGTCCGAGGAGGGCACGGGCGACTGGTCAGCCGAGGTGAAGATGTCCCCGATCTGCTGGACGCCCGCGTCGACGTCACCGGACAGGGGGCAGCTCTGCCCCGACTGGCACCAGGCGACATAGTTGCGCAGCGCCCGCTCGAAGCCCCGAGCCTGCCCCTTAATGAGCTCGGTGAAGCTGAGACTGGGGTCCTGGGCGCCGTCGAGGAACATGCGGCCGGTGTTGGCGGGGAAGAGCTCGGCGTAGTGAGCACCCAGGTAGGTGCCGTAGGAGAAGCCCGCGTAGTTGAGCTTCTGGTCCCCGGACAGCGCCCGCAGCACGTCGAGATCCCGAGCCACCGAGACGGTGTCCACATGGTCGAGCAGCTCAGTCGGCTTGGTGTTCGCCGCGCAACTGGCCTCGAACTGCTTGAACTGTGCGGAGATGACGGCGGCACGCTGCTCGAACGTCATGCCGCCTTCTCCGGCATTGACCGGAGTACCTTCCGACGCCGCCTCCAGCTCGGTGTCGGAGGTGCAGTTCACGGCGGTGGAGGAGCCGACACCGCGGGGGTCGAAGCCGATGATGTCGTAGGCCTTCTGCACGCCGGCGAAGGTCGAGGTCACCGACTCACCGATGTCGTTCACCCCGGATTCACCGGGGCCGCCTGGGTTCATGAAGAGGGTGCCCTGGCGCGTCGAGCCGGCGGCCAGGTGCTTCTTCATCGCGATCTCAATGGTCTGCCCATCCGGCTGGGAGTAGTCCAACGGCACTGTGACCTTGGCGCACTGAAAACCGGTCTTGTCAGCCGACTTCTCCACCCCGGCAGTGGCCACGCAGTCGTACCACTCGACCTTCTGACCGTAGAAGGACTCCAGCCCCTGGGGAACCGCCGCCTTCGTCGCAGCCGGGGCCGGACCCGAGGCGGGCGCCGCAGCAGCGGGAACCACACCGGCCCCCACCCCCAGGCACGCACCCGTCACAACCGCCAGCACCCCAGCAGACACCCGACGACGCCGCATACCTCCGGACCGCCTCCCCTTGTCCACGGCCGGGGACAGGAGCTGATCCCGCGGATCATGCTTCGCTTTCTTCACTTTCGTCTCCATGACTGGGATCGTATGAATCGACCAGCCGGTGTGTGATCCCTCTCAGTGATGAGATGGATGACCGCGCTCTCCCCCATGAGCCCTATTGCCCGGCGAGCTCCCGGAAGGCACCAGCCCCCAGAAGACGACCCAGGCCCAGATCCGATCGAGCTCGTCCTCCATGAGGTAGTGAGCCCTGGCCTCGGTGATCGCACGGGCGGTCATTCCTCCCAGCTCCACCGTGCCTGCACTGCTGCGTACGGTCACGTGCACGCTCGGGCCTGCGCTGCGGATGCGGCGAGCGGATCGGGCGTCCCGGGCGATACCGAAGTCGTCACGGGAGTCGGGCCAGGCGATGACTCGCTCCTGCGGGCTCGACCTGCGGATGATCGGCTCAAACTGTGCGGCGCGACCGCCGCTTTCGACCCCGGACTGCGTCACGGTCATGTCACGACTCTTTCATACCTGGCCCTGGCCGTCCTGGTTTGAGGGGTGCGTCGGCAGGGAATCCGGGGGCGCGACGTCCGAGCGGGGGCAGTCCGCTCCTGCGGGCGGCGGGCACCTCCCCGCATGAGCGCAGCGCGCCCGACGGCCTCGGGTGCCCCGAGCCCTGCAACGGCGGCCTCACGGCCCGCTACAGGACGGATGGGGAATGGCGCTCACCTTCCTCCGGCCTGGGGGCGCAGCTGAACCATGAGGGCCTCGACGGCCAGCAGGGGGGCTGCGTTGGAGCGCAGGCGGCTGCGACACTCCTCGATGGCGGCGATGCGGGCCAAGGACTGCTCGGGACTCGTCGTGCGGGCGGCCTGGTCGACGGCGTCGGACAGGTCAAGGTTGACGCGCTCGACGTCGCTGCCCATCTGGGTGGTGAGGACGTCGCGGTAGAAGGACAGCAGGTCGATCATGGCCCGGTCCAGCACGTCGGTGCGGGCGCGCTTGGCGCGGCGCTTCTGGTCCTCCTCGAGCTGGCGGATCTGGGCGCGCAGGGCCGCCGGGATCTTCCCGTCGCTCTCCAGGCCGAGGGCACGGGTGAGCTCGGCCTTCTCACGGGCGTCGCGCTCGGCGGTGGCCTCCTTGGCCTCGGACTCGGCGGCATCGACCAGGGAGGCGGCGGCCAGGACGGCGTCACCGACGCTGCGCAGCGAGACCGGGGCGAGCAGGAGGCGACGGCGTCGGTCCCAGGCGTCGGCGTCAGTGGCCAGGTGGCGGGCGAGCCCGATATGCGACTGGCTGGCGCGGGCGGCCCTGGCGGCCAGCTCGGGGTCGGCGCCGTCGCGACGCACGAGGAGCTCGGCGACGGCGTCGGCCGGTGGGATCCGCAGCGTCACCAGGCGGCAGCGGGAGCGGATGGTGGGCAGGACGTCGTCGGCGCTGGGGGTGCACAGCAGCCAGACGGTCTGGGGCGGGGGCTCCTCGATGGACTTGAGCAGGACGTTGGTGGTGCGCTCGGCCATGCGGTCGGCGTCCTCAACGAGAATGACGCGCCAGCGACCGGTCCAGGGTCGGCGCTGGGCCTCGCCGATGAGGGTCTTGACCTCCTCCATGGTGATGATGAGCTTCTCGGTGGTCAGGCGCACGACGTCGGGGTGGGATCCGGCCATGACGTCGCGGCAGGGCTTGCACTGCCCGCAGCCGGGCACGGGACCGGTGCACTGCAGGGCGGCGGCGAAGGCTCGGGCGGCATTCGAGCGGCCCGACCCGGGCGGTCCGGTCACCAGCCAGGCGTGGGTCATGGCGAGCCCGACCGGCGACGTCGCTCCTGAGCCCGCTCCCCCTCCTCGCAGGCTGTCCGCGCCTCGCGCCGCCTCGGGGGCGAGACCGGCGTCGGCCTGCGCCTCTCGCTGCTCAGTGACCTGGCGGGCGGCCCGGGCTGCGGCGGTGAAGGCGGCCACGGCGCTCTCCTGACCGACAACGTCCTCCCACACGCTCATGAGCGCGCCTCCTCATCCGGTCCTGCGGCACTGCGGCGGGCGGCGGCCTCCACGAAGGCCTCCAGGCCGAGGAGCACGCCCTGGTGGCCGCCGTGGGCGAGGTGCACGCCGTGGCGGCGCACGACGGTGACAACGGCCTCGATGACGTCGTCGGCCACCTGGTCGACGGGCCGGTCGGCGCCGACGACGACGAAGCGTTCGGGCTCGGCCTGGGCCAGGGTGAGGAACTGCCGGCGCAGGGAGGTGCGGAAGGTGTCCCCCTCCTGCTCGAGGCGGTCCTTGGCGCCGCGGCCGGTGGTGCGCCGCTCGGCCAGGGCGGGGTCGCCGTCGAGCAGGATGGTCAGGTCCGGCAGGAGGCCCTCGGTGGCCCACAGGGACAGGTCACGGACTTCCTGGGGGCCGAGCGAGCGGGCCGCGCCCTGGTAGGCGACCGAGGAGTCGAGGTAGCGGTCGGCCAGGACGACGGCGCCGCGCTCGAGGGCGGGCCGCACGCGGGTGGCGATGTGGTGGGCGCGGTCGGCGGCGTACAGGAGGGCCTCGGCGCGCGGGGCGACGTGCCCGCCGTGCAGGAGGAGGCGGCGGATCTCGACGCCGAGCTCCGTGCCGCCCGGCTCGCGGGTGAGGATGTGGTCGACATCCGCTGCGGCCAGGAGGTCGGCGAGGATGCGGATCTGCGTTGTCTTGCCGACGCCGTCTCCTCCCTCGAAGGAGATGAACAGACCGGGGCCGGACGTGGGCGGAACGGGGGCGCCGGGAGCAGCGGGCGGGGCAGCGGTGGTCACGGGCCCAGGGTAACGGTCCATGGGGAAGGCCCTGGGAGCGTTGACCGGTCGCCGGCGAGCGCACTGGGCGAGGCGACGCCCTTTCCGTGAGGCGACATCGTTACCGGCCACCGCCACTGGTGCTCTGAGGCGACCCTCTCAGTGGTCCTGGCGCCCGTACCAGCGGAGGGCCACCGCCAGGGAGGCGCCCAGGAGGGCGGGGCAGGCCAGGGCAGCCAGCACCGCGGGCACCGGCTCGCGCAGTACCTCAGTCGCGGGTCCTGCCAGCAGCGGAGTGCCGCCGTAGAGGGCGCCGGCTCCCATCCCCAGGCACAGCCCCCACATCCACAGGGCCCGCTCGGGGGCCAGGCACAGGAACAGGGGCATCCCGAGGGCCACGGACAGGCAGATGACGACCAGGCCGGCCACGAGGCCGCCCCAGTCACCGGTGAGAGCGGCCACCGGCACGCAGACCAGACAGGACAGGAGCGCCAGGGCGAGTCCTTCGATCCAGCGGGCACCGACCAGCTCGCTGCGTCGCAGCGGCAGCGCTCCGTGGAGGCGCACCATGAGGTGAGCCGCCTCGACGGCACTCTGGGCGTACTGGGCGCACACCCCCAGGGCGATGCTTGCCAGCAATACCGCCTGAAGCCTGCCGGCGAGGACGTCCATGGCGATGAACAGCGCGAACGACAGGGGCAGGAGGAGTAGCGGACCACGACGGCGCAGCACGATGAGGTCGAGTCGCAGCACCGCCCCCACCCTGGCGCGCGCCATCTCGCCGCCGCCTCCGGGACGGGCCGGCCCAGTCGGCGCGCCCCGGCCGATGCACCGCCCTCTCACCGGCACAGCCCCCATCATCATGACGCTCACTGGTCCTGCTTGAGGTAGAGGCGGTGGCTCAGGACCCACAGGCCGATGAGGGCGACGGCCCCCAGCGCCAGGAGCACGCCGCGTCCCGTCGTCGTCCCCAGAGCGAGGTCCTGGATCGGTCCGAAGCCGAGCACCAGCACACCCAGCGCCACCAGGACCACGATCGCGATCAGCCAGATGAGCAGGCCGCGCCCACGCCCGAAGCGCAGGAATACGGGGATTCCCAGGGCCTGGCCCGTGATGAGGACGAGGGGGAGGACGAGCAGATCACCCGGGGTCACGCCCACAGGGAGACCCACGACGGCGTAGAGGGCCGAGGCGGCCAGGAGGAACAGCACCGCGACCGCCCAGTAGGAATTGACGACGTCGGCCCGGGAGACGGGCAGAGAGGCCAGCAGACGGTTGATGCCGGAGCGGTCGGCCATGACCCCTGAAAGGCCCCCGACCAGGGCGGTCCCCGCGAGGAATCCTCTGACCGGGGCGATACTGCCGATGATGAGGCCGTAGGAACCAAAAATGAGAAGAAGGCCGAGGAGGGAGGGCACAGGGCCCCGCAGGACCAGGAGATGGAGCCGCACCAGGGAGAGCACCCGACCGACCCGTCCGGGCCCGGCCGCGGCGCCCGTTGTCATCGGGTCGGCCGGTGCCTCGGCCACTGCGGCCGCCTCGGGGTGCTCGCGTCGATCCGTGGTCATGAGGTCATTCACGGCCCGCCTCCTTGGCGATGTGCACGGCGAGGTCCTCGATGGTGGGGGCCTCGACGACGATACGGTCGGCCAGTGCCTCGGCGGCGTCGGCCGGCATCATGGCCTCCCAGCCCAGCTGGGTGCTGCGCAGCCCGAGGCTGGCCTGGCGCACGGCGTCGGTCAGGTGCTCGGGGGTGCCGCGCACGAGTCGGAAGGAGCCGATGATCTCCTCGACGGTGCCGTTGGCCACGACCCTGCCTCGGCTGAGGATGACCAGGTAGTCGGCCAACCGATCGAGGTCGGAGGTGATGTGGGTGGAGAACAGGATGGTACGGCCCTCCTCCACCATGAACTGGGCCAGCATGTCCACCATCTCAGTGCGGGCCAGAGGATCCAGCCCACCGGTGGGCTCATCGAGGATGAGCAGCTCGGGATCGTGGGCCAGGGCCACCGCCATCTGCAGGCGCATGCCCATGCCCCGGCTGAGCTCCTTGACCCTCTTGGCGGGGGTGAGGCCCGCGGCCTGGAGCTCGGCGTCGTAGCGCTCCTGGGACCAGGCGGGGTAGAAGCGCCCGATGCCACGGCCCAGGTCCTTCAGGCGCCATTCGGGGTTGTAGGGCGGGGCATCGAAGACGACGCCGATGCGCTCATGGCCCATGGTGGTGGCTGAGCCGGCATCCGGGTGGATCATGCCCAGGGCGGCCTTGATGGTGGTGGTCTTCCCCGCACCGTTGGCCCCGACGAAGCCTGTCACGTATCCGGCGGGGACGGAGAAGGTGACGTCGTTGAGGCTGAAGTCCGGGTAGTGCTTGGTCAGGTGGGAGATCTCGACGGGGTTCACTGCTTGTCCTTGGAGGTGGTGGAGGTGGTGATGATGGTCTGAAGCATGGTGTGGAGCTCCTCGTCGCTGAGCTGAGCCAGGCGCGCGCGCTCCACGGCCCGGTCAAGGTGCTCCTCGACCTCCCGCAGCACCTGCTCGCGCACCAGCTCGGAGTCCCGGGGCAGGACGAAGTAGCCCTTGCCAGGGACGTTGGCCAGGAAGCCGTCAGTGACGAGGTCGGAATAGGCGCGGGTAGTGGTGATGACGCTGACACGCAGATCCCGGGCCAGAGCCCGGATCGAGGGCAGCATCTCGTCCGCCTCCACCTGGCCTGTCAGGATCGCATCCCTGACCTGCTGGGCGATCTGCTCGTAGATGGGAACTCCCGCCGTGTTGGACAGGACGACCGAGAGCGGCATGGCAACTCCTTCTGTACATACACACTATAGACAGTAGGTGCACGGTGGAGTCAAGCACTTCTCCACCTTCAGCTGCGCCGGCACCCTTGGCCGGACGGCTCAGAAGGCCGGGACGAAGACCTCGACACGGCGGTTGAGGCGGCGACCGCCGGGACTGTCGGATCCGTCAGGGTTCTCGTTGGGGGGCTACCGGCCTGGTCTCGCCGTAGCCGACGGATTCGATCGAGGCGGTGACGCCGTTGGAGGTAAGCGCCTCGGTGACCGCCTTGGCCCGCTGCTCGGAGAGGGTCTGATTGGAGACGTCGTCGGAGACGGAGTCGGTGCGCCCCTGGATCTGGACCTTAGGGCCTTGGAGTCCTTGAGGACGGCGGCCAGGTTGGTGACCGAGGTTGATCCTGAGCTCGTGGTCATCGAGCCGTGGCCGCCGAGGACCGTGGAGCCGGAGACGAGCGACCCACTCGCGTCGCGACGGGCGGGCCTGACGGTGACGCCGGGCTGGGAGGTGATGGAGCGCGTGAGGTCCGGGGTGAAGACGCCGGTGGACTGGGTGAGCAGGCTGAGGTCGGTCAGCGAGATCATGGGGATCGATGGGATCTGTCCGGGCTCGTATGTGATGTGCGGGGTATAGTCAGTTCACTACGACCTTCCGGTTGATTCCGGCTATCACCGATTGGAGTGTGCTCGTGGGACAGCGTGGTTCTCATCGTCGATTCACAGGTGTCGCTGGCACCGCGCTACTCGCAGGATGCCTGGTGCTGGCCGGGTGCTCGTCAAGCAGCCCGAAGGGCGGCAGCACCACCGTGCCGCCACTGAACACCGCAGCCAGTGGCGCCAGCACATCCACCGGTGCGACGGCGTCGGCCGGGGCCTCGGCATCGCCGGGCGCGAGCAGCGCCGCCGGCACAGGCCCCGTGACCCCGGAGTCGATGTCCGACCCGGACCTGGGGTACACGGTCGTCTCCATCCCCGCGAACCTCGACCCCACCCAGACCGAGGTCCTGCGCGCCTACTTCGCCTACGAAAGGGCGACCTGGCGCCTATGGTTCAGAAACGAGGGCCTCGACACCATGGACACCGTCGCGACAGGCCAGCTGTTGACGGAAATTAAACATAACGCCGCTAAGACGAACGGCCAACTATCACGACCTCCAGTGAGAATATCGGTGAGTGAGGTGAGCGCCTCCGAAGACGGAAATGGTTACGCTATCGCAGCATGTCTTGATAAGACACAGATGACCACTGTTGACGCCCAAGGGAACGACAACACCAACCCCAAAATCCAAATCTACAAACCAATCATTGCATTTATGACACAGGGGACCGACGGCACGTGGAGAGCTAGCCAAGAAGATAGCGGTACTCCCAACACCTGTTCGGTGAACTAGTGAGAGGACTTCCGATGCGCAGGCAAGCTCTAGCAATGGGATCCGCATTTCTGCTACTGATATCCGGTCTAGCAGCAGCACCAACTGCACACGCCGAGAAGGACGGCAGCGCGACAGGAGGCAGTCAGGTGGCCGCCTCCTCGACCCAGAGTGCGGGCGGCGGGGAGATCTCTGTCAGCATCACCGAGCAGTACACAACAGCCTCATCCGGAGGCGGTGGAGGCGAAACGGTCTCGTCGTCGACGTCCATAAGCGTCAAGCCCTCCTGCTACTACGAGAAGCAAGAAGATCAATCGCAGGTAGGCAGAGACGCTTGGGATCTCCAGGACCAAGGCACGAAGAACAAAGAGGACGAAGTCGAAAAGGTATATTCTGGCTACAAGCGATCAAAGGAAGACATGCAACCGGGAACCTGGTGGCGAGTAAAATGCAATGAGGATGCCTTTGAGAACCTGGCGGCCATGCAAGCAGCTCGCAACCGCATGACCCCCAATGGAGCAACCTATCTGTGGATCCCGGACAGCGAAAACGGTGGGAAGCCGCCGGCGCCCTATATCTCCGGGCGCGCGCTCGCGACTGCGGCGTGGAAGGCGGTGAAGATTCCGCAACCGACCATTGAGACCAACCCCAAGGTCGGTTCTCAGGGCGCCACCCTGGTCGGGATGGACACCTGGGTGTGGGCCACGGGCAACACCTCGCGCTCGGTGACCGTCACCGCTTCCGCAGGGGCCACGTCGGCGACAGTCACGGCAGCCTCGGCCGGTCTCCAGCTCTCCGCCCCCGACGGGAAGCCCTCATGTCAGGGTTTCGGGGTCGCCTGGCACTCGGGAATGCCTGAGGGGTCGAGCCCCTGCACCATCTCCTTCAACCGCAGCTCGGCGCACCTGGGCGGCACGACCCCGCTGACGGTGTCCGTGGCCTACTCGGCCACCTACACCGCCACCGACGGCTCCGGCGGCGACCTGCCCGCAGTCACCGCCACCAACACCATCAACCTGCCTGTCGCCGAGGTCCAGACCCTCACCACCAACAGCAAGAACCCCCGCCAGAACTGAATCCACCCACGCAGCAGGGACGACATCGCGGGCACGCCCCACCACGCGCAGCAGACACGACGCTTTCGCCTATGGCACCTCCGTGCGCCTCAGAGTTGGCCCGTTAGCAACTGGTGGAATGGCAGGGATCATTTCCCGAACCAAAGCCTTCATCCCTTCGAGCGACTTCGGTCCATACGTGTGTCCTGAAAAGTGGTTGTACACGAGCTCCACCTGAAGTGCATGGTTATCCGGGTACAGCCAGGCGACAGAGATCCCATCGTCATGCGCCCACATGTAGCCTCGTCCTTCGATATCATCAAGGACCAGCCGATCGTGCCCCTCAGCTTCGATATCACTGAACAAGTGCCCACTATCCACACTCAGGAGACCACCTGGAGCATATGCGATAAGTAGCGAAGACGGGTTATCGTCACCGCTCTCGTGCCCAGTGATCGTACAGTAGAAAGCACTCTCTTGCGGTACCTTGGTCGGGTCAGTGGAATCATTACTGTGACGGTACACATACTCTTCAGAATGGAAGGACAGCCCCTCTAGCAGCAATCGATTCGAGACCACTTCACATAGGGTGTCATCTGCAGAAAACACAGCGCTATCAGAAGGAGTACTGGAGTCCCCTCCCCCCTTGCTATCACCCCGGACGCATGAGGTGACCCCCGAGAACAGGAAGACAGCGGCAACTGCACAACTCAAGCCCATGAACGAACGTCGCATACGCCCCACCTTTGAATCTACCTCAATAGCATCCACTAACCAAACCACTTAGTTTGTTCTCGGAGCCGCAGCGGCCTTACCTCCTGCAACTTGATGTTCAGCATCAACCTGGCCATCGGCAACAGATGACTCCACTCCGTTCAAGGGCCTCAAGTTATTGTCACCCGCAACTCCGTTATTCTTCCACTCTAACATTTCTGCTACCTGCTCATTGCTAAGAGAGTTCGCATCAATCGACGGACGCCCATTGGCGTCCTCACGATACCATCCCGTTTTATTATGCTCAGGCGATGGCTTCACGCCTTCCCCTGAAGCCATCTCATGATTAAGAACAATTGCGTACCCTTGAGCTTTGCGACGGTTGTAAGAGTTCTCGGCCGAATTAGTTGTATCAACCTCGGGGGAACCCAGCTGTTTCAATATAAAATCAGTTGTCATCGGTTGCGTGATGTTCGATGCGATAGAGTACGCAGCTGGAGCCCCTGTTCCTGCACTTGCCGCACTGATCATCAAACCGATCGCAGTGTTCGCAACGGCCATCGAAGTACCAACAGTTTTATTTCGCTGTTCTTCTATCTTAGCTGCATCAGCCTTATTCTTTTTGATGTCATCATCAAAACGCATGTTAGAAAGCTGCTCCAAGTATGCCGTCGTTGCTGCACTCTGCTGATACTTGTTTTTAAAGTCTTCCTCTCCAGATCCATTCTTAGCGGCGCTAGCGGCAGCCTCAATTCGTTCTCCGTGATATTTTCCAGCAGCAACAGACACTGTCGCCATGGCATCCGAATTGTTCCCGAACCTGTATACAAGAGTCGAAATATCTTTGGCGTCAACTCCCCATTTGTTAAGACCCGGCCCATCCCCGGACCCTGAGTATGAACTGCCGGAACTCGCTGCCGCCAGCTCTTCAGGAGAGTTGGCAACAACGGTAGCCACATTCTTCTGCATCGCTTCCGAAAACTTCTCTTTAGGCCATTTATCGCTAGCGAAATACTTCATCCCTTTTGCGGCTGCATACGTTGCCCGTGCATCGTTTTCAGCGTTGGGGTGATCAGCGTCGGGATTCCTGAACGATGAGGCTTGAGCAAGTGCGGCCGAAAAATTTTCGATCGGACGTGCGCCTTTTCGCTTGGAAAACTTCGGAACCGGAATGGCGTCCCAGTCACGAGAGGTGAGCTTTTCCCATCGATGCTGAGTGTCCTTGTCTGGATTCCAATTTCCATCCTTATCGACTGACCCTTTTCCACTAAGATAAGCCAGAGAAAGGTCTTTATCCTTGGCCATGAGCTCCATAACACCAGCAAGCGGATCTGTTGAATACTCGGTAGACAAGTATGTAGATCCGGAAGAAATGGTCTTTGGATCGACTTCCTCAAGGACGTCCGCTGCATTAAGAATAAAATCGGAACCAAACTTAGTCCCAGTCGTTGTCACAAGCGCGTTGAACGCTGCTGCATCATTCGGAGATTTTGAAGCATAGATCTCTGCTCCGAATTCTTTTCCTAACTGCTCCCCGCCAACACTGGGCTGCGAGGCCCCGCCCAGGAGGTGTCCGAGGGTGTCTGTCATGCGTTGGATTTTGTTGGGGTCTCTCGCGAACGTCTGATTAGCGTTGTTGACCAGGTTGAGGTAGGCTCGTGCACCTCCGACAGACTTAACAAATGAGGCTCCGTACGCAGGGACATCTTGATGCTTTTCTATTTCCGCTCTGAGTTTCTCGGCTTTCTCCGCGTCACCAGAGTTTACCGCCGTTTGAAGTTCCTGCGCTTGCTTTTTTGCGCTGGCGGCGGCTTGCGTATTGTATGTCCTAACGTTAGAAGCGGTATCCATGCTGGCCCAATAGGCCGCAGTGTCGGTTGTTCCCTCAGGAGGGTCAGGCAGGTAGTAAGAGTAAGTTCCATCGGGATTCTTGTTATCAATCCCGTTAGAATTGAGGTTCACGACCTCTGTCCTACGAGCATTCAGCTCAGTGGCCAAACCAATGATGGCGGAAGCGCATCCGTCCAGTGTCGATGATGACCCATCTCCCCCCAATGAATCAGGTTGAGTTGAGGACCCATCGGGAGAAGAAGGGCCCGCGCTTCCGGAATTACCGCCAGAAGCGCCAGGAGTCCCACCGTGAGCGCGCGCAGCCTCCTCCACCGTGCCTACGGGGTGAGAGTTATTCTCACTAGATTTGTAGATCTTAGACCTTTGAGAGGCAACAAACGCGCCATACTCATTCAGGCGACTCTCCTGGGTCTTAGCTTTTTCGGGATCAATTTTGAAGAATGCCATGATTCACAATATTCCGTAATTCAGTTTTTCAGTGGACACCAATTGCAGTGGACTAGAATATTTTCCAGTTCGCTTCTGTTGAATGCTCGTTCGGATCAACCTTTTTCCCCGGATCCAGCTCCTGCTGTGACGCCGCAGAACCAAGGTCATTAATGATCGTAGCCATAACTCCAGAATCAGAATCAACAGAGTTGACGGCCGCGGTCATCTTTGCAGACAATGTCTCCGCCACCGGAGAGTCCCATATCCCATCAAGCCCCGATTTCAAGGTCTCAACAGAGCCCCCTGATGCCGGCGACCATCCACGAAGATTGGTTTGCGAGGTCCTCGCCGTAGAAAGAATATTATTAATGGCAATCAACTTCTTATTGTCGACCTTCCCATCATCTGACTTGCCATCTTTCGAATCGGCAGGAGGGGGATTCTCGCTCATCGAGGCTCCTTGGGTTCGCTACGATCATCCATTCTCAAGTCACTTTACCGCAACCCCCACAGATCCGCCCGCGTATGCTGAGGCTCGGATCCAGCTCAGGAGGCCGCCGGCGGCCCCGCCACGGGCAGGCTCAGCCAGACCCGGGTCCCCACGCCCTCACGGGAGGCCATGCGCACACTGCCGCCGTGGCGGCGCACGATCGTGGAGACCAGCGCGAGCCCCAGCCCCGAGCCCGGCAGGCCCCTGGCGTTACCGGCACGGGCCAGCTCACTCCACACCGCTGGCAGGTCCGCCTGCGGCACCCCGATCCCGGTGTCGGCCACCTCGATGGTGACGAGGCCGGACTCCTCCCGACCGCGCACCTCCACGGTCCCGCCGGGCTGGGTGTACTTCGAGGCGTTGGAGATGACGTTGTAAACGGCCGAGTACAGCAGATCGCCGTCGCCGCGCACATGCGACAACGGCCACGGCACCTGCGGCAGATCCAGACGGATCTTGGGGCCGCCGCCACGCGCCGCCCCCTCCTCGCCGACCGCCTGGGCGGCGTCGTAGACGGTCTCGGCGATATCGACGTCCTCCAGTGAGAGCGCAGCCGTCTCCAGGTCGGCCAGCTTGCGCAGGTCCGTCACCAAACGCCCCATGCGGCGGGCCTGGGCGTCGACGACGTCGACCCGGGCCTGCAGCTCGTGGGGTGGGGCCTGCGGCAGGTCGGCGACGGCGGCCCGCACCGCCGTCAGCGGGTTCTTCAGCTCGTGGTCCAGCCGGCGCAGGAACTGCTGGTGACGGGACCACGCCTCCTCCTGGGCCTGAACTCGCCCCTGCTGCTCCGCCTGGTGCAGCCTGCGGCGGATCACGGTCGCGGCCAGGGCGAGCAGCAGCAGAACGATCCCGATCTCCGCCACCACCAGCGGCACCGCCGTCGAGACAACCAGCGGGGCCAGCCCAAGGACCGCGTAGGAGACCACCGCCGCGACGGCCACGACCAACACCGCCAGCGCCCATCCGATCCAGGCGGCTCGCCGGGGCTTCTCGGTGGTGGGGTCCAGAGGTGTCAGGGCGGCTTCGGCAGCGGCCCCGGCCAAGGGCTCGACGGGTTGAGCAGCGGCCACCGGCTGCCGCTTGTCCGCCGGCTGGCCCGCCAACGGGTGGCTGGGCGGTTGCACAGCCTGCGCTGCCTGCACTGCGGGCCGGGTGACCGGCATGGTGCGCGGCCCACCCATGTCCACCGCCGGCTCCAGGTACCTGGTGCGCCCGTCCTGCGCGGGCGCCGCGCGCGGCGGGACCGAGGGCGGCAGCTGCGGCGGCATCGGCGGTCGGCTCATGCCCGGACCTCGGCCCGGAAGCGGTAACCGACGGAGGGGACCGTCTCGATGTAGGTAGGGTGGGCGGCGTCGTCGCCCAGGGCCTGGCGGATCTCACGGACACGGTGGTCGACGGCGCGCGTTGAGGTGGCGAAGTCGATGCCCCACAAGGAGGCCAGCAGCTCCTCGCGCGCGTGGAGCTCGCCGGGATGGCTCATGAGGTAGTCCAGGAGCATCGTGGCCTTCGGGGTGAGCGTCACCTCGCGCCCCGCCAGGGTCACTCGCCGCGAGGTCCGCTCCAGGACGAGTTCCCCAGCCATGAGCCGGGGGGCGGAGGTCAGTGGCTGGGCCACACCACGGGTGCGGCGCAGCACCGCGCGGATCCGGGAGGCGAGCTCGGCGGGGTCGAAGGGCTTGGACAGGTAGTCGTCGGCGCCGTCGTCCAGGGCCGAGACCCGCTCGTAGGAGGCGTCCACCTGGGTGAGCAGGATGATGGGGGTCCAGGCCCCAGCGGCCCGGACCCGCCGCACCAGCTCCCGCCCGTCCATCCTGGGCATGAGGACGTCGGAGACGATGATGTCCACCTGGTAGGACGCCAGGAGGTCCAGGGCCTCCGCCCCGTCCGAGGCGAGCAGGACCCGGTACCCGCCGCGCTCCAGGTAAGGACCCAGGGAGCGGCGGATGGGGGCCTCGTCATCGACGAGCAGGACAGTGGCGGAGGGAACCGGTGCGGCAGTCTGAGTCACGGCAGTCTCACTGGTTGAGCTTCCCGATGGTGTTGCCCGATCCCAGGTCCTGGTGCTCGGGGTCGTCGCCCAGCCAGCGGACGGTGACGCCCGAGCCCTGGATGGTGAGGTGGTCGATGTCGCGGGCGTAGACGGTGACGTTGGAGCCCTGAACGGTGAGGGTGTCGACGTCCTCGGCGGCGATCTTGACGTCGGAGCCCTGGACCGTCAGGGAGTTGAGGTCACCCACCAGGTTGAAAGTGCCTGTGGAGTCCTGAACGACGTAGTCGCCAGAGACCTCGGTGCGCTGCCCCTTGCTCTGGATGTCCTTCCAGGTGGGATCCGTGATGGGGGCGTCGTCGCCATCCTTGTCATCGTCGTGGTCGCCGGTCTTGTTGGTGGAGGCTGCGGTGGCCTGAGCCGAGCCACCGGAGGAGGGCTGGGAGCTGGTCGTCGCGGCCCCCTGGGTAGAGGTCTTGGTCGAGCCCTTGGAGTCAGCGCTCTGAGAGTCCTTCTGCTCGGACTGGGCGGCGGCCGGGGATGCGGAGTCACCGGAGCCGGAACCGTTGACGGACAAGGAGCAGGCCCCCAGGCTCAAGGACAGGGCCATGGCCGCGGTAACGGCGAGAACGATCGTAGGCAGTCGCATGATGGGTTCCTCTCAGGAATCAAGCGGGGAGTTGTACAAAAAATACAATACCGGCCGGTTGTCCCCTCCTCGTCGCAGTGCTGTCGCAGAACTGCGACACGGGCCGCAGGGAGGATCACGGACCACTGCGCCCGGACGTTCGGGAGTGCTCTGCGCCGGCGGGGACCCTTGTGTGCGGCCGGGGACATCCGACGCCGTCGGGGACAGGAATCCGGTCCCCGGCCGCGTGGACCGTCCCCGGCCGGAGGAAGACGCACCCCGGCACCTGGAATGCCCCCAGCCAAGACCGACGGCGGCGGCCAGCGGCTCGCACCAACGCCAGAGGCTTACACCGCCACCGCGGCCTCTCAGTCCTCCTTCGAGGCGGCCGCCTTGCTCGCCGCCGTCTTGGCGGTGGTCTTCTTGGTGGCGGTGGCCTTCTTCGCCGTCGTCTTCTTGGCCGCGCTCTTGCGCGTGGTGGTCTTGCGCGTGGTGCGCTTCTTGGCCGGGCCCTTGGCGCGCTTCTCCGCGAGCAGCTCGAAGGCCCGCTCAGCGGTGATGGTGGCCGGGTCCTCGCTGCGGGGCACGGTGACGTTGGTCTGCCCGTCGGTGATGTAGGGGCCGAAACGACCGTCCTTAATGACCACCGGCTTGTCAGTGGCCGGGTCCTTCCCCAGCTCTCGCAGCGGCCCGCGAGCGGCCGCCTGCCCTCGACGCCGCTTGGGCTGGGCGAAGATCTCCAGGGCCTGCTCCAGGGTCACGGTGAAGATCTGCTCCTCGGTCTCCAGGGAGCGCGAGTCCGTGCCCTTCTTGAGGTAGGGCCCGTAGCGGCCGTTCTGGGCGGTGATGTCCTCCCCCGACTCCGGGTCCTGCCCGACGACGCGCGGCAGGCTCAGCAGGTCCAGGGCCTGCTCCAGGGTCACGGTGGACAGGTCCATGGAGCGCAGGAGACTGGCGGTGCGGGGCTTGGGCTTGGCGGTCTTCTTCGCCTTCTTCGTCTTCGTGGACTTCGCCGTCTTCGCAGTCTTCGTCACCGCTTGCCCGGCCTCAGTGGCTGCGGCGGCCGAGTCTGAGGCCTCCGCCCCGGCCGTCTCCTCCGGGTCGGGCAGGACCTCGGTGACGTAGGGGCCGTAGCGGCCGTCCTTGGCGATGATGACGTGCCCGCTGATTGGGTCGACGCCGAGCTCGCGGCCGTCGTCGGCGGCGCGGGTGAAGAGCTCGCGGGCCTTGTCCACGGTCAGCTCGTCGGGGGCGAGGTCGGCCGGCACGTTGGCGCGCTTGCCCTCGGCATCCTCCAGGTAGGGGCCGTAGCGCCCCACCCGCAGGGTGATGCCCTCACCGATCTCGATGGAGTTGACGGCGCGGGCGTCGATCTCACCGAGGTTGTCCACCAGGCCCTTGAGCCCCTGGGCTCGCAGCGCGGCGGCCGCGGCATCGAGATCGCCCGAGGCGGCGGCCTGGGCGACCTCCGGGGCGACCTCGCCGCCCTGACCGTTGTAGAAGCGCCGCAGCCAAGCGACCCGGTCCTCCTCACCGGCGGCGATCCGGTCGAGGTCGCGCTCCATGGAGGCGGTGAAGTCGTAGTCGACGAGCTCGGCGAAGCTCTCCTCCAGCAGCCGGGTGACGGCGAAGGCGAGCCAGGTGGGCACCAGGGCCTGGCCGCGGTGGTCGACGTAGCCGCGGTCGGAGATGGTGGACATGGTGGCCGCATACGTCGAGGGGCGGCCGATCTCGCGCTCCTCGAGGGCCTTGACCAGGGAGGCCTCGGTGTAGCGCGGCGGCGGCGTGGTCTCGTGGCCGGCGGCCTCGGCAGCGAGGGGGGCCAGCTCCTGTCCGGAGATCATCGCGGGCAGGCGCACGTCCTTGGAGTCCTTGGCGGTGGCGCCGGAGTCGTCCTGGTAGCGCTCGGCATCGCGCCCCTCCTCGTAGGCGGCCAGGAAGCCGCGGAAGGTGATGACGGTGCCTGACGCCGTCAGGCCGGCCGTGGAGAAGGTGGGGCCGGAGTCGCGCGACTCGCCGGCCACCGGCGTCAGCGGCACCTCGACGGTCACTGTGGCGGTCGAGCCGACGGCGTCGGACATCTGGGAGGCCACGGTCCGCTTCCAGATGAGCTCGTAGAGGCGGAACTGGGCGCCGGTGAGCTCGCCGGAGACCTGGGCCGGGGTGCGGAAGTGGTCGCCGGCGGGGCGGATCGCCTCGTGGGCCTCCTGAGCGCCCTTGGACTTGGAGGCGTAGACGCGGGGGCGCTCGGGGACGTACTCGGCCCCGTAGAGCTCGGCCACCTGCGAGCGGGCCGCGGCCACGGCCTGGCCGGACAGGACCGTGGAGTCGGTGCGCATGTAGGTGATGAAGCCGTTCTCGTAGAGGCCCTGCGCCACACGCATGGTCTCGCGCGGGTTCATGCGCAACTTGCGGGAGGCCTCCTGCTGGAGGGTGGAGGTGGTGAAGGGCGCGGCCGGGCGGCGCTTGTAGGGCTTGTCCTCCACGCCGGCCACGCGCGGCTCTCCCCGACCGATGCCCTCGGCCACGGCAGCGGCCCCCACCTGGTGGAGGTGGACGACGGAGGCCTTGAGCGCGGCGGGGCGCAGCTGACCGTCGTCGTTGAAGTCGCGGCCGGTGGCCACGCGCCGCCCGTCGAGGGTGACGAGCCGGGCGGTGAAGGAGGCGTCCTGGCGGGCGGTGACGTCCACGGCGGACAGGACGGTGGAGAAGATGGCCTCCACCCCCCAGTAGGAGGCGGAGCGGAAGGCCATGCGCTCGCGCTCGCGCTCGACGACGAGGCGGGTGGCCACCGACTGGACTCTCCCGGCGGACAGGCCGGCGCGGACCTTGCGCCACAGGACCGGGCTGACCTCGTAGCCCACGAGGCGGTCCAGGATGCGACGGGTCTCCTGGGCGTCGACGAGGTGGATGTCCAGCTCGCGGGTGTTGTCCAGGGCCCGGGTGACGGCCTCGCGGGTGATCTCGGTGAAGACCATGCGGCGCACCGGCACCTTGGGCTTGAGGACCTGCTGCAGGTGCCAGGCGATGGCCTCGCCCTCGCGGTCGTCGTCGGTGGCCAGGTAGAGCTCGTCGGCCTCCTTGAGGGCCTTCTTGAGCTGGGCGACCGTCTTCTTCTTGTCGGGGTTGACGACGTAGTAGGGGGTGAAGTCGTCCTCGACGTCGACCGCGAACTTCCCGTACGGTCCCTTCTTCATGGTGGCGGGCAGCTCGGAGGGCTGCGGCAGGTCGCGGATGTGCCCCACGGAGGCCTCGACGTCGAACTCCGGACCCAGGTAGCCGGCGATGGAGCGCACCTTGTTGGGGGACTCCACGATGACGAGCTTGGTGGACACGTAAAGCCTTCCTCAGGGGTGGTGCGCGGCTGGCCGCGGCTGGTGGGTCTGCGGGTGGTTCACATCGTCTGCAGGTCCCGGCGGTCTCCTCTGGATCGTGACGATCCGGGCGGTCCGGGCCCTCGACGAAGGGGACGGCGGGGAGTCGGCTCGTGCCGGCTCTCAGCCGACTGTAACGCACCACCCACCTTTTCCAACCCGGCAGTGTCTGGAGAAACGACTTTCGTCTCGACGAGATCACCCGCCGGCGCACGGCTCTCAGCGGGCGGCCGTCCAGCATCGCGCCCCGCCACGACCCTCGTCCCCCACGCAGGTTCCCGAAGATCGTCGGCTGAGTCTCGAACGGGGCTCAGATGAGCTCGGCCAGGGCGCTGCGCACGGCGGCCAGGCGCTGAGCGGCGATGTTCTCGTCGTAAGGCAGGTGCAGTCCGCGGCACTCAGCGGCCAGCTCGGCCAAGGAGCGGACCTCGGGGAAGCCGCGCGAGGCGAGCTGGGCGACCTCATCAACGACCGGCGAGCCCGAGGAGCCGGCTCCGCCACCACGCAGGTCAACCCACTGGCCCAGGCGCCGGGCCGCGCGGTCCAGGCTGGAGGTGACCGTGTGCAGGGCGTCGTTGAGCTGAGCGACCTGCGTGCTCACGGCCCGCAGCACGGGGTCCAGTCCGCGGAAGCCGGACTCGAGCGCCTCGCACAGGTCCGTCAGGGAGTGCACGGCGTCCACCTCGCTGCCGTCGAGGATGGACTGGGCGAAGCGCCCCACCATGAGGGTGAGCAGGCGCATGAGGGCCACGGAGAAGCGCAGCTCGGTGACCGACTGGTGCAGGACCTGCAGGCGCGAGGGCAGTCCGGTCAGCTCCGATCCCGCGGCCCCTGTGAGCTCGGCGATGCGCTCGGCGAGCATCTGCGTCTTGGTCTGGGCGCTGTTGCCGGCGTCGTGGGAGACCAGCTGACCGATGCGACCCACCCGCGCCTCCACCGTCCGAGCGGAGTCGTGAGTGGCCTCCATGGTGGTGATGAGGCGCAGGTACTCGTCGAGCTCGAAGACCAGGGCGTTGGTGTCCTTCTCCATGGCGGCCACCGTGTTGAGGATCCGGGCCACGGCACCCAGGCTCTCGGGAGCGGCCGCCGGGACGCGCACCCCGGAGTTGACCAGGGCGGCCACCTCACGCGGCAGGGTCGCCAGCGTCATGTCGTGCAGCGAGGAGAAGCCCAGGGCCGTCAGCTCCGCGGCCAGCTCGCGACCGCCGAACTCGCCGAGCTGGTGGCGCGAGGCGCCCCGGGCCTCGAGATCGCGCTCCTTGCCACGCACCCGACGGTAGGCCTCCTCGACCTTGTTCCGGGTCACGGTGTCCATCGGTTTGATCCGCACTGAGAGGTACCCCTGACGCAGCGGCACGATCGTGGCGAAGACCCGGTAGTCCAGACCGTCCACCGCACGGTTGGTGATGTAGCCGCAGGCCGGACGCTGGGACTTCAGATCATCCCAGATGAGGCGGTAGAGGCCGGACGGCATGTCCAGGTGACGAATGATGTTGTGCGGAGACCCGATGAGACGATCACGCGAGTAGCGCGAGAGCGTATCGAATGTCCTGTTGGTGTTCTGAATAACACCTTTCAGGTCCGTGGTGGAAAAGAAGACGTCCTGTGGATCGAACAAGCGCTCGTACCCGACCTGCGACTCCATGGGTGCTCTCCTTCATGGTAGATGGTTCGCGGGAGCACCTCGTCGAGGACCATTTCCTTAGCTCCTCGCACAGTGCCGGAAGAACCTTAATGACACGCGCGGGCCCGCGGAAGACTATTTATGACATTGTCACCAATGAGGTGGAATCTATATTGTGGATTATCACCAACTACTCCCCCAGGCGGCTCAGACTCTCGCGGACCGTCGTCACCCGCTCACGAATGACGGACTCATCCAGGGTCACGACGACGCCTCGGGCCTTGGCGGCCAGCTCGGCCAGCGAGGCCGTCTCCGGGAAGCCCTGCTCACCCACGTCGATGGCCTCCTGCAGGGCGGCCTCGGCGTCGACGCCGTCGACCAGGGCCTGAACTCCCTCGTCCTGGAGGGCGCGGATCCAGCGCTGGAAGGGTCGCTTGACGCGGTCGAGGTTGCTGACCACGGTGCGCAGATCGCTCTCCAGGCGCTCGGCCAGGTTCGCGGCCTCCTGGCAGGAGGGCACGAGCTCCTCCAGGTCGGAGAGCATCGCCTCGGCGAGGTCGCCGATGGCGTCGGCGGACTCCACCTCCTGACCGTCCAGGACGGCGGCGGCGAAGATGCCGGCCATGAGGGTGTGAAGACGCATCATCGAGCTGCGGAAGCGCACCTCGGAGGCCGCCTCGTAGAGCGCCACCAGGGATGAGTTGAGCTGGCGGAGCACCTCGACGGCCTGAGCCCCGCGCTCCTTGACGCGCTCGGAGACGGTGGGGACGGAGGACTCGCCGTCGGGACTGGTCACCTCCCCCATGAGGGAGCCCACGCGGTTGGCCCGGTTAATGACCGAGCGCACCCCACCGGCCCAGGAGCCCAGGCCGTTGATGAGCTCCTGGTACTCGCCGAGCTGGTAGATGAGCTCGTCGGTGTCCCGTTCGATCGCCGCGACGGCTTGCAGGACAGCGAACATGGGGTTGTCGGACTCGGCTCGCGGCGGCACCCGGACGCCCTCGACGACCAGGAGCGCCAGCTCGCGCGGAAGCGCGGCCCGGGCGAAGTTGTGCAGGTCGTGGTACTGGAGCTTCGCCAGCTCCTCGGTCATCAGCGCCGCGCCGTGCTCGGCGACCTCCCGGCGCCCGTGGCCCTCCTCGGCGTAGGCGCGCTCGGCGGCCCGTACCCGGGCGTAGATCTCCTTGACCGGGGTGAACATGGCGTGGTTGGTCGGACGCACGCGCACCGACAGGTAGCCGTCGGACAGGGGGGCGATCGTGGCGAAGACCCAGTAGTCCAGGTCGTCCTTGGCCCGGTTGAGCACGTAGACGCACGACGAGCGCCCCTGTGCCAGCTCATCCCACATGAGCTTGAAGGCACCGGCGGGCATATCGTCGTGCCGGATGATGTTGTGCGGAGAGCCGACGAGCTCGTCGGGGCTGTAACGGGACAGCGAATCGAATACCCGGTTCGTCCTGCGAATGACGCCCTTGGTATCCGTCGTTGAGAAGAACAGGTCCTCGGCACCGAAGCGGCGCTCGTTGCCATCGACGTATTCCATGACTCTCCTGCTGTTGCTGTATGAGGGAAACGAGGTCGGCGCCGGCTCACCGACGGCGACACCCCCTGGACGAGGGGACGGCTGAGATACCCCTGGGCCGCTCTCTATGGGGCTACGCTACGAAGTAACGTCCTAGTGCATGCGGATGTGGAGATCAACAACCAAGACGCATGACCGCATAAGCATGTCACAGCACACGCGTCACTGTGTCACCGTTGGGTCTCAGATCGGTAACACAGTCGAGACACAGGTTGCGCTGTGGTCGAGCACAGCGCCTTCCTGTTGAATAGACGACGTGACTAACGCCCCCACCGAGAACCTCACCCGCGCCGACGGCTCCCCCCTGCGCGTCCTGGTCGTCGACGACGAGCAGATGCTCGCCGACCTGCTCGCCTCCGCCCTGCGTTACGAGGGCTGGGAGGTCACGACCGCCGGCACCGGGATCGCAGCCGTCCGATCCGCCCAGGAGATCGACCCCGACGTCATCGTCCTGGACATCATGCTGCCCGACTTCGACGGCCTGGAGGTCATGCGCCGGGTGCGTGGCCACCTCCCGAACGTTCCGGTCCTGTTCCTGACGGCCAAGGACGCCGTCGAGGACCGCGTGGCCGGCCTGACCGCCGGCGGCGACGACTACGTCACCAAGCCCTTCTCCCTGGAGGAGGTCGTGGCCCGACTGCGTGCCCTGCTGCGCCGCTCGGGGGCCAGCGAGGAGAAGCCCGCCTCCCTGCTGGAGGTCGGGGACCTGCGCATGGACGAGGACTCCCACGAGGTCTGGCGCGGTGACGACGAGATCCAGCTGACCGCCACCGAGTTCGAGCTGCTGCGCTACCTCATGCGCAACCCCCGCCGGGTTCTGTCCAAGCCGCAGATCCTGGACCGTGTGTGGAACTACGACTTCGGCGGGCAGGCCAATATCGTCGAGCTCTACATCTCCTACCTGCGCCGCAAGATCGACAAGGGCCGCGAGCCCATGATCCACACGATGCGCGGCGTCGGATACGTCCTCAAGCCGGTGGCCGGCACGGACGAGCGCTCCTGAGCACCCGCAGATGTCCCAGCAACCGGCACCGACCAGGCAGCGGATGAGCCTGCGCTCGTGGGGGCCCGGCTCGCTCCTCACGCCTCCTCGCAGCCTGCGCACCCGGCTGGTGGTCGGAGTGCTCGGGCTGGTCCTGGTCATGGCGGCAGTCATGAGCTCCTTCTCCACCGTCAGCCTGCGCCACACCCTCATGGCGCGGACGGACAGTCAGCTGATGGCGGCCGCTCAGCGTGCCGCCGACAAGCGCCACGACCTGACGCAGGAGGCCAGGAAGGCCTCCGATGAGGCGGTCCAGGAGGGCACGGAGAAACCGGGAGGCCAGCCCGACGGGGCGGGCGGGGCCGACGGCGACCCCGGCAAGCAGGGGGTCCCTCCAGGTCTTGACGCCGCCGGGCAGTCGACCGGCACGCTGACGCTCATCACGGCGCAGACGTCGGCCTCCAGCAGCGAGGCCGCCGCCTACATCGACAAGGACGGCCACTACGCGGCCATCTCCAAGGAGGACTGCCGGCTGCTGCTGTCCAAGGCCACCGAGGACCACCCCGTCACCGTCCACCTGCACCATTTGGGCACCTACCGGGTGGTGGCCACGCGTGACGAGGCCTCGGGCAGCACGGTCATCACCGGGCTCTCCCTGGAGGGGGACAAGGGGCTCATCCGCACCCAGCTGCTCATCGAGCTGGCGGTGGCCCTGGTGGGCGCCCTCGTGGTGGCCCTGGCTGGGCGGACCATGGTGCGTTCCGCGCTGGCGCCGCTGGAGCGGGTGGCCCGCACTGCGCACCGCGTGGCCTCTCAGCCGCTGGAGCGCGGCGAGGTGAGCATCGAGGACCGCGTGGAGAAGGCGGACCTGGACTCCTCGGCCGAGGTCGGGCAGGTCGGCGGCGCCCTCAACACGCTGCTGGGGCACGTGGAGTCCGCTCTGACCGCGCGCCAGCGCTCGGAGACGCAGGTGCGTCAGTTCGTCGCTGACGCCTCCCACGAGCTGCGCACACCGCTGGCCTCGATCCGCGGCTACACCGAGCTCATCCGCCGGGAGGGGGCCGATGCCGACCTTCCGGAGGAGGCCACCTACGCCCTGGAGCGCGTGCACTCCGAGTCGGTGCGGATGACGGCGCTCGTCGAGGACCTGCTGCTGCTGGCCCGCCTGGACGCCGGGCGCGAGCTGCGCCGCGAGGAGGTGGACCTGGTCGGTCTCCTGGTGGACACGGTGGCCGACGCCCGTGCGGCCGGCCCCGACCACGACTGGCGGCTGGACCTGGCCGTCCTGGAGCCGCCGGCCGACGCCACGGCGGACGAGGCCGAGGACTTCCTGCCCGAGCCGCCACTGGTCATCGGCGACGAGGCCCGCCTGCGTCAGGTCATTGTCAACCTTCTGGCCAACGCCCGGGTCCATACCCCCGCCGGCAGCCATGTGACCGCGACGCTGGCGCGCGAGCGCGACACGCTCATCGTGCGCATCCACGACGACGGCCCGGGGATCGCCCCGGACGTGCGCGACCGTCTCTTCGAGCGCTTCGCCCGGGGGGACTCCTCGCGTGAGCGGCGTACCGGCTCGACGGGCCTGGGCATGTCGATCGCGCTGGCCATCGTCCAGTCCCACGGAGGCAGCATCGACGTCGACTCCTCCACCGCGCCCGAGGACCACGGGACCACCTTCACCGTCAGGCTCCCGGCCGCCGCCGTCGAGGAGTAGGGGCCGGATACGCGTCAGTCGCGGTGGCGGGGGGCGTGCTTGCGGCGGGTGCGGCCCCAGTCGGTGAGCGAGACGAGCGCGGACAGGAACAGGCAGGTGACGCCGACGACGGCCACCGACCCGGTGGCGTAGGCGCTGAAGAGCTGCCAGCGCGAGTCCGGGCCGTCCAGGTGCCGCCACACCCAGACCCCCAGGCCGAGCGCCCCCAGGGTGCACACGATGCCGGTAACGGCCAGCAGAATGTTGCCGACGAGCTGGTGCCACAGGCGCGGTCCTGCGGCCGTCACCGGGATCGTTCCCACGGTGGTCAGCTCGGGCACCTCACCGGAGCCCTCCTCCCCGGTTCCCTCACGCAGGGACCAGGAGGCGCGCCAGGCCCCGCCGGCCACGGCGAGGGCGCCCCAGGCCACGGGCACGAGGATCCCGGCCAGGACGTCGGAGGGGCGGTGCCACTGGCACACGAGGGTGGAGTAGCCCATGGCGATGGTGAACAGCGCCCCGGCCCAGGCCGACAGCGGCCGCCAGCGCCGCCCCGACAGCAGGATGAGGGCCACCGCGGCGGAGGCCGCCATGGTCGTGTGCCCCGAGGGCAGGGTGTTGGCGTTGTCCCAGCGCTCAGTGATGTTGAAGTCCGGCCGCCACAGGAACTGGTACTTGAGGACCTGAGTGGTCAGGTTGGCCCCGGCCACGGCTACGACGGCCCACACGGCGCGCCGGTGGCTGCGCCGCAGCAGACCGATGACGAGGATCGTCACCACGAGGACGACGGCCGCGGGCATGGACACCACGGACAGCAGGGTGCGGGCGTGGGCGCTCACGTAGTGCGAGCCGATCTCCGAGCCCTCCAGGGCCATGGCGTCGAGGACCTGGCCGGTGTGGGTGAACACGAACAGCCCCCACAGACCGAGCGTCGCCGCCAGGCAGGACAGGGCCAGCAGGCCTCCACGCAGGCGCAGCTGTCCCAGGGAGCGGGAGGTCTGCGACTGAAAGGAGGCCACCGGCCGATCGTAAGTTCTTGCTCGCACCAACCAATAGGAAGTCAGCAGCGATTCCTGTGCGGGACTGCTCACGACTCGCGCGCCTGCACGTCACTGAACGGGTCATCCTCCTGTTCGCCGGCGGCGCTGTTGATCGGCCTGTAGGGGGACTCCGTCCCCGGGGTCCGGCGGCTCAACCGTCCGAGCCGTGGAGGCCGAGTCCTTGGCGGTCCGACCTCCGGCGCCCCGGGGGCTCCGGCGACGACGCATCCACCACAGGCGCACGAGGATGCCGGTGACGATCGTCATGATGATGACGACGACGGCGATGATGGCCTTCATCCAGGTCTGCATGGAGGCAGGCAGGGCCTTGGCCTCCTCGGCCGCGGCGGCCGTGGGATCCATGGGGACGCGCTCACCGGTGACCAGGAGACGGTGGGAGTTGACGCCGTAGGGCGTGCAGGTGATGAGGGTGACCAGGTCGCGTCCGGGGACCTTGCGCAGGGAGTCGGTCTCGTCGGGCTTGACGACCGTGATGTCGGTGATCTCGTACTTGAGGGTCTGCCCCAGGGAGGAGATGTAGAAGGCGTCACCCTTCTTGACCTGGCTGAGGTTGTCGAACATGGTCGCGGTGGGCAGCCCGGTGTGACCGGTGAGGACTGCATGGGTGGAGGGGCCGCCGATCGGCAGGCTCGTGCCGAACAGGTGCCCGACTCCCTCCGCCAGGGTGCGGCTGTCAGTGCCGTGGTAGACGGGCAGGCTCACGTGGACGGAGGGGATGACGATCCGGGCCATGACCGGGTCGATGTCCATCTCATGGAGGTAGGCCTGGTACTGGGGGGTGTCAGGACGCTGCAGCTCGAGCCAGGGGTCGAGGATCGGCGCGCTCTCCAGGTTGTTGTTGTAGGTCTCGGCGGAGGCGCGCTCCGCGGCGATGGCCTCCGGCCCGGCCGCGTTCACGGAGGCGGTGTACATCGTGGCCAGGCGCTGCTGCTCATCGTTGTTGTGCTGAGTCGCCATGACCGGGTACAGGAGAACGGCGACGCCGAGCAGGACCAGGGCCAGTGGGAGCCAGGTCAGAAAGCGCTCGCGCAGGACCTTGCGGCGGGGTGCCTTGCGCGGGCCGGCCCTAGGGGGGACCGGCTCGCCCGGGCCGGGCTGCGGGGTCGCGTCGTCGGGCCCCTTCTCGACCCGACTCGTGCAGGGCCGGGTGATCTGGGGGATGCGGTCATGAAGTGTTGGGAGTGGCGCTGTCACGGAGAGCCGTGCCTTCCTTCGTGGGGTTGTCTGCGGAGCTCGCTGCGAGGGACGGATGGGGATCGGTAGGGGGTCAACGACGGGGAGGGAGGATCCCTGCAACACCCCGTGGGGGAGACGGGTTCTCCCGCCTCCCCCACAGTGAGCAGTCAGCAGGATGACGGCCGTATGGGGCTCGTGGCCTCATGGCTGTCAGGAGCGGTCAGTGCCTGGCGGTGTGACGGCGCTTGTTGGCGTAGGCGGAGACCGCACCACCGATCACCAGCAGGGCGCCCGCGACGGTCAGGAAGATGACGCCGTTGGCCCCGGTGAGCGGCAGGCGGAAGCCGGCGTTCTTCGGCACGTCGGTGACGGTCATCTCGGTCGGGGCCTTGGCCGTGGCCTTCTCAGCCATGACGCGGAAGGGGATCGGGTCGGCCTGGAGGGTGTACCCCTCGGGCGCCTTGGTCTCAAGGAGGCAGTAGTGGTCCTCGTCGGTCAGCTGGTCCTGGGACTTCGCCACACCGTTGACGTAGTCGTTGGCGCGCAGGTAGCTGATCTCCACGACGCCCTGGCCGGAGGTGGTGAAGGTCTTCTGCCCACCGATGGTCAGCGGGTCGACGGTCGAGGTGCTGGGGTCGGCGTCACGCAACGTGGCACCGCTCGCGGTCTTGGTGCACTCGTAGACCTGGAACTGGGCGCCGTTGTACTTGGTCTTGTCGGCCAGATCGTCCGTACCGGTCTTGGTGACGACCACCTTGCCGTACTTGGAGAGCGCGGGGGTGGTGGGGATACCGGGGACCTTCGTGCCGGGGCGGCTCGGGTCCCAGGTGAAGTTGGGGCTGTCGTTGGGGATGAGGCCCGCGGTGTTGGACAGGTCTCCCTCCAGGTTGACGTTGGCGTCGAACGTGGCGGTCAGGGTCACCTGGACCTTGGTCTCGCCGTTGCCGTTGTAGCGAGCCTCGGCGGCCTTGCGGCGGCCCTCCTCGGTGAGCTGGATGGTCGCCCAGTTGTGGTCGGTGCCATCAGCGGTGATGACGGTGTAGTCGGTGGCGTTCTCCAGAGTCACCTCTTTCTGGCCGACGATCTTGACGACCGGGGCCAGGGCGTCCTTCTTGATGCGCTTGTCGAGCTGGTCAACGACCTCGTAGCGGTTGATGCGCGCCCCGCCCGGGTAGTCCACCTTCGGGATGGAGGTGGTGATGGTGTAGGTGAGGTCGTGGCCGGAGCCGGGGGCCGGCTTGTCCGTCACCCGCTTGTCCACACCGGAGAGGGTGTTCTTGGGGTAGACGTGGACGTTGTAGTTCCACGCGGTGGCGTCCTGCGGGTTGGTCATCGGCAGGGTGACGACGAAGTCCTCGGCCGGAATGACCTTGTCCGGGGTTCTGGTCTCGCTGACGAGGTAGGCGCCGACATCGGTCTGAGCGTCGGTGAAGGCGGCAAGACCGTCACCACCGGTGGTGATCTTCTGGACGGTGCCGGTCTTGAGGGCACCGGCCTTGAGCACGTCGCCCTTGGCGTCGGCGAGCTGCTTCCAGCCCTTGTAGGTCGTCAGGTCGACGTTCAGCTTGGTGATGGTGAACTCGACGCCGGAGACGGGCTTGCACTCGGCCTGGGGCTCCTCGTTACCGGTCCCCTCCTTGACGCCGTTGGTGTCGGTCTGCTCGCACTTGTGGACGGTCAGTGTCGTGGCCGCGCCGGGGTCGATGGTGGATCCGTTCGGGTCAGCGGGTGCCGCCGCGCCGGTCGGGGCGACGAGCACGCCGGCGGCGAGCGTCATCGCAGCGGCGATGCCGAGGCCTTGGCGCGTGGTGAGGGAGTGCATTTCTGTTCTCTCCTGTGTTGTTGGGATGAGTGAGGGATAGGTGGGGTGACCCGCGCGCGACGGAGCGGAGTCGTGGGTTCTTCTCGCGATCAGGCCGGGCGCCCGAACGAGGAGGTCTTTCGTTGACGCAGCGCCAGCAGGCCGGCGCCGGTGATGGCCGCGATGCCGACGGCGATGTTCATTCCGATGCCGCGTCCGCCAGACAGCGGCAGGGTGCCGACCTGGAGGTCTCGGACGGTGATGGTGTCGTCGGACCTGCTGGCCCCGCTGCGCGAGACCGTCAGGGCCGAGCCGCCCGGGGGCGCGGTGATGAGCTCGATGCCCGTGTCGGTCACCTTGAATCGGGCCGGCTTGGCCATGAGCTGGTGCCCGGCGGGAGCCCTGGTCTCCACCAGCCAGTACTCGCGGTTGATGGCCAGGCTCGTGGTGGTGAAGGTTCCGGTGCCCTTGCCGCCGGTGAAGGTCACGCCGTTGGTCAGGGGCTTGGCTCCCGGGGTGGAGGGGTCCATCGGGTAGATGTCGAAGGCCGCGTCGTCCAGGGGGCCCTGGCTGCCGGTCTTGACGATCGACAGGATGCGCTTGCCGGCATGGGGCGAGACGCCGGCGCAGGCCACGTCGTGGTCGGGCCGGGTGTCGGAGTCCTTGCCCGCCTCAGGGACGACCTTGTTGTACAGGCCGTGGCCGGGGACGAGACGCGCCTTCTGCGTGGTGCACGACAGCAGGTCATCGCGGTATCCGGCGGCCGACGGGTCGATCTTCACCGTGAAGGTGACGGTGTAGCGGATCGTCAGGCCCGAGTAGAGGTTCTCGTTGTCGGACAGGCGGTAGGAGCCGTCGGGCTGGGCGGTGACCGTCCTGGCCGCACTCGTCTCGCGCTGCACCTTGACCAGGGTCGGGGTGAGTCCGGGGGCGAAGGAGGGCTTGTCGTCGATCGGCCCGGTGGACACGGTCAGCGCTCCCTCGTTGACCACGCTCACGGTGTAGACGACGTCGAAGGTCGAGCCGTTGCCCGGCTGGGTCGTGACCTCCTTGGAGAACATCAGCCTGCCGGAGGTCGACAGGCAGCCGAGGTTGTTCCCCTCGCCGTCGGCGTCTCCTTCCATGGCGATGGTGTTGACCAGGCCGGAGGGCTTGCCGTCGGCGCGCTGGTGACCGCACTGGAAGTCGGCCTCGTTGTAGCCCGGGGTGCTCTCGCGCACAGTGAAGGTCATCCGTATCGTGAAGGTTCGCCTGCCGCCACTGCCCCCGGTCCGGGGAGCGGCGGCGAGGGTCTCGCCGGTGCCCGCCTTGATGAGGGTGATCGAACCGTTGAGGGTTCCGGTGGCGGGGTTGATGGCGGGCAGGGTGACGTCCCGGGCATCAGTGCCCTTCTCCAGGACCTTGATCCCGCTCAGACGCGTGCCGGTGGGCATCTGCGGGGTGTCGGTGAGGTCGGCGACCACCGGGCTGGCGGCCAGGGAGGTGTTGGCGACCGTCACCGTGTAGCTGGAGGTGAAGGTGCCGTCGCTGTTACGGACCACGTCGAGCGGGGTCTTGGAGGCCTTGAACCGGGGGTTGATGGGCAGGGTCCCGCAGGCTGCGGCCTCCTTGGGCTGCCCGTCGCCCTTCGTGGTCACCGAGGCCTTGTTGTAGACGGCCTTGCCCTGACCGACGGCGCCGGGGGTGCAGGTTCCCCGGACACCGGGCAGGCCGGCGTCGGGACCGGAGAGGTTGAGCACCACCGTGTAGATGTGCTTCTGGCCCGCGGGCAGGGTGATGCCGGTCCTGGTGTAGGGGACCCCGACCTGAGGCGTCTCCGTACCGGTGATGGCGCCGCCGGAGATGCTGACCTTGTGGACGGTGACCCCGTGGGGGACCTGCCAGGCGTCGTTGAGGTCGTAGGTGAGGCCCGCCCTGGCGGAGGGGTTGGTCACCGTGATGGTGTAGGTCTGGTCGAAGGTGGTACGACCGTTGACCTTCTCGGTGCTCTTGGCGACCTTGGCGAAGGTCTTGGCGATACCGGCGTGCGGGACGATGGAGTTGACGACCTTGATCCGGACGGCACCCTGCGTGGAGTCGGGCACGGTGAAGGTGACGCCGCCCGCGTTGCCTCTCGTCGGGGCCACGGGGGTGGAGGCGACCTCCTGCTCCTGGTTGCCCGGGTTGGTGACGACCTTGAAGGCGGCCGGATCCTTCCAGCTGAGGCTTCCACCGGTGGCGGAGCCCGGCTGTTTGAGTCCCCCGGCGTCACGAGCATCCTCGGTGACGGTGCAGGTGGCGCCCACGCGCTGGTCGGGCAGGTTCACAGCACTGCCCTTGGCGTCCACCGTGATCCTGCCGGTGGAGGTGGCCTTGCCGTCGGGACCCGGGGTGCAGGTGTAGCTCAGTGCATAGGAGCCGGCCGTGGCGGCGTCGGAGGCGCCGTCGACGGTCTTGACCGCGCTGACGGGAGTCTGCAGGGGCTTCTGGTGCACGGCGCAGGTGACGTTCCTGCCCTCGCCCAGCACGAAGGTGCTGTCGCTGCTGACGGGCACGTCGCTGCCGTCGTCGTCGGTGCAGGCCCAGGGGCCGTTCTGCGAGTACCCCTCGGGGCCCTTGCCTGCGGAGAGGACGTAGGTGCCGCCGGCGGTGGGGACCCTGCTGACGGCGGGTGCACCGCTGGCACCGGTGATGGTCTTCTGCCCGAAGAGCCCCTCGGTGGCGGGTTTGGCGGTCATGGTCCACTGCTCGGGCCTGGCGTGACCGCCGTCGACGACGGTCACGAGGGTCACACGACCCTGACCGATGACGTACTCGTTGTGCCAGACGCACTTGACGGCGACCTCGTCCTGGCGCTCGGCGAGCTGGGTCCCATCGAGGCGGATCGTGCGCTTGTCGAGATTCACCGAGTCGGACTGGTCCAGGCGGGTGGTTCCGTCACGGCGCAGCAGCGGGGCACCGTTCGCACCCACCGTGCAGCTGACGTTGCGCAGGAACCACCCGGATGCCCGGGCTTCTCCGGTCCGACGGTCGACGACGGCCTGTGGGACGGCCTCCGCCTCCTGAACCGTGGCGGCATCGTTGGGGGCCAGCAGGGTGTAGGTCCGCGGGTCCACGGCCTCGCCGCTCCAGGTGGGAGTGAGGCCGGAGGGGGTGCCCCAGCTCTCGTGGCCGTAGGTGCCCTCGGGTGAGGCGTTGAGGTAGCTGAACTGAGGGATCGTCAATGCCCCGTGGACGGAGGGGTCTGCCTTGATGTCCTTGGCGAAGGTGACGGGACGCTCTTGCTCCAGGGAGCCGTAGAGGCACCCGTAGGAGATGGACTGCTCGCGGGTGAGGAAGCGCTCCTCAAGGCCTGCGGACTCGGCCTGGGACAGCTGGGCCTGACAGTTGTCGGAGCTCCCGTTATTGACGAATCCCCAGAGCTTCAGCTTGTACCTGATGCCGGTGCTCGGGTCGGTCCAGGCCGTGTCCGAACGGTCGGACTTGATATCGAGGACGTCGTCCGAGCAGCTGCGCCCATTTTTGTCCGTGAAGTTCTGGGTCATATATCCGTCGAATCGCACCAGACGGTTATTCTGATACATATACACGTAGTTACGTCCATAACGCCCAACATTTCCCCTGGAGTCATAGGCGTAAGAAGTTGGGACCATCTCCTCCTCCCTGCCATAGTCTCCGACGATCAGCCTTCCGTCAGAATCGATCTTTCCGGTGCAGGTGTTAATCGTGTCTTTTTCCACCCAGGGAAAGTTCGCCTCAATCGTTCCGGCCGTCCGAACTGTGAAGCTCCCGTAGTAGGCCGTCTCCGGCCTGGCCGGGTTGGTGACCTCGCTGATATCGGAGTAGATGGGACGGTTGACGTGCCTCATCATTCCGACAAGAAAAACGTGGCCGGCCTTGACGGATGTGGTGTTGGAGGGCTGGAACCCCAGGGAGGACTGAGTGCCCCAGGAGGGGTCCCCCTCGAAGTCCGGGCAGGCCCCACCGAGCTCCTGCCGCCCGTAACCAACGGTGGCATAGGCTCCGCTACTCCCCTCGACGACACTGGTGGAGTAGTCGCCACCGGCCGGCGAGTAGCGGATGCAGGCCCGAGTGGCGGCCCATTGCCACGGGAGCGCCGAGTAGTAGTAGCCGCCCGCCCTGTCGGTGATGACGTCACTGCCCTCGGTGTTGCGCACGTACGCGATCTGCGCCGAGGTCTGCCCCAGGGGGACACTGAGGTCGCTCGTGGCCGCACTCACAGGCGGAGCCGGCCACGGAAAAGCCACCACCATCACCGCAACAATGGCAACAGAGCTGAACGCGGCAAAGAACTTGCACAGAAATCCGTCGAGCCCGCTTCGCGAGCACCTTGATATGCGGGGCATGCCGATGTGATTCCGATCATGAGAGACGCTGGCGCTGAGGCGCACCACAAACTTGGCTGCCACGAAATGTAGAACTCTCACAAGCATCCCGATACCCGAGAGGCCCCTCAGCGAACAACAATCACGCATCATTGCGCGACACGACCACTTTCCCCAGAGATACCGCAGATCATCCCACGTCGCAGTTGCGCATCGTTGATGGCGGGGAGGTCACAATGATTAAGGGCGGGCGGCGAACATAAACCGCCAGTCTCAAAAAAGAGAGGTTACCTACCGCACGCTCGCTGGAAGCAGGCGCCTTTTTGAACTCTTTTCGGCGCGCAATTCTCAGCCGACAGTGAGTAAGCCCGTGGTCACAAGGCGCCGGGTTGCCTCGACCATCTCCGTGCGCAGCGCGGTGACGTCCTCCCCGGTCAGTGCAGCGACCGCGGAGGCGATCTGGTCCACGCTCAGCTCGCCGTCGGCCACCCCGGCCAGCGCGGCCACCGCCGTCGAGGCCCGCAGGGTTCGCCCCAGGCCTCCGCCCTGGCGCAGCAGGATGACCGTGGGCTCGGCGGCACCCGGGATGAGGTGACGCTCCTCGGTGACGTCGGGGGCCAGGAGCGGGTGCAGGTCGGCGACGGCCTCGTCGTCGAGGCCGGCGAGCCGCTCGCGCGCCTCCAGCACCTCAGCGACATGGGGTCCCAGAACCCCCTGACCGGAGGTGGTCACCTCCTCCAGGAGGCGCCAGGGCTCGCGGGGGCACCGGGGGCGGTGGACGATGAGGTAGCCGAAGCCGACGCCCCGGACGTCGCGGACCTCGAAGTCGTCGATCCACGCCTCCAGGGCGGCGTCGAAGGCCTCGGCGTCACGATCTGGGGTCAGGCCGCCGTCGCGCAGCCACATGGCGGCGTACTCGACCGGGTCCTGGACCTCGCGCTCAACGACCCAGGCGTCGAGTCCCTCAGGGAGCCAGGCGGCCACGGCGTCGCGCCACGAGCCGGCGCCACGGTGCTCCCAGTTGCCCAGCATGACGGCGCTCGCCCCGGGCTCGAGGTGCTCGCCGAGCCCAGCCACGAGCCTCGGCAGGACGGGGCCGCCGGCGTCGCGGTACTCCATGAGGGGCAGGCCGGCCTCGCGCACCGCCGGCGGGGTGATGACGAAGGGAGGGTTGGAGACGATGAGGTCGAAGCGACGGCCGGCCACCGGCTCCAGGAGGGAGCCGCGCAGAAGCTCCAGGCGGCCGGCACCGGAGTCGGAGCCCGACTCGGAGCCGGCGACAGACTCGGTACCGGCGCCGAGAGCGCCGGCGACACTCACACCGGCCAGGGCCGCGTTGAAGGCGGTGAAGGCCAGGGCACGCGCGGAGATGTCAGTGGCGACGACGTACTCGGCGTGGCGCAGCAGGTAAAGGGTCTGGATGCCGCAGCCGCAGCCCAGGTCCAGGGCGGCGTGCACGGGGGTGCGCGGGGTCAGACCCGCCAGGGTGAGGCCGGCGCCGCCGACGCCCAGGACGTGGTCGGGTGCCAGGGCCCGGCCGGTGACGAGCTCGCCCAGGTCGGAGGCCACCCACCAGCGCACCTCGCCGGCGTCGTCGATGGCCTCGTGGGGGCGCAGGTCGACGCGGGCACGGACGTATCCGGCCCCATCGGGCTCACCGACCAGACCGATGGCGGCGGCGCCCGCTGCTGCGGTGCGGGGCAGGGCGGCGTCAAGCGCGGTGGCGGGGACCGGCTCGCCAAGCATGAACAGAGCGGTCAGGACGGCCACGGGCGAGGGGGCGGACCCGGCGGCCAGGGCGGCGCGCACGGCTCGCAGGGCGGGAAGGCGGATCTCCCGGCGCAGGGCGGCGTCAGCGGCCTCACCCAGGAGGGCGGCCACCGCCTCCACTCCCCAGCCGGACTCAGCCAGGTCCGCCCGCAGGCTCGTCGCCTGCGCGGGCGTGACCGCCGGAGGTGGGAAGGACGACGACGGTTCGGACGCGGACCGGGCGCTCGCGAGGCTCATGGAACCGACCGTAACGCGGGGTGCCGCTCGCACCGGGCGCCCCGCCGAAAGGAGGACGCGGGGGCGTCCGCCGGCTCACAGGTGTGCTGGCTCCTGGCCTCGACGAGGATCGAATGCCCTGATGCCGGTGCTGGTTCGGCTGCTCACACTCGTTCGGGTGGTGCGGGGCGTGTACCGCACGAGGGTTGGGTGCTACTGGAGGAGGGTGGGATGCACTTCGGGTAGGCAGGACCTTCGTGCAGTACCCACAACCCTTGACCAGTAGATCCCACCCCTCGTGCAGTAGACCGACCCGAGGTGAGACTCTGGGGTGGAACCGGCATCGAGTCACGGCCTCCGGGCCTTCGCACGGGAGCCAGAAGGGGTCAGACAGGGGGCGGCGGGGGCAGGACCTGTGACGAAGGCACCGGGCTCTGCCACACGCTCGCTCCTGCGCGGCCCAGTGTCCACGGCGCTGACATCAACGGGCCCACCGTCGAAGCGGCCACAGAGGACCCCTGGAATGCTGCGGTTTGTCCTCGGCGTGCGGCGTCGGTGCGGGGGTGATGTCAGCACCATGGACACCAGTGACCCAGCAGCCCTCTCCCCTCGGCCCGCCGTCGGCTCCAGGGCGACCGCCCTGCCCGGGATCCCTCCCGAGCACACCTCGGACGTGCGGAGACAAAAGACCGCCGGCTCACAGGAGCCGGGAGGCGAGCTCGGCGTACTGGCGGGTCTTGACCTCGACGTCGTCGATGTAGCTGATGAGCATGACCTCCTCGGTGCCGTGGTTCTCGGCGAAGGAGGACAGGACCCGGGCGACCTCGTCGTAGGTGCCCACGATGATGGCGGTGTCGCGCTCGAGGTAGCGCTCGACCTCAGCGCGGTAGGCGGCGTCGAGGGTGGCCGGGTCACGGAAGTGCATGGGGCGGCCGGTGCGCAGGCTGAAGCGGGCGTCGGCGGCGACAAGGGCCTGCTCATGGGCCTCCTCGCGGGTGGCGGCGGCACTGACGCACAGGGCGGAGAGGGTCTGGCCCCCGTGGATGGCGCCGGGGCCGGAGCTCACGACGCCGCCGGATGCGCCGTCGACTCGGGTCCCTGGGCCCTCGGGGAGGTGGGCGCGGTAGTGGTTCATGATCTCGACCTGCTGGCGGCCGCTGAAGAACTGGGCGTAGGCGTAGTTGAGGTCGTGGGCGCCGGCCCAGGCGGCCGACTGGCCCGAGGAGCCCAGGAGCCAGACCTCCGGCATCTGGGCCGGGCGGGGGCGGACCTCGATGGAGGCGTAGGGATGCGTGGCCGGCAGGTCGTCGCGCAGGAGAGCGACCGTCTCCTCGATGAGGGTGTTGATGGCGTCGGGGTCAATGACGCGTCCCTGGTTGAGGGCTCCGGCCGCGCGCATGTCCCCGCCGGGGGCGCGGCCCAGGCCCATGTCGACGCGGCCGGGGTGGAGGGTGGCCAGGGTGGCGAAGCGCTCGGCCATCTGGAGCGAGCCGTAGTGCATGGCCATGACGCCGCCCGAGCCCACGCGGATGCGGTCGGTGGCGTCCAGGATGTGCATCATGAGCAGGTCGGGCGCCGACGACAGGAAGGATCCGGTGCTGTGGTGCTCGGCCAGCCAGAAGCGGTGGTAGCCGGACTCCTCCAGGCCGCGCCCCAGGCGGACGAGGTCCTCCAGGGTCTGGCGGGTCTCTCCCCCTTCGAAGAGGGGGACCTGTTCGAGGACGCTGATCCGGCTGAGACGGGGGCTCATGACTTCTCCTGATCTGGTGTGCGGCGGTGGTGGAGCAACACCGCAGGGCGTCGACTCATTCCGTATGGGCGGACCGGCAGGCGGAGGTGTCCACGCAGCGGACATGAACGAGCACCCGGGAGGTGTCACCGCAACACCACCAGATAAGGCATACCTTCTTAAAAATAGGACAAGTTTTAGTTGCACTTATGAGGCCGGCGTCCTACGGTTGGACCGACGGAGCCGCCCCGCACCGGCCCTACCTGGGCCGGCGCAGGCCAGCGCAGACCGCACCAACTCGCACCGCGATTCGCATCATTCAGGAGGCACCCATGGCCGTTCTCACCATCGGAGACCAGTTCCCCGCCTACGAGCTCACCGCCGTCGTTCCCGGCAACCTCAAGGAGGTTGAGGCCAGCAAGCCCGAGGACTACTTCACCACCGTCTCCTCGCAGGTCCCCGCCGGCACCTGGCGCGTCGTCTTCTTCTGGCCCAAGGACTTCACCTTCGTGTGCCCCACCGAGATCGCCGCCTTCGGCGACCTCTACCAGGACTTCAAGGACCGCGACTGCGAGGTCGTGGGCGTCTCGGTGGACAACGAGTACACCCACTACGCCTGGCGCCGCAGCCACGACAAGCTCCAGGACCTGCCCTTCCCCATGGCCAGCGACCTCAACCGCGAGCTCACCGAGGCCCTGGGCATCAAGCGCGCCACCGGTGAGGCCGACCGCGCCACCTTCATCATCGACCCCCACAACGTCATCCAGTCGGTCTCCGTGACCGCCGACTCCGTGGGCCGCAACACCGAGGAGGTCCTGCGCCAGCTCGACGCCCTCCAGTCCGACGAGCTGTGCGCCTGCAACTGGCAGGCCGGCGCCGCCACCATCGACGCCCTCGGCGAGATGAGCTGACGGGCACGAGCCCCGGCCTCCCGGCCTCCACCACCTGAACGACGACGAAACGAGAACACATGAGCATCGACAACCTGCGCTCCGCCCTGCCCGAGTGGGCCAAGGACCTCTCCCTCAACCTGTCCACCCTGTCCCGCTCCTCCTCGCTGACCGAGCAGCAGCAGTGGGGCACCTTCGTGGCCGCGGCCGCCGCGACCCGCAACGAGTCCGTCCTGGTCCAGGTCATGGAGGACGCCCGCACCCACCTGTCCGAGGAGGCCATCAGCGCCGCCCTGGGCGCCGCCTCCATCATGGCGATGAACAACGTCGCCTACCGCACGCGCCACTTCCTGGGCTCGGCCTACGAGAACGAGCGCATGGGCCTGCGCATGAACATCATCGGCACCTCCGGTGGCGTAGAGAAGGTCGACTTCGAGCTGTGGAGCCTGGCCGTGTCCACCATCAACGGCTGTGAGAAGTGCGTGACCGCCCACGAGGCCACGGTGCGCGGCGAGGGCCTGAGCACCGAGCAGGTCTGGGAGGCCGTGCGCATCGCCGCCACCCTGACCGGCGTGGCTCAGGCGGTCGGCGTCGTCGAGACCCTCGACTGACCCGGCCCCGACACGATCACGACGGCGGCCGCCGGCCCCCTCTGGGGAACCGGCGGCCGTCGTCTCTTCATATATCTACATATCTACGCGCCGGAGCCGCTCAGCTGCGGGGGTCGGCGTCGATGGCGCCCTGGGTGTCGTTGAAGATCAGGTTGGAGATCTCGACCTGGACCTTCTCCACCTGGGGAACGTCATGCAGGAGGAGCGGGTCATCGGCGGAGGTCTGCAGGGCCAGCGTGCCGCAGCCGAAGAAGCGGTCAGTGACGTCCTTGTCCAGCTGGATGTCGGAGATCCGGGTCAGGGGCAGGTCGTGGCCGGCACGGCTGATGATGCCGGAGCGGGTGATGATGCGCTTGGTGGTGACGGTGTAGGTGTGCATGTACCACTGCAGCCACGGCACGAGCAGCAGGGGGACGCTCAGGACAAGGACCGCCACCCAGATCGCCAGGATGCCCCAGGGCTGCCAGCTGGCGGGTGCCATGACCGAGGCGACGACGCCGACCGCGAGCAGGAGGATCTCAACGACGAACCGCCACAGGAGGACCTTGATGTGGGTGTGCATGTGCCGCACCACGACCTCGTCGCGGCTCAGGAGCTTCTTCGACAGTGCCATGCCCCCATCGTGCCAGGCCGCCGGGGGTCCGCGCACCCGAAAGGGCAGGAGTCCCCGGCTCTGAGAGCCTCGGACGAGGGCCTCGGGCCAGTGGGCGGCCAGGAGCGTCCCCGGGACAGGCCGCGCTGGCAGGGCGGGCCGCGTTCACCCGGTGAGCATGCTCATGCCGACCGAGGCGACGACCGGCGCGATCCCCAGGATGACGAAGGCCGGCAGGTGACAGGCTCCCAGCGGCAGGACGAGGCGCACCGCCAGGCGCTCGGCGGCCTCCTCATCGCGAGCGTGCCGCCCTGCGCGCAGGCTCGCCGCCGTCGCCGCCAGGAGAGCGGACGGTGAGGCCCCGTCCTCCCAGCCCGGGCGCAGACAGGACTCCAGGCGGGAGCGCTGTGCCCTCCACTGCTCGTCGTCGGGCGCCTGCCAGGCCTCCTCCCACGGGGCGCCCAGCAGCAGGGCCCGCCCCACGACGCCGGCGCCCTCCTCCTCCAGGGCCTCACCCAAGGCGGTCAGCACCCCGGGCACCGAGGCCCCGGCGCTCAGAGCGGCGGCAGCCAGGTCCAGGACCAGGGCCTCGTCGACGGCGTCGCCGTCAGCCGTCGCAGCGCGTATCAGGCGCCTGGTCACCAGGTGCCCCACCGCCATGAGCACGATGCCGAGCGCCCCCACGGCGCTGCCGACACCGCCGTCGAGCAGGAGGGAGGCGGGGTCGGCGCCCACGAGCATCCCCAGTCCCAGGCCGACCACGGGCAGACAGGCCAGGAGCCGCGCGGTGGTGCGGGGACCGGCCAGAGCGGCCCGGCGGGAGGCCTCGGCCTGACCGGACTCGGCGACCCCGCCCGCCACGGTCTGGAGGATGTCGGCCAGGGGCGCCCCCAGGGCGGTCGACAGGCGGCAGGAGGCGATGGCGCCCGGCACCCCTGCGGCGGTGGCCCGCCGCTGCCGGACCCGCCGCCCTCTCGGGGGCGGGTGCCAGTGCAGGCGCCCATCGCTCCATCGGGGCAGCCACGAGTCGTGCTGGAGGTCCGCGAGCGCTCGCAGCACTGGTGGGACGCCGTCGCCGTCGGGCTCGGTGCCCTCGGTGAGGCCGGCGCGTTGACAGGCGCGTGTCCAGGCACGTTGCGGGGTCGCACCGACGCGCAGGAGGCTGGCGACCTCGGTGAGCAGCAGGCCGAGGTCCGGTTCAGGTGATCCGGAGCGTCGGGAGCGCAGCGCGGTGAGAGCCGCCTGCCCGATCGACGGGCGCTCCTCGGCCGCGGGGGCACCCGTGGTCCAGCTGCGGGGCAGACCGCGGCGGGCCGGCAGCAGGACCACGGCGGTGGCCAGGGCGACCAGGACCGCCGCGATCCAGGCGCCCGGAACCGGTCCACCCACCGGGCCGACCAGGTGCCCGGCAGGGGGCAGGAGCGCGACGGGTCCCATCACGCAGGTCATGCTGGTCGTTCCAATCACGTGGGTCTCCTCTCCCCCGGCCCGGGCAGCCCGTCGAGACCAGTGCGCGTCAAGGCCTGCGGGCCGATCCGCTCTCGCAGCGCCGCCGCGGCCGGGCCGGGGCTGAGGCGACCGTCGTCTGCCACGCGGAGGGCCTCCTCGCAGATGAGGACCGCTCCGGCCGGGGTCGTCTCGCGCCGCAGCACGCCCACGGAGGCCACGAAGCGGCGCGCCCCGGCGGTGCCGGCCTGCCGGCGCAGGTGGACGACGGCGTCGAGCGCGCTGGCCGCCTGGGCGGCGACGGCCGCCTCATCGAGTCCCGCGAGCGCCCCCAGGGCGGTCAGGCGGGCGGGGACGTCGGCGGGCGAGTTGGCGTGGAGGGTGGCCCAGCCGCCCTCGTGCCCGGTGTTGAGGGCGGTGAGGACGTCGCGCACCTCGGGCCCGCGGCACTCGCCCAGGACGATCCGGTCGGGCCGTATGCGCAGGGCGGTGCGCACCAGGGAGGTCATGGAGACCGCCCCGACGCCCTGGACGTTGGCGCCGCGCTCCTGGAGGTGGACGACGTGAGGGTGGTGGGGGCGCAGCTCGCTGGCCTCCTCGATGCACACGATGCGCTCGGTTGCCGGGACGAGTGAGAGCAGGGCGGCCAGGAGGGTGGTCTTGCCGGTGCCGGTGGCGCCGGTGACCAGGCAGCTGGCGCGGCCGGTCACGAGGGCGGCCAGGACGTCGTCGAGGCCGGGGGCGACGGTGCCGGCGGCGGTGAGCTCGTCCAAGGTGAAGCCGCGGCGGCGCTTGGTGCGCAGGCTGATGAGGGTGCCGTCGGCGCTCAGGGGCGGTAGGACCGCGTTGAGGCGGGTGCCGTCGGGCAGGGTGGCGTCGACGACGGGGCTGGCGTCGTCGAGGCGCTTGTGGGCGGAGGCGGCCATGCGCACGGCCAGGGTCCGCGCCTCGGGCTCCTCCATGGTGGCTTCAGGGACGGGTTCGAGGCCGTGCCCTCGGTCGATCCAGGTGTGCCCACCGCTGACGAGGACGTCGGTGACGCCGTCGGTCTCGATGAGGGGCTGGAGGAGCGGCCCGGCGCCGTCGACGTCGGCGCGCACTCGCTGACCGAGACGAGTCATCCCCACCTGGCCGGTGGCGGGGGCGGCGGCGTCGTTGAGGGCATCCTCCAGGCCCACGCCGCGGGCCAGGGCGCTGCGGACGCGGGCGAGCTCGGGGCCGTCGCCTCCTGTGACGCCACCGGGGACGTCGGGGTGATCGGGACTCATCGGGACCATGACTGACTCCTTGACTGGTTCTTTTGCTGGTTCATTGGCTGATTCATTGGCTGGTTCATTGGCTGATTCGTTGGCCGGTTCGTTGGCTGATTCGTTGGCCGGTTCGTTGACTGGCTCCCCGCCTCCTGATCCCCTTGGCCGGCTACGGCACCAGCCGGGCCGGAGGCGGGCCCGGCACCGCCCCTCGCCGGCCCCGACGCCGCGGCTCCAGGGAGCCGGGACAGCAGTTCCTGGGCCAGGGCGCTGGCGGCGCGCCGGATGGCCGAGCGGGCCCGCACCGGGTCCTCTCCGAGGGCCAGCCGCTTGGCCAGGACCCGGTCGGTGGGGACCTGCCCCAGGACCGGGCAGCCGGTGATGAGCTCGAGGTCCTCGGCGACGACGTCCTCACCCACCTGGCGCACCACGAGCCAGACCGGCGCCCCTGGAGCGGTACCGGTGACTTCAGCACCCCCGGACACCGCGCCCCGCAGTCGCGAGGCGATGCTCTCGGCGGCGATCGCCGAGCGCAGGTCGAGTCCGGTGATGAGCAGGACCCGGGCACCCGGGGGCGGGGGCGCCCCTCGGGGCAGGTCGACCAGGACGACGTCGTGCTCGGCCCGCATCGCCTCCAGGACCGCCTCCGCGCAGGGCCGGGGTCCTCCGCGCACGTCCCCGGTGAGGACCGGCATGGCGTGCCACACGGGCAGGGCCCCGACGAGGTGGCCGGGCCGGAAGGCCGACTCCTCAGCCGGGAGGTCCGCCCAGCGCAGTCCGGTCAGGACGCTCTCCCCGCACAGGAGGTCCAGGCCACCGACGGGGTCGAGGTCCATCATCGCCACCCGCCTGCCCGCGCGGCCCAGCGCCCACGCCAGGTGCAGCAGCAGGACGCTGGCCCCCAGGCCCCCACGGGCGCCGGTGACGGCCAGGACCTGGGCGGCATGCTCTGAGCGCATCACCCCCTCCTCCGCCTGCGCGTCACCCCCTGGCCGCCCAGGCCTGTCGGCGGAGGGCCTCAGGGGAGAGAAGGCGACGTCCTGGCCGTCCCACGCCGCCGTCCGCCCCGTTTCCGGCCCGACCCGGGCTGCCTGCGCTGCCCCGGCGGCGACAGCCTTCTCTCCCTGATCCGGTGTCGCCTCGTCCTCGGGATCCACCACTGCCGGAATGGTCAGCGTCTCCTCCTCCTGCTCCCACTGCCATGTGCCGTCCCCCGCAGGCACACGTGTCGCCCTCACAGGAATCCTCAGCGGCATCGTCTCCCTCTCCTTCACGTATCTCCACCGTCTTCCCGAACCTTCCCCCGAGGGCTCCCGGCCGTCTTCACAGCCGTCGTCACGGTTCCCTGTCCGTCACCCCGCACGGCGGTACTGGGGCGCTGGGGCGGCTCCCCACCAGGGTGCGGGCCCGCCCGCGGCTGCGCCCATCGACGTCGTCGGGCCTGTGGAGACGAGCTGCAGAAACGAGCCTGTGGCCCCGCGCCCGCCGCACCTGGCCGCTGCCAGTCACTGCCGGTCACAGCTGACCAGGGAACCGGCGGCGAAGCCGGAGACCGCGGGAGACCGCGGGAGACCACGGAGGCCACGGAGGCCACGGAGGCCACGGAGGCCACTGAGGGGCTGACTCGCCTGACACCGGGGTCCGGCTCGTGATGAGATGGGGTCATGAGCGCGCAGGACCGCGCAAGCGACCTCTCCCGACTGCCAGCGACCTCACCGGTGACGGCACCGACCGCCCCACCGGTGGCGCCGGGGCGCCCAGCTGTCGGCCCCTCGCCCGCCGGGCACCGCGCGGCGGCCTACTTCGACCTGGACAAGACGATCCTGGCGACGTCGTCGACCTGGGCGCTGGGCACCCCGATGCGGCGCAGCGGCCTCATCTCCTCACGGGCGCTGGCCCACGGGCTCATCGCCCAGCTCCCCTACCTCCTGGTGGGCGCCGGCACCCAGCGGTCCAGCAGTCTCATGGAGCACCTGGCCCTCATGTCCGCCGGCATCAGCCGCCGAGAGCTGGTGGAGGTTGTGGAGGGCGCCCTGACCACGGCTATCGAGCCGGCCGTCTACGCCGAGGCCCTCGACCTCATCGAGGGCCACCGCCGGGCCGGGCACGACGTCGTGGTGGTCTCGGCCTCCATCGCCGAGATGGTCTCCCCCATCGCCCGCCTCGTCGGGGCCGACCGGGCCGTGGCCACCCACATGGAGGTCGGCGAGGACGGCCTGTTCACCGGGCGCATCTCCCGCTCCATGCTGCACGCGGAGAAGGTGGTGGCGCTGCGCGAGGACGCCGCCGCCCACGGCATCGACCTGTCCCGGTGCTGGTCCTACTCCGACTCCATCTCCGATGAGCCGATGCTCAGCGCCGTCGGTCATCCCGTCGCGGTCAACCCCGACCGGGACCTGCGACGCCTGGCGCAGGAGCGGGACTGGCCGGTGCGCGACTTCGCCCGCCCGGTGCGCCTGCGGCCGCGCTGGGAGCCCCCGAGCCTGTCGACCCGGGCCTCGATGATCACCCACGTGGCCGGCGTGCTGGCCGTCGGGGGCACCGCCGCCTGGCTCGTCGCCCGACGCGGCCCGCACGGCGCCCGCGACAGCTGAATCATCCGGCCGGGCTCACGCTGAACTCATGCAGGGCTCACCCGGCCCGCCAGGTGCCGGCCTGCACCGCCAGGCACAGGCGCTGAGCCTCCTGGACCCCCGCGAGCACCGCCTCGGCCTGCCACACCACCCAGGCCACGACCCCGTCCATGGTGCCCGAGGCGTAGGCCCCGGCGGCCTCGGCGTAGGCCGCCGGCACCCGCCCGGGGTAGAGGTCGGTGACGGCCGTGCCGGTCGGCTCGAGCCCGTCACGCACCAGGAGGTGACGCACGAGCAGGCGCCCCACCGCGGCGTTCCCGGCGGTAAAGGGGCGGGCCGCCAGCATCTCGGCGTGCACGACGGCCGCCCGCACCAGCGCCGGCGCCTGCGGCGCCTCGATGAGATCGACCAGCCCCGCCAGCCTCGCCACCAGCTCCTCGCCCTGCGGCGCGACCCCAGGACCGCCCTCGCGGGCACGCACCTGCCGGGCGCGCGGCACTCCGACCTCCCCCAGGCCCACCCGGCCGCCGGCCGCCAGGGGGCCGACGACGTCGCGGTGCAGCGCCGCCAGCAGCGAGCGCGCCGAGGGCGCCACCGGCCGCCCTCGACCCACCAGGTCGGGCATCCAGCCGACCAGGCGGGTCCCGGCGCGCCACAGGCCGGCCACGGCATCCAAGCCCGGGTCACCGGTGGCGGCCTGAGTGAGGGAGCCGGCGGCCACCTGCTCGCGCAGCACCTCGGCGGAGACCACCGCCCCCTCGACGCCGCCCGAGGCGATGGCGCCCCGGATCGCGGCCTCCGCGCGGGCCTCACGCCACCGACGCCGCAGGGCCTCGTTCCAGCGCAGCTCGGCGCAGGCCTCGCGCACCGCCGCCTCGGCGGCGCGCACCCGCTCATCGGCGGCCACGGCTCTCAGCGCCTCCAGCGCAGGATCCTCGGGCGGAGGCGCTCCACCGGGAGACGCCCCGGCTGACGCACGCCCGCCGGCCCCACCGGCATTCGACCTCCCGGTCGACACGCCGGGTCGGCTCACCGCACCACGCGCCGCAGACGTCCTCGGCCCCCCAGCCGCCGACGGACCGATCCCCACAGACATTCGCACCACGCCCCCACTGTGGCACATCGGGGTCACCGGCATCCACAGGCGCCATCAGGCGCCCTACGGCCCCTCTCCTCGACGAACTCCGCACGAGGCGGGTGCACCCCCTAGACTCAATCAGGTGAGTGACTCCCCCTCCCATCACGCCCCGGGCTCCGGCCCGCCGCCCACGCCCCCTGGCGCATCGGGTCGGCCGCCGCGCAGTCGCCGACCCGACTACGCGCTCACCGCCGTCGTCGGAGTCCTCTTCGCCCTGGGTGCCTCCGCCCTCCTGGGCCTGGCCACCGACCCGGCCTCGATGCTGCGCACCGGCCTGCTGCTCGGTGCCCTCCTGCTGCTCTCCTCGGCCGCCGCCGTGCTGTTCGCCAGCCGCTCCTCGCTGGGCGCGCTCGCCACCGGATTGACCGCGCTGACGGCTCAGTCGATGGTCTTCATGGCCCCCATTCACGCGGCCTCCTTGACGGAGCCCTGGCTGCAGCGGCTCGTCGGCACCGGTTTCATGCTCATCCTGGCGGGCCTGTGGCTGGGCGGCTCCTGGGGAATGCGACTGGCCCGCCGCGCCGGCCAGGCCCAGGGGCACGCCGCCTTCCGCCTCACCGAGGCCGACCGGACCGTGGGCTCCACCCCGACGCCGCCGCCCTCACGCCGGCGCGCCCACCTCCTGTCACTGCCCTGGGTCATCGCCGGGCTGGCGCTCGCGGCCTTCCTGCTGCCCCGCGCCTACCTGCGAGCAGTCGCCCCCGGTGTCCAGACCGGGCCGCTGCTGCTCGGAGCCGTCCTCGTCTCCTTCCTGGCCCTGGCCGCGGCCGGCGCCTCGACGTCACGCTCCACCCTCGGTGCGCGCCTCACCGGCCCGGTTCTCGTTCTCGCGGCAGTGCCCGCACTCAGTCACGATATGATCCCTGGCAGCCATCTGGTCTCCAGGCTCCTGCCGTACGGCCCGGACGCCGTCATGCTCGCCGCCATCGGCATCGAGCTCATGGCGATCGGCTGGGGAGCACATGTGGCTCGCCGTCAGGGTCGTGCGAACGCGCTGGCCAGGCTGCGCTCCGGCGTCTGAGGGTCCCATGCCCGAATCCATGTCCTGGGGATGACCGGCCCCTTCCGGCACCCCCATCCCTACTACTACCGTGTGCATGCGTAAGGAGACCTCGTGAGCACCGACAACACAGACCGCACCGCACCGCAGGCACCCGTCACCCCCGACGACGTCGCCCCGTCCTCCCCGACGGCGTCGACACCCGCCGTACGGACACCGGACACGGCCCCCCATCCGGGAGAGGTGGCGGTCAGCCTGGCCGATCCGGCCGATGATGCGGCCATGAACGGAGCTGACGAGGAGGAGACGGCGACAGCGGACGACAAGGCCGACACCTTGAACCTCCGCGAGCAGGCGTCCTTCCCCAGGGCTGCCGGGAGCCAGGCCGCCGAGGCCATCAGGAGCACTGCCGTGAGAGCCGCCAGCGCCGTCACGGGTGCCACCACGAATGCTGCCGCGAGCACCGCCCGGGCGGTCGCCGACACGGCTGACGACGCAGCCGATGACGCGGCTGAGGAGATCGGCGGTCTCTCCGAGGAGCCGACCCCCTCGGCGCACCAGGAGGTTCATGGCGGCGCCCTGCCGGCTGACCGTCCGGCCCGGGCCCCCTCGCGCCCCGTCGCCTCCTCGCCCCGCCCGGTGGTCAGTCAGGCGATACCGACACCGTCTGAGACCTTGACCCCGGCCGAGCCCCCTGCCGACGACGCCGTCGCGGAGACGGCCGTCGGGGCCGCTGCAGCCGATGGCATGCCGCCGTCGATTCCGCCGTCGTCGGAGCCCGGCGAGATGGAGGACGAGCCGGCACAGCCCGCCGCGAAGACCACGACGCCCGCGGGTCCCTCGCCCACCCGGTCCGAGGAGCCTCAGGACTTTGCCGCCACAGCCACAACGGCCGCCGCGGCCCTCGGTGCCTCCACCGTCCCCACCCCGGAGGCGTCATCACCCGCCCCGGTGGACGACGAGGACGAGACGCCGGCCGCAGCAGTCGGCACCGGGCTCAGCAGCCGGCCGGTCGGCGAGCCGGTCAGCCGGCCGACCGCAGCCCCCGCCTCGGTGCCGGCAGCGGCGGCGGGGGCACAGGGGCGCGCCCCCGTGGCCGACACTGCCGAGGACCCCGTGGAGCCGGAGGACCTCATCGCGGTCGAGGACTTCGAGGACTTTGACGACTCGGCCGAGGCCGATGACCTCGACGGCCAGGAGGCGGACGACGACCGCGCTCCCACCACCCCGGCGATTCCCGCCCCCGAGGTCGGTTCCCCTGCTGCGAGGGCCATGCCCGTCTCCGTGTCCACCGGTGCCGCCCGGGTCTCGGACCCGGTCACGGGCACTGCCCCTCAGGCCTCCTCCACCGCATCGGATGCCGCAGTGGGCGTGGACGACTCCGACAACGACATCAACGACATCAACAACATCGACGACGAGCTCGATGAGGAAGCCGTTGACGTCGACGAGGTCAGCAAGGTCAGCAAGGTCAGCGAGCTCGCTGAGGTTGACGAGGCAGACCAGGAGCCCGAGGACGATATCGAGGATGCTGCACAGCCGGCAGCCGTCTCGATGTCTGTCTCCACGGCCCAGGCCTCGCAGTCCTGGACACCTGTTACGCAGGCCTCCGGCTCTCAGATGCCGGCCGGCGCAGCCGACGTTGATGACGCTGATGACAGTGATGACGGCTTCGCGCTCGTTGAGGCCCCCACCGCCTCGGCGGCCTTCGCTGCGCCCTCAAGGCCCTCAACGCCCTCAACGCCCTCAGCACCGTCAGCGGACACAACGACACCGGCCCCGTCAGCGGGCTCACCGGGGCCCGCCTCGTCGATCCGCCCTGAGGCCGCGCCGGTGGCACCGGTGTCAGCGGCCTCGGCACCAGCGGTGAGCTCAGCGACGTCACCGACCGAGCCGGAGGCGACCACGTCGGCGAACGCTGCGGTCGACAACCGCCCCTCGGCCCCGTCCTGGCCGGCGACCCCTGCGGCTCAGCTGGCCCGGACGGGCTCTGCCGCAAGCGCCTCCACGGCACGTTCAGCTGAGTCGACAACCTCCGTCCGCCCAGCCTTCTCCGCCGGCGCCTCGACCTCCGCCCCATCACGGGAGGGTATGGGAGGAGCGTCCCGAGCCGCCTCGACCCCGCACACCGGGCTCTCCGGCTACCGCCCCGAGACACCCACCCGCACGCAGCCCACCGCCCCGGCGGAGACGGCACCGCAGCCCGAGCGGGCGCCGTCGGCCCCGTCAGCCCGGTCAGCCCCCGCCGCCACGAGCACCCGTGACTATCGCCCGACGCCGACGGCCTCACCGTCGGCCCCCTCCCCGCAGCAGACACCCGCCTGGGCCTCAGCGGCTCCCACCGCCCGGGGCCTGTCCGCGAGCGCCGACGCCGGGGAGAGTGACGACCCGGAGGAGCGCGGCCGTTGGCGGGCCCGACAGGCCGCCATGGCCATGACCGGCGCCAGTGAGGACGACGACTCCATCCTCCTCAAGGGCGCCAGCGTGCTGAGCGCCCCGGGCTCGCGCGTCGAGACCCACTGGGCCGGGGTGCTCGTCGCCGTCGTCCTGTTCCCCCTGGCCTGGTTCCTCGTGCACGACGGCGCCGCCACCCTGACCGGCGGCAACCCCTCGGCCTGGCCGTCGGCCGCCTCCCCGATGGGGGCGCTGGAGATCCTGGGCGGGACCGCGGCCTGCGCCGCCGCCCTGTTCATGATCTCGCGATCATCCCTGGGGGCCTTCGTCGTCGGCGCCATCAGCGTGGTCGTCGGCCTGCCCTTCGTCCTCATGCCGGGGGTCACCAAGTCGATCCTCGGGTCCACGGTCGAACGGCTCCAGGCCCACTCCGACCTGGGGAGGGCCCTGTCCACATATGTCATGGACGACGGCCTCTCGGGCCGCTTCATCCTCATGGGTGTGCTGACGATCATGGTCGCCGTCGTCGCCCACCTGGCGCGCCAGGCCGGGCAGCGCAACCGGGACGACGACCACGGTCTGCGTGACTGAGCCCGACGCCGTCCCGCCTCCTGCCGGGACGGGTGCGCTGTCGGTTCGGCGGATGCAGACTCTCGCCGATGCGGCCCGTGACGTGGTGCCGATCATCGTCGGATACGTGACGCTGGGGCTGGCGGCCGGGATGCTGCTGGTCGCCGAGGGCCTGGCCTGGTGGTGGGCGCCGGTGTGGAGCCTGGTCATCTACTCCGGGACCATGCAGATGCTGCTGGTGCCGCTGGCCGGTGGAGGCGAGCCGTTGGCGACCATCGCCCTGTCCGCCGGCTTCGTCTCGGGCCGGCACGTCTTCTACGGCCTGGGATTCCCCCTGGAGCGGGTGCGGGGCGGGGCGCTCACCCGCCTCTACGCCGTCCACGCGATCACCGATGAGGTCTATGCGCTGCTGGCGGCGCGCGACCGGCAGGCCATGAGCGGGCGCTACCTGGTGGGTGTGGAGGCGATCAGCCACGCCTCCTGGGTGGCGGGCACGACCGTCGGTGCGCTGGCCGGAACGGCGCTGGCCTCCGTGGTGGGTGAGCGCATCGAGCTGCTCGGCTTCGTGCTCACGGCCCTGTTCGTGGTCCTGGCCATTGAGAACTGGCGCAACCACCCCGATATCGGGGTGCTGTGCCTGGGGCTGGTGGCCGGCGGTATCGGCCTGGCCATGGGTGGTTCGGCGGCGCTGCTGACCGCGCTGGTGACCCTTGCAGCCGGCCTCGTGGGGTTGTTCGCCTGGCGCACCCGCCGTCCTGGGGCGGCCGGACCGCAGCCGCGGCGGAGGGCCGGTTGATGCTCACCAACCCGCAGATCACGGTCGCCGTCGTGGTCGTCGCCGTCATCACCTTCGTGTGCCGGATCGTGCCCTTCGTACTGCTGCGCGGGCGTCAGGACAGCGCGCTACTGGCCTTCCTGTCCCGGGCGATGCCGCTGGGGGTCATGATCGTCCTGGTGGCCTACACGCTGGGCGGGGTGAGCCTGTCGCCGTCGAGCTGGCTGCCGGCCGTGGGCGGAATCGGGGCGACGGCGGGCCTGCACCTGTGGCGGCGCGCCATCGGGCTGTCACTCATCGGCGGCACCGGCGTGTACGTCACCCTCAGCCTCCTGCTGGGCTGACCCGCCCTCCTTCTATCCGCGGTCAACGCCAGAAGGCCCTTGGGGCCGGGACCTGCCCATCCCTGCCCCCTTCCATCCGCAACCGGTGGCGACATCGAGCCCGACCGTCCTCTCGGCATGGCTCCAGGAGCCGGTTCGCCCCGCTGCATGTCCATTTCGGTGACAAAGAGGACATCCAGGCGCTCGCACCATGACCTGAACCGCGGAATCATGCGGTTTCCTTTCCTCGGTCTCCGCCTCATCGCAGCCTTTGTCACCGTTTTGGACATTCCCCGCTTCCGGCGGCGTCGTGGACGCAACGGGAGACGGGGCGCCGAAGGCGCGCAGTCGGGGACGAGGCGCACCGACGCAGGCATTTCCCCGCGGACGGACGCCCCGCCAGGTGCCCCGTGGGCGGTGCCGGGCGCCGACCAGTAGGCTGCAGACGTGCCTGTTGACGTCAATCGCCCCGGCCCCTGGACCCACCGCAACCTCACCGCCCGCGGTACCCGTTTCCATGTTGCGCTCGCGGGTCCCGAGGCCCCGGCCGGCACCGGGCCCCTCATCCTCCTGGTGCACGGCTTCCCCGAGTGCTGGTGGACCTGGCGCCATGTCATCCCCGCCCTGGCGCAGGCCGGGCACCGCGTGGGCGCCCTCGATCTGCGCGGCTTCGGCGGCTCGGACCGGCCGCCGTCGGGCTATGACCTGCTGGCACTCGCCCAGGACCTGGCCGCCGTGGTCCGATCCCTGGGGCACGAGCGGGCCGTGGTCGTCGGCGCGGGGCTCGGTGGCCAGGTCGCCTGGGCGCTGCCGCACGTGGCCCCGGACCTGACGACGGCGATCATCCCAGTCGGCGCGCCCCACCCGCTCGCGCTGCGCTCACTGCGGGCCCGGGCACTGTCGGGACCGGCGCTGCAGTACGTGAGTCTGCGGATCCCGGGCCTGGCCGAACGCCGCCTGCGCAGCCGCAGCGCCCTGGAGGGCCTGCTGCGCTCCTGGGCCGGTCCGCACACGCGCGAGGCAGTGGCCGAGGAGGCCCCCTACTACGCCGCACTCCTGTCCCGGCCCGGCGCCGCCCACAGCGCCCTGGAGCCGCTGCGCAACCTCGTGCTGTCTCGGGCGGAGACGGCGGCCCTGGACAAGCCGGCGACGGTGCCCGTCCTGTCGGTGCAGGGCGAGCTCGACCCGGTCCAGCCCGCCCAGGCCTATGCGCGCGACACCCATCACGTGACCGGCGACCTGCGGCAGGCGACGATCCGCCGCTCCGGCCACTTCCCCCAGGAGGAGACCCCGGCCGGGTTCGTCCGGGCCCTGCTGCCCTTCCTGGCCGACGTCGCTCCACCCGCCTCAGCCTGATACCGCGAGCCGGGCGGATTTCGCGTAGCCCTACGGTCTTCTGCAGGGCTACGCGAGAGATGCCCGGGTCAGCAGGTGAAGTACGGCTCGGCAGGTGCGTTACGGCGCCGCCTCACCCCGGTTCACACCGGCTGGCGCAGGTTGTCCATGAGGGAGCGTCGGTCGAGCTGGGCGGGCAGCCAGGTGGTCGCCACCGCGAGCGCCAGCGAGATCCCGCTGACGAGGGCCAGCAGCCCCACCGGGACCGAGGCGACCAGGACCGTCATCCCACCGCCGGAGTAGAGCGCGGCGTAGATGGCGCTGAAGGCGGTGGCCGCCAGCCCGAAGACGATGCCGGTGACGGCGTAGATGACGCCCTCCAGCGCTGTGGAGGCCAGGACCGTGCCGGTCCGCGCCCCGATGACTCCCAGCAGCGCGCCCTCCTGGCGTCGGGCCCGCCCCACCATGGCGATGTTGGCGATACCGCCGACGCCGGAGATGAGGAAGATCGGCACCCCGACGGTGAGGAACCCGTTGACCGAGCCCTGCGCGCCGGTTGCCTGCCCGGCGCCGACGGCGGCGTACACGGTGCCGGTCATGGCCACGGCGATGGCGAAGGGGACGATCGTCGTCATCGACAGGGAGGCACGGTGGCGGGCGTTGGCGCGGGCGGCGAACCAGGCGGGGCTGCGGCCCGGGACGAGCGCGGTCCACCAGGTCAGCAGCGGCCGCAGAGTCCAGTTCGGCACGCACAGGCCCGCGATCGCGGCGAGGAGCCCCATGGCGCCTCCGGTGACCGCGCGCTCCCCCGGGTCGTTGAGGTCGACGCCGGCGGCGACCAGCTCCGCCCTCTCGGCCTCGTTGAGAGGCACGGTGCTGTCGAAGGGGGTCACCACGACGGCCAGCACTAGGACGGCGACGATCACCCACTGCCACCACCGGGTCCGGGTCCGCGGGGCCGAGGCCTCTCTCAGCGCCTGCATCTCGGGGACCGACGCCGCCCGCCGGGCCGCGCCCATTCCGCCCAGGATGCAGAACAGCGTCGTCACAGCGATGGTCAGCGGCACCCCGAAGCCCGGCATGATGATGGGCAGATCCGGCGGGAACACCTCGAGCTCCCGCCAGGTGAGCAGGTAGAGGCGGACCAGCGGGAGACTGGCCACCGCCCCGATGGCGCCTCCCAGCAACCCGATGACGCCGACCTGCCCCAGGATGATGCGGCGGATGCGGCTGCCGGGGATGCCCAGGACCTTCCACAGCGCGTGCGAGCGCTGCTGGGCCGAGACGGTCAGGCCGAGCGTCGTGGACAGGATGACGGCGGTGGCCAGCCCCGCGTAGGACACGAGGTTGGAGCCGATGAGGTGGGAGGCGTTGACGAGCTCGGCCGAGCCCTGGGCCTGGGCCCAGCTCAGGGCGCTGTACCAGGCGGTGATGATGACGCCGATGATGGCGCCGCCGACGGTGGCGACGAGCAGCGACCACAGCCACTGGCGGGCGTGGTGGCGCAGGTCGTTCCAGATGAGTGTGACCATGATCCTCTCCGATCCTCTCCTGATCCCGTCCCGGTCAGGCGACGCGCGCGGCCCGGGCCGTGTGGACGAGCTCGGCGATCTGGCGGGCGTCACGGCAGCCGGCCCACTGCACGAGGTGGCCCTGGCTCATGACGGCGACCGCGTCGGCCTTGGCGGCGGCCTCGACGTCGTGGGTCACCATGACCACGGTGGTGCCCTGCTCGGTGAGCCGGCGCAGCCAGTCCAGGACGAGGGCGGCGGAGTCCAGGTCGAGGGCACCGGTGGGCTCGTCGGCGAAGACGATCCGGGGCCGGCTGGCCATGACGCGGGCGATGGCCACGCGCTGGCGCTCCCCGCCGGAGAGCTGGTGGGGCTTGAGGCCGGCGCGGTGAGCGAGCCCGACGGCGTCGAGGGCCTCCCGGATCTGGGCGCCGCTCAGGGGACGCCCGGCCAGGCGCGAGGGCATGGAGACGTTGTCGGCGGCGCTCAGGGAGGCGATGAGGTTGTACTCCTGGAAGACGAAGCCGACGTGGCGGGCGCGGAACCGGGCCCGCTCGGCGGCCCGCATCCCGGAGGTGAGGGCGCCGAGCATGGTCACCTGGCCGTCGGTGGGCTCATCGAGGCCGGCCATGCAGTGCAGCAGCGTGGACTTGCCCGATCCGGAGGCTCCGACGACGGCGGTGAAGCTGCCCTCGGGCAGGTCGGCGTCGACGTGATCCAGGGCGGTGACGCGGGCGTCCTGGCGTCCGGGGACCTCGTAGACGCGGGTGAGGCCGCGCAACCGGATGGCGACGGGCGACGACGGGCCCGGCCCGGCAGGCGAGGTACTGAACGGCAGGCAGGCGGAGGCGGCGGTCGGGTCGGAGGGGGCCAGGGGCGGGTGAGCAGTCATGCCTCCAGCCTGACGACGTCGGCCTTCCCATCCCATCCGGCCATCTGGCGGATCGGGGGTGGGGCTAGCCCGACATCCCGAGCCGGGCCGCCTCCGCGAGCACCGCTCTCAGCTGCCCATCAGACGCCCACCTGTGGGCACAGGCCGGCCTCGAGCAGCGCGCACTCACCGCAGCGGGGTGAACGGGCCGAGCAGACCTGGCGCCCGTGCTCGATGAGCCGGTGGCAGCCGTCGGTCCAGCGCCATGGCTCCCACAGGGCCGCGATGTCCTTCTCCACACGCAGCGGGTCCTTCGACGTCGTCCACCCCAGGCGGCGCGAGAGCCTCCCCACGTGGGTGTCCACGGTGATGGCGGGCTGCCCGAAGGCGTTGCCGAGCACGACGTTGGCGGTCTTGCGCCCCACTCCCGGCAGGGCCACCAGCTCCTCGCGGCTGCGCGGCACCCGCCCCTCGAAGCGCTCGGTGAGCGCCTGCCCGATGCCGAGCAGGTGCCCGGCCTTGGCGCGCTGGAAGCCCAGGGGCCGCAGGATCGCCTCCAGGTCCTCGCGCCGGGCGGCCCCCAGGGCGGCGGCGTCGGGGTAGCGTCCGAAGAGCTCGGGGGTGACGGTGTTGACGCGCGCGTCGGTGGTCTGGGCCGACAGGACGGTGGCCACGAGCAGCTGGAAGGGGCCGTCGTGGTCGAGGGCGCAGGCGGCGTCGGGATAGAGGGCCATGAGCTCGTCGTCGACGGCGCCCGCCCGCCAGGCCGGGTCAGCCATGGTCGACACCTCGGGGACCTCGGGGGCCGCCTCAGCCGCCGCAACCTCACTGCTCACTGCCCTGCGCACGGTGTCCTCTCTCCGCGATCTCGTCGGCAGCACCACCAGCGCCACCGGAGCCCTCGTTCGAGCCTCGGCCCGGCTGAGGCCGGGCCCTCCTCCAGAGATCGCCATTGCAGTCGATCCCACCACCGCCCCGCAACCTCGCGGATTGGACAGTGTCACACGACGCACCCGATTTTGCTCACTTCTCTTTGACCTGCAACACACGGAGGCTACAATGCTCGACGGCGTGCCACAGGTCACAAGCCGTGGCAGGATAGACCCGAGGGCTCCCGCATGCGGGATGCCAGCCCCCTAACCACCAGGAGGATCTCCGTGGAAGACAGCATTATCTCCAGGATCCCGCTCTTCGAGGGCCTGAGCCCGGAGGAGCAGGAGGAACTGCGCGCCATGATGACGCAGACGACTCTGCGCCGTGGCGAGACCCTCTTCAACGAGGGCGACTCAGGCGACCGCCTCTACATTCTCCTCTCCGGGAAGGTGAAGCTCGGCCACGCCAGCGCCGATGGCCGTGAGAACCTGCTCGCGGTGCTCGGCCCCGGCGAGATCGTCGGCGAGCTGACCCTGTTCGACCCGGGACCGCGCTCCACCACCGCCACCGCCGTGGCCCCCACCGAGCTCCTGACGCTGGACCACAACCAGCTCATGACCTTCGTGGAGTCCCACCCGCGGCTGGCCAAGGACATGCTGCGCGCCCTGGCCCAGCGCCTGCGCCGCACGAACACCGCGCTGGCGGACCTCGTCTTCTCCGACGTGCCCGGCCGCGTGGCCAAGGCCCTGCTGGACCTGGCCGACCGCTTCGGCTCGCCCACCGACGACGGCGTCCACGTCCCCCACGACCTCACTCAGGAGGAGCTCGCCCAGCTGGTGGGCGCCTCGCGCGAGACGGTCAACAAGTCGCTGGCCGAGTTCGTCTCCCGCGGCTGGATCCGCCTGGAGGGCCGGGCCGTCACGCTGCTCGACGTCGACCGCCTGCGCCGTCGCGCCCGCTGAGGTCCCGTCTCGGGTCGCGAGCCCTCAGCACGGCGCACCGGATGAGCCACCGGGCACTGGCACCCTCAATCAACCTCAATCAACGACGCATATGACGCCGCGTCTGCGGTCCGGCATCCCCCGGCCGCAGACGCGGTGTCATGCGTGCTGTTGTCACCGAGCGGCCCGTCAGGACCGGGGGCGCTTGAGGTAGGCGATGAGATTGTCCGTGCCGGACGGGCCGGGCACGATCTGGACGAGCTCCCAGCCGTCAGCGCCCCACTGATCAAGGATCTGCTTGGTGGCGTGCGTGATGAGGGGGACGGTGACGTACTCCCAGGTGGTGGGCGCGGCGGATACAGGCTCAGAAGATGCAGTCATGGGCCTCAGCCTAAAGCCCACCGCGAGGCGCCGGAAGTCAGGAACGCGGGGGCGGCCTCAGGAGGCGCAGCGCACCCGGGCCAGGATGCGAGGGGCCCGACGGGCGTGAATCTCGGCGACGAGCTCGTCATCCTCCCGCTCGAGCCACAGGCCCCAGTCGTCGACCTCGGGGAAGCGTCGCAGCAGCGCCCGCCTCTCCCTCTCGGTCAGCCCGCCCCAGACGCCGAAGCTGGACTCGGAGTTGAGGGCCTCGGCCAGGCACTCCATACGAACCGGACATGAGAAGCACAGTGATCTCGCGTCGCGCTGCTCAGCCCCCTTACCGAAGAGCTGGTCAGGCTCAACGGCGGCACAGGCCGCTCTGGCCGCCCAGGTCTGGTCGTCTTGAATCATGCTCACTCCCGATTCATTCAACGGCCGACGCCGTTGTCGGTCACGTCACAGTCGTTACCGTATGGCAACCGGGCACCGCACACCAAATCCTCCACCTGTGAGCCGAGCAATCCGACCCCCGCAGATCGCCGACAGCGCGCCGCAGACCAGCACAAACAAGGAGAGTTCTCTGAGAGCGAGCCGATTTCTGGACACTGAGCCCGCCACCCCCTTCACCTTTCACACGGCCAGCGACTCCAGTTCTCACGGCCCGAGGACCGCACCCGAGCCGCAGCCCCCCCTCGGCAGATCGTGATGTCGCCGTGATTCCGGCCTGGAGATTTCTTTAGAATTACCTGGGAGCTGCACCTGTCTCGCCATGTGGCCGAGCCATCCCGTTCTCGAGGGTCATCCAACGCCGTCGAATCACCTCGTTTCCCCACCGATCAGAAGGTCACCAAACCGATCTCCTAGGGTCTTCCCAGCCCGAAGGGGTCTACGCCACTGCATCCTTCAAGCGATTCCACGTAGGCTGGCGCCATGGCGAAATCCTCTGCGCGCGGGCGCTCCCTGACACCACCCCAGGTCGTCTCGATGCTCGTGGTCTTCCTGACTCTCTCCTGCGTCGGCGGGGTCCTGTCGGCGGGCTTCGCCACCCCCTTCGTGGGTGTCACGGCAGCGCTGACCAAGGCGTCCGCCGAGCTCTTCGAAGAGCTCCCCAGCGACTTCAACGTCCAGCCGCCCAGCCAGCTCTCAACCCTTCGGGCAGCAGACGGGAGCGTGATCACCCAGTTCTACGCCGAGAACCGAATCGTGGTGCCCCTGAGCGAGATCTCAGTCAACATGCAGAACGCGATCGTCGCCGTGGAGGACCAGCGTTTCTACCAGCACCAGGGCGTCGACCCCACCGGCATGGTGCGAGCCCTGGTCTCCAACAACTCCGGCGGCTCGCGTCAGGGCGCCTCGACCCTGACCCAGCAGTACGTGCGCAACACGCTCATTGAGACCGGCCTGAAGAACGATGACCACAAGATCATCAAGGACGCCACTGAAGCCACCGCCTCCCGCAAGCTACGCGAGATGAAGTACGCGCTCAGCCTGGAGCAGAAGTACTCCAAGCAGCAGATCCTCGAGGGCTACCTCAACATCGCCGCCTTCAGCCCCTCCACCTACGGGGTCGAAGCCTCCTCCCGACACTACTTCAATAAGCACGCCAAGGAACTCACGCTGGACGAGGCCGCCCTGCTGGCCGGAACCACTAATGCCCCCAGTGCCTACGATCCTCAGAATCATCCCGACCTGGCCAAGAGCCGTCGGGACTGGGTGCTATCCAAGATGCTGGAGGAGAAGTTCATCACCAAGCAGCAGTACGACGAAGCGGTCAACACCCCGATCCACCTTGACATTCAGGGGTCACCCGCCGGCTGCGGCGCTGCGGGCAACGACGCCTACTTTTGCAGCTACGTGGTCAACGAGATCCTCGGATCGGAGAACTTCGGGCCAGACGTCGCCTCCCGCCGCCAGCTGCTGACGCGCGGCGGCCTGACAATCACCACTACTTTAGACCGCAAGAAGCAGGATGCAGCCAATGAGGTAATCAAGGCGGTGCCCCAGGACTCCGAAAACAACCCGTACCACGCCAACTCAACAATCACATCGATCGAGCCCGGGACGGGCAAGATCAGGTCCTTGAGTCAAAACACCACCTACGGGGACGGTGAAAGCGAGGACGGCTCTACTATCAACACTCAGTTGGTTCTCGCTGCCGATGCCAAGCATGGCAGCCTGCCAGCAGCTGACGGCACAAATGGTTTCCCACCAGCCTCAACCTTCAAAGCACTGATCTTGGCTGATTGGATCAAGGAGGGTAAAGGAACTCTCAACTCCTTAGTCTCGGGTGCCCCAAGAACGTTTGCACCCCACAGTTTCACAATCCCCTGCGCCCCTGAAAACGACACCGACGCATGGCCAGTACAAAACGTACCAGGCACCAACATCAATGGAAATATAACCGTCAGAGATGCGACGAAGCAATCCGTGAACGGAGCATTCGCCACGATGCTCGGGGATTTGGATGTTTGCCAGACGACGCAATTCGCAGCCTCCCTCGGGATAACGAAGGCGGACGGAACACCCTTACCGCCAGTACGCACACTGGCACTAGGAGGCGAGAACGTTCCGCCATTGAATATGGCCAACGCCTACGCAACCTTCGCCTCAGGTGGCAAGTATTGCAAGCCTATCGCTATCGAGGAAATCAAGAACGCTGAAGGCACCTCAATGTCGATTCCCAGCGCCGACTGCAGCCAAGTAATAGATCAAGGAGTTACCGCCACTGTCACAGAGGCCTTGAAGGGGCCAGTACAGCAAGGCGGGACTGCGGCTGCAGCCTTTTCAGGCTATCAGGGTCCAGCAGTATCCGGTAAAACAGGGACAACAGATGACGCCGAACATGCTTGGTTCGTGGGATATACCCAGGATCTTGCTACATCGGTCTGGATCGGCTACGGAACCTCAGATATTCCTGAAGGAGGGCTTGGCGGATACAAGCTCAAAGACCTGAATGGCAGGGGAATCGACACCATGTACGGCAGTTCTCTGGCCGCCCCCATGTGGAGGAAATACACCGAACAGGCCTTGTTTAATTAATCTAATTAAATAGACCTGCAGCTTCATACTAACTATCGACACGCACGCATCACGCGTGCCGATGAACAGTTGATCAGAATAGGACCAGACTCCCCCATGACGCCCTGTCCTGCCGGCCGCGCCGCCCTGTCCGTCATCGGCACCACCGCCGCCCTGGGGGCGGCCACGCTGGCCTACAGCCTCATTGAGGCCAGGCGCCCCGTGCTGCGGCGCATCGACGTGCCAGTGCTCGCCACCGACGAGGAGCCCCTCACGGTGCTGCACCTGGCCGACCTTCACCTGACGGGCCGCACCGAGGCGCGGGTCGCCTGGGTGCGGCAGCTGGCGCAGCTGCATCCCGACGTCGTCGTCAACACCGGCGACAACCTCTCCCTGGCATCCGGGCTGGAGCCGCTGCGACGGGCGCTCGAACCACTGACGGGTCTGCCCGGGGCCTTCGTCATGGGCGACCACGACTACCGCTCCACCGTCTTCCGCCTGCCGACGCGCTACCTGCACCGAGACCCGCGCAAGGCCTCCAGCCGCGTGCGCGACGAGGACATCGAGGCCCTGCCCTGGGAGGAGATCCGCGACCTGCAGGCCGCCACTGGCTGGGTGGACCTGACCAACCGGCGCGGATCGCTCACCGTGCGCGGGCGGCGCATCGAGCTGGTGGGCGTCGACGACCCGCACGCCAACCGCGATGTCCTCCCGATCCCTGAGGCCGCCGGCTCAGCGGAGTCGGCCATCTCCCTGCCGGCGGTCCGCGACCGCGAGGGCCGGGCCCTGCGGCTGGGGCTCACGCACGCCCCCTACCGGCGGGTCCTGGAGGCGATGTCGGCCGACGACGTCGACCTGGTCCTGGCCGGACACACCCACGGCGGGCAGCTGTGCGTGCCCGGGGTGGGGGCACTGGTGACCAACTGCGACCTGGACCGGGGACGCGCCTCGGGTCTGTCGCAGTGGCCGGGACGGCTCGGGGACCCGCGGGCCGCCGACCACATGTACCTGCACGTCTCCGCCGGGCTCGGCACGAGCCCCTACACGCCCGTGCGCCTGGCCTGCCGGCCCGAGGCCACGCTGCTGCGGCTGCTGCCGGCCTGAAGGCGGTGCGCCGCCCCAGCACATCGTCCAGCGCGCCCCGGCACCTCGACCCGAGCTCCCCACCAGCACCCTTCCCACGCAACACTTCGACAGAATCTTCACAAACGACGCGGAGCCGCGTCTTTTATGAAGTTTCGGTCGAAGTGTGTGGGGGCCGCGGGGCACGCGCAGCGGGCCGGGGCATGCAGAGCGCACAGGTACGCCGGCGCCTGGGTGCGGCAGTCAGCGGCGCCAGCGGGCGAAGCCGCCCTCGGAGTTGATGACCTGACCGGTGATCCAGCGGGCCTCATCGGTGAGCAGCCAGGTGATGAGACGGGCGGCGTCGTCGGGCTCGCCCCAGCGCCCCTGGGGGAACATGACGGCGATCGCCTCGCGGTCCGCCTCGGTGACGTAGCCGGTGTCGACTGGGCCGGGGTTGACCGTGTTGACGGTGATGCCGACGTCGATGAGCTCCTCGGAGATCGTCGGGGTGAGGCCGGCGATGGCGGCCTTGGCGGCGGCGTAGGCGATCTCCCCGGGTAGGGGAGCCAGGCCCTGGCCCGAGGTGAGGAAGACGATGGCGCCGCGGTGGTTGTCGACCGGCTGACGGCCCGGGCCTCCGGAGCCGGCGGGGGCGGGGGCTGCGAAGCCCTCCTGGGCGGCGAAGGCCTGCGCCAGGAGGATGGAGGCGCGAGCGTCGACGGCCCAGTGGGAGTCCAGGACGGCCTCGGTCATCTCGCTGAGCGCCCCGTCGGGACTGCTCATGGCCTGGTTGCACACGAGGGCGTCGAGGTGGCCGGCGGCGGCTACGGCCTGCTCGACGACGCGGGCCGGCTCCCCGGGGACAGCCAGGTCGGCAGGGATGTCGACGAGCCGGGCCGGGCCGACCAGGTGGGTGCGGATAGAGCCCATGACGGCGTCGATGTCGTCGGCGCCCCAGGGTTGGGAGGCGTCGTGCGGTCGGTAGTGGTGGGCGACGATGCTCGCCCCGTAGTCGGCGGCGCGGCAGGCGATGGCGTGGCCGATGCCGACGCGGCGGCTGACCCCGGTGACCAGGACGGTACGCCCCGCCAACGGCAAGGGGTCGCGTCCGGCCGGGCCGACGGAGCCTGCGGCACTGCTGGGGCCACCCTGAGCGGTAGAGGGGTGTCCGCGGTGAGCGTCGGTGGTCATGCAGGCGAGTGTAGAAGAGCGGGCACCATGGGAAGGACTCCCCAGGCGCATCATCGAGATTGCCACGAAAGAGGGCTCATTGGTGTCACCGCCCTGCCCTATCCTCGGCCTCATGAGCTCACCGACCATCGCGCCCTGGAGCGCCGAGCAGGTCACCGCGCTGGCACCGGACAAGCAGGTCGCCACGGCCGGCCTCAAGCTGGCCTCGCCCGCCACGTGGTCGGACGCCGGCGTTCACGGGACGCTGGTGTGGGGAAGCGCCTCAGGGTCGGGCAAGAAGCCGTACCGGGTGTGCGTGGACCTGTCCGGCCCGGCCTTCAAGTGCTCCTGCCCCAGCCGCAAGTTCCCCTGCAAGCACGCCGTCGGCCTGCTGCACCTGTGGAGCCGGGGCCAGGTGGCCGGCGGGGAGCCGGCAGCCTTCGCCGCCGAGTGGTTGGAGGGCCGGGCCAAGCGAGCCCAGCAGAAGTCCGCGCGGCAGGAGGCCGCGGACCAGCCCGATGACCCAGCCCGGGCAGCCGCCTCCGCAAAGAGCGCCGCGGCTCGTGCCCGCGCCCGCGAAGGGCGCATCACCGAGGGGCTGGCGGACCTGGACCGGTGGCTGGCCGATCAGCTCCGCCAGGGGCTGGCCAACGGCTCGGCCCAGCGCCCCAAGCAGCTGACGGGCTTCGCCTCCCGCATGGTCGATGCCCAGGCCCCCGGAGTCGCCCGGCACCTGACGGCCCTGTCACGGCTGACGGACTCCTCCCCCGACTGGCCCGAGCGGCTGCTCGACGAGCTCGGACTGCTCCACCTGCTCATTCGGGCCTGGACCCGGCGTGAGCAGCTGCCCGACGACCTGGGGGCCACCGTCCGCTCCCACGTGGGGATCACCGCACGCACCGAGGACGTCCTGGCCTCGCCCGGCATCGGTGACACCTGGGTGGTCGTGGCCGGCCGGGACACTGTGGAGGGCAGGCTGGCCGAGCGCCGCCTGTGGCTCTACGGCACGAACACCCGGCGCTGGGCGCTCATCCTCGCCTTCGCCCCCGTCTCCGGCGGTTTCTCCACCACTGTCGTTCCCGGGACCCGATTCGACGCCGTCGCGCACTTCTACCCGGGGCGCGGCCAGCTGCGCGTGGCCCTGTCCGATGAGCAGCCCTCGCAGCCCGTGACCGGCTGGGTGCCCGAGCCCTCGGGGACGGCATCCGCTCAGGAGGCCTGGAGGCGTGCTGTCGCCGCGGACCCGTGGGTGGAAGCCGTACCGGTGCTGGTCTCAGGGCGGTTCCGTCTGCTCGGCAACGGCGAGCCGGCACTCGGGGACGCGGACGGGGCGCTGCCGCTCATCGTGCCCGACAACGCCCGATGGGTCCTGCCGCTTCTGGCCGACAGTGACGAGGTCACGGTTGCGGGCGAGCTGTCGCCCGCCGGCCTGCGGGCTCTGAGTGTTGTCACCAATGGAGAGGTGCGTGCCCTGTGAGTGACCTGTCCCCGCTGGCCCAAGCCGCCGTCATAGGAACACGTGCGAGGCCCTTCTCCTCGGAGGCCCTCCCCAGAGCCGTCGCCGAGGCCCTTCCTGCCCGGCAGGAGAAGGCAGAGGGCGCTGGAGGTGCGGGCGACGCGGCGGACGGCACCGATGCGCTCCTGGACGCGGCCGCCGCCTACGGTGCGGTGCACCGCGCCACGATCCCCTCGGTCCCCTCCTCCGCCGCCCGGGACACCGGTTGGCCGACGTCGTCGCGCCCCCTGGCACCGGAGGCCCTGCGCCCCCTCCTCGAGCAGATCCTGGCCAGCAAGCCTCAGCAGCAGCTGCTGGCCACGGCACTGGGGGTGGTGGCCGAGCGCGGCTGGAGGCTGCCGGCCCCGCTCCTCGTGCGCGTCCTCAATGAGACCGCCTACAGGCACGAGGAGCGCGACGCGGTCCTCGGCGTCATCGACGAACGCGCCGCAGCGGTGCTCCGCGAGCATCCGGTGTGGGGCAAGCGGGTCGAGCCCCTGGTGTCGCTGCCCGGCGGCGACTCCTTGGACGACTCCTTGGACGACTCAGGGTGGAGACTGGGCACCACCGCCCAGCGGCTCGCCTACTTCAGGCGGCTGCGCGCCCAGGACCCGGCCGCCGCACGGACTCTCATGGTGGCGTCGTGGAAGAAGGAGAGGGCCGAGGCCCGCGAGGGGATCGTCGAGGCGCTGGCCACCGGCCTGGGGGAGGCGGACCTGCCTCTGCTGGAGATGGCCGTCACGGACCGCTCCGGAGGGGTGCGCCAGGCGGCGGCTCAGGTGCTCCTCCATCTGCCCGGATCCGGCCTGGTCCAGCGCGCCGAGGCCCTGGCCGCCTCGCACATGAGCGTCACCAAGCGGTTTCTGCGCACCACCCGGGTGGACTGCCGCCCCATCGAGGTGACCGACGAGGTCCTGCGTGACGAGTACGGGGAGCGTGGCACCGGGGACCCGTCCCGGGTCGACGTCGGCCCACCGGCCGCCAGGAGAGCGGCTGCCGGATACCCTCCCGCTCTGCTGGAGGAGGTGGTCGGACGCGTCCCGATCAACCGCTGGCCGGCTCTCATCGGGCTGTCCGCCGGTCAGCTCCTCGAGGCCGAGGTGACCTTCGAGGGCAAGCCGCTGGATCTGAGCAGCGCCCTGTTCACCGCGGACCGTCGTGGCAGCGGCGCCCTCATCGAGGCCTGCACGGCCGACGCCTTCAAGCGGGGCGATCTCGATCGTTTCACCGACATGCGCCGCTACTGGCCGTGCCCCTACTCCGCGGAGCACTCGCGCCGCATGGTCTCCTTCCTCCGGTCCGCCCTCGACTCGCACCGCCCGGAGGACATCGGCTACTGGACCACCCAGGAGACCACCAGGCTGCCGGTCTCCTGCCACGCCACGGTCCTGCCCGAGGCACTGGCCCTGATGGAGGGGGTCTCCCGTCCCGACTCGGCGCCGGCCTTCCTGACCGACGCCGTCGAGGGGCTGCGTCTGAGACTCCAGCTGGAGGCTCTGCGCACTCCTCCGTCCTAGCCGCCTTCGTACGCACCACGCCCTGTTTCTTCCCGACCGCCCGTCGACCACCCGCCCGTCAGCCACCGAGGAGCTCCCGTGACCAGCACCCAGACCAATGACCAGACCAGCACCGACAACGCGCCCCTGCTGCGCCCGCACGCCGAGCAGCGCTACGCCGAGGAGCTCGCCGCCCTGGCTCGTCTTGACGAGCGCACCCGGCCGGCGAGCTGGCGACTCTCACCCTGGGCGGTGGTCACCTATCTCATGGGCGGCACGCTGGAGGACGGCACCGTCATCACCCCGAAGTACGTCGGCAACCGGCGTCTCATCGAGGTGGCCGTGGCGACCCTGGCCACCGACCGGGCCCTGCTCCTTCTGGGGGTGCCGGGAACGGCGAAGTCCTGGGTGAGCGAGCACCTGGCCGCGGCGATCTGCGGCACCTCCACGCTCCTGGTGCAGGGCACGGCGGGCACCTCGGAGGAGGCGGTGCGCTACGGCTGGAACTACGCCCGGCTCCTGGCCGAGGGGCCCTCGCAGGCGGCACTCGTCCCCTCCCCCATCATGACGGCCATGGGGACGGGCCGGATCGCCCGGGTCGAGGAGCTCACCCGTATGCCCTCCGACGTTCAGGACGCCCTCATCACGGTGCTCAGCGAGAAGACCCTCCCGGTGCCGGAGCTGGGCACCGAGGTGCAGGCGCACGGGGGCTTCAACCTCATCGCCACCGCCAACGACCGCGACCGCGGCGTCAACGACCTCTCGGCGGCGCTGCGGCGCCGTTTCAACACGGTGGTGCTGCCGCTGCCGGCCTCGGTGGAGGAGGAGGTGAGCATCGTGGCCCGCCGCGTGGAGGACCTCGGCTCGGCGCTCCAGCTGCCTGCCGCGGAGGGCGCCCTGGAGGAGATCCGTCGCGTGGTCACCGTCTTCCGCGAGCTGCGCCAGGGCGTGACGGAGGACGGACGCACGAGCCTGAAGTCGCCGTCGGGCACCCTGTCCACGGCGGAGGCAATCTCGGTGGTCACCAACGGTCTGGCCATGAGCGCCCACTTCGGCGACGGCGTCCTGCGCCCCTCGGACGTGGCCGCCGGGATCCTCGGGGCGGTGGTGAGCGACCCGGTGGCCGATCAGGTGGTGTGGTCGGAGTACCTGGAGGCCGTGGTGCGCGAGCGCCGCGACTGGTCCGACTTCTACCGCGCCTGCCATGAGGTGGGGCAGTGACCGTCGACGCAGAGCTCGACTCCGGGGCCGACGTCGGAGCCGAGGCCGAGTCCGCAGGCGGCACTGCAACCAGGGCCGGGGACCCGCGCCCGCCTGTGCGGGTCCTGGGGGTCCGTCACCACGGTCCGGGCTCGGCACGGGCCCTGGCCGCAGCGCTGGAGGACTACCGGCCCGACTGCGTCCTCATCGAGGGGCCGGCGGACGCCGATGGCCTCATCGAGTGGGCGGGCCGGGGACTGGAGCCGCCGGTGGCCCTGCTCGCCTGGGACAACACCGATCCCTCGCAGGCCTCCTTCTGGCCGATGGCCGTCTTCTCCCCCGAGTGGCAGGCGCTGTCCTGGGCGGTGGCGCACGGGGCGCAGGCCCATTTCATGGATCTGCCGGCGGCCGCGGTCCTGGCCGCGCGGAAGGCCGAGCGGGAGCGGGCCCGGTCGGAGGCTGAAGCCGAGGCGGGGGCCGAGGGCGAGGTGGAGACCGAGGGGCCCATCGACGATACGGCCGGCTCGGAAGACCCGAGCGGCTCGAGCGGCTCGGAGGGGACGGACGGCCCGGCGGATAGTGGGTCAGAGACCGCAGACACCGCAGACACCGCGGACACCGCGGACACCGCGACCCGGGGCACGGCCCAGCCGGTGCGGACCGACCCGATCGCCGAGCTGGCGCGCCTGGCCGGCTACGAGGACCCGGAGGCCTGGTGGGAGGACGTCGTCGAGCTGCGTATGGAGGGCGACCCCTTCGACGCACTGACCGAGGCGATCGGGCTCCTGCGGGAGGCCTCCCCGGAGACCGACGAGGCCACGCTGCGCCGCGAGGCGCATATGCGCAAGGTTCTCCGGGCGGCCAGAAGGGCGGGCCACGAGCGGATCGCCGTCGTGTGCGGGGCGTGGCACGCCCCGGCGCTGGCCGGCAGGCCGCCGAAGGTCGCGCAGGACAACGCCCGCCTCAAGGGCATGGCGAAGGCGAGGACGTCGCTGACCTGGGTGCCGTGGACGCACCAGCGCCTGGCCGGGGGCAGCGGTTACAGCGCCGGGGTGGAGTCGCCGGGCTGGTACCACCTGCTCTTCACCGCACCGGACCGGCCGGTCGTGCGCTGGCTGACGCAGGTGGCCGCGTCGCTGCGCCGTCAGGACCTGCCGGTCTCCTCGGCCCACATCATTGAGGCGGCGCGACTGGCCCAGAGCCTCGCCGCGCTGCGCGGGCGCCCCATGGCCGGCCTCGACGAGCTGAACGAGGCGGTCCTGTCAGTCATGTGCGATGGCAGTACGGTGCGGGCCGCCGCCGCGACCCGCGAGGTCCTCATCGGCGAGGCGCTCGGCAGCGTGCCCGACGGCGTCCCCATGGTCCCCCTGGACGCCGATCTGCGCTCGACCGCCAAGAGCCTGCGCATGGCCTTCACGGCGACTCCCAGGACACTCTCCCTGGACCTGCGCAAGCCCCGGGACCTGGCCAAGTCCCAGCTGCTGCGACGCCTGGAGATTCTGGGGATCACCTGGGGCAGGCGGCAGCGGGTGGCCTCGAGCGGCACCTTCAAGGAGGTCTGGGAGCTCGAGTGGGACCCGGAGATGTCCGTGCAGGTGGTGGAGGCCGCGGCCTTCGGCACCACGGTGGCCTCCGCCGCCGGGAACGCCCTGCTGGGCGCCACCGACTCCCTGCCGCAGGTGACCGGTTCGGTGGAGAAGGCGCTGACGGCCGGCCTGTCCGAGGTCGTGCCCGAGCTGCTGGGGATCCTCGACGAGCAGGCGGCCCGCGAGATGGACATCGTCCGGCTGCTGGGCTCGGTGCCTGCCCTGGCCCGCTCCCAGCGCTACGGGGACGTGCGCGGCACGGACACCTCCAGCCTGGAGGCGGTGACCCGCGCCGTCCTGGTGCGCGGGTGCGCGGGGATGTCCGCGGCGGCCGCGAACGTGGACGCCCAGGTGGCCCGCACGCTGCGTACGACGATCGACGATGTCCAGGGAGTCATCGGTCTTCTGGACGAGCGGGCCGCGACGCTGTGGAAGGGTGCGCTGCGCTCCGCGCTGGCCACCCGGAGCCTGCCGGGCCTGCTGGCCGGACGCATCACCCGAATGCTCCTGGACGCCGGGGAGCTGGCCCGCGACGACGCCGCCCTGAGGCTGTCCCGGGCACTGTCGCAGGGCACGCAGCCCGAGGATCAGGCCGAGTGGATCGAGGGCTTCCTCGCGGGAGACATCCTCCTGCTCAGCTATGACAACACCCTGCTCGAGGTGCTCAACGAGTGGCTGGCGCGCATCGGGGACCAGGCCTTCGTCGACGTCCTGCCCGCACTGCGACGAGCCTTCGGCCAGTGGCCGAGCCCCCAGAAGACGGACCTGGCCCGGCAGATCCGGGACCTCGGTTCCCCCGCCCCGGACGGGAGCGGCCCGGTTGAGGAGGCCTTCGACGACGTCGAGGCGGTTCTGGACACCGTGAGCATGATCCTGGGAGGTACCCGATGACCACGCACGAGCGCACCGACGACGCGAACCAGCAGGAGCAGCACGCCGGCCAGGCAGTCCCTGCGGGCCCGGCCGACCGGGCCGACCGGGCCGACCGGGCCGACCGGGCCGACCGGGCCGACGACGTCGAGCCCACCACGATTGAGCAGCGCTGGCGCCTGGCCCTGGGCGTGGACGCGCGTGGCTACCCCACCTCGCTGTCGGAGGGACACCGGGCGATGGACGCGGCACTGGCGGACCTGTACGACGTCGACCCGCAGGACAAGGAGCGCGGGGGCCTGGGTGGCTCCGCGCCCCATGTGGCCCGCTGGCTGGGGGACATCCGCAGGTACTTCCCCTCGCGGGTGGTGCGGGTCATGCAGACCGATGCCATTGACCGCCTGGGGCTCACGACGCTCCTGCTGGAGCCCGAGGTGCTCCAGGGCGTGGAGCCCGACGTGCACCTGGCGGCGACGTTGGCCACCCTGTCGGAGATGATTCCTCAGGAGGCCAAGGCGACGGCGCGCACGGTCGTCGACAAGGTCGTCAAGGAGGTGGAGGAGCGGATCGCCGACCGGCTCCAGCAGTCGGTGCGCGGCGCGCTGGACCGCTCCACGAGGACCTCACGGCCCCAGCCGGCCGACATCGACTGGAACCGGACCATTGCCGCGAACCTCAAGAACTACGTGCCGGAGCTGGGCACGGTCATCCCGGAGAGGCTCATCGGGCACGGCAGGCGCCATCGGGGCATTCAGAAGGAGTTCACCATCTGCATGGACCAGTCCGGGTCCATGTCCTCCTCAGTCATCTACGCCTCCATCATGGCGGCAGTCATGGCCTCGATCCGTTCACTGCGCACCACGCTGGTCGCCTATGACACCGCCGTCACAGACCTGACACCGCTGCTGTCGGACCCCGTCGACGTCATCTTCGGGACCCAGCTCGGCGGCGGCACGAACACCTCCCCCGCCATCGAGTACTGCCGGCAGACGATCACGCGGCCGGCGGACTCGGTGTTCATCCTCATCAGCGACCTGTACGACTCCGACCCGAAGCAGATGCTGGGACGGGTGCGGGAGCTGCTGGGAAGCGGGGTGCAGGTCGTCGTACTGCTCGCCCTGAGTGATGACGGCGTCCCCAGCTACAACCACGACGTCGCCAAGCGGCTGGCCGCGATGGGGGTGCCGGCCTTCGGTTGCACGCCGGACGCCTTCCCGGACCTGCTGGCGGCCGCGATCCACGGCGAGGACCTGGGCCGGTGGGCGGATGAGCAGGCGGCTGCGGAGGCCGAGGGCGCCTGAGCCCGGCGGGGCGTCCCAGTACGGGAGGGGCATCCCACGCGTACTGGGGCATTCTCTTCCGGCCGGGGACGGTCTGCGCGTACGGGGACAGGATTCCAGTCCCCCGACGCGCGAGATGCCCCCGGCCGCGTCGGCATGTCCCCGACGGTGTCGATTGTCCCCGCCGGTTCGAGGGACGAGGGGAGGCCGGCAGCCCGGCCGCCTCAGGCCTCGGTGAGCGCGAGCTCGCGGGCGAAGGCCTCGTGGTTGGTCTGTGAGGACAGAACGAAGCGGATGAGCCCCAGGCGGCCGACGGCGTCGGGATCGGTGTGGGAGCGCTGCTCGACGGCGCGGGCCCGGGCCACGGCGACCTCGGCGACCTCGGCGATCGGCCAGCCGTAGACGCCTGCGGAGACGGCCGGCAGGGCGATGCCGGTGCAGCCGAGCTGGATAGCGAGCTCCAGGGAGCTGTCGAAGCAGGCGCGCAGCAGGGCGGGATCGTCCTCGCCGGCGTGGCGGTTGGGACCCACGGTGTGGATGACCCAGGCGGCGGGCAGGTCGAAACCAGGGGTGGCCACGGCGCGGCCGACCGGCAGGCCGTCGGGCAGCTCGGTGTCCCGCACCTTCTGGCAGGCGTCGAGCAGGCTGGGGCCGGCGGCGCGGTGGATGGCACCGTCGACTCCCCCTCCGCCCAGGAGGGTGCTGTTGGCGGCGTTGACGATGGCGTCGACCTTCTCGGTGGTGATGTCGCCGACGACGGCCTCAATGCGCATGGGGCTCCTTGTCTGTCTGCAGCGGGTAGCCGGCGGGTGTCTTCTCCGGCCCTCGCGTCTCTTCGGGTGGGCTCACAGAGCCCCGAGGATGACGGCCCCGGACTGGTGCTGGCGCTCCGGGGAGGGCCAACGTGCGGACCGGCCATGAGCAGCCTGTCACGGTGGGCGCCTCGGGCCAACCGGGTTCCGTCAGGGAGCGAACAGCGACGTGACGGAGGACTCAGCGGATCCGATTTCCTCCCTGCGGTGGGTGGAGGCTATGCTGTCCCCTGCTGCACACGGGGTGTGGCGCAGTTTGGTAGCGCGCTTCGTTCGGGACGAAGAGGTCGTGGGTTCAAATCCCGCCACCCCGACCAAGGAAGAAGCCCATGAGCTTGCTCATGACGCTTCTGACGCGTAGGGGTCGACAGGCCGAAGGCCTAAGCACCCCGACGATGAGAAGAACCATGAGCTTGCTCATGAGATCTTCGAAGAGGAAGGGGTAAGAGGTCGTCAGGCCGAATCCCCCGACGATGAGGTGAGAAGACCCGCGAGCTCGCTCGTGGGTCTTCTGCCGTATAGAAACCGGGCCCGCAACCTTTGGCACCCGACCGCTGAGTCACCCCGCACAGCCACTTGCCCTGCGCCGCCGACGGAACCGACCAGCGCCAGGCCGCCCCGCCGGTCTGGCACCCACAGCCGGCCCACATACCGCTCTCAGCCGCACGGTCTAGGCTGCCCTCCGGACAATCAACCGCTGGAAAGGACGAGCGAGTATGAGCAGGCCCCGAAGCGATACCGCCACCTCCTCACCTTCACGCGCCCCGCTGCGTCTGAAGTATGTCGAGGCCATCCTGTGCATCGGCTTCGCCCTGGCCTTCATCATCTGGACCTACCTGAGCGCTCCGGGACCGCTCACCCCCAGCGCCACACAGCACTCCCCCGCCATCGACGCCCTCCTGCCGACCCCCGACACCCAGCCACGGTCGGCCGCCGGACAGCTCGCCGAGGCCTTCGCCACCTTCACCCATCCTCTCCTCATCCTCGCGATCATCGCGGCCTGGGTCGTCTACGCCTACTCGGCCCGCATGCGCCGTCTGAGCGTCTCGCTGACCATCGCCGCCGCCGGCATCCCCGTCCAGTTCGTCATCGCCCTGTACCTGGCTCACCCCGACCCGGGCTCCGCCTTCTCCGACTCCATCGCCGCCTTCACCTACTCCTACCCCAACGCGCACATCACAGCGATGACCCTGGCCTCCTGGGTCCTGGTGACCCTCGCGCGCGCCCACCACCGCAGCACCATGGTCGCCACCGGCACCGTCCTGGGCTACACGGCCGTCGCCGTGACCGCCGTCAGCCAGTGGTACATGGGCCTGGCGGCGCTCAGCGATCTCATCGGCGGCTTCCTCCTGGGCGCCGCCTTCGCGAACCTGGCCCTGTGGGCCGGCGGCATCGACGCGATCCTCACCAGCTGGGTCAACCGTCGCCTGTCGCGCACCAGCAGCGAGAAGCGCGCCGCCGTCATCTACAACCCCACCAAGTTCGACGACCTCTCGCTCCTGCGCCGTCGGGTCGCCACAGAAGTGCACGCCGCCGGCTGGCGTTCCGCCATCTGGCTGGAGACCACCCCGGACGACCCCGGTCGCTCCATGGCCCACCGCGCCCTGGAGGCCGGCGTCGACCTGGTCATGGTGGCGGGCGGTGACGGCACCGTGCGCGCCGTCTCCTCCCAGCTGGCCGGCACCGAGATGCCCATGGCCCTCATCCCCGCCGGCACCGGAAACCTGCTGGCCCGCAACCTCTCCATCCCCTTGGACACCGACGCCGCCATCCGCCTGGCCCTGCACGGCCGCCTCACGGCCATCGACATGGTCACCTGCACCTTCGACGACGGCAAGGAGCGTTTCGTCGTCATGGCCGGCATGGGGCTGGACGCCCAGATCATGGAGTCCACCGACTCGGGCCTGAAGAAGGTCATCCGCTCGGGTGCCTACGCGGTGGCCGCCGTCCAGAACGCGGTCCCCGACCCCTTCACCGCTACCATCACGCTCGACGACGAGCCCCCGGAGCAGCGCCAGATGGTCATGGCGCTCATGGGCAACGTCGGCACCATCACGGGCGGCATGACGCTCTTCCCGGACGCCACCCCCACCGATGGCATGGTCGACCTGCTCCTGGCCAGCCCCGGCAAGGTCGTGGACTGGGCCCGCCTGGGGGCGCAGATCCTCACCGGCCAGGAGATGGAGGGCTTCACCCTCACCCGCGCCCGGAAGGTTCTCATCGAGGTCGACCGCCCCGTCCCCTTCGAGCTCGACGGCGACACGGCCGGCTCCACCCGCACCCTGCGCGCCGAGGTCGAGGAGGGCGCCCTGCACGTCGTCGTCCCCCAGTGAGCCGCCACCGCGAGCGCCCCATGCCCCACGACCCGCGCCGGTCACGTGAGCATCGTGACGCATCCGTGACCGGCCCCGCTGCCCTAGAATGACCCGCAGCTGGCGCACCTCGCGCTCCAGCCCTGTGACCGCATCCGGTCAGTCATTCTGAGCCAGCAGGAGTTCCATGCGTTCTCGTCTCACGGTCGCTCTCGGCCGCACAGCGCGTCTTGCCGCCCGTGCACGCGGCGGCGGCAGCGGCGGCACCGCCTTCCCCGGCCTCGTCATGGAGCGCACCGACCCCGGTTTCCTGGAGCGCACCCTGAGCCGCCTGCCCCGCGGCGTCATCGTGGTCTCGGGCACCAACGGCAAGACCACGACCACCAAGATGGTCGTCCAGCTCCTGCGCGAGCAGGGCCTCAAGGTCTTCACCAACCGGACCGGCTCGAACTTCGTGCGCGGTGTGCTCGCCTCCCTGCTCACCGAGGTCGACGCCGCCGGCAACCTGGACGCCGACATCGCCGTCCTCGAGCTCGACGAGGCCCACGCCGTGCACTTCGTGGCCCGGGTCCGCCCACGCGCCTGCCTCCTGCTCAACGTCATGCGCGACCAGCTCGACCGCTTCGGCGAGATCGACTACACCGCCTCCCTCCTGCACTCCATCGCCAAGGCCACCAGCGACGTCGTCGTCCTCAACGGCGACGACCCGCGCCTGGCCGCCCCCGCCTTCCTCGAGGGCGTCAGCGCCCGCGTCGTCTCCTTCGGCGCAGGCGAGGACCTGCGCTCCCTGTTCCTGTCCGACGACGACCTGCGCACCGGTCTGGTCAGCCCCCGTCAGGGCGGCCAGGCCCCCGGCCCGCGCGTCACCCTGGGGACCATCAACGGCCAGCGCGCCACCGTGAGCGTCGACGGGACCTCCCACGAGGTCGACTTCGCCATCCCGGGCGTCCACAACCTGCTCAACGCCTGCGCCGCCCTCGGGGTGGTCCTGGAGGTGCTGGGCGAGGACGCCGACCTGCCCGGGCTGCTGACCACCCTGGGCACCGTGCAGGCCGCCTTCGGCCGCGGCGAGGTCCTCACCCTGGACGGCCGCCCGGTCCAGCTCTCCCTGGTCAAGAACCCGGCCGGCTTCCGCATGGGGCTGCTCTCGGCGGCCGCCCAGGCGAAGGACGGCGAGGTCGTGGTCGTGGCCATCAACGACGAGTACGCCGACGGCCGGGACATGTCCTGGCTGTGGGACGTCGACTTCTCGGCCCTGCGCGCTGGCGGGGTCGCCGTCGTCACCGGGGTGCGGGCCTGGGACATGGCGCTGCGGCTGCGCTATGACGAGGTCGAGGTCGCCGACGTCGAGCCCGACCTGCGCCGGGCCGTGGCCCTCATGCGCCGGGCTGCCGCCGACACGGACCGCCCCATGCGAATCTTCACCACCTACACCGCGATGCTGGCCCTGCGCTCGATCCTGGGCGAGATGACGGACGTTGAGGAGGTCATGTCATGACCGTGCGCTACGAGCACACCACCGACGGCCCCGCCCGCGGGCACCTGCGCCTGCTCCAGCTCTACCCGCGGGACATGAACATCTACGGCGACTGGGGCAACACGCTCGTGCTGGCGCGGCGGGCCCAGTGGCAGGGATACGACGTCGAGCTCCTCTCCTACGACCCGGGCGACGAGCTGCCCGGCGACGTCGACGTCCTCGTGGGCGGCGGCGGCCAGGACTCCGGTCAGGACCGCATCAAGGAGGACCTGGTCGAGGTCGGCCCCACGCTCAAGGCGTGGGCCGCCGACGGCGTCCCGATGCTGGCGATCTGCGGCCTCTACCAGCTCTTCGGGCACGGCTTCACCACCGCCAAGGGCCAGGAGATCCCCGGTATCAGCCTCATGGACGCCCACACGGTGGCCGGCGACACCCGCCTCATCGGGAACATCACCCTGGACACCGAGGACTTCGGCGCGGTGGTCGGCTACGAGAACCACTCCGGCCTGACCACCCTGGGGCCGGGCGCGCGCCCCTTCGGCACCGTGCGCGTGGGCGATGGCAACAACGGCAAGGACTCCACCGAGGGCGGGCGCGTCCACCACGTCATCGGCACCTACCTGCACGGCTCCCTGCTGCCCAAGAACCCGACCGTGGCCGACTGGCTGCTGGCCCGCGCCGCCGAGCACGCCGGCACCGCCTGGGAGCCCGAGCCGCTCGACGACGCCTGGGCCGAGCGCGCCCGCGCCGTGGCCATGTCCCGGCCCCGCTGATTCTCGGCGGCGAGGCGGGACCGGCAGAGGGTGACGAGCCCCCAGCACACCGGCCCGTCGTCACACCCCCTTATTTTCACAAGCGATAACGGACCTAATAGCCGAGAAGAGTACAGAGATTCATGTCACTCTTATTGGACATCGAGTATTTTCCAAGGTTCGTCTCATGGAACCAGAAGGAATCTGCGATCACCCCGCCATTGAAGGGCGTCGAAGTCTCACATTAGATATATCCACCACCCAGTCACCCACTGTTGGACACTGATTTATTCAGACTGAGACTCCAACGTGACACCAGCGCGTCGGGCATTGCAGAATATCTGCCATGACAGCACAGAATTCTTCTGGTTTCGATTGGCCCGCCCGTTCCGCCGACAAGATCTGGCTCGGAGTCTGCGGAGGTCTCGCCAACAAATGGAACGTCAACGCCTGGTTGGTTCGCATCGCCTTCTTCTTCTTCGTCGTGCCGCTCGGCTACGTGTACTACCTGGGCGCCCAGAACATGCCCGACCCCTCTGCCCGCTAACCCACCACCACCTCACCAGAAGGCCTGAGAGCCCTCAAGACTCTTGAGGGGAACAAAAAGCGGTGAAGCAGCTCCCCGCTTCAGACAGAAACATCCCCGCACAATCATCCCCACATATCGCCAACAAATCACTTCCTACTTCCACAAGAAAAGCATCTTGCGGAAGTAGGAAGTGATCGCACTATATTTTATACGGCTCGACACCATTGCCACCTCCTGCCGATAACAACCGCAGCCCCCGCTCTCAGGCTCCGATAAGGAATCGAGCCCCCTCCCCGTCGCGACTCCGGGCAGACGCGCCACACTGAAGCAGAACGGCCTCTGACCTGCTGCGAGATAGAGAAGCGTTGTCTTAGACTCATATCGACGAAGCCTCTTCATGTCGATCTGAGGACACCATGGATTTTGCTGTTCCACGACACCGCGCCCCCGAGGGCACCACATACTTACCCGAACCGGGCACTGCCACCTTCGCACTGTCGGACCTGAGCCCCGGCACCAGCGGACGCATCACCGGCCTGCTCGACGACGGCATCGGCGGGGTCCTCGTCAAGCGCCTGCGCAACCTGGGCTTCGTCCCCGGTCGGATCGCCACGCCACTGCGCCGCGCCCCCTTGGGAGACCCGGTGGTCTACCGCGTCTCCGACTACGAGGTGTGCCTGCGTCGCCAGGAGGCCCGTCTCATCCAGGTCACCACCGTGGAGGCCGAGAACCGCATCATCCTCCAGCCCAGGCCGGCCGGACGGCACGCGGCCGACGACCCCGCAGCACCGAACACGGGAGAGACTCTGTGAGCACCCACGACATCACACAGCACGCCACCGGGCAGTCGCAGCGCTGCGAGCACCCCTATGACGGCGCCGACTGCCACTGCGGCTCGGGCAGCTCCAAGACCCTGGTGTCCGGCGCCCCGCGCGTCGCCCTGGCGGGTGCCCCCAACGCCGGCAAGACCTCCATCTACAACGCCCTGACCGGTCTGCACGCCAAGACCGGCAACTACCCCGGCGTCACCGTCCAGCGGTCGCTGGGGACCTGCAAGGTCGGCGGCAAGACCCTGACGATCGAGGACCTGCCGGGCGCCTACTCCCTGGACCCGATCAGCCCCGACGAGCAGATCGTCCACGACGTCCTCACCGGGACCTCGACCACGGTCAGCGCCCCGGACGCCCTGGTCATCGTCGTCGACGCCACGACGCTGCAGCGCGGCATGAACTTCATCGCCGAGGCCCTCGCCCTGGAGCTGCCCACCTGCCTGGTGGTCACCATGACCGACGAGCTCAGCCGCCGTACGGGCCGACTCAACGTGGCCGCCCTCGGACAGGCCCTGGGGATCCCCGCCGTGCGAGTCATCGGGCACCGCGGCGTCGGCATGCCCGACCTGCGCGCCCAGCTCGCCCAGGTCGAGAACTGGCAGCGCACCCCGCTGCCGCCGCCCACCGACCCCGACGAGATCACCTCCTGGGCCGACTCGGTGCTGGCCGCCGCGGACTACCAGGCGCCCCAGAACGACCAGATCACCTCCGCGGTTGACAAGGTCCTGCTGCGGCCCATCCCCGGAACCATCGTGTTCTTCACGATCATGTTCCTCTTCTTCCAGGCGATCTTCACCTGGGCGGCCCCCTTCCAGGACGCCGTCGAGAACGGCTTCGGGTACCTGGGCGGGTTGGTGCACGGCTGGCTCGACGAGTCCCACCCGCTCATCGCCGGGCTCCTGGGAGACGGAATCATCGGGGGTGTGGGCTCGGTGCTCACCTTCATCCCCCAGATCATCATCATGTTCCTCATCATCGCCGTCCTGGAGGGCGTGGGGTACATGTCCCGAGCCGCCTTCCTCATGGACAAGGTCATGAGTATCGCCGGGCTTGAGGGGCGGGCCTTCGTGGCCCTGCTGTCCTCACTGGCCTGCGCGATCCCCGGGATCATGGCGACCCGCACGCTGCCCTCCACGAAGGACCGGGTGGCCACGATGCTGGCCGCCCCCCTCATGACCTGCTCGGCCCGCCTGCCCGTCTACGTCATCATGATCTCCTTGACTGTCGACGGCGACGCCAAGGTCGGCCCCTTCGGGACGCGCGGTGTGGTCATGTTCGCCCTCTACCTGCTGGGGGCGGTCTCCGCGATGGCGGCCGCCTGGGTGGTCAAGCAGCTCACCGACCGAGGCAACATCCTGCTGCCCTTCTACATGGAGATGCCGCCCTACCGCATGCCCCGCGTGCGCACGGTCCTCATCATGGTGTGGGACGCCTGCAAGGGCTTCCTGAAGAAGGCCGGTACGATCATCACCCTGACCACTGTCATCCTGTGGGTGCTGCTCAACGTCCCCATGCGCTCGGACGCCCAGTTCGAGGCCTTCTGCTCCTCCGACAAGCAGTGCGCCGCCATCTCGGCGGCCGTGGAGAACCCGGCGTCGTCCACCGTCAAGGGGGATGACGGACAGGTCATCACCGACGCCGAGGAGCTCGGCAAGCTGCTGGAGGCGCAGAAGACCTCCTACACGATGGACAACTCTTGGGCGGCCAAGGGGGGCAAGGTGGTCCAGCCGGTCTTCGAGCCCCTGGGCTTCGACTGGCGCATCAACGTCGCCACCCTGTCCTCGCTGGCGGCGCGCGAGACCTTCGTGGCCACCCTGGGACAGATCGCCGCCGCCGAGGACCCCGAGGACCCCGGCGCACACCTGGCCACGATGACCTACCAGGAGGACACCCTGACCAACAAGGCGGGTGACCAGCTGTTCAACCCGGCCACCGTCATCGCGATCCTCGTGTTCTTCGTCTACGCCCTGCAGTGCATGGCCACGGCCGGTGCGATGCGCCGCGAGACCGGCACCTGGAAGTGGCCGATCATCGCCTTCTCCTACATGTTCGTCACGGCCTGGGTCATGGCGGCGATCAGCCGCGCACTCGTGGCCGCCTTCATGTAGGTGGAGCAGCACGGACCAGTGACCCGGACGGCGCCCCACCGATGGCGGGACGCCCAGAGCAACAGGAGTAGGTGAGGCAGCAGTGCCCGTCGTTCCCACGCACCCGACAACCACGCCGGACCCCGACGTGCTGCGGTGGGTCGTTCCCGACGGCCTACTGCCCTTCACCGGGGAGGTCGCCCACGCCCCTGCGCTTCTTCAGAAGCTCATGGACGACGGCACCCTGCGCTCCGTGAGGGTCGACGGCGGCGGGGTGCTCACCCTCCTGGGTGCCGGCCACGACTGGCGCACGGAGGGAGCCCGGGTGCGATCCGCGCTGGTGGACGCCCTGGGCGCCCCGACGTCGTGGAAGGGCGCCTCCACCTCCCACGCCTCCGGTCCCGACGACGCCCTGGAGGCCGCCGCCCGGCAGATCGCCGACGGCTCACTGGGGACCTTCATCAACAGCCACGGCGGCGCGCTTGTGGTGCAGTCGGTGCGCGACGGCGTCGTCGAGATCGCCATGGAGGGCTCCTGCGACCACTGCCCGGCCGCGGAGATCACGATGCACGCGCGCTTCGAGCACCTGCTGCGGCGCCGTTGCCCCTGGATGGTCGAGGTTCGCAGGGTCGACGAGTAGCCCTTCACCGAGCAGACCCTCCCCGAGCCGGGCGTCTTTCGCGTAGCCCCACCATTTTCCCACCCGGCTACACGAGAGGCGCCCGGCTCAGCGCGTTGTGCGGCGTGGGCCTACCACCCCTGATCTGTGTCGGTGACGCCCCAAAAACCTGACGGTAGTTAAGCCTCACCTTAGACTGTCATGGTCGGTGCGCGAGCCCGCGCCGCGACCGAGCACAGACTTAAGGATCCGAGGAGCTCCGAGGGCAACATGGCGACTGCAGTCTCACACCACGGCACGACGACGCCGGCCGGCACCGGCGGCACCCCACCTTCCGCGCACAGGTCCCTGTCCGATCTGCGCCTGGGGACCAGCGGCCGAGTCATCGGCCTGCAGGAGGACGCGACCGACGACCCCATCGTCAAGCGGCTGAGCAACCTGGGCTTCGTGCCCGGCCGGACCGTGACGCCGTTGCGCCGCGCCCCGCTGGGCGATCCGGTGGTCTACCGCGTCGCCGACTACGAGCTGTGCCTGCGCCGCCAGGAGGCCCGCATGGTCCAGGTCGAGGTCCTCACCGAGGCCGACGTCGTCGTCGGGCCTCTCGCCGAGGAGCAGGCCGACACCCCCGAGCGTCAGGAGCAGCTCCCATGAGCGACCACTGCGCAGCCTCCGAGGTCGCCGGCGCCCCCGACTGCCACTGCGGGTCCTCCAGCTCCAAGACCCTGGTGTCCGGCGCCTTGCGCGTCGCCCTGGCGGGTGCCCCCAACGCGGGCAAGACCTCCATCTACAACGCCCTGACCGGTCTGCACGCCAAGACCGGCAACTACCCGGGTGTCACCGTGGCGCGGTCGCTGGGGACCTGCCGGATCGGCGAGACCAGCCTGACGATCGAGGACCTGCCGGGCGCCTACTCCCTGGACCCGATCAGCCCCGACGAGCAGGTGGTGCGCGACGTCCTCACCGACGCCTCGCAGAGCATCTCCGTCCCCGACGCCCTCGTGGTTGTCGTCGACGCCACGACGCTACGGCGAGGGCTGAACTTCGTCGCCGAGGCCCTCGCCCTGGAGCTGCCCACCTGCCTGGTGGTCACCATGACCGACGAGCTCACGCGGCGCGCCGGGCGGCTGGACGTGGCGGCCCTCGGGCAGGCCCTGGGGATCCCGGCCGTGCGGGTGGTCGGCAACCGGGGCATCGGCATACCCGAGCTGCGCGAGCACCTGACCGATATCTCCGACTGGCGGCGCCCGCCGCTGCCGGCGCCGACGTCGCCCAGCGAGGTGGCCTCCTGGGCCGACTCCATCCTGGATGCCGCCGACTACCAGGCGCCGCAGCAGGACCGCATCACGACCGCCGTCGACAGGGTCCTGCTCAACCCCGTCCTGGGGTCCCTGGTGTTCTTCGCCATCATGTACGTCTTCTTCCAGGCGATCTTCACCTGGGCGGCCCCTCTCCAGGACGCCGTCGAGGGCGGGTTCAGCGCCCTGGGGGAGCTGGTGCACGGCTGGCTCGACGAGTCCCATCCGCTGCTGGCCGGGCTCCTGGGTGACGGGCTCATCGGGGGTGTGGGCTCGGTGCTCACCTTCGTCCCCCAGATCATCATCATGTTCCTCATCATCGCCTTCCTCGAAGGCGTGGGGTACATGTCGCGCGCCGCCTTCCTCATGGACAGGATCATGAGCCGGGTCGGCCTGGAGGGGCGGGCCTTCGTGGCCCTGCTGTCGTCCTTCGCCTGTGCGATCCCCGGGATCATGGCGACCCGTACGCTGCCCAGTGCCAAGGACCGGGTGGCCACGATGCTGGCAGCCCCGCTCATGACCTGCTCGGCGCGGCTACCCGTCTACGTCCTGCTCACCTCCATCATGGTGCCCGCCGACGCGAAGATCGGGCCGCTGGGTGCACGTGGCACCGTCATGTTCGCCCTCTACCTGCTGGGAGCGGTCTCCGCGATGGCGGCCGCCTGGGTGGTCAAGCGTCTCACTGACCGAGGCGGGGTGCTGCTGCCCTTCTACATGGAGATGCCCCCTTACCGGCTGCCTCGACCGCGCACGGTCCTCATCATGGTGTGGGACGCCTGCAAGGGCTTTGTGAAGAAGGCCGGGACCGTCATCGCCCTGACCACGCTCGTCCTGTGGGTGCTGCTCAACGTGCCGATGCGCTCCGAGGAGCAGTTCGACGCCCACTGCTCCGCCAGCACCGAGTGCGCGGCCGTGTCCGCGGCGGCGGAGGACCCGGCGTCGTCCACCGTCAAGGGGGATGACGGGCAGGTCATCACCGATGCCGAGGAGCTCGGCAAGCTGCTGGAGGCTCAGAAGACCTCCTACACGATGGACAACTCCTGGGCGGCCGCCATCGGCAAGACGGTGCAGCCGGTCTTCGAGCCCCTGGGCTTCGAGTGGCGCATCAACGTGGCGATCCTGTCATCGCTGGCGGCGCGCGAGACCTTCGTGGCCACCCTGGGGCAGATCGCCGCCGCCGAGGACCCCGAGGACCCCGGCGCCCACCTGGCCACGATGACGTACCAGAAGGACACGCTCACCAACAAGGCCGGCGACCAGCTGTTCAACCCGGCCACGATTGCGGCGATCCTGGTGTTCTTCGTCTACGCCCTGCAGTGCATGGCCACGGCTGCGGCGATGCGACGCGAGACCGGCACCTGGAAGTGGCCGATCATCGCCTACACCTACATGTTCGTCACGGCCTGGGTCATGGCGGCTCTCACGAGGTTCGTCGTCGCCATGCTCATCTAGGCGCGAGGGCCGGGCCGGGGCGGGGCGGGCGCGCGGGCCGGGCTAGGCCGCACCCGCACACCCGATACTCACCACGCACCACACCTCCGCTCACTCACCCCCGAGCACTTCGACCGAATCTTCATAAATGACCCGGAGCCGCGTCGTTTATGAAGATTCGGTCGAAGTGTTGAGCGAGTGCCAGCGCTTGGCGGCCGTCTGCCCCAGCTGCCGCTTCCCACCTTCGCCTCCGCGGTAAGTGATCGTCTAGGCTCGCGGCATGGCGACTCCGGAGTTCATCGTCTCCCTGCGGCAGAAGATCGGGCACGACATGCTGTGGCTGCCGGGGGTGAGCATCGTCGTCGTCGACGCGGCCGGCCGGCTCCTGCTGGGGCGGCGCGCCGACAACGGGCGGTGGGCGGTGGTCTCCGGCATCCCCGAGCCCGGCGAGCAGCCGGCGGTGGCGATCAGGCGCGAGTGCCTGGAGGAGACCGGCGTCGACGTCGAGGTGCTGGCGCTCACGAGCGTGACCGCGGGCGAGCCCTTCGCCTTCCCCAACGGGGACAACTGCGTGTTCATGGACATCAACTTCGTGGGGCGGGCGCGGGCAGGCAGCGCGGATCGCGCCCATGTGGCCGACGACGAGTCCACGCAGGTGGGCTGGTTCGCGCCGGACGCACTGCCCGAGCCGCTGCTGAGCTCGACGCCAGGGCGCATCGAGGCGGCCCTGGCCTGGTTGGCCGACCCGACGTCGGGCGCGCGCTTCCACCCAGCGTCCTGACGCCGGCCGACGCCCTCCGGACGGGGACATCCGCGCGGCAGGGCGCCGTCTCTTCCAGCCTGGGACGGTGGGGTCAGGCCTCGGGAGCCTCGATGCCGATGCGCCGGAGGCCCTCGGCCTGCGCACTGTTCGGGTCCAGGGGCCTGGCGGCGGTGAGGATGACGTGTACGCCCTCGGGGGTGATGACCTCGACCTCGCGGGAGTTCCACGGGGTGATGCGCGGGCCGGTGACGCTGCCCGGCCGGCGCTGCTCGCAAGCCTCGGCTATCTCGTCGATCTGGGACAGGACGCAGGAGAAGCTGACACTCACCGAGGGGCCGTCAGCTGGAGCGGGTGCCTGCGGCGTCGGCACCAGGAGGACATCCTGGAAGGCCCAGCGGCGCAGGTGCACCAGCTGGCCGGGAATGCTGAACAGAGTGAAGAAGCCCAGCGCCTCGGTCCAGAAGTCGACCGAGGCGTCCAGGTCCGACGTCGGGACGGTGACGAACATCGGCATGCCGTAGATGCCGCGGAAGGGCTCGGGCGGTTGGGCGTCCTCGCTGGGCGCGGGCACGGGGCTCATCTCGAATGCGTTGAAGGTGCTCATGCGGAGCAGCCTCGTCCCTCACGCTACGTGAGGGTCAAGGCCGATCCGCGTTACTGCTGGCCGCACTGTCGGGGACATGCCACGCGGCGGGGTGCGGTCCCCTCCGGCCGGGGACATCCTGCGTGTACGGGAACGGGAATTCCGTCCCCCCCCCCCCCCCCGTACGCGTCGATGGCACCCGGCGGCGGCAGAAGGTCCCCGACGACCACCACCTCACCTTGGTATGATTCTGGTATGACTCAGAAGATCGCGGTGAGCCTCCCTGATGAGCAGGTCGTCTCGATTCGTCGCGCGGTCGCACAGGGCAGGGCGCCGTCGGTGTCGGGCTTCATCAGCGCGGCGGTCGCTCGCGTACAGCGGGAGGACGACCTCGCCCAGCTGCTGGACGACCTTGATCGCGAGCTCGGCCCCGTCGACGACACGGACCTGGCCTGGGCGGACAAGGCGCTGGGACTGGCGTGACCGCCACGGGCAGGAAGAGGGTCACGGGCCTGACTCTCGACACCGGCGCCCTGCTCGCACTTGAGCGCGGGGACTCTCGGGTCCGCGCGCTCCTTCGGCGGGCACTGGAGACGGGTCTGCCCCTGAGCGTTCCCGCCGGCGTCGTGGCGCAGGCCTGGCGGGGCGGCCCTCGGCAGGCCCGCGTCGCGCGCCTGCTGGCGGACCCCAGCGTGCACGTGGCGCCGCTGGACGACACGACCGCGCGAGCCGTCGGCCTGCTGTGCGGACGCAGCGGCCATCGGGACATCGTTGATGTTCACGTGGCCCTGCTGGCGGAGGAGCTCGGCCACACCGCGGTGACCTCCGACCCCGAAGACCTCAGCACCGTCCACCCCGGCCTCCCACTCATCACGGTGTAGACAGCCGTCGATGTCCCCACCGGTGCGAGGGTCCCTCACTCCACGGGCGGCTCGACGACGAGCGGCGCCTCACCGGGTGCACGCACCTCGGCGCGAGGCACCGGCTCCAGGCTGAGACTCACGTGCAGCCGTTGCCCTTCCTCACCGACGGCGTCGTAGGACAGCCGCGGATTGTCCAGCTCGGTGACCTCGGTGCGGGCGCGCACGAGCCAGGGGTGGCGGCGTCGCAGTCCGATGAGGTCCTGGTGGAGCCGCAGCATCCAGGCGCCCTGCGGCGCGAGCCCGGACGGCGCGGCCGGCAGGGCGGGGCGGACCTCGTCGTCGCCGCCGAGGGTCTCGGTCTTCACCCCGCGGAAGGCCTGCTCATCCCCGTAGTAGACGCTGGGCACACCGCCCACGGTCATGAGCAGGACGACGGCGAGCGCCGCCCCGCCGGCCCCGACCCTGCTGGCGATGCGGGTGACGTCGTGGTTGCCGACGAAGGTGGCCGGGACGAACCGGTCCAGCAGCTCGTTGTGGCGCTTGAGGCACCAGTCGAGCTCGTAGAAGTTGACGTCGGCCAGCGAGCTCCAGGTCGCCTTCCACAGCTCGTACTGGGTGACGGTGTCCACGGTGGAGGCCTTCACGAAGCCGGCGTAGTCGCCGTGGATGACCTCCCCCATGAACCAGGCCTCGGGGTGGTGCTCGCGCACGGCGGGCAGGACGCTCGCCCAGAAGGCGGGGTCGACGGCGTAGGCGGCGTCCAGGCGCCAGGCGCTCGCTCCGCGGTCGAGCCAGTGGGTGAGCACCCGCACGGCCAGGTCGCACACCTCGATGGAGTCGTGGTTGAGGGCGGCCAGGGACTCGTGGCCCTCGAAGGTGGCGTAGCCGGGGCCGGACTTCCCGGCGCCGTCGCCACCGTCCCCGCCGGCGGCGGCGTCGAAGCGGAAGAGGCTGCGCTCCTCTCCCCCGGCGCGGGCGGCCCGGAAGAGGGGGTGCTCGGTGCCGACGTGCCCGAGGACGCCGTCGAGCATGAGGGCCAGACCTCGGGCGCGGCAGGCCTCGGCGAGGCGGTCGAAGGCGGCGTCGTCACCCAGGCGGGGGTCGATGCGCAGGTGGTCGGTGGTGTCGTAGCCGTGGGTGGACGAGGCGAAGATCGGGCCGAGCGACAAGCCGTTGACGCCGAGCTCGACGGCGTAATCGAGCCAGGGCTCCAGGCGGTCCAGGCGCGCAGGGGCGCCGGGCTCGGTCAGCGGCGTGCCCGGTTCGGGGCGGATGGGGGCGCCGGTGGCGCCCAGGGGGTAGACCTGCCACCAGATGGCGTGGTCGATCCAGGCAGGGCTTGCAGGACGGCTTATTCCAGACGACTCACTAGTCATGCCTCCAAGGGTGCCGCCGCGCCCGTTAGCATGTCAAGGTGCCGTCCCGTACCGATAAGCGCCCACGCCTGCGCATGGACCCCGCCGAGCGCCGCGAGCTGATCCTGTCCGCGGCGAGGCGGGCGTTCGCGAGCCACCCGTATGAGGAGGTCTCGCTGGCTGAGGTCGCCCAGGAGGCTCAGGCCTCCGAGGCGCTGGTGCACAAGTACTTCGCGGGCAAGGCCGGCCTCTACGCCCAGGTCCTCCGGCACGCCGCTGACGAGCTCGCCGAGCGCACCCGGCGGGCCGACGACGCCCTGCCGGAGGGATCGTCGGCCCGGGACCGGGTGCGCACCTCGATCCTGGCCTATTTGGACTTCATCGCCGAGCGCTCCCCCGGCTGGGTGACCTACCAGGTGCTGGCCGGGCACGACCCGGGCGACGAAGCGGCCCGGGTGAGGCGGGCGGCGCGCGAGGCGGCGGTGACGGCCCTGGCCCAGGTGGTCGGCGGCCGTCGGGGGCACCGCGACGACTTCGCCCTCTGGGGCTACCTCGGCTTCCTCGACGACGCCTGCCTGCGCTGGGTGCACGCCGGCTGCCCCGATGACCAGCGCCACAGCCTGGTCGACGCGGCACTGGGCTGCCTGGAGGGGGCACTGGGCGACTGGCGGAAGTGAGATCTGGGACCGCCCCGGCGAGTACGACACCCCGGAGTCGGCAGTCCGGCCCGTAGACACGAATGTGGGGCCCACCTCGCAAGGAGGTGGGCCCCACGTGATGGAGTCAGCGCGTCGGCGCGAGCCTCGGGCTCAGCGGACGGGCTTGCGGACCTCGGAGGAGAGGAACCAGGCCTGCTGCTCGAGCTTGCCGATGAGGTCCTCGACGATGCCGGAGGAGGTGGGGTCCTCGGAGTCGACGTCCTCGTCCACGCCGCGCAGGGTGGCGACGACGGCCTCGATGGCGGAGACGATGTAGGCGACGCCCTCACCGGTGAGGATCTCGCCCTCGGGGGCGGCCGGGACGGTGGTGGCGGCGGAGACGGTGGCCGGGCGGCCGTCGGGGACGGCGTTGATGGCGCGCATGCGCTCGGCGACCTCGTCGGAGCCCTCGCGGGCGATGTCGACGACGTCGTCCAGGTTGAGGTGGACGTCGCGGAAGTTCGGGCCGACGATGTTCCAGTGGATCTGCTTGCCGACGAGCTCGAGGGCGATGAGGTCGGTCAGGACGCGCTGGAGGTTGTCGCTCAGGGCGGCAGAGGCGGTGAAGGCGAGGTTGATGGACGGTGTTGTCATGGTGTCTGCGTTCATGGCCATCACTTTACTACGTCGCAAGTCTCTGTGGGTGTTACTTATGATTCACAGGCAAGCCATGCCTCACCTGGAACCAAGGCTCACCTGCCTGGACGGGTTCTTCTGGCAGCCCACTCAGCCGACCTTGCAGGTGTTCGGCTCGCCGGTCTCCTCCTCCTCGGAGGCGAGCCAGTGCCCGCCGCTGCCGGGCACCATGGTGTTCTTCGCCGGGATCCGCGCCTTGTTGGTGGGTTCAGTGACGTCCTTGCCCTGTGCGTCGATGTAGGTCACCTGTGTCAGGTCCACGCAGTAGGTGACGGTGGCGCTCTGGCCGTCGGCGCTCATGGTGACCTCGGAGATCGCCACCTTGACGGGGGTCTTGGCCTTCTGCCCCTTGTTCTTCAGGTTGGCGGCGTCATCGAGGAGCTGTTGCTGGAGGTTGCCGGTGGTGACGGTGGGGACCTTGCTGGTGTCCTGCCCGCCACCGACCCACAGCTTCCAGGACATCTGGTCGTAGGCCACGAAGTCCTGGAGGATCGCGACCCGCTTGACGTCGAGGCCGGCAGGGATCGCGGTGACGGTGTACCCGAGCTGGGAGTCGGACAGGGAGGCCGCGGTGACGGTGCCAGCAGTGCTCGACGCCGTGGCGACAGCCGAAGGGGCCGATGTCGGCCGCCCCGTGGAGGTGGCCCTGCTGGCGGGCGCCTTGGCTCCGGGCTTGGAGTCCTTGGAGGAGCACCCGGCCAGGGCCAGTGAGCCGGCGAGCAGCAGGCAGCCCAGTGCGGCGGCTCGACGACGGGCTCCGGCTCGACTCGCGGGGCAGTTCTCGGCATGTGCCACGGGGGCTCCTGACTGTCGGCCGGATTCGACCCGGCGGAAACCAACCCGTTGACACTACCGCGAAGGTCACGGACGTGTCTCAGCCTTCGTCGCCCCCGTTCCGGCCGAGTCAGTTTTGTCGGGGGTTGTTTGCGTTGGTGGTGAGGGTCTGGACCTCGGCGACGGGGAGGTTGATGGTGCTGGTGGTGGTGATGGCGGGCAGGGTGCCGCTGTTGCCGTCGGTGGCGGTGTAGGAGGCCGAGTAGGCGACCTTGATCGTCAACGGCGTGCTACCACCCAGGTGGGCTGAGCTGCGGTTGAAGGAGATGGTGCAGGGGCTCGAGCCCTCAGGCATCCCCTGGTGCCAGGCAATACCGAACCCGGTGCAGGAGGCCTTCGCGTCAGGGGCCGACAGCTGCAGGCCGGAGGAGCCGGCCGTGATGGTGGCGGTGGTGCTGCCGGCGGTGGCTGTGGCGGTCACGCTGGTGGGGGTGTTGCCGGTGGCCCACACCCAGGTGTCCATGCCCACCAGGGTCGCGCCCTGGGTGCCGACCTTGGGGTTGGTCTCCACCGTCGGGGCCGGGATCTTCACCGCATCCCAGGCCACCTTGGCCAGGCGGGTCCCAGAGATGTAGGGCTTGGGGGCCTGCTGACCGGCCGGGACCCAGATGTTCTGATCAGGGTTAGCATCGAAGAACGCCTTGCGCTCCTTGGCGAGGTCCTCCTTGAAGGTCGGGTTGTTCTTCGGGTCCAGCCGGGACGCGTCGCAGTAGCGCCCGTACCAGCGGCCCTGCGCGTCATCCTTGTGGGACTCGTAGTCAGGGTAGTTCTTGTCCATCTGCTGCTTGACCTTGTCATGGCGCTCTTGGACTCTTTTGTTGTCACGCGCAGAGGCCTTCTTCGCGTCGGAATCGAGGTATTCCTTCACCTTCCCGATGCCCTGCGCCGTCTCCGCTCCCGTCCTACCGGGCTTGTAGTAGCACACCGGCGCCACCGTCACTTCCGTGCTGGACGACGACGAGGACGTCACCCCACCACCACTACCGTCGCCCCCGCCAGAGCCGGCCGTGGTCACACTCGACTCCACAGAGATAGTCACCTGACCACCACCATCACCAGTCCCCTCAGCAGAACCAGACACCTCAGACGGTGCGCTTTCACTTACTTCCGCCAACCCTTCCGGAGCAGGCGCAACAAGAGACAGCAGAAGCAAGCCTGCCAGCCCAGTTCTTACGATCCTGACACTCGACACAACGCCTCCCGACTTCCTTCTTCACTTCCCAGCTTCAGCAGTACACTCATTGTGGGATAAAATCGTTTCATTCTCAGCGATCCACTCACCTTGGCTATTTGACGCCATCTGGACAAGCAATTTAACTCGCCACTGCTTTTCCTTCTTGGTGACATCATTTCCTTGGAAGTCAGTGCGCGTCACTTGCGTCTTGTCGATACACGCCGTTACGTCCATGCTCTTCGTGTCTTTCGACACCTCAACGCTTCCGACACCAACCCTGATGGGAGGGTTGGCGCGATCGGTCATGGCATCATATCCATCCCGAAGCATCCCTTGCGCTGCCCCCGTTGTGCGATTCAGGGCATCGTCATACCCCTCACCGGTCGACCAAAGGCGCCAGGTGGCCTTGTCATAGGCGACGTAGTCCTGGAGGACCTTGGTCTTGGTGGCGTCCAGGCCGTCGGGGATGGAGACCACCGTGTACCCCAGGTCGGGGTCGGACAGGGACTCAGCAGTCACCGCACCAGCACTGGCAGCACCGCCCGCACTGGCCGACGTCCCACCGGAGGCCGTCGAGCCACCACCGGCACCCGCAGTATTGACGGGCGGGATCGTGCCTCCGCCCTTTGGGCTGCTCGATGAGCACCCCGCCAGAGCGAGCGAGCCGGCCAGCACGCCCACCCCCAGGGCACCTGCAACACGGCGGCGACCAGACAGACCAACAAGGGAACGAGCCATAAGGAAGCACCTCCACAATCAGGCCGAGCACAGTCGCCCGGCACGATAGGAACCACCCCGACCCTACCGGCCAGATCACAACAAAGTCACGGCCCGGACGAAGGCCACACTCCACCTCCAGCCGAGGCACACGTCGACCGCCGCAAGCAGCAGCGCGAGGGCGGTACAGGCTCCAACTCAGCAGAACCCGCCCGACAGCATGAATCACACCGGGTTTAATGGAGGCGGCGATGACACTGAAGGAGCACTGCCTTCATCAAACCCGGGGCGATTTACTGGGGTCAGCTCGCGGCGGCCATATCGATGGTCAGACGCAGATCCAGTGCGCGGGCGATACGCCAGAGAGTCGAGACGGAGGGAACCTGCCCACCGTTCTCGACGGCTGAGATGACCGACTGTTGGGTTCCCATGCGCCCAGCCAACTCGGTCTGGGTCAGCCCCGCACGCGTACGTGCGGCGTAGACGAGCTCAGCGAGCTGCAAGCGGGCCTCCTCCTCAGCCTCCGCGGCGTCGAATCGGGCACGCTCGTCCGGAGTCATAGCAGCCAGGGCCTCAGCCTCGGCCTGCCGGAACGGTGTGGTACTCATGATTACTTCCTCTTCTTTCGGGCGCCCTTGGTTGCTGCCTGAGTGGCCTGATAGGCCGCCTGGGCCCGCCGGGCTCGCAGGATCTCCCCACGCTCGTTCTGGCGCTGCTTGCGGAAGGTGGTCAGCGTGATGGCCTTCCGTTCGGGTTCGAGAACGTACGTGATCCGTCTTGCCACGCCCTCGCAGGTGAACCGCAGTTCGCGCAGGCCTCCGCCCACCTGTTTCGACAACGGCATACCGAGCATATGCCCGGCATCCTCCAGCCGCGTCAGCACGCGACGGGTCGCCGCCTTCCCCTCGGGGGTCAGGCCCTGATACCAGGCCAGAACCTCGTCGGAGAACTCAACCGTCCATCGCACAGCCCCATTATGTCATTCATGTGATATCGCGACAAGGCGATACTCTCATTCTTACTATGACTGGATTGCGGTCACGCCGCTTGCACCGCTTCAGTTCTGGCGGGGGTTCTTTTTGTTGGTGGTCAGGGTCTGGACCTCGGCGACGGGGAGGTTGATGGTGCTGGTGGTGGTGATGGCGGGCAGGGTGCCGCTGTTGCCGTCGGTGGCGGTGTAGGAGGCTGAGTAGGCGACCTTGATCGTCAACGGCGTGCTACCACCCAGGTGGGCTGAGCTGCGGTTGAAGGAGATGGTGCACGGACTGGAGCCCTCAGGCATCCCCTGGTGCCACGCAATACCAAACCCGGTGCAGGAGGCCTTCCCGTCAGGGGCCGACAGCTGCAGGCCGGAGGAGCCGGCCGTGATGGTGGCGGTGGTACTGCCGGCGGTGGCTGTGGCGGTCACGCTGGTGGGGGTGTTGCCGGTGGCCCACACCCAGGTGTCCATGCCCACCAGGGTCGCGCCCTGGGTGCCGACCTTGGGGTTGGTCTCCACCGTCGGGGCCGGGATCTTCACCGCATCCCAGGCCACCTTGGCCAGGCGGGTCCCAGAGATGTAGGGCCTGGGGGCCTGCTGACCGGCCGGGACCCAGATGTTCTGATCAGGGTTAGCCTCATAGAAAGCCTTGCGCTCCTTCTCGAAGTCCTCCTTGAAGGTCGGATTGTTCTTCGGGTCCAACCGGGACGCGTCGCAGTAGCGCCCGTACCAGCGGCCCTGCGCGTCATCCTTGTGGGACTCATAGTCAGGGAAGTTCTTGTCCATCTGCTGCGAGACAATGTCATTGACCCCTCGGACCAGAGGTCCGGTAACACCAGAGGCCCTCTTTGAGCTTTCGGCGAGCTCCTTCTTTGTGTAGTTGATTCCCTGGGCAGTCTGAGCCCCCGTGTCGCCGGGCTTGTAATAGCACACTGGGGCCACGGTCACCTCCGTGCCGGACGACGACGAGGACGTCACCCCACCGCCACTACCGTCGCCCCCGCCAGAGCCGGCCGTGGTCACACTCGACTCCACCGAGATAGTCACCTGACCACCACCATCACCAGTCCCCTCAGCAGAACCAGAAACTGCTGCCCCATCATCTTCTACACCGTCTGCGGCGAGCGCCTCGGAGGGGAGGAGGGTCAGGCATAAAAGTGCACACGACAGGGCTACGACTCGACTTCTCACCTTGTTCATCACTTTTGCTCCGTGCTGCACTCGTTGGAAGATAATGTTGTTTGGCTCTCGGCAAGCCAAACATCAGATTCACCGTCAACTAAACCGATGAGATACTCTATTTTATTCTGAGAGGAATCCTTGGTGACGTCATTTCCGTTCTCGTCGACCACCGTCATCTTCGTGCGATCGTAGCACACGGTCACGTTAGCGCTTTTCCCGTCGGCACCCACCTCGACGTCACTAACTCCGATTGAAATGGGAGGTCGAGCATAGCGCGTCGTTTTGTTGTAGTTGTTTCGAATATTTTCTCTGGTTGTGCCAGTTGAAAGCGCCAGGGCCTCGTCCAGTCCCTGTCGTGTTGACCAGAGGCGCCAGGTGGCTTTGTCGTAGGCGACGTAGTCCTGGAGGACCTTGGTCTTGGTGGCGTCCAGGCCGTCGGGGATGGAGACCACCGTGTACCCCAAGGAGGAGTCAGACAAAGACTCAGCAGTCACCGCACCAGCACTGGCAGCGCCACTGGCACTGGTCGACGTCCCGCCCGAGGCAGGCGCAGATGCCGTCGAGCCACCACCGGCACCCGCGGTGCTCAGCGGCGGGATCGTGCCGCCGCCCTTCGGGCTGCCCGACGAGCACCCCGCCAGGGCCAACGAGCCGGCCAGCACGCCCGCCCCCAGGGCGCTGGCGAGACGACGGCGACCAGGAAGGCTGACGCGGGAACGAGCCATGAGGAAGCACCTCCACAGTCAGGCCGAGTACAGTCGCTCGGCGCGGTAGGAACTACCCTGACCCTACCGGCCAGGTCACAACAAAGTCACGACACCCCGACGAAGGCCACACCCCACCTATCCGGCGGTGCAGACGTCAACCGCTACCGCCTCTGGCTGATGAAGCTTCCGCTGCTGGAGTTGCTCCGACCTAGAGTCTCAGGAAAGTGTGTTCGTGGGCGGGCTCAAGGCGTTGGCGGCGACGTCGGTGTCGCCGTGCCACTACGTGATGCCGGCGACGACTGCGCCGGCGCGGTCAGCTGGGCGGAGTCGATGCGGGCGTCGGCGCGGTGGAGCGCCTTGTTCAGCAGCCCGACGGCGTCTTGCGAGCCAGTCTTGCCTTCCGTTGCGGCAGTACGAATCATGAGGATGCCCAGCTGGTCTCCGCGTCTGACAGGGGCGTAGACCATGTCCACGACAACGACGCTGGCTCTCGTGGTGGCCCGCTGCCTGAAACCGAAGGCGCCCCTGGGCAGGGAGTCTGGTTCCAGCGCCGACATTGCCACACTCACTTGCTCCCCGGGGGCAGGGACGGGCTTGTCGGGCCAGGGACGATTCTCAGTCGACTCGACACCGTCGCAGGCCACGACATCCGCTTGCAGACCACGAACAGTTTCACCCTTTTTACTCTCTATGAGATTAAAGATCATCACCTGGGTAACGGACATCCCATCACCCTCGAAGCGTCCGACGCTCAACTGATTCTCAGGCTCTGACGACAACGTCAGATTGAGGCCATTATCCGCGGCAGCACAATTACTCTGATACCCAGAGATGTCCGACCACTTCACGTCAGTGGCTCCAGGAACGTCCTCACGAGTCAACATGACTGACCGCAATGGCGCGACCTTCTTAGGAGTCACCTCCCCTCCACCAACCACCGAGCACGACACATTCAGAAACACCATAGCGACACTCGCAACAACCAAGCACCAAGAACGAAACACCATGAAAACCTCACCTCAAAACCAGCTCGGAAAGTAGTCTTAACCGTTGCTCCAGGAAGACAAGCACCCCACCAGCGACAACGAACCGACCAGCAGCCTCACTCCCAGTGCGCTTGCAACACGACGACGAGCCCGTTACCTTGTTGATGGTCCTGGGGGCGGGCGCCCGATGATGGGAGCCGCTACACCACCCAACTGAGAGACTAGACTGCTGGGCGTATTTCGAACTAGCAGAGTGCTCCTCTCAGCCCAAGAACCAACACGCACCCCAGGCTTACTTAGAAGGTGTGTGCAACCAGTCAGGTTCGACGCTTTTCATTGTGACTCCATCGGTGCCCGGGATCGGTTGATCACCGCACATCCATGGAAGTGTCGACTGTATTAAATTAGTGAGCGCCTCCTGCGTGTCACCAACGCTGTGTTTGATGCCAGCATAACCATAGTCCAGAGCGATAAACCGTCGCCCGCACTCGTACGTCCCTTTACGAATCTTTCCATCAGAGCCTGGGTGTAGCTCGCCACTTCCAGCATATCCTGCATACTTCAACGTGACACGTGGTTTCAGTCCTGCCGTATGAACGAGCTCGTTCGGAGGGTAGTTGTCAGTATAGTATCCGTAATATATTTCGAGAGCCAATCCATCCTCGATCTTGTAACCACATCGAAGAGGTGCTTTGTTGCCATTAACGATGTCTCGTTTAATTTTAGATATGGACACATCGAACATCATCCTCACGGATGCATCCGGAATACCTGGACAGTAATATTTGTCCGCATCTGTCGACACAGCGGTGGGCACAGTACCTGCCGAAGCTTCCAGCCGTCCACCTTCTTTGCCCGCCGAGAATATAGCGCACGCCCCGGCGGTTGTCGCCACCAGAACGAACACCAGAAATGCACACATCTTCCTAGCATGACGCAATTGGGGTCTCCATCACTCATCGTTAACTGCACACAACGAGCGCCACGCCGTCGTTACGATATCCATCGATCCATCACTTTGGCTTGCTAACTCCAGGTTTGGCTATGCCAGAGTGTTTTCCCTTCGGATCTGGCAGGCTGCTGTACGGAGCTTTTCTCGGCTCGGGACGGTTAACGCCTCCATCCTTGGTGATGTTGCGATTAAGTTCCGTTTGAGGCTCAGTGCTACCATGGGTATCCGGGTTAGCTGCCCGGTAACCTCCATTGAAGGTTATTCAGGGGCGTGTATGGGGGTTTAGGGGTTCGGTGTGTTGAATGGGTGACGGCTCGTTGGTCTGAGAGAATCAGATTGCTACATGAAACCTCTCAGGAACGAGCCGTCATGGGTAAGGGTATCACGGGCCTGGACAGAACGCAGTTGAGCTGCCTGGTGGAAATGGTGCTGGGTGATACTGAGATCTCCTTGGCGCCAAGAATTCTTGGCCCACTGGCCGCGGTGCGGGCGACGTTGATGTATTTGCGCACCAACACCTCCCAGGAGGCGATCGCCGAGATCATGGGGGTGTCACAGCCGACGATCTCGCGGGCGATCTCGGTGGTCACCCGGATCATCGCCAGGGTCCTGGGGCCTGTGCTGACGACCGTCGAGGAGGTCCCCCATGGGGGCGTGCACATCATCGACGGTACGCTCCTGGCGTGCTGGAGCTGGAAGGATCGGACGGACCTGTGGTCGGGCAAGCACAAGCGCACCGGCCTGAGCCTGCAAGTGCTGGTCAGCCCCGCCGGGCGCCTGCGGTGGGCCTCAGACCCGCTACCGGGGGCCACCCACGACACCAAGGCCATCACCACCTCCGGTCTCTTGGAGGAGATCGACCCCTCCTGCTGCATCGCCGATAAAGGCGACATCGGAACCGGGGTTCTCACCCCCTACAAGAAACCTCCCAACAGTGAGCTCACCAAGGCCCAGAAGCAGGCCAACAAATCCCTAAATGAAATCCGGTATGTCGTGGAGAGAACCATCGCGCACATCAAATCCTGGAAGATCCTGGCCCACGACTACAGGCGCCCCCTGCACACCTTCAAAGAAACTATCACAGCCACCCTAACCCTCTACACCTACACCAACCCCTGAATAACCTTCATTGAGGCTTATTCATAGGGTGTAGGTGAATATGATTCCGAGGACTGCTGTGATGGTTGTCTTGAAGGTTTCTAGTGGTCTTTTGTATCCGGTGTGCAGGACTCTCCAGGTCTTGATGTTGGCGATGACTCTTTCGATCTTGTAGCGGACCTGGTTGACGGTGATGTTGTAGGCCTTGTCATCAGGGTGGAGCGGTAGGTTCGCGGGTTTTTTCTTTGGGGTGATCATGCCCAACCCGATGTAGCCCTTGTCGCCGATATGCCGCGGTGGTGATGCCCCTTCCGGGAGGTCGGCGGGTGGCACGTCAAGCAGGCCACGGCGGCGTAGGGCCTCGGTGTCGTGGACCCTTCCGTCGTGGGGGTCGGACACCCAGGCCAGGTGGCCCGTGAGGGTGCAGGCGACCTGGACGTTCAGTCCGGTGGTCCTGTGCTTGCCGGAGTACAGCTCAGGGTGTTCGGCCCAGGACCAGCACTGAAGGAGGGTGCCATCGACGATCAGCTGCACGGTGGGATCCAGATCCTCCACAGTCGGCACACTGATTTCCAAAGCCTGGGCAATCAGGGGTGTGTAGGCGGTGATGACTCGGGAGGCGGTGGCCTGGGAGACGCCGTAGAGCTCGGCGAGTAGCTCCTGGGGTAGGTTGTGCCTCAGGTATGTCAGTGTCAGACGCACGCACAGGTACAGCCCCAGCGCCCGGGCCCCGAACGCCGGCAGGTCGGGGTTCTCGGCGAAAATGGTCTCGCACAGGTCCACAACCTCGCCGCGAGTGATCCTCGTGCTACTATTCATCATGGCGGTTTGTTCTTGGTTGAGTTGGCTTAGACACCAAAACTCTCTCAAGAACAAGCCGCCACCTTACTCAGCGACACACCCCCCTCCTTTGAACACCCTAAACACCCCTATGAATAAGCCTCATTATACGAGTCGTCCACATCTCCATTCTTTTTCAAATCCAACTCATTCAGTTCAGGTTGTTTGGAGTTGCCCATGTGTTGGCCTATGTCACTCAATGCGCCACCTTTATTCTGCAAATCTGTAGCACTCACACCTGACGTCCCATTTGGCTTGGCCAGGTCCTTGAGGCTTATTCATAGGGGTGTTTGGGGTGTTTGTTGGTAATAGTGTGTCGCTGAGCGAGGCGACGGCCCGTTCCTGAGAGAATCTTTGGTGTTCAATCCAACTCAATCAGAAAACGAGCCGTCGTCATGAATAGTAGCACGAGACTCCCTCGCTGTGAGGTTGTAGGCCTGTGCGAGGCCATTTACGCTTCCGGCCGTCTGCCGGCCTTCGGGGCGAGGGTGCTGGGGGGTGTTCCTGTGCTGCGCCTGACCGACCTACCTGATGCACAACCTGCCCCAGGAGCTGCTCGCCGAGCTCTACTGCGTCTCGCAGGCCACCGTCTCCCGCGTCATCGGCGCCTACACGCCCCTGATCGCCCACGCCCTCAGTGACCAGGTGCCAGTCGTGGAGGACCTGGACCCCACCGCCCAGCCGATCATCGACGGCACCCTGCTTCAGTGCTGGTCCTGCAAGGGCCATCCCGAGCTGTACTCCGGTAGGCACAGGACCACGGGGCTGAACGTCCAGGTGGCCTGCCCCCTGTCAGGGACCCTGGCCTGGGTCTGCGACCCTCAGGACGGGTGCACGCACGACGCTCAGGCCCTGCGCCGCAGCGGCCTGCTCGACGTTCCCACTACCGACCTCCCAGACGGAGCCTCACCGCCCAAGCACATCGGCGACAAGGGATATATCGGACTGGGCATGATCACCCCGAAGAGAAAAGCCTCGAACCCGCCTCTTCACCCCGACGACAGGACCTACAACCGGGCCGTCAACCAGATCCGCTACAAGATCGAGAGAGTCATTGCGAACATCAAGACATGGAGAGTCCTGCACACCGGCTACAGAAGACCACCAGAAACCTTCCCGGAAACCATTACCGCCGTCCTCAGACTCATATTCACCTACACCCCATGAATAACCCTCCTTAACTTCCTGATCGGTTAATCGTGCGCTAATAGACTCCCAATCCTGCATCGCATGAGGCGGCCACCGAGGCGATCGTGCGGTCCTTCTCGATCACCTCGCGCACTACTTGGGTCTTGAACTCGTCTGAGTATTTCACTGCTGGCATGGTCTCCATCCTATCGACTCAGGGGATGAAAAGCTCCCCAGTCCGAGAAACACCACGCACTCCACTCCCATCCGGTTGGAGACGATAGGTGCCACGCACCCCGCCCCAGCCGGTTCCTGCGGTGAAGAACCTGCATCGTTCTCACTGCTCAGGCCCAGCAGGTCGAAGCTGAGCTGGCCGGCGTTGAGCCGTTGCCTGGCGACCTCTTTGAGCACCGCCAGCTCAGCGTCATCATGGGCCGAGTCAATGTGCTCGATGCTGCGCGCCCCCTTCCGAAAGGAGTGCACGATCTGGACCGCACGGGCCCCCGACGCCGTCCTGACCGTGCGAACGTACGGACTCATACCCCCCACGTTAGTGCGCACCCCAACCCACGCAACCCCTGTAATCCCAACAACAACCAGCCCCCAGAAACCCAACCGCCCCACAATGAGCCAAGTCAGGACATAGGCCCCCAGGCACCCCATGCCTACAACAGTAGACCGCCTCAACTGTCCATCAGAACTCAAACCTACGAAGGCTGACTTCCAGGTGATACAACCCCGGCTGGCGCAGCCCGGTTGACCGAATCCCACGACAATCCTTCCAGAGGAACCGACAACCCTGGTATATTCTGACCGTCACACACCCACGGCGTCATAGATTGAGCCAAGTTAATTAGATTATTTTTCAAATCCCCTTTCATTGAACTTCGAGGATATACCGACACCATCACGTAATACTGACCACCCGAACATGTCAACATCGCAGCCCCTCCTCCCTGTTCTTCAGAGTATCTAATCTCGCCTGCCCCACTGTCGTTATGAAAGTGTTCTACAGTCTCCCCTTCGTAATACCTTGAATCACCCCAAGGGTCGAGGCCAACGACCCATTTACCGAATGTTGTTTCAAGTCCTGCCGGACCAGTACCAGGGCCATTTACCGAACAATAGACTCTCGAAATGGAATGATTATCTCCAATATAATTCCTAGTAAACCTAGGCGAATCAAACATGGAACGTACAGACGAATCCGGAACCCCTGGACAGGTAAATGTAGTCCCGCCCGGAGAAATACTTTTAGGTACACTATGACCCGTCTCCGCGCTGCCTAGACCATCCACGTCACGTGAAGCAGAACATGCGCATAATAGAATGCATATCGGAACCACTAATAGACTTCCTTTTGAACGGAATCTCATTACACTTCTTCCTCAATTGATGTCCCTACTTGTGTTTGCGTGGGGCTGGCGACCCGCTAGCCGCAGTGTCGTGAGCCTTAGTGTACTCGGTATCCACGCTAGTAACTGGCCCCAAACCCGGCCTAGCTCCATTGGGAAGTTGATTCGACAGCCTTGCGACGCCGTCATATTGTTCGGCGCTAGGAGAAGAAGACAGAGTTAGATTACCGTTTTCGTCCACCACCGTACCCACCGTTTCTGGAAACTCCGCATCCGCGCGCATACGTTTCAACTCATCTTTAGTATATAGCCCACTCTTAAGAAGTGCCATTGTAGTGGTAACCTCGTTCTCATAGTATCCTTCCGCATAATCGTGATCATTCTGGCTATTTGCGCTGGCTTCGGCATCCGCCAAAGCTTTCTTCACAGACACCTTTCCAGCGTTTATCGATTGCGCTTTAAGGAAAGAATGTGATGCTTCAGCCACTTTACCCACATTAGATACAACTGGAATTGCCTGTATTGCTGCCGCTGCTGTATCAATATACGCGTTGGTGCGAGCATCTGCGTCCGCATTGATCTGTTTACTGGTTCGAGCGATAGCCCCCGCAAAGAATCCATTGGTTTGAGCCTGCTTGTTCAATACGGCCGCTAGCGGGGTGTACTCTCCTGTTGCCTTGCAAGCCTCGACCTGTTGGGCAATTTGTTGATTATTGTAGGCTGTTTGTGAAGCGATGAGTGGTGTCATCGATCTATCATCCTGTCCAATTTGTCCAAGCAAATTGGACAACGCGAGGTCAGACAAGAATGGTTGCGCACCATTCTCCGTTTTACCGGTGTAAAGGCCAGAGTTTCCAATCTTGGCCGAATCCGCCACTCCCGCAGGATACCGTTGGAGGGTTTTAGAGAACATCATTCTCGCAGTTTGAGACAAGGCGAGTTTGTCATCACTTTCTCCTACCGCATTTAGAATACCAGAAACGGCTGCAGCTGATCTTTCCCCATCTTTATCTGAAGAACTGCGGGTCCCCGACGTGCCATTGTCAGAAATGACCTCCGACAGAATCGCCCAGTCGTTGGTCCATGGATTATCTCCGACCGCCGATTTCCCTATAAGCCGACGCGTTCTGTCGGCAACCGACTCTGCGTCGACCTTACCGTCTGATGTTTGCGGCGCTACCCATTTCAATGCGGCATCAGGGTTTCCTGTCATTGCATGAACAACACCTTGAAGTGCATTAGCCTTATCAAGTGCGCTCTGTCTCCCATCAAACCCTCCCTTTGGTTTAAAATTCTCGAGTTTGTTAGCGAGTTCCAGCACAAAAGCATCATTGTAGTCTAGGCCTATTGTTTCTTTGCTGCCGTCACCATCTACATCTTGCTGACGAGATGCTGAGAGTATTTTGTTTAGCGATTCGATCCGTGCGCCTTTGTTTTTTTCCTCGGCATAAAACGCCAATCTATCTGCGTAATTCTTAGCTTCGTTGTCATCCCAGCCTTGGGAGCGTGTTGCTAAAAGGTGACCGAGGACGGTCGCCAACTCAGATTCCGCATCCCGAGTGTTCCCTGCAGCCTCCCTACTAGAGCTACTCGCAAAATTACTTTGGATATCAAGAGGGAGATCGAGGAGGCGGCCCGGACCAATTTCATCAAACACAGCGACCGCATACGATGGGTCACTTTGGTATTGCTTCATCCTTGCCAGAAGTGCATCATACTGTGCGGGGGTGCAACCCTCTTCAGAGTACTTTACTAGAAGTTTCGAGTCTAGCACCCCTCGACTCCACGTTTCAAAGCCTGCATATCCTGCATTCTCGACTGAATCCGGCACACCTTCTATAACAATGTCACCATTTACATGAGAGGTTCCTACTCCATTTTGGTTTAGCTCAAGAATTCGGCGCTTCATTGCCTTCAATGTATCTATTCGACCTTGAACAACCCCCATTTTTTCGTTTGCTTGCCTGTAAAATTCAGCAACGGACGGGGATGGATCTCCCTCCTCATGACTTTTATTGTTGATACTGTCCCTCACCTTTCTGCAATCGAGAAGTAAATTCTCGAGCATTCCGATAGACTTGTCGACGTTAACATGATTGAACTTTATCTCTACCACCCTAGTTCTCCTTACCTTATAGGATAATTCGTCATAGGTCGAATTACTGAGGTTTCTTCGCAGCAGCTTCCGCTTTTAGCGTTGCATGTACGCCCGTAAAGACAGCCACGAGCGCATCGACCTCCTTCTTCGTGTACTCAGCCTGATCGTCCGCTGCTTTCGATGTCCAAGTATCAGGTGCGTTAATTTTTTCGGATATAGTTTTTCCTCGGCCAGACTCAGGAGCATTTCCTGCATCATCGTAAAATCCGGCCGACTTGCACTGACTATAAGCGTGATTTGACAATCGGTTTAACTTTTCATACTCTTTTTCTTCTTGCGTTTTACTGTCAGCCATTCTATCTACTCCTTTAATTTCCTGCGCTCAGAGACGTTCATTAACTTGCAATGCCGCGTCGAGTTATGCGCCCCTACTGCACGGAGGACATTCCTTCGGCCTAATGACTCCTGAGTACATCTAACCCCGTCTGAATTAGCGCACTATAACTCTTGCCCTTAATGGCGCGGCACTTGTACCCAGGTCCATCCTGTGGTGGAGATCTGGACGGCTCTGCCTTTGGGGACGGGTCCTCCGATGGATCTTGGGAGTCGGGCTGAGAAGTGGGAGCCGTCGTCGGCTCCTCGGGGGGCGAGGATGAGCCCGGTCCGCGTCTTCCTGGCGGTGGCGACAACGCCGCGGTACATGCCTCCAACCTCGTCGATGCCGCAGGCCACCAGCACGCCCCCGTGGTGGTCGCGGCAGGTCTTGATGTGCTCCTCAATCCTCGGATTCATGTTGTGGTCGTTCGTCAGTGTATCGAAATCATCCACCACAATGACAGTGTTCTCCACATCCTCCTTGAGCAGCTCACTCAGATCATTCGGCCCTGCATCCATGCCCAGGACCCCCAGCACGCTCGGGTTGTTGGCGAGCTCCATGAGCGGGGACTTGCGGGGCAGCACCAGCACGATCCTCTGCCCATTCTCCAGCAGCCGGCTGGTAGCGAAGTGCAGCGCCGTCGACCGCCCAGAACGCCGCGGGCCCGTCACGAGGAAGGCGTTACCGATGTCCTCCAAGGACACCGGCAGCAGACGCAGATCATCGCCGCCCACGGCGAAGGCGATCTCACCCGGCTCCAGAGCGGGCTCGAGCCTGAGCGCCTCCTCGGCGGAGATCGCCACAGGCAGCTCATCGACGTGCCCCGGACGCAGAGCGCGATCAATGACACCCCACCTTGCGTTGGCCTGCTCAGCCGCCTGGTGAACCGCAGCCACCTGCGCCGTGCCGGCAGAGTCATCGGTCAGCATCACCAGCTGGACCTCACGGGGCCGCTCCCCCGAGCGAAAGGCCCGCCCCTGCGGCATGGACAGGGGAACATCCCGAGCACGCATAGCAATGAGATCGAAGTCGTCCGGGCTCGGCATACGCAGCACCAGACGATCCTCCAGCATCATCCCGAACCGCCCCCGGAACACAGTCCGGTCCCCAGCGATCACCACACGCAGCCCCACCGCCGGGCCCTCACGCATCAGCGTCTCCACCATCCCCGGGATCGCACCGGCGTCGGTGTTCTCAAAGGTCGCCATGAAGTTGTCCCACCGGTCAATGAGCAGCACCAGGTACGGCAGACGCTCAGACGGAGGGGTAGCGGCCCGCTGCTCAGCCACCGACGCGTAACCGTGCGTGGCCAGGTACTGCTGACGGTAGGCCACCTGGCCACCCAGCAGCGCCAGCACGCGACGGATCCGGTCCGCCTGATCACGCGTGACCACCGCCCCGAAGTTCGGCAGACCAACGCACGGGGCCAGCGCCCCATTCCCCGCGTCAATACCGTAGACGTGCACCTCAGCGGCCGAGGCCGTCTGCGCCAGAGCCACCGCGATCCCCCGCAGCACACTCGAACGCCCCGAGCGCGGGGCACCGGCGACCCCCAGGTGACCGGCACGCGTGTAGTCCCACGTCATGGGCCGCTGCGCCTGCTCGCCAGGCAGGTCCTCCAAGCCCAGCGGCAGCGCCGGCAGGAAACCGGCCGCCCGCGGATCAGACCCACCCAGACCACCCCCGCCCCCGGTGGCCTGTGCCGCCTCCATGCGCTCCTCAACCTGCGCCAGCGTGATGAGCTCCGGCAGCGGGGGCAGCCACGGGCTGTGCGGATCAGGCCGACCCGTGGCCGTGTGCGCCGCCCCCATCGCGGAGACCAGGGTGGCCAGGTCGGTGGGGATCGTCGCGTCCTCCTCCACCTCCGGCGGTTTCATCTCCGGGCGGGAGAGCTCATCCAGAGTCAGCGTCGCCGCCCGCACCGCCGCCTGCGGCAGCGCCCCACGGGGCCGTCCCCCCACCCGGGAGGACTGGAACTGGCGCAGGCTCGCATGCCCCAGCCGCGCGTAGGCGCGCCCCGGGATCGACGGTGGGATGTAAGCCGAGTTAGAGGCCTCGATAACGTCCTGGGAGTCGTTCTCATCAGTGACGCGCAGGGCGATGCGCAGGTTCGTGTTCGACTTGATCTCAGCCGACACCACACCCGCCGGCCGCTGAGTCGCCAGCACCAGGTGCACCCCCAACGAGCGCCCACGCCGAGCAATATCCACCAGCCCCGTCACGAAGTCCGGCAGCTCAGACACCAGGGCCGCGAACTCGTCAATGATGATCATGAGCCGCGGCATGGGCTCATCACCGGGCTGCATGGCGGCCACGTAGTCCTCAATGTCCTTCGCGTCCGCCCCCGCCAGCTGGTGCTCGCGGCGGCGCAGCTCGGCCCCCAGGGACTCCAGGGCCCGGGAGGTGAGGTGCCCGTCCAGGTCCGTCACCATGCCCACCGTGTGCGGCAGGCGCGCACAGTCCTTGAAGGCCGCGCCACCCTTGTAGTCCACCAGCACGAAGGTCATTGAGTCCGGCGTGTTGCCCACGCACAGGGAGGCGATGAGCGTCTGCAGCAGCTCGGACTTACCCGAACCGGTCGTCCCGGCCACCAGGGCGTGCGGCCCGTCAGCGCGCACATCCAGCCAGAAGTGCCCCTCGGCGTCCTCACCGATGACCGCCTTAGTCGTCCGGCTGCACCGGTCCCAGGCCGCCAGCACCGCCTCCGCATCCGGATCCGGCATCGGCAGGACGTCCAGGAGCCGTGAGGAGGTCGGGATCGTCGAGTCCGCCCCCGAGGCGGAGACGTCGTGGATCGGCGCCAGCGCCCGGGCCACCCGCTCGCACCAGCCGCTCGGCAGCAGGTCCAGGGTCACCCGCTCGACCTCGTCCACATCCGTCTGCGACACGCTCGCCGCCCCCACCTCAGCGGTGACCACGGCGCGGCACTCCTCTGGCAGGGCCGTACGATCCCGGTCGATGCACACCAGGCGCACCCCCGCGGCCGGCCCCCGGCGCAGCACGGAGATGAGGCCCGGGCGCAGACGCAGGCCCCGGGCGCCGTCGAGCACCACGAGGATCTGCTCCTGCGGTCCCGTGGAGGGGCCCCGCTTCTCCGGGTCCAGCCTGCGCTCCACCAGCTCGGAGATCTCGTTGATGCGCCGGGCGATCGTCTCATCGTCCAGCCCCACACGCGCCCGGGCGCCCATGCCCTCCAGGTTGCGCAGGTGGGGCAGCCACCTCGTCCAGGCCCAGCGCCCCGCGCGATTCTCGCCGCGCGCCGGCTCCACCAGGAGCACCATCTGCAGCTCGGCCGGCGAGTGCAGCACCGCTGCCTGGGCCGCCAGCCAGTCGGCGACGTCGTGGCGCCGCGTGCCGCACACGCCCACCACGCCCAGCTCACCCAGCGGCACCCGCACCGGCACGTCCGGTGCCGTCCACCGCAGTGGCTCCTCGTGCTTGGCGCGCTGGGAGTCCTCGATCTCCACGTCGCTGGGCAGGTCCGCCACCCCCACCCGCAGATCCAGCCAGTCCGGGTCGGTGGGCCGCCGCTCCCACAGCTGGGCCCGCGGTCCCGTGGCGCGCAGCAGCAGCTCTGCCGCGTTCGGGTGGTCCCCGCGGCGCACCCCCCGCTCCGCGGTCAGGGCCTTGAAGGCCGCCTCCTCGGTGGCCTCACGCTGCTCCTCGTACTTGCGCAGCCTGTCCCGGAAGTCCTTCTTCTGGTTTGAGCGCCCCTGGATCTGGTTGGCGATCATCATGATCGGGGAGAACACCATGAACATGAGCGAGTAGAGGCGCCCCGTCACGAAGTACATGCCCGCACCCATGACCAGCGGGGAGATGAGCATCGCGAAGGGGAAGGGCGGTTTACGCTGTTCGGCCGGCTTAGACGGCAGCGCGAACTTCGTCTCCCGCACCGGCCGGGCCAGACGCGGCGGCCGGTTGAAGTTCAGGGTCGGGGCGCCCGCCGTCGGCGAGACCACCGCATTGGCCTCCGGCACCGGCCCGATCGACAGGAGCGTCTCCCCCACCGTGAGCAGTGCGTCCGGGGACCAGGCGGAGGCGCCGACGCCCAGGGGCCGCCGATCCAGCTCGAGGTAGTGACGCACCCCGTCCGGCTCCAGCGTCTCGCGGCTGGAGAGGATCGCCTCGGAGTCCAGGCCCTTCTTCTTGGCGCGGCGGCGCTTGCGCGCCTCCTTGCGTCGACGGCGCCTGGCGGCTCGTCCCTTGGCCTCCTGCTCCTCGCCGCGCTCCGGGGCTGCCAGGACGAGGGGGCCCGGCAGGGGGCGGCGCCTCGGCAGGGGCATCGGCAGCTCGCGCTGGGCGACCTCCGGCACCGGGGTGATCGTCACGTGCCCCCCGACGGCGACGGCGAGGTCGGCGATCCTGCCCTCCACGCCCTCCAGGACCAAGTCGCAGCCGGGCCCGCCCAGGGTGTATCCGCCCAGGCTCAGGCGGTGGACGGCACCGGTCCCCTGGCCGGCCACCACGCGCAGCTCGACGACGCCCACCGGTTCGACGTCGTCGCGCACCGGTCCGCCCAGGCCCAGGAGCATGCCGTTGCGGACCACGTCGACCAGGTTGTCCGCGGGGGCCAGGCGACGCGGACCGTCCCACACGCCCATGGGGGGCGCGCCCACCTGCTCGCCGGCGTTGACGACGAGCCGCAGGGCGGACCCTGGGGCGCTGCCCTCAACGGCGGGCTCCAGGCCCGCCACCATGTCCCCGACCGTGGCGTCCTCGGGCGCGATGACCAGGAGGTCACGAGCGGCTGCATCGGCCTCACCGGGCCGCAGGACACTGATGAACAGCTGCACGCCTGCGCCTCCTTACGCGGGGCGTCGGGCCACGGACAGCCCCGGTGCCAGGTCCTCCACGAGGGCGGCCGTGGCCGGGTCGACCTGGGCCAGGTCGTCGGCACCGGCGGCCGACAGGAGCCCGTGCACCTCCCGCTCCAGCTCGCCGCGGCCGCGCCGGGCCGCCAGGCGCAGGCGGTCGCGCCACAGCCCCTGGTCCAGGTCCACGACCGCCAGGCCCGTGGCGATCGCCATCCCCGCGCCGTCGGGGTCGGTGTCCCCGATGAGCTCGACGACGCGGTGCGCGGCATCCACGACGAGGGCGTTGTACTGGTGGGCGGCGCGCACGCGCGCCATCCAGGTGTAGCGGCCCTCCTCGGCGCCGGCCACCATGGGGCCGCGCACCAGGCGCAGGGCCTCGATGAGCAGCTCGACCTCGCGCTGGGGCGGGCAGCCGCGGGAGGAGGCCAGCAGCGAGCGCAGCACGTCCCAGTCGACGACGACCCCCGGCCCCATGACGAGGCGCCCCTCGGCGTCCTCCCGCAGGTGGGGCAGCCCCTGGGCGTCATGGCCCAGCCAGGCGCGCAGCCGCTCCACGGTGCCGGCCACCACGTCCGCGGTGGCCCCCAGCGGCCAGAGCATGGTGCCGAGCACCGCCGGGCGGATGCCCTCGGGATGGAGGGCCACGCAGATGGCGGCCTCGGTGAGGATCGAGCGGCGCTCGGGATCGACCGCGCCGGCGGTCTCCACGAGCGTCTGCCCCAGCACCTGGACGCGCACGTCGGCGGTGCGCAGGGCCGCGGTCATCATCGGCGGCGTGGGCGGGTCGGGGATCGGCGGGCGCGTGCCGTCGTCGGTCACCTGGGCCGGGCCGAAGAGGTGCGCCAGCGCCAGGACCTCGTTCTCGGTGGCACGCGTGGCCCGCACCGCGATGCCCAGCTGGTCGATGCGTGCGGTGCCGGAGGCGTCGATGTCGATGGTCCAGCGCGCCCGGCCGTCCCCACCGGTGCGCACGACGGCGTAGTCGCCGCCGGGCGGCAGGCTCGGCGTGGCCTCGCCGTTGCCCACGAGGACGAAGGTGGTGGCCGCCCCGGGACGACGGCCGGTGATGACGTCGGCGCGACCCGGCAGCGGGTTGTCCGCCAGGAGGGCCTCCGGGGACTGGATGCGCCCGCCGGCCACCTCGCGCAGCGCGGTCGGCAGACCGGCGCCCACGACGACGGCCTCCTGGGACCAGGGGTTGGTGCACAGCTCCAGGGCGAGGGCGGTGACGACCTCGGCGGCCATGGCGGGGTCACCGGTGACGGCGACCTCACCGTCGGCGAAGGCCAGGTCGATGAGGATGTCGGCGCCGCTGGCGATGCGACCCACGGTCACCAGGCCCGGCAGTAGGGAGCCGTTCGGGGCGGGGGCCGGCTCCTGGCCGGCGCGCATCACCCACGTGAGGCCCTCCTCCTGAACGCGCCAGGGGGCGGGGGCCTCGGGCACGGCCTGTGCCAGGCGCAGGTAACAGGCGTCGTCGTCGATGGCGACGGCGTAGGGGCGGGGGCTGCCGGGGATGGAGTCCAGGGAGCGCAGGATGGCGTTGAGACGCTGGGCGCGGCGCTCGTCGGCGCCCACGCGCAGGAGCCGCTCGAGCTCGCCGGGCCCCTCGTCGAAGACCCCGCCGGAGAGCTGGCGCCGGCGACGCACGAGCACCGAGACGAGGGAGGCGGCCAGGAGCGCGCCGACCGCCGGCATCTGGACAGGCGGGACGTCCCGCAGGGTGGAGGCCAGGCCCTGGTCGATGCCGGCGCCGGAGCGGGCCTCCTCCGGGTTGGGTGTGGCCGGGGCGGGGGTGGCCGGCGCCGGTGCCACCGGGACGGCCTCGACCCGGGGCACGGAGGCGGCCTCCTCGGGCATGACCATGAGCCAGCCGGGCTGGATGAGGCGGGCCAGCTCCAGGGAGCCGCCGTCGGGCTGGACACGGCCTGCGTTGAGGTCGTAGATCTGGGTGTAGGCGCGTCCGTCACCGAGGTTGCGCTCGGCGATGTCCCAGAGGTTGTCGTGGTAGCGGCCCTCGGGCGGCTGGACCACGTAGACGCGCTGGCCCACGAGCTGGGAGCCGAGGGCGGGGTCGATCTCGACGCCGCCGACCATGTAACGCATCTGCTGGCTGCCGTCGGGGTTCTGGGCCACGGTCCCGGAGGTGACCGAGGCGCCCGAGGCGTCGGTAGTCCGGGTGGTGGCGCGGGCGGAGTCCTGGGCGGCGGCAACCGCGGGGGTGGGCTCCTCGACCACCGGGGCGGCCGCGGCGGCCAGCGGGCCGCTGACGGCGCCCAGCAGCAGCACGGAGGCCACGAGCCGGCGGGCCACGGCCTGCACCCCGCCGGAGAAGGGGACGTGCCCGGGGACGCTGCGGCCGCGAATCGCGGAGACGGTCTCCACCAGGGTGCAGAAGGTGAACTGCATCCAGGCCAGCCAGATCACCCAGATGAGGACGCCCAGAAGGGCATCGACGGAGATCGCCTGGGTGAGGGTGTCCAGCCCCAGCTCGGTGGGGATGGGGGGAAGGCCGACGGTGGCCAGCAGGAGCACCGGCAGGCCGATGATGACCAGCATGAGGAGAAGGGCGGCCAGGAGTGACTTCCACACCGGGGGGCGCGTGCTGCGCACCGGTGCGCGGAAACGTTCGGGTCCGGCGGCCTGGGCTCGTTGAGCGGCGCGGCTCACTGATCCTCCTCAAAGATACCGACGGCGTTACGGGCCTCGCCGGTGACGGTGACATGAATGGATGTGACGCCGACGAGTCGCAGCATCGTGGTGGGGACGTCGCGCTCGACGGTGACGGCGACCCCCCGCGAGGTGACGTCGACGGTGGAGCTCTGGGCCAGGCCGCCCTGGGCCAGGTAGGTGCGGGCGGCGGAGGTGGCGGCGGCACTGTCCACCGAGACGCTCGCGCCTCCGCGCACGTCGTCGGTGGACAGGTGCTGGGCGCCTGCGCGGGCGGCCTGCTCGGCCTGGTCGGCCAGGGTGGCGCGGGCGTTGAGGACGCGGCCGCCCTCGATGCACAGTCCGGCCATGAGCATGAGGACCGCGGCGATGATGACGGCGTAGACGGAGACGGCTCCGCGCTCGCCGTCGCGGCGGATCCGGCGGCGCACGGAGGTCATGATCCGGTTCATCGGGTTCCCCTCCAGGTGTCGACCGGTGCGGTGGAGCTCGCCGTGACGGTGGTGGCGCCGGGCAGGAAGACCAGGCCCAGGTCGGACAGCTCGACACGGCAGCTGACGGTGGCGGTGACGGTGCCGCCCCGGCCGAAGCCGCCGACGTCGACTCCCCCCGAGCACCGGGCGTTGGCGGTGTCGGCGGCGGCCAGGCTGCGGCGGGCGGCGGCGTCGGCCTCCCCGGCGGAGCGCTCGATGGAGGCGGCCCGGGCGGCGTCGCGGGCGGCGGCCTGGACCATGCCCTCGGCGGAGACCAGGCGGCCCCCGGCGACGGCGATCATGACGATGAGCAGGAGCACCGGGACCAGGACGATCATCTCGACGGACATGCTGCCCCGCTCGGCGGCGGTACCGGCGGCACCGGCGACTCGACGCAGGCGGGCGCGGAGCATTCTTGCAGCCGATGCGGCTCGGCCGCCGGTGATGGCCGGGGCGATGGTGGTCGGGGTGCGTGTCACGTGTCCCCCCGGAAGGTCTCGCGCTCGGAGGTGACCGAGGCCTGCACCTTGGGGGCGAAACCGGCGATGATGTCCATGGACTTGCCGGTCACCTGGACATTGACCTGGTTGCCGACCACGACGACGTCCACCGACACCTCGGTGAGCGCCTTGCCGCCGACCCGGTGGGCGTAGGCCTCGCCGTCGGCCTTGGCGGCGGCGACCGCGGAGGAGTCGGCCGAGCCGCTGCGGACCTCGCGGGCGACCTCCCGGGCGGTGGAGGTCGCCACCTCGTTGCCGTACCAGCTCAGTGCGACCTGCACGGTGAGCAGCACAATGAGCAGGAGCAACGGGAAGAAGACGAGCAGCTCGACGCTGGAGGCCCCGGCCTCCGAGCGCAAGCGCCTCGTCATTCCTCTCCACAGCGACTGCATGATGGTCATTCCTCTTATCAGGGGGCCCCGTCGCCGCCGCCGTTGCCGATCTCCGGCACCTTGAGGTTGGCGGAGGCGTCGTTGACCATGCTGTAGATGGCCTTACCGACGACGGCGGCCAGGACGATGAGGAAGCCGGTGATGATGACCCACTCGACGGTCGAGGCTCCCTTCTCCTCCGACAGGCGGTTACTGACCCGCTCGCGCAGGTCGCCGGCGAGCATCTGGAGTACGCACAGCATCTTGAGCATGATTTGTCCTTTCCTTGAGAGAAACTGGGTGGTGAAGGCGTGGACGGTGAATCGTCGCAGGCTCTCAGTCAAGCGACCGGTCGAAAGGCAGTCAACTGGTTCGTGGAGGTTCTCCGTTCACAGGGCGGGCAGGCGGGTCTGAGGGGCTACACGGATCCGATGATCCCGGTCAGGGCCGGGTAGACGAGGAAGACGATGAAGCCCATGGCGACGACGAGCTGGGCCACGAGCATGGACTCGGAGTTCTCCCCGGCCTTGCCCTCGGCGTCCGACAGGTCGCGGCGGCGCATGCTGGAGGCCCGGGCTCCCAGGGACTCGCGGATCTTGGCGCCGTCCTCGGCCACGAGCGCCAGGGCGGCGGACAGGTCGCGCAGCTCGTCGATGCGCAGCTGGGTGCCCAACCGGCCCAGGGCCGCCCAGGGCGTGTCCCCGCGCAGCCGGGCGACGTCGAGGGCGTCGCGGATGCGGAGCATGGCGGGATCGTCGGAGAGGCTTGAGGCGGCGTCGAGGGCCTCGGGGACACCGCGCCCCGCGGACAACGACATGGCCACCAGGTCCAGGTAGGAGCCGACGACGTGGCGGAAGTCCCGGCGCGCCTCGTCGGCATCGCTGCGCAGGCGCAGCGTGGGCAGCAGCAGGCCGACGACCCCCAGGGCAACGCTCAGCAGCAGGGGCACCGACCACCCCAGGGGCACCCCCATCACCTGCATGAGTGCGACGATGAGCAGTGGCGCGGCGAAGCCCCCTACCCCGAGGAAGACCGAGGTCACCATGTGGCGCTCCAGGGAGCGCCCCACGACGGCCAGGTCCCCGGTCAGGGAGGACAGGTCGATGCCGGTGCGCCGCACGAGGGAGGTGATGCGCAGGCTGAGGGTGTCCACCCACTCGGGGGTGTCCGCCTCGGAGGGGTTGAGGCGCCGCACGTCCTCGCGCATACGGCCCTCGTCGCGGCGGGTGTCCAGCTCGGCCAGGGCGGCGGCGGGCTGAGTGGCGGGGGGCGCCAGGATGAGGGTGAGGGCGAACAGGCCGGCACCGCTGAGCGCACCACCGATGAGGATCCAGGTGATCATGCGTTCTCACCTCCGGCCTGAGCGGAGACGGTCAGGAAGCGGCGCGGCAGCCGGACACCGGCCAGGCGCCGCATCCAGAGCATGCCGACGGCGAAGAGCGCCACGACGACGACCAGCACCAGCTGTCCCTGCACGCTGGAGTAGGGGGCGACGAAGCTCCGGTTGAAGACGGCCAGGCCCAGCATGACGACGATGGAGAAGATGACGACGATCTGGGCCGAGCGCCGGGTGCCGGCGCGGGAGGCGGAGACCCGCTGACGCATGTCGAGCTCGGAGCGGGCCGTGTCCGCCAGGGCGCCGAGCAGCTGGCGCAGACCGGGGCCGCGCAGGCGGGCGTTCATGATGAGGGCGGAGACGATGAGGTCCGCCGTGGGGTCGTCGAGGTCGTCGGCGAACTGGCGCAGCGCCGTCGGCAGGGGGACGCGCACACGCATGCGGTCCGCCAGGAGGGCCAGGTCCTCACGGAGGACCGGGGCGGCGGCGTAGACGGTGGCGGGGATGGCCTGCTCCAGGCCCACGGCGCCGGCAATGGTGTCCCGCAGCGACTCCGACCAGGTGGCCAGGGCCTCGATCTTGGCGGCGGCGAGCTTCTCCTGCTTGGCCCCGCCGAAGAGCAGCGGCCACACGAGGACGAGCACACCGGCGGCGACGGCCAGGACGATCCAGCGAGTGAGCAGCAGGACGCCCAGACCGACGACGAGGCAGGCGATGAGTCGGCCGGACAGGCCCTTGAGGCTGTCGCGCAGGGAGCCCGATGAGCCGGGGCGGTCGGGCAGCATGTCGACACCCATGAAGAAGCCGACCAGGAGGAAGAGCCCTCCCCCGACGAGTGCGCCGGCGAGGATGGCAACAGTGGCGGTGGTCTGGTTCATGCGTAACCACCCCGGTAGGCGGCGGCCGGGTCGTAGCCGGCGTTGATGAGGTCGTTGACGCAGGAGATCGGTGCGGCCGGTTGGGCGGTCCCGGTCCCGTCGTCGGCGAAGACCTCACTGGACAGGACCCGCCCGTCGACGCCGTTGACCTCACGCACGGAGGCGACGTAGCGGCGCAGCCCCCCGCCCTGGGAGAAGCGGTTCTCCCGGGTCAGGAAGATGACGAAGTCGACGGCGCCGGCGATGAGAAGGTTGGTGGCGTCCTGGGGCAGGTGCTCGGCCGACTGGATGGCGTAGGTGGCGATGCGGTTGAACACCTCGGAGGAGGAGTTCGCGTGGATGGTGGACAGCGAGCCGTCGTTGCCCTGGCTCATGGCGTTGAGCATGGTGACGATCTCGTCACCCAGGACCTCACCGACGATGACCCGTGAGGGGTTCATGCGCAGCGAGCGCCGCACGAGGTCCGCCATGGAGATCGCGCCGGAGCCCTCGGAGTTGGGCAGGCGCTCCTCGAAGGCGACGACGTTGGGGTGCAGGTCGGCGAACTCGCCCAGGCCCAGCTCCAGGGCGCGCTCGACGGTGATGAGGCGCTCCTCGGGCGGGATCTCGTTGGCCAGGGCGCGCAGGAAGGTGGTCTTCCCGGCGTTCGTGGCGCCGGCGATCATGATGTTCTTGCGGGCGCGCACGGCCGCCGAGCAGAAGGCGGCCAGCCGCGGGGTCAGGGAGCCGAGCCGGACCAGCTCCTCCAGGCCCACCCGGTCCAGTCGGGCGCGACGCACCGAGATCGAGGGCCGCGAGCAGACCTCCATGACGGCGGACAGGCGCGAGCCGTCCGGCAGGCGCAGGTCCAGCTGGGGGTTGGCGGAGTCGAAGGGGCGCGAGGCCAGGCCCGAGTAGGAGCCGAGGACCTGAACGAGCTCGATGAGCTCCTCGTCGGACTCGGCCACCGGGGCGCCGCGCTCCTCACGGCCGTCGGCGTACTGGATGAAGACGTTGTCATAGCCGTTGATGTCGATGTTCTCGACATCCTTATTGTCCAGCAGGGGCTGGAGGCGGCCGACACCGAAGAGCGCCGCGTGGATGCCCTGGGAGACCTCTTCCTCCTCCTGGGCGTTGAGCGGGCTGCGACCGGCGGCGATCTCAGTGCGGGCGTGCTGCTCGAGCACGCGGCCGATGAGGGCGCGGGCGAACTGGCGCTCGTCCTCCGGGGACATCGGGGGGATGCCGGAGGTGGCGTCGTCACGGCGCTGCTGGGCCAGGAGGTCGGCGACCTCCTCGCGCATGTCGCGGACGAGTCCCTGGTCGACACTCATGCGGCACCTCCCTTGATGACGGCGCCGGCGAGGGCGGTGGCAACGGTTCGGGCCGAACGCACCAGGAGGGTGCGGCCCAGGGGGCGGGCGCGGCGGCCCGCCAGGGAGTCCGCAGCGCTCTGGTCGAAGGCCAGGACGCCGACGACGGGGACCTCCAGGCCGCTGCCGCGCAGCAGGCGGGTGAGGTCATCGGCCTCGTGGCGGGCCTTCCAGGGCGCGATGAGGAGGACACCGAGGCGGACCCGCTCGGAGCGGCGGGAGGTCTCGGCGACGATCCAGGACAGGCGCTCGCGCAGGTGGCCGTAGTTCTCCACCCCGGGGCGCACCGCGACCAGGGTGATGTCGGAGGCCATGGCCACGCCCAGGCTCGGGGCGCCGGGAGACAGGCGGCCGACGTCGGCGATGATGTCCCCCTGGCGGTGCAGGCTGGTGGCCAGTCCGGACCAGCCGGCCCCGATGGCCGTGGCCTGATCGGGGCGCGACAGGCCCACGAGGACGGGCAGGTCGCCCTCGATGAGGGTGAGGTGATCGCGCAGGGGCGCGGCCGGGTCACGGCGGATGGCGGCGGCCAGGGAGACGACGCCCCGGTCACTGTCCAGGGGCATCCCCTCGCGGGAGTGGGCACGGTAGACCAGGTCGGACCCGGCAGGATCGAGCTCGGCCAGGACGGCCGGACGGGGCCAGACCGCGGCGAGCACGTGGGCGCTCGTCGAGGCGCCGGGCGACCCCTTCGCGGAGGCGATCGAGATGAGCATCAGCTCTCCTTGATCGGCTGCCCGGACGCGGTCAGGATGACGGCGATGGTTCCGTTGGCCGATGCGCTGGCGAGCTTGGCGGCGCCCTTCTTGTCGACGAGGACGGAGATGACGGCGCCGGAGGTCCAGTCGTCACTGGTTCCCGAGGAGGGCTTGGCGGCGAGCACCTGAGCATCGGAGACGATGACGTTCTGAGAACCGATGTCAACGACGTCGACCTTGTCGCCTGGCTGCAGGCCGCCGGCCGGGAAGCGCCCGGCATTGGCGGAGACACCGACGACCTGGAGGTCCCCGCCGGGGACCGGGTCGGTGGCGAGCTGGGAGGTGTCCAGCAGCTGGCCCTTGGAGATCTCCACGCGGGCGGTGCGGCCGACGACCTGGTCGATCTGGTCCGCACGCACCAGGGTGGTGAGGTCCGAGGAGACCGAGGCGCTCACCAGGTCCTCCTTGTCGATGACCTGGCCCGCCTTGATGGTGTCCTTGGCGGCCAGCATCTGGGCGCGCTGGTCCAGGCGCATGGCCAGCAGGCCCGCGAGCAGGGCGCCACCAACGATGAGCAGGACGGCGAGGGCGGCCAGGAGCGGCCTGCGCTCGCGCGGCGCGGAGGGCAGGTGACCACCGGCATCACGGGCCTGGCGGGTGGGCTGAGGTTGACCGGCGTCGTTCGTGCGACGCCGTGAGGAGCGTCCGTTCTGGGACAGTGCCATGGGGAGACCTCAAGTCGAATCGGATGGGACAGCGACAGCACCGTAGCCTATCCGTGACCATCATGGCGGGGTGAAGGGCCAGGATCCGGAAGAAAGTCACATGGGTTGTTATCCCCTTGCGATCCGATGCGGATCGTGGAAAGGTACTCGAAGCGACGGCCGTCACAGTCGCGATCACAAGAAGAGCCTTCGGCATTCTTCGAGTGACTCAATGAACCGACCAATGAGGAGGAACCTCAGTATGATTCAGGCAGACCTTGAGACCCTCAAGACCCTGTACCAGACCCTCAAGGACGACGTCCAGCGGTCCGACGACATTCAGAAGCTGACCGACACCGCTCTCCAGAACGCCGTCTGGGAGAGCACCAACGCCCAGCAGTTCCGGGACGCCTGGACCGAGTTCAAGCCGCAGCTCATCAAGTTCGAGCAGGCTTTCGCCACCGCCGCGACCGACGTTGCCAACAACTACAACAACAACGTTGACGCCAACGGTGAGAACCTCGAGCACCTCGCCCCCGTCGAGGCGATCGGCTGAGCGACCCTCACCTCCGAAAGGGTCTGGGGCAGCACGTGCTGCCCCAGACCCTTTCGGCATGCAGGGCGCGTCAGGCCGCCTGACCGAAGCGGCCGATGCAGGCTCGGCGAGTTATCTTCTCCTGGACACACCCCCGCGAGAGCATGCCCACCGCGCCCACAGGAAGCACTCGAGACTCGATTGAAGGAACACAACGACGTGTGCGTACCTCCACGATATAGCCTTTTCTTCGGTCGTGAGAAATCTCAAGCCATCCGGCCTCAGTTCACCACACCCACCCATTTAATCCGATTGCTTCCGTCGAATAAAGTCAAGCGCTCCGCGGATGGTCAGCCCCCTTCTGACACCACCACGGCCTCCCGTACGCGCCACCCAAGGCATGGCTCTGATGCAGGTAGCCCTCTCTCCATGAATTCTGCGCCGATGAGAGCAACCCACCGACGGCCTCCACACAAGAGGGCAGCCCTTGCCATGATCGAACGCCCCCTCACCAGGTAGGATCGCAGCAGCGGAGCTCACGCAACGCGCAACCCCGACCCCGAAACGAAGACACAATCATGGCGAATGCGAACAAGAAACACCAGGCCTTGCAGAGACTCAAGGAAGAAGTGAACAAGAAGAATACTGAACTCGCCTTTGTCGACGTCATGGGCAACGGGTTCATAGGGGACACGCTGTCCTCCGGAATCAACGCAGACGACACGTGGACCAGCAAGCTGGCTGACGACCAGGCCACCGAGGTGAAAACAGAAGTCAATCACTTAGCCGGCGTATTCAGATCTCTCATCACGCTGATCGATGACGCAATCCGAAATACCCCGGAAACCGATGACGCGAATGACTCACCTGGGAGCCCGGCACCGCAGTAGACCACATACACTCATACACCTAACGACCACAATCAATATTGAAGTAACACCCAGGATCCGCAGTGAAGATCAAACTGAACGCCAATAACCTTAGAAAAAAAATTAAGGACATTCGAGACCTTGCGGACAGGGCGGAGACCGCCAAAAAGAAGATCGACGAAGCCTTCGAAAGAGAATCAGATCCGGTCAGCCCAGACGACTTCCTGACGCAGTCAAACGACGGCATACAGCGCGTGAGAACGGTCGCGGACAGGGTTGAGAAGTCGATGAATACCATCATCTCCCTCAACGAGAACGGCGTGGGAAAGATGGAGGGCGATGATTATACGCTGGACATTCCAGATGATGCTCATGTTACTGACATGAAGGGCCTCGAGGACTGGGCGGGCAAGGAGCAAGCCGCTGCCGACGCAGAGGACTTACAAAGCTACACGAAAGGCACCACTAGACGCACAAGCCGATCATACGATGAGGTCATTCACTCGATCAATAAAAACAAAACCAACTCTCAATACGCAGTGACATTCATTGACTCGGTGGGTGCAGAAAACCTCACTCAAATCCCCCTGGGCGTCAAAACCAGCATGAGCCGAGAACAATGCCAGGACCCCATAAATGCGCCCGGAAATCTTGCTATTCTCCTCGGCGACGTACTGAGTTCCGCAAGTCGCGAGTGGGACGAGAGTAAATCATCAGACATCGCGAAAAAGATTGCGGGATCGATCAACGATACATCACAGGCGAACGGAGGGGAGAATTCTCAACGAATTAAGGTACTCAACGCCATGATGGGAGGTCATGACGCTGACGGCAACGGAGTCAATGACCTGAAGTTCGGCAAGAGCTTCCTCGTGAACCTGGCAACCGAGGCCGAAAAAATCGATTACAAGATGTCCATGTCACTTGGCATGGGGCGCGGACGAAACCTCTCACCTGAAGAGAAAATAATAAACGGGCAGTCAGCCGATCCCTTGGCCGGGGTACTTGACGCCATGGGGAATAACGCTGAGGCAGCCCTGGAGTTCTTGGCTCCGGCTAAGAGCGGAGAGCCAGGCATCGCTGACACGACACGTCTGGACAGGCTGACACATCGATGGGACCATCTCAAAGCAGATGGTATCCATTTCGAAAGAGACGGATTCTCCGGATTGACGGCCGCCATTGCGGCGGCCTCCCAAAAGCGGGCGAGCACTAATACCGCTGAACGCTCACGCGCCGATATGCTGTCAGACGACGCCATTCATTTCGTTGCAGGAAATGTCAACAAGGACCTCTATAGCGATTCCTCCAAGAAACGTCTCGCCGTGCTCCTCGCTAATTGCTCCGGCGAAGTGACAGCCTCATGGAGCACAACAGGTGGACAGCTGGCTGCCACCGACGAGTCCCAATTCAACAAAGCGACAGGGGATGACTTGAACAAACTTGCGTACCGCATAGTGGACAACCGAGACGCAGCATCCACGCTCAGCGCCGGACTAGCAGACTACGCCAAGAGAAAGTCACAAAATGACTTAAAGAATACCCAGGACCAACCGGAGGGTGAGCGCTTGGAGAAAGTTCAAGCTGCTTACGGCGACGGAATAAAGGCCATGTCACATCTCCAAGGACTGGGCGAGATTCGCGCCCAACAGCTGAAAGAAGACAAAGACGCCGCCGAGGCTGCTGCAAAGGAAAGCACCACCACAGCAGTCAATGTATTCTCGGCAGTTCTTTCCACGGGTCTAGGCGCAGTAGGGGGGCCTGCAGGCACCGCAGTCACGACAGCAGCTCCGGCCGTCACTGCATTCGTTAACCCTATCATTATCGACAATATCGCCGGAGACGCAGGAAAAGCGAAGAAGGTCATCTCATCAAATGTCCCCGACGGCAAAGAGGCGATCTGGGCCGCATCCGTGCAGGATGCCGCCAATGCCGGCCTCCTTCAGGAATCTGGCTTCTCCACGCCAGTGAAGCACAGAGATAAAGACGGAAATGACGTCGAGACCCCGGCTCACGATTACTACAAGTGGATCGTACCCAAGCCTGGTGGCGGATACACCATCGACTTGTCCAAGGGCGACGAAAATGCGGCCAAAGAGGTCGGAACCTGGGCGAAGGCCGCGCGTAACGCCACTGAGAATCGAAACGTGGGAGATGGCGAGCAGCCACCTATCGACAAGAATTTGTCCCTCCTCGAACCCGACGGTAAGACAGGGGATGGCAAGGCCGAAGGCGAGACCGCGGGACGATCACTTAAAAGCAACGGCGGGTGAACCCCACGGACCGACGCCCCCATGGCACCTCGACGTACGACCACTTGAGAGTCATTTTGACCTGACGTGGCTCATTGTGGGGTAGTTGGGTTGCTGGGAGCTGGTTGTTGTTGGGATTGTGCGGGTTGCGTGGGTTGGGTGCACACTAACCTGAGTTGGCTCATTTAGTGTCGTGGTGGATGTTGTGGAGGGCTCGAGTGAGATCGGGCCGTGACCGTCTGCCTTCGGCTGGGGCAAGCCGCCCGGCTTGCCCCAGCCGAAGAACGCATTCGCACCGACATCAGTCCTTGCCTTGACCGACTGAGCGCGCTGGTCGACGTGTGCGCTGGCAGGAGGTGGGGAGTATAGCCCTTGTCAGGGCCGTGACATTGTTGTGATCTGGCCGGTAGGGTCGGGGTGGTTCCTACCGTGCCGGGCGACTGTGCTCGGCCTGATTGTGGAGGTGCTTCCTCATGGCTTGTTCCCGCGTCGGTCTTCCTGGTTGCCGTCGTGTCGCAGGTGCACTGGGGGCGGGCGTGCTGGCCGGCTCGTTGGCCCTGGCGGGGTGCTCGTCGGGCAGTCCGAAGGGCGGGGGGACGATCCCGCCGCTGAGCACCGCGGGTGCCGGTGGTGGCTCGACGGCGTCGCCGGCGGCATCGGGCGGGGTGTCGACCGGTGCCAGTGGTGCTGCCAGTGCTGGTGCGGTGACTACTGAGTCCCTGTCAGATCCCGACCTGGGGTACACGGTGGTCTCCATCCCCGATGGCCTGGACGCCACCAAGACCAAAATCCTCCAGGACTACGTCGCCTACGACAAAGCCACCTGGCACCTCTGGTTCACACGGGAAGGACTGGACGAGGCCCTGGCTCGCTCAACCGGAACAACACGCGAAGACATTCAAAGAAGTTATGAAAAAATGACTGCTTATGACACCCCTCCTGTGAAGGTTGGTGTTGGGGGTGTTGACATTTCGCAGGACGAACAGAGTGCGGATGTAACAGTATGCTCTGATAGAACGCAAATGAAGGCTACAGACTTTCAAGGAAATGACGTAACTCAAAAGTCGACACAAAATCGAGTGGCGTTATTGGTGCGCATGGTTCCGCGCGGTGACGGTGTATGGGTCACACAAAGCGAGACAAAAATTTCCACGAATGAGTGTACTGCCGAAGCCGGGAAGTGATGGGGGTAGGGTTCGAATGTTGAGCAGGAACACTGCGAGAGTTGTATTTGCAGGCCTACTTCTAGTGGCTTTTAGTGCACCTAGTCCAATTGCATTTACAAGCGGGAATAATAATGCCTCTTCTGATGTGTCTGGTTCTGCTGAGGGGACTGGTGATGGTGGTGGTCAGGTGACTATCTCTGTGGAGTCCAGTGTGACCACGGCCGGCTCTGGTGGGGGTGACGGTAGTGGTGGTGGGGTGACGTCCTCGTCGTCTGGCACGGAGGTGACCGTGGCCCCGGTGTGCTACTACAAGCCCGGTAGGACGGGGGCCCAGACCGCCAAGGGCATCAACGACACAAAGAGGATACTCGACAACGCCGGGAAGACGGCCGCTGGGCCAGTCGGGACAAGATTCCGCGAGACCGCCGACGGCGTGTCGAAGCAGATGGACAAGAACTACCCTGACTACGAGTCCCACAAGGATGACGCGCAGGGCCGCTGGTACTACCGCTACTGCGACGCGTCCCGGCTGGACCCGAAGAACAACCCGACCTTCAAGGATGACCTCGAGAAGGAGCGTAAGGCCTTCGAGGAGGCCAACCCCGAGCGGAACATCTGGGTCCCGGCAGGCCAGCAGGCCCCCAAGCCCTACATCTCGGGGACCCGCCTGGCGAAGGTGGCCTGGGACGCGGTGAAGATTCCTTCTCCGACGGTGGAGACCAACCCCAAGGTCGGCACCCAGGGCGCGACCCTGGTGGGCATGGACACCTGGGTGTGGGCCACCGGTCAGACGCCGACTAGCGTGACCGCCACGGCCACTGCTGGTAGTACCACCGCCACCATCACCGCCGGGTCCTCCGGCCTGCAGCTGTCGGCCCCTGACGGGAAGGCCTCCTGCACCGGCTTCGGCATCGCCTGGCACCCCGGCATGCCTGAGGGCTCCAGCCCCTGCACCATCTCCTTCAACCGCAGCTCAGCCCACCTGGGTGGTAGCACGCCGTTGACGATCAAGGTCGCCTACTCGGCCTCCTACACCGCCACCGACGGCAACAGCGGCACCCTGCCGGCCATCACCACCACCAGCACCATCAACCTCCCCGTCGCCGAGGTCCAGACCCTCACCACCAACCACAACAACCCCCGCCAAAACTGACCCGACCACAGCGTCGAGAAAGCAGCCAGTCCCCGTCAGTGCACCCACGCACTGGCGGGGACATTCCTCAACCGCGACAAAGGGTCTTCGCTGGCGTCGCCTCCGACGCGGGTTTGTACTGACTGCCGGTACACCACTTTCGCCATCAGAGACGGCATGGATGCTGCCGCAACTTCTCCCGGAGCCGTGACATTGTTGTGATCTGGCGGGTATGGTCGGAGGGTTGCTGCTGCGCCGTGAGATTGTGCTCGGCCTGATCGTGGAGGTGCCTCTCTTATGGTTCGTTCTTTCGCCCACCTGCCTGGTCGCCGTCGTACCGCAATCGCACTGGGTGCGGGTGTGCTGGCCGGCTCGTTGGCCCTGGCGGGGTGCTCATCGAGCAGTCCGAAGGGCGGAGGCACGATCCCACCGGTCAACACTGCGGGCGCCAGCACCGCATCGACGACGTCTGCGTCTGCCTCGGGTGGGGCGTCACCGAAGGCCTCAGCAGCGCCGACAGCTCTGGATGCTCAGGCGCTGACGGATGAGTCCATCGGTTACTACGTGGACTTCGTCCCCCAGGGGCTGGACACCACCCAGACCCAGGCGCTCCAGGGATATCTCGCCTATGACAGGGCGACGTGGGAGGCATACCGTGATCTGGATGGCGACCTGTCGGCTGTCGAGGCATCCACTACCGGTACCGCCTTGGAGAACTACCGCAAGAGCTACCGTGAGGCCCAGGAATCAGGTGGGCGTGAGGTCGGAACGTCGCGGGTGACGGTTAATTCCGTGGAGATGCAGTCGGACAGCGAAGCCGCAGTCGACGTTTGCTCCGATCAGAGTCAGATAAAACAGGTAACAGAGTCAGGTAAAGACGTCACACAACCTGACTGGCGGCATACACATTCCTTTCTTGTGTCGGTGAAGTTGACTGACGGCGCATGGAAGGTTGCCTCGCTTGAGAAGAAGGGGACGGACATTTGCTGAAAAAGCGCCTCTTCAAGCTCATGGTGGCCGTGTCGCTTGCTGGCGCCTGCGTACTCACGCCAACGGGCCCAGCGTCAGCCACCACGCGCGAAGGCGGTGACGGTGGTGGTGTGACGCCGTCGGTGTCGGGGTCTGAGGGGACGGGGTATGAGGTGCAGATCTCGGTGACCTCGGAATCGGCGGCACCCGGGGGCGGGGGCGGTGGTGGTGGTAGTGAGTCGTGGTCCACGCAGGCCACCACGACGGTGCTGCCGGTGTGCTTCTACGACCACCCCGTCCCAGGGCACGCCGTGACCAAGCACATGGAGGACCGGTACAAGAATGCCCAAGGGAATGCTGAGAAGAAGAAGCGCGCTGACTACGTCGGGGCCAACGACTTTCCTGACTGGAAGAAGCACAGCCAGGAGGACGGCAACTGGTACTTCGTTAACTGCAAGAAGGACCGGGCTCCCGACAGTGAGACCTTCGGGTGGATCATGTACAACTTCTTCAAGGTGAACAACAATCCCAAGTCGATATTCGTGCCGGCCGGCCAGCAGCCGCCTCGAGTACCGGTGGACGGGGCCACTCTGGCCCGTGCCGCGTGGAACGCGATCAAGCTGCCGACCCCGACGGTGGAGACCAACCCCAAGGTCGGCACCCGGGGCGCGACCCTGGTGGGCATGGACACCTGGGTGTGGGCCATCGGCTCCACTCCCAAGACCGTGACGGCCACAGCCACCGCCGGCCCGACCACGGCCACAGTGACCGCATCATCAGCAGGTCTGCAGCTGTCGGCCCCCGACGCGAAGGCCTCCTGCCAAGGCTTTGGAGTCGCCTGGCACTCCGGCATGCCCGAGGGATCCAGCCCCTGCACCATCTCCTTCAACCGCAGCTCAGCCCACCTGGGCGGCACCACACCACTGACGGTATCAGTGGCCTACAGCGTGACCTACACCGGCAGCGACGGCGCCAACGGCACCCTACCGGCCATCACCACCACCAGCACCACCAACCTCCCCGTCGCCGAGGTCCAGACCCTCACCACCAACCACAACAACCCCCGACAGAACTGAGCCGATCACGGCATCAACACACACTCGGACCAGAATCCTCAACCACTAGAATTTCCGGAAGACATACATCCTACAATAGATGGTTAACAGCAAGTGAATGGACACGATCCCCGCTCCGGGACTGGCGACAATTCACTTGATGTGCGACGCCAGTCGCCCGCCCGCACCATACTTGCCGTTCTATTGGCTGCGACTCTTCTAGTGCTGATCGGAGTCTCTTGGAACCTTCTAGGGAACCACAACGACCACACTCGTAAGAAGATGCCCGACCTCACGGTTCCCAGCGTCATTCCGAGCGATTCCGCTCAAACATGCCGTGGCATACCCGACAAAAGCGTGCAGGCCTTACTGGGTTCCTATGGCGACGATTTGAGGCATCGTTCAGTACATCTCCAGAACTACACAACCTGCACCATTGCCAACTCGAACAAAAATATTCTCAGAATAATCTATGGTCGTGCAGATGGCGACAACTTCTCTTCCGACAAGATCGCGACCGAGAAAAACGGGGCGAAACCAGTTGTTCTGCAGTCCGCCCCACAAGGCCATGGACTCGTGAATTCCACGGATTCCGCCAATGCAGAACTTGTTTACCAGTGCGGGCAAGGGCAGTTCATCTCAATCACCATCCGAGGCTACGTCCTTGAAACCCCGGTCGAAAGCAACCTGATTAATATGGCGAATTCGATTTCCTCGCTGGCTTGCACCACATAGATAGCCACCTTCTGTTTCGACCTCCACCAACAGCGCCGGCAGATGCGTCGTCGCCCACCCTCACGGCCGGGGACATCTCGCGCCGGCGGGTGCTGTTTGCGCGTCCGGGGACAGGATTCCTGTCCCCGGACGCGCGGGATGTCACCGGCCGGAAGAGAGTGTCCCCGACGGCGTCGAATGTCCCCGCGGGCAGGGAGTCAGGCCCAGGGCTGACGCTGGGCCCACTCCTGCGGGCTGACGCGGCGCCCGGTGTAGAAGGGCGTGTCCACGCGCACGTGCATGCGCGCATCCGTGTAGCGCTGGTGGTGCAGGACCCCCTCGAGCCGGTCGAGGCTGTCGGCCTCGAAGCCGAGGATCCACTCGTAGTCGCTCAGGCCGAAGGTGGACAGGGTCGACCCCTTGACGTCGGGGTACTTGGAGAAGCCGTGGCGCCCGTGCTGGGCCATCATGCGCGAGCGCTCCTCGGGGGCGAGCAGGTACCACTCGTAGGAGCGCACGAAGGGGTAGACCATGACCCAGTCGCGCGGCGCCACCCCAGCCAGGCAGGCCGGCACGTGGCGGGGGTTGAACTCGGCGGGCGTGTGCAGCCCCATGCAGGACCACACCGGCTCCAGGTAACGCCCCAGCGCGCTGCCGCGCAGGCGGTGGTAAGCGTCCTGAAGGACATCGGGGTCGTCGTCGAGCCACCACACGAGCAGGTCGGCGTCGGCGCGCAGCCCCCCGACGTCGTACCAGCCGCGCGTCGTCACGCCGCCGGCCTCAACGAAGTTGGCGCTCTCCCCCAGGAGCTGCTCGCGCTCGGGCTGGGAGGCGGGCAGCGGGCGGCTCAGGCGGAAGACGCTGTAGAGGGTGTAGTGGTACTGGTTGTTGATGGCCTCCAGGTCGACGTCGGTGGCGTCGCGCGGGTCGCGGTGGGGGCGGCGCTCCTCGTCCTCGAAGCGGTGCAGGCCGCCCTCGCCGGGGTGGCCACCGGGGTGACCGTGCTGGCCGTGGGTGTCGGTGCTCAATTTCTTCTCCTGATTCTTTCGGAGCTGCTGGGATGGGGGCTATCGAGGGCCGTCGCCGTCGGTCCCGTGGTGACCGTGCTGATTGGGATGGCTGGGCGGGCCGGGGTGGCGGGTCCCGGGCCGGCAGCACGAGTCCGGGCACACCGTGTGGAAGGGGCCGACGCCGGTGGTCGAGTCGGGCCGGACGTCCTCGCCTCGGGCGGCGGCGGCCCGCTCGAGGAGGATGTCGACGAGGGAGTCGACGAAGGCCGGGTGGGTGCCGACGGTGGCGGCGCGCGCATACGGCATCCCCAGGTCGCGGGCGGTCTGGGCGGCCTCGGTGTCGAGGTCGAAGACGACCTCCATGTGGTCGGAGATGAAGCCGAAGGGCGCCACGACGACGCCCCCGGGCCTGCCCACGGGGTTGCCGTCGGTCAGGTGCCCGGCGGCCAGGGCCTCAAGGTGGTCGTTGACATCCGGTTCGAGCCAGCGGGCCTGCGGCGGGCCCGAGCGCGAGCAGTAGACGAGGTCGGTCTCCACCGTCTCCAGGCCGAGGCGGCGGGCGACCTCGGGCACGAGGACGGCGGCCAGCGCCTCATGCTGGGCGACGTAGGAGACCTCCGTGGACAGGTCGGTGGCCACGCCCGGCTCTCGCTGCCCGGTTCCGGTCGGACCGTCGACATCGGAGGGGCCGGGAGCGGCCTCAGAGCCCTCCCCCGGGGCGGAGCCGGCCTCCATGCCCAGGGGGATGGAGTGGGTGACGAGCACGAGGCGCGCGTCCGAGGCCGCCACCCCCTGCTCGGCGAGGGCGCTGTAGGCCTCGACGATGGCGTCGACGTTGGCCTGCAGCAGGCCGGGGGTGTTGTAGTAGGGACGCGTCTTGTCCACGACGAGCTCCACGGGGCCGCCCCCGTCCCCGCCGACCCGGGCGGCGGCATCGGCCTCGAATCCCTCACCGGTGGAGCCGTCCGCACCGTCGGCGAGCAGGGCGACGGCACCGGCCAGGTCCTCGCGATACTGGCGGCACCCGGAGTAGGAGCCGAAGGCCGCGGTGGGCAGGGCCAGGACGCGGCGGGCTCCAGCGTCGGCCAGCTCGCGCAGGGCCTGGCTGACGAAGGGGTGCCAGTTGCGGTTGCCGACGACGATCGGCAGCGTCGAGCCGCGCTCGGCCAGGCGGGCCTGGAGGGCGTCGCGCAGCTCGGCGTTGCACGCGTTGATCGGGGAGGCGCCGCCGACGCTCTGGTAGTGGCCGGAGACCTCCACGAGGCGAGAGTCGGGCACGCCGCGGCCGGAGGTGGCGTTGCGCATGAAGGGCAGGACGTCCTCGGGGCGGCGGGGCCCGCCGTAGGACTGCAGGAGGACGGCGTCGTAGGGGGCCAGCGGGTCGACGGCCGGGACACTGGCCGGGACTCCAGCGAGCTCGGCGCCCGGGCGGGCGGGCGGGTGAGCCGCCGGGCGGGCGGCCGACTCCTGGGCGGGCCCGAGCCTGGACACGACGGTGTCAGTCATGGTTCTCTCCTGTGCTCTCCAGGCCCCAGACGAGCTCGAGGGCCTGACGGTAGGCCTCCTCGCGGCCCTCCTGGCCGGCGCGGCGGGCCATGACGGTGGGCTGGTGGAGGAGGCGGGCGGCCAGATGGTGGAGGGCGCGCTCGGCCTGCGCCAGGGACACCATCGGCTCGCCGTCGATCTCGCCTGCGGCCTCGAGGCCGGGCTCGGCATGGACGTCACGGTGGGGGCAGGCCCCCGCGGCGGCGTCGGCGCTGTTGACCCCGTTCACGCCGGTCCCGGCGCGCCCGTCGATGGCGGGAACGGCCAGGGCGAGCCGGCGGGCGGGCTGCGGGCGCAGGCGGGCGGCCTCCTCGGCGACGACGCGGCCCACCTGGGCGCGCAGGGCGGTGATGAGGGGGTCCATGGCCCGGCCAGCCAGGGTCCGCTCGAAGTCGGCGGCCTCGGCCTCGACGATGGCGCGGGCGGCGGTCACCTGCTGGGCCTCGGCGTCGGGGACGGCGTCGCGCACGCGGGCCAGGTCGAGGTGGACGACGCCGGGCAGGTCACCGACGGCCTCGTCGACGTCGCGGGTCAGGGCCAGGTCGAGGATGACGAGCGGGCGACCAGTCCCCCCGGCCGGGCCGAGGCGCTCTGCGGCGACGGGGGCGACGACGTCGGCGGTGAGGATCGGCCCGCCCGTGCCGCGGCAGGTGACGACGAGGTCGGCGCGGCTCATGGCCTCACTCAAAGCGCCAGTGGGGACGGCGCGCAGGCCGTGGCCGGCGGCGAAGGCCTCGGCGCGGTTGGAGGCGGAGTAGACGGCGATGTCGCTCAGGCCCCGGGCGCGCAGGTCGGCGACGGTGGCGCCGGCGTAGGAGCCGGTGCCGACAATGAGGGCGCGGCAGCCCTCCAGCGACGGCAGGTGGCCGGCGGCCTGATCCACGCCGACGGCGACGACGCTGCGCCCCTGACCGGACAGCTCGGTCTCGTGGGCCACCCGACGGGCGGTGGCCGAGGCACGCTCGACGACCCGCACGAGCTCGGGGCTGAGCGTGCCCTCGGCAGCGGCGGTCTCAGCGGCGCGGCGGACCTGGCCGACGATCTGGGCCTCGCCGACCACCATCGAGCTCAGGCCCGCGGCGATGGCAAGCATCTCGCGGCGGGCGCTCGCCCCGACCAGGTGGGACAGCAGGAGGCTGCTCGGGGGGAGCCCGGCGCGCTCGGCGAGGAAGGCGCAGATGGTCTCACCCAGGTCAGACGACGCCGCGGACTGACTGCCAGTCGGAGCGAGGTTCGGGTGCAGGGCCGCAGGGCAGCCGGTGTCGGCCCAGGAGTCGGCGTCGATGAGGAGGGCCAGGCGGTTGCAGGTGGACAGGACCACGACCCCGCGCAGCGCGGGGACCGCCTCCAGGAGATCCGGCCCCAGCCCCGGGGCGACCGCGCCGAGCCGGGCCACGACGTCGAGGCCCGGCAGTCGATGGTCGGCTGAGAGAAGATGAGTAGTCACAACGGGCGCTATTGAAACATCACCGCGAGGTGCGGGCACAATAGCGGCATGGTGACGCACACCCAACATCGCGACAATGTGTCACCACCATATTCCTGACACCATGTCAGCACCTGATCGACGCCTGGAACACCGCATCACCACGCGAAATAAACCCCCTTTGACCACTGCCTACAGGAGGCAACCGGATATGTCTCGCATTCAGTTCCCCTATCGCAGGGAAAGCACACGGCGTCAGCATTCTTCACCCGATAACGGCGATTTCGTCACCAGAAGTTCACACAATTATTCAATGGAGTCCGAGCAGGCGGCGCAGGACCGCGCCCCGGCCGGCAGCGGGGCCGCGACGGGACCGGCGCTCCTGGAGGCCCTGGCGGGGCGGAGGCCCGCACGCACGCCCGTGTGGTTCATGCGCCAGGCGGGACGGTCCCTGCCGGAGTACCGGGCGCTGCGGGCGCGCGCCGGCGTGCCGATGCTGGAGGCCTGCCTGGATCCCGCGCTCGCGGCGGAGGTGACGCTGCAGCCGGTGCGGCGCCACGGCGTCGACGCCGCCGTCTTCTTCTCCGACATCATGGTGCCGCTGCGCCTGGCGGGCGTCGGGGTGCGGATCGAGGAGGGTGTCGGACCGGTTCTCGATGCCCCGGTGCGCAGCGGCCGTGAGGTGAGCGAGCTGGTCGCCCGCCGCTTCGGTGACGGTTCCGGCACCGAGGGGGTTGGGGCGATCGGGGAGGCGGTGCGGCGCGTCGTTATCGAGCTGGGCAGTCCGCAGGCGCCGGGCGTGCGCGAGGGGCTGAGCGAGCGGGCGCGCGCCGGGCTGGAGCACAGCGCCGGGGCGGCGGGCTGGACGCCGGTGCTCGCCTTCGGCGGGGCGCCCTTCACGCTGGCGGCCTACCTGGTGGAGGGCCGGCCCAGTCGCGACCACCTGGCGGCGCGCACGCTCATGCGCGCCGACCCCGACTCCTGGGACCGCCTCATGACGTGGTGCGCGCGCCTGACCGGCGAGTTCATCGCCACCCAGGTGCGCGCCGGGGCGGTCGCGGCCCAGCTCTTCGACTCCTGGGCGGGCTCGCTGTCGCCGCGCGCCTACCGCGAGCGCGTGGTCCCCTACTCGGCGCTCGCGCTGGATGCGGCCCGGGGCGCCCTGTCCCCCACCACCGGCCGGGCTGCGCCGCTCATCCACTTCGGGACCGGCACCGCCCGGCTGCTGGGGCTCATGCGTCAGGCGGGGGCCGACGCCGTCGGCGTGGACGAGCGCATCGAGCTGGGTGAGGCGATTGAGGCGCTGGCCGGGGCCGACCCGCAGGCGGGGGCCTGCCCGGTCCAGGGCAACCTCGACCCGGCGCTGCTGGCGGCGCCGTGGCCGATCCTGGCTGAGGAGGTCGACGCGGTGCTGGCCGCCGGGCGCGCGGCGCCGGGGCACGTGGTCAACCTGGGGCACGGGGTGCCGCCGGCCACCGACGCGGACGTCCTCACCCGGATCGTGGCACGGGTGCACGGCTCGACCGACTGGGAGTCCGTGGCGCTGGCCGGGTGGGAGGCGTGAGCGGGGAGGCCGTCGGGGAGCGGCGGTGGGACGCGCTCGTCATCGGCGGTGGGATCGCGGGGCTGACAGCGGCCTGGGACCTGGTGCGTGCCGGGCTGCGGCCGATGCTCATCGAGGCGCGCGGCTACACCGGCGGGCTCGTCGCGGCCGGAAGCATCGGCGGGGCGCGGATGGACCTGGGCGCCGAGGGCTTCGTCGTGCGAGGCCAGGCGGCCACCTCGATGCTCGCCGAGCTGGGGCTGCGCACCGCCGCCCCGCACGGCCGACCCAGGCTTTTCCTGCCGCCGCTCACGTCGGGCGCCGGTGGAGGATCGCCTCAGTGGGTGCTGCACCGGTTTCCTGGCAACGCCTACCTGGGGATCCCGGCGGACCCGCTGGCGGCCGACGTCGTCGCCATGATCGGGCAGGGGGCCGCGCACCGGGCCGCGCAGGACGCCGACCTGCCCGGCGCCGTGGGAACCGGCCCCGAGGACCCGGCCGACCTGGCCTCCTTCGTGACCGCGCGGATGGGGGCCGGCGTCCTGGAGCGCCTCGTGCGGCCCATCGTCGCGGGCATCCACTCGGCCGACCCCGCGGACCTGGCGGCCGACGTCGTCATGCCCGGGCTGCGGCGGGCCGCAGCGGAGCTGGGGTCCTTGAGTGCCGCTGTGGCGGCGGTGCTGGAGCGACGTCGGGCCCGCCGGGACGGGGTGGGCGGTCGGAGCGTGGACGCGGCCGTCGAGGGCGGGCTGTTCCGGCTCACTGACGCGCTGCGCGAGGCCATCGAGGCCGGCGGCGGGAGCGTGCGCACCCGCACCGGCGCCCAGTGGCTACGGCCGGGCGACATCGAGGACAGCGCGGGCGGGGAGACACCGGCCATCTGGAGGGTGGGAATCGCCCCGACGCGTCGGGGGCCGACGCCGTCGGCTGAGCCGGTGCCCGATGGTGCGCAGGAGGTCGTGGTGACCGACCGCGTCGTCGTGGCCTGCTCGGCAGGGGCCGCGCTGCGGCTGCTGCGGGGGGTTCCCGGCCTGCCCGCGAGCGCGACGGAGCTGACCGTGCCGGTGGGGGCGCCGATTGCCCGCTTCACGCTGGTGGCGCGGGCGCCGGAGCTCAGTGGCGAGCCGGTGGGCTCGGGGCTGCTCGTGGCGCCTGCTGACCCTGCTGACCCTGCTGAGCCCGCCGCTGTAGCGGCGTCGGCCGGCACCGTGGCGCCTGATGGGGCGGAACCCGGTGGGGGATCGGCGAGCGTGGTGGCCTGCCCGGTGCGGGCCAAGGCGCTGTCGCACCTGAGTGCCAAGTGGCCGTGGGTCGGCGCCGAGCTGCGGGCGCTGCACGGCCCGGACGTCCACGCGCTGCGCCTGTCCTACGGTCGGCCCGGTCAGCCGCGCCCGCAGGTGGATCTGCAGGTGGCGCTGGATGACGTGGCGGCCCTGACCGGGGTGAGGATCGAGCCGGAGGCGGTGATCGACCACATGCTGGTGCGCTGGGACGGGACGCTGCCGCCGGTGACGCCCGCCTACCGGGAGCGCACGACGCGTCTGGAGGAGCAGCTGGCGCCGGTGTCGGGGCTGGAGGTCACCGGGGCGTGGGTGGCGGGGACCGGGATCGCGGCCGTCGTCGGGCACGCCCGCACCGCGGCCGGGCGCCTGGTGGGTTCCCATGGCGGGTGAGGCACCGCGCCAAGGCGGAAGCGGCCGTCGCGTTCGTATATTAGGTCGCGAGTTCGTACCCCCAAGGTACGGCGAGCCCTACGGTACGAACGCGACGATTGAGAACCGCGCACGAGGAGGGGATGCATGACTACGACGGGGACGGAATCCAGGCGGCTTCGCCTGGGCACGCGCGGCTCGCGCCTGGCGCTGACCCAGTCCGGGCAGGTCGCCGAGGCGCTGCGTCAGGCCGCCGCGGCCGGCGCTCTCGGCGAGGGCTCTGGCGGCCTGGGCATCGACCTGGTCACCGTGCGCACGGATGGCGACGGCGACCGCACGCCCCTGAGGCAGCTCGGCGGGGTGGGGGTCTTCGCCGCCCGGCTGCGCCACGCGCTCCTGGACGGCGAGGTGGACCTGGTGGTCCACTCCTTCAAGGATCTGCCGACGCATCCGGTCGAGGGGCTGGAGGTCGTCTGTGTGCCGCCGCGCGAGGACCCGCGCGACGCCCTGTGCGCCCGCGACGGGCTGACCCTGGCCACCCTGCCTGAGGGGGCCCGTGTGGGTACGGGATCGCCGCGCCGGGCCGCTCAGCTGCTGGCCGCTCGCCCCGACCTGGAGGTGGTGGATCTGCGCGGCAACGTGCCCACGCGCCTGGCGCGGGTGCGGGGGCTGGAGGCGGTCGGCGTCGGGACCGATGAGCCGGTGGCACCTGCGCGGGCCGATGCCGCCGGCGACCTGGACGCGGTGGTCCTGGCCCTGTCGGGGCTGCGGCGCCTGGGGTTGGAGCACTGCGCGAGCGAGGTCCTGGATCTTGAGACGATGCTGCCCGCGCCGGCTCAGGGGGCCCTGGCCGTGGAGGCGCGAGCCGGTGAGGACTCTGTGGAGCTGGCCCGGGCGGTAGCGGTGCTCGACGACGAGCCGACGCGCCTGGCGGTGACGGCGGAGCGGGCGCTCATGGCCCGGCTCGGTGCGGGCTGCGCGGCGCCGGTGGGGGCCTGGGCGCACCTACGGGGCGGCGAGCAGGAGCAGCGGGTGCTCGTGCTGCGGGCGGTGGTCACCTCGCTCGATGGTGGCCAGGAGGTCGGCTGTGAGCTGAGCACTGAGCTGCCCGAGGCCTCTGGGGGGCCGGGGGCTCCCGGGAATACGGCGGCGGTTCGTGCGGCTGAGGCGCTGGGGGCCAGGGCGGCCGAGGTCCTGTTGGAGGACGGTGCCGCCCAGATCGTCGACCTGCACGCCAGCAAGCCCCGGCGGGACTGAGGCCATGGAGGACTCCACCGCACGCAATGACTCGGCCGGGGGCCGCCCAGGCCGGCCCCGGGAGGGCGGCGGGGCGCCGCTGTCGGGGCGGGTGGTTCTGCTGCCGCGCCTCAAGGAGCGCGACCGCATCGCCTCGACGCTGGAGCGGGCCGGGGCGGAGGTATTGCGGGCCGCCGCGACCCGGACGGTTCCCGGTGAGGCGGCGGCGCTGGAGGCGACTGCGCGCAGGATCAAGGTGGGCGAGGCGGCCTGGCTGGTGCTCACCTCGGCCCGGACCGTTGAGGCGCTGGCACCGTACCTACACGTTCCGGTGCATTCAACGCTGCGGGTGGCAGTCGTCGGCCCGGCGACCGCGCGCGCCTGGACCGAGCTCACCGGGACCGCCCCCGACCTGGTGGCCCGGGGATCGGCCGCCGCCCTCCTGGAGGAGCCCGCGCTCGCCGGCCCCCCACCAGCCCCGAATGCGGCGCGGCGGGTGCTGCTGCCGGCCTCGGCTCTGGCCGACCCGGCACTGGCGGATCGCCTGCGTCAAGCGGGCTGGGAGGTGGAGCAGGTGGCCGCCTACACGACCATCACGGCCGACGCCCACGACCTGCCCCCGGGGCTGGAGCGCGCGTGGGCCGCCGGCGGCGTGGACATGGTTGTGCTCACCGCCCCGTCCAGCACGCGGGCCGTCCTGGATCTGCTCGGCCCGCCGCCGCGGGGAACTGGGTTGGTTGCCATCGGTGCCACCACGGCGGCGGCCACCCGCGGGCTCGGCCTGCCGGTCGCTGCCGTCGCCTCCTCCCCCACGCCCGAGGGGGTCCTCCAAGCCACCATTGACGCCACCTGGGCCGCCACGGGCCCCGCTCCTGCACCTCAGGAGCCGCCGTGATCGCTGCATACCGGCAAAAGTGTCACGATTGGCGACTTTTCCATCTCCACCGCCGTTCCGGCGCACCTGCCCCTCAGGCATTTGCCCAGGTCAGGGCCAAATACTCGGATGTGTTCGGGAGCCGTAGCCCCAACTCGGGGCCTAAAAGTCGCCATTCGTGACACGAAACCATCCCTCAGCCCCCAAACCTCCACCACCCCGCACAAGCCCATTCCAACGCCTTGGACGACCACAGGAGCTCCTCATGACCGATGCCCTTCGACCGGCCGCCGACTTCCTGTCGCGCCGCTGCGTCCCTGCCCCGCAGGCCCCCACGGTCCGCCCCCGGCGCCTGCGCACCACCCCAGCGATGCGTCGCCTGGCGCGCGAGCACGTCGTGGACCCGGCCGCCCTCATCCTGCCTGTGTTCGTGCGCGAGGACATTGACGCCCCCCGCCCGGTGGAGGCGATGCCGGGAGTCGTCCAGCACACACTGGACTCGCTGCGCCGTGAGGCCGCCGCCTGCGCCGAGGCCGGCGTCGGCGCCATCGACCTGTTCGGCGTGCCCGCCACACGAGACGAGGCCGGCACAGCGGCCTGGGCGGAGGACGGCATCCTCAACCGCGGGATCGCGGCCGTGCGCACGGAGGTCGGGGACGAGGTCGTCGTGTGCGCGGACACCTGCCTGGACGAGTTCACCAGCCACGGCCACTGCGGGCTCATCCGCCCCGACGGTCCGCGCGCCGGCGAGGTCGACAACGACGCCACGCTGGCCACCTACCAGGCGATGGCGATCTCCCAGGCGGAGGCCGGGGCGCACATGGTCTCGCCGTCGGGGATGATGGACGGGCAGGTCGCCGCGATCCGCGCCGCCCTGGACGCCACCGGCCACGACGACGTCGCGATCCTGGCCTACTCGGCGAAGTACGCCTCGGCCTACTTCGGGCCGTTCCGTGAGGCCGTGGGCTCCACGCTCACCGGGGACCGGCGCGCCTACCAGCAGGATCCGGCCAACCGCCGCGAAGGCATGCGCGAGGTGATGCTCGACGTCGCCGAGGGAGCCGACATCGTCATGGTCAAGCCGGCCGGTCCCTACCTAGACGTGCTGGCCGACGTCGCCGCCGCCTCACCGGTGCCGGTGGCCGCCTACCAGGTCAGCGGCGAGTACGCGATGGTGGAGGCGGCCGCGCAGCGCGGGTGGGTCGACCGCGAGCGCGTCATCGCCGAGTCGGTGCTGGGGATCGTGCGCGCGGGGGCGGACATGGTCCTGACCTACTGGGCCCGGGAGATCGCCGAGAACCCGGCCCTGCACTGATACAAGAGCCACGGAGGGCAGGATCGTTCCGGTAGGTTGGGAATCAGCTCCGGCCGGCGCGAGACCACCTCCCGAACCGGCCCTGACCAGTCTCTTCACAGTTTTACCGACAGGATCGCCCGTGACTCAGCAGCCGCGCCCCACAGCCTCCGCCCCCACCAACACGACTCACGCGCCCAACGCCGCCCTGTTCGAAGCGGCTCGCGCCGTCATCCCCGGGGGCGTCGACTCCCCCGTGCGCGCCTTCGGCTCGGTGGGCGGCACGCCGCGGTTCATCGCCTCGGCGAGCGGCGCCCACGTCACCGACGCCGAGGGGCGGAGCTACGTGGACCTGGTGGGCTCGTGGGGCCCGGCGCTCCTGGGCCACGCCCACCCGGAGGTCGTCGACGCAGTCCAGGAGGCCGCCGCCCGCGGCCTGTCCTTCGGCGCCCCCACCGCCACGGAGACGCTTCTGGCCGAGGAGGTGCGCCGCCGGGTTCCGGCCGCACAGAGGGTTCGCTTCGTGTCCACCGGCACCGAGGCGACGATGACGGCCGTGCGCCTGGCCCGCGGCGCCACGGGCCGCGACCTGGTGGTGAAGTTCGCGGGCTGCTACCACGGGCACAGCGACGGCCTGCTCGCGGCGGCCGGCTCGGGCCTGGCCACCGGCGGACTGCCGGGCAGCGCCGGCGTGCCCGCGGCGGTGGCCGCTCAGACGATCGTGCTGCCCTACAACGACGTCACCGCCCTGGAGGCCTGCTTCGCCGAGCGGGGCGCTGAGATCGCCGCGGTCATCACCGAGGGGGCCCCGGCCAACATGGGAATCGTGCCGCCCGCGCCCGGCTTCAACGCCGCGATCCACCGCATCACCGCCGAGCACGGTGCGCTCATGATCCTCGATGAGGTCCTCACCGGCTTCCGCGTGGGCCCGGCCGGCTGGTGGGGGCTGGAGGCCCTCGACGGCTGGACCGCGGACCTGCCGAACGTCGCCGCCGAGACCGCCGCCGGCGCCGGTGACGCCGCTTCTGAGCCCGCCGACGCCGCGGCCCCCTCCTGGCCGGGCGCCGACTGGCGCGAGCGCGCCGCCTGGGTACCGGACCTGGTGACTTTCGGCAAGGTCGTGGGCGGCGGGATGCCGCTGGCCGCCGTCGGCGGACGCACGGAGATCATGGACCTGCTGGCGCCGGACGGCCCCGTCTACCAGGCGGGCACGCTCTCGGGGAACCCGCTGGCCACGGCGGCCGGCCTGGCCACGCTCCAGCTGGCCGACGACGCCGTCTACGCCTCGGTGGCCTCCCGCGCCCAGGCCATCGGCGAGGTGGTCTCGGCGGCCCTGACCGAGCAGGGCGTGCCCCACCGCGTGCAGCGGGCGGGTTCCCTGTTCTCCTTCATGTTCGGTCAGCGGGCCGCCGATCAGGGCGTGGGCGACTACGAGGCCGCCCGCGCCCAGGAGACCTGGCGCTACGGGCCCTTCTTCCACGCCTTCCTCGAGGCGGGGGTGGGCCTGCCGCCGTCGGTCTTCGAGGCCTGGTTCGTCTCGGCCGCGCACGGCGAGGCGGAGCTGGAGGCGATTGCGGCCGCGACCCCGGCGGCCGCTCGCGCCGCGGCCCTGGCCCAGGCGAGCTGACAATCCCTCAGCGAGGCCGCCTGCCCCGTCCCCTTACGGCCGCCAGGGCGGCGGGGCGAGGGCGGCCTCGTAGGCGGCGACGTCGACGTCGGCGTTGAGGCTGATGACGATGCGCATCCGGGAGTCGGGGTGGGCCGCCAGCCAGCGACCGATCGTCTCCAGGGTCACCAGGGCGGCCTGCCGCTTGGGGTAGCCGAAGACGCCCGTGGACAGCGAGCACAGGCCGACACTGCCCAGCCCCGCGGCGTGCGCGACGTTGAGGACGCTCGTGTAGCACGAGGACAGCAGGCGCCGATCCTTCAGGGTCGGCCTGCGCCCGTCCTCGATGACGGGCCCCACCGAGTGGATGACGTGCTGGGCCGGCAGGTGGTAGCCGCCAGTGAAGACGGCCCGGCCGGCGGGCTCCCCGCCCTGACGGCGGGTGGGGTCGAAGGTCTCCGCCCACGTCATGTAGCGGGCGCACTCGGCACGCAGGGCCGGACCGGCGACGGCGTGGATGATGTTGTCGATGCAGCGGTGCCCGGGGGCGAAGCAGCCGAGCATCCCGGAGTTGGCGGCGTTGAGGACGGCGCCGGCGCGCAGGCGGGTGAGGTCGCCGCGCCAGAAGGCGACGTTGCGGCCCAGCAGGCCGGGCACGTGGTCGGTGATGGCCAGGGGCGGGATCTCGGTGGCGTCGATCATGCCGCGCTCGGCGGCCTCGGCCTCCAGGAGGGTGTCGAGGTCGGCGGCGATGTCCTCGGGCAGGGGCGCCGGGGGCCGGGCGGTGAGGAGGAAGTCGAGCATGGTGCGCAGCTCGTCGGGGTCGGTGGGGACCGTGGAGTCGATCCAGTCCGTGGCACCCTCGGGGTCGGAGCGGATGAAGGCGTAGACGAGGTGGCGCACCAGCGCGTCGCGGCCCGAGGCGCCGACGGGGACCGCCCATCGGGCTCTGACAGCGTGACTGACGTGGGACTCCAACTTCACGCGGGCCATCATAGGATATCAAAACGTAATGTTCTGCCCTTGACTGGGCGAGCCGGGTAACAGACGACGACGTCGCCCGGAAACGTTGGGTTCCCGGGCGACGTCGGAGAACCGGAGGGACCGGAGGATGGCCCCACGGCCCCTCGGTGCACGGCAGATCAGGCCTGAGTGCCGGCGGCCTCCTCCTCGGCGATCTTGGCCTTGAGCTCGTCCATGTCGAGCTCGCGCACCTGCGTGATGAGAGAGTCGAGCGCGGAGGCGGGCAGGGCGCCGGCCTCGCGGTAGACCAGCACATTGTCACGGAAGACCATGAGCGTGGGGATCGAGGAGATTCCCAGGGCTCCGGCGAGGTCCCGCTCGGCCTCGGTGTCCACCTTGGCGAAGGTGATGTCGGGGTTGGCCTCGGAGGCCTTCTCGTAGATGGGGCCGAAGCGCATGCACGGACCGCACCAGGAGGCCCAGAAGTCGACGAAGGTGATGCCCTCGCCGTGGATGGTGTCCTTGAACTCGGGGCCGGTGATGTTCTTGGTGGCCATGAGCATTCCTTTCAAGACTGCGGAGACATATCGGTTCCACTGCGGCCAACACGGCCGGGGCCCAACCTATTCCTGGGGCCGTCCGTCCTCTTGACGGGGCCGCCCGGCCTGCATCCAACACCGCTCGACCTCCCGCCGCCTGCAGCCGGGGACATCCTGCGCGTCCAGGGACAGGATTCCGGTCCCCGACGGCGTCGAACGCCCCCGGGCGCACAGAAACGTCCCCGACGAGGTCACCTCCTGTGAACGCGAGTCGGCAGCACCCAACCTGACGACTCCGATAAATTGGACGCCGTGGAGCCATCTGAGGACAGTCCTTTTCTGGACAGGCTCGCGGCCGCCCGCCTCACCGCACGCGAGTTCGACGTCGCCCGTTTCTATGAGGACAACCTGCCCGGCGCCGCTCTGGTCAACCTCGAGGAGGTCTGCTGCGCCGTAGGGGTCTCCTCGGCGACGGTGGGCCGGTTCGCACGCAAGCTCGGATATCCAGACTTCCGCGCCATGAGTCGCAGCCTGCGCACCGGCGTGCGCGAAGAGCTGTCTTTACCGGTTGAGCGCCTTAGGCGGATGCACGATGACGCTGCACCGTCGCCCCAGTCCGTCCTTGAGCAGCGCGTCGGCTCGGCTCAGGAGGTGCTCTCCGGATGCTCCTCCGCAATCGATACGGAGGCCTTCACCCGCGTCTGCGAGCTGGTCGGCGACACCGACCGCCCCCTCTACCTGGGCGCCGTCGCCACGGGACGACCCCTCATGCAGTACTTCGGCCTCCTGCTCTCCTACCTCAGAGGCGGTGTCACCATCCTGGACGGCACCGACCACTGGGCGCACGCCCTGGCCGGACTGGAGGCCGACGCCGTCGTCCTCACTGCGACTTTCGACCGCCACCCGGCACCAGTCGAAGCCCTGCTGCGCCTGGCAGGCCGACGCGGCGCAACCTCGATCCTCCTGACCAATCGGCGCACCGGGCCGCTCGTGCCCCTGGCGGACATCCTTCTGACGACGCCGCTAGTCACCCAGGAGGCGATGTTCCGGACACGGGTGGCCACACTCGTCGTTCTCGAGGCGATTCTGGACGCGGTGGCAGCCGAGCACCCTGAGCACCTCCGCGCCGAGAGGGTCGAGGAGACCTTCATCCTCATGCGCGGTTACCTGTAGTGGCTCCGCCAACCGCCGAACTCCGCCTCGGCCGACGCACCAACGCACCAACGCACCAGCACCGATGGACATATCGGAAGAACGAGCGTTAGTTTACTTCCACAGTCCAACAAAATCGTCACTAAACTGACGATCGGCTCCGCTCACTTTGGAGGAGACCACATGTCGGCCAAACCAACCATCGTCACCAATCCCTTGACCAACCGTGGCACCGCTTTCACCGAGGAGGAGCGGCGTCGGCTCGGACTCATCGGCCGTTTCCCCTCCGCCGTCGAGACCCTTGACCAGCAGGCGACTCGGGCCTACGCACAGCTGACCGCCCAGCCCACGAACCTGGAAAAGTACGTCTTCCTCGACCAGCTCCACAACCGCAACGAGATCCTCTACTACCGGGTGCTCGCCGACCATCTCTCCGAGCTGCTGCCGATCGTCTACGACCCCACGGTCGGCGAGGCCATCAAAAAGTGGAGCCGCGACTACCGGCGGTCGCGCGCCGTCTACCTGTCCGTGGACCGCATCGAGGACGTGCGACCCTCTCTGGAGGGTCTGGGTCTGGGGCCCGATGATGTCGACCTGCTCGTTGTCTCCGATGCCGAGGAGATCCTCGGGATCGGGGACTGGGGCGTCAACGGCACCGACATCTCCGTGGGCAAGCTCGCCGTCTACACGGCGGCCGCCGGCATCCACCCCGAGCGGGCAATCGCCGTCAACCTGGACTGCGGCACGGATAACGAGGCCCTCCTCAATGACCCCGCCTATCTGGGCAACCGTCACGCGCGCGTGCGCGGCGAGCGCTACGACGCACTCATCGACGAGTACCTGTCCGTCGCGGCCGAGCTCTTCCCCCGCGCGCTGCTCCACTTCGAGGACTTCGGCCCGTCCAACGCGCGCCGAATCCTGCTGGCCAACCGGGAGAAGTACCGCATCTTCAACGACGACATGCAGGGCACCGGTGCGATCGTCATCGCCGCGGTGGTCTCCGGCATGAAGGTCACCGGCCAGAGCTTCGCCGACCAGCGCCTGGTCGTCTACGGCGCTGGTACCGCGGGCACCGGCATGGCCGACCAGATCCACGCCGGCATGGTCCGCGACGGGCTCAGCCCCGACGAGGCGCGCTCCCGCATCTGGCTCATCGACCGGGCGGGCCTCATCACCGACGACATGGAGGGCCTGCCCGACTACCAGCAGACCTACGCGCGACCGGCCTCCGAGGTGGCGGACTGGACCCGCGAGCACGGCAGGATCGGCCTGCTTGAGACGGTGCGTCGGGTTCACCCCACGATCCTCATCGGAACCTCCACGGACCACGGGGCCTTCACCCGTGAGGTTATCGAGGAGATGAGTAGCGGCGTCGAGCGCCCCATCGTTCTGCCGCTGTCCAACCCCACCGAGCGGATCGAGGCCATGCCCGCCGACGTCATCACCTGGTCCGGCGGCAAGGCGCTGGTCGCCACCGGCATTCCGGTGGAGCCCTTCGAGTACGAGGGGACCACGTTCACGATCGGCCAGGGCAACAACGCCCTGCTCTACCCGGGCCTGGGGCTGGGGGTCATCGTCTCCGGCGCGAGCCGGGTGACCGACGGCATGCTACTCGCCGCCGCGCAGGCCGTCGCGAGCCAGGTCGATCCCACCAACCCGGGTGCGTCCCTCCTGCCTCCGGTGGAGAACCTGCGCGCATCCTCGGCGACGGTCGCCGTCGCGGTCGCCCGCCAGGCCGAGGCCGACGGCGTCGCCACCGCGAGTCACGACAACCTCATCCAGGCGGTTCAGGACGCCATGTGGCAGCCGGTCTACCCCGAGGTCAAGGCCTGAGCCGCCGGCTGACGGGAGCAGAAAGACGGCGCGCGGCCGGGCTCACCGCCCGGACCGCCACTCTGCTCCTGGACTCAGGCCAGTCCACCCACGCCGCGGTAGCCACCGTTGAACGGCTCAACGAGCTGCTAGGCACCCGTTTCACGTTGCTGCCTACCTGGTCACAGGTCACGCTCGCCGACGCCGATGGGGCCGTAGCCGCGGTCCAAGCCATTCGCCCTGTAGGGGTGCACATGGGACGCGCGACTCTCATCCAGCGCCGTCTGAGTGCCATCAGTTCACTGAGCCTCGACGAGCTGGAGGACCTGCTGGAGAAGGCGGAGGCCCAGCCCTCCAGCCCTACCTGGATGTTCGCCCTGGCGGCGGGCCTCGGCGCGAGTCTGCTGGCCCTTATCTTCGGGGCCCACCACCTGCCGTCAGTCACCCTCGCCTTCGCCGCGGCGGGAGCAGGCGGCCTCGCGCGGCGCGCATTGGCAGAGCGGACGACGGCAGTCACCCAGACCTTTGCCGCCGCTCTTATCGGCGGCCTGGTCGGCGCACTCGCCGTCCACCTCGGCTGGACCGGCACGGCTCGGCTCGTGGCCGTGTGCCCGGGGATGGTGCTCGTGCCCGGCCCCCAGGTCCTCAACGGTGCCATCGAGATCGCCGAGCGCCGCCACGACATGGGCCTGGCACGACTGGCGGACGCCGCGCTGACGATCTTGGCCATTAGTGCGGGCATCATCGGAGGCCTGCTCATCGGCGGCACTGGCCTGCCGCTGAGCGCGACGACCGACGCGATCCCACTGTGGCTCGACGTCCTAGCCGCTGCCGTCCTCGCCATGTGCTATCCGGTGTACTTTTCCATGCCGATCAGGACCTTCGGCTGGGCGTTCCTGGCCGGCGGGCTCGCGCACGCGGCGCACTGGGTCGCACTGACGCGGTGGCAATGGAACGCGCCCGCCTCCTCTCTACTGGCCTGCCTGGTGGCAGGCGGCCTGCTCACGCCGGTGTGCCACTCACGGCACATTCCTTTCGCGGGAGCGGGCTTCGCCGCGGTCGTGGCCCTTGTGCCCGGCGTGTACCTGTTCCGCGCTGCCGCAGGGACACTGAGCCTGGTGGGAGAGGCGCACGCGGAGGCGGCACTGGAGGCGACAGCGAGTGATCTGGCCACGGCCGTCATCATTGTGCTGGCGATGGCAGTCGGGTTGGTGGTGCCCCACCGGATATGGATCCGCCTCGCGCACTAGGGCGTTCCGCGCGTCGGGGGTAGCGCGACCTCCTAGCCAGGGACATTCCACGCGGCCGGATGCGCGCTGCTCCGGAGGGGGACACCCTGCGCGTCCGGGGACAGGATCCCGGTCCCCGACGGCGTCGAACGCCCCCGGCCGCACAGAAATGTCCCCGACGGCGTCGAACGCCCCCACCCGCAGCAAACGGCCCCACAGCCACAGTCGCCGACAGCCACCCACGCATGGCGGTTTCCAGACACCCACCCACCTACGATGTTTGACAAGCCCCCAATATATGCAATCTACTCCCTTGGGATGTCATACAATCGCCATTAGACTGACATCATGGACGTGAGCATGTTCGTCGACGACACCATGGGGGAGCTGGTCGACATCACCGGCTCCGACCCGGTGACCGGCAGCTGGCGGCACAAGGCCTTCATCCCCACGCCACTCAGCTCCGACGAGCCACCCCTCAGCGGAGGCACCTACCGGATGGTGGCAGCAGCCGGCCGTGCACTGGCCGCCCTCGACGCCACAGCCCAACAGCTGCCGAACCCCTACCTGCTGCGAACCCCCTCCCTACGGCGCGAGGCTCAGTCGACGTCGGCCTTGGAGGGGACATACGCCCCCCTGCGCGAGGTGCTCACCGCCGACGATGACGCCCCCACGACCGCCGAGATGACGGAGATCCTCAACTACGTCCGCATGGCCAACAGCGGTTTCCTGTGGGCGCAGGAGAGGCGCCCCATCACCCTGTCACTCATCGAGGACCTTCAAGGCGAGCTCATGCGGGGCACTCCTCTTGAGTCCGCTTCAGGTCGCCTGCGCGACACCCAGGTCATGATCGGCCGCCGCCCCGGTACGCACAGCATGGCCCCGGTCCACGCGTCCCGGTTCATCCCTGTACCGCCCGGGGACCGCCTTCGCGCCGGCGTGCGAGCCCTCGTCGACTGGCTGCATCAGGACCACACGGGAGACATCGACCCGATCATCGCCGCGGGCATGGCCCACTACCAGTTCGAGGCCCTTCACCCCTTCCGGGACGGCAACGGGCGCCTGGGGCGGTTCCTCATCGTGCTCACCCTCCTGAGCTCGGGCGTTCTCAGCGAACCCACGCTGACGGTCTCGCCGTGGTTCGAGGAGCGTCGAGCCGAGTACTACGACGCGCTACTGCGAGTCAGCACCCACGGTGACTGGGACACCTTCCTGGCCTTCTTCTCCCAGGGACTGGCTGCGGCGGCCACCAACACGCGCCACCAGATGCTCGCGCTGGCCGCTGCCCACCAGAGCCTCAAGGAGACGGTGCGCGCCTCCAGCCTGCGGTCCGCTCACGCCCTTGACCTCGTCGACTTCGCGGTCGCGAATCCGAGCTTCACGGTGCGCAAGGTCGAGGCAGCCCTTGGCGTCTCGTACGGGAGAGCCAACAGCCTGGTCGCCCAGCTGACCGACATCGGGGTGTTCGACGTCGTCGAGACCGGCTCGCAAACTCGCCGCTTCGCCGCCCCTGCCGTCCTGAAGGTCCTGCTCGCCTGAGCCCGCCCGCCCCGCCTTCCAAGACGGCCGGGGACGTCCTGCGCTTCCGGGGACAGGATTCCCGTTTCCCGACGCACGGACCACCCCCGGCCGAACAGAAACGTCCCCGACGGCGTCGAACGCCCCGTACGGGGTGAACGGTCCCCATGGGCGGGAGGCGCCCGCCGCCCCCAGACTTGACCCGCCAGAAGCAACCGACCTGCCATCAGTTTTCAGGAGGGCACCCCATGGCGATCTACATCCGCACCCGCCCCACCACGAAGACCAAGGTGCTCGGGTGCCTGTGCGCCCTGGCCGCCGCCGGCATCGCGCTCCTCTACCCGACCGCCCTACTCCTGGACCCCTCCATCCCGAACCCTCTGGGCGAACCCATCGTTAACGATGCCGGGAATCTGGAAGAGCAGTCCCTATCCATTCTGATCGGCGTCATGACCATCTACAGTTTCATGCTGATCGCCATGATCTTCGGTGCGCTCTCCGGCTTCAAGGGCACGGACCGTTGGCTGCCCAAGGACGCGACGATGACCCATCGCGATATCGCATCGGCACGGTTCCTTCACATCTCCCAGAGTCCCGCCAGGCGCGCCGTAGGCATGCTGTGGACGGTGCTTGCAGTCATACTGATCGAGGTCAACCCAGTTATCACAACAGGCATCCCACACCTCCTGATATACAACGAATCGGCCCCAGAGCTGGAGCAGGCCGCCGTGATGGGCATGGCCTTCCTTGTCATCGGGCTGATCGCGGCACTGGTATGGGCCGCCTCGCGTCGGGAGACGATCGCAGTGTGTATGACGCCGCAGGGCATGGCAGCCGTCAAACCATTTCCTCTCGCCCTCCCCCTGCCCTCCGGCCGCAACAACCTCAGCATCCAGGAGGTTCCCGCGCGCTGGGGTCGTGTGAAGGTACAGGCCGCCTACGCCCCACCGACCGGAGGTACCGAGCCAGGCAGGCCAGTTCTCCTCTCGCAGCTCAGTCTGACGGCGAGGCCCTCACGGCTCGACGACGCCCGCGCACAGGTCGAGGCCCGACTCGACGAGGTCTGGCGGGCCGCCCAGCTGGTGCGCACCCCACCCGAGCCGGAGGGGGCAGCCACCGCCCCGACGTCGGCCGAGAAGAAATGTCCCCATCGGTGAACGCAACATGGCCCTGTCCCAAGCGCCGTCTACCATCGGAGCATGCCGACTGACATCGGCCCGGGCACTCGGCTGCGGGCGTGGGAGCGAGCCACGGAGTGGCCGTTGACCGGCGCCGCCGCCGTCATCCTGGGCGTCTACGCCTGGGAGGTGCTCACCAACGCGCAGGGCGGGGCCAAGGACACGGCCGAGCTCGTGATCAACACCGTGTGGGCACTGTTCGGGGTCGACTACCTTGTCCGCCTGGCACTGGCCCCGAGCCGGGGTCACTGGTTCCTCCACCACCTACCCGACCTGGGGATCATCGCTCTGCCGTTCCTGCGGCCGCTGCGGCTCCTGCGCCTGGTGACGCTCGTGAGCGTCATACAGCGCAGCGCCGGCACCGCGTTGCGCGGGCGCATCACCCTGTACACGGTTGGCAGCGCAGCCCTGCTCATCTTCACCTCGGCACTGGCCTCGTTGGATGCGGAGCGTCATGAGCCAGGCACCTCGATCCGGACCTTCGGCCAGGCCCTGTGGTGGGCGCTGACGACGTTCACCACCGTCGGCTACGGCGACTCCGTCCCGGTCTCCACGCAGGGGCGTTTCATCGCAGTGCTGCTCATGATCGGCGGGGTGGCGCTCGCCGGCGTCGTCACGGCGACCCTGGCCTCGTGGATCGTCTCGCTGGTCGAGGAGGAGAACGCAGAGCAGGAGGCCGCCACGCAGGCGCAGGTGGCAGCCCTGCAGCAGCAGGTCAGCGAGCTGAGCGAGCGTATCGACCGCCTTCTGGAGGCACCCGACTCGGGCAGGTGAGAGCACGCTCCACCTCTCGGACCGTCACCGTCCACCACGCAGTAACTGAGCCGGGCAGACCAGTCCTCCTCCCGCGGCTCAGCCCGACGACGGCGCTGCCCTCACGCTCCAGAGGCACCTGCCCCTCTCCCCTCGTGCGCCAACACGGACAGCCGTCCTGACATCACCACATACCGCTATTCGGCGGATCCCAACCGCCGACACGGACGATTTTCTTCACTACACTTCCCGACGACGCACCACCCAGATCGAGCCACTGTGCCACTGCACCCCGGCAACACGCCCGGCACCTCCCAACCCTTGAGAAGAGCAGCATCGCCATATGAACGAGGACAAGCCGTTTCAGCCGCTGCACATACCGGCGGCCGTCATCATCAGCGCCTTCACCGTCATTGCACTCACAGAGATATACGGGCTCGACACCGAATCCACGTCATTCGACTTACCCACAACCATTGTCATCCTCATTTTCTGGATGATCTCTACAGGGGTGGCCGCATGGAATTCCCCGCAAGCGCAAGGGGCCGCAAGCGCGGTATTCACTATCACCGCCCTCATTGGCGAGAAGATACCAACAAGCAGTGAGTACGATCAAGGCGACCTTTCAAGAATCTCTCCTACCTTGTGGGTACTGTCTGGCATCATGTGCGGATCCGCCGTAGCAACATGCACCGCCATCAACCGCATGAGCAAGCATCGCTCGTCTCTCGACATCAAGGGCCTGATTCTCGATAAGATTGCGGTAGTGATACTTGTCAGTATCCTAGCGTCCGCACCTCTTGTCAGCGCATCATATCCACGCCTATGGGCCTCATCCGGAGATCTCGGAGCAGCTATCACTGCTTTCTTTTGCGGTTTCGCAATGACCTCGCTCGCTGGCATGGCGCCCCACGTCTCGTTGATCTACCTGGCTATCACCATCGGCCGCTACTACACGTTCGACGACGCAGATGCGGCGAGGAGCTACCTGGTCGAGACTCTCCCCATCCCTCTTCTCGCCATCTCCGCCACAGTGGGGCTGTTCAGCATGTACCACGACAAGCGGCCACGGTCGACCACGTCGGGGAAAGCCTTAAAATCCAGCACCTCAGCACAGCAAAAGGACGCTCATGAGTCATGAGACCTCATTCCAGCAGCTACGCACGCCAGCGGCGGCTCTCGCCTCCATCACCATCGTCCTCAGCCTGCTGGAGGCCCGGGCTGCAGGCCGGCACGACACTGACACCATCTGGTTCATGCTGGCCCTCATCGGCGTATCGGCCACGCTTCTCGGACTTGTCTCACGGAGTTCGTGCCGCGCTCAAGGGTTATCGGGCACCGTCTTCGCCGTCATCGCAACCACGGCAGTGGACCTGCCGGCGACCGTCGAGGAGCACATCGACATTCACCTCTCCCAAGTCGCACCCACACTGTGGGCACTGTCCGGCATCATGTTCGGCACCGCTGTTGCCACATGCCTGACTCAAGGCGGCTGGCACCGGCGCCTCATACAAAGCGAGGCACCCACAACATCCCTGGCCACCATGTCCGTCCTCGGCTTCCTGCTCGGGATCGTGTTCTCCTTGCCGCTCGTGTCACGTCCCGAGGTATTCACTTCCCTGCACGCGGGAATCCTGCTCGACGCGGCTGTCTACTTCCTCTGCGGCGCCGTCATCACCCTGCTCACCGCGGTGTCCCCGATCGTTCCCCTCACCTGCCTCGTCTCCGTGCTCATCGGCTACGTCGTGACGGATGGCCTCGAGGACGCCGTGCGCTACTCCGTCGCAGTCGTCCCCGTGCCGATCGTCGCCACCGCAGTCACGGTTCAGTTCTTCAACATCCACCGGCTCGCGGCGACGCCGTCGCCCACCGAGCAGTAAGCGAGCCGGGCACTTCTCGCGTGGCCCGACCGAAGAACGGTCGCCTCACGCGAGAAGTGCCCGGCTCGACGAAGAAGGAAAAACCCAGTCAGCCCCGCAGCTCGGCGGCGACCAGCTCGGCGAGCTCGACGGCGTTGAGGGCCGCGCCCTTGCGCAGGTTGTCCCCCACGGCGAAGAACTGCAGGCCGTGGCCCGGAGCGAAGGCCTGGTCGGCACGCAGGCGCCCCACGAAGGTGCCGTCGCGGCCGGCGCCCTTGAGGGGGCTGGGCACGTCCTGGTAGGTGACGCCGGGCGCCGTCTCCAGCAGCTCGCGGGCGCGCTCGACGCTGATCTCGCGCTCGAACTCGGCGTTGATGCTGAGCCCGTGACCGGAGAACACCGGGATGCGCACGCAGGTGCCGGAGACCAGCAGGTCCGGGATCCCCAGGATCTTGCGGGACTCGTTGCGCAGCTTCTGCTCCTCGTCGGTCTCACCGGAGCCGTCACCGGCGTCGTTCCCGGCCCAGGCCACGGCGTTGAAGGCGATGGTGTCGACGTAGACCTCCGGCGCGGGGAACTCGACGGCCCGCCCGTCCAGGGCCAGGCCCTCCATGTCCTCGTTCACGACGGAGCGCACCTGCCCGGCCAGCTCGGCCACCCCGGCCCGCCCCGAGCCGGAGACGGCCTGGTAGGTGGAGACGATGAGGCGGATGAGCCCGGCCTCCTCGTGCAGCACCTTGAGGGCCGGCATGGCCGCCATGGTGGTGCAGTTGGGGTTGGCGATGATGCCCTTGGGGCGCTCGCGCAGCGCGTGCGGGTTGACCTCGCTGACCACGAGCGGCACCTCGGGGTCCTTGCGCCAGGCCGAGGAGTTGTCGACGACGACGGCCCCGGCTGCTGCGAAGCGGGGGGCGTGCTCGCGCGAGGCCGCTCCCCCGGCGGAGAAGATGGCGACGTCGATGCCGGCCAGGTCCGCGGTGGCGACGTCCTCGACCTCGACCTGGGCGCCGCGGAAGTCCACGACGGTCCCGGCGCTGCGGGCAGAGGAGAAGAAACGCACCGAGCGGGCGGGGAAGTCGCGCTCGGCCAGCATGGCGCGCATGACGCGGCCGACCTGGCCGGTGGCCCCCACGACGGCGACGCAGACACCGTCGGCCACTCCGGTGTAGGTGTTCACGGGATTGCTCATCGTCCGGTCCCTCCGTAGACGACCGCCTCGGCGGCCTGGGCGTCGAGGCCGAAGGCGGAGTGGACGGCGCGCACGGCCTCGTCGAGTACGGCGTCGTCGACCACCACCGAGATGCGGATCTCGGAGGTGGAGATCATGTGGATGTTGACCCCGGCCTCGCTCAGCGAGCCGAACAGGCGCGCCGAGACCCCCGGGTTGGAGCGCATACCGGCCCCCACCAGGGACAGGATGCCGATGTCGGGGTTGAAGTGCAGGCTTCGGAAGCCCAGCTCCTCGCGGGCGGCCTCGAGGGCCTCGCGGGCGGTGGCGGAGTCGCCGTCGGGGCAGGTGAAGGAGATGTTGGTCAGGCCGGTCCCCTCGGCGGAGACGTCCTGGACGATCATGTCGATGTTGGCGTCGGTGCCGGCCACGATGGCGAAGATGCGGGCGGCGGCGCCGGGGACGTCGGGCACGCCCACGAGCGTGATCTTGTCCTGGCTGCGGTCGTGGGCGATTCCGGAGATGACGGGGGCTTCCACGTGGTCCTCCTTGGCGTTCGGGCGGGGGCGGGCCTGGGCCCGTGCGGCGATGGCATTGCGGTGCGCGGTGTCGACGACGGAGGCCGAGGGCCCGTCGTCGAGCCCGGCGGGGTCTGAGGACGAGGCCGGGGCGGCTCCCGCGGACTCGTCGGCGGCCTCCGGGCTCGCGGCACTGGGGGCGCTGGGCGCGCTGTCGGTGTCGGCGGCGACGACGTCGTCGAGCTGGGCGGCCACGACCGAGGGCACGAAGGCGCCTTCGCGGCGACCGTCGTAGATCCAGGTCCCGGTCTTGTCGGAGAAGGAGGAGCGCACGTGCAGCGGCACCCCGAAGCGGCGGGCGTACTCCACGGCGCGCAGGTGGAGGATCTTGGCGCCGTGGGCGGCCAGCTCCAGGGTCTCCTCGCTGGAGAGGGACTCGATGCGCTTGGCGGTGGGGACGATGCGGGGGTCGGCGGTGAACAGGCCGTCGACGTCGGTGTAGATCTCGCAGACGTCGGCGTTGAGGGCGGCGGCCAGGGCGACGGCGGTCGTGTCGGAGCCGCCGCGCCCCAAGGTGGTGGTGTCCTCGACCTCGTTGATGCCCTGGAAGCCGGCGACGATGGCGACCGCACCGGTCTGGATGGAGCGGGCCACGCGCTCGGGCAGCACCCCGACGATGGAGGCCTTGCCGTACTTGGAGTCGGTGAGGACACCGGCCTGGGCACCGGTGTAGGCCTGTGCCGGCACGCCGAGCTCGGTGACGGCCATGGCGAGCAGGGCCATGGAGATGCGCTCCCCGGCGGACAACAGGATGTCCATCTCGCGGGCGGGGGCGTCAGTGGTCAGGGCGGCGGCCTGGTCGAGGAGCTCGTCGGTTGTGTCCCCCATCGCGGAGACGACGACAACAACCGTATTGCCGGCCTCGCGGGTGGCGACGATGCGCCGTGCGACGCGCCGCATCGCGTCGACGTCGCTGACGGACGAGCCGCCGTACTTCTGGACGACCAGTGCCATGGGGCGCTCCTCGGGTCCTGGAATCAGTGCGTGTCTAGCATCAGGTGCTCCGCGCCGGAGCGGGCGTCCTGGCAGGGGCTTCCGGGGGTGGAGCCGTCGCCGTGCGGCGCCCACGACGACGTGGCTGGGGCAAGCATACGGTGCGCCGTGTTGCCGGCACATCACGCGGCTCGGAGCCGGCGGCCCACAGCCGGCGGCCAACACTTCGACCGAATCTTCAGAAACGACCCGGAGCCGCGTCGTTTCTGAAGTTTTTGTCGAAGTGTCGGAGTGAGGCGGGCTCGGGCGCGCACCATCGCCGCCGCCCAGGGCATGGACGCCGACGCCGCCCGCCCCCGAGCCCTGGAGATGCTCTCCCTCGTCCACCTCGATGAGATGGCGCGCACGCCCTCCCGGGTCCTCTCCCGCGGCCAGAAGCAGCGCCTGGGCCTGGCCCGCGCCCTCATCCACGCCCCCAAGGTCCTGCTCCTGGACGAGCCGGCCGCCGGCATGGACCCGCGTTCGCGCGCCGACCTGCGTGTCCTGCTGCGCGACCTGGCCTCGGGCGGCACCACGATCCTGCTCTCCAGCCACATCCTGTCGGAGATGGAGGAGATGGTCGACGACGTCGTCTTCATGTCTCACGGGACCGCCGTCGCCTCGCCGTCGGGGTGGGCTCCGGCACCCGACCAGGCGGGTTCCGGCGCCGCAACCCCGGTCGCGGTACGGCGGACCTGGCGGATGCGGGCACTGGACGCCGGGCGCCTGCGCGAGTGGGCGCACTCCACGCAGCTGCCCGTCACGGCTGAGGAGGACGGCGCCGTGCGCGTCCCGGTCGCCGATGACACGGCAGCGGCCCATCTGCTGCGGGAGGCCGTCGAGGCCGGGGTGGAGGTCGTCTCCTTCGCCCCGCTGTCCGGAACCCTGGAGGAGACCTACCTGGCCCTGGAAGGAGAACGCCGATGACCTGGACCGGTGTGCGCACCATCATGGTGCTCGAGCTGCGTCAGCGGGTGAGGGCCACGCGCTGGCGCATCATGCTGGGGATCTGGCTGGCGGTCCTCATCCTGCTGTGCGGCGGGCTGGTGATCACCGTCAAGGTGCTGATGCCCAACAGCTCCAGCACGGAGTACCTCTTGTCCCTCTATGACCTGGTCGTCTGCTTCGTGCTGGGGATCGGGCTCATCGTCGCTCCCACGCTGTCGGCGACGTCCATCAACGGCGACCGGGCCGACGCGACCCTGGCGCTGCTGCAGGCCACGGCGCTGCGCAGCCAGGAGATCGTCGTCGGCAAGCTGCTGGCGGCCTGGGCGTCTGCGCGTGCCGGCCGGCAGGCTGCCGCGCGGTGTGCGTCTGGCCTGACCCTCCCATCGAGCCGGGCAGGTTTCGCGTAGCCCTAGCGTTTTTCCGTCGGGGTGGGCGAAGAGTGCCCGGCTCGGCGCGAGGAGTGGAGGTGGCGGTCAGTCCTCGACGCGACGTCGGCCCTCGAAAGCCCGCCCAAGGGTGACCTCATCGGCGTACTCCAGGTCGGCACCCACGGGCAGGCCGGAGGCGAGCCGGGAGACGGGCACGGCCATGGTGCGCAGCATGCGGGTGAGGTAGGCGGCGGTCGCCTCACCGACGACGTCGGGGTCGGTGGCCAGGATGACCTCCTCGACCTCGCCGTCTCCCAGGCGGCTGAAGAGCTCGCGCACGCGCAGGTCGTCGGGGCCGACACCGTTGATGGGGTCGATGGCGCCACCGAGCACGTGGTAGAGCCCCCGGTACTCGCGGGTGCGCTCGATGGCGACGACGTCCTTGGGCTCCTCGACGACGCAGATGACGCGCTGATCGCGGCGGGGGTCACGGCAGATGGTGCACTGGGGGGCCTCGGCGATGTTGCCGCAGGTCTCGCAGAAGCGGACCTTGGCCTTGACGGCGCGCAGGGCCTCGATGAGGCGCTCGACGGCGGCCGAGTCGGCGGCCAGGACGTGGAAGGCCATGCGCTGGGCGGACTTGGGACCGATGCCGGGCAGCTCGCCGAACTCGTCAATGAGGTCCTGAACGGCGCCTTCGTAGACGGCGGGCATGTCAGCGTCCTTCCTGGGTCACGGTGACCTCTTCGATGACCTGGGCGCCGAGGATCCGCTTGACGACCTCGAGCCCGACGACGCCGGCGTCCTCGGCGTCGGGGTCGTCCTCGCTGGGGGTGTCGTCGGCCAGGGAGTCGGTGTCGGCCTCCTGGGCGGCAGCGCGGGCGGCGGCCATGGCGGCGGCCAGTCGCGAGCCGGCGATGCCCGACGGCGCCCAGGTGGACTCGTCCTCGGGTGGTGCGCTCGAGGCGCTGGGCTCCTCGGGGGCCGGGCCCGGGGTGAAGGGGCTCGACGGCGTCCCCTCCCAGGTGACGGGGGCCAGGCCGGGTGATCCGGCGGTGGTCACCGGGGCGCCAGGGGCGACCGGCGCGCTGCCGGCCCCCGGTGCCTGCGGGGACGGGGAGGAGGACGTCTGCTGGAGGGAGCGGGGGGCCGCCGGAGTCGACGCGGCCCCACCGGGAATCTCCGGCAGGGCGCGCAGACGGTGGACGGTGGCCAGGGGCGCCTCATCGGGCGCCTGCGCGGCGGGCGCGGAGCGGGACTGCGCGGGAGAGGCTGAGGCAGCAGGAGCCGACGTCGGGGCCGGAGCGGGAGCGGACTGGGGGCCGGTGGGCGCGGGTGCCGTGGGCGCTCCCGAGGAGGGCGGGGCGGCGGGCGGCGGGGAGGAGGGCACGGAGGCCGGTGCTGACTGGGTGGGCACGGTTCCACCTCCGGGGACGGCGACCGGCCCCCAGCCGTCGTCCGGGTCGGTACCGCCCGCGGCGGGGGCGGGCGCTGAGGCCGGCGCCGGGGCTGACCCGCCACCGGGGATCGCGACGGGCCCCCAGCCGTCGTCGGGATCGGTGGGGCTGGCGGGAACCGTCGATGCCATCGGGGCCGCGTGGGCGGCGGGCGCCGGGCGCGCGTCAGCGGGGACGGCCGGGGAGGCTGGGGGGACCGCCTGGAACTCGGTGGGGGCGGCAGGATCGGCACCGGCCGGAGCCGGCTGCGGCGCCGGTGAGGTCGCAGTCTCCTGCACGGCGGGGGCCGGGGCGGAGTGGGGTCCCGCGGGGTCGGTGGGCTGAGCGGGGCCGGTAGGCTCGTCGGCACTGATGGCCCCACCGGCATACCCGGAGTCCTCGGCGTAGGGATCGGCGCCCCAGTCGTCCTCGGGCGGGGGCTCGAGGATCGGGGAGCCGTCGTCCCAGGTGGTGGAGGCGGGCCGGTGCACCTCGGGACGGGTGGCCGACTCGACGTCGGTCGGCTGTGCTGCCCCCTGACCTGCCGCCTGGCCGTCGTGGGCAGCACTGGTGGGGTCTTGGGTGGCGAGCGCCTGGGGCGCGGAAGCGGATGAGGCGACTGGCGCACTCGCGGAGCCGTGCAACCCCGCACGTCCGACGCTGTGGCCAGAGCTGGCAGCACTACTGCCGACGACCGGGGCCGCCGCAACCTCGACCGGACCCTGGCCACCGGTGTGCGTCCCGGCGCCGTTGGCGTCCTCCGCCCCGCCACCGGCGGCCGAGCCTGCCGAGTCGAAGGCTCTCGCTTGCGGGACGGCTCCGCCCGGGCCTGCATCGGGGGTGCCGCCGTAGGAGCCCTGCGACCCGCCGAGACCGGTTGTGTGGCCGACGTCGCGACCGGGAGCGCTCGCTTCTCCTGCCCCGGCGGGCGCACCGCCAGGTCCTCCAGGACCGTGCGGGCCTCCTGAGCCTCCCGGGCCTCCTGGGCTTTCCGGCCCGTCGTCACCGGCGACGATGGCGTGCACCTCGAGACGCAGGCCGAGGGCCTGGTGGAGGGCCGCGGAGAAGATGGGGCCGTGCCCGCCGTTCTCGAAGGCTCCCACGAGGCCGGGGGCGGCGAACAGCAGCGTGAAGACGCCCCCGGAGACGGTGCCCGGTCGGGAGTTGGGACCGACGAGCGCCCAGGTGGCGCGCCGCGAGCGCTTAGCCGCCTCGAGGACCTCCTCCCAGCGGGTGCGGATCATCTCCGCGTCGGCCGCCTCGGCCCTGCCCGGGCCGCCGGCGGCGCCGGCGCCTCCCCGGGCAGAAGGAGCCGAGGGCGTGGCAGAGGCCGCCTCCCAACCGGCGTCGGACTGGGGTGCCTGAGGGGCTGCTGGCACACTCGGGACGGCCGGGGCACTGGCCGCCTCAGATCCACGTGAGGGCTGTTCGACCGGTCGCGGGGCCGGCACCGCCGCGGCCGAGGGTGCGGCAGGGGCCGCTCCCCAAGCGACGTCGGACTGGGATGCTTGAGGAGCCTCAGCAGGTGCTGTGCTCCCGGGTCCCCCGGCGTTCTCGGGTCGCCGGCCCCCGCGTCGGCCGGCGGCGTCGGCGGAGGCCCGGCGGGCGATCTGGGCGGCCATCTCGCGTCCGGACCCGGCGGGCGCGGCACCGGCAGCGTCGCCGACCGCACCGGCACCCGCACCACCAAGGGCGGGCGAGGCCGACTGTCCGGCGCTCCCAGCGGGTCCGGCGGGGCCTCCAGCAGCTGCAACACCGTCGGCCCTGGCGGCCCCGCCGGCCGGGATGAGCAGGCGGGCCACGAGCAGCTCGAGCTGGAGGCGCGGGGAGGTGGCGCCGACCATGGCGGTCAGGGCCTGGGCGGTGGTGTCGGCGGCGCGGGAGAGGGCGGCGGCCCCCATGGTGCGGGCCTGAAGGTCCATGCGCTCGAGCTCACCAACCGGCATGGAGCCGAGCGCCGCACCGGCCTCGGAGCCGGCCAGGGCGATGACGAGGAGGTCACGCAGCCGGGTCAGCAGGTCCTCGACGAAGCGGCGGGGGTCGTGCCCGGAGGAGACGACCCGGTCAACCACCCGGAAGACGCCGGCGCCGTCGGATGCCGCGATGGCGTCGACGCACTGGTCGAGCATGGTGGTGTCGGTGTAGCCCAGCAGGGCGACCGCCCGCTGGTAGTCGACGCCGCCGTCGTGCGCCCCGCCGATGAGCTGGTCCATGACGGAGAGGGTGTCGCGCACGGAGCCACCGCCGGCGCGCACCACGAGGGGGAAGACGCCGGGGCCGATCTCGACGCCCTCGGCCTGGCACAGGTGGCCGAGGTAGCCCTCGAGGACGTCGGGCGGGACGAGGCGGAAGGGGTAGTGGTGGGTGCGCGAGCGGATGGTGCCGATGACCTTCTCCGGCTCGGTGGTGGCGAAGATGAACTTCACGTGCGCCGGCGGCTCCTCGACGAGCTTGAGCAGCGCGTTGAAGCCCTGCGCGGTGACCATGTGGGCCTCGTCAAGGATGAAGATCTTGTAGCGGTCGCGGGCCGGGGCGAAGGCGGCGCGCTCGCGCAGGTCTCGGGCGTCGTCGACGCCGTTGTGGCTGGCGGCGTCGATCTCGACGACGTCGAGGCTGCCGGGGCCGCCGGTGGCCAGGTCCCGGCAGGAGGGGCAGGTGCCGCAGGGGGTGTCGGTGGGGGCCTGGGCGCAGTTGAGGCAGCGGGCCAGGATGCGCGCCGACGTCGTCTTGCCGCAGCCGCGTGGGCCGGAGAAGAGGTAGGCGTGGGTGACGCGGTCGGCCCGCAGCGCCGCCATGAGCGGAGCGGTGACGTGGTCCTGCCCGATGACCTCCTGGAAGGTGTCGGGGCGGTAGCGGCGGTACAGAGCGGTGGTCACGGCCCGAGCCTAATCGGCCGGGCCGACCCCGTGCGAGGCACCGGGCGGGTCGGCTCCTATCTGGCACGATAGGGGGAGCCGGTGCGTCGCCGACTGAGAAACGGAGGAACCATGCCCGTCACCGAGGTTCTTGTCACCCGCAATGCCACCTACTCGGCCGAGGTCCTCGCCCGGGGCGGCCTGGCGGCCAAGGGCACGCAGAAGGTCGCCGTCGTCGCGTGCATGGACTCGCGCGTGGACGTCTTCGCGGCCCTGGGGCTCGCCCCGGGCGAGGCGCACGTCATCCGCAACGCCGGCGGCCTGGTCACCGAGGACACGATCCGCTCCCTGACGATCAGCCAGCGGCTGATGGGCACTGAGGAGATCCTCGTCATCCACCACACCGGCTGCGGCATGCTCTCCTTCTCCGACGAGGAGCTGTGCCGCGCCCTGGCGGAGGAGACGGGTGCGCGGCCGACTTGGGCGCCGGGGGCCTTCACCGACCTGGCCGCCAGCGTGCGCCAGTCGATCTCCCGCATCAAGGCCTCGCCGTTCATCCCCCGCACCGATGCCGTACGCGGCTTCGTCCTGGAACTGGCCACCGGCCGCCTGGTGGAGGTCGACGCCGTCGAGGCCTGATCCCCTCAGGCAACCGGTGCACATCAGACCGGCCTCCACCCGAGTACATGAGGACCCCTCGCGCACCCGCCAGAGCCCGCTTACCCTTGCTACCTTCCGGTCCTGGGGGATTCGCTGGATGACGCCGCACGAGGGGCCGAGCGAGAGACTACCCGATCCGGCCCCCGGTTGCGAACCGTCCCAACCAGCCCCGCGTGACAGATCCCACCGCCCCGGGCTGGCCCCGGGGATGGGCGGTCCGATATATTCCTTTCTCGTTGCACGTGGTTGTCGCCGCGTGGAGCGCCTGGAGGATTCGCCTAGTGGCCTATGGCGCACGCTTGGAAAGCGTGTTGGGTGCAAGCCCTCGGGGGTTCGAATCCCCCATCCTCCGCCGCCACCCCGGAATCTCTGCGATTCCGGGGTTTTTGCAGTACTCTCCTCTGCCCCACGGCAGGCGATCCGTAGGGACCTCTCCCCATCGACGACGCCGTCAGCCCCTGCCACGATTGCACCATGCTCACGAAAGCCTCACCCCTGATCGCCCTGCCGACTGCGCTCCTTCTCGCCCTGAGCCTCAGCGCCTGTGATGAGGATGCGGTGAGCATCCCCTCCACTCGCGCCTCCTCCTCAGCCGAGGCCGACTCCACGGAGTCCCCCAAGGACAAGGAGGCCAAGGACTCCGATGACGACTCCTCGACCACTCCCGAGGCCAGCGCCTCAGCCGACTCCAGTACCGGAGCAGAGGGCGACGCCAAGACCGTGGACATCAGCGACCTCAAGACCGGCAACTGCGTCACCGAAATGGTCACCGGCACCAAGCACGGCGAGACGGGCACCACGGGCGCGAAGGTCGTCGACTGCTCCACTCCCCATCAGTACGAGGTGATCGGGACCGGACAGTCCACAGCCTCCAGCTACACCGAGGCCGACACCCCGGAGGAGATCTCCACCGTCTGCACGCCGGTGCTGAAGAGCTATGTGGGGTCTCCCTCCACGGCCGAGAAGTACCAAGTAGCGGCCCTCACCCCCGTGCAGTCCTCCTGGGACCAGGGGGACCACTCATTCACCTGCTTCGCCCAGAACCCGGATGACACACCATTGAACAATTCCATCAAGAACTCCTAGTCTGTCCTCATCGAGCAGGACGGCCGCGCACAGGCGGAGCACCGGCTGAGAAGAGCCACTTCTTCTTTCCCACGTCTCGCGAACACCGTCCTGCCTCCCACTCCGGCCGGGTGGCGACTCTCCGTTTCTCCGTCTCATGTCGCCACCCGGTCCTTATCCCGGATTTTTCAGCCGACTTTGCGACCGTGGTCAGATTCCCGCAGAAAACCGGCACAATCCCACCATTCCGGCTGTTACGGTTCGAGTCATGCGCACCCTGACCTCACTCCTCGCCCTCCCCGTCGCAGCCGCTGTCACCATGGGGCTGACCTCCTGCGGCCTGTTCTCCTCGGAAACCACCACCGCCACCAAGGACCTCGAGGTCGGGCAGTGCTACAACACCGTGAGCAAGGAGTCCGGCGGAAAGAACGCAGTCGGCGAGGTCACCGTGGTCGACTGCTCCAAGGCGCACACCTACGAGGTCATCGCCCAGAGCACCTTCGGCGACGACATCAAGAAGCTCCCCGAAGGAAAAGCACTCGACTCCCTGGGCCAGGGCTTCTGCCTGGGCGAGGACTTCACCAAGTACGTCGGAATCGAGTCCAGCCAGACCAGCTACCAGATCGAGTACCTCATGCCCAGTGACGGCACCTGGGCCCAGGGTGACCGCAAGATCAGCTGCGTCGTCACCCAGGGGGACAAGTCACAGGTCAAGGGCTCGGCCAAGAACTCCAAGAAGTAGCCCCCACCGGTTCCCTCAGCGGCTGAGGGCCCTACTCCGTTGACGACGGCGTTCTGCCCCGGCAACGTCCGGGGACGACGGCGTCCCGTCGCCCACCGGCCCGAGTCCCGCCAGCAGCTCCTCACCTACAGCGCGACCGGTCGCGCGGGTCTGCTGTTTGCCTCCGACCGCTGAGGCATCGGTCCCGATGCTCTCCTGCTCCATGAGGGCGGTGGAGATCATGAGCTTGATGCGGTTGAGCTGGTTGACCTCGCTGGCGCCGGGGTCGTAGTCGATGGCCACGATGTTGGCCTGGGGGTAACGGCGTCGGACCTCGCGGAACATGCCCTTGCCCACCACGTGGTTGGGCAGGCAGGCGAAGGGCTGGCAGCACACGACGTTGGGCACGCCGTGCTCGATGAGCTCGATCATCTCGCCGGTGAGCAGCCAGCCCTCCCCGGCCTGGTTGCCCAGGGAGAGCACCGTCGAGGCCTTGCGGGCCAGCTCGACCGTGGAGGGCTCGATATCGAAGGTACCGCCGGCGGCGCGCAGGGCGGCACGGGCCGGGGCCTGGAGCTGCTCAATGAACCAGACGGCCGCCTTCTTCTTGGCCACACTCCCCTTGCCGATGCCGTAGGCGTCCGCCTCCCACTGGGCAGTTACCAGCCCGGACAGGAAGAAGGGCAGGAGCCCAGGGACGGCCGCCTCGCAGCCCTCGGCCTCGATGACGTCGATGACGTGGTTGTTGGCGTCGGGCTGGAACTTCACCAGGATCTCGCCGACGACGCCGACACGTGGGCGCCGGGGCTCGTCGCGGCGGGGCAGGTCGTTGAACTCGCGGACCATCTCGCGCAGGAGGCGGCGGTAGCCGATGCGCCCGCCCCAGGTGGGGCAGCGGCCCTTGTGCTCGAAGTACTCGGCGATGATGCGGTTCCAGCGATCGACGAGCTCCTGGGTGGAGCCTTCGACCACCTCGTAGGGGCGCACCCGCAGCAGGCAGGTGTTGAGGGTGTCGCCGATGATGATGCCCTGGAGCATCTTGAGGCCCATGGTGGCGGTCAGCTCGAATCCGGGGTTGGACTCGATGCCCTGCAGGGAGATCGCCAGGACCGGCACCTGCGGGTAGCCGGCCTCGCGCAGGCCCTTGCGCAGCATGGCGGCGTAGTTGGTGGCCCGGCAGATGCCGCCGGTCTGGGAGATGGCCACGACGCAGGAGTCCGGGTCGTGGCTGCCGTCGGTGAAGGCGCCGATGAGCTGGCCGATGACCATGATGGCGGGGAAGCAGGCGTCGTTGTTGACGTAGCGCAGGCCCACCTCGAGGTCGTCACGGGTGGCGGACTGAAGCAGCTCGACCTTGTAGCCAAGGCGCCGCATGAGCGGCTCGAGGGGCCGGAAGTGCACGGGGCTCATCTGGGGCATGAGGATGGTGTGGGTGGCGCGCATGGCCTCGGTGAAGACCGGACCGGTGGCCCCCGGCAGCTCCCGCCCTCCGACGGCGCCGCTCGCCTCGCTCCGGTCGGCCGTCTTCTCAACGGTCCGGGCGGCGGCCATCGCGGAGGGCTCATCGACGGGAGCGGTCGTGTCGATCTCGACGGCATCGTCGACAGTGCCATCGGCCTCGTCGCAAGCCTCCCTGACGGCCTCCTCGGCGTGAGCCGTCTTCTCCGCGGCACGGGCCTCGGAGGCGGCGGCCAGGGAGCGCAGGCGGATGGTGGCGGCGCCGAGGTTGGAGACCTCGTCGATCTTGAGGCTCGTGTAGACCCCTCCGGCGGACTCCAGGATCTCCTGGACCTGGTCGGTGGTCAGGGCGTCGACGCCGCAGCCAAACGAGTTGAGCTGGACGAGCTCGAGGTCGTCGCGGGTGGTGACGAGCTCGGCGGCCTGGTAGAGGCGCGAGTGGTAGGCCCACTGGTCGCGCACCCGCAGGCGTCTGGCGACGCCCTGGGTGGCCACGGGCTTGGGAGTGGGCAGGCCGACGCCGGTGACGTCGGACCAGTCGGCGGGCGCCTGCGGGTCGGGGCGGAGCTCGTCCACCCGGCGGCGCAGTGCGGCCACAGCCCGGCTGAGCGCCCCGGTGGCGACGGCGTGCTCGGCGCCGTCCCCGGGGTCGAGGGCCTGGTCCGTGCCGGGTGACGAGCCGGCCTGGCGGGCGATGGCGGCCCAGTCGGTCTTCTTGGGCTTCTTGGGCCTGGCCGGTCTGGCGGGGCGCCCTCCCGACTCAGCTTTCCCGGGCCGGCAGGGCTTACCGGCATCCCCGGTCTCCTCGGAGATCCTGGGCTTCCCGGCCCGCCCTGCAGTCGTGGTGGTCGCGACGTCGGATCCGCCGGCGACCGGCCCGGTGCTGGTCTCGGAGACACCCGGTTCCGGCACCTCGGTGGCTGCGGTGTCGGGCTCGGGCAGGAGGGAGTCCTCGGACAGGACGGCCAGTCCCAGGGTGTTGATGACGTCGGGGACGCCGTGGTTGATCTCGGGGTCGATGTGGTAGGGCCGTCCGGCCAGGACGATTCCCTTGCGGCCGTTATCCTCCATCCACCTCAGGGCGCGGCGGCCCTCGGCGCGCACGTCGGCCTTGAAGGCGGCGTCCTCGGCGAAGCCGGCGGCCACGGACCGGCGCGCCTCGGGCAGGGTGACGCCCCAGTCGGCGAAGACCTCGACGAGCCGTTCGGCCAGGGTGGCGGGGTCGGCCAGGTTGAGGAAGGGGGAGAGCATTCGCACGCCCGAGCCTCCGGAACCTGCTCCTCCCTCAGCGCCGTCGGCGCCCTCGCCACCGTGGGGCCGCCCGTCGCGTACGGCCTCGACGTTGTTGCGGATGACCTCGGGGTAGGTGGCCACGATCGGGCAGTTGAAGTGGTCGGCGACGCCCTGGACGAGCTCGCGCTCGTAGAAGACGCAGGGGAACCAGATCGTCGTGATGCCCTTGGCGATGAGGGCCTCGATGTGCCCGTGGGCGAGCTTGGCCGGGTAGCAGACGTTCTCCGAGGGGATCGTGTCCATGCCGGACTCGAAGAGCTCGTGGTTGGAGCGCCCCGAGATCATGACGCGGAAGCCCAGCGAGGTGAGCACCGTGAACCACAGGGGGTAGTTCTCGTACATGCCCAGCACCCTGGGGATGCCGATGTCCCCGCGCGTGGCCGCGCCCTCGCGCAGGCGCCGGTAGGAGAAGGCCCGCTTGTACTTGTAGTCGTAGAGGTTGGGCAGGTCGGACTTGGTGGCGCGCCGCTCCTGGGTGGCGCCCCGCTCGCAGCGGTTGCCGGAGATGTGGCGCTGACCGTCGTTGAAGGTGGTGATGGTCAACTGGCAGTGGTTCTGGCACAGCTTGCAGGTGGCGGTCTCGGTGGTCAGGCTGAAGCGGGAGAGCTCGCCCAGGCTCATGAGGCCCGAGGGCACGCCGCCGTAGGTGGCCCGGGCGCTCAGGGCCGCACCGAAGCAGCCCATGAGGCCGGCGATGTCGGGGCGCACCACCTCCCGGCCGGTGAGCAGCTCGAAGGCCCGCAGCACCGCGTCATTGAGGAAGGTGCCGCCCTGGACCGAGACCCGTTCGCCGAGCTGGTCGGCGTCCTTGAGCTTGATGACCTTGTACAGGGCATTGCGCACCACCGAGTAGGACAGGCCCGCACTGATCTCCCCCACCGTGGCCGACTCGCGCTGGGCCTGCTTGACCGAGGAGTTCATGAACACGGTGCAGCGGCTGCCCAGGTCCACCGGCCGCTCGGCGTGCAGGGCGGCCTCGGCGAACTCAACGATCTCCAGCCCCATGGACCGGGCGAAGGTCTGCAGGAAGGAGCCGCAGCCGGCCGAGCAGGCCTCGTTGACGCTGATGGAGTCGATGGCGTCGCCCTTGATGCGCAGGTACTTCATGTCCTGGCCGCCGATGTCGATGACCGAGGTGACCCCGGGGTTGAGGTAGGCCGCCGCCCGGTAGTGCGCCATCGTCTCGACGACGCCCTCGTCGATGCGCAGCGCCGCCTTGACCAGGGACTCCCCGTAACCGGTGACGCAGGAGCGCACGATCCGCACGCCATCAGGCATCTCGCGGTGGATGCGGCGCAGGATCTCCACGGCGGCCGTCACCGGGTCGCCCTCGTTGCCGGCGTAGTGCTCCCACACGATCCGCCCGCGCCCGTCCAGGACCACGGCCTTGATCGTCGTCGAGCCGGCGTCGATCCCCAGGAAGCAGTCACCGTCCCGGAACTCCCCGCCCGTCCCCGACGCCGAGGCCGCATGGGGTCCCTCGTCGTCGATACCGTCGAGCTCGTCGTCCGGTACGTCCGGCTCAGGTCCGCTCTCCTCGGAGGGCTTCTCGGGGACCGGCCAGTGGGCCCGCTCAATGTGCGCGCGGGCGTGCCGCTCGCGGAAGGCCTCCAGCTCGGCGGCGTCCTTGAACAGCGGGCGCATCCGGGAGGTGCCCAGGGACAGGGCCTTGCGGGTGGCCAGGCGGGTGGACAGCTCGGAGATCGGCGTCGGCTCGCCCGAGGAGAGCAGGGCGGCGCCGATGGCGACGTAGAGCTGGGCGTTGTCGGGGCATGTGAAGGAGTCGACCTGGTCCGCCAGGGTCCGCTCGAAGGCGGCGCGCAGCTGGGGCAGGAAGTGCAGCGGCCCGCCCAGGAACATGACGTGGCCACGGATGGGACGCCCGCAGGCCAGGCCCGCAATGGTCTGGGTGACGACGGCCTGAAGGACGGAGGCAGCCAGGTCCTCACTCGCAGCACCCTGGTTGATGAGCGGCTGGAGGTCGGACTTGGCGAAGACGCCGCAGCGCGAGGCGATGGGGTAGAGGGTCGTGTGGCGCGAGGCCATATCGTCCAGGCCGGCGGCGTCGGTGTGAAGGAGCTGAGCCATCTGATCGATGAAGGCACCGGTACCGCCCGCGCAGGTGCCGTTCATGCGCTGCTCGGGGGTGGGGTGGAGGTAGGTGATCTTGGCGTCCTCACCACCGAGCTCGATGACGACGTCGGCCCGCGGATCGCACACGCGCACCGTCTCGGTCTCGGCGATGACCTCCTGAACGAAGGGCAGACCCATGAGGGTGGCCAGGGACAGCCCGGCGCTGCCGGTCACCGCCCCACGCACGACGGCGCCCGGATATGCCCGGCCGACCTCCTCCAGCAACCGGGTCAGCTCACCACGCACATCCGCGTTGTGACGACGGTACTCAGCAAACACCGGCGACACCGGACTCCCCGACGCCGAGTCGGCCGGGGCACCCGCAGGCACCTCGGGCAGACGCTCAGGGAGAAGGACCAGCTTGATGGTGGTCGAGCCGATATCCAACCCCATCCGTAGGGCACTGGTGCCGTCTGCCGGGGCACGACCGTCACAGCCCAGGTCCACCGACTGCGCAACCGACCCCGTGGTCGCGGAGGAGGCAAACCTCCGCGAGATGGAGACAGGATCGGGAACAGACATGCTTCACCTCGGCGCGCGCCTACGCCGACCCTCTGTGAGCCGACGACGATGTGGGCTGGACCCCACCGTATCGAGGCGAACCATCAGTCTCAACGGTGTTGAAATGACCGTGCGACCCGCCCTCCACCACCTCGACTTCTTGGTGCAATGACGGCCAGAATCTCCTGCGGTTATGTGACGCCCACTCCAAGAACCTGAACAACGTTGAATATCGCACCGATAAACTTCCCTAAAAATAGGGCGACCGTCACACCCTCTCGGGTTCGCTGACCCCGATCAAGTGCTGTGTTCTCCCGGAACTTCTCCGGTTTCTGCAGGACTGGTCACCACGGGCAGCAGCGGCACTCGTAATCTCCTGGAGTGACCAGTGATGCCCTCAGCGCTCCACAGCCGAGCGCCTCGCCCGAGGAGGTGAGGCTCGATCACCCCCGCCCTGGTCACACACGACGCCGAGGACCCCGGCGTCGGCCGACGACCGGCAGCACCCAGCCACCCTCCACGCGGGATGCGATCCTGACCGCCGCGCGCGAGTCGTTCCTGGCCCTGGGCTACGAGGGCACGACGATCCGGGCAGTGGCCCGCACGGCCGGGGTGGACCCGGCACTCGTGTCGTACTACTTCGGTTCCAAGGGCGATCTGTTCGGGGCGGCCGTCAACCTGAGGGTACGGGCGAGCGAGGAGATCGCGGCCGTCGTCAGCGGGGACCTGCGCTCAGCCGGCCCCCGCCTGGTGAGGCTGTCACTGACCGCCTGGGACGATGCCGCCGGTGGGGCGACCTTCCGCACCCTGCTGCGGTGGATGGCCACGGACGTCAGCTCCCCAGAGGCGATCCAGAGCTACGCGACCGAGCAGATCGCCACCCCCATGGCCGAGGCCCTCAAGCAGTCGGGCCTGTCGGGGATATCAGCACGAGAGAGGGCCACCCTGGCCGGGTCCCAGCTGGTGGGACTGGCCATGATCCGCTACGTGCTGCGCCTGGAACCCGTCGCAAGCGCCAGCGTCGACCATCTGGTGGAGGTCGTCGGGCCGACGATCCAGCACTACCTCACCGGCCCGTTGCGCCCCAGGTGAGTCAACCGGACAGAGACGCAGCAGCCACCGTCGGCGTGATCACCCCAGTCAGCCCGGCCACCACAGTCAACGCGCTACGTCACCACCGGACATACGCATGTAGACATAGACCGTCATGAGAAAGATCATCGGGATGACCACGAGCAGCCCTATGACGGTCAGCAGCCCACCGAAGTAGACGGGGATGATGGTGAGCGCCAGCAGCGGCGCATTACCGCCTTGCCTCATGAGACGGTATGAGCGACCAATCGCCTTGAAGCAGGAGCATCCCTCGTTCATGACAACGACCACCGCCACCCAGCAGAAGTAGCCGACCACCAGGCCTCCGAGGGGGAAGAGGGAGGCGATGGAGCCCGCAAGACCGACGAGCACGAGCGCGGCAGCCGCGTCGAAGCCATGAGGAGGCACAACGAGGGAGCGGAGCGTCACCTTCTCCCCGCGGGCGATCCGAAGCGCGGCGGTATAGAGACCCAGCGCCACCATCAGCCCCCAGAGCAGCGCCATCGGAATCCCGATCGCGGCAATGAGCGCGCCATTGTCCTCACCGACCACGCTGACAAGTCCGGACACCACCAGCGCCATTGCCAGGAGGCTCAGCGGGATCCAGGCGATGATGAGGGGATTGGCGAAGGTCTTGGCCCAGGCCCATTTCAAGGCATCACCCACCTCGATCCGCGGCACCGGAGGCTGCGCGAGGACCATGGAGACGGGTAGCTGCTGGCAGCCGTAGGCCCCGTCGAAGCCCGGCGCCGGGGGCATGTAGCCGTAGTGGCCAGCACCGCTCGACGCGCCAGGAGCTTCAAAAGACTCGGACACGGTGTCTTCTTTCTGGACATGGAAGCATGCTCGCCCCGGTTGGGAACCGGGGCGAGCATACGCGCGATCGGAATACAGTCAGGTCCGACTCAGAAGGTCTCGTAGCGCGCGGAGCTGAGGAAGACGCCGTGGCCGGTCTCGGTGTTACGGCAGGTCATGCCGGTCTCCTCGGAGCTGCACACCCAGGACCCGAAGGTGACGGACTGACCGTACTCCACCACCTGGGGCGAGGAGGCCCCGCCACCGCGGAAGGCCTCATCGAGCGAGAAAGCGCCCTCGCTGCGGCCGCCGAGCTGCGGAGTGCCCCCGGAGCTGAGGTCGAACCACCACTTCGGCGAGCCCGCCTCGTCCCGGCCGTAGGTGCCGTCGGAGCGGTAGGACAGCACACCGCAGCCGGCGAAGTGGGCGGACAGGTCGCAGCCGATGTTGCCCGACGGCGACACGATCATGGCCGTCTTCTCCGAGACGAGGTTGTCCGGAACGAAGGACGTGGCCTGACCGGCCGACTCATCAGCGGGGGCGGCAGGCTCGGAGGGCGCCTGCGCGGTAGCGTCCTTGTCAGCCGGTGCGTCAGCAGGCTTGTCGATGGCCTGATCGGCCGGTTTGTCGGCCGACTTGTCAGAGCTGTCGGAGGGAGCCTGCGCGGGCTGGGCGGCCTCGGAGGACTTCTGCGCCTCAGGAGCCGCGGGCTGCGGCTTCTGAGCGGTCCCGGCGTGGGCCCCGCCGGCGTTGTTCGCGTTGCCCTGAGCCTGCGGGGCCTTGGAGGCACTGCCGCTCTGCTGGCTCGGAGCGTCCGTCTTGCCGGAGGCCGCCACCTTGGTGGCGCCGTTCCCGCCGGCGGCGGGCCGGGGCTCACTGGCCCGCGGGCTCGCAGGGCGGGACTGAGAGCCGGAGGAGGGCTGCTGCGCGGATGAGTTGTTGGAGCCCTTACCGGTGGGGCTCGGGATGCGAGGAGAGGCGTGCCCCGCCTTCTGCCCGGAGGTCGCCTCGGCGCTGGCCGTCGACTGCGCCTTCGCAGATGAGCCCGTAGTGCCCTGCTGATTGGCGTCGGAGGCACCGCCGGACTGACAACCGGCCAGGAGCATGGCGGTCGAGGTGAGAACGACGAGGGACAGGGGAATGGTGAAGCCGCTTCGGCGGACCGCGATGGTCATGGCTGCGGCATCCTTTCGGTCGAGGTCGGTGCAGCCAACACGGTACTAGAGCCCCGAAGAGGAGGGGAACAGTCAGAAAGTCAGGCGTCCCGCCGATTTCCGGCATCAGACGTCCCATCTTCCCAGCAAACCACCAGATATCGCAGTGATAACGCCAATCACAGAGAGATGACGAAATGACCGTTCTACAGGACACATTCCATCTAGTGAGACAGATAACGGAATGGTCCCCCCCTCCTCGGAGGAGTACGCAGAAGGTCCACCCCGGCGGACCAGCACCGCGGACGGGCTGGGGTGTTGGGCGGCCCACGGCTCCCCCACACACCTCCGGTCGCTTCATTCACTAGAATGTTGCCGTGATCTTCAAGGCAGTGCGAGAGAGGCCCCCCTACCCCGACCACGGGGTCACCACTCAGCGCGATTGGGCCGTCATCGCACCTCGACAGATCCGCCTGGCTGACCTCACCACCACCCGCGCGACCCTTGATCTGCGCAGCCTCCTGGATGACGACTCCACCTTCTACGGTGACCTGTTCGCCCACGTCGTCTCCTTCAAGGGGGACCTCTACCTGGAGACCGGCCTGCACCGGGCACTGCGCGCCGCCCTGCAGGGACGCACCGCGATCCACGCCCGCATCCTGGAGGTCACGGAGGACGGGGTGCCGCGGCTCGCCCCTGCGCCGCCGAGCGCCTGACCCTCACCGGCGGCACTCAGTAACTCACACGAGGCCCACGGGCCGCGGCTCGGTCCCATGTCACATCGAGCCCACCACCACCCGATGAGTGCCGTCGTCCATTACTCTGGTTCGCGTGAGTAGTCCCGCAGATCCGCGCACCGAGTACCGGCGGCACATGCAGCACCGTCAGGCCACCGTCATCGGCACCATCCTGGCTGTCATGGTGGTCGCTGTCGCCGTGAGCCTCCTGGTATCGCTGGGCATCCTGCCCGCCTACAACCCGGGCTTCTCGCAGCCCAAGAGCACGGCGACCTACGTGCCCCAGCCCTGCCCGCCCAGCGGCGCCAAGACCGTCGACGTCACCACGATCGAGAAGATCAACATCTACAACGGCTCCGAATCGGTGGGCCTGGCCACCACGGTGCAGCAGGATCTGAAGGAGGCGGACCTGCATATCACCTCGGCGAACGACTGGCCCGGAGGCATCTACAACGGCGAGGTCCAGATCATGGCGTCCAAGGGCGGCCTGATCAATGCCTACTCCCTGGCCCAGATCTTCCCCAACTCCACAGTGCAGCTCGATCGCAGCCTGTCCGACAGCGACACCACGGTCTCGGTGGTCCTGGGCAAGGAGTACCTGCAGAACGCGCTGAAGTCGGACGAGATCAAGCTTCTCGGCGCCGACAAGCCCATCACCGCCCCCAGCGACTGCGTCCCGGCGGACAAGGCCGCCACGAGTAAGCCCAGCTGATCCGGGGCCGCCGAGTCCGGGCGGGATCGCCCAGACGACGCCCCTCCCCCTTCGCCCGAGTGGCAGCCGATGTACGCGGTGCGGCACATCGGCTGCCGCCTTTCTGCGGCACCTGCCAGTGAGGGGCTCAGGAGCGGTTCTCAGCAGCGCCCTCAGCGCCATCGGTGCTCGACGACGTCGGGGCCTCTGCTGGGGACGCGGCCGAGGGGGAGTGAGCGGCGCGGCTGGAGTAGGCCGGCCCCTCCAGCTCGGTGCCGGCGGGGGCCGAGGCCGGGGAGGCCTGCTCCAGGTTGGTGCCGCGCAGCTTCGAGATCCAGCGCATGGTGTGGTAGACGCCGATGGCGGCCGCCGAGCCGAGGGCAATGCCCTTGAAGGTCATGTCGCCCCAAACCAGGGTGTAGTCGGCGATGGCCACGACCATGGACACGGCCGCCGTGTTGAGGTTGACCGGGTCGGAGAAGTCCACGCGGTTCTGCACCCAGATGCGCACCCCCAGCATGCCGATCATGCCGTAGAGGACAGTGGCCGCCCCGCCCAGGACACCGGCCGGGATCGTGGCGATGATCTGGCCGAACTTCGGCAGGAGGGACAGGCCCAGGGCGCTCAGCGCCGCCACCACGTAGGCGGCGGTGGAGTAGACGCGGGTGGCGGCCATGACGCCGATGTTCTCCGCGTAGGTGGTGGTGCCCGAGCCACCGCCGGTGCCGGCGAGCATGGTGGACAGCCCGTCGGCGAACAGGGCCCGGCCGGTGACGTCGTCGAGGTCCTCCCCGGTCATGGCGGAGACGGACTTGACGTGGCCGATGTTCTCGGCGATGAGGACGAGCACCACGGGGATGAACAGGCCCAGGTAGCGCACGTCGAAGGCCGGGGCGTGGAAGTCGGGCAGCCCCAGAACGGGGGCCTTGGCGACGTTGTCGAAGTTGACCTCCCCGCGCAGCATCGCGGTGGCGTAGCCGATGAGCACGCCGATGAGGATCGCCAGTCGCCCGATAATGCCCTTGAACATGACGGTGATGACCAGGATCGAGACGATCGTGACGACCGCCGTCACGGGGCCCTTCGTGACATTGCCCCAGGCCGCGGGGGCCAGGTTGAAGCCGATGAGGGCGACGATCGCGCCGGTGACGATCGGCGGCATGAGACGGTCGATCCAGGCAGACCCGACCAGGTGGACGATGACGCCCACCACCAGCAGGCACAGCCCCACCGAGATGATCCCGCCCTGCGCCAGGGCGGCCCTGTGGGGATCAAGGGGAGCACCGCTGTCACGTGTATAACCGGTCACGGCTCCAATGGGGGCGAGAAGCGCGAAGGAGGAGCCCAGGTAGCTGGGCAGGCGCCCGGAGGTGATGCCCAGGAACAGCAGGGTGCCCACACCGGTGAAGAACAGCGTCGTCGCCGGGTCGAAGCCAGTCAGCAGCGGCACCAGGAAGGTGGCGCCGAACATGGCGACGACGTGCTGGACACCGATGCCGATGGTGCGCGGCCAGGTAAGACGCTCACCGGGGGCGACGACCTCGCCCGGAGCGATGGACCGGCCATCGCCGTGCAGGCGCCAGCCACGAGAGGGGGAAGAGGACACGAGTGAGCTCCTGCCTAAGCAACGAGGGGAATGACTGTGTCCCGTGGGAAATCCACTCGCGGGAGACCCGCGGGACGCTTGGCAGGACCCGGCAGAGCCTGCCGGGACTTCAGCATAGCCCCTGCGCGGGAGGTGCGCGGACCGGGTCCCCTCGCGGGCGCCTGACGGGCCCCTCGCGGGCGTCCGGCCGCCGCCCGGAGTCGTCCGTGGGGAGGATGCCGCCATCGGGCCCCGACGGTGCAAGATGTGGGCATGAGCACCGCCGGGACCTCCCCTCCAGGACAGAGCGCACCGCCCTTTTCGCCGGGTTCGGAGCAGTACGTCAACGGGCTCCCTCCGGGATTCGTCTTCCCCGGCACCGAGAACCTCGACCCGGCAGAGATCTTCTCCGGCCCCGGCTACACGGCACCCCTCCCTCGTACCGACTCCAGGGCGTCGGCCGCCCTGCTCGGTGGACTGCTCAGCTTCATCCCCCTCATCGGCGTCGCCGCGATCTTCCTGGGCATCAGTGCGCTGCGGCGCCTGCGCCACAGCTACGACTCCGGTGAGGGACTGGCCTGGCTGGGGCTCGTTCTGGGAGGAGCCTCCATGGTCCTGTGGTCCTGCATCCTCGTGCTCGTGCTGTTCGTGACCTAGGGCCACACGGCCACACCCTGCCATCAGGTCCCCTACAGTGGTCCCGTGAAGCCTTTCATCATGGTGACTACGCGCCCCGAGCACGAGGCGGCGCAGGACGAGTACGAGTCCTTCCTGGCTCAGAGCGGCCTATCACGCGGCGACCTGCAGCACATCGCCCTGGAGGAGGTCGACTTCCTCGACTCCTTCACCGCGGCCGATGTCTCCGGGGTGCTCATCGGGGCCAGCCCCTACAACGCGGACACGCCGGCGGCTGAGAAGACCCGCAGTCAACGCAACGTCGAGGAGCAGATCCGCGAGCTGCTCGGGGTGGTTCTCAAGGAGGGCATCCCCCTCCTGGCCACCGGCGTCGCGCTGCAGGTGCTGGCCGATTACCTGGGCACCGGGACGCAGGAGGAGTTCGGTGAGGAGCTGGGCGCCGTCGACCTGTTCCTGACGGCGGAGGGTCGCGAGGACCCGGTCCTGGAGGGACTCCCCCAGGTGGTCACGGTGTTCGCAGGCCACTATGAGGGCGTCGGGGAGGTGCCCGCGCACGCGACCCTGCTGGCGAGCTCGCCCGACTGCCCGGTCCAGATGCTGCGCGTGGGCAGGAACGTCTACGCCTGCCAGTTCAACCCCGAGCTCGACGCCGTCCGGTTCGAGCGGCGCGTCAGCATCTACGACGAGGCCGGTTACGGCGACCCGGACATGAGCGAGGACATCCTCACTCAGGCCCGGTCCGCTGAGGCGCACGACGCCGGACAGATCATCCGCAACTTCGTCTCGTACTTCGCACGCGACTGAGCTGCCACTCCTGGGGGCCGGACGCCCCGAAGGACTCGGGGGTACAGGCGCAGCTCCGGAACGGAGAGCCACGACCATCAGGACCTTGCCATGACTTACCCACCTGCCCATCCAGGGCCGCCACAGGAACAGAGCGGCCCATCGAGTCCGTCGTACGCTCCGCAGGCCGCCTACGGCCGACCTCCGGTGAGCGCTCCACAGGGCGGGACGACCTACGGACAAGCGCCGACGCCGGCCGGCTACGGCGCCTACGTGCTCCCTGAACAGGGTGCGATCCCAACGCAGTCGGCGCCTCACTCACCCGGGGCCTCCGCCCTCCCGGGGCAGCCCCATCCGTCTGCGTCCGCACACGTCTTCGCACCGCAGTACCAGCCGCATCAGCAGCAGTACCAGCAGTACCCGCACTACCCACGAGGCGCGGGATCGGACACCGGGGCCGGGTACCTGGTCGGGGCAGTCACCGCCCCGGGCTACTCCGCCCCGGGTTACGCCACCTCCGCCAGACCGCCGCAGCTGGGCGGTGCGCGCCCGGAAGCCACCTCACCTCAGTCCATCGGCACAGGACAGGGTGTTCCGTGGCGCGGTGCGAAGACCCTGGCACTCGTGGCCCTGCTCGCGCTCTCCGCACTGGAGACCGTGAGCTTCATTACTTCTATGAATGTGTACCTTGCGGGCAAGCAAAGCTGGCTCTCCATCTCCAGACTGACGGCCTCACTGATATACCTCAGCATCACACCGAGCCTGTGGTGGCTCTTCCTCGCCGTCCGGCGCCTCTTCCGAAACCAGCCCATTTCCGAGATGACAGGATTAGCGCTGTGGTACGGATTTCTGATGCTCATGCTCCCAACCGGGACCGCCCAGTCCCATCAGGTTCACATCAACGCCGTCATCATTGTTCTTTCTTTCGTCGTCGCCACAGTCGGGGCAGTCGCCACCGTACGACTCAACCAGAGGCTGCAGGAGCCGCGGTCCTGGATCGTGACCCTCGCCGTGGGCTCTTGTCAGTTCATCCTCTTCAACGCGATCCACCGTTTCGCAAATTTAGGCTGGATCACCTACATCTTGGTATCGCAAGGTCGGAGTGTCACTCACTACACGTCACACCTCTGGCTCGTGTGGTCGGAATCCGATGGGGGCGGCATTCCTCTGATACCGAGCCTGGCATTCTCCAGCCTCATCGTCGTCCTTTCGGGTATCAGCTCCATCCAGGCGGCCCGAGGCTCTTACGACAAGATTTTCAAGATAACCTCCATTGCCTGCGCATCCCTGCTGACCCTCTACAACATCATCGTCTCCACCGCCTTCGGAATACTCTCGAGTGACGGACACAGCCACACGCCATCCGAAACCGGTTTCATGCTGCTGACAGTCGTCGTCATCGGGATCATCACCATCGGATCGGCGGTGGCTGCCGCCCGTCAGCTCACCAACCGGGAGTCCGTGAGCGGCATCCAGCAGGGACTTCATGCTGGAGGGGCAGGGGGCATGCAGAACCGCTTCAGCCGGCACCATCGGTCCCAGTCACCGTGGGGGAGCGGATACAGCGGGTACTGAGCCCATCCGGAATCGCGGGTCCAGCACGCAGCGTCGCCCTGGTCATCGACACCGGCCGGCACCTCAAGCACAATGCCACGTATGCGGCAGCCACCTCAACCTCCTCAGAGCAGCCCCAGCCCAACGCCGTCGGGCGCCTCCGAGCATCACCCGGCGACGCCGTACGGCGTGATGCCTGACGGGCCGGCCCCCTCCTCGCCACCCCCGCATGCGCCCTACACACCGGGCCACGTTCCCCAGAGCGGGCAGCGGGCCGACTACCCCCATCTTTTCCGCGGGCAGACAGCTACTCCGACACAGCCGGTGGCCCCGCACCTGTCCAGCATTGGCCAGCCCGCCAGCGGGATCGTCGCCAACGGGACTGATGCCGCCCCCTACTCGGCGGGTCCCACCGCCAGCTTTCCCAGGTTCTCTCCCAGTCCTGCTTCTGTGACCCCGCAGTCGTTCGCCCGGCCATCGATGGTCAGCGCACCGCCACTCGGTGTCACCCACAAGGCCGCCCTCTCCTCACCCGCCCCCTGGAGGCGCGACCGAGTGGCCGCCCTCGTGCTGACGCTGTTAGCAGTTGGGATTCATGTGATATGGGCAATCAATGACGCGTCCGCGCACCCCGCCTTCCCCTCCTTGCAGAATCCCACAACGCAAGACTACTACAAAGCACTGTATTACATTCCACATACATTGGGTGCCTGGTGGCTCATCCTTCTCCCTATTCCCATCATCACCATCACCAGGAACCAAGCCAGTACCATCACGACCGCAGCCGCACTTCAAATATTCTTCATCGACACATTGATCCTTAACAACAGCATCATCGGAAACCCCCTCCCCATTTTGTGTCTTCTGGCCACCGGTGGTGCGGCGATCTTCACGACCCTGATGGGGAGGACCACCCGCCCCCCTCGACAATGGCTGGTCAACCTCGGAATGGCGGTGAACCTATTCCTCCTCGTGTCCATGGCCCATCGACTCATGAGACTGTGCATCCATGGAGAAATATATCAATCGGACCTGAGCGACCATTCAGCCAACGTGTGGATGTCCCCCTCAGGCAGGCCGGACGGTCAGGGAATACCGCTCACTGCCGGGGTGGTCATCATGATCATCGTGGCCACCATCGCCTCGATCAGTCTTTATCTGGGATTCTCATCCCCCACCAGCCGAGCATTCCGCTACACCGTTGGAGTCGCCCCAGCTCTCATGGCGCTGGTCAACATGTATATTCTCTCCGTGTTCGGCTTATCCGGCGCCATCGTCTCCTCGGTGCTCGGTCTGACCAGCATCGGTACGGGTGCCCACCCGCACGCGGAGTTCCGGGCCTGGTTGGCATCGATCCTCCTCGCCCTTCTCGCCATCGGCCTGACGGTGCTCATGCGCCGCAACTCCTGCGTCAGACAGCACACGCCGACGCCCTGGAGCACATCACAGACCTTGACCATTGGGTTACCCAGTGTCGGAGCCGCCGCTCCCACGTACGCCGAAGGTGCACCGACGCACCCATCGGAAGTGACTGGCATCACTCCACCAGGGGCATCCATGCGCCCGTCGGCTCCGAACTCCTGGTGACGGCGCACCACGTCGGTACGCCACTCACCTGGCCACGTCGCCTACCCATGTCACCAAGGAGTTCTCCCATGCGTACTCGCAAGATCGTGTCAGCCGCCCTGCTCGTTGCCGCCCTCGCCGTCGGTACCGCCGCCTGCGGTTCCACGAATGCCGACAAGAACAAGATGGAGCAGACCTCCACCCCCAGCGGCACCATGAGCGACAACAAGATGTCCGATGGCAAGATGAGTGACGGTAAGACCGCCGACACCAAGATGTCCGACGGGAAGATGGCCGACAATGCCACCCCCGACAGCATGTCGGACGGCAAGATGAGCGACGACAAGATGTCGCCCGCCCCCTCGGCCAGCAGTATGTCGGACGGCAAGTAGTGCCCACCCAATGAGCTGATCCTCACGACGCGCGTTGGCCCGTACCCGCCACGGTGGGCACGGGCCAACACACTGACAGACCGGCGGAGGAGGTACTCGACAGAGCTGACAGCGGTCCAGTCGGCAGCGGCAGTCCCGACCCGCGCTCCCGCGGATAGGCTCGGCCGGAGGTTCTGGACCATGCTGACCAGGAAGACGGTCAGGACAGGTCGGCGTACTCCTGTGGCACATCGGCAACAGCCTGAGCGATGGGGGTGTCACCGTCGTAGAAGGGGATGACCTTGCCGATGCTGGCCGGCTCGGCGAGCACGGCGGCGATGACATGAGCCACGTTGCCACGCGACGTCGGTGCCTTCGAGGTCGGGGTGCCCTTGGGGACGCGAGCCACGGTGATGGCACCGGTGGGTTCATCCAGGGTCAGCAGGCCCGGCCCCAGGATCGTCCAGGCCAGGTCGGTGGTCTGCAGGTGTCGGTCTGCCGCGATCTTGGCAATGGCGTAGGCGCGCAGCGGGTGGTCGTCGGGAACCTCGCCGTAGGCGGTGAGGAAGGAGACCATGACGTAGCGCGTGACCCCGGCTGCGGCGGCGGCCTCCATGGAGCGGATGGCGGCGGCGCGGTCGACGGCGTCGGTGCGCTCCGGGCCGCCCTTGCCGCCGGCCCCGGCGGACCAGACGATCGCGTCAGCACCGGCGAAGACCCGAGTGAGCTCAGCGACGTCGGCTTCCTCGACGGACAGGACCAGCGGGGTGGCTCCGGTGGCGGCGACGTCGGCGGAGTGGTCGGGGTTGCGGATGAGGGAGACGACCTCGTGGCCGGCGTCCACCAGCAGCGGGGAGGCCAGCAGCGCGACCTTGCCGTGGCCCCCGATCATGACAATGCGGGACATGCGCGAGTCCTTTCTGTATGTCCTGGGTTTTCGGGATCGATCAGACGATTCGGCCCGGGTGGGTACCCCAGCATTCACCTCGCCCGCACCGCACGCACCCCCTCCCGCGCTGGGCGAACTGGGACACAGAGGCGGGGCGCACCTGTCGACCGCTGCCCCAGTCGCCCTCGCGGCGCGAGGGCACTGCACGAGGGGCGGAGGCCATTGGAAGAGGGTTGTGCGTAGTCATGAGGTGCGGGGGTTCGTGCAGTATGCACAGCCCCTGGCCGGTGCATTGCCACCTTCGTGGAGTAGACGCTCGGAGATGGCATCCCGGGACCACCCCGACCGCATCGGACCTGCGACGAGATCGGCCGCAACCAGCAAGAGCCGACGAAGACCCTGCCGATCCTGTCCTTGCATCACGGAGACGCAGGCCGGCCAAGCATGTGAGCGGGGACCTCTGCACCTCCCATCGGGGATATAGTTGTATCCCAGATGAATGCACCTCTTCAGAGTCTCTAAAAGCCGCCATTCCGCCTGTTAGGCTCTTCGTATGCGACTAGGAGAACCGCCGGGCATACAAACCGGACAGCCCTTGACGTACTACCAGCACCTCTGCACCAGACTTCACGAGTCATCATTTCCCGGGCATGAAGTGCACATCGGCACGATCGAGCTGGGCACCTCAACGAGGGTCATTCACGTCCACATGAAAGATGGTGTGGCCATCATACTGTCTCTCCTCACAGTCGAAGGAGACGCACTCGAAGGAGTCAGCCTCACCTCCTCCCCCACCCTCATCAAGCAGACGCTACAAGAGAAGGGGCATCACAGCTCACTCTTCGACGATATGCTCGTCTTTTATGACGCTCTTACCGTGCTCCACTTTGGCGATGACGGCTCCCCCTCATTCATGGAGTGGTACGACCCGAGTTACTGGGACATAGCCTCGTTCATTGAAGAGACCTTCCCTCAATCATCTCCGAAGCAGCCTTGAGAACGCGTCAGAGCATCCACCGATGAGCAACCACGACGGCCTGGAACCTTAACCGTGAGAACAGAAGCAGAACACAGCCCTCAAGGGCGCACGTCCCCGCTGGGGCGACGTCAGGCCGGCGCCTGATCCTCTGAAGCCCGGATCAACCCCGTCGGACTTCCAGCGCCCGTCAGTCGCGGGCGTGGACGGACACGAAGTTGGCCAGGAGCTTCCAGGAGTCGGAGACGTCGTCGAGGCGCACGCGAGCCTGGAGCTCGGCGAGCTCGTCGTCAGCGAAGTAGCCGTGACCGGCGTAGAAGCCGAGCCGGTGGGCGAGGTAGTCGCCGTCGAGCTCGGGATGGAACTGAGTGGCGTACAGGTTGCTCCCGATCCGGAACATCTGGACTGGGCAGGCCTGGCCGGCCCCCAGGACGACGGCATGGGGCGGCAGCGTCGTGACCGCCTCCTTGTGGGCGACGAAGGCCTGGAAGACCTTCGGGACGCCGGTGCAGATCGGGTCGGCCAGGCCGGCCTCGGTGAGAGTGACCTCGGGGGCGGTGACGGCCTCGCCGTAGGTGGTGTCGACGACGGCGCCCTGGTGGCAGGCGAGCGTGCCGACGCCGTAGCAGGCGCCGAAGAAGGGGAAGTCGGCCGCGACGACGCGGTCGAGCAGTCCGGAGAGCTCGGCCTCGACCCGCTTCTGGGTGGCGGACTTCTTCTCCGGCGGGGTGGAGGCGTTGAAGGGGGAGCCACCCACGAGGATTCCGGACCAGTCGTCCAGGTCGATCTGCGGCAGGGACTGGGACTCCAGGCGCAGGCGACGGAGCGTGGACTCATCCAGGCCGGTGCGCTTGAGGAATGCCTCGTACTCGGCGTCGGCGGGCTCGTCGTCGCTACGGGTGGCCAGGAAGAGGAAGGGTTTCACGAGATGACCTTAACGGGGGCTGGCAGCCTGGGCAGCATCCTTCTCCACGCCGTTCCCAGAATCACGTTCAGGCGCCGGCCCGCAGGCCCCGGAGGACCTCCTCGACGGCGGCCAGGGTGACACCGGAGGCCTGCCTCAGGGAGAGCTGCGCCTGCCCGAGGTTCCCACCGGCGGCCGGGGCGTCGAGGTAGGTCAGGGCGGAGACCGCCACGCCCCTTGCGGCCAGGACCATGGCCTCGGCCACGGAGTCGGTGACGGCGGCGTCGGCACCCAGGGAGGCCAGGGCGCGGGACTCGGCCGGGCTCGGACGCAGCGGCCCGGGCACGAGTGCGACCACGGAGCTGCCGCTCACGCCGCGAAGGCCCCCCAGACGCTCGGTGAGCCTCGCGTCCCAGCCCGCCGAGACCATGCCGGCGGCCGGGAAGAGAGGGCCACCGAAGACGTTGAGGTGGTCGGCGACGACGCGCACCTGGCCCGGCGCCGGCCCTCCGGCCACGTCACCGGAGCCGCGCAGCGGTGTGGCGCGGGTGACGAGCAGGGCGGCGCGCAGGCGGGCCCCACTGGCGATGCGGGCCAGCGCCGTCGCACTGCGTGCGGCCTCGCCCTCGTACATGCTGGTGCGACCGCGGGCGACGAGAACACCGAGACCACCGCGCTCGTAGGACATGAGAGCGTCCTCCTGGCCGGGAGCGCCTGGAGCCTGGACACCGGGCAGGAAGGACAGGCGCACACGGGCCGATGGGCGGCCCCAGGCCTGGTCGAGATCGCGCAGGAAGGCGGGCTCGGCGATGACGAGGAGGTCATGGCGGGCGCGACCCGTGGCCAGGAGGATGGAGGCGCCGTCGGGGTCCTCGTCCCAGATTCCTGGTGGGGCGGACTGCTGGACCATGGATTCTCCTCGGGTGCGCCCGGGTCGGGCGATGGGACAGGGAACGATGGCCGGCGTTGGAAGCCGGTCAGGGTGGAGCGAAGTCTACGCGAAGACGCCGGCGACCGCCGCCGAGATGAGGCCCTTCCGCACTCACCAACAAAAACTTCAGAATCGACGCGGCTCCGGGTCGATTATGAAGATTCTGTCGATCTGTGTGCGGGCCGGCGGGCAGGGCGGAAGACGGGGTCGACCAGGCCCGGTGCGGCCACGCCTCCGCGATCTACATCGTGCGGTTGAAGTAGATGTTCCCTCCGATGAAGCTCACCAGCTGGAGCCACAGGACGACAACCAGGGCCGGCTTCATCGACCCTCCGAAGGCACCCACGGCACCAACAACAACATTGCCGAAGAAGCCGACGACGCCGGTGAGCGCCCAGGCCCGCTGCGAGGCGGCCCTGTCCCGCTCGTCCTCACGCTTCTCGAGCTCACGGACGAAGAAGGTCTCGTATCCGCGCCTCTTGGCGAAGATCAGGGCGACGTAGACGAGCATCATGGCCGACGCCCCACTGGCGCCACCGTAGAGGAAGCCGTTGGACATCGGGATCGTCAACGCCGCCACCCACAGAAGGATCACGACGACGACAACGTAGGCCATGCGCCCGACGGCGGGCGGCCGAGGTCTGGTGGCCTTCAGGCCCTCCCGAGCACTCGACGTCGAACCGGAGGAGGACGAACCGGTGGCCGCAGCGGAGGAAGGAGTGGGCGTGGGCTCTGACTCAGACATGGAAGATCTCCTCAACAGTGGTCTCGAAGTAGCGGGCAATGGCGATGGCCAAGGGAAGGGAGGGGTCGTACTTGCCCTTCTCGATGGAGTTGATGCTCTGTCTGGAGACGCCCAGGGCGGCTCCGAGCTGGGCCTGAGTGAGACCGCGGGCCTCGCGCAGGCCGCGCACGTCGTTATCCATGGTCCTCACCGCCCGGGGCGCGGCGAGACAATCGGCTCATGCCGCAGCCGCGTTCCGGACGGCACGCAGTCTCGGTGACAGCCACGCGACACCGATGATGGACACGCTGACCAGGGCGGCGCCGATGAGGTGAACGACCAGCAGAAGTGGTCCGGAGGAGACATGACCACCCGCTGGGAACACGAAGCCCACCACGATTCCGGTGGGGAGGGAGCAGACGAGACCGGCTTGCTGCGCGCCGAGCTTCTTGAGGAGCTCGGGCGCCTCCTCGGCACGGACCTCGGGCAGACGGCGAGCCGAGTACCGGTAGACGAGCAGATAGAGGACGATCCCGGCGACAAGGCCGCCAACCACCCCGGCGACGAAGGTGACACCGGAGGAGGTCGACGACGCGGCGGCCAGGGCAGGAGAAGCGGAGACGGCGGAGAACATGGCGATCATCCCTTGAATAGCCACTCACCCCCGAGAGAGGGTGTCATGTTTGCTTGACATGTCTAGTGTGCTTGACAGGACGCACCATGTCAAGCGTGCTTCACTCGGAAAATCCGGGCCGCCGGCACCCACCCCGCACTCACCGACAAAAACTTCAGAATCGACGCGGCTCCGGGTCGATTCTGAAGATTCTGTCGATCTGCGTGCAGTCCAGGCGGCGCACCACCTTCACGCAAACGTTATTGCACGTGATGTGCAAGGACAAAGGAGTGTCACCTACTATCCCACCATGGTTGAGCGCATGTACACCATTAATGCACTAATCGATCAAGTTCGATCAATCGTTACGGAGTTCTTCACTCAGGAGGGCTGGACCGTCGCCCCCTTCTCCGCCGACACCCTCCAGATCTCCCGCGGTAAGAGGGGCATGTCCATCTCCTTCGGCGCGCTCATGGGCAGCAACTTCTATCTCTCGCAGAACCTTCAGTTCGGGACCGGACCGCACGGCGAGACCCTGGTGCGTTACCTCTCCTCGACGGGGTCGGCCTTCATCGGCGGCGCCCTGGGTATGCGCAAGGCCGTCAAGGCCCACGCCGAGTACTCCGAGAAGCTCGCCGACGCGCTGCAGTCGCGAGACATCCTCATGAGCGTGAGGTAGCCGCCGGCACCTGCGCGCCTCCCCTCTCATCTCATCCCTGTCCACCCACTGCGCCTCCGGTCCTCCGTCGGCCGGAGGCCTTCTGCTGCTCAGCACCCCTCAGGCGGTCCGACGTCGGCCCCGCACCTACGGCCGCTCCCTCACCGGGCACAATCAGGGCATGACTCGTACCGGGCCGCAGGGCCGCACGCAGCCTTCGCAGACCGACCCCATCGGGGCACTGCTCTCCTCGCCCCCGGACCTGCCGGTGGTCGGGGTTCTGCCCGAGCTGCGCGAGCGCCTTCGCCCCGCCCCTTCCGGTTCTGACGACGTCGCCCCCTGCCTGGTCCTCACCGCCCCGCCCGGCACCGGTAAGACGACACTCATCCCGCCGCTCCTGGCCGACGTCCTGACCAACGTCCCTGCCGGCACCCCGCAACGCGCCCCGGAACGCGGGCCGGGCCGCGTCGTCGTCACCCAGCCACGGCGCATCGCCGCCCGCGCGGCCGCCCGCCGCCTGGCCGACCTCCTGGGGGAGGGGGTCGGCGGCACCGTCGGATACGCGGTGCGCGGGGAGCGGCGCGCCGGCCCGGACACGCGGATCGAGGTCGTCACCGCCGGTCTCCTTCTGCGCCGTCTCCAACGGGACCCGGAGCTGGCCGGCATCAACGCCGTCATCCTCGACGAGGTCCACGAGCGCTCCTTGGACAGCGACCTGCTCCTGGCCCTTCTGACGGACGCGCGTGCCGCCCTGCGCGAGGACCTCACCCTCGTGGCCATGTCCGCCACGCTCGACGCCGACCGCCTGCGCCCCATCCTGGGCGGCTCGTCGGACGACCCCGCCCCGCTGGTGGAGGTGCCCGGCCGACTCCACCCTCTCGAAGAGGTGTGGGCGCCGCCGGGGCGCACCGGTCGCCTGGGGCCGCGCGGGGTGCCGCGGGAGTTCCTCGCCCACGTCGCCGCCACCGTGGAGCGGGCCCTGGCCGAGCGCTCCGGTGACGTCCTGGTCTTCCTGCCCGGCGCCCGCGAGGTCGACGGCGTCGTCTCCCGCCTGCGCGGCGCGGTTCCTGCGGGCGTGGACGTCCTGCCGCTGCACGGCCGCCTGCCCGCGAGCGCCCAGGACGCGGCCCTGGCCCTGAGCCCGGCGGGGCGGCGGCGCGTCGTGGTGGCCACGAACGTGGCGGAGTCGTCGTTGACGGTGCCCGGGGTGCGGGTGGTGGTGGACTCCACGCTGGCGCGCGAGCCGCGCCTGGACGTGGCCCGCTCCATGAGTGGCCTGGTGACGGTGGGGGTCTCGCGGGCGGCCGGGGTGCAGCGGGCCGGGCGTGCGGGTCGCGAGGGTCCCGGCGTCGTCTACCGCTGCTGCTCGCCGACGGACTGGGCGCGCTCGCCGCTGGCTCCGACCCCGGAGATCCTCTCGGCCGACCTCACCGGTGCGGCCCTGGAGCTGGCCGTGTGGGGCGTGCCCGACGGCGCGGGTCTGGCCTGGGTGGATGAGCCGCCGGCTGCTGCGCTGGGGGCCGCCCGGGAGGCGTTGGAGCGCCTGGGCCTGGCCGGAGGAGATGGCGTGACGCCCCTGGGGCGGGCGGTGGCCGGTCTGCCGGCGGACGTGCGGGAGGCGCGGGCCCTGCTGGCGACGGCACCGGTGCTGGGGGCGCGACGGGCGGCCCGGGCTACGGCGCTGCTGACCGCCGACCTGCGTGCGCCCGGCGGGGACCTGACGGCACTGGCCCGACATGTGCGCAGCGGCGGGGCCGGGTCGGGGGCGTGGAAGGCGGAGGCGCGCCGACTGGAGCAGGCCTGCCGGCGCTCCGTCTCCGAGCAGCTGGAGCACACCGAGGACCCGGTCTCCACGAGCGCAACCCCGCAGGCACCGAGCGCGACGAGTGGGTCGGGCTCGCCGGCCACGGGCCGCGGCCGGGATGTCGCGGGGAGGCCCGACGGCGTCGGCGGAGGCGCTCGCCGGTCCGGGAGTGGTGAGGAGACCGCGTCAGGTGACCTGGAGTCGGCGGTGGCGCTGGTGGCCGGGACGGCGCAGCCGCAGTGGATCGCGCGACGTCGGGGGCCGGCTCCCCGGGCGGGCAAGGAGGCGCACTACGCGAGCGTCGCCGGGACCGGGCTGCGCCTGCCGGCGGGCTCGGCACTGGCGGAGTCCGAGTGGCTGGCGGTGGCGGGCGTGGACCTGACCGGTGGGCGTGGGGACGCACTTGTCCGGGCCGCGGCGCCCCTCGATGAGCGGACGGCCCTGGAGCTGGCCGGGGCCTGGCTGGCCGAGGAGGAGCGCGCCGTCTGGGAGGGCGGGCGGCTGCGCACGGAGCGTCTGCGCCGCCTGGGGGCCATCACGCTCGCCACCACCCCGGGGCCGCTGCCGGGTCCGAATCAGGTGGCGGGCGCCGTCGTCGCACAGGTGCGCGCCGAGGGGGCCGATGCCGGCCTGGACGTGCTGCCGTGGGATGAGGAGGCTCGCGGCCTGCGCGCCCGCCTGGCCCTGCTGCATGAGCACCTGGGTGAGCCCTGGCCGGATATGAGTGATGCGGCCCTGGCGGAGCGGGCCGAGGAGTGGCTGGCACCGGCGGTGATGAGCCTGGTCGGGCAGTCGGGCGGGTCGGCGTCGTCGGGCTCGGGGGGCCGGCGTTTCAGCCTGGAGCGGCTGGACGTGGCCCAGGCGCTGCGGGCGCTGCTGCCGTGGCCGCAGGCGGCGCGCCTGGACGAGCTGGTGCCTGAGCGTCTGGAGGTTCCCTCGGGCTCACAGGTGCGGGTGGACTACACCGCGATGGTCGGCGGCTCGGCCGGTGCCGCGGGCTCAGCGGGCTCGGCCGACGCCGGGCGGGCGGGTCGGCCGGTGCTGGCGGTGCGGGTCCAGGAGTGCTTCGGGTGGGCGGCCACGCCGCGGATCGTCGAGGGCAGGGTGGCGGTGCTGCTGCACCTCCTGTCGCCGGCGCGCCGTCCCGTGGCGGTCACCGACGACCTGGCCTCCTTCTGGGAGCAGGGCTATCCGCAGGTGCGCGCCGAGATGCGGGGCCGCTACCCCAAGCACGCCTGGCCGGAGGACCCGTGGAACGCGCCCGCCACGAGGGGGACCGGGCGGCGTCGGTAGGCGGGGGCGAAGCCCACCGTGCGGCGAGGAGTCACCAGGTGGAGGCGTCCAGGCGGCTGAAGCGGAAGCCTGTGGGGTTGCGCTCGGTGTCGGGGTCGGCGTCGGGCACGACGTATCCGACGATCTGAAGGTTCCAGGTGCCGCGCCCGCCCCACAGGGTGGCCGTGGTGCGGGTGCGGCCGCGCACCACCGGGAAGCCGGCGATCGTGTCCGCCTGGACGGAGAGCACCTCGTGGTCGTGGTAGCGCATGGCGCCGTTGGCGATGTCGCCGAGCCACTCGACCTTGGGCTGGGGGTAGCCGGTCATGTGGGTCAGGACGCAGTAGTCGGTGAGCAGGGCGTCGATCGCCTTGGTGTCACCGGCGACCATGGCGTCGCACAGGAGTGAGTAGAGGTCGGCGGCCGCACGGGGCGCGATCTCGGAGGCGTGGGGGTGCGGGCGGACCTGGGTGCGGGAACGGGACAGGGGGCGGGATTCGTGGGGACGGCGACTCATAGGCTAAGAGTAAGGCCCGACGCCAAATATATGGGGGACCAAGAGCGTTCCTGCGGCCGGGTCGGGCATGTCGTACGAACGACATGAGGCGTCTACTCCACGAAGGTGGGAATGCACTGGCCAGGGGTTGTGCGTACTGCACGAGCCCCCGCACCGCGTGGAGTGCACCCACCCCTCCCCCAGTAGCACCCCACCCTCGTGCATTACGGGCATCTCACGACGTCGATCAGCCGGCGGCGGCCTGATCAAAACGGCCAACGGCAAAGCAAGAAACGGGGAGGGCCCGCCGTGCAGCTCGTGGCTGCACGGCGGGCCCTCCCGTGGTGGCGGTAGCGCTGGGATTCGAACCCAGGGTGGCTATGAACCACACAGACTTTCGAGATCTGCACCTTCGGCCGCTCGGACACGCTACCTCGCCTATGAGGTTACACGGACGTCGCCCCGCGCCCCAATGCGACGTCCTGCGGTATCAGTCACGACCGACGTCGCTCCCGGCTGGCCCGGTCGGATGGGCCCCCGTCAGCGGCGGTCGGCGAAGAAGGCGGTCAGAAGGTCCTGGGACTGCTGGGCGCGCAGGCCGGCGCGCACCTCGACCTGGTGGTTGGAGCGGGTGTCACGCACGACGTCGCGCACCGAGCCGCAGGCCCCGGTCCGGGGCTCCCAGGCCCCCAGGACGAGTCGGGCCACCCGGGCCAGGACGATCGCACCGGCGCACATGGTGCACGGCTCGAGGGTGACCACGAGGGTGCAGCCGTCCAGGTGGGAGTCGCCCAGGGCGGCGCCGGCGGCGCGCAGGGCGCGGATCTCGGCGTGCGCCGTCGGATCGTGCTCGGCCTCGCGGGCGTTGGCGGCCTCGGCCAGGACGGTCCCGTCCGGCGAGAGCACGACGGCGCCCACCGGCACCTCCCCCACCTCACCGGCCGCGCGGGCCAGCTCCAGGGCGCGCACCATGGCGGCGTCGATGGCCGGGGTGGCGGCCGGACTGGCAGCCGAGCCGACGACCGCGCCGCCGGCCCGCCCCCGGGCGACACCCGCCTGCCCACCGAGTGCGCCGGCGTCAGAGCCCGGGCCGGAGGTGCTCGGCGGCTGAGCAGAAGGTGAGGACGTCACGAGTTCATTATCTCGTTATAGGCTCCCCACAACATGCCCGGGCTCAGACAGCCACCCCGCCCCCACCGGTCCCCGGCGCCTCGCTCCCGGTATCGAGGCAACCCCAACGCCCCCGGGCGCGCCCGGGGCCAGCGCCCCAAACCCCACGAAGACCCCGTGAAGACCCCGTGAAGACCCCCATGAAGAACGGAGCAGGTCGGTGAGCCGGTCCCCCGAATCGAGCGATAAGAGCGAGCCCGCAGCAGGCGACCCCTCAGAGGGCTCCTCCCCGCCGGCCCCGTCGTCGGACCGCCTCTCACCGCTACGGCTCCCCAGCGGCTCCCTCCCCGGCGCACTGCTCGGCAAGCTGCCGGGCAAGCAGCCCCTCAACCCGGTGGTGTTCTTCGTGTCGGCCACCATCATCGCGATCGTCGCCCTGGCCGCGATCGTGGTCCCCGACGTCGTCAAGAGCGCCTTCGGGGCGGCCGTGACCTGGACGAGCCGATGGTTCGGCTCCTTCTACATCCTGCTCATCACGGCCGCGCTCGTCTTCATCCTGACCCTGGCCTTCTCCCGGTTCGGGCGCATCCGCCTGGGCCCGGACAACTCGACGCCGGACTTCTCCACCTTCGCCTGGACGGCCATGCTCTTCGCCGCCGGCATCGGCACCGAGATCCTGTTCTTCGCCGTCGCCGAACCGGTCGACCAGTACGTGCACCCGCCCACCGGCGACGCCCAGGCCACTCCCCAGGCCGACCGCGCCCGCGAGGCCATCGTCCTGTCCCTGTTCCACTACGGCATCTCCGGCTGGGGCCTGTACGCCCTGGTGGGTCTGGCCATGGCCTACTTCGCCTACCGACGCCGCGACACGCTCACGCTGCGCTCCACCCTGCGCCCGCTGCTGGGGCGGCACACCGAGGGCGTCATCGGTGACATCGTCGACGCCGCGGCGCTGGTCGGCGGGGTCTTCGGCATCGCGGCCTCACTGGGGGTCGGCGTCGTCCAGCTGAACGTGGCCCTCAACATCCTGTTCGGGCTGCCGCAGGGCTTCCCCACCCAGATCGGACTGACCGCCCTGGCCGTCGTCATGGCCACCGTCTCGGCCGTCTCCGGCGTCGACCGGGGCGTGCGCGTCCTGTCCACCATCAACGTGCTGCTGGCCATCGGCCTGGCCCTATGGGTGCTCGTCACCGGTGACGCCGCCTTCCTCATCGACGCGCTCATCGGCTCCATCGGGGACTTCTTCACCCGCTTCCCGCAGCTGACGCTGGAGACCTACGCCTACAACCGGCCCGAGGACTGGCTCAACGCCTGGACCCTGTTCTTCTGGGCCTGGTGGATCGCGTGGGCGGCCTTCGTGGGCATGTTCCTGGCCCGCATCTCACGCGGCCGCACCATCCGCCAGTTCGTGCTCGGCAGCCTCCTGCTGCCCTTCTGCTACATCCTCATGTGGGTGGCGATCTTCGGCAACCACGCCCTGGACCTGGTCATCCGCGGCAACGGCGAGTTCCGGGACATCACCCTGGAGCGACCCGAGCAGGGGCTGTACTGGCTCCTGGAGCACCTACCGGGCCAGAAGATCCTCATCGCCCTGGCCCTGTTCGTCGGGATCCTCTTCTACGTCACCAGCGCCGACTCCGGCGCCCTGGTCATGGCCAACCTCTCCAGCCGCATCCGCTCGGCGCGCCAGGACGCCGCCCCCTGGCTGCGGATCTTCTGGGCCACCCTGACCGGGATCCTCACCATCGCCATGCTCGTGGCCGGAGGCATCCCCATCCTGCAACAGGCCACCATCGTCATGGCGCTGCCCTTCTCCGGGGTCCTCATCCTCATCATGTACACCCTGTGGCGCTCCCTAAGCACCGAGGACACCTACAACCAGGCCCTGAGCCGGGCCGACCGCAACCGGGCCCTGGGCTTCAACGGGTCGGCCGCGGGGCTGGAGCAGACGCCCTGGCGCGAGCGCCTGGCACACACCCTCAACTCGGTGTCCCCCGACGAGGCCGGCAACGCCATGGAGCGGCGCATCGTGCCGGCCCTAGAGGCGGTGGCCACCGAGCTGCGCAAGGAGAACGTCTCCGCCGAGGTCTTCGTCGAGGGCCCCGAGGCCCAGGACCCCGACGACGAGCGCACCTTCCTGGGGCGCGCCAGCCTGGTAGTCGCCTCCCACCCGGCCACCGACAGCGGCGAGGAGCAGTCCAGCTCCATCGACTCCTTCCGCTACGTGGTGCGCATGGTGGTCACACCGGTGCCCACCTACGGCTTCGCCGTCCACGAGGCCGACGACCTCACGGTGCGCCTCGAGGTGCGCCCGCACAGCGGCGGCCAGGGCTACGACGTCGTCGACTGGAACTCCGACCAGGTGGCGCACGACGTCCTCGACCACTACGAGCGCTGGCTGGAGTACGTGGGCACCTCCGAGAAGACCGAGTCCCGGTACTCGCGCCGGCTCTGAGACGCGCTCGGCCGCGCCCCTCTCCGGTCTTCCACCGCCGGAGACGTTCCGCGCTGCCGGGGGGCTGCCGGGGGTCAGTCCGCCTCGACCGTGTAGGAGGCGAGGCGCTCCTGGAAGGCGGGGTCGTAGTGGTTGACGACGCCCTGCCCCTCGTCGAGGGCGGCGATGGTCCGCATGTCGGCGTCGTCGAGCTGGAAGTCGGTGACGTCGAGGTTGGTGATCATGCGCTCGCGGTGGACCGTCTTGGGGATGACGATGATGTCCAGCTGGATGAGGTAGCGCAGGGCCACCTGGGCGGCGGTCTTGCCGTACTTCTCGCCGACCTCGGTGAGCACCGGGTGGGTGAAGATGTTGTTGCGGCCCTGGGCCAGCGGCCCCCAGGACTCCAGGGCGGTGCCGTACTTGGCGTACCAGGCGCGGTTGTCGGCCTGCTGGCTGAAGACGTGGGTCTCCATCTGGTTGACGGCCGGAGGCACCTCGACGTGCTGCGCCAGATCCATGAACCGGTCGGGGAAGAAGTTGGAGACGCCGATGGCGCGGACCTTGCCGGCGGCCAGGGCCTTCTCCATGGCGCGGTAGGTGCCGTAGTAGTCGCCGAAGGGCTGGTGGACGAGCAGCAGGTCGATGTAGTCGGTGCCCAGGCGGCGCAGCGAGCCGTCGATGGAGCGGGCGGCGCGCTCGTCCCCGGCGTTGGAGATCCACACCTTGGTAGTGACGAAGATGTCCTCGCGGGGCAGTCCACTGGCAGCGACGGCCGCGCCCACGCCCTCCTCGTTGCGGTAGGCCTGGGCGGTGTCGACGTGCCGGTAACCGACCTCGAAGGCCTCGAGCACGGCCCGCTCGGTCTCCTCCGGCGGGGTCAGGAAGACGCCGTAGCCGATCTGCGGGATGTCCACGCCGTTGTTGAGAGTGATGGTGGGGGCAGTGCCGTTGGCCATGAGTTCTCCTTCGATGCGGTCGGTGACGGCAACCTAGCCCCGCAGGCGGGCGCGACGTCAGCCCCGTTCGCCCCCGGCCCAACCCGCGTGCGCGCGCCGTCCCGACCCCGGCCACGTGTCTGGGCCTGAACCTGGCCGCACAGAACCGTGGTCACCGGGAACTAAAACGGCCCAGTGTCCAACACAACGGGACCTCGGCGGAGACTCGGACACCGGCGCTGCTTCCAGCCCGCCGGGGCGACGTGGCCACGCCGTGAGCGCGGACGAGGCCGGCGCGCGTTGTGAGGGTACGGCCTGGGCTGCGGGATTAGGCTGTCCCCATGCGCCTCCACGTTGCCGATCACCCTCTCATCGACCACAAGCTCTCCGTCCTGCGTGACGAGAGGACTCCGTCGGCGGTCTTCCGCCAGCTGGTGGACGAGCTCGTCACCCTGCTCGCCTACGAGGCCACCCGTGAGGTGCGCACCGAGGAGGTGGAGATCCGCACCCCCGTGGCGCCGGCCCAGTGCCGCCGCCTGGCCGCCCCGCGGCCGATCGTGGTGCCGATCCTGCGCGCGGGCCTGGGGATGCTCGAGGGCATGACCCGCCTGCTGCCCACGGCGGAGGTCGGCTTCCTGGGGATGAAGCGCGACGAGGACACCCTGGAGGTGGAGACCTACGCCAACCGCCTGCCCGACGACCTCTCAGGCCGCCAGTGCTTCGTCGTCGACCCCATGCTCGCCACCGGCCACACCCTCGTGGCCGCCATCGACTACCTGCTTGAGCGCGGGGCGCGCGATGTCACCGCGCTGTGCCTCATCGCCGCCCCCGAGGGGGTCAAGACGCTGGAGGAGGCGGTCGGCGAGCGCGCGAACGTCACGGTGGTGACCGCCGGGGTGGACGAGCGGCTCAACGAGCACGCCTACATCGTCCCCGGTCTCGGCGACGCCGGGGACCGCCTTTACGGCATCGTCGACTGAATCGCGCCCCCGTCCGACTGCCTCCTCCAGTGTCCCGCAGCCCGACGACAGCAGCGGTTCCTCCTACGGTTCGAACTCACCCTCCTGCGCATCCGGGGCGGCAAGCCCTCAGGACAGTGACATCGTTGAGTTGGCAGCACGCACCCCACCCCCATCGTTAAATATTATAAATACTACAGTTTCGCTAAGCTACTCAACATAAGAGAACTCTCACGCTCACCTGTGGTCCCTCTAGGGCTGGCTCGTGACAGTTGAGGCATGAACACCTCACGCCGCATCCTCGCCCTGGCTCTGCTCATGCTCGTCCCGGTGGCGCTGGCGCTGGCCGCCGAGTTCATGGCCGTCGTCCCCGGCCCGCCCGCGCAGCCCAGCCCGGTCCACCTGACCTCTGCTGGCCAAGGGGGCTGATGCTGATGACCACCGTCCCCTCGTCTCCGCCCCCACTGGCCGGCGACCCGGTCTCCGGCCCCTCCGTGCCCGCCCGGCTGCGCATCGTCGCCTGGATGCTGTTCGTCGTCGCCCTGGGGCTGACCAGCATGATCGTCTCCGTGCGCTCCACCCTCATGGCGGACATCTCCCGCTCCGCCAACGCCGACGTCACCCACGAGGTCAAGGAGCTGCAGAACTTCGCCGCCACCGGCGTCGACCCGCGCACCTCCCGGCCCTTCACCTCCACCACCCGCCTCATGGAGGTCTACCGGGACGGCCAGCAGCTCACCGACCGCGAGGCCGTCATCATCTACAACCACTCCACCGGCAAGGCCACTCAGGCCTCCGGCGCCTCCGCCCCGACCCTGAACCCGACCAGCACGGATCCCCTGTTCGTCAAGATGCTGCAGACGCCGTCGGGCGCCACCTCCTACGGCAGCGGGGAGGTCCGCTGGGCCCGGGTCGAGCTCGAGCCCGACAACCCCTCCCAGCACCTGTCCGTCATCACCATGAGCTTCACCGCCTCGCGCGTGGACCAGCTCAACGCCACGATCTGGCTCATGGTCGGCATCAGCGCGGCCGTCCTGGTCCTCACCGGCGTCGTCGGCCTGTTGGTGGCCCGCCAGATCCTGCGGCCCCTGCACGACCTGCGCACCGCGGCCGCCTCGGTCTCCACCCAGGACCTCAACCGCCGCCTGCCCGTCAAGGGCCGCGATGACATCGCCGGCCTGACCGAGGAGTTCAACGGCATGCTGGACCGACTCCAGGAGGCCTTCGACGGCCAGACCCAGTTCGTCCTGCGCGCCCACCAGGAGATCTCCGGTCCCCTGGCCGTCATGGACGCGCGCCTGGCCAGCCAGCCGGCCACCCGCACCGTCCTCCAGCAACGCGCCCAGATCGCCGAGCTGCAGCGGGTCCTCGACGACCTCCAGTCCCTCACCCAGGCCGAACGGCGCGACTTCGCCCACCTCACCCCCGACGTCGACGTCACCGAGCTGGCCCGCACCCTGTGCGACGACGTCGAGGCCATGGCCCCGGACCGCTGGAGCCTCGACCTCAGGGCCCGCGGCACGGCCACACTCGACGTCGAGCGCCTGCGTCAGGCCACCGGCCACCTCGCCCGCAACGGGCTGCAGCACGGCGACGGCCCCCTCACCCTCACCGTCGCCCCCGGCACCGACGGCTACGGCCGCAGCGGGCTGGAGATCTCTGTGACGGACCGGGGTCCCGGACTGTCCGACGACGACGTCGACTGGCTCTTCGAACGCTTCACGCACGGCGAGGCGGACGGCAGGCCGCGCGGCAGCGGCCTGGGCCTGGCCATCGTGCGGGCCATCGCCGACGCCCACGACGGCACCGTCTTCGCCGTCTCCGCCTCGGGCCAGGGCGCCACCGTCGGCCTGCGCATCCCGGCCGACAGCTCCTGGAACCTCTCCTCGGACCACGATCCCGCCGCCGTCGTCTCCCCGGCCACCGCCCCCTCCTCACGCACCTCGGCGGCCACGGCGCCCCGGGTGAGCGACGGAGAGCCGGCGGCCGCCCACGATGACGGTGCCCACGATGACGCCGCCCACAATGGCCGCGCGCACGGCGCCTCGGGAGAGGAGGCCGGCTCATGACCACCGCGACTGACTCCGTCGCCTCCTTCGAGACCGATGTGCCCACCATGCGCGAGACCCTGCCGCTCTCCCTGGCCAGGAGCGGCGAGCCGGCCCCGGCCCGGCGCCTGCCGTGGCGGCGCATCATCTCCGCCGCCCTCGCCGTGTGCCTGTGCGCGGCCGTGGGCGTGGCCGCCTGGCGCGCCGGCGGCGCCGAGGGGAGCCTGACCGTCACCGGTGCTCTCACCCTCATCATCTTCATCGCCTCGGTGTGGGCCTGGGCCTTCACCAGCGTGGACGACACCTACATCTCCCTGGGGGCCGCCACCGCCCTGGTCCTCACCGGCGCCCTGAGCCCGGACGAGATGTTCGCCAGCCTCGGCGACGACACGATCTGGCTGCTGGTGGCGGCCTTCGTCATCGCCGTCGGGGTGAGCGCCTCGGGCCTGACGGGCCGCCTGGCGGCCTGGCTGGTCACCGGCACCGACCACCCGCGCGTCCTGCTCCACCTGGTGACGGCCGCGATCGTCGCCACCGTCTTCGCGGCCCCCTCCACCTCGGGTCGGGCCGCCCTGCTGCTGCCGGTCTACACGGCCCTGGCCGGCGCGCTGCGCACCGGGTCGGGCGACGACGACGCCCTGGCGGCCTCCCGCAAGCGGCTCATCCACGCCCTGTCGATCATCTTCCCCACCGTCATCCTGCTGTCCGCGGTCGGCTCCTTCCTGGGGGCGGGCGCCCACCTGGTGACCTCCCACATCGTCGCCTCGGCCGGCGGGCAGGAGTTCTCCTTCGCCGGCTGGCTGCTGCTGGGCCTGCCCCTGGCGGCCCTGTCCAGCCACCTGTCCACCGAGCTCATCGTGTGGCTGTTCACCCGCAAGGAGGACATGCGCCGTCGGGTGCGCGTCGACATCGCCGACCTCGCGGCGGCCTCCCCGACGCCGGTCACCGGCCCCCTGACTCAGGCCGAGAACCGGGCCGCCCTGCTCGTCGGCACGGTCGTGGTGCTGTGGTGCACCGAGGCCCTGCACGGGATCGACCCGGCCATCGTGGCCCTCCTGGGGGTCCTGGTGACCTCGCTACCCGGTTACGGCTCGGTGGCTCTGCGCAAGGCCCTGGCCAAGGCGCCCTGGTCTCTGCTGGTCTTCATGGCGGCCACCCTCGCCATGGGGGACGCGCTGGTGTCCACCGGCGCCGCGAAGTGGGTGGCGACCTCGGCCTTCAACGCCGTGAGGATCCACTCCCCCTGGCCCTTCATGCTGGTCGTCGTGGTGCTCTCGACGGCGTCGCACCTGGTCATCCAGTCGCGTTCGGCCCGCTCGGCCGTCCTCATCCCGATCGTCGTGGCCCTGTCCCCGGCGGTGGGTGTCAGCCCGGCCGCGGCGGCCTTCGCCTCGACCGCCGCCGCGGGCTTCTGCCACACGCTGCCGTCCTCGGCCAAGCCCGTGGCCATGTTCTCCGACATCGAGGGCATGGAGACCTTCTCCCCCGACGACCTGCGGCGCCTGTCGCTGCTCCTCGGCCCCCTCATGGTGGTCCTGGTCATGGCCTGCAGCGCCTGGCTGTGGCCGCTGCTGGGCCTGAGCTGGTGAGGCCGGGACGCCCACTGCGCCCCGGCTCCCGCCCTGTCCCCTGAGAACCCCGTACACACTGCACTCCTGGAGGAAAGTCATGCCCACGTCCATTCCCACCCGTATTCTCGTCGCCCCCTCCGGATTCAAGGAGAGCCTGTCGCCTGAGGGGGTGTGCCAGGCGGTGGCCGCCGGGGTGCGCCGCCTCCTTCCCGGCGCCGTCGTCGTCGAGCTGCCCCTGGTCGACGGCGGTGAGGGCTCGGCGGCCACGATGGCCCGAGCCACCGGCGGCGACCTCGTCACCACCCGCGTCACCGGCCCCGTCGGTGATCCGGTCGACTCCTACCTGGCCCGGCTGGGCGGCTCGGCCCAGGGGACCTGGCTGGTGGAGATGGCCGCGGCGGCCGGCCTGCGCCTGGTACCCGCCGGGATGCGCGACCCCGGCGCCACGACGACCACCGGCGTCGGCGAGCTCATCTCCGTGGCCCTCGACAACGGGGCCCGACGCATCATCATCGGCTGCGGCGACTCGGGGACCTGCGACGGCGGGGCCGGCGCACTCGTCGCCCTGGGCGCCCGGCTCCTGGACGCAGGCGGCGATGAGGTCGACCCGATCGGTTCGAACCTGGCCCGGATCCAGCGGATCGAGATCTCCGGCATGGACCACCGCCTGCGCGACGTCGAGGTCCTCGTGGCCGGTAACATGCACAACCTCCTCACCGGTGAGCGCGGCGTGGCCCGCGTGTTCGGGCCGCAGAAGGGGGCGAGCCCGGAGCAGGTGGAGGCGCTCGAGGCGGGCCTGGTCCACTGGGCCGGACTGCTCACCGAGGCCTTCCCGGCCCAGGCGGCCCACCGCGACCTGCTCACCGGCCCCGGGACCGGTGCCTCGGGCGGCCTGGGGGCCGGGCTCGCCGCAGGACTGGGGGCCAGACTGTACTCGCGCTTCGACGTCCTCATGGATGCCGACCTGTGCGGCGTCGACCTCGATGCCCAGATCGACCGCGCCGATCTGGTCATCACCGCCGAGGGCGCCGTCGACTTCCAGACGCCGCGCGGCAAGATCCCCGCCGAGGTGGGACGCCGGGCCAAGCTGGCAGGCAAACCGGTCATCGCGTTGGCCGGCTCACTCGGTCAGGGATCCGAGGCCGTCCACGCCGCCGGGATCGACGCCGTCATGGGCATCATCCCGGTCCCCATGGACCTGCCCGAGGCCGTCTCCCGCGCCGACGAGCTCGTCACCGACGCCACCGAGCGGGCGCTTCGCCTCATCCTCCTGGGCGCCGCCATCGCCGCCTGAGGCACCCGCACGGGCGGGGACGTTCTGCGCCGCCGGGTGCCATCGGCTCCCGCCGGGGACACCCCACGCGTACGGGGACAGGAATCCTGTCCCCGACGGCGTCGAACGTCCCCGCTCGGACAGAAATGTCCCCGGCCGCCAGGACACACATCTCAACCACCACTCTTGTACCAAGCGACGGCGATTTGGACGCGGTCACGCAAGTGGAGCTTGGCCAGGATTCGGCTGACGTTGCGGCGCACGGAGGCGGGCTGCAGCACGAGCCGCTCGGCAATCTCCTCGTTCGACATGCCTTCCGCAATGAGCCGAGCCACGTCGAGCTCCCTGGGCGTGAGCGCCCCGAACCTCTCCCGCAGCCCCTCGCGCTGCGCACCGGACAGCGCCCGCGGAACCCCACGCGCAATGAGCTCCTTGGTGACGCGCGGCGTGAGCACGGCATCGCCCTGCGCCACCGCCCGCACCGCCTGAGCGAGCTGCGCAGCACGCACATCCTTGAGCAGGAACCCCGAGGCCCCCACCTCCAGCGCCCCGAAGGCGTAGTCGTCCTCGTCGTAGGTGGTCAGCACCAGCACCTTCACTGTCGGGAACCGCCGCGCCATCGCCCGGGTCGCGCTGATCCCGTCCATGCCCGGCATGCGCACATCCATGAGCACGACGTCGGGCAACCCCGTTGACCGGTTCAGCCCCTCCAGGACCTCCAGCGCCTCCTGCCCGTCACCGGCCTCCGCCACCACGCGCAGATCCGGCGCCTTACGGATCATGAGTGCCAGCCCCAGGCGCGCGTAACGCTGATCATCCACGATCATGACCGACGTCGGCCTCAGCCCCTCCGACTCCGCGCCCACGCCTCAGCCCTCACCGCGAGTTCTCGGCACCGTCGCCGCGACCCGCCAGCCGCCGTCGCACTCGGGCCCCCAGTCCAGTGAACCTGCCGCAGCCTCGACCCGGTCCCGCAACCGCAGCAGGCCGGTCCCTTCCACAGCCCCACCACGGCGGTCGTCGTCTTCCCCACCGCTGTCACTCGAGGCGCCGTCGTTGCGAACCGTCACCGTCACCGCCGACTCGCCGTGGTCCCAGGACACCTGCACCTGCGACAGTGCGGGCGCGTGCCGCACCGCGTTGGTGAGCGCCTCCCGGGTGAGCGCGAAGCACAGGTCGGCCTGCCCGGCATCGTCGGCCCGCTGCCCGGTCTCAGCGAAGACGACCGTGACGCCCAGCGACCTCACCCTGCCGACAACGCTCCTGATCTCATCCCAGGGCCGGTGCCCGGCACCGTCCCGGTCCGGTGAGTCCGCCGGCTCACCCTCGGCGTCGGCCAGGGCCCTGACCGCCCGGCGCGTCTGCTCCAGGCACTCCCGGGCCACCTCGTTGATGCCACCGAGCGCCTCGTCAACCTCCGGGTCGACGCTGCCGGCCAGCCCCTCGGACAGGGCGATGATCGTGGTCAGGCCGTGCCCCACGGAGTCGTGCAGCTCGGCAGCGATACCGGCCCGGTTCACCGCGCGGTCGCGCTCGGCCCGAAGCACCCGGAAGCGCTCCCGCTCGGTTTTGGCCTCGGCTTGCGCCGCCCGCCAGTTCGCGACGCTGCGCGCAAGCATGGCCACGATGGCCGTCAGCAGGACGGCGACCACCTGGCTGAGCCACTCCTCCATCAGAATCCCTGGCGGGGCCACCAGGACCGCGCTGGCCGTCGCCATGAGGCAGGCCGCGCCGATCACCGCGAGGTGCTGACACAGCGGGAGCCGAATCACCGCGCTCCCCAGCGCCACCAGCACCGGGAAGAGGAAGAAGTTGTTGAGCCCCAGTGCCGAGGCCACCACGTACACGGCACACTCGGCCAGAAAGACCGCCAGCGGGTACCTGTGTCTCGCAGTGAGGAGTGCCGTGGACCCCATGGCCGCCAGAACGAGAATCGCGAAGCCGATTCTGGTTGGGGCGATCCCTGCAACCAGGCCGCCGTCGCCGACGCGGCCGGTCAGCACCGCGCTGCCGATCATGCCGCCCTGGTAGGTGGCGCACAGGATGAGGAGCAGCGTGGACAGGATGCCGGGGCCGGCCTGCGCGGGCGCCGGCTGGCGCACCCACTCCCCCAGCGTCCGCCAGTCGATCCGCATCCTCATGGCCGACGACGAACTACGCTCTGCACCGAACACCAGCGCCCCTCCTCCCCGTTGCGTCCGTACCCTACGCCGCTAGATCTGAGCCCCGACCGCAGCCAGCGGGCCGCCAAGCGCGGTTGCGGCAAGGGGAGAACGCCATCGGTCAGCCCTGGGAGCGGAGGTCCTTGAGGACTTGGCGCAGCTCGGCAGGGTCGTCATCGTAGGCGCCCATCGCCTGAGCGTCGGCCACCATGTCCGACAGGGCCTCATTCGCTGCCCGCCGCTGACGCTCACGGAACTCCAGCACGTCAGTGAGGAACAAGCGACGATGCCGTCTGACCTTCTCGAACGGGATCTCGCCGGCCTCCAGCATCCTGACCAGCGTCGGCCGCGAGATGCCCAGCATGTCAGCCGCCTCCTGGGTCGTCAGACGCTGGTCCTGCGGCGCCACCGTGACAGCCAGACCTCGACGCATCGCATCCACGACCTGAAGAAGGGCTTCAGCCACGGCGGGTGGGAGGTCAATCGTCTCACCATTGATGGTCAGCGCCGCACCGGAGGACGCCTCAAGTTCCGTCACCAGCTCGGTGAAGCGCCCGGCGACATCCTCCTCGGGAAGGTAGGTCTTGCTCTCAATCGTCACGGTCATGGCGCACTCCTACACTGCTGTTCGTCCACTGTTTTCGAGTTGATCGTTTTGAGCGATTTGAGTGTAGGGCTTGGTGGGCGTTGACACAAGGCGGGGCGCTATCACTTCTGCCAGTCTCCTCGAGCCCCAGGCAACCAGCGGCCTCTGCTCGACCTACTCCAGCCCGTCTCACTCGGCCGCCAGGACGGTGCCGATCGGGGTCCGGGTGGCGCCCCGGATCGGAGCGAGTAGCACCGCGACCAGGGCCAGCAAGGACAGGAGGGCCACCAGCAGCACTGGCCCGACGCCGGGGCGCACTACCAGCGGCATCCCCGCCCTGACGTAGAAAAGGGACTCGCCGGCCGTGGTCACCACCAGTGGCACGAGCGAGATCAGCAGGGCCGTCCCCACGTACAGGCCCGCCTCGATGACCACCTGCCGGCACACGCCGCGCACCGTGCTCCCGGCGCAGCGCAGCACCGCGAGCTCACGCTGCCGGGACCGGGAGGACATGCCGACGACGGCCACGGCCCCCAGCAGCGCCACGGCCCCGAGGATCGTCGCCAGCACCAGCGAGTCCACCTGGTTGATCGCCACGTTCAGGCGCGCCGCCTCCACCACCGCCTGCCCCGTGGCGAGACTGGTCGTGAGTGCCGCGGTGAAGGAGATCGCCAGGGCCAGCAGGCCGATGGCACTCGCCGACGACTCGCTGCGCCACAGCGCCGAACGCCGCGCGATGAGCCACGGTCCACCCAGCCGCGCCAGCGGCGCCGACCACAGCCGCAGCAGCCGCGGGATGAGCGCGGGCGCCAGCAGCACCACGAGGACCGCGAGCAGGAGCGATGCCAGGATCGCCTGGCCCCCACCGGTCGGCCATCCGTCGATCTTCCTTCCCGGCGGAGCCAGAAAAGCGAGGAGCAGCTGCCCCGCGCATGCGAGCGCCCAGAGTCCGGCCAGGATCCGTCGCCCCACACCCATGCGCCGTCGCCCACTCGGGGCCGCATCGCGAACCGCCTCCACGGCGGGCGTCCTCACCGCGGCGCGCGCCGGGCCCACGGCCCCCAGGACCGCGACGGCGACCACAACCACCATGGTGAGCAGCAAGGTCATCGGCGTCTGGGCGACCTCGATCCGCCCCATACGCGCCGCTGCCAGGCGGGTGAGCACCGAGGCAAAGGGCTGGGCCGCCACCTGCCCCAGCAGGATCCCGGGCACACAGGCCACCAGGCCCAGCACCGCCACGGTGGCAAGGACGGCGGCGAGCACCTGGCGGGGCAGGGCGCCAGCCAACCGCCACAGGGCCCAGCTCGTGCGCAGTGCCTGCACGCAGGACTGCCCGACGACGGCCACCACCGGAACCGTCACCATCGCCGTGTAGAAGGCGACCGAGATACCGGGAACGACGAGCTCGGCCGGGTCCACGCCCGCCGCCCGCGCCGCGGCGACGACGTCGGGACGAGTGACGGTCATGCGGTGCACCAGGCAGACATTGATGAGCCCCGCGGCAAGAGCCAGCACCGCCACCGTCCCCGACCAGGCCCGCCACTGGGCGGCCAGGGCGCGCAGCGTGTAGCGGGTCATGCCGCAGCTCCCGTCTGGTTGACGGCGGCCAGCAGCTCGTCGGGGGTGGCACCGCGGCGGCGGTCGACGATACGGCCATCGCGCATGATGAGTACGCTCTCCGCCAGGGCTGCGGCCCCCAGGTCGTGCGTCACAAGGACGACGGCGGCCCCATCGTCGGCCAGGCGCCGCAGCTCGGCCAGGACGAAGGCGGCCGAGCGGGTGTCCAGGGCCCCGGTGGGCTCATCGGCGAAGACGACCGGTGGACGACGGTAGAGGACCCGGCCCAGGGCGACGCGCTGCTGCTCGCCGCCCGAGAGCGTGGTCGCGACCGCGTCGGCGCGCGACTCCAGTCCCAACCCGGCCAGGACCTCCCGCACCCTCACCGAATCGGGGCGCCGTCCGGCCAGAGTGTCGGATATCGTGATGTTCTCCCGCACCGTCAGGTAGGGCACGAGGTTGTAGGCCTGGAAGACGAAGCCCACCCGGTCGCGGTAGAGCTCGGCCACCCGCGCCGCCGGGAGCCCGCCGAGGTCGCGCCCCATGAGCGAGACGCGGCCCGACGTCGCCGGCTCCAGCCCGGCCAGGCACAGCAGCGCCGTCGACTTGCCCGAGCCGCTGGGGCCGACCAGTGCCGTCACCCGCCCCGGCATCATCGTGCAGGAGATGCCGTGCAGGATCTCGATCGGTTCCCCGCCGGGGGTCGGGAAGGACTTGCGCAGATCGCGCGCCTCCACAGCGGCCGGAACGACCGCGCCTCCGACACCGATGGCACCACTCGCCCCATCCGCACCGCCCAGGCCACCAAGATCTCCGGTTGTACGTCCCCGCATTGGCTGAGCCGACCGGCCCTGCTGTGTCCGTTCACGTCGAGCTGCCATGGCCCTGAACCGTCCTCTCACCTGCAAATCCACCGGTACCGCTGGACGCCGTCGGGCGCCCGCGGTTCAACCTAGGCGGACACTTGGGTCCCAGGACCCGCAGACCGCGAACTGTCCACAGATGATGACAACCGGACCCACCGACAACGCGGCGGGGACATTCTGCGCGGCCGGGTGCCCCCGGCCGTGTCGAAGGCCCCGACCACGACAACACAAGGGCCGGTCGCGGTCAGCCCTTCGACCAACCACGCCCGGCCCCGCACACGGACCTGTGACAGGCCCGCAGCCTTACGACATCAGAACGCCGCGACGACGGCCCCGTCGGGCCAGGTCTTGTTGATGTAGTCACGCAGCTTCTCATCGTTGAGGAGCTTGGCGAGCTTCTTGAGGTACTCGTTGTCCTTGTCGTCCTTGCGCACGACGAGCTGGTTGGGGTACTCGGAGTCCTTGCCGCCCTTCTCCAGGACGAGCGCGTCCTTCTTGGGGTTCAGCCCGGCGTCGATGGCGTAGTTGCCGTTGATGACCGCGGCCTCGGCGTCCGGCATCGACTTGTAGACCTGGGCGCCGTCGACCGTGGTGAACTTCAGCTTCTTGGGGTTGGAGGTCACGTCGGTGTCGCTGGGTAGCTCGGCGGACTTGTCCAGCTCGATGAGCCCGGCCTGGGCCAGGAGCTTGAGGCCGCGGGCCGTGTTGGCCGGGTCGTTGTTGAGGACGATCGTGCCGCCCTCCTTGATCTCCTTGACGTCCTTGTAGCCCTTGGAGGTGTAGATGCCCATGGGCTCGATGTGGACGTCGGCGATGGAGACGAAGTCGTAGCCCTTCTCCTTGTTCTGCTGGGCCAGGAAGTTGGGGGTCTGGTAGAAGTTGGCGGCCAGCGAGCCGTCCTCCAGCGAGGAGTTGGGGGTCTGGTAGTCGTTGATCTCCTTGATGTCCAGCTTGATACCGGAACCCTTGGTGAGGTTGTCCTGGACCCACTTGAGGATCTCGACGTGGGGCTTGGGGGTGGCACCGATGGTGATCGTGGCGGTGTCGCCGTCGACCTTGATGCCCTGGACGTCGCCGCCCTTACCGGACTTGGAGCAGGCGGCCAGGGTGAGGGCGGCGGCGGTGGCCAGGCCGCCGGCGATGACGGTGCGCCGGGAGATGGAGGAGGACATGGTGGTTCCTTTCGCGGGGCCGGGCGGCCCCAGTGACGGGAGGGAGGAAAGGCTTGACAGTGCTGGGGCCGACGACGTGGCCGACCGGTTCCAGGCGGCTCAGCGCGCTTACCCGGCTGGTGATCGCCTCAGCGGTGGTTCACCAGCCGGCTGAGCATGTCGCCGACGAGCTGGATGATGCCGACGATGAGGACGATGACGACCACGGTGATGACCATGACGTCCACCTGGTTGCGCTGGTACCCGTACTGGATGGCGAGGTCACCCACGCCGCCGCCGCCGACGGCGCCGGCCATGGCGGAGTAGCCCAGGAGGGTGATGATGGTGACGGTGGCCGACTGGATGAGGATCGGCAGGGCCTCGCGCACGAGGACGCCCCAGGTGATCTGCAGGCCGGAGGCACCCATCATGAGGGCCGCCTCGACCTTGCCGTGATCGACGTCGTTGATGGCCGTCTCCACCAGGCGCGCGTAGAAGGGGATCGCGCCGATGGTCAGCGGGACGCAGGCCGCCTGCCACCCCAGGGAGGTGCCCACGAGGATCCGGGTGATCGGGATGAGGGCCACCATGAGGATGATGAAGGGCATGGAGCGTCCGATATTGACGATCTGCGAGAGCACCCAGTACAGGGGCGGGTTGCGGAACTGGCCCCGTTTGCCGGTAGAGACCAGGGCGAGCCCCAGCAGAAGCCCGAGGACAACCGTCACGGCCCCGGAGACGAAGGTCATCGACAGGGTCTCAACGAGGGCGTAGCCGAGCTTGTTCTGGATGGCCGGGTTGTCGAACCAGGTGCGACTGCTCGGCACCGCGGCCTGGGTCAGCGGAAGGAGGATCGAGTTCATGAGCGGACCTCCGCAGCAATACCGGCGTGACGCAGGGTGCTCACGGCCTGTTCGGTGTCGGATCCGGGGACGGTGACGGCCAGGCGCCCGATCTGGGCCTGCCCGATCGTCTCGAAGACGCCGGCGGCGATGTCCCCGCCGAGCTCGGCGACCATGGACATGAGGGCGACGGCGGCCGGCTGGCCCGGGTGGGCGGTGATGGAGACGTCGATGACGCTCTCCCCGTGGGCGACGGCGGCCTCAGGCACCTTCGGGAAGGGCACGATCTCGCGTGAGAGCCGGGAGCCGACGTCGAGCACGATGTCCTCCAGGCGACCGCTCTCGACGATCTGCCCGGCCTCGAGCAGGCTGACGGAGTCGCAGACCTGGCGGACCACGCTCATCTCGTGGGTGATGATGATGACGGTCAGGCCCAGGGTGTCGCGAACGTTCTTGATGAGGTCGAGGATGGAGCGGGTGGTCTCCGGGTCCAGGGCGGAGGTGGGCTCGTCGCACAGGAGGACGGCCGGGTCGTCGGCCAGCGCCCGGGCGATGCCGACGCGCTGCTTCTGACCGCCGGAGAGCTGGGAGGGGTAGGAGGCGCCGCGGTCGGCCAGGCCCACGAGGTCGAGCATGCGCCTGACGATCGGGTGACGCCTCCCGCCGGGGACGCCCGCGAGCGCCAGCGGGTAGGCGATGTTCTGCGCCGTGGTGCGCTGGTCGAGAAGGTTGGCGTGCTGGAAGACCATGCCGATGCGGCGTCGGGCCTCACGCAGCTGACCGGGCGACAGGGCGGTCATGTCCTGGCCGGCGACGCTCACGTGACCACTGGTGGGGCGCTCCAGGGAGGTCAGGCAGCGCACGAGCGTGGACTTGCCGGCCCCGGAGGTGCCGACGATGCCATGGATGGAGCCGGCGGCGACGTCGAGGCTGAGCCCGTCCAGGGCCCGCACCTCCTTACCGCTGCGCAGGCGGTAGACCTTGTGGACGTCCCGCAGGGAGATCATGGGGGCGTCGGCGGAGCCGTCCTCCTCGGCGTCGGTGCTTGCGGCCTCGGGGCTCTCAGGTTCGGTGTCCCGGGGCTCGGCGCTCACGCCCTCCCCGGGCTCGACGCGCGGGGAGTCGGAGGAGTCGTTCTCCTCGGACCGGCCGGGCTCGGCGGTCGACTGTTCGCTTGTGCTCACGTATTCCTCCATCGTTCCTGGCGGAAGCACCCGCACCATGAAGGGGGTTGCTGCAATGTCGTCGAGCCAGGTCTCTCGGTTGCTCTGGATGGCCGCGAATAACTTACGCAGCGCCGCCTTCGCGACGCAAGCGACGCCACTGCCAAGGGACCGAGGTCACGCCCGCACCCGGCGGCAGGGACCACTGTGCGGGCCGGGTCCGCGGCCCGCCGGTCCCTCCCTGCCGCTCGACCCGGCCGTGATCGGCGTTTCAGCAACATCCTGGCTATTCCCAGGTCGCGTGTCGGCGACGCTACTCGCACTGCACAGGGCGACGTGCTTGGATCTGCCCATGAGTGCGACCTCAGAGCCGACCGCCCCCGACATCCTGGGTGAGCCGTGGGTGGCCCGCCGCATCCCGGTGACCGAGTCGCCCACGAAGGCCCCCGGCGCCGATCACGCCGTGCTCGTCTTCCAGCGTGAGGCGGCCGGTCGGGCCAGCCGGCCACGGCACTCGCGCGCGGTGCTCTATCTGCACGGCCGCAGCGACTACTTCTTCCAGACCCACCTGGCGCAGGCCTACCTCGACGCCGGTTTCGAGTTCTACGCGCTGGACCTGCGGGCCTGCGGGCGGGCCGGTACCGGGCACGCCTCACCGCACGACGTGCGCGACCTGCGCGTCCATGACGAGGAGATCGCCGAGGCCCTGCGCATCATCCGCTCCGAGCACGGGCACGACGTCGTCGTCCTCAACGGGCACTCGACCGGCGGACTGCAGGCGGTCATCTGGGCGGCCGACCACCCCGGGACCGTGGACGCGCTCGTCCTCAACTCCCCGTGGCTGGACCTGCGCGGATCGGCGCTGGTGCGCTCCTACGGCTCGGCCTGCGTGGACCTTGTCTCGCGACGGGACCCCGAGCGGGTCATCGGCGAGCCGGGCAGGGGCGATGAGGACAACTACGTGGCGGCCCTCCACCGGCGCTGGCGCGGAGAGTGGGACTGGGACCTGGCGCTCAAGCCGACGCCGTCCTTCCCGGTGCGGGCCGGGTTCCTGGCGGGGATCCGGCGTCTGCAGCGCGAGGTCCACCACGGGCTGGGGATCCGCGTGCCGATCCTCGTGTGCTGCTCAACGGCCAGCAGTGGCGTCAAGGCGACCCTGGAGGAGGCGCAGCGCTCCGACGTCGTCCTCGACGTGGAGCAGATCATCGACCGCTCCCAGTACCTGGGCGATGACGTGACCGTCCGCCAGATTCCCGAGGGCGTCCACGACCTGGCCCTGTCCGGGCCGCTGGCGCGTGCCGAGTACCTTCAGGCCGTCATGCGCTGGCTGGACAACCGCCTGCACTGAGCCGTCAGTCGAGGAGCGCGGCGAGCTCGTCGGCGAGCTCATCACTGACCCGTTCGACGACCTCCAGGGTGTCGACGAAGTCGGCCATGGTGCCGTACCAGGGGTCGGGCACGTTGAGGACGCTGCGGGAGGCCCCGCCCGCGACGACGGCCTCGGCCTGCTGGGCGGAGGCCGGGTCGAGCTCGCGGTACATGCGGATGCGGGTGGGCTCCGCCCCGAGTCCCGCGGCGCGGCGCTGGAGGACGTTCCAGTGGGAGTCGGTCATGGCCAGCAGGAGGTCGGCCTCGGCGATCTCGGCGTCGGTGACGCGGTGGGCGGTGTGGGAGGCGATGGCGCTGTCCGTGGCGCGCGAGACGTCGTCGGCGCCGGCGCCGTAGCCGGCCTCGGTCAGGACACGGCGGGCCCGGGAGTCGATGGGGTTGCCGCGCTCCTCGTCGGAGACGCCGGCGGAGGTGACGGTCACGCCGCCCGGTCCGGAGTCGGGGATGCCGGCGGCGGCGAGGCGGTCGCGCAGGACGATCTCGGCCGTGGCGGAGCGGCAGATGTTGCCGGTGCACACCATGATGACGCGGTAGGGACCCGCGCCGCGGGGGCCGGGTAGCGAGGCGGGCGCCGGGGCGGTTGAAGAGGTGGAGGCTGCGGAGGTTGTCTCGGTGCTGGCGTCGGAGGAGCTCACGCCCCCGAGCCTTGCGCACGCCGCGGTCGCCTGTCCACTGAGGTCGACTGAGGTGAGGCGTCCGCGCGTTCGTACCCTCCACCCCTCGAATGCGCGGCATGAGGTACGAACGCGACGTCGGCAAGAGGCCACTGCGGGGCCCCGGCTAGAGCGCGCGGCCCTCGAGGACGTCGGCGACCCAGGAGCGGGCCACGACGAAGTCCTTGTCGCTGGTGCCGGCCAGGACCGCCGTCGGGCGGGCGTCCAGCCGCGGGTAGGAGCCCAGGAACCGCACCACCGGGCAGGTGCGGTGCAGCCCGATGAGGGCCGCCTGGACCCGCTCCTCGCGCACGTGCCCCTCAACGTCGATGGAGAAGCGGTAGCGCCCCAGGGAGTCGCCCACGGGCCGGGACTCGATGCGTGAGAGGTTGACGCCGCGGGCGCTGAACTGCTCGAGCATGTCCAGCAGCGCGCCGGAGCGGTCGTGGGGGAGGTGGACGAGCAGGGTGGTCTTGTCGGCGCCGGTGGGCTCACCCGCGCGGCCGGGCCGGGTCACCTTCACGAAACGGGTGACGGCGTCGGGGTTGTCCGCCACGCCCCCGGCTATGACCTCCAGCCCGTACTCCTTGGCGGCCAGCGGGTTGCACAGGACGGCCTGGAACCCGGTGTCCCCGTCGGTGGTGGCCAGCGCGCGGGCGGGCGCCGACGTGGAGGTCCCGGCCACGTACACGGCCTCGGGGAGGTTCTGGTGGACCCAGCCGCGGCACTGGGCCCAGGCGTGCGGGTGGGTGGAGATGGCGCGCACGTCCTCCAGGCGGGTACCGGGCCGGCCGGCCAGGACGAAGGTGATCGGCACGGCCATCTCGGCGGCGATGACCAGGGGCGTGGAGGCCACGAGGTTGTCCAGCGTGGCGTTGACCCCGCCCTCGACGGAGTTCTCAATGGGCACGACGGCGGCCTCCACCGTGCGCTCGCGCAGGTGGTTCAGGGCGGTGGGCACGTCCGGGCACGGGTCGAGCTCGACGTCAGCGGGGGCGACCTGGCGCAGCGCCATCTCGGTAAAGGTGCCGGCCGGCCCCAGGAAGGACCAGAGCGGAGCGGGAGCAGTCATGGGCACAGGGTAGCCAGTCCGGGCCGCCGGGCCGGTGGCGGCTTGCTCCGTGGAACACGGGAGCCCTCCCGCGACGGCGGCGGGCCTGGCAGGCTGGAGCCATGAGTGTTTTCCGCAAGCACGACGACGGCCCGGTCTCCACCGCCCTGGAGGCCCAGGGCCTGACCTGGCTCGCCGAGGCGATGGCCGACGGCGGGGCGCACGTGGTGCCGGTGACCAGCGGTCCGGGCTGGCTGGAGGAGCCGCGGCTGACGACGACCGGCGTGACCCCGGCCGGGGCGGAGGCCTTCGGCCGGGCGCTGGCCGTCACCCACGCGGCGGGTGCCCCGGCCTTCGGGGCGGCGCCTCCCGGCTGGGACGGCCGGGCGCAGATGGGCCGCTCGGACATCCGGCTGCGGCCGCACGCCGCGGAGGAGGGCGAGCCGCGCCGCTGGGGCGAGTTCTACGCCGAGGACCGGATCCTGCCCTACCTGCAGCCCAGTCGGGACAACGGCTCGATCAGTGTGGGTGGGGCCCGCGTCGTCGAACGGCTGTGTGAGCGGCTGCGCGACGGAGACTTCGACACCGACCAGCCGGCCCTGGTGCGCGCCGGTGCCCGCGAGCGCGGCGCACGGGTCGCGGTGGCCCGCACGCACGGGGACCTGTGGTGCGGCAATGTCCTGTGGACCCCGGCCGACGAGGCCGCCCAGTGGGCGCCGTCCCGGGCCGGGCTCGGGCCGCAGGTGTCCGCCCCCGAGACGGTTGACGGGCCGACGGTGGTCGGCGTGCTCATCGACCCGATGGCGCAGGGCGCGCACGCCGAGACCGACCTGGCGGCCCTGGGCGTGTTCGGGCAGCGCTACCTGGATCGCATCTACGCGGCCTACCACGAGGTCTCGCCGCTGGCGGAGGGCTGGCGCGAGCGGGTGGGCCTCCACTCCTGGCACATCATCATGATTCACGCCTTCCTCTTCGGTGGGGGCTATGGCGGGGAGGCGGTCGCCGTGGCCCGCCAGTACCTGTGAGCCGATGCCGGCCAGGACATCGCACCCATTTTGTCCGCCTGGGACGACTTTGAAACCGGCTAGGAGAAGAGCCGTCCGCGTTTGTGCTGGTCAAAGCAATTTGCCTGCGCGTCGACCAGCAGAGACGACGTCAAAGTCGTCCCATCTGGACACTTTTCGGGCTACGAGGCCCCGTAGGCTGGCCGGGTGAGACCTCGACGACGTCAACAGCGCCTGGTGCGCGCGGTCGTGTACGTCCTCGTGCTGCTGGTGGTCATCGGCATGATCCTGGCGGTGGTGGGTCCGACGCTGGCCACCGCGGCTCCAACGGTGTCGGCGCCCCAGCCGGCCTCCGATGCCGCCTCGTCCTCGCGGCCGGCGCCGGTGATCGTCCTGGGGACGAACAATCTCACCTGGGCGGACCTGCGGGAACAGGCCTCCCATGACGGCGTCGGTGGGGACTCCGGCTCTCCCGGCGTCGGCTCGGCGGCCGCCCGCCTGCTGGCCTTCGCCTCCCGGGGCGAGCCGATGAATCTGTCCGTGCGCACTCCGGCGGACCGCACCTGCCCGGCCGACGCCTGGCTCACCCTGGGCCGGGGCAAGCGCGCGAGCGCCATCGAACCGGCTGCTTCCTGCGCCGGCCCCACTGCCGCGATCCCTCGCGACACCCCCCTGGTCGGGGCGCTCGGGCATGACGTCTCGATCCAGACCGTCGGCCCCGGCACGCAGCTGGCCATGGGAGCACCGGGGGGCTCAGCGAACAGGCCCGCCCCCTTGACCCCTTCGGTGGCCGAGGCCCTGGCCGCCGGCGCGGACCTCACGATGGTCGACACCGCCCGGGACGCCTCCACCGACGCCGAGCGGATCACCGCCCTCGACGACGCCCTGCGCACGGTCCAGGAGCAGGCGCGTCCCGGCACCCGCCTCGTCATCGCCTCCCTGGCCGACGACGAGGCCCCCGGCCCGCAGATGGCGGTCCTGCCCGCGGGTACGACCAGTGCGCGAGGCACCTCCGACGGCCTCGTCATCGGCGACTCCACGCACCAGCCGGGCCTGGCCCAGCTGACCGACCTCACCCCGACTCTCGTGTCCGCCCTGGCCGGCCGCCACGACCCGGCCTTCGACGGTCGGGCGCTCACGCTGCCCGAGACCGGCCGCGCGGGCACCGCAACAGCCGCCGCTGGCGCGGCCACTGGGGACGCCCGCATCTCGCGGCTCGCCGACGACGCCCTGCACGCCCGCGCCTCTCAGGCCACAGTGATGCCGGCCGGCGCCCTGCTCATGGGGCTGACCGTGGCGCTCCTGGTCTGGGCGGCCGTCGCGCTGCGCGACCCGGGGGCGAGCCGGCGTGAGCCCCTCCGCCGCCGGGTCACCCGGGTGGCCGTCTACCTCAGCGCCCTGCCGACGGCGTTGCTGCTGGTCAATGCTGTCCCATGGTGGCGCGTGGGGGCCCGGGCCGGTTCCCCCTCGGGGTGGGCCTCGGTCGTCGCCATGGCTGCAGCCGCGCTGGTCGCGGCCGGGATTGCGGGACTGGCCGCCGGTATCGCGGCCCTGGCGCGGCGGCACAGGCGGCCCCTCCCTGCCACCTCACCGAGTCCGTCGCCCTCAGCACTCTGCGCCACGGCCACCGCTGAGCCGGTCGGATCCCCCGATACCCCCTCCGCGCGGGGGGAGGCCTCGGCCGAGCCGCAACCGGACGAGGCCGGCAGTCCCGCTCCCGCCTTGTCGTCCCCGTCCATGAGCGGGGCGAGCCTGACGGCGCTGCTGGTGGCGGTGGCGATCCCGCTGGCCTGGCTGGTCGACGCCGCTGCGGGCGCCTCCCTGGCCTTCAACAGCCCGCTGGGAATGAACGCGGTGGTGGCGGGCCGTTTCTACGGGGTGTCGAATACGGCCTTCGCGCTGGTGGCCGGCGCGCTCGTCGTCGTCATCGCCGGCGCCTGGGTGGCGCTGGGCGGCGGCCGGCGGACCGCGCTGCTGGTGACGGCCCTGCTGGGCGGGGCGGCGTTGATCGTTGATGGCGCCCCGCAGCTGGGCGCGGACGTGGGCGGCGCCCTGACGCTGGTGCCGACGCTGGCCTTCCTCGGTGCGGGCCTGGCGGGCCTGCGCCTGAGCTGGCGGCGCTGGCTGGGCATCGGGACCGCAACAGTCCTGGTGGTGAGCGGGTTCGCCGTCGTCGATCTTCTCCGGCCCGGTGGGCCCACGCACCTGGGACGCTTCGCCCGTCAGGTGGCCGACGGCTCGGCCGCCGGCGTGCTGGGGCGCAAGGCGTACGCACTGGTCGGCCCCTTCATCACGAGGCCGCTCACGGCGATCGCCCTGGCCTGCACCGCGGCCCTCGCGGCCGCGGCCCTGTGGTGGGGGCGCCGCCAGGTGGGGGCCTGGCGCTCCGGCACAAGCCCCTACGCCTGGCTCGCCCCCGCCGCCCACGGGGACATGGTCCACGCTGAGGGACCGGATTCCTGTCCCCCCACGCGCGGAGTACCCCTGTCCGGGCGATGGGGGACGACGGCGCTGAAGTCCTTGGGGGTGCTGACCCTCGTGGCCGTCCTGGTCAACGACTCCGGCGTCACGATGGCCGGCTTCATCCTGGCAGCCGCCGCCCCCGCCCTGCTGGCGCTGATGCTGTCCGGGAGAGAGCCGGCGCGCTAGCGCTCGGCCGTCTCCGAGGCAGCCGCCTGCGAGCCGTCAGTATCGTGCGGCTTGTCCGCAGCCTCGACGTCGTCGTCGGCCTTGGGGGGCTGCGGCACGGCGCGGTAGGTGAAGAAGTGGTCCTGCTCGGCGGCCGCCTTCTCGAAGGAGGCGCGCGGCACGCGGTGGCGGCGCAGCTTGCGCCGGGTCACGGCCCGCAGGACGTCCTTGTACTGGGAGGCCCGGTGCATCGTGCCGGCCCGGTCGTTACCGGTGATGCGGTGCGTGATGTCGCAGGGGACCTCGATGACGGCGAGTCCGGCCACGAGGACGTCGATGGTCAGACCGACCTCCACCCCCCAGCCGTCGGCCAGGGGCACCGCCTTCTCGTAGGCCTCACGGGTCAGACATCGCTGACCGGACAGCGGCGCCACCGGCAGCCACCCGGTGGCCAGTGAGATGGCCCGCCTGGCGGCGCGCACGACCCGGCCGCGGCCACCGGCCCCGGACTGCTTGGGGGGCACCGCGATGGACATGTCGGCGACGCCGTCGACGACCGGGGGCACCAGCTCGGCGCAGGAGGCGGCCGAGTCCCCCAGGTCGGCGTCGATGAACATCAGCAGCCGGGCGGGACCGTCGGAGTAGTCGCGCATGGCGACGACGGAGGCCCCGGTCTCCATGGCGGAGGCCTTCCCGCGCGAGACGGAGTGGCGGACCGTCACGGCGCCGGCGGCGCGGGCGTGGTCCTGAGTTCCATCGGTCGAGCCGTCGTCGACGACGATGACGAGGTCCACCCGCGGAATGGAGCGGCAGGCCCGCACAGTGGTGGCGATGCGCTCAGCCTCATCCTTGGCAGGGATGACCACGGCAACGCGCTGGTCGGGCCGCTTGTTGGAACTCACGCCCCCAGGGTATCCAGACTCCCGGCCTCCAGCCGATACCTGAGCGCCCCGTTACCGCGCGCCCGTCTTGTGAGGCCCGTCAAGTTCTCTGCTTTCGTCCTACGGGGCGCGGATTCTTCAGGCTCCCCGCGCAGTGGACGCGCGCCGGCGACACCCTGAGCACCTCTCGCCAGCCACAGCGACACGCCGGTGTGAGGCAGCAGGAAGGCAACCACCCCCAGCCTTTCTTCAGTGATTTTGTGTCAAACCTTCATCATAGGACCACGGTCCCCGGAGAAACTGAGAAATCTTGCTGCAATGAATCACATTTCCTCATTCAGGCGCTAAAGTTGCCCGTTTCGGCATGTCACACCCGGTTCTCGTGGCACAGTGGAGGTAAGGAGCCCGTCAACGGAGCCGGGTTCCGCCGGCGCATTTCGCGTCCTTCCGTGTGCCGGGGCGACTCCCCTGCCGCCCCGGCACGCCTTGGCCCTCAACGCGAACCGCCCAGCCGCAGCACTCGCCACCCCGGCTCATCGATGCAGGAAGCAGAGCATTCACGTCGCGGCGCGCCCGCCTCCGACAGATCCCGTCGGGCGCAACGGAGACATGACCGGCCCACGGGCAACCCCGGGGGCCGGCCGACGAACGGCCGGCCCCCGCTGCTCCGCCTCTGCATCCTTCGTGCAGGTCAGTGCAAGGCGCTTGCGAGCAGATCGAGCCCCACGCTGCCCAGGTCGATGCCCCGGTTGTGGAAGGCGCGCAGGTCCAGCTCACCACCCTCGGCTCGGGCCTGCGCCTGGGCGCTGCGCCGACCGGCCCGCCAGACCCGCTCACCCACTGCGTAGGCCAGCGGCTGGGCCGGCCACCCCAGGTGCCGGGAGACCTCGAAGCGCAGGCGCCCTTCGGAGATCACGGTGTGGTGGCGCAGCACGGCGGTGACGGTCGCCCGGTTCCACTCGCGGCCGGCTCCCGGGAGGGCCGCGACATCATCGGGCACGGGGATCCGGGAGTGGACGCCCAGGTCCACGAGGACCCGGGCCAGGCGCCAGCGGCGGGCCGCCAAACGGCCGAAGCGGTCCTCGGGCGTGGGCATGAGCCCGAGCTCGTCGGCGAGGGACTCGGCGTACAGGCCCCAGCCCTCGTCGCATCCGGGGACGGACCCCAGGTAGCGCTGCCAGGCGGTCAGGCGCGTGCTGGTGGCGTGCGCACCGACGTGGACGTGGTGGCCCGGGACCGACTCGTGCAGGACCGTGGTGCGCTCCATCCACGGCCACACCAGCTGCTCGCCGTCGGCCAGGGAGCGCATGACGATGCCGGGCCGGCGCTCCCCGCCGGTACCGCGCGGCTCCTCGTAGTGGACGGCGCCGTCTCCGAGCTCCCCGAGGCGCACCCAGGGGCGGCCCAGGCCGTCGGGCGGGTCGAGGAACCGGCCGACAACGGCGTCCCAGGCCTCGTCGGCGACCTCCTGCGCCCAGGTCGTGTAGTCCTCCGGGCGCAGGGCGTGGGTCGGGTCGGCGCGCAGGTGCCGGTTGAGGCTGCCGGCATCGGCGCCGGCCCCCAGGACGTCGACGGCGATGGCGTCCTGCTCGGCGATGACCCGCCCCAGCTCCTCGGTGGCCCAGGCGTAGGTCTCCTCGGGGTCCACCCGGGTACCCAGGACGCGGCGCATCCACAGGGCGTGGCGCTGAGGGCCGACCCCCTCGGCCTGGGGCGCCCGCGGCGAGAGCGTCGTGCGCAGGTGCGAGGCGAAGTCCAGCGCAGCGCGGCGGGCGACGATGTCCGCCTCCTGGAGCTGTACGTGCAGGGTGGCCGGCAGGTCCTCGGGCAGTCCCCGGGTCCGGCGTCGGGCGAGGTCGCGCGCCTGCCCGGCGACGACGTCGACCTGGCTGAGCGGGGCGATCGCACCGGTCTCGGCCGAGGCGGCCAGGGAGGCGGCCAGCCCCTCCAGGGCGGCGGGCAGCGCCTCCAGGCGGGTGCGGTGGAGGTTCCAGGCGTCCTCCCACTTGGCCTCGGCCTCGGCGAGGTCCGCCTCGTCGGAGCCGGCGCGGTCGGGGGTCTCGGGGGGCCGGCGCAGCTGGCGGGCGATCTGCTGGAACGGCGAGGAGAGGAAACCGAGGTTGCCTCCCTCCTCCCCGGCGGAGATGAACTGGATGGAGGTCTCCAGACGCTCCAGGAGGTGGCGGCGCAGAAGCTCGTCGGAGCCGGTCGAGCGGTCGACGGCGGCCACGCGGTGACGCAGGGAGCGCTCGGCACTGAGGCGCTCGGACAGTCCCGCGGGCGAGTAGTCGGGCAGGATGGCTCCGCCGGGCAGGCCGGTGCGGGCGGCCGCCTCGGGATCGTGGGCGCACAGGAGCTGGGCGTACTCGTCGGCAAGATCGCGCAGGACGACGCTGGCAGCCGCGGTCTCGGAAGGTGAGCGGACCGAGGAGCGGGTGGCGGCCTGGGCGGAGGTGTGAGCGGCGGGCGCCCCGGAGGCCGCCGCCTCGACCTCACGCACGCTCAAGGGGGCACCGGCCGTGCGGACGGCTCGCCAGGTTCCTGAGCTCGGGTGCTGCGGGTGGACTGGCGGCCGCTCGGGTGGCCCGGTGCTCACCGGGCTGGTGACGGACGCAGGTGTGACGTCCGCTGCACCGGTGGGGGCGTCCTGCGTGCGGGAGACGGTCGGAGGTACAGCGGGTCCGGATGGAGAGTGGTTCGAGGGGTCATCGGTCATGACAACAGGCCTTTCGCTTCACTCGCCGCATGGCGTGCGGGCCCGGCGGCGACATTGCCGTCTCACCAGGGTGCCAGGAACCGAAACAAAGGTCCATAGGCATCATGGATCTGACAGCGAAAAGAAGTGGATGAATCGGAGGGCGTCCCACCCCGCGGGAAGGCGGCGGACGCGGATGGGAACTGGTGCTGGTCTGATCCCGAGGTGCGAGACTCGGTGACGAGCCCGGGCCGGTCCCTCAGTAGCGGACGTAGCGGACGCGGGGAGCCGCGACCCACCCCCTCTGATCGGCGCGGTCACCCGAAGGCGGAGGCCGGAGATCAGCGGGTGGCTACTGGATAGCGGTCGAGAGGCATCGATGGCGCCGACCGACCGATGAACAAGGACGCAGCAGGTTGACGCGCACGGCCGTCGACCGCGGCGCGGAGCCGCAAACGGTACGAGTCATCAGTGCTCCTCTCATCCTGGACGGGCCGGGCCGCCCCGGCGCGAGGTGTTCGTCGTGCTGTCGTCCTGCGGTGATGGACGTGACACGATTCAATGACGCCGTGCCGACGGTGTCAAGGATCTGCGGCCACGGTTCACCCGTACCGATATGCGCGCAGGTCAGAGGCATCTCGGTGACTCTCCGACTTCGCCGCGCTGCCGCCGTTGGCAGCGCTCACAGGCAGGTGGCCCCCGCCTTCGAGCCACATCGGCCAGGCCCGATCCGACCACATCGTGGTCACTCGTCATTGACAGCGAGTGCCACGTGTGCGCAACCATGTCCCACCCCATCCTCCTCGACGTGCACCCGCTGTTGGCACCGACCAGCGGTGAGGTGGAGCTTCAGTGCGCGCAACGAGGAAGCGACCCGACGCCGCTTCATCTCCTAGTGTGGTCCTGCCTGCAGGGCTACACCCAGCTCATCGCCGTCGGCGCCACCACCGCCGACGCCGCCTTCATCCGCGCAGCCCTGCGCACCATCGTCACGATTGGAGACAGCTGATGACAGCCAAGAAGACCCTCAAGAAGACCGGCGACCGCACTCTCATCGTCTACGCCCACCCCTACGACGGCTCCTTCAACCACGCCATACTCGAGGCCGCCACCTCCGCCCTGGACAAGGCGGGCAGGCCCTACGACGTCGTCGATCTCTACGCCGACGGCTTCGACCCGCGCATGCCCGCTGAGGAGCTGGCCCTGTTCACGGAGGGCGGCACGCTGGACCCGCTCGTGAGCCACTACCAGAAGCTCATCGAGGGGGCCTCGCGCATCATTGTCATCTGCCCGATCTGGTGGAGCGAAGTGCCCTCCATCGTCAAGGGCTTCGTCGACAAGGTCATGAAGCAGAACTGGGCGTACCACCCCACGGCCTCCGGGGTGAAAGGGCACCTCACCCACATCAAACAGGTCCTGGTGCTCACGACCTCGACCGCCCCGACCTGGTTCCTGCGCCGGTTCTGCGGCAACTACGTCGGCTCGGTGTTCCTGGGCGCCGCCATCAAGCAGGTGGGCATGCACGGGCGGACCTGGGTCAACTTCGGCAAGGTGGGCAAGGTCAGCCGACGCCAGCACAAGAAGCACCTCAAGCGCGTGGCCCGGCTCGTGGTGAAGTGACGCATGAGCCCCAGCATCACCGCAGAGCGCCTGGCCGAACTGAACTCGGGACGAGACGAGTCCCGAAACCTGGCAGAGGTCCTAGCCATCAGCCACTCCACGCTTCTGACGCAGGTGGTGCCGGAGGCGCCCGAGGAGCTGGTGGAGGCGGCCAGGCACGCCGACTCGCTCGGCATCCTGGCCCGCATGCAGGCCATGGGCGAAGCGCTGTCTGCGCACCTGGGTCGCTCCGCCTGCTTGGATCTCACTGACCACCCGGCGGACACAGTCCGGGGCTGGGCAGTCTTCGCCCTGGTCGCTCAGGAGAAGGACGCCGACGTCGACACGCTGTTGGCCCTGGCACGACCGGCTGCGGACGACCCGCACTTCGGAGTGCGCGAGTGGTCATGGATGGCAGTGCGTCCGCACCTGGTGCCCCAGCTCGACGAGGCGATCCGCGCGCTGCGGCCATGGACCTCGGACCCCTCGGAGCGCATTCGGCGCTTCGCCAGTGAGGCGCTGCGTCCACGCGGCGTGTGGGCACGGCACATCCCCGCACTCAAGAAGGAGCCCGAACGGGGCCTTCCGCTGCTCGAGCCGCTGCGTGCCGACTCCTCCCACTATGTGCAGGACTCCGTGGCGAACTGGGTCAACGACGCCGCCAAGACCCAGCCCACCTGGGCCATGGAGCTCTGCGGGCGCTGGCAGGAGGAGTCGCCCACCCCGGCCACTGAACGGATCATCAAGCGAGCACTGCGCTCGATCCGGCGGTGACAGCGGCCAGAGGTCGTCGAGTCCGGTCAGGACCGCCCTCCCAGTAGTCACGTGGGTGGTGGGTTCTGGGGGGAATGCCCCCGTCCGTCAGTAGGACCGTGGAGGTACGGCATACTTCGGTGGTGCCTGAAACCACGCGCCTTCCGTTGAGCCGATGGCGTCTGCTCCCCCGCCGCCTGGTCCAGTTCGCCCTCCTGGAGCTGGCCTGCTGTGCCTTCGCCATCGCCATCTTCGTCGGGCTCGCGGTCAGCGCCCTGATCTGGAGCCATACGGATCCTCCGATCGCCCGCTACGACGCCCTGCTGATCTACGTCGTCGTGGTGCAGATCGCCTTCGTGGCCCTGAAGCAGGAGACCTGGCGCGAGCTCGGCGTCATCTGCACATTCCACCTCATCGGGCTGGCGCTGGAGGTGTTCAAGGTCCGCACCGGCTCCTGGGCCTATCCGGACGCGGGGGCGGTGCGCATCGGCGGGGTGCCGGTCTTCTCCGGATTCATGTACGCCTCCGTCGGCTCCTACATCTGCCAGGCCTTCCGGCGCCTCGACCTGCACGTGGGAGGCTTTCGGTGGTGGCCGGTGAGTCTGCTGGCCGTGGCCGCCTACCTCAACTTCTTCACCCACCACGTCATCGTCGACCTGCGCTGGGTGATCGCCGCCGGTTTCCTCATCGCCTTGTGGGGAAGCGCCGTCCACTTCACTGTCGGCGGGGACCGCTACTGGATGCCGACGACGGTGGCCTTCATCCTCATCGGGGGATTCCTCTGGCTGGCGGAGAACCTGGCCACGGCGTTGAGCGCCTGGCGCTACCCCGACCAGGCCGACGGCTGGCACCTGGTGCACGCCGGCAAGTTCGGCAGCTGGGCGCTGCTCATCTCGCTCAGCTTCGTGCTCGTCGCCGCAGTCAAGGCGAAGGAGGGCACCCTCTACGGACGCGGCCTGCCGCGCGTGACCCGCCGGCGCCTGCGCATCGCCGAGACCTGAGCAACGCCGAGCCGGGCGTTCTTCGCGGTGCCCAACAGAAGTTCCGTAGGGCTGCGAGAAGAGTGCCCGGCTCGGCGAAAAAGGGTCAGAGGTTGACCTGGCGGGAGATGATGCCTGCCTTGGCGCGGCGGACCTCAGGGCTCAGGGGGCTGGAATCGGCCAGTGCGGCGTCCAGGCGCTTACCCATGGCCTGCAGCGGCTTGGTGAGCTCCTCGGCCTCCGTACCCGGGACCAGCTCCCACACCGGGATGGCCAGGCCGTTGGCCCGGAAGGCGCCGACGAAGCGCGCCCCCTCCTCCAGGTCGGACTCGCGCGCGGCGTGGATGCGGGCGAAGGCGTTGAAGAACTCGTCCTCGTCCTCCCCGCGCGCCCAGCGCACGAACTCCTTGGTACCCAGCCGGCACCAGTAGGCGTGCTCGACGCCGGGAACAGGCCGGGTCGGGGCGATCTCCTCCTTGGCGCGCTCGATGGCCTCCTCAATGACCTGGCGGGCCTGCGCGTCACCGGCACCGGCCTGGGGGTCGACCCAGAAGTCGAAGGTCTCGCGCACGGAGACCACCGGCGGCTCGCTGGTGTCGAGGATGTCCTGGAGGCGCGGACCAGGCTCAGGCAGTCCGTCGGTGCGCAGGGCCTGCCCCTCGGGCAGCTCAAGAGTCGCCAGGACGGCGGCGGCGACGTCGCGGGAGGCGTCCCCGGAGTGCATGGAGGTCTGCATGGCCACGAGGACCTCGCCGTCGGAGCGCTTGAGCCCCTGAACGAACTCGGGAAGGAGCGTGACGAGCTGGACCTGATGGCCGCCGTACTCCTCGGTCAGGCGCACGGTGGCCGTGGCGGCCGGGATGATCTGGGCCATCGCCACGAGGTCCTCCTCGGCCGGCAGACCGGCGAAGGGGCGGGCGACGAACTCGATGCTCTGCTTGCGGGGCTTGGCCGACGCGGCGGCCGGACGGCGCCCGTGGCGCTTCTTCTTCGACATGCCCGCCAGCCTACCGGCCGCATCGCACCCCTCCCAGGCCGACGACGGCCCGTCGCCGCCCCATGGCGCTGTTCACTCGCGGTTCACGGCAGCTCTCCCCATCGCCCTGCCGTCACATCACAGGCAGAACGACAACGACGCCGCGAGAAGTAGTGAATGCTATCCCCATGCGATTCAGTGCGGCGAACCTTCGGCACCTGTGTGTGCGTCTTGCTCGAACGATCTTCCGAAGTCGTTCACTCACCGCCGCGCTCGTCCTCATCATGGTGACCGCGTCCCTGTCCATCGCCCAGGCGTGGGCACGACAGGGCCCCGTCATGGCCTCCTCGCTCACCGAGCCGAAGGCGCCGGCCTTCTCAACCTGGCAGGCGCCGGCCGAGACGAACGAGACCATCTCCTGCGGTCCCTCCACCGACACGCGTCCTCCGGCCGGGGCGACGTGGCGCGAAGCATGGCGCTTGACAACGGACACCACCCAAAACATGCAGATCAGCTATCCACACGTCTCAAGATGCGGAAAATATTTTGTTGTTGAATCAGCCCCGAAGGACACTCCTGTGGGCTTGACGGGATATCACCTCGAAGGCAATCAGCTAAAAGAAATATGGAAAGTACCATCTAAGAGCGCCGATGCCTGGGGTGGCAATCCCTGGTGGGGAGGTCACATGGTTCTCAGGTATGAACTTCTTAACCCCATCAATGGAACCATTGAACGTGCACCCTGGTCAACCGACGACTTACCCTACGTCATGTCCTCCGAGCTCGCCCTCACGTGCAACATGTATGAACACACCAACCACTGTGCTGCCTGGGAGTGGAATAATGGAGCGCCAAAACAGCGCTGGGAGCGTCAATACGACCAGCAAGTTGAACCTGTCGCCTTCGGGGTCGCGGGAGACGGTTCCACACCAAGCCCCCTCGTCCATCTATCTCAGCCAGAAGGACACAGCCTGCAGTCCAACAGTACTGGCATCATGAACCTCGCAGATGGAACGATCACCACACTTTTCAATGAAATCACTCCTGGCGCAGAAGCCGACTACATACCGGCCCGAGACGGATGGGTCCGCATCCCTAAAAAATCTGACACCGCCGAGACCTACTCCCTCCAGGGGGAGCGTATTGGATCGTTTACTCTATCGGGAAGCACCGCTCCACTTCTCATCTCTGAGTCCGGGATCCCGACTCTGGAACAGTTCCAGAAGGCCTACGAATCAGGAGACACGTCCTGGGCAAAATACGTCATCGAATGCACCACGAAAAACGCGTGCACATTCAATGGAAGCCCAATAACCCTTCCATTCGAGCGCTCCTTCGTCTACGCGCCAGCACGAGGCGAGCTCCAGATCCACTGGAACCTGTCCAGCGATCAACAAGTTCTGGCCGTCTCAACCTACAGAATAGGCGGCGTAGATCAAGAGGTGAACGACAGAACATCCCTTGTCATCGATACGCAGACCGCGCACGTCATCACACCCCCTACTTCCTCATCACACATCATCACGAGCTTGGGCGACTCAGGACTCATGGTAGGAATTCAGGGATCTGAAATCGTTGGGTACACGCCGAGCTGAACTAGTCAACTGGCACGCTGGACGTTATGACCGCCTCAACGACTGCTTCCTGTCGCTGCTCAAGCGCCGCGACCACGAGATCAATGACGCCAGACAGCTCATCCAGCTCGGCCAACGCCTCAACTGGGGCCGCCTCACGCTTGTCGAGCTCAACGGTCAGCTCTCCGAGCCTCCGATTCTGTTGGGCCACCCATCGTGCGATGCTCTCACGGTCGACGGCACTACGCCGACGCACCAATCCGGCCATTCGCATGACTGCTCTCAATTTCTCCAGGATCGGCTCCTGCTGCTTCTCCCAAGCTCGCGACCATGTGGGCGACATCGTCAATATTGAAACCGTATCCACAATAACGTCATCACCATCGTCGAGTGCCGCCGAACGCTCCTGCAGGCTCTTCGCGCTGTCATACACGCTTTTACCGAACCAGTCGAGACCCTGCGGGTCACCGAACTCCTGCCACGCAAGCGTCACATTACGGTAGTCCCGCTCAAAACGCTCATAGCGCGCTGCGAGCTCTCGCGATTCGGGAGCACTTGGATCAAGGGTGCCTACTCGCAGAGCAGTCGAGTCATAATCATAGGTCACTTGTCCATAGGAACTGGCCGCGAGCCTTGCCATCCGACGAGAAATAATACCGCGACGAAGATAGAAAAATAATTTTCCTGCGCCCCAAAGGCTTATGACGGCAGCAATGGCGACGGCTGCACGTGCACGTCCACTACCGTAGGCACCCAAGTACGTCTCAGCCCTATTTCCAATAGCCAGAACGCCACCATTCCAGTCCTGGTGAGAGAACTGTGTCACCGCGGCATCCTGAATGGCGACCTGCTCCGAACGCTTAAGCGATACGTCAGCGCCCGGATACACGCCGACCTGATGAGCGCGGGGCGCCACCGCTATGATAACGACCCCTTCTTTCCAGTTCCTATAGTCAACCGTTCTAATATCGTTCTTGTACTCCAACTCCTGGTCTGCGAATGACGCCACAGCCGCGTCCAGGTTCGTATTCCCCCATCCGGTCAGAGAAATGACCTCCAAACGAATGTCCTGACGGAACCTCAACTCCCCCAGCTCACGCTCCAACAACTCACGATCAAACACTCCCGCTTGGTCATGCACACTGACAGTCGGCGCATAACCCAGCATCGGGGAGAAAAAGATCGTGACCGGCAGCGTAAGAATCATGGCCGCGAACAGCAATACACTGGCCGCAAATGAGATCGCGCTCGACGCCCCGCCTCCTTCACGTTCATGTTTTTTTTGAGTCATGTGCGCCTCAACCCACCCTTTCGCTTCTTCTTGGCCTTGAACTTTTCGTCCACTGCCGGCATCGCTATGGCATAAAAATAAGCATCTGATATGTCACGGACTGGCGAGTACACAGACATGGGGCCCGGAGTATCCGTCCTCAAGGCAACAAAGGAAGCGGCCGGAGATTGGGGGTTCATACGAACAGTCACGGAAACATTGGAGAACTCATGACCTTCATCAGCAGATTTTGAGGGTGTCACGTAGTACACACCATGGGCGCCCACTCTAAACTGAGGCCTGGAGGGAGGCTTCGTAGCACTCTTCAGGCCCTGCCGACTTTCTTCGCGGTAGCGCAGTAGGTATTTTCGATATTTTTCATAATACTCCCGGCTAGATTTACCCCGAAATAACTCATCGACCGCTTGCTCTGCGAACTTTTTTGCCTCGGTGGAGAGGCGAGTCAGTTCACGAAGAGCATCGGACGGGGGCATTGTTCGGGTTAATACCTTCGTGGCAGTAGCATCAAGCTCGGCCCGCTTCAGTTTCACCCATTTCAGCGCCTCATGAGAGAATGATTCATGTTCCTTCGGGACATAGGAGAAGATACGTGCTACTGCCGCAATATCTCGCTGCACGAGCTCGTACTCGTTTTCCCATGATTCCTGCCAGGCTCCTTTCCTCGTTAAAAGCTGCGCACAGTTGACAACCGTTTGCTGCATGGCGCGGAGCTGCACGGAGTAGGACTTGGCATACTCAGCAAGACGACCACGCCTCATTCCGTACCACTGAAGTCCGACGGGGTCCCCTATGATCTTCCAGGCGCGCTCAAGTCGGCGATAGTGCCGCTGAAGCACCTTATACCGGGCGATCACTTGAACGCCGTAGATGTCGCCAGCAGGGATGAGTCGAAGGTAGCCAATGACGGCCGCACGCCCGGCCATCGCCTGCGAGTACGCCTCACGCGCCTCTTCAATGCCGGCCATCGCCCGTTTCCCTCGACCCAAATAGTATCGAATCCACTTGTTCGCAGCGATGAAGAAGATGAAGAATAACGTGAACTGAGCACACATCCTGGCAGGATCCAACTGATATCCAATGTATTCGGATGCGACTTCTGCTGATTCTATAACGCGCCCATCATCGTCGTCAGATATAATTTTCCATTCTGCGACATCCCATACCTCCTCCCTTCCCTTCTCACTGATATGCAACTGGGATCCGTAGTAGTACCCGGCTACCTGCCCCTCCAGACTTTCGTCATAGTTGGCGTTGGGCGCACCGGCGATCACGAACACGTTGTCGGCCCAGTGCTCAGAATCAGTCCATGATATCCAGGGGACGTCAGTGGGATGGGTGCGGGCGTAGTTCTGAACCTCCTGCTCAAGGTTCTGAACTCTCGAGCTGTTCACATCCACCACAGCGATGTGAGTCGGCTGCCGAAAGGTGAGCTTCTCAAGTTCCGCCTTGACATGGTCCTGATGAAGAACACCGGGCTCATCATGGATCTCCACCGTCGGGTGAAATTGTTTCGCGGGGTAGAAGGGGGATTGTCCACCGTTGATGATGAATGGTGCGACCACAAGCGCCACACCAATGAGGAGATTACCCGCATACCCGAGGATCGCTCGTATCCCACCGAGCTCAGAGACTGTTGGCAGCTTTTTCACAGAGCAGTACCCCCAGAATTTAGGGCTGCGTCCGTCCGAGTCGCGGCGCCGGCATTCACAGCGGCGTCGAGCTCGGCCAAACTGGCCGTCCTCTCGGCGAGACGAGTGGCCTGAGCGAGAACACCGCGCCCGAACCACTGAGCACCGCAAGGTTCCCCGAAGTCCTTCCACTGCTGGCTGACGGTGTCATACTCGTCGCGGAATCGTCGGTAGTCGGAACCAACGTCCCGGCTCTGGCGGGACCCCTCCGGCAGGGTTCCCGCCTGCAGCTCGGTGAGATCGTAGGTGTAGACGATCCGCATCATGTCCCGGTACGCCACTTGAGCTCGCCGCCGGGCGGTCATCCCCCGCCATATGTAGAAGGCAAGCCATCCGCTCCCCGCCATGAAGGCGAGGATCGCACCGGCCACCCGCATCATCGTGCTGCTTCCATCGCCTGACCCGATGTAGGTCGCCAGCTGCCGCCCCATCGCCACAGTCCCACCATCCCAGTCACCCTGGGCGTAGTGGCTTCCCGCCGCGTTCTCGATGGCTGTGCGCTTGTCGGCAGACAGCTGCAGGTCCTTCGCCGCGTAGCAACGCACCCAGTGAGACTCGGGTGCCACCACGAAGAGGACCGTTCCGTCCACCAGGCTATCGACGTCGGAGCCCTTGAGCCAGGAGGAGCCTTGTGCGCCGTCACCCGCGTACTTGACAGTCTCCTCATCAATGTTGCTGATACCGGCTCCGGGAACCGAGAGCACCGCGATGCGAACCTCACGATCGTAGTTCTGCTCCTCCAGGCCGCGGCGAAGAGTCTGCTCGTGATAGATGCCGGCCTCGTCGCGAACGTCCACGTCAGGACGATGTCCAGATGCGGAAGGATACAGGAGCGCCGCCGGCAGAAGCAGGATCGCGATCAACGCTCCCGCAATATTCATCACAAAACATGTGACCGCACGAAGACCTCCAAGATGGACAATCGTAGATTGTTTCATGACATTCCTTGTTGATAATCGAGCCGGCCTCGAACGATGTACCGCTTCTACTCTCAGCAGGTCGAGGTTAGCAGCATCAATTATCTGATTTAAACCGCATAAATTTGACTCTTCGTACTTGAGAGGTAAGGTAGGTGAAACCTATTAAGAGTATAGGTGAGGGTAGTGCATCGTTGCGGTGAGTAAAGATCGAGGTCCCCCGGTGGTGGGAGCTGTCACACAGAGTAACTGAGAGACCTCGACGTGCCTGAGAAGATTACCTTCACCTGCCCTGAGCTGACGGCCTTTCTGAGCCTGCACGCCCTGGGATTCCGCGGCCTCATCCGCACCGGAGGCCTCAAAGACCACCTGACAACAACCACTCGAACCCCACGATAGGCCCCACCTAGCACACCCTCGAACGCGAAGAGCCGATATCCATTTCGACGCACCATCACCGTGATGACGGACATATGCCAGAACCTCCTCATTGAGGGACGCCTCATTCACTTTAGGAATAGTGAGCACAACAACATGCACTTTTCGTCGGAACTCCATGCTCTTAATTTCCGCCACCAATGGAGCCGGCTGAAAGAGATGAGCGTCGTCGCGAACCTCTACTGTTGGATGATATTCTCCCCCGAACGGTCAGAACCACATGACCGGAAGCGATGAGATCAGTACCAGACACAGCATAATATTGGACACGAATGCAGTCACTGCCCTCAGACCCCCAGCACGTATCAGCATCGACGATCGCATTGTCATCACGTCCTCTCGCTGATGACGGAAATTCTTAACATGACTCAGAAGCTGGATGATGAACCGGCTCCTGAGAAGTCACCCCCGCTGTAGTCTACGGAGGAGCTGCTTCCCGAGTACCCTGACGATCCATCTCCACCCGAATAGGAGGACGACCCCGAGGTCGTCGACACATAGGATGCGGCGGATTCGTACCCCACCACCAGATCGGATACCGAGGTGAAGGAGCCGAGCCATCCCGCCCCTTCCCAGCCCGACGAGGAAGCATCGCCACCAAGCGGTGAGCCGGAGAACTGGTAAGTATTCGAGCTGTGGTTACTCCCACCGTCGTCGCTGGAGAATAACCATTGCCCCGCACGCACAACATCATGTTCTGAATCTAGTGACGCGAAATAACGACGGCGACGTTCTTCGGCGTACTTGGACGTATCGGCATTCACTGCGCGACGCATGAGATCCAAAGCCTTCTCCCGAACTGATTGCGCCGTCCTCTCCAGCTCGTCAAGAGCATCGGAAGGACGTATCCTGCCGCTCGCCAACGCTATTTCTATATCGCCGAGGCGCGAGCGCTGCTCCTTGATCCACTTCCGCTCCTTCTTCACACCTAGAGGCACGTCCCGAGACGCGGAGATCGTATCGCAAAGCGATCTCAACGCCTGCAGGTCCTCCTGCACCCGCCCTTGCTCGTTCTCCCATGCCTTCTCCCAGGTCGATGACATGTTGAGGATGGATGCTGTGTTTGAGATCGTCGCCCCAAGCGACTCCAGCATAACAGCGCGCTTCTTCAATCTGGACACACGCTTCAGCATTCTCCAGGCGAACCACTGCGGTCCGCGAGGATGCCCGAATGCTTGCAAGTCTCTAGTGATGCTCGCATACTCCTGGCAGTACCACCGGTACCACATCCTCACTCGAGCCCCATACGGTTCATTCTCAGGGATGGTGCGCATATTCAGCTTGACATCCTCGTCACCGAGGGAGACTCGAGAGTAGCTCTCCGTCAGCTCCTTCCCAACAACTCTTGCACGCAGGCCACGACGCAGGTACTTCCGGAGCGCCCATATTCCGATGATGCTTGCCGGAGCCGGGATGATGAAGGTGGTGAGCCAGCTCCCTTCAGCGGGGCGCCCTAACAGGTCGGCCGTCTTCTTCGCCATTGCCAGGATTCCATCATCCCACTTATGGTCATTGAATGCCTTTTTTGCAGCACTTTGGATCGACGCTTGCTGACTCAAGGGCAGGCGCACATCCTTCCCGAAGTAACACCCCACCTTCCTGGAATCGGGTGCGACTGCAAGGATAACAGTACCGTCACTCCAGTAGTTGGAGTTGGATGAGGAGATCCACGGCCTTGGAGAATTCTGATGAGCGCGAGCATACTTGAGCACCTCACCGTTGAGGTCATCAATCATGTATCCGGGCACCGAGACGACCACGACGTGAACATCTTGACGAAAGCCCACACCCCTTATACTGTCCGCCACTGATTCGTTTGAAAGAATACGGGCCCTGTCATCGATCTCCACCGTTGGGTGATGCGTTCTTCCGAAGGGCCAGAACCACATGACGGGAAGTGACAGGATGAGCGCTGTAAGCACTGACACACTGACAATAAAACTCAGGGACGAGGACGTCGCCCTCAGAATCCGGAAAGCTACCCTCAACACAATCACCTCTTGCCAAGATGATGATGACGCCAAGGCGATCCTGCGCCTTGGAGCACCCGTCGAATCGCATCAAAGGCAGTGACGCGCATCAACATCATTCCGTCGAAAGAATGGCACACACCCCCACGCCGACTATTAAATTGTTCATTCACTTCTGCTGTATTCATGTTTGTGTTCGCTTCAGGGATTCTTGGGACTGGGATCTGGACGGGCTGGAGTACCGGGTATCAGTATCCCGGAAAGCTCCCATCCCCGAGGAAGCTTCGGGTCGCCGCATGCCGTCGGGGACTCACATGGCTCACATGACCCAGATGACTCACGGCGTCATCATCGGTCCACTGCCCGTCCCCGGCTCCGCCGGCGATTCCCACAGTATCCGGCCACCCATCGATGCCTCGTCGGCCTTGCACCTCGGCTCCAGGAAGACCAAGGGACGGCTCCGCACCGGCCGCGCAGAGCGACAGGCAGTTCACTGACCGGCGGACGTCGGCCCCGATCCAGGAGAGCTCATCGAGCGCCACGGAGGGCTGCAGCCGGCCGGCTGCCAGCTCGGCAGTCATCTCACTGAGACGCTGATGGTGGGCCCGGACAAGCTCGCGCGCCTCCACCGTGCCACCGGGAGTGAAGGCACAGGAGTCGATCCACTGGCACAGGTCCAGGAGCAGGTCGAGATCCTCCAGGACGGGACGCTGCTCGTCGAACCAGATCCGCTCCCAGTGGGAGGACAGGGTCAGGAAGGCGGCATGTCCGACGATGGCGTTCTCGGTCAAGTCCAGTACGGCCGAGCGCCGCTCGAGCTCGGTGACCCTCCCGAGCATCCCGGGCTCGAACCACTGGGTGCCGCGCGGGCTGCCGAGGTCCTGCCAGGAGCGGGTCAGATTCTCGTACTCGTCACGCAACCAGCGGTAGTCGGCCATGACCCGGGCGCTGCGCGCCTCCCCCTCCGGGACGAGGCGCGCCTGGAGCTCAGTGACCTCGTAGTCGTAGGTGACCCGGGAGTAGGCACGCCGAGCCTCCCGGGCCATCCGGCGAACGGACAGACCGCGCCGCAGGTAGTAGGCGATCCCGCCTACGCCCAGAAGGGCCGGCAGCAGCGTGACAGCAGCGAGGGCGGGCTCCCACATCGCCACGGCCATCGGAGAGAGCGCGGCCGCCAGGCCCGCAGTCATGATGGCGCAGAAGGACAGCAGCGAGCGGATGCCACCGAGGCGGACAACGAGAGGAAGGTGCGTGGGCGGCATCCGTCGTCCTCTCGTCGCGTCTCGAAGGGGCTGGCCAACCGGCGGTCCCGCGGCCGCCCGCCGCGCCACATCCTTCCCAGCGGCCCGGTCCTCTGCCATGGGGAGAGCAACACAAGTGCCGGCCCGGTCTCCCGCAGTCATCCGGGCGGAGCCTGGCCTGTACTGCACGAGGGCCGGGGCCTGCTGGAGGAGGGTCGGGGGTACTCCACGAAGGCCCGACCTACGTGCAGTACGCACACCCCCTGGCCAGTACACTCCGCCCCTCCCTCAGTAGGCCGACCCGGGGCCGGCTCGGGACCGGCTCAGGATCGAGCGGCGATGGCCTCGATCTCGACGCCGGCCCCCAGCGGCAGGGCGGCCACGCCGAAGGCGGCCCGGGCCGGGAGGGCCTCACCGGTGAAGTAGCGGGCGTAGACCTCGTTGACGGCGGCGAAGTCGGCGATGTCGGCGAGCAGGACCGTGGTCTTGACGACGTCGTCGTACCCGAGCCCGGCCTCGGCCAGGATGGCGCCCACGTTCTTGAGGACCTGCTCGGCCTGGGCCTGGATGTCGCCCTCGACGAGCGCGCCGGTGGCCGGGTCGAGCGGCACCTGCCCGGAGACGAAAACGAGCGAGCCGGCCTCCTGACCGGTGGAGACGCCCTGGGAGTAGGGGCCGACGGCGGCGGGGGCGTTGGTCGTGGCGATACGGCTGACGGTCATGGTTCCTCGTTCCTCCTGGACACTGGGATTCGGCCGCGTCCCTGATGAACGGAGCGGCGGTCCGGGTGGCAGCGCAGTGACGCCGACGCCCGGGCCAGAGTACCCACGCCCAAGGACAGGCCGGGGTTGGGGCCCACCGGTCAACCGCACTTCCCGCCGGGCCCTCGCAGCGGGGTTCCCCGCAGCGTCGTCGGGCGGTATCCCGGCCTCGCCGACCACCGTGTCCCGGCCTCGGAACGACTGTTGTTTCGCACAGCGAAACGGGCTGATCCGACCAGTGGCACGTGACACACTGTGCCCATGCACCCACGCGCAGGACAGCCAGCACAGCCCGAAGACCTCATCGACGTCGACGAGGTCGTCTCCGCCTACTACGACCTCGTTCCCGACCCCGCCGTCCCGGCTCAGAAGGTCGTCTTCGGCACCTCCGGGCACCGCGGCTCCTCTCTGGACACCGCCTTCAATGAGGCCCACATCGTGGCCACGACCGCCGCCATCGTGGAGTACCGCCGCTCCCAGGGCACCGACGGCCCGCTCTACCTGGGGCGTGACACGCACGCCCTGTCCGAGCCCGCCTGGCGCACCGCCGTCGAGGTGCTCGCCGGGGCCGGGGTGACCACCGCCGTCGACGCCCGTGGCGCCTACACGCCCACCCCGGCCGTCTCGCACTCCATCCTCCTGGCCAACGGCGCCGGGACCGAGGCGGGGGTGCGCACGAGCGGACCGGGTCTGGCCGACGGCATCGTGGTGACCCCCTCCCACAACCCGCCGCGCGACGGCGGCTTCAAGTACAACCCGCCCACCGGCGGCCCGGCCGGCTCGGAGTCCACCACGTGGATCGCCAACCGCGCCAACGAGCTGCTCGCCTCCGGCTGGCAGGACGTCCCGCGGGTCCCGGTCCCCGAGGCGCTCGACGGCCCCCACGTCGTCAAGCACGACTACCTGGAGACCTACGTCGCCGACCTGGAGAGCGTCATCGACCTTGAGGCGATCCGCAAGGCCGGCGTGCGCATCGGGGCCGACCCGCTGGGCGGCGCCTCGGTGGACTACTGGGGCGCGATCGGTGAGCGCTACGGCCTGGAGCTCACGGTGGTCAACCCCGAGGTGGACCCGGCCTGGCACTTCATGACCCTGGACTGGGACGGCAAGATCCGCATGGACTGCTCCTCACCCAACGCCATGGCCTCGCTGCGCTCCACGATGACGCCCGACGCCGAGGGCAGGACCCCCTACGACGTCGCCACCGGGAACGACGCCGACTCCGACCGCCACGGCATCGTCACCCCCGACGGCGGGCTGATGAACCCCAACCACTTCCTGGCCGTGGCCATCGAGTACCTCTTCACTCACCGGCCCGGCTGGCCCGCCGACGCCGCCGTCGGCAAGACCCTGGTCTCCTCCAGCCTCATCGACCGGGTGGCCGCCGCCATCGGGCGCACTCTCATCGAGGTGCCGGTGGGCTTCAAGCACTTCGTGCCCGGGCTGCTCGACGGCTCCATCGGCTTCGGCGGCGAGGAGAGCGCGGGGGCGTCCTTCCTGCGCAAGGACGGCACCGTGTGGACCACGGACAAGGACGGCATCATCCTGGCCCTGCTGGCCAGCGAGATCATCGCCGTCACCGGCAAGTCCCCCTCCCAGCTGCACGAGGAACAGGTGGAGCGCTTCGGCGCCAGCGCCTACGCCCGCATCGACGCCGCCGCCTCCAAGGAGGAGAAGGCCAAGCTCGCCGCCCTGGCCGCCGAGGACGTGACCGCCACCGAGCTGGCCGGCCAGGAGATCACCGCCCGGCTGGTCGATGCGCCCGGCAACGGGGCCGCCATCGGCGGGCTCAAGGTCACCACCGAGGACGCCTGGTTCGCCGCGCGCCCCTCGGGCACGGAGGACGTCTACAAGATCTACGCCGAGTCCTTCCAGGGTGCCGACCACCTGGCCCAGGTGCAGGAGGAGGCCAAGAAGGTAGTCTCCGCGGCCCTGGGCGGCTGACGGCAGGCTGACACAGGCGCGCGGAGACGCTGGCGAATGCTCGACGTCGGGCGACCGACTGGTGAAAATATGGGTATGGGCACCACCGATTCCCCGGTTCTCCACATTCGCACGGCTCGGACGGCCCGGGCGGAGCAGGCTCAGGATGCGGCCATGGCCGCCGCACTGGAGGCCATTTGCTTCCCACCCGAGTATGCGGCCAGTCCAGCCACGATCGCCGAGCGGATGGCCACCTACGCCGACCACTTCTGGCTCATCGAGGACGAGGGCGGCATGCTGCTGGCTCTGGTCAACGGACCGTGCACCCATGAGCGCGATCTGAGTGACGAGATGTACGAGACCCCCACGATGCACGACCCTGACGGGGCCTGGCAGATGATCCTCGGCGTCGCCACGGCGCCGGCTGCCCAAGGGCAGGGGCTGGCCACCCGCCTGCTGCGCACCGTCACCGAGACGACGCGCGTCCACGGCCGTCAGGGTCTGGTGCTCACCTGCCTCGACGACCTCGTGCGCTTCTATGCGCGCCTGGGGTTCGTCGACGAGGGCCTGTCCGCCTCCCACCACGGCGGCGTGCCCTGGCACCAGATGCGGCTCACCCTGTCCTGACCGCCCCACAGCACACCACCCACGGGGACATTCCACGCGGCCGGGTGCGTGCCGCCCCGGACGGGCGCGCTCGACGCCGTCGGGAACAAGGAATCCCGTCCCCTCACGCGCAAGGTGTCCCCAGCCGCGAGCATAAGTCCCCGACCACTGGCGGGGGTGAGCGATTAGGGTGGGGGTGTGAGTCAGTCCCGCCCGTCGAGGCCCTCCACGCACCACGTCGAGCACTCCTCCACGCACACCGATCCCGCAGGCCCCGAGCAGGCCGCCGGGTCGGAGGGATCCCCTGTGTCTCCCGAGCCCACCGGCTCCGTGACGAGCCCGGCCGCCGTGTCGGCCGACCAGGCCCTGACACCGCCGGGAGTCACCTCGGCACCAGCCGGCACCACCGCTCCGCGCCACGCCCCTTCTCAGCAGTCCCGGCCCGGACCGCAGGACGACATCATGCTGGCCACCGGCCGCCCCCGGCAGGTCGAGCGCCCCAAGCCCCCCACCCAGGAGCAGATCCGCCGCCAGCCCGGCCGCAAGGCCTGGGTGCCCAACCAGCACGGTGCCTGGTCGATGCTGGTGCTGCCGCCGATCGTCGGCTGGGTGGTGGGCGGCTTCAGCTGGGTGAACCTCCTGTTCCTGCCGACATGGTGGGGCGGCTACCTCACGTACTGGTCCTGGTCGCAGTGGCTGCGCACCCGCTCGGCCCGCAAGCGCGCCATCATCATGCTGCCGCTCCTGGTCTACACCGGTTGGACGGCCTCACTGGCGCTCATCACCCTGCTCGTGGCGCCCTACCTCATCCAGTGGGCGGTGCCGCTGCTGCCGCTGTTCGCCATCGCGCTGCACCAGGTGTGGCGCGGTCACGAGCGCTCGCTGCTCTCGGGGCTGTCGACGACGATGGCCGCATCCCTCATGGCGGCCGTCACCTACAGCCTGGCGGTGCACGGCGAAGGCGGCTTCCTGGGCCTGGGAACACCGAGCTCTCCCCTACCGGGGGCCTCCCCCAGCGGTGCCCTGACGGGCTGGTCCTGGATGTGGCTGGTCACCGCACTGACGGCCGCCTACTTCGGCGGGACCGTGCCCTATATCAAGTCGATGATCCGCGAGCGCTTCAACTATGTGCTGCTGGCCGGCACGGTGGCGGCGCACACAGTGGTGGCGGTGGTGACGTGGTGGCTGGCGTCGTCGGGGATGCTGCCGTGGGGGCACGCCGTTCTGTGGGTGGTGCTGACCGTGCGGTCGCTGGTCATGCCGCTGTGGCAGTGGCGGCTGGTGCGCAGGCGCCACCGCCCGCTGCGCCCGGGGACGATGGGCATCGTCGAGGTCGTCATGTGCGTGGCCTTCCTGGTGACCATCTCGGTGTGACGAGGCCTGCGACGACGCCGCTCCATCGGGCCTCAGTGCTCTGTGCGCCAGGCGGCCGCGGCGGCCAGGACCTTCTCGTTGTCCGACGTCGTCCCGATGGAGACCCGCACCCCCTCGCCGGCGAAGGGCCGCACGAGGATGCCGGCGGCACGGAAGTGCTCGGCCAGCGCCGTCGTCTCCTGCCCCGCACCGAGCCAGAAGAAGTTGCCCTGGGCCTCGGGCACCTGCCAGCCCTGGGTGCGCAGGGCGTCCACGACCCGGTCGCGCTCGGCGGCGACGGCGGCCGAGCGCTCGGCGGTGCGGGCCAGCTCACCCTCCCCCAGGGCGGCGACGGCCGCGGCCTGTGCGGGCAGGTTGACTCCGAAGGGCGTGGCCACGGAGCCGATGGCGGCAGCCAGGACCGGCTCGCACACGAGGTAGCCCACGCGCATCCCGGCCAGGGCGTGGGCCTTGGAGAAGGTCCGTGAGACCACGAGGTTGGGGGCTCCGGCCAGGAGGGTGAGGGCGTCGCCGGCCCGCGGGTCGGTGACGAAGTCGAGGTAGGCCTCGTCGATGAGGACGACGACGTCGCGCGGCACCCCGGCCACGAGCTCAGCCAGCTCGTCGGCGGTCAGGATCGTCCCGGTGGGGTTGTTGGGGGTGCAGGCCATGACCACGCGGGTGCGGGGGGTGATGGCCGCCAGCATGGCGGGCACGTCGTGGCGGGCGTCGGTGGTCAGCGGGACGCGCACGGCCCGGGCCCCGGCGACGGCCACGCAGATCGGGTAGGCCTCGAAGGAGCGCCAGGGGATGACGACCTCGTCGCCGGGCCGGCAGACGGCGTCGAGCAGGTGCTGGATGAGGGCGACCGAGCCGTTGCCGACAACGACCTGCTCGGCCTCCACGCCCCAGCGGCGGGCGAGGGCCTGCATCAGGGTCTCCCCGGTCATCTCCGGGTAGCGGTTGACCCCGGTGGCGGCGCGGGTGATGGCCTCGACGACCGCGTCCTGCGGCGGGTAGGGCAGCTCGTTGGAGGAGAGCTTGGCGATCTGCGCCGCTGCGGCGGCGTCGGGGCGGGCCCCGGGCACGTAAGTGGGCAGGGCGGCGACGTCGGGGCGGATGCGGACCGTCGTCGAGGGACCGTTCTCCGAGCCCGCGGCGGGGGCCGCCGACTTCGGTCCGCCGGGCACTGGGGTCGCTGCAGGAGTCATGCCCCCATCTTGGCACCGGCACAGGTTGCCCAGGCACAATGCACCCATGGAGATCGTGGCACGAACCATTGGAAACGCGGCCGGTCTGTGGCTGGCCACGCGCCTGATGTCCGGGCTGAGCGTGCCCGAGGAGGCGGGCACCTCCCGGATGTGGCTGAACCTGCTGGTCCTGGGCCTGGTGCTGGCGCTGGTGAACTCGCTCATCAAGCCGGTGACGAAGTTCCTGACGCTGCCGCTCTACATCATCACCTTCGGGCTGTTCGCCCTGGTGGTCAACGGTGCGATGCTCTCGCTGACGGGGTGGCTCACCGACCACATCGCGGCCTTGGGCGCCGGCGGCTCGGTGCCGCTGGGGCTGGAGGTCTCCTCCTTCGGCTCGGCGGTGGTCGGCTCGATCATCATCTCGGTGATCTCCTCGATCATCGCCGCGATACTCGTGCGCCGCGAGGACTGACGCCGACGACGTCGGCCGCTCCAGCTGATACCGACCAGCGCCTCCCGGCGCCGGTGGGCATCACCCACGGGTCGGTCATCGTCGACTCGGCGCGCGCCTGCAACCTCATGACCCACAACACCTAGTGCTGGCCCGTCGGCTGCGGGGCCGGGGTGGGCAGCGGGTAGGAAGGCTTCGCCGACGGCACTGCACCCCGGTAGGTGGTGCCGCCCTTGTAGACCCCGTTGGGGTCGGTGTTGCGCTGGATCGCGAAGGTGTACTCGGTGGTGGTCGTCCCCTGCTCGCCGGCTCCCGAGGCGTGCGAGAAGGACTTGTTCCAGTCGGCCAGCTCGGGGGCCTTGTCCTCCAGACCCTCAGTGGCCTGGGCGTAGGCAGTGGAGGCGTGGGGGTAGCCGTTCGTGCTCGTCTGATGGGTGTCGAGCATGGCGACCTGCCGGTGGGGGCCGGTGGGTGTGGGGGCGGCGTCGAGCCCGGGGACGGCGTCACCGGTGTTCTCCAGGTGGAGGGCGCGGACGTCGTCGGGGATGTCGGCTCCCGCGGTGGGGGAGCCGGCGGTGAGGAGCGTGGTGATGTTGTAGCGGTCCTGGATCGCCGGGTCGGCGGCGATGTTGGAGACGGTGATTCCGCCCTGGGAGTGGCCGTAGAGGGCGACCTCCTCCCCCGGTTTGATGCCGGCCTGGCGCATGGCGGTGACGACGCCGCTCTCCATGGCCGTGGGCGTGCCTCCCACGCCCTCGAGATTGGTGAGCAGGTCCTGCGGCTCGCCGTCACCGACGGTCCAGTCGGTGGTGCCGGGGACGTAGACGACCCAGGAGACGCGGCCGTCGGCGTGCTCGACCCGCTGGATGGAGATGACCCCCGCCTCCTCGTTGCCCTGCCCCAGGGAGTTCCTGGAGGACTGCACCTCCTGGCAGTGGGTGATGGTCTCGGAGATGCTCTGCGGGGACCTGGCCTCCTTGCCCTTACCGGTCATGCCGGGCTTCACGGGACTGGCGAGCCCGAAGGGGTCCTTGGCGGCGGGCGGGAGCACAGTGGTTCCGTTGCCACCGACGGGGGTGACCATGATGCCGGTCTGGGTGCCGTAGACCCCCGCCCCCACTGCGACGGCATCCGCCCCCAGGGTCATGGTGACGCGCTGCATGGGCGTGAGGCTCTTAGTGTCGACGGTCTGCGTCCCCACGGTGACCTGTCCGGGGAGGCGCTGCTTCGCCCAGGGGTCGAGGCGCTCGGAGACCTGTTGGAGGTAGGTCTGGACCGTGGCGGCCTCCCGCCCGGTCTTGGCGTTATTGAGCCAGCGCGTCAGCAGGACGATCCTGACGAGGTCCTCCTTGACCCACTGCTCGGTGGTCGGGTCGCTGAGCAGGAGCTGGAGGGCCTCAACGGCGGCCTGGCCGTCCTCGTTGTTCTCCAGCAGCTTGTAGAGCATCCAGCCCGCCACCGGCGACGACGCCAGCACCGCTGAGATCGTGGGGAAGTGAGCGGTGAGGGAGGACCCCAGAGCCAGCTGGAGGAGGCCGGAGTCGAAGGCCCGGACGTCCACGGGCCCCACGAGGCCGCCACCGGGAGTGGCGCCGCCCTCGGCCAGGGTGTGGGCCTGGGAGCAGGCGATGACGTCGGAGGCGATGCCGCGCAGGGCGCTGGCAACGTCTTGGAGCGATCCCGGCCCCGTGCTCAACGCCTCCAAGGCCTGCAGGGCGTCAGACTTCTCCAGATCGACATCGAGACCGCTATGGACAACACCGTCATCAGTACCCTCATCGCGAAGGAAACGAGGAGTAATAGAAAGATCCTCGCTTTCCTGAATAGGAACGCACTGACCATTAACATCCTTCCACCGTCTGGCCGGAGGGGAAAAAACATTCGAGTCAAGAGGGTCGAATTGAAGTGGAGGTGACGGCGGAGGCGGCGCCGTACTCACTTCGGTGATCGCGTTGGCGACGAGTGTTCGCGCGTCATCGAGGGATCCGGCGGCTGAGGTGAGACTGCTGGCCAGGGAATCGAGGTCGTTCGTGTTCACGGAGACGGCTCCACCCGCCACCACCACGGCGGCGCCCCCGCCCCAGATGGTCCAGGTGTGGCCGGTGTCCTCCGGAGCCGGCCCGGCGTACGGGGCGGGAGGAGTCTTGGGTTTCGGGGGCGACGACTTGGAAGCCGGCGATTCCGTCGCGTGGGGGTCCTGCTTCCAGGCTGGGTACGGACCGCTGGAGTCGTCCATGGCGACCGGGCTCATGACGGACTCGTTCCAACCGGCCCAACCGACGAGTTACGTGACTCGATGACACTGACCTTGGAGGAGGCCGTGTCATAACGCGTCGCCAACGCGCTCAAGAGCCCGGAGGCCTTGGTGAGCGCCGTCTGGCAGGCGGTGGAGTCCGCCCCCACCCAGCTGGCGGGGACCGATGTGGGGAACAGGGCGACGGCGTGGTCATAGTCCGACCTGGAGTGTGACAGTGAGAAAGACATGACTCGACGGTAGGGCGCCTCCGAGGCGACCGCAGCGCCCGCCTACGGCCCTGTGGACCGGCCTTGCAGGCCGGCGCCTGTGGCCCCCGGTGGACCGCGCGCCGGGAGAAGGGCTCGACGAGCTACGGCAGCCCGGCCCCAGCCGCGTATCCGCTCAGTAAAGGACTCGGCCCGCGGTCCGGTCTCCCGGACCGCGGGCCCAAGCCTCGCGAGGTCCTCCTGCTACCCGGCTTCCCATAAGGCCGGGGAGGCGGATCCTCCTTCACCAGAACGTCCGGTCCGGGCTCCCTAAGACCCGTTCCAGACTCGGAGACCTGCCAGTCATCGGGCTCCCCAACCCTCGTGACCGGTTCCGTCCGGCGGCAGTAACTATGTAACCCACCGATCCTGGACAGACCCCCCGGATTCCCCTATGAACACGCTGAGAAATAGGCGCCATTCCGCCGTTTTCACGTAGCCTGCACCACATTCCGGCGATTACCCAGAATACTCCGGCACTTCTTCAGGGCCGTTCCCACGGCTTGCCCATCAAACCGAGGCCGGTGGCCTGCGCAGACACACGACGGCGTCGGCCCGCCGCCCCTCCTGGCCGTCGGGCCCCGTCGCCCGCCTCTGGCGCTCCTCGCCGACGACGACCTCCCAGCCGGCGGTCGCCTCGGCCAGGCCCTCGAGGAGCTCGGCGGCCGTGTAGGTCCGGGCATGGTGGGTGTGCCAGGGCGGGTTGACGGCGTGCACCGCCGCGAGCAGGTGCCCGCCGGGGGCGACGCGGGCAGCGGCGTCGGACAGGAGGGCCACGAGGTCCAGGGAGCCCGGCTCGGTCCCGCCGTGGACGTAGAAGCTCGTCACCAGGTCGAAGGGGCCGGCCGGCAGGCCGTCTCCGGCGTCGTGCACGCGGCCGGTCACGCGCGAGGAGATCCCGAGCCGCTCGGCCTGCCGGGTCAGGCGTCCGATGGCGGTGGCGGACAGGTCCAGCCCGATCACCCGCCAGCCGCGCTCGGCCAGCCACAGGACGTCGGCGCCCTCGCCGCAGCCGATCTCCAGGGCGGTCCCGGGGCTCCAGTCGGTGGCGAGCTCCGGCAGCCAGTCATTGGGGCGGCCCGACCAGAGCTGCTCGACCGAGGCGTAGCGCTCCTCCCAGCGGGAGGCGGAGTGAGCTGCGTCGGGCTGCGGATCAGAGTGCTGCTGGCGGGGCTGCGTCATGGCTGGATCCTACCGACGCCGGGTCACCCGGCAGGCGGTTCGGCGACGGCGCCCGGCGGCCGGACGGGGACGCGAGCGCGTCACCGATCTATCCTCTGCCTCATGACGATCGACACCTCCTGGGTCGCCCAGCGCAATGCCGCCTTCCTCGCCGACCCCGCCGCCCGCCTGGCCGGGAACGCCGTCGCCACCACGGACGTGGAGCAGGTCTCCCTGGATCGGGCCGTGGTGACCTCCATCGACACATCCGTGTCCGACCTCGTCCCGGACGCCTCGATCACCGATCAGAAGCAGTCAGGGCGCTGCTGGGCCTTCGCCGGCCTCAACGTGCTGCGCGCCTCCATGATCAAGGACCTCGAGCTCGACTCCCTGGAGCTGAGCCAGTCCTTCCCCTTCTTCTACGACAAGCTGGAGAAGGCCAACGCCTTTCTCACCCGCGTCATCGCCGAGGCGGACCGCCCCCTGGATGACCGAGAGGTCGTTGCCTCCCTGTACTCCCCCATCCCCGACGGCGGCTGGTGGCCGGAGTTCGCGCGCCTGGTGGCCAAGTACGGGCTCGTGCCGGCCTACGCCATGCCGGACACGGTCTCGGCCGGTGACTCCGAGGCGATGAACGAGCACCTGGCCACGCTGCTGCGGCGCACGGCCCTGCGGCTGCGGGCCGCGGTGGCCGACGGCGTCGACCCCGAGCCGCTGCGAGTAGCGGCCCTGGAGCAGGTTCACCGGATGCTGTGCATCCACCTGGGGCCCCCGCCCGAGGAGTTCGTGTGGCAGTACCGCGATAAGAACAAGGAGTTTCACCGGGTCGGGACGCTCACTCCGCGACAGTTCGCGCAGCGCTACGTCACCGGGGTGGAGGAGTTCGTGGTCCTGGCCCACGACCCGCGCCCCGAGATCGCGGTCAACACGCGCTACGGCATGGGGCGCAGCGACGTCATGGTGGGCGAACCGGTCCAGGACCACGTCACCGCCGAGCTCGAGGTGCTCAAGGCCGCCGCGATCGCCGCGATCCAGGACGGCGAGCCGGTGTGGTTCGCCTGCGACGTCGCCAGGCAGCGGGACAAGAAGGCCGGGATCTGGGACGCCGCCCTGCACGACTACAAGGGCCTGTACGGGGTGGAGCTGTCGATGACGAAGGCCGAGCGGCTGGTGGCGCGCGAGTCGGCGCTCACGCACGCCATGTGCCTGACCGGTGTCGACCTGGTCGACGGCGTCCCACGGCGCTGGCGGGTGGAGAACTCCTGGGGTGACAAGCTCGGGGACAAGGGCTTTCACACGATGAGCGACTCCTGGTTCGACGAGTACGTCTTCGAGGTCGTCGTGCGCGCGAGCCGCCTGCCGGAAGAGGTCCGCGCCGCCCTGGAGACCGAGCCCGTCATACTGCCCAGCTGGGACCCGATGGCCTGAGTATCCCGAGCATCGGTGCTGGTTCTCCGGCGCCGGCACCCCGGCACGTCGGCCTCACCGCCTCCGACGTCCCCGGACGTCTCTGGAGTTCTTTCGGCATTTTCTCCCCTGTTGTCAGCAGGGGTCCCTAAGGAATCCCACATCCATTCCGGTTATGGTTCGCCTTAGCGTGAGATCACGCGAGATCAGACGACCGGGAGGCGGGCACGCAGATGGCACGTGGCGGGAGGGGATTCCAAGGCACAGTGCTCAAGGCACTGCGCGTGCCGGAGCACAAGCTCACGGTCACCGGGGTGCGCGAGCTGGCGCCCTACACGGAGCTGACCGTCCACTGCCCGAGCCTGCTGGGCGCCGACACCGCCATCCTGCCACCCACCACCTGGGTGCGGATGTGGATCCAGCAGGGGGGCCGCCAGCACCAGCGCGCCTACACCCTTACCCGCATCAACCGCGCGCACGCCACCGCCATCATCCTGGTCCTGCACCATGAGCCCAGCGGCCCCGCGTCACGGTGGGCGAAGCGGGTCAAGCCGGGAGCCACCGTGTCCGTCCAGCTCATGGGCGGCACCAGCTACCGTCTGCCGTCTCCCGGCGACCGGATGCTGCTGGTGGGCGACAGGGCCTCCGCGCCCGCACTCGCCGACGCCGTCGCCGCCTCCCCGGCGAGCAACCGGGCCACCGTCGTCATGCTGGCGCCCGAGGACGGCTTCCTGCCCCTGGCCGCGCGCGACCATCGGCTCATCCGTGTGGACCCCGAGGTCTCCGAGGAGAAGCTGCTGGCCGCCGTCGACCGCACCTTGTGGGCGGACACCGGGGACCTGGCACTGGAGTGGGTCTGGATCGCGCTGGAGAGCAGCGCCACCAAGGCGGTGCGGCGCCACCTGATCGCCTCCGGCATGAGCCGGCGCAGCATCCAGCACCAGGCCTACTGGATCCGCGGCCGAGCCATGGGCGTGGCCTCCGAAAACTAACCCCAAGGTAGCACCGGGCAAGGGGGCGAATGTACCCTGGAGCCGTTCATCAACGCGACATGTTCACCGAGGTGCTCTCCATGCGACTCATCAAGCTCGCCATCTTCGTCCTCGCCCTCACCGTCCTGACCACCTCAATCGGGAGCATGCTGTTCGGGTGGCAGCTCAGCCGCCTCAACTCATCACTGTGCATGCTCCTGCTCGGCCTTCTCCTGCTGCGAGCCCAGAACTCGGATCCAGGCAAGCAAAACCTGCCGCCGGCAGGAATCCGGATGCTGGGAGCTATCGGGCTCATCATCTCAACGCTCATTCTCGCGCAGGGCCTCTACCGGTCCGACCTCGTCGTACTCCTCACCCTGCCCGCAGTGGGCCTGCTGGGCTACGTCCTGGTACGCAGCCTGAGGGAGTGGCAGGCCCGTGAGGTCACCACGAGCACGTCCTCAGCCCGATAGGGCACGTCACCCGCCGGCTTGGATCCGGTCCAGGATCTCGGGAACACGCCGAGTGATTGCCACCCAGAAAAGGCTGTCATCCATCGAGCGATAGCCTGCGTGTGCCGCAATATTGCGTGTGGTTCGAATGGCCCGACGCTCGGCGTCCAGATTCTCACGATCATGGAGCCTTGATGCGTTCTGCCTGGCACGTGGAGTGAAGCGGGCCCGTTGACGATCCTCGTTCACAGTGGCACCGCCTCGAGCAGCTCGTCGGACACCGCACGCGCCCCGGACTCCACCTGCGTCAAGACCGACTCGCTCAAGCCTGCACGCTGGGCCAAGTGAACCCGTGAGAGCCCTGCATCCAGACGCGCAGCACGAATGAGTGCCGGTGCGTCATCAGTACGGAAGCGACCCATGAGGTCAGCATATGGCACAACCAGCCGCTCGGGCCCTGCGACGACGTCGGTCGAGAACGTACTTTCGCCCCGAGGACTGCGCTGGCCCCCAGACGACTGGAGGCGGAGCCACGTCGTTCGGGGGAGAAGGACGTCCTCGGGGCAAGACGCAGTCCCCGACATGCGCCGTTCGGAATCAGCGCCGCCGCACACAGCGGTAGCGGCGGCGCCCCGGCCAGCGCGGGTCCGATGGCGCAGGGCCGATGTCGAAATCGAGCGCCCGATAGAAGCCGACGGCGTCATCGTCGGTCTCGGCGACAACCTGCCCAGACACACTGACAAGAGCATCAACGAGCGCCCGCCCGATTCCGTCGCCACGTAGCCCCGGAGCCACGGCAATGTACTCCAGCACGACGCCATCGGGTCGAGACACGTAGGCGGCCACAGAGGTGGGCGCACCCTGCGGACCCGTGCCCACAACCTCCACGACAGCCAGCTCCTCGGTGAGGATCCTACGTAGCTCGGCGTCGGGCAGTCCCGCGGCCTCGCGCATAAGGACCAGCATCTGCTCACTGGCCAGGTCTTCCCCCACCAGCCGTCTGACCGCCGGTCTCGTCGACATCCACACTCCCTCCACGGGCTCGTGATCTCTGGGCGGCACAGCACCTATGGCATCACAGAGCCATTGCATTTTCGCTGGTCAGAGCCAATTTTAGGGATGCGGGACCGACCTGCCGTGTAGGTTGACGGCAACCGGGTAGTGCTCCCCGTCAACGATGACGGGCCACTTGTTGAAAACACCACAAGAATCCGGCAGGATTTTGCCTGGTCGTACCACTCCCCATGATATCCGCCCACGAGGTCACTAGTATGCGACTCCTCCCTCCTCTCGTCTCCACTCTTGCCACCACCGTTCTGGTCCTCACCTTCGGCAGCGCCTTCTTCGGCTGGGAGACCTCCCTCCTGACGCCTTTGAGCCTGCTGACGGTCAGCCTCATCATGCTCCAGGCCCAGCACGTGCAGCAGGCTGAGCCGGCCCGCCCCATCCCCGGGCCACCGATCCCGGTACTGAGCGCCATCGGCCTCGGACTGGCGATCGCCCTGCTCGGCCACGGCCTCTACAACCACGACGCCGTCGCCGCCGTCAATCTGCCGGCGGCCGGGATCCTGCTCTACGTCGTCGTCAACGCCTACCGCCAGCGCAAGCCCGCCCCGCAGCCCGTCTTCATCACCACCCCGGAGGCTCCCCTCGCCGAATAGGCCCAGGTCTTGCGCACGACAGCGCCTACGGGTATAAATTGTAGTGAGCAAAGACTCCGCACTTCCTACGGGAACTGCGAGCTTACCCCCTGGTGATATGCTGCGGCACCCAGGGGGTCGCTTGTTCCTCCTGAAGCTTCCAAGGTGACGGTCTGATCATCGAGCCGAAGAACCTGCTGGTCGCCGTGTGTGATGTAGCGACGATAGGTATGGGAGACCATGTCCGGAAGCCACAATAGGTGCTCGATCGCTGGCGACACGTGCTTCACAATAGTATGACGAGGCACAAGCCCGCGCCTACGCGCCTGCTTGATCGTGTACAGGTCTCGATCCGCGTCCTTGATGGCACGCTGCCTCTCGAGGACGAACATGGACACCGGCGACCATGTGACACCTTCATCAGGGCCCGAACCAGCCAGCGCCACCACCAACGTGTGCAAACACGCTTGGCGCATGCTTTTCGCGTCACCTTCCGTTCCAAGAGAACTGTGCACCGAGATAACGCATGTGTCCTTGTAGCTGGCCAGATAGTCGAGCATGTCGGCGATCTTGTCTCGCCCTTCCGCGCGCTGAGCGAACTCAACAGTGTGCCAGTAGTCCCCGTCAGCAATGCGCGTGAGATCCTCACGGGTACCGAGTAGATCCTTCCGACGCAGCAGCACCGCCGTCATTGTGTAGAAAGGCGACTCACCAGGCTTCGCCTCCCCGGGCAGGCGATAGGACTCATCCACGAAGGCGACCAGGCTTTCATCGTTGGGCAGCCCCTTGTAATGACTGCGAAGAAGTTCCACCTCACCGCCATAATGTGTGCTGACCACGATGGGACTCCTCTGGCATCGCAACGAGAGAAGACTATCTTAAGGAAGTCGGTACGGCTTCTCCACGCTCTCTGAGCATCCTGTCTTCATCACCACCCCGGAGGCTCCCCTCGCAGAGATCGGCGGCAACCTGCCACAATGAGCGGCATGGTCGATCTCTCCACCGTCTCCCCCGCCATCGCACTGGGCCCCCTGGACGGCCGCTACCGCGCCGTCGCCGCACCGCTGGTCAACCACCTCTCCGAGGCCGCCCTCAACCGGGCCCGCCTGCAGGTCGAGGTCGAGTGGCTCATCCACCTCACCGACGGCGGCGTCCTGCCCGGAGCGCCCCGCCTGAGTGACTCCGAGAAGGCCTACCTGCGCGGCGTCGTCGAGGACTTCGGGGCCGAGGAGATCGCCGAGCTCGGCGCCATCGAGGCCGAGACCCGCCACGACGTCAAGGCCGTCGAGTACCTCCTCAAGCGGCGCCTGGCCGCGGCCGCTCAGGCCCCCGGCGTCGTCGGCGCCGACGGTGGCTCCACCGTGCTGCCCACGGTCGGCGAGATCGTCCACATCTTCTGCACCAGCGAGGACATCAACAACCTCTCCTACGCCCTGACGATCCGGGGCGCCGTCGAACAGGTGTGGCTGCCGGCCGCCCGCGGGCTGGTCGAGGACCTGGCCGCCATGGCCCACGAGCACGCCGACGCCGCCATGCTGGCGCGCACTCACGGCCAGCCGGCCACCCCCACGACGCTCGGCAAGGAGCTGGCGGTCCTGGCCCACCGGCTGCGCCGTCAGGTGCGCCGCGTCGAGGCATCCGAGTACCTGGGCAAGATCAACGGTGCCACCGGCACCTTCGGCGCGCACGTCGTCTCCGTGCCCGGCGTCGACTGGCAGGCCGTGGGCCGCGGCTTCGTGGAGCACCTGGGCCTGACCTGGAACCCGCTGACCACGCAGATCGAGTCCCACGACTGGCAGGCCGAGCTCTACTCCGACGTCGCCCGCTTCAACCGGATCGCCCACAACCTGGCCACGGACGTGTGGACCTACATCTCGCTGGGCTACTTCCACCAGCGCCTGAGCGCGCAGGGCTCCACCGGCTCGTCGACCATGCCGCACAAGGTCAACCCGATCCGCTTCGAGAACGGCGAGGCCAACCTGGAGATCTCCTGCTCGCTGCTGGACACGCTGGCCGCCACACTCGTCACCTCCCGCCTCCAGCGGGACCTCACCGACTCCACCACGCAGCGCAACGTGGGCGTGGCCCTGGGGCACTCGCTGCTGGCCGTGGACAACATCCGGCGGGGCCTGGCCGGGCTCGACGTCGACCGCGCCCGCCTGGAGGAGGACCTCGAGGCGACCTGGGAGGTGCTCGGCGAGCCCGTCCAGCAGGCGATGCGGGCGGCATCCGTCGCCGGGGCGACCGGCATGGCCGACCCCTACGAGCGCCTCAAGGAGCTCACCCGCGGCAAGAAGGTCACGCCCGAGGGGATGCGCGAGTTCATCTCCGGGCTCGGCATGCCCGACGACGTCGAGGCGCGCCTCCTGGCCCTGACGCCCGCCACCTACACGGGCCTGGCCGCCGAGCTCGTCTCCCACCTGGACGACTGAGGGCGCACCGGCGGGTCCGGCACTGGCACAGACCGCCAGCCGGCCAGCAGTTCCTTTATGGACACATGACGTCCTTCATCGACACTCATGGTCGTTGATCGACACTTTCGGGCCCTTCATCAACACTCTACGGCCCTTCATGGACATCTCATCGACACTTCATGGACACTCTGGGACCCTTCATCGACACTTTATGTACAATTGACATGTGATTGTCGATCTGACTGACCTCACGGAAGCCCTCGCTCGTTTGGCACTGGAGGGCGGCGACTGCCTTGAGATCGAGGCGAAGACATTCTCCGAGTACTCCCGCAACGCCCTCGGTCCCACACTGTCGGCCTTCGCGAATCTTCCTGGAGGCGGCACCATCCTCCTGGGTGTCGGCGAGGATCCGGTGTCCGTCGTCGGAGTCCAGGACCCGCACGAGCTCCAGCAGGCCCTCATCTCCCAGGCTCGTCAGGGCTTCTCCACCGAGATCGCTGTCGATACGCACGCCATCACCGTTGAGGGCAAGACCGTCGTCGCCGCCAACGTGCAGGAAGTTCCCGTCAACAGCAAGCCATGCCGGTGGAGGGAGACGGGGGCGGCGTACCTCCGCCAGTACGACGGCGACTACCGCATGTCGCAGCAGGAGGAGCAGCAGCTCCTTCTGCGCCACCAACGTCCTCGGCAGGACTCCGTTGCCGTTCCCGGCACCTCCATCGACAGCCTCGACAACGATCTGGTTCAGCGCTTTCTCCGAGCGGTTCGCGCCGGCTCCACCGCGCTCGGCGGACAGTCTGATACCGAGGTCCTCCTCAACCTGAACATCCTCACCGAGGACGGAGAGGCGACCCGGGCAGGGCTGTACGCGCTGGGCCGTTATCCCCAGAGGCAGTTCCCCGGCCTGTCCATCACAGCCGCCGTCACCGACACGAATGACGCGGTCAGGGCAACAGATCGGCTCACGATCGCGGGCCCCCTGCCTCAGATGCTCGCCGACGCCGTTGACTGGGTCGCACGCACCACGCAGACACGCATCCAGTTCGGGGATGACGGACATGGCCGCGATGTCCACGAGTTCCCGCTCGTCGCGGTTCGTGAGCTCATCGCCAACGCTCTCGTCCACCGAGACCTCTCCGAGCCCGCGCTGTCGAAGGGGATTGAGATTCGTCTGCTGCACGACCGCCTCGTCATCTCCAGCCCAGGTGGTCTGTGGGGGCTGAGCGTGGATCAGCTCGGCACACGAGACGGGAAGTCTGCGGTCAACGAGCACCTCTACACCATCTGCACCTTCGCCACGGACCACGAGGGACGGCGCGTGATCGAAGGCCTGGGCTCCGGTATTCGGGAGGTCCGTCGCGCCCTGCGAGAGGCAGACATGGAACCCGTCCGCTTTCAGGACACCGGCGTGCGCTTCACGGCTCTGCTTCCCCGAAGCGCGCTCCTCTCACCTGAGGATCTCACCTGGTTGTCCGGCCTTGAAGCCCAGGGCTTCGGCATCGAGCAGCGCCACGCACTGGTCGAGATGCGGCACGGAAAGTCGTGGACGAACTCCTCCTATCGCCGTCGCTTCGGCTGCGACTCCCAGCAGGCCCGTCGTCAACTCCAGGAGCTGGTGAACCGGGGCTACGCCGAGGCCCAAGGACAACGCGGCTCCACCTCCTACGTTCTTGCCTCCGACAGCACTCGACCGACTTCCGACACCACAGACATAGCTGTTCCCCCAGAGATCTCCGCCCTGTCCACCAACACGCCCGCCGTCTGGGCCAGCCTCGAGGACGGGCCGCGCACGCGCCAGCAGATCGTCGAGGCCACAGGCCTGTCACCGCGCCAGGTGACGTACGCGCTCAAACATCTCGAGGAGGCCGGATTCGTTGAGAAAGACGGCCGTCGAGGTGACACCACCACCACGTACCGCCGCGCCTGATGGGCGGGCCCGCCAAAGTCATCTCCCATCTGGACGACTGAGGGCGCGCCAGCGGGTCCGGCAATGGCCCAGTGTCCACAGCGCTGACATCAGCGCGCCAGCCGTCGAAGCGCCTGGCACAGATCGTTGGAATCCCAGGGTTTCTTCTCAGGCTGGGAGGTCAGTGCAGTGTTGATGTCAGCACCGTGGACACTTCCGGTCCTTCATCGACACTCCACGGCCCTTCATGAACACCTCATCGACACTTCATGCACACTCTGGCGCCCTTCATCGACAATCAGGGGCCTTCTCATGGCCACTTCGGCGCGTTTCGGGGTTCAGGGGCCAGGCAGTGCCCAGCTACCCGACGGCGGCTGAGGGCTGGGCCGGGGGCACGGCGCCCCCGGTCAGGAGCTGGCGGGCGCACAGCCCGGCGACGCACTCCTCGGCCGGGTTGAGGCCGAGCCGGTTGACGTCGATGTGCAGCAGGTCCAGGGCCCGGCGCCCACCGGTGCCCGCCCCCATGACTCCGATGGCGCGCCCGGCGTCGTCGGCCAGCTCGCCGATGGCACCGGCCGCCTGGCTCCAGGACGGGATCTCATCGAACTGGAACTCGATGACCTCCAGCAGCTGCTGAACAATCGGCCCCAGGGCGCTGCCGTCGCGCAGGTGCGCGGGAAGCCGTGATCCCCACATCCGCAGGTGGGCGGAGAGCAGCTCGGCCTCGGGCAGCGGCGCACTGCGGGCCGCCAGCGCCAGGAACCGCGCCGCCAGGGCCGCCCGCGGCACCGGCCTCGGGATCTGCCAGACCTGGTGGTCCAGGCACCATCGGCTGGAGACGTAGAAGTGGCGCTCGGCCTCCTCGACACCGGCCACTCCCCCGTACTTGTCGTACTCGGGGCCGTAGACACCGAAGGTGATGCCGGGCCGGCTGGCGCCGATCCCGCCGGTCATCGGGTCCGAGACGAGGCGCTGGACCGTGCGCGCCTCGGCCTGCTGGGCCACGGCCCCCAGCTCGCGCATGCTCGCGTAGGCCTCATCCAGAACGCCCTCGACGGCCTTGAGCCGCAACCGGATGTGGTGGCCGCGCAGGTCGACGAAGCGCAGGAAGTGCGCCGAACGGATGTCCCACTGGCCGCGGGCCCGGGTCAGCCACTGGGCGACCTCGGGCAGCAGGGCGTCGGTGTCGTCCCCGCCGGCGCAGTAGATCCGCGCATACAGCCAGCCGACCCCCTCGCGCTGACCAGCCATCGCCGCCCCCCGCTGACGCATCGAGCTGTGCTGGGCGCGCAGGTTGCCGAAGTCGGCGGCCGCCATCTCCAGGGGCTGGATCCCCGGGATCGAGCCACCCACCTGCGGAGTCACGCCTCCCTGGCCGGACGGGTCGGACTGAATGGACTGGCTGGACTGATCGGGCTGCCCAGCGCGCTCCGCCTGCTCACCGGCCCGCGAGCGCCCCCCGAGCCAGCGCAGCCTGCGGGAGCGGATGAGCCGGCTGGGCTGGTTGCGCTGCTCGCGCCGGTTGGACTGGGCGTCGTCGTGGGCGCTCATGCCATGCCTCCCAGGTTCTTGGGCCACTGGAGCCCCACCAGGTACTCGGCCACCGTCGGCTCGCCGTCCTGGGTGAGTCCCAGGGCCTGGCCGCGGGCCGGGAGGGCCTCGACGAAGCTGATGTGGGCGGCGCCGGGGTCGATCCAGCCGCGCAGCGCCAGCAGCGAGACCGGCGAGGTGAGGTCCACGTAGCGGGGCTTGTGCTGGTCGAAGGTGGCGCCCTGGGAGGGCATGTGCTGGTGAACGAACACCTCCGTCGGTATGTCCCACTGCTTGCGCAGGTCGTCCATGTGCAGCAGGGTCGTGGTCAGGTCGCGGTCCATGAGCGGGGCGATCCGGTCGGCCGGGAAGGTCCAGGACTCGCGCCGGGTGACCAGCCGGCCGGCCACGGTCCGCTCGGCGTGCGTCACCTCGTCGGGCAGGGGCCCGTTCAGGTCCCGACGGCGGCTGGTCCAGTGGTCCGCGAACGGGGGCAGCCGGGACCACGGGTCGCTCAGCAGCACCAGCCAGGACAGGTAGCCGCCCAGGAGGTACTGGGGTGTCAGGCCCAGGTAGGCCAGTCCCACGGGCCCGGCGTCGTCGGCCAGGAACAGGGTGCTCGTGGCCGGGTCGTGGAGGAGCCGCAGGGAGCTGAGGGGGACCGCGTCCGGCGCTCCCGGCTCACCGGGCAGGCCCAGCGGCGGCAGGAGTCCGCAGGAGACGGCCTGACCGGTGTTGCACTCGGTGCTGGCCTGGATCTCCAGGACCCGCTCGGTGCCCCAGGCGGTGCGGATCCGTGTGGCCAGGCGCTCCCGGAAGCCGGAGCCCAGGAGCCGGTGGAAGCGGGCCTGGAGGGAGCCGTTGGCGTTGGTGAAGGCGTTGACGACGGTCAGGCCCCCGCCGGCGGCGTAGGTCCGGGCGCTGGGGGCCACCGGCTGGAGGAAGGCGCCCAGGTGCCTGGGCGAGCCGGAGTGCCCGCCGGACAGGGCGGCGCGCTCCTCATCAGGGCCGGCGGCGTAGTCGAGCCCGGCGGCGCGCAGCATCTCCTGGTCGCCGTCGGGGGCGTGGGCGATGGTCATGAAGAAGGCCAGCGGGTCCTTGCACACCCCGCCGTTTCCGAACAGGGAGACGAAGCGGGCCACCATGAGGTCGTAGATGTGGGAGCGGGCCACCCAGGGGTCGGCGAGCTCGCCCAGGGTCTTGACGTCCTGCTCGAAGGGGGCGTCCTCGAGGGGGTCGACCCAGCTGCGGGTGGACTCGCGGTCCTCGTAGAGGAAGCCGCTGGGGCGCTCGCCGAGCTCGCCGTCGGGGAAGACGCGCTCGGCCAGGCGCACCGTGCGGTTGAGGAGCTCGGCGCGGCCGGGCCCGTCGGCGGCGCCGACGGCGTCGTCGAGCCGGGCCAGCCAGGCCAGGTCCTTGCCCCACTGGCGCTGCTGCTCCGGTGAGAGTGAGGCGGCCAGCAGCGGGAAGGGGTTCTCCCCGCGGTACCAGGGCACGTGCGGCACGATGGCGCCGGAGGCCAGCAGCCGCTCCAGGCGCAGGCGGGGGTCGGCGCCGCCCACTCGCTCGCAGGCGTCGCGCACGCTGAGCACGGCGTGCATGCCGCCGCCGGTCAGGGCGTCGTGGGTCTCCTGGAGCCAGCGGGCGGGCTGGACACTCTCCTGGCGGAAGACCATGCCGTTGCCGTACTCGTGCTCGCCGAGGACGGTCAGCGTCTCCGCCTCGGCCTCACTGGGCGGGTACTGGCCGTAGGCGCCGGCCGCGCCTGGGCCGGGATCGGCGCTGTAGGCCCGACGCACGGGGGCGGGCTCGAGGTAGAGGGCGCTGTCGGGGGCCAGGTCCTGGGCGGTGGTACTCAGGATGCGGTAGGCCAGGTGGGTGGCCACCATGCGGTGGCTGCGACCGGTGGAGGGCCGGCCCGCCTCGTTGACGGTGGTCAGCCCCGAGAAGGGGCTGGTCTTGAGGGCGGCCCGGGTGGCCAGGGTGTAGAGGGTGCGCAGGACGCGGGGGTCCTCGAGCCTGCGACCGCGGGCGGCCAGGGTGGAGATGAGGGCCGGGGCGGCGATCGCCAGGGCCTCCTGGTAGCCGGGCTCGTCGAGGCCGGCCGCCAGCAGCTCGCGGCTGCGGTCCAGGTCGACGTCGACCAGGACGGCCAGGCGCGCGCGGGTCTCCTCCTTGCGGGCCACCAGGGCGTCCCAGCGCTCCAGCAGCGCGCGCAGCTCAGCGGGCAGGGCGGCCAGGACCTCCTCGGACAGGCCGGTGGCGCGCCCCTGGAAGACGCGGCGCTTGGCGCGCAGGACCGGGCGGCGCTCGGTCTTGTCCAGGGTGGGGACGATCTCGTAGAGCGGGTCGAGCAGCTGCTTCGCGGCGCCGTCGAGCACCTCGTCGAGCCGGCGCAGGTAGTCCAGGTTGCCGATGACGGCGGCGCTGGTCTCGGGGACGGCCCGCACCGGGAGCCCGCCCAGACGCACGAGGGTCGGCAGGGCCACGGCGGGCTGGGCCAGGGCCGGGGGCTCCGGCTCCGATGCCGGTACCGACGCTGGTACGGCGGAGGACGGAGCGGACGGGATGGGCTCCCCGGGGGTCACGGCGGATACGGGCTGCGGCTGTGGCTGTCGGGAGGGGGAGGCACCGGCACGAGAGAGAACCGGCTGCGTCATAGGAGGAAACCTTTCACGAGGGCGTACAGCCAGTAGCCTATCCATACAATGCTCATCACGAAGGCCAGCAGTCCGAGAAGAGAGCACGCCAGCCCGTAGATGAAGTAGCCCCAGCGCACCGCGGGCCGCATGACGGCCAGGGCCGGCGGCAGGGGCTGGCGCCTCAGGACGCAGCGCAGCACGAACATGGATCGCCCGCGCAGGTTGACCGAGCCGGTGGCCGCCTCGATGGCGGCGACGCCGTCGGACTGGGTGAGGGGGTTGAGGTTGGTGACGAGCATCGTGAGCTGGAAGGCGCACAGGGTCAGGGCGACCTGGCGCACTGTTCCCGTCGAGGCCCAGGCGATGGCCGCCTCCAGGCCGCAGACGACGCCGTCGGAGAAGATGCCGGCCAGGGCCAGCATGGTCAGTCCGCTCCGGGAGCGCACCCGGTAGGAGTCGGTGCGGTCGACGTAGGCGATGGGGATCGCCCAGAACATGAGCGCCACCCCCAGTCCCCGGATGGGGGTGCCCAGGTAGCCGGCGACGATGGCGTGCCAGGACTCGTGCAGCAGGATGCTCACCAGCTGGATCGCCACCGCCGTGACGAGGACGAGGACACCGGGGCGGGGCCCACCGGCCAGGGAGCTGAGCACCATGGCCCCGGCCGCGTAGCCGCAGGTCGCCAGTGCCAGGAAGACCCAGCTGAGCGCGGGGGCCGGTAGGCGCTGGAGCAGGGTGACGATCGGGGCGACGATCCGGTGGTACTTGCGGGCGATGATGATGCGGGGCAGCCACCAGCCCCCGCTGCGGCGGGGCCTCTCGACCTTGAGGTGGCGGGCCTGGCGGGGCTGGGCGGTGTGGCGTCCGCGGGTGCGCCTGGTGCGCACCGGGGCCTCAGGGACGGCGGGGGCGGGTTCGCCGCCTGCCAGGAGGCCCTTGTCGCGCAGGTTGTCGACCAGGCCCGTGATGCGCTGGGCGCCCGCCTCGTCGATGTCCTGGGGCAGCTCCTCGATGATGGTCGGCAGGGGGCGCACCCCGTCGAACTGGCCCACGATGAAGGCGGCGGCCGCGCCGAGCCTGTGGTACTTGCCCGAGTCGGAGTCGAACAGCATCGGCTGGTCGTCCATCCCGACGATGAGGCTCACGCCGCGGCGCAGGCGCGGGATCGGAGACGTCGGGGGGCTACCAGGGCTCGTCGGCGGGCTCGTCGGCGTGCTCATCACCGTGCTCATCACCGTGCTCATCGTGGGCTCGTGGCTCCCTCAGGTCGGTTCGCGGGGCTCCGGGGTACCGCGAGTGGCGGGCAGGAGACCCCGGTCCCCTACCCGCCACCATGGGGTCGTCAGCAGGACGTCGTCGATGCGCTGGCTGCGCAGGACGGGCACGAGGCCGAGGCGGCGCTGGCCGGGCACGAGGCCGAGGCGGCACTGGCCGGGCAGGACGCGCTGGCGTGGCTGAAGGCACAACCCAGGGCGTTGCCCTCGGGCAGCTCCTCGACGCCGAAGTCACTGTCGGCGAGGGTGAGATCAATCGAGCTGTTCGTCATATGCTGTTCACCTCCTTCTCTCAGATGTCTTGTGGGCAGGAGCGGGGCCCGTTCGGGCCCCGGGGGTCCGGTCTGCCGGGACCGGGCCCCAACCCCGCGAACGGGGTGGTCTGTGGGACTCTGTGACGCGGTATGCAGTTCTGGGTCCGTATGGCCGACGGCTGTCAGGGGCGCTCGCGGCTGGTGGGCCGGGGCTAGCCGGCCGCCTCATCGGGCCTCATCGGGCGGTTCTGTCAGCGGGCTGGCGATGGTGACGGCGAACATCTGGTGGCGGCTGACGCCGTCGGAGTCCAGCAGGTGACGCACCGCCGAGGTGGCGAAGCCGGCGAAGACCGTCCCCACCAGTCCCCGGGCGATGGCGCGCAGGTGCAGCGAGTAGATGAGAGCGGCGCTGCGGCTCATGGTGAAGCGGTAGCCGGCCGCCCCGCCCCAGGTGTCGGCCTGATCGAGGTTGGCGGCCACCGAGACGATGGCGCCGGCGCGGGCGAACTCCTTCTGCACCGCCATGCCCTCGATCTCCTCGGCCTGCGGCAGGGGGCGGACGAGGTCGACGCCGTCGAGCCGCACCCGGTAGATGCTGGGCTCGGCCCCGCGCGGGCGCAGGAGGAGGACGAAGGGCTCCAGGGGGCAGGACGCCGCGTCCTGGCCCCAGGTGCTCGCGTCGTCGGCCAGGGCGTCGCGCACCATCGCCAGGAGGGGCTCGGCCTCAAGCGGCTCGGTGCCATAGCTGGTCGACGACGAGCGGCGTTCGAAGGTCTCGTGCAGGCTGTAGGGGTAGGACTCCTGGGGGCCGAGGGCGAGTGCATCCGGCCCCTGGCAGTCCAGCGGCGGGCGCGGGCGGCGCGCGGCCAGGCCGTCGGAGGTCGGCTCGGCGGGGCGGGCGTCCGATCCGGCGGAGAATCCGGCGATGAGCTCGCGCAGCGTCTCGAAGTCAGTACGCACGGCTGCCTCCCAGGTCGACGACGATGCAGGCCGGCTCCCGGGCCGGGTCGGTGCCCAGCGCCCGGGCGATGCGCTGCTCGTCCCAGCGGGCGCGGGCGCGCAGCGGCACCCCCAGGGCGTCGGCGACGAGGCGGATGACCTCGAAGGAGCAGCCGCAGTCCTGGACCGCGATGCGCAGGGCGAAGGAGAAGTACTTGCGGGCCACCTTGTCCACGTTGCCGGTCAGGACGATCCGGGCGCCGACGCCGTCGGGCAGGGGCTCCGTGCCCGTGTCCGACGCCGAGGGGCCGGGCCCGATGAGGGCCAGGGCGTGGTCGCGCTCGATGTAGACGTAGGTGCCCGGGGCCGGCCGCTGCCCGGCCGCCCCCTTCACCTCGTGGCCCACCCGCCCGCGCTCGGGGACGATGACGTAGGCGGTCACCGAGCCGATGTTGCCGCCGGCGGCCGTCCAGCGGCGCAGCTTGGCGCTCAGCGGGGTCTGGACGACCTCGGCCCGCTCCTGGCCGGTGGGCTCGGTACCGAGCGGCTCGCGCACACCGACCGACAGTGCCAGGATCGTGGCTAGCTCGGACAGGGTGGGGCGGGTGACGACGTCGGGCTCGGCGCCGTCATCGGTGAGCGGGTGCACGATCGGCCAGGGCTGGTCGAGGCGCTTCAGGTCGGCCGGCGGCAGGGGCGTGCGCGGGCAGACCGGCCAGTCGCGGAACTCTCGCTGGAGGCGCAGGTTGGAGGGCTTGTAGTGCTGCTGGTGACCCTTGGAGTCGACGAAGGCGGCCGGCGGGATGGCCACGGACTGCTCGTAGCGGGCCCCCACGGGGGCCGAGGGCGCCACCGGCACCGGCTCCTCGCCCCGCCCGGCCACCGCGCAGACGGGGCAGCCGGGGCGGGAGACGACCGGGCGGTCGGAGTAGGTGAAGGTGGCCAGGTCCGTGCGCCGGGCGTCCCCGGGAAGGTGGGTGACGGTGGCGCGGGCGATGAGGGCGGCCACGGCCCGGGAGGCCAGGCCGATGACGATGTCGCGGCGGGCGGCCTCGGGGCGGGGGCCGAGGTCGGGCTCATCGGCGCACGCGCAGGCCAGGCAGGGCGAGAAGGCCTCGTCCACGTAGGGGCCGACCGTCACCGCCTCCTGCTCGGCGCGCACCCGCAGCAGCGCGATGCCCTCCTGCCGGCAGCGGCGCGCCACCTCCTGGGAGCGGGCCGCGCAGCCGATGGTCTCGATGAGGACGGTGAGCGTGTCCCCCCGGCGGGGTGCGCTGTCGAGCCGCACCTCGGGCAGGGTGGGCTCCAGGGCGGACACCATCTCGCCGGCCAGCTCGGTGTCCCCGACGACGGCGACCCGGGCGGCGGCCAGGCGGCGGGCGGCGTCCTGCCAGGAGTCGTTGACGCCGGTGGAGTCGCCCAGGCGGGAGAGGAACCGGGCCAGCTCGGGCGCCGGGTCGCCGGGGGCGGGCTCGGTGTCGCCCTCCTCGACGATGCCGCCGGTCCACAGCAGGGAGACGGCCTCGAAGGCCGCCTGGGGGCCGATGCCGGTGACCTCGCCGATCTCGTCGAGGGTGCGGGTGCCGTCGCAGGCCTGGAGCAGGGGGCCCATGTGCTCGCGGGCGAAGGCGCCGCCCAGGACCTGGCTCTTGCGGGCGCCGTCGATGATCCAGCCGGTCTCGTCGGGCCGCGCGCGCAGCCCCAGCCGGACCACGGGTCTGCGGGGGATGCGGAACTGCAGGTCGCGGCGGGCGGCGCGGCCGACGTCGCCGGCGCGCATGACGGAACCCGTATCGTTCCCGGCCATCTCAGGCCACCTCCCCACGTCGCTCGGGCAAGAGGGCCGCGAGCGCGGGCAGGCCGTCGCGGCGCCCCTCGTAGCGGCCCGAGCAGGTCTCGCAGCGGTCGACGGCCACGGTCGGCGAGCAGGTGGTGATGCCGGAGACGAGGTCGATGGTCCACACCTGTCCGCCGATCGGTGCGACGTCGGCGTCCGTCGGGGCCGGGTCCTGGGGACCGGGGGCGTCCAGGACCTGCAGGGCCAGGGAGATGAGGCCGGCGCCCAGGAGCACGTGGTGGTGGGCGTAGGCCTGCTCCAGCGGGCCGTGCTCGGAAGAGACCTCGGGGGGCAGGGGGCGGTAGCCGTGCTGGCGGCGGCGCCGGTCGTAGCAGCGGTAGCAGGCGCTGCGGCCGGGGACCACGAGCGGCCCGCAACGCAACTCGGTGGGGAACAGCTCCAGGCCCAGGGAGGGCATGCCCCGGGTGAAGGAGAGGGTGTCGAGGTCCTCGCGCAGTCCGGACTGGTCGGGGTCGGCGATGAGAACCGCGCGGTCGGCGTAGGGGATGTAGGCGCTGACCAGCCCCTGGTCGACCGGGACGACGACGTCGCCGTCCCCGGCGAGCCGCGCGGCGACGGCGCGCGCGAACCCGCCCTGGGGCAGGTATGCCGTCACCGGCCCCGTGGGGGCCTGAGGTGCCGGCTGCTGTGCCGGCTGCGCGGCCGGCGCGGGCGGCGTCATGCTCATGTCGGGTCGGGGCTCCTGGGAGTCGGTCGGTGAGGTGGATGGTGGTGCGGACGTCGTGCTCATGGCTCAGGCGAAGGGCTGGCGGACGGGGTTGATCCCCTCCTCGTCGTGGACGGTCAGCCCCATCGCCCGGGGCGCCTGGTAGAGGCGTGGCGTGGCGAGGTAGCGGGCGTGGTGGCTGAAGGACAGGGGCATGGCCTCGGGGATGAGGGCCTTGATGACGTGCATGCCGACCTGGCGGGCCTCATCGGTGGTGATGTCGACGACGATCGCCTCGGCGCCGGCCCGCTCCAGGTTGGCGACGACCTGCTCGAGCGGATCGGGGCCGCCGCTGCCGTCGGGGCTGCCACTGCCGCCGGCGCCGGCCGACGGTGCCGTGAGGGTGCCGATCCCATTGAGGGCGTGGACGGGCCGCTCCCCCTCCAGGAGGAAGTCGAAGACGTGGCGCATGGACAGCTCGGCGTCGGCCAGGGCGCCACCGACCACGGTGAGGTCCTGCCCCTTGATCTCCTGGGCGCGCGGGCCGCGGGCGTGGCTGCGCAGGGCGATGCGCAGGGAGGCGAGCTCGCGGTGGATCTTGGCCAGCGCCCGCTGCGGGTCGATATCGCAGGTGGCGGCCACCACCTGGGCCAGCTCGGGGTCGACCTGCGAGGTCTGGACGGCGTAGAGGGTGGGGACGCCGTAGTCGGTGGTGGCGTCGAACAGGTGGGTCTCCAGCTCGGTGGAGGTGCCCACCCGGTGGTACTCGGCGGCGACCTCGCCCAGGGTGTCGGGGTCGACGGCGACCGCGGGCAGGCGCAGGCGCTGGAGCCAGGTCAGGGCGATGGAGTCGCGCTCGATGACCTCGAGCAGGCCCCCCAGGACCGCCTCGCGCAGGTCGGAGTGCGCGGCAGTGCCGGTGGAGATGGGGTTGACGAACTGCTCGGAGGGGGTGCGCACCGGGAAGTTGAGGTATGTCAGCACCGCTGGGACGAAGACCTCTCGGCCGCGGGTCAGGGACCAGCCGCGCACCCATCGCAGGGGGACGCGGGGGTCTGAGGCGATGAGCCCGCAGTCGGGGTCCGCCAGCTCGGTGGCCGAGCACGCCGGCCAGCGTTCCGGTCCGATCGCGGCCTCGCCGAGACCGGCGGGGGTGTCCCACACCAGCTCCTCCTCCGTCCATGAGCAGCTGGAGTAGCGCTCCATCGTCTCCACGATCGCGATGTGTCTGGCGCGATCGGCGTCGATGGCCCCGCCGGCCCCGTCGAAGTTGCCCGCCTCGGCACGGTGATTCCAGGTGCGCTGTGACCTCAGCGCCTCAGAGGGATCACCCAGAAGACCGGTCCAGATCGCGAAGACCGGCTCTCCGGCCGCTTGGGGCAGCTCGGTGGAACGGGAAACCAGGCCGAAGGGAGACTCGAGTGACGCAGCACGAGCCAGTGATGGCGCGACGCCCTCAATGAGCGCAGAGCGGTACACGGACCCTCCTTCCTGGGAACGACAGAGGAGGCACACTTGGGGAAGTGCCGTTGGCCAAGAGCCTGCCGGAATCCAATGGGGCCTCGCATCGGCCTTTGATCTACTGCTTCATTCGCCATTCGGCTGGCTCTGTCCACCTTTGGTCGGGGCGCGTCTCGGAGCGTTTACACGGCGAATCTCCTTTTTCAGGTATTTTGTTCACTGTTCCCAGCAGGCCGCGCCCCCCACTGACCGCGGGCTGCACACATCTGCCCAAGGAGACTCATGTCTTCCCAGATTTCTCCCGATCGTGTCGGCCTGGCCCTGGTCGACGACGACGCGATGGCCCTGGCCCATCTGGAGTCCTACTTCTCTGATGTCGAGGACCTCAAGGTCCTCACCGCAACACGCTCACCGCGGGCCGTCCTGCGGTTTCTGCAGTCGCACCAGGTCGACGTCCTCATCACCGACGTCCACATGGAGCACATGGACGGCGTGGAGATGACCAGGGAGGTGCTCCGCCTCTCGCCGTCGACCCGGGTCATTCTGCTGACCACGGTGGACACCGACGAGGACCTCCTGCAGGGCCTGGGGGCGGGCGCCAGCGGCTTCCTGCTCAAGAGCGCCCCGGCCGAGGAGATCATCGCAGCGGTGCGCACGGTCCACTCCGGGGCGAAGGTCGTGGCTCCGACGCCGACGACGCGTCTCATCGACTACGCCCTGGCCTCCGTGCGCGGCGCGGACGGCAGCGTCCACCTCTCGGAGAGGGAGCGCGACGTGCTCCACCTCCTGTGCGAGGGGGCCTCGAACCGCAAGATCGCCTCCCTGCTGGCCATCGCCGAGGCGACGGTCAAGTCCCACATCACCGGCCTGTTCCACAAGACGGGGACGGCCTCGCGCCTGGAGATCGTGGTGTGGGCCTTCAAGCACGGCTACGCATCCAACAGCCCCATCACCATCCCGGCCACCAGCGCCCCGAGCGGCTCGTCCCCGGGCTCCGCTGCGCGCTGAGGCCCACCCGACCTCTGGGGTGCCGGCCCCGACTCCCTCCCGTCTCAGCCGTTGCAGGCCCGGATGATGATGAACAGGAGGACGAAGAAGACCCAGCCCACAACCTTGGCCGGGCTCGTGCTGGGCTGCGAGGACGGGGCCGGCCTCCTGGCGGTCCGCAAGGACGGCGGGGCGTCGTCACCGCCCACCCCGAAGGAGGCCCCGGGGGCGCCTGCGGCGCTCGGGGCACCGGCGGCCGGCGTTTCCCCCGCGGCCCAGGGGTTGTCCTCCGCCCGGCCCGGAGCGGCTCCGACGGGCCCGGCAGTCCCCGGCACCGGGAACGGTGCCGTCGGCGCGAAGCGTCCAGGCGGCATCGGAGCCGGTCGCGGCGGCATCGTCACCGACGGCCGCTGCGCGGGCGGGACGGGCGACGGCGAGACCCGGGCCGCGGCCGTGCGCGAGGCGGTGCGGGCGGGGCCGGTACGCGGTTTGGCCGTGCTCCGGCTCGACGACGGTCGCCGCCCTCCCTTCCCGTTCCGACCGGCTGCGCCGGCGGGCTCGGCGGAGGCGGGCTCCTGGCCCAGGTCGCCGGCGTCGTCGAAGAGCGGTGAGCCCATGAGCGGATCGCCCAGGACGGAGCCGAAGGGGTCGTCGCCCAGGCCGATGTCGGAGGGCTCCCAGCCCGTGGGTGCCAGCGACACGGAGTTGTCAGCGTTGTCAGCGTTGTCAGCGTCGTCGGTCCAGGACGCAGCGTCATCGGCGCCGTGGCGCCCGCCGCGGCCGGAGCCGGCGGAAGCACCTCCCATGCGGCTCACCCAGGCCCGCAGCTCCGGGGAGCAGCCCGGGTTGTCCACGATGACGCCGCGCAGGTCGGGACGGTTGCCGGCCAGCACCATGAGCCGTCCGGCGCCGGCCCTCGGGTCCTGGGCGAGCTGGAGATCGGGGTCGGCGGGGCCAGGGCAGGCATGGGCAGCGGCGGTCATGGCACGAGCATCCCACGTCCCCCTTCCCCGTGTCCCGGTTCCGTACCCATCGGGCCGGCCCCGCCCGCACTCCGTGCGGCCATCACCGACCACATACCCCTAGGGGGTACTTGACCGATCTACCCCCCGGGGGTATGTTCGATCCCGACCGAGACAACGGAGGAGAGATGGCCGGCTACACCGGATCCAAGGAGGACTACCTCAAGCGCCTGCGCCGCATCGAGGGGCAGGTCCGGGGCATCTCCCGCATGGTTGAGGAGGACGTCTACTGCATCGACGTCCTCACCCAGATCTCCGCCGCCTCCAAGGCTCTTCGTGCCGTCAGCCTCGGCCTGCTGGAGGACCACATGAGCCACTGCGTCCTGCACGCCGCCCAGGCCGGCGACGAGGAGGGCACCGCCAAGATCCGCGAGGCCTCCGACGCCATCGCCCGGCTCGTGCGGTCCTGAACAGCGCGGTCCGCCCCGTGCCGGACCGTCTCGTTCCCGTTCCGATCCACCCGTTTTCCGCACACGCTTCCCAAGGAGTGAGAGATGACTGAGTTCACCGCCGATGGCATCGACCGCACCACCACCCTCAAGGTCTCCGGACTCACCTGCGGCCACTGCGTCGCCCACGTCACCGAGGAGCTCGAGGCGCTCGACGGCGTCAAGGACGTCTCCGTCCTGCTCAACAAGGGCGGGCAGTCCACCGTCACCGTGCTCTCCGACATCCGCCTGGAGGACACGGCCCTGGCCGAGGCCATTGATGAGGCCGGGGACTACACGCTCGACGCCGTCGAGCGCGACGTCCGCGAGCGCTGAGCCCGGACACCCCAACGTCGACGCCCGGCGTCTGGGCGCCGCAGAGCAGCAACAGACAAGGAGGCTCCCATGAGTACGACCAGCCAGGAATCCGGCGGGCAGCAGCGCACCGTCAGCCTCTCCATCGGGGGCATGACCTGCGCCAGCTGCGTGGCCCGGGTGGAGAAGAAGCTGAACAAGCTCGACGGCGTGAGCGCCTCGGTCAACCTCGCCACCGAGTCGGCCCGCGTCACCGCCCCGAGCGCGGTGAGCGTCGATGACCTCCTGGCCACGGTCGCCCGCGCCGGCTACACCGGCGCCCTGCTGGATGCCGCCTCACCGGATGAGCCGGTCGAATCGGAGGCATCGCCGGCCGGGGAGCCCGCGTCGACGACGTCGGCAGCATCGGTGTCATCGGCAGCATCAGCGTCGGGGCCGTCCGCACCCGGCTCGGCCGAAGGCCGGCGCAGTGCCAAGGGCACGGGCGGCCGCGCGACGCTGTCCATGGCGGCGGCACCGCCGGAGACACGCCCCGGTGCTCCCGTCAGCGCCGGCGGCGCGTCCCCCCGCTCCGCCTCCGGGCAGGACGCACCGACACTGGGCGCCTCGCACGTGGAACGGGCCGCCGACCTGCGCCTGCGGCTCCTCTACTGCCTCATCCTGTCGGTGCCGATCATGGCGATCTCCATGGTGCCGGCCCTCCAGATGCCGGGCTGGCAGTGGACGGTGGCGCTCATGGCGCTGCCGGTGGCGGTCTGGGGGGCCTGGCCCTTCCACAAGGCGGCCTTCCGGGCGCTGCGGCACGGGGCCTTCACCATGGACACGCTCGTGTCGCTCGGGGTGATCGCCGCGACCGCCTGGAGCCTGTGGGCGCTGGTGCTCGGCGGGGCCGGGCACATCGGCATGCGCATGAGCATGGAGCTGCTGCCCCGCTCCCAGGGGCACGCCGCCCACATGTACTTCGAGTCGGCCGCCTGGGTGACCACCTTCCTCCTGGCGGGCCGCTACGCGGAGGCGCGCGCCAAGTACCGCTCCGGCGACGCCCTGCGCGCCCTGCTGGAACTGGGCGCCAAGGAGGTCACCCGCGTCGTCCTCACCTCGCCGTCGGGCAGCCGCGACGCCGCCGACGTCCTCGATGAGGACGGCTCGCCCCGCGCGGAGGCCACCCGCACCGAGGAGCGCATCAGCACCGAGGAGCTGGCCGCCGGGGACCTGTTCCTCGTGCGGCCGGGTGAGAAGGTGGCCACCGACGGCGTCGTCGTCGAGGGCCGCTCGGCCGTGGACGCCTCACTGCTCACCGGGGAGTCCGTACCCACCGAGGTCGAGGCCGGGCAGACCGTCACCGGGGCGACCGTCAACACCTCCGGCGTCCTGCTGGTGCGGGCCACGGCCGTGGGCGAGGGGACGACGCTGGCCCGGATCGGCCGGATGGTGACGGCCGCGCAGGCCGGCAAGGCCCCCGTCCAGCGGCTGGCGGACCGGGTCTCGGGGGTGTTCGTGCCGATCGTCCTGGTGCTGTCGGCCGCGACCCTGGCGGGGTGGCTACTCACCGGCCACAGTCCGCAGGCGGCCTTCACCGCGGCGGTGGCCGTGCTCGTCATCGCCTGCCCCTGCGCGCTGGGGCTGGCCACGCCGACGGCGCTGCTGGTCGGTTCGGGCCGGGCCGCCCAGCTGGGCGTGGTCATCAAGGGCCCCGAGGTGCTGGAGTCGACGCAGGCACTGGACACAATGGTCATGGACAAGACCGGCACAGTCACCCAGGGGCGCATGAGCCTGGAGATCGATGCCTGCCGGGAGGTGGGCAGATCGGAGCCGACGTCATCGCAGGTCCCGGACTCGGCCGGCAGTGGCGAGGTTGGCGCCGGCGCAAGCGGCCAGGAGGACGCCCTCGCGAGCCTGAACCCGCTCGGGGACGAGGCGCTGCGCCTGGCGGGGACGGTCGAGTCCGCCTCGGAGCACCCGGTCGCCGCGGCCATCACGGCGGCCGCCCGCGAGCGCTTGGGCGACCTGCCGGCACCGACCGGCTTCTCCAACCATGAGGGCCGGGGCGTGTCCGCCACGGTGGAGGGGCGCCGGGTGGCGGTGGGCCGGCCGGGCTGGCTCGCCGATGAGATGGGCGCCGAGGTTCCCGAGGCGGTGCGGGCCGCTGTGGAGGGGGCCCAGGACTCCGGGGCGACCGCCGTCGTCGTCGCGGTCGGCGCGGCGGATACCACTGACACCGTCGAGGCTGAGGCAGACGCCGACAAGAAGCCGCTGCAGGCAGTAGCCGTTCTCGTAGTGCGGGACACGGTGCGGCCCTCCTCGCGGGCGGCGGTGGCGGCTCTGCGCGAGCTGGGGATCCGCCCGGTGCTGCTGACCGGGGACAACGCCCGGGCCGCTGAGCACGTGGCGGCCCAGGTGGGGATCGGCGCCGCCGACGTGCGCGCCGAGGTGCTGCCCGCCGACAAGCGCGACGTCGTCGCCGACCTGCAGGCCCAGGGCGCGGTGGTCGGCATGGTGGGTGACGGGGTCAACGACGCCGCCGCCCTGGCCCAGGCCGGCACGCAGGGGCTGGGTTTCGCCATGGGCTCGGGGGCGGACGTGGCCATCGAGGCCGCCGACATCACCCTGGTGCGCACGGACCTGGACGCGGCGGTGGCCGCGGTGCGGGTGTCGCGGGCGACCCTGCGGATCATCCGCCAGAACCTGTTCTGGGCCTTCGCCTACAACGTGGCCGCGATCCCGCTGGCGGCCGCCGGCCTGCTCAACCCGATGATCGCGGGGGCCGCCATGGCCGCCTCCAGCGTCATCGTGGTCACCAACTCCCTGCGCCTGCGCCGCGCCGGTTGACCGGCCGGCTGAGAAGCCGAGGGTACATGCGAGCTCGGCGTCGAGAACCGCTGAACTCACGGTTCTCGACGCCGAGCTCTTGACCGGTCCACGACTCAGCGTCAATGGACCTCACAGACCGCAGAACGAGGGGAGATCCCTCAGCCCGCCTTGGTCAGGTGGGCGATGATGCCATCGATGTCCTGCTGCATCCGCTCCCGGCGCACGATGTGGCCGCCGGCATCCTCGAAACGCTCGTGAGGAATACCCGCCGCCTTCAGCGCTCCACCGAAGTTCCTCTGCGTCGGCAGGACGTTGCTCTCGTTGATGTCGATATCGACACCGGAGACGAGGAAGATGCGCTTACCCCGGTACTTCTCGATGTTCTCCATCGGGTTGTCCGCGGTCACGCGCGCCTCATCCCAGGGAGCCCCGTAGACCATGGCCCCCTTGAGCTCGACGAGCGCGGAGCTCGCATTCGCCCAGTGGGTGATCTTGGAACCGTCCGGACCGCGCAGGTCCGAGGGTCCGGAGTGGCTGGAGACGGAGGCGAAGTGGCCGTGGTACTTGGCCGTGTACTTCAGTGCCCCGAAGCCGCCCATGGAGAAGCCGGAGACGGCCCGTCCGGAGAACTCGGCAATGGTGCTGAAGGTGGAGTCCACCCAGGGGATGAGCTCGTTGATGTGGAAGGTCTCCCAGTTCCGGGGCCCGGCGTTGGAGGCGACCGGGTTGCAGTACCAGCCGGCCGAGCCGCCGTCGGGCATGACAACGATGAGTTCACGCCCTGCGGTCAGGTCCCGGATGCCCTCGTTGTCGAAGGCCCTGAAGTCGGCGCCGACGCCGCCTCCGTGGAGGAGGTAGAGCACCGGGTAGTGGCGCGAGGGGTTGTAACCGTCGGGCAGCAGCACGTTGACGGCAGGGTTGGTGCTGATGGACGGAGTGGCGAACCGGTAGTACTGCATCCGGCCGCCGTCCTGGTGCTCGACGACGTTCAGGCCGGCGGCCTGGGCGGGCGCCGCAGCGGCGACGGACACTCCGGTGCCCACGGCGGCGAGGGCGGCGGCCCCACCCACTCCCTTGAGCATGCTGCGTCGGTTGATCGCCCGGCCGCGCACGGGGCGCGCCGAGCCCTGGGGCGCGAATTGATCTGATGTCTGGTTCATCGGGTGGACAGCTCCTTGTCTTGTGACGGTGCTGGAGAGGAGCGATGAATCGCTCTCGCGGAATGCGCCTCAACCAGCCGGTGGAGGCGGACAGTGTCGGCCCCCGCGGCGCCACGGTGGCCGACACTGTCAGAGCATGCTACAAAAACCGTCCAGATTAAATATATGGATCGTCTTCCCCATGAGCCGATTCACTGCCGAGGCGATGCAGTGCGGGACGAGGTGGCGCCGGCTGCGGTGCTCCCGCTATGCTCACCGCCATGACGACTCTTTCGCCCCAGGCCCGCGCGATGATGGTGCGCACCCTTGGCGAGGGTCGAATGTGCATGCGCTGACAGCGCCAGCCGTCGCTGTCTGACACGTAACGGTGAGAGTCCGAGCCGCTTGAAACCGGCTCGTCGTACTCCGCGGAGGCCCCAACGCCCCCGTGTTCATCCCTTGAGAACCCGCCGCCTCGGCCGGCCCGCGCGCCGGCCGCCCCTGAGCCCGACGCCGCAGCAGCCGCCTTGCGCTCGCGAGTGTCACGCCCCCAGGGGACCCGAGAGGACCTTCTGTCATGCACGCCCACCTCAGCCCCGTCTCCAGCTCCAGCGACTCCGCCGACTCCACCTGTCCGGCCCGCCCGGACCTCCAGGCCCCTCAGGCGCCTGCCACCTCCTCCCCCGCAGCAGCCTTCGCCTCGGCGGACCGCTCCGCCCTCCTCACCGCCCCCGCCGTTGACCCGGCCGCCTTCGACGCGGTCCCCGACCGCCGCGGCACGGCCAGCCTCAAGTGGGACTCCGCCGTCAAGCGCGGCCGCCCCGAGGACGTCCTGCCCCTGTGGGTGGCGGACATGGACCACGCCACCGCGCCGGCCGTCACCAGCGCCCTGCTGTGGCGCACCCGACACGGCATCTTCGGCTACTCCGAGCCCGACGACGCCTACCGGGCGGCCCTGACCGGCTGGTTCTCCCGCCGCTACGGCTGGCAGGTGGAGGCCGAGTGGAACACCGTGACCCCCGGCGTCGTCCCGGCCCTGGCCCTGGCCGTGCGCGCCCTGACCGCGCCGGGCGAGGCGGTCCTCATCGAGGAGCCCGTCTACTACCCCTTCCGCGACGTCGTCGAGGTCAACGGGCGCACCGTGGCCGCCGTCCCCCTCGTGCGTGACGCCGACGGCGTCTACCGCCGCGACCTGGGCGCCCTGGAGGAGAGCATCGAGGCGACCGGTGCGCGCCTGCTGCTCCTGTGCAACCCGCACAACCCGGTCGGCCGGGTCTGGAGCCGGGAGGAGCTCGCGGCCCTGGAGGAGGTCACGTCCCGCCACGGCGTCGTCGTCGTGGCCGACGAGATCCACGCCGACCTGGCCCTGCCGGGCTTCGCGACGACCCCCTTCGCCTCCCTGGGCGAGGCGGCCGCCGCGCACACGATCACCTGCACCTCGCCGTCGAAGTCCTTCAACCTGGCGGGTCTGCAGGTCGCCAACATCCTCATCGCCGACGCCCGTCTGCGCAGGGCCTTCCGCCGAGAGCTGGCCACCACCGGCTACTCCCAGCCCAATACCCTGGGCCTGACGGCCTGCCGGGCCGCCTACGAGAGCGGGGACGCCTGGCTCGACGCCCTGCGCGAGCACATCGCCGCCGCCCGGGCCCATGTCGAGGCGCGCCTGGAGCGGATCGAGGGGATCGAGGCCGCCCCCTGCGAGGGCACCTACCTGCTGTGGCTGGACTGCTCGGGATTCCTTCAGGCCGCCGGGCTCGAGCCCGAGCGGCTCGACGAGGTCATGCTCCACGAGGCCGGCCTCTGGCTCGACGACGGCCGGATCTTCGGCGCCGGCGGCGAGGGCTTCACCCGCATCAACGTCGCCTGCCCCCGCGCCACCCTCGACGCCGCCCTGGACCGGCTGGAGGCGGCGGTGGCCGCCGTGACCGCGCGCGCCGCAGAGCATGCAGAGCATGCCGGGCAGGGCCCCGCCGCCCTGTCCGCCTGAGCCGCTTCGCCCGGGCCGCGCCAAGCGGGCCGGCCCGCAGGCGTCCGGTCACCGGCCACCACCCGCGTCGCCGTCCACCGTCAGCCATCATTCCTTCCCGCCGCTCCCCCGCCCATGAGGAGAAAGCACTCATGACCAGTCCGTCCGCACCCCAGCCCGCCACTCGCCCCGAGTGTCCCGAGCCGCCGGCCGCCCGCACCTTCCCAGTTCACCACCACCCGACGTCGTCGGCCCCGGACCCACAGCTCCGTCTGGAGACGCTGCTGGTGCGCTCGGGCACCGGGACCGACCCGGCCACGGGCGCGATCACAACACCGATCCACCTGTCGACCGCCTACGGCCACCCGGGCCTGGGCGAGTCGACGGGCTACGACTACACGCGCACGGCCAGCCCCACCCGCGACGTCCTGCAGGACGCCCTGGCCCGCCTGGAGGGCGGGACGGCCGCCTTCGCCCTGTCCTCGGGGATGGCGGCCCTGGAGCTGGTGACCCGCACGCTGGCGCCGCACGGCAGCCGGATCGTGGCGCTGCGGGACCTGTACGGCGGCTCCTTCCGCTTCCTGGAGGTCCTGGCCGAGGAAGGGGCGGCCGACGTCGACTTCGTCCTGGGCATCGAGGGTCTGCGCGGGGCGCTGGCCGACCCGGCCGACCTGGTCATCATCGAGACGCCCACGAACCCGATGATGGAGGAGATCGCGATCCCCGAGGCGGCCGAGCTGGCCCACGCCGCCGGGGCGAGGCTGGTGGTGGACAACACCTTCTACACCCCGGTGGTGCAGCGGCCCCTGGAGCTGGGGGCCGACGTCGTCGTCCACTCGGGCACGAAGTACCTGGGCGGGCACAACGACGTCATGGCGGGCGTGGCCGTGGTGACCGACGACGCCCTGGCCGAGCGGCTGAACTACCGGCTCAACACGACCGGGGCGACGCTGGGGCCCTTCGACTGCTTCCTGCTGCTGCGCGGCCTGAAGACCCTGGCACTGCGCATGGAGCGCCACGAGGCCAACGCCACTGCGATCGCACAGTTCCTGCGTTCGAGCCCGTACGTGACACGGGTGCTCTACCCGGGGCACTCGGGCATGGTGAGCTTCGACCTGGCCGAGTCGGTGGACGTGGCCCGCTTCCTGGCCTCAGTGCGGGTGTTCACCTTCGCCGAGTCACTGGGCGGCGTGGAGTCGCTGGTGACGTGCCCGTCGGTGCAGACGCACGCGGACGTTCCGGTCGAGGTGCGCGCCTCCTACGGGTTGAGCGACCGGCTCATGCGCCTGAGCGTCGGCATCGAGCACGTCGACGACCTCATCGCGGACCTGGCCCAGGCCTTCGAGGCCGCCGGCGCCTGACCACGGACTGAGCCGGAACCCGGAACACCGAGGGCGGCCCGCCGGCAGCTACTGGTGGGCCGCGTCGTCGGGGTCGGGGAGTGCCGGACATGGAAAACACCCCGGCTCCGACTGTTCAGCCGATGACGGGGTGTTGGTGCGCCCGAAGGGATTCGAACCCCCAACCTTCTGATCCGTAGTCAGATGCTCTATCCGTTGAGCTACAGGCGCATGTCGTTGCCGACGGGTAGAACACTACTCAGCGTCCACCCAGGGGACAAATCCGTTCCCCGTGAGGATGGGCACAGGGCCGGAGTCCCCGCCGACGACGGGGCTCCGGCCCTGTGGGCGCTGCTGTGGCAGCGGTGCTCACCTTCGAGCCACTGGGCTTCTATCCGACGCCAGTGCCTCCGGCACTCCCGGCGTTGAACGTCCAGCCAAGTGCACCGAGCACGACGACGAAGAGGATGCTCAGGACGGCACCGATGACCGCCCAGATGAGAGTGGCCTTTGCCCAGTTCCTCTTGCTGGCGGAGTGGCCGCTGCCGAAGGCCAGGATCAGCATGTAGATGAGCCCGAACAACGGGATGCCCGCCAGCAGGATCGTCAGCATCCAGCTGCCGACGGAGTCCGCGCTCTCAGACTCCTCAGACCGCGCCGCCGCCAGCGCTCCGCCTCCTGCCGGACGCGCGAACGGCGAGCCCGCCGCAGGAGGAGCCATGTCGGGGAAGGACGGGGCCTGCCCGGCTGCGGCGTCGGAGGAGGGGGCTGAGCCCCACTGGGGCGCCGAGCCCTGCGACGCGAAGGCTGAGGACGACGGCGCGGACTGGGTGACCGCCTGTGTCGCGTCGGGGGCGAAGGCCTCCGTGGCCTGCTCGGCCTCAGCGCGCGCGGTCGCCGTGGGGAAGACCGAGGACATGCCGACGTCCCCGTCCTGACGGCCCCCACTGAAGGGGTGCGAGTGCGGGGCGGGCTGCTGGGCGAAGGGCTGCTGGTCCTGCAGGCCTGCCGGCTGGGCCTGCGGCTGCTGCCCCTGCCAGTGCAGGGTCTCCCGACTCGCCTCGGTCCCTGGAGCCGCACCGGCGGCGGGGGCCGAGGAGGTGCCCGGAGCCGAGGGGATGCCGGGGGCGGACTGGTCGAAGGGCGACGCCGCGGCTGCTGCTGCGGCTGCGACGCCGTCGTCGGCCGTGGGCCCGCCCCAGGCGGGCTGTACCGGCTGGCTGTAGGGCGCCGGCTGGGCGGCATGCTGCGCGTTCGGCTGCTCGGGCTGGAAGGGCGAGGCGGGGGCTCCGAATCCGGCACTCCCGGCCGGGTCGGGCTGGCCGAACTGTGAGGGCTGACTGGGCTGGCCCGGCTGGCTCGCCCCTCCCTGCTGGGTGAAGGAGCCGGCCTGAAGGTAGGGGTCTGCCGACGCCGCACCGGGCTGGGCTGCCGCCTGTGCGGCATGTGCGGAGTAGGCGCGCGTCTGCTCCTCAGGAGGAGGCCCGGCCGGCAGGTCGGGCTGAACGGGGCGCCACGATCCTGCCTGGGCGCCGGGCGCAGCGCCAGGGGCGGAGCCGGGCGCCTGCCCAGTGGCCTGCTGCTCGGCGCGCGCAGCGTCGAGCAGGTCCTGGTTGATGAGGACGGTCCGGGCGTTGAACTCGTCGCCCTGATCGGGGCGGGGCGAGCCGGCGGTCGGCGGCTGGGTTGCGTCGTGGTCAGACATGAGTTCCCTCTCAGTCGAGTACAGCATCACGCTATCCCGGATCGACGCATGAAGACACGCAGGCACCCCGATCGGCCAGAGGCGAACGCCCGATCGCGACCCGATTCACGGGGATCATTCAGCCACTGGGGAGCCGCCGGGGCCGCCGCGACGGACGCCCCGGGGACGACGAGGCCCCGGCACGCCGCTTCGCACCGGGGCTCATCAATCCGGCGGAGATGGGGAGATTCGAACTCCCGAGGGGCTTCCACCCCAACCTCCTTAGCAGGGAGGCGCACTAGGCCACTATGCGACATCTCCATCGCCTTCCCACGGCTCCACCGAAGGACGCACGGGCAGCCTACCGGGAGGATGCCGGTGCGAGCAAACCGCCGAAGACACGGTGCGGGCGCCTCGACCTGCTCACCGCCGTCGGGGCGACGTGTGAGCTGCCGCCTCAACCGCCAGTCATCAGGTCCCATCGGCGCGGTACCGCTCACGTATGAGGTCCACGTAGTCGAGGAGGTCCTGACGCAGGCGCTTGGGGGTGATGACGCAGGCATCCGGGCCGAGCCGAAGCAGAATCGTCATGGCATGCAGGTGGTCCATGAACTCCAGCCGGAGAAAGGTCCATCCCTCATCTTCGGGAGGTTCGCCGTCTGCATCGGTCGTCGTTGCGCGCAATGTCCACTCCTGCACATCGCTCCAGCGTTCATCCCGTACCCAGGCAGTGGCTGTGATGGCCTCGAACCTTTCAAGAAACTCCTCGCGCTGTTTCTGCCATGCCGCGGTCATGTCGAAGCCGGAGTCGTCAGCACACTCCTCAGCGAGTACATCAGCCTCTTCGATCCGAGAGAGCCTGGTGAAGCGAACCTCGGTGCCGTGTGAGGCGCACAGGTACCAGCTGCGACCAGCAGCAACTATTCCGTGCGGATCGACGACGTCCTGCGTCGTCATCCTCGACTTGTGACGGAAGACCATACGCAGTCGATGGCGCGTCAAGACCGCTTCCTGGACAGCATGGAAGACGGCGTCGGCCCGCTCACTCTCGGGCAGGGGAAGCCACCCTTGAGGATCAACCACGACGCGCGAGGCGATGCCCATGGACCGGCTGCGATGGCTGTCGGGGACGGCGGCGAGCAGCTTGCGAGACGCGGAGGCGAGGGCGTCGCCAAGGCCCAGTGGCGCAGCACCCCAGCTGGTGAGACCGGCGAAGAGAGCCCGGCTCTCCTCACGGCTCAGTCCCGTCACGTCAATGCGAAAGCCGGGGTCGATTCTCACTCCGCCATGAGGTCCCCGCTCGCACCATACCGGCACTCCCGCAGCCGACAGCGCCTCAACGTCCCGCAGCACGGTACGCCGTGAGACCTCCAGCCGCTGCGCCAGGTCCTCGGCGGACAGACGACCATGGGTGCGCAGCAGCCAGATCATGGACAGTAGGCGGTCAGCACGCACCGACTCATCCTCGCACGTACGTGACACAAGGTGACACCAATGCTCTCTAACCTCGACGTCGTCCGCCCACCTCGTATACCCGTGAGAGTCTCAGGAGCATCACCATGACGACCTTCGTTCCCAACAGCGTCATCCTCTACGTCTCCGACGTCGAGGCGAGTACCACCTTCTACCGCCGGATTCTCGGTCATGAACCGATCAAGACCTATCCAGGATTCAGCGTCTTCACGCTGTCTGACGATATGACCCTCGGACTACAGGCGGCCGATGAGATTGAACCCGCTGCCGAGCCATACGTAGGCGGGACCGAGCTGAGTCTCAGCAACGTCGAGCGTGCCGATGTCGATCGTCTTCACGCGCAGTGGAAGATGCTGGGCATTCCGATGGTTCTGGAGCCGACCGTCCTCGAGTTCGGCTACACCTTTGTGGCAACCGACCCCGATGGGCACCGCCTGCGCGTGTGCGCCACCGATACCTCGAGCTTCGTCTGACTCAAGGCGCTCGGCGCCCTGCCCGCCACCGGGTGCAGGCATCAATGCGCTGCAGCGCTATGAGTTCATCAAGACAGCTGCTGTCACCTGAGTACGGGTGGGAACCGCCGGCGTTGACAGACCCCGCCCACAGTGCGGAGGTCGGTCATCGAGAGAGCGCTCGGTGACCTTCCAGCCCCAACCCACGGGCGCGATGCGCCTCCAGCGCCTGCCTACCGAGATGCTCACTACCCAGCACCTCGCCGACGACGCGAACAGCCTCATCCCAGTCGATCGGCTCCGGCGCATACGCCTTGGCCAGCGCTGGATAATCTTCCAGGAGTTCTTCACGAACCCTGGAGCTGAGTGGGTTCACACGTCCCTGCGCTCGAGACAGCACCCCATTGATGGCCGCATTCAGAGCAATCCTTCGCCGTCCGGTGATACCGTGCTCGGCCTGGAAGGCCAGGTAAGTCTCTTCCTTCCGATACTGGACCGCTATAGACAAGGTGTGCAAGGCATCCTGCAACTCTTCGATGCGTTGAGACTGCTCATCAACTCGGCGACGTAATTCGTCTAACTCTGCACTAGACTCGGGCATTAACTGCGACCTCCCCTCACTCCTTGCGACAGAAGCCTAGAGTAGCGCCCACATGACCCACTCGACAGAGTCGGCGATAACTTGAGCGGTGCCACCCAAGGAACCTTGAAGCGCATCGAATAACTTCTCGTGAACCTCACGCCCGGCAGGGTCAGATATGCCTGAGCATGCTCACTGAACACTCCCCGCTCGTCGCCGTCGGGACACAAGCTGGCCTTGCCGCCTCGACACCGCGGCTCGCCAACGACTCCTCCACCCAAGCACCCCCTCGCTCCAGCCGACTACTCCACGAGCCTCGGGGACTACTGGCCAAGGGTTGTGCGTACTGCACGAACCCCCGCACCCCGCGAAGTACACCCAACCTTCCTCCAGTAACCCCCGACCTTCGTGCATTGCGCCCAGAAGACGCCGAGAGCCACTTGGGTGACCACATCCGAGCACGAGCAAACCCTCGGCAGCCGAATTGCTACCGAGGGTTCGAGTAAGCATGACATGGCGGAGAGGGGGGGATTCGAACCCCCGGTGCGCCAGGCGCACAGCGGTTTTCAAGACCGCCACATTCGGCCGCTCTGTCACCTCTCCTAGTCGCACCCTAGGGGTGCGGCAGGCACAGACCCTACCATCCCTGTGGGCCCCACGGTCACCACGAACCCACCGGTCGTCGACGTCGCGGTCGTACCTTATGCCTCGCGTTCGAGGGGTAGAGGGTACGAACGCACGACCTACCCTACGAACGCGAGCCGCCTGCCCCGACTGCCAGGCTCCGGCCGGCTTCCGCGGCAGGCCCTAGGACCTGCCGAAGAACCCGCGCCGGTGCGGCTTGCTGGCACGCGCCGGCAGCAGCGAGCTCGGCTCGTCGAGCCGCCCCTCGGCCAGGGCCTGCCCGATGGCCGGCCACACCGGCAGGCGCGCCATGAGGGTCGCCTGCAGGGCGTGGTAGATGTCCGGGTGCCCGGCCCAGGTGCGGGTCGAGGGCCGGTTGTCGCGGTCGAGCTCGTGGGTCCACACGCCGGGCGCCTCGATGAGGAACTCCTCGGCGTAGTCGATCCAGGCCCGGTAGCAGTGCTCGTAGTGCTCGACGTCGATCTCCCCGTGCCCGTCGTCGAGCAGGGCCTGACGGATGGCGGCCGACGCCGAGATGCCCTCGCAGACGACCCAGTGCATGCGCTCGTGGACCACCGGCCTGCCGTCGAAGTCCGTGGTGTAGACGAAGCCCGGGGCGCCGTCGACGCGCCAGCCGTCGGTGCGGGCCTGATCGAAGATGTGCTCGGCGGCCTCAAGCATCCAGTCCGGCGCGCTCATGGAGCGGTTGATGAGCGCCCCACGCAGCTGCACGGTCAGGCGCGCCCACTCCAGCGCATGGCCCGGCGTGACGCCGTAGGGCCGGAAGGGGTGGGCGGGCTCGTCGCGGTTGTAGTCCAGGCGCGGTTCCCAGGAGGTGGAGTAGTGCTCGGGCAGGCGCCAGCCGTGCTCGCGGGCCTGGACGTTGACGGCGAAGTCGGCGATCTTCAGGGCCCGCTCCAGCCAGCGCGCCTCGCCGGTGACGTCGGCGGTGGCCAGGTAGGCCTCCACCGTGTGCATGGCGGCGTTGATGCCGCGGTAGTCCTCGGGGCCGGTGAAGTCGGCGGCGTAGGACTCCACCGGCATCTGCTGGGCCTCGTCCCACCAGTAGCGGTCCTGGACGGCGATGGCGTCGCGCAGCAGCTCGTGGGCGCCGGGCCGGTCGGCGGCCGTCGCCGTGGCCGCGGCCAGGAGCACGAAGGCGTGCTGGTAGCACTCCTTACGGGCTTCGCCGTCGATCGGGACGCCCCGCCCCTCGGCGTCGGGCTCGGGGCCGATCGCCGAGTACCAGCCGCCATTGACCGGGTCGCGCAGGGGGCCGTTCAGGGCGCGCACGCCGTGGTCGGCGTAGCGGCGACAGCCGGGGATCCCCATGAGCGCCCCCAGGGAGAAGGCGAATGTCATGCGGCCGGTGATCCACAGCTCGACGGGATGGGAGGGGTCCACCTCACCGTTCTGACCGATCCAGCCGAATCCGGTGGGCACCTGCGCGGCGCGCGCGTAGTGCAGCAGCGCATGCGTCTCGTAGGCCAGCCAACGCTTGTGCTCGGGGGCGCCGAACCATCCCAGTCCCATGAGTCCTCCTTGATCCGCTGGGGATCCCAGGCTATCGACCCGTCTGACGCGGATCAATGCTCCGGATTGCTCTTGAGCGCCTCGCTCCCGCGCCCACTCGACGCTGCCCGCCGGGGACGGCTACTTCTGCTTCGGCCAGGCCGACTCGGCCTGCTTGAGCGCCTCCTTGGGGGTCATCGCCCCGGTCGACCACCGGCTCAGCCCGAGCCACATGGCGCTGCTGCCCACACTCACGGGCATCGAGTCCGAGGCGTCCATCTCCACAGTCGTCTGGCGCGACTGGAGCAGCCGCGTGGCGCGCCGACCGACGTCGCTGGGCGCCAGGTCCGGGTCAACGCCCTGGTTGGCGGTCGCCACCCCGCCCAGCGCCGCCCGCGTGCGGGCCCACTCATGGGAGGTCAGGTACTCCATGACCGCGGTGACCGCGTCCGAGCGGGTGAAGGCCACGAGGTAGTCGGTGCCCACCAGCACGGAGTCCGAGCCGCGGTCCGCCGCCGGGGTGAGGAAGGCCGAGACCTTCGTACCCGCCGGGGCCGTCGTGCCCTTCGACGACGCCGTCGCCCCGGCAGTGGCGCTCGCGGTCGGGCGGGGGGTCTGGACCGTCACCGGGTTGGCGCCGTCGGCGTCGGTGATGACGGTGCCCTCGGGGAAGCGGCTCTCGAAGGACGATGAGGCGTGCAGCATGAGGCAGCTGCCCTTGGTCAGGTCGGCCCCGGCCTGCACGGGGGTGCGGGAGATGACCGAGCCGCGCCCACCGGCGACGTGCCCGTCATCCAGGACCAGGGAGTTGACGGCGGTGAGGGCCTCCACGGCGTTCGATGAGTCGACGGGAACCCGGTGCGAGGCCCAGGTCTCGTAGACGCCGGGCCCCTGGGTGGAGAGCAGGGCGTCCTCGAGCCAGTCGGTCAGCACCCAGCCGGTCGACTCCCCGTCGGCAGCGCCCACGCACCAGGGCGTCACGGAGCCGTCGGGGTGATCGGCACGGACCTTGTTGGTGAGGGCCTCCAGCTCGGCCCAGGTGTCGGGCACCTCGTAGCCGGCCTTCTTGAAGGCGTCCGGCGAGTACCACACGAGGGACTTCACCGAGGCCATGAGCGGGGCGCCGTAGGGCACGGAGGCGTGGATGCCCACCTGGATCCAGTGCCGGTCCCAGCCGGCCTCCACGTTGCTGTTGACACTGTTCGGCAGCGGGTGGACGACGCCGGTGTCCACGAGCTCGGCCACCATGGCGGGCTGAGGCACGATGGCCAGGTCGGGCAGGTTCTCGGGGTTGTCCTGGCTCGACGGCGAGGCCCCCGCGCTGGTGGACAGGTTCGCTCCCGAGCCGTTGAGCAGCTGGGAGCGCAGCTCGGTGGTGCCGGCGTGCTCGACGTTGATGCCCGTGCAGCTCTCGAACTCGGCCACGGAGGCCTCGAAGCGCTCGGCCTCGGTGCCGGTCAGGCCGCTGGAGATGGTGACGGTGGCGCCCTTGTGGCCCTGGTAGGCCTGGTAGGCGGCGCAGCCAGTGGCCGACGCCGAGCCGGACCCGCCGGCTGAGCAGGCGGCGGTGGCGGCGGCCGCCAGGGTCAGGGTGCTGGCCGCGGCCAGGAGGCGGCCGCCCCGACGCAGCCGACGGCTCGCGCGTCGTCGGCCAGGGGCGCTCGCCCCTCCGGACGGGCCGGTGGGGCGAGCGGCGTGCTCGGCGCGCTCCTTGGGGATGGAGTTGTTGCGGGAGACAGGGAGGGGGGACTGTCGCATCAGAGGTGCCTTACTCGTTCGATGAGGGCGTCCAGGACGGCGGCGCAGCCGTCCCGCCACACGGGCTCGGTCAGGATATCGCCGCGGTCGCGCACCCACTGCGGTGCGCTGCCCATGACGACGCCGGCTCCGGCCCACTCGATCATCTCGACGTCGTTGGAGCCGTCCCCGGCCGCCAGGACGTGGGCGGAGTCGGTGCCCAGGCGGGCGATGAGCGCCTCGAGGGCGGAGGCCTTGGTGACGCCCTCGGGGGCGACGTCGAGCCAGGCCGTCCAGCCGATGGCGTACTCCACCGAGTGCAGCCCGGAGTCGGCCACGATCTCGGAGAAGCGCTCGACGGACATGCCCGGGGCCCGCAGGACCACGCGGGTGACCGGCTGGGAGACGAGCTCGTCGAAGGTGACGACCTGCTGGTCCTCGATGAGCTCGCCGTCGGGGAAGAGCCGGGAGACCTTGAAGCCGATGCCGGGGTCCTCCACGGCGATGATCCCGTCGGGCACGGCGGCGTGCAGGGTCTCGATGGCGGTGCGCGGGTCGAAGGTGCGCGAGTCGACCACCTCGTAGCCTCCGGGGGCGTCCGGGTCGAGCCGCAGGGTCAGGGCGCCGTTGGCGCACACCATCCAGCCGGTGGACAGCCCCAGGTGGCGCACCACCGGCATGGCGGCGGCGATCCCGCGGCCGGTGGAGATGACCACGGGGACCTCGTGGGCGCGCAGGCGGGCGATGGAGGCCATGACCCGCTCCGAGACGCGCCCGTCCATGTCGAGGATGGTGCCGTCGACGTCGAGGGCCACGACGAGCCCGTGGCCGGGTGCGAGCCGGGCGCCGCCGGCGGCCTCCAGGGCGTCGAGGTCCTGCATCCGGTCCTGGACGAGGGCGTGGTACTCCTCGTGGTCCAGGGGCCGACGGCGCAGGACACGCTCACCGGTGCCTGCGGTGTCGCCGGCGCCGTCCTCGAGGTGCCCGACGTACTCCGTGGAGCCGCCCAGGCGGGTCAGGGGCTGGCCGGCCGGGGCGATGCCGGTGGCGGGGTTGACGGCCGGGCCGTTACCGGTGGGCCCCGAGCCCCCGGGGTCACTGACGGCGTCGGTCTCGCGGGCGGCACCCGGCCTGGAGGCGGGGGTGGGGTTCATGGGGCCGACCCTCAGGCGGTGGCGCCGACGGGCTCGATGACCTCCAGGCCGCCCAGGTAGGGGCGCAGGCCCGCGGGCACGCGCACCGAGCCGTCGGCCTGCTGGTGGTTCTCCAGGATGGCGACCATCCAGCGGGTGGTGGCCAGGGTCCCGTTGAGGGTGGCCACGGGGCTCGTGCCGCCCTCGCGGCGCTCGCGCACGGCCAGTCGGCGGGCCTGGTAGGTGGTGCAGTTGGAGGTGGAGGTGACCTCCATCCAGCGCTGCTGGGTGGGCAGCCAGGCCTCGCAGTCGAACTTGCGTGCGGCCGAGGAGCCCAGGTCCCCGGCGGCGGTGTCGATGACCCGGTAGGGCAGCTCGACCAGGGCCAGCATCTCCTCCTCCATGGCCAGGAGCCGGGCGTGCTCGGCCTCGGCTTCCTCGGGGCGGCAGTAGGAGAACATCTCCGCCTTGTTGAACTGGTGGACGCGGATGATGCCGCGGGTGTCCTTGCCTGCGGCACCGGCCTCGCGCCGGTAGCAGGTGGACCAGCCCATGTAGCGCTTGGGACCGGCGGACAGGTCGAGGATCTCGTCGGCGTGGTAGCCGGCCAGGGCCACCTCGGAGGTGCCGGTGAGGTAGAGGTCGTCGGCGGGCAGGTAGTAGATCTCGTCGCTGTGGGCGCCCAGGAAGCCGGTGCCGCCCATGACCTGCGGGGTGACGAGGGTGGGGGTGGTCATCGGGGTGAAGCCGTGGGCAACGGCGGCGTCCAGGGCCGCCGTCATGAGCGCCAGCTCCAGGCGCATGCCCCAGCCCTTGAGGTAGTAGAAGCGGGCGCCGGAGACCTTGGCGCCGCGGCGGGTGTCGATGATGTCCAGACCCTCGCCGATCGCCAGATGGTCGGCGGGCTCGAAGCCCTCGGCGGTGAAGTCGCGGGGCTCGCCGCCCTCATGGCGCAGGACGACGTAGTCCTCCTCGCCTCCCGAGGGCGCCCCCTCGATGAGGTTGGCGAACTGGCGGGCCAGGTCGTCGAGCTCGGCGGCGGCGGCCGAGGAGGCGGCCTCGGCGGCCTTGACCTGCTCGGCCAGCTCCTTGGCGCTGGCCAGGATCGCCGGGCGCTCCTCCGGCGAGGCCTTCCCCACGGACCGGGAGACCTGCTTCTGCTCGGCGCGGAGGTTCTCGAAGGCGGCCAGCGACTGACGGCGGGTCTCGTCGGCGGCGATGACGCGGTCGACGAGATCGACGTCGGCACCACGGGCTCGCTGGCTGGCGCGGAAGGGCTCGGGGTTCTCACGAAGCGCACGCAGGTCGATCATGGTCACGAGTGTAGTCAGGACCGCGCCCCAGACAGCATTCGAGCAGCATCCCGGGCGGATCCGGGCCGTGAGCGGCACGGGCGGCGGAGACGGGAAAAGCCGGGGGACGATCAAAGTCACGGGTGAGTGGTCGAGCCGACACCCGAGGGCGGAACGGGCCGGAATCGACGTCGATCCACCGGTGCCACCCAGCCGCCGGGATGACCCGAGGGCACTGAGATCCAGGAATTATCCGGGAGATTGGGTGGTAGGGGCGCGGAGCAGGCAGAGCCGTGATGCATACACGCTCACCCTCGCCCGCACCACCTCCTGACGGCGAACGTGACCCACACCCCTCTACCGACGCAATCCACCTGTGAATAGAATCTATTTCAATCGGTGCACCCTATCGTTCCCGACGGTGTTTCCGGGTCGCCGCGTTGGAGGCTCGCCGACACCTCCCACCGCACCGCTCTCCCCGCTCCTCCCGGCTAGTCGTCTGCCTCCGATTTTCTGTCACTCCGTCATATCAGGCTCGCCGATCGCTGTGAATGCGGGCCCCGACCACAGGACCACAACTCATGCCGACCTCATCATCTCCGTCCTTCTCCCAGCTGCGGGCGTTCGTAGCGCTGTGCGACCACCAGCACTTCGGCGAGGCCGCCACCGCGCTCGGAGTCAGCCAGCCCAGCCTGTCCCAGGCCATCACCGCACTGGAGAAGCGCGTCGGCGGCGAGCTGGTGGAGCGCACCACCCGTCGCGTCCTGGTCACCTCCCTGGGCGAGGCCCTGCTGCCCTTCGCCCGGGACGCCGTCCTGGCGGCCGAGGCCTTCAACGAGGCCGCCTCCAGCCAGGGCGCCACCCTGAGCGGCACGATGCGCCTGGGCATCATCCCCACGATTGCGCCCTACCTGGCCCCCGTTCTCATCGACGGCCTGCGTGAGGCCCTGCCCCAGATGGACCTGGACCTGCGTGAGATGGTCACCGGGGACAACCTCGACCAGCTCGCCCAGGGACGCCTCGACGCCGCCATCATCGCCCTGGAGGACGACCTCCAGCGCACCACCGCGATCCCGATGTTCGACGAGCAGCTCGTCGTCCTCACCGCCGCCGGCCACCCCTGGGCCGGCCGCACGGACGTGAGCCCCGCCGAGCTCGACGGCCAGCCCCTCCTCCTGCTCGACGAGGGCAACTGCCTGCGCGACCAGACCCTGGCCCTGTGCCAGCGCTACGGCTCCCAGCCTCCGGTCGCGGTGGCCACCACCCTGTCGACGGTGACCCGCATGGTCGCACACGGCTCCGGCGTGACGATCATCCCTGAGGGCGCCCTCCAGCTGCTGATCCCCTCCTCGGAGTACGGCGTCGCCCGTTTCGGCGACGAGGCGCCGGTGCGCCACATGGGCCTGGTGCACCGGGTCTCCTCCTCCCGCGGCGCCGACTTCGCCCAGCTGGCCGCCCTCATCTCGCGCCTGGTGAGCGAGGCCGACCTGCCCGTCTCCTCCGCCACGGCCCCGGCTGCGGCCTGAGCCCGCCTCCGGGGCGCTTCTGACCAGCGGCATGCGCTCCCGATCCTCTCGCACTCGCCGGGCCCTCGCGGGCCGTGACCGGGACCGCATGGGCGACTAGCCTGCCCTTATGACGGGCGGCACCGACGGCGGCACCCGGGCGACGATGCGCACCGGGCGGCCGCTGGCCTGCGTCGTCGTCAATCCCTCCAAGCCGCGCGCCACCGCTGCGGTGCGCTCCCGGCTGGAGGATGAGCTGTACGAGGCCGGTTACGCCCGGCCCGTATGGCTGGAGACAAGCGTCTCCGAGCCGGGCACGATGCAGGCGCGCCTGGCCCTGGCCGCCGGGGCCAGGCTGGTGGTGGCCGCCGGCGGTGACGGAACGGTGCGCTCAGTGGCGGCCGGCCTGGCCGGCACCGGCGCCCAGATGGGCATCGTCCCGTTGGGCACGGCGAACCTGGCGGCCCGCAACCTCGGAGTGCCGGTCGGAGACCCGAGGGCCGCGGCCAAGGTGGTGGCCCAGGGGGTTGATCTTCCCGCCGACCTGGCCTGGGTGAGGACCGAGCCCTGGTCCGATCCCGACGTCGACCCCGACCCGGCACCGGGGAGCACCCCCAGAGGACAGGCCGGCTCTGGCACCCTGACGGGCCGAGCCTCAGCAGCCCCGCCGGGCACCCCGCCCACCCGGGCCGACTCCCAGCAGCTGTCGGCTGAGGCGGCCCGGGCCGTGCGCACGATCCAGAGGGCGACCCGCAGGCCCCGACAGTGGACCCGGCCCACGCTCGGCGACGAGCACGCCTGCATGGTGGTGGCCGGGATCGGTTTCGACGCCGGACTGGTGGCCTCCACGCGCCCGGCCCTCAAGGCGAGGGTCGGCTGGGGCGCCTACGCGCTGGCGGCCATGGAGAACCTGGGCTCGCCGCGCATGGACCTGGTGCTGAGCCTTCTGGACGAGGCCGGACAGCGGCGCGTGGAGCGCCTGAGAGCCCGTAACCTGCTGGTGGCCAACGGCGGCCGCCTCCCGGCCGGCATCACCCTGCTGCCGCAGGCCCGCACCGACGACGGCCTGCTCGACGTCGCCGCCATCGACACGGTGGCCGGCCTGGCGGGCTGGAGCTCGCTGGCGCGCCAGGTGCTGCCGCCCTACGCGGCGCGCTACTCCGAGTCGGGTCGCTCCCTGGGGCGGGTGGCGCTGCGGCGCGGCGGGGAGGTGGCCGTCCAGCTCTCGACGCCGGCCCTGGTGGAGGTCGACGGGGACCTGCTGGCGCCCACGCAGGGCATGCGGGTGCGCATCGACCCCGGGGCGCTGCTCATCCGTCGCCCCGCGGCCTGACCCCGGTTCGCTCCTCCCAGAAGCCGGCGACGTCGATCGCCCCGCCGGTGGCCTCGAAGTCGGCTCGCACGGCCCGGCGCAGCTCGGCGTCGTGCAGCCAGTCCAGGGCGACGGCGGCCAGCCCGTAGGCGCCGTCGAGCGCGGCCGCGTCCCCGGTGGGGGCGCCGGCGGCCTCGGTCATGGCGGGGGTGTGGAGGGCGACGTCGGGCCGGTCGGTGACCTTGATGAGCGGGTGGATGCCGGGCACGCGCTGGGAGACGTTGCCGAAGTCGGTGCCGGCGGCGATCGTCTCGGGCAGGACCCCGGTGGCCAGGGGGTCGCGGCCGCGCTCGCGCTGGGAGCGCACCCAGGAGGTCAGCAGGGGGCCGTTGTCCCGGACGGGGACCTCGTTGCAGTACTCGGAGGTGAGGATCTCAACGCCGGTGCCGGTCATGAGGGCGGCGCCGTGGAGGACCTCCTCGACCCGCTCGGCGATCTCCTTGAGGGTCTCGAGGTACTTCGAGCGCACCATGATGGACAGCTCGGTGCGTTCGGGGATGATGTTGGGGACCTGGCCGCCGTCGGTGATGATGGCGTGGAGGCGGTCCATGGGGAGCATCTGCTGGCGCAGCAGGCCGATGCCGGTCAGAGCCAGGGTGGCGGCGTCCAGGGCGTTGCGGCCCATGAAGGGCTGGGAGGCGGCGTGGGCCGGCACACCGTGGAAGATGACGCGCAGGCGGCGCACGCCCAGCCAGGTCTGGTGGGTGACGTCGTGGGCGTAGGAGTGGGTCTGGATGGCGGCGTCGACGCCGTCGAGCATGCCGCGCACGGCCAGGATCTCCTTGGCGGTCGAGTTCTCCTCGGCGGGCGTGGTCTGCAGGACGACGCGGCCGGGCAGGGCGCCCGGGTGGGAGCGGGCCAGGGCCGCCAGGGCGAGGAAGGCGCCCACGGAGTTGGCGCACATGACGTTGTGCCCGCAGCCGTGGCCGATGCCGGGCAGGGCGTCGTACTCGGCGAGGATCGCGATGGTGCCGGCGGACTCACCGGAGCCCGCGGCCGCCGCGTCCGCATCCCCACCCCCGGGGATCTCGGCGCGCAGGGCGGTGTCCATGCCGTAGACGCCGACCTCGGGCTCGATGCCGTGGCGGCGCAGGAGATCGGCGACCGCGGCCACGGCGTGGTGCTCCTCGTAGCCGGTCTCGGGGTGGTCGTGGATATCGTGGGAGAGCTCGACGATCTGCGGGGCCAGCCCGGCGACGACCTCACCCAGGGCGGTGCGCAGGCCAGCGGGGGCTCCGGCGTCGTCGGGCAGGGCCGGTGCCGGGCCGACGACGCCGCGGCGCTCCTCGGTCTCGGCGGTCATGCGCTCCTGGATGGCGCCGGAGGGGACGGTGGGGCGGGTCAGGTCGTTCAGGTCGCGCATGGGTCCATCTTGGCCCAGCCGACCTCCCCGCGCTCAGTCGCGGGGTGCGGCGAGCCGACGGGCCGCGTCAACCACGACGGCGCGCTGTCGCTCGTGCGCCTCCTCATCATCGAGGGGCCCGCACAGCATCCGCGCCACCTGGGGCACGGTGGACCACCAGCCGGTCAGCGACATGATCATGAGCATGAGCGCCCCGGGGTCGACGTCCCGGGTCAGGGCGCCGGAGTCCTGACCGCTGCGCACCCCGGCGATCTTGCGCTGGTAGTGCTCCCGCCGCAGCTCCTCCTCGGGGACCTCGTCGTCGAAGGTGAGGGCCTCCCAGCACAGCAGCCGGATGAGCTCGGGGCGTTGCCGGTGGTAGTCGTACAGGCGCCCGGCGTAGTCCCCCACGTCCTCCCCCACGTCGAAGGCGGGCGGCACGGCCTCGGCCACCCTGGTCAGCTCGTCGCGCAGGACTGCGGAGAACAAGCGGTCCTTGGAGCCGAAGTAGTTGTAGACGCGCTCCTTGTTGACGCCCGCACGCTTGGCGATCCGCTCGATGGTGGTCCCGGCGGGCCCACGGCGGGTGAACTCGGCGGTGGCGGCGTCCTTGATCTTGCGCTTGGTTCCCTCGGTGTCCCAGGCCATGACACTCCGTCTCCCGTGTCCGCGAGCGCCGGCGGCAAACTCCAACGCTACCGTTGCACTTTCTCTTCCAGTCTACTAGGGTCATTTCCAACGCTTACGTTGGAAAGGGGCTCTCATGTCTCCCGCGCACCGACCCGATCAGCATCCCGACGTCGCCCGCTCCCCCGAGCCGTCAGCCCGGTCGACGACCCGGTCGACCTCCCCCACCTACCCCGCCGGCAGCGGCGCCACCGCGGCCCTCGTCGTCACCGCGCTGCTCGTCCTGACCCAGCTGTACGCCGCCATCCCTCTGCTCACCCCGATCTCGACCGACCTCCACGGCAGCGCCACCGTCGCCCTGTCGACGGCCTTCAGCCTCACCTACGCCATGGGCTTCCTCATCTGGGGGCCGGTCTCCGACCACTACGGCAGGAGGAGGACCATGGCGCTCGCGCTGGGGACCCTCACCGTCTCCACCGTCTGCTGCGCCCTGGCCCCGTCCCTGCCGGCGCTCGCGGCCCTGCGTGCGGTCCAGGGTCTGAGCGCCTCCGGTTTCGCACCCGTGGCGCTGGCCTACCTGTCGGAGGCGCTGGCACCGCCGAGGCGGGCCGGGGCGATCGGGGCGATGTCGACGTCGTTCCTCGTGGCGGGCATCGTCGGCCAGGTCCTGGCCTCACTGGTCGCGCTGCACCTGGGGTGGCGGTGGTTCTTCCCCCTGTGCGGAGGGCTGCTGGCTGTGGCCCTGGCGGCCGTCCTCGCCGTCGTGCACGACGCCGCTTCCGGCCCATCGACCTCCTCCCTGCAGGGGCAGTTCGCGTCGCTGGGCCGGCTCGCGCTCAGACCCGCGGTTCTGGCGCTCAGCCTGGCGCACGTCACGCTGCTCATGGTGTTCGTCGCCATGTACACGGGGATCGGCGGCCACCTGGAGACGCTGGGCATGCGGCCTTCGACGGTCATCCTCATTCGGCTGGCGGCCCTGCCGGCCATGTTCCTCAGTCTCATCGCGGGCCGGATCGCGGCCAGGTGGTCCTGGGCGCGGACGGCCCGACTCGGCTTCGGAGTGTCGGCGCTGGGCATGCTCGGTGAGGCACTGCTGGCTCAGAGCCTGGCGGGCCTGGTGGCCTGCAGCGTCGTGTACGTCGCCGGGGTCGCGCTGGCCGTACCGGCGATGATCAGCCTCTATGGGCAGGTCTCCGCCCCCAACCGCGGCAGCGGCATGGCACTCAACGGATTCATCCTGTTCGTCGGCACGAGCGCCGGCCCGCTCCTGGCGACGTCGTCGCCCACCTTCCGGACGCTGTCTCTGACGCTGACCGGCATCCTGACCGTGGCGCTCCTCGCGATCACCGGTTTCAAGGCACTGGCCGACGCCGAGCACTGACCACCACCCGCACCGCGGGAGCCGCCTTCACTCCGTCCTCAGCTGAAGAGCGAGGCGGCCACCATGGTGTCGCCCTCCTTGACGCCCGGGGGGATCGCGAAGAGGGCCGAGGCCTCGTGCTTGAGGTACTCCTGGAGGGCGTCGCTCTTGGTCATGCGGTCCAGGATCGGGTAGAAGTTCGTGCGCGGGTCGCGCACGAAGGCGATGAAGAACAGGCCGGTCTGCAGCAGCCCCAGGGAGTCGGAGCCGTCGGTGTAGTTGTAGCCGCGGCGCAGCATCCGGCGCCCCTGGTTCTGCTCGGGTGAGACGACGGCGATGTGCGCGTCGGCCGGCACGAGCGTCTCGCCCTTGTCGTCCTTGGCCTTGTAGTCCACGGCCGTGAACTCCTCGGAGGACTTCGTGGGGTTGGCGATGCTCAGCGGCGCCCCGTAGCGCTTGTCGCGCCCCATGGTCTGCTCCTGCTCGATGAGCCGCAGGCGGTCCCAGATCTCGGCGAGCATGCGGATGCGCCGGGCCACGTAGTAGGTGCCACCGGTCATCCACTCGGCTGCGGCGTCGTCGCCCTTCTGGACCCACAGGTGCTTGTTGAGCTGGTCGGAGGAGTCCTCGGCCTTGATGTTGTTGGTGCCGTCCTTGAAGCCGAACAGGTTGCGCGGCGTCTCCTGGTCCACGGAGGTCGACGACGTCCGCCCATAACCGACCTGGCTCCACCGCAGTGCGGCGGTCCCGAAGGCGATGCGGGTGAGGTTGCGGATCGCGTGGACGCACACCTGGGCGTCGTTGGAGCAGGCCTGGACGAGCAGGTCGCCGTCGGACTGGGCGGCGTGGAGCTGGTCGCCGGCGAAGGAGGGCATGCCCTCCTTGAGGACGGCGGGCATCTTGGCGGCCAGGCCGAAGCGGTCCTTGCCGTCGGCGTCGACGAACAGGCCCTTGCCCACGCCGAAGGTGATGGTCAGACCGTTGGGCTTGTAGCCCCAGGCCTCGCCGGTGTCCTTGGGCGGCAGCTGCTTGTTGGAGCTGGGCTGGCCGCCGATGAGCTCGCCGGCGGCCATCTGCTCGGCGGCCACGGCCCAGTCGGACAGGAGGGTCTTGAGCTCCTCGACGTCGGTGGTGGAGACGTCGAAGGCCGCGGTGAACATGTTGTCCTGGGCGGGCGTGGTGATCCCCGCCTGGTGGTCACCCCGGAAGGGGTAGGTCGTGAGGATGGCGTCCTCGGGCCGGCGGGAGGCCTCCCAGACGCGTCCGCCGGCCACACCGGCCAGGCCCGCGAGCGCGGCTCCCAGGCCCGCACCGGTGAACATGGCGCGGCGGCTGGTGCCCTTGGTGGCGGGCTTCCCGGCCTGTCCAGGCTTCACGGGCTCATCCGCCTTCTCCGGCTTCTGCGGCTCGTCAGCCGTGTCGGACGTGCTGGCGTCCTCAGACTGCTCCGCCGCGTCGGAGGCCGGAGAGCCGTCACCCGGGCCCTCCGACGTGGGGGCCTGCGACTCCTGCTGCGCCTGCGCGGTCTCGTCCTGGGCCGCGTCGTCGGCGACCGGGGAGGTGTCCGACTCGTCGGTCGGCTTGCCACTCACTGCTGTCTCCTTCCGGGGTGTCCGGGTTGCTCTGGCGCCGATGCCTCAGAGGACGGTTCCAGTGACCTTGGACAACGACTCGCTCAGGGCGTTGACGGCGTCGGAGAACTTGCGCTGCACGTCGGTGTAGGCGTTCTTGTCCGGGGTCTCGCCGGCGTCCTTCTGGACCGCGGCGATGGTGGAGTAGTCCGCGTAGGTGGGCTGGCCGTTGGAGGCCTTCCCGGATGCGTGGGCCGCGATGAGCTTCTCGACCGCCGCGAACTGGGTGGTGATCTTCTCGGCGAGCTTGGCGTCCTTCTTCTTCATGAGCTCCTCGACGTTGCCGTAGGCGACCTTGGCGCCCTCGACGTTGGCCTGGAAGTCGTAGAGGTCGGTGTGGGAGAAGGTCTCCTCCTCACCGACGATCTTGCGGCTGGCGACCTCCTCGAGGAGGCTGGAGGCGCCCTTGGCGACGTCCTCGAGCCCGAGCTCGAACTTCTTCCCGCCGGAGCCGGTGATGTTTCCGTAGACGAGGTCGTAGAGCGACTTGGTGTCGGCGTTGAGCTGGTCGGCGACCTTCTTGCGGGAGGCGTCGTCGGCGAACTTGAAGGGGCTGGAGGAGTCCTGGGCCCACAGGTCGGCCTCGATGCGGTGCCATCCGGTCCACTTGGCGAGGACGTCCTTGTCCGTGACGGCCTTGCCTGCATCGGCGGCGAGGTCCTGGATGCGGATGTCCAGGGCGGCGTCGAGGTCGCCGGCCTCCTTGATGCCGAAGGACTCGGCGGTGGGCTCGATGCGCTCGTAGTACTGACGTGCCAGTGGGTAGAGGCTCTTGGCGGTGGCGGTGTCACCGGAGGTGTAGGCGGTGACGAAGCCCTGGGTGGCGGTGAGGAGCTGGCCGGCCTGGTCACGCACGTAGGCGGTGTAGTTGGTGACGGCGGTCTCGCGCGCCTTGGCCTCGTCGGCGCTGACGTCGACGGCGGCGCCCTTGGTGATCTTCAGCTCGGTGACGCCCTTGAGCTCGCCGACCATGTTGGGCTTGCAGGCGGCGTAGTAGGTGCCCTCCTTGAGGGAGGTGGTGAGCTTCGTGGTGGTGCCGGGGCCGATGTTCTCCTGCTCTGAGACGATCTGGAGCTTGTCCTCGGTGAGAATCTCGAACTCGTTGGGCGCCGTGCCGGAGTTGGTGATGGTGAAGGTGACGACGCCCGAGGGGAAGGACGCGGACGAGAGCTTGCAGGAGTCGTCGGTGAGGGTCACCGTGATCTCCTGGGCCGCCCCGGAGCCGGAGGCGCCGCCCTTGGCGTTCTTGGGGTTGTCGGCGCAGGCGGCCAGGCCCAGGCCCACAGCGGCCAGGGGGAGCAGGGTGAGGATATTGCGTCGCTTGATGATGGGCATGGTCTTTCCTTTGTGAAGAGACGGCGTGGATAGGGGAGGGGAGGGTACTCGGGGTGGTCAGGAGGCCTCGACGGCGTCGTTCGAGCCTGCGGAGTCGGCGGCATCGGCAGAGTCCTCGGTGCTCGCGGCGGCCGGGACGGCGTCGACTGCACGCCCGGACGAGGGCCATCGGCCCGTGATCTGGAGGGTGAGGAGGACCAGGGTCGGGACGATGTAGACCCACCAGCCCACGACCTGCAGGACGGTGGGCTGGAGGTTGAACTGGAACATGGCCTGAAGCAGCACGTAGAGCCAGTGGAAGGGCGAGGTGCTGTCCGGCAGGTAGGAGGACAGGTTCCAGGCGTGGCTCATGATTCCCGGCAGGAGGCCGGCCTCCTGGAGGTCTCCGATGCCGTAGGCGATGATGCCGGCGGCGACGACGACGAGGAAGTAGCCGGTCACGGCGAAGAAGACGCGCAGGTTGATGCGCACCGCGCCTTGATAGATGAGGACACCCAGCACGATGGCGATGGCCAGTCCCGCAATGACGCCCACTGTCGCCTGCATGGCGGAGGTCTCGATGCTGGAGCGCACGGTGGCCCACACGAACAGGGCGGTCTCCACCCCCTCGCGCCCGACGGCGACGACGGCGATCCAGACGATGCCCCAGCCGGAGCTGCCTGCAGAGAGGGACTTGGACAGTGATCCTTCCAGCTCGCCCTTGAGCTCGCGGGCGTTCTTCCCCATCCAGAAGATCATCCAGGTCACTAGGCCGACGGCGACGAAGGACAGGGTGCCGCCGAGGATCTCCTGGCCCTGGAAGGTGAGGGTCTTGGGGCCCCAGGTCATGATGGCGCCAGCGACCAGCGGGATCAGCGCCGCCAGCCCGACCCCCAGCCACAGCTTGGGCAGGGCGTCGCGGCGACCGGATTTGACCAGGTAGGCGACGATGATGCTGACAACGAGCGCCGCCTCCAGGCCTTCCCTCAGGGCGATGAGCAGGTTGGCGAACACTCGACCTCCAGGTCACGAAATTTGTCTCGGATCACTACAAGCAAGGTAAGCCTAGCCTGTGGCGATCTGATCACCAAGACCTCGCGATCGTCGTATCCATATTGGCTGCACCCAGGAGCCCCTGCCAGAGCCGGCGTCCGTCAAGGACGCGGATCCGCTGCCGAGAGCCATCAACACGAGGGCGGCGCGCCGGCGGAGAAGAACTCCGCCTGCGCACCGCCCCGGGAAGGCGGGCGGGGGCGAGGGCGCACGGTCCGTGTCGCCTCAGTCTCGCCCCCACCCGTGAGTCGAGCCGCTCGCGCAGCCTCAGCTCGTCGAGTCCTCGCTCTCGCCAGTGCCCGCCGCGGCAGCCGGGGTCCCGACGGCGTCGCCACCATCGACGGCGTCGCCGGCCTCACCCAAAACCACGGAGCCCCCGCCGGTCGTTCCGACGCCGACCGCCACCTCGGCCCGGGCGTCGGCCTCCTCCTTGAGCCGGGTGTTGACCTTCTCGACGTCGAGCCGCATGAGCAGGAAGAGGATGAGCGCGTTGGCCGCCAGCGGCAACCACACGTACATGATGTAGATCATCTGGATGGCGGACTCCGGCTGGACCTTGAGGTCCCCGTCGTACCCGGAGGCGGCCAGCAGCCACCCGGACAGGGCCGTGCCGAGCCCGCCGCCCACCTTCACGCCGAGCGACGTGCAGGAGAACATGAGCCCGTCGATGCGCTTACCGGTGCGCAGCCAGGTGTGCTCCGAGGCCTCGGCGATGAGGGCGTTGAGCGTGCCCTGTAGCGAGCTCATGCCCAGGGCCGCGATCCCGGAGAGGATCAGCATGAGCGGGAGGCTGTTCATGTAGGCGGCCACGAGCACCCCGAGCCGCCCCAGGGTCGCGATGACATAGCCGACGATGTTGATCCGGTACATGCTCCCGAAGCGACTCACCACCACCGGCGTGATGAGGAGCCCGATCATGAGCGGGATGTTGATGGACCAGGCGAAGGTCTTCAGCAGGTCCTCGTCCCCCAGGACGTACTTCATGAAGTAGATGCCCATGTTGAGCATCGCCGTGAAGATCTGGGTGAGCAGGAAGACGATGAGGATGATGAGGTAGTACTTGTTGGACACAAGCATCTTGGCAGACTCACCCACCGAGAGCTTCTCCTCCTCGGGCTCCTCCTCACCCACGAGCTCCTCGGGCGGCAGCTCCTTGACCGAGAGCACCGAGAGCGTGTTGACCGCCAGGCCGAGCAGCGCGTAGATGATCGCCATCGTCCGCCAGCCGACGGCGCCGCCGCCGAACAGGGCCACGCCGCCCACGGTGATGCTCTGGATGAGCAGGTTGGTCCCGAAGGCGAACATGAAACGGATGGAGCCCATCTGCACGCGCTCGGCCCCGTTGCGGGTAATGAGGGCGGTCAGCGAGGAGTAGGCGATGTTGTTGGCCGTGTAGAACACGGCGTTGAGCAGGGTGTAGGCGATGAAGAACCAGGCGTACTTGGCGGTGTCCCCAAGGCTCGTGGGGATCGCGAAGATCGCGATGATCATGGCGGCGCAGCCCACGAACCCCCACAGCATCCACGGGCGGGCCTTACCCATCCGCGTGTTGGTGCGGTCCAGCAGCGCCCCGAAGATGATGTCGGAGAAGCCGTCGAAGAGCCGGGAGACCATCATGAGCGTGCCGACGACGCCCGCATTCAGTCCGGCGGTGTCCGTCAGGTAGATCATGACGAAGGCGGACAGGAGCACGTAGACGACGTTGCCGGCGACGTCGCCCGATCCGTAGCCCACCTTGTTGTACCACGTCAGGTACTTCCTCTCACTGGCCGCCTCCAGCCCGCTTCCTGCGGTGGGGGCGCCGGTCTTCTTGCCGGCGGAGTCGCTGCTCATGGCTTCACCTCGTTGTGAGTGCTGGTGTGAGTGCTGGTGTGGGTGATGAGGGGGTTGAGCAGGAGATGGAGCTCCATCCCCAGCTCCTGGCTGTCGACCTGGTAGCGGGGCCGCAGGGCGGGCCCGCAGCTGTTGGATCCGATGCCGGCCATGGCGGCGTCGAGGCACAGGACCGTGCTGCCCGACGGCGTCAGCTCGGTGTTGCGGCGCCGCGCGGCCAGCTCCTCCTGCGTGTAGCGGGAGGCGTTGAAGGAGAAGGGGGTCGGCCCGACGGCGGCCAGGCTCAGCCCGCCCCCGGAGACGACGACCTTGTTGCAGTCGGCGTGGCTGCCGTTCTCCTGGGGCCTGATGTAGTCCTCGTGGAGGTCGACGACGTCGGCGCTGAAGGCGCCGTGGTAGCTGGCGCGGTGCTTGTCGACGTAGCTCTCCTGAGGGCCCAGGCCGTAGTAGTCGACCTGGCTCATGGACTCGGGCAGGAAGAGGCGCAGCCCCAGGCGCGGCAGGCTGGGGAAGCCCAGCGTCCGACGCAGTCGCAGGCTCAGGCTCAGGACGCCGTCGTCGGTGAGGATCCACACGAGCCGTCCGCGCAGGGCGGGCTGGACCGAGGGCGCCACGAGGCCGACGTCGGCGCTGATGGTGACGCACCCAGGCTCCTCGTCGACGTCGACGCCGTAGGCGCGGGCCACGGCCTGGTGGTAGTGGGCGCGCTCCCACTCCAGGCGCGCGTGGCGGTCGTTGTCGGTGGGCGCCCGCCAGATGTTGAGCTCCACCGGGCGCTCCAGGAGCTCACGGCCCTCCGAGGACAGGGACACGGGCAGGCCGGTGCGGGTGTCGATGGCGCAGCTGAGCCTGTCGCTGTCGACCTCGATCCGGGTGCCCTCCCGCCTGACCGGCAGGCGGGTCTCGCCGATGGGCCGGCCGGCGAGCGCGGCGACCCAGCGGTGGCGTCTGTCGGCGTTGCGCAGGGCGATCTCGTCGAAGCCCAGGATGTGCCCGGCGGTCAGCAGCGAGTCGGGGCGCGCGAGCCGGTAGGTGACCAGCAGGTGGCAGCGCCCGGTGGGTGGGACCTTCGGTTCGCAGCGCAGCATGACGCTCGTGTGCGGCGGGACGGGCTCCACCAGGTCGAGGTCCTCGCGGTCCACGACGACACCGTCGCAGCGCACCTCATAGGAGATGCGCAGGTACTGGGACAGGTCGGTGTGGTCGAGGTCGTTGTGGATGGTGAGCAGGCCCTCGTCCTGGTCGTACTCGACGACGCGCGCGGGGCGCTGGACGTTCTTGAGCTCGGCGAGTCCCGGGTGGGGGACGCGGTCGGGCGAGACGAGCCCGTCGACGCAGAAGTTTCCGTCGTGGACGGCCTCGTCGTGGTCGCCGCCGTAGAGCTGGATCGGCCGGCCGTCGTCGCTGGTCCCGGCGGTGACCGCGTGGTCGCACCACTCCCACACGAAGCCACCGCACATGCGCTCGTCGGCCCGGATGATCTCCCAGTAGTCCTCGAGGTCGCCGGGGCCGTTGCCCATGGCGTGGCAGTACTCCACGAGGATGAAGGGCTTGTCCGGGTCGGAGTCCAGGTAGTCGCGGATCTCCTCGATGGCCGGGTACATGCGGCTGTACAGGTCGATGCAGGAGTAGTCGTAGCGGCGCTTGGAGTCGCGGTAGTAGGAGCTCTCGTAGTGGGTCAGCCGCGTGGGGTCGAACTCCTTGGCCCAAAAGAGCGCCGCCTCGAGGGTGCAGCCGTAGGAGCACTCGTTGCCGGCGGACCAGGAGATGATGCTGGGGCGGTTCTTCTCGCGGTGGACGCACAGCCTCATGCGGTCGACGGTGGCCTCCGTCCACTCGGGGTTGTCGGCGATGGGCTCGTTCCAGTGCTCGACCTGGTTGTCCCAGGAGGGGTCGGCCAGGAAGCGGCTCTGGGTGCCGTGGCTCTCGTTGTCGGCCTCCGACATGACGTAGAAGCCGTGCTCGTCGCACAGCTGGTAGAAGCGCGGGTCGTTGGGGTAGTGGGAGCTGCGCACCGCGTTGATGTTGTGCTCCTTCATCAGGCGCAGGTCCCACAGCATGTGCTCCAGGTCGACGACGGGCCCGGTGGTCGGGTCGGAGTCGTGCCGGTTGACACCACGCAGGGTGATGGGCCGGCCGTTGAGGTGCACGACGGCGTCGCTCACCGTGACTTCGCGGATGCCCACCCGGTCGGTGATGACCTCACCCGGCGTGGTGATGACCAGGGTGTAGAGGTAGGGGTCCTCGGCGCTCCACAGGTAGGGGGCCTCCACGGTGAGGCGGGCGCGGTGGGTGTAGCCGTCGTCGCCGGCGAAGGGCTCCAGCTCGCCGGCGGCCACCACTGCGCCGTCGTGGTCGACGAGCTCGACGCAGGTGGGGACGGTCCCGCCCCGGTAGGCGCCCTGGATCCTGACCAGGGCGGTGGCCGGGCCGGCGTCGAGGCCGGTGCCCACCACCGGGCCCAGCGAGGTGGTGGTGACGTAGTCGAACAGGACCGCGGCCGGGCGGCTCAAGAGGTAGACGTCGCGGAAGATGCCGCTGGTGCGGAACTTGTCCTGGTCCTCCAGGTAGGTGCCGTCGCACCACTTGAGCACCAGGACGGCCAGGCGGTTGGTGCCGGGGCGCAGGAGCTCGGTGACGTCGAACTCCGCGGAGGCGTGGGAGACCTGGCTGTAGCCGACGTAGGTGCCGTTGAGCCACACGTAGAAGCAGGAGTCCACACCCTCGAAGGTCAGGTAGGTGCTGGGGGCGACGGGGTCCGGGGTGTAGTCGAAGTCGCGGACGTAGGCGCCGCAGGGATTGTCCTGGGGGACGCGGGGCGGGTCGAAGGGGATGGGGTAGCGGACGTTGGTGTACTGGTGGCGGTCGTAACCCAGGTGCTGCCAGGTGCTGGGCACCTGAATCATGGTGAAGCCCTCCGGGAGGCGGGCGGGGTCCGCCTCGCCGGGTGAGTCGCCGTCGGCTGAGGTGACGCCGGCATCCTGCTCCCAGAAGGGCTCGGCCAGCTCGTGGATGCTGGGCAGGTAGCGGAAGGCCCACTGTCCGCTGAGCAGATGGAAGCGGTCGGAGTCCTCCCGCCTCCAGGGGCTGGTGGCGATGGGACGGGATGCGGGCACGTAGTAGGAGCGTGGCGGCAGCGTGTGCTCATGGAGGACGTCGAGGTCCTCGAAGTGTCTCGGAACGATCATTGTTCGGCTCCCCAGAGGGTTGACGGGAACAGAGGACGCGCAGCAGTGCGACGCCTGCGTAGTGACGTTAACATACTAGATCGACGCCGGCTCCGCTAGGTATATCTACCGACAAATTCTCGATTCGCCACCCCCCGAGGTGGACTACTATGGCAACGTCACCATTTCATCAGGATGTGGATGCCCCTGACACTCCTGATAACCTCTCGCCATGCCAGGGCAGAGCCGAGGGGCGCAGGGAGCGCCGTCGATGAGCGACGTGGCCCGCCTGGCGGGAGTCTCCGCTCAGACGGTGTCCCGCGTGGCGGCGGGCTCGGAGCACGTCCGTCCCGACACCCGCGAGCGGGTCCAGCGCGCGATGAACCAGCTCGGCTACTCCCCCAACCGCGCCGCCCAGGCCCTGCGTCGCGGCTCCTTCAAGACGATCGGCGTGCTGACCCAGCAGATCCAGCGCACCGGGGAGGCCCTGACCACCGCGGGCGTGCTGGAGGCCGCCACCGCCGTCGGCTACGCCGTCAATCTCGTCCAGGTGGAGCACCCCGCCTCCGAGGAGCTGCGCGAGGCCGTCTACCGGCTCTCACACCAGGCCATCGACGGACTCGTCGTCGTGCAGGCCGGACGGGCGGGACGCGAACAGCTGGCCCTGCCGCCCTCGATGCCGGTGGCGGTCTCTGACTCCACGCTCGTGGACTACTACCCCTCGGCCAGCGCCGACCAGATCGGTGGGGTGCGCGACGCCGTCACGCACCTTCTGGAGCTGGGGCACCGCACCGTTCACCACGTGTGCGGGCCCGAGGACTCCCAGTCCGCCCTCATCCGCAAGGCCACCTGGGCCAGGACCCTACGAGAGGCGGGCAGGGACGCCCCCGAGCCAGTGGCCGGAGGCTGGGAGGCAGCAGCGGGCTACGAGGCCGGCCTGCGCCTGGCCGCGGACCCGGAGGTGACGGCCGTCTTCTGCGCCAATGACGAGCTGGCCCTGGGACTCATCCGAGCCATGCACGAGCGAGGCAGGCGCGTTCCCGCCGACGTCTCGGTGGTCGGCTTCGACGGCCTGGCCGTGGGCGAGTACACCTTCCCGCCGTTGACCACCGTGCGTCAGGACTTCAGGAGGCACGGCCGCGAGATGGTGAGCCTGGTGCTGGAGCAGGCGGGCTCCGGGCCCCGGGACGGCGGCCGCAGCGTCATCATCCCCACCGAGCTCCTCGTGCGCGGCTCGACCGCCCCGCCGGCCGCCTGAGCGCGCGGCGCAGTATCGACCCGGCTCAGCCCGGCCCTCCCTTCAGTCGGCCTGCGGCAGGAGTATCGAGGCGCCCAGGGCGAAGGGGTAACCGGGTTTGAGGATGCACTGGACGACCGGCTGCGCCATCTCCAGGACGCTGTCGGCGTCGAGTCCCTCCTCGCCGTTGGGGCCGGCCTCGGCCACGAGGTCGGAGTAGGGGATGGTGAGGTCGAGCAGGGCCATGCCGTCCTGGTGGGTGGCGGAGTCCCAGGCACCGCCCTCCATCTCCTGCAGGGTCCCCAGGTGGAAGCTCATAACGCCGCGGTCGTCGACCTGCGCGGGCACGGACAGGATGTGGTGCGGCTCGGGGTCGCGCGGCGCACGCAGGGTGAACAGGATGATGCCGCCGTCGCGGGCGGCGCGCAGCATGACGCGGCCGATATGGATGCCGAAGCCGACGACGTCGAAGACCCCCTCCATGGCCTCCGCGTAGCTCAGCGGCTCCTCCAGGGGGATGGGGGCGCCCTCACCTGGGTCATTGATGGCGCGGCGGCCCGACGGCGTGGCCGCCTTGAGCAGCAGGAGACGGCCGGAGTCGGTGAGGACGCCGGTCTCGACGCGCTCCTGCCAACCGGCCGGGGCCTGGGCTGGGCCGGGCTCGGACTCCACCAGCCCCATCCCCAGGACGGCGGACAGGTCGGTACCGTCGGCGGGCCGGTGCCAGGTGATGGTGGCGTCGTCGTGCCAGATGGGGACGACCCCGTTGAAGGGGATGCCGAAGCGCACGTGCTCGCGGTCGCCATCGACGGGCCGGGACTCGTCGACGTGACTGACGTGACTGACACGGCCGGCGTGCCGGCCGGACCGACCCGCCGGCCCCGCGCCGCCGGCGCCGTTGTCCTGCGGTCCTGCCAGGTACTCGCTCATGAGTCCACCCTAGCTGCCGCTCGGTCGCCCCGTGCACCCGCACGGGCGGCCAGGCGCTCCTCCTTGCGGGCGCGCTCCCACTCGTGGACCTGCCGGGCCGAGAGCGCCAGCAGGGCCAGGACCTGCAGTGCACTGGTGACGACCAGGCCAAGAGTGGCCTGCCGGACCCCGAGGCTGGAGACCTGAACCATGTCAGTGACGATGCCCAGGACGAGGGTCGCCATGAGGGCGATGCGGCCGCGCGGGTGCCCGTGCCAGGCCGCCACCCCCAGGGCGGCGGTCAGGAGCGTCAGGCCGGCGGACACCGTGGCGATGAGGGCGACGACGGCGGTGATCGCCCCCGGGTCCTCCTCGGGGACCGGGGCGGCCTCCAGCACCTGGGTGATGTCGATGCGGGCGACGCGCATGATCTCAACCGCCACCGTGAGCCCGATGAGCACCAGGGCGATGACGAGCTGGCTGGGACGGCGCCGTCGGGCCTCGAGGTCGGCCAGGCGGGCCTGCTGCAGGGAGAGCCCGGAATCGGAGCCGGGCACTACCTCGTTGAGGTCGAGCACGTGGAGGGAGCCGTCGGTGACCACCCGGTCCCCTCCCCCGTTCCTGTCGTGGTAGGAGGTGAAGAAGTCCGGCCAGATCTCCAGCTCGGCGGCCTCGTTGGCCCAGCGGACGTCGTCGACGACGTAGTTGCGCTCAATGTCGATGTCGGCGTCGATCTTGTGGGTGACCTGGAGGGTGAGGACGCTCAGGCCGACGGCGCGGTCGTAGGTGGCGGCGGCCAGCCAGTCCACGTGCCCACCGCCGGGCAGCGACCAGCCGGGCGGGCAGTACCAGAAGCGGACGTGGTGGCGCTGGGCGGGGTTGCCCTCGACCTCCTTCTGGTAGGCGAAGCTCTGCTTGCGCCCGAAGAGCATGAGGTTGGAGACGGGGGCGGCCGGGTAGGAGCGGCGCAGCAGCGAGGAGATGACGATCCTCCAGGAGGAGCGCAGGGTGATGGGGTCGGCGCGCACCCAGCCGGCCGCGACCATCGCCTCGTGAATGTCCTCCTCGTCTCCCTTGACGGCGAGGTTGACGGGGTCGCCCAGGAGCCCGTCGGGGGTGCGGGTGCGGCCGATGAAGTAGTCGGGGACGTAGAGCCAGGTGAGGACCTGGTGGAGGCGGGGCAGGGCGAGGTAGGCCAGGACCGCCCAGAACAGCAGGGAGTTGACCACGAGCACCGCATCGAGGTGCCAGCCCGAGCCGATGAGCAGCCAGGCCAGCCACAGCGTGGCGACGGCGGCGATGGCGAAGAAGACGGCGTCGAGGACGTCGTCGACGCTCCAGGAGCGGGCGTCGACCTCCGACATCTTGGACGGCCCGTCCCGGTAGACCGGCGGCGCCGTCGGACGGGGGCGAGTCACCTCGGATGACGTCATGGCAGCACGCTACCGAAGATGAGGGACTCCGGAGGCCGGCCGAACCGCCGCAAGCCGCCCCCCTCACACGCTGCCGCGCCCCTCGGACCTGTGGGCACGGGGGACGCGGCAGCCGGGGAACAGCATCGGCGGGAGTCTCAGGACCGCCGAGGGAAGAAGGTCATCTGATCTACTTCAGCACGAGGTCCTGGGTGTCGGTGTACGCCTCGTACTGCTTGCCGGACTGGATGCCCTTTCCGGCTGCGCGGTCGTAGACGATGGTGGTGGTGCCCTCGGAGAAGGGCTTCAGCTTGGCCGTCTGCCCCGCGGAGGCGAAGCCGAACCAGCCCTCCACCTTGCGAGAACCGAGGTCATCGGAACCGAGGACCTTGAGGCCGTCATCCTTCATATCATCCTCCAGCAGGCTCCCATAATCGTCCGCCTTGAGGGAGGAGTCCCCCTTGTCCTGGAGCGACGCGGAATCTGAGAGCGTGCTGCTGTAGCCGAAGTCTCCACTGAACTCGAGCGTGCAGTGAAGCAGGTACGCCGTGCCGCTATCACTGCCACCCGTGCTCTGCTTGAACTTCGGTGCCGGGTAGTCCTCAATGGCCTTGTCACAGGTCTGCGTGAGACCGATCTGCTCGTCCTTGAAGGTCACCGGCTTGATCTCCAGGATCTTGGAGCCGGACTTGGTGGTCCCATCCTTGCCCTCGGAGCTCTTGGAGTCCTTGGACGAGGTCGAGTCCGAGGACGCCGTGGAACCCGAGTCCTCCTTGGTGGAGCTGCTTGCGGCGGCTCCGTCGGATGAGGGCTTGGCGGTGTCCTTCTCACTGCAGGCGGACAGTCCGGCGGCCATGGCGACGGCGGCGATGGTGGAGAGAACCTTGACGGTGGGGCGCATGGGAGTTCCTTTCTGGCGCGCTGCGAACACCGAAATTGTGTGCCACGCGCGCGCTCCCCCACTATGGGGAGACCACCCGGGGAAGTGCTCCCCACCTCCGCCCGGATGCGCTCAGAAGTCCCAGTCCTCGTCCTGGGTGGCCTCGGCCGTGCCCATGACGTAGGAGGATCCTGAGCCGGAGAAGAAGTCGTGGTTCTCGTCGGCGTTGGGGGACAGGGAGGCGAGGATCGCCGGGTTGACGTCGACGGCGTCGGCCGGGAAGAGCGCCTCGTAGCCGAGGTTCATGAGGGCCTTGTTGGCGTTGTAGCGCAGGAACTTCTTGACGTCCTCGGTCAGGCCGAGCTCGTCGTAGAGGTCCTCGGTGTACTGCTCCTCGTTGTCGTAGAGCTCCATGAGCAGCTCGAAGGTGTAGTCCTTGAGCTCCTGCTGACGCTCGGGCGAGGACTCGCGCACGGCCAGCTGGTACTTGTAGCCGATGTAGTAGCCGTGGACGGCCTCGTCGCGGATGATGAGGCGGATGAGGTCGGCGGTGTTGGTCAGCTTGGCGTGGCTGGACCAGTACATGGGGGCGTAGAAGCCGGAGTAGAAGAGGAAGGACTCCAGCATGGTGGAGGCGACCTTGCGCTTCTCGGGGTCGTCGCCGCGGTAGTAGTCCAGGATGATGCGGGCCTTGCGCTGGAGGTTCTCGTTCTCCTCGCTCCAGCGGAAGGCCTCGTCGATCTCCGCCGTCGAGATGAGGGTGGAGAAGATCGAGGAGTAGGAGCGGGCGTGGACCGACTCCATGAAGGCGATGTTGGTGAGCACCGCCTCCTCGTGGGGGGTGCGGGCGTCCGGGATGAGGGAGACCGCCCCGACCGTGCCCTGGATCGTGTCCAGGAGGGTCAGGCCGGTGAAGACGCGGGTGGTCATGTTCTTCTCGGCCTCGTTGAGGGTGGCCCAGGACTGCACGTCGTTGGACAGCGGCACCTTCTCAGGGAGCCAGAAGTTGCCGGTGAGGCGGTCCCAGACCTCAAGGTCCTTGTCGTCGGTCAGGCGGTTCCAGTTGATGGCCTGGACGCGGTCGACCAGCTTGATGGGCTCGTGCATCAGTTCCTCCCGGGGTTGGCTGCGCTGGCCTCATGCTACCGACGAGACCGCCGGCCGGCAGTGACGCCCGACCGGTTGGCGACTGTGGTGCCCGCCGCGCTCCTGCCGTCGGGGGCTTCCGGACGGGAGGACGACCAGAGACGTTATTGACTCACATAATGTGAGTGACTAACATTTTTTGCATGAGCCCACGCGCCTCCACCGCCGACCTGCTTCGGCGCACCGCACTGCGGATGTTCACCGAGCAGGGGTTCGACGCCGTCCCGGTCACCGCGATCGCCAAGGCCGCCGGGGTCTCTCACATGACCTTCTTCCGCCACTTCCCCACCAAGGAGGCCGTGGTGGTGAGCGACCTGTTCAATCCACTCATCGCCGAGGCGGTGCGCGCTCAGCCGCAGCGGTGGCGGCCACTGACCCGAGCCGTGCGGGGCCTCGTTGCGGCGATGAGTCAGGAGTCGGCGCGCAAGGAGATGTCCTCCCAAGAGTTCCATGAACGCATTCGGCTGGCAGCCCTCACCCCGTCGCTGGCGGCCGCCGTGCGAACCGCGGGTCAGGAGACCGAGCGCGCCATCGCCGCGGCACTTGCCGCTCCCGGGGTGGACGACGCGGCGGCGCGGGCCGCGGCCGGAGCCGTCATGGGAGCGGCGAGCAGCCTCCTGCTCGCCTGGGCCGGCGAGAGCAATGCAGCCGACACCGGGGCGGCCGATGCGGCAGCAACCCTCAGTCGGGGTCTTCTCAGCCTGCTGGGGGAAGCATGAGCGGTACAGCACCAGCGGCCCTGGAGGTTGCGGGCGTCCACGTCGCCCTGCGGGGGAAGCCTGTTCTGCGCGACCTCAGCCTCTCACTCGCCGACGGCGAGTGTCGCGCCATCGTGGGTCTCAACGGCGCCGGGAAGACCACGGCTCTGCGCGTCATCCTGGGCATGCTGCGTCCCGACGCCGGCAGGGTTCTTCTGCACGGCCGCGACATCGCCTCCTCCCCCAGGGATGTCTGGCGGCGGGTGGGCCATCTGGTGGAGAGGCCCTTCTCCTACCCCGAGTTCACGGCTCGGCAGAACATCGAGGCGTCCATCCGGCTCCACGGCGCCGATCCTGAGCGCACCGAGCGGGCAGTGCAACGGATGAGTGAGGCGCTGGCGCTGACCGGTTGGCTCAATATGCCCGCACGCCGCCTGTCACTGGGTACGCGCCAGAAAGTGGGGCTCATCGGCGCCCTGGCGCATGAACCGGACGTCGTCGTCCTCGATGAGCCGACCAATGGGCTCGATCCGCTGGCGGTCGTCGGATTCAGGGATCTTCTGCGGGAGGTGACCGGGCGCGGCGGAACGGTGCTGGTGACCGGGCACCACTTCGATGAGCTCACGCGCATCGCGGACCGTGTCGATGTCCTGCACCGGGGGCGGATCATCGACACGATCGTGCCTGAGGAACCCGGCCGCCCCGGAGGCACCGACCTTGAGAGAGTCTTCTTCGACGCCGTCCTGGCGGCGGACCTGGCCGCAGACAGCACTGTCCTGGAGTCAGGGGCGGGGCCGGACGCCCGCACGGAGGCGAATCGCGAACGAACGGAGGTCCCCTAATGGCCATGGATCGCAGCACCGTCGGGGTCGTGATCGGCCTCGAGACCCACAAGCTGGCTCGGGGCACGGTCGTGCGCGTAGCGACGGCAGCCGCCCTCGTTCTGGTCATGGCGACCACGGTCGGCGGGTACGCCGCCGCGATGCACGCCGGAGATACTGATCTGGGTCGAAAGGCCGCCTCAATGGTGACCTCGCCCGGCTGGGACGGCTACACGGCCCTGGGGGCGACGAGTGTGAGCGTAACAATGCTCCTGGCCGTGGGCGTGGTGATGTCATGGAGTACGGGGCGGGAGTTCATCGACGGCACCGTCGTCGGCCTGTTCGCGATTCCGTCTCGCTTGGGCATCATCGCGGCGGCGAAGATGGCGGTGGTTCTGACCTGGGCGACCATCCTGGGAGCTGTTGAAGCAGGAGCGCTCACAACGGCGGGGCTGCTGCTCGGCCTGGGACCGGAGGGGGCCGCCGGGTGCTGCACGACACTGATGCTCGTTGCCGCTCTGCTGGGCGCAAGCGTGCTGCCGGTCATGTGGGCGGCGACGCGGTGGCGCGGCTACCTGGCCGGTATCGGGCTCACGCTGGTGATCCTCGTCGTCGCCAATCTTGCCGCAGGGTTCGGGCTCGGTTCCTACGTCCCGTGGTCCGTCCCGATCGTGTGGGTCTCGCACCAGACGGAGGTCAGCACGCCGTTGCTGGCGACACCGGTGATGACCGCCGCGATCGGCGCCTGGGTCACCCTCCGATCCTGGGACCGGCTCCAGCTGGGCGCAGACTGACCGCAATTCCCTTGGAACAACTGTTATGACGAGGAGGCAGCCGCCTGCTGGGCGGCGGCGAGGATGGGCGCGCCCTGCTCGGGCGGGTCTCCCTTGCCGACCACGGCACCGGACTTCATACCGAAGGTAACGGTCTTGGACTCGTGGCTGTCATTCATCTGCGTGCCCAGCTCGATCCGCTCAAGCATCTGGTTGCCGAGGACCGGCGCCAGAACCGCAGCGGCGGACGCAACGTCCACGCCGTCCTCATACGTCCCCAGTCCATTGACGATCAAACCGGGCCTATGGTTGACGGCATCAGCCGCAGCCAGATGCACGAACGCTCCCTCGGATCGCTTATCCGCGGGGACAGCATCCAGCACTCTTTTGAGCGGCACAGAAGTGAGATCGACACCGCTGGAGTGCGTGACGACACAATACAAGGAGTTCACCGTGATATCCTGCTCGGCCCTCAGTGAGCCAACACCCACGATCGGAGACGTCTTCGGCAGGATGAAGCCATCCGGAAGGGTCTGCAACTCATCATAGCGAAGCGTGATGCTCTCCTCGGTGAGTCCCACGCTCTCAATGTCAGAAGAGACCACCTTCATGGCGGCTGACACCGCCTTCTCGGGGTCATTCATCGGCAGGGAGCAGGACATCGATGTCGTACCCTGAACCCATCTGACTTCAAGACTCACGTCGTCACTATCAGCCAGACTCACTACTTCATTGCGGGCATCGCGAACGATCGCGAGGACTGAGTCCTGCGCAGGATCATCCTTGAGCTGCACGGTCACAGACCAGTAATCATCAGACATGAGGTCCGGACTGATATACATCTCAACAGATGTCACGCCATCAAGCCCGGAAAGATACTTGCGTATCTTCCGCTTCTTCTTGTTACGCGCAACAGCGAACGGCGAGCACCCACCCACGCCGAACGCAAGAGACGCGACTCCTAACGCCAGCACCTCACGACGTCGAACACTCATCGATCTCAGTCCCCTTCCCATGTAGATGTCCGGCATATGCAATTACGGCAGGGACGCCTTCGGGGCCGTCCCATCAGGACTGGGAGGCGACCGCCTGCTGGGCAGCGGCGAGGATGACCGTGCCCCGTTCAGGCGGGTCGCCCTGGCCGACGACGGCGCCGGACTTCATGTCGAAGGCGACCATGGTGGGCTGATTACTGTCTTTCACCGCGGTAGTCAGCTCCACCCGCTGGAGCACCTGATTACCGAGGACCGTGGCCAGAACCGCAGCGGCGGACGGACTATCCACATCCTGTCCGTACTGCCCCAGCCCCCTCACTGTCAGACGGGTCTGATGGCGGTCCCTGTCCTCCGCCTCCAGGCTCACGACCGCCCCATATCGCTTGTCGGAGGGAATGGCTTCCAGTGCACGCTTGATCGGTACGGATGCGAGGTCCTTGCCCTTAGCGTGAGAGACGAAGCAGTGCGACCGTCCGACCAGAATGCTCTGCTCGATCTTGAGTGATCCGAGGCGCAGCACCGGGGAGGTGGACGGCAGGATGAAACGATCCGGAAGACTCTCAATAGTTCGATACTCGAAGGATATTTTCTCCTCCTCGATCTGCACTCGTTCCATTCCGGACGACACCGCCTCCACTGTGGCGGATGCCGCCTTGTCGGCATCCTTCATCGGCAGGTAGCAGAACAGGGAGGTCTCACCCTGCGTCCAGGTGACAACCATCCTCACCTCGTTGGCCCCGGTCAGGTTCAGCACCTTGGCGTAGGCGTCGCCCACAACCGTTGCGACTGATTCCGCGGACGGATTGCCCTTGAGCACCACATTCACGATCCAATGATCCGCCGCTAAGAACTCCAGGAGCACGTCCACCTGAACGGATGCGACCACATCAAGCCCGGAGAGGTACTGACGCACCTTCCGCTTCCGTCTATTGCGCGCGAGAGCAATGGGCGAGCACCCGACCACGCCGAAAGCAAGAGAGGCGGTCCCTAAGGCCAGGACCTCACGACGTCGAATGCTCACCAAAGTCCTGCGTCGCGGAGAATCTTGTCGGCCTACGCACTCCATCAGCAACGAACCGGCGTACCCGTGCGCGCCAGGGCGATGGCGGTGAGGAGGAAACGGATGACGCTGCGTCGACGATGAGCCATGGTGCCACCGTAGGTCCCCGCTCCGGCACACGGGATGGGGATCATTCCCCTCTCCGGCTCTTGGAGTGCAAGACGCCCCGGGCCCACCTGAGTGCAGAACTCAGGTGGGCCCGGGGACTATCCCTGTGAGAGGTGGGGGCCGGCGGCCGACGTCAGGCGCGGCGACGGCTCGCCAGCAGAGCCCCTCCCATCACGGCGACCACGGCGATGCCCAGAGGCAGACCAATCCTGACACCAGTGCTGGCCAGCGGCCCCCCAGAGGGCTCCTGGGGCTTCGCCGGCCCGCTAGGTGCAGCAGGCGGAGTAGCACTCGGCGAGGAGGGGGCGCCAGGCGTGGCAGGGTCGCTCGGCGTCGGGGTACCGTTCGGACTGGGAGACGGCGACCCACTGGGCACCGGCGTCGAGGACTCGCTCGGATCCGGAGTCTCACCAGGCGTCGGGGTCTCGCTCGGCGTCGGTGAAGGTGAGGCCGGCTCACTGGGGGACGGAGACGGCGTCGGGGACGGCGAAGGACTCGGCGAGGGATCCGGCGTCGGGGTCTCGCTGGGAGTCGGGGTCTCGCTCGGCGTCGGTGAAGGTGAGGCCGGCTCACTGGGGGACGGAGACGGCGAAGGACTCGGCGAGGGCTCCGGCGTCGGGGTCTCGCTGGGACTCGGCGAGGGCTCCGGCGTCGGGGACGGCGAGGGCTCAGGGGTGTAGGCGTTCGTGAAGGTCACGAGCACCGCCTGCTCCTTCTCGCTGATGGTCACCTCCTGGGAGGCGGGTGCCTCCCAGGCGTACCCCTCGACCTGAGCGGACTGAGCGTCCTCTGCGATGGTGCACTTGGTGCCCACAGGCAGCTCGGGCCCGGAGGCCACCGACCCGTCGGCCTTGACCTTCAGCGTGCCCTTGACGTTGTTGTCGCAGGTGTAGGAGAAGGCGAACTCGTTGTCCACCGACTCGACACCGGTGACGACCTTGGTTACCGAGAAGGTGCCCATGTCACGGGCGTACGTGTTGGTCATCGTCACCGCGGCCGTCTGGTCCTTGGTGATCGCCACGGTCTGCGCGGCCGGGGCGGTCAGCGTGTAGCCGTCCTGACCGGCCTTGGCGCTGTTCTCGGTGATGGTGCAGGTCGATCCGGCCTTGACCTTCTTGGACTTCTCCGAGGTCGCGGCTCCAGTCACCGTCAGCGACCCCTCGGTGCCATCGGTGCAGGTGTAGGTGAACTCGAAGGCGGACTTGCTGAAGTCACCGTCACCGGCCAGAGCCTTGGTGACCGTGAAGTCACCCTCTTCCGCAGCGGCGGGGTCGGCGGAGTTGCGCAGCGTGACGGCCGTGGACTTCTGGTCCTCAATGGTCAGGCTGTTGGTGTTCTGGTCGCCTACTGCGAAGGTGTGGCTGCCCCAAGCGACACCGGCAGGAGTGGCCGAGGCCGTCGTCGTGTCCTCGTCGAGGGTCAGGACCGTCCCAACCGGGAAGGTGCCGTTGTACACGGCCTTCTCACCAACGGTGACGGTCATGGAGGTGGCACCACCAGTGCGAGACTGGTTGACGGTCCCCGGAGCCTTCCATCCCGGATAGGTGTCCACGGTGGCACCGCCGGGCAGGGTGTAGTTGATGCCCACCTCGAAGGTGGTGCCGGCCGGCACCTTGCCGGTCTCGGACCCGGTGAGGAGCTTGGTGATGTCCAGCCCACCAAATCCGGGCTTCATCTCAACATTGATGGTGAAGGACTTGCTGTAGTGCACCGAGTAGGTGTGCTCCAGGCCGCTCCCCACCACAGAGGCTTTGTTCGTGTACTCCACGCCAGGTTGAACGACGCCGTCGGCCGTGGACGGAGTGGAGGAGTAATAGATGTGGTAGTTGGTCCGCGGCGCGAAGGGGCCCGTCACAGTGATGGTGGCGGTACTGCCCTGGATGGCGACATCGAGGTCGAAGTCGCCCTGACTGGTGTCCTGGTCGGTGCCGCTGGCATCCGTAACCTGACCGTAGATGTAGTTCCGCCCCTGGGCGGTTCCGATCTTCAGCTTCCAGTCGCTCTTAGTCGGCACATAGACCTGCCCCGGACCCAGCTGGTCGGAGAAGGTGATGGTCGAGCGGGTCCTACCGTCCACAGTCAGCGACTGACCGTTCTTCTCGAGAGCCTTCTTGACCTGGTCAGGCCCGAAGGTCACCTCCCAGTCCACCACCTTGGAGGTGCTGGTGATGTCAGCGGCCCACTTGCTCATCCACTGCGGCTCGTGTGCATGTCCGACATTCTCAGCAATCTTGCCGCCGGGCACGGGCACCTCGGTCTGCTTGCCGTTGGCGTCGAACGTCACATTGGCCGAGTCGCTGGCCTGAGATGCCAGCAACAGCGCAGCCCCGTCACCCCGCAGTCCAGTAAAGCCCTGGCCGACGATGGTGTCGAGAGTGCTGTTGAAGGTGCAGGTGATGGCGTGGTCGTCCATCACGCACTCGCCAATGGTGTGCTCCGCACCCTCGTGGGAGACCTTCATCGGCTCGGAGAGGCTCTCCCGGTTGCGGAACTGCTTGGGCAGCTGGATCTGGAAGGAGTCGCCACTCTTGGCGCTGGCGTTGCGGGCATCCCAGGCGAACTTCAGCTTGAGGATGTCATCGACCTTGACCGAGGTGTTGTCGGGCTCCTCGACGCCATTGGCGTTGGAGACCACGAGCGACAGGCCGGAGACGGTGATCTTCGGGTTGATGGCGGCTCGGGCCTGCGTAGGCAGGACCGTCAAGAGTGCGGCGACGAGCGCGACAAGTGCGACAAGAGCACCTACCGCGCGCTTAGGAGTACCAAGCACCCTGGGGATAGGGATGGCGGACACGGGCGACCTTTCGAGAAGATTATGAGAATTGACTTACAGTTGCCTGAATTTAGATTCTTCAAGGGTGTTGTTCAGTGATGCAGGACACATCGGCGGTCACAACTTTGCGGCCATCACGTCTCAAGCCGCTAAAGCACGCCACTGACCCATCCCCCCACGTCGCCGTCAACGGCCTCCGCCTCGGCACCCCCGCCCCACAACAAACATGTATGACCGCCGCGCAGCCCACCCGGGCGAGGCCGTAGGCGAGCCGACATCCGCCTACCTCTTTTTACTGCTCCACCACATCTGCTCCCCGGCGCTCGGTCTCCCAGGCATCACAATGGATACAGATGCCGCGTCCGCTCCTCAGTCAGATAGTTGACTGAGATAATAGTTCCATGAGCCCCACGGTTCGGGTGGGTGAGACCTCCACCCTTGTCAGCAACCTCGTCGACCAGCTCATGCAGCGGTTGGCGGCCGACGACACACCCCAACGCCTCCTCGTCGGACTCACCGGCGCTCCCGGTTCGGGGAAGTCAACGATCGCCGCAGACCTGGAAGGCCGACTCAAGGAGGCCGGCCTCTTCGCTGGGCTCGTCGCCATGGACGGCTTCCACCTGTCCAACACCGTCCTGGACGACCTGGGGCGCCGCAACCGCAAGGGCGCCCCGGACACTTTCGACGTCGAGGGCTACCTGGCAGCCCTGGATCGGGTGCGAGCTGACGGCGCTCCTCAGGTCTTCGTCCCGGTCTACCGACGGGACCTGCACGAGTCGGTGTCGGCTGGGGGCGTCGTCTCCGGCACCGGCGTCGTCGTCACCGAGGGCAACTACCTTGCGCTCGAGACGCGCGGCTGGGGCGCAGTACGAGAGCGGATCGACCTCCTCATCCATATCGATGTGCCTGAGGAGGTCCTTGTGGTGCGGCTTATTAACCGACATGAGGACTTCGGCAAGAACGCCCTCGACGCCGGTCACTGGGTGCGCACAGTGGACCTGCCCAACGCCCGTCTCATCGCCACGAGCGTCCACCGCTGCGACGAAGTATGGCGCAACCCCAAGGACGAACCCGGCTCCGACGATGACGTCAACGACGCTGACGACATCGACTAGCGCCTCGGCCCGCACCAGCATGAGCGCGGCGACCTCCTCCTGGCACACAGTCACCGACTCCCTGCCGACCACGCACTGGCACCCGCCCGGATTCCCGGCCGACGAGGATCCGCGTACCACTTGCGCGATCTGCGTCGTCACACCGAGGAGTCACCACCTGCAGTCGACTGACAGGGTCACGAGGAAGGTCAGGGAACGTGTGACTCATGCCGCTATTGCTGGCATATAGTTAACGTGCCGCCGCGTTACGGCGCGGAGTGGAAGGAAGCGCCGGTGCACCCGTGTCGTCATGTGGGCCCGGCGCTTGCGGTGTAACCACTACCAGTCCAGTCATCGGGTACACTCAAGCTGCTCAGGGCAGTAGCCCTGTGAAGTAGACCCGGCAGCCTTCCGGACGGTGGGCGAGCCGGGTTTCGCGTACTAACAGAGCGGTCGCACATGTAGCTCCTCATCCAGTACAACGTCGGGGCCAAGAGGAGCTTATCCTCTTGGCCCCGACGTCGACCATGGGCCGGCAGCCGGCTCACAGCATGCAGGAGACGCAGCCCTCGACCTCGGTGCCGGTCAGGGCGGCCTGGCGCAGGCGGATGTAGTAGAGGGTCTTGATGCCCTTGCGCCAGGCGTAGATCTGGGCGCGGTTGACGTCGCGAGTCGTGGCCGTGTCCGGGAAGAACAGCGTGAGACTCAGCCCCTGGTCCACGTGCTGGGTGGCCACGGCGTAGGTGTCGATGATCTTCTCGGGGCCGATCTCGTAGGCGTCCCGGTAGTAGTCGAGATTGTCATTCGTCATGAAGGGCGCCGGGTAGTAGACGCGGCCGATCTTGCCCTCCTTGCGGATCTCCACCTTGGCCACGATCGGGTGGATCGAGGAGGTGGAGTTGTTGATGTAGGAGATCGAGCCGGTGGGCGGAACGGCCTGCAGGTTGCGGTTGTACAGGCCGCCCTTCTTGACCTTCTCGGCCAGCTCGGCCCAGTCCTCACGCGTGGGCACGTGCACGCTGGAGGCCGCGAAGATCTCCTTGACGCGTTCGGTGACCGGCACGAAGTCCTGGGTCACGTACTTCTCGAAGAACTCCCCGCTGGCGTAGGTCGAGTCCTCGAAGCCCACGAAGCTCTCCCCGCGCTCCACGGCCATCTCGTTCGACGCCGTCAGGGCGGCGAACAGGACGCTGGCGAAGTAGACGTTGGTGAAGTCCAGGCCCTCCTCGGAGCCGTAGTGAATGCGCTCGCGAGCCAGGAAGCCGTGGAGGTTCATCTGTCCCAGGCCGATGGCGTGCGACTCGTGATTGCCCCGGTCGATGGAGGGCACGCTGGGCAGGTGGGTCTGGTCGCTGACGGCGGTCAGGCCGCGCACGGCGGTGCGGATGGTGCGGGCGAAGTCCGGGGAGTCCATCGTCTTGGCGATGTTGAGGCTGCCCAGGTTGCAGGAGATGTCCTTGCCCACGTGGGCGAAGGTGAGGTCCTCGTTGAGCTCGCTGGGCTCGGAGACCTGAAGGATCTCGGAGCACAGGTTGGACATGACGACCTTGCCCTTGATGGGGTTGGCCCTGTTGACCGTGTCCTCGAACATGACGTACGGGTAGCCGGACTCGAACTGGATCTCGGCCAGGGTCTGGAAGAAGGTGCGGGCGTTGATCTTCTTCTTCTTGATGCGCCCGTCATCCACCATCTCGCGGTACTTCTCGGTGACGTTGATGTCCGCGAAGGGCATGCCGTAGACGCGCTCGACGTCGTAGGGGCTGAAGAGGTACATGTCCTCGTTGTTGCGGGCCAGCTCGAAGGTGATGTCCGGGATGACGACGCCCAGCGAGAGGGTCTTGATGCGGATCTTCTCGTCGGCGTTCTCACGCTTGGTGTCCAGGAACCGCATGATGTCGGGGTGGTGGGCGTGCAGGTACACGGCCCCCGCTCCCTGGCGGGCCCCGAGCTGGTTGGCGTAGGAGAAGGAGTCCTCCAGCAGCTTCATGACGGGGATGACGCCGCTGGACTGGTTCTCGATGCGCTTGATGGGGGCGCCCATCTCCCGCAGGTTGCTCAGCAGGAGGGCCACTCCTCCGCCGCGCTTGGACAGCTGGAGGGCGGAGTTGATGCCGCGGGCGATCGACTCCATGTTGTCCTCGATGCGCACGAGGAAGCAGGAGACGGGCTCCCCGCGCTGGGCCTTGCCCTCGTTGAGGAAGGTGGGGGTGGCCGGCTGGAAGCGGCCGGACATCATCTCGTCGACGAGGTCGAGGGTCAGCTGCTCATCGCCGTCGGCCAGGGTGAGGGCCACCATGGTGACGCGGTCCTCGAAGCGCTCCAGGTAGCGCTTCCCGTCGAAGGTCTTGAGCGTGTAGGACGTGTAGTACTTGAAGGCACCCAGGAAGGTCTCGAAGCGGAACTTGTGGGCATAGGCGGCCTTGAAGGCGGTCTTGACGAACTCCGGGGAGTACTTGTCCAGGATGTGGCCCTCGTAGTAGCCCTCCTCGACCAGGTACTCGAGCTTCTCCTCCAGGTCGTGGAAGAAGACCGTGTTCTGGTTGACGTGCTGGAGGAAGTACTGCCGGGCCGCCTCACGGTCGGCGTCGAACTGGATCCTGCCGTCCGCGTCGTAGAGGTTCAGCTTCGCGTTGAGCGCGTGGTAGTCCAGATCCGGGGAGGACACGGTCTCAGAGCCGGTGTCCGTCAGCGTGTCTGCCAAAAGTCTTCCAATCCTTCTTTGACGCGTGAGACGTCCGTGGGAGTGCCGAGCAGCTCATAGCGATACAGGAACGGCACCCCCAGCTTGCTGGCGATGATGTCACCCGCCAGGCAATAGGCCTGGCCGAAGTTGGTGTTGCCCGAGGCGATGACGCCTCGGCACAGGGCCCGGTTGTCCGGGTTGTTGAGGAAGGCGATGACCTGCTTGGGCACCGCCCCCTTGACGGAGCCGCCACCGTAGGTGGGCACAACCAGGACGTACTCATCGTCCACGGTCAGCGGCGGCTCCGTGCGCCTCAGGGGGATGCGCGCCGTCGGGAAGCCGAGCTTGCCCACGAATCGGTGCGTGTTCTCCGAGGTGGAGGAGAAGTAGACCAGCAGAGGCCCGCTGCTCACGGCGCGCCCCCGCGACCTCAGACCGCGACGGACTCGACGGCCAGGGCGAGGGTCTTGATCTTGTCCGGACGGAAGCCGGACCAGTGGTCCTCTCCGGCGACGACGACGGGAGCCTGGGCGTACCCCAGGGACTTGACCTGCTCGAGGGCCTGGGCGTCCAAGGAGATGTCCACCGTCTCGTAGGACAGGCCGGCCTTGTCCATGGCGCGGTAGGTGGCCGTGCACTGGACGCAGTTGGGCTTGCTGTAGATGGTGATCGCCATGTCCGTCTCTTCCTCAGGGTCGGGTGGCGGTGACTGCGGCCCGTCCCTGGGCAGAGACTGCGCCGGCAGCACCACACACTTGTCATTCACGGGAGGCCAGAACGGCCCCGCGGAGCAAGACACTACCCCTTGGGGTGACCTGGGTCCATCACCCCAAGATAGTGTGTTCAACGTGGCCCTGTGCACACCACCCCTCCCCTCTGTGGAAAACGTTCACCGCACTGTGGACGGCTGGTGGAGACAGTCCGTGGACGCCTCCTCGGCGACGCTCGCCCCCATCTCCGCAATCCGCACAACGATGGTCCTGCACAGGTGCGACATCTATTCGGGACCCTTAACCACAGGCAGGGGTGGCCACCGTCGGCGCTCCACCCCCAGGCCTGGGGATGAAGACGCAGAATTCACCCCTTCAGACATGCCCGTTCGGCGTGTCGCCGCTTTCAGTAAACACCCAGAAAGCAGTCGGGGCTAGGAGTGGTTGAAGGCGATTGTTCCGGTCGCCACCTTCCGCTCATGTCGTATCGCAGGGTCGACGAGAGTCGCAGAGCCACGAGGATGTACCCGGAGTATCCGGAGCATGCAGCCTCACACCGAGTAAGAGACTCACGCTCTAGCATCTTTTACACAGATCGATTCATCGTTATGATATTGTAATAATACGGTTCCCAACCCACCTCCCCCAAGGACATCCTCATGCAGCAGGTGTTGCACGATCTACCACTGACACTGGCCTACATCGGCGCCGATCTGGTCGCCCTCACGCTCCTGGTCGGAGCCCTCTACATTCCGCGGCACGGTCGCCGCGACCTCGTAGCCGCCTACATCGGCGTCAACGTGGGCGTCCTGGCCGTCACCCTGCTGCTGTCGACGAGTCAGAACGTCGGAGCGGGCCTGGGCCTGGGCCTCTTCGGCGTCCTGTCCATCATCCGCCTGCGTTCGTCCTCCCTCGCCCAGGGGGAGGTGGCCTACTTCTTCGCCGCGCTGGCCCTGGGCCTGCTGGGCGGCATCAAGAGCCACCTCGTCATCGTCGCCATCCTCATGGCCCTCATCCTCGCCTCCCTGTGGGTGGGCGACCACCCGGCACTCATGCGCCGCAACCGCAACCAGACCGTCACCCTCGACCGAGCCATCAGCAACGAGAACGAGCTCATCACCGAGCTCGAGGACCTGCTCGGCGCCCAGGTGCGCAGCGTCGACCTCAAGAGCCTGGACCTGGTCAACGACACCACCATCGTCGAGGTCCACTACCGGCTGCGTCCTTGGTCCCGCACGGTGAAACCGGCTCAGCCACAGGTCGCCCAGGTGCATCAGGAAGGCACGCCGCAGGTGCCCCATCTGGTTGAGGAGGCTCCGCCTCAGGCTCTCAGTCAGGCCCCCGCTCAGGCTCAGCCCACCAACCAGCAGCTCTGGCCCGAGGTCCCCGTGGCCGACAGCGCCGCGAGAGCGGCCACCGCCCCACCCCGGTACGACTGGATCACCGGTCACCGCCAGCAGCCCGCCTCCCAGCAGCACGCTCCGGTAAGCACCCCACCGTCCATGGTGCAGCCCCACTACAACTGACCGGCCGGCTTCACCACTCCGGCGGTGCCGCCACGTAGACATCGCGCGTGCCCACGGCGTACCCGCCACGGGCTCACGGCGTACTGACCACGCAGCCACCGCCGCCTCCCCGTCACCGCTGCCACCCAGCAGCACCGGCTTCCCCACTCTCGTGACTCCCGATCCCGGAAAGGACTGCACCGTGCTGCACACCGACGACATCAACACGATCACCCTCGCCGAGCTCAACTCCGAGGCGAGCCTCCTGACCCGCATGGATCGCAAGTACCTGGTACCCCCCGGCGACACCCAGCACGTCATCGACTACCTGGCCCCGCGAGCGCAGGTCCTCCAGATCGACGGCCTGCGCCACTTCCGCTATGCCTCGACCTACTTCGACACCCCCGGCCTGGACGCCTACTTCCTGGCGGCCCGCAAGCGCCGTCGGCGTTACAAGATCCGCACCCGCACCTACCTGGACTCCGGACTGTGCTTCCTGGAGGTCAAGACCAACGGCTCACGCGAGTCCACGGTCAAGGACCGCTTCAAGTACGATCCCGACGACGCCGACCGCGTCACGCCCGATGGTCGCCTGTTCGTCATCGAGCGCCTCGTGGAGTCCGGCACCTGCTCCCCGGACGAGGCGCGCATGATCGCCGAGGCCCTCGTCCCGGTCATGGACTCCACCTACAGCCGCACCACCCTGCACCTGCCCCACGACGAGGCCCGCGCCACCTTCGACACCCAGCTCACCTGGGACCTGTTCGGCCCCGACGGCAGGCGCCTGGGGCAGGGTGTCTCGGTGAGTCACCTCAACGTCGTCGAGACGAAGAACCCCTCCACGGCCTCCCCCACGGACCGCCTCCTGTGGCATCAGGGGCATCGGCCGGCCCGCATCTCGAAGTACGCCACCGGCATGGCGCTGCTGTACGCCAACCTGCCCACCAACCGGTGGAACCGCACCATCAAGCGGGACCTGGGGCGCTACTGGCGTCAGGCCCAGTCTCGTCAGCTCGCGGCCTGAGCCGCAGCCGCCACGCTTCCGCCTCACCCCTCACCAGCGCCTTCGGAGGTCATGGGCACCGCCCACCTCCGGAGGCGCTGTTCACCGCCTCATGCCGTGGCGGGACAAGTCATGCCTCCCCCATGCCCTGTTCACAGCCCGCTCATGGAATGCGCCCGTTGACTGTTTCTCACCGGACGGAGCCGCACGCCACCGCGGCGCGCTGAGGGCGCACCTCTGCCGCCCATCCCGCGGCCCGGCCCCTTCACCGGTCCGATTGACCCGACAGGAGCCTCCCGATGAGCCTGACCACTCTGACCTACATCGCCGCCGACCTGATCGCCCTCGCCGTCCTGGTCGGGGCGCTCTACGCCCCCCGCCACTCCCGCAAGGACCTCATGGCCGCCTACATCGGTGTCAACGTGGGCGTCCTGGCCGTCACGCTTCTGCTGTCGACGGCGAGCGTCGCGGCCGGCCTGGGCCTGGGGCTCTTCGGCGTCCTGTCCATCATCCGCCTGCGCTCCACCGAGCTGGCCCAGCACGAGGTGGCCTACTTCTTCGCGGCCCTGGCCCTGGGCCTGCTCGGCGGGATCCAGACGGCGCCGATCGGGATGGTGGCCGCCCTCATGGGCATTGTCGTCGCAGCGCTGTGGATCGGTGACCACCCTGCGCTCATGCGCCGCAACCGCCACCAGGTGATCGTCCTCGACCACGCCATCACCAACGAGACCGCCCTCATCGCCCACCTGGAGCACACCCTGGGCGGGCAGGTCCGCTCGGTGGAGGTCCAGCGCCTCGACCTGGTCAACGACACCACCACCGTCGACGTCCGCTTCCGCGTGCCGCGCCACACCCCCGCTGAGCTCGAGCTCACCCCGGCATCCGACGACGTCGTCCCCGCCCCGCAGCCGGCCGCCGAGCCGTCCGGCGCCGTCACCCGAGAGGCGCAAATCGCTCAGCCCTGGGTCGGCGCGCGCCTGAGCGCCGCGCACACCGACGCCCGCCCCCAGCACGTTGAGACCCAGCCCCTCACCATGACGCCGGCCGCCCAGTACGTCACCCGCTCCGCCGCGCAGTCGGCAGCGTCGCCCACGGCCGGCTCCGGCAACCAGGCGGCCTCCTCCGCGGCCATGGCCTCCCAGTGACCGGCGGCCCGAACGAATCCGACAGGACAGACAAGGACCCCGATGATGACCACGAAGACCTCGATGACAACTGAGAGAAGCTTCCCGGCCGCTTCCTCCGCTGGGTCCCAGGCTCCGACGTCGGCCCCCTTGAGCACCGACCACCTGGCCTCGACCAGCCTCGCCGAGCTCAACAGCGCCGCCGGCCTGCTCACCCGGGTGGACCGCAAGTACCTGGTGCCGCTGGAACGTGCGCAAGAGCTCGTGGGCGGCCTCACCTCCGAGGCCCGGGTCCTGGACATCGATGGACGGCGCCGGTTCTCCTACGCCTCGACCTACTTCGACACCCCGGGGCTGGAGGCCTTCATGCTCGCGGCCCGCAAGCGGCGTCGGCGCTTCAAGGTGCGCACCCGCACCTACCTGGATACCGGCCTGTGCTTCCTGGAGGTCAAGACCCGCGGCGCGCGCGGCACCACCGTCAAGCGGCGCATGGGCTACCACCCCGACGACGCCTCCCGCCTCACCGGCCCGGGCCGCTCCTTCGTGGCCGCCTGCCTGGCGAGCACGGGGGTCACTGGTCCGGCCGCGGCCCGGGAGATCGCCGCCGCGCTGCGGCCGGTGCTGGCCACCACCTATGAGCGCACCACCCTGCACCTGCCTGACGCCGAGGCCCGGGCCACCATTGACACTGCCCTGACCTGGCGACGCCTGACGCCCGGGGCCCGCACGAGGGCCGCCGCCGGCGCCGGGGCTCCGCAGGCCCTGCGCCCGGCCCACCTGGCCGCCGCCATCGACGACGGCGAGCCGGTAGCGGTGACGGGCGTCGCCGTCGTCGAGACGAAGAACCCGGCCACCCCCTCACCTGCGGACCGCGCCCTGTGGGACGCCGGTCACCGCCCCACCCGCATCTCGAAGTACGCCACCGGCATGGCGCTGCTCCACCCCGAGCTGCCCGCCAACCGGTGGTACCGGACCCTGACCCACGAGCTCGCCGACCTGTTCGGCACCGACCGCTCCAGCCTGGAGAGCATCGGCGCCACCCGCACCACCGCAAGCGCCGCTTGAGCGCCGCACCCAGACCACCCACGATCCGATACCGGACCCGAGAAGACCACGAGAAGAAAAGGCCCAGAAACCATGAAGACCACCAAGACGATGACGACCAAGCCCCTGAACCGACTCCGCCGTCGCGCGACCGGAGCCGTCGCGCTCCTGGCCGCGATCGCCCTGGCGGCCGGCTGCTCGACCTCCTCGGCCTCCGGCAACGCCAGCGCCTCGAGCTCGAGTGAGTCGGACACGACGTGGACGACGATCTCCTCAGCTGTCGCCACGGCGTCGACCGGCGCGAGCGTCTCCGACATCCTGGGCGCCAACGCCCCGGTGGAGGACGCCTCGAGCTCTGCGGACGACGCCGGGACCACGGACACGTCGTCGGCCACCACGATCACGTTGTCGGGGTCGTCGGCCTCGGCCAGCGGGTCGGCGTCGAGCACTGTGAAGGTCGACGGGGGCACCGTCACCATCAGCGGCGGCGGCACCTACGTCCTCAGCGGTGAGCTCAGCAACGGGCGGATCGTCGTCAACGCCCCCAAGGCCGATGTGCGCCTGGTCCTCAAGGGCGCGAGCATCACGAGCTCGGACGGGCCGGCCATCGACATCCAGGACGCCGGCAAGGCGATCGTGGTCCTGGCCAAGGACTCCAAGAACACGCTGAGCGACGGCGCGAGCTACGCCTCGGGGCAGGAGGCCACCGCGGCCCTGTTCTCCTCCGACACCCTCACCGTCACCGGGACCGGCCAGCTGGACGTCACCGGCTCCTACAAGGACGGCATCTCCTCCAAGAACGGCCTCATCATCACCGGGAACGCCACCATCAAGGTTAAGGCCGCCGACGACGGCCTGCGCGGCAAGGACTACCTGGTGGTGGAGTCCGGGACGCTGACGGCGGAGGCAGGCGGCGACGCCCTGAAGTCCAGTGAGGGCGATGATGAGACGAAGGGCTTCATCTCCCTGGGCAAGGCGAGCATCACGCTGACCTCCACCGACGACGCGATCTCGGCGACCACGGACGTCACCGTGAAGGACACGACCCTGACGATCACGGCCGGCGGCGGCCAGGCGAACGCCACCGTTGAGGAGCAGGCCCCGCCCGGGCAGGAGTCGACGGCGGACTCCTCGACGCCCTCACCCAAGGGCATCAACGCCGGGGTGAGCTACACGCAGGACTCCGGGAAGGTCACCGTCAACGCGGCCGACGAGGGGCTGCAGGCACCGTTCGTCAACGTGGCCGGCGGGGAGCTGTCCATCGCGGCCGGCGACGACGGCATCAACGCCTCCAACGGCGACCACGTCATCGAGGGCCACGAGAATGCCGACTCCGAGTCCGACGACGGCTCGGTGCTCACGATCAGCGGCGGTGAGGTGGAGGTCTCCTACGCCTCCTCCGACGGTATCGACTCCAATGGCTCGGCCTATGTCAAGGGCGGGATCGTGGTGGTCTCGGGGCAGGCCGGTGCGATGGACGGCTCGGTGGACGCCAACGGTGAGAGCCAGCTCGTGGGGCTGACGGGCTCGCCGTCGGTGAGCGCGGGGGACACGCTCACCGTCACGGACGCCTCGGGGTCGCAGGTGGCCTCGGTCAAGGTGGACTTCACGGCTGAGGCGATCACGGTGCTGGGGCTCACGGAGGGTCAGCAGTACACGGTGGCGACGTCGTCGGGCGGCTCGGCCACGGGGACGGCCTCGGCGCTGTCGGCCGGCATGGGCGGTCCCATGGATGGTGGTCAGGGAGGACAGGGCGGCCAGGGCGGTCAGCCCGGCGGCGGGCAGGGCCAGCAGTCCAACGGGCAGCAGTCCGGCAACCAGAACAGCCAGTCGAACAACCAGTCCAGCACCGCCCAGAGCAGCTGACCCGGTCTGGACACTGAAGTGGGGGGCCGCAGCGCAACGCTGCGGCCCCCCCTTGCATCGTCGCAGGTCTTCATCTCGACGTGTCGACGCAGGATCCGAGGTCAACGAGCTCCGGAAAGACGCGGATGCGGCTCGTGAGCGCAGATGACATCAATCCCGTCCTCCACGCATTCCTTGAGCCAGGCTCTTGACTCCCGCCATGCTCGAGCATCAGTCCGCGTCATGTGCTGGAAGGCCCTGAGCCCCAGAGGAGCACGTCCACCGAAGAGCTCGGTCTTGACGTCCATCACCGCATCGCCGGCATGAATAAGAGGGGGCTTGTTCTCCCGGTCAATGACGACTGCGCAGTGCCCCTCAATATGCCCATCAAGTGCCACCAGGCTCAGGCTGTCGTTGAGCCTGAAAGAGGGGCGCGAACGCCATGTCTCCGACAATGTGACAGGCTTCCACTGCGGTGCATGCGACCACTGGACAGGGTGAAGCCTGCGCACCATATCCTTGCGCAGCGCGGGAATGATGAGGTCCATCTGAGCACGTGACGCGTAGACGCTCGCCCAAGGGAAGTCTGCAATACCTCCCACATGATCGACATCGTGATGGGTCAGGACGATACTCCTCACGTCGTGCGTATCGATGCCGAGTGCCTGAACCTGCGTGATCGCGGGTTCTGCGGGGTTGAGGGCGGGGCGGACTCTGCGCAGAAAGGTATCGCCCAAGCGATCGCGGGGATTGCGTAGGTCGGCGGATCCCAGACCTGCATCGACAAGGGTCCAGTACTTTCCCGTCTGTACCACAAGGCAGTGACATACGAGTGTCGCAGGAGCGGTCAGACTTCCTCGACCATTCACAAGAAGTTGGCTCGGTGGGTGGAGTGTGCCACAGTTGAGGTGATGAATCGTCATGACAACCAGACTCCCCCTTCAGGCCGACCTCAAGGCAAGCGGATCGGCGACGTGGCTCGTGAGACAGGAATCGCAGCACACGTTCTACGGCACTGGGAGGATGAGGGGATCCTGAAGCCTGCGAGAGACTCCCTCGGGCACCGTCGGTATCGCCCTGAAGAACTCAGCCGGGCCGCAGCGGTGCGACGCGCGCAGGAGGCGGGGTTCACCCTGGAACAAATCAGACGCTTCATCCGAGCAAGCGCACAGGAGCGCAAGGCCCTGCTGAACGATCATCGGTTGGCACTCTCCAACCAGCGCGAGCGGCTCACTCGCGCCATCGGTCTCGTCGACGGCGCCATGCGCACATCCCCCAACACCTCCTGCCCATACAGTGTGTGAAGGGGATGCAGGTCAGAAACATGCGCACCACCCCAAGATAGCGCCAGTCAATCCCGGCGCGACGCTAGGAGCCGCATGACACGCTCAGATCATCATCGCGCGGATGCGCTTTGATATAGCGCCTTGCCGTCCCGTCAGAAGCGATCTGAACAAGTCGTTGATGGACGGTTTCATCAGTCGGATCGAACCAACGACCGTTAGCTTTCCGAATTGCGATGGCAGCCATCACATAATCGCCGCGATAATAGTCCACCTCAAACGAGATCTCGCGACCGTCCGCCGCCCCGACCGTCAACACACCTCCCTCGGAATCCACGTCATAATCGTACGAGGAAATTTCTTGAAAAAATACCCGAGTGACCTTACCAAGCCGTCCGCGCTTCTCAACGTAATCAATTCCCGTCTCGACATACTCATTTTTCAGAGACATGATCATGAGATACGACAAAGATGACAGGAAGATGCCGCCGGCGAGGGACATCAGAGCCAACAAGAAGACCCAGGCAGTGTCTTCATATGAGAACAGAGAGGTATCCTGCGAATATATCCAGGCCTGAATAGAAAACCACAGACAGAACACCCCAACGACATTTAAAGCAATCCCTACGGGCGCTAGGATGATAACGGCAATTAACGGGAACCTCGGGGCTCGCACCCTCACGGCACCCTCAGTGGAGACCGAGTATCGTTTCGAGTTTCTGCGCCCTAAATACACTCTCACCGCGGGGCCGACAGCAACAGCAATGGCTATAAGAATGTAGTTGAAGTTTCCCATGCACTGACATCTCAGTTGTTTAGACTTACGTTCTGCACCGTACTCCGGAATAGTTGAGTCACACTCAAGGACCGCCTGACTGGCCGCGTCAATCCGTGTTGTCAAACATAGAGATGCACTCCTCAGCACTCCACGACGTTGACGGCCAGGCCGCCGCGGGAGGTCTCCTTGTACTTGGCGAGCATGTCCTCGCCGGTCTGGCGCATCGTCTCAATGACGGTGTCGAGGCTGACGGCGTGCCGTCCCTCGCCCCACAGGGCCATGCGTGCGGCGTTGATGGCCTTGACCGCGGCCACCGCGTTGCGCTCGATGCAGGGGATCTGGACGAGCCCGCCCACCGGGTCGCAGGTGAGCCCCAGGTTGTGCTCCATGGCGATCTCAGCGGCGTTCTCCACCTGGGCCGGCGTCCCGCCCAGGGCCTCAGCCAGGCCGGCGGCCGCCATCGAGGAGGCCGACCCGACCTCCCCCTGGCAGCCCACCTCGGCCCCCGCGATCGAGGCGTTGGTCTTGATGAGCCCGCCCACGGCGGTGGCGGCGAGCAGAAAGCGGCGGGCGCCGTCGTCGTCGGCCCCGGGGATGAAGCGCTCGTAGTAGGCCAGGACCGCCGGGACGATGCCGGCCGCGCCGTTGGTGGGGGCGGTGACGACGTGGCGCCCAGCGGCGTTCTCCTCGTTGACCGCGAGCGCGAACAGGTCCACCCAGTCCATGCCGCGCAGGGGGTCGGCCATGGTGAAGGCGGCACCCGGGCCACTCGACTGGGCGCGCAGCCGCTCGTGGAGGGCCTTGGCGCGTCGGCGCACACCGAGTCCGCCAGGCAGGATGCCCTCGGCGTTCACGCCGGCCTCGATGCAGGCGCGCATCGTGGCGCGCAGGCGGTCCAGGTAGGCCATGACCTCCTCGCGGCTGCGGGCGGAGAGCTCGTTGGCCAGGACGACGTCGGAGACGCTCAGGCCCTCGCGCTCGCAGATCGCCAGCATCGCGGCCGAGGTGGTGAAGGGGAAGGGCGCGGGAGTGGCGTGGACCTGGGTGGCGGAGGCGGTCGCCAGGGCCTGGATCGACGGGGCCCCGGGCGCGCCGACGTCCTCCATGACGAAGCCGCCGCCCACGGAGTAGTAGGTGCGGCGCAGGATCTCGGCGCCGCTGGCGCAGTAGGCGATCAGGGTCATGCCGTTGACGTGGTAGGGCAGGACCCGCCCGGGCAGGAAGTGGATGTCGGCACTCGGGCTGAAGGGGACGGGGCCGACGCCGGCGACCACCAGCTCGCCGGCGGCCTCGGCCTCCTCCATGAGGGACTCGCACACGACGGCGGGGACGGTCTCGGGCTCGTAGCCGGCCAGGCCCATGACGGCGGCGCGGTCGGTGGCGTGCCCGCGGCCTGTGGCGCCGAGGGAGCCGTAGAGCTCGACGGTGACGCGGGTGGGCTGCGTCAGGCCGGCGCCGAGGGCAGGTGAGTCGCACTCGCCGTCGGATGCCCCCGCACCGCCCGGGCGGACCGCCTCGGCCAGGGCACGGCTGAAGGCCCGACCGGCACGCATGGGACCCACGGTGTGGGAGGAGGAGAGGCTGCGGCGGGTCACGTCCTTAATGATGCATGTCCGGCGCCCGGGACCCAACTCCGTGCCGGGACCTTGGTCCGTCTCAGTCCGTGGGGCGCACCAGCCACCAGGCGGCGTAGGGCGGCACGGGCACGCGCCCCTCCCCCGCCCCGTCCAGTGACGTGGACCCGAAGGGGACCGTGTCGGTCAGGACGTCGGTGGCCCCCATGACCCCGAGTCGGGCCAGCTGGTCGGCAGCCACCGACCGCCACTGCGGCGTCACGTTGTACACGCCCACAAAACTGCCGCGCGGGTGGTCGCGGTAGGTCACCAGCACCCCGGGGTCGTCGACGTCCTGGACCTGGGTGCGCACGGCGGCGTCGAGTTGCGGCAGGCCGGCACGCACCCGCGCCATATACGCCAGGTCAGTGAAGACGCGCCCCTCGACGGTGGAGCGGTCGCGCCGGTTGGCCAGCCGGGCCTCGTCGAGGCGGGGGCGCCCGGCCCAGCGCGAGTCGGTCTCATGGCCGGGCTCGGTGTCCCAGTTGGGGTCGTTGGGCTGGGCGAGCTCGTCGCCGCTCCACAGGACGGGGATGCCGCCCCACCCGTAGACGATGGCGTGGGCCATGCGCAGGGCGTGGATCCGTTCCTCGCGCCAGGTCCGCAGCGACTCGATCTCGTGCTCGGGAGTCTCGTCGGTGATGCCCTCCCAAGCCTCGGTGGCGGCCTCGATCCCGATGAGTGAGGCGGCCGTCCCGGCGATGCGCCGGTCCCCGGTGGCCGGGTTGTGCTGGAAGACGAGGCCTGCGGCGTCGGAGGTGGGGTACTCGCCGCTGTACCAGTCGGCCAGGAAGGACCGGTGGTCGTAGCCGGACAGACCCACGGCGGCCGCGTCGTCGTCGTCGATGGCCCAGCCGATGTCGTCGTGGCAGCGCAGGTAGGTAATCCAGGTGGCGGTGGAGGGCTCGACCGGCAGGTTCTGGAGGGCCTCGACGGCCAGCGTCGTGTCGCGCGCGGCGAGCATGGACCAGACCTGGACCATGAGGGAGTTGTGGTAGGCCAGGTCGGAGACCTTGCCGGTGTACTTGCCCTGTCCGAGGTACTGGAGGAGCTCGGTGGGGGCGACGATCGCCTCGGCCTTGAGGTCGACCGCGGGGCAGGCGATGCGGGTCAGGGCGCGCAGGACCTCGGTGATGGCGTGGACCTCGGGCTGGCCCTGGCAGTCGGTGCCCTTGCGCTTGATGGTGAAGGCGATGGCGTCCAGGCGCAGCACCTCGACGCCGCGGTTGGCCAGGTCCAGGACGATACCGGCGAACTCGGCCATGACGCGGGGGTTGCGCCAGTTGAGGTCCCACTGGAAGGAGTTGAAGGTGGTCCATACCCAACCGCCCACGCCGTCGTCCCAGGTGAAGTTGCCGGGGGCGAAGTCGGGGAAGACCTCCGGCAGGGTGCGTTCGTAGGCGTCGGGCTCGGTGCGGTCGGGGAAGATGAGGAAGTAGTCGCGGTAGTGCTGCTCGCCTGCGCGCGCTCGCGCCGCCCACTCGTGCTCGACGGCCACGTGGTTGAGGACGAGGTCCACCACCAGGGAGATCCCCTCGGCGCGCAGCTCGCCGGCCAGGTGCTCGAGGTCCTCCATGGTGCCCAGGTCCGGGCGCACGGTGCGGTAGTCGGCCACCGCGTAGCCGCCGTCGGAGTCGCCGGGACGCGGGGTGAGCAGGGGCATGAGGTGGAGGTAGGTGACGCCCAGCTCGCGCAGGTAGTCGATGCGGTCCTCCACGCCGCGCAGGGTGCCGGCGAAGCGCTCGGTGTAGGCGGCGTAGCCGACGCGGCCGGGGTGCTGGGCCCAGGTGGGGTCAAGGGTGCGAGCCAGGTCCAGGCGGCGCAGCTCGTAGTCGCGCTCCGCGTAGGCCCGGGCGGCCAGGGCCAGCAGGTTGAGGGCCTCCTCCTCGGCGGCGTCGCCGTAGAGGGTAGTGAGCCCGTCGAGGAGGTCGGGGTACCAGGCCTCGGCGCGCGTGAGGAAGATGTCCCGCTCGACGGCCTCAAGCGGGTCCAGGACGTGGAAGACGATGTCGTTGAGGGAGGCGGGGAGTGGGGCGGTGGCGCTCATGAATCCATGGTCCCCGATTCGACGCCACCGCGGTACTGATTTCCTCATTCTCCCGTCGGCCGGGGCATCAGGACCCGACGGCGTCGTAGGACTCGCGATGGGCCAGGATTTGAGCGGAGTGGGTGTGGATCCAGGTGCGCAGTGCGTCGATGGGCGCCTGGAGGCTGCGGCCCAGGTCGGTCAGCTCGTAGTCGACGCGCGGCGGCACACCCGGTAGTTGAGTGCGCGTCACCAGGCCGTCGCGCTCCATGGATCGCAGCGTCTGGGTGAGGACCTTGGGGGTCACCCCGCCGACCCGCGAGCGCAGCTCGCCGAAGCGGCTCGGTCCCTCGGCCAGGACCGTCACCACCAGCGGCGTCCAGCGGTCGACGACGTGGCGCAGTACCGTGCGCGACGGGCAGGCGGGAGAGAGGATGTCGAAGTCGAAGACCGCCGTCCGGGATCCCTCCCCGGCCGGAGCCGCACAGCATGGGGCGCTCTCCCGAGGAATATCCTCTCTCGACTCGCCTGGGGAAAGCTCCATCGCACCCTCCACGCCCGCGGTGTCGGTGCCGCGAGCAGAGCCGGTGCCGGCGCTCCTCGCACTGCTGGCGCCGCCTTGAGCCGCCTTCCGACGCTCAGCCATCAGCCCCTCAGTCCGTGACACAACACACTCCCTTAGTTACTTTGAGGTACTCAGTATCCAAATCATACCATCGAGTCATCGCGAGGTGGCCGGCACCCGGCGCACTCACCTCGGAGCAGCATCGCACCCACTGGGAGGAAGACTCATGAAGATCACTGTCATCGGAGGAACCGGAATGGTCGGCTCGGCCACCGTCACCGAGGCCGCCGGCCGCGGCCACGAGGTCGTCTCCGCCTCACGCTCGGGCCGTCACGCCGAGGGCGCTACGCAGGACGTCACCCTCACCCTGGCCGACACGCAGGCCGTGGTCGACCTCATCAACAGCTCCGACGCCACCGTCATCACGGTCTCCGCCGGTCGCGGAGAGTCCGCCCAGCCCGTCATCGACGCTCACCGGGCCCTCATCGCCGCCGCCCCTACCGGTCGGCTCATCGTCGTCGGCGGCGCCGGCTCCCTGCTCACGCCCGACGGCACCCGTCTGGTGGACACCCCCGGATTCCCCGAGGAGTACAAGACAGAGGCCCTGGCCTTCGCCGAGGTCCTCGACCTCTACCGCGAGGCCGGCAGCGCCCTGAACTGGACCCTGCTCTCCCCCGCCCCGGAGTTCACCGACAAGCCGCGCACCGGCACCTACACCGAGGGCGGCGACCAGCCCACAGGCAGCGAGATCTCCGTGGCCGACTTCGCCGTCGCCCTGGTGGACGAGGCTGAGAAGGACGCGCACCGCGGCCACCGCTGGACCATCGCCAACGCCTGAACCCGCGGCCGCTCACAGCGCACCGCCGAGCCGGGCCGGTTCCATACGACCGGCCCGGCTTGGCCGGCACCCCCTGCGCGGTGCACGCTAGGCGCCGACCTGCTGAGCCAGGTCGCGAGCAGGAAACCACATGACCTTTCGCCCTTGCTTGGCACTGGTGAGCAGACCCCGATGCTCGAGGTCCTGCAGGTCCGTGCGGGCTGTCTGCGGGACGACACCATGGGACGTTCGGTGCGCCTCCACAGTCACGCTGCCGGAGGGATCGCGAAGGAAGGTCTCGACAAGCGCGACCTGCCGGTGGTTGAGTCCGAGGTTACGCAGGAGCCGGGTGGCTTCGCGCAGCTGGCCGGTCTTGCGTGCCAGGTAGGCATCGAGCTCGTCGATCGCCTGTACCACGACCCGTGCCTGAGCCAGGAAGAAGTGCGTGAGGTCCCCTTCGTCCTGCTCGGTGAGCAGGAAGCCGCGCGCGTACCTGGCGGGGGCCTTGCGCAGCAGGCGCGAGATCGACAGGAATTCTGTGAGGAAGAAGCCCTGGCGGAGCATCGACCAGTAGAAGACGGCCCGCGATGTTCGCCCGTTGCCGTCTGCGAAGTAGTGGTCGTAGCCCATCATGAAGTGCAGCGTGAGCGCGCGCAGGAGCGGCGGCATGTAGGGGACTGTGCCGTCAGACCGGTCGACGTCGTTCGCAAAGCCGCAGAGAGTCTCAAGTCGTTCAGGCAGGGTCTCGGCCGGGGGTGGGACATGAAGGACCTGTTCCTCGGTCTGGGTGCCGTAGATGCGGACTCTCAACTCCCCCGGGCGCTGAAGTCGACCTGCGTCAGCGGGGTCGTCGAGCGTGCCGTCTGTGACGATCCGGTGGATCTCACATACAAGCTCTGGCGTCAGCCGTTCGTCCCTGAGCTCGATGACACGCTGCATCGCGCTGTAGTTGTTGAGGATCATTTGCTCGCTGCGGTCACGGGGGGCCCGGTCCTCCCTCAGCATCTGCTTGGCCCGTACCCGAGAGGTCGAGGCCCCCTCCAGTTGCGAGGACGTCATCGCCTCCTCGATGAGGGAGCGCACGAGGTAGCGATCTCGCGTCGCGGCGTTGGCGATGGGCTCGGGCAGCTCGACCTGCCCCCGCGCTCGCGCGGACACGTCATCGATGGCGCGCAGGAGCGGGTCTGGCAGGTTGTAAGTGAGCCGGGTCCCGTCCTTCATCGTGAACGGAGTGGGCCGGGCGGCCTGGGTTCGGCGCAGCCGCACGGCCACCCACCACTCCTCGCGTGTGAGGCCAGCTGGAGGATCGTGGCGAAAGAACCACTCCCAGGGGTCATAGTCGGTGTCCGCCGCTGTCGACGGCGACACGAGCACCTCAGTCAGGCGGCCGTCTTTAGCCAGTCTAGCCAGAAGCACCTCCAGGGCCGCTGGCGGTGGAACAGGAACCTTCATGACACAGATCCTCACTGCCGACCTGTCACTTATTGCTAATCTAGCCCAAATTAGCAGTTACTGACAGTTGTGGGCACCATGTTTGCGCTGGGCCCCACACATGGGCACGCTTCTTCCTATGACTATAGTCGACAAGCCCCAACCTCCGATTGCCCTGACCATCGCCGGCTCCGAGGCCTCGGGCGGCGCCGGCGCCCAGACCGACCTCAAGACCTTCCACACCCTCGGCGTCTTCGGCTGCACGGCCCTGACCTGCATCGTCTCCATGGACCCCAAGGACGGCTGGAACCACCGCTTCGTCCCGGTGGACCCCGGCGTCATCGCCGACCAGATCGAGACCTGCGCCGCCGTCCACTCGCGCGTCGACGCCGTCAAGATCGGCATGCTGGGCACCGCACCCACCATCGACGTCGTCGAGCAGGCCCTGGAGACCTACGACTTCCCCACCGTGGTGCTCGACCCGGTCCTCATCTGCAAGGGCCAGGAGTTCGGGGGCGCCCTCGAGGTGGACAACGCCCTGCGCACCAAGATCCTGCCGCGCGCCACGATGACCACCCCCAACCTCTTCGAGGCCGCCACCCTGGCGGGCATGGAGGAGATCACCACCGTCGAGCAGCTCAAGGACGCCGCCAAGCGCATCCACGACCAGGGCGTCCCCAATGTCCTGGCCAAGGCCGGCCCGTCGTTGGGCACCGGCACCGCCCTGGACGTCTTCTACGACGGCACCACCTTGGAGGTCCTCGAGGTTGAGGCCGTGGGCACCGAGCGCGTCCACGGCGCCGGCTGCACCCTGGCCGCCGCGGTGACCGCCGAGCTCGCCAAGGGCGCCGTCCCACTCGAGGCCGCCGTCACCGCCAAGGAGGTCGTCTCCTCCTCCATCCGGCACGGGCTGCGCGGCAACATGCCCTTCCTCTACGTCTACCAGGGCGAGTACCGGCCGGCCTGAGGCCTCGCCACCGAGGCGCCTCCCGGTTCCTCACCGATCTTCCCGCCTCACCATCCGCCGCCGACGGTCTCCAGCTCCGTCGGCGGCGGATGTGCATTATCCACGCTCGTTTTTGTCACTCCTGGCGACTTTTCAAGCGGACGGCTGCGGCCACCGACCCACCCGCACCGACCTGACCTGCACAGATACCCCCGTCCCACCAGCGTGAAGCAGCACCGACGCACCTAAAAGTCGCCATCTGTGACAGATCGGCCCGAGCGAACCGGGCACACCGAGGTTTGCCGCACAACGGGCCTGTTGGCGGACCTTCTCCACGGCGGTTTTCACAATCATCGAGGGCCAGGAGGTGCGCTTGGTCCCCTCATGAGCTGGGCCGTGGGCGTCCTGCGCCTGCGCACGGTCCGCCTACCGGCACCGACTCCTGCTGAGCCGGTCTACTCGTAGGCGGGCTCGGGGGTGACGTCACGGGCCATGTTGGCGAAGCGCGACACGTGCCCCTGGAAGGCCACCGGGATGGTGCGTGTCTGCCCGTTGCGGTGCTTGGCCACGATGATGTCGGCCTCGCCGGGGCGCTCCTCGTTGTTGTAGTACTCCGGGCGGTGCAGCAGGATGATGATGTCCGCGTCCTGCTCCAGCGATCCGGACTCGCGCAGGTCGCTCATCTGGGGCTTGTTGCCGGTGCGCTGCTCGGGACCGCGGTTGAGCTGGGCCACGGCGATGACCGGGATCTCCAGCTCCTTGGCCAGCAGCTTGAGGGATCGGGAGAACTCGGAGACCTCCTGCTGACGCGACTCGACGCGCTTACCCGAGCTCATGAGCTGGAGGTAGTCGATGACCATGAGCCCCAGGTTGTGCTGCTGCTTCATGCGCAACGCCTTGGAGCGGATCTCCGGCATGGTGAGGTTGGGCGAGTCGTCGATGAACAGCGGCGCGTTGGAGACGGGGTTGTAGGCCACGGCGACGTCGGTCCAGTCGCGGTCCTCCATCTGGCGCGAGCCGCGCAGCTTGTTCATGTCGACGCTGGACTCGGCGGCCAGGATGCGCATCATGAGCTCCATGCGCCCCATCTCCAGGGAGAAGTAGCAGCTGGTGATGCCGTGGTGGATCGACGCCGAGCGGCAGAAGTCGACGGCGAGCGTGGACTTCCCCATGGCGGGGCGCGCGGCCACGATGATCATCTGGCCGGGGTGGAGCCCGCCGGTGAGCTCGTCGAGCTCGATGAAGTCGGTGGGCACCCCGGTCAGGGCCCCGTTGTCGCGGTTCTGGGCGGCCTCGATCTCCAGGTTGGCCTCCCCCAGGAGCTCGGAGACGGCGACGTAGTCCTCCTTCTCCCCCTCGTGGTGGGCCACCGAGTAGACCTCGGCCTCGGCCAGGGTGACGAGCTCGGCGATGTCGCCGGCGTCGGTGGAGTACCCCAGCTGGGTGATGCGGGTGCCGGCCTGGACCAGGCCGCGCATGAGCGCCTTGTCCTTGACGATGCGGGCGTAGTAGCCGGCGTTGGCTGCGGTGGGGACGGTGGCCATGAGAGTGGCCAGGTAGGGGGCGCCGCCGATGCGTTCGAGCTCGCCGCGCTTGGAGAGCTCGTCGGCGACGATGAGCGGGTCGGCGGGCTCGGAGCGGTTGTAGACCTCGACGATCGCGTCGAAGATCGACTCGTGGGCCGAGCGGTAGAACTCCGGGCCGCGCAGGACGTCGATGACGTCGGTGATGGCCTCCTTGCTCAGGAGCATGCCGCCGAGCGTGGCCATCTCGGCCTCGAGATCCTGGGGCGGGAGGCGGTCGAAGGCGGAGCTGTCGGTGCGGACGCTTCCGCCGTCGGCGCTGCCCGAGCCGGCCTGAGCGCCCATGCCGTTGTCCATCCGGCCACCTTCCGCACTGTCACGCCGGTTGGTCCCGGCTCGTCCTGCTGCTCCCGACGACGGCCCGCCGCGTCAGGAGAGACGCTCGCCCGCGTGGAGCGCGCGCGTGACGATAACGCCATCGGGCAGGCCCCGCAAACTCTCAAGTTCACCCGCCTTGGGGATATCCGCACCACCGCTGTGGGAAGACCCCCAGAGCCTGGGGACAGAGGCGGATACGCTGTGGACACAGATGTGTGCACCTGTCGCCAGCACTCCGACACTGAGCGACCTTTCGTTGGCATGACAGCGATACGACGGTTCAGGTTTCCCATAGGCTCTTCCCACGACATCACAATGTGATCTGTGGACAAGTGGGTAAACCTGTGGACAAACATCACGTTCGACTTGAGGTCCACGCTGTTTGTGGCTCCCCTACAGGGCGGTCCGCGCCGGTTATCCCCAGACCCCACCGTCTCGGCCAAGCAACGGCTTCATCAGGCATATCTCCAGCAAATATTCAGCCTTCTAGTATTTTCCTTGGTGGCGAATAGTTGTGCGATCTCCCAGGAAAATTCGGGCGATCAGTAGGCTCAGTCACGTCCACGTCACACCCCTTGCGACCTCATCCTCAACCTCATTCTCAACCTGCCCGTGAGCACTGCCGAGGCGCTGATGATCTGACGCGGTCCCTGGTCCACAATGGAGGCCGTGCCCGACACCAGCAGCTCCGCCTCCACCGGTCTCAACCGCCAGGTCCTGTCCCTGGCCGTGCCGGCACTGGGCGCCCTCATCGCCGAACCGCTTTTCGTCCTGGCGGACTCGGCAATGGTCGGCCACCTCGGCGCGGTGAGCCTGGCGGGCCTGTCACTGGCCTCAACGATCCTGACAACCACGGTGGGTCTGTTCGTCTTCCTGGCCTACGCCACCACGGCGACGACAGCGAGACTGTTCGGGGCCGGCCGGCGCGCCGAGGGGCTGCGGGCCGGCGTCGACGGGATGTGGCTGGCGCTCCTGCTGGGGCTGGCTGCAGGGGCGCTTCTGGGACTGGCCGCTCCCTGGCTGACCGAGGCGATGGGTGCCGATGGTGCGGTGGCTCAGGCGGCCGTGGCCTACCTGCGCGCCTCCTGCCCGGGACTGCCCGGGATGTTCGTCGTCCTGGCGGCCACCGGCGTGCTGCGCGGCCTGCTGGATACGCGCACGCCCTTCGTCGTGGCCACGGGAGGGGCGGTCTTCAACATCGTCGTCAACGCGATCCTGCTCTACGGCGTCGGGATGGGGATCGCGGGCTCGGGCGCCGGCACCGCGATCGCGCAGACGGCCATGGCGCTGGCGCTGGCCGGTCCGATCGCCCGGGAGGCCCGGGCCGCCGGCGTGGGCCTGCTCCCCCGCCGTGAGGGCCTTCGGGCCTCTTTGGGCAGTGGAACGCCGCTGCTCATCCGCTCACTGAGCCTGCGGGTGGCGATCCTGGCCACCGTGTGGGCGGCGACGGCGCTCGGGGAGGTGTCGCTGGCCGCCCACCAGGTGGTCAACGCCCTGTGGACCTTCGCGGCCTTCGCCCTGGATGCGCTGGCCGTGGCGGCGCAGGCCCTGATCGGCACCGCTCTGGGACAGGCGCAAAGGGAGGACGCGGACTCGGCCGTACCGGACGCTGAGGCCCTCACCGAGGAAGAGGCCGGGACTGCTGCGGCGACCGCCGGCTGGTCCATTGATGAGCTCTTGCGACGGATGCTGGCCTGGGGCGCCGGGACGGGTGCGCTCATCGGGACGCTCATGGCGGTGGGCGCCGCCTGGTTGCCCCGTGCCTTCACCTCCGACGCGGGCGTCATCGCGGCCGCGACCCCGACACTCCTGGTCGCGGCGAGCGCGCAGCCACTCGCCGGAGTCGTCTTCCTGCTCGACGGCGTGCTCATGGGCGCCGGTGACGGCCGCTACCTGGCCCGAGCGGGCCTGGTGACGCTGGTGCCCTACGTGCCGCTCGCGCTGCTCATCGGGGGCGGCGTGCTGCCGGGGTCTGACGGGGCGACATCGGGTCTGGTGATGCTGTGGGTCGCCTTCGCCTGGGTCTTCATGACCGCCCGCGGCGCCACCACCTACCTGCGGGCCCGCGGCACCGCCTGGCGCCACTGATCGGCCCCTCACCGCGTTCGCCGCACCGCCTGTCCCCCGCCTGTCCCCCACCTGTCCCTGCGCGTTCGTACCTTATGTCGCGTGTTCGAGGGGTAGAGGGTACGAACGCACGCTCTACCCTACGAACCGGACAGCCGGCCAGCACAACGCCGTCGGGCCGGAGTCCCCGCGCGGAGGACCCGACCCGACGGCTGAAGGATGCCCGGCGCTCAGCGCGCGGGAACGACGTTGACCTCGAGGGGGGCCACGACGTCGGTGTGCAGTCGCACGGAGGCGCTGTGACGACCGGTCGACTTGATCGGCGGCACGACCTGGATCTTGCGGCGGTCGACGGCGGGGCCGCCGGCGGCCTTGACGGCGTCGGCCAGGGTCGCGGTGGTCACGGCGCCGAAGAGGCGGCCGTTGTCACCGGCGGTGGCGGAGACGGTCACGACGTTCTCCTGCAGCCAGGCGCGAGCGGTCTGGGCGTGCTCGAGGGACTCGATGGAGCGCTTGCGGCGCGCCTCGGCCATCTGGTCGATCTGGCGCTGGGCGCCCTTGGTCCACGGGGTGGCCAGCTTGCGGGGCAGGAGGTAGTTACGGGCGTAGCCGTCCTTGACCTCCACGACCTCGCCGGCGGAGCCGAGGTGCGAGACGTCGTGCGTGAGAATGAGCTTGGTGGTCATTGCGCGTGCCTCCGATCAGCGAGCCGAGCTCGAGTAGGGCAGCAGAGCCATCTCGCGGGCGTTCTTCACGGCCTTGGCGATCTTGCGCTGCTCCTGGACGGAGACACCGGTGACGCGACGGGCGCGGATCTTGCCGCGGTCGGAGATGAACTTCCGCAGCGTGGCGGTGTCCTTGTAGTCGATAGTGCCGACCTTGATGGCCTTGACGGGGCTGACCTTCTTCTTCGGCTTGCGAAGTTGGGGCTTCGCCATGGTGGTACTCCTTGGTCTGAGCGCCTGGGCGCTCTACGAGATGAAAAGTGTTGTGTGTGAGGGAACGGGTCGACGTCGTGGCGACCTTTAGAACGGGGGCTCGTCACCGAAGGAGGTGGAGCCGCCCGTGGCCCACGGGTCGTCCGCGGCGCCGCCGGCGGGGGCGTTGTACCCGGACTGGCCCTGGCCGCCGAAGCCGCCACCGCCGTTGTAGCCGCCCTGCTGGGGACCGCCCTGGTTGTATCCGCCCTGACCGCCCTGGTTGCCGCCGAAGCCGCCGCCCTGACCTCCGCCGAAGCCACCCTGACCGCCACCGCGCGGCTGGCGGGTGACCTGAGCCTTGGCGTAGCGCAGGGAGGGGCCGATCTCATCGACCTGCATCTCCACCACCGTGCGGTTCTCGCCCTCACGGGTGGTGTAGGAGCGCTGGACCAGCCGGCCCTGGACGATGACGCGCGTGCCCTTGGTCAGCGACTCGGCCACGTTCTCCGCGGCGTCGCGCCAGATCGAGCAGCGCATGAACAGGGTCTCCCCGTCCTTCCACTCACCGGCCTGGCGGTCGAAGGTGCGCGGCGTGGAGGCGACCGTGAAGGAGGCCACCGCTGCCCCGGAGGGCGTGAAGCGCATCTCGGGGTCCGCGGTGAGGTTCCCGACGACGGTGATGATGGTGTCTCCGGCCATGGCGTTGTCTCCGTTCCCGGTAGAGGCTCAGGCCTCGGGACGCAGCAGCTTGGTGCGCAGAACGGTCTCGTTGAGGCCGAGCTGGCGGTCGAGCTCCTGGGCGATCTCGGGCGTGGTGGTCATGTCCACGACGACGTAGAAGCCCTCGGACTTCTTCTTGATGTCGTAGGCCAGCCGGCGCTTGCCCCAGATGTCGACCTTGTCCACGGTGCCCCCGTTGCTGGGGACGACCTGCAGCAGCTTCTCGAGCGTCGCGTTGGCGGTGCGCTCGTCCGTCTCGGGGTCGAGGATGATCATGATCTCGTAGTGACGCATGCTTGGTACCCACCTCCTCTGGTCTGTGGCGGTCACGGTCCTTCCGTGACAGGAGGGTGATGCGTGCGGCGCACCATCCGGCGGAAACAGGCTTCACTCCGCCTTCCGCCCGACGGCGCAGCCAGTTCGCCACATTACCGGACAACCCATCGGCCCTGAAAGCCGAGACGGTGGGCCGACGACGTGCCGTGCAACACGTCGTCGGCCCACCGTCAGGTGCCCGCGGGAGGACGGGGGTCAGCCACCGCGGGGTGGTGGGGCGCTAGCCGACACCGCCCTGGTTGTTGCGGTTGTTGTTGCCGCCGCCGGGGCCACCCCCGCCGCCGGGGCCACCCCCGCCGCCAGCGTCACCACCGCCGCCTTGGTTTCCATTGTTGCCGCCTTGGTCTCCACCGCCTTGGTTTCCACCGCCTTGGTTTCCACCGCCTTGGTCTCCATTGTTGCCGCCTTGGTTTCCACCGTTGTCGCCTGGCTTCCCATCCGAGTCATCAGTGGGTTCCGGTCGGTCGGTCTTCTGCCCCTCAGGCTGAGGGGTGCCCTGCGGCGTCGGCTCGGTGGTGGGCTGCGGCGTGGGGGCCGCAGTCGCCTCGGGAGGAGCAGTGGGAGTCGCAGTCGCCTCATCCTCCGGCTCAGCGGTGGGTTTGGCGGTCTGAGGGATCGTTCCTCCACGGGTGGCAAGGAGCTGGGCGGCCGGCGGGAACTCCTCGACCTCAAGCCCCTCGTGGGCGTCCGACATGTAGTTGATGAAGATGTCCGCCGGATAGGTCGAGCCGGTGATCTCGTCGTATTCGCCCCACGGCTCGATCGACTCCTCCGAGCCGTCCGCTCCGGACTGGTAGAGGGTGACCGCGGTCACCACCTGTGGCGTGAAGCCCACGAACTGAGCGGACTTGTTGTCCGACGACGATCCGGTCTTCGCGGCAACCGGGCGTTCCAGCTCGGCCACCTTGTTCGCGCTGCCGTTCTCGCCGTTGACGACCTGCTGGAGGGCGTAGGTCGTGTCTGCCATGACGTCCTCATCGAACTCTCGATGACCCTTGGTGTCCGCCGTGTAGCGGTTCTTGCCGTCGGGGTTCTTGAGAGAGGCCACGATGTGGGTGTCGCGCCGGATGCCCTGCGAGGCGAAGGTGGAGTACGCCGTGGCGATGTCGATCGTGTGCGGGGAAGCCGACCCGAGGACGTTCTGGACGAGAGCCCGCTGCTCCGGGGTCTTCAACCCCTCGGTGTTCTCCGGGTAGCCGGCGCGGTTCGCCACCTTGGCCGTGATCCCCTCCTCAATGTCGTCGGCATTCATGAGCTCCTGATTGAGCTGGAGGTAGGGGGTGTTGAGCGACTGCTCCGTGGCCTGGGTGAGGCTGGCCCACTTCAGGGAGACGTTCTTGAAGTTCTGGAACTCATGTCCCTCAATGGTCATCGGCGAGGTGGCCGGATAACCGCTTTCCAAGGACCACCCGTTGTCCAGGGCGGCCACCAGTGCGAAGGGCTTGAAGGTTGAGCCGGCCTGGGCGATGGCATCGGTTGAGGTGTTGACCTGGTTGACCAGGTAGTTATCACCCCCGTAGAGCGCCAGCAGACCGCCCGTCTTGGGATCGATGGACACCAGTGCCTTGTGCAGGTTCGGGGAGGCACCGGGAGGCAGGGAGTTGACCGCGTTGACCGCGGCCACCTGGTCCTTCTCGTTGATCGTGGTGACGATCTTGAATCCACCGGTGTCGATCTGCTCCGGTGAGAGCTTGGCCTTGCTCTCAAGCTCGGAGCGCACCATTTGGAGCAGGTAGCCGTTGGTGCCGGAGTAGACCTGCTTGGTCTGGGGCTCCTTCGTCTTCGGCATTCCCGTCTGCTTGGCCTCGTTGTACTGGGCCTGGGTGATGTAGCCGTCGTCGAGCATGAACTGCAGGACTCGCCCCCACCGCTCCTGGGCCTTGTCCGGGTTCTCGGCCGGGTCCCAGGCGCTGGGGGACGGCAGGATTCCCGCCAGGAGCGCGGCCTCTGAAGGGCTCATATCCTTGGCAGGCTTTTTGAAGAAGGCCTGTGAGGCCGCCTCGATGCCGTAGGCGCCACGGCCGTAGTAGACCGTGTTGAGGTAGTCGCCCAGGATCTCCTTCTTGGGCTTCTCCCGGTCGATCTTGATGGCCATGATGGCCTGCTTGAACTTACCGGAGTAGGAGCTCGTGGTGTCGACGTAGTAGTTCTTCACGTACTGCTGCGTCAGGGTCGAGGCGCCCTGGGTATCGCCTCCACGCAGGTTGTTGAACAGGGCGCGCGCGATGCCCTTGGGGTCGACGCCCTTGTTGGAGTAGAAGGAGCGGTCCTCAGAGGCCACCACCGAGTTGCCCACGTAGTCCGGCAGGGTGGAGGCGTCCACGGACTGCCGGTTGATCTCAGCAAACTTCCCCAACTCACTGGTTCCGTCGGCGTAGTAGACCGTGCTGCTCTGAGCCAGCGCGAACTCGCTGGGCTTGGGCACCTTGACAGTGTTGTAGGCCCACATGAAGGCGCCGATGGTGCTGAGTACACCCAGCAGGAAGACACCCAGGACGAAACGCCAGCTGGGGATCCAGCGATGAATCTTGCCCTTACCGGCGCGGGGATAGTTGAAGAAACGGCGCTTGCGCCCCGACGCGGCGTCCTTGGAGCGCTCGGCCTTCGACCGCTTGCGCTCCTTTCCGGGCTTCTTACCAGCCCCAGAGACCCTGCCCAGGGCCTGTCGACCGGCGCCGGCCACCTGGGTCAGCTTGTTGCCGAGGGGGCGGCTGGGTCCGCTCCCATTCGTGCCTTCTGCCACGCGCTCCTCGTTTCGGTTGACTGTCATGGAGATGACTGGGTGTCGCGACGGCGCGGGGGATAACGCTCCGGTTGCGACGCTGAGGTCCTCATCATGACCGATGTTGGCTGCCGGCGCCGACTCGGACGCCGACGGCGATCGGGAGGGATCGCTGCGGACAAGCCATATCGGGCACCGATATACGTCCAGTATGGGGGAACAGAGGGCCGTGATGGTAGCGATGCGGACCTGGGAACCAACCATGACGCCACCGACTCACGTTATCTGGATGTCACCTAAATCGCCCTGAACAGTGCACTCATGCGCTTTGGGGGCCGGTGATAGCGCAGCGGGAGCCGGAATGTGAGTTCGCGCCCAGACGGCAACGAAGCACTCCGAAAACAGCCGATATCAACCAGGACAATGGTCCCCGACCGCTGTTGAGACACTGGGCGGAGCCCTGACAGGTGGTCAGTTTCACGCATCGGCTCCTCGCCTGCTCGAGGTGCTCGAGGAGCACCGCCCCTCACCCGTCCCACCCAACCGTGGAGATCCGCCATGGACGCCAGCTCAGCCCTTCAGACCCTCAGCATCATCCTTCAAGTCGTCATCATCCTCGCCTGCCTCATCATTGGGGCGAAGAAGGGCGGGATCGCCCTCGGTCTCATCGCCGGGATCGGGCTGCTGATCCTCGTCTTCGGCTTCCGCCTGGAGCCGGGCGAGGCCCCTGTCGACGTCATCCTCACCATCCTGGCCGTCATCGGGTGCGCCGCCACCCTCCAGCAGTCCGGCGGCCTGGACGTCATGATGCAGGTGGCCGAACGGGTCCTGCGCCGACATCCCGAGCAGATCACCATCCTGGGGCCGTGCGTCACCTGGTTCCTCACCGTCCTGTGCGGAACCGGCCACGTCGTCTACACGATGCTCCCGATCATCGCGGACATCGCCATCAAGAAGGACATCCGACCCGAACGCCCCATGGCCGCCTCCTCGGTCGCCGCCCAGATGGGCATCACAGCCTCGCCGGTCTCGGTCGCCACGGTCTCGATCGTCTCCATCATCGCCAAGAACACCGACCGGCACTGGTCAGTCCTCCAGATCCTGGCGATCTCCATCCCCGCGTCGTTGTGCGGGGTGCTCCTTGCCTCCCTATGGTCGATGCGGCGGGGCAAGGACCTGGACAAGGACGAGGAGTACCAGAAGCGCCTGGAGAACCCGGAGTTCCGCGCCACCGTCCACTCCAGCTCCGAGACCCTCATCGGCAAGGTGTTCCCACCCGAGGCCTACCGCGCCACCTGGATCTTCCTGGGCGCCATCGCCGCCGTCGTCGTCCTGGGCGCCTTCGAGGTGCTGCGTCCCCAGTTCCCCACGGGCGACGACGGCGCCCTGGAGCGCCTGAGCATGAACCTGGTCATCCAGATGGTCATGCTCGCCGCCGGGGCCCTCATCCTGCTGACCTGCAAGGTGCAGGCCGGCAAGATCGCCTCCACCGCCGTGTTCAAGGCCGGGGCCACCGCCATGTTCTCCATCTTCGGGGTCGCCTGGATGACCGAGACGGTCGTCCACGCCCACCTGGAGAGCCTGGAGCACAGCCTCTCGGGCGTGCTGTCCCATCACGTGTGGATGTACGCCATCGTCCTGTTCATCATCGGCAAGCTGGTGAACTCCCAGGCGGCCGGCCTGCTCATCGTCGCCCCCATGGCCCTGTCGCTCGGAGTGAGCCCGGTCATCGTCGTCGGGTTCATCGGCGCCTCCTACGGGTACTTCATCCTGCCCACCTACCCCTCGGACCTGGCAGCGATCGGCTTCGACCCCACCGGCACCACGCGCATCGGCAAGTACGTCATCAACCACTCCTTCCTGGTGCCCGGGCTCATCGGAGTCCTCACCTCCTGCATCGTGGGCACCGCACTGTCCCAGATGCTCCTGTCCTGAGCACTCGACAGCACTCGACGGGCCCTGCCGGTCGGCGCGGACAGTGAGCGACCCGGCCGGCAGGTGCGACGTCGAACACACCACTGAAGCCGTCCTTCTGGGCAGAACGTAACAGGACCGTGTCGTCGCGTCTGTCTAGGCTCGTGCCATGACAACGACAGACGCGGCCACCACGTCCGCCATCGCCCTGCGTTTGGAGCTGCTGGGGATCGCCGCCCCGGCACAGGTCAAGCAGAGCGAGGCGGACCGTCTCATGTCCCCGATCCTGGCTCGCCAGCGCGAGCTCTCCCGCCGCCTGGCCCACCGACCCTGTGCCGCTGACCAGCGCATCCAGACCTTCCTCGACTCCTACCTGAAGGGCGCGGCCGCCACCCCGAGGCTGCCCCGCTCCACCTTCGTCCTGGACCAGCCGGGCCTGGCACGGGCACTGTCCCTGCCGGCGGACTCCACCAGCTTCACCTCCGACTACGTCGAGAGCTACCAGGTGCTCGGCGGCGTCCTGCACAATCCCCGCAATGACCGCCGCACCACCGCCGGCGTCTTCCACGTCGCCGAGGGCGGCCTGCCGATCCCCGACGACAAGATCGCCGTCCCGCGCGACGTCTTCGCCCGCCTGCTGGCCCACGCCGTGGAGGCCCCCGAGGACCTGCTGACCCTGCCGTGGGCCTCCCGGCAGGAGGACCCGGCGCGCTGCTTCGTGTCCCTGCTGCTGCGCCCCGTCGTCGTGCCCGAGGTCCCCGGCTTCTCCGCCGAGCGCTCCATGGAGATCCGCTTCATCGCCCCCGGCGGCCTGGTCTCCAACCTGGACTTCGTCGAGGGCATCTTCGGCAACGGCGGCGACCCCTACCTGCCGGAGAACGACTCTTCCCTGGCCCCGGAGTCGTGGACCGGCCACACCGGCTGCGTCATCCTCGCCCCGCACCTGACCACCCTGACCAAGAAGGAGCTGGGCCTGCCCTCCTGGGAGGAGGCCACCGAGCGTCAGCGCCGCGACGGCCAGTGCTGGAAGGACGAGGCCGAGCTCTACAACGGCGGCAAGGCCTTCAAGTGCGTGGCCCGCGACGAGCGCGGTGTCATCGTCACCGTCATCGCGGACAACTACTTCGGCTACTGCAAGAAGGAGGTCAAGACCCAGATCGGGTACTCGGCCAACCTCTTCGGCTGCGTGGAGGAGGAGCACGCCGGCGGCGCCGTCGCCTACCCGCGCTACAACCTGAGCCAGGAGTACACCGACACCCACACGCCCGAGGGCCTGACCCTCGAGCACGTCGTCGAGCGCAACCCCGGCCGCTTCGAGCGGCGCGAGGACGGCTCCGCCGTGGCCATCGACGACCCGACCGTGGTGCTGGTGCCCGCCGGCGCCCACTACTCCATGCGCAGCCAGACGATCACCTGGACCGGCCCCGACGGCCAGGAGGCCTCGATCCCGCTGCTGGTGAGCAACACCTATGTGGCCCCCAACGGCTACCGGGTCCATGCCAAGCACCGCGAGGGCGACGCCACCCAGTGGCACCTGGTGGGCACCGCCCCCTGGTCCACACAGGCCCACAAGCCGGCCACCGTCTCCGGCGGCGGCAAGTCGGAGATCTCCAAGTCCCTCCTGGACGCCTTCGTCTTCGGTGAGGCCTACGTCGGTGATGTCGACGAGGACTTCGACGCCGTCCAGACGATCCTCGACGGCAACTACGCCGACCGCTTCGTCGACCCGACCAACAAGAGCGACAACCACCGCTCGATCCTCTCCGAGCGCCGCTCGCTGGGAAGCGTCATCAAGCTGCTGACGCCATCACCCTTGTACACCGAGGAGTACAACGCCTTCCTGGAGTCGATCCCGGCCCACATCAAGGAGCTCATCTTCACCGTCAAGCGCTTCTACCAGCCCAGCTGGGGCGAGGACTGGCGCAGCCACTTCTCCGTGGGCATCATCAACGGCCGCACGGGCAACTCCCTGCGCCTGGACGGTGAGGTCATCAAGGTCAACATGCTTCGCGTGGGCTTCGAGGACGACGGCGCCTGGCGCCTGCTGTCCCTGCGCCCGGACTTCTCGCCGGCGGCCAAGGTCCAGACCGAGGACGACATCACCGCCTCGATCGTGGTCCCCGGCGGCCTGGTCTCCACCCCGGACTCGGAGCTGTCGCGCAAGTTCGTCACCAACTGCGAGTCCCTGCTCTTCCAGCGGCCCGACGACGCGATCGTGCGCGGTTACGACAAGCAGACCGAGTCGGACATGTCGGATCCGCAGGCGGACCTGTTCATCTCGAACTTCCAGCCGCTCACGCCCGCCGACGCCCGGGCGATGGCCGCCGACGCCCCGGGCCTGTCCCGCTTCACCCGGCCCATGCAGGACCTGGTGGCCCGCGCCGCCGCCCTGCCCGAGGCCGAGGACCCCACCGAGGAGACCTACTGGGTCTCCACGGCCGACCCGCGCCTGGTCAACGGAGTTCCCACTAAGAACCCCCGCTACCTCCAGGTGCGTCCCGACATCGCCAACCCGAAGGATGTGGCGCTGGCGGACCTGGCCAACCACCTCTTCCGCGACGTGCCCCTGAACGAGCCGCTGCGCCACAGCGTCGACGTCGTCGCCGCCGGGCGCCGCAACAACCCGCCCGAGGACGGGGTTCCGCCACTGTGCGCATACAACCCGCTGCACTACATGGAGCTGCCCGAGCTGTTCATGGAGTTCATCTCCTCCATGACCGGCAAGTCCCCCTCGACGACGGGCGCCGGCAGTGAGGGGGCGCTGACCAAGTCGCCGTTCAACGCGCTGCCGGCCATTTACGACCTCAACGCGGCCCTGCTGTCCTACGCCCTTAGCGGCTATGACGGCTGGCTGTCCTCGGCCGGATACATCGGCCCGAAGGTTCAGGTGGCCCACGACATCTCGCTGCTCATCCCGGAGATCTTCTCCCGCATGAGCGCCGAGGAGCGGGATGCCCACCGTCTCGTCGAGGGCGGCTACCTCGAGCGCATCGAGGACTTCGAGTACGAGGGTCGCACCGTTCAGGCCTCGCGCCTGGGCTACCGGATGAACCAGGCCTTCGCCTCGACCTTCTTCGGCCGCATCTTCCTGCACCCCGACGTCGTCTTCACCGAGGAGATGCTGCGTCCCGAGCTGCAGGACGAGGCGGTCTTCGCCGACTCGGTGGACATCATCGTCACTACCCACAAGGTGGTGGCCGAGCACTACCGGGCCGACGGCTCCATCGAGTGGGCCGTGCCGCCGCTGCGGGCCCTGCTGGAGATCATGATCGACGGCACCTCCCGCGAGGGCTGGGACCTGACGAGCCCGGAGTTCCGCGCCATGTTCGAGCGCGAGAACATCCTGAGCTCGTCGTGGTACGCGGAGCGCCTGGACGCCAAGGTCGCCCGCGACACCCGCCAGGCCCAGCAGGCCATCGAGGACCTCACCCGCTTCTACACCGCGGAGAACAACGAGGAGGTCGTCGAGCGCCTGAACATCGAGGGCCGCCTGGCTGAGGCCCGCGCCTGGCTGGACAAGGTCAGCTCCCCGGCCTACCGCGAGCACCTCGTGGGCACGCTCGGCCTCCAGCCCTCGCTGGCCTGAGCGGCGTCGCGCCGGGCCGGCACCGACCTCCCGCCGGCCCGCCGCACGCCGCCTCACTGACGGCAACGGAGCGCGCGTGGAGCAACAGGAATCCTGTTCTCAACGCGCGCTCCGTCTCAATGAGAGCAGTACCAGTCTCTGTCGCAGAGTCACAGATCCGGGCACCCCGACCTCCTACCCGGTTCCCGTTCCGGTGCCTGCGGGTACTTTCGTGAGGTCCGGGGCGGGCGTCAGCCGACGTCGGCGTTGCCGGACAGGTGCCAGGTGGCGTTGGCCCAGGGGAAGACGTACTGCATGAGCACGTAGACGACTCCGGCGATGAGGACGAGCGACTCAATGGCCTTGAGCCACGCGGGCCCCGGCAGGTGCCGCCAGATGAAGCCGTACATCAGTTGACCCCCGGATCGTTGAGCACGGAGTCCGGACGACCCTCAGAGCGATCCATCCAGTACGCGAACTTCGCGTGGACGATCCAGCGCTTGTCGTTGCCGTACGCGCCAGCGGTCGACCCGTGGCAGGTGGTCAGCGTGATGTACCGGTCGGTGGGCTGGGCGTCCGGCTGGTTGGGAACCGGGGCGATGACCTCGACCTGCTCGGGATCGACAAGCTCGTGACCGGTCACCTTGAACACGTACCAGGTCTTGGCGGTGGAGACGACGATCTCATCACCCTCCTGAAGTACGTCGATCTTGAGGAAGGAGTTGCCGTAGGTGCGGCGGTGCCCGGCGATCGCGAAGTTGCCGAGCTCGCCGAGCTGCTGGGTGTTGGTGTAGTGGCCCGCCGCGGCCTGGTCCAGAACGTCGGATCCGGTGCCCTCAATGATCGGCATGTTGTTGTTGGTGACGCCGTACCACTTGGGGACGACGAGCATTCCGATGGTCTCGCCGTAGCCGACCTGCTCCATGACGGGCGGAGCATCGGTGTGCTTCGTGCCCGCTTTCTGAGGAGACTCGACCTGCTTCTCATGGAACTGGGTGGCCACCGCCCGCGCACTCGCGTTGGCATCAATGCCGGTCCACCACAGCTGCCAGCACAGGAAGAGGGCGACGACGAGACCGGCGGTGATGAGCAGCTCACCGATTCCGGTCAAGGTGCCGTTGAAGACTCGGACAGCACGACTCTGGCCGGGCGCTCGATGTCGCACAAGACCTCCTCCAGTCATCGCCCCTCCTCAGAACGGGGACATCATCAGGCTAGCGGCCAGTCTAAGGGGGGACACCCCCCACATGACCAACCAGGAGTGGTGGACTCATCACAGGGTGCACCGTGAGGAAGCTTCCCAGCATGTCCTAGGCTAGGACCGGATGTATTGCGGTGGTCTCATGCCACCATCCCCAACCAGTGAGGAGACCCAGGGTGGCCTTGGAGAAGAAGTCCGCAGCGGACGACGCCGACAAGAGCTCGGAGAAGGTCTCGAAGAAGAGCTCCGACAAGAACACTGCGAAGAGCGCTGAGAAGGACAAGGGCTCCAAGAAGACGGAGACGAAGAGCAAGGCGGACAAGAGCTCGAAGAAGAGCTCGTCGTCGAAGAAGAAGCACCCTGAGCGCTCCGGCAACCCGGCCAAGGCGGCCAAGGCCCTTGAGGAGGAGTCGCGCGCCGCGGCGAACCGGGTCTCACGCACGCCCAAGAAGGTCAAGGACACCGCCTCACCGCGCTGGTACGCCCCCACCATGGTGACGCTCCTGGTCATCGGATTGCTGTGGGTTGTCACCACCTACCTCTTCGAAGGCAGGTACCCACTGCCCTACTTCGCCGAGCACCACGCCACCGACTGGCTGTTCAACGGCAACCTCTACATCGGCTTCCTCATCATGATGTCGGGTTTCCTCGGTCTGCTGCGCTGGAAGTGACAGGTCTCAGACACTCACGTGGACAGACATCCGCGAAGGCCCCCGAGCACCGGCTCGGGGGCCTTGTCATTGTCTCGTCTCACTCCTGAGACCTTCGGGTGTCGTGACCTCTGAGGTACCGGCAGGGCGGGTCGAGCGGATCTGCGGAGTGGCCTGATCGCGTCGCAGAGGGGGACGGCGCATGTCACATGCATTCCGCGTACGACCTCGGAGCGCTCCTCACTCGTCCTCCACAGACTTCCTGTGGATCGGTGGACAACTGACTCCCCACAACCCACGTCGACTTTCCCCATGTGTGGACACGCCTGTGGATAACTACACGCCTGTGTTTCCACACCTGTGTCCACAGATGTGGATGAACCACAGCCATGTTCTTCCACCCATGTCATTCACAACGTACGGGTCGCGGAGAGTGTCTCAGACGAGGAAGGCCCGAAGGAGATTGAGCGCCACGAGAGCGATCACGACCACGATCGTTCCGACGATCCCCACGGCTTTCCGCTTCCCGCGAGGAGCCCAGGCGTAGATCGCTGAGACGATCCCTCCGACGAGGAGTCCACCGAGGTGCCCCTGCCAGGAGATGTTGGCGCCCAGGACGGAGACGACGGCGTTGATCCCGACCAGCGCCATGATCCCCGAGGTGTCTCTTCCAAAGCGCCGCTGCACGATGAACATGGCGGAGAACAGGCCGAAGACCGCTCCCGAGGCGCCCACCGTCAGCGTGAGCCAGGACTCGGTACCCGGCCAGGAGAGCCAGTAGATCATTGTCGAGCCGCCCAGGGCGCTGAGCAGGTAGATGCTGGTGAAGCGCCACCGCCCGAGCAGCGGCTCAAGGGTGCGGCCCAGCACCCACAGAGTCAACATGTTGAAGCCGATGTGCATGTAGTCCGCGTGGAGGAAGGCGGTGGTCAGGAACCGCCAGGGCTCCTGGGCTGCCACCACCGGCATGAAGCCCAGCCGGAGCTCCAGCGACTGCGCCGCCAGGCCGGGCACCAGGATCTGAAGCGCGTAGACGATGACGCACAGACCGATGAGGATCTTGGTGACGAGAGCATCGGAGACCATATTCCCACCCAGCAGCGTGCGCGGCTGGCGATGACCGGCCTGCGACCGACGAGCGCAGTCCACGCAGTGCACCCCCACGGAGCTGGGCACCTGGCAGGCGGGACAGGTGGGTCGGTCGCAGCGCTGGCAGCGCACGTAGGCCACCGTGTCCGGGTGCCGCGGGCACACCGGTGGTGCCTGCTGCGCGAACGAGTTCTTCGAGGTCATCGGATACTCCTGTGCGGATGATCGGGGCTGAGGGTGTCGTGACAGGTGAACCGGGTACGACGACGCCGCCGGGACGCGGGTCCCGGCGGCGTCACAGGGGCGAATCACACCCGATTCCGGTGGTTCGGTAGCAGCGCGGTGGCAGGCCGGTCGCCGCTGAGCGGCCGTCCCATCCCCTCCTGGGGACTACTCGGTGATGTCCACCGAGGTGATGATGACATCCTGCACCGGGCGGTCGCGCGGGTCGGTCTCCACACCGGAGATCGCGTCGACGACGGCGCGGGAGGCCTCGTCCGTGACGGCACCGAAGATCGTGTGCTTGCCCTGGAGCCACTCGGTGGGGGCGGTGGTGATGAAGAACTGCGAGCCGTTGGTGCCCTTGCCCAGGCGGCGACCGGCGTTGGCCATGGCCAGGACGTAGGGGGCGGCGAAGGTCAGAGAGGCGTCGATCTCGTCGTCGAAGACGTAGCCGGGGCCTCCGGTGCCGTCACCCAGCGGGTCACCGCCCTGGATCATGAAGCCGGGGATGACGCGGTGAAAGATGACGTTGTCGTACAGCGGGGCGTGGGACTCCTCGCCGGTGCGAGGGTCCGTCCATGCCTTCTGGCCAGTGGCCAACCCCACGAAGTTGGAGACGGTCTCGGGAGCCTGCTCGGGGTAGAGCTCCAGGCGGATATCACCGAGGTTGGTGTGAAGAGTCGCTTCCATGGGTGCCATGGTGACACGGTCCTGAGCCCATCGGCATGAACCCTGAGCGGCGTGCGGCGCTGTTCACCCCAGGCAAAACGTCTGGACATCGTGTAGGCCAGGCCGCTCAAGGGTGCAACCATTGGTACACGTTGCACAACAACAGTCTGTATCCGTTTCCAACCTGGGAGGCAATCATGTCCTGCCTGACGAAGACATGCTGCGACAAGAAACTCGACACCACTCATCTGCGCAAGGAGGCAGCATCCTTCGCCGGGTCCGTCGTCGGCCAGGCTGAGAAGGCAGCCCAGTGGGCGGCTCCGCACGTCAGCAAGGCCGCCGGGGGTGTGGCCCGCGCCGCCAAGGACGCACAGGAGCGTCTGGAGCCCGTGGTCCACGATGCCCGCCACCGGGTTGTCGAGGACTACATCCCGCGCGCGCAGCGCGCCGCCGTGGCTGCCCAGGCTGCCGCAGGTACGGACGGTACCCTGACAGAGCGCGCCCAGCGCGTGGCTGTTGCCGCAAAGTCCGCCGCATTGGAGGTTCCCGTGAAGAAGCAGAAGAAGCACCGCGTGCTCAAGACCCTGGGCTGGCTCGCCGTCGCCGGCGCGGCCGCTGCCGGCGCCTACGTCGTGTGGCGTCGTAGCCAGCCGGTTGAGGACCCGTGGGCCGAGGAGTACTGGGCCGACTCCACCGAGGATGAGGCCGGCTACGGCATCAGCCCCGAGGACGCTCAGGCCTGACGGCCCCAGTTCTGTCGACGACGGCGCCGCGACGGGTTCTACCCGCGCGGCGCCGTCGTCGTTCCAATCGTCATTCCATGGGACTGGTGCGCGGACGACGTCCTGCCGGCCGGCCCCGGTGTCGGCAGTGGGCGGGGTTCGTGCGCTCCGCCGCCGCAACGGTGGCCGGGGCTGACCGGGCCGGCTCAGTCCCGATGACGGTGAACCCGGAAACCGGGGCCGATGTCGCCGGCCGGGACCATCTCTGCCAGGGAGGCGGGGTCGCCGAGCGACCTCGCCGCGACGAAACCGGTGATGGTGTCCACGCCGTAGTCGAGGAGAACCGGGTTGAGCGGCGTCGACGGACCGACCAGGACGGTGTGCGCGTCGCGGGAGAGCTCGATGAGGCGCGGCGCGGTCTTGTTGACGAAGCTCGATGAGGAGATGAAGACGAGATCGCACTCGGGCAGGACGTACTCGCAGGCGCTGTCCGGCCAGTCGCCGGGCTGAAGGTTGCGCTCAAGGCAGATGTACTCACCGGCGCCGGCCAGGGCGGCCTCAGCGAAGGGGAAGTGCCCAATGACGGCGACCCTCTTGCCGACGATCATCTCCTGGTAGGGGTCGAAGACCTGACGCCAGGTCAGCCCCTCCCCGGTGGGCTCGAAACCGTTGGCTGCGGCCGTCTCCTCCCGCGAGTACCAGGAGTTGATGGCGGCCTGACCGATGCTGGCCTCAGCCAGGTTCCAGGACTTCACCAGGGCGCCGACGTCGCGCAGCGGTCGCCCGTCGAGCGGCCCGTCATCGCTGAGGGCCGGGCGGCTGCGCACATCCATGGTCCAGGCCGCGCCGACACCTCCGGCGGAGTTGAGGACACGGCTCCAGCGGGGCCCCTGGCCCGCCGTCCGCACGACGACGTCCTCAGGCAGTCCGTCTAGAAGCGCGTCGTAGATCTCCCATGGCTGTGACATGACCTCATCCTTCTGCACCGAGTGGTAACTGAGCCTGACCTATCCTAAGCAGTCCCGTTCGACGGCGCAGCCCTTCATCCCAGCGCCTCAACGGTTCTTCACGGCATCACGTCAGTGGGGACGTGCCTGAGCGGAGCTCTTCACGCCGCGGCCGTGCACGCATTACTGATCCGAAAGAACACCAATGCATTACTTTCCGACCGACGACGTAATTCATTGTCGACACTCAACCGTAATATTGATTGCTGTTGAGTTGCAGGGGTCGTGGCCGGGCTCTCCATAGAATTCCTTGATGCTACCGTGTCAAGGCCCATACCCCTAAGACTGAGGTAGCGCTTCATGCTTCGCCGACTTTTCGTCCGCTCACGTCGGAGGAAACTGACGTCATCACGTCAACCATCACACCGGTCTCGTCAGAGGCTGAAGAGTGGTGCCGCCGTCTCAGCAGCGGCTCTGATTGCTGCCGCACTGGGCACGGCAACGATTCCGGCACCCCCGGCCGAAGCCATTCACGGCAATCCTGCCGGGGGGTCAGGAAAATTCAGTCAGGTGATCGACTGGATCGACTGGACCGAGATGACCAACACCGTGCCGGGTAAAGGCGCGGCGATCCTTCCTGATGGAAGCACCGGCGTGGTCTGGTCGACTCCGACACAGGTCTCCGGCAATATGTGGCGCACCAGTCGTTGCACCGTGTCCAACGTGCGAACCACTGCTGTAGGGAGAAAAGAGTCGGGTCTACCCACGGATCGGGGCCTGAGTGTCGGATACAAACCGGGTAGCTGGAGAGGAGACGGCCTGCCTCATCTTTATAATGACGGCACGAACTACACGGCCGGGACCGCCAAAAGGCCCTACGTGACCTCATCCAACCTCCCCCTGGGTATTGCCAACCTGCAGGACTCCTCAACCCATCAGTTCCAAATCGACTGCAGCTCCTACCTCGTCACCTCCGCCTCCAAACCCGCGAAGAGCCAGCTGGAAAGTCTCCCCAATAAGGTGGAGGTTCCCATGGAGGGCATGGTTTTCGCCGATGCGGAGTCCTCGAGCTGGCACAACCCGCACGGCCAGAAGGAGTACATCTCTGTTTCCCCGCTTCCCTACGTCTCCGACCAGGCCGTTTCCTTCCGTCTGCTGGAGAGCACCCGGACAGAAGGGTGCACAACGAACTCCTGGGTGGGCAAAGTTACCGTCTCCACGCCTTTCGGCTACAGGTCGGGCTTGAAGTTCCGCCCGGACAACGCCGAGTGCAGCTCGTTCTTCAACCCGGGTTATGGCCCCTCCTCGGTCATGCTTCTGAGCAACACCCGTAGTGGCTACGTTGAGATCCACGGAGGCGGTAAGGGCGCCGTCGCCCTCGGCATCGTCTCCTACATGGACTACGGCGACGCACCTGAGAGCTACGGCACCGCCGGCAGCGTGTTCCAGCCCGCATGGAACGGCGGGGAGCTGTCTAACAACGGAGACCGCAACATCACCTACGGTGATACCCCGTACGAGGGCGACCCCGGCGATTGGTACAACCTGAGTCAGGCCGCGGATCAAGGGCGCGTGGCCACCACCAATTCCGCAGTCGTGCGCCTGGGCTCCCTGACGGACCACAACAGCAGCATCCCCCACACCACTGACGCCTCAGGCGACGATACTGCCGATATCGATGACGAGGACGCCCTCCCTGCCAGTTGGGACCGCGTCATCTGGACCGATATCGGCAAGAAGTGGAGCCAGGAGATCACCTGCTCGGGCAACCAGACCAAGGTTGCCGGCTGGGTGGACTGGAACCGGGACGGCACCTTCTCCGCCGGTGAGCGCTCCGAGGTGACCTCCTGCTCCGACGAGGGCACGGCCACCCTGACCTGGACCGTCCCCGACGATGCCAAGCGGAGCACCATCAACGGAAACGGTGCAGCCACCTTCATGCGTCTGCGCATCACCGGCAACCTGGCCAACGGTCAGGCGGCTGAGGACCCTCAGCCCACCGGTATCGCACTCAATGGCGAGGTCGAGGACCACCAGGTGCAGGTCCAGCTGCCCAACCTGACCATGGTCAAGCAGGTGGATAACACCGCGGCCGGGTCCCTGGGCCTGTCCGCCAACGACTGGACGCTCACCGCCTCTCCCAAGAGCGGTAAAACGGCCTCCGGGGCCGGCGGCTTCGACGCCGCCTACCTGCCCCAGGGCCAGACGGTTCTCTCCGAGTCCTCGTCGTCGCCCAAGGCCGCCGGGTATAAGGGCACCGTCACCTGCGTACCGCACCCGAAATCGGATATCAGTGTTCCGGTATCGACCGCCGACGCCGCCTCGAAGACCCTGGACCTGGCCACCGGCGAGTGGATGCAGTGCACGATGGTCAACACGGCACTGCCCGGGCAGGTCGTCTGGAGCAAGGTTGACGAGGCCGGCAAGCCCCTGGCAGGGACCGTCTTCACGCTGGCCTCGACATCACTGAACGGCGGCCAGAAGGAGGTGGCGGACTGTGTCGTCGCCGGTGGCCAGGCCACGTGCCCCAATGGCTCGGTCGACCAGGACCCCCGTGCCGGGTTCTTCAGGGTCTCTGGGCTGACCTGGGGCGATTACTCCCTCACCGAGACTCAGGCACCGACCGGCTATCACCTCTCTGAGACAACCCTGACCAAGACCCTGGACGGGTCAGCACCCGCTGCCGGTAAGGACGACAACACCCCCACCCTCGACCTGGGGCAGGTCGTCAACACTCGGATCAAGGGGTCGGCCACCTGGACCAAGACCGATGAAGGCGGCCACGCCATCAAGGGCGCCCAGTGGTCGCTGATTCCCCTTGACTCCAACGGCAGGCCCCAGCCGGACCGGGCCCGCACCATCACCGACTGCGTGGGCACCTGCGCCAAGGGGGGCCTGGACACCGACACGAACCCCGGGGGATTCAATCTGGTGGACCTGGACTACGGCTCCTACCAGCTCATTGAGACCAAGGCGCCGACCGGCTACGTCCTGGACGCCACCCCACGCACCATCACCATCTCCACTCAGGGCCAGGTCGCAGCGCTGGGCAACATTTCCAACCGCAAGTCGGCGGTCCCCGCCATCCCCTTCACCGGAGGAAGCGCTGCTGACAGCTTCCTCATCGGCGGAGGGGCGGTACTGGGGATCACCGCACTGGTCATGACGATCCAGGCCTACCGACGCCGTCGAGCCCTGGACTCCTGACTCAGCTCATGACCTGAGCAGACGGTCAGGACGCACGTGATGGGCGGCAGACACCGAGGTGTCTGCCGCCCATCCGCATGAACCATCAGACCGGACACCTCACAGGAGCGGCAGGAGAATATCGGTGACGGCGTCGACAGGCGGGGTGGTCGCCGGGTCGGTGAGGTACTCCTCGATGATCGGATGGTCTCGCGGCTCCTCGCCCGAGCTCGGCAGCCACTGACCGTAGAGCCACAGGTAGGCGGCATGCATCGAGGAGTACGGGCCGATGTAACGCATGATCGCGTACCGGCCGGCCGGCACCATCCTCTCTGCAAGGTCGTGGGGAATCTCCGTACCGGGGTCGACGACGGTTCCAGCCGCCGAGCGCAGATCAGCCGGGGGAACGGCGTCGGGATCGTCCGCATAGATGGCAACCATCAGGCTCCCGGCACCCACACGGTCTCTGACTCGGCTGAACGCCCGGCCGATATCCATGTAGGAACCGCGGTGCTCGGATACGGCGAGTCGATAGCCGAACCGCGCTTCCACGCGCACCATCCACCCGGGGGCCTCTCTCACCGACGACGTCAATCCCGAACCACAGCTCGTCACCAGTGAGTCGATCGATGCCGGGCGTCCACCGATGCGGAATCGGCTGGGAGTCGTCCTGTAAGAGCGGAGAAAGGCTCGGCTGAACACGTCGGTGCCGGTGAACCCGGCTTTCCAGGCGATCCGTTCCACCGGCCACGAGGTCTCTGTGAGCATGGCGGCCGCCCGCTCCAGACGGAGACGGCGTACGGTCTGAGCGGCCGTCTCCCCGCGCACCGCCCGGTATATGCGGTGCCAGTGATAGCGGGAGAACCCGGAGACGTGAGCGAGGGTCTCCAGGCTGAGGTCGTCGTCAAGATGCGCGTAGATGTAATCGGTGACAACGTCGAGCCGGCGTTGGTACTGCTCAGCCCTCATCTGTCCGAAAGGACCCCGATGGACAGGTGAATCGAGCCGTCCGGAGCGTAGTACTCGTAGTCGGCACGATAGTCACGGGTCAGGTCCTCGCGGGCCCAGACATCCACCCACGCCTCATAGACACTCTCCGGCCGAGCATCGGCCAGCGTGACGATGTCGTAAGTGGACTTCGGGATCGTCACAGTCACCTGGCCAGGGGGAACCGGACCTCCTGCCTCGATACGCCTGCCGATGACAAGGGTGTAGACGCCGTCGACATCGTCGCCGGGAGTCTCGTAGTCGGTATAGACCGCATAGATGCCAGGGCCGGCGCCGGGCTTCTCGGGTTTGAGGAGCCCGGCGTCGGCAGCGGCCCGCCAGTGAGGAGGAATGGTGCGGGCCGCCTCTCGGTTCGATGTCCGAAGAGGCAGGCCAACGACGTCGAAGGAGTCAATCGTTTCTCTCATGCGCACCATGATGCTCATATGGGGCCCAGAGCTCACCGACGATTCTTGCGGACCTGGGCGGGCCGTCAGTCCTGTGAGTGGGTCAGGACGATCTTGCCGGTGGTGGTTCCCGTGCGCACTGCAGTGACGGCCTGCGCGGCCTCCTGGATCGGGAGCCGGTCGGTGACGTGGACACGGAGCTCGCCGGAGGCCACGAGCTCCACCGCACGCCTCAGGTGGCCTCCGACGAGCGCCGGGTTCGCCCGACTGAAGGCCCCGAGGTTGAAGCCGGTGACGCCGATGCCCCGCAGCCACAGCGACGTGGTGCTCACCTGCTGGTCCTGCGCCTGGGACGCGTCCCCCAGCGCGAGGAGCCGTCCTCCCGTACGCAGCAGGTCGAGGCTGCGCAGTCTGGCCGGTCCGGCCACCGGGTCGGCGACGACGTCGAACTGGGCGGGTTCGACGTCGTCGAGCTCCTCGGTCAGCCAGGCCTCGTCATAGCCCAGGTCCAGGATCTCCTGGCGCTTGGCCTCACTGCGGGTGACGCCGACGACGCGGCCCGCACCGAGCAGCCGGGCGACCTGACCCACCTGTGAGCCGAGGCCACCGGCGGCGGCATGGACCAGCACGCTCTCACCGCGGCGCAGGTGGACGATCTCCTCCAGGGCGACGAGCGCCGTCGTCGAGTTGGCCGGAACTGCCGCGGCCACGACCGGATCAAGCCCCGCAGGGAGCGGTACAACGAGCTCAACGGGAGCCACAGCGACCTGCCCGTAGCCGCCACCCCCGGTGATGGTCAGGGCGACGACGGCCTCCCCGACCCGGTAGCCATCCACCCCGTCACCCAGGGCACGGACACGGCCGCTCACCTCCAGTCCGGGGGTCCAGGGCAGGTCGATGGGCACGAGACCCTCGGTGAAGAGCGCCTCGACGTAGCCGACACCGGCATGGTCCACATCCACCGCGATCTGACCCGGTCCGGGCTCAGGAGTGGGGGCCTCCTGGTAGCGCAGCCCGGAGGCGGGGCCATCGAAGCTGATGATCTGCATGGCCTTCATGTGCAGCACCTTTCTGTATCAGTCATCAACACCGTATCAGATATCTGATACCCGACACGGAGCAGCACCATCGCGATTCGTGGACCCAGTAGTGATCTCAGGCCCGTGAAAGTAGTGGTCGTCGACACCTCGACCGCTACTCGGCGCTGAGGTCGCCCCGCAGAAGCGCAGTGACCCGCCCGAGCATCTCGGTGAGCTGCTGGCGCTCCCTGACAGTGAAAGCCTCCGCCATGCGTTGCTCGATGCCTCGCGCTGCCTCATCGGCACGGAGCACCAGGGCCTCACCCTCGGGCGTGAGTGAGGCGATGAGGACCTTGGCGTGGTCGAAGGAGGGGCGGCGGGCGACGAGTCGCTTCTGCTCCAGCTTGGCGATGACGGTGGCCATCGTCTGCGGGGTGACCGCGGCGGCCCTGGCCAGCTGTGCCGAGGACTGTTCAGGCACGTAGTACAGGGACAGCATGGCCGCGTACTGGGCCACGGTGAGCCCAAAGCTCCTGAGGGCCTCAGTCTTGGCGGCCATCATGGCCTGCTCCGCCGACTTGATGTGCAGGCCCAGCCGCACCCCGGTGTCCTCGGCGAGCTCGCGACGTCCTCGCCTCGGGGGCGGAATGTCGACGGTGCGGCTCACGATGCTCATCCTAGGAGGCGTCATCATCGGGGAAGAAGATCTCCTCGATGGTCAGGCCGAAGACGCGCGCAATGGTGAAGGCCAGGGGAAGGGAGGGATCGTAACGACCGGCCTCCAGAGCGTTGACCGTCTGGCGGGAGACACCCAGCTCTTCGGCGAGCCGGGCCTGAGTCCAGCTGCGCTGGGCACGCAGCACCTTGAGATCGTTCCTCACCGGTACCGCCAGGCAGTCCACAACGTTCCGATGATGAAGAAGACTCCCCACACCATCACGACCCATGAGGCATTGAGAAGAGGCAGGCCCACTTCCTCCATAAAACCGTAGGCAAGACAGGTGAGAATCGTTCCTGCCGATGAGATGACCAGAGCATCCAGCATCTTCTTCTGCTGCATCTCATCAATCTCTCGAAACATCTTCATCATCGCCCACGCACACACGCAGGCTCCGATCATGGGAAGCAGCGCACTGACGAATCGCCACGGAGTTCCCTCCACGGAATGGGACCAGAATCTGCTGGAGAAAATAGCCAGCGAATAAAGCAGCATGCCTATGGTGAACCGAATGAGGTAGGCGACGTGTGCTTTACGGTCACTACTCATGATGCCTGCGATGCTAACAGAATCGGAAGCCCAAGACCAAGCACATCAAGACCCCAGTGAGCGACCACCAGCGACCACAGGCCGCCACGCCACCGCCACCGCATGCACCCCAGGAGTAGTCCCACCAAGAATGTGGTGACGAACCTGGCGACCTGCGCCCGAGGACTCAATGGCGTCAACGCCGTGTGCTGAAGTGCGAAGAAGAACGCGATAACGACCAGTGCCGCAGCCTTATGGAAACGAGATTCAAGGACCTCGGCAGCATACCCGCGGTACAAGCCTTCTTCCGCCAGGGCGATCGTCACCGGCATGACGAGCAAGGCCCACCATCCCATCCACATGGGAACGCCATGCAACACTCCTGAGGCGGGAGGAGGACCCTGATAGGCAATCAGATTGCCGATGAAGGTGGAGACGAAGAACCCGATGAACAGAATGATGAAGGCCAGCAGCCCCCAGGCGGTAGCCGGCCGGCTGGGAGCCAGGAGATCGCTCAGGCGACGATTCTGCCGAGCCAGCAGCCGAGACAGGACAAGCAGAGTAATGACGTCAACAATCACCACCGTCACATTGGCCCACAGCAGGGCCCGGTTGTAGATCCAGTCAACGAAGGGCAGAACGACACCGGTGCCGACGAAGAGCAAGACGGTTCGCATCAGGAGGAGCGCAACCACGCCGCGCCCGATTCGTGTGATGGGAGAAGAGAAGGTCATGACATGAATATAAAGCGACCTTGTCATTCAGTCAAGGTTGCTTTCCTTTTCGGTGATGTCCTCCCGACCGCCACGTCGTCACCAGGTATGCGCTGCCCGGCATTGCACCGGTGACGACCGGGAAGGCGGGGATCACCCATCGGTGAGGGCGCACCTCGATCCCGTGGGCCCGCAGCGTCCGTTTTGCAAAGATCCAGAAGGGCAGGACGACCGGTAGCGCCGTCGCCACTCCCGGGGTGTAGCGCCGAGCGAGGACCGTCGTGGCCAGGTGGCTGAAGGTGTGCATGCCGTAGCCGTGGAGCGTGACCTGGTAGAAGGGCGAGCGTCCCCAGAAATAATCCCCGAGATGGGCCACCATCATGGACCATCTCGGGGAGAGGAGTATGAGAAATCGGTGGTGGAGCCAACGGGACTCGAACCCGTAACCCCCTGCTTGCAAAGCAGGTGCGCTACCAATTGCGCCATGGCCCCTCGGGGAGGGTGATCACCAGGCCCGTCGGCTGCTAGTCGACGGGGTCGGTGACCTCGGCCCACGCGGCCCGTTCCATGCGGGCCGCCTCGAACCTGAGCCACGCGGCATAACCCGCAGCGGCCAGGAACGAAAAGACCGCGGCTGATACGACTGCACGGTTCCTCATGAAACCTCCTCATCGTCTCACCGCGGACGGTGGGCCTAGCTGGACTCGAACCAGCGACCTCATCCTTATCAGGGATGCGCTCTAACCAACTGAGCTATAGGCCCTTGCGACCGGAGAAGATTAACCTACCCGGCCATGACAGACCAAATCCGATCACTCATCCGCAAGCGTGAGATGGATCCCACCGACGAGGGTGGCGGTGATGTTGTAGAGAAAGGCACCCAGAGTGGTCAGGGCGGTCATCAGCACGATATCCACCACGGCGATAATCGTGGAGACGGCCAGGGCTCGTGGCAGCTCGAGGTAGGCCACGATCGCGGAGAAGGTGTTGGAGCGCTCACCGGCAACCGTCTTGACGAGCTCCTCGATGGTGGAGAAGACGTGCATGGCATCGAGCATGAACCACACGACCGCCGTGGCGACGATGAGCATGATGCCCGCGGCGAAGCTGAGCAGGAAGCTCGCCTTCATCACCGACCAGGGGTCGACCCGGGTCAGGGCCAGACGCACGCGGCGCGGCCCGGCAATGGTCTTCTTGCTCTTCTTGCTCTTGCCGCCCGACGCGCTGCCGGAGGCATCCGCACCACCCACAATGGATGCGGCACCTGTGGACCCACCGTCAGGGGACATGGAAACCGGCTGGCTCATGCTTCGACCTCACTCTCGTTGTCTTCCAACGCTACCGTGTCCGCCGCTGAGTCCGCAGGAGAGTCGCCAGTGTCACCTTCTGGGGGCACATCGGCCCGGGCCTGGTCGGCGGAGTCCGCCGACTCGGCACTCGGGGCGCTATCGGCGGCATCGACCGCCTCCTCCATGTCCCGTTCGGTGTTGCGGGCCACCGCGATGATGCGGTCTCCGGCGTCGGGCTTGGCGAAAGTCACGCCCTGTGTGGTTCGCCCGGTGCGAGAGACCTCGACGACGGCGGAGCGGACCACCTTGCCCGAGGCCATGATGCACAGGACCTCGTCGCCGGAGTCGGTCACCAGGGCGCCCACGAGGTTGCCTCGCGCCTCGACGAGGTTGGCGACCTTGACGCCCAGGCCGCCGCGGCCCTTGACGGGGTAGTCGACGACGTTGGTGCGCTTGGCGTAGCCGCCCTCGGTGACGACGAACAGGTCGGCGTCCTGCCAGGAGGGGTCAACGACGTCCATGGCCAGCAGGTAGTCGCCCTCGCGGAAGCGCATGCCGGTGACGCCGCTGGTGGCCCGGCCCGTGGGCCGCAGGGTGTCGTCGTCGGCGTGGAATCGCAGGGACTGGCCGGCGTGGGAGACCAGCAGGAGGTCCTGCCCGGTGCTCAGGAGCCGGGCGGAGACGAGCTCGTCGTAGTTGCCGTCCTCGTCCTGGCGCAGGTTGATGGCGATGACGCCGCCGGAGCGGTTGGAGTTGTACTCGCTCAGGCGGGTCTTCTTCACCAGGCCGCGGCGGGTGGCCAGGACCAGGAAGTCGGCCTGGTCGTAGTCCCGGAGCTCCATGACCTGGGCGATCTCCTCGCCGGGCTGGAAGGCCAGGAGGTTGGCCACGTGCTGGCCCTTGGAGTCGCGCCCGCCCTCGGGCAGCTCGTAGCCCTTGGCGCGGTAGACGCGACCGTAGTTGGTGAAGAACAGCAGCCAGCGGTGCGTCGTGGTGACGAAGAAGTGGTCGACGACGTCGTCCTCGCGCAGCGTGGCCCCGCGGATGCCCTTGCCGCCGCGGTGCTGGGAGCGGTAGGAGTCGGTGCGGGTGCGCTTGGCGTAGCCGGATCGGGTGATGGTGACGACCACGTCCTCCTCGGGGATGAGGTCCTCCATGCTCATCTCGCCGTCGAAGGGCACGATCCGGGTGCGGCGCTCGTCCCCGTACTTCTCGACGATCTCGGCCAGTTCGTCGGAGACGATGCCCCGCTGGCGCTCCGGGGAGGCGATGATCTCGCGCAGGTCCTTGACGCGGGCGCGCAGCTCGTCGGACTCCTCCTGGATCTTGAGGCGCTCCAGGGCGGCCAGACGGCGCAGCTGGAGGGAGAGGATGGCCTCGGCCTGGGCCTCGTCGACGTCCAGCAGGCCCATGAGGCCGGTGCGGGCCTCCTCGGTGGTGGGCGAGCGCCGGATGAGGGCGATGACGGCGTCGAGGGCGTCGATCGCCTTGAGCAGGCCCTCGAGGATGTGGAGGCGCTCCTCGGCCTTGCGCAGGCGGAAGCGGGAGCGGCGCACGATGACGTCGATCTGGTGGCTCACCCAGTGGCGCACGAACCCGTCCAGGCTCAGGGTGCGCGGCACCCCGTCGACCAGGGCGAGCATGTTGGCCGGGAAGTTGTCCTGGAGCTGGGTGCGCTTGTAGAGGTTGTTGAGGACCACCTTGGCGACGGCGTCGCGCTTGAGGACGATGACCAGTCGCTGGCCGGTGCGCCCGGAGGTCTCGTCACGGATGTCGGCGATGCCGGTGACCTGGCCGTCGCGCACGAGCTGGGCGATCTTGTCGGCCAGGTTGTCGGGGTTGACCTGGTAGGGCAGCTCAGTGACGACGAGGCACTGGCGCCCCTGGATCTCCTCGACGTTGACCACGGCCCGCTGGGTGATGGAACCGCGGCCGGTGCGGTAGGCGTCCTCGATGCCCCGCCGTCCCAGAATGGTGGCGCCGGTGGGGAAGTCGGGTCCGGGGATCCGTTCGATGAGGGCGTCGAGCAGCTCCTCGCGCGAGGCGTCGGGGTGCTCGAGGTACCACTGGGCTCCGCGGGCGACCTCGCGCAGGTTGTGCGGCGGGATGCGGGTGGCCATGCCGACGGCGATGCCCTCGGAGCCGTTGACCAGGAGGTTGGGGAACCGGGACGGCAGGATGACCGGCTCCTGGTTGCGTCCGTCGTAGTTGTCCTGGAAGTCGACGCTGTCCTCGTCGATGTCCCGGAGCATCTCCATGGCCAGGGGCGCCATCTTGCACTCGGTGTACCGGGGGGCGGCGGGCCCCAGGTTGCCGGGCGTGCCGAAGTTCCCCTGGCCGGCCACCAGCGGGTAGCGCAGCGACCACCACTGGACCAGGCGGGCCAGCGCGTCGTAGATGGCGCTGTCGCCGTGGGGGTGGTAAGTCCCCATGACGTCGCCGACGACGCGGGAGGACTTGGAGAAGGAGGCGGTGGGGCGGTAGCCGCCGTCGTACATGGCGTACAGGACGCGGCGGTGGACAGGCTTGAGCCCGTCGCGCACGTCGGGCAGGGCCCGGCCCACGATGACGCTCATCGCGTAGTCGAGGTAGGAGCGCTGCATCTCCATCTGGAGGTCGACCGGCTGGATGCGCTCGGGGACGGCTATGCTCGTCGCTCCCTCGTCGCCGATGATCTCTTCAACTTCGTCGCTCACAGGATTCCTTCGTGTTCAGAGGATGTCGCCGACGGCGGGCCGGCGGTTCACGTGTCGCTCGTTGCTGCTCAGATGTCCAGGAAGCGGACGTCGGAGGCGTTGCGCTGGATGAAGGAGCGCCGCTGCTCGACGTCGTCGCCCATGAGGATCGCGAAGGTCTCGTCGGCGTCGGCCGCCTCATCGAGCGTGACCTGCTTGAGGATCCGGGTCGTGGGGTCCATGGTCGTCTCCCACAGCTCGTGGTCGTTCATCTCGCCCAGACCCTTGTAGCGCTGGATCCCGCCGTCCTTGGGCAGGCGACGACCCTTCTCCTGTCCGGTGGCCAGGAGCTTGTCGCGCTCGGCGTCGGAGTAGGCGAACTCGTGCTCGGCGTTGGACCACTTGAGCCGGTAGAGCGGCGGCATGGCGATGTAGGTGTGGCCGTGCTCGATGAGGGGCCGCATGTAGCGGAACAGGAGGGTCAGCAGGAGGGTGGCGATATGCTGGCCGTCAACGTCGGCGTCGGCCATGATGACGATCTTGCCGTAGCGCAGCTTGGTGATGTCGAAGTCCTCGCCGATGCCGGTGCCGAAGGCGGTGATGAGGCTGCGGATCGTGTCGGAGGACAGGGCCCGGTCCAGGCGCGCCTTCTCGACGTTGAGGATCTTGCCGCGGATCGGCATGATCGCCTGGTGCTCGGGGTCGCGGCCGCCGACGGCGGAGCCGCCGGCCGAGTCGCCCTCGACGATGAAGATCTCGGAGTCCGCGGCGCTCTTCGAGGAGCAGTCGCGCAGCTTGCCCGGCATGGAGGCGGACTCCAGGACGCCCTTGCGGCGGGTGGCCTCGCGGGCCTTGCGGGCGGCCAGGCGCGCGGCGGCGGCCTGGGAGGCCTTGGTGATGATGGCGCGCGCGTCGCTCGGGTGGGAGTCCAACCAGTCGCCGAGCTGGCCGTAGACCGTCTGCTGGACGAAGGTGCGCGCCTCGGTGTTGCCGAGCTTGGTCTTGGTCTGGCCCTCGAACTGCGGCTCGGAGAGCTTGACGGAGATGACGGCCGTCAGTCCCTCACGGATGTCGTCACCGGTGAGGTTGTCATCGCGCTCCTTGAGCAGGCCCTTGTCCCGGGCGTACTTGTTGACCAGGGTGGTCAGCGCCGTGCGGAAGCCCTCCTCGTGGGTGCCGCCCTCGGTGGTGTTGATCGTGTTGGCGTAGGTGTGGACCGACTCGGAGTAGGCGCTGGTCCACTGCATGGCGATCTCCAGGCTGATGGAGTGGGTCTCGCCCAGGGACTGCTCGGCCTCGAAGTCGATGATCTCGGGGTGGATGAGCTCGGCCTTCTTGGACTTGTTGAGGAAGGCGACGTAGTCGCGCAGGCCGTGCTCGTAGCAGTAGGAGTCGGTGCGGAATCCGACCTCGGGGGCGTCGGGGGCGGAGTCGTCCCCGGCGATCTCGTCGCCGGCGTCCTGGACGCCGATGCGCTCGTCGGTCAGGGTGATGCGCAGGCCCTTGTTGAGGAAGGCCATCTGCTGGAAACGACGGCGCAGCGTCTCGTAGTCGAAGTCGACCGTCTCGAAGATGCTCGGGTCCGGGTAGAAGGTCTGGGTGGTGCCGGTGGACTCGGTGGTCTCGCCCTTGACGAGCTCGGTGATGGGGCGGCCGCCGTCGGCGAAGGACATGCGCCACACGAATCCCTGCCGGCGCACCTCGGTGTCCACCCGGGTGGACAGGGCGTTGACCACGGAGATGCCCACGCCGTGCAGACCACCGGAGACGGCGTAGCCACCGCCTCCGAACTTGCCGCCGGCGTGCAGGATCGTCATGACGACCTCGACGGTGGGCTTGTGCTCGGTGGGGTGCTCGTCGACCGGGATGCCACGGCCGTTGTCGCTGACGCGCACACCGCCGTCGGCCAGGATGGTGACCTCAATGTGGTCGCAGTAGCCGGCCAGGGCCTCGTCGACGGAGTTGTCGACGACCTCGTAGACGAGGTGGTGCAGGCCCCGCTCACCGGTGGAACCGATGTACATGCCGGGGCGCTTCCGGACCGCTTCGAGCCCTTCGAGGACGGTGATGTCCGAGGCTCCGTAATCGTGATTCACAGTGGCGTCCTGGTCAGACACGTGTCAGTTGCTCCTCAATCTGTGCGCATCGGGACCTCAGTGGTCCGATGTCTCCGTCCGGCCCCTTCACACGACGATCCTGAGGAGGATCGTGCGCACACGTAGGTGGGTACATCAGGACGGTCCTGGGCGCACCTTGGGCGGTTTCACCGCATTCTAGCGTAGATAGGCCCGTGAACCGCGGCACCGTGAGCAGCTGGGAGCGTGCCCGTGGTCACCTCTGTCTCACGCGGATCACCGCGTCGCCCGGTGCCCGGCATGCGCCCCGTGATTTTCCGACGACGCCGGCCCCGACCGGCGCGTTGACGATGATACCCGCGGTCCCACTACCCGTAGGTATCGCGCGGACCACGGGTGCCGCGCAGGCCGACTCCGCGGCGTTTCCATGAGGGACCGGCCGGCCCCAGGATCCGCAGCTCCACCCCGTCACCGGTGCTGATCCCTCCGGCCTGGCGACCCCCGGGCCCTGAGCGCAGGGCCTCAACGATCCTGGCCTCGATGGTGGGCTGGAGGAGTCGGAGCTGCTGGGCCCAGCTCGACGACGAGGCGCGCAGGGTGATGCGTCCGGCGTCGAAGGACTCGATGGTGCAGTGCTCGGCGACCTGCTCGCCCACGATGGTCGGCCACCGGGCGACGACGCCGGCCACCGCGAGCTTTCCGGCCCAACCGTTGTCGGCCACCATGCGGCGCAGCTCGCGTTGCCCGGTGCGGGGGTCGAAGGGGGTGGGGCCGGGCCGGTCGCGTCCCCGTGCCAGTCCGGGGCCGCGATCGGCCGGGTCGTCCGGGTTCTGACCCAGCGCCCGGGCCAGCTCGCGCCGCTGGTCCCAGGGCGCCGCCTGCTGCGCGTCCTCGCCCCCGGAACCACGGGCCGGCCCGCGCGGCCTGCGGGCCGGGACGCGGCTGTCGCCCTTCTCCCAGGCCTGGGCGCGCTGGCGGGTCAGGGCCCGCTGGGCGAGGACATCGGGAAGCGGGCCGTCACCGGTGGGCGGGGAGGGCTCAGCCACGGGTGACCTCCCCGTCGGCCACGTGGTACCGGGCGCCGGCGAGCTCGGCGGGGACGTCTTCGTCGACGGCGGCGGTCAGCAGGACCTGCTGGGCTCCGGCGACCATCTGGGCCAGGGCGCGGCGGCGCTGCTCGTCGAGGGAGGCGAAGACGTCGTCGAGGATGAGTACCGGCTCGCCGTCCCCGCCGTAGGCGTCGATGTCGGTGCGCAGCATGTCGTAGGAGGCCAGGCGCAGTGCGAGGGCCAGGGACCACTGCTCGCCGTGGGAGGCGAATCCGCGGGCGGGCAGGCCGGTGAGGAACAGGGAGAGGTCGTCGCGGTGCGCCCCGATGAGGTTCGCGCCGCGGTCGATCTCGCGGGCGTGGAGCTCACCCATGGCACTCTCCAGGCGCGTGGCGAGGGCGGTCTCATCGAGGAGCGTCTCCTCGCCAGCGAGCCAGGCCGACTCGTCGTGGGGGTCGGGTTCCGGGGATCCCTCGTGGGTCAGCAGGCTCGAGCGGTAGGCGAGCTGGGCGCGGGAACGCTGCCCGCAGGCCCCGGAGACGGTCTCGTAGGCGGAGGCCACCCAGGGGCGCAGGCGCCGCACGACGTCGACCCGGGCGGCGATGAGTCGAGCGGCCGCGGCGGCGAGCTGGGCGTCCCAGATCTCCAGGGTGGAGAGCATGGAGGCGGTCGACGAGCGGGCCGCGCGCGCGGACTTCAGGAGGCTGGCGCGCTGGGCGAGGATCTTGTCGTGCTCGGCGCGCACCCCGGCCAGGCCCGGGCGCAGCGTGATGACCAGGTCGTCGAGGAAGCCTCGGCGGATCCCGGGCTCGGCCCGTACCAGGGAGAGGTCCTCGGGGGCGAAGACGACCGCGCGCAGCACCCCGAGCAGGTCGCGGGGCCGGCAGCCGCCCCGGTTGAGGCGGGCCCGGTTCGCCTTACCGGCGATGATCTCGATCTCCAGGACGCTGGGTCTTTCCCCATGGACGGCTCGGGCGCGCACGACGGCGCCGGCCGGCTGAGCCTGGCCCGGTGCCGTCCGTCGGACGAGGGCGGTGTCCGCGCCGATCCGGTGGGAGGAGAGCGTCGCCAGGTAGACGATGGCCTCGACCAGGTTGGTCTTGCCCTGTCCGTTGGAGCCGACGAAGGCGCTGGGGCCTGGCTCCAGTGACAGCACCAGGCTGCGGTAGGAGCGGAAGTCGTCCAGGGAGAGGTCAGAGACGTACATGCACCGTCGAGTCTCAGGCTCCGAAGCGGATCGGCATGAGCAGGTAGCGGAAGGAGGAGTCCTCGGTGCCCCCGATGGAGTCCATGCCGGTGAGCACCGCGGGCTTCGAGGCGTGGGTGAAGTCGAGGCGGACGTAGGGCTGGTTGAGGGCGCCCAGGCCGTCGAGGAGGTAGCCGGGGTTGAAGGCGGTGGAGATGTCGTCGCCCTCGAGGTGGGCGACGAGCTGCTCGGTGGCCTGGGCGTCGTCGCCCTGTCCGGCGTCCAGCTCCAGGTTGCCCTGGGTGAAGGACATGTGAATGGGGGTGGAGCGGTCGGCGACGAGGCTGACGCGGCGCACGGCCGCCATGAGCTCGTCGGTGCCCACGGTGGCGTGGATCGAGGTGGACTCCGGGAAGAGGCGGCGCACCGGCGGGTAGTCGCCGTCGGTGAGCAGGGAGGTGGTGCGTCTGCCCCCGGCCTCGAAGCCAATGAGGCTGGAGGCCGCCGACTCGCTGCTGAGGGCCACGGTCACGTCGCCGGAGGAGGTCAGGGACTTGGCGACGTCGGACAGGGTGCGGGCCTTGAGCAGAGCCGTGGTGGACAGCTCGGTGTTGGACGGCGACCAGGTCAGCTCCCGCATGGCCAGGCGGTAGCGGTCGGTGGCCATGAGGACCAGCGAGCTGCCCTCGACCTCGATCTGGACGCTGGTGAGCAGGGGCAGGGTGTCGTCACGGGAGGCGGCGATGGAGACCTGACCGACGGCGCGGGCCAGGTCGTGGGCATCGATCGTGCCGGCGACTGTGGGCATGACCGGAAGTGCCGGGTAGTCGTCGGCGGCCATGGCCGCCAGGGAGAAGCGGGCCGATCCGCAGGAGACGGCGACCTTGTTGCCCTCAACCTCCAGGTCGACGGGCTTGTTCGGCAGCGCCTTGGCGATATCGGCCAGGAGCCGTCCGGAGACGAGGACGACGCCGTCCTCCTCGATGTCGGCGGCCACCTCGCAGTGGGCCGAGACCTCGTAGTCGAAGGAGGCCAGGACCAGGCTGGAGCCCTTGGCCTCCAGTCGCACCCCGGCCAGGACGGGCACCGGCGGGCGGGCGGGCACGGATCGTGCAGTCCAGGTGACGGCTTCGGCGAGGATGTCTCGGTCAACCCTGAGCTTCACAGTAGGTGCCTCCGTCAATCGTGTTCGGTCGGTCGGTAGGCGTTGTGGCACTACTGAGCCGAAGAGGAAACGTGGGTGCCGGCAGGTCGCCGGCGGACAGTCATCATCGGAACCGCGTCGCTGGGAACGCAGTCCTGGGTCGAGAGTGTAGACGGTAGTCCGTGAGAGTCACCCTGTCACCAGCGATCACTCATGGTCATCCCATGAGCCTCCCTGAATGACAGGTCCCCGGGGTCCGGACCGACCTCGTTGGCCGATCGTGCTTCGCGATTCATGTCATTTGGGTTTGTAGGTGTAGTAGCACGTGTGGATGCTGGGGATAACAGGATCTTTCGCCGCCATGACGCCAGTGACGCTGGGGAATGACAGGTGGGTGGTCCTGGTGAGCAGACAGGGGTGTCGGTGGAGAGACTGAATGACATGCATGTCATTCCACAGTGGTACTGCCGTACCTCCACAGCGACACGCTCGCTCCTCCACGTGCCGTCCTCAGCACCGTCCACAGCTGCGTTGGATGCGGTCGGGGACGGTGTGTCGTCGGGTCAGGCGGGAGACTGGGCGGCCTGCTTGATGCGGCTGGTCAGCTCGGTGACCTGGTTGAAGGTGGAGCGCCGCTCGGCCATGAGGGTGCGGATCTTCTTGTCCGCGCTCATGACGGTGGTGTGATCGCGCCCGCCGAACTCCCGCCCGATCTTGGGCAGGGAGAGGTCGGTGAGCTCGCGGCACAGGTACATGGCGATGTGGCGGGCCGAGACCATGGTGCGTGAGCGGTTGGCCGAGCACAGGTCGTCGATGGTGATGCCGAAGTAGTCGGCGGTCTGCGCCATGATGAGGGAGGTCGTGATCTCCTGGCCCTCGGGGTCGGAGATGATGTCCTTGAGGACCATCTCGGCCAGGGTCTGGTCGACGGGCTGCTTGTTGAGGGAGGCGAAGGCCGTCACCCGGATGAGTGCGCCCTCGAGCTCGCGGATGTTGGTGGTGATGCGCGAGGCGATGTACTCCAGGACGTCGAAGGGCAGGTCGAGGCCCTCGGCCGTGCCCTTGCGGGAGAGGATCGCGATACGGGTCTCCAGGTCCGGGGGCTGGACGTCGGCAAGAAGGCCCCACTCGAAGCGGGAGCGGAGGCGCTCGTCGAGCCCACCGAGGGCCTTGGGGGGCTGGTCGGAGGTGAGGACCACCTGCTTGCCCGAGGAGTGCAGGGAGTTGAAGGTGTGGAAGAACTCCTCGAGGGTCGACTCCTTGCCCTGGAGGAACTGGATGTCGTCGACCAGGAGGATGTCGACCTCGCGGTAGCGGCGCTTGAAGCCCTCCATGCGGCCGTCGTCCTGGTTGCCGTCGCGCACGCAGGCGATGAAGTCGGAGACGAAGACCTCGGAGTTGACGTACTTGACGCGGATTCCCGGGTTGAGGGTCTGGGCGTAATGGCCGATGGCGTGCAGGAGGTGCGTCTTACCCAGGCCGGAGCCGCCGTAGATGAACAAGGGGTTGTAGGCACGGGCCGGAGCCTCGGCCACAGCCAGTGCCGTGGCGTGAGCGAAGCGGTTGGAGGATCCGGTGACGTATGTGTCGAAGGTGTATCTCGGATTGAGCTGGGAGACGTCGTGGGCCGCCGTGGGTGTCAGCAGTCCGGTGGAGTTCTGGGAGCCGGTGCCCCCGGGGCTGTAGGTGCCGGGAAGTCCCGACCCGGTGGGAAGGGGAGCCGACATCGTCGACGGGGCGGAGGAGGCGGAGGCCTGGGAGTGAGGCATCGGTGAGGGAGTCGTCGCCGAGTAGGGCGACGGCTCCGCCATCTGCTCGCCGTAAGCGGGCACCGTTGGTGCGGCGGGCGCAGCGGACAGAGTCGACCCGACGGAGGGCCCCGACAGCTGGGGTGAGACCGAGGGGGACGGAGAGGATGTCGGCGCGGGGGTGACGGTCGCCAGATTGACGGGCTCGGGAGCCACAGGAGACATGGGTGCGCGCGACACCTCTGAGGAGGTGTCGACTGTGACCTCCATGGGCATGGGGCGTCCCCAGACCTGGCTGATGGCGGCGCTGATGGGAGCACGTGCCTGCTCGACGATGTCCTTGGCGAAGGCTGATCCGACGACGAGGACGAGCGTGCCGTCGACGTCGATGAGATGGGTCATGCGAATCATGGACATCTTGCCCTGACCCAGTTCTCCGGAGCTGGAGAGCACCTCAAGTGCTGAGAGCCATTTGGTGTTGGCGGCGTCGGGCAC